>NZ_CP150296.1:4800000-7008920 GCF_045040665.1 Paenibacillus sp. FSL H8-0280 | reverse complement strand
AGACTGTCACTCCTTTTACATGTTCCAAGTGTGGCTTAAGCCATGATGCAGTGTCGAAATACGAGATATATTGTTGAATTTATCCCCAACCCCCCGCAGGTCGAAAACAAAAAAAGTATGAACAACGGAAAATTGTTCACAACTTTATCCACAGGCTGTTGATAATATTATGGGTCAGATCACATATTCACATCCAAAAGTAATACAATCATAGCAAAAGAAACCCCGCATTTCAACGTATCGCGTGATTTTATCCACAAATTCAATAACTTGTGTATAATTTTTAGTCACAACACAATATATTGTTTATAAACTGTTTAATTTTCGACAGAATGACCCAAAAACCAAAAATGTTTTATACACAGGTTATCCGTCAAATGATGCCAAATTGTGTGTAAAAGTATTCTTCGTTTGTGAATAACCTGTCTGTGGATAACCGTAAAGTGGAAATGAAGCATTCTCGAGATCGGAAAAAGAGTGAGCTCTCACCCTCGTGTTTTTCTTGCCAATGGGGCGATGGTGAAAGCCGCGAATTCGTGTCAGGGTAGGAGACGGAGAGGGGGAGTAAACTCATGCTTTTAATTGAACAAGATCAGTGGTGTATTTTCTGAGTAGATGGTAATTCTGTGATGACAATGTATAAGAATAATGGACATAGATGACTTCATTTTGAGACATATGTAATGAGAATTATCAGGATCAAGAGGTAAGCTGATGCTCGAATATGGAGCTTGAAGTGTATGAATGTATAATATGAAATCAAAGGATAGATTATGCGTGTATAGCAAAAGAGGGTGTCCTCTAAAACCGATTTTTGGTTTTAGAGGACACCCTCTTTTTTTGGTGCAGAGGCGAAGTATGGATTGATGATTTAGAGACGGGGAAGGGACATCTTACGCTGGAATTCAGCGATATCTGCGTATTCCTCTTCCAGTTTGCGAGAGATCCGAATAAAGATGGGCAGCAGCTCTTGGTAGAGTACAGCATTCTCTTTGATAGGGGTATGCCGATGCGTTGTACCGACCATGGAAGAAACGGCATGAAGCGATTGGATCCGCCCTGTAGCGTACAAACCAAGCACGACGGCACCCAGACAGGAACTTTCGAAGCTCTCGGGTACAACCACTTCCTGATTGAAGATATCAGACATCATCTGGCGCCAGAGAGGAGAGCGTGCAAACCCACCTGTGGCTTGAATGGAGGTAGGTTGCCCAATCTGTTCTTCCATAGCCAGCAGTACCGTATATAGGTTGAAGATAACCCCTTCCAGGACAGCACGGATCATATGCTCTTTCTGGTGATGGAGTGTTAAGCCAAAAAAGGAACCACGGGCATCTGGATTCCATAAAGGGGCACGTTCGCCCGAAAGGTACGGATGAAACAGAAGTCCTTCCGATCCCGGCCGGACACGTTCGGCAATTTTGGTCAGCACATCATAGGAATTGATGCCAAGTCGCTTCGCTGTCTCCACTTCAGACGCGGCGAATTCATCCCGTACCCAACGAAACAGCATGCCACCGTTATTCACAGGTCCACCAATGACCCAAAGATTCTCTGTGAGGGCATAACAGAAGGTTCGACCTTTGGGATCGGTAACTGGACGGTCCACTACAGTGCGAATGGCCCCGCTGGTTCCGATGGTTGCTGCGACAACACCAGGTTCAATGGCGTTCACGCCGAGATTGGATAAGACCCCATCACTTGCGCCGATAACAAAGGGCGTGGAGGGGGAGAGAGCCATTTTTTCAGCTGATTCGTGATTCATTCCTTCTAATATATGTGTTGTAGGTACGAGCTTCGAGAGATGGTCGGGTGTAATGCCTGCAACCTCAAGGGCCTCTGCGTCCCAGTCCAGTTGTTCCAGATTGAGCAAACCTGTGCAGGAAGCGATGGAATGGTCGACGACATATTGTCCGAATAGACGGAAGAACAGATATTCTTTAATCGAAATAAATTTGGCGGTGCGCTCAAAAAGTTCAGGTTCATCGTGGCGCAGCCACATTAATTTGGTCAGCGGTGACATGGGATGGATGGGTGTACCTGTGCGCAGGTAGATGCGATGACCCAATCCATTCTCTTGCAGCTTGGCAGACCAAGCTGCACTTCGATTATCCGCCCAGGTGATGCAACGGGTTAAGGGTTTGTTATCCTGTCCCATGGCAATGACACTATGCATAGCCGAGCTACAGGATACAAACAGGATCTGCTCGGCAGCAACACCACTCTGATCCATGACTCCTCGTACAGAGCGGAGGGCCGCCTGTACAATCTCTTCAGGGTCCTGCTCGGCAACATCGGGTGCCGGGGTATACAAAGGATATTCCTGCGTTGAGGTACTGACGACAGAGCCTTGCTCGGTAAATAATACGGATTTGGTACTGGTGGTACCAATATCGATCCCAATCATATAGTTGTTCATGTATTTAATCCTTCTTTCTCCAGAAAGCGATGAGATTTTAATTTCTTTCTACTATAGATACTCCATTTATACCACTGTACTCAGGAGCAAAATAAAGATCAGTCCCACTACAGATAATAGTGTTTCCATAACGGTCCACGTTTTCAATGTCTGGGAAACGCTCATATTAAAGAATTCTTTGATCATCCAAAATCCTGCATCGTTTACATGAGACAAGATGAGTGACCCCGCACCTGTGGCGAGTACAACCAGCTCAATATTGGCCCCTGGTGTGAGTGCAAGCACTGGAGCGACAATACCGGCGGCTGTTGTCATGGCTACGGTTGCTGAACCGGTAGCTACACGAATGAGCCCAGCGACAAGCCAGGCAAACAGGATCACGTTGATGTTGGCATGGGTAGCGACTTCAGCAATGGCGTTACCTACACCACTATTAATCAATACCTGTTTGAAGGCACCGCCTCCACCAATAATGAGAATGATGGTCGCCGTAGGCGCCAGACATTCACTGGTGAAGCGGGAAATATCGTGTTTGGTGAATCCACGTGCAAAGCCGAGTGAAAAGAGGGCAAATACAACTGAAATCAGCAGAGCAATGATCTCATGACCGATAAATTCACTGAAAACGGTGAAACCGCTCGTAGCATTTGGGTCAATGATGCTTGCTATGGAACCAACCAGCATCAAAATAACCGGCAGCAATATTGTAAACAGGGTAATACCAAACCCAGGCATGTTGCTGTTTGTTTTGGTTGCGAATTGCTCAGCTAGTTCTGCTGGCGGTTCGGTGTGTATTCTTTTACCAATAAATTTACCAAACAAAGGACCTGCAATAATCGCTGTAGGAATACCAACAATAAGGGAGTACAAAATGGTTTTACCCAGATCCGCGCTGAAGGCTTCAATCGCTATCATTGGCGCTGGATGGGGTGGAACCAAACCGTGTACAGTCGACAGACCTGCCAAAATGGGAATACCAATCTGCAGCAGAGACATGTTGGTTTTACGTGCAACGGTGAAAATGATGGGAATCATTAAAATTACGCCGACTTCGAAGAAAACGGGAATACCAACGATAAATCCAACAATCATCATGGCCCAGTGCACACGTTTTACACCAAACCGATCGACCAGTGTAGTTGCAATGCGCTCGGCACCGCCAGATTCGGCCATCATCTTACCAAGCATTGTACCGAGAGCAATAACAATTGCGATGGTTCCAAGTGTGCCGCCAAGTCCCCCGGTAATGGAAGAGATTACATCGGCAGGTTTCATGCCTGTAAGCAAACCGAGCATTAATGCGGACAACAGCAGGGTGATAAAGGGATTCCATTTATACTTGGAGATCAAAACGATCAGAAAAACGATCGCAATTAACGTCCAAACCAATAATGTTGCATTGTGGGATAGTCCAAAAAGAGTGCTCATGATGTTGTGTGCTCCTTTATTTCTGATATAGAACGCTTACAAGTGAAATTATCGTCAACAATTAAATGTGTACCAGTACCGCAGAAGGTGTTGGCGAAAAATGTAGTTTTATCATGCCCAAATTTAAAACAAAATCGCATTTTGTATACTTGTCGACAAGTTAAGCCGCAATCATTCACGACGGATATGATTGCAAACGCCTTGCACCCATTAGAAATCAAAGCTTTGGTGCAGAGTTTTGCCAGAATCTTGGAAATATGTGCGGACTCCAGCCTGAATGAGTACCTTGTCACCTGATTCAAGTGCTTCAACGAGCACACGGTGTTTCTCAATTACAGCGCTTACTTTCTGCTCACCTTGAACAAATACTCTGCGCGTTGTGAGCAGCATAACGGTCATCACAACATATCGAATACTCTTCCATAGATGTGAAATACGGGAATGCTGAGCAGCCTCAATGATGGTCTCGTGGAAAACGAGATCCTGATAGGCGAATTCGACGGCGTCCTGATGCCGTCCAGCAAGTTGCATTTTGTCGATCACGTTACGCAGCTGGGTGATTAATGATTCTGGGACATCACCAGCAAGTCGCTGCTGCACAAAACTTTCAATCAGGAAACGGACATCATATAATTCTTCGACATCCTTGATTCGTAGTCCAATGACAACCACACCCATACGTTCAAGTCGAATAAGTCCTTCATTGGACAATGTTCGCAACGCTTCACGGACAGGTGAACGACTGCTGTCAAAATCAGCCGCAATTCGGTTTTCCGACAAAATCTCTCCAGGTCGAAGGGTACCGCTGATGATCCGCAGCCTTAATTCGCAGGCAATGGCTTCACCACGGGAAGCCCCTTGGAGCCAGGAAGAAGGAAATAACATATGGCTAACGCTCCTATTAATAAGTAATCAGTTCATTACTGATCATAGCATAACTATTTTGCGGACTGAACATTCAGTTCAATCCATAGTCTGTAGCTACAAGCTAACGGCTAATGTTTTTTTCAAAGGACTACTAAAGGCGGATAAGTAAATCGGCTTCATCCATATACTTGTATACAAGATGTGATTTTTATCCTACACCTTTCTCAAAAGCTTGTAAACCTTAATTGAAGCGGATACAACCTGTTTAGAATTCGACGATAATAATAGCCTATAATCATTATCCACATGTGAATAACTTCAAACAGGATGTGATAAAGGAGAAAACAGGTATTGGAGGGTGTGGATAACTATAAATGCTGAAATATGGTGATCTGATCAGGGTCTGGGGATAACTTTCAGGACTCTCTTCGGGGCTTGAAATTGGTATTGAAGTGAACGGACTGTGGTCATTACTATGGGTGGGATGAAGAGTGTATATAAAAGAGGGAGAAGCCTTGCGCCATGCAGTTGACTTTTCCAGGTGATCATGGTTAAATATATAAAGGTGTTTTCTGTGAAGATGAAAGTGATTCATCACATAAGTATTTCCTTGTGAGGAGGTGCAATACATTGAGACCTACATTCAAACCGAACGTTAGCAAACGTAAAAAAGTTCATGGTTTCCGGAAAAGAATGAGCACGAGCAACGGCCGTAAAATTTTGGCCGCACGTCGCCTTAAAGGCCGTAAAAACCTGAGTGCTTAATGCATTGAAGACCACCGAGGTGGTCTTTTTTTTCTTAATTAGCTCAAATCAGACTGGATGCTGCTACAGATCAGGTCTGAATGGTCTGCGAAAAAGTGCTGAACACACACGAATGTATGTTGAGTGAGTTTTCCATTTTTCGAAAACTTACCTTATATAATGATGAATCGTTGATAGGTTTAAATGGCCAATCAACATTCATCCCGGATGAATGCGGATCAGTTCAAGTAGCTGATTAACAATAATCCCAAATGAAGTTGTCGCCAAGGCGGTTTACCGTCATTCAAGAAAGCCTATACTAAATCAGTAATGAGGCCTCCGTCAATAACATTGGTGGAGAACAGCAAGGAGAAGCGCCGTGTATAAAAGACTGCGTCTACGAAACCGGGCGGACTTTAGCCGTGTATACCGGTATGGGAAATCGTTTGCCAATCATCAATTCGTGGTGTATGGTTGTCGCCGTAAAGATACGGAACAATTTCGGGTCGGCGTATCATGCAGCAAGAAAATCGGAAACGCTGTCGTACGCAACCGGATGAGACGCATGATCAAGGAAATTGTTCGCCATCATGAGCATGAAATCGTCACGCAGATGGATCTGATTTTTATCGTCAGAAAAGGTGCACTGGACATGCCCTATAAGGAAATGGAAAAAAGCCTGCTACATGCGATGCGAAAGGGCTCTCTTTTGAAGTCGAGCAAGCGGTAAGCTTCGGTTTATTTGTCCTCCTAATTATGGTATGATTTTACGATGGAATGGATTGGTTAAGAGAGGGGTTATGAAGTGTCGCGATTGAAGACATCAAAAGGGAAGTGGATTCTCCTCATTGCAGTCATTGCAATGGTCACTGTACTCGCCGGATGTACTCCACAAGGAGCCGGGGTTACTACGGAAGATCTAAAGAATAGTGATTCTTTTTGGCAAGCCAATGTTGTGTACTGGTTCTCACTGGCGCTGGATACATTCGCCAACTGGTTCAAAGGTGAATATGGACTGGCCGTCCTCGTGATGGTGCTTATTGTACGGACATTGATTTTACCACTAACAATGAAACAAGTCCGTAGCTCCAAAGCTATGCAGGCGATTCAGCCGCAGCTGAAGGAGATTCAAGCCAAGTTTAAAGATACACCTGAGAAAGTTCAGCAAGAAACAATGAAGTTGTTCCAGGAGAACAAAGTTAATCCGATGGCCGGTTGTCTGCCACTTATCATTCAGATGCCGATTTACATCGCACTTTATAACTCAATTTACGGAAACTCCAGTCTGAGAACGCATGATTTCTTGTGGCTCCAGCTCGGATCACCCGATCACCTGTTTATTTTGCCAGTGCTGGCTGCCATCACAACATTCATTCAAACATGGATGATGATGCGTATGAACCCTGCACAGCAAGTGGGTCCGATGCAGTTTATGCTGTGGGTGTACCCGATTTTGATCTTCGTGATGTCTTACCAGTTCCCGTCAGCACTTCCGCTGTACTGGTTCTACAGTAACATCTACACGATCGTGCAAAACTATTTCCTTTACCGGAATAATGATAAAATCGTGGCTGAGGTCAACGTGAAGCAGAATAGCTCTTCCAAAAATGGAGCTAAACGCAAAAACGGTGGCAAAGCGACCGTCTCTGGAAAAGGGTCGAAAGGGGCCAAAAAATCGAAATGACCAAAGTCATTACGTCAGGAAAAACCGTTGAAGATGCTGTAAACCAAGGATTGACCGAGCTTGGCGTAAGTCGGGACAAGGTCGAGATACAAGTGTTAGAGCAGCCGTCAAAAGGATTCCTGGGTTTGTTCGGGGTGAGGGCGGCCAAAGTTGAAGTGAAATTATTGCCTGTACCTGAAGTTGTTCCACAGCCGATCAAGCCAGCTGCATACAAATCTGAAGTGGATGCATTACTCGAGGATGTTGCAGCTAAAAATCCCTATGAAGAAGCGGCTGCTTTCTTGAAAGAGGTCGCAGCAGGTATGGGACTGGATGTTGAAGTGCATATCAAAAAACAGCGGGATGGACATATCTTCAATATTGCCGGGGAAGATCTGGGCATGATTATTGGCAGACGTGGACAGACGCTGGATGCGCTTCAGTATCTAACGAACATTGTAGCGAACCGATATTCGGAAAGCTTCGTTCGAATTGTGCTCGACGCGGAGAATTTCCGTCAACGTCGGCGGAAGACGCTGGAGGATCTGGCTGAACGGTTGGCTGGACAAGCTATCCGTACCGGTAAGGAAGTTGTACTAGAACCAATGCCTCCGCTCGAACGAAAAGTCATCCATGCAAAACTGCAAAATCACCCGCAGATTAAGACGTTAAGTAAGGGCGAGGAGCCTAATCGGCGTGTGGTTATTACGACGAAATAACACGAAATTGAAGACGCAATGGCTTCCTGCCCGGTGCAGAAGCCATTGCTTTTTTCGTACAGAAGCAATTTGATAAGGTGTTTAGAACAAGTAAAGAGTGAGCTTAATACGATAATTGACATGTCATAAGATATATCATTAATAGATTTGAAAATGGATATGGCGTCCTCCGAGGGGCGGCAATTTTAAAATAGAGCAAGGAGAGATAACCATGATCAGTGATACGATCACAGCGATATCAACGGCTGTCGGAGAGGCGGGTATCGCCGTGATCCGGGTCAGCGGCCCGGAAGCAGTGTCGGAGACGGAAAAGATTTTTCGCAGCAAAACCCCTTTAACTCAGGCAGCATCTCACACGGTTCATTATGGTCATATCATAGATCCCGTTAATGGGGAAAAGATTGAGGAAGTATTGGTTACGGTCATGCGAGCACCGCGCTCGTTCACAACAGAAGATGTGGTGGAGATCAGTGCGCATGGTGGTGTAGTGTCTGTTAAACGGGTCATGGACCTGCTGTTACAGCTTGATATTCGTCTGGCTGAACCCGGTGAGTTCACGAAACGTGCTTTCCTTAATGGGCGGATTGACCTGTCTCAGGCGGAAGGTGTCATGGATCTTATTCGTTCCAAGTCGGACCGAGCTTTCTCGGTTGCATTGAAACAGGTTGAAGGAAAGCTGTCCTCCAAATTGCGTGATCTACGATATACATTGGTGGAAACACTGGCTCATATTGAAGTGAATATCGATTATCCCGAACATGATGTGGAGTCGTTAACGTCTGATTTTATTAAGGAAAAGTCCAGTCAGGTTATGACTGAAATTGATAAATTGCTTACTACAGCAGAGCAAGGTAAGATCCTGCGAGAAGGTATCACGACGGCTATCGTTGGACGACCTAACGTAGGTAAATCCTCACTGATGAATACACTTGCGCAAGACAACCGGGCTATCGTCACGGACATTCCAGGAACAACTCGTGATGTGATCGAGGAGTTTATTACGATCAATAATATCCCGCTCAAGTTGCTGGATACGGCAGGAATACGGGAAACGATGGACGTTGTAGAGAAGATCGGGGTAGAACGCTCTCGCTCTGCGGTAAGTGAAGCCGATCTGATCTTGATGGTTGTGAATGCTGCGGAGCCACTTCATCCCGATGAGATTGAATTATTGGAACAAATCCGCGGTAGACAATCGATAATCATTATGAATAAAATGGACTTAACGCCACAGGTAGAACGTGACGTGCTGCTTCGTTACATTCCGGAAGAACGGCTTGTACCGATGTCGGTGAAAGATGATCTGGGTGTGGATCGACTGGAAGATGCCATCTCTACGCTATTCTTCAGTGGTAAACTGGAGTCCGCAGATCTGACCTATGTCAGTAATGTGCGTCATATTGCCTTGCTCAAAAAAGCGAAGCAGTCCCTGGTTGATGCCTATGAAGCAGCAGAGCAGTTCATTCCAATTGATATGATACAGATTGATGTTCGTTTGGCGTGGGAGCATTTAGGCGAGATTGTTGGAGATACAGCACATGATGCATTAATTGATCAGATTTTCTCCCAGTTCTGTCTAGGAAAGTAAAAAAAATATACTGCCGATTGACTTAAATCGTAGTGTATGATAGAAAGGTACAATTTCTGCCTGTTGTCAAAGGATGGAATGATGTTGTAGCCATTACGTGTTGGTTTCATATAGATAGGAATGCAAGTTCCGATGAACGGTTAGAAGTAGTCTCATTATTGTAGAACATGATCCGTCTGTGTGAGTTACACCAAATGCAGCGGAATAAGGAGGTAAACGGGAATGGTTTTTGATGGCGGCAGTTATGATGTAATCGTCGTTGGTGCAGGGCATGCTGGTGTGGAATCCGCGCTGGCCGCAGCTCGTATGGGGTCCAAAACACTAATGATTACGATCAATCTGGACATGGTGGCCTTTATGCCTTGTAACCCATCTATTGGGGGACCGGCCAAAGGACATGTTGTGCGCGAGATTGATGCACTTGGTGGAGAAATGGGACGGAATATCGATAAAACCTTTATTCAGATGCGGATGCTTAACACGGGTAAAGGGCCTGCTGTTCACGCGCTTCGTGCTCAGGCAGATAAATTCTCCTACCAGCATAAAATGAAGGAAACGATGGAGAATGAACCTAATCTGACAATGCGTCAGGGTATGGTTGATCGACTGATCGTTGAAGATGGAAAATGTGTAGGCGTTGTGACTCAGACCGGAACAGAGTATCGGGCTAAAGCGGTCGTTCTGACAACAGGCACATACTTGCGCGGTAAAGTAATTATGGGCGAGCTGATGTATGAGAGTGGACCGAACAATCAACAACCATCTCTTAAATTGTCAGAGAATCTGCGTGAACTGGGCTTTGATCTGGTTCGTTTCAAAACAGGTACACCACCACGTGTGCATAAGGATACGATTGATTTTAGCAAAACCGAAATTCAGCCTGGCGATGACAAGCCGAAGTTCTTTTCCTATGAAACAGAATCTTCCGATAATGAGCAGTTGCCTTGCTGGTTGACTTATACATCTGTGGATACACATCAGATTATTAATGATAATCTGCATCGTGCTCCGATGTTCTCGGGTCTTATTGAAGGAACCGGACCACGTTATTGCCCTTCCATTGAAGATAAAATTGTTCGTTTCAGCGATAAGCCGAAACATCAGATATTCCTTGAGCCGGAAGGCAAGAACACATCCGAATATTACGTACAGGGGTTGTCTACGAGTATGCCAGAAGACGTTCAACTGGCTATGCTGCGTTCCATTCCAGGTATGGAAAAAGTGGAAATGATGCGTAATGGTTATGCGATTGAATACGATGCGATGGTGCCTACACAATTGTGGCCATCACTGGAAACTAAACGTCTACCAGGTCTGTTTACGGCGGGTCAGATTAATGGTACCTCCGGTTATGAAGAAGCAGCAGGACAAGGTGTTATGGCTGGAATCAACGCTGCACTCAAAGTACAGGGGAAAGAGCCGGTAATACTTGATCGTTCCCAAGGTTATATTGGCGTGCTGATTGATGATCTGGTGACAAAGGGTACAAATGAACCGTATCGTCTGTTGACTTCACGCGCTGAGTATCGTCTGTTGCTTCGCCATGATAATGCAGATATGCGTTTGACGGAAATCGGACATGACATTGGCCTGATCCCTGAAGAGCGTTATGCGAAATTCCTGGATAAAAAGGCGAAAGTCGAGCAGGAAGTTGCACGTCTGAAAGTGGCTAAAGCTCGCCCGGTTGAAGTGAATGCCAAGCTGGAAGAGTACGGATCTACACCTATTCAGGATGGCAGTACGTTGCTTACCTTGCTGCGTCGCCCGGAGCTGGGGTATGAACTGATTGAACAGCTCTCACCATCTGAGGTAGAACTGACAGCAGATATGAAAGAACAAGTGGAAATACAAATTAAATATGCGGGTTATATTGAGAAACAATTGATCCACGTGGAACGTTTGCAAAAGATGGAGAAAAAGAAAATTCCGGACACCATCGTATATGATGAGATTCATGGTCTTGCTATGGAAGCCAAACAGAAGCTCGCTACGATTCGTCCAATCTCGATTGGTCAGGCTTCTCGTATTGCTGGAGTTACTCCTGCCGACATCTCCATTCTGCTGGTCTACCTGGAGCATTATAACCGTGTAACCGCAGCAAGGGGACAATAATGGACGATATTCAACAGCAACTGCAGCGGCGCTTAAAGAAACATGGATTAGAGCTGGGCGAACTCCAGTTGGAGCAATTCGAATTGTATTATCAGGAGTTGGTATCCTGGAATGAAAAGATGAATCTGACGGGCATAACGGATCGGGAGCAAGTGTATACAAAACATTTCTATGATTCGGTATCGCTGGCTTTTTATACTGACATGACCAAAGTGAATAAGCTTGCTGATATTGGATCAGGAGCGGGTTTTCCGGGATTGCCACTGAAGATCTGTTTCCCGCATATTAAGCTTACGATCATTGATTCACTAAATAAACGTATTGGCTTTCTACAGCATGTGGTAGATATCCTTGGTCTGACTGATGTGGAATTGGTCCATGGACGTGCTGAAGAGATTGGACGCAAAGAAGGGTATCGTGACAGCTACGATCTCGTTACGGCGCGTGCAGTAGCCAAGCTGGCTGTGCTGAATGAATTCTGCCTTCCGTTTGTTCGTAAAAGTGGAATATTCGCTGCCATGAAGGGCGGAGACCCGCGTGAAGAAATGAAGGAAGCGGAGTTCAGCTTCAATCAGCTGAAAGGACGGGTTAAGGCCGTTCATCCTTTCCAGCTGCCGGTTGAAGAATCAGAGCGTCACATCATTCTGATTCAGAAATTTGATAAGACACCATATAAGTATCCGCGCAAACCAGGTACTCCAATGAAGACTCCGCTGATATAGTTGCGTGATGGTTTTGAAGTAAGTCAAAACAAAATTGAAATTTAGACATGGATGAAGAGGATGTTTCACGTGAAACATTCTCTTTTTTTTGTTTTCTAAAATGGAGGACTGGATCAACATTACAGATACTTCGTATTACATATCTTTTAAAGAACCTGTGTTGATGAATTATACGCACAGTAACTCATGAACAATTTCATTAATTGAATGTGTGCAAGTCGTCATATTTCCAATATTCACAAAGAAAAAGCAGGATAATTAGTAGAGTTTAAAGAATAGGTAAGCATAGGATTATGATAGAAAAGATGATAGAATAGAAGTATCCGATCCTGGGTCACAGCGATCATAGATTATATGTATAGATAGATGGATATGCGTTCGATGTTGCATGACAGAAAGCGTTATGAAAAGAAAAACTTATTCCAAGAACGATGCATGTGAAAGGTCGCATATTGAATAAGAAGCACCTGCAAAGACTGTGGGAGCTATTACGAAACTAGGTGGTAATCTGCGGAATGAAAGAACAATTTTCGAAGTTGTTTGGTTTGGCGGAGCGCAATAACGGAGATGAGATCAAACAGATTCCAGTCAATGAAATTGTGAGCAGCCCATATCAACCCCGTACTATTTTTGATGATGATAAAATTGATGAGTTGTTGCAGACGATCAAAACACATGGCGTAATTCAGCCTATTGTCGTTCGCATGCGAAATGGATCATATGAGATTATTGCCGGGGAACGTCGCTGGCGTGCAGTTCGAAAACTGGGTTTGGATACGATTCCGGCTATTGTACGTGAGTTCAACGATTCTCAGGCCGCATCCATTGCACTGATTGAGAACTTGCAACGTGAAGGATTGACTTCAATTGAAGAAGCTGTCGCTTATCAGAAGCTGATCGACTTGCATCAACTGACACAGGAAAGTCTGGCACAACGACTCGGCAAAAGCCAGTCAACCATCGCGAACAAAATTCGGTTGTTGCAGCTCCCAGAAGGCATTAAGGCCGCATTGATGGAACGCAAAATTTCTGAACGGCATGCAAGAGCATTACTTTCTCTGGATACGGAAGAACTGCAGATGAAGTTGCTCGGTGAGATTATTGAAAAAGAATTGAATGTGAAACAGACAGAGGCGCGTGTAGCCTTTTACAAGGAATCTTCCAAGATTAAAAAATCTAGACGTGTTTCCTTTACCAAGGACGTAAGACTTGCACTTAATACGATTCGCCAATCCATTGATATGGTAACTGGCTCTGGTCTGGACATCAAAACCAAAGAAGCAGACCATGAGGATCATTATGAGATCGTTATCCATATTCCAAAACGCAAATAATTGAAGCTTATGGCGGCAATGGGCCGCTTTTTATGTCTATAAAGCAAGTTAGGTCTGACATGTTTAAAGAACGGTCGGTATATTGATGGAACGGTAGTTGTTGTTTGTGTGGACGATAGCCGCCTGCTTTTTGTTAACAATATCTCACAACCTACAGAAAAGACTCCTATTTTATTTGAGGTGAAGTAATTGTCTAAGATTATGGCCGTAGCAAATCAAAAGGGCGGTGTGGGGAAAACGACGACATCTGTTAACTTGGGTGCAGGACTGGCTTCACTCGGGAAAAGAGTATTGCTTGTCGATATTGACCCTCAGGGGAATACAACCAGCGGAGTCGGAATCAATAAAGCAGATGTGGCTAATTGTATATATGATGTCATTATTAATGAGGTTCCTCCTCAAGAAGCGATTTTGGAGACTCAGATTGAAGGCCTTCATATCATACCTGCAACGATTCAGCTTGCCGGAGCCGAGATCGAATTGGTGTCCACGATATCACGGGAAGTTCGCCTGAAAAAATCACTCGCCATGGTGAAAAAAAACTATGATTACATACTGATCGATTGTCCACCATCTCTTGGTATGTTAACGATCAATTCGTTGACTGCTTCCGATTCGGTGATCATTCCGATTCAGTGTGAGTATTATGCACTTGAAGGATTAAGCCAGTTGCTTAATACAGTTCGTCTTGTACAGAAACATCTGAATACCTCCCTGCAGATTGAAGGGGTATTGCTGACGATGTTTGATGCACGGACCAATCTGGGAATTCAGGTAATTGAAGAAGTGAAAAAGTATTTTCAACAAAAAGTATATCAAACGATTATTCCGCGTAACGTACGGCTTAGTGAAGCACCATCTCATGGTCAATCCATTATCACGTATGACCCTCGTTCAAGAGGGGCGGAAGTGTATTTAGAGCTCGCAAAGGAAGTGATTTCTTATGAGTAAGCGGCTTGGAAAAGGTCTTGATGCCCTCATTCCTTCGCTTTCAATTAATGACGATGATAAAGTCGTAGAAATCCCGATTAGTCAACTGCGGGCTAACCCCTATCAACCACGTAAAGTATTTGATGAGGGTGCAATACATGAACTGGCTGAGTCCATTCGTCAGCATGGTGTCATACAACCCATTATTGTTCGTCCTGTATTACGAGGTTATGAGATTATCGCCGGAGAACGACGGTTCAGAGCTTCGCAATATTGTGGTAATGCCACGGTACCGGCTGTAGTCCGCAACTTCAGTGATCAGCAGGTAATGGAGATTGCGTTGATTGAGAATCTGCAACGGGAGAATCTGAACGCCATGGAAGTTGCAGTTGCTTATCAGGGGTTAATGGATCAATTCGCGTTGACTCAGGAAGAGTTGTCTGTAAAAGTAGGTAAATCACGTTCTCACATTGCTAACTTCTTGCGTCTGTTATCATTGCCCGAAGAAGTAAAAGACCATGTTTCACGTGGAACATTATCTATGGGACATGCACGTGCGATCGTAGGTGTTAAAGACGAGGTTATAGTGAAGCAGCTTGCAAAACAGACCATTGATCAGCAATGGAGTGTACGTGAGTTGGAGGAAGCTGTTCAACAACTGGATCGCTCCAAAACAGGTGAGGCTAAAGCCAAATCGAAGTTAAAAAAGAAAGATCCATTCATTGATACATTGGAAGAATCTCTTCGTGAACGTTTCAAAACCACAGTGAAAATCAAGCACAATAAAGATAAAGGTAAAATTGAGCTCAACTACTACAGTCAACAGGATCTGGAACGGCTATTGGAATTGTTACAATAACAGTCGGGTCTATGATTCATTAACAACATGCGGGGCTTACTCATGTCATGACATATCGCCTCTGTACCATGGAGAAACGATATGTCATTCTTTGTTTATAGGGTTATATGTGCAGTATGTGCAGGCGAATTATTAATTTTATAGGACAGAGGTGGTTGTGAGGTGGAGGGAGTTATCTATCTAGATCATGCAGCAACATCTTGGCCCAAACCACCTGCTGTCGGTGATGCGATGTTGAGTGCATTGGAGATTGCCGGAGCTAATCCTGGCAGAGGAAGTCACCGTATGGCTGTTCAGGCAAGTCGTGTATTGTTCGAGGCGAGAAAATCCATATCCAATATCTTTGGAATCAAAAATGCGAATGATATTGCATTCGGATCAAATACGACAGAAGCGCTAAATCTAGCTATTCAAGGCTCGATCAGAGAGGGCGACCATGTGATTGCCACCATGGCTGAACATAACTCAGTCAGACGACCACTGGAGTACATGCGAAGACTCCGAAATGTAGAGATTGATTATGTACCTGTTGATGCTTCGGGCGCCATTGATCTGATGCAAATGGAACGTATGTTTCGTTCCAATACCAGATTGGTGGTATGTACACATAGTTCGAATCTGCTTGGCAGTATTCTTCCTATTGGAGAAATATCGCTCCTATGTCGTAAACATCAGGCGATCTTATTGGTAGATGCAGCTCAGAGTGCTGGGGTTATGCCTGTGAATGTACAACAATTGGGCATTGATATGTTGGCTTTTCCAGGGCATAAGGGACTGCTTGGTCCTCAGGGTACAGGGGGCTTGTACATTGCTCCAGAGCTCGATATAGAGCCTTTACTTCATGGAGGAACAGGAAGTCAGTCAGAAGCTCTTGAGCAGCCAAAGGTGCGTCCTGATCGGTATGAAGCGGGGACACCGAATACAGTCGGGATCGCAGGGCTGAATGCGGGTGTGAAACATGTACTTGAGATGACACCAGCGTTCATCTACCAACATGAGTGGGAACTGACCCAACATATAATGGATGGGCTGTCATCCGTTAAGGGTATACGAATGCTTGGTCCAGAGATTGGACAGCCACGCACCGGATTAGTATCTTTTACTGTAGATGGGTATGATTCAGCACAACTCGCCTTCCGTTTAGATCGGAATTATGGGATTGCGGTTCGCTCCGGTTTTCATTGCACACCGCTTGCACACGAATCTGCTGGTACAACCGCTACCGGAGCAGTAAGAGCCAGTGTGGGATACAATTCAACTAGAGAACATGTGGAAGTACTCGTTAAGGCAGTGTTGGAATTGACTGGGACAGACTAGATTAGAGTTGAAATGATGAACTCATTTGATATAGGTTGCTTGATTAAGCTTATGGATATCGGGTTGATTTATAATGAATGATAATATTACAGGACAGACGTTAATCTGATCAAAAATATAGAGGGGTAGTTGCAATTACATGGCTGAATTAAACGAGCTGATTCTGGAACAGCTGTTATGGATTATTGGCGGAATGGCATTACTTACGGTGATCTTGCTGATTGTGAGTATTGTTCAAGGGGCAAAGTTACGAAAGTTTAAACGTAAATATGAAGCCATGATGGCTGGCAGTGGAGTAGAGGACCTGGAATCGTTGCTGGTTAATCTGAAAATTCAGATGGACAGCATTGAGGATGAACACAAACTGCAAACGAATCAGCTGCAAGTTGTCATGCAAAAGCTGACCCGCATTCAAGGTAAAGTTGGCGTGAAAAGGTACAATGCATATGGAGAGCGTGGCAGTGATCTGAGCTTCTCAATGGCTATGATTAACGATAGCCAGGATGGCATGATTCTTACGGGGATATATAACCGCGACGGTTCTTATGTATATGCAAAACCTCTTAAAGGGGGAGAGTCCACGTACACTCTGTCCCCAGAGGAAAAGGAAGCTATTACTCTGGCACAGCAAGCAGAGTAGAACGTGTATGCCATTCCCGGATGGCCGAGTATAGACTGCTGGAAATAATCTCGGACATGCGCATAACGAGACTGAGCCGTGTGTTCTGTAGAACAAAGTATTCCATAAAGCCGCCGACGTTAACGATACCTGTCAGATGGATATCGCCGACCGGCGGTAATTCTTTATTTACCCCCGCACCCGGCTTGAGTGGACCATTCACAACTTGAATGCAACCCACACTGGATGATTGACCGAGACAGGCGTCAATGCCAATCACATAAGGGTTATGGTGTGTTTTCTGTATGTTGTGGAGTGTATCTTGCAGGTTCATCGCATGGACTGGTTCATCCAAGGTACCATATAGATGGAATAAAGGGCTGTCCCACTTGGAAAGGGCTGATCCGACCAGAGGACCAAGGCAGTCGCCTGTTGAGCGATCTGTGCCGATGCAGACAATCACTACATTTTGCAGAGAATGGGCTTTATAGAGATGGAACATTAAACGATGGGTAATGGCCGAGTGAATACCTGGATCGGTATGGGGGATTTTCAAACTGGTCATGTCTTGTGATGAAAAGGAACGCGAAGTAGGATTCATAGGATCTATCCTTTCCCTTGGAATAGTAGTAACAGTATATGGAAAGGTAGAGCGTTTTATACTTCACGAGGACAAGCTTTTTCTCTAGGGTTGGACGTATGGCGAAAGGAGCCGAACATGGACGAATGGATTAACGATTGGATGCTGATTGCATTTGATTCAACCCAGCAGGCACTGCGTGCTGAAATGCTGCTGGAGTTTGCCGAGATAGAGATTGATTTGTTCCCTACACCAAAAGAAATTACAGCAGGGTGTGCGCTATGTATTCAGTTTCCAAAAGAGGATCTGGAGCGAGTACAGAAGATCATTCGTAACGAGTTCGTAGAGATCCGAGGCCTCTATTTCAAAACAGAAGACAGCTATGATAACATACCGATGTAGAGGAGGGATGATGAATGTTGTCATTTCAGTTTGCTCAAGGGATTACAGCTAGCGGTCCGGTAGCCGCCGTGGATGAAGCCCTTCGTTGGACGGATAAAGTCTGGAACAAAATTGCAGATCCAGAAATGTGGCTTAACATTATGTTCAGCTCAATCCGGATCATCATTATTTTTATCATCACCCGTATTGTCATTAAGGTAGTCTATCGAATTATAGATCGTTCCATGGAACGCAAGCAGGAAGGCAAGATTCGCGTGAATCCGCGCAGGTTCGTAACCGTAGGGGAACTGTTGAAAAATGCGACCTCCATAACATGTAATTTCATTATGATTCTGCTACTGTTATCTGAGATCAATATCCAAGTTGGGCCACTACTCGCGAGTGCCGGTGTGCTTGGGCTTGCCATTGGTTTTGGTGCACAGGGTTTGGTCAAGGATGTTATTACCGGTTTCTTCATTATATTGGAGGACCAGTTCGCTGTGGGGGATGTTATTCAGACAGGAACCTACAAGGGAACGGTTGAAGTGATCGGACTTAGAACAACGAAACTGGTCAGCTGGCAAGGTGAAGTGCACATTATCCCAAACGGGGCGATTGCAAGTGTAACGAACTACTCCATGTCAAATTCGCTGGCTGTAGTGGATATTCCGATGAAGGCGGACTTAAGTCTCGATGAGTCAGTACATCTGGTGAAAAAGTCTTTGGTCGGGATTGAAGAGCGTGACCTAAATATTGTGAAGGTGCCGGATGTGCTCGGTATACAGTCGATGTCTACATCTGAGTATGTGGTGCGAATTGTGGCTGAATGTATGCCTAACTCTCGTGCTTCGGTGGAACGTCAGATTCAGGGCGATGTGAAAAAAACGCTGGAGTATCATGAGATGAGCAATCAAGCCGTATTGGAACAGGCAGTAGCTTTGGAGAAAGATGAGGGGGATGGCACAGGTGGAGCGTAAAAGTTTCCAGCTTGGGGATATCGTGCAGATGAAGAAGCAGCATCCCTGTGGCAGCAATGAGATGGAGATCATTCGTATGGGTATGGATATTCGGATCAAGTGTGTCGGATGTAAACACAGCGTGTTGATTCCAAGAGCGAAATTCGAGAAAAACATGAAGAAGGTACTGCGTTCAGCCGAGGATTCCACTGAATCCTGATCTGCAATAATTCGGTATGCAGTATGCGTAATAACGTTTACATGCAGGCTCCGTATGAGTGTTGCGTTCTGTAAATGATCATGCTATAATCAATATTGCTGCGGAAAGGTACCCAAGAGGCCCAAGGGGGCTGACTCGAAATCAGTTAGGCGTGTCACAGCGTGCGTGGGTTCGAATCCCACCCTTTCCGCCACTTCAAATGTAACTTACTCAATACACATTGAGTTTAATAAAAAGATCGATAAGAAGACTTTCCATTAGGAAAGTCTTTTTTGGTATAACGTTTTAATGAATATGTATTGAACATGTATCCATATCAGATGCATCATTAATGACTAAAACGAAAATAAAGAGCCCCGAAGGGCTCTTTATCCGGCGGTGCATTTGTTTGTTAGGAAACAATCGGTCGTAACAATCAGACACTTGGTGTACTGCACGTAGCAATACGCGTGCTTCAGACGAAGGGCCTTACTACACATAACCACTTGCTTCTTAAATTACGTGATGAATCTCCAACAGCGAATGATCGGCTTCGTTGTCCAACGGAACCACACCTCTCTCGTGCACCGCCTGATTGTATTATGTGCTTTATTCCGTTTTATATACATGGATCGTAAAAAAGTATTGCGATTAATGGACGCGGGCTTTGGTCAGCTTCTTCCACTTACGATTATGATTGCTTGTTTCGGGAAAAGCTTCACCTTTTTGCAGCGTTACCCGCTTAGGGTTCTGAATTTCCGTAACAAAGCTTTTTTCCCCAACTTCCGTATACTCTCCATCGTTTGGGGCTTTGTCTTCTGGTTCAAACTCGGTTTTTTCACCCATGATAAAACCTCCTCTGCAGATTATGTTACTTTGTTGCTTCTGTAGTGTGCTCCATAGCCGGGCTGATCATGTGCCAATATGTACAGGGAACGTTTGCTTGCACTTTGACTCGGTATTTGTTATATTAATATAGTTCGAGTTTGTGCTCGTTCCTTGCTCTCAACCTAGATTGAGGGCCAGAGTCCATAAGGAGGTGAAAATTATGCGCAAATATGAAGTGATGTACATTATTCGTCCTGACATTGAGCAAGAAGTTGTTCAAGCTACAGTCGATAAATTCCAAGGCATCATCTCCAACGGCGGTGGTGAAGTTACAGCTCACGACGTTATGGGTAAACGCCGTCTTGCGTATGAGATCAAGAAATTCCGTGATGGTTTTTATGTTCTGGTACATTTCACTGCTGAACCAGCAGTTGTAACTGAACTTGAGCGTCTCATGAAGATTTCTGACGAAGTAATTCGTTATCTCATTACCAACGACGTTAAGTCTGCTTAGGACTACTCGTGATTAACGCACCAATACGCTCTGAAGGAGGGGATTACATTGTTGAACCGTGTCATTCTGATCGGACGGTTAACCCGGGATCCTGAGTTGCGTTACACTCCAGCAGGAGTGGCAGTTACGCAATTTACTTTGGCAGTGGACAGACCGTTTACAAGCCAAGGGGGAGAAAAGGAAGCCGATTTCATTCCGGTCGTAACCTGGAGACAGCTTGCCGAGACCTGTGCGAACTACTTGCGCAAAGGACGCCTGGCTGCAGTCGAAGGACGCATTCAAGTACGGAACTACGAGAATAACGAAGGAAAACGTGTATACGTGACCGAAGTCATTGCCGATAATGTCCGTTTCTTGGAGTCAGCTAACCGTGATAATAGCGGTGGCGGCGGTGGGCAACCAATGCGTGAAGAGCCTTCTTATGGAGGCGGCGGACGCGCGAACAATAACAATAATTCGCGTAGCAACAATCAGGATCCTTTTTCCGATGACGGAAAACCGATTGACATATCGGATGATGATTTGCCATTTTAACATGAGCTGATACTCTTAGGAGATATGGGTTACATGATAGGAAAGGACTGAAAAGCATGGGCTTCAAGCAAAGAGAAGGCGGAGACAACGATAAAAGACCGGCACGTCGTGGCGGCCGTAATAAACGTCGTAAAGTGTGCTTCTTCACAGCTAACAAAATTACTCACATCGATTATAAAGATACGGACTTGCTTCGTAAATTTATCAGCGAACGTGGAAAAATTTTGCCACGCCGTGTAACAGGTACTAGCGCTAAATATCAACGCATGCTGACGATTGCAATCAAACGCTCCCGTCAAATCGCATTATTGCCATACACAACTGAGTAGTTTTTACTCAGCTTGCATACGAAGCAGTCGGCTTATAGCCGGCTGCTTTTTTGTATATATCAATAGAAGTAATAGAAATAACAGATCCACTCTAACAAATGGAAGAATTCAATTCTATGGTGATAGAAGCATTCAAGCCTCAAATGAATTATAATAGAGTCTAATCTACTGAAAAGGTTTAGGCAGCAGGAATAGCTGTTTATTTCAGAATAAACACCAGGAGTGGATATGAATACATCAAAACGTAAAGGCAAACAGAGAAAAAAGAGCAGTCTGAAAACCTGGATTATAGCTACTCTTTTACTTTCCATTATATATGTGTGGTTACAGCAAAAAGGTGATATAGATAACATGTGGCCCGGGACAACAATCCAAGAAGCTATGCCAATCACCGGCCTACATCCTGTGGTAGCAGAGAATGAGAAATTATTGGTACGTAAGGCAGCGAGACGTGGAATAGAGATTGTTATCACCCACGGTTACCGAAGTACCGAGGAGCAAGATGCACTATTCAACCAAGGACGCTCAAGTGCAGGCAATATCGTTACTAATGCGCGTGGTGGTGAGTCATATCATAACTACGGATTAGCAATTGATTTTGCACTAAGGACGCCTGAGGGTGATGTGGTTTGGGATATGGAACGTGATGATAACGGCAATGGCAAGACAGACTGGATGGAAGTTGTGGATCTCGCCAAAGAGTTAGGTTTCACATGGGGTGGAGATTGGGCAAACTTCCCGGATTATCCTCACTTGCAGATGGATTTTGATTTGAGTATTAATGAGTTAAAACGTGGTAAAAGACCTCCTGACTCTCAGTAAAAGGTGTTATATATACACTTAAATGAATAATTATTAGATAAGCTCTGCATTTTGCAGGGCTTTTTTCTTTCTTTTGTAAAATAAATGATAAAAGATGACAATTTGGTCTTTACATTAGCAAATAAATAAAACTATACTAGATTAACTAGATTTTTTACTCTGATCGCATATATTATTTCAATTGTAAGCATAACGGCTCCGGTTCAATAAAATTCAGCTATAGATCGAGATATAATCATCACCCATATATGTAACATTTACCTCACGCAAAATTAAGAATGTCTACTTAAATTAAAGCATACACATACATTATATGTAACTACTATGTCATGTATATGTTATTTTGACTAATTGCCTATGTACACCTCACAGCCAAAAACAAGATAACACCTCTCAAAATTCCTGATATATGCCTTTATAGTATTACTAATATCCAATTCTGTAGTATAAAAAACATTTATACCAAAAATCTCAAAATAAGCATTGACGTTAGCTAAAATTACACGTATGATTACATTAATTATTTTGATATATAATTCCGCTAGGAATTATCAACATTAATTGACCAATGGTCTAAATATAAGTCTCTTAAACTTGTTTCTCCTAACAATTTGGTATTTTGTATAAGCTATTGTTCGATATCTTCAAGAACTTGGAAATATACAGTGGATGCATTTCTCTACACACGAATACAATCTACGGAAATTATGGGGTTAGGGTGATTGATTTGAATACAGAGCTATTGGAAGTCAGAAATCTAACAACATCATTCAGAATTGAAGATGACTATTATGCAGCAGTGGATCACGTTAACCTTACGGTGAAGAAAAATGAAGTATTGGCGATTGTAGGTGAATCCGGGTCAGGTAAAAGTGCTTTTGCATTCTCTCTTATGGGTTTGCATAACAAAGCAAAGATCGAAGGCCAGATTCTCTATAAAGGACAAGATATTGCCAACATCTCCCCAAGCAAGTTAAACAAGCTACGCGGCAAAGAAATGGGCATGATTTTTCAGGACCCATTGTCCGCACTAAATCCTCTAATGATTATTGGTGAACAGATTGAAGAGATTCTCACACTTCATCAGTCCAAGCTGTCTTCCAGAGAGAAGAGAGAAAAGGTCATTCACTTATTGAATCAGGTAGGGATTCCACGTCCCGAACAAATATACAAGCAGTATCCCCATGAACTATCTGGTGGTATGAGACAGAGAATTGTTATTGCCATTGCGATTGCCAACAAACCGGAACTACTCATAGCCGATGAACCAACGACGGCGCTTGACGTTACGATTCAACTACAGATTCTGGAGCTAATCCGTGATCTGAAGAATGAAATTAACGCAGGCATTATTCTGATTACACATGATCTGGGTGTCGTAGCTGAGATGGCTGATCGCGTTGCAGTTATGTATGCAGGCGAAATTGTTGAAGTCGCAGATATCTTCACATTGATGAACGATGCGAAGCATCCATATACCCGCTCACTGTTGAACTCTATTCCTACACTGTCTGAAGAAAGATCCAAATTACATGTCATCCAAGGCATCGTACCATCACTCAAAAATCTTCCTCGCAAAGGGTGCAGATTCAAAGCCCGAATTCCATGGATTAGTGAATCGGCTCATGAAGAGAACCCGCAGATGCATGAAATTGCACCAGGTCACTTTGTAAGGTGTACCTGTTACCAGCACTTTCATTTCCCTGACCAAAGCTGAGGAGGAATAACATAATGGCATTACTCGAAGTAGAAGGGCTTAAGATACACTTTCCGATTCGCGGTGGATTGCTTAAACGGGAAATTGGCAGTGTAAAGGCTGTTGATGATGTTAGCTTCTCCATTGAACAAGGACAGACCTATGGTCTGGTTGGCGAATCAGGTTCAGGAAAGACAACAACAGGCAGAGCCATTATTGGGCTAAACCATGTCACTGACGGAAAGATTCTGTTTAACGGCAAAAATCTGGCTACGGAGCGACGTAAGAACAGACAACTCCAGCGGGATGTACAAATGATTTTTCAAGACCCATATTCATCACTGAATCCAAAGAAGCGGGTTATCGATATTATCGCTGAGCCGTTTCGTAACTATGAGCGTCTGACAGCTACTGAGGAGAAAAGACAAGTAAGAGAATTACTTGAAAAGGTTGGCTTGAGTCCGGAATCAATCTACAAATATCCGCATGAATTCTCCGGCGGACAGCGTCAACGGATTGGCATTGCACGGGCTATTGCATTGAAGCCGAAGCTAATTATCGCGGATGAACCTGTATCTGCACTCGATGTATCGGTACAGGCCCAGGTACTCAACTTCATGCAGGAAATTCAAAAAGAATTAAATCTGACCTATCTGTTCATCAGTCACGATCTGGGCATCATCCGTCATATGTGTGATCAGATTGGAATTATGTATAAAGGTCGATATGTGGAACAGGGCACAACAAATGATATTTTTGAGAATCCGCAACACATCTATACCAAACGTCTCATTGCAGCCATTCCGGATATGGACCCAACCAAACGAGAGGAAATGGTAGCCTTCCGTCAACAGGTCAAGTCCGAGTATGAACATTCATACCGAAATTTCTTTGATGAGGAAGGGCTTGCATACTCGCTCAAATCCATTTCCGATACTCACCGAGTAGCTCTACCTCAGAAAGGTTGAAGGCCATATGTGGAAAACGATAGTACGCAGAATTATCATAATGATCCCTCAGATCTTTTTACTAAGTCTTTTGGTCTTTCTGATGGCCAAGGCCATGCCGGGCGACGCGCTAACCGGATTGCTTGATCCAAGCGTTGATCCCAAAGCATTGGAAGCTCAGCGAGAGAGACTGGGATTGAATAATCCCTGGTACGTGCAATATTGGGACTGGATCAAAAACGCCGTCCAAGGTGATTTTGGACAATCCTTCCGTTTCAAAATGCCGGTTACCGACTTGATCGGTCAGCGTGTAGCAAATACATTCTGGCTGGCACTGGCGACACTAGTACTGACTTACCTGATCGCTATTCCACTGGGTATCATCAGTGGTCGTTACAACGATACCTGGTCTGATCGGTTGATCACGGGATACACCTACCTGGGCTTTGCCGCACCATTGTTCATTTTCGCACTGGTGATGGTATGGATCTTCGGATTTCACTTCGGCTGGTTCCCGACAGGAGGTAGCGTTGCGCCAGGACTTACACCAGGCACATTCAGCTACATAATGAGTAAGTTCTATCATCTATTATTGCCGGCACTATCCATGGCACTGATTACTACGGTATCAACGGTTCAATATTTGCGTAGTGAAATCATTGATATCAAGCATAAGGAATTCGTTATTACTGCCAGAGCCAAAGGTGCCTCGGAATCCCGGATATACAACAGGCATATCTTGAGGAATTCACTATTACCTATCGCCGCGTTCTTTGGATATGAGATCACAGGACTTATCGGAGGTACGGTATTTATCGAAAGTATATTCAGTTATCCAGGTATGGGGCAGTTGTTCCTGAGTTCCATCTCATTGCGTGACTTCAGCGTTGTGACTGCACTCGTATTGTTGTATGGCGTAGCTTCCATTCTCGGGGCATTGCTGTCTGACATAATTCTAGGAATTGTAGATCCACGTATACGGATCAAGTAAGAACTTGAAGATTTCGGGGTGAAAACACGATGAGCAAGGCCAACGAGGTAGTTGTAACTTCACAAAAGGTTGATAAAAGCCCCTCCAGCTTGAGTATTTTATGGAGGGAGCTTGTCAGAGATAAGGTGGCACTAATCTCGCTCATTTTCTTGGGCTTGGTCATGTTGCTAGTATATGGCACGTCTCTCATTCTGAATCAGGATGATATCGTACGCGTGGATCTGTTTGCCTTATATGAACCACCATCCGCGAAATATTGGTTAGGAACGGACTATGGAGGTCGTGATGTATTTGGCCAGCTGGTCATCGGTACACGTAACTCCCTGACCATTGGAATTATCGTAACGTTAATGACTGGCTTCATAGGTATCTTAATTGGCCTTTTATCCGGTTATTTCGGTGGAATGATAGACAACCTGTTTATGCGTGTTGTTGATTTCTTCATGATCCTTCCGATGTTGATGATTGTTATCGCGTTTGTTACCGCAGTACCGAAATACAATATCATCTCGTTCTCTCTAATCATGACGGCATTTCTCTGGATGGGTATCGCCAGATTGATTCGCTCCAAAGCATTACAGGAACGGGAACTGGATTATGTAAAAGCTTCAAAAACATTGGGCTCTTCTCATCTGAAGATTATGCTCTCACAGGTTCTTCCGAATCTGAGTTCCATTATTATTGTAACGATGACATTGAATCTCGCTGCCAACATTGGCCTCGAATCAGGGTTATCTTTCCTGGGATTTGGTTTTCCCGAAAGTACGCCTAGTCTTGGAACACTCGTAAGTTATGCACGTAATCCGCAAACCCTGGAATCCAGATGGTGGATATGGCTACCCGCATCGGTACTGATTTTGGTATTGATGTTGAGTATAAATAATGTCGGTCAAGCCCTAAAGCGTGCGACTGATGCAAGACAAAGAAGAGGTTAAAAAAAGGGAGGAAAGGTTCATGAAAAAGGGATTATTTTCACGGGGACTATTTTTCACGATGATGCTGGTCTTTGTATTGGTGCTCGCAGCGTGCTCTGAGAAAGAAGCAGCTACTCCAGCTCCAGCTTCCAACACAGAAGAGGGAAAAACGGAGGAAAAACCTGCTAATGAAGAGGGCGTTTACTCCATTGAAGACTTCAACAATGTCAAAACGAATGAGGGTACTGCGATCGAGGGTGGATCGATTACATTCGGACTTGTATCGGATACTGCTTTTGAAGGTACACTGAATTACAATTTCTATTCCGGTAACCCGGATGTACAGGTTCTTCAATGGTTCGACGAAGGCTTGCTGACTTGGGATAAAGACTATGTATATACCAACGATGGTGCAGCAACGTATGAGACATCTGAAGATGGCAAAACGTTCACACTGACCATTCGTGACAATGTGAACTGGCATGATGGCAAACCGGTAACGGCTGAAGATCTGCAATTTGCTTATGAAGTAATCGGTAGCAAAGGCTATGATGGTCCTCGTTACGACTCCAACTTCACTAGTGTAGTAGGTATGGACGAGTATCATGCTGGAAAAGCAAAAACAATCTCTGGTATTAAAGTGCTGAGCGACAAACAAATCAGCATTACGTATAAAGAATCTACTCCGTCCCTGCTGACAGGTGGCGTATGGACGTATCCACTGGCTAAACATATCTTCGGCGATATGGATGTAGCAAAAATGTCTTCTTCCAAAGAAGTGCGTGAAAAACCAATTGGTTTTGGTCCATTTAAAGTGGATGTTATCACTCCGGGTGAGTCTGTAACTTATGTTAAGAACGAAGACTACTGGCGTGGAGCTCCAAAACTGGACAAAGTGACTCTGAAAGTTATCAACCCGACAACGGTTGTTCAAGAACTGAAGTCTGGCGGGGTAGACCTCGTGGATGCATTCCCGACAGATCAATACAAAGATAATGCTAACCTGTCCAACGTAGAATTCCTGGGCGCAATCGATCGTGCTTATACGTACATCGGTTTCAAATTGGGTACGTGGGATGAAGAGAACGGAAAAGTTGTAAGCAATGCCGAAGCAAAAATGGGCGACAAAAACTTGCGTAAAGCAATGTGGATGGCTGTAGATAACGATCAAGTAGGTAAACGTTTCTATAATGGCCTGCGTTGGAATGCAACAACCCTGATTCCACCATCTCACCCAGAATTCCATGATTCCAACAATCCGGGTGTAGCATATGATCCAGAAGCAGCAAAAGCATTGCTCGACGAAGCTGGTTATAAATTGGATGGTGAATTCCGTACGAATCCGGATGGAACACCACTCGAAATCAACTTTGTATCCATGACTGGTGGTGACACAGCTGAACCATTGGCTCGTTATTATGTTCAATCATGGGCAGCTATTGGTTTGAAAGTAAACCTGGAAATGGTTGAGTTCAACAGCTTCTATGACCGTGTAGGTAACACAGGTAAAGATGATCCAAACATTGATGTGTATCAAGCAGCATGGGGCGTTGGTATTGACGTAGATCCATCTGGTTTGTATGGCCGTGATGCACTCTACAACTTCTCCAGATTCTCCAGCGAAGAGAATGACAAATTGCTGGCACAAGGTATCTCTGCTGAAGCATTCGATGTAGACAAGCGTAAAGAGATCTACAATCAATGGCAGCAATACATGGTAGATGAAGTTCCTGTATTCCCTACATTGTATCGTGCAGTTGTAGCACCAGTTAACAAACGTGTAATGAACTATGCGATTGGTGATGGAACAGGTGTTTACCTGAGCGACCTGCAAGTTAATGCAGACAAAGCAGTTGTAGCTCAGTAAAACATTCTTAAATTAGCAGCTGTAAGGATTGGGGTCCTTTAAGAAGCCGGTTGCTAGATTATTAATGAAGAATTCTCCTGGGAAAATGAATAAAAAGTGTCTTTAAAAACATGGATTCTGTACACTCTGGCATGGGTGTATGGGGTTCATGTTTTTTTTGTAACCAAAAAATAAAAAAAATTTAACTTTTTTTCAAAAAAGTGCAGACAAAATGCCTCTTTACTTCGTCTATATAGGTAAGAGGTGATATTATCTTATGAAAAAATGGTGGAAACGGGCAGGTATGCTGCTGGCTCTCTTGCTTATTATATATTTGGGTGTGAAACCGGACATGCTGGTAGGCAAACCGGGAATTAAAGCTGAATCTGCGGTATTAATGGATATGAACTCCGAACAGATCTTAATGGATTTTAACGGCTCCGAAGAGATTGCTCCGGCAGGCGTCAGTAAGTTGATGACAGAACTGTTAGTAATGGAGGCCGTGATCAATGGTGATATAGGCTGGAATGATCTTGTTAATGTGAGTCTGTATGCCAGCTCCGTGGGGGGCAGTCAACTGACCCTGAAACAGGGAGAGCAGTTCACCGTTCAGGAGTTGTTCGAGATCGTAGCTGTCTATTCAGCCAATGATGCAACTGTTGCTCTGGCTGAACACATCAGTGGTACAGAGCAGAAGTTTGTGCAACAGATGAATCAGAAAGCAATTCAGATTGGGCTGTCTGAGGATACACAATTCACGAATTCAACGGGCCTCAGTGAAAAGCTGCTTGGTCCTAACCGTCCGATGGAAATACAAGGGCAGACCTTAATGACGGCTATAGATGCATGTAAGCTTGCGCGTTATCTGCTGAATAACCATCCCGAGATTTTAAGAATTTCCAGTCAAATGCAAGTATCAATGCACCAAAAAGGGATGTACATGAGTAACACGAACTGGATGTTGTCCTCTATTGGTGGGCCGTATGCTTACGATGGGAATGACGGATTAAAGACCGGGTATGATGAAGATTCCGGATATCATTTTGTGGGGACAGCTGAACGTGATGGCAAAAGACTGATATCAGTTGTATTTGGAACAGATACTCGTGAAGGGCGTTTTGCGGAGACTCGGAAGTTGTTCAACTATGGATTTTCGGTCTCAAAATAAAAGGTCGTACATAGGCAGCATCAAGGAGACCTTCAGGGCGCCAATGATCCACGTGTCAAACAAACGGAGTCAGGCCAGATCATTGAAGCATTACGCCAAGCGTTAGTACGTTAGATAAGATATGAGGGCTGTCCGCAGGTTCGACTGAACATGTGGTAGCTCTATTTTATCGAATTTGAGGTAAATTGATCCATATAACCATATTATTAAATTGACATATGGTTTTCTTTTGTTTTAAAATGACCAGTGAGTCATTATTATTCAACTCGGTTTAATATATATGTACCAAACCAACTGTACGATACTGAATTTACGATCTGATCGGGAGGTAACATGTGATGCAAAAACAAATGAAATGGCCGCTAGTCCTGTTTGCCATAGGGGTATTTATGGCTGCGCTGGATAATGGGATCATCACCTCTTCACTGACCACCTTAAATGCATCATTTGGTGTGTCGCCAACATGGGGAGCATGGACGATTACGCTTTACACGCTTGGGCTTGCGGTGAGTGTACCTATTGCTGGCAAACTGTCGGACCGTTATGGTCGCAAGAAGCTATTTTTGATTGAAGTGGCGTTGTTTGGGATCGGGTCCTTGCTCGTCGCGCTGAGCACATCGTTTACCTTTTTCCTGATTGCTCGTGTCATTCAAGCTTTGGGCGGTGGTGGGATTTTTATCATTGCCAGCTCATACGTATTAAGCAAGTTCCCGGCGGAGCGTCAGGGTACAGCTTTGGGTCTGCTCGGAGGTATGAATGGTGTTGCCGCTATATTGGGACCCAATGTCGGTGCTTTTATACTGGACCTTACGGGCAACTGGCATTGGTTATTCCTGATCAATGTACCTATCGCGATTCTGCTATTCATAGCAGGTATTCGATTTATTCAGGAAGAGCAGGAACTGAACCGTGCAGCAGTGGACTGGAGCGGTATCGCTGTCCTAACGTTGGGTGTACTCAGTTTAATGTATAGCTTCAGCAATCTGGACGGTGTGAACATGCTTCAAAGCCTGGAATCACCGATGTTCTACGGTTTTTTCTTGGCAGGTGTAATCATTCTGGTGCTCTTTTACTTCATGGAAAAAAGGCTGGAAGGATCTGAACGTGAACCTGTTGTATCGACACAGCTTCTGGGCATTGCGTCCTTTCGCTGGACGCTGTTGATTGCCTTTTTCTCCGGAGCCATTCTGGCCTCGGTGATCTTTATTCCAGGTTTTGTTGAACAATATCTTGGCGTATCCAATACGGCTTCCGGGTACTGGTTCACTCCGCTCGCGCTGGCATCCGGCATCGGGGCAGGTGGAGGTGGATACCTCGTTGACCGCAAAGGGCCAATCTGGACGTTATCGGTTGCGGGGCTGCTATCTGCCATTGGATTCCTGCTGTTCCCGCTATGGGTGGAGCATATCTGGCAATTTGTCATCGCGAGTACACTCGTAGGTATCGGTTTCGGCATGATGCTGGGTGCGCCAGTTAACGTACTTGTCACAGAACAGGCGGGGGAGAACAACAAAGGCATCGCGGTAGCGACCAGCTCGTTATTCCGCCAGATGGCGATGGCTATTGCACCTACCATTTTTGCCGGATTCCTGGCACGTTCTTTCATTAATCTGGGGTCCAACATTCAGGCAGGGTTCGCTGACAAAGGAATTCAGGTGCCGCCCGAGATGCTACAACAATATGCCTCGGGAGGGGCATCAGGGAGTGATGTCTCCAGTCTGACAGAGGGCCTGTCCCAGATTCCTGATGAAGGTATCCGTGATGTGTTGCTCCAGGCAGTGCATCAAACGACAGGGCAGGGTTACAATGGCCTTTTCTGGTCTGCGGTGGTATTCAGTGTGCTTACGCTGGTAGCTGCGCTTATAACGGGACGTCTGCGTCAAAAAGAGAAGAGCCATCATGTGGAAAGTGTATCCACGAACGGATAGGATTGCGTGTGAAAATGAAGAGAACAGTGCACCTTTTGAAACTAAAAAGGAGTCGCTGTTCTTTTCAATTTAACCGGATTGTAACTTTTCTTGCTCTCGCAATGATTACAATAGAACGAGCGTAAGCGGTGTCTTGATTCCAGAGAGAGAAAACTTCAGAGAACACCGAGTCACAAGGCATCCCAGACGTTTAATTGGTATTATGGATTATCATTTTGATAGTGAAGAAGGAATCAATGGATGAAAAGCAGAACTAAAGATAAGAAGAAGAAAAGAAGAAAAGGCCTATATATAACGCTCGTGTCACTTGTTGTTTTGTTAATCGGAGGTTATTTGTTCCGTCAGCAACTGGCTGTAGCGGCATTTGATCTGTTTCTCGCCGGTTCGGTAGAAGATCAGTTATCCCGTTCTTATGTACCGCAAGAAGGCAATAATACGCCTGATCCAACGGTATACCGTAAGGAACCATTCTCCGTGTTACTGCTCGGTTCGGATAAACGCGCCTATGAGAAAACGCGTGGACGTTCCGATACCGTCATCTATGCTGTAGTACGTCCGAAGGAATCCCGTGTGCTGTTGGTATCCATTCCACGTGATACGTATGTGCAGATTGTAGGACGGGATGCCAACAAGGACGGCGAAGATGATTATGATAAGCTGGCGCATGCCTATGCTTTTGGTGGGGAGAATATGTCCATCAATACGGTAGAGAAATTCCTTGATGCTGATGTGGGTTACTATGCAACGATCAACTTCGACGGAATCAAAAAAGTGGTTGATGCGCTTGGTGGTGTAAAACTGCCAATCGATGAGGACATTGTGAACAAGAATCCGGATCATGTACAATTCACAATTGAAGGCGGTAAGCCGATCTATGACGGGCAGGAAGCATTGTATTATGTAAGATACCGTGAGGATAGTGATTTTAATCGTACCAAGCGGCAGCAGATTTTCCTGAACGCGATGGCGAATGAGATGCTGAATTTGAATCAAATCGCCAAAATTCCGGAATTGATTCAGATTATGGGAGACAGCTTCCAGACGGATATGCGTGCTTCTTTCATTATTGATCTGGCTAAACAGGTGCTTACTCAGGAGAAACCGCAGATTTCAAGCTTCACCATTCTGGGTGAGGGGATGAAAAAAGACGGTATCTATTATGGTCAGGCTGACGAGAAAGATGTCCAATATGCCAAAGAGCTGATTAACAACTGGATGGATCAATCGACCCCAGCCGGTGAAGTAATGATCCCTGACCGGCAAAAGATTGAATAACCAATTCCATACCAATGATGTGTTGTAGACCACAATCAGCAGTACGTTTATTCGCGGGCTGCTGTTTTTTTTCTTTGTAGTGAGAACTATTATCCTTTTGGAACATCCTGCGTTCTGATCCGTATAATATAAGTTGAGCGAGATAAGTTGAACGAAGAAATTCACAAGGAGGATACACAAGGGTATGAACATCGCATTTTTTTTGCTACCCAAACAAGAGGTTACGTGTGTGACGTCGGATTCTACGCTGCGGCAAACGTTGGAACGGATGGAATATCATCGTTTTACGGCGGTACCCATTTTGAATAAAGAGGGCAAATATATTGGTACGGTTACCGAAGGCGACTTACTGTGGTATATGAAGAATGCCGAGGGAAAGATTTCATTTGAAAACGCTTCAAAGTTCTTGCTCAAAGACGTACCACTTCGCTTGGATATTAAACCCGTATCCATTGATGCCAACATGGAGGACCTGATTAATCTGGCTAAAGTTCAGAACTTTGTCCCTGTAGTCGATGATATGGATCGGTTCATTGGTATTGTCAGACGGAGTCAGATTATTGAGTACTGCGAGGGCATTGTAGCCAAAGAATCGATCAAGGCTAAGTAAGGCAGTTACGAATTTAAACATTATTGTGTCATGAGGGATAATCACAGCCGTCCGGTATCATGTTAAACTTAAGAAGTCCTAAATCAGGGGCGGATTCGAAGCTTTTTACAAATATATAGGTCGATAGGATGTACGGAGGACTCCGCATAAGTACCTGACATCAGTTTCGGAGAACTTCTCCGCTTTTTGGGGTAATTTTGCGGGCCCTCTTTTTATGCTATAATCGAGAATAAAGCTTTTTCGGGGGAGAGTGACTTTCGCCAAATGCCTAAAGAACTGGATGTAGCCAAACGCGCTAAAGTGATTGAATGGCTGAAAACCGAAGTGCTTGATCAGGTATCCCGATTATTCAAGGCGTTATGGGAAGGCAGTACAACTCGAATCGGGGACAGTCTTGCCAGTTTGATTATGAGTAGTTACATATTGGGCCGCAGGCTCGGTATTCCTTTCAAGGATCTGGATGCACTGCTAGTTGAGAAGTTGAAAAAGCATAAACAGGAAGGTCACCAGCTTGAAGACTGGTACCAGGATATTTCCTCGCTAGAAGATCATATGCGTAAGAGGTGAATTTGTTGAAATTTAGCTTTAAATCAGCTGTTTGGAGCGCAGTTTATCTGCTCTTGCTACTTTCGCTGTTAACTCCTTTATCGGTACTTGCCATATTTTTTATGATGATTCCGGGAGTTATTTTGTATGCTTCATTATCTTTAAAATCATTTATATGGCATCTTGTGCCCGTAGCCGTTATTTTGGTCGTGTTCCACCCCATCTATCTGTTATTACTGCTCATCTTTACCCTGCCTGCGATCGTTATGGGTCACGCGTATAAAACACGCAAATCAGCCCTGTTCGCCCTGATGGCGGGAAGTGGCATGATGTTGGCAGAATACTTGTTGTTGCTCTTGGTCGGCAGTGTCATTTTCCAATTCGACTTGTCCAGTTATATTGAAGATGTGGTCAAATTGACCATTGAACCGTTAACCAATACATCAAATCAGATGATCAACGGGTTTGCATGGACACCTGAGATGACCGAGGATGTTGCCAAACAAACGCAGCTTATGATTCCGTTTGCTCTCGTTGTCACGTCGATGGTAATGGCCTTCATTACACACGCCATTGCTCGTCCGATTCTGAATGTGATGGGTGTGGTGGTATCGAAGCTTCCACCAGCGAGAGAATGGCGTATGCCGCGGGCGTTGATCTGGTATTATTTCCTCGCATTGTTGATCGAAGTGATCTCCAGACAAAGTGATGGAACATACTGGACCATGATTGCCATGAATCTGTCGCCGTTAATCAATCTGGGCTTCATGATTCAAGCGATCGGTTTCTTCTTCTTTCTCTCACATACAAAGAAATGGAATCCGGTTATACCATATTTCCTGGCGGCTGCGGTCTTCTTCATTGGTCCGCTTCGGATTATCGGAATTATCGATCTGGCGTTCCCGCTTCGTGAGGCAATATCGAAATCAAAACGATAGGGTGATGAGTCATGCCTAAATTTCTGAAGAAACGCTGGCACGGCTACTATACCGTATGGGCGTTCATACTGCTGCTGTTGCTCGTTATGTTCGTTACCATTTATAACTGGACGCTTGGTTTGATTAGTCTGATACTGGCTTCGGCGCTGGGAATCGTCATGATTAAGGCGGAGCTCGCGTTCCGCCGTGAGCTTAACGACTACATTAATGGCCTATCCATTCGGATCAAACGGATGGAGGGGGAAGCGGTCAGCATGCTTCCATTCGGAATTGTGCTGTACAGCGAAGATCGTACGGTAGAGTGGCATAACCGCTTTGTCGCGGAGATGTTCCAGGAGAAGACAATGGTGGGTAATCCGCTACTTAATTTGTTTCCCAAACTTCCTCAGCCTAAAGAGAAGAAGGATGGGACGAAGGAACATTCATCCAAGGAGTTCCATGACGAATTCCAGTTGGATGATCGGCATTATGGAGTTATTCATAACCCGCAGGAGCGGTATGTATATGTATACGAGATTACGGAGTTAGCCATTCTTCGTGATAAATATGAAAATGAACGCCTTGCATTGGGAATTCTCGTTCTGGATAATCTGGACGAGGCTGCCCAAGGCATGGATGATCAGCAGCGTACAGCACTGATTGCCCGAGTGACCAGCGAAATTACGTCTTGGGCCAAGCGGTACGAAGTGTACTTGCGCCGTCTGTCTTCTGATCGTTATCTATTAATGCTGAATCATAAGTCTTTGCAGGAACTGGAGCAGAGCCGATTTGTCATTTTGGATGAAGTTCGGGAGATGACTGCTGATCTTAAAGTGCCAATGACACTCAGTGTCGGACTGGCGTTTGGATCGGATAGCATCAGCGAGATGGGAGAACTGGCACAGTCCAGTCTGGACATGGCACTTGGACGCGGTGGTGATCAGGCTGCCGTGAAGTCTGGACAACGCCTGTCTTTCTATGGCGGTAAGTCTAACGCAGTGGAGAAACGGACACGAGTAAGAGCCCGCGTTATTGCTCACGCGCTGCGTGATCTCATGCAGGAGAGCGATCGAGTGCTCATCATGGGGCACAAAATTCCGGATATGGACGCGATCGGCGCATCCATCGGAGTGTGGAAAGCGGCCAGTCTGTACAATGTGGAAGCACGGATTGTTTTGGATGGAATTAATCCATCGATTGAACGCATGATGGAGCAAGTGAACAAGGATGAGAAGCTGTCCAAAGCATTTGTATCACCGGAACAGGCTACCCAAATGATGACCGAGCACACGTTGCTGGTTGTAGTGGATACCCATAAGGCCTCCATGACCATGGAACCGAAACTGGTACAGTCTGCTACCCGTGTCGTAGTTGTGGATCACCATCGCCGGGGCGAAGAGTTCATCAATGACGCAGTGTTGATCTATCTGGAACCTTATGCGTCTTCTGCTGCCGAATTGGTAACTGAACTCTTGCAATACATTCATGACAAGGTACAATTCACTCCGCTAGAAGCTACGGCTCTACTTGCCGGGATTACGGTGGATACGAAGCATTTTGCACTGCACACGGGGTCCAGAACGTTCGAAGCGGCAGGCTTCTTGCGCCGTAGCGGTGCGGACACCATTATGATCCAGCGGTTGATGAAAGAGGATCTGTCAGAATATATTGCTAAGGCAGAAATCATAAAGCATGCTAAAATGGTATACGGGAACATTGCGCTGGCGGTCACGGACCCTGGTAGCAAGATTCCACAGATGATGATCGCCCAGGTGGCGGACACATTGCTGAACATGACCGACGTGGTCGCTTCATTTGTGATTAGTGAGCGTCCGGACGGACTAATTGGCATCAGCGCGAGATCGCTGGGGCGCATGAATGTTCAGGTTGTCATGGAACGACTGGGCGGTGGCGGACATTTGACGAATGCTGCCGTGCAGCTTGAAGGAACGCTTGGAGAGGCAGAAAAACGGCTGACGAACGTACTGGCTGAAATCGAAAAGGAAGAGGGGCTGTTCGAATGAAAGTCATTTTTATAAAAGATATGAAGGGTCAAGGCAAGAAAGGGCAAGTGAAAGAAGTATCTGAGGGCTACGCACAGAACTTCCTATTGCCACGGGGAATCGCACGTCTGGCAACGGACGGCAACATGAAGACACTGGATAACCAGAAGGCAGCTGAAGAAAGAATCAAGCAGGAAGAGAAAACGGAAGCGGAAGCACTTGCGAAAAAGCTGGAAGCAGAAGTGACTGAACTGAAAGCCAAGTCTGGCGAAGGTGGTCGTCTGTTCGGCGCCATTACCAGCAAACAGATCGCAGAAGCTTTGTCTAAAAAGGGTCTGAAAGTAGACAAACGCAAAATTGAGCTGGACGAGCCTATTCGTACACTCGGCGTAACACAAGTAACTGTCAAGGTTCACCCTGAAGTGAAGGCAACCTTGAAGGTACAGGTAACGGAAGAGTAAGATGGGCGGAGAAATGTTATTCGACCGGATTCCCCCGCAGAACCTGGAAGCCGAACAGGCCGTGCTGGGTGCAATCCTGTTGCAGGGCGAAGCCCTGATTACAGCGATGGAACGGGTGCAAACCGAGGATTTCTATGATAAGCCCCATCAATTAATCTTTGAAGCGATGATCCAGCTTGGCGAGGGAAATCAACCGATTGACCTCGTGACACTGACTTCGCTTCTGAAGGATAAAGGTGAGCTGGAGGACATCGGCGGCGTTAGTTATCTGGCTAAGCTAGCCCATGGTGTACCTACAGCCGCGAACGTTGACTATTACGCTCAGATTATCGAAGAGAAATCGATGCTGCGTCGCCTGATTCGTACGGCAACACAGATCGTGAGCGAAGGATATACAGGCGGCGAAGATGTTGCAGCGATGCTCGGAGAAGCTGAACGTCGCATTCTGGAGATTTCCAACCGTCGCTCCAGTAGTGGTTTTATAGCCATTCAGGACGTACTGATGGAAGTATTCGATCGTGTGGAAACACTTCATCAGAATAAGGGTACAACGACAGGTATTCCGTCCGGGTTCATCGATCTGGACAAGATGACTGCCGGATTCCAGCGCAGTGACTTGATCATTGTAGCGGCCCGTCCTTCCGTAGGTAAGACGGCCTTCGCCTTGAATATCGCTCAGAACGTTGCCATTCGGGCACAGGAGACGGTAGCCATCTTCAGTCTGGAGATGTCAGCCGCCCAGCTGGTGCAACGTATGATCTGTGCGGAAGCTAACCTGGATGCGAGTGTTATGCGTATGGGTGACTTCAAGGGTGATGAAGACTGGCAGAAGCTGACGATGGGTATTGCAGCTTTGTCAGAAGCCAACATCTTTATAGATGATACGCCAGGGATTACCGTAGCCGATATTCGTGCCAAATGCCGTCGTCTGAAGAAAGAGAAAGGCCTTGGCATGATCCTGATCGACTATCTTCAACTGATTAGCGGACGTGGTAAAGCAGGGGAGAACCGTCAACAAGAGGTATCCGAGATTTCACGTACACTGAAACAGATTGGCCGGGAACTGGAAGTTCCGGTTATTGCCTTGTCCCAGCTGAGCCGGGGTGTAGAGCAACGTCAGGATAAACGTCCGATGATGAGTGACTTGCGGGAATCGGGTTCGATCGAGCAAGATGCCGACATCGTAGCGTTCCTGTACCGGGATGACTACTACAACCAGGAGACCGAGAAGAAAAATATTATTGAGATCATTATCGCCAAACAGCGTAACGGTCCGGTAGGTACGGTAGAACTGGTCTTCCTGAAAAACTTTAATAAATTCGTCAATTACGAGAGGGCGCACAATGACGCCTTCGCGATGTAACGGGCAGGTGCTGACAGCTTCGATCAAGGAGCAAAATCGTCTGTCCCGAAGATCAACCATTAGAGTAACTGAACTCAAACATGTCTTATAAATACCAGATATAGATTCACATTGAAATGGGTATCCTTGAACCGGTGATAGCAGTCAAGCAAGCTTGGACTGTAGTCTCCGGTTTTTTATGTTGAAATAGTGGGTAAATCCCGAACATTACAGTTGTACTATATCTAATTGTTCGCCATTTGATTTGACTTTGAAAAAGGGTACTGGTACACTAATACTGCTGCGTTAAAGCAGCGCAAACCTTCCCTTGAATGTAACGGAAGGACATTTTTACTGTCCGTTAGCACGCTTCTCAGTCGGTTTATTGCGTAACATGCCTGCCGGGATAGAGGACGGACAGACCAATACAAAGGTGCGCAAGGCACCCACGGAGGAATGTTAACTATGTCAACGGTAGTTGTAGTGGGAACGCAATGGGGAGACGAAGGAAAAGGTAAAATCACGGATTATTTGGCGGAGAGCGCTGATGTGGTGGCTCGTTATCAAGGTGGTAACAATGCGGGTCATACAATTCTGATTGATAACAAAAAATATAAACTGACGATGATTCCATCAGGGATTTTCTACACGGATAAAGCGTGTGTTATTGGTAACGGAATGGTTATCAACCCGAAGGCACTCATCGAAGAAATTAACTATATTCATGACAATGACTTCACAACGAAGAACCTGTCCATCAGTGAGCGTGCACATATCATCCTGCCATATCACATGGTATTGGATGCACTGGAAGAAGAGAGCAAAGGTCCGAACAAAATTGGTACGACTGGCAAAGGGATTGGCCCATGTTACATGGACAAATCAGCTCGTATTGGTATTCGGATGGTTGACCTGTTGGATGCTGAAGATTTCGAACTGAAACTGCGTCATCTGGTCAAAGAAAAGAATCGTGTCATCGAGCAAGTCTACGGCGGCCAGCCTGTTGATGTGGAAGAGATTCTACAAGATTACCTCGGATATGCTGAAATTCTGCGTCCATATGTACGTGATACATCTGTTGTTCTGAACGAATATATTGATGAGGACAAAAAAGTACTGTTTGAAGGTGCACAAGGCGTTATGTTGGACCTTGATCAAGGAACTTATCCATTTGTTACATCATCCAATCCGTCCGCAGGTGGCGTATGTATCGGTTCTGGCGTAGGCCCGGCTCGTATTCAGCAAGTCATTGGGGTAGCGAAAGCTTACACAACCCGTGTAGGAGATGGCCCATTCCCTACAGAATTGCATGATGCAATCGGCGACCAAATCCGTGAGACTGGACATGAGTACGGTACGGTAACTGGACGTCCACGTCGTGTAGGTTGGTTCGATAGTGTTGTTGTTCGTCACGCGCGTCGTGTCAGCGGAATTACAGGTCTGTCCCTGAACTCCCTGGACGTAATGACAGGTCTGGAAACCGTAAAAATATGCACAGGATACAAATTCCGCGGCGAGGTTATCACACACTATCCGGCAAGCCTCAAAATGCTGGCAGAATGTGAAGCGGTATACGAAGAGATGCCAGGCTGGAGCGAAGATATCACTGGAGCGAAGAAACTCGAAGACCTGCCAGTGAACACACAGAATTATGTAAAACGTGTTTCCGAACTGACAGGTATTCCAATTGCCATCTTCTCCGTTGGTCGTAACCGTGAGCAAACGAATCAAGTTCTTCCAATCTACGAGTAATCGAAGAAATAGAGAGATTGTTTCTTGAATTATAAAATAGAATCCTCTGCTGACTTAGGCATGTTAAGCCTCCAGTTGTTGCTTTTATAGCGATGACTGGAGGTTTTTTGTATTTTTTTCGGATATAATCCCGAGATTTCCGTCAATACTGGTTAACAGTAGAGTCACAGACCCCGACATGTGCATGTTAAGACGGGTGGGATAATCGGAGGGAGAGAACGGAATGAAGTTGCTTGTGTGGTTTGTCAAAATCGTGCTAACCGTGGTGCTGGTCAGTTCACTGACACTGCTTACGACCGGATTAATTGTACAGTCATATGCGAAGTCGTTACTTGCGAGTTTCAATATTCAGTGGGAAGGTCAACCCATGGGGTTAACCGCCATGTTCCAAGGTGCCTTGGGCGGTAAAACCAGCGAGGGGAATAAATCGGGAAATGGGACGACAGATCAGCCGACAGGAGCGGACGAAGAGCAGGTTCCGGAAGATGCTGTTTCAGTTATGGGGAATGGGACAGAGAGCGGTCAATCTGGCGTAGATGCAGGCAATAATGCGTCCCAAGGGAGTGGCTCAAATGAGGGCACAGGGGAAGGTTCAGGTACAGATACGACTGTAGGATCAAACTCAGGCACAAGTGCAGGCAATGGGACGGATACGGGCACGGGTAATGACTCAGGAACAGATCAGATTAGTGGTTCAGCTTCAGGCAATGGAACCGGAGCGGCCAGCGGCGGTGCATCTTCAGGTAATGATGCCATTGTTGTATCACCGGATGACATTACAGGAACGAAGGACAAGCTGCCAGCAGAGGAGAAAGAAAAAATCTTCAGCCTGCTCATGAACAAGCTGCCACAGAAAGAAATGCAACAGATCTCAGGCGCCATGGAAGGTGGCCTAACGGAACAGGAACTGCGTGAGATTGAACAGGTGATCTCGAAGTACCTGACCAGTGAAGAGTACGACAATCTGATGGAAGTACTGCAAACAGAATAAGATAGGCAGAGAAAGCGGGCGTGCTCCTAGACGAGTATCGCCTGATTCATAATGTAATGGACTTGTCGATGGTGATTTGAATATAATTTATTTAAATAAATACTGGAAATGTCTATAGGAGGGTACAGTGTATGAAATATAAAGATAAAGAACACAACATATAAAAACGTTCAGGCAATATTGCAGAAACCTCCAGTCCAATTCGTGGACCTCCGTTCATGGGTGCATTCAAGAGATTCGATGGACTTGTGTTTATGAATACACGAATTGGAGGTTTTATTGAACATGAACTTATATCATTCTAATTCAGAACCATCAGTAAAAAAGTTTACCGAAGCGGCTAAAGAGCGATACGAGCAAGGACTGCAAGAGGCGGAGCAGCCGTTTAGTGGCTGGGATTTTAGCTATGTAACAGGGAGTGGGCGACTCCAGAGCGGAATGTTGCCTTGGTCCTATGGAACGATGGCGCGCCGATTGTTGAATCAAACAGAACGATTGCTCGACATGGGGACGGGTGGAGGAGAAATGCTGTCCAGACTCCTTCCACTTCCTCCATACACATGTGCGACCGAAGGTTATTTCCCCAATATACCGATTGCAGAGGAACGTTTACAGCCGCTCGGTGTGAAGGTGCTTCCAGTGACTGATGATTCGCAACTTCCTTTCGCAGATGGGGAATTCGATCTGATTCTTAATCGGCATGAGTCGTATGATGAGCAGGAAGTTAGGCGGATTCTATCGGTAGGTGGACTGTTTCTAACTCAACAGGTAGGTTGGTCAGATTGCAGGGAGATCAATGAACGGCTCGGCATTCCTATGCCCGTGGATTACGCTGGATGGGAGCTGGATCGTGCTGTTCTTCAGCTGGAACAGTGTGGATTCCGTATTCTGGAGCAACGGGAAGCAACTCCCGCGCAGCGTTTCTATGATGTAGGGGCACTGGTATATTATCTAAAGACCATCCCGTGGCAAGTACCTGATTTCAAGGTAGAACAGTTCCGTGAGCCATTAATGGATATTCATACGGAGATGGAGCAAAATGGATTTTGGGAAGTACAGCAGAAGCGATTTGTAATTCTTGCAGTCAAAGAATAGAGACATAAAAGTTAATTTCTATTGTGGCATGGGATGAAATCCAGTTTAAGATAAACCACAATCAGGTTGTTTACGTAATCCCTTATCAGAGTTGATCTGGTGAGGGATTTTATTTGTATTTTTATGAAAAATAAAGCATATTTCACTGGGTCTTAGAACCTAGTCTTAATTTGCGAACAAAAGTACATAGTACAGCGGATGTTGAGGCATAATGGGTGATGGACCAGCCGTGCTATCTTATGGATAATTCAGGGAAACCAAGCGGGGCGTGGCTTTGCGGTGTGACGTATAGAGTTGAAATGAGTGTAAAACCTGTGTTAAAGTATACGGGTGTGATAAAAGGTTAAAATTTTGACACTTTTACGAGCGCAGCTAAAGTCCTGATTTTGCGGACACCCAATACAAGTATCAACGAGCATGGGACAGACACGATGGGTGATGTCTTGACAGAAATGCGAACTGAGAAGTGCTGAAAAGGAGAGAATCATGAAAGGTTTCAGAGGCATACGCCAACCGGGCAAAGACCGGGTACACGAACAATCCGGGGAACACCGGACGGCCGAAGACAAAAACAACATGAGCATGTCCACCTTCAGTGTGAATAAGAAGCGCGTTCTGGCCTCGCGCAAATGGATCGTTACAGCAGCATGTGGTGTATTCATCGCAGCATCGCTTGGGTTCGCAGGCAAACAATACGTTACTGCAAACACCGTACCGTACTATAAAGTCATGGTTAAAGGTAGCGAGATTGGTACCATTGCAGATGAGGCACAATTACAACAACTATTTACAGACAAAACTGAGGAATATCAACATAAATATCCGGATGCAGAGATGGTGCTGAACACGGATGGTATCACAACCGAAACGGTAAGAGCGTACAAACCTGAAGTGAACAGTGACGAAACGCTGGACAAACTGGGTGACATGCTGACAGCCTACGCCAAAGGTGTGGAGCTCAAGGTAGACGGTGAAGTCATTGGTATTGTGAAGGATCAGGCAACAGCGGATGCAATCCTGGAACAAGTGCAGAGCAAATACATATCGGCATCGGCTGTGCGAAGTTCGCTTAAGACGAAGTCGGTATCGGCTAACTCCTCGAAGAAAGATGAGGGACCTAGCACAACCCTGAAGTCGGTAGGCATCAAGGAAGATGTAGCGACAGATGTGGTGAAGGCTGATCCAAACAAAATATGGGATGTGTCCGAGGCGGTTAAAGCTTTAACCGTTGGTAAAGACGCGCCTGTAACTTATGTGGTTCGTGAAGGAGATACGATCTCTTCGATCGCTGCCAAGTATGAAATTACACAAAGCGAGATTCGCCAGCATAATCCGGGCATCAAGGAAACGTCGCTTCAAATCGGAGACGAACTGACCCTGACCGTTCCGAAACCGGCGGTAACCGTTAAATCGGTTGAGCAGGTTGTTGAGCAGATTGAGATCAAACCGCAAGTGGAAGTGCGCAAAAGTGCCGAGTTGAAAGCTGGTACAACTAAAGTCGTGCGCCCAGGACAAAGTGGCTTAAAAAGCATGCAGTACCGTATAACGAAAGAAAATGGTGAAGTGGTTCAGGAAGAGTGGCTTGGTCAGGAAGTGATTAAAGCAGCTGTAACTGAAGTAGTCCTTAGCGGAACAAAAGTGGTTGGTGAGGGCACAGGTGAATTTGCTTGGCCGGTATCAAATGCAACGATGAGCAGCAGCTTTGGACAACGCTGGGGTCGCCAGCACAAAGGTGTCGATCTGGTAGGTAACCGCGATGTGAAAGCGTCTGATGAGGGTGTAATTACGTTTGCAGGACAGAAAAGCGGTTATGGTAATGTCATCATTATTAACCACCGTAACGGATACGAAACACTGTATGGGCATTTGAACAGCATTGGCGTTAAGGTTGGACAAGTGGTTGAAAAAGGCGAGAGTATCGGCGTTATGGGCAACACGGGTCGTTCGACTGGAACACATCTGCATTTTGAGATTATTAAGAATGGAACGGTAGAAAATCCGTTAACGTATCTGAACTAATATAGAGCTTAAGTAGAGCAAGGTTGGCTATGATGCTGGCCTTGTTTTTTGCTGCTGTAAAAAATTTTCAGATGAAAGACCTTCCAAGCCCCTGATCGGGATGTGACGGTGCTTCAGGTATGTTAAACTAGAGAATATAAACAACAAGCTATATAAGTTGAACTAATTATTTTTACGATAACGGAGAGGACAGAAAAAACCTGAAAAAGCGAAGCGTTCGCCTTTATCCCCGGATTTTCCCTTGAGAAAAGGGAATCGAAAAAATCTGGGGATAACAGCGATTGGAAGGTTGTTCTGTCATCGTAGTATGAGAGTAAATATTCTTTAGTTCAACTTATATTAGAGAAACCAATCAAGCAGGCTTGGTACAAGCTAAACATAGAAGAGAGATATAAACGCTAACGCGGATTAAGCAGGATATAGGGGTGAACTTAGCCGATGCAGGGGAAGATTTTGGTAGTGGACGATGAACAGCCCATCGCAGACATTTTGAAGTTTAATTTGGAAAAAGAGGGGTACGAGGTCATCTGTGCATTTGATGGCATTCGTGCGGTTGAACTGGCGTTATCCGAGAAACCGGATCTGATGCTGCTGGATCTGATGCTCCCGGGCAAGGACGGTATGGATGTATGTCGTGAGGTGCGCGCTCATCTGGAGATGCCGATCATTATGCTTACCGCCAAAGATGGCGAGATCGACAAGGTGCTCGGGCTCGAATTGGGTGCGGATGATTACGTGACGAAGCCATTTAGTACGCGTGAGCTGCTTGCACGGGTGAAGGCACAGATGCGCAGACGGCAAAAACTTGCGATTACGGCAGAAGCGCACGAAGACGAAGAGAAGCAGGTCATGCGGCTGTTTGATCTGGCTTTTGATATGGACATGTATACGGCTTACAAAGGCGGGGAACCGCTCGATCTGACTCACCGTGAGTACGAACTTCTCTATTATATGGCGAAGCATTCCGGCAAGGTTATGACACGGGAACATCTGTTGCAAGCGGTGTGGGGATATGAATATTTCGGCGATGTACGTACCGTGGATGTTACGATTCGTCGTCTGCGTGAGAAGATTGAGGAGAATCCGAGCAAACCGGAAACGATTCTGACACGCCGCGGGCTCGGTTATCTCGTGCGCAGTGCCAAAAGCGTGGGGATATAATGGGCCGATTCGCGCGATTCTCGTTCTTCCGAACGATTCAGGCGAAATTGATCATTATCTATGTACTGCTGATTCTGATTGCGATGCAATTGATCGGGGTTTATTTTGTGAGCGCGATGAAGAACTCACTAACGAGCAACTTTACGGAAGACTTGCAGGCGCGTGCTGAGATGTTATCGGTTCTCGTGGGGGAGACGATGGCGGGTGGAGAAGCAGAGGCCGGCGAGGACAAAACGGAAAATCTGCGTGTGCTGGTGAACAACCTGTTCAACATTAACGGTGCCGAGATTCAGGTGCTGGATGCCAGCGGCAAAGTACTGACGACCTCGCTAAGTTCACATTCGGACTATGTCGGGCGCAAAAATACCCAAACCGTTGTCAGCCGTGCGCTGCAAGGCATTCGGGACAATGAGGAATATATCGTGGACGAGGATAATGTTCGCAAAAAGGTCGTCGCCAAGCCGGTGCTGTCCGGCGGCAAGATCATTGGCGCGGTCTACATCGCGGCATCCATGAACGAGCTGTATTCCACGATGGAGGGAATCAACAAAATCTTCATCTCCGGCATTCTGATTGCCTTGGTGTTAACGGCGGTGCTTGGCGTGATCCTGTCCCATACGATCACGCAGCCGATTAAGGAAGTGACTCGGAGAGCGACAGCGGTCGCAGAAGGTAACTTTGATCAGCAGACACCTGTATTTGGCACGGATGAGATTGGTCAGCTCAGTCGGGCTTTTAACTATATGACCAGCAGGCTTCGGGATGCACTTTCACTGAATGAAGAGGAGAAGGAGAAGTTGACCTCCATTCTGACGAATATGAGTGATGGTGTGGTGGCTACGGATGAGTATGGTAAAGTCATTCTCGTAAACCGTCGTGCCAGCAGCATTCTGGGTATGCATCCTGCGGATATTGAAGGAAGACACTTCGCCATATTACTCGGCATTGATCCGGAGGATGCGGAAGCCCTCGCAAGTGGTTTCACAGGTTCAACGTTGCTGCAGATTGCACCGGCAGGACAAGAAGAACCTGTGGTCATTCGGATGACGTTCACACCTGTTCATCGGCGTGAACGGGGAATTACGGGAACGATTGCCGTACTTCAGGACGTTACCGAGCAGGAAGAGCTTGAGGCATCCCGGCGTGAATTCGTGGCGAATGTATCCCATGAACTGCGTACACCACTGACTACGATCAAGAGTTACGCGGAAGCGCTGGATGACGGTGCACTGGAAGACCCGCAGCTTGCCGGTCGTTTCGTGGGTGTTATTCAGAACGAGACGGAGCGAATGATACGACTGGTTACGGATCTGCTGCATCTATCGCGGCTGGATTCCAAGGAAGCTTTACTGCGCAAGCAGCCAACCGATATTCTGGAAATGCTGGAGGAAGTGACGGATCGATTCTCGTTCCAGATGCATCAGAAGGATATTCAGCCTGTGCTGTCTGTGGAGAATGATATTCCGGCTGTTCCGCTGGATCGTGATCAGATTGATCAGGTGCTGGATAATGTCGTGTCCAATGCGCTGAAATATACATTGGAAGGTGGCACTATTACGATTGCGGCTAGACGCAGTGATGAACACGCACTTGCCATCTCGGTATCGGATACCGGAATGGGTATCCCACAGCGTGATTTGGATCGCATTTTTGAGCGGTTTTATCGGGTGGACAAGGCTCGTTCCCGCAGTATGGGAGGCACAGGGCTAGGTCTGTCCATTGCCCGGGAAATTGTGAAGGCACATGATGGTAGCATCTCTCTGGAGTCTGAAGTAGATGTCGGAACGACAGTAACGTTCACACTGCCGATGCGTGAGAAAGGGGGTGAGCACCTTGAAGGAACGGATTAAATCCTTGGTGCTTGCTGCCCTTGTTGTAGCCAGTCTCGTTCAGAGTTATTTTCTGATCTACCGTTTGCCCGGAGGCGGGGATTCCATTGTGACGTCAGAGACGAACTATGTGAAGACAGAAAATATGGGTCAGGAACGCAATATTGAAGAATTGATCTTCCCCGATCAGATGATTATTCATCTGGGCGAGGATAAACATACGGTGTTTTACCCTGGTAATACGTTCTATCAGTTAATCTATTCGCGGTTACAGGGGCGGGCGTTCGATGATTTTCAGCGCCGGAGTGTGCAATCGGTGAACTGGGATCAGATTCGCAAGGAGAACCCCGGGTTTGAGTTATCGTTCAAAGAAGGTATTCCCGTCGCATTGTTGCAGCGGGTGATGAGGCTCGGGACGGATTCCTTATTCCAGGGGGAGACAATTAACCGCATCTCGATCTATACGTCCAAAAATGAAACGAAGGCCCATGCGCTGTTCTTCAGCGCTAAGGGAGACGTGGTATACGAAGCAACGCAGGCAGACCTTACAGTACAAGACGTGCAGCAGCATGTTGACTTTGGTACGAACTGGACGCCATATACGCTGATGGATGGCGGGTATTATATCCCTGCGGAAGCGTTGGAGACGATTGAGGCGGATGTGCCAACAGGTCAGTTCACGGTTGAGCAGATGCAGCGTAGTCTGTTCTTCGATCCAAGCATGACCCGGAACATCCGGGAAAAAGATGGATCGGAGATCTACACGGACAGTAAACGTAGTCTGCAGGTGAAACAGGAACAACGCTGGATCAGCTACACCGACCCAGCCGCACCGCCTGCGGGGCAGATTGATCCCGCGAAGGATGCACTGTCTGCGGTTGATTTTGTGAACCAGCATGGTGGCTGGAAAGGCCGGTCGCGCATGATGCTGGAGACCGCCGACAGCAAGACACGGCTTGAATTTCAGCAGTATTACGGCAGCTATCCGATTATGGATTCCATGCAGTTCCGCTTTGGCACGATCAGCATGGAGATGCAACAGGAGACCGTATCCAGCTATGAGCGATCGCTGGAATACCTGAACGAAGGTGCAGAGACGAAGAAATCGGTCAAGTTGCCTGGCGGAGACAAGCTGAAGGCTCTTATTAAAAAGGTCGCAGGTGAGAATCGTCAGGTCGTGGATGTATATCCGGCTTATCGTCCTTCTTCGATCGAGGATGGACTGAAGCTGATCCCGGTCTGGGTGATTCGATTCGGAAATGGTGAGGAAACTACCGTATCTTGATAGGTTATAGTCTTTGAACCAAAGAGTAGCTGTACTTTATCACTACGCGTGCAGAATAACCTTCCGATCGCTGTTACCCCCAGATTTCTTGAATTCCCTTTTAACACGGGAGAAATCTGGTGGTAAAGGCGAACGCTCCGCTTCTTCAGGTTATTTCTGCCCTCTCCGTTATCGTATAGCTTTAAGTTCAAAGGCTATAAACGGCCAGTTACGGTGGAAGGTGTAGGCAACTTGAGAAAGTATTGCAAGCAGCTAAGTTAGGGGGGGAATGTTTTGGATTGGGGACGGGCGAAAAATGTGTTGATCTATGCCTTTCTGCTGCTCAATCTGGTGCTGGGATACCAGATCTGGATGGATGCGCGAGAGACGGCCGGAGCCAATCTGGACTTCACCTCACTGGCAGATAATACACAGCAGGCGATGGAAGAGAAGGGCATTCAGGTGCTGGCTCCGATTCCGAATGAAACGCCGAAGCTGCCAAAGTTGTCCTATGAGTTCATTGAAGAGGACAAGGCTGGCGTGGATATGGAACTGGAACAGCCTGTAGATAGCAAGTTAATCTTCTCGCAGAGCGAGCTGGAAGATGCATTAGAGCGTGAGATTCCACAGATCGGGACATACCGGCTGGATCAGCTGATGGCCGAGGACGGGGCTTTTGTACTTCATCCACTGGTGGATGGCAAATGGCCGCTCTTCAATGTGAGTCTGGAGCTATTCTACAGCGACCAGAAAATAACGGGTTATCGTCAAACTCCAGTGCGGATCACAACCGCAGAGGAGAGCGATCAGCAGGTGCTTCCGGCGTCGAAGGCGCTGGGTACGCTGATCGAGAACTTTTTGCCAAATGATGCAATTGTCAAAGATATTCAGCTGGGCTATTACGGCCAGTTGTTCAATTCAGATATACAGGTAGCGATGCCGGCATGGCGGTTCGTGCTGGAAAGTGGCGAAGTGTTGTACGTGCAGGGCATCAGTGGGGATGTATTCAGTCCCAAGACAGACAAACCAGGGGAGTAATGCGTTATGGGGATATATTTTACCGTGTTATCCAGCGGTTCGACAGGTAATGCCACAGTCATACAGCATGGGGGTACCTCTCTCATGATTGACGCGGGTCTTAGTGCGAAGCGATTGGATGCACTGTTTCAGGAAAGGGAGATTTCTGGGGCAGAATTGGACGGGATTCTGGTTACACATGAACATTCCGACCACATTAAAGGACTAGGCGCGATGTCTCGGAAATATAATTTACCAATCTACGCGAATCTGAATACGTGGGCGGCACTGGAGAAGTCGGTTGGGGCGATTCCAGAGGAAAACCGGAGGGTATTTGAGACAGGTGAAAAACATGATTTTGGGTCACTGCGCGTGGAATCCTTCGGGATCTCGCATGATGCAGCTGAGCCGGTAGGGTACACATTTGATGATGGTACGGAGAAGCTATCTGTTGCAACGGATCTCGGGTACATGAGCGACAAGGTTCGCGATGCAATCTCCGATTCTGACGTGCTGGTGCTGGAGGCGAATCATGATGTCGAATTGCTGCGTATGGGGCGTTATCCATGGAACACCAAGCGCCGGATTCTGAGTGACATTGGGCATTTGTCGAACGAAGCAGCAGGGGCAGCGCTTAGTGAACTGATGAACGGACGCATCAAGCGCACGTATCTGGCACATCTTAGCCGAGATCATAATATGATGGACTTGGCAAAAATGTCGGTGCGCGACGCGATGGAGAGCCGTGGATGTTTTTATCGGGATCATGAGTTCAAACTCTGTGATACGTATTACGACCGTCCTACGCCATGGGATAGGGTGGGTGAGCCATAAAGCTGTCCAGTTCGGCGGCTTTGCGCTCGACTTCCTCGCGGGTTAGGATGCCTTTATCAATAAGCAGTTCAATGATGGTGCTGAGTGCAAGGGTATTGCGATAGTGTTCTTCCTTGAGATCGGCCAGCTTGGCCGCCATATGAACTTCATCCATGGCTGTGAGTGTACGCGTGCGATCCATATATATCCTCCTCTATGAAGCTTCGAATTGTCTTTTACTATTATTGTAGTCAGGCTGGGTGGAAAACATTCCTCTTTTTGCCGCTATAATTTGTTAGACGAGGCGTGTATGCTGAACCTGTGGCTATGCATGGGAGAAAAAGTTCTTCAAAATGGCCAAAACGGCGCTTAGCGGACCGGATTTTGTGGTGATAGATACTATGGACCTTTATTGTTAAGCGCGTTATAGCGGAAATTTGCGTTAATTTTCGTAATTATGCAACTTTTTGGGATTTGGCGTGTTTAGTATATGAGGAGCATTGTGATTTTGGCTGTTTTGCGTGTGAAATGGCATGTCATAGAATGCGAGAGCATGATTGATAGAGTCACTGACAGAATGGCGTGTCCGTTCTGTTGTACATAGACGCTGTATCTTGATTTGATGCCAGGATGCGGCGATATGCAAGACCATTTTATAATAATGCAAAAAAGCATGGGAAACCGTTGGAGTCTTCACGTAACGAAGACGACAGAAGAAACCTGAAGAAACAGAGTGTTCGCCTTTAGGAACAAATTTTCACCTTGGAAGAGGGGATCAAAAAAATTTGTGAGTAACAGCGATCGGAAGGTTCGTCTGTTGGCGGAGTGGTGTAAGTGAGAACTCCATCGTTGAACCATGCGACAACTTAGGCGGCAGTCAGGGTCTTGATGCGTGACAACGAAGGGGAGAGGATCACGATGGGATTGTTTGGAGACGATTTTTATTCAACCAAAGTATCAAGACGCGCCGAACCTGAACAGAAAGGCAAACTTCAGATCATTCGCCCTGGAGGCAGGGCACGTGGACGTGACCGCTGGAGCAATCCGCGCAGATCGCGTACGGGAATCAGTTCCACAGTGAAAGTAGCTGTGATCAGCTCGGTGATCAGCTCCATCGTGACCGTCCTGCTGTTTAGCTTCATCACACAGCCCGCTTCGTTACCGCTGGCTAATGCTACGGGTAATGGTGGAGGCGGTGCACAGACAGCGCAGGCAGCTGATCCATACGATCGGATTATCCAGGCAGCAGCCCATGTTCGTCCTTCCGTGGTGAGCATTGTGAACCATAAAACGGGTAGCAGTCTGTCGATGGAAGATTCGGCGCTGGGCTCAGGGGTCATTTTCAAAAAGGAAGATGGCAAGGCCTACATCATGACCAACCACCACGTCGTGGAGGGTGCGAGTGATCTGGAGATTGTGACCGTAGACGGGGAGACACATAAAGCGAAGTTGGTCGGCAAGGACCGTGTGAGCGACATAGCTGTACTATCCGCAGAAGACAAAGGGCTGGGTGCAGTGGCGGAGATCGGCGATTCCAGTAAACTTCAGCGCGGTCAAACGGTGCTGGCGATCGGTAACCCGCTCGGTCTGGGTGGTACGCTGACATCCGGTATTGTCAGTTACACGGATCGTATTCTGCCTGTATCGATTAATCAGGACGGGGTGTACGACTGGGAACAAAATGTAATCCAGACGGATGCGGCGATTAATGAAGGTAATAGCGGCGGTGCTTTGGTCGATTTGAACGGCAAAGTGGTCGGCATCAACACGATGAAGATCTCGGATACGGGCGTTGAAGGTCTCGGCTTCGCGATTCCGATGAACGAAGTGATGAAAACGGTAGATTCCCTGCTACTGAACGGCAAAGTATCTCGTCCATACCTGGGCGTGTACACGGTCGATCTGAGCAACCCTTATGCGCCACTGGATGACGAGCAGCGCAAGGATCTGAAGCTGCCATCTCACGTGGACAGCGGTGTGGTTGTGCTGGAAGCATCCGGTCCGGCATCTGATGCGGGCATGAAGCTGAATGATGTCATTACGGAATTTGATGGGCAAAAAATTACCTCCACGCTGGATCTGCGGAAGTATCTGTACGATCAGAAGAAGATTGGGGATACGATTGAAGTGACCTTCTATCGGGATGGCAAAGCTGAGAAGGTATCGGTGAAGCTGACAGATAAGCCGGAGTAAGGGAAGTTTCGAACGGAGCTTATGCTGTTGTTTGGATTGTAATAGGGCAATGCTAGAAGAGTGATCAGATCAACTGACCACTCTTTTTTAGTTGTTGGTTCAGTATTATTCTAGGGGTGGACTAGTTCGTTCGACATTAAATGAGTAGATTGACCATTTTTATGTTCCTATGATCAGTTAGACCCGGAGCCAAAGGAGCAGATACATAAGACTCGGGCTGTGGTAAACTGTTGTCAATATGTTGGAGACGGTCGCTGATGCAAATAACATCTGTTTGTCGATCTAATTTTATTTCAGAATGGAAGGGGTATTAATAATGAAACGATTGAGGAAAAAGATGCTTGGGGGAACGAGCTTGGCGCTGTCCCTGTTTATGCTGTCTGCCTGTGGATCTGAGGTAGCTACAACAGGAGCTGCTGTGGATACAAGTGCTCTGCAAGAGAAGATTGCTGGACTTGAGAAGAAACTGGTGGAGCAGGGAGCCAAGAGCAGTGAGCAGGAACAAAAGATCGCAGAGCTTGAGGCTAAGTTGAGTGAGCTGAGTACAAATGTGATTGCGGTAGGTGAGACAGGTGGTCAAACGCCTGTAGCATCGGGAAACAATGGATCGGCCGGGAAAGGCGATGGGGTGCTGATTACATTTGCCCAGTATGAGAAACTTGAGGTTGGCATGTCGGTGGAAGATGTCATCGAGATCCTTGGCGGTGAAGGTGAAGCGCTGAGTGAAGCGGAGAATATGGTGGTTTACAACTATAAAGGCACAGCCGGCAATGGTGCCAATGCGGTTATTGCTTTTCAAGGTGGGAAGCTGTTGACGAAGGCGCAGTCGGGATTGAATTAAAATGAGTATTGGACACGAAGAGTCTGAATCTTTGGAATAAAGCGTACTGCAGGGTTAGGGGAAGTTAAATGGGGGCCAATCAGAAAATTCTGGTTGGTTTTTTTGTTGTTTTTATAAAGTTTGTGAGTAACGGAAAAGTTATTAGAAGTAGATTTTTTGAATAAATAACTTGACATTCGCAGTTAGTTGTAACTATAATGATTACATTATATAAGTTGTAACTGTAGTGGTTACATATAATGATTTGAAGGGGGATTAAGTCGAAGCAATTGTACAACCAGACTATAGGATGGTTTAAGAAATCAACGGAATTGGCTGCTAGATGCATTGATATGGATGAATGGCAGCGACATAAAGAGAGGAAGATCAATTCAATGTTTACTAAAAAATCATCAATGGGCGTTATGCTCGCTCTATGTTTCATGTTAATTCTGAGTGCTTGTGCGGGTACAGCAAGTAAAGCCGAAAATGCGGAAGACTCAAATGCTGCTAGTGCTGGAAATACAAAGAGCGAGGAAACAAACACACCAGCGGTAGAGCTGAAAGTGACCACCTATAATCCTGGGGAAAACAGCATTTTTGGCGTTTCATCAAACCTGATTGAAGGTCCAACTGAAATCGTGCTCGTTGATGCGCAGTTCCAAAAGAATGATGCCGAGCAATTGGTCAAAATGATTAAAGAAACGGGTAAAAAACTGACCACCGTATATATCAGCCACAAGGACCCGGACTATTACTTCGGTCTATCGGTAATCCGTGAGGCGTTCCCTGATGCAAAAATCGTTGCGACTCCAGCAACGGTGGAAGGAATCAAGGAAACAATTCAAGTGAAGAATGAATATTGGAATCCGATTCTGAAAGAAAATGCACCAACTGCACAGATTGTTCCGGACGTTCTTGACGGTGCTCAATTGACCTTAGATGGAGAAACCGTAGAGATTATCGGTCTAGAAGGTTCCGATCCGTCCCATACGTTCCTGTGGATTCCTTCCATTAAAACTGTTCTGGGTGGCGTTCCTGTCTATGAAAATTCGCACGTCTGGATCGCAGATAACCAAACGCCAGAGAGCCGTGACTACTGGCGCCAACTGCTGGACCAAATTATTGCATTGAATCCAGAGCGAGTGATTCCAGGTCATTACCTGGGTACCAGTGCCGGGGATATATCGAGTGTTACGTTCACCCGTGATTATATTGCTAAATTTGAAGCAGAGGTAGAAGCAGCCAAAGATTCAAAAGAACTGATTGCAGCCATGGAAAAAGCATATCCGGACTTTAAGAATACAGGCGATCTGGAGACGAGCGCTCAGGTAATTAAAGGCGAAATTTCTTGGCCTTAAGTATAACAATGGACTTCTAGAAACGGTATAAGTAAAAGGCAAACATCCTTATCCTGTTAAGTGGGAGGGATGTTTTTGCTGTCATTAGGCGTGTAGGGGTTTCTTTTCGGCGGCAGGTGTGATAGAACTGAGAAGTGGCTATCCTGTAATGGGATAAGCGGTTGTGAATCGGGAACATAGCTGGTTACAGAAAGGATGCTTAACGGATGTACGTTGTATGCAAAGAACACGTGGACATTGCCATCGACATGTTTGTCGATGAGTATGAGGACGCTCCAGATATCGTTGATCTGAAGGAGACGGAATTTGCCGATTGGGACCCGCCTGCGAAGTGCGCCGAGTGCGAACAGCATGCGGAATTTCTCGTCGTTTAGCGTACTGTAGGACTTAGATGGCCGGAGGCGTGACTTAAGGTGGCGCTTCGGGCTGACTTTCCATCCGGTATGAACATCGCAGCAAGAAGCCAAGGAGAGCGTGATGAGCGCTCTTTTTGTGTTTATGGGGGAATGAGTGGTTGTTAGGCAGCGTGGCGTTGGCGAGGATTGTGGGGGATGACGGTGGAGTAGGGGAGAGTAATAGGTAAAGTTAGTTAGGTGCGGAGTTCCGAGTTGGGAGTGAGCTAGTTTGTAGAAAAGGTGCAAGGTGTGTAGGTAATAGAATGGAAGCTGCTGAGGCATGGAGAAAGTAGAATTTGGGTGACAGCGATGTCGGTAGGGACGGTGGCGTGGCTGGGTTGGGCGGAGTAACTCTAAAGAACCTGACAGACCTTATTCGGGGCAAACACCGCCTGGTTGAAATCTAACGAATCGTAGACACGTTATCTTACTGAAATGGCCTGGAAATAGGTGGGAAACGCTTGTTTTAACTGGGATAGCGTGTTTCAGATTCGTTAGATTTTAAAGGAGCCGAAATGGGGCTGAATAAGGTGTGTGGGGTTCATTAGAATTTGGAGAAATGTGTAGTATAGGTAATACAGTTGGAACGAACGATGCGATGAAGCATCTTACTTATAGGAAATCTCGCAAGACAATTTAGGAGGAATGGATTGATATGTTTATTCAGATTATTGGCGTAGGCAAATTGAAGGAAAAATATCTCACGCTGGGTATTCAGGAATATGCCAAGCGTCTCGCCCCGTACATCAAGTTTCAGATGATCGAGGTCGCAGACGAAAAGGCGCCCGATACCCTGAGCGAAGCTGAGGTTCGGGCGGTGAAAGAGCGCGAGGGCGAACGCATCCTCGCGCATGTGAAGAGCGAGGCGCATGTCGTCGCGCTCGCATTGGATGGCCAGCTCTGGAGTTCTGAAGAGCTGGCATTGGAGATCGACAAGCTCGGCACATATGGGACGAGCCATGTCGTGTTTGTCATCGGAGGAAGCCACGGGCTTTCCGATGAGGTGTTGCGCCGCGCGAAGCAGCGCTTGAGCTTCGGGCGCATGACCCTGCCGCATCAGCTTATGCGGCTGGTGCTGGTGGAGCAGATTTATCGTGCGGTGAAGATTAATCGGGGTGAACCCTACCACAAGTAGGGCGAAATTTTGCGCCTGGAGTTTCTTGGGGTGTATACTTTTTAAGGTTTGCATGTTATGTGAGCTTGGGAACCTAACTCTCTACATGTAGAAATAAAGGATGATAGTAGCCAAAACAGTTGTATAGTTTGTGCCGAAGTGTTACCCCCCTTCCGTAGCTCATTGAGTTCAGATAGAACTCTATTTTTTGAGATATAATTTACTACTATATAGATGTAATTAGTTGTATTAGGATGATTCAGAGTTTTTGTAAAGCTTGTAATTCCATTCTCTACGCTATCTCCTTTTCGCATCATTTCAATACCTGATCCAGTGTAATGAGAGCTCCAACGGGTTCTTTTTTGTTCAAGTTGTGCAGTGGATGGAGTCATGTTTCCTATATTTTTTAATGCTTGACCAATTACAACTTGGAAGTCGCTAGCTGAAAATTGCGATGATGCATGCTTTGCATGATAAAAACTTACTTTCTTTTGATTATCTATTGAAATAAAATCAGCGAATTCATTTCCAAGATCATCACAAAATAGGTAGTCTGCGTTAACTGCTAGAACGGAATCTACAAAATCAAAAAGAGTATTACTTTCAAAGCGAGTCATATGCGATGCAATGTTTCCTTTTTCTGAGAGAGTACCTTCTAGCGCGGAGTATTCTTCAAAAACATCAATAAAAGATTCTAAATTTGCAAGTAGTTTACTGTCTTTAAACAACTTTATGTTTGTATAAACAATATCAAATTCAGAAAATGTTACTATGAAGTTCTGCATATTATTAATGTAATCAATAAGTCTTATCTCTGATGCAGCATAAACAATGTAGATGTGTTTAAGTTTTGACGAACTGATTTTTATAGAGCTTTTAAGTTTCTTCAATCGTAAACTTTTATCAATAGAACTCGTCACCCGGTAGATGCCTCTTTCAGCTCCATCGATGTTAGAAACATTTATTTCACAAAAAATGTTAAAATAATTTATGATTTTTTGAAAATCAATTGACCGTTTTTTTTGTTCATCGGTTCGATACTCTATACGTTCAATATCTCCCCTATTTGTTTTGAATCGAATGTTCCCTTTTGTATTGTTTCAATTCATATATGCGAATGCTTCAAATCCATTGTTGAGAGAGATCAGGTAGGAGGAACACATTTTTCCTGAGTTTTTAAACTCTAAAAAGCGGGGACTTAATGGATCAAAAAGTGTGAGTCGATAATAATAAATTTGGCATCAATAATATGTCGAATTCGCTCGAATTTTGTTGTGGGGACAAATATGATTGTATTCAATACTGAAAAATTACATAATTATGTTTATATTCCGAAGCAAAGTATAAGAAACCGGACTATAACTACAAGAGATTGAATATTTTGCCTTATTATCTACGTGGAATTGGGGGGAGTGACATGACAGTAAGTGTCCAGAGTATCGAGGAGTCTTTATCTGTTTCTTACGTTAGTGCTGTAGTTGCGAAAGCTGGCGCTTCATTTGATATAGTTTCACGAGACTACGGAGTGGATGTTTGCGTTCGGCGTATTGATAAATTTAATGGTCTACTAATGGATATGGGGGTATCTTTTGATTTCCAACTGAAATCAACAATTAATTGGAAAGTTGATGGGTCTTTTATTGTATACGATATAGAAGTCGATGCTTATAATAAGTTAGTTTATAGACATACCGCAAGTTCAACCCCATGTTTACTAGTAGTACTATGCTTGCCCAAAGATTCAAGTGAGTGGATATCTCTAACTGAAGACGAACTCAAGCTCAGGAAGTGTGGGTATTTCTTTTATGTAAAAGGAGAAATGACTCAGAATAAAAAAACCACTAGAATACGAATTCCCAGAGATAATGTTCTAACACCTGATGCAGTAAGGACTTTAATAGAAGATGCTAGAGTAGGTGTTTTGAAATGAGTAAAATACCATTAGTAAACTTAATTAGATATCTTAGAGAAAATGAGTGGACATCTAGTGATCATCCGAACCAAAAAATTATCCTTTTTAAAGGACCGACAAGTGATTCTGGTATACCAATAGAAGTAGGTGTTCCGAAAAATGAAGGCTACATAGATTATAATAGAAGGGTAGATGATGTACTTCGTATAGTTGCTTCGTTAAGGGGCGTAAGCATTCAAAAGGTTATTGATGAAGTGCGGTTAATGAGTCATGATATTTTTAAGGTGCGGGTTCTGAATACTGGTGAGTATACAAATAGTATACCATTACCATATGCTGTTGATTCTTTAAAATCTTTAAGAGATTTGTTTGTGTATGGAGCATGTTCTGAACAAGTTAGCCTTCCATCTTTCGAGAAACCACTCCAAGTAGGGATAAAACATGGTGAATTATGTCGGTTCGGGCATACATTTGAGGGGAGTTTTGGTCTAGCTATTAACTCACCCATAATTGATGAATATGTTCAAATTGAAATGTTTGAAGACTTGAAGGCCATACCCTTTGAACGTAAAGTAATGGAAAGGATTATTCGCGGTATAGAATTACTAAGCCAATCTGTACAAGAGAATGATGGTGATATTTTAGTTAATAACTTCGAAACAGCCTTTAACTCTAGAATGTGTGAATCATTACTTGAACTTTCATCAAATAAATCAATTAATATTGGGATAAATGTGGAATGGAGTCCAAAGTTTGAAGTTTCAGAAGATATATCGGTTAACAATGAATGGGTTCTTTCAAGGGCTTCATATGAGGTGTTAGAGTATGCGGCATATGAGTTAAACAAAATTGAACCTTATTACGATACTATATATGGAAACATAGTAACATTGCATTCTAATAAAAATCCAATGAGTGATGAAGAATTTTCAAGACAAGCTACTGTAAGACACGATATGAACGGAAAGAAAATCCTTGTAAAATTAGACTTAAATAAACAAAACTATGCTATCGCCTACGAGGCACACGGTATAGGAGCACCAATAAAGGCTTCAGGAAAACTATTCAAGAAAGGAAACACATGGAAGATGGTGGATATCTCTAAAATTGTAATATTGGAATAGGATAAAATAATTGAGGGTTTAAAAGAATGTAAATTTGAGGTGAATAAGAACTTCAGTATATTCATTAACAACTTAACCCTTTTCTATTATAAGATTTCGGCCATCTCTCCAGCTGTAATTAATATTTGAGATTTCAAACCATTTCTCAAATATGATCGTTTGTTCAACATTTTTAATTAAGTTTACAGGTACCCCTTCGGTTTTTGAAAAATCTCAGAGTTAATTTGTCCTCATCGATAGATAACTGCCTTTAATGGAGAGGTAAATAATAATCTAAATCTGGTTATACTGAGAATACAATTTTTGAACGTAGGAGGGTAACATGATAAAGTTTAATCCCTTTGATCCATTAGAGGCAAAACATATTGTGAACTCTGATGTCGCATTGAGATCAGTAAAGAGAGAAATACTTAATATTTTAGCATCTTATGTCGGTTGGTTTGATCCATTTGCAGAAACTATTCAAAATGCTCTAGATTCCGTAGAAGAGCGGTCTGAGCAGGAAGATAGTAAATATGTACCCTCAGTATTTATAACCATAGACATACAGAAGAATCGGTTGATTGTTACTGATAATGGAATAGGATTAGATGAGCAAAAGTATAAATCATTTCTAGCTCCTGATTTTTCATTTAAATCAGGTAAAACTAGAGGGCATAAAGGTGTAGGTGCTACTTACTTAGCATATGGGTTTAATTACTTGCAAGTATGCACAAAAACAGAAGATTATTACGCAGTGGGGAAAATCCTTGACGCCCGGAAATGGTTACATGATGAAAGCCCTTCGGGAAATCCAGTAGTGAAATATGATGAAGCTGGTGCAACAGATAAATATTTCAATGAAATAGATAGAGGTGTCTCTGTTTGTTTGAAATTTGATAAACAAACACATCCTAAGGATCTTAGTTGGTTAAAAGCTGATACAGCAGAAGCGTGGTTTCAAATACTCTCAATTAAGACGGGCATTGGAGCATTTATTCAAAATAAAGATATTGATGTGAGTATAAAAGTCATTTCCAAGGCTGGTGTCCAGACTGAAAAGCAAATAAGAGGTATAAAATATCTTTGGCCACATTTGGTTGTAAGAAAGTCTGCTTCTTACACTGATATAGAGAACAAAAGAGCAGATTTGTTCTTAAAAGGAAAAGATACAAATAGGCTTCCCTCAGCATATAAAGACTTGGATATCATTTATGATTTTTGGGACACAGAAAAAATAGTTGAACTCACAAATCTAGAGGCTGATGATGAAGCCATGGATATATGCAATAAATATCTTCCCAATGTTTACATTGCGTATACATTCACAACGAAAACCTGGGATAAAATAAATGAATCACTTGGCTTGCGAAATAACTATAGGATAATGTATGGAGGAATCCAAATTGCAGCCAATAATATGCCTCAAGGCGAAATAATTCAAATTCCTTTAAAAAGATATATAGGGCGACAAAACCAGGTACATGTAGTGATACATTTTGATAATTGTAGTCCTGATCTGGGAAGAAAGGGATTTCAAAGTGAAATTGTAGAGTTCGCCAAGGAAATTTCAAGAAAACTAATTGAAGGACCGCTACAGCGGGTGGGGTTTACCTTGAAATCCAACACTGGGGCAGCACCCGATCTTCTAAGAGAAAAAAGGGTGGAAGACTGGAAGAGGGACATGGCTCAGTATGAATTGGAAAATCCACTGAAGTTGATTAATGAGCATTTCTTCTTACCGACCAAAACAATTTCAATAACATCTAAACCTACAAGAGAGCAAGATGTAATAGCTTTGTTTAATCAGCTTTTAGCTGGTGGAGTTATTCGTGGGGTTAGAATAATGTCAACTAATGAGCGTTTTACCTACGATGGGCTGTATAGAATTATTGTCACAGAGCCTACAGATTACCATATTTACAATCAGGAAACTAATCCACTAGGCGTTTTTGATGAAACTTTAGAAAGCATTAATGAAATTCCGTTTATATCAAGCCCTAAAATTTTGGAATATAAATTTTCATTGGATGGATTAATTGAAAATATTCAAGACAGTTCTAAAAATTCAAATGATATAGGACTTGTTGTTGTCTGGGAAACCGGAGATTTTTATGTAGGGAATTACAAGATAACTTCGTTATTGGATAAAAACAATACTGATTTACGTCAATATCACGGTTTAACGCATGTTATGACAAATGTCACAACAGGTCAAAGAGAAATGGACTTGATCATACTGGAAGAACTAATAGAATTTCTAAATGATCCGATTACAGCTCAACAAAAACAAGTGGATAAATACGAAGATTAAAAATTAGAGACGTCCGGACTTAACCGACGTCTCTAATTTTAGTGGTAAAGAGACATGAATTAGATACAATGAAAGAAATAGGGCGAAATTTTTGATTTCTCAGCAGATAGGAACGAAAAGTTCTTTGGGACATAAGGAATTGCAAAGCAGTCATTCCTCAAAGCGGTTCATCTCTTAGTAGGCATCATTTTAGTAAGAAGGGACTGACTGAAGCTACTGGCTTTGATAAGCATTAATGATCGCTGCCTTTTATCTTATATGAGTGTGTGCATAATATACAAATGTAAATTGCATTTTTATGTATTTGGAAATTATACTTATAAATGAAAAAAAGAAATCAAAAAAACCTGCTGAATTGGAGATGAGTAAATGATGATTGTAGAGGTTTTAAATAGCAGGTCGAATAATGGAAATATGGCTTCTAAGCTATTGCTTCTGTTAAACGAGGTTTGTGAACACGCGACACAACATTTGAAACTAGTCTTACAGCAATTGCCTGAATTTGATATTCACGATGCTTCTCACAGTGGTATGGTTGTACATAATATGGAATCTCTCTTGAGAGACAAAGTAGATGAGTTATCTATTTACGAATTATTCCTACTTCAAATGTCCGGTTTTTTACATGATTGCGCTATGGCTTTACCTGCTTGGGAGCTCAATCTCCTAAAAATGACTGAAGGAATTGGCGAGTTCGTTCGGAATGATTTGGGGAAGTCGTATGCTAATGATGGAAACCCTCCATACAAATTGTCATCCGCTATTCAGCTTATAGAGACCCATAAGCCTCAATTATATGAGGACTTTGAAAAAGTGAGCACTTTTATTTTTTCTTCCCCTTCTGAGTCTGAAATGCAACGTGATTTAGCTGAAAGACTCATTGACTATCAAGAGTTTAGAAATGGTTACACTGATGAATTAAAGAAAAAAGCTCTTAATGGTAGCTATACTGAATTTTTTGAGTTGAGTGACTTAATTCGATACGAATTTACTCGGCAAACGCACCCTCAGAGAGTTGAAAAATATATTCGCAACCTTGCTTCTTTATTTGAAGCTCGTCTTGGTGGAGTGTGGGGAGATAAACTGGCAAATGATTTAGCACGAATATGTCGGTCGCATGGAGAATCAATGAATTATGTTAAAACCCTTGAGGAGCACACAGCATACCATGGACCAGAGTCTGCAAATTTACAATTCGTTGCCGTGCTACTTCGTCTTGCAGACATATTGCATTTCAGTCATGATAGAGCACCACAATCATTATTTATTGAAAAAATGATTCGCTCGAAGGAAAGCCTTCTTCACTGGAAGGTAAAGTTTCAAGGAATTAATTACAGTTTAGATGAGTCAGACGCAAATGGACGGATAAAAATAAAATACATGGCTTATTGCGATGAACCAAGTCTCTATTACTTCATACAGGAATATCTAGACTGGGTTGACGTAGAAATAGACAATTACTTTCGTCTCATTCACGGCATGGAGTATTCCGTTCAAACAAGACACCTTGCCGAAAGATATAGATTAAACATTGCGAATACAGTGGACAGGTCACAGGTTCAATACGATAATAGCAAATTTACCCCTGTACCCGACATGAAATTTACTCTTGAACAAAACAAGATTCTTGAATTACTAATGGGTGTTGGGCTTTATAAAAATAAATTCTTATGTTTACGCGAACTCTATCAAAATGCACTCGATGCTTGTCGCTGTATGATGGCAATATATGATAATCAATCAGTAGGTATACGTGGAAAAATTGAATTCGGGCTTGGTATATCTAAAGAAGGTGGCAGACAGCGGACCTATATATACTGTCTAGATAATGGTGTTGGTATGAATAAGCACCAAATAACAAATTTCTTCTTAAAGATTGGCAACTCATTTTATAAATCTAAAGAGTTTCAAAAACAAAATGCCTTGTTAAATAGCAGTTTTAAACCAACTTCTCAATTCGGAATTGGAATATTGTCATGTTTCATGGTAGGAGATAAATTAGAAGTTACTACTAGATCTCTTGCTGTCGATGGAACAACTTCCGAGCAGCCAATTCGTTTTTCAATTGACGGGCCTCACGAGAAGTTCTATTACATGACACCAGACGCGCTTGACTTAGAAAAATTGGGAAGGCACGGAACCTTGATTAAGGTATATCTATCTGATGACGTGATTATTTATGATCACAAAATCGATGAACTTCAACTAGTGATTCACGGAAGTAAATCGCAAGAATTTAAGCAAAGTAGACCAGCTGTTTATGAAAAGTGGGATTCACATATCTACAATTTGATAAGCAGTTCTTTAGCGATTCCGAAGGAAGACGTTGATGTATTGGTGGCAATCAATAATGGGACACCTGAAAAAGTCATTCCTTGGGGAACTCCAATTAACTTGAAAGATTATCCTTCTGAGGATTTGAAACTTATTTATTCAGAGCATAGATATCTTTCAGATGGATATAAGGTATTAGATGATTATTTAAAAGTTAGAGACTTTATTAACCTACAGGAACATAGTATACGTGTCGAAGATATTGAGTATCGTTTTTTACTAAGCTTACCTTTACCAGGCATGCCTGAAGTAGACTATCGAGTGCTTTCTTTTCAACCTGTATTATATAGGATCCCTAATGTTCTTGTTGATGGAGTTGTAGTCGAAATACCAATACACCAATTTCATGATGTAGCAGAAATAGGAACAATAAACTTTGTAGGTATGGAACGTCCGCAATTGTCTGTTGACAGAAACTCTATTACAAATATTCCTCAAGGACTTGATGATTCTATTAGTAAGCTTCCAGAAAATCTTGCTAGTACAGTTGTCTTGGAAATTAGTAAACACATTGAACATTATAATTTAAAGTCAGGCTCTCCTGAGGTGAAAAAGTTATGGAATTATATATTTCACAAATTTCATAAATTTTCTAATTGGTTGATCGGTCAACTCGCAGTTATTCCAGAAGCGAATATGATACTTGATGACATTTCATTGTTTAGAGAGAAGCAAGTCTCTGTTGGCGATATTATAGATTCTCAAAATTTAGTATTAAAGAGGTTCGACAGTAGACTACTTGAACCCACCGGCGAACTTGTTTTTCTTGGCAAAATTGTGGAAGCTAGTAACATAGAAGTTAAGGATATAGATGTGCGTATTGAATCATCAACGTTTCGTAGCGTTACTATTCCAATGCGTCATTTTGGACCGGATCAAACTCTCCCATTAGTAGTTAGAGCAGATAAGTGGGAAGGTGAATATTCCCAATATGATTTGGTGTCTGGGTTATGGCCGATAATTTCACCTTCACTATACGACAGATTGTTGTATGGATATGAGACTACTGAAATCTCTTCAAAAATGAAGGCAGTAGCCGATCACTCAAATTCAATTTCAGGACTTGCTGGAATTGATCCAGCACAGATACATCAAAGATTGGGTATGTTTATGCCGGAACGAGACGTTTTTAATCGTAAACAAAATCTTGTAAAAAAATTTGATCGATCAGTAAATAAATTTTGGCTTCAAGAGCTAAATCAACATGGAGAGTTGATACGCAAACATAAGCAAGACTTTATACTGTTTGGGTTTATTTCTCCAAGACAGTTGAGTGAGGAAGAGTTAATATCTCTTGAAGATATTAAAGATGAAGATCCTATATACTATGATGGGGCTCAAAACGGGTGGAGTGTCTTAATTTTGGGTAAAACATCTGATTTTGTTATTTTACCAGGAGTAGTCGATCGTGCATCAATTGTAGCAGCGATTAAACCTTCATTCTGGAAAAAGTCAGATAACATTCAATACCTTTTCACAGATGGAACCGTATTAGAACCAGCACAATAACTGTGTAATTTTCCGTTATGTTATTGTTTGGAATATAATTACAGTGCAATCATTAAATAATCTAAGAGGGTGTTCCAAAAGTAAATCTTGGAACAGCCTCTTAAGTTTCGCCCTACAACCGATACGGTGAACCGTATCATAAGTAAAGCACATTGGGAGGCGATAGCGAGAAATGCTGTCCGCTTCGTGCTAGCGGGGAATCCCCTCGGACTTGCAGAAGGGTAGACTTGAGATATCCATGCTAATTTAACTTTAATGCTTAAGCTTTCTGGATGCGCCTGTGGTATCATGAACATGCCTATCATCCTGTTACATCTGAGGGGGAAGAAGTTGCTTGTGAACATGGACAATTACTATAAATATGAGGATGTATCTGTATTAGATGATGCCAATTCAGCGCTAGATAGTGAAGCAGCTCGGTTGGCAAGTTTGATTTACACGCATACTTCGCAGGATGGGACCTATGCTTCACCGATCCATGGTCTCTATGTGAACCGATATTCGCAAGTAGAAGCGGCGGATGATGTTCACACTATGTTCTCGCCGGCAATCTGCATTGCAGCGCAAGGGAAAAAGCGAATTACCGCAGGCAAGGATGCTTATGAGTATAGTGCTTCGCGAATGTATATTGCCCCCGTTGCCTTGCCTGTTTCGATGAAAATCATGCAGGCCAGCCCCCAAATACCGTTCTTGGGGATAGGTCTATACCTCGATCCGCAAAGGATTGCTTCGTTGCTGCCGATGGTATTTCCTAATGGTTTACCGGAGGTTCGCAATCGCAGTGCGTGCTATGTCATCGAAGCAGACTTGGCTATGATGAACGCCGCTGCAAGATTGATGGCCTGCCTGTCCTCTCCCGATGATGCTCAAATGCTGGCTCCATTGGTGAAAGACGAGATTTATATCCGCATCCTCCGTAGCCCAATCGGTGTTTATGTTGCCGAGACTGTTCTGGCGGAATCGGGCATGCAGCAGGTTGCAAAAGCGATTGATTGGCTCCAAAATAACTTTTCTCAGCCGTGGAAAGTAGCGGATTTGGCGGAGCTGGTCCATATGAGCGAATCGTCGTTTCGCGAGTATTTCAGATCGGCTACTGCGATGAGCCCTCTGCAATATCAAAAGGTGCTGCGCCTGCAAGAGGCGAGGCGTCTAATGTTATCCAGCTCCATTGACGCAACTACGGCGAGCCGGCGTGTAGGCTATTTGAGCGATTCCCAATTTAGCCGCGATTACAGCCGATTTTTTGGGTGTCCTCCAACTAGAGATATCACAAGGTGGCGTCAGGACCAGCAAAAGTTGAAGTGAAACGCACATGTAAACGGCTTTTCAAATTTCCGCGGGCATAGAGCCTAGCGGATTTTTTATTTTTGAGCGGCGGAATCTGTTGAATCAGGCAAAAACTCGGACGGAAAAGGCAAAGACCGCAGTAGTCAATCCCCTATACTAAGAGTAAACATCCTATCGATAGGAAAGGGGATTTCTGAAAATGCGTGTATTGGTTACAGGGGCGACAGGCTTCATCGGAGGGGCGGTCGTTCGCGAACTGCTGGATGCCGGTCATCAAGTGGTTGGTCTTGCCCGTTCTGAAATAGCCGGCAAACGGCTTACGGCACTGGGTGCCCAGGTTCAAGTCGGTTCGATTGAGGATTTAGCAGGCTTGCGCAAAGTGGCTGCTGCAGTAGACGGGGTCATTCATTTGGCCTTCTTCCACAAGTTCTCGCATGCGGGCCTTCCAACTCGGCTTAGGGTTTTATTCGGAGGGAATCCTCGTCATGTAGTGATGCGATTTATGAAGGCTGCAATTGAGACCGATAGGCGAGCCATCGAGACACTTGGCACCTCCTTACCCGCCGGTGACCGGGCGCTTGTCGTCGCTATGCCTACGATGACGCTTACTCCCGGCCGTCTCGGAACGGAGGCCAGCGCTGGGGATCCTCAATCGCAAGGTGGATTACGCATCATTTCAGAACATACCACCCTAGACTTGGCGAATCGTGGGATACGTTCCTCGATTGTACGCCTCCCACCGATCGTACACGGTGAAGGCGATAAGACGGGCTTGTTCCCAAATCTGGTGAACATCGCTCGCAAGAAGGGGTTCTCCGCCTATACAGGCTCCGGTAACAACCGTTGGCCATCCGTGCATCTACTGGATGCGGCGCGCCTTTTTAGACTCGCCTTAGAACAAGCTCCGGCAGGGTCCCGGTTTCATGCAGTGAGCGAAGAGGGCATTCCATTTCAAGAGATCGCCACGGCTTTGGGCCTCCATTTGAACTTGCCGGTCCAAGGTATTGGGGTTGAAGAAGCAGGTCAACATTTCGGATGGCTTGCACCCTTCACGAAAACGGATAATCCGGCGTCCAGTGCGTTGACGCAGGAGCGTGTAGGATGGAAACCAGTACATCCTACCCTTTTAGATGATATTCGGAAGGGGTATTATTTCTAACTGTAAAGCTGGGAGGAAGCGAAGATCCGTTTGCACCAAAAGTACGGCAGGAAACTTGACCACGACAAGCGTTGAATTTGTATGTCCCTTTCTGGCCGATGCCTTAATCGAGAAGATCGGTATTGACTCTATAGCCACTATAGAGTTTAAAGGGACAACAGCTTCACGGTGCATCAACGGAGGAGGATAATTCTAATGGGAAATAAGATGATTCGGTCACTCGTTTTCATTCTTGCATTTTCGATTGCCGGATACGCAATTGTTCAGTATGGCGTGCTTAAAGCTAGTGATGCAGGACTTGTCTCTTTCAAATTGCAAAAGCCGAATTTTGAACTCAAACCATGGATATATGTACTATACATCCATATTGTTACCGCGATATTTGCCTTGATCATAGGACCCTTTCAACTATTTATGAAGCCAACGAATGATAGGAAACGTTGGCATCGCCTATTGGGGTATGGATATGTTCTTTCGATTACAGTTAGTGGAATCGTGAGTGTGTATTTATCCCTTTTTGCCACGGGAGGTTGGATTGCAGGGCTTGGGTTCATGTCGCTCGATGTATTGTGGGTTGCGACGACGCTTATTGCAACGAGAAAAATCCTGGCGAAAGACATCGAAGCTCATAAAGTATGGATGCTTCGCAGTTATGCACTTACTTTTGCAGCGGTCACGCTTCGAATCTGGTTAGCGCCGCTGAATCTTCTGCTTGGCGATTTCGAGGCGGCGTTTCGGGTTGTCGCTTGGGTTTGTTGGATACCTAATCTGCTCGTCATAGAAGCCGTGATTTTCAGAATGAGGTTGCGGCAGCGACAATGATTCACAACTGCCAGCTACAGAAGGAACGCTAAATGCGCTCCTTCTGTACAATGAGAATTAATCGAATCAGTTCATGAGCTGGACAATCTTTTCAAGCTCCAACTTTCCATCCAAATAGCGGGAAACAAATCATGGCCGTTTCTGTGCAGCACCGATCAGCATCGGAATGGCAATCACAATTCCCAGGATCACCGTAACAATAGAGCCCTCCAGGTCAAAATCTCCCCCCGTAAGCCATGCTGCGCTGTCAGCCTTTACCGTAAACAACCCGGCCGTAGGGAGTCCGGACACAGGAATGCCAAGCACACCTTCAAGTGCATTCTAAGCAAGATGCAGCCCCATGGCGAACCACAAATTACGCCGCCACAAGAATGCAGCTCCGAGCAGAACCCCTGCTTCCAGAGTGATGGCAAGTGCGCTCCATAGTGTTGCTCCTGGATTGCCAAGATGGAAGGCCCCGAAGGTAAGCGAGGTTACCGCAAGTGCAATCCAGCTGCCCCATAATTTCTGTATAGGTTGAAGCATCAATCTACGAAACCGAAGATAATCGTACCCTGAGCAGCGGAGGGGGATTCTCTGCGACGCGACCGGGACGATCAATTATAAAATGGATGAGTTTCTTCCTTTCTTCTTCCTCATTATTGAACGTCTTTTTGTAGGTGTCTGATATTCTAGCTGTTGTAATAGAAAGTTAAAATTCCTGTTATCTTTGTACGTAGCCATACATAACCTCACCCCCAATACTTCATATCTATATTTTACCACTATGGGGTTTTCTGCTGTATTTACCTTCAAGTTCGACATTCAATTAAATTTGGCGTGAGCAACTATAGGTACGATAGCTGAACGGAATCAGCAGATCGCTGTGTAGCAGTTCCTCTCGTTTTTTTTCGCCGATAACCCCGTTAAGCTAAACCGTACCACAAGTAACAGCGGAATACTCTTGATAAAAATAGAGATTACCCGAAAGAAAACAGAGTATCGTTCACCAATTAAAAGCCTCTATCCCGATTAGCGGAATAGAGGCTTTACAGATGATAAAGACCAATCACCTAAAATCATGACTGGATCCTCAATCATACACTAAATATCAAAATCAATCGTACCCTTCTCGCTTAACTCAAACGGACCAGGTGTAACATCTGCATCGGGTCTCTTTGTTCCGAAGAAATCAGAGTCAAAATGATATGGAGTGCTGTCCGGCTCCTCAAATTTCATGTTGGCGTGATAAGTCTTTCCAAGCAGATCCGTGGAAACTAACATTGCAGAGGTTCCCCGAAGCAATTCGGGATCATGAATCTGAATGTGCACTTTGCCTAGTGCAGGATCAATTTCAACGTTTATACCCTTCTGTGAATAGATCTTCCCATCCGATTCGTGACGACTTGGAACCGCATCGTTAAGAAATACATTGCCACCCATAGCTACTGGAAGAACGGCATTGCCTATAAAGATATCCTTCGCGGCATCGCCAAGCTCAAGAAGCTCCTCTTTGGTGTATTCCCACCATCTCTTATCTTTCACATCAGGATGTTGATCGTAGCCGCCAAGTCCAACAGCATGCAGATAACATATGGAATTATCCGGAACCCCGTCCATGACCGTCTTCCCGTCCTCTCCAACTTCATCCCTTGGTTTAAGTGGAAGATGCTCAAAGAAGGTAATAGGTACAGGTTCTTTATTCGCATCGTTATCACCCAAGAAGATATTGTTGTAGTACCTGTCATCGCCTCCAGTGATATTGGAGTATCCGGCCATGGCCGTCTCGTGAGGGAAGTGATATGGCGTAATACGAGTAATTTCGGAACGAACTACAAATCGGCCTGCAAACAAATTATGAGCAAATGCCCCGCCCTGAGCCATATTTCTGAAATTCATCGGAGAGAGAAATAGATTGTGATCGACCATATACGGACCATGGCAAACCTCAACGAAGAGGTCTTCCGAAAGATTGTCAAAAAATACATTACGGCTGATGCGAGTGCCCTGTGCCTGCCAGTCCAGCCAAAGCGCACGGTAACAGCTATACATTATATTTTCGCCAATTTGGGTATCCAGTGAAGCATGCAGTTTAATTCCCGCTACTTCGGCACCGTGTCTGAGTCGTTTGTGGTGAATATTATAAATACGGTTCTGATATATGCGGCTGAAGGCTGCTCCCATATGACCCACAATACCAGCCTGTTCACAATCATGAATCACATTACCTCGAACTGTGTGACTGCCGATGTTATCTTTATGCCAGCCGGAGCGTAATGCTTGTAAAATAACCTCCTGCTCGCGTTGAGTACCACCTTTACTATGCTTCTCCAAAGACTTGGTGTGCCCTGTGCCGATCTCGGTACCCAGGCTAATACCAACGCATTTGGATTCACTGATTATATTGTTTTCAATAATCCAGCCCTTGCTCCAGTGAGGTCCAATCAAACCTTCCTGGTAGTCGGTAGGCGGTGCCCATTGAGGAGAGGCTTGACTAAGTGTGAAGCCACTTACGGTGATATAATTGAGTCCCGGTTTCTCAGGCCAGAAGCAATAAGGACGTACATTAATTTCTACATTTTCCTTACGAGGATCTTTTTCTCCAAAATTGGCCCAGATTTTGGTTGTCGTAGAACCAACCTCGGCATACCATTTTAACAATGAATCCTTGGGATATTTGGCTTCGGGCCAAACTTCAGGATTGTGAACGCTTTCAACACTATTGCACTCATATAATGATTTGCCATCCAAATAGACATCGCCGAGATGAACCGGGAAAGGCCCGTCAAACAACCAGTCTCCACTGAGCTCCACCTCAAAGGGATTACGAACGGAAAAGATAGAGTTGAGCACTTCTGTGCTCCAAACATGGTCTCCTTCAGACTTCCAGTTGGTAATCCGCTCAGCTCCTGTAATCACAACTTCCCCGTCTCCTGCGGATCGATATACGATTCGATGCTCCGCTGTTCCTCCATTCGCCGGGTTAACCCATTCCCTGTATACTCCCGCATGAACAATAACGGTATCACCAGCCATGGCATGAGCCGCAGCGCGTGATATGGTACGAAGGGGTTGATCTGCTGTTCCTTTTCCTTGATCATTCCCATGGTTGGATACATGATATTCCATAACAACTCTCCTTCTATTTAAAAATGTTTGTTGTATCTCGTTATTATACTAGAAAATAAATGTATTGGGAGAGATAGGAAGTCAAGTGTCGGGCTAAAGATATACTGATATAAGGTGAGCCACATCATTACCCTATGAGGTTGTGGTTTTTTTGTTTTTCGAAACTTTAGATATTGTTAAAAGCTATAACCAGCCATGCTTTTTTCATATAACAAGCATTCCTTTTCATCATGCTATACTCATTAGACTAAAAAGTTAGAAGGAGAAATAGTTATGATACCATTTCGTAATGATCATGTAGGCAGCTTTCTACGCCCTGCAGATTTAAGTCAGTCACGTGAACAATATAAATCAGGCAACATCACATATGAAGAATTAAGAGCTGTGGAAGATCAAGAGATTATTCGAATTATTGAAAAGCAGAAGGAGAATGGTGTGTCTGCCGTTACGGATGGTGAATTCCGTAGAAGCTGGTGGCATTTTGATTTTCTGGGCGGCTTGGATGGCGTAGAGCTGTATGAGGAAATCGATGGACCTCAATTCCATAACATGCAGACTCGCAAGGGCGGGATTCGTGTTGTGGGTAAAGTTGATTTCTCGAGTCATCCCTTTGTTGAGGATTTTGAGTTTTTGAAAAAGCATGCAGGTGACGCAGTGGCGAAACAGACCATTCCAAGTCCCAACATGCTTCTATATCGGTTGGAAAATGGCGCCAATATCTATACGGACCGGGAGCAATTCCTTCAGGATACGATTGCGGCGTATCAAAAAGCCATTCAAGCCTTCTATGATGCAGGATGTCGATACCTGCAATTAGATGATACAGCTTGGGCAGACCTATTCTCAGAAGCTGGTCACGATAAGCTACGTGCTAAAGGTCTGGAACCGGCGGAAGAGTTGAAAACGATGCAGCGAATGATTAACGAAACTTTGGCTCATAAACCGGCGGATTTAGTTGTGACGATGCATATTTGTCGTGGTAACTATAAATCAAATTATTTCTCAACGGGTGGTTACGAGTACGCTTCTGAAGTTATCTTTGGTGGCTTAAACGTAGATGGATTATTCCTGGAATTTGATGATGAGCGCTCAGGTGGCTTCGAGCCTTTACAATATGTGAATCGAAAAGATTTGAAAATCGTGCTTGGTTTACTTACTTCGAAAACAGGCGAGTTAGAGGATAAAGAACAGATTAAAGCTCGGATTGCAGAGGCGGCAACCTATGTACCACTTGAGCAACTTTGTTTGAGCCCACAATGCGGCTTTTCTTCCACGGAAGAAGGCAATATTTTAACGGAAGAACAACAATGGCGTAAACTTCGTTATGTGAAGGAAATTGCAGAAGAAGTTTGGAATTAATCCATCTAAATAACGGAGGGGATGCAAAATGACGACGCAAGCAGACCAAGAGACAATTATCGTTGAAGCGTTGATTAATGGTCAAAATGTAAAATCCCTTTCGCAGTTAGCAAAAGAGAACCCGACAAACCCCGCTGAGATCGTAGGCTATTTCCCTGTCACTACGAAAGAACAAGCCGTTGAAGCGATTGAAGCAGCGGCAGTAGCTTTTAAAACATGGAAGCAGACCTCCATTGATGAACGCATTACTCGGATGCGCAAGGCAATAGAGAAGATTAGAGCTACTGAGAATGAAATTGTGCATTTGCTGTCTAGAGAACATGGCAAGCCCCTGTATGATGCACACGGTGAAATTTATGTTTCGTTAATGTGGATGGAGTTTGCTTGTAATGAAGCCAGATCGGCTCTACAGGAAGAGATCAAAGAGCATGAGAATGGTAAAACAATTCTTACTTATGATCCAATTGGTGTGGTGGCAGCGATTAGTCCATGGAACTATCCCATTGCTTTATCTACCATTAAGATTGCTCCTGCCTTACTTGCAGGCAACACGATTGTGCTTAAACCAAGCCCATTTGCACCACTGGCGGCAGCGAAGGTAGCAGAGATTATTGCGAGTGAGTTCCCGGCTGGTGTTATCAATGTGGTTCATGGTGATGCGGATGTGGGCGTTGAACTGACTAGTAATCCTTTGGTTACTAAAATCGCCTTTACAGGTGGAACCGCAACAGCTAAGCATATTATCAAAGCAGCTTCGGAAACGATTAAGGATATGACACTTGAGCTTGGCGGCAATGATGCGGCGATCTTCTTGGAAAGCTTTGATGTACATGATGAGCGAGCCATGCGCCGGATTGTCATTTCTAATTTTTTGACAACAGGACAGATCTGTATGATCGCCAAACGTGTGTATGTACACCGTTCTATTTATGATGAGTTTGTGGAAAAATATATAGAGGCGGCTAATCGCTGGATTCGAATTGGTGATCCATTTGATTCAAATACAACGATAGGTCCGGTTAATAACCTGAAGCAGAAAGATTACGTGCTTGGTTTGGTTGAAGATGCGCAAAAGCGCGGGGCTAAGGTCATCCCTCTCGGGCAAATTCTGGATCAGAAGCTGTTTGACCAAGGTTACTACCTACAACCTACGCTGGTTTTGGGTTGCGATGTTCATGATCCGATTGTAGTAGAGGAACAGTTTGGCCCTACGGTTCCGATTCTGCCATTTGACGATGAAGAGCAGGTTATTCATCTACACAATGAAAGCATATATGGATTGACGAGTTCTGTGTGGGGCAAAGAAGAGGATGCCATCTCCGTCGCACGCCAACTCGAAGCGGGAACGACCATGATTAATACAGCTGCTGTTCAAGGTCTTGACGTTCGGTTCCCTTTCGGTGGCTTTAAGCAATCTGGTATTGGCCGTGAATACGGCGCCGAAGGTATCCGCACTTATACAGAAAAACATGTCATCAACGTTCCGAAGACACTGGATCTTCCTTATATACCAGAATAAATCTTATAGCACACAACTTTGACATCGTACGAGGAATGTACATGTGAAATTAAATGTAGGCTATTTCAAAGTGCTAAAGAGTGAGATGAAATCTGGTGACAATCAAAATAATAAGAAATAAAGAAGCCACTCCATTTTTTGGAGTGGCTTTGTATTCAGCTATTTTACGGTGAACGGCGGCTATCTTCTACCTAGTGTCTCCCAAATTCCATGGAGCCAGGCGTCGAACTCAGCATCTTTGTCGCCCTCGTAAGTATCATAGAGATCAAGACGTGTCTTTTGCAGTTTTTCCTTAAATTCCTCAAATGTATGACCTTCAGGAAGGCTTTTTTTGATCCGCAGCAAAATTTTGTTAGTACCTTTAAACAGCTCGCCTTTGTTTTTGGCAGGCATTTGTACATCTTCATCCAACTGTTTCAGCTTGTGATATGCGGCTTCACGCACCTGGAACACTTGATCATTTTTCAAAACATGCTGAAGTAACTTAATGGTAGGGGCTGTATCCCAGTTTCCCAATTCGTTCACCGCATTCAGTCTGTCTCTCCAGCTTGACGTCCGGTTAGCCGCTCGTTTGAGCTCTTCAAAGTTCTCCGGTAGTTCGTTCACTGCTCCAACTTCATGGTTGTTCGTCAAAATTCAATCTCCTTAATCATCGCCATCTCGGCAGAATGATGAATGTTATTAAACACTATTATAGCACGAACCTGACTAAACTACTCCTATGAAGCCGATTGGTTAGCCTTTTCCTTTAACGAAGTCTACCATGAACACCCAACCAATCAGTCCACACAAGACAAAACCAAACGCATGCAGAGCTCCGTAAATGGGAATGAAATCGCGTATGGTTAATGAGTACATATTTTTCAGTAACGGATAGAAGATGGAAATGACAACCACCGTGTAAAAGGCTAGGCAAGAAAGGCCTAAAAAGATGGTTGCCTTAATATCCAAAGCGTTTTTCCTCAAGTAAGTAAGGAGATAAGCGGTGTAAACCACAATATTACAGGCGAACAAAGCGACACCAATGTATTCAATCGGCTTGGAGAAAATCATACCAATCGCAATCAAGATGGGTCCGATGATATCGATGGCAACAACCCAGGGATACCAGCTTTTCTTCATCATGATGCGTCCCAGTTCACCAATGAAAATTGGAACGATTGCAGATGAGAAATGAAAGTGAACCGAGCTTAACGCGTGCGTTGCAGGATTAGCTTGAAAGAGGTTCAATTGATATTGATATAAGGTAAACCAAATGCCTCCGATGAAAAAATAAACGAGCCCCGCACCAATTGCTATTTCCGCTGCTTTTCCTTTAACGATCACAATAGTGGTCAAGCCATAGATGCCAAGCAGCAGTGTGAACAGTAGCCACCCAAGGGACAGAATTCCTGGGATTGCCGTACTTTCTAACCCCCACATCTTACTACTCATTACCGAAGCTAGAGTAAGAAGCGCAGCGGGAAATTGAAGCCATTTCATAGCGGCATACATCATTCGTTGATATGTATTCTTCGCGTCATGGTCCAAAAGTAAAATCACAAGAGGCACAATAACGAAAGCCGCAAACAGCAGAAATTTTTCAACAAGTTCGAATTGAAAGTAATCTAGATAAAATATCAGAATGGTTATGATTCCACCGGAAAACACTGGTGCTAATAATGATTTCATTCGTTGCTTCAAGGAACTATTCATGGGGCTTCCTTTCTAACCTACGTTTATCGTAATACTTGCCTGCATCCAGTTGTGTAGCGTTCTTTAGTATAGATCGGCAATTCTTCTTTAAGTAGTCTAACACATTTATTTGTCAATATATGAAAATAAGCTTATCTTACTGCGGTTGATGGAGTCATGGAAAATAGCCCTTGTTTGTTCTTTGCTAAGCAAAAAGAACCTCACCTACGTGGGGTTCTTGAGTATTAATTATAATGACGATACTAATCGCTATATTTTGTGTGAAACCAATTTTTTAACTCTTCGCTCATTATCTCAAATTCCGTCTCGGTAAACTTCGGATGCAATTCGATTCCTCCAGATGGTCCGAAAATAACGATGTCTAGGCTCGTTTCATCTATAAATGTAATTTTTCCAGCATTGTTCGATCCAAAAGCATCACCTGCATCAAAAGGTCTAAGTTCTGCATCTTGTATCATTTGGATAACCGTATTTTTTTCTTCCTCGGTTAATATGGTGGGATTAATCATGCCAATACTGATTTCTTTTACTTGCCCTGCATTCAGTTTCTCTTTAAATTGTTCCGCCCATTTGCTGTCCGCTCCTCTTCCTGTGGAGCAACTTGAAACGATCAGTATAAAACCGACTATCACTAAGACAATACCTGAGATCCGTCCAGCATTTAATGCTAAATCACTTGGCTCCGCATCTTTAAACTTCCATCCCAGTCGAACATACCAAGCAAAGTAAGGCCAAATCGCCGTAATTATTCCTATGATTAAGACTACAACACCTATAATTCCTGTCAAACAATCACATCCTGTATATGTTAATTATTCTATTTACTACGATAAATACTTGTTAAAGTTTCTTGTATGTAGATATCCATTGCTACACATCAGCAATCTATCAACTTCCTTGGAAAACAAAAAAGAGCCGCGCACCATGCGGCTCTACCTCTAATTTTAGCGCCCACCCGTATTGGAAGCCCAGACAGGAATCCAACTGTTCGGATAATAATCATTGGTCAGGGTTGTGTTATAGAGAACTAAATTCCCATCACTTTGCATGACCAGTGTATCACCTGTTGTGTTAGTTGGTAAGCTGCTTCCGTGATGACCTGGAATCCATGAGGTGGTATTGGGAGACCAAGCAGCTACCTGTACAGAAGTATCGATCACCAAAACTTTATCCCATCCCCAACCGGTGTAATATTCGAATTTACCTGTAGCCGGATTAAAACCAAAACGATAACCATATTGGTAAACATCTTGATACTTCATGCCGTATTTATACATGACGGGTTTCCCGTATTGTGGTTCAAACTTGAACGAAAGAGCCCCACTGTTACTGGTACCGCTACTCCAAAGAGAAGAACCGTTTTGATAGATAACGAAGTTCCCGTCATTCTGCCAAATGGCTGAAAATCTACCATCTTGGGAGGTTAAATAGTCACCCTTTGCCATGTTTTGTCCGATCGTGAGCTTATCTCCGAGATAGCCAGCAGAAGCCGTCGCTGGTACGGCAAATGCAAGAATCAACAAGCAAGCCATAAGAATTCGAAAAGATCTGGGGAAAAGTTGTCTGTTCATTGGACACGCTCCTATGTTTTTTTAATGGTTGAAGCTAAATGCATAGAACTACAAGTCTTTATAATTATTGCGTATATCTGCGCAGCGTTCGGTTAGGAGTGGTGAAAGAGCAATCAACACATCCCCCAGTGGTAGTTATAGGGAAAATCGATATACAATGCTCTCCGGGGTCACCTCCTTTAATAGACAATAAATTGCTGAATAGATCGTATGTAAATGGATATGTGTTAACTAGAGTTGAGGGGTTTGAGGTCCGTGGAAGGTTGCTATTATAACTGCCCATACATTTGACAAAAAACGAATATGACTTTTTATACCATTATATCAACTAAAAAGATAAAATACATAATTTTCTATTAACATCTATCTGTTCGATAGTGGAAGGCATAAATGAATACTTTTAACTAGTCTCACTCTCGACTTACAGTTAGTAGTTCAGTTGTGGCAAACGATTTATTTTTATTTGTGGATATAGGAATTTGGACGAATGTGTCGAATGATTGATTAGATTGAATTTGAAGTATTTCAAAAGAGTTTTAGATGATTTTTTCATCCAGAGGAAAGATACGAGGAGGGTCATATGAATTTTGGCAAAAGGATAGGGAGCTTCATTCTGGTCTTGTCTCTCATTACAGGACTGTTGTACTTAAAACCATCGGATAAGGTGTATGCTGCGGCTCCAACGTCAACAATCACAATGGATAATACGCTGCTGAGAATTGGCAGTACATCAAAGGTAACCTTTACGTTCTCGGAAGCGGTACAAGGGTTGGATTATGGAGACTTAACCGTTCCGAACGGCACACTGACTGCACCTGTCTCTTCTGATGGAGGCATTACGTGGACCGCAACTCTCACACCTGACCTCGACATTACAGATGCAACCAACGTCATTACTCTCAACAATGGGGGTGTGATGAATCAAGACCGTACTGTAGGTGTAGGTATAACCACCTCGAATAATTACGAGGTCTATACCGCCCGGCCAAAGGCAACGATTGTTGTAGCCGATACAACACTGACCATTGGTAAGACATCACAGGTAACGATCACATTCTCTGAGGCCGTGACAGGTTTTACCCTCGCAGACCTTGCGGTGACGAATGGAACAATTCACAATCTGGCTACAGATGACAATATTACGTATACAGCAGAACTAACCCCAACTGTCGGCATGACTGCTGCAATCAACAAGATTACACTCGACAATATGGGTGTGATGAATCAAGGCGGCAATGAAGGCATAGGAACAACAGACTCAAATAACTTCGCAATCGATACAGTAAGGCCCACAGCAATGATTGTCGTAGCCGATGCTGCACTTACCGTCGGGAAGACATCAGAGGTCACCTTCACGTTTTCCGAAGCAGTAACAGGCTTTACCAGTGATGATCTGACCGTTGCAAACGGTACGCTAGGTGCCGTTAGTTCTTCCGATGGAGGCATTACATGGACCGCGATATTGACGCCGACTGTCGGTATCACGAATGGAACGAATAACATTACACTTAATAATACAGGCATCAATGATGTTGCAGGCAATGCCGGCACGGGTACGACGGATTCGAATAATTATGCGGTCTATACTGTCCAACCAACGGCAACGATTGTTGTAGCTGATACAACGCTGACCAGTGGCAAAACATCAGTGGTAACGATCACATTCTCAGAGGCTGTGTCGGGTTTTGATAATGCGGATCTGACGGTTGCGAATGGTACACTGAGTGCTGTTCAATCATCCGATGGGGGTGTGACGTGGACAGCAACGTTAACACCTCAAGCGAACGTGAGCAAATCGTTCAATGTTATCACCCTTCAGAATAATGGAGTGTCCAATGGAGCCGGTAATGCAGGACAGGGTATAACGGAGTCCAATCCGTATTCCGTCTTCACTGTACAGCCAGTACAAACAACAAGTCCGAGTAGTCCTTCTGCACCAATGGCTCCGATAGACAATACAGTCACTTCAACAACGGGTAAAATAACCGTTCCGATGGGTAAGTCAGGCGTTGTTAGCTTGGGCAAGGAGATTCAAATCTCAATTCCAGCCGGAGGATCACCTCAAGAACTGACTTTGTCGATTGATAAAGTATCTGATACCGAAACTCTGCTAAGAAATAAAGAGATTCTGGCCAGCCCGGTATTTGAGCTTCTGAAGAATTTCACAGAGAACTTTCTCAAGCCGGTAAAAATGACATTTACATTTGATTCATCAGGTCTTGAGAGTCATCATTCGGCAGCTGTATTTTATTATGATGAAGTGAATAAGGCATGGGAGAAAGTGGACGGAGGTATTATAAAAGGGAACCAAATCATAGTCGAGGTTAATCACTTTACGAAGTATGCAGTCCTTGTTGTAGATAAAATCAGCGGAAAGCCGGTCTTGAATAATCCGGTTGAACCCACGATGGAACCTGGTTTTGGCGATATCTCGGGACACTGGGCTGAAGCAAGAATTAAACAAGCTTTAAGCAGCGGTATGATTACCGGTTATCCGGATGGAACGTTCAATCCGGGGAAAAACGTCACACGTGCCGAGTTCTCAGTCATGCTGATGAGTGCGTTGAATTCACAAAAAGCTGGAGTGGAACTGGTATTCTCAGATCAAAACGAAATTGGAGCTTGGGCCAAAATGGCAGTCTCGCAAGCAGTGCAAGAAGGCATTCTTAGCGGTTATCCAGATGACACGTTCCGGCCAAACGCCAATATAACACGTGCCGAAATGATAGTGATGGTTGCGAATGCGCTCAAGGTATCTACTATAGGAAATGATGCAACGTCTTTTTCAGATGAGAAATCTATTCCTGTTTGGGCAAAAACCTCTGTGGCAGCTCTGAAGGAACTTGGCCTTGTCGAAGGTATGGGTAACAACGATTTTAAACCTAAATCACCAACCACTAGAGCAGAGGCTGTTGTTATATTGATGAACATGTTAGATAAAACCAAAGCAGAATAGTAATTAACAGAGAAACATCTCTACCTCTATAGAGAGGAAATTGGGGTGAAAGATACTCTTGCAGTTGAGTGTTCTGAGCAATTATATGAAGGAAATAAAGGCACCCTGTAGGGTGTCTTTATTTTTAGCTAGTAGTAACTATGCATCTCCTCTATAAATCTCCCAAAATTTTTACATACATTTTATATATTTTATGATTTTTATGAATTGAACTATGGTAAAATATCTCAGGATCTAAAATTGGAGAGGGGTTTTTTCATTCATGTTTTGGAAAAAAGTTTTGGGTAAAAGCACACTGCGTGTAGCTACCGCTGCACTATTACTCACGCAACTGTTGGGCGCAGCAGGTTCTGTCTCTGCCGCAGGTAACGATGTAGAAGTACACTTGATTGGAATTAATGATTTCCACGGCCAGTTAGATACCACATCAATCGTGGGTGATAAGAAGGCAGGAACGGCTCCAATTCTAGCAACCTATCTGAAAGAAGCTCAAGCCAAATATGAACACTCCCTACTCTTCCATAATGGAGACTCTGTTGGTGCATCTGCTCCAGCCTCATCTTTGGATCGTGACGAGCCTACCATGGAATGGATGAATATGATGGGCTTTGATGTAGGCTCCTTGGGTAATCATGAATTTGACCAAGGTGTCGCTGCTTTAAAGGCACAGATCTTTGGTGGCCTTGATCCAAAAGAAGGAAAAGTAACGCATGCCGGTGCAAAATTTGATTACGTCAATGCAAACGTGATTGAAACTGCCACAGGAAAAACATTGATTAAGCCGTATGTGATTAAAGAAGTGGGCGGAGTCAAAATTGGATTTATCGGACTAGTCACGAAATCCACACCTGCCAAAGTATCTCCATCTGGGACAGCTGGCGTACGTTTCTTAAGCCCAGAAGAAGAAGTGGAAGCCGTTAATAAATATGCTAAAGAATTGCAAGACCAAGGCGTAGAAACGATCATTGTTTTGGCACATGATCCAGCAACAACCAAAGAAGGCGTAACTACTGGAGAAGCAGCTGATCTGGCAAAAGCTTTACCGGCGGATTCCCCTGTTGACGTTATCGTTGCAGGTGACAATCATGCATTGGCTAACGGTGAAGTGAATGGAAAGTTGATCGTTCAAGCTTATTCCTATGGTACGGCGTTTGAAGATATCAAGTTGATGATTGACCCTGCTACCGGGGATGTAACTGAAAAATCAGCGACTGTTACAACGACTTTCCAAGAGGGTGTAAAAGAAGACCCTGAATCTTTAGCTATTATTAAAAAATCATTGGACAAGCATCCTGAGCTGACGAAGCCAGTAGGTACAACGGATGGTTCTGTTACCCGTACAGATGCTTATAATAACGAAGCCCCTCTAGGAAACCTCATTGCAGATTCAATGCGTGAAGCAGACTTTGGGGATAAGGCAAGTGCTGCTGACTTTGCATTTATGAATCCAGGCGGTATTCGTGCGGATCTGCCACAAGGCGATGTGACCTTTGCTGATCTTGCCAAAATCCAACCGTTTGGTAACACTCTAGTGAAGCTGGAACTGACTGGCGAACAAATTAAAACTTTGTTGCAACAACAATGGGGTACCAACGCTGACGGTACACCTAATACCAAAACACTTCAAATCTCTGGTTTAAAATACACTGCAGATTTCAATAAGCCGGTCGCAGAACGTGTTACTGGTCTTAGTCTTGAAGATGGTACACCTATTGATCCTGCAAAAACATATACTGCTGTAGTTAACAACTTTATGGCTGCAGGTGGAGATAACTATAAAGTGCTGGTGGATGCTAAATCATCCTTGGCAGGTCCTATCGATCTGGATGTATTCTACCAGTACATCGTAGATACGTATAAAGGCGGTAGCATCGAAGCTAAAAATGAAGGACGTATCACAAACCTGGCTGCATCTACTGAGCCAACAGAAACACCTGTATCTACAGAAGTCATTTCTCGTGCTGAATTTGTAAGTGCTCTGGTCGACATGTTGAAACTTAACGAAGTAGCGACAGCACCTGCATTCAAGGATGTTGCGGCTAATGCTGCATATGCAGATGCGATTGCTGAAGCTACGCATGCTGGATTTATTCAAGGGTATGGTGGAAACTTCTATCCTGATCGGGATATCACGCGTGAAGAAGCTGCTACGATTCTTGCTAAATTGGTAAAAGATCAAGCGACTGATAAAGACGCTGCTACGATTATTGCTAGTTTTGAAGATGGTAAATCCGTGTCTGCTTATGCAATTAAACCTATGGCAAAATTGATTGACAAAGGTATTTTTGCTGGAACAGATAAAAAATCACTTCAACCTAAACAAGGTCTGACTACTAACGATGCAAAAGCATTAATTGAAAAAGCTGTTGCAGCAAAAGCTTCATAATATAGAACTTATTCAAACTTTATATGAGAACAGGAAAACACATCCGATTGGGAGAAGTCTATATCCCAATTAAGGATGTGTTTTTTTCATGCTTACATGTGGTCGACCTCTTCTACGCTGCTGGGCAGGATATTGAATATGCTCCTAGAATTATGTTTTGGAAGGCTGTTTATCAATATTGATGTTGAAGGGATAGGGCAAATGACTGAATACAGAGTGGCAACTCCAGATGAGCGTGAAGAATGTATCGATTTAGCCAACTATGCTTTTCACTTGGATTTTGAAACCTTGATGCCCAAAGGGTATGGGAAGAACGTAGATTCTTCTGCCATGCATAAGGTTGCTGTAGATGAGGAAGGCAGGCTGCGCGCGCAGGTAGCTGTTTTTCCAGAGCCTCTGACGGTATGTGGCTATACCCTGCGAACCGGCTATTTGGGTACTGTATCGGTCCACCCACGGGCACGTGGCGAAGGACATATGAAGGTGCTCATGGACATGTGGCTTGAGGAACTGCGCAATATGTGTGATATGGTTGTATTATATGGTCAGCGGCAGAGATATGAGTATTTTGGCTTCACGCTTGGTGGTGTAAAGCTTAAGTATATTGTGGGAGAGGCCAATGTGCGCCATGGCTTAAAACATGTGAACGACACAGGAATATCCTTCAGGTCGTTCTTCGAGATTGAGGGAGCAAAGTCCTTTGCACTTAGCATCAACACCTCGCGGCTTGCTTATGTTGAACGTACAGTGCAGCAATTGCCGCTTATTTTCAGCAGCCTCCATCAAAAGGCGCTGGGCGTTCTGGATCAAGGTAAACTGATCGGGTATCTAATTGTAAATGAAACAGGCGATGAGATATCTGAATTTGCGTTGGAAAATGAGGTAGATATTTCGCGGACGATTAAGGCTTATATGGTACATAGCAGATCGGATCGTATATCTATATTTACGCCGGAATATGACATTCCGCTGAATACGACACTTGGCAACATTGCGGAAGACTATGTTATTGAGACATCGGATATGTATCATATTTTGGACTTTGCCAATGTATTGGAGGCATATCTGACACTCAAATTCAAAACCACAGGGATAGTGGAGGGAGAATTCTCAGCAGTTATGGACGGTCAGCCGATTACTGCGCGAGTGGATGCGAGTGGTGTGACTGTCGAGCGATCTGCTAAGACCGATGCCGTTGTCCTTGATAAGCAGCAGGCTCAGGCGCTTCTACTTACACAACATGGCCGTTATATGGCAGTTGCTGCGCCCGTTGGGTGGTTTCCACTCCCGATATTCTGGTACAAGATCGATAAATTCTGACGAATCCAACGAGTATTAAGGATATATAAATTAGAGATGAGGACATGAAGGCCACTCCACGTTGGGTGGTCTCTATGCTGATAACGATGCGGACAGGATGGAGACACTTTTGATCATATTATGGGGTTATATCGACAAAAGGATGTTTCTATGATAGGGTGGAGGCATCCCATAGGCATTCTACTCTTCGGAGTAGAGTGCCTTCATGTATATTATGGGAGCTTACATTAAATGTATTTTAAAATCAATTGGATCGTATATGGAGGTGGTGATGCTATGTTTCTCTCTTTAGCCCCAACAGGGGATGGTTGGATGAGTATTAAAAATGTGAAAATATCATTTAATAAAGAGGAGCGAACATAGCATGACTACTAGTTTTCAGGCGGAGACCCGCATTCCATTAAATTCTTCTCGACTTAAGGATCTACGTAAATCCGGGCGTTTGCCAGGTATTGTTTTTGGCAGAAATACGGAGAATGAGATGATTCATATTCCAACAATAGAATTTCAAAAATGGTTGAAGCATGGAGCGTCTGGTTTTATTGAATTGCAGTTTGAAGAGAAAGGCTCATTGACCGTATTATTGGAAGACCTTCAACGGGATTCGGTTACACGCGATTTGATTCATGTGGATTTTCAACAGGTGCAGACCAATGAGATCATGCGCACTAAAATTCCTGTCAAGTTCAACGGCACGCCGATTGGGACAAAACAGGGCGGAGTTGTGCAAGTTCAATTATCTTCTATTGAAGTGGAGGCATTGCCGAGACACTTGCCAACGTCGATTGAATTTGACATTAGTGCTATGGAACTTGGTGAAACGTTACATGTAAGTGATGCAACGTTTGCACCAGATGTGACGGTCATCTCTGAGGGGAATGAGTCTCTTCTCTCTGTAGTTAAACCTTAACAATTCCGAATTCGCAAAGCTGAATAAGTCAAAATTAGCCGTACGGGTGATCATCCCGTACGGCTAATTTGTGCTGATTACGAGATGTTTGAGTGCTCCCATCCTTACAAGTCGGGTAGTCTGGAATTCACCTCACGTATGCTTTGGCTCGCATACAGGCGCAATTAATCCTGACATTTCGCTACCCTTTCAAAGTCCATTCGCAAAATTCAGGTGTAAAGTAGGTAGACTCAGGAAAGGTAATCACTATAATGGAAATAAGATACATATATAGTTGATATATAAGAATGGATGCGGATGAATTAACGCTCAATATAGAGATAGAGATAGAGATGAGGAAGAGCGGTGAGTAAACCTGAACCGCTAAGGTCATTGGCATAACATTTCTAAACAGGGCGGTGAGCGAAAAGAAATGGACAAATTAAAGAATAGCGGATTCTATAAACTGAGATTCTTCATCACCCCTGAAGAGTTTAAAAGCCTTTTGCAGCTTTTGGAGCATCGGCAAGCGCAATTCTATCGTACCAATGCTACCCGAACAGAACATGATTATAGACAGGTGTACGAGGGGTATCAGACGTTCTATCAGTATTTTGTGGCAGGAGAAAAGAGAGATGACATCCATCCCTTCTTTGTTTACTCTATTTCGATTGCATCAGATCAAGAAAGTTCAGGATTTTTTGTGAGAAATGAAGAGGTTTCTTTTCCATATCACGGACAATGGGCAGAGGATGAACTGCCGTGTATCTTGCTTTCATTTCCGAAAGGTTTTCAAGTTAATTTGGAAGATGAAAAAGGAAAGTACTATATATATGAGGATATCCGGGACCATAAGCCGCTAACCTATGCGTTTTTCGATGAAATAAGAGACTTGATCAAAAAAATGACCAAACCCCTTCGCTTCTCAGCCCATGATGCAGATGCGATGAAGGAACAGAAGCCCTCTGTGCGTATAAGCTATGATGCAATGCACGACTTGAGCCAATCGTGGATATCCGGTAAATATGGGCTTGTGATTCATGGTAAATAGGAGGGGGACGAAATGATGTTCGCCCTAAAGCTTATCTGTACCTGGGTACTGCTAGTTGCCTCATGTTCAGCAGTATGGTGGAGTTTCAGAACAGAAAAGCTTATAACCATCTCCTGGCTGGCATTTTTGCTACCGGCTGTCTTCCAGCTAGCTACCGCTTTTCGGATCGGTCCAGGCCAAGCAAAGTCACTCATCGTGTTCGGCTGCATCAATCTGGTGTTTGCTATCCTTGTGGGTGCGGGTGTCTGGTATCTAGTCCAAATAGCCAATTCATATCGAAGGGGCAAATGATAAACAAATGGAGAGGGGACTCCAATCATGAAGCCACTGCAAGAAATAGAGACACTGGCCATAGAGATCGCTGCTGCCGCCAGAACGTCTTTTTGCACCCTTTTTGAAAATGGTGAACGTTACTATTATTGTACGCTATACACTACTGGCGAAGGACATGCGCCAAGCATCTCTGCCTGGTCGTGGGAAGCTTTGGCGTTGGAGTCGGCTAGGCAAGCAGAGGAAAGTGATACGCCGGTCTCCACGATTGCGGATCTCATCAAATGGTCGTATGCGGATTCGCCCTATTGTTGTTTTCAGGATGATCACTTTGACGATGTCAAACAACGATATAACGAGCGTCCTTTCATTGCGGATCTGGAGTATGATGATTGGAATCGGGAGTTGGATGTGAGGCTGAACGCCATGGAGCTGGCGATAAAAATGCTCGATGATGAAGGCGTATTTGCCTTAAATCAACCGCGAGAGTCCGTATGTGTCCTTGTTGAAGTCATGCCACCAGATGAGATCAATACCGAAATTGCCTTACGTTTGAATCGGGCGGAATCTCCGGCTATGCAAGCATGGTTGGCGGAGGCAGCAGAATAGAAGCATCTGCAATTTGGAGAGTTTTGACCGTCTATAATGTACCGTTTCGACTCAATTGGCTGAATAAGATGATTATGATAATAGGACTATAATTTTCGAACCACCTTTGTACAGTAAAGGGTGGTTTTTTTTCGTGCTTGAGTTTTGACATCAAGCTACCAGTTCCCCCCTACCACTGTACAAACACACTTTTTCTGCCTTGTCCACATTTATACCTCACCAAAACTATTTAACTGCATCTAATAGATTATCAATAAAAAGGAGGTTTTGAGAATGGGAAATAGAAGACCTGGAGCACCTAGTGGTTATGACCCTGTTCAGATCTATAACTCGACTTCGTTTAATGCGAGTGGAGTAGTGGAGTATGCATCCATTTTTTGTAGCAACGATAGATATAGTGTTCAGCGTGACGAGACTTGGAGAGCTTCAAGCCGTGGAGTCTGCTTGGTAACTAGAATCACAGCAACGGTTAGAACACCGAGTGGAAATATTGAGGCTGAACCGTATACCTCTTCTGGTACTTCGTACAGCCAGTTCGCCATTATACAGGTAGGGGTAAATCAGTTCCGAGTGACACGTGTTACAAGTGCGATTAGAAAATGCCGGAAATAACCGAAGAGGGTTAATATCAAGAACAGGTACTAAACAGGAAGAGACGACTGGCCATGAGTAAAAGGCTGGTCGTCTTCTTTTGCTTTAATGTTCTTTGTACCATAATATTCTGCGGTGCATCGAGGAATCTTTCAAAAGTCGGAAAGGCCGTAAGGCTGGTTGATAATTGCCTTCGATAATCCAAATTCGCCGTTTCTTGTCGATGGCTATATCGAACCCGACTTGTCTAAGCATAGGGTAATGCTCTCCCAATCGTTTGGCAGCTAATCGTGAAACTTGTTCCGCTCTGACAAGTAAGCGCCGATCTCCAATTCGAGATAGTCTCAGTGCTTTAAGAACTGGAATGGGGCGGTTATTCACATTGGTGACTTGGTATCCTTGCGCTGCGACTTTAGCATAGGAACCGGTCACGTTCCAAGTGGACGAGGAACCCTTTTTGCGCTGAACCATGATCCGAATGTCGAACGGTCTGTGTTTGATTTGAGCAAGCTGCAGACGCTTTTGGACAATATATTCATCACTTTTGATTGTTTGTTCGAACCATTCGAGTAACTGCTCGTTGTCTCTCATGGTGACTGTGTTATTTTCATTTTGAATACGATAAGCCTTTGCACCGCTTCGTTTAATGAACAGGATACCCCTTCCGTAACTGCCATTACGAGGTTTCAGTACAACGCTGGGATACTGAAGAAGCATCTTCGTTAGCGTATCCTTCTCAAGCAACTGTGTTTCTGGCAAACGTTCAGCGAGAGAGGGCTCATCGCGCAGAATGCCATACTGCAACCATTTGTCTCTTTCGAATAACATTGGAATCACAGCCTTTTTCAATCGTCTACGGTAATTCTAATTCAAATTCGTGATCCGCATAAGTGGCCATTCGTCCAGATTTGTAAGTCGATGCATGTCCAATCGGTCGATGGAGACAGAAGATGAACTTTTGCGAGAAATGACTGCATTCTGGGGAGGCGTTCATTCACGCTTCGAGTGGCTTCTGGATACGAAGGTACACCTCTATCACAACCGTGGACAACTGCATGCCGTGCTGGTACATGTACTGAAACAAGAGCCAAATGTGCAATTGTTCGAGCAGTGCTAGATTAACCTTATACTAGTGCTTTTTACCTATAAATTAGCTTATAAAAAGCGCGACTTTTTTACCAATATATATACAGATTATTCGTTTACTGTATGCCTTTTCGATGTTATACTCACAATATTCAAAAAAAATGTTGAAATATGTCGAATTGAGGCTTATCAGGATGATTATAGGTAAACAAAACGGCGAAGCGATCATCCTCATTCCATCACTTGAACCGGATGAGAGACTTCCAACCTATGTACGGCAATTGCGAGAGTATGGCTTGACCAATATTGTTATTGTGGACGACGGATCGGGTGAGGCCTACCAGTCGATTTTCGAGGAGCTTCGTGAGAATGGTTGTGCTCTGCTAACACATGCGGAAAATCAGGGGAAGGGTGCGGCACTTAAGACCGGATTTCAGTATATTGCTCAGCAATTCGATGCATCTTCCTTCGTTGTAACCGCTGATTCAGACGGACAGCACGCGGCTGAGGATGTCTACCGTATAGCCCAAGAAGCAAGGCTTCATCCAGATTCGTTGGTGCTCGGGGTAAGGAACTTCAGTGAGGGGAACATACCGCCAAAGTCCCTGTTAGGCAATCGGATGACCTCCTTTATCTTTGCTATGTTATATGGAAAAAAGTTATCAGATACCCAGACCGGCCTCCGTGCCTTCGGTCCCGGGCTACTTGCGTTTATGCAGGATGTTCGCGGGACTCGATTCGAATATGAACTGCAGATGCTTATTTCTTGTATTCAATCGGGCATTCCGATTCATACCATGCCGATTCAAGTCATTTATGAGAATGGCAATGCAGGAACACATTTTAAAGCAGTTCAGGATAGTGCACGGGTCATGGGTGTATTGTTCTCGAATTTCTTCCGCTTTATCTCTTCCTCTGTAGCTAGTTCTGTTGTTGATTTGGGCATTGCCTGGTTTTTGATCGACGCGTTGCGGCCTGTGTTGGGTGAGCAGCACTATCTAAGAATTCTACTCGCAACGGTGATTGCCAGAATTATTTCCATTGTAGTCAACTACGTACTGAACAGACACTTTGTATTCCGCAAAGAGGATAGCCAGGGAAGTCTATGGCGCTATCTGACGTTATGCGGAGTGGTGATCTTGCTATCCAGTACCGGCGTATATATATTCCATACCGTTCTCTTCGTAGATGAGAAATTGGCGAAATTCGTCTGTGATGCCTTGCTGTTCCTGCTCAGTTTCCAATTGCAGCGAAGATGGGTATTTGCAGCAAGGAGGAAGCAGTTATAGTGCAAAACGAAAAAAGGCAGAATATCTTTTTTGTCATCACGATGATCCTGATGTCGATTTATTTGGTGTGGCGTACGTTCTTTACGTTGCCATGGGGTGAGGGCGTTCTGAACGTCATTTTTGGTATGCTGTTGATTGTTGCTGAAACGGTCACCGTACTGACAACCTTTGAATTATTCTTTCAAAAGATGCAAAAAGAACGTACACAGCTCGACTTTCCAATCGTTCCGCCGGATTATTATCCGGATGTGGATGTATTTATCGCTACCCATAATGAGCCTGTAGATCTGTTATATAAAACCGTTAATGCCTGTACATTCATGGATTATCCGGACAAACAGAAGGTTCATATTTATCTCTGTGACGATGGAGCAAGACCAGAGGTGGAGGAGCTTGCCAGACAGTTTGGCGTGGGATATCTGGGGTTCCCCGGCAATAAGCATGCCAAATCAGGTAATCTGAACAATGCTCTAAGCAAAAGTTCGTCTCCGCTCATTGCAACGTTTGATGCAGATATGATTCCACAGCACACCTTCCTGATGAAAACGGTACCCTATTTCCTGCTCTCTACGTTTATTAAGGAGAACGGGGAATGGCGTCTTCGCCGAGAGGATGAAATGGACCCTAAGTTCAAGCTTGGTCTGGTACAGACCCCGCAGAGCTTCTACAATCCGGATCTCTTCCAGTTTAACCTGTATGCAGAGCAAGGCATCCCTAATGAACAGGATTTCTTCTCCAGAGAAGTAAACATCCTACGTAATGCCTCCAATGCGGTAGCATATACAGGAAGTAATACGATCATTTCCCGGCAGGGTATGGAAGACATCGGAGGTTTTCCGCTCAATACAATCACCGAGGACTTTGAGACAAGCATCCGCTTGCAGCAGGAAGGTTATATTACCTATGCGACTCAAGAGGTTCAAGCTGCCGGGCAGACAACAACAACAGTGAAGAGCATGATTAAGCAACGAATTCGTTGGGCACGGGGTATCATTCAGAGCCTGCAGAATACGCGTGCACCTTTATCTGGCAAGCTCCCTTTCTGGACGAGAGTGACCTACTTAAGCAGTTTCTTATACTGGTGGTCCTTCTTTAACCGCTTGATTTTCATTTTGGCACCTATTTTGTTTGCGTTGTTCGACTTCCAGATTGTGAATACAACCTTCTGGCAAATCTTAATATTCTGGCTTCCATCTTATTTCTTCTATAGTGTATCCATGCGATATCTGTCCAGCAATATTCGGAATCAGCGCTGGAGTCAGGTTATCGATACCATATTTATGCCTTATCTGATCTGGCCGGTTCTCCTGGAGACATTGGGTATTCGTGAGAAAGAGTTCAAAGTTACCAACAAAAGCAGAGCGAGCGGTCGACAATGGATGTCTGCTCTGTTATATGCACTTCCGCATATCTTCCTGCTGTTGCTTTCCATTGCAGCCGTGATTCGGTATGTCAATGGCAAGTACGGCATTGCGCTGTTCTTCAGCAGTATCATTATTTTCTGGCTGATTCATAACATGATCGCACTATGTTACGCCCTGTTCTTCATGATCGGCCGCCGTGCGTATCGGGAGACAGAACGGATTCGGGCGGAGGAAGATGTCACGATTCACGACCAAGCCAACAATCTGCGTTATCAGGCCAAGACGGTGGATGTATCTGAACAAGGTATTGCCTTCTATGTCCCTTATCCCATTTATTTGGCTGAACAGAAAATCATCTCTTTGGTCGTCAAAACCGACCGGTATGAGGCCAAACTCGATGCAGTCATCGTTTATGTGAAACAGGATGGAGAGGGCTGGCGTTACTCGGCAACGGTTCAGCCGGTCGATGAACATGATAACCGCCAATATATGCAAATCATCTACGACCGTAAACACTCATTGCCAGAGCAGATGAATCTGTGGGATACGGCTTATGACGATATGTTACGTAATGTGAAAAAACGTATTGTTCAACCCAGATCGGATCAGCGAAAAATGCCGCGGCTTTCCCTTCAGCTTCCAGTTCATTTCACCAATGGTGCTAGCTGTACACTGCGCAGCTTCAATTATCGTTTCTTTTCCGCGACGGGTTTCCATGGGGATATTGCTTCGGGAGCGGTGGTTACTTTTTATACGAAGAGTAATATTGAAGTCATTCTGCAACATACGGGAAAAACGACAGCCCGTGAGCGCGAAGTGCTCCTCTCGGTGGAGAATATCGATGATATTGTAGAGAAGGGCCTGATCGACCAATTGTTGACTGATTTGATTCAGCCACATTCCGATCGTTCCACCAGAGAGGGTTAGGAGAGATAAAGATGCTCATTGTGCTTCATTTTGTGATGGGAGTTTTATTGATAATCTCCTTTGTTGGTTATATGCAGTTTGTTAGGAAGACACTTGCACTACGGTGGGAGTTTATCCCTGTATTTGTGTTTTCCTCGATTGCCTGCATCGTATATTTCGCTGGCTTGGCAGGTCAGCTCTTTATAGGAAGTATTATCGTGTTGATACTAGGCTTGGTGTTTGTTAGAGGTACGCTGGTTCGAGCTGTCCGACGAGGGACCAAGCCGAATGTATTGTTCTCGTTATTTCAGTTTTCTTTTCTGGGCGGAACGTTCATCTTTTTGCTGATTCTGTTCCAAAATCAATTGACACACTACGATAATTTCTCGCACTGGGCTATTGTATTGAAGCAGATGTTGAGTACAAATGCCTTTCCGACGCCAGACTCCAACTTGATTGATTTTAAAAACTATCCGCTTGGGACTTCGTCATTTATTTATTATGTCTGTCGCTTCATGGGGCATTCCCAGTCCGTGATGCTTTTGGCACAAGGTCTGCTTATCTTTTCATGTTTTTATGCCATGTTTGGCATTGTTTCAGAGAAGAAACGTTTTCTTCTGTACGCTTTTCTCGGACTCGGGTTATCTACGCTTTCTTTTTTCAATCTGACGATTCGGATCACCAATCTCCTCGTGGATTTCTTGCTTCCGATCTACGCACTCGCGATCCTGGCGGTGATTTACCAATATCGGAATGAGATCAAAAAGGCATGTATTGTTGTTCTTCCGCTTGCCGGATTGCTGACCATCATCAAAAGCACGGGTATTATTTTCGCCGCGATCGGCCTGATCTTCCTGGTGTATACATGGTTGAGAAATGGGCAACGCTCGGACTGGAAAGTCGGACTGGCTGTGCTGGGTACCATTGGTGGTTCACTACTTCCGTATTTCGGCTGGAGCTGGCGAATGGCGACGGTGTTCCAAGGCATTAATAACAAGTTCGAGGGAACAGCCGCGGTGATCAAAGCGGGCAAGACGGGAGAACAGAAATGGGAGATTCTCACGCTCTTCCTGAAATCAAGCATAGATATCACGTCCAGGCCTGTGCTCGGCATTTTACTTTTCCAGCTTATCGCGATCGGAGCTTCGGTATTCGCCGTTGTTGTGCTCAAGAAGAAGTGGAACTTGTGGAAAGCATTAATTGCTTTGGACGTTGTTCTGTTACTGTACTATGCGGGTATTCTGGCACTGTATCTCTTCTCCATGCCATTGGATGAAGCCATTGTCCTGGCAGGCTTTGAGCGTTATGCATCGAGTATCGTGGTGCTGTTTGCCGGTGGGCTGGTATTATGCGCTGCGATCGACCTAGAGCGTTCATTCCACTATCGGATCGGTGAAGTGCCTGATTATCAATCCTTTAAGACGGTCAAGACGAAGGGTCATTATCAAAAAGGAATTATCGGCTGTATGGCGGTTGCTGCCACTATCCTTTTGTCCGAATACAATGGTATCGTGTCTATCTCCCAAAGCTATGATACAACGCTCCCTTACAAGATTCATGCGGTTACTGGTGATCGGTGGTACTCAGGTGGGCAGGTGGATAATAATAGATATCTCTTCTACGCCTCAGACAGGGACCAACAGGTCACGAACTATTACATGCAATATGTAGGGAAGTATTTCTTGTATGCTCCTCATGTGGACGGGATTGTGTTGTTCTATGAGGATAATATGGACAACCTTCTGAGCGGCTACGATTATCTAGTGGTCGTCGAGACGGATCTCAACGCCAAGTGGTTGCTGAAAAAGCATTATGGCATCGACATGCAAGAGGGGATCTACAAAATCACCCGTTCCGGGGATCAGATCGTTCTTACGTTGACTTGAGATCATAGAGGTTGAGATCCTGTTCCAGGTACCCGGTCAGATAAGATTGATACATGATTGTATATAGAGTCTCCTTAAATATAGCCCGCTATAGCTTATACCTATAGCGGGCTATAACTCTTTTGTAGAACAGCTATTCCGATCGGATATGTTATATTTAATTCTATAATGATAAACGGGGAGATTAAACTATGAGCCTACAAACAGAACCTAAACAACGAACAGTCACTCCATTTCGATATGATATTGTGGGCAGTTTCCTACGCCCGAGTGCGTTGAAAGATGCCCGATTAAAATACCAGAACGGCGAAATTACCACGGAACAGTTGAATGAAGTGGAGAATGCCGAGATTGTGAAACTTGTACAGAAGCAAAAAGAGGTTGGACTTCAGGCTGTAACGGACGGCGAATTCCGCCGCTCTTGGTGGCATCTGGACTTCTTCTGGGGACTGGATGGTGTAGAGCGGACGATCATTGAGGAAGGCTACCGATTTAACGGTGCGACATCCAGACCGGAAACAGCCCGTCTTAGCGGCAAAATCAGCTATAGCAGTCATCCATTTGTAGCGCACTATGCCTTCTTGAAAGAAGCGGCTGGGGAAGACGTTGTTGCCCGTCAATCCATTCCAGCAGCAGCCCAGTTCCTATTCGAATTGGACCGGGCAGATAATAAAGAAAGCACACAGGCCATCTATCCGAACCGCCAAGAGCTTCTCTCGGACATTGCTGGGGCGTACAAAGCATCCATCCTGGCTTTCTATGAAGCCGGCTGCCGCAGCATCCAAATTGATGATTGCACATGGGGTGCATTGTGTGACCAACAGTTCATCACAGTGATGGAGCAGATTGGCGTTAATGTGGAAGAGTACGCAAACGAACTCGCAAAACTGAATGAAGATGTGGTATCAGGCCTGCCGGAAGACCTCGTGGTAACCACTCATGTCTGCCGCGGTAATTATGTTTCAACGTTTGCAGGAGTCGGTGGCGGTTACGAGCCGATTGCGCAGACACTTCTGAGCATCGATAACTACTCTGGATTCTATCTGGAGTTTGATACAGAACGGGCTGGAGACTTCAAGCCTCTTCGGTTCCTGAAGGACAATCAGCAGGTTGTACTTGGCCTCTTCTCTTCCAAATTCGGAGAGTTGGAGAACAAGGAAGATATCCTGAAACGGATTGAGGAAGCTACACAATATGTTGATCTGGATCGAATCTGCCTGAGCCCGCAATGCGGCTTCGCTTCTACGGAAGAAGGCAACCATCTGACCGAGGAACAACAATGGCGCAAGCTTGCCTTCATTAAGGAAATTGCTGAAGAGCTCTGGAAGTAACCTTCGCAGCGTCATTCATCATTTACGCATGTGTTTACGTATAAGAAAAATCGCTAAAAAGCCGTACGGACCATCATCCGTATGGCTTTTTGGTGTACCCTCACTTTTGAGTGGATGTTTGATCGGAGCCCATAACAGCCAAGAGAGTGAAGCAATGGGTAGAGATAAGAATAATGGTTCAGGGAATCGGCATGTCTGAGGAAGAGGTGTGGTGGACGAAATAAAATAGCGACAGTTAGGACAAAGGGAACTTTGTCGCAACTGCCGCTATTTGTCTATCTCGCATGATATCGCCCTTTAGGCACCACCATCGGTGATCCCGAGACGGGGTCTTCAATAACCGTACATTCCAATCCGAAAATATCTTTGACCTGTGGGGCGGTTATCACCTCTGCGGGCTTGCCTTCAGCCACAAGTTTTCCGGTGTGAAGCGCAAAGATATGATCTGCATACCGTGCCGATAAGTTGATATCGTGCAGTACCATCACAATAGTCGTTCCATGTTTGCGGTTCAGCTCGGTAAGCAGGTCCAGAATCTCGACTTGATACGTGATGTCCAAGAAGGTCGTCGGCTCATCGAGAAAGAGGATATCCGTCTGTTGCGCCAGCGCCATGGCAATCCAGACGCGCTGACGCTGACCGCCTGAAAGCTCATCAATATTGTGATTGGCAAACTCGGTAATGTTCATAATGGTCATGGCTTCGGCTACAGCCTCATAATCCTTCTTGGTCCAGCCACTGAACAAGGATTGGTGTGGAAACCTTCCGCGGCCAACTAGATCCGCTACTGAAATACCCTCTGGAACAATGGGAGACTGCGGGAGTAACCCGATCACACGAGCCAATTGTTTGGGCGGGATCTTGCTAATGGCTTTGCCGTCCAGCGTAATGCTACCGGATGTAGGCTTAATGAGCCTGGCCATGGTTTTTAAAAGGGTAGACTTACCGCAACCATTAGAGCCAATAATGACGCTTATTTGGTTACTCGGTATAACAATGTCCACACCGTGGATAATCGTTTTATTTTCATATCCCGCAACGAGTTGTTTCGCTTCAAATACATGTGTCGGTTTCATTATAACTCCCCCTTACGATTCATTCGGATTAACAGGAAGATCAGATACGGTGCTCCGAGTAATCCGGTAATGACGCCTACGGGGAATCTGTACTCAAAAGCAAACTGTCCGATGAGATCTGAGGCTAGAACCAGATTAACGCCAACCAGACCTGCTGGGATAATGTTCGAAGAACCAACACCTACGAGTCTCTTCGCAATAGGTCCCGCAAGGAAGGAGACAAAGGCAATCGGGCCTGTAGTCGCCGTAGCGATGGCAACCATGCAGACTGAACTGACAATAAGTGCAATTCTGGTCTTGTCCGTGTCTACACCTAGTGAGAACGCCGATTGTTCTCCGAGTTCCAATATACTGAGGTGTTTGCCCAGCATCATGATGATGGGTGAGCAGATCAGTACGGTAATCACGAGAGGTGGTAGTGCACTCATCTGAGAACCGTTCAGACTACCTGTGAGCCATCGGATTGCGGCAGGGATATCCTTTTCAGAACTAACCAGTAGGAGATAGGAGATTACCGCATCAAGCATGGCTTGAATACCGATCCCGATAAGTATTAACCTTCCGATGGAGAATACTTTTCCTCTGGAGAGTACATATATGAACAACACCGTAGCCAGACCTGCAATCACTGAAGCCAGGGAAACAATGGCTCCGCTTGCATGAAGCACAACGATACAGAACACAGCCGCAGCGCTTGAACCTGACGTGATCCCGATGACATTTGGATTCGCCAGCGGGTTCCGCAACATGGTCTGGAAGGTATAACCTGCAATACCGAAGGCAAATCCGGCAAAGAGACCTGTAAGCATTCTTGGTAGACGTATCGTATTTACGGCAAAAGACACACCTTTGATCTTCTCTCCCGAAAGGGAGCTGATGACATCTTTAACCGGATAGATTGTGTTGCCAAGCAAAAGCATGGTGCAGCAAAGAGCACATGCAAGTATGGCAAGAAGACTGGTGACAAGTATCCAGCGGCGACGTCGATGATGTCTGCCCGCCATAATAAATTCAATCGCTTGATCTCTCATAATGAACGCACTTTCGATCGCATCGCAAGGATGATTAATATTGGAGCACCTATAAATGCGGTAACAACTCCGACTTCAAGCTCTCCAGGGTTGCTGATGAGTCTGCCACCGACATCGGATATCGTTAGAATGATCGCTCCAGCTATGGCTGACATCGGTATGACAAAACGTAAGTCGGGCCCCAGTATAAGGCGTATGACGTGGGTGGATAACAATCCGATGAAACCAATCGGTCCAGCAAGAGCAGTAGCTGCTCCGCATAATAAAACCCCTGCAAGAGCCGCAATGAATCGAAGTGTTCCTGTGCGAACACCGAGTCCTGTTGCAACATCGTCACCCAGCGCCAGCGCATTTAGTGCCGGAGCCGTAAGAAACGCAATAAGTACCCCAATGACCAGGAACGGGATGAACGTACTGATTCCACTCCAGGTTGCCGATCCTACGCTGCCCACTTGCCAGAACCTGAACTGGTCCATGACATACGAACGAGGGATCATAATGGCGGTGACGAGTGAGGAGAGCGCGGCGCTGATGGCCGCTCCGGCCAAAACAAGCTTAATGGGCGTGGCTCCGCCACGCCCCATTGAGCCGATTCCGAATACGAACACAGCCGTTATTGCAGCTCCGGCCAGTGCCAGCCAGATATATTGATTGGCGCTGCTGATGTTCAGGAATGCAATACCCATAACCACAAACAGAGATGCCCCTGTATTGACACCCAATATACTTGGGTCGGCAAGTGGGTTCCGGGTAACGGCTTGCATCAGTGCTCCTGATACGCCGAGTGCTACCCCGCATAACAAGCTGAATACTGTTCGGGAGATTCGTTTGCGCACGATGTTTGCCCCATAAGAGTCTACTTCCGGGTGGAATAATCCGTCGATTAACTCATGAAACCTCACGGGTCTAGAGCCAAAGACCAGTGAGGCAATCAGAGTTGCAGCGAGCAGGATGAAACAAATGACTAACACCAAGATGAAGTTCTTGGGGACATGTGCTCGTATTCGATTATCGTTCGAAAGCGATGTACTATTCATTGATTTTATCGATGGCTCCACTAATTAATTTCAGGTAATCATCGATCGTGTAGGAAATGGACAATGGGTTTGGCGTTCCAGCAGCAACCAAAGGTGTATCTGCTTCAATGAACGCTACAGAACCACGTTTAACCGCAGGGATTTTACCCAGCAACGGATCAGCCTGAATGGCTTTCAGCAACTCAGCATTTCCGTATCCAACAATAATATCTGCATCATTAAGGGCTTCAGCATTCTCTGCACTTAAGCTCAGGGAGTAGCTGTTAGGGTCTGTAATTTGGCTTGTGATACTCTCTGGGACAACCAATCCCAGCTCACCCAGGAAAGATACACGAGAATCGACAGGTGTATAGATATGAAGTTTGGACATGTCTTCAGCGGAGAAGTTAACCCAAACCACTTTTTTGTCTTTGATCTGAGGATACGCGGCTAATTTTTCGTTGACCATGGCCTCTGTATCTTTGATCAGTTGCTCGCCTTCTGCTTCCATACCCATACCTTTCGCATTGAAAGTAACCTGCTCGCGCCATGTCGTTGCCCATGGAGCCGTTGGGTAAGCTACAACCGGAGCAATTTCACTAAGAAGATCGTAGTCTTCCTGAGTGATACCGGAGTATGCTGCAAGAATAACATCTGGATTGGAATCGGAAATCGCTTCAAAATCAAGTCCGTCTGTATCTTGGAAAACGTTAGGGTCGGTTACACCGAGTTCATCAAGTTTCTTAGCTGTCCAAGGCAACAGTCCGCTGTCATCCTGAACACCAAAGTTAGCTGCCGAGAAACCTACAGGAACTTGTCCAAGTGCGAGAACGACATCTTGGTTGGCCCATTGTACAGTAGCTACACGCTCAGGCTTTTTCTCAATAACCGTTTCGCCCAGTGCATGCTTGATCGTAATTGGATATCCGGCATTCTCAACTGTAGCGGCTGGTGTTTCTGTAGCTGGAGCTGCCGAATCACTTGCAGCAGGAGTTGCTGCTGGCTCAGCTGTTTGGTTGCCACAACCTACCAATGCCAGGATAAAGATCAGTGAAATCAGTAACGCCGTTAATGGAAACTTTCTCTTTGTATTCATTTGTTTCCCCTTCCTGAATCTAAAATGTATTTGGTAGTGCTTAACATCCTGATTGATCAGTTACATCCATTGAGATGTATAAAAATAGATATATAAAACGTTTTATACATATGATAATGATTATCAACATCAATAAATATATCTTTTTATTAAAGGCAGTGTCAATGAAAAAAAGATATATTAATCATATAAAACTATTAATCATACATAACTTTTACAAAAAAAGTGATAATCTGTTTGAATTATATGAACTTATCAATATAAAAAAACCATGATACTTTCAATGAAATTGAAAGTATCATGGTTTCAATCAATCACTAGAAATTTTTTGAATGTTCTTTTGTATAAAAGAAGCCACGTTCACTACCAGTGGAACTGCCATTTGACCATTTTAGTTTAATGAAATCTTCAGAAATTGATCCAATCATTTCGACATCAGCTTTAGGGTATTTGATATAGATTTTAATTTGATCATTTTCGATTATATAACGACCAGATGTCAATTCGTCATCAATACCACCCTTAGTTTCTAAGCGCCCATCTTCATAAAAATAATAGTAGTACTCGTACTCAGTAATATCTTCTTCATTATCATCACTGTCATAGTCATCTGATAATGTTCTATAGTATCCGTCGTATCTAACACGCGCATGATTGTTTGTTAGATTAGTTGATTTTGCCTCTTCAATTACTTCTTGATTGATTTTTGTACCTAATAGTTCTCTTGCAGAATAAAGAAATTGTGAGAACGTATACATCAAAAAATCTACTCCGGCGCTGTCCCGAATTTCCCTAACGAGATCTTCTCTTGGTCGATCGATTCTTGTTTCATTGCTTCTTTTATAATGGTAGCACCAATCATCCTTAACGTCATTTGTGATAAATACTATTGGTTTCCCCTTTTGACTTGCAAAATCGATAATTTGCTTCCAAATAATTAAATCACCGTATTTTTGAATTCCTTCTTTTTTTGGACCATCTTTATAGCCGGGGGGAATTTGATTTCTATAGCGAAGCTCACCCTCTTCAATTATTTGAAGTAGTTGTGGGTAACTATATTCTTTACCTACTTCAAAATATGAATTTAGCGATTCAAATACAGTATCGTGTATTGCAAAAGCATTTATTTCATCTTCTCTAATTTTAAATTCCAATTCAACCTTTGACTTAAACTCTAAAAATAACTTCTCAAAGTCCTGAAACGCGTTTTCAAAGGTTGAAGTTATTGTATTATCAATATAGGGATGTATATCTTGTTTCTTTGTATGATTAGCAAAATCGGTAATTTTTTTTCTAATATCCTTTATATTATTTGAGATAGTTTTTATTTGCTCACTCTCTAGCTTCTGATACTTTTCCTCTATAGGTTTCTTCAAAGTGTTTTCTCTGTTTTTTAAGTATTCGAATTTAACATGTTGTGGAATCCATAACCTTCCACTTATTTTTTCGAATGTACTATTGAAAATCTCTTGTTGTGATGATTTCGGAAAGTAGTAAAATTCCAACAAGGCCGATGTATCAAATACAAATACACAATCTTTCCAAATTATTTTTTCGCGTTCTGTTGAAGGCTTAAAGTATTGCTCTATCTCGTTTATTTGCACTTCAATAATCACACCTCATCTTAATAAATGTAGGTAAATTTTACTATATAACCCGAGGCGTGTATAGATTAGTTTTTATTATTTCAGACTCCTATTGGAGATAGCTTAGTGAAACATGAAAAATTAGTGCAACCAATTCTTTATGGGGAGAAAACTTTTTGCTGCAGAGCAAGGGTTTATAGGGTTATTAACTCTGAATACGGAATTTTTTGTAAGTGACGTTTTTATATCTTGTAGATAAAAGAGATGTGAATATTGGTCTGATAATAACTAGTCTTCGTTAATAAGCTGATGCATTTGACCTAAAATTCCTTATATATGCAAAATTAATAAAATTTTTTTATGTGAGATTTTTTTTGAACCTTTGTGAGGGCAGATAATTTACTATATTTATCTCAGGGTAAATAAAGCGATTTATAGCACTGACTTCCAATCGCGTTATTATTATTGTTGTTAAAATTTTTTTGTATGTTTTAAATCTCAAGACAGCATAATAAACACATATAAGTCTTTGGAGATTTCAAAAGATTAATAGATAATTAGAAAGTCTTTTCATGGGGTGAAGAATGGCAACTAGAGAAAACGATAGTTTTTACAAAATAATCGTTTCCCTTTGACAATATTATTCCACTACGATCTCCTTCACCGTCTCCCCCTCAACCAGCACTGGCTGATAGTAGGTGTTCGTTGGCAGATCTTTTTTGCCTTGCAGATTCTTGATCACCCAGTCGGCAGCATCGCGGCCCATTTGCTCTTGGGGATGGGTTAGTGTTGTTAGCCTTATGTTGGCGTTCTTGGCGATGTACGAATTGTCCTGTCCAATGATGGATAACTCATCCGGGATCGAGATGCCGAGTTGCCTGCAGGCGTGCACGACCTCCAGTCCCACCTCATCGTTGTAACAGACGATCGCAGTGAGCGCATCCCTGTTTTCGTCCAGATACGTTGCTACATTGGAGGAAAGTTCTGGTTTCGACGCGGTATCAAAGGAAAGCACTTGCTCAGGATGGAACCGTAACTTCGCTTCACCCAGTGCCTTGATGTATCCCTTCATCCGGTACTTGCCTTGTAAATCATCCATTTTGGCAATAATGCCAATCTGGGTGTGGCCTTTGGCGATCAATTCCCGAGTGGCAAGATAGCTGGATTGCACGTCATCCAGACAGAAGAACGGAACCTCCAACTCTTCATAGAACGCATTAATCATCGTAAACGGCACATCCTGCTCTTTGAAGGACAGGTAGTACGCAATGTTGGGATTGTAGAGATTACTTTTGGTCGGTTCGACAATCAGGCCATCCACGCCGTAGGAGAGCATCATTTCGAGTGCTTTTTTCTCCTGTGCCACATCATTATTGGTGCTGGCCAGCAGTAACGAGTAGTTGTCCTCATTCAGACGACTCTCGATGCCGCGTATAATGGACGGAAAGATGTAATCCGAGATGTATGTCGTGATCACACCGATTGTTTTCTTCGACGTATGGCCGCCTGAGCGTGATCGGTACTGATTGCTAACGTAGGTTCCTGAACCTTTTTCGCTTCGTAAAAATCCTTCGTTCGATAACTCCAAAATAGCCTTCCGCACCGTCTGGCGGCTTACGTTGTAGCTGTCCTGTAATGCCGACTCCGTAGGGATCTGTTCACCTATGCTATATGTCCCCGAGAGGATATGGCTCTTTATATCATCAATGATGACCTGATATTTTGGCTTCAAATAGTCCACTTCTTTCATCGTTACTCATCTATATCAACGTTGTTGTTCAAATAGTTGTACGTACATATTTTAGCATGATTCAGTTTGAATGCATATAAAACAGCACAATTTTTGAAATAAACCGTACATATCAGGTCTTTTTAGAAAGAGGTGTACCTTACAGCATAGCCGATTTATAGCCATTTAAGTCTTTTTATTGATCATATAGAGCACGATATGTGCTCTTTGTAAGTATAACTATTATATATTATTGACAAATGTACGTACAAAAAATATACTAAGGCTGTCAGAAAAGGAAAGCGCATTCTTTGAAAACACAACAGGAAGCATCTATAGTACGTGTTCAAAAAATCTGCTTTTCAGTACCGAGAAGATGGAACGAAGATAGAAATGGAGTAGCGGAGCGTAGGGAAACTACGTGAGCAACGGACATTTCGGCTGAATTTCAACTTCGATGCTGATGTTGCCGCTAGGCATGATTCGTAATCAAAAGCGGACTTTTTGAACCACCTCTTATACAAAATTCATTATTAGCTATTGTCATAAGTAAAAGCTTCACCTTATATATGCATCCTTTGGGATGTGAAATCGCGACCGGAGAGGGGATACACGTGATTATGAGTCAATTGGACTTGAAAGAAGCCATTACCAAGGGCGCTACTTCGCTCGGAATAGAATTTGGATCAACGCGGATTAAGGCTGTGTTGATTGACGAGCGTTTTGAAACCATTGCTTCAGGCAGTTATGAATGGGAGAACCTCCTGAAAGATGGATATTGGACGTACAACCAGGAGGATATCATCACAGGTCTGCAAACGGCTTATCGTGAGATGAAGCAAGATGTAGAACAGAAATACGGAATTACGCTGCGAACGGTCGGTTCTATCGGATTCTCGGCCATGATGCACGGATATATCGCTTTGGATAGCGCGGGTGAACTGTTGGTCCCTTTCCGCACATGGCGTAACGCTACGACGGGAGCAGCCGCAAGAGAGCTAACGGAACTTCTGCAATTCAATATTCCGGAACGCTGGAGCATTGCCCACTTGTATCAAGCGATTTTGAACGAAGAGGTGCATGTGCCACAGATCGATCACCTGACAACTTTGGCTGGATACATCCACTGGTTGCTGACAGGCAATAAGGCGATTGGGATCGGCGATGCATCAGGCATTTTCCCAATTGACGAGTCTACACATAACTATCACCCATCCATGATCCAACAGTTCGACGAACAGATCGCAGGCAAAGGTTATCCGTGGAAAGTCGAGGACCTTCTGCCCAAGGTATATCTCGCTGGTGAAAATGCAGGTGCATTGACGGAAGCGGGAGCCAAGTTGCTCGACCCTTCGCATGATCTGCAAGCAGGCATTCCGCTCTGCCCGCCAGAGGGCGATGCCGGAACGGGTATGGTGGCAACGAATAGCGTGAAGAAACGTACGGGGAACATCTCCGTCGGCACATCCGTATTTGCGATGATCGTACTGGAGAAGGAATTATCCAAAGTGTATCCCGAGATTGATATGGTCACCACACCGGATGGTAGCCCAGTAGGAATGGTACATGCCAACAACTGTTCCAGTGATATCAATGCATGGGTGGGACTGTTCCGTGAATTCTCTCAAGCGATGGGATATGAAGTGGATAACGGCAAGTTGTTTAGCGTGTTGTTCAACAAGGCTTTGGAGGCAGACCCAGATGGTGGTGGCTTGCTCAGCTACGGTTACTATTCAGGTGAGAACATTACGGGACTTGAGAAAGGCCGTCCATTGTTCGTCCGCTCCCCGGAAAGCAACTTCAATCTGGCAAACTTCATGCGGACACATCTGTTCAGTGCCTTCGGTGCACTTAAGCTGGGTATGGACATTTTGACGGAGGAAGAGAATGTAGCCATTGATAGCATTTTGGCTCACGGTGGCCTATTCAAGACCCCTGTGGTCGGACAACGAATTGTAGCTGCTGCAATGAACGTACCGGTGTCGGTAATGTCTACCGCTGGTGAAGGCGGCGCATGGGGCATGGCACTTCTGGCTTCGTACATGATCAACAAGGATCAAGAGGAGAGCCTGGATGTGTTCCTGGAGCAGAAAGTCTTTAACGATGTTGAGGGAGTCGAAGTGGCGCCGGATGCATCGGATGTGAAAGGGTTTGAAGCATTTATCGAACGCTATCGGAGTGGACTCACAATTGAGCAATCAGCTGTAGATCATCTGGTAGAGGATGTTCAAAAAGACCGCTTTTGATTACGAAGGATGCCTAGTGGCATCATCAACATCGAATATGGAATTCAGCCGAAATAAGTAGGGGCTTACGAAGTATGTTTCCTTCGGAAACATTGCGGTTGCTCACGTAGCTCTATCTACGCTCCGCTACTCCATTTCTAGCTTCATCCCATCTTCTCGGTACTGAAAACCGACTTTTTGAACACGCACTATTAGAGAACGGGAGGGAATAACATGTTAGAACAACTGAAGGAAGAGGTATTCCAGGCGAATCTGGAACTGCCAAAGCACGGACTTGTAAAATTCACTTGGGGTAACGTCAGTGCAATCGATCGCGAAAGCGGTCTGTTCGTCATCAAACCAAGTGGCGTTAGCTACGATGTGATGAAAGCAAGCGACATGGTTGTAGTTGATCTGGACGGTAATGTGGTGGAGGGTGAGATGCGACCTTCCTCGGACACCGCAACACATGCCGTACTATATAAGCATTACTCGGAGATTGGCGGCATCGTGCACACGCACTCCACATGGGCGACCATCTGGGCACAAGCCGGACTGGACGTACCTGTGATGGGTACCACGCATGCAGACACGTTCTATGGGGCGGTGCCTTGTGCACGTTTCCTGAACCAGGACGAGGTTGATCGCGGATACGAAGAGGAGACAGGACGCGTCATTATTGAAACGTTTGAACAGCGCGGGATTGATGTTATGGCTGTTCCAGCAGTATTGCTCCATGGGCATGCGCCGTTTACGTGGGGGAAAGATGCCAAGTCTGCGGTGGTGAACAGTGTCGTGCTGGAGGAAGTGTGCAAAATGAACCTGTACGCGCGGCAATTGAATAACTTTGCCAAAGAACTGCCACAAGGCATTTTGGATAAACACTATCTGCGAAAACACGGAAAAGACGCGTATTACGGACAAAAGTGATTAGGTTATAACAGTGACTGGAAGCATGTTCTGGCTTCCAAGTGGTTTAGTGTGGGAATGACTTGTTCAACTATACTTTTTACACGATAACGGAGAGTGCAGAACCAATCTGAAGAAGCGAAGCTAAAAGCTTTCTGCAAGAAAGCTACTTCGGAAGGATATACTTCGCGTTTATCACAGTATTTTCCCTTTGCAAAAAGGGAATCAAAAAATCCGGGGATAACCAGCGATCGGAAGATGGTACTGCAATCGCAGTGTTCTAGTGTAAACCCATTGGTTCAACTATAAAATAATGAAATGAGGATGATTATATGTCAGCAGCAAAAGAATTCTGGTTTGTGGTCGGTTCACAGCATTTGTACGGAGAAGAAGCACTGGGCGAAGTAAAAGCTAACGCACAGAAAATTACGGATGCCCTTAATGCCAGCGGCGTACTGCCGTACCCGCTTGTATTGCAAGATCTGGCGGTATCCGCAGATAAAATCACGAGCATCATGAAGGAAGTCAACTATCGCGACGAAGTAGCAGGTGTCATCACATGGATGCATACCTTCTCCCCGGCGAAAATGTGGATTCGTGGTACAAAATTGCTGCAAAAACCTTTGCTGCACTTGGCAACTCAATTTAACGAAAGCATTCCTTGGGCAACCATTGATATGGACTTCATGAACCTGAACCAAGCCGCTCACGGTGACCGCGAATATGGTTTCATCAATGCCCGTCTGAGAAAACAAAATAAAATCGTTGTTGGCTACTGGGAGCGCCCAGAAGTGCAACAGCAGGTTGCAGACTGGATGGACGTAGCGGTAGCTTATAATGAAAGCTTTAACATCAAAGTAGCGCGCTTCGGTGATAACATGCGTAACGTGGGCGTAACCGAAGGTGATAAAGTGGAAGCACAGATCCAATTCGGATGGACCGTTGATTACTTCGGCATTGGCGACCTCGTTCAATACGTGAACGCTGTAACAGAGCAGGAAATCGATGATTTGATTGCTCAGTATGGAGACCTCTACGAATTCGATTATGGCACGAACAGCAAGGAAGCTTGGGAAGCTAGTGTACGTGTGCAAGCGAGTTATGAAATTGCGATCAAACGTTTCCTGGACGAAGGTGGTTACAGCGCCTTCACTACAAACTTCGAAGATCTGCATGGTATGAAACAACTCCCGGGTCTGGCTGTACAACGCCTGATGGCTCAAGGGTACGGATTTGCCGGTGAGGGTGACTGGAAAACAGCTGCGCTGGATCGTTTACTGAAAATCATGGCCCATAACGAAAACACGGGCTTCATGGAAGATTACACCTACGAGATGGCTGCTGGACAGGAAGCAATCCTGCAATCCCACATGCTTGAAGTAGATCCTACACTGGCTAGCACGAAACCAAGAATCATCGTGTCCCCACTGGGTATTGGCGATCGTGAAGATCCGGCGCGTCTTGTATTTGATGGCAAAGCAGGCGAAGGTGTCGTGGTATCCATGGCAGACTTCGGTACACATTACAAACTGTTGATCAATGAAGTATCCGCATTTGAACCAACCGTTCCAGCACCTAACCTGCCGGTAGCACGTGTTCTGTGGAGCGTGAAGCCAAACTTCCAGGACGGGGTAAAAGCATGGATCGAAAATGGTGGTGGTCACCATACAGTTGTATCCTTGAACCTGACGACAGATCAGATCGTGACGTATGCGAAGCTGGTGAATCTGGAGTACGTTATTATTAAGTAAAAGTTGAGCGGTAGCTACTGCGTGAACTTAACCAATTTTTCTCTGTGGCCGGGGGTTAACCCTCGGCCCTTTGTTTGTTATGCTGAGAAGCATGATGTGAAACTGAGCAAGAATTTAATTTTTCATCGAAAAGGGATTAGAAATGAAGGAGGTAAGAGAAGGATATGTACACAAAAGAAAGCTTGATGCAGCAACTGGAGCAGCTTGGTTTGGATCGCCAAGGTACGTTGCTTATGCACTCTTCAATGAAGAGTTTGGGCGAGGTTGAAGGTGGGGCAGACACGGTGTTGGATGCCTTTAGCGAGTATATGAAAGAGGGATTGTTGGTGCTTCCCACGCATACGTGGTCTACCATTAATGCAGATAACCCAGTGTTCCACGTGGAAACTTCTTCCTGTTGTGTGGGTATTCTTCCTGAACTATTTCGTAAACGTCCGGGCGTAGTTCGTTCGTGGCACCCTACACACTCGGTAGCGGCACTGGGAAGGGATGCAGAGGCATTTACGAAGGACGATCATCTCTTCGATACACCGTGTGCGAGAGGCTCAGCATGGGGGAAACTGTTAGATCGAAAAGCGACGATCTTGTTAGTAGGCGTTGACTTGAAGCGGAATACATTTATCCACGGGGTCGAAGAGTGGGTGGACATCCCTGGTAGAATGACGGACGAGTATGAGATGCTGTATACGGTTTTACCAGATGGAAGTCAGATTTCAGTACCATCCCGCAGACATTGTGGGTTACCATGGTCGGAGCATTTCTGGAAAGTAGATGAGGTACTGATTCGCGAAGGTGCGATGCGTAAAGGAAAGCTCGGTGATGCGGTCGTAAGAGTGTGTGATGCGGCTAAGACAGCAGAGGTAATTACGGAGATGCTCAAGCATAACCCCGATCTATTCACGGACAATCTCCCTCTACATGCAGTAACCGAATGATACAAGGGCCGTCCGGTAGCCGGATGGCTCGATATCGACCACTTGATGATAGCTGAATAACTCCCGAGCAGATGATCTTCCTCTCCTGTTTGTACTCTAAACCTTCAAAAGCATTCATAAATAATCAGAAATAGATCAGCATTTCGATCAGAGGTTGGTCGGACTTCCAGTGTATGGGCTACTCACCCTTATGGTGGTGTGATAAGATATGGTTAAATTAACCAATAAGTTTGGCGTAGCAGAATTGTATAGGTGTTTATTGAAGTTTTATATAAGTATCACATAGAATCATGAACAACCACGTTGTCATTGTAGCATCTAAGAAGGAGAAGATTCGTGAACCCATTAGTATGGTATGATCTCTTTTTATTTGTCCTATTGTTCGGTGTAGGTGTATATGTGTTTGCTACGGTTAGAATTACGAACTTACATAAGGTGTACTTTTTATTCCACGGGTTGATGATGCTCTGGCCTTTCTGCCAATTTGCGAGTACGCTCACGGATGATTCCGGTCTGCAGTTGTTCTATGTGACATTATCTTTCGTCGCGGTCGCTCTGCTTGGAAGCGGGTGGCTTCTACTGACGATCTTTATTACCGGTTATGCGGAGCGGTTGAGTGCCAAAGGAACCTTCCTGTTATTTGTCCCAGCGGTGATCGGGGCTATAGGTGTGGTCGCAAATCCATGGAACGAGTTCGTCATTCCACTGGAGGGCGGGTATATCGAGCGGGCTTACGGCCCTTGGTTCTGGGTTGTAATGGGTATTCTGGTGAGCTATTTCTTGGCGTCCCTCGTCGTTCTGTTCCGGGCGGTGTATTCATCGCAGACGTCTGCCATGATCAAAAAACAGGTGAGAATAACCCTGTGGGGCATCCTGGTCTTGGCTGTGTTTGCAACGATTGATGCGATTCTGAATGTCGTTCTAGCCCGGTGGTTGCCGATCATTCCTGGCATGACTTCGCTGGGAATCTTTCTGTCTGATCTGTTCTTTGTCTATGTGATCAAAAGATACAATGTGTTCGATCTGGTCTCCATCGCCCATGAGGACGTAATCAATACCATTCCATATGGCATCCTGGTACTGGATGAGAATGAAGTCATTGTTGAAGCGAACAAAGCCTCACGATCCTTTATGGATCTGCATGTGGGGGATTCTTTTGATATGGAAGCCTTTCTGGAGTCTGTTCATGTTGTGGGCAGCTGTCGGGAGTTCGTGAATCACTACAAGAAAAAAGAAAACACCCTCTCCCACATTGAAGTAATCGTGGAGCGGGACAACAATATCCGGCACTTTATCTTGCAGTCGTCTCCGATTGTGGATTCGGCGCTTGTGCCGATTGGTCATATTCTCACGTTCCAGGATGTCTCGCAGGAGCGTTTCTACGTGAAAGAGATGAATCGCCAGAACGTAACGCTTCAGGAGCGCAATCAGGCACTAGACTTGATCCGTCAGGAGTTATCCGAGGCCAATCGCAAACTGGAGGAACTGGCTCTGACGGACAGTTTAACCAACTGTTACAACCGTCGTTATCTGACCCAACACCTGAATCATGAGGTCATTACCAATATTCAATACAAAACACCATTTTCACTCCTGTTGCTCGATATCGACTACTTCAAAGCGATCAATGATCGCTATGGGCATGTCATTGGGGATGAGGTGCTTGTTCGTACGGCGGAGGCGGTCAAACAATCCATTCGCAGTACCGATATCCTGACGCGCTATGGCGGAGAAGAGTTCATGATCTACCTTCCGCATACGGAGCATGACTTGGCGAACCAAATCGCGGAGCGCGTAAGAACAGCTGTGGAGTCCAACCGCATTAGGGTGGATCACGAGATTATGCAGGTGTCGATTACGATCAGTATTGGTATTCTGTCCTTTGAGGACTTTGAAGTTGTGCATGTACCGGACAATCCGGAGGGGTATTTGACTCAACTGTTCGCTGCGGTGGATAAGGCACTGTATCAGGCGAAGCAGAATGGGCGGAACAGAGTGGAGTTTGCGGAGTTTGAGCGGGAAGTTATTTGAAAAGAGAAATAAGAGAAGAGTGGAGACGTGCTCCACTCTTTTTTGGTATTAAAGAATGATGTTGATACAGATATATTTAATCGGAATTTTTATGTGATTTTTCGATAGCATTTAAAACTTCTTTGCTAATTTTGGTCAATGATACGATTTTATCTGCACTTTTGCCGCTTATTAAAGTTATATGTTCATCCAAGGCTCTTTTGTACTCAGAGTCTTCTTTGAATTTAAAGATTTCTTCAGCAGTGACCTGCAATCCATTGATTATTTTCTCAAGAGTCTCCAAAGAAATGTTGCGATCTCCCCGTTCAACTCCACCAATATAGCTGTAATGAAGACCTGCTGCTTCAGCTAATTGTTCTTGTGTCCAGCCTTTTGCCTTTCTTAACTCACGTATTCGATTTCCTACGTCCTCTGGTAAACTCATTTGATCACCTCCACTTAAGGTTAGAAGAGGTTATAGAATCCTTACAGACTAATATGTGCAAACTGTATACTTAAATAAAAGTACTTATAAGTACAATTTATATTGCTTTCTTTTCATTTATCTATACAATTATAAGAAAATGAATAATTAAGGAGGGTTATCTTTGCGAAAATCTATCCTAAAATCACTCAAACCGGACATCATTGTTGAAATGTTGGAGATGGCTGTGGCTTTTGAAAATTGGAACAAGGTGATGGAGAGGGCGGACATGTTATATCAATGTGTTGAGTCTATCCATGAAGAGCGGCAGGAGTATCAATCAAAGGGAGTGCCTGCACCACATATACACATCGAGCGGCCCTTGGTCTACTATTACGGGTTCAGTCACCTAATGCGGGGCATGGCTCACCAGAAGATGGGGCAGGTAGATCAGGCGCGAGCATGTATCGTTCAATATGCAGAACTGGGATGGATGGAGGATTTGGATGAGGTAGGCATGCAAGTGGCGCAGGAGTTCAAACATAAGGCACAGGTGAATCGGTATGCTCTTGAGATTGAAGCCGGGCAGGTGCAACTGCTGGAGGAGTTTGTGAACTTTTTGCTTGAGCATCCTGAGGAATGGTTAGCGGGTCTGAAAGTGATTACGGAAGCAGCAGTGCGGCATAGATGGCAGATTGATCGGGTATTACATGTGTTCGAGGATCAGATACAGGGTGTTGGCAGAGAAATGAATTCTTCAAACAACGATGATATGTACCATTACTTTTATCAGCGGGCTTTGTATGAACAGTGGATGGGAAGACCACAGGGGGCCGTGGAGTTCATTTTGCAGGCAATCAGGTTAGCGCATAAGCTTGGAATGGATCGGTATTTCATAAGGTGCACGGCATTGTTGGAATCATTGCGGGAAGAGGCGACGGTGGAGCAGATTGGGCGGTATCGGGTGATGTTGGAGGGGATGTGATAGAAGAACGAATAAAGCTAGTATCTCATCTAACAACAATACTATATACAACAGTCTCCTTTTTGGGTATTATTGGAATGCTTATCAAAAATTCAATAATACCCAAAAAGGAGAGAAGACATGAAAGACAAAGTTAAAGGTTTAGTTATAGGTGTATTAATAGGTTCATTATTAACAGGAGCAACAGCTTTTGCAGGAACTAATACTAAGATTAGTGTAGTTATGGAGAACGTTAAGATGATGTTCAACGGAGTACATAAGAGCACGACCCAATCAATCGTTTATAATGGTAATTTGTACGTACCTGCTAAAACAGCAGCTCAAACTATGGGGGAATCCTTCACGTATGACGGAAAGAGCAAAACAGCTTCATTCGGTACTAAATCTGGAACATTTAAGTATTTAGATGAAGTTTCCTACGCTAGAATAGATGGTATTGTTAGTCGAGTTAGTTTTAAAAATTGGGAGAGTCCTGCTGGTTTAAAATTCACCATAGCTGGTCAAAAGTATTTACATGGAATTGGAGCAATTTTGGATCAATCATGGTCATCTGGAGATCACAAGGTTTCTGTAGATTATAATCTTAACGGTGGATATAAAAAGTTAACTACTGATATAGGAATTGATGATTATACACGAAATTCAGTTAATACCGGATCTATCGTAATTAAAGGTGATGGTGCAGAATTATTCAGAAAAGATGATATGAAGGGCGGAGATATACCAGAAAACATTACTGTCGATGTTACTGGAGTTTTAAAGCTTCAGATTATCTTTGAATCTGCTCGAGATAATACAGAACATATTGATGTCGTTCTAGGCGACGCTAAGCTTATTAAGTAACATTTGTCATAATAATACGAAGAGGCCTGCCTTTCGATCCGATAAGATCGTAGACAGGCCCTTGCTTTAATCCGGATCTATACTTAGTCACGATCAGGAAGAATGGGCTTTTTATTTTCTAAATTAAACCAGTTCTCAACATGATCACTTAAAGATGGTATATCACTGATAGCTTTTTCGCATATCTCGTTATATTTTTCGCCTAAAATCTCCTTTAGGTTATGATTTTTCTTATATTCATCTGTTAATCTTGCCTGATATGCTTCTAATGGTTCCAAACTGTAATTTTGGTTTCGAGTCTCAAGACCAAGATACAACTTCCATTGTAACTCTCCCTGAAAAACTTCTATACAATCTGTTAATTCATTATACAAATCTCCTGCATTATGAAATCTGAAGTGAAATCCAGGGACTCTATTATAGATATCCTCTTCGGCGTACATATTGTATCTTACCCATTCGTAAGTAGATAGTTTGGATAAACTGTATGCTACTAAATTAGACGGATCAACATCTTTTTTATCCATAGTGTAAATGTTCATTACGTAACTCTCTCCTCATTCATCGAGACTCTTAATTGAAACCTTTAGGCTACCATCATTTTGTGTTCCTATATTTTTTAAATAAACATCTTTAGGTATAGGGTTATCGCTATATCTGGGATCATAGACATATTTTCCATCAGAATATACGGTATGGTAATCAAACTTTTCCTTTACTCCATATTCGTAGACTTCTATACTTCCATACTTCTCTGAAGAACGTAGTGTGATTATCTCTCCTTTGCCATTGGCTGCATTGGCTAGGTCTTCCGCTATCTCTGAGCAGTCATAGTTAAGGTCATCTCGGTACTTTGCAGACTTATCCAACATTTCTTGGTGTACAGCAGGCGTTCCTGTATAAGAGGCTGAATTATCATTGGATGACTCACGCTCAAGTTCTTTATTTCTATTATCCCCCCCACCAGAATCCGTATGGGGCGAGTGATGCTGTTTGCCATCAATGGACTTGATCCCGACTTTTCTACCGAAGATTCCGAGGAGCATAGAAGTTGTGATATTTGCTGCGTACTCTGCTCCGCCTTCTTGCTTCATTTTATCGAACTCAGCTGCAATATGCTTTTCTGCCTGTTCTCGGGTATCTCCGTTATCCCACGCATAGTTCCAACTAAAGGCGATTCCACTCCCTATGTCGGTAACGGTACCAATGGTATTATCATACAAGAAGTTACCCGCAGTATCTAATGGATGTTCGATAAGGTCTTTACCTAGTTGCAGGGCAGAGTCCCCAATCGCTAATATGTTTTCTCCGGCCTGATTGAAAAAGGCATCCACATGTTCCTCAACGCTACGTTTAGGAGGGGGATCGTTAGGGCCGCAAACAAGATCATTGGTACGAGGTGTGCCCGGATTGGCCTGATACTGTAGTAACGCAGAGATGTTAACCATAGTAGAATCGGTATCGACAAAACGTTCCCGAATCTGTTCCAAACGAAGAGATATTGTATGCAGCAACTCCAGCGTGGTATTCAGGTTTTTCTCTGCATAACGGTATAAGTGGGCAAAGCGTTCGGCTGTCTCGCCTTCAAAACCGCCGAGTAGGGGAGTGAGTTGGCCGTTTAATCTAGTCAGTGTTTGTTGCAAGTGCCCGTGTCCTATCTTAAACACGCCAATCGTGTGTGTCATTTGATCCACAGGGATCTGTATCTTTGTCATCGTCTCAATCCTCAGTTCTTGATCTATACTATATTTTAATCCATGTTAGATGCTGTTTGTGAGGACCTATAGTTCTATTTGTTTGTACCCATTCTCCTTAAATTCTCAAACGGAGGTGTATTTTTTGTGCCAGGAATAATCTGACTGTTAGGAGGGGCATCTCGCCATTAGAAATGATAATGTTGATTCCGTTTTATTTGAGTATAAATGCTCAATTATGCTTTAAAAAACTTTATTCTATGGCATCATAAAGTTCCGACATTCGGTCAGCCAATTCCAATTGTGGCTGCATTCGCTGGTGATTCATATCGGTAGGTGTCATGTACAGCACTTCTTTTCCCTGCTCAAACATTGTGACATGGAACAATACCCCTGTAGCATCTTCTTGATCTGGATCAATTACAATTTCTAAATCGCGTACCTTTTCAATCCATTCCTGAATCAGCACTTGATCTGTAGTTGTTTTTTTAGTACCATCACCACCACTCATCATTTCAATAGAATCAACCTGTGTAATATCGCCAGGATAGAAGGTGTGTATTTCCTTCGGGACTTTATTTACTCCGACTTGATCGGGCTTCATAGAACTTTGGCAGCCGCTAAGAATCAGAATCATAACTGTAGCAATCATTAAGACGATAAATGAATATCTTCTCATGGAACTCCCCCTCTTTAGTCCCTAAACGAATTTTGTATTTGGAATGTTCCGCATAAACTCTATTTTGTTTAATCCTTAAAGTACATCGAGGTTACTGGTGGAGGTGTGTCCATATGAAATTTATGAAGGTGTTGTTAATATGTCCACTGTTATTTATATTGAGTGCATGTACCATTTTTAATTCAAATGATCAACGGGTTCAAGGGTATGTAAAAGAGATTGATCAATCGAACAAAAGAATTCTTGTAATAAGTGATTTGGTACCAGAGGATCTTCAGGAAGATACTAATAAATTAATACAATCAAACAAATATAGTGAAGTATATTGGGTTAATGGTATAAACCTGTATAAATTTAATGTTGGGGACGAGATAGAAATAACTTATGATACTTTAGAGACATCGTATCCCGGGATCCTCACTGCTAAGAAATATACTAAGTTAGCAAATGAGTAAAACAAGATAACTTAAATCGATTTAATATATGTAGAGTGTTGTCTACGCTGATTTAGCGCAACACTCTTCTTTCTTTTTTCTTAGAAACTTGTATGTGGTTTAGTTCACTCCAGAGTATGAAATAGTTCGCACTTCAAACTTCACTTTTGGATATTGCGGGAAGAGGCGACAGGGGAGCAGATTGGACGGTATCGGGTGATGTTGGAGGAAATGAAGTAGGAAAGGTATTTACTGAAACTGGTAGGATATGCCTTGAGGTGGGTATATGCATATAGGACCATAGCACCGATGAGGAGCACAGCTTGTGTTTTTACCATGGTGAAATCAGGATGTTAGCTGGATAGTTTACATATCACACTTCTGCTAACATAGGATAATCCTATTTCAAATGAGCGGAGAAACGTATGAGTACAATCAAAGTTACCCCTGAACAACTACATCACGTATCGAATCAGGTGAATCAAGCCAGACAACAGTTGGAGAGTATACGAAGTGAACTGACGAGACAGATCATGTTCGTTCAGATGATGTGGATGGGCGCGACGCAGGAGCGATTTTACTATGAGTTCGAGCAGTCACGACCTATACTGGATAAAGCGCTGGAGAGTATGGTGAATACATCCAAGGAATTGAAGGATATCGCCACGCGTTTCCAAGATGCAGATACTCAGAAGGGAATTCTGGGTGGTGCGTTTGGAGCAGTCGGTGCCGCAGCTATGATGACCAAATCAACAGGTGATTCAGGTTCGGGTGATAAGGGCTATCGGATGGCGCAAGTCAATATGTTTGGTAAGTGGGTATGGATGCCTGTCAACGAGAATGGTGTTGCTGATCAGGCTGCTCTTCAGGCTTATCAGAGGGATCAGGGAAATCTGGACTTTAATCGCATGCAAGCTGTGAACGTTGAACCGCCTGGAGAAGATATTTTTGCGTTACAGATCAAGGCGTTTGAGATGGGGATTCATCCTACGACAGGAGAGCCTGTATCAGATAAATATGCTCAGATGATGGTGACCTCTCTGAAGTTTAGTCAGATATTCATGGCGATTCAGATGGTTCGAGGGAGCATGCCGGGTGGTAAAGGGCCTCATCGATTGCCAGCTTCTAATCCTGCTGTGGCGAAGATTAAGCAGCATATTGAGACTGCTAAGGCGAAGGCAGAGAAGATCCAGACAGACTCAAATGAGAGAACAAAGGCAAGTCAGAAGTTCACTGGATCGGGAATGAGAGATTATGACAAAGCAGCAGAGGCAGAGTATGAATCAATAAGACAATTGAAAATGAAAGATGTCGATGTTGTAGCTTCCAATACAGGAATGAGCGTTAATGAAATAAGAAGCATGAAAAAGCACTTGTTCTTTGGCAAACATCAAGTTCCTCAACCTGGTGGTAAAGAGTATAAAATGGAACGCTTTATTGCTGATGATGAAATAGCATATGCATGGAAAACGGCACAAAAGGGTGAGCTATCTATTGAGCAAAAAACATGGTTCAAGCAATTGGCTGAACATGAACTTGCTGAACGAAAGTTTATGTCGCAAGGCCAAAAGTATCGTACGTTAGAATCATGGAATCACGAAAAAGGGAGATATGATGGATTTCCACCAGGAGCCCACGAGAACGCACCGAAACAACCTAATAATGCATTTCCTGGTTACGAAGAATATTTCTTTAATAAAATGTTTAAATAAATGGAGGATTGTATGGGGCATTTATTAAATAAAGCTGTAGAACGTTTATCGTTCATTCCATTTGAAGATTTAGGGAAAAATTCACTAGAGTCATACCATGTTCTAATTAAAGAGTACCTTAGACGGGTCAATCATTTCTTAAATGAGATGGATACGTCAGTAGATCGATACCCCGTATTTAGTTTCGCTAAAACTATTGGTGAAACTGTAGATGAAAAAGTATATCAAGCCTGTCCGAGTCTTGGTATTATTCAAAATCCGTATATGAAGGCAATTTGCTACTGTTATTTAGAAATTACAGAACTAGCAGATCAAGGCACAAATCAAGCAATTAAATATATTAACTTGTATGAACCCATTATAAAATTCATAGAAAGAGGCGGGTGCTTCACGATAAAACAAGGTGAAATGATAGTAGGTAATGCTGCGTATCCATTAACTTATTGGAGAGCTCTGGATATTGAGGAACAGGATATCAGTGATATTGCTTTAGAGAGAGTTGATAATAAAGGGATATAAATGAAGTTAAGTTTGCATGGACCGTCCTGATTGTATTAAATCGGAGACGGTCCTTTTCTTTGGACATGAGTGGACACCAGTTCTATGTAACAAAAAACATGAAGAATCCGCTCTTATCCGAGAGTCGGATTTTTTCTCGTTTCACCACCAACATAACTCTTGTCAAAACGTAATCATTACGATATGATAATACTCATTGTTTAGATCATAATGATTACGATTAAGAGAGAGGGGCATTACCTTGAATAAAAAGACGCCACTGCTAGCGCTGGTCTCCTTGGCCTTGAGCGCTGGACTGTTGAGCGCCTGCGGATCATCTGAGTCCAGTCCCGCTGCGCAACCATCCACCGATAATAAAAATGTTCATTTCCTATATAACTTCTCCACCAGTTCGCTAGATCCACATGTGGATTCCAGCTATGTGCCGCTGCGCGCGGGCATTACGGAAACGCTGGTTCGTCTCGATGAAGAGAACTTGACGGTTGCTCCATGGCTCGCCGAGAGCTGGGAGAGCGAAGACGGGCAGCATTGGACGATCGACCTGCGAGATGATGTGACCTTCCAGAACGGCAAGCCGATGACTGGCGAATCGGTTAAAGCGTCCCTTGAGCGGGCGCTGGAAGAGAATGTAGCGATTCAGAACGCACTGAAGATTGATACGATTGAAGCCGAGGTCGACAAGCTGGAGATCACTACAACTCAGCCGTTCCCGGAGTTCGCTTCGGAACTGGTGAACCCCAACACGGCGATTATCGACGTGAGTGAGCCGGACATTGTGAACAAGCCCATTGGTACGGGCCCGTTCAAACTGACTTCGTTTACCCCAGGCAGCAAGCTGGAACTGGATCGCTATGATGAATATTGGGACGGAGCATCGCCACTGGATTCGATCACGTTCTCATTCAATGAAGATGCCAATGCCCGCACACTAGCGCTTAAATCTGGGCAGGTTGATATCGTATACCGTCCGGAAGTTGAAAGCCTCGAATCGCTCAAAGCGATGGACGGCATGAAGGTTGAGTCCACATCGACATTCCGCGTGCATCAGCTAACGATGAACATGCAGCGGGAGAGTATGAAGGACCTGAATGTCCGTCGTGCGCTGGACGCGCTGATTGACCGTCAGGGTATCGTCGACACGATCCTGCTCGGCTACGGCGAAGCTGCTATCGGACCGTTCCTGCCATCGCTGCCATTCGCGCCAACCTATACGGATACAGCAACGGAATCCGGAGCTGATGTCGCTGTAAAATATCTCAACGAAGCAGGGTACACGCAGCAAAACGGCGTGATGACCAAGGATGGCAAACCATTGCAGCTGACGTTGCTGACATATTCAGCTCGTGCCGATCTACCACTGATCGCTCAAGTGTTCCAGTCTGATGCGAAGAAGATCGGTATCGACGTGCAGATTCGTCAGATTGACACGCCAGAAGATTATATGGCGTCTAATCGCGACTGGGATATTGCAACGTACAGTAATTTGACGGCCCCTCGTGGAGATGCTGGTTATTACCTGAATGCAACATACCATCCGAAGGGTGCTCTTAACTTCAGCGGATCGGAAGATCCAGAGCTGACCAAGATCATCGACGAACTGAATCTCACAGTTGCACCGGAGAAGCGCGCAGAGCTTGCCGAGAAGGCAGCCAACTATGTGCATGATAACGTATTGAATTCATTCGTGCTGCATCCAGGTACGATCGTTGCCTACAATGGCAAGAAGATCAAGAACTGGGTTACCATTCGCAGTGAATATTACATGATTACCAATAAGCTGGATGTGATGTAATGTTTCGCATTTTGCTTCGGAAGTTCCTTGAGGTATTTATCTTTCTGTTGTTCATTATGTTTGTGAGTTTCCTGTTCATTCGTCTGGCTCCGGGTGATCCCGTGCTGACGATATTGAACGTGGACGAACTGTCCGTTAGTCAGGAGCAGGTCGAAGCTGTACGCGAGGAAATGGGCTTCAATGATTCGCTTCCTGTCCAGTTCGGCAACTGGTTGCTCGATTTTGTTCGTCTCGACTTCGGTGTATCGTATTCAACAGGCCAGCCAGTTATGCAGACCCTGATGCGTGCGCTGCCGGCTACGGCTGAACTGACGATTGGCGCACTGCTGGTCATGCTTGTTATAGCTATCCCGCTCGGCTCGCTATCAGCACTCCATCGTGGCAGTTGGATTGACCGAGGCAGCCGGATGCTCTCCATTGTGGGTGCGGCGGTGCCAAGCTTCTGGCTGGGTCTAATCCTGATCGATATGTTCGGCGTACGCTTTGGCAATCTGCCGACCATGGGCCGGGATGGATTCACCTCACTTATTCTGCCATCTCTGACGCTGGGACTTGCCATCTCCAGCGTTTATGTGCGTCTTTTGCGCTCCAGCCTGCTAGATTCTCTTAGCCAGGAGTTTGTTCGGTCCGCCCGGGCAAGAGGGTTATCCGAAGGCCGGATCTTCATGCTTCACGCGTTTCGGCACAGTCTGCCGCCTGTCATTACGGTATTCGGCGTTAGTCTCGGCAGCCTGATTGGCGGAGTTGTCGTGATTGAGGTGTTGTTCGCTTACCCGGGCATCGGCAAGCTTGTCGTTGACGCCATCCGTCAGCGTGATTATCCACTGATCCAGGGTTACATTCTGATCATGGCTATTGTGGTATTCCTCGTGAATACGGCGGTTGATCTATCTTATCGTTATTTTAATCCCGAAATGAAACTGAAGGAAAAGGAGGCCCACCGATGAAAACCATACCCCTGCCCATTCCAACTACAAAATCTAAAAAACATAGCTGGCAGGCGATCATTGGTCTGCTGTTTGCACTGCTGGTCATCGCGGCCTCCTTGTATGCCTTTTTAGTTCTGAAGCATGATCATACCTTAACCGATCTGCGCGGACGATTGCAGGGTGCAAGTGCTCTCCATCCGTTCGGCACCGACCATCTGGGCCGCGATGTACTGACACGTCTGTTGCTTGGTGGCGGCCAAACGCTTGGTTATAGCTTGCTGGCACTCGGTGCTGCACTGCTGATCGGTATTCCTTTTGGACTGATAGCAGGATACAAACGTGGCTGGGTCGATAAGCTGTTCATGCGCATCGCTGATGCTTTTCTCGCTTTCCCTGATACCATCGTGGCGATTGTGCTAAGTGGCTTGCTTGGCGCGGGAATCGGTAATCTGGTATTGGCGATTGTGATCGTAAAGTGGGTCAGCTATGCCCGTCTAGTTCGAAGTACGGTTTTATCGGAGTCACAAAAGGATTACATTCGAATTGCCCGTACCAACGGACTTTCGGACAGTCGTATCATGAGAAAACATCTGCTTCCGCATATCGCAGGCCATGTGCTCGTGTTAGCCAGTCTCGATCTGGGCAAAATCATTCTGCTCATCTCTTCGTTGTCCTACATCGGCCTTGGCGCACAGCCGCCAACACCTGAATGGGGTGCGATGCTGAATGACTCACGGCCTTACTTCCAGTCTCGGCCAGAGCTGATGATCTACCCTGGTCTTGCCATTGTCTCGGTAGTGCTGTTTGCCAACATGTTGGGCGACTATCTGCGAGACCGGTTTGACGTGAAGAAGGAGGTGCAGCCATGATTCTCTCCATTGAGGAACTGAGCATCTCCAGTCGGGATCGTACGATTGTAGATCAAGTCTCTCTGGCTGTTCGCGAAGGTGAATTCATGGCATTGGTCGGACAGAGCGGTAGTGGCAAAAGCTTGCTCTCGCAAGCAATTGGTCGCCTGCTGCCGCCCAACCTGCATGCGTCGGGGCGAGTTATGTTCGAAGGCAGCAACCTGCTCGAACGGAAGCCAAAGGAGATGCGCGCCCTGCGGGGAAGCCGCATCTCATATATTTTTCAAGACTATCAGGGAGCATTTACGCCCTTTCGTAGCATTGGTGGGCACTTTGATGAATACCAGAAGGTACATGGGGAAAAGTCTTCTGCCATCCGCAAGAAACGAGCGGAGGAAGCGCTGGAATCGGTTGGCCTTGGCGCTGAATTGCTGCGCCGCTATCCGTTCCAGTTGAGCGGTGGACAGCTTCAGCGGGCCTCGATTGCCACATCGCTGATGCTGTCTCCTCGTCTACTGATTGCAGACGAGGCAACGACCGCGCTAGATAGTGTGTCTGGGCATCGCGTACTGGAACTGCTGGCACGTAAACAAGCGGAGACAGGCTGTGCGATTCTGTTTATCACACACGATTGGCGTCATGTACGTCGCTATGCCAGCCGTTTGGCTGTCATGAAGGAAGGGCAGATCGTTGAATCTGGCGGAAAGCATCGCATTCTCGATCATCCTCAGCATGAATATACGCGCCAGCTGATTGAAGCGGCTCCCGTCCTGAGCCGCTCGCTGAAGTCGGGATTGAAGGAGGCGGGAACGGAATGAAGACAAAGGAAAATGATGAACGCCGTGGACTCATGCAGTCCGAAGAAGGATCTTTTGTGCGAAGCCACGACTTTGCTAAAAATGTAAACCATGCAGACACAGACAATACAGTCATAACTACTACAGATACAAATCTTGCGGATACAGATACGGATATAAATACCGCCGTTTCAGACAATGCTTCATCTTCCAGTATCCTCAGCAATCATGTGCTTCACGTGGAACATCTTAGCCGAACGTATGCAGGTGCAGACCGACCGGCGGTGAACGATATTTCCTTCACCCTAAACCGCGGCGAGTGTCTTGGCCTGGTTGGTGAGAGCGGGTGCGGCAAGAGTACGCTCGCCCGCTGTCTGCTGCGGATTGAAGATGCAGATACAGGCTCGATTACATTGGGCGGACAGGATATCGCGCTGCTGAGCGGCCGACGGTTACGACCTCATCGCCGGAAGATTCAGATTGTTTTCCAGAACCCGATGGCTGCACTAAACCCAAAACTCAAGATTGCCGATTCGCTCATCGATCCGTATGAACAACTTGGACGGAACGCCGAGCTGTCCCACTTTACCTACACTTCGAAGGACGCTTACGTCCAAAAGCTGCTTGAAGCGGTCGAGCTTCCAAGCGATTTGGCTGGACGATACCCGCACGAGCTAAGTGGTGGACAGCGTCAGCGGGTCACGATTGCACGTGCTATTGGCATTGAACCGGACGTTGTCGTTCTGGATGAACCGACGGCCAGCCTGGACGTAATCTCGCAAGGAGCCATTTTGCAGTTGCTCACCGATCTGCGGACATCGCTTGGTCTTTCATACGTGTTCATCTCGCATGACTTGGCCGCGGTACATCGCATGAGCCAGCGCATCATCGTTATGCGGGAAGGTCAGATCGTTGACCGCTTTGGTGCAGATGCGTTGTTCGCTGAAGAACGCCATCCCTATACAAAGGAATTGATTTCAATCTTCTGAGTACTCCCGGAGACGCCGGGGGTGGTAATCGTTAATTTATATATGAAGCCGCCTTACGAAGAGATTCGAGAGCGGCTTTTAGTGCATCCATTTGATCACCCAAGTCCCCCTAAAACCGGGTTCCTTTCTTTGTTTTGAACAAATATATCTTTCAGGCCTATAACCGGGCTAACGTTCCGATGTAAACTAGCGTATACTGATGGAATAGCAAATATCTTGAAATTGCATATTTAAATTGCTCTATATTATTGATACACTAGTTCAAGGTTATAATCATTCAGAGAAGGTGCGATCCCGTTCAAGAATGGGCTTGCTGCAAATGCCAAATCGATAACGCTTACATCCTTTTGGCAAATATAGGATATAAGGACGGTAGACATGAGCCAGGGACAAACGAGTACAGATGTTATCTTGATTGGTGCCGGAATTATGAGTGCAACTTTGGGAACTTTGCTAAAAGAATTGGCACCAGACTGGAATATTAAGGTTTTCGAAAAGCTAGCCACTGCAGGAGAGGAAAGCTCCAACGAATGGAATAATGCCGGAACCGGGCATGCTGCATTGTGCGAACTTAACTATACCGTTGAACGACCAGACGGAACCGTAGATATTAGCAAAGCGATTAAAGTGAATGAACAATTTCAGATCTCAAAGCAATTTTGGTCCTATCTCGTCAATAGTCGTCTGATTCGTAATCCGCGGGACTTCATTATGCCGATTCCTCATTTGAGTTATGTACATGGAGAGAGCAATGTCCAGTTTTTGAAAAGACGTTATGACTCCTTGTCGAATCACCCGCTGTTCGCAGGCATGGAATTCTCGGATGACAAGAAAGAGCTGGCGAAATGGATGCCGCTGATGATGAAAGATCGTACCAGTAATGAACCTGTTGCAGCGACCAAAATTGACTCCGGTACGGACGTTAACTTTGGTGCTTTAACGCGTATGCTGATCAAACATTTGAAGGAACAACACGTGGGCGTCCACTACCAACATAGCGTGAAGAATATGAAACGCACCAGCGATGGACAATGGGAATTATCCGTGAAAAACCTGAAGAGTGGTGCAGTCGAACGCCATAAGGCGAAATTCGTCTTTATTGGCGCGGGCGGCGGAAGTCTGCATTTGCTCCAGAAGACGGGCATTCCGGAAGGTAAACATATCGGCGGATTCCCGGTCAGTGGGATCTTTATGGTGTGCAAAAATCCAAAAGTCGTGGAACAGCATCACGCCAAAGTATATGGCAAGGCTTCAGTAGGAGCTCCGCCGATGTCGGTTCCGCATCTGGATACCCGATTTATCGACAATAAGAAGTCGCTGCTATTCGGGCCGTTTGCCGGGTTCTCACCGAAGTTCCTGAAGACGGGTTCCAATGCCGACTTAATTACGTCGGTTAAGATGCATAATCTGCTTACGATGCTCGCAGCAGGTGTCAAAGAAATCTCTTTGACCAAATATCTGATCCAACAACTGATGTTATCTAAAGAACAACGCATGGCTGAATTGCGTGACTTTGTTCCGGGTGCGAAGAGCGAGGATTGGGATATGGTTCTGGCGGGGCAGCGTGTGCAGGTGATCAAGGATACCGTTCAAGGTGGCAAGGGAACGTTGCAATTTGGTACGGAAGTGGTCACGTCTGCAGATGGAACGATTGCGGCTCTGCTAGGTGCATCACCGGGTGCATCCACCGCGGTTCAGGTCATGCTTGAGATTCTCCAGCGGTGCTTCCCGCAGCATATGGAGGCATGGGAGCCAAAGATCAAGGAAATGATTCCTTCTTATGGCATATCCCTTGTGGAGAATCTGGATCTCCTCAAAGAGGTTCATTCTTCAACAGCCAAGGCGCTGGGATTATCGGATGAAAAACATGTCCTGCACGTATAACGTTTAGCTTACGTATTAGATCATAATGAAGTCATAGAAAAGAGAGCTAAGCCGGGTCGAAACCCGTGCTTAGCTCTCTTTTGGTTTATTTGGTATATCAGAACCTGAACTTGAACTCGAGCCTGGCTTGGAATTGAACTTGAACATGTCCGCTATCATCGCTTTCCCCGTAGACCTTACACAGAGCAAACGGATATGGATCGTACAATATGCCGCTGTAGAGTCATAAAACGATCTTATCGCTCAGGCTCTCATACTGCGGTCCAAAGGGATGACAAAGGAAACTTTCGTACCTTGGCCCGGCGAGCTGACGATGGTCAAACCTTGTCCGTACATCTGGGTCAACCGGCGATGTGTATTGGTTAATCCAATGCCTCCAGTTCCGCCGGGACCTTTCTTGGGCCATGCTAGTGCTCGTTCGATCTGCTCGGGCTGCATCCCCACACCGTCATCCTTGATCTCAATCAAGGTGGACGCTGTTTGGTTGATGATCCGGATATGCACGGTTCCACCCTCAACTTTGCTGAGAATACCATGTCGAACAGCATTCTCAATGAGCGGTTGAATGGTGAGTGGCGGCAGGGATAGATCAAGATCATCGGGAATATCCCAGATGACGTTCAACCGATGCATGAATCGTTCTTTCTCAATGTAGAGATAGGCGCGGGAGAGATCCAACTCATGAGTGACCTCAACCATTTTCTCCGAATTGACAAAATGAAAGCTGGTCTGTAGGTACTCGATAAAAGCATCGCCCAGTTTCTGCATTCGCTCCGTGTCCATCTCACTAAGAACCATGATTGAATTGAGCGTATTAAAAAGAAAATGGGGCTGAATCTGTGCTTGTAAGTAAGCAGCCTCCATGCGCAGTCGCTCATCAATGGATTGTTTCAGTACGATCAGAGACCCGATGCGATGCCTTAACTCAACGGCATCCACGGGCTTGGTAACATAGTCCGTAGCACCGGCCATGAATCCGGCGTATACATCCGCTGGTTCGTTACGGGCCGTCAGCAACAGGATGGGAAGCTCGGATACCGAATAACGCTTGCGTACATTCTCGGTCAATTCATAACCGGACATATGAGGCATCATGACATCGGCAATCAGTAAGTCCCAAGGCTCCTTATCCAATAATTCAAGTGCCTCAAGCGCCGAGGCCGCGGGTTGAATATGATACGGTTCATTCGCAAGCATGGAGATCAGTACTCGCAGGTTTACAGGATCATCATCGACGGCAAGAATTCTTGCGGCAGTCTTATCTTGAGAGACGGTCTGCTGCTGCGGCTCTGCAATCGCAACTTCATCGAAGCTGTGAGCGTCCCATTGCTGCTCAGTCTGGTCCGATAGCGATGCGGTGTCTTCCCGTGGAAGTGAGATCTGGAAGGTCGATCCTTGCCCAGGTACGGATTGCACGGTGAGTTGGCCGCCATGGAGTTCGGTGAGCTGCCTGCTGATATTGAGACCGAGGCCGATTCCTCCGCTTAAACGAGCCTCTGGGGTCCCCTGTTCATACGCCTCGAATATTCGCTGTTGTATCTCCTCACTCATACCAACACCTGTATCTGAAACTTGAATCAAGACGTACTCTCCATGTTCCCGAACGGACACGGTAATGGTACCCTCATCGGTAAATTTGAGCGCATTATGCAACAGGTTGTAGAGCACCTGAACAAGTCTTCTCTCATCGGCCTGAATCAACGGCAGTGATTCTGGAATATCCACCTGCATATGGAGGGGCTTGCCCTCTGCCATGAATCGGAACATACCGATCACGCCTGGAATGACAGATGCAAGAGATAAAGGTTTCTTCTGAAGCGTAATACGTTTTTCCTTCAAACGAATGACATCAAGGAGGTCATCCACCAGTTGGGACATGCGTCGGCCGATGGTAACTAACAGCTTCATGTCTTCTGCCTGCTGCCCACCTGATTTACGCCGTTCACGGACCGCGATGCTCTCGGCGATATTGATAATCCCGTGCAGCGGTGTACGCAATTCATGAGCCGTATTCACAAGAAACTGATCCTTCTGGCGATCCTCTTCTTTGAGCTGTTCGTACAATTTCTCGATCTCACTTGAATTGCGGAAGTATTTTCTAAACCAATAGGCGGAGAAGCCGAACATGGCCGCGATCACATCGATCGGATAATACACGTTGGTAATTTCGCTATGTGAGTTCACAATTCCCCACAATACGCTTGATAGGCTGCTAGTAGCCGCAAAGAGCAAAAAGCTTGCGTCCCTTCGTTTCTCGGCTGCCATTCGGAAGAATAGGTACACAGACCAGCCGATGGCAAACAGATAAAGGAAATCAGAGAGCCCAATCTCAAGTACATGATAGATCAGGGTCACTGGTGCGACTAGCAAAAATAAACAGTAAACGCCAAGCACGCTGGCATAGATACGGAACAGTTTACGCCATTGTAGATTATGGGAGAAGCTTCTAGCCATCTGTAAAAGAAAGAATGCGAACAATGGATAGGACAACGCTTTGGCCTTAACGATCCAAGTGAAGTTGAGTGGAATCCAACTTAATAACAGATTGTCATGGTCGGAAGCGACCGTTAGGGCAGCTACCAGTGTTAGCATCGAGAACGTCAGCAGAGCTCGTTCCTTTCGGATAAACAGAAACATGACAAAAGCGTATAGACTGTGCAAAAGCAGTATAGCGAATGTAATCTTTTGCAAGTCAATGGATAGTCCTCGTTCACTTCCAATGGCTTCTGGAGAACCAAAATAGAGAGAGCGTGTGATCCCTCCGCTATAAGGATCGTCAAAATTGGCTGTCTGCACCAAAAGATTGAGTTCGGTAGAACCGTCAAGCACATAGGAAGTTGTAAATGCAGTCCTTTCTGGTCGATAGGCTTCGGCATGAGTGGCAGGTTGGCCGAATTCGGCAACAATGGTCCCGTTCATCTCGATGATCGATGATGTCTGGATTTTCTGAGCCCAGAGAGACACTTCCTCCACAGATGGATCTAACAGTATGCGAAGACGGTACGTCCCATATCCGAACGACGATGAGGATTGTGGTAAGGCATTACGCCAGTCACCAGGAACTTGAATCCGTGTGGATGGGTTATCCGTTATTTTCGCGTCACGATTAGAGATTAACGTCTGGGGATAAAACTCCCATTCTCCATCCAGAGATATGGGTGAAGTGTTGGCGAGGTCCCAGCCTCGAAGGTCTAACAGGCCTTCAATGGGTTCAGGATGTGCGGGTATAGTGAAAGTCTCGGACCATATCCAGCGAAAGCCAAGCAAAATAGTCAGGAATAGAATCGACAGCACTACATATCGGGGTATCTTTTTATAGGTTATTGGTTTCATGGCAGACTTTAGTTTTCGACAGTTTACTTCAAATTCCTGCATGCCCTCTGCCAAAGATGAACATTTTTTTGAATACCGGAACATAGATTCTATATTTAAATGATAGCGATCCCACGTCAGGATTTATGGTAAAATTATAGATTAAAGGGTGATCAGTGAGCCAGAGGAGTTGTGCATATGAGAGTGATTTTGGTAGATGATGAATATCTCGCTCTGAGCAGGTTAAACAAACTGTTGCAAGAGAGAGAGGATTGCGAAGTTATCGGCTCTTTTCTGACGGCACAGGAAGCCATAGATCAGATCAAACTTCATCTGCCGGAAATCGTCTTCATGGACGTTCAAATGCCGGGGATGAACGGGATTGAGGCGACCGAACGTATCCATGAGGTTTCTCCTGGAACAGAAGTTATTTTCACAACCGCATATAACGAACATGCACTGACGGCCTATGGGCTTGAAGTGCTGGACTATATTATGAAGCCTGTAACGCGTGACCGTTTGGAAAAAACGATGAAAATGTATCAACGCCGAACGGTGTCAGCAAGTCTGAATATAGCAGAAGGGCCATCCATGTTAATCCGTTGTCTGGGGATGCTCCAAGTCCAAGTGCACCCAAATGAGCCGCCAAAACATATGAAGTTCAGAACAACCAAGATTAGAGAGTTATTCGCCTATTTGCTCCACCATCGGAACAAACCGATTAAGCGGGATACGCTACTTGAACTGTTGTGGCCAGAGTTGGATGAGCGGAGAGGTATATCCAATCTGCACAGTGGGATCCATCGCTTACGCAGCATGATGAACGAATTCATGGGCGAGGACAAGATGGTCATTCGTTATCAACAGTTTGGATATCTATTAGAAACGGGTGAATTTAGGATTGATGCGGAAGAATGGGAGAGTCGTCTTACCCGATTGCCTGTATTATCTTCGTCTACAATAACTGAACATCGGCAGACCTCAGATCAATATGAAGGCAAATATTATGGCGAGGACGATTATGTATGGGCTGAGTTGGAGCGCCAACGATTGCATGCACTCTGGCGTAACCATGCCATGCAACTCGCACAATATTACATCGAACTGGGACAGAATACGGAAGCACTCACGTTATATCACCGGGTACAGCAATTCGAGCCATCATTGGAGGAAGTCGGACTGGCCTTAATGAAGACCTACGATCGATTGGGCAATAAAGATCCTGTGGTCGCTCAATATAATCAGTTGGTTATCGCTTTAGAACAAGAGGCAGGTATACGTCCTGGTCTGGAAGTTGAGTTATGGTACCAACAATGGAAAAATTCGAATATTTGATTGAAATACACAGCCTTGCAGCTTCATTTGCAGGGCTGTTTTTTTTGTTGTATTTGCTAGCGAAAGGTTTGGTAAGAGTTTGGTAAGGGGCTTTGTGTAGAATAAGCACGATGAGGGTCGATATTACGCGAAATGTAAAAGAGGGAGGATAAGTATGTCGTTTTTGTACAGTAAGAAGTGGAAAAAAGGATTTAAAGTGTCCGTAGTTAGCATGTTGTTATTAAGCACATTCATCTCTTCAATTGGTTCAGAGAGAGTAAGCGCAGCTAGCGGCCCTGTTCCAGGAGGAACGGGTCTTGAACCTGTGTTATGGCTGAAAGCAGACTCGGATGCCGATACGGTGGAAGGTTTACTGACCGATTGGAAGGACCAATCAGCTAACGATGTAGGGTTTGACCTGGTTATTCCTGCTGGCAAGACAGCACCAAGTTATAATCCGGGAGGAATTAACTTTAACCCCAGCGTAAAATTTAGCAACCCGACAAGTGGGGGCCACTATAGTAGCTCCGTAAAGCTGGTAGGTGACAAACCAATTAAATTCCAATCTGGCTACGCTGTTTATAAGAATAACAACGGGGGAGCTCTTGTCGGAGCGACTACGCCTACAGGAACCAATGGCGTCATTATAATGGGTGGATATGGAAACAATTTTGCCTCAGGTAATGGCGTCGATGGTGTTTATGACTATTTCAATCTGGTGGATAGAAGTAGAGCTCAGATCGTGAACTTTGATATCGTAAGTAATAATAATCATACAGCACGAGTAGATGGTGTTGAAGCTAGCTTCAGTCGGAACGGGGTCTTTGGAGAGATTAACTTTACTCCTGTTATAGGTGCTACTAACGGAGGTAATGCGACGTATAACTGGGGTGGTCTTGTAGCTGATGTTGCTGAGATTATTTTGTATGACAATCAGACAGCTATGGATGCTTCAAAAATTGAGTCTTATCTAGCCATTAAATATGGCATTACGCTCAACAACGGAGCAAGTCCTTATCTTTCAACTAACGGAAGTGAAGTGTGGACTGTCGATTCCAAGTATAAGCACAATATTGCAGGAATCGGCAAAGATGAAGCACAGGGCTTGAATCAAAAACAAAGCCTAAGCATCAATGCTGGAGTGCCACAAGTCGCCGTAGGTGTTAACACGCTGGCTGCTACAAATGCAGATAATTCCAGCATTTTGACGGATCAGCAATATTTCGTATGGGCGGATAACGGTCTGTCATTGACGTATGATCAGCCTATTAATAAACCGGGACAGTATCATGCGCAGAGAGTTTGGAAAGTGCAGAATACGAATAACGTGGGTGAAGTGGAGATTGGTATCCCGGCAGTGTCAGTTCCAGCAGGTTATCAATTACTGGTAAGTGACAATGAGGATTTTACAGAAGCATCTGGCTATGATTTGAGTCTCAAAGATGTAAATGGAGTTCCACATTATACAGCCAAGGCGGCATTGAAAGATGGAGAGTATTTCACGTTCAGTGCGTGGGCACCAAAATTCACAAGCGCCAATGTAAGTAATGTGTCTGTGACAGAAGATGAAGTTATTGTAACGTTCGATAAGGAACTGGATTTTTCGAATGTAGCAAATTTAACTGGCTTCAAGCTGGAGATCAATGGGCAACCAATCACGATTGACAGTTTCGAAAAAGGGGCGAACAGCAAGACATTGAAGTTAAAAACGAGTCAGATTATCCCTTCCAATGCATCAGTGATCGTTTCTTACGATATTGAAGATGGTAATCTAAAAGGGACTAACGGCGCCCCAGCTCAAAGTTTTAGCGAAAATGCTGTGACAAAGGTAGACAAGTCCTTGCTGCAAGCCAAAGTAACTGAAGTTACAGGCGAGGATCTAGAGGAATCTGAGTATACGCCAGCAAGCTGGGAAACTCTCGATGATGCGATGAATGAAGCAGAGCGAGTGTTGAATGAACCAACAGCGACTCAAGCGCAGGTAGATAAGGCACTTCAGGATCTGACAGATGCAAGAACGGGCCTAATCCCTACAACATCTGTACCCGTTGTAGATAAATCAGCTCTGCAAGCGAAAGTAACTGAAATTACAGGTGAAAGCCTGGAAGAGTCAGCGTACACACCAGCGAGCTGGGAAACTCTCGATGATGCAATGAACGAAGCAGAGCGAGTGTTGAATGATCTGACTGCGACTCAAGCGCAGGTAGATAAGGCGCTTTTGGATCTGACAGATGCAAGAACGGGCCTAATCCCTACAACATCTGTACCCGTTGTAGATAAATCAGCTCTGCAAGCGAAAGTAACTGAAATTACAGGTGAAAGCCTGGAAGAGTCAGCGTACACACCAGCGAGCTGGGAAACTCTCGATGATGCAATGAACGAAGCAGAGCGAGTGTTGAATGATCTGACTGCGACTCAAGCGCAGGTAGATAAGGCACTTCAGGATCTGACAGATGCAAGAATGGGCCTAATCCCTACAACATCTGTACCCGTTGTAGATAAATCAGCTCTGCAAGCGAAAGTAACTGAAATTACAGGTGAAAGCCTGGAAGAGTCAGCGTACACACCAGCGAGCTGGGAAACTCTCGATGATGCGATGAACGAAGCAGAGCGAGTGATGAATGATCCGACAGCGACCCAAGTGCAGGTAGATAAGGCACTTCAGGATCTGACTAACGCTAGAACGGGACTTACCAAGGTAATTGGTACAGATGCATCTACGTTGCAAACGTTGATCCCTTCCGTGGGAAGCTTGTCTCCGGCCTTTGATCCGGCTAAAGATACCTACACCATTTCTGTTCCGAATAGCGTATATCAATTCCAGCTCACGCCAACGGCACTTGATCCACTTGCCAAGATTGAAATAGCTGTTGGAGATGGAGAATGGAACGAGGTTACAAGTGGTAATGCAAGTGAGAATCTACCTCTCCAAGTCGGCGGAAATACGATTCTTGTTAAAGTCACAGATTCACTTGGCCATGTTACAGAATATAAAATCAACGTAAACAGAGCATCCAGTGACAATGGTAACAACAATGGAGGCAACAATGGCGGTGGTGGAGATACAGGAGGTAATAGTGGAAGTACACCAGCACCTACACCTGCGCCCGTACCGACACCAACGCCGGCACCCGTGAAGGATAATTTGGAAACAACTCGGGATGGTAGCCATCAACCGTTTGCTGCATCCAAACCATCTGACAACAAAGAAACGTTGGTTCAAGTTGATCCAGCCAAGCTGAATATTGCCATGTCTCAAGGCACAGGACAGCAGTTTGCCATTCATTCACCGAATGATGGGGATATGAAGGTGGACGGTTTAACCCTCGAAACACTGAGACAATTAGTGGATCAAGGTTCCAAATTGAACATTAGCAATCCGCTGGCAATCTATCCGGTACCTGGCGGTAAAATGGACGTGAATGGTGTGTCCAGACAGCTTGGTAATGCAGCGTTGAATGATATTGATGTCCATGTTGATATCGCACGTTCCTCGGATGCTTTGATTGACAGTGCCGAGACAAGAGCCGCATCCCAAGGATACGAGCTACTTGTCAAACCGGTTGATCTGGATCTCACCTTTACGAAAGATGGACAAACGGTTCGATCCGGGCAACTGAACGGTTATGCACCGAAGTATATTGCACTTCCAGAAGGTATCGACCCGAACCGGATTACAACAGGCGTGATCATCAATCCGGACGGTAGCATCTTCCATGTACCAACGGTTGTTACCAAGATCGATAGTCGTTACTATGCACTCATTAATGATTTGCGTAGCAGTGGAAGCTACTCAGTTATTTGGAACCCGCAGGATTTTGAAGATGCCAGATCCCATTGGGGTAAAACCGATGTGAACAACATTGCTGCAAGATTAGATCTGCAAGGTAACGGAGATAACACATTCTCACCGAACCGTCAGGTTACCCGTTCCGAGTTTGCCGAGATTGTTGTACTTGGACTGGGCTTAATGCGTCAGGATGCACCACAGAATCTATTCCCTGACGTTAGCGATTCCGCATGGTTCCGTTCTGCGGTAGCCCTTGCGAATGAATTCGGTATCGTTCGCGGTTACGATAATGGCAACTTCTACGGTAATCAGGAAATCACACGTGAGCAAGGATTTGCTATGGTTGCTCGTGCCTACCGTCTGATTGAACCGGAAGCTTCAATCAGCCCGGATCAGGTGAATGCTGAACTGGAACGTTACAGTGATGCAGCCAATGTATCGAATTGGGCAAAAGAAGATGTAGCCCAGTTGATTGCAGCTGGAATCATCCAAGGTAATGGGCCGGAGGTTCTGAGTCCGAAGACCACGATGACTCGTGCCGAGGTCACTGCATTGATTGCAAGAATGTTGAAAGTAACAAACTTGATTGATCAATAAACACAATCTAAAATGAAAAGCCTTTGCTGACATTGGGGGTCGGCAAGGGCTTTTTTCTTTTTTCATTAAATTCTTAAATTCATGTCGTAATACTTTCGCCCTGTTGGCAGATCGTGGAATCTGAGATGATGGGTTCACCAGAGGTTCGGGTGACAAACTTCGAACCGCTGGCCTTCAGGCTATTGCGATCCTTCCTTCTACAATCATTGGAGATCATAGGGTCGCAGCTCTCCTGAAGATTTTATTTCAGAGAGGAGGCGTCCAGGCTATCACATTCCTTCCTTCTAACCCTAACCTTTCACGTTATATAGGGATGTGGCTTTCCTGGACTCTTTTATCATGAACAATACAATCTATTTGCGCAGAGCGAACAAACTCATTATCGAATCAAACGAAGGGAAGCAACAGTTGCCGAAGACATATCTGGCGACTGTCCTCAAAAATATTGAAGCACTCGGATACACCTTCTCGGATGAGCTAATGCAGGCGATGCGGCAGCTGTCCAAGGAACAATTTGAAGCAACATATATTCAACTGGTGGCTGATCTGAGAGTCATGGTTGGCGCACATGTGAAGTACACTCCGATGTATGCAGGATTCCCAATGCAGGTGATGCAAGCGGATGAGGCCGAGTTATATCTTAATGCAATTATTCATTATCTGACCAACCTGACTGTGGTCTATCCGGATCAACAATCTGTGGAAAGAATGCCTTTGCTGGAGAAGACGGACTTGAAAGTCATTGGACTGGGAAACCAGCAAGCATTCCAGACGCTCATCCGTCAGATCATTGAAGCAAAAGGTTCCATCTCGGAAACAGACAAGGTCGATATCGACACGGTATTGGAGCATGCAGACCCGGAAGACGTGGATGCGCTATTACCCGCCGAGATTCCGTTCAAAGAAAATGTGGGCTTTGTGGTTGCCTCGCTGTTGAAGCATGAAAAAGCGAACATCGACCGAATCGGTCCGTATTTCAAAACGGCAAGTGATGTTCTCCGTCTGGCTGTCGCGTGGTCCAATGGTGATGTCAGCCTGGCTGCGGCTTCTCCCTTCCGAAAATTCAAACGGCGTGAGAGACGCCTTTTGCTCGGATTGCTGGAGCAATGTGGCTCCAGCACGGAGGATATGCTGCGCTATAAGGATCGTTGGATTCGCCTTGGCGAAATTCTGCATCCATCGGAATATAAGCTTCGGTATCCGCGATGCGAAGAAGCCTTTGATATTTTGCGTAATAATAAGCCTTATTCGACCTTCAACGGAAGTGTGGAACTTGCCTTCCAATATCGAAATGTATGGAGTCTGATTGATCTGTTGTCACAGCGTCCAGGTGAATTTGCGAGAAGACTGGATCACTTACTGCGGATGACCGAAGATGAAGCGTATATACTGCTGGCATTTGGTGAGGTACTGGAGCAAGTATCTACCCCGGTGTTATTGCAGGTGAGACAGCATTTTGCTCGGCGTAACGAACCGCAGGATCTGCGTGTCTTTTTCCCAAAAGGCAATGTAGCCAAAGCTTTTGCCGTTCCGAATGAGCTGCCAGACATTGATGAAGACACATGTCAGGATGTCGTGCAATTAATCGAGCGGGCGCTGGTAGAGCGATTCTCAAACCTTTCCCCGCTTGGGAAGACCTATGTCGATCCGCAGCTTCATGATTATCTGGTACCCTTTTCCCAGAGATCGGCGAGCAAGGCTCTGCATACCATCGTTCGTGGAAGCCATGTGCCTATGGCAGAGGGTGATACGATTCGTTTCTTCAACTGGTGGAAAGAGGGGGACGTGGATGGAAAGTCTACAGGGCGCGTGGACATTGACTTGTCTGCGGTGATGTACGATAAGGACTGGAACTATGTGGAGCATATTTCCTATACGAATCTGCGATCCTCTAACTATAAGGCTGTCCATAGCGGAGATATCGTGACTGCACCTAACGGAGCAAGTGAGTTTATTGATCTGCATATTCCATCCATCGTGGCTTATGGTGGACGATATGTGGTGGCAACACTGCTTTCGTTTACCAGTCATCCGTATTGTGATCTGCCGGAATGTTTTGTAGGGTGGATGATGCGGAAGAAACCGGGGTCTGGCGAGATTTTCGAACCGTCTACCGTAGCGAACAAAATCGATATTACCGCGGATACGCAGATTGCGATCCCTGTCATTATGGATCTGGTTGAACGCACCGTCATCTGGACAGACCTGGCGCTGACAAGTCATCCGGATTACTACAATAATGTGGAAGGCAATCAAAAAGGAATGGTCCTGATGGGTAAAGCACTAACGACTTTACGCAAACCTGATCTGTATGACTTGTTCATGCTCCATGCCAAAGCTAGAGGAGAGCTGGTGGATACAATAGATCAGGCGGATACAATCTATTCGGTCGATCAAGGTGTTACGCCGTATGATATCGAGCAGATTATGGCGGAGTATCTGGTTTGACCTGTTTGACTTGACTACTGGTGATATGTGAATATCTATGTGAATATCAAGGTTAGAAAAGAGTAGCTGATGCTGCTCTTTTTTCTGTTTAAATACAAAGAGCCTACAGAATGGTGCAGGTAATGTCGGATGCAAAGAGAATGACTTTGCTAAGCTTGAATTAACGTGGGAGGGATGATATGGATACGCTCAGGCGGTTAAATGAAGCCTTGAATCATATTGAGGAGCATCTGATGGATGTCGTGGACATGAAGGAGATTTCCCGGATTGCCTGCTGCTCGGAGTATCATTTTACACGCATGTTCTCTTTTCTTAGTGGTGTAACGCTCTCGGAATATATTCGACGTCGCCGCTTGACACTTGCAGCCATGGAGTTAAGCCACAGTGACAGCAAAATCATTGATGTTGCGCTAAAATACGGGTATACTTCGCCGGATTCTTTCTCGCGTGCTTTTCATAGCATGCATGGTACTACACCCTCCGAAGCACGGAACCATGGCCCATCTCTTAAAGCCTTCCCACGGATGACATTTCAACTGACCATTCAAGGAGGAAGCGAAATGAATTATCGTATTGAAGACAAAGAGGCTTTTCGAATCGTGGGTATTCGTAAAAGGGTGCCGATCGTATTCAACGGAGTGAATCCGGAGATCGCTGCGATGTACCAGCAGCTTACACCGGAACTGATCGATACGATCAAGGGTTTATCGAACATCCAGCCTACGGGCTTAATCAGTGCTTCAGCCCATTTCAGTGAGGGACGTATGGCGGAACAGGGAGAACTGGATCATTACATTGGTGCAGCTACGACAAAAGAGACGCCTAAAGGACTGGAACACCTGGAGGTTCCTGCTTCGACGTGGGCTGTATTTACTGTCGTCGGTCCGTTTCCTGGTACGCTTCAGGAGGTGTGGGGCCGGATCTACGCGGAATGGTTTCCTTCATCGGACTATGAGCTGAGTGAGGGCCCGGAAATGTTATGGAATGAGCACAAGGATGTTACTGTAGAGCAATATAGAAGTGAGATATGGATACCTATTCGGAAGAGATGATACTGTCTCCAGCTTGGTATCTGCGGGCGCAGCTTTTTGAAGCTGCGTTTTTTGTATGCAGAATTTGCAATCAGATATACGGGCCGTTTTCATTGCAAATATATGTAATATAATGGTATTATTTTATTGGAATTGTAAGAATACTTGTATGTAGAAGAGTGATTTAAAAAGGGGGTGGCGAGATCAGATTTACATGAAGTGATGACTCTATTCTATACGCACGCAGACATAACATTCCATTGATTATGGACAGGCTCACATAGCAGACATATCGATATGAGACGGAAGTGTCAGTTATTATACATTATAATGTAAGCGCTTTATCAAAAGAGTTCCAAGGAGGAAATTACTCATGACCAAAAGTATAGTGAGAAAGGCGCTTGGTTTGTTTTTAATCATCGTTATGATCGCAACAGCTGTTGTATACCCTGCATCTACCGGACACGCGGCAACCATTAATGTTACGGATAACGGCTCCAGAATTGAAGTAAACACCGGATCAGGATTAGTCTATGTGGTGAACAAAACCAATGGGGATATTATCTCAGCCAAAATGAACGGTACGGAGCTGAACAGCAACAGAGGATCACATATCGGCTCAGGTTTGGGCTCCTCCGCCAATGTGACTTGGAATACTTCTCCTTCAGGATCAACCGTGTTAATCACGGTATCCACAAGCACACTGACTCACTATTATGCTTCGCGTGGTGGGGAGAACATCATATACATGGCCACGCATATCACAGCTCAACCTTCGATCGGGGAGCTGCGGTACATTTTCCGCGGTAATGGTAGTGTGTTGACAGGTGTTCCAGCGAATTCCAATAATCGAGGTAACACAGGAGCAATCGAGAGTCAGGATGTATTTGGTTTCGCAAACGGTCAGAGTGCCTCCAAATATTATGGTAATGATCAGGCCAAAGATCTATCCGTTCGTGGAGTTACGGGGAATGGCGTCGGTGTATTTATGGCCTACGGCAATCGGGAAAAAAGCTCTGGTGGTCCATTCTTCCGCGACATCCAGTTCCAAAGTGGAACCGAGACGGAAGTATATAACTATATGAACTCGGGACATGCACAGACGGAGAATTGGCGCCTGGGTCTGCATGGGCCGTACGCTTTGATCTTTACAACGGGAGGTACGCCAAGTGTACCCGACTTCAGCTGGATGTCTGGTCTTAATCTGCAGGGTTGGGTATCCAGTAGGGGGAACGTGGTACTTAATGGCCTCTCCGGGATGGATACAGGGTATGCTTACACAATTGGGTTTGCTAATAGCAACGCCCAGTATTGGGTGGGGACGTCTTCAAGTGGGGCGGCAGCCAAATACAGCATGATCGCGGGCACGTACACTATGACAGCTTATAAGGGAGAACTAGCCGTATATACGGAAACGGTTAATGTCACGGCAGGGCAAACGACGACTCTGAATACACGTACAATCAACAATGACCCAAGTAAAGCCTCTAACATCTGGCGAATCGGCAACTGGGATGGTACACCACGGGAGTTGCTGAATGGACAGACGATTCCGATCCGTCACCCTTCCGATAGTCGCAACCCAAGCTGGGGACCTGTCACCTATGCCACCGGTAGCGCGACCAATCGATTCCCGGCAATCCAGTTCCGTGGTCAGAATTCTCCAACCACAATAACGTTTAATTTGAATGCATCTCAAGCGGCATCTTCTCATACGCTCAACATCGGTATTACCGCAGCTTACAATAATGGCAGACCGAGTGTAACGGTTAATGGACATGCTTTAACCAATCCTGCTGCATCTTCACAGCCCAATTCTCGTAGCTTCACCATTGGTACGTATCGTGGGAACAACACAACCTTTAGCTGGAATGTTCCAGCATCCTACTTCGTGAATGGTTCCAATACCATCACGATTACGCCAATCAGCGGTTCAAGTGACTTGGGTAACTGGTTAAGTGCAGGTTGGGTCTACGATTGTGTTGAATTGCTGAATTGAATGAAGAATGCAATATAGTGGAAGGAATATAGGAGGTAGCCTGCCTGGTTTTCTTAACCAGGTTCAGGTTACCTCTTTTAGCTTTGTCATCGGAAATGAAAAGATATCGATTCATGAGATCCCTAAGGATTTTGCTTTGCTGGAGATGGTGATCCGGATAGTGGTATAATTTTCAATACGTAATCATGAGTGAATGAACGGGGAGGAAAAGAGAATGAGAGACGATCTGTTGGTTCAATTGCAAGAGTGGCATGAAGAAGATGAATTTCAGGAAATTGTAGATGCAATCCAAGCGATTCCCGTGGAAGAAAGGGATTATGAGCTGGTTAACCATTTGGGACGAGCGCTAAATAACTTGGAACAGTATGAAGAAGCGGTTGAACAATTCCTGACGGTTGCTAAAGAGGGCACAGGTGACCCACTCTGGCATTATCGGATTGGACTGGCTTATTATTATCTGGAGCAATATGCGCATGCGCTACAGGCGTTTGAAAGAGCGGATGAATTGGACCCTGAGGATGAAGATACGTTGGAGTTTCTGGAATGGATTCGAAGCAAGACAGCAGAGGAACCCTCAGAGGTATCCGTAGAGAAGCCCGTGGATAATGTTCCTACAGTCTCTGAAATCTCAATCGCACCTGTTAGTGTTAGCCATATGGAACCAACGGGTTTTTGGGATGACAGTGCTGAAGCTGCGGACCGTTATGTGTTGGCCCCGCCTACCGATGGACAGATCGAGTCAATGGAGGAGCAGTTGGTGTTCAAGCTGCCAACTTCCTATATTAACATGATGAAATTACATAATGGGGGCGTTCCCCACTATAGGCATTTTCCTGTTAGCCAAGCAGAGGCTGCCAAGAAGGTCCGCGTTGAGGTCGCGGGTATATTGGGTATTGGGCGGGAGAAAGCACATTCGTTAGGTGGTGAAGCTGGCAGCCGATTTATCATCGAGCAGGGGGGTTACCCCGAAATCGGTGTTGTTATCTGTGAGTGCCCTTCCGATTCGGAGGTGGTGATGCTGGATTATCGTGAATCCGGCAATGCTGGTGAGCCCGAGGTTGTTCATGTGGATAAAAAAGAAAGCTACAAGATTACTTGGCTTGCGCCCAATTTTGAAACCTTTATTCAAGGTCTGTTGAATGAGGAAAATCAACCTGCAAACCTTGAAGGTTCACTGTAAGTAAGGGTATGAGCTTCTCTTGATACGAAACGTTGAAAAGGCTGCATCCGTAATGACGGATGCAGTTTTTTTGTTGCCTAGTTATGCGCGATAAGTCGGAAATGTCGCTCAAACCGAGCTTTTTTTCAACTGCGTTAGCTTCGCTAAGATATCCAAAATAAGTATATAGAGCTGTACTCGTTGCATTAAGGCAGTTACTTTGCTAGTATTTAGACATATAATAATTAGTCATCTAAATATTGCATGTCTAAATACTTTGGTTTCTTCAAGAAAGGGGCTTACGCATCATGTTAAGAATGAAAGACAAAGTAGCCCTTGTTACTTACAAATAAATAAAATACGTTAGGAGCAATTTACATGGGAAAATTAGATAATAAAGTAGCTATTATTACTGGCGGAGCCTCGGGAATCGGGGAGGGCATGGTTGATCTTTTTGCGCAGGAAGGCGCCATCGTCATTGCTGCAGACATTAATGAGGAAGCACTGGAGAGAGCAAGTCAAAAAGAGAATGTGTACGGACTGAAGTTGAATGTATCTTCGGATGAAGATTGGCAGGCACTGGCGAAAGTAGTGAATGAACGTTTTGGGAAAATTGACATTTTGGTCAACAATGCAGGCATTTCTTCGGAGAAACCATTTGAGGAAATCAATGCACAGGATTGGCAGAAAATGCTTTCCATTAATGGTTTTGGCCCATTCGCTGGCATGAAACATGTCACTCCTTATATGGCAGCCCAGAAGAAAGGTTCCATCGTTAATATCTCATCATACACCGCTTTGATTGGACAAGGCTTTAACCATTACTCGGCATCTAAAGGCGCGGTACGTGCATTATCCAAAGCCGCTGCGACCACCTTCGGACGTCAAGGTATTCGGGTGAATGCTCTTTTTCCTGGGATCATTGAAACACCTATGACCCAATCCTTGAACACATCAAAGGAACTGCTTGAACGATTAATTCAGGCAACGCCTTTACAGCGTCTGGGCCAGGCTATCGATATTGCCAAAGCCGCGTTGTTCCTAGCGTCGGATGATTCTTCGTACATTACCGGTTCTGAACTGGTGATCGATGGTGGCTACTCAGCCCAATAGCGTGTAAAATGATGACAGCCCTTAAGTTGAATTAGGGCTGTTGTTTATTTTTTCGAGGAGGATCTAATGGAAGAACAGAACATTTTTGAGCTTATACACAACATGGATAATTTCACTAATAAATTGATCATACAATGGAATAAATCATTCAATGAGGACCTCGGTGTTTCTCATGTGCTTGTACTCAGCCATCTCCATCAAAATGGAAAAAGCCGACCTTCGGATATTGCAAAAATGTTAGGGTTCACTCCGCCTACACTCAGTTATTTATCTGACAAGATGGTAGCCAAGGAATTAGTCGTCAGAATGGTAGATGAAGCGGACCGTCGCATTATTTATTTGAACATTACGGATAAAGGGGCCGAAGTCCTCGGAAGAGCAATATTGGAGGGCCAGAAGCTGCGTAAGAATTTATTCCAGAAATTAAACGAAGAGGATCGAGTGCAACTAGTCCATATTTTTGAGAAGATGAATCGGGAAGATTGATCAATAGCTTGGAAGGGAGACCGAAGGTGATATGGAGGAACCGCTCAAAGTATATAACACCGCAGTGGAAGCTTTTCTTGAAGTGATCGGGGGAAAGTGGAAGCCTGTTATTCTATTCCATCTTACCTTTGGCAAGAAACGTAATGGTGAGCTGATGAAACTAATCCCTGCGATCACCCAGAAAGTGTTGACTCAGCAACTTGGTGAACTAACGGAGGCGGGGATCATTGTCCGTATTTCCCATCACCAGGTCCCGCCTAAAGTGGAGTATGAGTTAACAGAGTATGGGTGTAGCCTTAAAGAGATTCTTCATCTGATGTGTAGGTGGGGCGATATACACGTGGAGAATGTATATGGTGATCGAGGAAAAATTCTGTTTAAGGCGCCAACTACTACTGACCGTTGAGGGACTTATATTAGCCGATTCTGGAATTCAGGAATCGGCTTATTATGCATTTTATCTACTTTACGGAAGGATCTTGCGATCACGCAGATTTCTGAAAATATCCATAAACATAGTCTCAGTGTCAATGAAATCATGGAATCCGAAGCGGCGAGCTTTGGAACCATCTGCGAAGAAATCGTAATCCCACGAGAAGACAAAGTCTCCAAATGCCCAGGAAGAGACATCATCATAAGGGGTGTTTACCAAACCATACTTTTCAATCATGGAATTCCAAAGATTTTCTTTATCTGCCATCACTGTTGCAAGTGAAAGGGGTAGTGGAGGTGCTGTTTCCAATTCGAAAAACGCAGCGATTTTGGGCCATAGCTCATTCCAGCGAAACAGATCACCATTGGTGATATTAAATGCCTGATTGGCACAGCGAGGTTCGGTTGCTGCCCATACGGTTGCATGAGCCAGCAATGTCGCATCAGTCATTTCAAGAAGCGAATGATACGCTCCTAGTTTCCCAGGAAATCGTAATGGCAAGTTAAGCTCCTTGGAGATAGACGCATATACGCCAATAACCATGGCAAGGTTCATTGGATTACCCAGGGCGAATCCACATACCACAGAAGGGCGCAGAGCTGACCAGGTCCAGCTACTTCCGGGTTGCCGATCCTCGAGAAACTGTTGCTGATCGACATTGAATTCAGGGGGCATATGATGTGCGTCCGTTTCTTTGGCAGGTGTTTTGAAAGGACCCAGATGTGCGCCGTACACTTTATATCCTTGCATCAAACTGATATGTTCGAGATTTGGAGCGATCGGTTCGATGGTATTCACCACATTAACGAGCATGGCCAAGTTGGGCTGTACCAATTCGGCCCAAGTTGGACGATCCTGATACGCGGCGTAGAAAATATGCGTAACGGTCGTTAAATGACTCAGTTTATCTTGTGTGTCTGCTTCGTTCAGTAAATCAGCTGATATATAACGTAACCTAGGGGCATCTTCCCCTCCGCGGCGAGATACACCAATCACATTCCACTCGGGAAGTGTCATCAGGTAATCAATAAGGTTTCTTCCAATGACACCTCCAGCACCGATGACAAGCGCGGTGTAACGGGTAACCAATTGTTCGGTTTTCAATGGACATGCTCCTCTCTTCTTCTGTTCATATTGTGGGTCAGAAAAAGAAGGATGAGAAGTACGCACTTCAAAGTCATATACGTACTTTGAAGTAATATATGAGCCTGGTACAGGATATGAGCGTTATAATTGCACTTCAATGGATGTTACTTGCCTATAACCACAAGAAGCTGTAAAAGGAACAACCGTCCTTTCACAGCTTAGATGTGTCTGTATATTCGTTCAATAGATCTGTCGTAAATATGGTTTACGCCGGATATCCGCCACCTGGAGGCGGCCATGCGCCGTAGAAGCGACGCAGCAGAACAATCTCACCCAGATGGTACGAGTTATGGGATGCGATATTGCGCAGAAGTCCTGCTTTAGTTTCACCCGGGAAATAGAGCAGTGGATCATCTAATTGTACATTTTCGGCAATGGCTACGGCTTGATCAACTCCATCCAAGAATGCCTGAATATCTGCCTTCCACGTGGCTTCGTCCTGTGGACCCTTCTCCTCAGGCCAGCTCTCACTCACGTTAGCAGGGAGCTGTGGCTTGCGTCCCTCCAAGTGTTCAAGCATGAATTGCTGCCAATAATGCATGTGCTTCACCAACTGATAGATCGTATATGGCATGGCATCGTGCGTACGAGCAGCAAGTGTGACATCGATATCGGGTAGAGCACGGGCGATGCGGATATGACCGCGTTCCCCCACTAATGATTTGACAAGGGTTTGCCCAAAGCTTTGATTAACATCTGACATATGGTACCTTCCTCTCTTCCAAGACCGGATCTGATAACCTGTCTTCTATTTAGTATTATACAATTAAATTGCTAAAAATTAAAAATGGATAACCAAGAACCCTAAATACTTAAAATGCCTATGATATAATAGTGAAAATAAATCTCAAGACCTCAGGGTCGAGGAGGAAGCTCCTGTGAAAGTGATATTGGTTGACGACGAACGTCTAGCGTTGATAGGCCTTCAAAAATCACTAGAAAAAGAAGTAAGCGGCATTGAAATTATCGCTACATATATGAATCCAACAGAGGCTGTGGCGGGTATTGTGGAGCACCGTCCTGATGTTGTATTTCTGGATATTCATATGCCGGAGATGGATGGTATGGATCTGGGAAGACAGATTCAGGCGGCAACACCGGGCACCGAAATTATATTTGTGACCAGTTACGATCAATATGCGGTGCATGCTTTCGAATTACAGGCTTTGGATTATGTGATGAAGCCCATCCAAAAGGATCGATTGAAGCAGACAGTAAGCCGCGTAAGAGAGAAACTGAGCGTAAAACGCGAGCAGCAGTCAAAGGATACAAATGTACCTTTAATTTGCTGTTTTAATCAGATTCAGTTTAAGCTTCCAGGAAAAGATATCCAGGTTGCCAAATGGCGTACAAGCAAGGCGCAGGAGCTGTTTGCATACTTGCTTCACCACCGGAACCAGGTCATCCATCGCAGTGTTCTGCTGGAGCTTCTGTGGCCAGGAATGGAAGAGGAGAAGACGGCACACCAACTCTACACTGCGATTTATCATGTCCGCCAAACCCTGAAAACTTGCAATATGAATATGATCACGATTCAGAGTGGACACCTGGAGGCAGGTTATCGACTCGAATTGGGTGAGGCTCAGTTGGATAGTGAGCAGTGGGAACGGGAAATCAGGCAATGGAAAGTCGTAGACGCAAGTACCGTTCATGCCTATGAGCAAGCGCTTCATCTATATAAGGGTACCTATCTTGGCAATTATGAATACATGTGGGCTGAACCTGAGCGGGAAAGATTACGCTATCTGTGGCTGTATCATATGAGACAACTAAGTCTGTATTACCAGCAGCATGGGCTGGCGGAGAAAGTGGTCGAGAGTACACAACGTATCCAGCACATGCTTCCGGATGAAGAAGAAAGTTATTTTATGCTAATGAAGTTATATGATGAAATGCACAACGATCTCGGTGTGGAGGAGCAGTATCGTCTCTTAACCACCAGAATGGAGCTAGATTTGGAGATACCGATCAGTGAGGACATTACCGAATGGTATCAGGACTGGAAGCTCGGTTTAACCAAAGTCATGAAAAAATAATTAATGAAATTACTTCAAACGAAACGTATGGACCGTTACAAATATTTGATCATCATGCTAATCATTTTTGGAGTATTAATTGGCATGCGCTCGGTATGGTCTGAGCTATTCCACACAGTAGATGAGCATCGCGCTGTTAACGGTGTGCTTGATTTGAGAGATGTGGATCTGGATCAGTCCCCTGTCATGTACTTGAATGGGGAATGGGAACTTTACCCGGATGAGTTGCTGACCCAACAAGATATTGTGAAGAGGAATGGCGGTGCGAAGACTGTTCAGGTCCCTGGAGACTGGGGTAGTGCAGGGATTCAGGAACAAGAGAGTTCGTTCGGGTACGGAACGTATCGCTTGCGCATTTTGACAGATCCGCTTCAGACACCTGTTACCTTCTGGTTCAAGGGAATTCGAAGTTCCTCCGAGGTTGAGATGAATGGATACAACGACGGGGGTATGGGTGAGGTCTCCGCGGATAGCAGTACATATATACCCCGAAGCACTTCATATACAGCGACCTATGATCAGGAAGGAACAACCTCCATTGAACTATTGATTCGTGTAGCCAATTACGACAGCCCGTATATGGGCGGAATTAGCAAACCTGTTCGCTTTGGTTCACAGGCAGCTGTTGATTTTTCGCGTTGGTATTCCATTGGTTTTCAGATGCTCACCTTTCTGGTTATGCTCCTCCACGGCATGTATGCCTGTATTCTTTACGCATTTAATCGACAGGAACGTTCCTTGCTGGTTGGAGCCGTATTAACTTTATCTGTTGGCATCACGGTTACGATGGGTCATGACAATATATTGATGTTATGGCTTCCAATTAATTATACCTGGGGCATTAAAATTCGATTGATCTCATTGTTGCTGCAAAATGCTTGTATCCTTCTGTTATTCCAGAGATTAACGATGGTTCATGTACGAAAGGCATGGCTACAGTGGCATGTTGTCATGACCTTGATCTATACGGCCGTGATTGTGGCGGTGCCCATTCATATTACATATGCCATGATCCATTACAACGTCATTAACCTATTCTTTCTTGTATCCATGGTCTGGTTCCTATACATCGTTGGAACGATGATCTTCAGGAAACAGGCGGACCGGGATATTGTTTTTCTGCTGCTTACTGCAGGAGGCATTACATCCAACCTGATATGGAGTGTGGCCGAGACAGCCAAAGATGTGACAACTGTCTATTATCCTATCGACATCATCTTTGCGATTACGGGCTTCTCTGCCTATTGGTTCAAGAAATACTTCAGGAATGTCAGGGAGAATATGAAGCTGAATACAGAGCTGCAGAAGGGCGACAAAATTAAAGATCAGTTCTTGGCAAATACATCACATGAACTGCGGACCCCACTGCACGGGATCATTAACATCGCTCACAACGTGGTCACCCGAGAGAAAAACCGGTTGGATGAACGGAGCCTGGAGGATATGGAGTTGCTGATTACGATCGGTCGACGGATGTCACATCTCCTTGGTGATCTACTGGATGTAGTCCGACTGAAGGAGCACCGCATTGTGTTACGTCAGAGTCCTCTTTCCATACAGTCGGTTGTGCCTGGCATTATCGCCATGCTGCAATTCATGGCAGAACGCAAACCAGTCCACCTTCATATGGAGATTCCGGAATCGTTCCCTCAGGTGATGGCTGATGAAGAAAGGCTTGTTCAGATTTTGTATAATCTACTGCATAACGCGCTTAAACATACAGAGGAAGGAACGATATCCGTAAGTGCCGAAATTCGTGAAGGACATGCTCTGATTCATGTGACCGATACAGGCATTGGCATGGATGAGGATACACGGATGCGCATTTTCCTCCCATATGAACAAGGGTCGTATGGAATCAGTGATGGACAAGGCATCGGGCTTGGACTGAACATCTGCAAAGAGCTGGTAGAACTGCACGGCGGGGCACTTACGGTACGCTCGGAACTCGGAAAGGGCTCGGTATTCAGCTTCGATCTACCACTCGCGGATGAAGCCGCCGATCAGGCTCAGTCACAACTTCCCCTGATATGGGAACAGGCCGCCGAGATGATGGAAGATGCACCTAGCGGATTCCTGTTACCCCGCCAAGGTACGGGGGACGCGGAAGTCTTGGCGACAGCAGAGATGGCTCCGTTATTAAAAGAGGGGAGAGCTACCATTCTGGCTGTGGATGATGATCCGGTGAATCTGGATGTGTTGGTCAGCATTCTTTCGACGGAACCATATGATATAACTACAGCAGGTTCGGGTCAGGAAGCGATGGAATTGCTCGGCACACGTCAGTGGGATCTGCTCATTACGGATGTGATGATGCCCAATATGTCCGGATATGAGTTAACCAAGAAGGTGAGGGAACAATTCTCGATGTCTGAGCTTCCAGTGTTATTGTTGACTGCACGAAGCCAGCCGCCGGATATATATACCGGTTTTGCGTCGGGGGCCAATGATTATGTCACGAAGCCTGTAGATGCGGTGGAACTGAAATATCGGATACGTGCATTGACCATGCTAAATCAGTCTATCCAAGAGCGACTGCGCATGGAGGCCGCGTATTTACAGGCTCAGATTCAGCCTCACTTCCTATTTAATACGTTGAATTCACTTATGGTTTTAAGTGATATTGATACAGAGCATATGCGGAAGCTTGGCGATGCTTTTTCATCCTATTTACGGATCAGCTTCAACTATCTCAACACAGGGGAACTGGTGAAATTATCATATGAGCTGGAACTCGTTGAAGCCTATCTTTTTATTGAAAAAACACGATTTGAAGATCGATTGTCGGTGGTACTAAACGTAGAGCCGGACCTTCCGTTGCTTCTCCCGCCACTATCAATTCAGCCTTTGATTGAAAATGCCGTCAGACACGGACTATTAAGCCGCAATGTAGGCGGTACGTTATGTCTATCCATCACTCGTCATGAGGGTTACACCCGTATTGAGGTGAAGGATAATGGCAAAGGTATGGAACCGGAGAAAATTGCAGAGCTGCTACATGCTACGCCAGGAGGAAAAGGTGGAATAGGCATTGTGAATACAAACCGCAGATTGCTGCAACGGTATGGTCAGGGATTATCGATCGTAAGTGAGCCGGGTGAGGGAACGATGGTATCATTTGATATTCCGGATGAGATATAAGGAAAAGGCCGCAGAAGTGAAAACTTCCGGCCTTTTTGTTCTGCTTGCGTGTTCATTCCCTAATTTTAATTATTTCTAATGCTTCTTTCATATGTTAGTATATTTAACATTAGAAGCGCGGATTCCGGCATTGGGCGCTAAACGTTGTTATAGTGGGTGAAAAGATCGATGCGCAATTGGGTCAAAAATGAGAATGTGCAGATGACGGCCATTGCCTTTACCACTGCGGTAGGGGCGCAATTCAAGATCAATCCGTTCCGGGAAGATTACTTCAGAATCGGGCTGGGGGTTAGCATCCTTTTATTTCTGCTGATGATCATGCCACACCTGTCTTATGTGAAGACAGGAATTCTGACAGGCATCGCGAATTTGCTGTTTCAGTCGGTAGATCTCATCAATCATGTACAGACCGTCTCCATACTGGAAAGCATGCGGGACAACCTGGGGGCAGGTGTGTATTATGTGGTCTTTGCCTATGGGCTTAGCAAGTTCAAGCATCGATTCCATGAGATGCAGCCTCTTCTGCTCGGCGGGTTAATTACATGTATCGATTTCTCCTCTAATCTTGTTGAGCTGCTTTTTCGCGGAATGTTAAGCGGGACCAATATCTTTTATATGAAGGAATGGTTGTATCTGCTTGTGGTAGGTGGTCTGCGAAGTTACTTTGTGATTGGGCTATATAACAGCATTGCGGTGAGGCAGATGAGGCTATTACATGCAGAGCAGGAGAAGCGAATGGAGCAGATGCTGAGTGTGAACTCGGGTCTGTATGGCGAGGTCTTTTACCTGAAGAAAGCGATGAATACGATCGAAGGCATTACAGCTGACAGCTATGATCTATATCGTGATCTCCGGGAGCAGGACATGAATCAATATAGTCAGCGCACGCTGGGTATTGCTCAGCAGATTCATGAAGTGAAGAAGGATTCACAACGCATTCTCGCGGGTCTGCTGAAGCTGTATGATAATGAAAAAGCGGTTAACATGAGCTTGTCCGAAGTGCTGAACTTTGCCAGCAAAGCAAACCGAAAATATAGCGAAATGCTGCATAAGCAGGTCGAGATCGATATTGAGCAACAGTATGATTGTGAGTCTCCGTATTACATTCCTCTTCTCACGGTAATGAATAACCTGATTGCCAATGCGGTAGAGGCGATTGAGTATGACGGGACGGTCCGAATTCATGTATATGAGCAAGAAGATGACGTGCATTTCGTCGTGATGGATAATGGAAAAGGCGTACCTGAAGCCAAACGGGATGTTATCTTCGAACCGGGCTATACAACAAAATTCAATGAAGTTGGCATTGCCGCGACGGGTATTGGCCTGTCCCATGTACGTGATATCGTTCAGTCGTTGGCGGGACAAATTAAGGTAGAGTCGGCGCCTCCGGGAGAGACAGGGACAACATTTGCTATAACTATTCCCAAAATGAATCTAATCAAGGGGGGCGATGTCGATGACACTTTCTATCATGATCGTGGATGATGATGTGGTGAGCCGGAGCATGCTGCATGATATCATCGAATCCTGTGGTATCGGCGAGCTTGCGGGCATGGCTGAGGGCGGCATAGAAGGAGCACGGATGATCATGGATCTGCGTCCCGATGTGGTGCTGATTGATCTGCTGATGCCGGATCAGGACGGAATTGAGACGGTAGCGAAGCTGAGGCAGAGCGGATATACCGGGAAATTCATTATGATCTCTCAGGTGGAGAACAAGGAGATGGTGGGGGCGGCCTACCAGAACGGAATTGAATTCTTCATTCATAAACCGATTAATCGGGTGGAAGTGGAGCATGTGCTCAGCAAAGTGAATGAACAGTGGAAGTACGAACGTTACGTGCTGGAGATCAAGCAGTCGATGGCTCGATTGAATCTGGTGGAAGCGCCGGCCCCTGCCCAAGGTCGGACGGTGCGAGATGCGGCAAGAAGCATTCTGATGGATCTGGGGATCATCGGAGAAAGTGGTAGCAAGGATATTGTGGCTCTCATGGAGTATGCGATTGATCAGAAGCAGGTCGCGGAGTGGCCGCCACTGAAGGAGTCCTATGAAGCGGTGGCCCAAACTTACAAGTCTACGCCCAAAGATGTGGAGAAAGAGAGCAAGGCGATGGAACAGCGCATTCGCAGAACGGTAATTGCCGCGTTAACAAACATGGCCTCGATTGGACTCACCGATTATAGCAACCATAAGTTTGAACATTATGCTCCCCTCTACTTCGACTTCCAGGATGTTAGAATGAAGATGAGAGCCATGGAAGAAGAGCAGGCAGGCGACAAAGGCAAGGTTAATATCAAAAAATTCCTGCATGTGTTCTACATGGAGACGATTGAAAAGATGAATAACTAAATAACTAAATAACTAAATAACTAAATATTAGCTGAGATATGTTATCTCTTAACCCAAAGCCGATGTCCAGAAGAGGAGAAAGTGAAATGAACATAACTATTGATCAACAAGGCAATTCCAAGGTCGCCATTATTGAAAGTGATGGCATCGTCATCAATAATGCTCAAGATGCACTGGATTTGATGGCTTCGGTAAGGTATAGCGATGATGCTGATAAACTCATTATCGACAAATCGAACATCACGGAAGAGTTCTTCGAACTGAAAACCAAGCTTGCAGGCGAGATTTTGCAGAAGTATGTGAACTATCATGTTAAGCTTGCTATTGTGGGAGATTTCGAAGGACATAACAGCAAGAGCCTGAGAGATTTCATCTATGAGTGCAACAATGGCAAACATGTTTTCTTTTTGAAAAACAAAGAGGAAGCGCTTCAAAAGTTGCATAATATCAGTTAAGCGTACATCCGAGGCATGTAGAGAGCCTGCTTATAATTTGAGCCAAACGTAGGAGGTTTGCACCGTGATATCTAATGAGAATTTAAAGGTATATGCTCTGCCTGAGATCGGAAATCTTAAAGTGCATGGCAGAACAACTGGAGAGCGATCGCCGTTGACGTTATTTTGGACGGGGAGTGCAGTTGAACTCAATGTACGGGGCTCCGAACTATGGGTTGAGGTAGAGTCACAGTATGACATGTATGAGTCATGGATCAGCATTCTGATCAACGGTGTTCCGGTGAGCAGACAGATGTTAACGGCTGGAAGGTATTGGGTCTGTGTATTCCGAGGTATGAACGCAGATGTGGTGAAGAATGTACGGATCGTCAAAGATGTTCAAGCGATGAGTGGTGACCCGGGTTGTGCCTTGCAGATTCATGCGGTGAAATCGGATGGAGCGTTCCTGCCTGTGCAGGAAAAACCGTACAAGATCGAGTTCATTGGTGACAGTATTACATCTGGCGAAGGTGCAATTGGAGCGAAAGCGGAGGAAGATTGGATTCCGATGTGGTTCAGCGCCATACATAATTATACGTTTATGACAGCAGAGGCATTGAATGCGGAGTATCGGGTCATCTCGCAAAGTGGCTGGGGTGTGCTGACAAGTTGGGATAACAATCCAAAGGGGAACATCCCCGAGTATTACGAGCAGGTCTGTGGATTGCTTACTGGTGAGCGTAACGGTGCGCTAGGCGCAGGAGATCAGTATGATTTTGGTTCGTGGCAACCGGAAGTGGTGGTCGTGAATCTGGGTAGCAATGATGGGGGGGCATTTCAGTCACCGGAGTGGAAAGACCCCGACACGGGCAAGGTGTACAAGCAGCGTTTGAATGAAGATGGTACGTATCATGAAGAAGATCTGACTGCTTTTGAGAAAGGGGTGGAACAGTTCCTGTTCAAACTTCGGAAAAACAATCCGGATGCACAACTCGTATGGGCTTATGGCATGCTTGGTTTTCCCATGATGCCTGCCATCTACCGCGCGGTTGATGCGTATACGAAGGGGACAGGAGATCCTAAGGTCTCAATCATCCAGCTTCCGGATACAACCGAAGAGACGGTAGGTGCGCGCACCCATCCAGGCGAGTTATCTCACCGTAGGACGGCAGAGGTGTTAGCGGAATATGTACGAGGACTGATAGGATAACTGGATACATGGTATTGGAAAGACCACTCTTTCATGAAATGTACCCCAATGGTTAGATGGTGTCTAACTTTATGAGGTCCCTTTATCATAAGAGTGGTCTTTTTCCTTTTCTACTTATCTAGGCATTCGAGGGTTTATCCGTTGTGTCGCTGTTTTGTACCTCATAACGGATCGAAATGATCTGTCCGAGCGTCTGTGTTCGGAGCATTTTAAATTGACTTGGCACCGTGCCTGCCGGGAATAAGGGGATGCCTTCACCAAGAATTTTGGGAATGATGGCAACCTCAATCTCATCCAGTAATTTTTTGGCTAACACAGCTTGAACCAATATACCGCCACCCACAATCCACACATCTCCATCAGAAGTTTGCTTTAACCGGGGAATGAGCGTATCTACCGTCTCGGTTGTAAACTGTACATGCGGAGCGGGCGGCTGTTCTGAGCGAGAAAGCACATATGTTGGCCGATCCGCATAGGGGAATTCTTCAGAAAGTGTGAGCACCTCTTCATACGTATGACGTCCCATAACAAGGCTACCGATCGTCTGATAGAAGGCGGCATACCCGTTATCTCCTCCGTCACCCTCCACATCAAATAACCAATCTACCGAACCATCCAGTCTTGCAATATATCCATCTAAACTCATAGCAATGTACAAAATTGTTTTGTTATTAGACATGTTCATCGCTCCCTTCTAAAATGTATGATACACTTAAACTATGACAAAAGTTGACGTAGTTAGGATGTTGAACATATGAATCATCGAAAACTGGCTATCATGCGACTGATGGATTCCAGACAGAAGTTTACTGCCCGGGAACTGGCAGAACGTTTCGACGTTTCGGTTCGTACGATCCAGCGTGACCTGGATGCATTGCAGGCGCTGGGTTTTCCTTTGTACACCGAAGTTGGTGTGAACGGGGGATATCGGGTGCTGCCCAATCGGATTTTGCCACCTCTTCAACTCACACAGCAGGAGGCATTAGGGCTGTTTATGATGCTGGAATACCTACAGCAAGTCCCGGATTTTCCGTATGGATCGATGCGTGAGCATCTGGCTGAACAATACTTTTCTACTTTGCCCGAAGATGTACAGGATCTGATTATGCGAATGAGAGAGCATATCACCTTTGTCCAGCACCCCGGTGGGCATGCCGAGCCTTTAACAACCGAGATATTGAGTGCAGCGGTAGAAAAGAGAGAAATCGAATTTATGTATCATGCCCGCAATGGGCGTAAAAAAGTCCAGGTCTTTCCCTATGGCATCTACTATGAGCAGGGACATTGGTACATGCCAGCCCGAAATAGGGATCGGGTATTGTTGTATCGGGTGGATCGCATGCAGCAGTTGGCTGTTATGGAATCGGTGGATGAATCTGTTCCAAGTCTAAAGGAATGGCTAGATGCCAAAGAAGATAGAGCAAGCGAAGAAGTGGTGCTGCATTTCACGGAATTTGGAGCGAGGATTGCTGCGTCAGATGTGTTATTCAAGTCGGTTCAAGATAACGAATGGCGCGGACTGGTTCCGCCTGAGGAGTTTTCTTTTACAGCGCGAAAGTTACTCTCCTATGGGCCGGAAGTGAAGGTGGTGTCTCCGCTCGAACTGCAACAGCAGGTTAGAGGGATGCTGGAACGGAGTTTAAGTCAGTATGGTGGGGGATAAGAGCTTTCAAACGCTGGATATTAGGGTATCAAGGAAGAGATAGGAAAGGTGTGTAGACAAATGAGCGAAGTTTGGACTAAAGACATCATCCCGACTGTATCCGATAAAGTAGTGATTGTGACAGGTTCGAACGGCGGGTTAGGGTATGAAACGGCATTAGCGTTGGCTGAAAAAGGCGCAAAAGTTATCCTTGCAGTTCGTAATCTGGAAAAAGGTAAAGAGGCAGCTAATAAAATAAAGTCGTCTGTGCATGTAGCTGGAGAGGTAATCGTTATGCAGCTCGACCTTAGCGATTTAGCTAGTATCCGTAAGTTCGCAGCCGCTTTTCTTGAGCAATACGATTCTTTGTCCATTCTCGTTAATAATGCAGGAATTATGAACCCTCCATTCCAGTTGACGAAAGATGGCTTTGAATTACAGTTTGGTAGTAATCATCTAGGCCATTTTGCGCTTACGGGTCTACTATTGCCTCGATTGATCTCTACTCCGAAATCGAGAGTTGTCACTGTAAGTAGTATGGCAGCTCATAATGGTGCGATTGATTTTAATAATTTAGATGGCTCCAGAGGATATAATCCCATGAAGTTCTACAGTCAAAGCAAGCTAGCCAATCTGATGTTTGCGAGAGAGTTGCAGAATAAATTTAATTCCGCCCATATTGATTCTATGAGTATCGCCGCTCATCCAGGGATTTCGCATACCAATCTATTTTCCTTCGGTTCGGGGAAACAGGCCAATATATTCATGCGCAGTCTTTTGAAAATCATTAGTCAACCGGCACATATGGGGGCATTACCTACCTTATATGCTGCAGCAGATCCGACGATCACGGGAGGGGAGTATATTGCTCCCAGCGGTATGGGCGGCACTAAGGGCTATCCCAAGAGCGCTAAGATCATCGAAAAATTATATGACGCTAACATTTCAAACAAGCTATGGAGCGTATCAGAAGAATTAACAGGGGTATATTACAGATTTAATGTGTAGATTTTGCCATGAAGGAAAATAAACCTTATTATGGTATGGATAGTTGAAAATTCTTCAGCACGAATATGATTGAATGGGGGGCTACCATGATTCGATTCATAATAAATTTAACGACCCGCTCTATGCAGAGTCCATGTGGTGAACAACGGCGGTTGTTTGCATAGAGCTTGAAATTCTTTTCCGCCATATCATTGTAGTGCATATCCAATGTGTTCATTGTACGACTCTGCTGCCTTAAAGATTTTAACTTTTAAGGAGTGGAGCAACGTGAAATATATTAATGCGGATACAATCTTCCCGGAAGAATTACTCAAAGAAATACAGCGTCATATCTCTGGTGGCCTGATCTATATTCCGAGGCCCAAGGATGCCCACAAGAAGTGGGGCGAGAATTCGGGTGGCAGAAGGATTGTCCGGGAGCGGAACGACGAGATCCGCCAGCTTTTTGCTGCCGGAATAACCATCGATCAGCTTGCGGACCAATACTGTTTATCCATTGATAGCATCAAGAAAATTGTGTATTGCAAAAAGGGATGAAACTATAGAAGCCATGTTCGAACAATCGAATGTGGCTTTTTCCTGTAAGAATAAAGAATGGTTATTAAAGCTTTTTTACATATTCGAGGTTGTTAATTACGCGTACAATTCATTTGACGGTACAAGGATATGCGTTGAGAGTTCATGAATTAACTCCTTAAATCATCTGGTAAGGTTGGTGAATATGAATATAGAAGTGAAATTAACGAATAAAGACGAGGCGTATGTGATTAAAAATATGTACCCGCTATACCTTCATGACCTATCTGGACATTATGGTCTGGGTGGAGAGCATACCCCGAACGAACATGGCATTTTTGAGCCAAGTCCTGATTATATAACTTTGCAGGATCAGTATAACGTCCAGAACATATGGTGGGAAAAACCGGAGTGTCTTTATCCGTTCCTGATGATTGTGGATGGTATACCGGCAGGATTTGCGTTCATAGCTACTCCGCCATATTGTTCACAAGGCACGGATTTCTTTGTACATGACTTCTTTCTGATGCAGCCGTTTCGAGGTGTAGGCGTTGCTGAACACGCGGCATCGACGATCTTCGGAATGTTTATAGGAAACTGGGAGTTGTTCACCAATCCATCGGAGAAAAATAAGATTGGCCAATCTTTCTGGCGGAAAACAGTGAATAATTATACCAAAGGTAACTATCGGGAGATGTACGGGCAAACGTTCGATGGTTATAAATTGATTTTTCAATTCTCCAATATATAAAAAGAGAGACCGTCTCCCAATGAGGAAAACGAACTCTCTCTCCTTTGCCTTTTATAAACTTCCGTTGAAATAGTGATACTCAGAATTCACTTCAAAACCAACACTGCGGTACAGATTCAAAGCACGTTTGTTCTCGGTAACAACGGATAAGCGGATATCTGTGTAACTTTGTTTCCTTAGGAGATCAACCAGGATGGTAAGCGCAGTGCGCCCCAATTTCTGTCCCTGATAAGCAGGCAAGATACAGAAGTTATGAATAAATGCGGTTGTTGCATTAATAGAGTTGACCCGTACCAGCCCAACAGGCAGTTGATTTTGCCATGCAATATAGGTGACTCGGCTGGGTTCATTTGTTTGCATAAAGTACCCGCGTGTCCAGTCCTCCGAATCTCCAAAGGCTTGGGAGGAGCAAGTGACCATAAACTCCATATCCTCAGCTTCTGCCACGGACAACGTTAGTTCAGGTGGTTCCACAACCGAAAGAACCTCATTCACAAGTTGCATCGAGTACTCCGCACGATCATAAATGGCTCCAAGGGATTGGGCAGTATGAACACCCGGAGATAAGCCCTGAGGAACGCGATAACTGAGTTGGTTGATTCCCTGTGGTTTCATATCCAGGATGGCCCTGTTCAGTAGGCTGCTGAATACACCTTGGCGACGAAAATCTGGGTGTACGATGGCATTAATATTCCCCGTTACGCCGTCGGATGGATACCAACTGAGGAGTCCTGCCAAATCACCGTGGCGATAACAGAGGAGTGCATGGTCTCCGTCTTTTTTGCTAATATGGTCAAGGTCTGCTTTCAGATGAATGGAATCAAGCTGTTTACATTGTTGTTCGAGTAAAATAATAGCTTCAATCTGTTCCTTGGAATCATAGATCATAGGAACGACTTGATAAGTTGACATAGCTTTCACACCTTCATTGTTGAAGGAAACACGCAGTTATTGGACCCGCAGGCGCTATCCTTCGAGAGTTGGTCCAGTTGTAATTTTGATCATCATCATTATCTCCTCCAAATCACTTCCCGATGACTATAACACAATCTATGATAAAGATGACACCCAATGGATGTATTTCACTGGGTGTCACCCGTCACTCCACCAGCAACAAGCGCTCGAAATGTCACTGGAGTATAAGACAACAGAACTCACTGTGGATGGCAAGGACTATGAGGATACGTTAGAGATGGAAGGGTTATTGGCCAAAGGAGAGACGATGAAGCCGTTCCTGACCTCCAGGAATTATGAGGCTTACATGGCTAATCGATATATTGTCTTGCCTCTTCAGGTTGCACACATCGAACAAGCGAAACTGCATCCTGAAAATATACAAACCAAGATCAAAGATAACAAGAGCGACTGGATTCTGGTGGAGTATACGCTAGATCTGAAATTTACAGACGAGAACGGCAAGGAGTTCAAGTCCATTCCGTTATCGGGTGATATCACCTTTTTGCAGGATCAGGGAGAATGGCGCATTCAGGATGATACGTACAATAGGGATGCATTTGCAGACATCATCAATAGTTCTCTATAGTTCATGAAGTGTCTGTGATTTTGGCACATGGCGATTGTGCTCGAATTAAATAAGCTCCTTCATATCAGTACGCACTTCAAAGTGCGTACTTTTTTGTGGTTGCCTACCCAGCTAAGCGCGCGTCGTCAAAAGGGTCTCATCGCGATGTTAGCTATCGACACCTGCTAGAAATTTGCAGGGTACATTCTCCTGTATTGATGATATTATTTGGATGATCAACTTACTTATTGCGCTCTTGTAGAATGGGGTTGGGTTCATCATGAGGGAGATTCTCCGAGTCGGTTCTCGTAAGGTTTGGTTGTATATCATTGCTGCTGTTATTGGTTTGGTTACAGGCTACGTCGTCCTCTCTTCGTCGGACTCTCCTGGGCTCCAAAGTGAAGAAGGTATTCTGGATTTAACGCAGGCTCAACTTAGTACGAATCCGCAAAAATTAACAGGAAAGTGGGCGTTCTATTGGCAAGAACTGCTGTCGCCTGAGGATATGCGGGTTCGTTCGGCAAGGGAAGGAAATCAGGACCACTGGATTAACATTCCAAGCTCTTGGCTGGGCTACCCGTTAGAAGGTCAGCGGCTGAGCGGTACAGGCTATGCAACCTTTGGACTGGTCGTTCATCTAAGCGAGGAGGATCGAGATGAGATGCTTGCTCTGCGGCTGCCTAGCATTTTTAATGCGTACAAATTATGGGTCAATGGCGAGCTTCTGGCAGAAGTTGGTGAGGTTGGTCAGGACAAGCACAGCATGACCCCGCAACTGGAAACAAAGCTGGTGTATTTTCAGCCTGAAAGCGACACGTTAGAGCTGGTCATGCAAGTCTCCAACTTCCAACATCATCGGGGCGGCATTACCAAGAATATCGAGCTGGGTGGCAGTGACGTACTAACGACCAAGACCAATCTGAATCTTGCCAGGGATATGTTCATCACGGCAAGTTTGCTAGTGATCGGTTTGTATAATCTGCTGTTGTTCATGCTGCGACGTAAGGATAAAGCTCCGTTATATTTTGGCCTGTTTACTGTACTGCTTGGTATTCGATCCTTGTTCAACGGCGAGCTTATCTTTACACAATGGTTGCCTCATTTTCCTTGGGAATTGCAGTTCAAGATCGAATATCTGATTCTTTGCCTCAGCGGTTATATCATCACCATGTATTTTGATTGTATTTTTCCGAATTATGTGTCGCGATGGTTTCGTCTTGGCACCCGGATCGTAACTGGTGCATTCTGTATCCTTGTGGTGGTAACCCCTGCAATTATATATACGAAATTTCTGCTGATGATCGGTGTTATGGTTGTTCTACATATGGTCTATCTGATGATCGGGCTGGTTCAGGCGGCTGTGCGACGTATGGAGGGAGCGCTGATCTTCCTGCTGGTGTCGGTGGTTACTTTGGTCACGGTTGTCAACGATTTTTTGTATTTTAACGGATGGTCGCTAGTTGGAAATACATCTCCGCTTGGCTTATTGATATTTACGATCGCGCAGCTGATTTTGCTGTCTTCGCGATCTACGAGGACGGCATCTAACGAAGAGAGAATTACACGTGAATTACAGTACGTTAATGACAAGTTGATTGAAATGAATATGAATCTGGAACAGACCGTTCAGGAGCGAACACAGGCTTTATCTATAGTACATGATGATCTACAAACCTCGTATGACCGACTGCTTCACTCCGAGCAAGGGAGGAAGAAGCTTCTTGCTTATATTACGCATGATCTGCGTATGCCGTTATCCAGTATGCTTGGATATGTAGAAGCTATACAGGACAGGGTCAAGCCGGAACGCAATGAGCAATATCTGAAGTACATCCGGGAGAACACGATAAGGATTAACCGTATGATCGAGGAGTTGTCCTTCTTGTCTCATTTGGAGACCGGACAAGTCTCGTACCGTATGGAGCCGGTTCAGATGATTCCTTTCTTGCATGGTTTTTTTGAACAATATGAGTTGGTAGTGCGCGACGCAGGATTAGATTTCATACTGGATATCGGAGATACTGAGGATAGACGGTCTAATGTGCTTGTTGTCGAGATGGATGCGAAAAGAGTAGAACAGGCCTTATTTAATCTAGTATCCAACGCCATGAAGTTCACTGCCAGCGGAGGGCTGGTACGTATTGCGCTAATTGTGGACGAAGTGAATCATGCTCCCCATGCAGTCATTAGCATACAGGATTCTGGCATGGGAATTCCTCCCGATCAGCTTGAGCAAATCTTCGAACGTAATTACAGATATGATCGGCCGGGAATGGGCATAGAGGGCAGTGGACTGGGGCTGGCAATTTGCAGGGAAATCGTACAAGCGCACGGAGGCATGGTTCGAGCGGAGAGCGACGGCAAGATGGGGGCGACATTTTATGTAACGTTTCCTTGTGTGGTGATTGAAGGAAAGGGGTGATGAGATGGACACGCACAAAATCATGATCGTTGATGATGATCCTCATATATGCGAGATCGTGCAGGTGTATTGTGATAGGGAGGGATTTGTCTCCACCTGCAGTCATAGCGGGTCAGAAGCGATGGAGCTGCTTGCATCGTTTGAGCCGGATTTAATTATACTGGATATATTGCTGGCTAATGAAAACGGTATTGACTGGTGCAGGAATGCGCGTAATCTCACCAGTGCGCCCATTGTGTTTCTGAGCAGTCAAGAGGAAGACGAAATAAAAATTAGCGCATTATCCTATGGTGGGGACGATTATGTGACCAAGCCGTTCAGTCCGGGAGTGCTCATGGCCAAGATCAAGGCTCACCTTCGCAGAGTGTCGACGGGTAGAAGGGAACAACTGCTGGAGTTACCGGGTTTGACACTGGATTTCTACACGCAGTCTGTCAACATGGGGAGTACATCTATCTCTTTATCGAAAAAAGAATTCAGTCTGCTGTCCTATATGGCACAAAACGTAAATCGTGTCGTCAGTGTTGATACGTTGTTTCAAATCATCTGGGGAATGGAAAGTCTGGAGGATACAAGAACGGTTGCTGTACATATCAGTAATTTACGCAAAAAAATTGAGTCTGACCCTGCCGACCCCGAGCGAATCATTACGGTTCGGGGGAGCGGATATATGCTGGTTTCTAACAGTACGTCACAAGCATGAATATAGCAGTAAGGGTGGTAGTCTATTATAAATGGGAAAATGGCGTTGGAGCAGTACCTGACGCTATTGGCCCATTTTTTGTTTTTTCCACTAAGCTTCATAATCGACTCAAGATATTGAATTCCTCAACACCAGTCTGCGCTTTTCCATCCTCGTCAAAATGATGTGCCATCTCTCCGAAGAATTAAACGATCCAATACGCACGGGTTTAAAGTTTTCTTTAGGTTTCTCAAGTAGGATAATCCATCATGATAAAATCACTGTGGTCGATATAACGACATATTTCATCAAATTGTACCTGATTATTAGCTACGAGGACGTTACATTCAAGCCGGATCAAACGTAATACGTGAAGAAATGGTTGTCTTGCTGTCCCGCATTAGTACTTGAAGAGAAGGAAGTGGCTCCGATGGCACGAGTTATATGTATCACATCAGGGAAAGGTGGAGTTGGCAAGACAACGGTCACGGCTAATCTCGGGACTGCCCTTGCCTTATCGGGGAGCAACGTTTGCCTGATCGATGCTGATTTTGGATTGAGAAATCTGGATATTCCGCTTGGTTTGAGTAATAGGGTAAGGTATCATATTTCTGATTTTCTGACGGGTCAATGTGCTTTACATCAAGTGATCGTCAAAGATAAGCGAATCAGTACCTTGTCCTTTATCTCCTGTAGTAACGACGCGGTGCATCACGATGATCCGCAAGTTTTTGGCGAGGTTGTACAGCAAATAGCCCGGGGCTATGATTATGTGCTGATCGATTCGCCGGCAGGCATTGAAAATGGATTCTGGAATGCGGCTTTGGCAGCAGATGAAGCTATTGTCGTTACTACGCCTCATCGTACTTCGCTTCAGGACGCGGATCGCGTAATCGGATTATTAGAAGATATGATTCCGGCTCCGCCACAGCTCATCATTAATATGGCCGACGGACAGGAAGCCCGTTCGGCAACGGTAAAGATGCAGGATATGATCGATATTCTCAATATCGGTGTGATTGGCGTGATCCATGCCGATGTAGAAATTATACGTTCCGTACATAAGGGCATCCCGATTGCGCTTAATCCCGAGTTCGAAAGCGGGCTGCGCTTCAGGCATATCGCCCACAATGTGGCGAAGAATCAGCAGGAGCCTTTTATCTCATTGAAACCCAAGAGGCATATTAGTGTTTTTTCACTTCCTCCAAGACTGCGTTGGGGGAAGAGCAGTTCGTAATAGTCGATTCTGGTAGATGAATCGTTGAGAAGAGAATCATCTGGAATGGATTGCAGACGAGCTAAAGAATTCATGAAAGAGTGGTGTGGGAGTTACCTTCCCTACGCCGCTATTTTTTGATGTCATTGATGTCCTCACTTGCGAGTAGTTGCTTACTTAAAGTTTTCTTTATAATTCACAAGCGCCCCTATCTCGCATGATAAAATACGGAAGAAAAAACGACATAATTTGCTGTGTCGGTGTCACAATTCGACTGCGACTGATCAGGAAGGTCGGTGAACGAATTCAATCTGTAAAGTTGGCATTATCGTACCTTAAAGAAGTCGAATTTTGGATGGTCTTTTTAGTTTGATCTATACATAGAAGGGATGAATGAAAGTGAAGAAAGTAAGACAGGGATGGAAGGTGAGCCGGCAGATCCTGATGTGGATGCTGGTGATCAGCTTAGTAGTTTCTGCCGTGCCCCTATTACCAGCGCAATCGGCAGTAGCGGCTGAACTACCGATGCAGATGACAAAAGTAACCACATCCAGTGGATTCCAGGATGTGAATCCCACCGACTGGTTCTATGATGCAGTCGTCCATGTGCAGGAGAAGGGCATATTCAGCGGAACGAACGCGAGTAGCTTCTCTCCTAAGGGGACAATGACACGTGCCATGTATGTAACGGCACTTGGACGGATGGCCGGAGTCGATGCCGGGGCGTACTCCACTTCGAGCTTTGCCGATGTACAGGCGGGCAGCTGGTATGCGCCATATGTCGAATGGGCGGTTAAGAAGGGAATTACCGATGGCACGGGGGATCGGAAATATTCGCCGGATGCTACCGTATCTCGGGAGCAAATGGCGACGATGACGTTGCGGTATTTCGAAAGCGAACAGATCCCTTATCAGACCGAGAATCCGGTCACGACAGAGCCGGGCGATCTCGGGGATGTATCGTCTTGGGCGGCTGACGCGGTCATCAAGCTGTGGCAAGCCGGTGTGTTCACCGGGGACGCCAAGGGCAACTTCAATCCGCGTGCGCAAGCGACTCGCGCGGAAGCTGCAGTTCTCTTCATGCGCAACAACGCGGTTGTAGAGGCGTGGAAAAATCAGAATCAAACGCCGGTGACGCCTACTTCAACACCAACACCGACATCGCCGGTGACACCAACATCCGGCGGTAATAGTGGTGGCGGAACGCCTGGAGATAACGGAGGTAACCCAGGCACGGGTTCCACTGCGTATACGCTCACGTTTGAGAGCAACGGAGGCACGGTGATTTCTGCGCAGACGGTACGAAAAGGCCAGGTGCTAAATAATCTACCTGCTCCAACAAAAGAAGGATATATATTCCAAGGGTGGTTTGCGGATAGTGATCTTTCACTTATCTTCGCAAGTGGCACTACCTTGACTGCGGATACGAAGTTGTATGCGAAGTATACCGATAGCATAGATCGTGCCGTACAGAGCGTACCAAGCTATTCGGTACTGGATGTCGCGCCGAACTTCACCATTAAGGTGCAGGATTCATCAGGCAGTCTAACGGAATCCCAGGTCAAAGAGAGGATGACCTTCGTGGATACGGCGAATCCCGAATTCGAAGGGGTTACCGTCTCTGGCGGGAACGGAGTTTTCACGGTATCGTCAGCAGCCGAAAACGGCAAGTTCGTTGAAGGTAACACATATCAACTTACGTTGACGGATGACAGTTTGTCCTTCCAAGGCCAAGACGCGACGACAAGTATTTATGTATTTAGCGTTGCTAAAAAAGAAGTCATGAATATTCCACTCAATCCGAACATGATCTACATTCCGTTCACGGATGTCACGGATATGGTGATCAATGGAGCAGATGTCGAATCGCCCGAGATTTCAGTCGTTACTACGACGGTAGGTGGCGAAAATGCACTCGCCGAAGTGAATGCGAGTAGTGGAACGTTCAAGTACACCGGAAGCACTGGCACGGTAATTCAAGTCGGTGATACCGTAGCCATCTATGAGGGAGTTAGTCCCGAACTGCGCACAGTCGAAACGACTGGTGAAGACGATGGTGATGTGGCCTATGTCCAGATCACGGCGGTAGATGGAAGTGTCTACACTTATGATCACGCAGATGCCAATCAAGTGTTGTTCAAGCCGGATGTTCTACCGGTGAGCATAGAAGCAGATAAGGATGGAATTCCCAATAACCATTCCATCACGGTTGAGCACACTGCCATGAACTACAGTGACAGCCTGTACAAGCCCTTCGGTTTGGATGAGCTGACCACTGTTGATGTGGGCGACTTTATTGGTTTTTATGATGGACAATTCGATCAAGAAGGTATTGAGATCATGGGTTATGGACGTATTACATCGATTACGTCTGAGGCGGAGATGGACGTAATTACGTATGAAGATGCCACCATTGAAGATATTGAAAATGCCTTCAACATCTATCAGAAGCAAGCAATTGACGGCGATGATCTGTTTTCGGAAGAACAGATTGCACAGCTCGAAGAGCAAATTGAGCAGCAAGCGAGAGACAGCGGATTCGTCAATGAAGCCGCGGATTATCTGTCTGACATCGCCATGGAGACAAAGGAAATTCAGCAGATCAAGGCTCAGTCCTCCCTAGCGTCCGGTAAAGGGAGCCGGGTAAGTGTGGAGAAGCTGACCGTTGTTGCTTCACTCGGCACGAGGCTGAAGAATATTGACGGCCGAACCTCAGGCGTAAGCGCTACATTACAAGTGGGTGCCGATATTGTTGTCAATATCAATGAAGACAGCGATCTTGTCATCCATATGACGGGTACATTCGTGCAGGAGATGAGCCTAGACCTCGGTATCAATGGGGATATGAAAGGGCACTGGCTGAAAAAGTGGGGGATTCCTTACTGGTACAACATTGATGATTATGTAATTACGGCGAATCTGGATGCTTATAGCTATACCGGAATGAACATCACGGCAGAGATAGCTCTCGTTGAACACGATAAGTTAAATGATGCAGTGAATGACTGGGTGGGCGAGAAGAACGCTGGCAGGTTGGGCAAGGTTCAGGACATTGCGACACAGATTAAAGCGGTAATGGCGGGTGTGCAGGATACTGCCGTAGATGCGGAATCGTTGAAGGAAAAGTATCAAGAGATGTTGGAGCAAGACACGGAGTGGGTTCCGTTAATCAAGAAAGAACTCTTTGAAAAGAGCGTACGCGTGGCTTTAGGTATTGTGGAAGTCAAATTTGAAGCGGAGTTTGTGGTCAGCGCCCAGGTGAACCTGACGGTGGGGGCAGATTTCTACTATAAGATGGCCAAGCGCTACTCGGTTAGCTTGCGCGTATTGAGTTTCAGTGGTTCGAGCAATACGGTCAGCTTGCCGGGAGACGGAGATTACCAATTTACCTTCTATGTGATGGGGACGATCGGTTTACGAGCTGGTATTCATATGGAGGTCAAAGCGGGGGTTGGAAGCGTCAAGTTGAATAGTATCGGGCTTGCTGTAGAACCCGGTGTGTATGTGAATCTGTGGGGCTATTTTTATTATCAATTGAAAAATATTAGCGGGGTGAAGACCACGAAGTCTTTAGGTGCCCTGTTCGTCGAGATTGGCATCTATTTGGAGGTCGAACTCGGCGCTCAATTAGGAGATGGAGCGCTCTCAGGTGGAGTGGAGCTGGTCGATGAAGAGTGGCCACTGTATACGATTGGAGAAGAACAGAACGTCTACGACTTCGCCTATCCACAGGATAAGTCGCTCAAAGTGAACATGGCGGGTTCTGCGTCATCCATCGCTGTACCGGAGTTGTGGGTCACGATGAATACCTTTGATTTGAAGACAGGCGATACGGATGAACAGGCGTATAATCGCTCGAATTTCGATATTCAGGTGGACAATCCAAACTTCAAGTATGACGCAGCAAACGGGATGATTGAAGTGGTGGACAAGAACATTCAGGTGAGTGATGGCAATCTGGTTATCACCTGGAAGGGGGCACCGGCGTCGTTCATGTCCGAGCCACTCAAGCGTACGATTCAGTTAAGCTGGCTTGCCAGAGTGGGTGACTACATCCTTCAGCTGGATCCACAGAACAGCGGAGTGACCCAGGTTGTGGCGGCTCCTTATAACGCGCCAATCAGCGTGGTCACCCCGGTATATCCAGGATACACCTTTGACGGCTGGTATACGGCCGCTTCCGGCGGCACGAAGATCACGATTCCGAACCGAATGGCTGCGGAGGATCGGAAACTGTACGCGCACTGGATTGCGAACAAGAATACGCCGTATACGGTTGAGTATTATGTGCTAGACCCGAACAGCAGAATACAGGCTCCGCCTGTGGATACTGAAAATAGGACTGGAACAACGGACACAGAGATTCGAATCAGCTCCGACAGGTTTAAGGAACAGGGCTATGCGACCGGAACGGTAAGCGGCGTATTAATCAAGGGAGACGGCTCGACAGTCGTAAGAGTTAATTACTATCCGGAGAATCGAAAGATGACCTTCGCTGGGGGTTATGCCGGTGCGCCCCAAATCTCGCTAACGGAAGCCGTTGGCAAGAACATTGCTGCTCGTATACCTGTGCCGACAAGGCAGGGATATACGTTTGCCGGTTGGTCGCCAGAAGCTCCAAGTACAATGCCGATTGAGGATACTACGTATACAGCGAAGTGGACGGGGAGAGAGGGTACGCCTTATCAGGTCGTGTACTTGCTGCAAAATATCGGAAGTGACACCTATACGGTTGCAGATACGGAATCGTATCGTGGAGTTACGGGTACCGAGGCGAATTTGGCGGATGTCAAGCCGAGATCCTATGATGGCTTCGTGCGGGACGACAGCATTTCGGTACTGACGGATCTAATCACGAGCAACGGCAAAACGGCGTTGAAGGTATATTATAAGCGTGATGTATACCAAATGACGGTTGATTATAACGGTTCTGGGGCAACAAATAAAACGGATAATGTTCCTTTCGGAGCGACGATGCTGTTGCGTCTAGGCGCTCCGACATGGCAGGGATATAGCTTTACGGGTTGGTCGCCAACGCCTCCGACCACGATGCCTGCTGAAGATGTCCAGTTTACCGCTCAGTGGGCAATTAACGACTACACTGTAAATTTCGACAGTAACGGTGGGTCCGAAGAAGTGCCGGCTCAGACTGTAGGGTTTGGCGCCACGATTAGTACGCCGACTGAACCGACGAAAGATGGTTATGTATTCGGCGGTTGGTACAGTGATAACACGTTGACGAATGCTTACGACTTCGCTGCAGCGGTGACGGCGGATCTCACACTGTATGCGAAGTGGCTGATCCCTTACACGATAAGCTTCGAGAGTAATGAAGGGTCGGTAGTAGATGCCCAAACAGTGAATGAAGGCGTCAAGGCTATGGCTCCTGCCCCTCCGACGAAAGACGGCTATGTGTTTAGCGGCTGGTACAGCGATAGTGAGCTAATGAACGCCTACAATTTCACGACTATGGTGGTAACGGGAGACCTGACATTGTACGCGAAGTGGACGGTATATGTACCGAATACTTACACTGTAAATTTCGAGAGTAACGGCGGATCGTTGGTCACAGAACAGACTGTGAATGAAGGTGCCGTGGCTACTGCTCCTGGCGCTCCGATGCTGGAAGGGTATACGTTCGACGGCTGGTATAGCGATAGCGAATTGATGATACCTTATGGTTTCACAGAAGGTGTAATGGCGAATGTGATGCTGTACGCGAAGTGGACAAAGAACAGCTACACAGTGAGCTTCAACAGTAACAACGGATCGTCGGTGAGCAGTCTGTCCGTGAGTGAAGGTGACACGGCAACAGTTCCTGACGCACCGACCCGTGCAGGGCATGTATTTGAAGGCTGGTATAGCGATGCTGGTCTGAATGAATCTTACAGCTTCATGACACCTGTGATGAATAACCTTACGCTGTACGCGAAGTGGACGGCTATATATACGGTCACCTTCAACAGTAACGGCGGATCACTGGTGGCTGAACAGAATATGCAAACCGGCGGTAATGCTACGGAGCCTGCCGTACCGACGAGGGATGGTTACACGTTCAACGGTTGGTACAGTGACGCTGGACTGAATGAAGCCTACAGCTTCACGACATCGGTGATGGGTAACCTCACGTTGTACGCGAAGTGGACATTTAACAGCCGCACGGTGGACTTTGACAGTAACGGTGGGGCAGCAGTAGGTAGTCAGACGGTGGTTACTGGCGACAAAGCTGTGGCACCTGCTGCACTGAAGTGGGCAGGGTATCGATTTGAAGGTTGGTACAGCGATCCCGAGCTGGAGATCGTCTACGACTTCATGACGCCGGTGACGTCAAACATCACCCTGTACGCGAAGTGGACCATGACATCGTGGCTGCAAGTAGGTGACTTGTTGGAATTGAATAGTAAGTCCAATGTCATTTTCGACAGTCAAGGGACTCCTTACGTGGCTTATATAAAGGACAATTACGAAGTATTTGTGATGCAATATAAGGGAGGCAAGTGGCAGTCCTTTGGCAATCAAAGCGATCTTGAAAAAGCGGGAGGATTGGGGAGCTCAGCTATATCGCTCGGAATAGACAGTAAGGACAAGCTTTATGTTGCTTATAAAAATAGCTCAGGTAAAGTAAGCTTTAAAAATTATAATGATGAACATAAGTGGTGGAGAGCAGTATCTACTGTCTCTGACTTCAGTTGGAATGATGGTAAGACGAGCAGAAAAGTGGATACAGTTCAAGACAGCTTCTTCATTACCTTTGATAAGGATGATAATCCTTTTCTGATGTTTAGAGGTGCTTTAGTCGGTAATGCTGCGGAACCGTCAATGCTCATGTCATGGAGGTATTATAGCGATAGGGGACGGATACAAGAAGCGAGATTACAGGCATTCGCAGGTCTAAGAGCCTTCCTCGCACCATTACCAAACAACGGCATGTATTTATTTGCTCCATTCAGGTCATCTAGTACCCCTGTGGCAACAGGATATAGCCTGGTAGATGGGTCATGGAAACAATTGGATCCTAAATTATATCCATATCAAATAACTCCGAATATGGATGCTGCATCCGCGCTTGATCCATCTGGCGTACCTTATATGATCTATCTTAGCAGTTCCAATGGTGTTGAAATGTGGAAATATCCGCACTCCACTTCGTCAGAAGATACAGCATGGGAAAAGGTGAGCACTCCCGGATTCTCGGTGGGTTCATCTCAAGAAGTAAGCATGGATATGGCCTTTGACAGCGAAGGCACGCCTTACGTTGCTTATCGAGATGCTGCAAATGGCAACAGGGTGACTGTGATGAAATACGAGAATTTGGATTGGAGACCCGTAGGGTCTGCCGGATTCTCCGCTGGTGATGTTCTTCAGCTAGACATCACCATAGACAGCATCGATAACATCTATGTGAGTTATAAGGAACAAGGTAAAATGAACGTGATGAAGTTTGATCCTAATTTCAAATAACTTGGATAGATCAGACTGGCAGAAGAGCCTACTCCCATCGGAGTAGGCTTTTTTGCATATATTCCGTAATTTACTGTAATTCATGCAGCGTTTGCGTCTCCGGCACGTTATGCACACCCCATTTGCAGATTTCCTCCAGAATGGGCATCAGACTCTTGCCTCGGGGGGTTAAGGAATACTCCACTTTGGGCGGGGTCTGATCATACTCAACTCTTTGTATCACACCTTCACGTTCCAAATCGTTCAATTGAGAGGTTAATACCTTGTACGTGATCCCGGATACACGTCTTTTGAGTTCGCCGTAACGTGTGACTCCATGAAAGGCAAGTTGATACATGATCTTCATCTTCCACTTTCCGCCGATAATGGACAGGGTGTAGTCGAATGGGGTGAGTGTTTCCGCTGGGTTTTTACTCGGGTTATCCATTACGAATAAGCTCCTTTATGCAGGTACGCACTTCAAAGTGCGTACTTTTTTTGTGGTGAACAAGTGTATATTCTTATACCAACTATATGTTTCCCGTGGGGCTTTGTAAACCGAAGGAGCTGCTCAGGGAAAGAGTAGAAAGGAGGGAGTGTCATTGGCAAAAGACAATGTATTTGAGTTTGCAACAGGTGATATCACCATCGATGAAATGTATAAATTGATGATCGGTTCCGTGGTGCCGCGGCCAATTGCTTGGGTCTCTACGCGAAGCAAGGAGGGTGTGCTTAACCTCGCTCCATTCAGTTTTTTTACCGTTGCTTCACGCAATCCGGCGACTCTGCTCCTATCCATTGGACCCGGTGTAGGTGAGAGAGAAGGAACAGTGAAGGATACACTCCTCAATATTCGAGAGACGGAGGAATTCGTTATCAATATGGTCCCGGCTTCACTGGTGGATTCGATGCAGCGATCATCTGCTGATGTAGCATCGGACGAGAATGAGTTTGAACTGGCGGGGGTTACACCCAAAGCAGGCATATGTGTAGATATACCTTCCGTGCTCGAATCTCCGATTGCTTTTGAACTTACACTGGATCGTATCATTGAAGTGGGTACAGATCATCTGGTTCTTGGAAAAGTAGAGCACGTGCGAGTGGACGCAGAGGCATATGCTGGTCATTATAAAATAGCGATAGAGAGCTGGCAGCCACTAGCCAGTCTGGCTGGCGATTACGCTCTAATTAAACCTGCATTTTCAGTCTGAGATGGGGTTACGTCATCTATATCTGAAATGGTGCAGCAGAAAGAACCGCTTCTTCAGTTGTGAACCCTGAAAAAACGGCCTTTCCCGAGATTTAAATTGTAGATGTAGGTGGCTAATCCTCATCTCCAATTATTTTGCTTAGAAATTGGTTCGCCCAAACGTGGCATCACTCTTCACAGTCGAGCTGCTGGATGCGTTGATGGCATCGAGCTGTAACACGTAGTCATAATGCCGGATGTAATATCCGGGCTGACTGTACGATTGAAGGGATACTTTGGTGCTGTCAGCCCAACCAGGACTGCTTAGGAACGTAGCATCTCCCTTATAGGCGGAGGTGTCGGCATAAGCTTCAAGTACAATTTTATTACTGGTGTTGCGCTTCAAGAAGTAGCCCGGGAAGTTAATAGACTCCAGTGAAATTCCTGTGGAGCTGGCAAGGCCTGGTACGACGCGGAACTGTGAATCCAGAACAGGAGAGACGTTGGCATCCACGCGAGCGGTGTAATTGGCATGACGGATGTATCGATCCGGAACGTTGTGTGAACTGAACCGGCTGTAACCTGTGGCTTCAGGTGTTGCAGGGCCCAACATTTTGACCTCGTGCAGGGTTGGGGTGTACCAGTTCCCCGGATTATTCCACAAGACGGCGTTCACCATATTGATCCGTACATAACGGGCAGTGAAATGCACGGCATCCGTGGTGAAGCCATAGGTCAGATTATTGGTGCGATCCAAGGTGGAGTAATTAACTCCATCGTTGCTAATTTCAATTTTGTATTTGTAGTATCCTTCGGAACCTTTATACATAAACCAGGACGTGTCGATCTCGGTGATCGTCTTCGGTGAGCCGAAGTCCACCTGCCACCAGGCAGGCCAGCTATTGGAGGAAGCCACCCATGAAGTCTGGTAGTTGCCATCATTGACGTTGGATGCAGACGAACCGGAGGCTGTGGAGCTGGCGGTAGCTGTTTTGCCTTGTGCATGATTGACGAGAGCAGGCGGTGTTACTACACCTGTTACTGCATCAATATTCCATGTGGTATACCATTCCAGTGATGCTGTTCCGTTCGAATCATTTAAGGTTAGTGGCAGCCAGATATGTTTGTGCTCTCCGAGGTTCATCGGATTCCAGCGATCTGCCATGTAGATGAAGGATGTGGTGTTGCTACCTGTAATCGTGGCAATATCATGAATCTGCGAGCCGAAGGCAGATGGATTGCCATATGGCGTAAGCGCAGTCCATGGACCCGTCATGGAAGTTGCTGTAGCATAAGCGCCCTGATTCGGATACCAGCCAGCGGCTTGGGAGGTGAAGAGGTAGTAACGGTTTCCATTTTTCACAACAGCAGGTGCTTCACGGTAGGCGTTCTCGAACAACCAGCCCTCGAAGGATTGTATTCCGGTGTAACTTGCATTCATTTTGAAAATAGCCATCGTATCATTGGCACCGCCATTTTTGCGTGAAGCAGTAACGAGATAACCGGTGCCATCTGTATCAACAAAGACGGTCATGTCACGGGATTCATAATTGAGTGGGCGGAAGCTACCCTCATAGGTAAATTTGCCATTCGGGGTATTGCTTGTTGCGACCGCTACACGCCCGAGGTTGTAGTCCGTACCGTTCTCATAGTGTGCCCAGAGCACATACTGGTTGGTGGAGGCGTTATAGATGACTTTGGGGCGTTCAATTTTGCTGGAGGCCAGCTCGGTTGCGGAATCTTTCGTCAGGATGGCATTGCTGAAAGTCCAGTTCTTCAGATCAGTGGAGGTGTAGACGTTCACGCTGTCAAACCTGCCGCCCACCGCATGTTCACCGTACAGATAATACGTCGAGCCTACCTGCAGAATGTTGCCACTGTTCGCATGGATGGGGTTGCCTGCGGTATCAAGCCAATCGGTGCCATTGGTTATTGTGACACTTGCTGCGCTTGTTCGTTCAGGATGAAGTCCAAACAGGGTGAACGTGAGTGCAAAGACCAGAAACCAGACGGCTTTCCTGTTACCCATTACATACACCTCCCGAAAGATATCAAATTAAATGTAGCGCTTTCATTTATATTGTAGTTCGGCTAGACTCTTTTTCAAGTGAACAATCCATCCATTGCTGAACAAACCTTCATTTCATCGTGGCTGAGCGGTGAGAGCAGAGGAAATGTTCCTAAATATCAAGTACGATGATATAGAGAGGATCAGATACACACGGTAAAATAAAGCTAGACTGAATTCACATCATGGTTGGAGGGTGGACCGTCATGAACAAGTTTATTGTAGATGAAGACCTTCAGGTGATATCGCATAATGACGAGGATGGAACGAACATTCCGATTAAGGGAGGCATTACTGCTCAGGATTTTGAAGTCATCTCTATGTATCAAAAGGGATGGCTGACATTCGCCTACCTGCGTGATCGTCAGGGAATATGGTGGTTCAATGCTCGCAAGAACAAGGCGAGTTTGTTCAGTCGGGATACGGAAGCTTTTCGTGTGATCGATGAAGATTACTGCTGCGACTCTCAGTATGTCTATCTGGAAGATCAGGCCGTGCCTGATTCTGATCCGAACAGCTTCAGGCTGTTGCCGGATACGCCCTACTTTGCTCAGGACCAACGTTATTTATATGTGAAGAGTAGCACGCACTTTCATATTTTTGGGGATATTGATACGAATAATGTGATTGCTCATCAAGACTATTGCACTGACAAGGACCATCTGTTCCATCTGTCCAGCTCTCTTCGCTATGCGAATGGGGAAAAGGACGAGGCGAGGGCATGGCTGCAAGAACATCATTCCGACGTACATGGCTGGTGGCATGCGAATTATGCCCACAGTGCAGAGGGCGCTAAGCAGATCACAGGGAATTGGGCTGAGACTGCGTCGTCCATTTTTTATAGAACCGAATGGGGCGGTACGTATCGTCAAAAAGCAAAAGCCGTATTAAACCTTGTTCGTGGGGTGGACAGGTCTACCTTTGAACCGCTTGATGAGCAGTTTGCACGGGACCGGGAACGGGTTTATTTTCAGTGGCGTATCCTCAAGGGAGCAGACCCGGATACGTTCCAGTCACTAGGTGGAGCCTTTGGTCGTGATGGCAAACATGTGTATTACAACGGATACCGTGTCGACGAGGCAGATGCTCAGCAGTTTGAAGTGTTTGCCGGGACGGGGCATCTTGGACTTTCCAAGGATCAGCAACATGTGTATCGTGCCGAGGTTGTTCGGACAAGTCAGCCTTTCGGTCATCCTGACAATGTGCTTCAGATGATTAAGGGGGCAGACGCAGCGACGTTTGAGTTAATAACGCCTTCCGGCAGTTGGGCGGTGGATGCCAATCGTGTGTATCTATGGGGTAAACCGAATAAACATATCGATCGAGCCAGCTTTACACATCTATTCGATGCCGATCCCCAGAGCTTCGCGAAAGACAAGAATGGTCTGTATAATGCCAATGGAAACCGCACAGTTAAGGGAGTTAACGGCAGTACATTTGTCATGCTGAATCGATATTGGGGCAAAGATGACCATGTGGTGTTCAGTTTTATGACGGGTGGGGTTTATAAGGCGGGAGATGTAGCAACGTTTCAGGTTACGGATGATATCGGGGGCGCCGAAGATGCGCTATTTCGGTATACGGTGGAAGGCGGTGCAGTGAGGAAAAAGAAGAGGTAATGAAAAAAGGGATGGTAGACTTAGAAAAGAGTCCACTATCCCTGTTTGAATTCCTTATTTATGACCTTTACGAACCTTGAGCTGCATCTTTTTGATCGTTGTATTCTGCATGAGCTCCAGTACGAGAGGGCCTTTGCCGTTCAGGATCTCTACATCCGTCACATTATCAAGAATCGTAATGATCCCGATATCGTCAGCAGTAACCCCTTCAAGCTTGGCGATGGTACCTACAAAGTCTACGGCGCGAAGTTTCTTCTTCTTGCCTCCGTTGAAGTTCAGCTTCATGATCTGTTGGTTCAACTGTTCACGCTTGTCCTTTTTACGTTCAGGAACGATCTTCAATCGTTTTTCAAAATCTTCTCTGCGGCGATCTACAGCTTCCTCGGAAGGAGCCTTCACGACAGGGATTTCGAATCCAATATAGGATTCAATCTCCGCCAGACGTCTGCCATCTTTCGGTGTAATCAACGTAATGGCTTTACCTGTTTTACCTGCGCGACCCGTACGGCCTGTGCGGTGCACATATCCCTCTTTTTCCAAAGGAATATCGTAGTTGATGACATGAGTAATATTCGTGATATCGATACCACGTGCGGCTACATCCGTCGCGATCAGATAACGGAATTGTCCCCGTCGGAATGCGTTCATGACTTCGATCCGCTCATCCTGCTCCATACCGCCATGGATACGATCTGCGGGGTAGTCAAGGTCAGCCATGACACGGAACAGTTTGTCCACATTCTCCTGCGTACGGCAGAACACAATGCAGCTATCCGGATTTTCCACAATGAACAAGTCTTGAAGCAGTGCGGTTTTGTTCACCTCTGGTACGTTAATCACAGCATGTTCAATCGTGGCTGTTGTCAGTCCACTTGCCTTGATCTCGATCTCCACCGGTTTGTTCATGTATTTGCGTGACAGCTTAGCTACATCCTCAGGGAATGTAGCGGAGAACAACATCGTTACTCGCTCCTGCGGCAGTTTCTGAATGATGGACTGTACCGTCTCAATAAAGCCCATATTCAGCATCTCATCGGCTTCGTCAATGACGAGATACGCGATCCGTTCGAGTGGCAGCGTGCCTCGTTCGATATGATCCAGTACCCGACCTGGTGTACCAACAGCCACGTGGGTTCTTTGTTTTAACTCTGCTTTTTGGATATGAAAAGGGGGCTGTCCGTATAGTGCGGTTGCTTTAATACGCTTAAAGCGGCCGATATTCGTAATATCTTCGTTAACCTGCAAAGCCAGTTCCCGGGTTGGTGTAAGAATCAAAGCCTGTGGCTTATTCTCATTCCAATCCACCAGCTCGCAAAGTGGAATGCCGTAAGCAGCTGTTTTACCACTACCTGTCTGTGATTTGACCACAAGATCCTGATTCTCTAGTGCTACCGGAATAACTTTAGTTTGAACCTCGGTTGGTGTCTCATAGCCCAGACTGTCCAGTGCTTTTACGATCTCTTCACCAAGTCCATAATCTTTAAATTGTTGCTCGCTCATCGTTTACCTCTTTTGCGTTAGTTTTGAATACAGGAGCATATTGCATAAATCCTTAAAGCGACTTCAAATCAGCAAAATATAGAGCGAAATGGTTTTATTCGTCTATATTTTGTACACGGGAGCGTTTGAAATCTTGAATTATGCAATATGCTTACATACAAGCATTGCACCGTACATTTATCGTATACCTCTTCATTATACTCTATATGCAGGCAGGCTAACGGAGTAAATGCTTCAAGTGTGTAAATTGTTTTCATGATTTCTGATTTGAGGGAGCAACGTTCGTTGCTATTCGTATGTGTATCATAACGTTCCACGTGAAACGAAATGTATCGGCGTAGTTTGCTTGGTGTTAATGAATGACCATTTTTACAGCCTTGGTTTGGGGAGGGTAAGATTGATTGATAAATCTACCGATCCATACTTCTGCACTTCGACCAACGAGTGTCTCATCCAAAGAGACGGTGACAGTCTCTCCTCCGACGATGAGTTCGGCGTCCTTGCTGAGCGAGACCCAAATCGGTCCTGAATCAACACCGCCATCTTCTTTATTGTCGATGAGTACCTGACCTCTTTCTTCCTCAAAATCCGTAATAATTCCTCGTACATGTGGCTTCTCTTTCCCTTGTTCTACGGACTTCTCTGCGCATCCAAGGGTTAACAGGATCATGATGACTGGTAATAAGGATAATCTTCGTACAATGGACATCGGGTTGCTCACCTCTCATCCTTTTAATACATCTATAAATATGGACGTTACCTGAGGCGACGAAGTTCCTGTATATCAATAAAAAGAACCTAAATCATTCGATTCAGTCTGGAACTGGAATTTGGAATATGTTAGCATATGGGTAACTTATTGAACGGAGGGATACGTGTGCAAAATTTTTCCCGATTGAGATAGTGTGGCGAAAAACGTCTGTTTACGCTTGCTGTTTTCGCCTGTGGGCAGTTCATCGGGATCGGTTTGCCATTTTACACGTATGCCGCTAGTCGTCGTGAAAGAATCACTCTTTGAAGTGGTTCTTTAATGTACTACTATTTTTTTGTGAGCATTCAGGTATGCCAACATCCGAAATGAACTGCACAGGCGAACATGTCTGTGTTTTTTATTTTATCCAGGAAAAGGGGAGTACCTGATATGACAAAACCGAACTTGAATGAAAATTTGGCAATTCAAAAGGAACTATTATCTTTAGCAAAACAGAATGGACTTTTTATCGTTGAGGAATCCTTGGAGATCAACGAGTCGGGTATGGATTTTCGTGTAGCATTCGCCACGGATGAAGAAGGCCGCAGATGGGTTCTGCGCCAGCCGCGACGCGAAGACGTATGGGAGCGAGCCGAGAATGAGCGCAAGGTGCTGGATGTGGTCCGAGGAAATATACCCGCACAAGTACCGGATTGGAGGATCTTCACGCCAGAGTTGATTGCGTATCCATTACTTGATGGTGATCCGATCGCAGTTGTGGATCCCACAGGGGGAGGGTATGTATGGCGATTCCCTCAGGAGAGCTTATCGGATACATTCCTGGATACACTGGCTACGACTCTCGCCACGCTGCATAACATCGATCTCGACAAGGCAAAGAAAGGTGGAGTGCGGATCAAGACACCTATGGAAGCTCGTAAAGAATTTGCAGCCAATATAGAGGAGATTAAGCAGAACTTTACGGTGCCAACCAGGCTAGTTGAACGGTGGACGGTATGGCTTTCTATAAATAGCTATTGGCCGCAGCACTCGGCGTTCATCCATGGTGATCTGCATCCGCCGCATATTATTGTCGATGATGCCCAGCGAGTAACTGGACTTATTGATTGGACGGAAGCGGAGATTGCAGATCCGGGTAAGGATTTTGTTATCTACTATGCACTCTTTCAGGAGGATGGGCTGCGTGAACTTTTGAGTCGTTATGAGAAGGCAGGGGGAAGAACATGGCCCCAAATGCTGGAGCATATTCGGGAGCAGTGGGCAGCCTATCCTGCAATTGTTGCCAAATTTGCAATGATTACAGGAAAAGAGTCGGACATGGAGATGGCGAGAGGCATGCTTGCGAACTGGGATGTAAAGAGAGGTTGAGCTTAACATAGCAAAGGGCGATCCCTTCCATGAGTTCCATGGGAGAATCGCCCTTTTTTTTTCGTTAAGCGTGGTGCGTAACGATTGTATCTATTTCAAAATACTCACATATTTCCCATATACAAATGCTACACGTCCATCCAGCTTCACTTTTACCCAGCCATACTTGTCTGTACTGATCACCTCAAGCAGGGTGCCCTTTGGTACCGCAGCAACGACCTTCGCTTTGGATGAAGCGCCAGCGCGTACGTTCAGGTAAGACGCTGTAACCTTGGCTTGTTTGCCTTTGGTGACAGTTCCTGGTTTACCCGTGCTTGGTGTGGATGGTTTACCAGGTTTCGACGTGCCTGGAGTTGGTGTTGGTTTTGGTACTGTTGGCGTTGTCGGCTTCTCAGGTGTAGGAGTAGTTGCTCCCTCACCACTACCTACTGCTTTGCGAGCCTTGTTTAGCTGTTGATAGAATGCTCCCTTGTTTTTCACGCCTGCGAATTGTGCTGCACTCACACCTGCTTTGGCAGATAGTGTATCAATCTCTTCTTGAGTCACCGCATCCAAAATGTTAATGGAGGCAATGTTGGTGTACTTGCCATCTTCTGTTGTTGGCACAGACATGATACCATCGTTAATTAACTCCACCACATCTGCACGCTCTGGTGCAGTCAGGTCTACGCCGGTGATTTTCCAGTTGTGTTGAATCTTCGGTTCGTAGACACCTTTCATGACATCTTTCAGATAGGCGATGGACAGATTGCGAATCGTACCTTGAATCTCACCAAATGCCGAAGCATCCTTGGAGGACCAGAGCTGCTTGAACTTACGTCCTTCCATGGCGCCACCTTTGGCAATCAGTGCTTCCATCCGGTAGGCGTTCATACCGAGTTTCAGCGTATCATCTTCTTTGACCACTGTACCATTGCTGTACTTGAGATTTGTAATCCGACTGCCGTATGGTTTGGTCAGGTCAATCTCATACGTCACGCCGCCGAAGAAATCATCAGTGCTGTATTTGGAAGCACGTCGTTTCGGATCAAAACTGATCGTCACATCACCCGAGCGTGTGGAGTTGAAGTACCCCGCAGACCACTCCATATAATCCATCAGATCGCGTCCGGTTACTTCATATACGGTCACTTCACCAAAGGTGTATTGGTAATTGAACGCAATATCCTTTTTCTTAATCGGGCCTACATCCAGCTTGGCCTTGTCGTTATCAATCTGGTGCGCGACCACATCGGCATCACTGTAGTGCAACATCACTTCGGTGAAAAAGTCAGATAAAGGTGTTTCCTGGATCTGCACCGCAGGGATACCCTTAATCTCATCAGCAGGGACCAGGTTCGTTCCTTTCAGTTCAGCCACTTCAATGTTGGCATCGGCACGAGCGAACTCGTGGAATGGATGCAAGGTCTCTTCCAGCGCAGGATCAGAGACTTCATATGTTCCGTCTGCTGCTTTTACAGCGAGAGCTTGAGCTTCCTTGCTTTTCAGCACAACTTTGTCGCCGTCTTTTTCAAATGTCAGATCGATTCGAGAGATATGTGAGCCATATTTATTCGGTTCGGAGATCAATACGCCGTTAACCGTTTGGGATTCAATCAAGGTATGCATGTGTCCGGAAAAAATGGCAGCCAGCTCCGGGTTGGCATTGGCGATATCCGTGACTCCGGTTCCCGGGTTCCCGTTCTCGTTATCCAGTCCCATATGCATAAGTCCAACCATGACATCGACTTTGCCCTTCAGCTCAGCAATGGCCTTCTTGGTCTCTTCCACAGGATCTTTGACGATGATACCGTCCAGGTGATCCGTTCCTTTTTCAAACTCGGTAATCATAGGTGTGTTCATTCCAATGACACCCACTTTGATTCCGTCTTTCTCGATAATCGTATAGGCAGGCATGTAACGGTCGCCGTTTTCTTTGAAAATGTTACCCACGAGAGGCTGTCCATTGAATTGGGAAGAGATCTTCTCCAGTACATCCAGCCCAAAGTTAAACTCATGGTTACCCATAACCCATGCGTCATATTTCATCTCGTTCATTGCAACCATCATGGGAGATTGAGGTTGATCATTGAACAACTCAGCCGAGTTATCCTGAATCATGTCTCCTGCGTCCAGCAGGATCGTATTGGGATTCTCTGCACGAACTTTTTTCACAATGGTGTAGAGTTGTGTCATGCTACCGGTTGGGTTTGGACCGTCCAGAGCATAGTCCCACGGCATAAATCGACCATGAATATCCGATGTACCCAGCAACGTGATCTTGGTTTCCTTGTCTGCCTCAGCAGCCTGAGCTGGAGTAGAAGCAAAAGGGGCAAACAAAATGGAGGCACATAAGAGGAAAGATAAAGGCCATCCGGCGAAACGTTTCGTTGAAATTTTGCGCATGTTGTAATCTCCCTTGTTATCTAGTGTGTGTAAAGATATGTATCATTTCATACTAGATAAACATGTGGTGAATGTAAACTTCAATGTAAGAGTTATGTTGGATTTAAGAGAGTGAATCGATAAATAACTTCGGAAAACGCACTGAATTCTACTTTTTTGCAATAAAATACTATAATTTGACAGGTGTTAAAAACCAAAATTATCCAGTAAAATGATTTTTGTAAGCGCTTAACAAAAAATGAATACTAAGGAGGAAAATCATTGATTAAGTCTAAGTGGTTTAAAACAGTTGGCTCACTGGCATTGGTAGGGATTCTCGCTGCTTCTGTTGCGGTGGGTAGTGTGAGTGCTGGTTTGGCAAAAGGCAGCAAATTTCTGGGGAATATTATAGCTAGCCAGGTTCCTTCGAATTTTAGCCCGTATTGGAATCAGGTAACTCCGGAGAACTCTACCAAGTGGGATGCTGTTGAAGGCACACGCAACGTAATGAATTGGGGCCAGGCGGACATGGCCTACAACTATGCTAACAACAACGGATTCCCGTTCAAATTCCATACGCTCGTATGGGGAAATCAACAGCCAAATTGGATTAACAGTCTCTCAGCCGCAGATCAGAAGGCTGAAGTGACACAATGGATTAAAGCCGCAGGACAGCGGTATTCGAAGTCTGCCTTTGTTGATGTGGTGAATGAACCTCTGCATGCGAAACCATCCTATCGCAATGCCATTGGTGGAGATGGGGCAACGGGTTGGGACTGGGTCATCTGGTCATTCCAACAGGCGAGACAAGCCTTCCCTAACTCCAAATTGCTGATCAATGAATATGGTATTATCGGTGATCCGGCTAAAGCGGACCAATATATCCAGATTATCAACCTTCTGAAAAACAGAGGTCTGGTTGATGGTATTGGTATCCAGGCGCATTACTTCAATATGGACAACGTCTCTGTGAGCACGATGAATACGGTATTGAACAAGCTTGCAGCGACAGGCTTGCCAATCTATGTATCCGAGCTGGATATGACAGGTGACGATAATACACAATTGCAGCGTTATCAGCAAAAATTCCCTGTGCTGTGGAAACACTCTGCTGTTAAGGGTGTAACCCTGTGGGGATACAACCAGAACCAAACCTGGGTGAGCGGCTCCCATTTGGTCAATAGCAACGGTACAGAACGCCCGGCTATGCAATGGCTGAGAAATTACCTGGCGAACAATCCTTAAGCTCGGGTATTAATGAGTCTGAGCATCCCTTGTAATCCGGTAATTATATAACACCAGATAGCGCCTGTCCCACATGGTAAGCATGGCAATATGGCGTTATTTGGTGTGCGAATCTTTTGGTTCCTTGTTTGGTGAATCAATCGTGGAGGGAGCCTAGAATCCGTATGAGGGCCGTCCTGGAATTTAAGCGACCGAGGATCGTGAAGAGAAGAATTTAATTTTAATCCAAACCAATACAAAAGCTATCAGTGCAAAGATCATTCCGCTCCAGATCAATTGATGTATTCCCAGGTTTGCGATGAACCATCCGCCGATAGCAGTACCCAGGGTAATACCGAGGTTAGAAAAGGATACATACAAGCTGTTGCCAAATTCAGGCGCGTCCTGCGCTTCAGCGGTTAACCAGGTCTGGCTTACAATTAATCCTCCTGAATGGACGGATGCCCAGAGGATGACTACAATAATCATCCACATGAAGTGAGGACCGGCCCAATAGACGAGTGCGTAAGCTGCTACATACAGCAGCGGGAACATGAGAACAGTGTGGACCATGCTCTTACGCAGAAACTGTCCAAACCCCAAATTTCCGATAATCATGACGACACCGAAGACCGTAAGCATGACACTGATCCATGATCCACTCATTTGGGTGACCTGTCCAAGATACTCGGCGAAATAGCTGTATACGGAGAACATGGCGGCGAATATAAAAATGACTGCGGCAACATTCAGCCATAATCCAGGTTTGCGGAGAATACCGAGCTGCTTACCATAGGACATCTTTTCCTTCACGGGCATCGGGGGTAACCAGATCCATATGCCGATCAAAGCGACTACACTGACCAACGCTCCAAACAGAAATGCGATTTCGAGGGATAGGCGTTCAGCAAGATACGATGTCAGTGGCACGCCAAAGGCAAAGCCTGCGGTAACTCCGGTAAATACTTTGGCGACGGCCTGACTGCTTTTTCCTGCCGGAACGAGCTGGGCACTGGTGACCAGGGCTACGGAAAAGAAGACGGGATGGAATAACGCGGGAATGATACGGAAGATAAGCATGGTATCAAATGTTGTGGCGTAGGCATAGACGACGTTCGAAATGGTAAACATCAGCACAGCGGCTAAAAGGATGATTTTGCGATTCATCCCGGATGCCAGTAAGGTGAGAAAAGGGCCTGCAATGGCTACAACCAGCGCAAATATACTGACCAGCCAACCTGCCTGTGCAGCCGTAATGTTGAATTTATTCGCAACCTGAGGCAGTACCCCCACGATTCCCATTTCTGTTGTAATAATTCCGAATACCCCGAGTGCCAGCATCAAGATAAGCAGTGGATTGACCTGTTGTGATTTCATGTAAAGCGTACCTCCAATGAATTTAAATATACAGAAAAGTAGATATATTATGTCGAAATGAGCCTGCCTTGCCTCCTATAACTCCTATAATATGATGGACATGAGAGTAAGTTCTCTGGATTACATTATATCTAGATTTATAGATTTGTAAATATAAAAGGTGAAACGTCATATCTTTAAGTCGTCTTCGGCTTGTGTTCTACAGGATTATTCATGGTGACAATAAGCATGGTCTGGCTCATGAAAAATAGCGCCGGCCCGGGGAATTCTTGGGGCCAGACGCTATTGATGTCCGCGTTTTTAACGATGTGTTGGATTAGTTATTTTGGTTGGATAACCATGCTGTTGAATGAATCGGCTTCCAGCTTCATGTGTAGGGTCTGTCCTTCTTCAAGGGTTAGATACAGGTCACGACGGTCCTGGAATGGATTGTTGATGACAATCACGAGACTGTTATCCGGGTTGCGGAAAGCAACGGATTTCCCACTCCACGCGCCAGACAGACCGACTCTTCGAGCACCACGAACAATATGATGAGCGAAGTGTTTCATCACATAATACTCCGGGTTCAGAGTAACCTCCTTATTGTCCGGATCTACGGTGATCATGGAGTTCTGCTCCCAGCCCCATGTGCTGCGGCCTTTGGGTTCGAGAACCATGTTCCAGTAGATGTACGCGTTCACTCCGTTGCTGAAGTAATGCTGGTAGAGGTTATATACATATTTGGCGTAGTTCCATGAGTTGTTGCCATCACCGCATTCGTTCTCGGTCTGCATATAACGCAGCTCCGGATAACTCGCCGAGGTACGTTGAATGGCATTTTTGCCTGCCCATTGATACCCAACACCTTTGATATAGGAATAGGCCTTTGGATCACTCAGGACAAGCCCGGCATACTCGTCGAAGTCATTTGTTTTTTTCTTGATTAATTCCTCCCATGGGTCAGGAGCGTTGATTGTCCCCAGCCAGATTTCCGTATCCAGGCCGTGTTGGTCAAAAGCCGGGCCCAGATAATCGGCGATAAACTCACGAAGCTGCTCGCCTGTCCACATGCAAGAAGGGAATTTCTGATCTGCAATCACTTCGTTCTGCACATGCACCTGATGGATGGTAATGCCTGCTTCACGGTAGGCCTGTACAAATTTTACGAAGTACAGGGCGTAGGCCTCCAGAATATCTTTCTCCCAACGAAGCGTGCCATAGTTATAGGCTTTCGGCGATTTCATCCACGTTGGTGGACTCCATGGGGAGGCGAAGAATTGCAGGTTTGGGTTATAAGTCAGAGCTTCCTTAATGTAAGGAATCAGATATTTGAAATCACGTTCGATTGAAAAATGTTCCATGGCCACATCTCCGTCCACCTCGTTGTGGCTATACCACTGCTCTGCATAATCACTTGCGCCGATCGGCAGGCGACAGATGTTAAACTTGTGCTCACCCTCTGGATGGAAGAGAGAGTGAAATACCTCATGGCGCTGCTCCTCATTTAAGTGGGACAGAGCCATATAACCAAGCTCGTTGAAACATCCGCCAAACCCTTCCACAAGTTGGTGCTGTTCACCCGTCAGTTTTAAGTTAGCGCTTTCATTAGTCGGCACAAAAGATAGCTCTCTCCACGGGTTGTGCTGGGTTGTGGAATAACCAGTGAGCGTGAGTGTCATGTGAATTTCCTCCTCAATTGAACCTCAGTTGTCATATATATTACGTTCAGTATAACAACTGCCGCGGTAAAAGGAGATGTGCTAAACCGTGTGAAATTTACCCTAATCCAAGATAGAGCATCAAGAGTTCGTATCCGCATAGACAGATCCTATACTGTATTTACTTGTGATCGGCGATGTCCATATGCCATTATCCAATGTCATAACACAACTGTCATGGCACAAAAAATCCCCGCTGATTGTTCAGACGGGGACTTGCGCTATATTTCTCATATTCTCTTATGACTGAAAATGAACGTGAGACACAACTTAAGGCTGCACACTCTCACCAAGCTGTTTATTTTCAAAAATCAGAATTGTTTTGCTGCTTCCGATGTAACCAACAGAGGTATTGAATTGCTCTGAAATGAAGCGGACTGGAACAAATGCTTTGCCATTTTTCATTAGAAGAGGAGCATCATTTATCGCAAGTGAATCATTCACGACAACTTGTTTGTTACCCACGCTCCAGCGGATGGTCTTATCATTCTGTGTGATCACAGCTTCGCGCGTACCGCTGTTCCAGTTCACACGGGCGTTTAACTGCTCCGAGACAAAACGCAGAGGCACATAGGTCCGGCCTTCATCGATAAAAGGTGCAGCATCCAGTGCATAAGCACGATCCCCAACATAGGCGGTGGTGGACCCTTCAATCAGACGCTGAAAGCTGCCCTGCGGCGTTCGTTTCTGCTCCCGCACATTCATCCGGTTCAGAAGCTGCATCGTATGACTGCCACTCACAACATCCAGATAATTGTTCTGCACTGTGAGTCCGGCAGGCTCAACCTCTGAGACAGAAGTCTGAACACCGGAGGATAACGAGGTAGACGCCGAGATATCCTGTATAACATTTGTCGCTGACTGATCACGGGTAAACGTAAAACCTGCGATCGGTGTCAGATCCCACACCCGGTTGTTGGATAATTTCAACACATCCAGGCTGGAAAGCTGCCGTAAAGGTTCCAGATCATAGATCTGATTGGATTCTGCATTCAGCTCCTTCAGCCCAGTCAGTCCCTCAAGCCCCTTGAGGTGTTGTACTTGGTTACCGGAGATATCAAGTGTCCGAAGGCGTGTCATATGCTCCAGTGGTGTCAGATCCGTGATTTGATTACCTGCCACATTCAGATTCCGCAGTGTATTTGGCAATTCAGCCAGTACGTCCAGCGTCTGAACCTGGTTGTTTGCTACATTGAGTTGTTGGAGCCGGGTTTTACCCATGAGCGGTGTCAGATCGTTAATCGTATTGTTCGAGATCTCAAGCCAATTCAGTGCATCCGCATCCGAGAGGGCCGCAAGACTGCCAATCTGGTTACCGCTGGCGTGGAACGTATGTAATCGGTTGAACCCACGTACAACCTCTATGGAAGAAATGGAATTGTTGCTGATATAGAGCCGTCCCAAGTCTTTTAATTCAGTAAGTGCGTCTATGGATGTAATGTAATTATTGCGAACATCGATCTCGCGAAGCTGGGTTAGGTGCTCCAGCGGTGTGAGATCCTCAATCTCATTCCCATATAATCGGAGGTGAGTCAGGTTGGTTGCATATTCGAGACCGGTCAGGCTGTGAATACCTGCATTGCTCAGATCCACCACCTCAAGCTGCTCCAGATCCGTTGAAGTCAATGGAACATCCAGAGGTTTGTTCAGGATTAGCTTCAGTCCGTCCTCCAAAGCGGGATCTTCAATGATTCCCTCGCCCAAGTCTGTAGTGGTGTAAGCCATGGCTTGCCCCGATGCCCCGAGACTCAGGATGAATACTAGAAATAGTAGCGTCATTCTTCTCATTGCATGCATTCCCTCCGATTTTTAGAATTATAAAATAATCCGAACAGATTGAGTTACTTAAGTATAGTATTTACACGATAACAGCGACCGGAAGGTTGTTCTGCCCATGGAATGTTCAGTGTGAATTGAAGAGTTTAATATATGCAGTTCGGCTCAAAGCACATCTATAGTTATTAACCCGTCAACGGGAAAAAGGAACAAGAAATTTCGTAATGGGTATTTCACTACTTCTATTCTATATGAAACAAACCCTGCTCTGCACTCTTCAGAGACATGTTTATCAAAAAAAATAAAACATCTCCCGCAGACCCTATTCAACCCACCCTTGAAACGGGTAAAGATGAAGTAAAGATGCCAATTTGGAGGGGAAGATGTGAGTATGCGCCAAGCCATGATCATTAGTAATCCATCGTCAGGTAAGGAAGAGGCCGAGCAGTATGTGTCCCAAGTCAGAGAAATTCTGGAGTCACAGCAGTATGAGGTGGTGGTTAATGAGACGGCCGGGGAAGGTGATGCCACCAACTACTGTCTGAGCGCCTGCAAAGACGGCTGTGATCTGGTCATCTCCATCGGAGGCGACGGTACACTGCATGAGACGATTAACGGCATGATGGATCAGGATCATCGTCCCCGATTAGGCGTTATACCGCTAGGTACGGTGAATGATTTTGCACGTGCGCTGAATATCTCGCTTGACCCGGAAGAAGCCATTAGGCAGTTACGTTCGAATCAGACGCATATCGTGGATTTGGGGAAAATCAATGATCGCCTGTTTGCCAACGTTGTGGCTGCAGGTTCTTTGGCAGAAGCATTGTTCTCCGTATCCTCGGAAGAAAAGTCGAAGTTGGGATCATTCGCATATCTCAAAGAAGGCTTGAAAGACCTGGTGAATACACCAGCCAATCATCTAACCATCGAATATGACGGACAGTTCTGGGAGGGGGAATCGCCACTTTTTCTGGCGGCGCTGACCAATTCGGTCGGAGGATTCGAGAAGTTGTCCCCGGATGCAGAGGTGGACGATGGTCTGATACATTGTTTTGTTGTTCGTAATATCAGTGTGTTCAACAGTCTGACCCTCGGCACTTCCCTTTTCTTTGGTAGTCTGAAAGACCATAAGGACGTGGACTATTTTACAGCCAAAGAAGTTCATGTTCGCTCAGACGAAGCCATTCGCACCAATGTAGATGGGGAAGAAGGTCCTGCCCTGCCGATTCATATCCGTGTCTTGCCAAGGCATATTGAGGTCATTGTACCGGAAGAAGTATAACTTATTCTTTTGGATCTATAGGCTGGAATGAAGAACCTATCATTTCTCCATATGAAAGTAGGATAAAGCTATTGAAACCGATTGCAGATATATGTCACAATCAAAGGTAAGATACACGATAATATTCGAATATGGAGGGAAAACATCTTGAGAACCATTAAATTGGGCAGCAGTGCACTAGAAGTACCTGTAGTCGCAGTGGGCTGCATGCGGATTAATTCACTAGACGGTAAGGAAGCCGAACATTTTGTTCGTTCTGCAATGGAGGTTGGCGCGAATTTCTTTGACCATGCCGACATTTATGGTACAGGAACATGTGAGGAGATCTTCGCCGAAGCGGTACAGATGAATCCCCAAGTTCGTGAAAATATGATTCTTCAATCCAAATGCGGTATCCGCAAAGGCATGTTTGATTTCTCCAAAGAGCACATCCTGAATTCAGTCGATGGCATCCTGCAACGTCTGAAAACGGAATATCTTGACGTTCTGTTGCTGCACCGCCCTGATGCATTGGTTGAGCCGGAGGAAGTGGCGGAAGCCTTTGATCAACTGGAGCGCGAAGGTAAAGTGCGTCACTTCGGGGTATCCAACCAGAATCCGAACCAGATCGAATTGTTGAAAAAATACGTGAAACAGCCACTGGTAGCCAACCAGTTGCAGATGAGTATTACCAATACGACGATGATCGACAGTGGCATCAACGTGAACATGGAGAACGATGCCGCGGTTAACCGTGACGGTAGCATTCTTGATTACTGTCGTCTGCATGATATCACCATTCAGCCGTGGTCTCCGTTCCAGTACGGATTCTTCGAAGGTGTATTCCTGGGTAGCGATAAGTTCCCGGAATTGAATGCAAAGATTGACGAGATTGCTGCGAAGTATGACGTGAGCAATACAACGATTGCAATCGCATGGTTGCTTCGTCACCCTGCGCAGATGCAACCTGTGACAGGCACGATGAATATTGAACGTCTGCAAGACTGTGTAAAAGCAGGAGATGTTCATCTCACTCGTCCAGAGTGGTATGAAATTTACCGTGCGGCAGGCAATATACTCCCTTAAATTCAAGTTATAGTGAGCATGATGACTGCTGAGTCAGTTGAGAACACGAGCCCGTAGATGGCTCGTGTTTTTTGTCTATTTTCAGGTTTGATGTCAGGCGCGTTTCCGATATAAAATAAGGATAGGATTGTCCGTTTTATAAAAGGATTAAAATGGTTTTAATACAAATTAGTTGAAAATATTATATTGACCGATACTTTCTAATTACATATAATTACTTTTGCATACCGATAATCCCGTTTATGTTTTTTATTTTGGAGGGTGGTGTTCGTTTGGAGTCGACAACCACGATACGCGATCACTTGGAAAGTTATCTGAAGCGTGAACAGATGTCCATTAGTCATTTTTCGGAAACGTCAGGGATTAATTCGGGTACGCTCAGCAATATTTTGAATAAAAATCGGCCTATTGCCATGCAGCAGTTGGATCGTATTACTTCGGCCATGAGACTGGAAGAAGGTTACTTCTATGAGTTATACATAGATGAGTGTTTTGTACACGCGACCCCGGACTGGCGAAGACTGGGACCCTTCCTTCATCGCTGTGCCGAGTTGGAAAAGTTGGATTGTATTGAAGAGGTTATTCGTCTGATGATGGATAATCTATCCTATATTCCTTTGTTATTTGATGTGGCTGAAGAATTCTTCCAAGCGGGTAAATTCAAACCAGCCATTCTTCTATATGAAAATATCGCTGAAAGCGAGAAAATGCAACATTCCGAGCGGCTTGCACTCTGTCAGTATCGACTGTTCCGGTTGGGACTGACTAATGACCAGCACCGGAATCTGATTATTGCATCTCGGTTCGAATATTATGTGGATCGGCTGGATGAACGCTACCAGTTGGATGCGCTTAACGAACTAATTAATGCATTTGCATCACTTCACAGATGGAGCAAAGTTCAGGAACTATCTGAAAAGCTGAAGGTGAAAGCAGCCATCCATTATGAGATGAGTGGCCGAAGGAAACAAGAAGAGACCAAACGACCTATCGTTTTTTATATTATGTATGCGTATTTAGCCTGTGGAAGTGCCCACTTCCACTTGAATAACTATGAAATGGCATTGAAGTATGTTGCATTATACTCCGATTACAGTTGGGTGAAAGAGCCTGAACCTGAAGAAAAAGTGGTTATTCATCAGTTTCAGGAATGGGCTGAGGGTAATCGTTATATATATCAATTAATGGCTGGGCAGTTTGAAGTATTACCTGACTACCTCGCGTATATCTCAACGAAGGAAAATGAGATATTTCCAGCGCTTTGTGATATTGTAACGGCTGCTAACCGTTATGATATGAACATAGATCATGTACTCAATCAATATGAGCCATACTTCACTTATCATGAACAGAGAAATCGGATTGGGAAAGTAAGCAAGCAGGTAACCGATGATCGCTACGTTCGTCTTTTAGCTGGATTAGGCACGTATTGTCTTAAAAAAGACAGGTTTGTGGAGGGATTAGATTTTGTACTGAACAGCTTGAGATTTTCTATTGAAATTAGCGATGGACGAGGTATGCTTAGAGGTGTCGGACTGTTTGAGCAATACAGGGAATATGCGTCTGACACAGCTATACAGCAGTACAAAATCTTGATTGGTGAGGTGCAGAAACTCAATGAAGAGAAAGCTGGCTTTGCTGATAGTTACATGTAGTATAGTGGTGAGCATTGTAGCTCCTGTTACTGGACCTGTCCCGACTGTGGAGAATCCAGACCCTTCAATTTACCGAACAAATGATCACGGTTTAGGGACATAAGCCTGAACCAACGGACGCTTCTGAATTCATTTCAGAAGCGTTCTTTTTTTGTGTATCAAAGTGGAAGAATAAGTATGTCGTATCTCACATGCGCTTATGATTGGCATAATACACTAAAATATGACAAAAAGGAGGGATACTATGGATCGCCTGGATTTGATATCACGGATCGAAGATGCCAGACAGTTGTTATATCGCATGCATATGGAATACGGCAGTCTGCTTCATCCGGATGTGATCCAGCAATCCGTAGTCCTCGACGGTCTTATTAATCAATACAACAGAGCCAAGGTAGGAAAGACATTGAATTAAGTTCGCCTATTTACATTTGCGTCTTTGTATACTATAGTTAGTTACATGAGTAACTAACCGACTAACTGACTAATGAATACGTATGAAAGTTGGAAGCACATGAAATCGACTTTGGATGAATCTCAGCCTATTTTTCATCAGATTGCTACGATGATTATGGACGATATTGTGGAAGGCAGATTGAAGGTGGAAGAACAGGTTCCCTCAACCAATGAACTGTCACGCTTCTACAATATCAATCCGGCTACAGCCCGCAAAGGACTGCAGGAACTCGTGGACAAGGGGATTATATACAAACAGCGAGGTGTTGGAATGTTTGTTGCAAAGGGAGCAAGAGAAGCATTGCTCGTTGAACGGAAGCAAGATTTTTATGAAGAATACATCAAGCCTTTACTTGAAGAAGCCAGACGGATTCACATGAATGAAGACATGATCATTGATCTGATTCGCGGCAAGAAGGATAAGGAGAGTGAGTTATGATTCATATGGAGCAGGTCAACTACAGCTACCAGAAGACGCCCGTTCTGAACCAGGTTACGCTACATGAGAGTGAGCCAATCATTAGTGCGATCTGGGGAAGAAATGGAGCGGGGAAAACAACACTGATGAGGTTACTTGCAGGGCATGACCGCCCGGACAGTGGAACCGTTCAGATCATGGGTCAAGACCCCTATAATAATCTGGCTGCCCAAGAGCATCTGTGTTACATCCAGGAGAATCATCCCCTGGGGAAAAACTGGACAGTTAGTGATATGGTTCAAATGGGACAATATTTTCATCCGCAGTGGAATCAGGATTTGGCGGAACGTTTAATCGATGTGTTCGAACTACCGGCGAAGAAAAAGATCATTAAATTTTCGAAAGGCATGAAGACTGCTGCCCAGATTATATTAGGTCTTGCCAGTAATGCAAAGATAACCATTTTGGATGAACCCACTAATGGACTCGATGCTGAGAAGCGTAAATTCTTCTACAATGCGCTACTGGAAAGTTATGAAGATAACCCGCGTCTGATTCTGATATCCAGCCATCATATTGAGGAGATTCAGCCTTTGTGTGAGTCCCTTTTCGTTTTGCAAGCCGGAGAGGTGTTGTTAAATCAACCGATGGAAGAGATGCGTGAAAAAGGGGTTCTTCTAACAGGGGGAATTGACGATATCAACCGAGTCACAGCAGGTGTTAAAGTTATCGAGTCTTCCCAGATGGGATCGACTGTGAAAGTGATGATTGATGAGCCCTACTCGAAAATGTGGAAGGATATCGCTCATTCACAGGGGCTTTCCATTGAGAAAGCGACATTACAAGATTATTTGGTTAACAGAACCCGTAATCAAGAGGGGGTTAAACCATGAACGCAGTAAAAGGTACGAACCGACTGATTCGCGATGATATGCGTTTGTTTCTGACCATATTTTCATCCATCGCTCTAATGCTCACCGTTGTATATTTGGCCATTGGCTTCATATTTGATGTCTCGTATGCTACGCAACTGTTTGGTCCCATGTACGGAGGGATATGTGCGTTTGCAATCGGGGGAATTATTACACTGTTTCCGGTTGCGATCGGTATGGGAAGTACACGAATTCAATTCATGAAATCCTTCTATATGAACTCGGTATGGATGGTTGCAGGCACCATGGTCATTCTGCATGTGGCGTATTTCCTCATACACCTGCTTCAGGAAAAAGGAATTGTTAACGTAACCCTTTATCAACCAGGCATGTTGTATTCAAGCGATTATCATTTCTTATCCTACCTATGGATCGATCTGATGTGCGGCTTTCTTGTACTGGGAATCTCTGTCTTCCCAACGGTTTGTTGGATGCGATTGGGGATGCGTAACTTCTTCATTATGTTCTTTGGGGTAGGCCTAATGATCACTCTGATCGTTGTCTTCGCAGATTTTGGGGAGTGGATGAAGTGGTTTGCGAGTGTGAATATGATGACACTGTTCACCGTTCTGGGATGTATTGGTGGTGCGCTACTTCTATCTACGTACCCGATGATGAAGAATGCGCCGCTTACCATGAAATCCAAAAAAGACTGACAGGAAACAGTTATAAAGGAACTGGGCAAGGAATCTAAGCGAAACTTCCTGTAAATCTGAAAAACACGAGTGCGAACACGCCTCGTGTTTTTTGTATCATCCTAAATCATTGGATTTACCTATTCAACAATCTTTATACGCAGTTCCAAATGAAGGTGCATCCCTTAAGCCTGAGCCTGCGGTTTGAATCCTTCGTCTTTGAGATACTCGCCAGCTTCGCTACGCGTTTCAAAAGCCATATCCAGATTATCACCGGAATACACATACCACATGTCATCTTCGTATTTTAAAGTCAGCGTATGTCCATCTTCATCGACCCATGTTCCGCCACCCGTAGAGGTTGTAGACAAGGCAGGAGCAACAGCTTTTACTTGTTCTGGCTCCTCGAATTCAACTGCGTTGGGATTGTGAGACATCGCTTGGATCGTTTCATCTAACAAGGTTCGCAGATCTGTTTCGGAGTAATCACGAATATTGACGAATCCTTTAGCATCGGTCTCATAGTTAGGCAGTAGCCCTGCATAGATATAACCGTTACCGTTAGGATGAATATGGAGAGCAACAATTTTTTTATCATACGCACTATCCTCGTAGTGGAAATTAACACGACCGAGAGAAACATCTTTGCGTTGCAGTTGGGGATACGATTGTAGCACTTCTAGCTTTTGTTCCACGTTAAGCATAATTGCCTCCTGTAAATGTTCAATAGAGGTGATTATAACATGCCCTCCTGTTAATTTCCCGACAAAATGTTTCTCCCCAGTTCTTTTAGGTGTTCCATAACTTGCAGATAGGGATATGGGCCGTAGCTTACACGTGCTACACCCAGTGTGGCAAGCTGTTTTGGTGAAGGCTCAGGAGACGTAACCATAACGTTAATTGGCAGCGGTGAACGCTCACACAATTCCTGAATCAGTTGGTGATCCTGCAAACCGGGTACAAACAGACCACTGGCTCCTGCATCTGCATAATGGCTCGAACGTATAAGTGCTTCCTCCAGGAGAGAGTGGTTATGGTGTTCAGGGGCATGTTGCAGAAAAATATCTGTGCGGGCGTTAATGAACAACGGTATGCCTGCCTGCTCCGCAGCTTCCCGGGCGGCGGACAATCTCGGGCATTGCTCCTCCACAGTGTACAATCCCAAGCCAGCGGGAAGTTGATCTTCAATGTTGATTCCTACAGCACCATGATCGATGACTTGTAGGATACTTTGCTTCACTTCTGACACAGACCTCCCATACCCTCCCTCTATATCGATCGTTACAGGCAGATCCACACTCGCTGTAATCCGTGCGAGATTGGCAAGCACCAGATGGAATGACATGGCTTCACCATCGTGTTCACCGTGGGCCGCAGCAATGGACCAGCTTCCGGTAGCAATGGCCGTTGCTCCAGCGGATTGGATGGCTTGTGCGCTTCCGGCATCCCACACATTGACCAGAACAAGTGGTTTTCCTTTCACATGGTATTGTTGGAACAACGCTGCTTTTTCTTCTAAGGTACTCATATTATGTTGACTCTCCTTTGTTATATCATGCATTCCTTCGGACATTTGATACGTACTTCATTACTTCCTTCTGTTTTTCAGCTACCCTGTTTTTGTTTCTCGTGAGTCAACAGCCAGTTTTTACGAGTTAATCCCCCGCCGTATCCACCCAGTTCGCCACTGGCATTAATTACACGGTGACAAGGAATCACAATCGCAAGCTGATTGGCCCCATTCGCCTGTGCCACAGCTCGGCAAGCAGTCGGTTTTCCCAGTGCATTTGCAATCTCTTGATATGACCTCGTTTCACCAGCCGGAATGGCCAGCAACTCGTCCCAAACACGCTTTTGGAATGGTGTTCCTAAACAGAACAACGGTGTGTCGAATGCTGTCCGAATACCTTGAAAGTACTCGTTTAGTTCACGCTCAATGGACTGGATGGGAGCTGTAGTGCCGGGTACAATCGCTGATTTGGTTCGTTTGCGCAGACGCTCAACTTCGCGCTCCAGACCTCTGCGGTCCACAAATTCCAGTAAATATAGCGACTCCTCATCTGCAATGGCCATCATCGGACCGAGGCGGGTGTCAATCCAGGACGCTTTTAGGATATGTCCTTCATCGACTTGTGTAGGGGCAGCACCCATGATCCGTGAAAAGGCATCGCGGAAACCGCTGCTTGATTCATATCCGGTAGATAATTGGCTATCAATCACGGTGCGGCCGGAGCGAATGTTTTTCAGGGCAAGTCCCATGCGGCGAGCGCGAGCATATTCTACAAAGGTCATGCCGAACCGCTTTTTGAACTGACGGCGCGCCGTGGATTCATCGATGGAGAGGGCCTTGAAATCCTGTCCTTTCCAGCGTTTCTCCGGATTTTTCTCCACAGCTTCCACTAATATGCGAACGACATCGGATACTTGGTTGGGGTGAGAGAGCGGGCGACAGCGCTGGCAAGGGCGATAAGAGGCCAGAAGTGCTTGTTGAGCCGTCTCATAGAATTCGCAGTTTTCGAATTTTGGCTTTCGCGCAGGGCATGTGGGACGACAGAACACACCTGTGGTTCGGACTCCAACATAGAATAAACCCTCGTATTCCGAATCCTTGGCCACAAGCGCCTCGTAATATTGTTCCTTCAGATCAGCAGAAATCATGGGGGCACGTCCTTACTCCTTAGAATCTTTATCTATACCTATTATAGAAAAACGTTGCAGCAAGCATCGCCGAAAATCAGGCATGAATATTGGATAGATTAATTCGGATATCACATTGAAATTCGGTTGTTCAGAATTTGTTTAGAGTGAACTGGTAGTATAGACCTATCAGGTTAGGGAGACTTAGGCAAAGATACCTATATAGTGAAAAATATAATTATTGATCATTCATTGTTATAGGAAAAATACATAGGTAATCATGAAATTAAAGATTAGCGGAATGAAAGTCTGGAGGTCGACTAGAATGAGATATTCTACGTACAAAAGTATTTATGAATCCGTTTATACCAAAACGTCCGAGTCCCGCACCATGTATGTTAAAGATCAATTCATGCAGCGTGTGAAGACGCCAACCTGGCTAATGAAAATCGTCACTATAACTCTAATTATAATCATAGGATGTAGTGCTGTATTCACTGCATTTGCCGGGGATGAGCAATTGTTGTCGGGGGACCAAATCGTTGTATCTCAGGGAGATACACTGTGGGGCATTTCATTGGCACATAAACCTCAGCAGATGGACACTCGTGTGTATGTAGAAGCAATCAAGAAAGTGAACAAAATTGAGCATAACGCCATTCAGATTGGACAAGTGTTGGTCTTGCCTGGGTTTGATCGATAAGTTAAACAGTGCATGACGTCATGAACAGAGTTCTTTTTTTACTCATCGAGGTGCAGTTACATACTGAATTTATTAATCATTTACATATAATGGAGCTTCATGTGGGACGATATGGTGTAGTGATTAATAAGTGGTGTGTTGGATATACGTGCCGAAGATGGATGAAGGGAGAATTAGATGATGAGAATAAATATAAAGAAATCTGTACTTTGCATGTCTGTGCTCTGTATTTCGCTATTAGTTAGTGCCTGTGGCGCCAAGAATAATAATGAATCGGTTCAGGAGCACGCCTATCCGCAATCGAAGCAACCCGTAGAGGAAGCTGGAGAAAACTCTGTTCCGAATGCGGATGCGAAGAATAACAATGACCAAGGCAGTACCAGTGGTGATGAGGGCAAGCCTACGGCTCAATCCGAATCCACTGAACCGTCTGAGCAGATTGATATCGTCATTGACCAGTCGGAGAAACCGATGGAGGGCAATAGCTTTGATTTTGGAATTAAACAGGTTCCGAAGGGTTATGCATTAACGGAGATGCGATGGACGTCTAACACGGTGACGATTGTAAATTCGCTACAGGAAGCCATTGAGCATGGTGGAAATGGTGAAGAGGGATTTTACTTTAGCGGCAATGGACAATTCTCCGGATTTATCTATTCGGATGAGATGAAGGGCGAGCGCGGTAAAGCCACGTTTGTGTTCACGAATGATGAGGGGAACGAAATCATGTCCGAAAAAGAAATTACGTTGAAGTAGCGCAGGCATATCATGAAGGCTCCGTCCAGAGCCTGTTGAACAGGAAAAGCAGCCGCTTGGGCTGCTTTTTTTGACATACATAATTACAAGATCGCCGATCTATCTGTTGCTACATCTATAAAGATTGAACTGAAGATTTACACGAGAACGTAGAGGACAGAAACAATCGGAAGAAGCGGAGCTAAAAGCTTTCTAAAGGAAAGCTGCTTCGGAAGCATAAACTTCGCCTTTATACCCTGATTTTCACCTTTATAAAAGTAATTAAAAAATCGGGGGATAACAGCGATCTGAAGGTTGTTCTGTCATCGGAGTGGCAAGTGTAAAAATTACTTTTTAGTTCAATTTATATAGTTGCTACATAAAGTCAAAGAAATAACGGACCACATGGAACATAACCGGAGAGGTATAGGTCAGGCTATCGACCCGGCTCAGGTAGCTTTTTTTGAGCGAATCGAACTTGTTGTCATCTCCAATTAACAGATCGCGCTTCAGTACAGACACCGTCAGACTGCCAAAGAATCCGGCCAGACTGATCAACACCCCGATGAACAGCGAGAATTTCCAATCAAATGGCGTCAGGTAGGGATGGATGAAATAAGACGTAGCTGTCGTTACAATAAACGCACACGCAAACCCTTCCCAGGTGACAAATGGATTGGCGGTAGGCACCACTTTTCGTTTGCCCAGATAGAGAGAGACCAGATAGTGCACCACATCATTAAGCTGTGTTAACACGACCAAGAACAGCACCAGCCTGGAGCCGTACTCCGGTGAGGCAAATGGGAAATAGGCCAGGTGGCTCAGTCCAAACACCATCAGCATTAGTCCCCATTGTGTGGAGCTGACACTGCGCAGGAAACCGACCGTACCTTTGTTAATCAGGCGTGGCAAGGGCAGCACCAGGAACACATATAGTGGAATAAACACGATAAACATGCCATACCATCCAATGTAGATCCAGTAAAACTGAACCGGAATCGCCAGATAGGCCCAGAGGAACAGCCTGCGGTCGGCTTTGCGTGTACTGCGAATCATGGAGAAGTATTCTTTGAGTGAGAAGAATGCAAGCACCATGAGGGAGATGAGGGACACGATGGGGTTGAAGAGGGTAGCGAGGCAGAAGATCACGAACATGCCCCACCAGGTTTTGATTTTTTGGCCGATGCCTGAATAGTCTTTGCTTGGCTGAAGCTTTGCAATAATTTTGTACACGATATGTATCACAAGTAAAGCTGTAAAGATTAACGTTAGTGTAAAGAGTGAACTGCTCACGTACCAATCACCTGCTTATTCAAAGTAAGATTCCATTATAGGGTACCTATGTTATTATGAAGGAATAGTACCAACTTGATAAGGGGAAATTTTGCTATGACAGATGAACGCTCCATCTATATCCTGCTTACGAATACAGGAACGCTGTTTACCAAGGTTATTCAGAGTTATACCCGAGCGCCATATAATCACGCATCGATCTCATTTGACCGGGAGTTAACCGAGCTTTACAGCTTCGGCCGCAAGCATCCGAGCAATCCGCTGAATGGCGGGTTTGTGAAGGAAAATATTCAGACAGGTACATACAGCAAGTATCCCAATACCACATGTGTCATATACAAGCTTCAGGTGACGGATCGGGAAGTGGAAAAGATGAAACGTGTGCTGCACATCTTCATCCGCAGCCGCCAGAAATATATGTACAATCTGCTCGGCGTGATCGGCATTACGCTCAAGGAGCCGGTGGAGTTCAGCAACTCCTACTTCTGCTCCCAATTTGTAGCCGAGATTCTACAGCGTTCGGGAATCAAACTGTGGAACAAGCTGCCTGCGCTGGTGACACCGGATGATTTTCGCCAGAGTGAACGATTGCAACTGGTTTATGAAGGGAAATTAAGCGAGTATACGCTGGGGAATGCAGAGCAAGAGTAGGGTAGGTGTGTGTGCTGATGCTTGCCAAGGAAATCGAACCATGAAATAGCCTGCTGCCACGAATGACGAGGCAACAGGCTGTTTGTGTACTTCATATAGATGATGGTGAGGATGAGGATCGGTCAAAATTAACCTCTTCAAGGAATTCGATCACTTCACCATTCGGACTGTGGACGAGCGCATTTCTAACCCGAAGTGCAGGTTCGCCAAGCGATATCCAATCCGGTTCAACGTAGGCCTTGGCTCCATGGGCGAGCGCTCGCTGATAGATATCTTCTACATCATGCACGTAAAAGGCGAAATGTAACAGTGCGCCGTGCCGGACCGCTTCAGGAGAGGTGGCAGGTTCACCCTCGGCGGGAATGACGGCTTTTGGGTCAAATACCTCAATACAGGTGCGCTGATCCGGAGAGATCAGCATACATGCCTCGGTAATGTGAAAGGAAGGCAAACTCCAGGAGTGACCGACCTTGAATCCCAATACTTTTGTATAAAACGCCAGAGTATCTTCGTAATTACGAGCCTGAATGGCTACATGTGCAAGTCCAATAACACTCACATTACATCGCTCCTTTTTCAGATTGTATTCTAAATTATAGGGTTGATATCGCATTGGAACCATACAATATCAAAGGATATAATGAGATGAAATCTAACTATTTTTAGCTAATTCATTAGAATAACCTTATTAAATAAGTCGACGACTCGGAGGTCTTACAAATGGAACACATGATAGATGAAATCGATCAGCAGATTATGCGCTTGCTGCAACATCATGCACGTATCCCCATTGCACAGATAAGCAAAGAAATTAACATGTCCCAACCTTCGGTTAAGGAAAGAATTCTGAAACTGGAGGAGAGAGGTGTAATAACGGGCTATTCAACCATCTATAATCTGGCCCGGTTAAACCGTGGAACCACAACGTTTATTTTACTCAAAACAGAGTATTGCGAAGAGTTGGTCCAGTTCTGTGAACAGGCCATCGAAGTCACGGATGTCTATCGGATTAGCGGTGAATATAACTATCTGATCAAGGTACAGACGGCGTCTATTGAAGAGCTTGCCGAGTTCCAGGATTCACTGGTGAAGCTGGGACCCTCCAAATCCCATATCAGCATGAAAAATATTATGGAAAACCGTGTTCTCCTTTAAGATATGAGAGAGACTAGAGAGAAGACATTTGTTCTGGCACCGGATTCGTTCAAAGAAAGCATGACAGCGAAAGAAGTATGTATCGCGATGGAAAAAGGTTTGCGTAAAATATATCCGACGGCCCACTATATTCATGTACCTATGGCAGATGGTGGGGAAGGTACGGTGCAGTCCCTTGTGGACGCTTCCGGCGGTGTCCTTCACCAGCAAGAGGTCAGCGGACCATTGGGTCAGACAGTCACTGCACAGTATGGCATTCTGGGTGGCGGAACAACGGCGGCCATCGAGATGGCGTCGGCCAGCGGCATCCACTTGGTTGCCAAGGACACCCGGGACCCGCTCCGGACGACAACCTATGGAACAGGCGAGTTGATTCGCGCATGTCTGGACCTTGGCATACGCAAGATCATCATTGGCATTGGTGGTAGCGCGACCAACGATGGTGGGGCTGGTATGGCTGAAGCGCTTGGTGCGAAGTTTCTGGATGCAGAGGGTCGTCCGCTTGCACGTGGGGGCGGGGCTTTGGATCAACTGGCTCAGATTGATGTATCTGGTCTGGATGAGCGTTTGCAGGAAGTGGAGTTCATTGTGGCCTGTGATGTGACCAATTCTCTATGTGGGGAGCATGGCGCATCAAGGGTGTTTGGACCACAAAAAGGGGCGACTCCAGAGATGGTTGAACAGCTGGATACGAATCTATCCCATTATGCAGATGTGGTGAAACAGCAACTTCATAATGATATCCGAGATGTACAAGGAGCGGGAGCGGCTGGTGGATTGGGCGCAGGACTCTTGATTTTTACACAGGCTGTATTACGTAAAGGGATTGAGATTGTCATTGAATATACTGAGTTGCGTAAAAAGTTGCTTGCTGCGGATGTGGTATTTACAGGCGAAGGCGGTATCGACTTCCAAACGAAATTTGGCAAGACCCCCTATGGTGTTGCTCGAGCAGCCAAGGAAGCGGGTAAACCTGTGATTGCTCTTGCAGGCTGTGTTGGCGAAGGGATTGACACCCTCTATGTGGAAGGCATCGATGCCATATTTGGTATTGTGCCTGGGGCAGCAGATCTGGATCGACTATTGCGAGAAGGCCCGGAGAATGTGGAACGTACCGCCGAGAATATTGCAAGAGTACTGAAGCTGGGGTTACTTTCTTAGGTCAGCGACCCTCGGGATCGCATGGGGCTGGATTGAAATGTAATGTGACAAAGACGGGATACGGATATGCCTGATATCAGGTGATCTGTCTCTCGTTTTTTTTGCTGTGAAGTTCCATTGTATAGTTGTCGTTCAGGTTGCTTCGTTCGCGTTATTTTTACCCTTGATGGCACCTTGTGTGCTGTTCAGGTAGTTTAGATGTCTTTTGCCCCAACCACACATGCCGTCCAATAACGTACCGATGGTCTGGCCGTGTTCGGACAGGCTGTATTCTACCTTTGGTGGAACATCACCATAGAGCGTGCGCACAATTATTTGATCCTGCTCCAGCTCACGCAGTTGTTTCGTTAACGTGCCTTGGGCTACATCAGGAATCATGCGTCGTAGTTCACCGAATCGCTTCGTACCTTCCTTTAATAAAATAAACAAGATAAGGGGTTTCCACTTCCCATTAATGGTCTCCAGTGTTGTCAGTACTCCCTGCAACCTTGGTTCTTGTAAATCCATAGTAATCACCTCGATTTATACGTTTATATGTATCTCCATCATACCGGATTTTCTCTATCTCTGCTTGATCGTCTCTGTGAAAAGAGGGGAAACCGTCGTAATCCCATCCCAATAGTACGAATATTCGTACTAGGTACGATGTAAATGCGTACTATTCAACGTCCTTCATTTCATGAATAATGAACACCACGGGAGAGCACTAGCACGTACATAACCGGAGATGAGAGGATGATCATAGATGAATCAGTATACATTGGAGAATAAACGGGTCGTTGTTATCGGAGGGAGCTCGGGCATCGGACTGGCTACGGCAATTCAGGCAGCTGCCGCAGGTGCGGATGTGATTATTGCAGGAAGATCGGCGTCCAGATTGGAGGAAGCAAGGGAACAGATTACGAAGGCTGTGGGCACAGGCGTGGCTGGAGAAACGGTGGTGGAAGTTCATGTATTGGACAATCAGGATGAACAGCAGCTCGAAGCATTTTTCGCCCGAATCTGAACGTTCGATCATCTCTTCACACCAGGAGCAGCCTACACTCGAGGACCACTGACTTCGGATCGGGAGACGGCAGAGAGTTGTTTCAAAGGCAAGTTCTGGCCTCAATACTTTGCGGCTAAATATGCTGCACCGTCTCTGTCAGCTTCCGGCTCGATCACCTTAATGTCTGGTGGATTCAGCCAGCGTCCACTGGATGGCGGTGCTTCCTACGCTGCATGTAACGGTGCAATTGAGAGCCTGGGCAAAGCACTCGCGGTGGAATTGGCACCGGTTCGTGTGAATGTTGTATCCCCTGGAACCATCTGGCGGGAGGGGCAAGAAGGGACGCCACGTGGTGACCATTTTAAAGATTATGAGAAGTTGTCTCTACTCAAGCGGGTTGGCTACAATGAAGAAATTGCACATACAGTTACGTATCTGATGACCAATACGTTCACGACCGGTAGCACATTGTATGTGGATGGCGGGTACACCTTGATTTAAGAGCTGGAGTTATATAGGTCCAAAAGAATACTATTTTAAAAATAAAATGATGAAATATGGCGAAAAAAGTTGAGATCTATCCTGTTTTTGTACTACAGGGTGGATCTTTTTCCTTTTATTTACTCTTTTTGTTTAGAATCTGTTTATCGCAGTGTACTACAATAGGCCTTACGTATCAGATGGATTGAATTTATATGTAAAAAACATGAGATAGGGAGGAACAAGTACATGAATTACAGGAAAATAATTAGTTTGGTGCTCATTATAGTGTTAATAGCTCCATGGTTGGCACCAGCAGGGAAGGTTAGTGCGGAAGCCTCCTTTCCTGTACCAGGAAAGGGTGGCTTAATCACAATCAAGCCTACGGGTGATAACAATGTTGAAGTACATTGGGAATATGCGGACTCCTCTACGCCATCATATGAATTAAAATATCAGGTCTACGTCTCTGTTTATCCTAACCTGAAAGACATGGAAGAAATCAGGGACTCACTAGACTATGGGAACGATGATTGGATTAGTGGTGCAGAATCTGAAGACGGTACGTTTTCCAGAGAATTTATGGGTTTAAGCGACAGCGTAACTTACTATTTCAATGTAATTGTTAATGATGGCAAAGGTATGGAATCTGCGTACCAGATGCAATCTTACGACCCTAGTACACAGTTGAGCGAGTTGGACCAGTTTAACGAAATCAAAAAAAAGATAAATCAGGGCGATACTTCTGACTTTAAACAGGAAGTTATAGACCTTTTTCTTAACGAACAATTCATAGACAAGCCTGATTTTAAATCGTTATCTGAAGACGATCAAATTGATATCGCAGTACATTTACTAAATCTTGATCCACCAACTAGCGATGGATATCAGAATAAGGGACAAGTTCAATATCTGGTGCAGTTGGCTTTGCAAGCTCTGGAACTTCCCCGTAAAATTGGAGGATCAGACTCCAGAATAGTCCTTGATGAATTTTATGGAAAGCTAGCAGAGCGGAAACTGCATTTTGATTATCCTAGTGTCGAAGAGGGATACTATGAACGTATTGATCTGTATCTCAACTCTTCAGATATTGAAAAACGTATGACCGCTTATATATATGAGCTTAAAATTAAAGGGCCCACTTCCATTAAGAAGATTCTGGGTTATAGGGATACAGTAGTAGGTGATACTCCTTTTATTAACAAGGTAGAAACGCCGGAAGAGATGTCGGAATCGTTGAGAAAGATGTCAGAAATTCAAAAAAGTATCGAGTTGTACAACTCCAAAGAAGAAAATCAAGAAAACCCACTTGGAAGCTTCCCTTTGAACATTAGTAAATGGGAGGATCTTACGTCCGAGGAGAAAGAAGAATTAGCAGAATATATGCTTAGTGAAAGACCCGATGAGGGATATACAAGTTTTGAAGAAATTCAGACTGCATTTAATAAATTTTTCCCTGATGATAACGAAAGTGATCCATTAACGGTCTTAAACACTGCAAAGAGCACCAGTAATATAGCGGCTATGCGTGTAGCTATGGAAAACCCGGATCTGGGTATTACTCTGCCTAACCGATACGGTGCTTTATCCTTGCAGGTTAGAGATTTCATTGCAGGATTCCTGATTGAATATGTAAATAAAGATTACAAAAATAAAGAACAGGTCCAATATATGATGGAACTTGGTGTATTGGCACAATCTGTTTGGGAGCAGAGGGAACTCAGTGTTCTTCAGAACAAGCTGGATCTACTCGCACAGCAATTGGTAGATGGACCTGATCACTTTATTAATGACCAGCAGACATATGTGTTACGTAGCCTTGGACAACAACATTTGGAACGTAGCAAAGTAGATAAAGGTGTACTGGCATTCAATTACTTGCATCTAGTTGCATTCGAAAGGTTGGAAGGAGTGTCTAAAGGGGATATTGTTGATCCTGATATTGTCCTGAATCTCTTCTCTATGCCTATCGATTCATTTGAGCAAGCTACTTCTATACCGCGAATGGATCAATGGCTTGATAAAGCAATGAAAGATCAGATTAAAGGTGAAGCATTCTTCAGCAAATACAAATTTAATCTTAGAGGCGCTCTTGATTTATCCAAAAGAGCAGAACTTAGTCCTGAAGGCCAGAAGGAATTGGCTGAATGGGTCGTAAATGAACAAGACAGCTATGAGGATGTTGGGAATCTGCAATATGTATTTAACCGATTCTTTACCGCTCCTAATGTGAAGGGCAATGACATCAATAACACCCTAACGGGCTTGGACAACACGATGGAGATTTCCTTCGACAATAAGTTGCACTGGATTGATGTTGCCTTCATTCAAAAAATGGACCTTAGCGGCAACAAAACGGTATGGGTTCGTTACAAAGCAATCAGCGATGAACTGCCAGGCCGCGCTGTGAAGTTTGTCTTTACACAGAATGGTGATAGCAGCACAGATAATGGCAATACTCCAACGCCTAACCCGGGTGGAAACACAGGTGGTGGTGGCGGATCATCTACGACTACACCAGTAACGTCTACACCTGCACCAGCAACGAAACAAGAGCAGATCGTGGTTGACGTTAATGGAACAAACGGTACCAACTTGACCAAAACGCCAATCACACGTACAACCGAAACCAACGGCACGATCAAAGATCTGGTGAAAATGACCGAAGCAATTGCCAAGGAATCGGTGGAAAAAGCGAAACAATTGAACATGAACACCGCACGCATTGTTATTCCAGATACCAAAGATTCCGTGTCCGAGACACGTATTGAACTGCCTAAGGCAGCGGTGAAAGAATTGAATGATGGTTCGCTGAAACTTGAAATCTCTACAGAGAATGTAGTGATTTCCGTTCCGACGAATTCCATCGCTGGATTCGATCAAGACTTGTACTTCCGCGTTGTACCTTTGAAAAAGGAATCGGAGCGCAAAGAAGTTGAAGAACGTGCGAAAAAAGAGCAGTTGATTCAACAAGTTGCTCCGAATACGAATGTGCGCGTATTGGCTCGTCCAGTAGAGATCGACACGAATATGCAGAGCCGCGAAGTGACACTCACATTGCCACTGCGTGACAGTCTGCCAACCGATCCGGCTGCTCGTCAGCAAGCATTGGACAACCTGGCGATCTATATCGAACACAGTGACGGCACAAAAGAATTGATTCAAGGCAAATTGGTGAAACTCGCGGATAACAGCGAAGGCATTGAGTTTACTGTAACGAAATTCAGTACGTTCACCCTCGTTGTTGTGGATGGACTGAAAGCTTCACGAGGTACACATCAACCGTACATCCAGGGATTTGGCACGGATTTCCGCCCAGATGCATTCGTAACACGTGCTCAAATGGCGGCCATGCTGGCTCGCAATCTTCCAACTGAAGCGGCAGCAGGTTCCGCGAATAGCGTGAGCTACAAGGATGTTTCTGCGACACACTGGGCAACAAGCGACATCCAAAAAGCGCAATCCGCTGGCATCATGAACGGCATGAGCAACACTCAATTTGCACCGGAAGGTTCGATCACCCGTGCACAGATGGCAACGATTGCGTATCGCTGGATGCAGCAACAAGCGAGTGCAACAACCGTGAATGGTCCAGCAGTTTCCTTCACAGACGTATCCGGAGACCTGTGGGCAGCAGATGCCATTGCATACGTGCAATCCACTGGCCTGATGGTAGGTTATAACGATGGTACATTCAAACCGAATACCAAGTTGACACGTGCGGAAGCGGTGAAAGTGTTGAACGTACTGTTCAACCGGACATCACTCACTGGCGCAGTTACGCCAACGTTCAGTGATGTACCAGCTACACACTGGGCATATGCAGATATCGAAGCTGCAGCGCAAAAATAATATTTTTAAAAGAAAAAAGGGGTCATTAACGCAGTAGCATATGGAAAAGAGAACCCCTAATGACGGATAGGATATGACAATACAATAGATAGAATAAAAAAAGAGCTGTTCCAAAAGCCATACATTGGCTAGGAACAGCTCCTTTTTGCGGTTTAGTGTGACTCAACAATGGTACGTCATATCGTCTAGGTTCGTTAGCGCTTGGTCACCCATTAGTTATTCTGTTTACGCAGTTGTACTACTCTTTATCGGGCATGTGTGCAGCATTCTCGTAAAACTTACCATCCCGCAACTGATCCACAAATCCTTGTAGCCAGACGTAATACTGCTCCGCATGTTGAAGTTTGTGCAGATCCCGCAGCGCATCATCTCGATCTTCGGAAGAGGTATGTTCCGAAAGGATCATTGCCGACAGGTCAGGAATGACCTCGCGAATGCCTTCTAACATGACATCTACTTCCCGTTGGAGCTTGGCCCCGAAGAAATTCTGGAACGTACGATAAAAGTCGGTCTCAGCCAGATATTGATCCTGGCGCTCCTTCTTTTCCTCCAGTTTATAGATCATCTGTGACTCCGTAAGTGACCGAACCGCATAGCTCATGTTGCTCTTGCTCATATTCATCGAGTTTTTCATCTCTTCAAGTGTCATCGGTCGATCCTCAAAATACATGATGCCGTATAATTTGCCAAATGTATGATTCACCCCATACAGATCCATCGTATTGGCGATGGCCTCAATGACTCTCTCCCTCAGCGCATGCCGATCAGGTAACGAAGAATGATTCGGGTTCCCGGCGGTTTCTTTTCCCACAATGTCACCTCTGGTTTATGATAGCGTTCCCACTAGCTGCCTCATATTTTACATGACTTGCTCCAATTTTAACATAAGCCGGAATTAGAATTTTCAATACGAGTGTACAATCAATTTTGTACAGAAGAAATATAAAGCTGATTATACTCAAAAATTCCCAATCATTAAAGAAAAATTGGACAGTAAGGAGTGGGGGATTTGCGTTTAAAACTATGGAGGGAGTCTGAGGCGGTTCTATTCACGCTGCCAGCTCTAATCCCATTGCTGATTTTCTGGCTAGGGCCTCTGGGATATATCGTTTATCTCAGTTTCACCGATTGGGACTTCATGAGCCCGGACAAGCTGTTTGTTGGATTGGACAACTACAGTTATCTGCTGACAAACTCTGAATTCTATCGGTCACTGAAAGTCACTTTGTTATTCGGACTTGGAAGTGTAATCCCAACCATTGTGGGCGGATTGGCACTGGCGATGCTCATGAATAGCAAAATTAAATCATCCGGCATCTTCCGGACATTACTCTTCTCACCTTGGGTCACCCCGACAGTTGCGGTGTCCATTGCGTGGTCATGGATCTTCGAGCCCGAAGTGGGACTTGCTAATCTGATGCTGGGCTGGGTAGGTGTATCTCCGATCGGATGGTTGCGTGACGCGGACTGGGCATTGGTTGCTGTTCTGATCGTCACGCTCTGGAAGTCGATTGGGTGGGCGATGGTATTTTATCTCGTTGCGCTACGAAATCTACCTTCCGATCTGCTCGAAGCAGCTTCAATCGATGGAGCCAACGGTTGGGATAAGTTCAGAAGTATCACATTGCCGCTGATCTCACCAACGACATTTTTTCTCTCGATTATTCTTACCATCCAGTCCTTGCAAGCCTATGACCAGATCAATGTCATGACGCAGGGTGGACCGGCGGGATCAACGAGAACGTTGCTGTACATGTATTACCAGTCTGCATTCGAATCCTTTAACGTAGGTGAAGCTTCGTCCATCGCCGTTGTGATCATTCTGATCTGCGTGTTGCTGTCGGGAGTATCCTTCCTGCTTGGCAGACGTCTGGTGCACTACTAATGACAATGACATTGCCTAACAAAAAGTCTAAACGGATGAAGCGCAAGGAGTTGCAGAACGTGTCACAACCGAATTTTAAAATAAGTAAATTAATCCGCTACCTTCTGTTAGCCATTATCGCGCTGGGTACAGCGTTTCCCTTCTATTGGATGGTTATTAGCGGGTTCAAAACCAATGATGAGATCTGGCAGTTCCCGCCGACCTTTTGGCCGGAGACGTTCCTGTGGAGCAACTATGTAGACGCCTGGAATGCGGCACCATTTGCCCGTTACATCCTGAACAGTACCGGGGTAGCCTTAGCCATCTGTCTATTTCAGATCGTCAACTCCAGTATGATGGCGTACGCCCTGACACATATGAAATTCCGATTTAAAGGTGTACTGACATCCCTGATTCTGGTGGGTTATATGATACCGAGTACGGCCGTGTATCTGCCTAGTTACCTAGTGCTTAGTGAGCTTAACCTGCTGGATTCCTACACAGGCTTGATTGTATCCAACTGTGTCAGCGTGTTCTCGATCTTCCTGATCCGGCAGGCGTTCATGCAGGTATCTCATGAATTGGTGGAAGCCGGACAGCTGGACGGTGCATCCCACTTCCGGATTCTCTGTACGATTATCACGCCGCTTGTTCGCTCAAGCTTCGCCGTGATGGTGCTGATTACGTTTATTGAACAGTACAACAACTATTTCTGGCCTATGCTCATCACCAAAGACCCTGATTTACAGCTAGTATCGGCGGGTCTGCGCAGTTTCTTTGTAGAGGGCGGGGCATATGGACTGGCTTGGCCACAGATTATGGCTGCGAGTGCCTTTACCATCGCACCCCTACTTATTCTCTTCCTGTTCACCCAGAAGACCATCATGCAGAGCGTGAATATTACGGCTGGTGTGAACAAGAACTGATATGCACTACCATTCACCTAAAACGGGAGGAACAACAATGATTTGGAGTCAGGCAAGCATGACATGGAAAAAGAGATTGAGGTTGAACTGGAAGGGTGGCATGTCGCTGGTACTCGCGACCAGCTTTGCGCTACTGACGGCTTGTGGAACACAAGCACCCGCAGAATCAGGCACGACGGCTGCTGCCAGTGGAACCGAAGCTCAGGCGAAAGATCCGGTTGAGATTGAGTTCTGGTATGGTCTGGGTGGTAATCTGGGCGATAACATGAAAAAGACGATTGATGCGTTCAACGCCTCCCAGAACGAAGTCGTTGTGAAGGGGATTGTACAAGCAGATTACACGGAAACGGAACAGAAGCTGCAAGCAGCAATTGCTTCCAAGAAGGTTCCAGCCGCTGTACTCAGCTCCAATATAGACTGGGCACGTAAAGGATATTATGCACCTCTGGATGAGATGATTGCCGCTGATCCGAATTTTAAGAAAGACGATTTCATTCAGACATTCCTGAACCAGGGACAGGTGGATGGAAAGCAATACTTTTTGCCAATGTACGGTACAACTCAGATCATGTATTACCGTATGGATACGTTCAAGGAGAACGGAATCGACCCAGCAACTCTGACGACTTGGGAGAAGCTGGCTGAGGCGGCAGCGAAGATGAGCAAACAAGAGAATGGCAAGACCACCTTCTACGGTTGGGAACCGATGTGGGGTAGAGACAATATGATTGATGCCGTGCTGGGTAAGGGCGGAAAGATTCTTAGCGACGATGGAAAAACCGTTATGATTGACTCTCCGGAATGGATCGAGACATGGGACCTGTTCCGTAAATGGATTAACGAAGACAAGATTATGGGCATTCATTATGGAGGTCAGGGCTGGGAGTACTGGTACAAAACGATTGATGATGTGATGAAAAATAAAGCAGCAGGTTACACCGGATCTAGTGGTGACCAAGGCGACTTGGACTTTAGCGTAGTCGCTGCAATGCAACAACCAGGCTGGGAAGATGTTGGTGAAGGAAAACCGGTAGCAAGTGCCATTTCGGCAGGTATTCCGTCAGCTGCAACGCCTGAACAACAACAGGCAGCTTACAAATGGCTTACGTATTTCTCTGAAACTTCGAACACAGCTTCATGGTCCATGAACACCGGATATATCGCAGTACGTCAATCTGCTCAACAAGATCCAGAGTTCATGAAATTCAGTGAGGAAAATCCACAGATCACTGTACCACTGCAACAGGCAGCTCACGCTTCGGCTCCATTCCAGGATCCAACGGGTGGCAAGATCAATGATGCTTTGAAAGATGCAGCTGATCAGGTACAGATCAATAATATGCCAGCGGAACAAGCGCTGAAGGAAGCGAAAGAGAAAGCACAGAAGGAACTGGATCGGGTAACGAAGTAACGATATCGACAAGAACTGTTTCCAAGAGACTCGGTCGTGAACCTGACCAGATTGTAAACATAACGTATCACTAATCACTATAAGTAACTCACGCGGAAAGGGCGGTACATGCTGTACCGTCCTTTCCGTTCATAAAGATTGCAGACAAGGAGTTTGACCAATGCAAGATGAAACGTATGTAGACGGATTACCCAATCCGATTGAAGCCGTTTTGTTCGACAAGGACGGGACATTACTTGATTTTACGGGCATGTGGGGGTTCTGGACCGATTGTGTGTTGAACAACTTCAGAGACCAGTTGGCGATCAGGGGACTTTGTATCAACACAGACGAATTCCCGCAGATCTGGGGTACATTCCACGATGACCAAGGCCGAATGATTGGGTATGACGTGCGGGGGCCACTTGCGATGGGCACCATGGATGAAGTGTATGCCGTGCTGACGTGGCATGGATATCGTGCGGGTCTCAGCTGGGCGGAATCCAAGATTATGGTCCGGGAGTGTTTGGCGCGAGCGGAGGAAGAGATGGAGCAGCATCGTCCGGCACATCCGTTACCGGGTGTTCGAGAATTCCTTGAACAGTGTCGTACCAAAGGCGTGGTTATGGGTGTAGTGACGGCAGATGATACACCAAGTGCAATTAAACATTTACAGTGGATGGGACTGGATTCCTTTTTTGACGTGGTGATTGGTACAGATCTGGTGGAGCGGGGCAAACCTTTTCCCGATATGCTTCTGCTTGCCTGTGAACGGTTAGGTGTATCTGTACAGCATACTGTGGTCATTGGAGATACGGACGGAGACATGGAGATGGCACGAACCGCTGGTGCGGGGTACAGGATTGGCATTGGAGAACCGGGGAAAATCCGCTTGGCGGATAGAACGATTCAATCCTTCCATGAATTGCTGAATGGTGGGCTTGGCCGATGACGAACAGTCACGCTTACTTGGGATGGGTCCTGTTGGCTCTGGCCATCGGACTAGAGCTGAGCGCTACCATTTTGCTAAAAGTATCGGATGGATTCTCGCGGTTATGGCCTTCGGTGTTGATGTTTGTCTGTTATGGCGCAAGTTTTACCTTTCTTAATTTTGCAGTGAAGTATATGCCGCTGGCTGTAGCCTATGCGATCTGGTCTGGCGTGGGCATTACGCTTATTGGCGTCGTGGGGCATTACTATTTCGGTGAACGTCTGCGGCTCACGTCGATGGTCTGGATCGGTTTTATTCTGATTGGCATTATTGGACTGAAATGGAGTGATTCTTGATGAGAAATGAACATACACTTGAGCAACCTCTTGCTACCTTCCAAGTCATTACAGATACGCATGTACGGGACGAGGCAGACCACATTCATAACCGACATTTGGAGTTGGCATTAGCCGACATAGCTACATTCAGTCAGGGGAGCAGTGGAATTATGCATGTGGGCGATGTAACAGATCGGGGGCTGCCAAGCGAATATCGTGAGTTGCAACGCATATGGAAGCAACATGCGAAGAGTTTGCCGGACATCCGGTACACGGTAGGTAATCATGATATTGGAGCCGTGGTATGGCAAGATCCGCCGATCGTTTTGCTTGAGATGAAAGAGGATGAAGTAGCCGAGTTGTTGGAGCAGGAAGCAGATATGGAACTGGTCACAAAACAAACCGCTGCTGAATCAGTTGCACTGATTGAGCAGTTATCCGGCGGGACCTATACGTTGTCTGCTGTAACTTCTGAGCAGGAGGGCCAGGATGGGGGACCGATCTCTTCAGGAGTCGACCCCATTACAGTCGCCGGGTTATGGCAACGTCGATTGAGTGATTTTGAAGCGATAACCGGCATGAAGGGCTCTTACCACGATCATTGGATTGATGGGTATCATTATATTTTCCTGGGCACCGAGCAACCTCATCCGAAGGATTGTGATATGTCGGCCGAACAATTGGAGTGGCTAGATGCCAAATTGTCTGAGCGTGCAACACTAGATCACCCCATCTTCATTTTCTTACACCAGCCGCTTATGGATACGGTGGCGGGGTCGTTGAAGGAACAAGGCTGGTATGGTGTGAATCAGGATGCAGAACTTAAGGCCGTTCTAGCCAAATACCCGCAAGCGATCCTTTTCTCGGGTCACACCCATTGGCAGCTGGAGGCACAGCATACGATGTACGATGGTGCAGGCCACATGCCAACGATGTTCAATGCGTCGTCAGTAGGTTATTTATGGACGGATCAGGATGAACATCTGGAAGGCAGCGAAGGGCTTCATGTGGAGATTTATAAGGATCGGGTTGTTGTGAAGGGACGTGACTTTGTCGCGGGCGAATGGATCGAAGGTGTTGAGTTTACGGTGCGATATCCTACAGTAGGGTAGTTATTTGGATAGTCAACGGTAAAGGGTCATGCTAAGGGTCAATGTCATTAAGATAAGTTAGACTTGATGATATTGCTCAATGGGTGGCCTTTTTGGTGTCCATCTTAAAGGTATGTATCAGATCATCCACCCCATAAAGTTCCACGTGAAACGTAGCAGGGGAGGCTAGAGTTGGGTAAAGTTGTAAATAGGTATGACTACAAACTATACTCAAATAAGTACACATGATATGCACGTACTCGTTAATTTAACCTATTTACGGAGAGGAAGTAGAAGCGGCATGAGAGAACTTCAGGTTCAAACGACATATGGTACCGTTCAAGGCGAACTTTTGCAAGATGCAAGCGTATGGAAAGGCATTCCCTATGCGAAACCTCCGGTAGGTGAGCTGCGTTTCAAGGCTCCGGTACAGCCCGAGTCATGGGATGGAATCAGACAGGCCACGCAATTTGGACCTGAGAATATACAACCACGAAATCATCAACCAGAAGGCCAAACAGAAATTCCGAATGAGTCAGAAGATAGTCTATATCTGAACATCTGGGCACCTAAGGAAAAAGGAGCAACACCACTGCCGGTCATGGTATGGATTCACGGCGGTTCCTTCGTATCCGGTTCAGGTAGCCAGCCGATGTATGATGGTACACAGTTAGCGGTTCGGGGGGACGTCATCGTTGTGACGATTAACTACCGATTAGGACCTTTGGGTTTCCTGCATATGGCTCCATTAGGTGATTCATATGTATCCAATGCAGGTCTGCTGGATCAGGTTGCGGCATTACAGTGGGTGAAGGATAATATCTCTGCTTTTGGTGGTAACCCGGATCAAGTTACGGTGTTCGGCGAATCAGCGGGCAGTATGAGTATTGCGGCACTGATGGCGATGCCATCGGCCAAAGGACTCTTCCAACGTGCCATTATGGAGAGTGGTGCTTCCCAGTTGATGCCGGCAGAGCAAGCCTCAGCGTTGCGGGAAGGGATGCTGAAGATTCTTGGGGTGGACCGGGACAACCTGCAGAAGTTAAATACAATTCCTGTAGAGCAGATTATTGCAGCTGGTGAAACGGTCAAACAGCAGAGCGGGGCAGGTATGGCATTATTGTTCCAACCTGTATTGGACGGGCATACACTACCTCAGGTGCCACTTCAGGCGGTGAGCGAAGGTTCAGCGCAGGACATTCCGGTGCTGATTGGTACGACACTGCACGAGGGTGCACTGTTCATCCAGCCGCATGTGCCTTATTCAAAAGAAATCGATATGGTTCAGGGCGTAGACTTTATGACACCAGATCTGGAGAACCGGGTAGCCATCGCGGATAGTTATCCAAAAACGGCAGATGGACAAGCCCAAGTGATGACCGATATGTTCTTCTGGCGGTCAGCGCTGCAATATGCTGCGGCACAACAGAAGTATGCCCCGGTGTGGATGTATCGATTTGATTGGGTCATGCCGGAACATCCCTTGTTAAAAAGAGCGATTCACAGCATCGAAATGTTCTTTGTGTTTAATACACTGCATGTCCTCAAATTCATGAATGCAGAGCCGGATGAAGCTGCGGCTGCACTTGCCCTCAAGGTACAGGATGCCTGGATTTCCTTTGCCAAGAATGGCCAACCTGAAGTAGCAGGTGTGAACTGGCCTGAATATGAGCAGGATCGTGCGACACTAATCTTCAACCATGAGATCGAGGTCGTACATGATCCGGATGCAGCCAAGCGAGAGCTGTTAGAATTATAATCCAGGTGGGTTATTGTGTATGAATACTCTGAATAACTGCTATGCGCCTAATCAAAAGAGGACGTTCATTCTCAGAATGAACGTCCTCTTTTTGTAATCTGGCTAACGAAGTAAGCAGAACGTAAGCACTAAATAGAGGTACATTATGCCTTGTTATACTCCAAACATTATTTACGAGAGGCACGTGTGCGGGACACCTCATCGAAGTAGAAGGAACGTTTTCCACGAGAGAAGAGCACGATCAAGACATGAACAAAGAGCACGGCGTAGACTAACATATAGATACCGAATGTCCCCAAGGAGATCCACATTTGATAAGGTTGAAGCATAACATCCTGATGACCTGAAAAAGCATAATCGTTGACCAAGCGAATGATCGTAACGAGCAGCCATGGAACATAGAGTGCGGCAAATCTTTTGAATAACGATTCACTGGTGGGTGTGCCGGTCTGACGATCCACATAGCGGAATCGCAAGATGGCCGAGCCTGGAGTTGCACCATTTCTCACCCAAGGTATGAAGAACAGCACAATGACCATAGCAATGGATGTACTTAGCGCATCACTGATCACATCAGACGCTGTAAAGATGGAGATTAGATTCGAAAGGAAGACAACAATGATTCCATCAATAATTAATGCGAGCAATTGAGGCATAGCAAACACTCGGTTTTGCTCCACGATCTGTTCACTCTTCGCCTGAATGCTTGCACGTGATGGGAATAAAGCAAGCAGGATGGGCGCTGTGAAAAATCCAATGATCGCTCCCGAAGTATTCAATAACAGATCATCTACATCGAAGAGACGGTAAGGACAATTATAATACCCGTAGAATCCGGTGATCTGGGTAATCTCGAAGAATAAGGAAAGCCCGAATCCGCCTAGCAGGGCGTACTTCCAGAAGGCTCTTTTTTGAAAAAAATAACGGATATATACACCCAGCGGCATGAGAAGCAGGACGTTAAATAGAACTTGTAAGAAGGCTCTGCCCTGAATCATTCCGATATAGCTGGATGGCTGGGTCCATACAATGGGTGTTTCTTTCATGATGTCTTTGACAAAAGTGAATGGAACCAGATTGTAGTAGATCGTGTCAGCGGCTTGCTGCGCACAGGTATCTCGCGTAGTCGGAAACGGGAGAATAACGAGGCAATAGGCGGCCAGAATATAAAAGATAAACGAAAAGCTGATGCCAAACCGTGACCAGCTGAAGAAACCGTCTTTACGATAACCATAGATCAACCACGGCACCAGCAAGAACATGGCCGCAAAGACAAAGATCAAAAAAGCCGTTTGCACAGGGAAAACATATGAGGACATGAGCAGGAACTCCTTTGGTATTAAATATAATAACATTCATATAGACATTAAAATTCATGTATGTGTAGTGTGTATCTAATAGTTACATCATAAGTAGTTACCCTTAAAGTGAGGGATGCATGAACCTTAAATTTGGTTTAAATCCATCCATGCAGTGACCAAGCGTATGGAATATACCGTCGAAATCCCGTATACTTGCGGGAATGCCAATCGTAGAATGGAGAGTTTAATACATATGTCTAATTTGCCTAACTGCCCCAAATGTAATTCAGAGTACACGTACGAAGATGGTAACCTGTTGGTTTGCCCAGAGTGCGCGCATGAATGGTCTTTGGAAGCAGACAATGATAACGCAGAGGATGCAAAAGTAATCCGCGATGCCAACGGAAATGTGCTAAGTGATGGTGATACCGTTACCGTCATTAAAGACTTGAAGGTAAAAGGTAGCTCACTCGTGGTCAAACAAGGCACGAAGGTGAAGAATATCCGCCTGATTGATGGCGATCATGATATTGATTGCAAGATCGACAGCTTGGGTGCGATGAAGTTGAAGTCGGAGTTTGTGAAAAAGATATAAGATCAGATCGAGAAACGTTCAGTTCCGCATTCAATGGGAATTGAACGTTTTTTGTTTGACAGGAAATATTTAGTAGATATATACTGGTTGGAATTTAATTTTGAACATGGTTAGGTGGTCTACATATAAGAAAAGGCAGGTGTCAGAGCGATGAAGAGAAATCATATTATTGAATATTATTCCGGGTTTGATGAGTGGGGCAGACTGGAGCGAGAACCGATTGAATTCATCATTAACATGCATTACATCAGGGAGCATCTCCCGGCTACTGGTTGTATTCTGGATAATGGGGCTGGCCCGGGGAAGTATGCCATGGAGCTTGCGAAGCTGGGGTACCAAGTCACTTTATCGGATCTGACACCTTCCTCTGTGGATACTGCGAGGCAAAAGGCTCAGGAGTTTGGTTTGACACAGCAATTCGATGGGTTCCATGTTCTCGATGCCACTTCGCTCTCCGGTATGGCTGACGAGACGTACGATGCGTCCCTCATGCTGGGGCCGTTATATCATCTGCAGACAGACGAAGAGCGCAGGGCGGCTGTACAGGAGTTGTACCGTGTGACCAAGCGAGGGGGCGTGGTGTTTGTAGCGATGCAAAGCCGAATGCGCATGAGTATCAATTTGCTGCAATCCCCGCAGCATTGGAAACCGAATGATAACATGGCAGCCATCCGTTCTTTTGTGGAAAAGGGTATATTCGATCATCAGGATCAAGGACGATTTACGGGAGCATACTACTTTAATATTCAGGACGTTACACCCTTCATGGAGCAACAGGGATTTGAAACCGTTGATTTGATTGGTTCATCCAGCCTTAGAGCGATGCTCACAGACGAGCAGCAGCAATACTGGAAAGAGTGTGGCGAGTATGATGAACTCATGCAATATATGATTGAAGCTGCCAAAGACCCTTCTATATTGGGAATCTCGTCGCACCTGCTGTACATTGGGAGGAAGAAATAATGGATTTACAAGCAATGCTCTAAAAAATGTATGTAATTTAGAATGTCAGCCCATGAAATACTGTTTGCACATGATATAATATTTGTATCTAATGGTCTGGAGGTGTCACTATGCAATGGAAGGAAGTTCAGGAGCGATTCCCTAATGAATGGGTCGTTTTTGAGGCAACCAAGGCGTACTCTAGAGAAGGCCAGCGTTACATCGAAGAGATGGCAGTGATTGATTCATTTGATGATTCTACAAAGGCTTTAAAACGTTATGGTGAATTACATCAGGAAGATCCCAGACGGGAATACTGCTTCTTTCACACTTCACGTCCAAAGGTTGTTGCAAGAGAACGATATGTTGGCATAAGAGGTCTCCGATGAAAATTTCAGAGATTTACGGTCTACCCTTTATAAGCATAAAGCTTGAGTTCAGAGGAGAAGTACTTCATTTAGAAAAGGTCCTTTTGGATACCGGATCAGCTAGTACGTTGTTAAATGCAGATACAGTTCGAGAAGTAGGGATGGTTCCTGAAGAGGATGATCTCGTTGATATTATTAGAGGCGTAGGAGGTATAGAGTATGTTTATACCAAGTCGCTGGATTCTATAACTGTGGATGGAACAACGCTCAATAACTTTCAGATTGAAATAGGAAATATGGATTATGGTTTGGAGATTGACGGAATTTTGGGATTCAATTTTATGAAACAGGCCGGTGTTGTAATTAATGCCAACTTCATGGAACTTAGTATAGACAAGCCATAATTATAGAAAATAAACATAAAAGTGCCCTCTGGAAACAGAGGGTACTTGTGTTTTTCATCAAAATAGTTCAATATTAAGATACATAACAAAAGGTGATCTACTTACAATAGGTAAGATGAACAACGGATCGCTTCATACCAGGGAGGAATAGACAATGGAAATCGGAATTAGTACATTTGTGGAGACGAATCCGGATGTAAAAACAGGAGAACTTATCAGTCATGCGCAGCGCATTCGCGATGTTGTTGAAGAGATTGTTTTGGCAGATCAGGTGGGTTTGGATGTATACGGAGTGGGAGAACATCATCGTGCTGACTACGCCGCTTCATCACCAGCTGTCATTCTGGCGGCAGCAGCTTCACAGACCAAGAATATTCGCTTGACGAGTGCGGTAACCGTGCTGTCATCGCATGATCCGGTACGGGTCTATCAGGATTTTGCTACACTGGACGGCATTTCGAACGGGCGTGCAGAGATTATGGCAGGGCGGGGATCATTTATCGAATCGTTCCCACTGTTCGGCTATGATCTGAACGACTATGATGAGTTATTCGACGAAAAACTGGATTTGCTGCTCAAACTGCGTGATTCGGAAAAAGTAACCTGGGAAGGCAAACACCGCCCTTCCTTTAATAATCTGGGCATCTACCCGCGCCCTGTACAGGAAAAACTTCCGGTATGGATTGGCAGTGGCGGTAATCAGGAATCCGTAGTTCGTGCAGGATTGCTCGGTTTGCCATTGGTGCTTGCCATTATCGGTGGTCGTCCGGTACAATTCGCACCACTGGTGGAGCTGTACAAGAAAGCAGCTGCACATGCAGGACATGATGCTTCCAAGCTGACCGTTGCTTCTCACTCTCACGGCTTCATTGCCGATACAACAGACGAAGCTGTGGAGAAATTCTTCCCGCCAGCGCAAGCGGTCATGAACATACTGGGTCGTGAACGTGGCTGGGGACACTACAGCCGTGCTACATTTGATGCGGCGCGTAGCCTGGAAGGTGCATTGTATGTAGGTGATGTGGAGACCGTAGCTCAGAAAATTATTTACCTGCGCAAAGAAGTCGGGATTACCCGCTTCATGTTACACACTCCACTCGGCACCATGCCGCATAACGAGGTTATGAGAGCAATCGAGCTACTTGGTAAAGAAGTCGCTCCAATCGTGCGTAAAGAAATTGCACGTTGGGAAGCTGAGAACGAAGAGGCACGTTAATCGACTGAAACCGTTACGCAATTAGATAAAGTTAACCAAATAAAGGAGCATGCCCTAGGCGTATTACGCCAATGGGTCTGCTCCTTTTTCGTTTATCTTCTATAAGCTTCTAACATATCACCGACTTCATGATTATCCATTCGCAGATGTACTTACAAGGGAGTGTATAACCATGGACAACGTATGGTCATAGAGGGTTTTGGCTGCTTCTTCGCTCTCAATATGGCCCCCCAAATACAGATGAATAACACCGTGTAAGGGAGCCCAGATCATCCGAACCGCAAGCATGGGATCTTGCACCTTGAGCATTCCCTGTTCAATGGCTACCTCCACTAAGGCAGACACTTGCTTAAGTGCAGTCGCTGTTCCCTGTAAGGTCTCTCCATCTGGTTTGAATTCGGAAAAAGATCCTCCAAACATCAGCTGATAGAAGCTGGATTGAGAAATGCCGAAGTCCCAGTAGACGTAGGCCAGATCACGGAAATATTGTTCGAACGATGCCTGCCGGGGTATAGTTTCAAAACGCTGGGCCATGAGGGAGCAGCCCTCTAGATACAGATGTTTGGCCAACCCTTCTTTTTTGCCAAAAAGGTTATATATGATTTTGGTGGAGCACTCCATGCGTTCAGCTACACGCCGCACTGTGACAGCTTCTGGTCCATGCTCTTGCAGTAAAGCAGCAGCAGCATGCACAATATTTTGTCGCAGATTATCCGAGTGCTGGAGTCTGGCTTCCTGAAAGGTTGTTACCGTATGTGCAGATTCCGTGGAACCCGAATTAAGATCCTTCATTAATTTCATCCTCGTAACCGTATTGTTGTTGAACAGAAACTATGTTTCCTTTTATGGTCATTCTACTGTTTTACGCCGGATAACGTCAATTTAATCCGAGTTTAGTAATTGAGCACCCCGTTCTAGATCCAAATTTAACAAATGCATTTGACAGCATCATGCAATTTGGTTACGATGATTCTATACAGAAACAATGTTTCCTGATGAAAACAAGTGTTCAAATTATGCACAGAGGATGGATGAGAGATGATAAAGGAACAGCATCAATGGGTACTTATTACAGGTGCTTCTTCAGGTATTGGGGAAATTTTTGCACTCGAAATGGCTTCCAAGGGTAAAAATATCGTGTTGGTGGCCAGAACAGAGTCCAAACTGAATCAATTGGCAGAACGTATAGAACGTGCATATCAAGTAAGGGCTGAGGTAATCGTATCGGATCTTTCCGAATTAGAGGCACCTCAGAACGTATATGAGGAATGTCAGAATCGGGGAATACACATCGATATGCTGATCAACAATGCGGGATTTGCTACCCATGGATTATTTGAAAAGGTGGATGGTTGCCGGCAGCAGGAGGAAATTATGTTGAACGTGCTCGCCTTGACGAACATGACACATCTTTTCTTGCCAGGCATGTTACAGAAGAAAAATGGTGCTGTCATTAATGTCTCGTCGACGGCTGCCTTTCAACCTGATCCGTATATGGCTGTGTATGGAGCAACGAAGGCATTTGTACTTTCTTTTACAGAGGCATTATACGAAGAAAACAGGAAACGTGGCGTTCAGTTTTTGGCACTGTGCCCAGGCTCAACCGAGACTTCGTTCTTTGATGTAGTGGGTGCTGATGAAGCCTCGGTGGGCAAACGTGATACACCTGAGCATGTCGTGGCCGTAGCCATGAGGGCACTGGAGTCAGGCAAACCTTATGCTGTGCCGGGGGCCAGGAATTATTGGACAGCACAGTTCACCCGCCTCATACCACGCAAATCCATGTTGCGAATCGTAGGAAGTATGCTCCGTCCACGTTCCGAGGGTGTTAAACCAGGAAAAGTACAAGCCTGATTAGGGGTATAGGGTAAAAGCTTTAGGCCAAAATGCCTTTGGCCCGAGCTTCCTTTATCCAACCTGGAAATTCAGTAAGGAGACGATCGTACAATTCTTCATCGCTGATCTTGGAAATGTCGTCGAGAGCAAAAAAGTCAGCATTATCGATGAAACGTCCAGTCATGTCATCGAGTTTCTCAAGAACACCGTAATTGGCTTGGCCTAGGCCAACAAATTGCCAGAACAGGTTTTTGGTTGAGCTTTCGGTAATAAGCCGCATGATTTTCCCTTTTTGACTGACTCCACCATCGCTAAAAAAGATAATATACGTTGGAATCTTCACATCGGGTTCCTCGATCGTATATTTGCGAATGACATCCTGCATCACAGGAGGTTCGTTATTGGTACCGCCTTTGCTTCCCAGCGTATATGTGCGTTCAATATAATTCTCGAAATCCCTGGCGGTGACGCTAGGTGCACGCAAGAAGTCTTTGGCGAAGAACCAGACGTCCAGCTCTCCGTTATCATCAAATGCTGATGCAATCGCCAGGATACGCTCGAAGGCTTCTTGCACGATGCCTTTACGATACAAATGGTACATGGAGCCAGATGCATCAAATACAACGGCAACACGTGCCTGTATAGGTTCGATCTTTTTCTTTTGCAGAGAGAGGGTTACTTTACGCTTGAGGAGATCGATCTTGGTCAGGTTAAGCGGCGCATGATTCGTGTTTAGTGCAGCATCAGGTACCAAGACTTCTGGAGAGGCGGCTGCCACTTCAGCTTGTGCCGTGAGAAGAACTTGTTCGGCTTCCGAGGTGTCGTTACTCTCAATTTCAACACCGAATGACTCTGCCAGCGGCTGCAATCCACCAAAGAAACCTCGTCCAATCGCACGAACTTTGAACCCGTCACGATACTTATAGATTTCAATGAGAATAAGTGCTGTTTCCGCAGTGACCTGGGTGATCTCATAGGTGATCTGCTGGGAACCAGCTTGTACAATCGCCTGACATGCCTGAACATCGGCGAAAGTCCCTCCGGCATCCAGAGTAGCCGTAAACACACATTTTTCCACAGGAGCCTGCCGTAATTTATTCGTATCCAGTACAAAAGAGGATTTTAGTTCCTCTGCCTGTTGCAGAAGTACACTTTGATAGGGATCGGCCTTCTGATTATAAAATACAAAATAGTCGTCAGATGGGACCTTTCCCTCTTCGTTCACCATAAAGCAGCTAACATCCAAGGGAGAAGGAGATGATGTACATTGAATGGTTACCTGAAGTTGGGTGGATTCGTTGATACTGATATTCTGGCCTGTGTTTAAGTGGAAGAACGAATCTGTCATAATCGGATGCGCCTCTCTTCTCCAATATAATGGTTGAAAATGTACAGTAACAAGATCGATTCTGAGACAAATGTTTCCATAAGTCAATCTTTTCACCGTTGATCCTACGCCTCATCAGACTCGTACTTTTCCCGATGCTCCTTCTTCATTTTCACATAGTCTGGATCCGTCTTCGCAATCTCCCATTGCGCTTTGAATATAGCCGCGGCTTCTGCCTTCACCTCATCATTCTGATAGGGCAAGATTGAGCCATCCTCCTTCGAATATTTGCGTCCTCCTTTGTGATTTGTATACCGTCTGGCCCGTGTATAACCCATCTGGAGAAATTTGCGAGCCATATCCATACCCACGAAATCCCCCTTTTTTTTATACTCCAAAAATAGCTCATAGATTTTCTCCGATGACTCTGTCGCAATCTCGGGTGTTTTGAAGCGCCAGTGTGGTAGAATCTCGCCTTTGTAGGGCTCAACCATGAGAACACCCTGCTCACCCCGGCCTACGGTGTACAGCTCAGGATGTTTGCGCAGATCCAACTCATCATAATTGAGACTGTAGTCAAATTTTTTCATGTATACACCCTCCTTGATAGGGATTACCCCGATTCTGAACCAACAAGCACGGTTAATGGGGAACAACAGAACGAATTACACAGGAGGGGTAGCGGTATGGGAATGTCCGGCAGATATCTTGTGGTAACTAAGGAGCTAGTTGAATCCATCAAGTCAGGTGAGGTTAGTGTGCATGATTGTGCAGTGGATCTGGATATTGATAAAACATGGCAAATGCTGCAGTTCACGCTGAACGGTAACCTGGTACAGGGGGAACCACCTCTCGGTTACGTGGTGCCTCTCGCAGGTGAGCAATACGTGGGAAACTATTCGGACATGGATCTATTTTTGCTTAGTAACGAGCAGGTGCTGGAAGCCTACATGGCATTGGAGCAGCTCACACCGGAGGAATTGAAGCAACGGTATAGTCTGGACCAGATGATCGCTGAAGGTGTCTATCCAGTCATGGAAGATTGGGATGCGGAAGAGACATTTCAGGAGATCGTTCAGACTGTGGATGATGTCCAGGCCTTGTTTCAGGCCACGGCTGCAAGTGGGAACGGGATCATCTTTTATGTTTTCTAAATGAGCACTAAAATTATGATGGGGATTCTATGGCCGACACTGAAGTAGGTTTGAACTAAGCCTATTCGGGTTATTGATAGACACAAGGCTCAGGCCTTGATGACATGACAATCCGGTAGAAGAGAGGGAATGCGATATGACACAGGATCAGAACGAAGAGAACAAAGCGATTCAAGAGGACGAGCCGGATCAATTCGAGACTCCCGCAACTGCGGAAGATGAAGAAACGGATGAGAAACTCGCAGAAGATCAGGAGCAAGAATAACTCCCAGCATTGCATAATGAAGCAGGATGTTTTATCGAAACATACGATATGCTGAAATATAGATAGACCAGAGGTCGGACATGTTCCGGCCTTTTGGTTTATTTTTTTGCGTATCCGTTTACAAGAATTACCTATACCTTCATAATGGAAATGAACCATATTTTTCTAAGGAGGAGTTCATATTACGAATCGGAAGTTAGTCCAATGGATGGCAGTGCCACTAGTACTTTTAATGGTTGTTCTTACAGGATGTCAGGCTGTGGGTGGAGTAGACGTTGGCAAAGCAATGGCCAATGGCGCGAGTATCAAGTCCGGTGAATCCAGACAATCCATGAATATAAACATAGAACCGGCTAAGGAATTTGCTACAGAAAAAGACCTTGAAATGATCGAACTTATTAACTCCATATCCCTGGATATTGATCAAGCCAAAATGAAAGATGCGAAGACAGCATCGATCAAAGGTACACTGAGCATGGAGGGAACAAAGTTACCTTTCCACGTGTCCATGAATGAGTCCCAATTGGTCATTGATCTGGACGGAGCCCAGAAACCGCTGTACATGTCTCTGGATACGTTCCAGGATGCACAGGCGCTTCCGATGGTAGATACGAAGGCTCTGGAGAAACAACTCGAGGAAATTTCCCCGAAACTGTTCTCTTTTGTCTTGAAGCATCTGTCCAATCCGAAGAACATCTCCGTAACACCGGTACAGGAATCCGTGAATGGCGAAGCACTTAGCCTCTCCAAGCTGCATCTGGAAGTTAGTGGTGAAGAGATGCTTGGCATGGTTAAACCGTTCCTGACGAGTATTTCGAAGGATGAGCAAGGACTGAAAGACCTGATTGGAGATCTGTACGATGTATTCTACCCTGTACTGGAAGCTGTGAATGAGGTAGAAGGTGGGGGAGACGACACGCTGAATTCGATCGTTCCTGAATCGAAAGATGAAGCCGTTGCGTCTCTGTATGCCATCATCAAAGTAGGACTGGACAGTATGCTGGTCAATTATGATCAGGAGCTGAACAACCTGTTGAATGAGACTCCTGAATTCAAAACGGTATTTGGCACAGAAACCAAACTGAAATTGGACTTTTATCTCGACAGCAAGCTGGATATTCGCAAGCAAAACTTTGAACTGAAAGTAGCGCTGCCTGCTTCTGAGGATCTGCCGGTGAACTCTGTAACGGTAAGTGGAGACAGTGAACAGTGGAATATCGGTGGCACAGTTGCAGTTGATGAAGTGGATGTATCGGGCGGCGTTATGGATCTGATGAAGGATGATATTACGCCTGGACAGATGCTGCGCAATTTTGATTCCAATTCACTGGCATATCAATTGCTGAAAGATGAAGCTGGGATCACGAGTAAAAGTGTAGTGCTCTTCCCGGATGATGAATACGCTGGGGCGATCACCGTTAAGAATACAACATTTGTTCCGCTTCGCTACGTGTCTGAAGAATTGGATGCTGAAGTGAAATGGACCAAAGGCTCGAACCAAATCTTTGTCATTGACGACATCACTGGTGATGAGATTGTCCTGACCGTAGGTTCCAAGAAGGCAACTGTTGCTGGTAAAGAAGTAACCATGGTGGAATCCGCCTATGTTGGCAAGGACGGCAAGACGTATGTGCCGCTGCGCTTTGTGGCTGAATCCCTTGGAGCTACTGTAGATAAAGAACAAGAAACAGGCTGGATTTACATTGACCGTCCTTAAGTGAGACGTTATAAGTAAGCCTTAGTAAGAGAGGGGATTTCAGAATGCCAGATTTCTCGTAATGATCGTGGAAAGAACACCGCAAAAATTCCGTTTGACCATGAACGGGATACGTGTGTCCTTTTGACCCATTACGAGGAGCTTCGGCGTTTCTGAAATGATGAAACGGATCGGGGAGTGCCTCTATTGGAGGTGCTCCTCTTTGTCGTGTCATCCTAAATAAATCCCCAGAGGTGTTGTATATGAAAAGTCAATTATTCATCCATTCAAACTCCGTTACGTTGCGTCCATTCACGCTTGAAGATCAGGCTGCCGTGTATGCATTAACCCAACAACCTGAAATTATAGATATCCTGCCAGATTGGAAGATGACTGAGGAGCAGTTGCGCGAATTTTTAGGATTTGTCGTTGGCAGTTACGAACAGTTCAACCCGGAAGATGTACGCATCCTGCTTGCCGTTGTACACAATAAAGATCAGCGTATCATTGGTTGGTGTGGCGTATTTCCAAATGATCTGCTGGATCGTGCTGACCGTGAAGTGGCCTACGCCATCTCCCGGGATTACCGAAATAAAGGATATATCTCAGAGGCGGTGCATGCCCTAACAGCCTATTTATTTGAGCATACCTTGCTGGATCGCATCGTGGGCATTGTGAAGCCGTTCAATCAGCCGTCACGCAAAGTTCTGGAGCATGCGGGTTTTCGTTATATCTCTCGCAGAATGCTTATGGACAAGGAGTGCTACGATTATTTTGAACTGCTCAAAGTAAAGACTGAACCAGTGCACCCGAAGCAGATACATTCTGAAATTCGCTTACGACGAGCACAGCAGGAAGATGCTGTTGTACTTACAGAGATTTGTACTCGTGCTTTTGATCATGTCATAAAAGTCTGGGCGGATAATGAGAAGGATATCGATAGTAATCTATGCCCGCCTGATTATGCGTCAGTTCGCATGCATCGTTACGTGATCCGTGAATGGGATTATTATGTTGTAGAATCAGATGGATGTGCTATCGGCGGAGTGAGTGTTAACGTGCTTGGACGAAAACATTCCAGGATCGATAAGATCTATATTGACCCCGTATGCCAGGGCCGTGGCGTGGGAACTCAAGTCATGAGGCTTATTGAGGCTGAATTTCCGCAGATTGAAACCTGGAAGCTGGAGACCTCAGGTCGGCAGCAGGATAATCATCATTTTTACGAAAAAATGGGATATGTTCGTATCTATGCATCTGAGGATGAGTTTGGATATGAGAAAAACATGTCAATTGATCCTTTTGATCCAACATGTGACGTGACATTATCCATGGACTCGGGTGAGTCAGTGGTTGAATATGTTCAAGCTAATCTGGACTCAGTCCGTTACAGCACCAGTAACCTGACCAATAGTCGGATCACTGACTGCAACCTGAGTGGGAGCAAATTTACCAATCTAAATATGACCAATATGTTGCTAGCTGATTTACGCCTAACCGACAGCAAGATTGAATTCTGTGCTTTGGATGGCGTTCAATTCCAAGACACACACCTTGGATCTGACCGTGTACCCATGCAGTGGGCGCATTGTGATCTTGGGGGAAGTCGTTTTATCAATTGCGATCTATCTGGAGTGCAGTTGGAACAGTGTCAAGTGAACGGGATGAAGATCAACGGAGTAGAAGTAGAGGAATTACTTGCAGCCTATGAGGCTATGAAGTCCTGAAAGGCGCCTCGTGCCTTCCTCTTGTCAGGTGAAGCACCATTTATTAATGAAGCCATTATTCCGATTGATGGTGCGCAGTCAGCCAAATATTGATCCCATAATCATCAAACAGCATATCAATGCGGCATAGATATATACTGAAGAACGCCCTTTTTTGCCAATGTGCGGATTGGGGCGTTCTTTTTTTGGTTTGATATTCAAGGGGGCGTATCCTGTATCATCCGCAGATTAAGTGTGCTGTAGAATCTGCGGCTTTTTGCTAAACCCGGTACTCCCGGCTATAAAGCCCATCTGGCGATAGAATTCATGTGCAGCTTCACGTTCTGGGCGATTGCCACTGTTCAGAGACAAGGAATCCACGTTATGCGTGGCGGCCCAATGCTCGGCTTCCAGAATGAGCTGACGGCCGATGCCTGAGCCCCTGAACTGGTCGTGTACAACCAATGCCAAGATACGGCAGTGTCTTCCGTTCTTTTCATACATATAGGACGTCTGTAATCCGATCAGTCCAACTACGCGGCCTCGTGCTTCAGCAACCAGTGTAGTAAAGTTTGCGTCCGCAGAGATATGGGTATAGCGCTCTTCCATCTCGGCGTACGTGGTGGGATAACCAAGTTGGTCCATCAGAATGACCATATCTTGCAGGTCGGTAGGGGAGCTATGTCTAATCGTCACATCCAGACTCATAATGTTGTATCCTCCTTGGGTCTTTCCTTCAATGAAAGTTCAATAATGGTATCCAGCAGCTCTGCAAAAGAAATGCCTGCAGCGGCTACACTTTTGGGCAGCAGACTGTTACGGGTAAGACCCGGCAGCGTGTTCACTTCAAGCACATACGGCATGCCTTCCCGAATCATCATATCCACGCGAGCGTAGACGCTACATTTGAGCACCTGATAACAGGCCAAGGCCGCAGCTTCGACGCGATGGTGAAGGTCCAAAGGCAATTGCACAACCTGCTCATCGGCCCCGTGGTCATCGTATTTGGAAGAATAATCGAAAAACTCCGCGTTCGAACGAATGGAGATCACCGGCAGCATCTTACCATCCAGAATGGCACAGGTAATCTCTTCACCTTCGATATACTGTTCAATCATGACCGTATCATCCCAGGCGAGGGCAGCCTCTACAGCAGCGGACAGGGTGGAAGCTTCCTTCACCACTTGGGTACCGATGCTGGAACCGCCTGAATTGGGTTTGACCACCACGGGGTACGTTAATTGTTGAACAGCAATAGAGGACAGTTCCTCAATATGACTCACTCGCAGCCATTCTCCGGTAAGCACACCTGCATGCTGCATGAGTTGTTTGGACATGTCTTTATCCATGCATACACTGCTCGCAAGCACGCCACAACCTGTGTAGGGAATACCCAGGGATTCCAGTGTGCCTTGAACCGTACCGTCTTCGCCGTATTTGCCATGCAGGGCAAGCAGTGCCACATCGATCCCGGCTGACTTGTCGATTAGATCGCGCTTGCTATTCAGCTCAATGGGCACAACCTCGTATTTGTCTCTATTGAGATTCGCAATCATCTCCTGTCCGGTGAGCAGTGAAATATCCCGCTCTGAAGATGTACCGCCCATAATCACGCCAACTTTCATGTGAAATCCTCCTTATCTCATTTGAGCTGCTGTCTCGCCAATGATGCGAATGCCTTTACGTATATTCTCATCGCTGACTCTGGAGAAACCCAGACGCATTGTGTTTACACCCTGACCGGGTTCCAGATAAAAAGTATCCCCTGGTGTGAACGTCACACCTTTTACTTTACAGGCCGCCAGCAGTTCACGGGTTCTGTATTCGGACGGGAACTGCACGAACAGATGCAGACCACCCGCACCGGAAATCCGGCACATTGGCAGATGCTGCTTCAGGCAACGCACAACCAATTCGTATTTTCGCTTATACTCCGTGCGGGCTCGCTTCAAATATTTCTCGAAATTACCGTTGCTCAGATATTGATACAATAACGATTGGTCCAGCGTGGAGGTATGGATGCTGCGTGCCCGTTTCATACTCTCCAGATAATCAATCAGCGCCGCATCCGCAATAATCCAACCCACCCGCAGACCTGGGAACAGGACTTTGGAGAAGCTGCCCAGATACACCAGTCCATTGCCTTTCCCCATGCTGGCGATCAGGGGAGATACGTGGGAACCGGAATAGCGTAATTCTTCATTGAATCCGTCCTCAATGATGGGTACCTCATACTTGTTCATCAACCGGATGATCTCTACCCGTTTTGCAGGAGACGTCACAATCCCGGTTGGATTGTGATAGGAGGGCACAAGATACGCCAGATCATATGGACTTGCCTCAAGTTCATGTTCCAGTTGCTTCAAGTCCAAGCCATCTGGCTCCATGTTCACACCGGTCAGGTGGAACTGGTGTAATTTTAGGTTTTTGATCGCCGTGTGGTGCGTTGGATTCTCACAGAGCGCTTTTCCGCTTTTTTTGCGCAACGCTCCAAGCACCAGATCGAAACCTTCCGTGAATCCGTTGGTGATTAGAATGTCCTTGCCACGGAGGTCGACCCCTTTGTTTTCCATATAACGTAGTAAATAGTTCATCAGCGGTCTGTATCCTTGCGCATATCCGTAATTCAGCAGTACTTCGCCTTCAAGTGACATGCGATCTAGAAAAGCCCGTTTCACGTTGTGCAGATCAAACAGCTTTTCATCCGGTGCTATGCTGGTAAACGATATTTCGCCGCGCTCTGCTCCGGAGCCATGCTTCATCAGATCGTACTGCTCTGCCTGAATGGCATACTCGCTTACCTCTGTCGTCCAGTCCAGTTTCCAGCTTGCTGCTGCCTCAGGTGTTTCGATGGAGGCACTGACGTAATTGCCCTTGCCTTTGACTGCATAGATCAGACCTTCATCTTCAAGCTCGGCATAAGCGAGCAGGACCGTGCTGCGACTAACCTTCATGAGTGTACTGAGTTCACGGGTCGAGGGCAGCTTTTGTTTGGCTTGCAGGCCGCCTTTGAGCATCAATCGCTTCATATAATCTTTGACTTGTATATATACAGGGCGGTCCTCCGTCAATTGCAGATCGGAATACATCCCATCACTCCCTCTACTGGTATCTTGCCATATTATAAACCCCACAGAAAGAACCACGATACCTCTGTTTCCCTGAGCGTGTGGTTGGTTGTTCGCACAAACGCAAAAAAGCCCTGGCAGTATGCCGGGGCCTGGTGGTGAAACTTGATCCATTTTCTATAGTACTGCTGCTATAATTTCTACAGTTGTATTGCATGACTAGTCTCTCTAGGATCGATAGCTATCTGACCTTCTACGTGTGTCTATTAACTTCAGTACGACTATAATTGCAGGCTTTCTAGGTGATACTTAAAATCTACAGTGAATCATGAATCTAGGTCTTTCTAGGTTTGCTTGCTGCAAGGGTCGATTAGATGATGAATCTACAATCTATAAACTAGGTTCTTGCTAACTGTACTCTTGTCGTGATCACGTAACAGAATTCAGCATGAAAAAGAGTTTCAATCATAGGGTACAATAGACGGAGGTAGATATAAAGACGTATGTCTCAGTGCCCAATTTCTTCCTCATACCCCTATAGTACCACTTTGAATCAGGGAAGTTAACCTTTTTTTTGAAATATTTGTCGTAATAGCGAAAATTGCGTGAATTGTACTTCATATAGATTGAAATGGTGTCCCTTTATAATATGTGATAGGATGTAAACCTATAGATAATGAGGAAGTGAGCCTATTGATTAATATTACCGTGCCAACACCGGATGTAACCATCACAAAGCAGGTTGATCCACAGCTTAGCCACATTTATGGATTTACTGATTTTCACCTGATTACCCGGGAACTAGGCGGGATTTTCATGTTTTACAATGCCGCTGGAGAATTGTTATTTGTCGGGAAAGCACGAAAATTAAGACCACGTATCAAAAAGCATTTTGAAGACACTGTATCACCAATCAAGAATCACCGCGAGGAAGTAACGAAGATTGAAGTATGCGTGATTGAAGATCCAGTAGATCGTGAAATTTACGAGACCTATATCATCAACACGATGCGTGCGAAATACAATGTAGATAAAGTCTTGTACAAATAAGACGTTTAAAAAGCACATGAATATGCAATGTGTGGGACATATGTCCTAAGTGTTGCGCCAGTGGGTAAGGATGCAATCGAAGGATTACATCCGATTCCTTCTGGTGCCATCCCGATATTTTCGAGGGAGTAGCTTGTAGAATTGAAACGTAGTACGCCCAAGCTTAGTATCACAGATATACCAAATACATATGAAGAGGTGATTGTGTTGATCGGTCGTAGCGGTAACCCTACACTTAAAGACAGCACGTTTGAAAACAGAGGATATGGAGAAGATCGGTATCAGAATTACATGACGATCAACGGCACGGTGAACAAAGCGTTTATTACGCTGGTTATTCTGCTGGGTAGTGCATTTGCAACCTGGATGATGTTCTTTAACGGTCAACAAGTGATGCCGCTTGCTTATGGCGGATTAATCGTTGGTTTCATTCTGGCACTTGTGATTTCGTTTAAACCTGTAGCTGCACCTTATCTGGTACCGGTCTATGCCGTGGCAGAAGGGCTATTTCTAGGCGCACTCTCTGCGACCTATGAGTCCCTGTATAACGGAATTACCTTGCAGGCGGCTCTGTTGACCATGGCTGTATTCATCGCTCTGCTGGTGGCATACAAAACCAGATTGATCAAAGCTACGGAGAACTTCAAGCTTGGGGTCGTGGCTGCAACTGGCGGTATCATGATCATGTATCTGTTGAGCTTTGTACTGGGTTTCTTCGGCATTTCGATTCCTTACCTGCATGATAACAGCTTGATCGGCATTGGTATTTCGGTCGTTATCGTCATTGTGGCTGCCCTCAATCTGGTCCTTGATTTCGACTTCATCGAGGGTGGTGCTGAACGTGGTGCGCCCAAGTATATGGAGTGGTACGGTGCATTTGGATTGATGGTTACACTGGTATGGCTGTACATTGAGATCATCCGTCTGCTTGGCAAATTGCGGAGCCGGGACTAGTCCTATTCGATACGTCAGAGACGTAAACTGAGTGTGAATATAAAGCTAAAAAGCTAACGCGTGATACTCACGTCGTTAGCTTTTTTGATTAACATTAGCCAGGGCTTGTTTGATATTAACCTCTTACAAAACTCAACTGATTCCAACTCGTTGAGGCCCAGCACCACTCTATACTAACTCTGTATACAGATCCTCCAAGGTTAAAATTTCCGGCTGGCTCGGCAGCTCTCCTCCGGCTGAACAGGCTGCAAGCATATGCTGATCATCCAAACGCTGACTATAGAAGCGATGTGCCGCAGCCTGTTTGCAATGCCAATCTTCCCGCTCATTGGGAAGGATGGCGAAGGAGTCCAGTGGTATGGACAAACCCATACCGACTGCCTTGATATAACTTTCCTTCAGCGTCCATAGACGGTAAAAGGTTTCCAGCCGACGATCGTCAGGCTCGGCAGCCAAGAACTGGCTTTCCTTAGGAGAGAAGAAACGCTCTGCAATCTGCATGTCAATTGGAGCTATTTTTTCCACATCCACGCCCAGTTCATCTGGACTGCCAGAGATCAGCGCAATCCAATCACCAGAATGGGAGACGTTGAATTGTACATCCGAATGGTGAATGAGCGAAGGTTTGCCGTAGGAATTACGGGTAAAAGAAAGCTCAGCAGGTCTCAGTCCAGTTAACTTGCTCAAAGTCACACGAGTCAATATCTCTCCCAGCACGGAGCGATACGCGTCAGCCTGACGCAGAAAACGCGAAGCCTGAGCACGTCGCTCGGCAGAAACTTGCGACAAAAAGTGGTTCCAGTACGCCTCGGGCAATACTTCTGGAACTTGGAGTACACGAATAGTTATCATCATTTATCACCTGAGTACGTATTCGGCGTGGACTAATAACTTTCCTTTATATGGAACGTCCCCTCAACTCATCCTCCCAAATCATCACTATACAGATACCCCTAACAAGCAAGCCGATTGTCTCGCTTTTCATGTTAAGGCCTCAGGTTATGCATCTTTATCTTCATGCTTCTTGGGCTTGTTTCCATTCCGTATGTGCAGCCTGCACTCGATCCCACATATCTTGGCATTCCAGTTCGCTGTAATTCACCAAGGGTTCATGGAATAGTTCAGTTAACACGTTACGCCACTCGGTATAATTCTGGATCTCCGTTTTCCGGATTCCTTCGATATCATGTGTTCGAAGCATACATCCACGTAGTTCATGACTGCGGTTCTCATCCCGCTGACGAAGCAAAAATACGTTATGCCAAGGTGATTCGGCCGCCTGGCTGTAGAATTCATGTTTGGGAATGAACTCCGCCAGATCGTGGACTACCTCGGGAGCATAGTCGACTCCTTCACTTGGCCCATTCGGCTCGTACTCAAGCCGCCATCCCCCAGCAGCAACAGATGATGGCATCAATTGGTACGTGAACGGAGCTGAACCATAGATTCCATAATGAAGTGGTAGAGGTTCAAAGGGCATTCCGCCGAGACCTACATCTACAATCCAGCGCTCAACTGTCGGGTCAGCATCCGCCAGAAGCACAGATAGACCGAGATGGAATGAGTTCACACGGGGTTGTTCCCCATGAGGCTGTACTCCGCCGCGATGCCAATCAACCGTATAACCTAGCGAGCGGAGAAGAACACTAAATGCACCATTTAGATGAAAGCAGTAGCCGCTGCGTCCCTGTAATATAAGCTGAATTGAATCTTGAAGACCGATTTCCACAGGACGACCTGCATAAATATCGACCGTTTGCCAGGATAAATATTGCACATGTGCTCGCTGGAGTTCAAATAAGAATTCCAGTGTAGGTTCCTTTATATCATCTATGCCGATCCGTTTCAGATAGGCCTGTATTTCAGCTGTATTCAATAGTTCAATCATTCAGATCACCTCACGTTATATAGTGGGCTGCAGCCCTGAGTTCATTGTAAAAGTGAACGGATGAAAACAACATCATCAGTTGAGCAGATTGTAACGGTACAATTAATAGGGGGCTCTAAAAATCAATCCAAGAGATAATCATTGTTACGAAGGTATTGAAATACAATATATGGATGAGCTATTTCTTTTTCCGGGGTATGCTAACCCTTTGGAGTGGATATAGGTTAGAATATAGATAGATAGCAGGATTAGGAGATGGAAAAATGGCTAATGAAGAAGTGATTTTGACACAGGAAGGCTTGGAAAAGCTGGAGGACGAACTGAGGGAATTGAAGACAGTGAAGCGTAAGGAACTGGCTGAGCGTCTGAAACTCGCGATCAGTTACGGTGACCTGAAGGAAAATAGTGAGTATCATTCAGCCAAAGATGATCAGGCTTTTATGGAGACCCGGATTCTGATCGTGGAGAAGATGCTGAAAAACGCCAAAGTCATCACATCCGAGAACATGGATGCTACCAAAGTGGGTGTAGGTTCCACTGTATTGCTCAATGATATCGAATTCGCTGAGAAGATTGAATATAAAGTGGTTGGTCCTGCTGAGGCTGATGTTGCGGATAATAAAATTTCGTACGAGAGCCCGCTGGGCAAGGAGATAATGGGCAAAGAAGTGGGCAGCGTCATTCATGTCAATGCTCCGATGGGCGTTATCAAGTACGAGTTACTTCAAATTAAAGTGTAATTTAAAAAGAGAGGTGCTCCGCAGTCATCCAAGTGGCTGAGGGGACACCTCTTTTTGATTCTATTGGGCTTTGAACGGTTGGGAATACGGATTTGTTGAAATTTCATACGGTTGGACTAACGGACTTTATCACATACTGTGTTTAAGGAACTTATGAGATGAAGATTTCCGTGTGTTTTATATGTAAAAAAATAACATTTCGACAAATTTCGAATTTCGAATGACCTGACAAGGTGAGTAGTATATAATTACGGGAAAACTTTAAAGTGATGGAGTAGATACGATGAATTTTAGTAAGCCTAATCTAGATCAAGACAACGCTGGCAAAGGAGAACGGTTCTCCCAAGCTGGATTTATCCTGGCGGCCATTGGTAGTTCGGTCGGTCTGGGCAACATGTGGAAATTCCCGTACATTACGGGTGAAAACGGAGGGGCTGCGTTTTTCCTGCTCTTCATCGTCTGTTTGCTGCTCATCGGTTTGCCAGTGCTCCTGGCTGAACTCGCGATTGGGCGCAGTGGCAGAGGTAGTGCAGCTACGGCTTTTATCAAAGCAGGTGGACATAAGGGGTGGCTCGCAGCCGGATTGCTGCAAGTATTGACGCCGTTTATCATCCTGTCCTTTTATGTCATTATTGCAGGCTGGACCTTGCAATATGCAATTACGTCATTCAGTGGAACATTGTTCAACAATCCGGATTATGCCGGACAGTTCAATTCCTTCATAAGTGGCTATATGCCGATTGTATGGCAACTGGTTTCAGTTCTGATCACAGGCTGGATTGTTGCCAAAGGGGTATCTAACGGAATCGAGAAGTTCAACAAGGTACTGATTCCAGCGATGTTGGTACTGCTCATTATCCTGATGATTCGTGCAGTTACATTGCCGGGTGCAGGAGCTGGGGTTTCCTTCTTCCTGAATCCGGACTTCTCGCAGCTTACAACGGAATCCGCACTGGTGGCGCTTGGACATGCCTTCTTCTCCCTGTCACTAGGGATGGGTATTCTTGTAACCTACGGTTCGTATGTGGATAAAAATCAATCCCTCGGTGCGGCAACCGTCGCCGTTGGTGCAGGTGACCTGATCTATGCATTCATTGCGGGTCTGATCATCTTCCCAACAACATTCTCGTTTGGTATTGCACCGGACCAAGGACCGTCACTGATCTTTGTGGCTCTTCCGGCGGCCTTCTCGGCGATGCCACTTGGCTTCTTGTTTGGCGGACTGTTCTTCATCCTGCTGGCTATTGCGGCATTGACGTCAGCAGTATCCTTGCTGGAAGTTCCGGTGAAATATTTCATGGAACGTTTGTCCTGGAGCCGCAGTCGTGCGGTATGGGTTATCTCGCTAGCGGTCTTTATCGTGGGACTTCCTTCGGTATTGTCGCTCGGCTTGCAGCCTGAATGGACGATTGGATCGAAGAGTGTGTTCGACTGGATGGACTTTGTAGCATCCAACATCCTGCTGCCTGTAGGTGGACTGCTTGTGACGATTTTTGCCGGATACTTCTGGAAAACGGCTGCGGAAGCTTCCGGCCTGCGTTCCGGATGGTTCCGGGTGTGGCTGTTCATGCTGCGTTACGTAGCTCCGATCCTGGTTCTGCTGGTTCTACTGCACACATCCGGTATCATTCACTTCTAATGATGAAGACCCGATAGGGTGAAATATGGTCTGTTGTGCAGATTTACCATGGATAAAACCTCTTGGAAGAAATGCAAAAGCCCTTGTTTTCCCTCGACAATTTTGGGACAATACGGAGTAGAGGTTTTTTGGGTAGGACCGATAAGCCATATGCTTTTTTGCGAAAAGAGGATTATACAATGAACAAATCATCCATATATGGATTAACATTAGAGCAATTACGTTCCTGGCTACCGGAGCATGGGCAGAAAAAATCCCGTGCATCCCGGATCTGGGAATGGTTATATCAGGAGCGTGTACACGATTTCCCCGCGATGTCCGATGTCCGTCAGGAATGTCTGGACGTTCTCTCCGAGCATTTCACAATGAACTCGCTGAGCGAACATGTGAAGCAGGAATCGGCAGATGGTACCGTGAAGTTTCTGCTTCGAATGCAGGACGGCAACCTGATTGAAACGGTATTGATGCGGCAAAAATACGGACTTACCGTCTGTGTGACCACACAAGTGGGCTGTAATATTGGCTGTAGCTTCTGTGCGAGCGGTCTGATCAAGAAGAGCCGTGACCTGACCGCCGGAGAGATTGTAGAACAGATTATGCATGTGCAGCGGCATCTGGATGCAGCCGGTCAAGACGAGCGGGTAACCAACGTGGTTGTGATGGGGATTGGCGAACCATTCGACAACTTCCAGCACATGAGTGATTTTATCGAAGTCATTAAGGATCGCAAAGGACTGGCACTTGCCGCCAAACGGATTACTGTTTCCACGAGCGGCCTTCCGGACAAGATCAAGGAATTTGCAGACAGTAGTCTGCAGGTTAACCTGGCGATCTCTCTGCATGCACCTAATAATGAACTACGTACACACATCATGAAGATCAACCGGGCTTTCCCGATTGAGCAGTTGATGGATGCGGTGGATTATTATCTGGCTAAAACCAACAAACGCATCATGTTTGAGTACATCCTGCTACGTGATGTTAACGATCAACGTGAGCATGCCGCGGAGTTGGCTGAACTATTGTCCAGTCGCAGAAGTATGGTCAGTGTGAATCTGATCCCATACAACCCGGTGGATGAGCACAGTCAGTATCAACGGAGTACAGAAGAATCGATTCTGGGCTTCTATGATACGCTCAAAAAGAACAACATCAACTCCACTGTACGTATGGAACATGGTACGGATATCGATGCTGCTTGCGGACAGTTGCGCAGTAAACAAATGAAGAACAACGCTGCCGAATCCGAGCCAGACCGTCTGGCACTGGGATAAGATACAACGCGGAGCTGGCAGGTAAGTTAGGATACTTGGTTTCTCTTATCGGTGCCTGTAAGTGCCATCTACCGTTGTTGAGTTCGCGAATGCGTTGCCTTAATGCAAAACGCCTCTGTAATCACTGAGAAGTGATAACGGAGGCGTTTTTTGGAATGTCATGATTTCAGTTTTTTGGTCATCAGCAGATGGGGAATGCCGTCTTCCATAAATACTTCCGAAGCGGGTGCATATCCGAGACGTTCGTAGAACCCGGAAGCTTGTACCTGGGCGTGCAGCTTGGCTTTCTCAAGACCATCAGCAACAGCCATCTGCTCCAGCTTGTCGATCAGCACACGGCCCAGACCGTGTTTGCGGTAATCAAGCATGACACAGATCCGTTCCAATTTGGCGACCTGTTCCACAATGCGCAGTCTGGAGGAAGCAGCAGGTACACCGTCTACGTAGAGCAGAATGTGGCGTGCCTCCGCGTCTAATGTATCATAAGCATCGAATTCATCCGCTGCGGGCACGCCTTGTTCTTCGACGAAAATAGCAGTACGAATGGCGAAGCAGGCATCGAGCAATTCCTGATTAGTAACTTCAACAATCGTTGTATTCATGAATGTTTCTCCTTTGGACGATAGTAATCATATCCGGGCATGATAAACTGGTATATAGCATAATCATTGCAGCCGTTCCATGTGAGTATCATGGTTAAAATTTAATCCAATTTAACTGTAGTTATATCACTATTTATGTTGTGAATGCAACAATTTTATAAAAGGGCGTGAGCGCATTGACTGATAAAAAAGAAGTGTTGCGTGAAATTGGCATGATTGCCCGCTGTCTGGATTCGATCAGCAATGTCGAATTTCAACATCTGAACTTGTCCCGAGGCCAATATCTGTATCTTTATCGCATATGTGAGAATCCGGGCATTATTCCCAACCAGCTGGCTGAACTGATCAAAGTAGATCGAACGACAGCGGCCAGAGCGATTAGCAGACTCGAATCCGATGGATTTATTGTCAAACAGTCGGCAATAGACAATAAGAAGAACAAGTTGTTATATCCGACAGAAGCTGGTCTGAAAGCATGGGAATTCATTCGTAAAGAGGGCGAGCATTCCGACCAGGTGACGCTGGACGGCTTTACGGATGAAGAGATAGAGACAACGGTTAAGCTTCTCCGCCGAATGCGCCACAACATCGAGGTAGACTGGAAATTTGTCAAAAAGGGTGGACGGCGACCCTACATGGATATCTCAGAATGAACAATACCTCTATCCTTGACCCCTACAGCCCAGACCCTAGCCGAACCGATCTCAAGGAGCAGAGTCATTACCTCACAATAGCAAAAGTACAGGAGGGAATCATGAAGAGAATGAACCGGAAAACAGTAACGTGGTTGGTCATATTGGTGGTCAGTATTGCAGCAGCGTTCATTATTTTCATGAAGGAGCGGTTCGTGATGAATGAATTATCCCCTACAGTATCCTTTGTCCAAGATTATATGACCAATCCCAATGGTTTACTTGCGTCCTATTTGCAGGATGCCACATCCGAAAAAGCGGATATCGTAGCAGGCAGAGAGGTTTTATCTGAATCACTTGGTCTTTGGATGCAATATGCTGTAGCCAAGAACGATCAGGCGTTATTTGAGCAAAGCTATGAGCTGCTGACGACCTATTTCCTCATGCCACAAAAATATATTGCCTGGAAGCTGGATGCTGAGGGGAAATCTCACGTGACCACCAACGCGCTCGGTGATGATTTCCGAATTGTCGGTGCCTTATTAAAGGCAGCAGATCAATGGCAACAGGGAAGAGAAGCCAAACTGGCAACGGCCTCGGATATTTCCCGTACACTGACGCAGTCGGTTCAGAATAAAGGATATTATGTTGATTTTCACGATTTTGGCAATGGTTACTCCGCGGATATGTTAAGCCTGGTTTATGTGGATCTACCGTCTCTCCAATTAATGGAGAAGCATGAAATGCTGGAGCCGGGCACATATGCCAAGTACGAATCCATGTTGAAGAGTATGCCGGATGACGGGATATTTTATCCGAAAACATTCAATGTGGGGACGAAAGAGTATACATATGATGACACAGTGAATCTGATTGATCAGCTGATCGTAGCGAACCATCTAACTGCGACCAGCCGCAAACCGGACAAGCTCATTGCTTTTTTGAAAAAAGAATTCAATACACGTCATCAGCTGCCGGGACAATATAAGCGTAGTACTCGCACACCTGCGGTATCTTACCAATCTCCATCCGTATATGGACTCGCGATACTGCTTGCGGTTCAATCAGGTGATCCAAAATGGGCGAAACAGCTGTATAAGCATATGATCAGCATGCGTAGTCTGGATGCCAGTTATCCAGGCGGATATGTATTTAGTGGAAACACACATATGTTTGATAACCTGTTTCCTTTGCTTGGGGAGACTGAATTACAAAAGTTACTTAAAAAGTAATAAAAATGTCGTTTAATATATTCAACTATGTGTTAACATAATGTTTGTCTATTCATGTCATATATTGTTTACTCGAAATATCACTAACCAATCTACTGGAGAGAAGAAACCTATGAGGAATAAAGCACCCATCCTTCGTATTGCATGGGGATATGCGAGTTTGATTGGATTAGCCGTAATCCAGCAGCTCGTTGTCTATCTTAAGATTTATATGAATCAGAGTTATACTACACTGGATGTGGTGTTTAGCATTGTGTCGCTTGCAGCGCTGATCCTGGGTTTTGTGATACCTGTCGGGGTATCTGTCGTCGCCGGATTTATCTATCTGGTCTCTTATTTTGTATGGCTTGTTACCTACGCGGATGTAAGTGTACTTACGTTCTCTTGGTGGTTGCTCATTCCAGCCAATGTGGCTGTGGCTGCTTTTATCAAGGCAAGTCTTGTGCGCAATGCGCGTGTCATGGAGCGTCTGCAGGAGCTTCAGGAGCGTAATCCGGAAATTGATCTGGATACCTCCCTGGGCAATAAGGATGCACTTGCGGATACGCTTGTTAAGCAAAGTAATCTAGCTAGACGTTATTCGGAGCAATATGGATTCAGCATGGCGATGTTCAAGATCGAGTTTTTGCCGTTGGTACTGGAATCACTCGGTTCCGTACGTTATGCACAGTTCCTTCTTGAACTATCCACTACCATACAGAAGCAGATTCGGTTTGAGGATTATAAATTTTTTGTGGATCGAGGACGTTTTGTGATTATCTGTCCAATGACCAATGTGGAGTACTTGCCCATCCTGACACAACGGATCAAAAAAGCCATGATGGATCTGCAAATCATCGATAAAAAGGGAAATGAGTTGCAGACGGTTATTCGATCGGGTGCACTGGTATTCCAGAAAGAACAATTCAGTAAGTATGAGGATATCGATGCTGTTATTGCGGCACTGGAACGGAACACAGAGACAGATCTCATTGGTGAATACATCTAGATGCTATGGGGGAGGAGTATTTCTGTGAATTATTTAACATGGTTTGTTCCATTATGTATTGTAGTTAGCAGTTTCTTTGCCATTACGATTCTTATATTAACCTTTGCGACTCTTCGTTTTCGAGGGAAAATTAACAGGAAATATGATCGGAGGAAATTGAATGGCTGATTTCCTGCTGTTGATGTCCATCCTCAGTATTTGGATATCCGTCACCGAGTCGATTGTCATTATGGCTGGAGCTATTCGTTTCATTAACAAACAAGAAAAAAAGGGAATTCAAATTCCTGAAAGTATGGATGATTACCCCACTGTGACTGTCATGGTGCCTGCGCATAATGAAGGGGTAGTTATCGTGTCTACCGTTGAGCATATATTGCGTCTGAACTACCCTGAGCATAAAGTTCAAGTTATTGTTATTGCAGATAATTGTACAGATAATACAGCAGAGCGCCTGAAGGAACTCAAGGCCAAGACGAGTTATGCAGATCGTGACTTTACCATTCTGGAGCGTACCGGTACAGGTGGGAAGTCGGGAGCTTTGAATGATGGCCTTGAACTGGCGTGGGGAGAATGGATATGTATCTATGACGCAGATGCGGCGCCTGAGCGAAATGCATTGATGTTTCTGACACAAAAAGCATTGGAAAACCCGGAGAAGTATGGTGCTGTATTTGGTCGAAACAAAGCTCGTAATCGGGGTCAGAATTTTCTCTCCCGTTGCATTAATCTGGAACTTGTAACGGTCCAACGTGTTCACCACACGGGGCTATGGGAGTTATTCAAACTGGGCACGATTCCTGGTACGAACTATATTATCAAGGCAGCACTGATCTGTGAGATTGGTGGATGGGACCCTGATGCGATCACGGAAGATACGGCCGTGTCGTTTGATATTCTTACTCGGGGACAGCTTATTGCATTAGCGCCACAAGCAGAGGCTTACCAGCAGGAACCTGAGCAATTATCGGTATATATGAAACAGCGCCAGCGCTGGTCCAAGGGAAATTACCAGGTTGTTATCGACAATGTGAAGCATTTATTTGACCGTACTAGCTGGAGAATTAAACTGCATGTTCTGTACTATGCTGCAAGTTATTTCTGGTTTATGATCGCTATTATTGTATCGGATATTATTTTTGTCTCGAATCTAGTGTATCAGGTTATTGCATTATTTAATCCGAATGTCATTTCTCCCTTCCAGTTCTCAGGGGATGTTTACGTGTATCTCGTAATAGCATGGGCATTAATGTACTACATTTATGTACTACAAATTAATCTCGCACTCTCAGCAGATATTGGGCAAAGCAATACGCAGAATTTTATTGTGGCCTGCCTCTCCTATTTCACATATGCCCAGTTATTTCTGGTCATATCCGTCAAAGCATTTATCTCGCTTATTGGAGATAAGCTATTCCGGAGAGAAACCAAATGGTACAAAACGCAGCGTTTTGGCTGAGAAACATCAACTTATAAATGAAGGGCTGTTTTCTGGATTCGTTCAGAAGGCAGTCTTTTTTACTATGGAAAGATTGGTTGGCATTATGTATACTCTTTCAGGCTGTACATATTGAACGTTGCATAAAGGAAACGGAGGCGTGTGGAATGGGCTACAGGGGACCTGAGTTTTACGATAATGAGGAAAACTTTGAGAAGTATATGGAACGCCGCCAGTGGCAGGAGAATGCCAATGATACGTTAGAGAAACCCGTTATGCTAGAGCTGATCGGAGACGTTGCGGGCAAGAGCATACTGGATCTTGGCTGCGGGGATGCGAGGTTTGGCGTAGAATTGCTCCGTTCTGGTCAAGAGGGTACAACTTACACGGGAGTTGAAGGCTCCGTGAATATGATTCAGGCAGCTAACGAATCGGTTAAAGGCACGAATGCACAGATTGAACAGGCATTCATGGAAGACTGGACCTATCCGGCAGGTACATACGATCTGGTTATATCCCGACTGGCTGTTCACTACATCGAGGATGTGGAGAGCCTATTCCACAATATATATAACACATTAAATGAAAATGGCACATTCATATTTTCGGTAGAACATCCTGTGATCACGTCCACACTGCAACCTTCCGGGACGCGAACGGATTGGGTGGTTGATCAGTATTTTGTGGAAGGATTCCGTGAGCAGCAGTGGCTGGGCGGTTCTGTGAAAAAGATGCATCGTTCCATTGAATCCTACTTTATGGCATTGCAGCGGGCAGGGTTCCGTGTAGAACATTTACGTGAGTCAGCACCACAACGTGCTTATTTTGTAAACGAGAAAACCTATCTGCGCAGGCAGCGTATTCCATTGTTTCTGTTCCTGGCAGCCCGGAAATAGATCGTGGAGAAGAATATAGATAAATAGAAGGACATAACTAAGTTATACTCATAAATTAGAAAGTTCTACACAGGAAACGGTGGATAACACTAGATATAGGAGTAAAAGGCCCGAAATCTATCCACATGTGGATAAGATATTGGGCCTTTTACTGTTATGTTTCTACACCTATGCTACTTTTGCTGTGTATAACCCCGCAATTATGAATCCGCCGCAGCTCTGACATAGACACGTTCTCCATGCCGATCAACTTCCACAGGTGCCTCGAAGAAGTCGCTAAGCACTTCTGTGTTCATCAGCTCGCTAGTTAATCCACTGTTGACTATTTCACCCCGGCGAAGCAGGAGGCTGTGACTAAAGACAGGCAATATTTCCTCGGTATGATGGGTGACATAGATGAGCGAAGGGGTATCTGGACGCTGTGATAATTCACGGATGCTCTCCAGCAGTCGCTCTCTTGAGAACAGATCCAGTCCATTGCAAGGCTCGTCCAGAATAAGTACACGTGGATTGGCCATGAGCGCTCGGGCAATAAGAAGTTTCTGTTTCTCGCCTTGAGAACAGGTACGATATTCGCGATCCCACAGGTGCTGACAGCCCAGCGTTTGCATCAATTCCTGTGCCTGATCCAGATCGTCATCTGACAGCTTGTCATACAGGCCAATGGTGGCGTGTTTGCCACTGATCACGACATACTGTGTGCGATCCGTACCGTACAATTTCTCTTGCAGAGACGAACTGACCCAGCCGATGGATTTGCGGAGCTGCCTCAGATCCACATCACCATATTCATGGCCTAGCACGGATATCTTGCCTTCGGTCGGCCAGAGATATCCAGTGATCATGTTCAGGAGTGTTGTTTTGCCGGAGCCATTCAGGCCAAGCAACGCCCAGTGTTCACCGTCATTAACCTGCCAGCTTACATCGTTCAGCAGGGTAAGAGGTCCCCTTTTCCAAGTGACATGCTGTACATCAATAATCATGCGTTATTCCCTCCTTCTGTTATCCTCGATTGTCCTAGGTGTATTGTAGTCACAAAATCAGTGAGGTTTCAACGGTTATCACGCTGTTCTTGGTTGATCCCTGCGCAGAAATACAGCACACACACCAAGCAGTGGCAAAAACGAACATAACTTGATAACAAACGCAATGCTGGTCACGTCAATTAAGGACCCCAGCACAACCGAGCCAAGTCCAGCCATGCCGAACGACAGGCCAAAAAATAACCCGGATACCGTACCAATATGACGAGGAAGCAGTTCCTGCGCATAAACAATGATGACGCTGAAACCGGACATCAGGATGAGTCCAATCATTCCACACAACACCATGGACAAGACGGGCCCTGCATAAGGTAGCAACAGGGAAAACGGTGCAGTGCCTGCAATGGAGAACCAGATCATCGGTTTGCGTCCATAGCGGTCAGCGAGTGGGCCACCGAGCAAGGTTCCGACCATGCCTGCAAATTGCAGAACAAATAGACAGATCTGTGCCTGGGAGAGAGGCAAGTCATATGCATCGGCGTAATAGAAGGCGTAGTACCCGGTCATGCCTGCAATATATACGAATTTGGAGAACAGCAGCAGGATGAGAATTCCCATTGTAAAAGCGATGAATCCCCGGCTTACAGGCCGAGCTGCTGGCTCTGCGCCACTTGATTTTAGAGGGCGTTGCTGAGGAATGCGAGTCTCGGCAAGCTTATCTCTGTACCAACGACTGACCAAAGACTGAATGAAGATGCCGATTAGGGCAAAGCCCATCAGCCATAGAAAACTACGCTGCCCATGTGGCAGCAGGATGAAGGCGACCAGTAATGGAGCAATAGCCTGTCCTGTGTTGCCTCCCACCTGGAAGATTGACTGCGCCATTCCTCGTCCACGGCCGGCTGCCATATGAGCCACGCGTGAGGATTCGGGGTGCAGGATGGATGAGCCTATGCCAATCAATGCTGCCGAAACAAGCAGCATCCATAACTCGGAAGACAAGGCTAAGCCGAGAACACCGATCAGGGAGAATAACATACCTCCGGGAAGCAGGATCGGCATTGGCTTGCGGTCTGACATATAACCGACCAGTGGCTGAAGGACGGATGCGGTAATATTCAGGGTGAAGGCAATCCAGCCCATCTGGGCGAAACTGAGCTGCATGGTCTGCTGGAATAGCGGGAAAGCAGACGGAACCACTGTCTGCATCGAATCATTCAGCAGGTGGGCGAAGCTGACTCCGGCAAGTGCCCAATTGGCGGAGGAGTTGATTTGTATTTTGCTTAAAGTGGCCTGAGCCATGGGAGATCACCTCGAATTATTTTTTTCTATGATAAAAGATGGGAGCAGATCATGTCTTTGTGAAAAGTGCTTGGAAAGTGAGCACGATTTGCTATAATGTCAGCAGGTGAGCAAACGATGGAATTAAACATGACGCTAAATGGGTTAGAATTATGGAAAGCTACCGGAGGGTTTGCGAATGAGCCGCATGTACATGACGACTGGTATCAGCTAACGCTGCCGGTCAGAGGTCAATGTCATCTGGTACAGGAACGGCATGCATACCCGCTAAAAGCAGGCATAGGGATTATTGCTCATCCCCAGACTGAGCATTATTTTGAGATAGGGTCGGATTCGGCTGTCATTGTGATCAAGTTCCGTAAACCGCCATTAGGCAGTTTCGAAGGTACGGAGTTAAGTGGGGGACGAGCTGAGTTTCGACCTACCCGGACATTTGATCCAGCTGAGATCAGCAGTCTGTTTCGAGGCTGGAATTCCATTTTGTTAGATGATGTGCCCGAAATGCTGCAAGTGCAGGAAACAGAACTGGCGGTTGAGACGTATCTAAGACGTATGTTGACGGGACAGGAAAATGAAAAAAGGTCTGTAAATCTTGGTACATTTATTGACCCTCATCTCCAACGAGTGCTGGATTACATTCACAGTGCCTATACAGGCCCAATAGATATTGATTCGATGGCGATGGTCGCGCATCAGAGCCGGTATCATTTTATGCGTTCTTTCAAGGCTCTTACGGGAACAACACCGTATCAATATTTGCTGAATTTGCGCGTAGAAGAAGCGTCCAAGAGGCTCCGCCATACGACGGATTCAGTGACCACAATCAGTTATGAACTGGGATTTTCCAGCGTCAGTCAGTTTTACAGAGCCTTTCAGCGAGTGTATGTTATGACACCGATGGAATATCGGAATCATGTGTAGATTTCAATGGGCAGTCTCGCGCATGCGAGACTGTATTTAGTACGTTACAACATGACACTGATTTTTGTTGTTGCCAAACGATGGAGACTTTGCTAAGATGGGAAAAAGTTTATGTAAGCGTATACATTTAAGTTAAAATTACAACGTTGTAATTATGGTTATGGCAAGTATTGAAAAGAAAGAAATACGGTGTGAGGAGGACTGTTTCAAGTAATTATCTCGTTATTACGCAGAGTAATATGGGTTGTTACAAAATGTGAATGAGATGAATAACAAATGCGTCAGTGAAATGACAGTTTCTTTTTATTGAAAAATTCAAACGTTGTAATTATGTAGCGAAGGGGAGTGTTTCACGTTGAAAAAACGCATGTCCACGCTATTCAGCCTGATCAGACGGGATAAGTATTTGTTACTGATGTTTTCGCCTATCTTTCTGTATTACCTCATCTTCATGTACCTTCCGATGCCTGGCGTGCTGTTGGCATTTCGTAATTTCTTGCCGGGGCAGGGCATGCTCAGCGGGGAGTGGGTGGGACTGCGCTGGTTCGAACAGTTTGTGAATTCCATTTACTTCTGGCGACTGCTGCGTAACACATTTCTGCTCGCCTTCCTGCCACTCCTGTTTGGTTTCTCCATTCCGATTTTATTCGCTGTCTGCATCGTGGAGATCAAGAACCGGACATTCAAGCGATTTGCCCAGACCGTTACGTACCTTCCTCACTTCATCTCCACTGTTGTTGTAGCCGGCATGATTATTAACTTCCTGTCACCAACAGACGGTATCGTGAACACCCTCATCGCGAGTCTTGGCATGGAAAAAGTGAACTTCATGATGGATGCGAGCTGGTTTCGTACCATCTTCACAAGTTCCGACATCTGGCAGAGCTTTGGCTTCAGCTCCATCATCTACATTGCAGCCATTATGGGGATCGACCCCGAGATGTATGATTCCGGCAAAATTGATGGCGTCAACAAATTCCAGGAGCTATGGCACCTGACCCTTCCCAGTATCAAACCAACCATTGTCATTCTTCTGCTTCTGTCGCTTGGCGGCATTATGAGTGTAGGTTTCGAGAAAGTATATCTGCTCTACAACGGAGCCACCTACGAAACGGCTGATGTCTTGTCCACCTATGTATACCGGATGGGGATTGAGGGCCAGAATTACGGCTTCGCCACAGCGGTCGGCCTGTTCAACTCCATTATCACCTTTATCCTTGTTTTTGCTGCCAATTCCATGACACGCCGCCTGACCAAGATGTCACTCTGGTAAGACTATACCCCGGACCAAAGGAGACCTGTATGCAAAAATCGAGAAGTGACCGTTTGTTCTACGGATGTGTCTACCTGCTGACCATACTGGCGGTTGTTGTCACGTTGTATCCCTTTCTGTACGTCATTAGTATTTCATTCAGCTCGGTGGATGCCATCGACAAACAAAAAGTTGTATTGTGGCCCGTTGGATTTACCCTGTCAGGTTACCAAATGGTACTGCAATACAAGGAGTTGTGGGTTTCGTTCTACAACACCCTCTGGTACACGGTGGTAGGCACACTGTTGAACATCGTGGCAACATGTCTTGCCGCGTTTCCATTATCCAGACAGCAGTTTTTCTTACGTCGCAAGCTGAATTTCTTCATCGCCTTCACCATGTATTTCTCGGGTGGACTCATTCCGGTCTACATGCTGATTACCTCCCTTGGGCTGTACAACACTCGCTGGGTTATGGTGCTGCCTGTGCTGGTGATTACGTTTAACGTCATGATCTGCCGCTCAGCTTTCGAAGGCATTCCGAATGAAATTTTCGAAAGTGCCAGTATAGACGGGGCCAACGAGATGACGATGCTGTATCGTCTGGCGGTTCCGATCATCAAGCCAACACTGGCTGTGCTCACGCTGTACTATGCGGTATTCCACTGGAACAACTTTTTCACGGCCCTATTATATCTGGGAAAACAGGATATGCAGCCCTTACAGATGTTCCTGCGAAGAGTGCTGATCATGGCTTCGCCGGAAGTGATGCAGAAGATGGGTGGTACGATGACATCTGGTGCGCTGGCGGTCTCCTCCCTTCAGGTTCGTTATGTATCCATTGTGGTCAGCATTCTGCCTATTGTTACAATCTACCCGTTTATCCAACGGTACTTCGTTAAGGGGATTACCCTCGGAGCCGTGAAAGGATAGCTTTACTTACTTAAGTGTCATGTCATTCAAGGGAGTTCAAAATGGTTCATACCAAGGAGGAATGATGGATGAGATTTAAAGGGGCAGGAAGAAAAAGTGTAATCGCAGCGATACTGGCAATCAGCCTGGCGGGATGTAGCGGCGGAACAGGGGCGGGAACGGATGCGGGGAGCACCCCGTCCAGTTCGGAGCCAGCCTTCAATTATACCGGAGCAGGGCCAGTGACCGATCAGCCGGATGCCAAGCTGTCTATTCTCGGCACCAACGCCTGGACGACCAATGTGGATTTGTCCACCGCAGCCATCGTTAAGAAAATTGAGAGTAACGCTGGTGTGACGGTGGATTGGGATCTGATTCCGCCGCAGAACTATGCGGATGCCGTAAATCCGAGGCTGGCTGCCGGTACCGGCTTGCCCGATATCGTGTACCTGCCGGATCAGGATCAACTGATGAAGTACATTAACAGCGGTCTATTCATTCCGATTAATGAACTGGTAGAGAAGTACGGCGTGAATCTCAAAAAAATATATGAAAAGTCGCCTTCGGTCAAAGCCAGTTTAACAACGCCAGATGGTAAAATGTATTATATCCCGCAGCAGACGTTAACCCGCAACTACATGCCCGTATTTATGGTTAATGTGCGCTGGCTTGATAAGCTGGGATTAAGCGAGCCAACCACGCTGGATGAATTCACGGCGATGCTGCGCAAATTCAAGACAGACGACCCGAACGGCAACGGAAAAGCCGATGAGATTCCGCTGTCCATGGAAGCCAAATTTGTGTCAATGGCCTTTGGCCCGGCGTTTGGACTTGATCTGTCCAACCAGTTCTATGCAGACGATCAGGGCAAAGTACATTTTAGCTATTATGAGCCCGCCTACAAGGAGTACTTGACCTATCTGAACGGACTGTACAAGGAAGGTCTGCTTGGGGTGGATTATGCGAGTACCACGAGTGATCAGGTCACGTCGCGCATCTCTCAGGATGTGACGGGAGCAACGTTTAATTTTAGCTGGTATATGTCGATGGTCTACAGTCCGTTGTTCAAGGATTACAGTCCGGAAGAGCCAATCATCAAAGGCATTTTACCACTGAAGGGACCGCATGGGGATCAGTTCTACGTAGGACGTACACCAGTTAGTGGCATCTTTGGCATTACACGTGATAGTAAAAATCCGGAACTTGCTTTCCGTTTCCTGGACTATGCCGTAAGTGAGGAAGCACAGACGTACTATACATGGGGCATCAAGGATGACACCTATACGGAAGAGAATGGTGTGAAGACATTTACGGACAAAGGCAAGGACAATGAATACATCCAGAAGCTTGGCATTGGTCCGGTGAATCTGCCGAACATTCAATCCACTGATTCTGCCGATTCCGTCGTAGCACCTTGGCATGCAAAAATGGATAAGGAACTGGAGCCGTATGTGCGCGAACCGTTCCCGTTTGTCTATGCCCTGCCGGATGAAGCGAGTGTGGAAAGCATGGCGATGCCTGACATCACCACATATGTGGAAGAGATGAACTTCAAGTTTATTAGCGGGGACGCCAGTCTGGACCAGTTTGACAGTTATATTGAGACGTTGAAGAAGATGAATATAGAGCAGGTTATTGCGGGCAGACAGGCACAATATGATCGTTATAAATCTGCACAGAAATAGGAAATTAGGGTTTTAGGCGTATGAGAGGTGTTGATTGATTTTGATAACCATTAAAGACATTGCCAAACTGGCGGGGGTGAGCTATAGCACGGTATCGAAGGCGCTGAATGATGATCCCCGAATCAAACCGGCAACAAAGCAGAAGGTGCTTGCGGTCGCGGAGAAACATCAATATCGGAAAAATATGTTGGCCCGGCAGCTTTCCACGGGCAGAAGCAACATCATCGGTTTTGTGCTGGATGAGCTGAGCAATCCGTTATTCTCGAACATCTCCGGCCGTCTGCACACCGAGCTGAAGAAGCGGGGATATCAGATGATCCTGGTTGTGGCGGATGATGGCGTGGATGTCTTCAGCCAGCTGCGCGTGGACGGCTGTATTCTGTGGGACTACGCACTGGACAATCGCGAGATGTTCTGGAAAAAGTTCGCAACACTCAACATGCCATGTTTTGTGCTGGGTACAGATGAAGCGCCGAACTCTCCTTACATCAAGATTGACCGCAAAGAAGGGCTGTTCAAAGCAGTGGAGCATCTGAAATCGCTGGGCCACAGCCGAATCGGATTCATCGGCAACTCCCAGAATATTAAACTGGAGGGATACCGGGAAGCGTTGCAGCGTACGGGTCTGGATTTTAACGAAGACCATGTGCTGCCAGCGTACTCCTCCTGGGAAGACGGGTATTTTGCCATACGTAATCATGCGTTTGGGGCGGATTCGCCGACAGCGTTTATTGGACTGAACAACCTGGTCACCCGAGGTGCGCTCCGGGCTTTGCTTGAGGCAGGGTACAGCGTTCCGCGCGATATCTCGTTAATCGGGTATGATGATCTGCCGGATATGCAATATGCGGAAGTGGCCTTGACTACAATTGGCCCTTCTCTGGATGAACTGGCCGTGCAGGCAGCAGAGCTGATTGTATCGTTAATCCGTGATGAACAGGTCGACGTGCCGGTAGTCATTCAGCCCAAGCTGAACCTTCGCAATTCAACAGCAGTTAGTCATACATGTATTAGGTGAGTACAACATTCAAGGAGGAATTGCTTATGCAGGTACAGACACAGTTATCCTGGTCTGAGCGAATTGCAGCAACAATCATCCAGCAATGTGACGGGGACGGTTATCATGCGTTCCCTTCGGGACGATGGGCATACGTGGAAGGCATGACCTTGATGGCGATGGCACGAACCGGGCAGTATTATGGCAAACAAGAGTATGTTGATTTTATGAAAAAACATATGGACCTGTATATCCAGCCCGACGGCTCTATTGGCACCTATACTTTGGAAGAATATAATCTGGATCAGATTAATCAGGGGAAAAACCTGTTTACATTACTGGATGGTGCTGAAGATCAGCGTTACGCAGAAGCGGCGCATCTCTTGGCAGCACAACTTGCAGGGCAACCCCGCACGTCGGAGGGCGGTTTCTGGCACAAAAAAATCTATCCATTCCAGATGTGGCTGGACGGCCTGTATATGTCCGCTCCCTTTTTGTCCGAGTATGCAAAGACATTTCATCGTCCCGAGTTATGGGATGAAGTTGCACATCAGATTCTGCTGATCGAACGCCAGACCCGTGATCCTCGGACCGGGCTGCTCTATCATGGTTGGGATGAATCGAAGGAACAGGTCTGGGCAGATTCATCGACAGGATGCTCGCCACACTTCTGGAGCCGGGCGATGGGCTGGTATGCTATGGCAATTGTGGACAGTGTGGAGCATTTCCCCGTGAATCATCCAAAGCGCGGAACCATCATCGGCATCTTCGAACGGATGTGTCATGCTTTGGTACGCGTGCAGGAGCAGGAGAGCGGGTTATGGTTCCAGGTGCTGGATCAGGGCTTCCGCAAAGGCAACTATCTGGAAGCATCCGGGTCAAGCATGTTTGTATATGCACTTGCGAAGGGTGTGCGGCTAAGGTATCTGGAGCCGCATTTCAGAGCTGCGGCGGAGAAAGGATGGCAGGGACTGTCCTCCAGATTGGTGGAGGAGACGGCTGACGGCGTTCGGTTAAACGGGATCTGTCATGGCGCAGGACTAAGCCTGGATCGGGATGGCTCGTACAGCTACTATGTAAGCGAAGCGGTTGTAAGCGATTCCTTTATGGGGGTGGCTCCGCTTCTGCTGGCAGCGCTGGAAATGGAGCGATTGTCATGACGCAGCAGAGACTGCCAAATACAGCATTGGAATCATCGGCTCCCTGTCTGACTGTTGCTTCAGACGGGACGGGGGATTATGTGACGATCCAGGCTGCAGTTGATGCGCTGCCGGAGAATGGCATCGGAACCGTTCCAATTCGAGTGAAGGCTGGTGTCTATCATGAGAAGCTGCATATGGAGAAGCCGGGCATCCACCTGATTGGTGAGGGGGCGGAGCAGACGATCATTACGTATGATGATCATGCACTCAAGAAGTTCCCGGACGGGTCGCCATATCATACGTTTCATTCCTATACAGCTTTCATCGGTGCCGATGATTTCACGGCAGAGGGGATTTCCTTCGTAAATGCAGCCGGGCCGGGCAAGCAGGTTGGTCAGGCGCTGGCCGTTTACGTAGATGGAGACCGGGCGGCCTTTCGTCGCTGTCGTTTGATCGGTCACCAGGATACAATCTTCACCGGCCCGCTGCCGGAGCAGCCCATGGATCGCAGTTACTTTGGCGGGCCTCGCGATGGTGCTGAGCGGCGCAAACTGCGGCAATATTTCGAGGACTGTTACATCGAAGGTGATATCGATTTTATTTTTGGTTCGGCTACGGTGGTGTTTAAGGGCTGCGAGATCTTTACGAAGAATCGCCTGACTGAAGCGGAGGCTGCGGATGGACAAGTGAATGGTTGGATTACCGCAGCCTCTACGCCGGAGGATGTGCGTTACGGCTATGTGTTTCTGGACTGTGATCTGACCAGCAATGCTCCGCCGCAGTCGGTGTATCTGGGCAGACCGTGGCGCCATCATGCCAAAGTCTGTTTTCTGAACTGCTGGATCGGCGCTCATGTGAAGCGGGAGGGATGGCACAACTGGAACAAGACAGATGCAGAGCAGACCGTTCAGTATGCGGAATACAACAGCGCCGGGCCTGGTGCCGGAGGTGCTGCTGATCGTGTGCCTTGGGCCAAAATACTGACCGAACAGGAAGCGGCCGAGTACACTGTACCTCTGATTCTGTCCGGTGTGGATGAATGGCAGCCTTTAGAAGGGAGAGGGGAGCAGCGGCAGTAAGATACGCCCTCTTTTCTGCGAAATATCTAACACAGGTTTTCTTTCAAGTCTCCTAAGGAGTTGAAAGAAAACCTTTTTTGTGCGCTATATTACATTTTTCGCCCCCAATAGAACTATTTTATCCCTTATCTCTTTTGCATTTTACTGATTAAATACAGGGTGAGGATCTGTAAATTCCCTGTAAAATTTGGATGGTGCCCGCAAAAAAAAGAACACGAGAGGGAAGGTCCATTTTGGTAAGGGAAGGGAGTGAAGTGACACGCAACATCAGATGGCTGAATGAGGTTGGCTCTAATCGATCACAGATCAGATGCAGGTGGACTATTAAAGCTTTGTTTGCAAGGTGAACGTATCCTTAGTACAGGAGGGATTTTGCTTGAATCAAGCTGTTCGATTCCGCCCGGTCATTACATTTGCTTTGACATTTCTTCTCCTTATTTCGTGGTTTGCACCGAGAGCCGATGCCGCCGCCCAGTGGCAGGCAGGCACTGCATACAAGAAAGGAGACCTCGTAACATATCAAAATAAAGATTATGAGTGTATTCAGGCCCACACAGCGTTGACCGGATGGGAGCCCTCTGTTGTGCCCGCGTTGTGGAAATACGTCGGGGAAGGTTCAGGAGGGGAAACGCCAATGCCAGATACGGCACCACCTTCTGTTCCTGCGAGTCTGACTTCATCCTCCATCACGAACACCTCCGTGATTCTTTCCTGGAATGCATCCACGGATAATGTGGGCGTAGCGGGGTATGAGGTGTACCGGAACGGCGTTCTTGTGACAAGTACTTCAACTACAACAGCTGTAGTCACGGGACTGACAGCCAGCACGACTTATGCTTTTACGGTAAAAGCCAAAGATGCCGCAGGCAATATATCCGCTGCGAGCACCTCCCTCAGTGTGACAACTTCCAATGGATCTTCCAATCCGGGGCCAACCGGCAGCAAATGGCTGATCGGCTACTGGCACAACTTCGATAATGGTTCAACGAATATCAGACTTCGTAACGTATCAACAGCTTATGACGTCATTAATGTCTCCTTTGCCGAACCGATCTCACACGGCAGCGGAACGCTTGCTTTTACTCCATACAATGCAACAGTAGCCGAATTCAAATCCGATATTGCCTATCTGCAAAGCCAGGGGAAAAAAGTACTTCTTTCCATGGGGGGAGCCAACGGTACCATTGAGCTCACCGATGCGACCAAGAGACAGCAGTTCGAAGATTCGTTAAAATCAATCATTTCCACGTATGGTTTCAATGGTCTAGATATCGATCTGGAAGGAAGCTCCCTGTCTCTCAATGCAGGGGATACCGATTTCCGTAGTCCAACTACACCGAAAATTGTTAACCTCATCCAAGGCGTGAAAGCGGTTAAGTCACACTTCGGCGCCAATTTCATCCTGACGGCTGCGCCGGAGACGGCTTATGTACAGGGTGGATATCTGAGCTACGGCGGTCCTTGGGGAGCATACTTGCCAGTCATCCATGCCTTGCGTAATGACCTGACCCTGCTTCATGTGCAGCACTATAACACGGGCTCCATGGTGGGGCTGGATGGACGCTCTTACGCCCAAGGGACAGCTGATTTCCATGTGGCCATGGCGGAGATGCTGCTTCAAGGCTTTCATGTAGGCGGCAGCACAGGCCCTTTCTTTAGTCCCTTGCGACCGGATCAGATTGCAATCGGTGTGCCGGCTTCCCAACAGGCTGCCGGAGGTGGTTATACAACGTCAGCCGATCTGCAAAAGGCACTGAATTACCTAATCAAAGGTGTGTCATACGGCGGTTCCTATACCTTGCTCCAGCCTGCGGGCTATGCGGGGTTAAAAGGGATTATGACCTGGTCAATCAACTGGGATGCATATACGAATAACCAGTTTTCGAGCGCACATCGTCCGTTCCTGAACGGGCTGAGTACGCAAACGACAAAGGAGGTTGTGTATTAGATGATACATTTAAATAAACACACTGCTGTCAAGAAAACGGCAAAGTTTCTCCTGGGTCTATCCCTGCTCTTATCCGTCATTATTCCTTCTTATGTGCTCCAACCCGCTACGGCAGCAGCTGCAGATTCTTATAAAATTGTTGGTTACTACCCGTCCTGGGCTGCGTATGGGAGAAACTATAATGTAACGGATATCGACCCAACCAAAGTCACGCATATCAACTATGCGTTTGCAGATATTTGCTGGAACGGTATTCATGGAAATCCGGACCCTTCTGGCCCTAATCCGGTGACCTGGACGTGTCAGAATGAGAAGAGCCAGACAATCAATGTACCAAATGGAACGATCGTGCTTGGCGATCCATGGATTGATACAGGCAAGACATTTGCAGGGGATACGTGGGATCAGCCCATTGCAGGCAATATCAATCAGCTTAACAAACTGAAACAGATCAATCCTAATCTGAAGACAATCATCTCCGTGGGAGGGTGGACATGGTCCAACCGCTTCTCTGATGTAGCTGCGACTGCTGCAACGCGAGAGGTATTTGCAAACTCCGCCGTTGACTTCCTGCGAAAATACAATTTTGACGGGGTAGATCTGGACTGGGAGTATCCTGTATCAGGCGGACTTGATGGTAACAGCAAACGTCCTGAGGATAAGCAAAATTACACGCTGCTTCTGAGCAAAATCCGTGAGAAGCTGGATGCTGCCGGAGCTGTGGACGGCAAGAAGTATCTGCTTACGATTGCAAGCGGTGCATCGACGACCTATGCTGCGAATACTGAGCTTGCCAATATAGCTGCCATCGTCGACTGGATTAACATTATGACATATGATTTTAACGGGGCCTGGCAAAAAGTCAGCGCGCATAACGCGCCGTTGAACTATGACCCTGCGGCTTCAGCTGCTGGGGTGCCGGATGCCAATACATTTAATGTGGCTGCTGGAGCACAAGGGCATTTGAATGCAGGCGTACCAGCCGCTAAACTTGTGCTTGGTGTTCCGTTCTATGGCCGCGGCTGGGATGGATGCGCACAGGCGAGTAATGGTCAGTATCAGACCTGCACGGGGGGTTCTTCCGTTGGAACATGGGAAGCAGGCTCCTTTGATTTTTATGATCTTGAGACCAATTACATTAACAAAAACGGGTACACGCGTTACTGGAATGACATTGCCAAGGTGCCGTATCTCTATAATGCGACCAACAAGCGTTTTATTAGCTATGACGATGCGGAGTCTATTGGATATAAAACCGCTTATATCAAAAGCAAAGGACTCGGCGGAGCGATGTTCTGGGAGCTTAGCGGTGACCGGAACAAAACACTTCAAAATAAACTGAAAGCCGATCTGCCTACCGGAGGTACAGTGCCTCCAGCAGATACGACGGCGCCAAGCGTACCGGGAAATGCCCGCTCGACAGGTGTGACGGCAAACTCGGTGACGCTCGCGTGGAATGCTTCAACGGATAATGTAGGGGTTACCGGTTATAACGTCTATCATGGCAGTAATCTTGCAACATCCGTCACAGGAACAACAGCAACGATCAGTGGACTTACCGCAGGTACTTCTTATACTTTCACGATCAAAGCAAAAGATGCCGCAGGCAATCTGTCTGCTGCCAGTAATGTTGTAACCGTGAGCACTACGACTCAGCCGGGAGGTGATACGCAAGCGCCAACTGCACCAACCAATCTGGCTTCAACGGCGCAAACAACATCCAGCATAACGCTGAGCTGGGCGGCATCCACGGATAACGTGGGTGTAACGGGTTATGATGTGTACAACGGCACGGCACTGGCGACATCCGTGACCGGAACGACAGCAACGATCAGCGGGCTTGCAGCGGATACCTCGTATACATTTACGGTAAAAGCAAAGGATGCGGCGGGGAATGTTTCTGCTGCGAGCAATGCGGTGACCGTGAAAACAACAGCAGGAACGACAAATCCGGGCGTTTCCGCTTGGCAGGCGAATACAGCCTATACTGTAGGACAACTGGTCACCTATAGCGGTAAGACGTATAAATGTTTGCAATCCCACACTTCCTTGTCAGGGTGGGAACCATCCAATGTCCCTGCATTGTGGCAGGTCCAATAGTTAAAAAATGGATTACCACATTTTGAATTGAAACGTGCAGTTTTAGCGAGGCTTGGCTATAGGGAAGAGAATATAACGAAAAAACACCGGATACTGGTATTATCCCCTTTAAGTAGACACTTGAAAAAACCTTCATGTTATCATGAGGGTTCAAGTGACACTTGGAGGGGATATTTTTATGGCCAAAAAAGGACAAACATTTCAGACGTATACTGAAGAATTTAAATTGAATGCTGTTAGATCCTATGTCGAAGGTTCTTCAAGTTACAAGGTGGTCGCTGATCGCGAAGGAAATCGAAACTGTTCACAACTGAAGGTGTGGGTAAAAAAATGGAAAAACGGGGAAGCATTTGATGAGCGAAAAAATAATGTTCCGAATCCACTGAAAGGACGGCCTCGTACTGCCTTTAGCAGTGTAGAAGAGGAACGGGACTACCTTCAAGCACAGGTAGATTATTTAAAAAAGCGGTATCCAAATCTAGTAAAGGAGAAGCACTAAGCCAACGGGAGAACTACGATATCATAGACGAATTGCGTTGCTCGCATGGCATTACACGCCTATTATCGATTACAGGAATACCCCGTTCCAGTTACTACAAATGGCGAGCAACACAGCCACAGCGAGACGCAAGACAAGACCGTGAGCGTGAGATCAAAGAGCACATGATGGCTATTCATTTTGCAAATCGAGAGTTTGGTTATCCTCGCATGACAACGGCGCTCTGGGAGTCTGGTCTGAACGTTAATCACAAGAAAGTATGGCGAATCATGCGGGAACTATCGATCCAATCGGTAATTCGCAAGAAGCGGAAGAAGTCCAGCTATACGCCATCTGTGATTTATCCGAATCGCCTAAATCGCAAATTTCATGCCACAGCACCTCAGCAAAAAATGGTGACGGATATAACTTATATTTCGGATGGAAACACATTCGTTTACCTGTCTGTGATTCAAGACTTGTTCAACAACGAAATTGTCGCTTGGCAATTATCTAAACGGAACGATGTTCAGCTCGTATTGGATACGGTGGAACAATGGACACAAAAAAGAGACGTTTCGGAAGCCGTGCTCCATTCGGATCAGGGCTTCCAATACACGTCTCAGGTGTACAACTCACGATTAGAAGCATTCGGCGTCAAAGGCAGCCACTCTCGCAAAGCAACCTGCCTAGATAACGCATGCATCGAATCTTTCTTTTCGCATCTCAAAACAGAGAAGCTGTACCTTATCCAGTGTAATTCAGAAGCCGAGATTCGACAAGCCGTGGAAGATTACGTGTACAATTACAACTACCGACGCTTTCAAGCCAAACTCAAACAGCGCGCACCGATTGAATATCGATGCGCGCTGGCAGCATAGCTTTTTTCATCTGTCTACTTGACAGGGGTATGACCAATACTGGTCCGGTGTTTTTTCGTTATATTATGTCAAACAAAGCAGCCTCCAAAAAGGCTATCTATTAGAAATCGAAGTTGTCCGGGTCAGGACCAACGCGTACATCTTCGTTTAGAGCACTGATCTGATCCATCTCTTCATTTGAAAGTTCAAAGTCGAAGATGGAGGAGTTCTCGATAATCCGGTTTTCCTTGGTGGACTTCGGAATGGTAATGACCCCATTTTGCAGATCCCAACGCAGGATGACTTGTGCAACCGATTTGCCTTTGGCTGAAGCAATAGCCGTGAGCACTGGGTTGTCCAACAGCTGACCTTGCATTAGAGGCGACCAAGCTTCAAGCTGGATACCATGCTTCTCACAGAAAGCCTTAAGCTCAACCTGAGTCAGGCGAGGGTGGTATTCCACCTGATTGACCATCGGTTTCACTTTGGCATCCTGCATCAGGTCTTCGAGATGATGAATCTGGAAGTTGCTTACGCCAATAGCTTTAATGCGGCCAGCCGCGTACAGTTCCTCGATTGCTTTCCAGGCTGCTTTGTATTTGCCTGCCTTAGGCCAGTGAATCAGATACAGGTCAAGGTATTCCAGTCCCAGTTTGTTCAATGTGGTATCAAAAGCGGCAAGTGTCTCTTCATATCCAAGGTCTGCATTCCATACTTTAGATGTAACAAACAGTTCTTCGCGTTTCAGGTTGTTTTCTTGCAAAGCTTCTGCAATCGCTTGACCAACACCAGCTTCATTGCCGTATATTGCAGCAGTATCAATGCTGCGGTATCCATGTTTAATCGCATTTTTCACGGCTTCAATCAGTTCAGATCCTTCTTCTACCTTAAATACACCAAGTCCGAACCAAGGCATAGAAACACCGTTATGCAGAGTTACTGTGGATTGTAAATGTTGTGCGGTTTGAGTTGTTGTCATGAGATTTCCTCCTTAAAGTGTGTAAAAATCAATCGTTTCAAGCTGAATTATCGTTGTTTTATCATACAAAATTAAATCATAGTAGATCAAATTGGGTTCAACGTATTATAGTATAATAAAATACAATGTGAAACCGGTTCCCCTCTAAGGCTGGAACTGATATATATAAGAGTGAGACCCATGATCGGAATGGAAATTAGAACGAAGCTTTCTCCATTTCGACTGATGCATGTTGATCCTTGCTTTCCAGCATTTTAGCCCATGCAGTCAGGATTACAGCTACGAGAACCATCAAGGCCCCGACCCATGTCGTGTGAATCAAACCAATGGAGTCATTGATCACTCCACCCAAATAGGCACCTATAGCGATCCCTGCATTAAATGCGGCGATGTTAAAGGCTGAGGCTACATCCTTGGCCTGTGGTGCATATCGTTCAGCCAAGGTTACAACGTACATCTGAAGTCCAGGCACATTCATGAAGGCGAGCAGGCCCATACCCATAATGGTGAGCAGTGCTGCCAACTTGAATGGGACCGTAAAGTACATCACGCCGAGAATGATGGTCTGAATGATGAACATGTAGAAGAGCGCCTTGAGCGGGTTGCGATTGGCTGCTCTGCCGCCGATGATGTTGCCAACAGCGATGGCTATTCCGTACAACAACAGAATGAACGCTACTGTTTTCTCGGAATAACCGCTAATATCATGCAACAATGGGGACAGATACGTAAAGACAACAAATGTTCCTCCGTACCCAACGGCAGTGATGGCAAAAGCTAGCAGCAAGCGTCCACCTGTAACCAGCTTCAGCTGAGCTCGAAATGCCGTCCGTGTTCCTCGCTTCAACGTGGATGGCACGAGTATCAGGTTTCCGATCATCGCAACGATGCCAACCCCAACAATCAGGATAAAGGCAGCGCGCCAGCCCCAATGTTGGCCGATGAGTGTACCGAGAGGTACACCGGTTACTGTGGCAATGGTAAGACCGGAGAACATGATGGCAATAGCACTCGCCCTACGGTTTGCAGGCACCAGATCGGCTGCAATCGTGGAGCCAATGGACATGAACACCCCGTGTGCCAGAGCGGACACTACTCGTGCAATGAGTAACATGGTGATGCCCGTCGATAGTGCAGCCATCGTGTTACCCGCAATAAAGACAATCATGATGGCAAGCAATAGCGTTTTGCGTGATATGGTAGACGTCAGTGAGGTCAGAACAGGAGCCCCAAAGGTAACGCCTAATGCATATAAAGTAACGGTCAGTCCCGCTGTAGTTACGGAAATGCCCAGGTCATCTGCAATGAGGGGCAGTAGCCCAACGCTGATAAACTCTGTGGTACCGATCGCGAATGCACTAATGGCCAGTGCTAGCAGTGCCCACGTGCTGCGCTTTGAATCTTGTAACATTTCTTGCTCAACTCCCCAGAATGTAGATTTACGTACCGGCAAATGCTATTATGAGTTATTCGGTATAGATTGAATAGTACGTACTTTTTAGTACCCTACGTACTTTTTGGTGCCTATACAGCATGCGACGGAGGTAATTCAATTCATCAGGGAGGAAGCAAGTTATGGTCAGAAAAAAATATAACATCTCGGTTGAAGCTACCCTAGAGGTGATCGGTGGCAAGTGGAAATGCGTCATTCTCTGTCATCTGACACATGGGAAAAGACGAACCAGTGATCTCAAGCGTATTATGCCCGCAATTACACAGAAAATGTTAACACAGCAACTGAGAGAGCTTGAAAACGACGGGATCGTGAATCGAATCGTATATAATCAGGTCCCTCCCAAAGTAGAATACGAATTGAGTGATTACGGGAGAAGTCTTGAACCAATTCTCAATGCGCTCTGCAATTGGGGAGATCAACATATTGTGAAGGAATACGGAGACAAATCAGCAGTTCTGGAAGATAATGGACTCAATGATTTTAACTCTGACAATAGGGAGCTGGTGCAACCGTGAACTATGAGATTTTATATGATGGTGCTTTTGCGATGCTCAAGGTACATTTGCAGCGGGGAGAGCGGTTCAAGGCCGAGAGTGGTGCGATGGTATCTATGACTCCTACGGTTGAACTGAAGGGTTCAGCAGAAGGTGGGATGTTTGCCGGGTTCGGTCGGATGCTGAGCGGGGAGAAGTTTTTCTTTCAGGAACTGACGGCTGCGGGCGGGTCGGCAGAGATTCTGCTCTCACCTTCCAGTATGGGCGATGTAGAAGCTGTTGAATTGGACGGTTCCTATTCACTCTATGTGCAGAAAGACGGATTTCTGGCAGGAACCGAGGGCATTCAGGTGAATACCAAAATGCAAAACCTGAAGAAAGGTCTCTTTTCGGGAGAAGGTTTCTTCATTATTGAGATCAGTGGACGTGGAACCGTATTTCTGTCTTCCTATGGTGCCATCCATGCGATTAATCTGGCAGCAGGTGAAGAAATGATCGTGGATAACGCCCATTTGGTGGCATGGCCTCATTATGTAGATTACCGTATTGAGAAAGCTTCACAGGGCTGGTTATCCAGTGTTACAAGTGGAGAAGGACTGGTATGTCGGTTCCGGGGAGAAGGAACCATTCTTATACAGAGCCGCAATCCGCAAGGATTCGGACAATGGGTGAAGCAGTTTATCCCTGCGCGCTAATTATTTTTTTGAGAAAGAACACACAGAGTTGCAACGGATATGTTTCCATCATCGTTATATGAATAATGGATTTACTTCATTGACTGACGGGTATATATTCTGTTGCATAAGGTCGCACATCATGGAGGTATGAGATGACAAGCTCACGGTATAAAAACGCACAAGAAAGTCCGGGATATCTGTTATGGCAGGTTACAGCCATGTGGCAAAAGGAAGTACGCAGGGTGCTGGAGCCCCTCGAACTGACACAACCTCAATTTGTATTATTGCACGCCTGTTTATGGCTCAATGAACACGATGAGGAAGGCAAGGGAGTTACTCAGGTTCAAATTGCTCAGTTTGCCAAGGTGGATGTTAACGTGACTTCTCAGGTTCTACGTGCGCTTGAAAAAAGGGGATTAATTACCCGCGCTCGTCATCAGACAGATACGCGTGCCAATATTATCACAACAACGGAAGAAGGAACCCGATTGGCTGTGGAGGGAATCCATCTTGTCGAGGAATCGGACAAGGCATTCTTCGAAACTTTGGATGATCGCAAGGAAGAATATATGGAGATCATGCAAGAGTTTCTTCGTCAAAAAACGGAGAGTTGATCCGTAATATATCTTTTTTTAATTTATTAAACTACAGAATGTAGTGGAACTGGAAAATTTTCTGATTATTAATAATTATAACACCTCTGTAAAATACAAATAGACCTCCTGACTTCATCTTGTCGGGAGGTCTATTTCGGTTGCTCAATCGATTCGATAGGATGCAAATGGCTCGCGGCGACGGAAAGAGTCACTGATTTGATCCAGATCGGCCAACAGCTCATCAGGCAGTGACATGTCCAGACTAGCCAGATTATGTTCCAGCTGTTCGGTGCGTGTAGCCCCGACAATCACTGTGGATACAGCTGGACGTGTCAGTAGCCATGCGAGCGACAGCACACTCGGGGAGCAACCATATGAGGCAGCTTTAGCACTCACTTGTTCACTTAGTTGGATATTATGCTCCAGCAGGAAACGGTTGAAGGACGGATCGGTGTCTGCTCTGGAACCGGAGGGTACACCGGTCTGTCCGTTATATTTACCTGTCAGAATACCACCTGCCAGCGGGAAATACGGGATAATGCCTACACCCTGATCCAGACACATCGGTACCAGTTCCAGCTCAGGTGTACGGTCTGCCAAGGAGTAGCTGGTTTGGGTGGAGATGTAGCGCACATAACCTTTCTGTTCACTGATGCCTAAAGCTTTCATCAGCTCCCAAGCTGCGTAGTTGGAGGCTCCGATGTAACGGACTTTGCCGGAAGTGACCATATCGTCCAGTGTGCGCAGTGTCTCATCCAGCGGTGTATGCGGATCAAAAGTATGGATCTGGTACAGATCGACATAATCCGTTTGTAGACGCCGCAGGCTATGTTCCAGCTCTTGTTGCAAATGGTAGCGGGAGGAACCCCGCCCATGAGGACCATCATGCCGGGGTAATCCGGCTTTGGTAGCAAGCACCGCGTTTTCCCGTCGACCTGTGAGAGCCTGTCCAATGATGCGTTCCGATTCCGTGCCTGCGTAGATATTGGCGGTATCGATAAAGTTGATGCCCTGATCCATCGCTGCATGAATAATGCGGGTAGAAGCTGCTTCATCCGCGCGTTTGCCAAATGCATTGGTGCCAAGCCCCAGTGCCGACACACGCAAACCACTATTGCCCAAACGTCGATACTCCATCATTCATCGCTCCCTTTATGTACATCTTATAGAGGTAGTTCAAAAAGTCCACTTTTGATTACGAATGATGCCTGGTGGCATCATCAGCATCGAATATGAAATTCAGCCGAAATGTCCGTTGCTCACGTAGTTTTCCCTACGCTCCGCTACTCTATTTCTAGCTTCATTCCATCTTCTTGGTACTGAAAACCAAACTTTTTGAACACGTATTTGTATAGCAGATTATAACGTAATCTATTGAAAACGTGTTATTAATATAGTTAAATGATTCTAAGAACCCGTTATTAAAGGAGATATGATGGAAAACAGTGCCGCACATTTAACAAGACGGAAGCCGAAGAAACCGAAGAAGAAATGGAAGAAGCCATTAATCATCACCCTAAGTGTGCTGCTTGTGTTGGGAGGGCTCGGATTTATTTATCAAAAGCAACTCGTCGTGTTTGCCTTTAATTTGTTCGCATCAGCTACAGTGAAGGATGCCTTGGATGACTCCTTTAAACCAGCTGGCGATAAGGATGCCCCTGTCGTGGAACATACGGACCCATTCTCGCTGTTGCTGCTAGGGATTGACCAACGGGATAACGAACCAAGCCGTTCGGATACCATCATCTATTCCGTCGTGCGTCCAGAAGACAATAAAGTGCTGCTGCTGTCCATTCCGCGTGATTCCTATACCGAGATTGTCGGCCGGGATGTGAAGTCAAAGATTAACTCAGCATATGCCCACGGTGAAGCCAAGATGGCGATGGATACGGTGGAGAATTTGATGGGGAACAAAGTGGATTTCTATGCCGCGATTAATTTTAACGGGCTCAAGGATATTGTTGATGCGGTGGGTGGCGTTGAACTGCCGATCAAGAAAAATATTGAGAACAAGCTCAAAATTCATGAGAAGCTGTTTGTTGAAGCGAACAAACCGATCTATAGCGGCGAAGAAGCGCTTGGTTATGTGCGTTACCGGGAAGATTCCGATTTCAATCGGACGATGCGTCACCGGATTTTCTTAAGTGCCTTCATGAATCGTGCGCTGGAGGTCAAAAATCTGACCAAGATCCCAGACGTAATCCAGATTGCCGGATCGAATTTTACAACCAATATGACCTCGGACTTTATCGTGAAATTTGCCGAGTCCTTATATATGAAAGACGGTGCACCCACGATCAGCAATTACATGCTGAAGGGGGAAGGCGCAACGCGCAGTGGCACATGGTACTACGATCTGTCGGAGGACGATCTGCAATATGTGCGTGGCATGATCGCCAGTTGGCTAGACCCGGATGCAACCGAGATTATTGAACCGGAGTCAGCGGACCAATCGGAGACGAGTGATGCGGCATAAGCCTCGATTCTTGTGCAAATGCTCATATGAATATAAGTCCGGCGAAGCTGTTGCTTCCCGGCTTTTTTTGCGTTGAGATCCTACGGATGAAATATTGCACAGATATATCTAATGTTTAAACCTCTTTTTATGGCATACATATAGTAAAATATAGGGAAAAGATTAAACATCAACCAACGGAGGAAGCTCATGAAGGAGTTTAAGGATCGGCTTCAACAGGTTCAGGAGCAGCAGAAACAGCTGGCGAAGGAGTATCACGCCTTGCTCCAGGAATACCAGTCCGATGACCTGATCGTTAAGAATGAACAGTTACAGGAACAGTATGAAGCTCACAAACTCAAGTTGCACCAGCTTGAGCTTCGCTCACGCAAGATGGAAGAAGAGAATGCACGTCTTCGTATGGCGTTATCCGAACAGATGTTGGATGAGAAGCTGAATCTGATCCGCGTATCCCGAGAGAAGATGGAGACCTATTTTCAAGGGAAAACAGCAGTACATAATGATCGAATTGCATTCCATGAACATCGAACCAAATCCAATCTGAACGCGCTGTATAACCAGGCAGCACAGGAGTTGCAAGAGGACTCCCACGAGGTGAAGGAGAGGATTGCTTACCTTGCGGCAGAGGTGAATGAGCGCATTGAATCGCACAGACGAGCTGTACGGGATAGAGAAGAGGCTCTACGCGGGCACATGGAACGTGGATATGAGCATATGGCGGAGGAAGGGTTGAGCGAAGAGACTATTCAACGCCGGATCAAGCAGAATCGCATGGAGATGAAGATTGGACTCAGCTGGATCAACAAAGTAGCCATCCTGCTCCTCATTCTGGGCGTTGGAGCAGCGTTCCAATATTCGTACTCGACCTGGTTCAATGACGAGATGAAGAGCGGAGCCTTTTTCCTGCTCGGTGCACTGATGCTTGCTGGAGGAGAGTGGCTGTTCCGCCGCAAAAGGCAGACGTTTGCGATGGGGCTGCTCGGCGGTGGGATATCCGTATTGTTCGGCTCCGTCTTCTATAGTTACTTTTTACTGCATATTATCGGGTTATATACGGGACTTGCCCTGTCTGTATTGGTATCGGCAATCTCCGTATTGTTGTCCTTGAGATACCAATCGAAGACCATCTGTTCACTAGGTCTCGTGGGCGGATATCTTCCGTTATTCTCCTACATGTTCTCGTTCGGGCTTGAAGGCCCTGCTGTCTATGTAGCCATGATCTATCTGCTGCTCTTAAACGGCATTATTGTGTTCATTTCGTTTGGAAAACGGTGGCCAGTGGTGCACTATATCAGTTTCCTGTTCAACACACCATCCATGCTCATCCTTTTATGGCTGTCGCCAAGTGAGAAAATTGGCATGTTGTATTCCATTGTGACGTTTGCATTATATCTGGGCATTACGCTGGCATATCCGTTCAAACACCGAATGAAGTTAACCTGGTGGGATTTCGCTCTACTCGCCATGAATACGAGCATCAGCTGTCTGATGTTATACGTGTTATTTGATGTGGCGGGTTGGAATGATGCTCAGGGCTTGCTGGCGTTGATCTTCTGCGTGGTTTATCTGGGCCTCGCACGATTCGTCCAGCGCCATATGGCTCAGGAGAAACAGACGATATTACTCTTCTATGTCACTTCCCTGACCTTTGCCATTCTGATTATTCCGTTCCAATTCGGGGCCAAGTGGTTATCGATGGGTTGGTTAATCGAAGGGGTTCTGCTGGTTACGCTTGGACATCTGAAACGGCTCAAGTCGGTGGAACGTGCCGGATGGGGCATCGTTCTTCTATGTCTAATCACTTTTGTGTACTACGATCTGCTGGCGCTATTCTTCATCGGGGAACGTTCTTATTTTATGTTAAAATACTCCAGCATTACGCTGGGGACCCTGCTGATTACACTGTATTATGCCTGGGCAGTTCACAGCAACTCATCTTCCAGAGAGAGATTTAATTACAGCCCGCTGGAGCTTGGCTTCCTGAACGGATTCAAGTATGTGACACTTGCGAATCTGTGGTTATACGTGCTGTATGAGTCAAATGAATTGTATACCAGAGCTGTCGATGGGACGTTCCTGTTATACATGTTCTACAAGTTACTCATGTTCGCAGCGCTCACCATTGCATTGGCCTATGGACTGAACAAAGTGAAGCTGCTGCGTGATCGATACGTGCAGGTGTATACCACCTTCCTGCATGCTATTGGCTGCTGTATTGCATTAGCCGTAACCTTAACCATGCCAGCGCTTCAGCCGGAAGTTCAGCAGCATACAGCGGCGGAGATTGTTGGTTTACTGGTGTTAATTATCTTTAACGTAGGGGTATTCTTTGCAGGAAGGGATCTGCTGATTGCCGGCATCCGCGGGCAGTTCAAGAGCATTGAATGGTACCCGGTTATCGCAGGGGTGTATCTGCTGGGTGTCATCACCGTCTTCCTCACAATTCAGTTCCAATGGGGCGATGTGGGGCTGATGTTCAGCCTGATCTATCTGCTGCTGGCGATTCTCTATATTGCCTATGGATTCCGGAGAAAATATGTCATGATTCGGCGTCTGGGCCTAGGACTAACGTTGTTCGCCACGGGTAAGATGGTGTTCTATGATGTGGGGATGCTTACCTCGGGCAGCAAAATCTTTGCCTATTTCAGCTTTGGCGTACTATTGCTTGGGATCTCTTACCTGTATCAGAAGGTGTCCAGCCGGATGGAGGAAGTACAGTCCAGAGTGACAGCGAAGCCTGGCGACGAAGCGGATGTGCCTGAGGAAGACCAAGATTAATTTGGGTTTTGAACGACTGTATTTACCTTTGCGATTATCGGAGGAGTGATTCTTGAAATGGGATTCGACCTGAAAATTATGCTTTGGCAGTTGTTATGGTTCGCTGGCCCTGTAGCTCTTGTTGTGTATGGCTGGAGGAAATTCGGCGCGAGAAAGAAGCGGCAATGACGTGAATGTGGGTGAGATGGTGGGAATGTCCGCTGTCCACTTCACTTCGCTTTGAGAAATAAGTCGTGTAATATAGATTTTTTGTATTAAAATGAGGCTCCGGGCTGCTGTTACCAGCAATCTGGGGCCTTATTGATGTGAGTCTATGGCTTAGCCTAATATGACATTCGTGAAACGTTTTGCGGCGAGATCACGTTATAATAGAGTAGACTAGGGCTGGATCTTCATTTGTAACCATGAGGTTTCGGAAGCCGATGTGCCTTTTAGTGATTCTCCGCCATCATCGTTCATACGGGAGAGCACGGTTAATGTCATGGACAGGGCAAAGGCGAGCAATACGTATATGAAAATGTTTTTTTTGTTCATTAGAAGGTACCTCTCTTGTTGAATGAGCTAAAGTAGACATCCGGCCGTCATGAGAAAAAAAGCACAACGTCTGGTATAGTAGAGTGAGTAGAACCGAACATAAATCGTTCCTGTATACCACTATAATGAACTATAGCGGTTCAAACAATGGAACAAATCTGATGATTTTATCATTATTGTTGAAGATATGTATATAGAGATCGAGTGATCGTTGAAGGTGGGAGAATAATATGCGGGAGACGGCAAAAATCGTCATTCGTACGCCAGGGCAGGAAAGTGACGGCTCGTTCGCTTATGTAAGCCAGGGTCGATCCATTACGGTGGGACGTTACACAGGCGGTAGTGAATTGGACTTGTCTGTTTATAATCAGATGATATCGAAGCGGCATTGCCGCATTCATTATGATGTACAGCAACAGTTATGGATCGAGGATCTGGATAGCAAAAATGGTACCGAACTGAACGGGCAGCGCCTCGTTCCCTATGAGAAATATCCGTTTAGCGAGGGCGATAGCCTGACGTTGGTCAACGGACTGATCCAGCTCTGCACGGAAGGTGATCTTGGAGAGACAAGGGAATATCGGGTGTCGGATCTGCTGGGTGAGGGTGTACGGTTACAGGATCACCTGCAAACCGTACAGATCGGTGAAGTGGAGATTCCGCTGTCCAAGAAGGAGTATCAGCTGTTCAAGCTGCTGTATAGTCAACTGGACCACTTTGTGACAAGGGAACAGATTGTGGCTCAGGTGTGGCCGGAGCGGAGCATGCTGGAGAGTGAAGCGGTAGGGATTGACGAGATTAACTCCTTAATCTATCGGACGAATCGTAAGTTGGGTGTACACTTTACCATTAAGTCCGTTTATAAAAAGGGTGTATATATGAAGTCTCATGTGCCTGAATGAATGAGTGATAACAAAGGGATGAGTTCATGTTCATCATTTACCTGATTCCATGGTTGATTGCTGTGGTGACATTGATCGGTGTCATATCCATCGTACTTGTGAGTTGGAAAAACGGAATTTCCCCGATGCCCACATCCGGCCGTGTCAGGCAGGTGGTCATTCAAGAGGTAAACCGTATTCCGGGGTACGGGGATGTGCTCGAAGCCGGCTCCGGATGGGGTACACTGGGGTTGGATGTTGTAAGGCACTGTCCTGGCAAAAGGCTGACCGGGATTGAGAATTCGAGAATCCCCTTATGGTCTTCCCAAATAATTGCCTATCACAGTGTTCGCTTACGTCGAGCCAAGGGAAACAAACACTCTCTCAAGGGCAGGCTGCGCTTCATGCGCGGGGATATCTACACCAGTTCCTATGAACATGCGGATTGTGTGATCTGTTATCTATTCCCGGGAGCCATGACTAAGCTTTTGGACAAGTTCAGTCGAGAGCTTCCGCCGGGTGCCAAGGTGATTAGTGTCTGTTTTGCGCTGCCGGGTAAGGAACCGCTACGCACAATAACATGTCGAGATGCCTTGCGCACCAAGGTGTATGTGTATTCCTTTTAAAGAAAAGAACAGGAAAGTGATCACCAGGTTTTTGCTCAGCTGGAGTGCTGTAAGCCTTCTGCCATAACGTTAATGGATGAAAGAGTGTGCTCCATATCATAGTAATGCAGAAACCACGTAGGAACGAGGATGCGAAAAAGGCCCCGAACTCACTATGAAGTGATTCGGAGCCTTTTTGTCTCGCCTTTGAGTTGGGGCAAGAGATTGCTTGATTATTGCTTACCGCACATATTACTTTGCAGAATCGGTAGTGCCTGTGCTGTCGGATGTTGTACCGGATTGGGATCTGTTTCTGCCGCCTCCGAATCCGCCTTGTCCACCGCCGCCACCAGGACCGCCCATACCTGTATTGGCAGTGGTTACACCAGATTCATTCACCCAAGTCACATTACTGGTCGATTGGAAGGCAACCACTTGAGTTCCGCCACTGTAGGTACCGTCTGTGTAGAGTCCATCCACGGCTTTACCTGTAGATGTACCACCGGAGTAGATCACGTAGGAACCATCTTTTGCAAGATCCTGTGAGCTGACAACCACGGTTTGATAATCTTTTGCTGGTGCAAAGGTCAGGATGTTGTTGCCTTCGCTATCTTGTACATGTACAAGTGTTCCAGCTTTTTGCGTTGCAGGGAACGTCATCACAATGGTATTTTGCGTAGATGCATCAGATGTTCCTTGTGCCATACCCGAGCTGCCAGCAGCTACCAAGTATCCACCACTGATTTCAAATGTGCCGTCATAATCCAATGCTCCGTTGCCGCTATTCGTCGGTCCGTTCACAATAACCGTTCCGCCAGTCATGTCAATGGAACCATTGGAATCCAGCCCGTCACCACCTGCGTTCACAGTGAGGGAGCCGCCGTTAATGTGGAACTCGTTATTGCTTGCTGCTGCACCACCCATACCGCCCGGTCCACGTCCTTGCTGATTAGCAGTTGTACCTTGGGATGCCTGATCGGTAGTCGATGTTGTGCCTGTTGTTTCGGTTACAGAGATGTTGGATGTCGTTGCGGCATCCGTTGCTGTAGTCGCGCTATCTGTACTTGCCGTTGTATTCGCAGCTGTTTCCGTCTCGCCACCTGCAGCATTTACGCCATCATCGGATGCCGTTACATCCACATCCCCATCGTTCAGGGTGATGATTGCACCTTCAAGTCCTTCATAACTCTTCGCAATCGTGATGGTTCCGCCGTTAATCGTCAGGGCCTGATCGGCATGAATGCCGTCATCACCGGATTCAATGTTGAATGTTCCGTCGTTAACTGTCACGTTATTGTTGCTGTGCAGGGAATCATCCATGGAATCAATGGTATACGTACCGCCATTAACCGTCAGGTCTGTACCTGCTTTGAGTGCTTTTGCACTTGTGGACTCAGTAGCTGTTGTTGCAGTGTCCGCATCAGCATTGTTATCCGTTGTTGTTGTGTTAGTAGAGCTGGATGCTGTTGCACCGTTCGTATTAGCACCTGCATTCGTACCGCTGTTAGTAGGCATCTCCGGCATATCCGCAGGAGGTTCGCCATCTGGTGGTGTGCCCATATCCGTTGGAGGTGTGCCGCCACCCCATCCACCGCCACCGCCGCCAAACGGACCTTCTTCTACTTTGGCTGGTGCATTGGCACTACCACCACCCGTTACAATGTTGTATGTGCCGCCATCCGCCACGAGTGCGGTTTCGGCTTGAATACCGTCGTTACCACTTTGGATATCGAAGGTACCTCCTGCGATAGCAACGTAACCTTTGGTGGTATCTGTGTCATTGGTTGATTTAATACCGTCGCCTTCGGCTTCAATGCTAATGGTGCCCGCTTGAATTGCAACCATATCTTTACCTTTGATGCCGTCATCGGCTGCTTTGACACTGATGCTACCGCTAATGATTTTCAAATCATCCTTGCTCGTAATACCTTCATTATAGTTACCTGTGACGGTCAATTGACCTGCACCGTTGAATGTAAGATCCGCTTTGCTGAAGATCGCAGCATCGGGCTCGTCTGTCGTAGCATCGGCGTACACATATGTTTTACCATCGGAAACCGTATTCTTGGTTCCTTTTTCTAGCGTAATCACCGCTTTACCAGCCTTCTGAATGTAGATCGCGGCGCTGTCGTTATCATGAATTGTTGCTCCGTTTAATACGAGATGTACAGTGCCCTTATCGGCAACGTTAACCACGATCTGGCCATCCGTTAGCTCACCGCTAAGTACATAAGTGCCTGCTTCGGTGATGGTTACCGAACCATTCGCTGCTTTGGCACCCGAACCGGTCACCGTTGCAGTTGTGCCATTCAGCTTAATCGCTGTGGAATCTGCCTCACTCCAGCTAATGTTGGTATCGTCAGCGTCCAGAGAGACCAGATCCGCGTATTTTACAGAAGTTTGCTCGCTGAAAGATACCGTTTTGGTTGTTCCTGTCGTTGATGTTGCGGCATTGGCGGTTGTGCTTGTCGTTGCTGGTGCACTGCATGCTGCGAGTAGGCTGGTAATCATGGCGATGGACCAAAGTTTGCTGCCTGTTATCATGTTTTTCTTCATATTAGATCGTTCCCTTCGAATTAAAAATTAATATTCCGTTGTTGGACTCATGGTTAACGAGATATCCAGGTTGCCGTTCCGGGTACGGATGGCATCGAGGAATTCTTTTTGGCTAACACTTTCGTGAATGGTTACACTGTAGACCAGCTCATACAGACTGCCGAGTTCGGTCGTTCTGATTTTTTTCAGATCAAAAGGTACGTTGAATTTATGGAACACTTCATTAAGAGCTTCTTCATAGCTTAAGTTTTCGGGAATGGTGACTTTCAGCGTTTTCAGCTGACTTTTCTTGCCGCCGAAGTTGAAGCGACTCAGGACAAACATCAGTACACACAGGATAATGGTGAACAGAACCGCGTATCCAAAAGCGCCTACACCGCAGGCCAGACCGGAAGCCATCGTGAACAATACATAAGCAATGTCCTTTGGATCACCAGGGGCACTTCGGAATCGGATGATCGAGAAGGCACCTGCCAAGCTGAATGCTCGAGCGATGTTGCTGCCGATCAGCAGGATGATGATGGCGACAATGACGGGCAGAACAACCATCGTTAAGGTGAAGCTCTGGGAGTATGTGTTTTGGTTAGTCTTCATGTAGGTAAGGCTGATGACCAACCCCAGAATGATGGCAAGACCAATGGTGATTACAGCGTTGTTAAACGTCAGGTTGGTATCGGTTAGGGCTGAACTGAACAGTGAATCAAGCATATAGGACACGCTCTCTTTCTATAATCGTTTTATCTTGTTCTATGGATGGGTTGAAATCGGTACCTGGTACAAGAATGCGCTCTGTCTGGTAATTCAGGTTGGTTGTTCTCGCGAGATGTCTGAACTCGTTGCCGTATTTAGAGAATCCGGTACGGTACAGTCCATGTTCGGACAGCAGTTGTGACAGCCACATCGGAACGGTTTTCTCGGCTTTCACTTCCATCAGCCATCGACCGTCCTTCACCAGCGGCTCACCGTAATCTCCCTGTTCCAGCTTCAGATCGTATCTGCGACTGCGGATGTTGGTGTCAAAGGTAATGCGGAGATCGCGGCTGTTCTTGTCGAAGAGCGCTTTGCGTTCATACGCCAGATACACTTTTGGTTCAAGATCGTATACCCGAAGGAAATATTTGATCTCTTCAACAACTTGTTTGTTCATGTAATCCGCCAGCTCCGGTGCCTCTCCCGAACGGACGAATTCATAAGCTTCATCCAGCTTCAATGCTGTTCTGCGCTTGTTCACCAGGCCAAATACTTTCTTTTTGATCTCCAGATACACTTTGGCGTTCTCTTCAGGGATTCCATAAGCTCGCAGTCTCAGCTTCTCCTTGTATTTTGGTTTGGAGAGACTGGCGCGGATCAGCGAATCCTGCGGAGTGTCGAAGTACAGGTTGCTGATGGAGTAATACTCATGTTTCTTGTTGTAGGCATCCAGCTCCATGTATTTCAGCAGGTCATTGTAGAAATGTGCGTACTGCTCATCCGTCAAAAGGTACTTGCTCTCATATCGGTTGAATACTTCAATAGCCATGTGGGACTCAGTCCTTTCGTCTGTGGGTTGTATGTTTTGTTGCATCGTGTATTGCTTCCATGTCTGTATCTTAGAGCCCCAACCTTGAATGAATCTTAAATGGTTTTACATTGCGTTAACATTTTTTTACCTTCCTATAATAGTGCGCATGCACAAAATGAATTAAGATTGATTCAAGGTTTAATTGATAGAATAAGAACATATAAAACAAGTCCATTGAGAGAAATAATTCAAGCAGAGGAATGAATAGAGCATGAGAATATTAATTGCGGAAGATGAGGTTCATTTGGCAGAGGCTGTATCGCAGATTTTGAAAAAAAACAATTACTCCGTGGACATGGTCCACGACGGCAGATCAGGACTGGATTATGCGCAGAGCGGCATCTACGACCTGTTACTACTCGACATCATGATGCCGGAGATGGACGGGATCACCGTCCTGAAGAAACTCCGCAGTGAAGGCAATCATACCCCTGTCATTCTGCTTACGGCGAAAGGTGAACTATCGGACAAAGTCACAGGCCTCGATTATGGTGCCGATGATTATATCGCCAAGCCGTTTGCCACAGAGGAACTGCTGGCCCGGATTCGTGCAGCTTTACGGCGGAAGGGCGAAGTGGTTCCCGAGGATGGGCTGAAGTTTGGCGACATTGAGCTTAATACAACCCAGTTGAAGCTGAGCGTTCAGGGTAAGGAGATTAAACTGAATCTGAAGGAGAATGAACTGCTGGAGCTGTTGATTGCCCGCAAACAGGCGATTACCTCCAAAGAGCAGATTATTGAGAAGTTATGGGGATTTGATTCGGAAGTGGAGTATAACAATGTGGAGGTGTACATCTCGTTTTTACGCAAAAAGTTAACCTTCCTGAACTCTGCTGTCCGCATTAACACGATTCGGGGTGTGGGGTACGTGCTTGAGGTGACGTCCTGATGTTCAAGAAACTCCGAAATCGATTCCTAATCGTGAACCTGGTGTCCATATCTATTATGATGCTGGTGGCATTTGCGACGATCTATACAATTACGTACCAAAATGTGCAACGTGAGACGAGTATGGAGCTGTACAAGGTATCTGATTTCTATCACAGTCCTTATAATTCATCCAAGATGCCACGTGGGGAAGATGGGGGGATGGGGGCAGGCTCTGGTACAGGTTCTAGTACAGGTTCAGGTTCAGAGTCGCTGCCCTCCAATGCCATGGGTGGTGATAATGGAGGACCGGGAGGTGACCCAAACTCCCCACCGGCGCGTTCCGTTTCGTTCATGATCAAGACGGATGATCAGTGGAAGATTACGGATACGCATTCCCGATTTGATATGGAAGATACGTTCTACACCGAGGCGCTGCAAAAGGTTGACCAGAATAAAGTGGGTGATTCGGAACGGCAGACTGGACAATTCGCGCTGGATGGAACGGACTGGGCCTATGTGGTTGATCCGAGCGGTGATGGGCATATGATCGTATTTATTGATGTGACGGCACAACAAGGCATTCTGACGAATCTGATCTATACATTTGCTATTGTCGGACTGGTCATGTTGATTGTGATCTACTTCCTGAGCCGTTATTTTGCCAATCGTTCCATTGCACCAGTCAGAGAAGCCTTTGAGAAGCAAAAACAATTCATCGGGGATGCTTCTCATGAGCTGAAGACACCTCTGGCGATCATCAATACCAATGCTGACGTACTGCTTGCGAATCAGGAGGATACTATAGCAAATCAGGCGAAGTGGCTGCACTATATCAAGTCGGAAACCGAGCGCATGACCGGACTTACGAATGATCTGCTCTATCTGACACAGATGGATGACTCACGCTCCACGATGATTCATGCGAAGTTTAATATGAGTGATGCGGTAGAGAGTATTATTTTGCCGATGGAGGCCGTTATTTTTGAGAAAAACATCTCCCTTGATTACAACATTGAGCCGAATCTTACGGTTCATGGGAACAGTGAGCAGATCAAACAGGTCATTCTGATCCTGCTCGATAATGCGGTGAAGTATTCCGGTCCCAAAGGGTCGGTGAACGTCACCCTCCAGAAACAGAATAATGATGTCATGCTGGCCGTATCCAACACAGGTGAAGGCATTGCACCCGAACATCTGGATCGGATCTTCGATCGATTCTACCGTACGGATTCGTCAAGAGCCCGCAAACATGGTGGGCATGGTCTGGGGCTGGCGATTGCTCGTTCCATTGTGGATCAGCACAAAGGAGAGGTGTATGCTCGAAGCGTGGTCGGAGAGGGTGCTACATTTTACGTGCGGTTGTCGTAGGGGTGGAGTGATGAGCCAGCGTATGAAAAAATGCTACCCACGTTTTGGCTCAACACTAACCTTCGCTACCGCTATATAATCGTTCTTCAGGCATAAGTTCTGCCTGTAATGGGTTAACCTATGCTACAATGGCAACAGTATGTATGAATCAAGGAGATGAACTGAACGTGGCAGAAGCAAATGCAATTAATGAACAAGAAATGATGCAATATATTGCAGATAAAACGAAGGCAAACCAAGCGAACATCGCTCTTGTGTTGAAGCATGAGCAAGCGTACATCAACAAGGCGCACGAAAATGCCAAAGGTAACGATGTGGATATTGACGGCGATGATCTGGCGGACTACATCCTTAGTCGTAAAGATGTGAAGCTGGATGAGTTGACCGTGGAAAGCATCCTGGATGCTGAGATGGACTACTTGATGGACAAGGGTCACGCGGGATACGTCGATTAAGTTAAGTGTGGGCAAAATCTAACGAATCTCACACGCGCTATTCGGGTATTTCTCGCTCGTTTTGGAATGTAACGAATCTCAGACACGTTATTCTCTGGATTTTAGGACTTTTCGGTGCAATTGCAGCATTTCCGCGGAATTAGCGTGTCTGAGATTCGTTAGTTCAGGAAATAAGCGCTTTTAGCCGAAATAAGGTGCCCTAGGTTCGTTAGAGTAACTTAGAGTTACCACAAGGTGCAACAAGGCGTTTAATGGCTGTTTTAAAAGTGAAATCTCACAGATGCAGCCTAATGCATGGCAAGTGTTGTACTATAAAAAAGACCTCAACTCCACAATACTGTGGTGTTGAGGCCTTTTTTAGATTGTAGCGACCAGGTATTCCTTCGGGAACACCTGTCGGTATAACTTTTCTAAGGATGGACTTGAAGTTCTATCGGACCGGACCACTATATCGAATCATATGTCGAGTCTCGCTATGGGTGCAGCTCGATGAGTGTTGACCTATCGTACAGCCTCATCGCATCACTCATCTGTTGTCCTACAGTCATCCCTATTGGATATCGCTGTAAGGTGAGATTTTTAGGCAATCCCTATCAATCCTAACGTTTACAACTTCTTATTGACCCATCATACCGCCATCTACAGTGTAGAGGGAAGCTGTTACATAGGATGCTTCTTCGGACAACAGGAAGTTCATCACCGCAGCGACTTCTTCTGGTTCACCATAGCGACCCATTGGAATGGCGGACACGGTTGCGGACTGGTAGTCTTCCACGTTACCGGAATTAGCTTCGATCTGGCGCATCATACGTGTGTTGATTGTGCCTGGCAATACAGCGTTCACCCGAATATTATAAGGTGCCAGTTCATTTGCAGCGGTACGCGTGAGACCAACCACGGCATGTTTGGACATAATATATGGAGATACAGCAGGTGCACCCATCAGACCCGCGAGGGAAGAGGTATTGAGAATCGCACCTGATTTTTGTTTTTTCATCACTGGAATGACATTTTGCAGACCCAGGAATACCCCACGAATGTTGACGTTATATACGGTGTCGAGTGCTTCAACACTCAGGTCTTCGATCAGTCCTGTTGGACCTTCAATCCCGGCATTGTTAGCAAAATAATCGATTCGTCCAAAAGCATCCAATGCTTTTTGCACATAGTTTTTCACGTCTGCTTCTTGGGATACGTTCGCTTTTACGGCGATGACGTGCTCTGTGTCGAGGTTCAGATCAGTAATCGTCTGTTGGATAGCTTCTTCATTCAGGTCCACCAGAACCAAGTTGATTTTGCGCTCAGCAAGGCGGCGTGCCAATTCTTTACCAATGCCCCCGGCTGCTCCTGTAATAACGGCTGTATGTGTATAAGATGTACTCATGATATATCCGCTCCTTATTCATTATTGGCAGGTATTTCTCAAAAAAAGTTTCAACCTGTCGTCTATCTTTCCTGTCTCAATGTTAAGATATACATAGCAATGTGACAATAATCATTGACATCGCATATGTCAGCTATCGGACAGAGGTGTAAGCGGTGTTCATTTATATTACAATAATGAACAAAGGAGGCGAAAATGTTGATCATTGAACATCCTCAGGACCGGAGAGCACGAAGAACGCAGGATGCGATCATCGCTGCGGCGGTTTCTTTGATATTAGAGAAGGGAGCGGATGCCCTCACAATCCGGGATATTACGGAACGGGCGGATTACAACCGTGGAACCTTCTATTTACATTTTCCCGGCAAACCGGAGTTGTTGCAGTTCATTCTGGATGATTTTATGCAGGGAGTGGGGCGAGCTTATGCAGAACCATACGCACAGCTCAAAGAAGTGGACATGACTGTATTGCTGCCATCCACGATGCCTGTATTCGAATATATTGAAGCCCATCAGGATATCTTTCGTGCATTAATAACAATGCATTCAGATATGAGCTCCCGGCTGTGCAATATGTTTAGAACGTATCTAACCGAAGATTTTGTATTGGTGACCGAGGATAGTAAGTGGACGATTAATTACGACATCATGTTAAGTTATCTGGTATCTGCAACGGTAGGCGTAATCATGCATTGGGCAGAGATTGGATTCAAGTATTCAGCGCATTATATGGGAGAGCAGCTTACAGCGCTGATTAACATCAAACCGACCCGTCTGCTGATTGAACCAGGGCAGAAGGGTCGGACTATTCACGAGCGTATGCTGTTGGATTAAAGGTCGAATGAGAGTTTTGTTCTATATCAATTGAACTAAAGAATATTTACACTGCACACACCGATGACAGAACAACCTTCCGATCGCTGTTATCCCCAGATTTTTTTGATTCCTTTTATAAAGGGTAAATCCGGGGATAAAGGCGAACGCTCTGCTTCTTCAGGTCGTTTCTGTCCTCTCCGTTTTGTGTAAATGTTTAGTTCAATTGATATAGATGAAGAAATCCAATTCGATTATCCTGTCATGGAGGCGTTCGCGGCCTGTTGCATCTGAAGCAGCTGTTCGCGGATCAGAACGGACTCTCCGACCATAATCAATGCCGGATTATTCACTTGATGTAACAGGGCGAGGGAATGGAGTTCGGCAAGTGTGCCGGTAATAATCCGTTCCTCCGAAGTGGTTCCCCGTTCGATTAAAGCCGCAGGGGTGTGTCCACTTTTGCCATGGTGAAGCAATTCATGTTGGATCTGGGGCAGTTGGCTAATGCCCATGTAGATGACCAGTGTGTCCACACTATGAGCGAGTAGATCCCAGCGGACCGAAGATACACTTCCATCACTGCCGGTTCCCGTGACACATGCGAAGGATGAAGCAACCCCGCGATGGGTTAACGGAATAAGGGATGAAGCGGATGTACCTACAGCTGAAGTGATGCCAGGAATGATCTCAAATGCAATCCCTGCTTCAGCCAGCACAAGCGCTTCTTCACCACCACGGCCAAAGATGAACGGATCGCCACCCTTGAGTCGTACAACTTGTTTGCCTTCTGCTGCATGCGCAGCAAGCATTCGTCCAATCATCTCCTGACTCATGGAGTGAAGGCCTGGAGCCTTGCCGCAGTAAATACGGAGTGCTCCTTCACGAGCCTCAGCGAGCAATTGATCATTCACAAGCCGATCATACATAATGACATCTGCGGACTGAATACGTTTCAGGGCTTTTACCGTAATCAGATCCGGATCTCCAGGACCAGCGCCAACAATACTAACCAGGCCCCTGCTCATGATCGTGTCCCCAGTTTCGGTGCAGCATCGGTACTTGCTAATCCTGAACGACCACCCTGAATGGTTGCCAGTTTGGACGAGAGCTTCACCGGATTTCCCCAGTGGTGAGCGGCATACAGACCGAGGCCTGTAAATACAGCTCCGCCAATGAGGTTGCCCACCAACACCGGGATCTGATTCCACAGCCACCAGTCAGCGAGACTGACCTGTGCACCAAGCATCATGCCTGCCGGAATGACGAACATATTTACCACAGCATGCTCAAATCCCTGAGCAAAAAATATGGTAATGGGCAGCCACATCGCTACGATTTTGCCCAGTGTAGAAGTGGACGTCATTGCCATCACTGCCCCGAGTGTGACCATCCAGTTACATAGAATGGCCTTGATGGTGACCAGTACAATGCCAGCCCCACCCAAGTGCTGATATCCCAATGTTTTGGTTTCACTGGTCTGGATCAGCGTTTGAATTAGAGGGTTGCTCATATCCGTACCCATCTTGGTAATGGTCAAGCCGTATAAGAGAGCATAGAATGCACATCCGAGCAGATGTCCTGTGATCACCCAAAAATAATTCCGGAGCATATCCATCCATGTAATTCTGCGTTTCAACACTGCAAGTGGAAGCATCGCAAAGTTTCCTGTCACTAATTCAAGGCCCAGCAGAATAATGATGACAAATCCCGCCGGGAATATCAGTGCACCTGCCAAACCAACGGAAGTTTGAGATACAGCGGTATATGCCAGTGTGGTTGCAAAGGCAAGGATAGCCCCCGCCAGAAAACCGCGGATCAGCATCTGTACCCGATTCATTCTGGCTTTGCTCTCACCAGCTTCGAGCATCGATTGCAGCACTTCTGCAGGTTTAACAAAATCCATAGCGCACGCCTCCTTGATGTCAGGGTATCTCTAGCCTTTAACCCGCAATTGTGATGAAGATTTCTCCGCTGTTGCCGTCTACTTCTGTTTTGTAGGTATTCAAGCAGCCTTCATCCGGCTCGTGTACCTTACCGCTACGCAGATCAATCTTCCAATCATGCAAAGGACAATGAACTGATGTCCCGCACACCATGCCTTCCGACAGCTTGCCGCCCTTGTGAGGGCAGCGATTCTCGACGGCGTGCAGACTTCCGTCGCTCAGTTTGAAGACTGCAATTTCGGTATCCTGTATCAGGAAGGTCCGTGCTCCCTTTTCATCAATATCTGCAAGGTGTCCAATTCGGAATTTGTTCATCGCTGTTCCTCCTCTTCTAGTGGGTTACCGGCTCGGCACCGGACAGTGGGGTGAAGTTTTTACGTAATTTCTCGTCTTGAATGATTTCTTTCCAAGGATCAACCGTGTGACCCAGTGTAACTTCCAGACGTTCTACCAGAGCGAGACGTACATCCCGATCAGCCAATGCTTTCTTCACATGATCCAGACCTACCCGTTCAATCCATGCCGCTGTTCTCTCATTCCATTTTGCATTCTCTCTATAATATTGCAGGTAAGAGTAAGTCCACTCTTCCACTTCCGCATCGGTCTTCACCGTACATAGCAACTCGGCTGCACGAACCTTGACTCCCGCGTTACCGCCAACATGAATCTCCCAAGCGCCATCAATGGCGACAACACCCAGATCCTTGATAGTCGCTTCAGCACAGTTCCGCGGACATCCGGAGACAGCGAGCTTCACTTTGGCTGGAGCCACCATTTTGTCGAGTTTTTTCTCCAGACGAATACCCATCTCAATGGAATCCTGTGTGCCGAATCGGCAGAACGTGTTACCTACACAAGTCTTCACTGTACGCAGCGCCTTGCCATAACCGAAACCGGAAGGCATATCGAGCTCTTCCCAGATCTTCGGCAGGTTCTCCTTTTGTACACCGAGCAGATCGAGTCGTTGTCCACCCGTGAATTTTACCAATGGCACATCGTATTTCTCTGCGACAGTCGCAATCTTGATCAATTCCGCCGGGGATGTGACACCACCATAGATCCGTGGAATAACGGAATAGGTACCGTCCTTCTGGATGTTGGCGTGATAACGTTCATTGGTGAATTTGGATACACGCTCATCTGCATATTCAGCCGGCCAGATCATACCGAGGTAATAGTTCAGGGAAGGACGACACTTGGAACAACCTTCTGGCTCATTCCACCCGAGAACGTTCATGACTTCTTTAACGCTTTTGAGACCCATTTCCTTGATCTGTGCAACAATCTCATCCCGATCATAGGATGTGCAGCCACAGATGCCTTCTTTGGTCTGTTCACCTACATTATCACCGGCATAATATGTGAGCAGGTTTTCGATAATAGGTTTGCACCCACCGCAAGAAGCGGAAGCTTTGGTACACGACTTGATTGCACCGAGTGTATTACAGCCTTTATTCAGAACAGCGTCCCCGATGGAAGATTTGGTAACACCGTTACAACCACAGACAATCTCGTCATCTGGCATACTTGCCATGCGTTCCGCGACAGATGGACCTGAGCCTGAACCACCGGAAGGTACACCGAGCAAAATTTCTTTCTCCCGACCACTGATGTTCTCACCACTCTTAATGAGGGAAAACAGCGATGCGCCATCCGTGGTATCCCCGAACAATACAGCTCCAATGAGCTGCCCATCCTTGATGACCATCTTTTTGTACACACCATCAACGTCATCCTGAATACGAATGCTGCGAGTGTCCGCAGCGTCTTTGAATTGTCCGGCAGAAAATACGTCCACACCGGATACTTTCAGCTTGGTAGAAGTGACTGAACCTTCATAGCCTTCAGTTGTCGCGCCAGCCAGGCGTTTTGCGAGTACCATACCTTGTTCATATAATGGAGCAATCAGTCCGTAGGCAATACCGCGGTGTTCTGCACATTCGCCAACGGCAGAGATGCCAGGGATGCTGGTATGCATATAATCATCTACAATGACTCCACGATTCACATCGAGGCCGGTATTGCGAGCCAGTTCAATCTGCGGACGAATCCCGACAGCCATGACAACCAGATCCGCTTCAAGTACCGTTTGATCAGTGAAACGAATGGCTTTTACCCGTTGTTTGCCTGTGATTTCTTCGGTATGTTTGTTCAAAAGGAACTTCATGCCCTGCTCTTCAAGCTCCCTCTGGAGCATCAGGCCTGCCGGGAGATCTAGATTGCGGTCCATCAGATGACCGTTAATATGGATGACTGTGACGTCCATGCCCAGATTGAGCAGCCCCCGCGCTGCTTCCAGTCCTAGCAATCCGCCTCCAATGACGGCAGCTTTGCGATACTTTTGCGATGCTTGCATCATGGTCTCGCAGTCTTTAATATCTCGGAATCCGATAACGCCTTCCTTGTTAGCGCCGGGAAGTGGGAGGATGAACGCTTGTGAACCGGTTGCCATAATCAGCTCATCATAGGCTGCGCGTACACCATTCTGAGATACAACTTCCTTGTGCTTGGTATCGATCTGAACGACCGGGTCACCCGGGTACACCCGAATACCGTTATCTTCGTACCAGCTCCACTCATTGATTACGATATCTTCGATGGATGTTCCGCCAGCCAGTACGGAAGATAACATGATCCGGTTGTAGTTGGGATGCGGCTCTGCGCCGAAGACTGTAATTTCATAAGCGTGTGGAGCAAGCTTAAGGATATGTTCGATTGTGCGGATTCCCGCCATGCCATTGCCGACCAGCACCAGTTTTTTCGTTGTACTCATTATGATTAGCCCCCTTAGGTCCATTCTGCGAACTGCCTCGAAACCTTGTCTCTAAAATCGAAAAAGCCTGTTATGCCTCGGAGGACTGCGCATATACATACGCATCCCTTGCTCCGAGATTGCAAAACAGGCTTCATTGCCGTTTCAACCAGCTACGCCATTGTAACTGTGATCGATTCAAATATGGAGTTGTTATGGTTTAACTATAAAAGATCGATCTAACCATGTCAATATAGTTAACACAAAAAAGTATTTGAAATTTAAAGTTAATTATGTTTACATGAGTTTATTGGAATATCGAATGGACGACGAAGTTTTAGGAGTATATCTTCTTAGTTTGAAGGATTTAGATAACGATAGCGCGCTGGATACGATAAATACTGTAGAAAAGGTGCCATGTATAGTGTTTCACCCTTTTTTATTGCAACATGATGAGGCATGAAAAGATCATTCTAATGTTAAAAATAAGACGCATAATCGTCACTACTTAATTTTTGTTAGGTAATGTAACATGTTTATTGCTTTCATGTATTAACGTCTTAAATGATGTGGACTCTGATTATACGCAATAGGGAGGGATTGATCCATCATGCGATCTTTATTGGTCATCCGTGTTCAACCAACGATAGCTGCCTCATCCGATGCAATCCCTCTGACACCGGAAAGGCTACTGGGAGCAAACGGGTACCATGTACAGGTGGCGGGCAGTGAGGCGGAAGCGGTGAAGTTAGCTCGTGCGGCCGAAGCGTCCATTTTGCATCTGTCGCTGGCTGATGTGGAGTACTGGGTGAACTGCCTGGGAAAGGGGAAGTCGGATTCACCGCTGCTTTGGTGGTGCGCGCCAGATACAGCCTCTTCCTCCGCAGAGTCCTGCGAGGTCGAAACTTCATTTGATGGAATACTTACACCATCCATGACCGGGCCCGAGATTCACTGGACTCTTCACTTTGCAGCCAGGCGCTACATGGAACGCAAACAGTGGGAGCAGGAACGGAAGCAGTTGCAATCCAGGCTGGAGGATCGGAAGTGGATTGATATGGCAAAGGCTATCCTTAGTGATCTGAAGCAGATCTCGGAGGCCGAAGCCTATGACCTGTTACGCAAGAAAGCGATGGATGAACGCAAACGGATGGTCGATGTAGCCACAGCGATTGTGAAGGCCCATCAACTGCTCCAGTCTTAATTGGAAGGAGGATTCTCCATGGATATGTCTCAGATACTCCGAGAGGTCGGACGTGGGAAACGAGGCTCGCGTGATCTGAATTATACAGAGGCACTGACCGTAGCAGAGAAAATCCTGAAACAGGAGGTTTCCCCTGCCCAGACGGCTGCGTTTCTAATGGCTGAACGTATGAAAATGGAAAATGTCGAGGAACTGGAAGCCTTTGTTCATGCTTGTCGTAACAGTGCGGAACGTTTCTCCATATTTCAGGATGGATTGGACTGTGCGGGTCCTTATGATGGACGGACAAAGTCGTTCATAGCCACGTTTCCGGTTGCATTTGTACTCGCGGCGGCCGGGTTGCCGGTGAATTTGCACGGGAGTGATCCTTTACCACCCAAGTGGGGCGTCACGTTGTCGGTACTTTTGAAGGAAGTGGGAATTGATACACACAAGATGGATCGGGAAGATGCCCGGAGCGCTGCATTGCGTTCGGGTGTCATGTACGTGTCTTCCGAGGATTGGTGCGCACCTCTCCGTAAGCTTCGTCCGTTACGGGAAGAGTTGGGTTTTCGAACGGTGTTTAACACAGCAGAGAAACTGATTGATTATAACCATTCAGCGTATTTGGTGTTTGGTGTATTTCATAATACCTTTCTGGATCGGATTGCGAAGTTGCTCACCCGGTTTAACTATCGTCGTGCTTATGTTGTACAGGGGATGGAAGGTTCTGAGGATCTGTATATTGATCGGCCAACCCGCGTATACGCCGTGGAAGACGGCGATATGAAGCTGGAACTGGTTGATCCTGCAGCCTATGAACTGGATATGCCCGTGCCGGAACTGGTCTGGACGGCTGCGAAGCAGCTTGAAGTGGCGGAAAGCGTGTTAAGCGGTGAGGGTCATATTGCTTTTGTGAATCAGGTTTTGTTAAATGGAGGTTTCCGCTTGTACGCGGCGGGGCGTGTCAATTCCATCGAAGAGGGCATATATACTTGTCAGGGATTGCTGGAGAGTGGTGCAGCATATCGTCTCTATCAGCAGTGGTGTGTCTCCATGGGTGGTGAACTGCCGGATAGCAGAGCGGTGTCCATCTATCCGGCATCGTCCAGATAATGTAATGCTGGTGTTCAATCTTGTTATGGTTTAGCGTGTGTTTATTCCCAAGGATAAGTAACGGTCAGGAAGTCAGCGAATTTCTTGCTCTCTTCCCGTCGTTGTTTCCGCATGGCCGCCCGATCCGGAGCGGTCTCGTATAGTTTCTTCTCTTCTTCCGTCTCCGGGATAATGCGGGGTACGATCAGTTTGCGATTATTTTCGTCCAAGGCCACAAAGGTCAGAAATGCTGTCGCTGCAATTTTCTTCTCTCCGGTCTTCAGATCCTCTCGAATCACCTTCACAAAAATCTCCATGGAACTTCGTCCTGTCCAGGACGCGAACGATTCAAGCGTAACCGAATCCGTTGGATTAATCGGGTACAGGAAATCGACAGAGTCGGTTGAAGCCGTTACGGTATTGACCCGGCATAGCTTGGAAGCGGCAATGGATGCAATATCATCGATGTAGGACATCAGCTTGCCGCCGAATAACGTATTATGATTGTTGACATCGGTTGGGAACACCCGTGCCGTCTTGAAACAACGTGTTTCGCGTACATATTTTTTCTCCACCTGATCCATCTCCGTTGGTTTCGGTATCTCTCTCATGCTTTTTTCCTCCTTACAGTATGGCTGCTGTGACATTTTATTTCATGTGTTGTAGGGTCTATTTTGATCTATTATCCCTAGTATAGGTGTCGGTCAGATACATATTCAAATGAAGTTGGACTGCAAAAAAACCGCCAGGCGCGGACCGGCGCGCTGGCGGTTTACTGCTGTATATTAAGCCTTGGGTTTGAAAATGCCGGACGGTTTGCCGATCGGCAAGAACGCATAACCGAAGTGAGCGTTCAGTACCGAAGCACCTGTACCATACAGGGACACAATTCCGATCGCCAGTTCAGCGTATGCTGCAATGGTGTGGAAAATGTGAGGAGCTACGCCGAAAGCGTCAAAGGTCAAGCCAAGGAACAGGAAGTCAATCAGAATGAAGATGATAAGCAATACTTTATTCGCTTCAATAGCACCGATCGTCATGAACAGGGTGAATACGAGGTATCCGGCAAAAGCAAATCCGAGCTGCTTGCCATCGGCCTGTTCAGCAAGAGTGGAGCCAAATACGCCCATTTTGATCATCCAGTTGGCAGCCATGGCGAACCAGAAGAATGCGTACGCGCCAAAAGCCGTTGTGCCAAAGGTATTGTTACGTTTGGAATCTTGAATGCATGCGAATAGCTGGGCAAAGGCACCCAGGAAGATCGCCCAAGGAATAGCGTAGCTAAGTCCTTCTGTAATGCCAAGCTTTTGGGAAGAAGCGACCAGGGTTACGATAGCCAACCCAAATAATCCCATTGCGCTGGGATCGGCGTTAACAATTTTGACTTTAGTCTGTGAATCGGTCTGCATGGTGATGATAAGCCTCCAATAATATCAAATCAGGATCAATGGCCGTCGTTGGCCGTCCTCTAAATTACATCATTTGTATCCGCCGGGTCCGGACACACACATCGCCCTATTGTACCTGAATGGCCCCGTTATGGAAAGGGATTTTATTACCTTTTAAGTCAATAGACTTTTGTTTTTTCAATATACACATTTACGACACAATCCGTTCTGGCGGTGAATGATGAGGCTAGACACTAGAATCCAACCCTCAACAATACCACTAAAATTGCGTCATATCAGCCATTTTCGGATAAGCTCTAGTGTGATAAAATAATCTTTATCAAAATTTGGAGAAGAATACAAAACATCCTTGTCTCCTATGCCATATGTTAATCCAACTATAGATTGACAGGAAAAACTAAAATGGTTCACAGAATAAGGAGGTATCAGGGGTCATGGTTATGAGTTTGGATTTGAAAAATAAAATAGAGAAGGCCAGACATAACCTTCATATGCTGGTAGAGCATAACAAGGGTGGTCTTGGGCATCCCGATGTGATTCGGCAGTCTATGGCATTGGATGAATTGATTAATGAGTATAACCGAATTAGCCGAAACCATTCACGGGCCTGAATCCAAAGCGATTTTAATTTTATACATGGAACAAATCACATAGATTGTAACGCTTGATCGTACAGACGGGCATGAATATAGCCGGTATGGACAGCCTCAGTTGAAGAGGCGGTATCCTACCGGCGTAATATTCATGCCCGTTTGTTTTTGCATCGTATCCATCTTGCATCTGTTTAATGTAGTAATCGTTTAGCTTCCAAGTATAGAACCTGCACGAACTTTTTTGTATTAATGCGTGTCTGGGACAAGGAAGGCTCCACATTGTTTTGCAGCTCGAGCATTTTCTTGCGAATTTCGGTGAAATCGAAAAATTTGGATGCATAGTTCTCGAACTTGGGATGTGTATAATCCGTTAATCCCAGAGAAACCACATGGCTCAGAGTCTGGAAGATGGCTCTGCGGACACGTTGTTCAGATGCCTTGATCTCCTTGTTCACCTCTGCGAGAGAGGCATCTTCTCCCAGTTTACGTATCGCTACATTCTGGAAGATGTCTTTGAGGGATGGGAACGTATAGGGGGACAGCTTATGTTCATCTGTCTCTACCTGCTCCAGATATTCCAGCATGTCCAGCAGATCCCTGCTGCCCGCTTCGCCGATCATGCCCATCTCGGACAGCAGGAAATGTCCTGCAGTCGTGATTGTTTTGTCCGGAACCGGAGCCGCAGCACGTTCGGTAGAATTCAAACCGGACAATCCCTGCAATGTCCGCTGAATATCTGCGATGGATTGCTGCATCCGAAGCCTTTCGCTCACCAGCCGCAGAACAGATAGAATCTCTAACCGGTTAATCGGCTTCGTAATATAATATTCAATGCCTAGTGAATAGGCTTCTCCGATCATATTTTTCGACTCGATCTGGGAGATCATGACGATCTTGCCCTCGAACCTTCCTTCAAGCGCTCGCACTGTCTGAATCCCGTCTCGTTGGGGCATCAGCAGATCAATCAGCAGTACATCCACCTTATGCAGTTCCAACAATTCCGCGTGAATATGTGCTCCGTCCTCAGCTTCCCCGGCAATATCGCCCAGGCCTTCATCCTCAATAATATCCATCAACATGGAACGAACGCCAGGATCATCATCCACGATAAAATAACGCATGTCAGTCATTCCCTTTCTCTGCGAATGGTGTGATTGATAAATCTATGGTAAAGGCGGTTAACGCCGCGATGAACTCTCGTTCCAGTGTAATCGTTCCTTTCCTTCTTGCATAGAACCTGATATGTCAGGTTAAATGACAATGATTTGGCGATCAAAGCCCATTTTTAAAATAAATCTAGAAAATGCATGTAGGTATTTGTCGATTTCCGTAGATGCCCTTGTAGTATAAGTAACATCCCGAAGTCTGGGGCTAGTGTTGTGCAGAATGGTACAAACTTTTCGCGTAACCATCTCTGTGCTTGAAATACACCATAAAAAGGGGCATACCGATGGAGCAAACAATACAAGATATTGTCGTCATTTTCAATGATTTTCTATGGTCCAAAGTGTTAATTATATTATTGGTAGTATGTGGTATATACTTCACCACCAAGACCCGATTCATGCAATTCCGCATGATTGGAGATATGGTAAAGGTGCTTCGAGAGCCAAAAAGCAAGGAACCAGGCAAAATTTCACCATTTCAGGCGTTCTGTATTAGTATGGCGGCCCGTGTAGGTACAGGGAATATTACCGGTATTGCACTGGCTATCGCACTGGGTGGACCTGGGGCTATATTCTGGATGTGGATCATTGCAATTATCGGGTCAGCCTCCAGTTTTGTGGAGAGTACGTTGGCTCAGATCTATAAAGTGAAGGATAAGGGCGGATTCCGCGGCGGTCCGGCGTATTATATGGAACGTGGGTTGGGCAAACGCTGGATGGGGATTTTATTTGCCATTCTCATTACGCTTTCATTTGGTTTGGTCTTTAATGCGGTGCAGTCTAACACGATTACCGTTGCATTTGAGAACTCATTTGGCACGGATCGGTTAACGGTGGGTATCATTATGGCTGTGATATTTGCAGGAATTATCATGGGCGGTGTCAAACGGATTGCAAAAGCATCGGAATACATCGTTGTTGTACTGGCTGTATTGTACATTGGGGTAGCGGCTTTTGTTGTACTGGCGAATATTACCCAGCTTCCGGCCATGATTGCGTTGATCGTCAAAAATGCCTTCGGCATCGAACAGGTTGCCGGCGGAACGTTGGGCGCTGCACTGATGAACGGTGTGAAACGCGGATTGTTCTCCAATGAGGCGGGCATGGGTAGCGCCCCGAATGCCGCTGCAACGGCGGATACAACACATCCAGTGAAACAGGGACTTATTCAGGCGTTTGGCGTGCTGACAGATACGTTAGTGATATGTACAAGCACAGCCATGATTATTTTGCTATCAGGAGTGTACAAAGGTTCCAGTCTGGGTGGCATTGAGTTAACTCAGGCAGCATTAAGTGTACATATTGGTTCATGGGCATCGGGATTCCTGGCGGTTATGGTGTTCCTGTTTGCCTTCAGTACACTAATCGGAAATTATTACTATGGAGAAACTAACATTGAGTTTATCAAATCCAACAAAGTCTGGCTCTGGGTATACCGTATTTGCGTTATCGCGATGGTGGTGTTTGGGGCGGTAGCCAAAGTGCAGCTGGTATGGGATTTGGCTGACCTGTTCATGGGGCTCATGGTGGTGGTCAACCTGATTGCAATTCTGATGCTGTCCAAGGTGACTTTCGAAGCGTTGAAGGACTACAAAAAACAGAAGGCTGAAGGTCGTGATCCCGTCTTTACCCGGGACCGAATTCATATTCCGGGTGAAGTGGAATGCTGGCAGTCGGAAGAAGAAGTTATTGGAGATAAATCAATACATGTAACCAATTAAGATTTTATCTGAACGTAGTTGGTTATATAAAATGGGCACAACAAACAACAGGACTTGGATTATCCATCATGGGCAACCCGAGTCCTGTTTGTTGCATATAAAATGTATCTTTGCACTAGCCAAAGTTCATCAAAGATATATTTTGATTACTTTTTAACGGAATAGCTGATCAGTTGTTCAGACAGTGCTTTCATTCGCTCCCCTGTTTCATTAAGCTGCTCAATCACATCCGTAAAGGAGGATACAAGCGTTGCTTGTTCCTGTGAAGAGGCTGCAATCTGGGAGACTTCAACTTCCATCTGTTTGATGACCTGTTGCACATCTCTCAGACTGGTATCGATATCACTTGTAGCTTGTTTGGCATCCACAGAGAGTTTGCGTACTTCGGAAGCAACCACACCGAAGCCGGCACCGGCTTCACCAACGCGAGCGGCTTCAATAGCGGCATTCAGGCCTAGCAAGTTGGTTTGCTCAGAGATTTCACGAATGAACCCGGCTACTTTGTTGATTTGGGAAGAGTTCTGAACAGCAAGTCTTGTGTTCTGCAAGATCTGCTCACTGGTTGCTTGCAATTCTTCGGCATGAGCGGCGACATGTTGCACCATATCAACGAGGTTACCATTGATGGTTCGATTTTCTTGTATAATATCCTCAAGTTGGTTCTGGTTAGATTGGTCGTAAGACACACAGAAAACAGCAACAACTTTTTGGTGATCATCAAAGATCGGAATGTTCAAAATATCCAGTTCGATACCATAAACTTCCTTGGAGAGAGTAGCGAGAGTAGCTTCTCTTCCGTTTTTTAAGATGGCAAAGTTTTGATACGATTCCAGAAGAGTCATTCCTTTTTCAAAACCAAGATCAAATTTATCTGTCATAATGACCTCTAATACTTTTTCGTGATCATAAACAGTCAAACTGGCTGGTTCTCTGAGGATCAGGCTGATATAAGGCATTACTTTAAGCAGGGCATCTACAACGTTCATGGAAGAGGACCATCCTTTCAATATTTGAATGTATTATTTTTATCGATCTATGGAATGCTCTATCTTTCATCGGACGGAAAGGGCTTTTCGTGAACGGCATTTTGTATGAAAGAATGAACATTTTATGATTAAATTTTTAAATATTTACCATTTGAACTGATTTATTGGATATAAGTGTTAGTTGTAACTATTTTTATATCAAGATATTTGTACGGATGTATATCAAATATAGGACATGTGTCCTTTTGTGTACGTTATATAGGGCAAGGAGGGAATTCGGAATGAAAGAAATTATGGACTTTGGACTTGTGCGGCAACTCGCCCGTGAGAATGGGTTGGATCAGGTGCTGGACGAGCCTGCACTCGCTGAGTTGCGACTACTTGAGGCTGCGAAGGGCGAGATGATATGTGCCAAAGGTGAACGACCCGAGCGATTGTATTTTCTCGTGCAGGGCAAGCTCAAGATCTATACCACCCTGCCTAACGGGAAGTCTCTGTTGCTTCGTTTCAGTACGCCACTTGCGCTCGTGGGAGATTTGGAACTGGTGAATGGCAAGGAGGCTATGAATACGGTAGAGTCTGTGAGCAAAAGCCTGCTGCTGGGTATCAGCTATCGCGCTCTCCAGAATACGTATGCGGAGAATCCTAAATTTCTCCACTTCATGCTGAGTCAAGTTACGCACAAATTGTATACCTTTTCCAACCTGTCGAGTCTGAATATGTTATATCCGGTCGAGAGCCGATTTGCCAGCTATCTGTTGTCCACAATGGGCCAGGACGAATCCTCTTCGGAAGAGATCCAGACCTCCAAGCTCACCGAACTGGCGGATATGCTGGGCACCAGCTATAGACATCTCAATAGAGTTGTTCAAGATCTGTGTAATCGAAATATTATTCACAAAGTGCAACGAAATCTTGTTATCTGTGATCTGGAACAGTTGCGTGTCATCGCAGGAGGCAATATATATGAGTGATGGTATTTTAAAATAAAGACCAAGCCTGCATATCTATGCGACATGACGCCGCACAATAAAATACAATACGGCATAACAAAGAACACCCTCCCGAATATACCAAGGGGTGCTCTCTTTGCTCTGCACTTCAAGTGGACTAGATATCTCCGCGTTGTTCGAACAATTGAGCGATCTCTACAATGACACGGGTGGCCTTCACCATATTGTCTACCGATACATATTCGAATTTACCGTGGTAGTTCTCACCACCAGTGAAGATATTTGGTGTTGGCATGCCCATATAGGATAGCTGAGAACCATCTGTTCCTCCCCGGATGGGGCGAATAACAGGTTCGATGTCCAGTCGGGTCATGGCTTCATGGGCAATGTCGACGATCTGGCGTACGGGTTCAATTTTCTCACGCATGTTATAGTACTGGTCATTCAATTCAACCGTGATGCTTTTCTCTCCATACTTGGTCTTCAGTTCGTTTGCGATATTCAATAGATTTGTTTTGCGCTCTTCAAACTTCGCCCGGTCAAAATCACGGATAATGTAACTCATCTTTGTCAGCTCAACGTCACCCTCCAGAGACAATAGATGGTAGAACCCATCATAACCGTCCGTGAATTCAGGAGCTTCCTCCACAGGCAGGCGTCGATTCAATTCCATCGCAATTTTCAGGGAGTTCACCATCTTATCCTTCGCTGTTCCGGGATGTACATTGGTGCCTCGTACGGTAATTTTAGCGGCAGCTGCGTTAAAGCTCTCGTATTCCAGCTCACCAAGCGGTCCGCCATCAACCGTGTACGCATATTTGGCTCCAAAAGCAGCTACGTCAAACTTGTGCGGTCCACGGCCAATCTCTTCATCCGGGGTAAAAGCAACCCGAATCTTACCGTGTTTCACTTCCGGGTGCTCAATCAGATAGGCCATCGCGGTCATAATTTCGGCAATACCTGCCTTATTATCTGCACCAAGCAACGTTGTACCATCGGTTGTGATCAGGGTGTGGCCTTTATACTCATGCAGCTCCGGGAAATCCTTGTTGGACAGTACTACATCCAGTTCCGAGTTCAGCACAATGTCAGCACCGTCATAGTTATCGATAACCTGTGGTTTGACGTTTTTGCCAGTAAAGTCGGTCGCTGTATCGAGGTGGGCCAGGAAACCAATTACGGGAACATCCTTGTCGGTATTGGATGGCAGTGTAGCCATGACATAACCGTTCTCATCCATCGTCACATCTTGCAGACCAATGGAGGTACATTCTTCAACGAGCAGTTTGCCCAAGGCCAGTTGGCCGGGTGTGGAAGGGCATGTCTCGCTATTTTCATCGGATTGGGTATCCATCTGAACATAAGTACTCAGTCTTTGAATTAAAATATCTTTCATCTATAATCGCTCCCTAGCTTGGATTTAATTCTTTTCGGGTATAGTATTTCCTGTGGTTCTCTATGGTTATCATATCATGTTTTGCAGTCATTTCCAGAATGGGGCAGAACCGAAATATGAGGATGACTAGGTATCAAAAAGGGTACCAAGGCACAAAAATGTACGTACTTGTGTTTCCATACGTCAGGTTCATAATAAATGATGAAGAAAGGATGTGTTCAAGACATGCCATTTATCACTGTTAAGGTACTGGAAGGCAAGTCGGTTGAGCAGAAACGTCAGTTGATTGAACGTATGACTCAGGTGGCTTGTGAGACACTGGATGTTGATCCGAGCAAAGTCTTTATCTTTATTGAGGATTTGGAGAAGGACAATTACGGCAAGAACGGAAAACTGTTTTCGGACTTAGACAAATAAGTAAGGCTTCATATATATCATGATCATGGAACAGGAGATGTAACATTAATGACTGAACAATTATTTTCGCCCTATCAATTCAAGAGTCTGCAATTAAATAACCGTGTCGTCATGGCACCAATGTGCCAATATTCTGTCACTGCGAAGGACGGCATTCCGAACGATTGGCATCAGGTTCACTATGTGAGCCGTGCGGTTGGAGGAACAGGACTGATTGTAATCGAGATGACCGATGTAGATCCGGATGGACGTATTACGGATAATGACTTGGGTATATGGTCAGATGAGCATGTGCCTGCCTTCACCAAACTTGTAGATGGAATTCATGCCTACGGCTCCAAAGTAGCTATTCAGATCGCACATGCGGGACGAAAAGCAGAGGATGCTCCGCAGCCTGTTGCCCCATCGGTAGTTACATTCCCGGGAGAAAAGTACAAGGAGCCTCGTGCATTAAGCACGGAAGAGGTAGAAGCCATGGTGCAGAAATTCGCAGACGGTGTTCGCCGCGCAGTACAGGCTGGAGTAGATACCATTGAGCTGCATGGCGCACATGGATACCTGATCCACCAGTTCCATTCCCCGCTGATGAACCATCGTGAGGATGTATATGGGCAGGATCTGTCCCGTTTTGGCGTTGAAGTCATTCGTGCAGTGAAAAAAGAAATGCCAACAGATATGCCGCTGATTTTGCGGATTTCGGCCGTAGAATATGCAGATGGTGGATACGACATCGACCACACCATCAATATCGCTCGTGCCTACCAAGACGCAGGCGTGGACATGTTCCATATCAGTTCAGGTGGCGAAGGACCTTCGGGACAGCGGAAACCGGGTAACTATCCGGGGTATCAGGTACCATTTGCCCGTCGTTTCCGTGAAGAACTGAACGTTCCTGTAATCGCAGTGGGTATGCTGGAGGATGCAGCGTTGGCTCAGGCGGTGATTGGCAACGGCGATGCGGATCTGGTCGCGGTTGGTAGAGGCATGTTGCGTGATCCGTACTGGGCGAATCATGCGGCTCTGGAACTGGGTGTCAGCAAGGATCAAGCCGCCATTGCAGAGCAATATTCTCGTGGATACTAATTTGCACTAAATTATACTTACACTTGCCACTCCGATGACAGAATAACCTTCCGATCTGATGAGGATAAAGGCGAAGTGTATGCTTTCGATGTAGCTTTCTTGCAGAAAACTTGTAGCGCCGCTTCTTCAGGCTATTTCTGTCCTCTGCGTTCTCGTGTAAATGTTATTGCAGATCTTATATAGTAAAAAAAGGCCACAGCATGGGTTAAACCTCATGCTGTGGCCTTATCTTTGATGAGAAGCATGTAGACTAAATTACGGATGGCTACGCCCTTCGAGTCGCTTCATAGACGAATTTTTGATTCGACTGCGTGGGTGGTTGATCCGGGTTAAAGTCGGCGTACACTTTAATGTCAGAGAAACCAATGTGTTCGAGAATTAGGCGTAACTCTTCTATGCCGTACCAACGCAAGGTAAGTTGTTGCAGCTCCGTAGCAGCAAGAGCACCCTGATGCCATTGTTCGTAGCGGATCAGACTCACTTTATATTGGTGAAGAAGGTTCACTTCAATGGTTTTCACTTCTACCGTGATCGTATCACCATCGGGTAATGAAACGGTTGATGTTTCTACAGAAGAGGGTTTTGTCACATCGGGAAGAAACAGATCAAACACGAGCCTGCCGCCAGGTTCTAAATGCTGAAATAGATTACGTAATACGTTAATCGACGCCTGTCTATCTTGGATGAGGAGCAGAGAACCTCCGGGAATGATAATTGCCTCGTATCGATATGGAAGGTCAAGCTTCTCCAGATCGGAAACGAACAGTTCAGGCATGGGTAATGCCCGCTCCATACAACGAGAACGGCAAGAGTCAATCATATCCATTGAATAATCAATTCCATCCACCTTCAAGCCTGCTTCAAGCAAAGGAATGAGCACTCGGCCTGATCCCGACATGGCTTCAAGGATACGTCCTTTGCAGCGCTGAAGATAATGGCGATAGAATTCAATGTCTCCTCCCAAGGAGTGTCCCACAGGTTTTGTTAGATCATAAACGGCGGTGCATAATGGACCATAATAACTGAATGACATAGTATAGGTGTCCCCCACAATTTAAATGTATTAAAATTAAAACGTGGAAGGGAAGTGAGCGGGATTATCCCTTCCGGCAACGGTTGGAATTGGATTTTTCAGAGCAGACTATCATAGGAATCACGCACCTTTTATGTAATATGTTCCAATTATAGGGTGGAGATAAAGCGGAGGTCAACTTCTATTCGGGTAGTTATACGAAATGAAATGTATAAGGAGGTGATTCGAATGGATTCATCATCAAGTTCATCAAGTGCACTGCCAGATATCCGGCAGGAACTTATGCTCCATGCACCTGTAGAGAAAGTGTGGGAGATGGTCTCGACCGAGCAGGGACTGAAAACCTGGTTCATGCCAGGCAATCTGGAACCCGTGGAAGGTCACGAGTTTATATTGGAAGCAGGCCCCTTCGGCCAATCACCATGTCAGGTGACGGAAGTTCTTCCACTGCACAAGATTTCATTTCGCTGGGGTAAGGACTGGACGTTGACGTTCCAACTGAATGAACAGCCCGAAGGTACGGATTTCACACTGATTCACAGCGGTTGGGATGCGGATAAACTGACCGAGTTTGGACAGGCTCACGCTATCGTACGCGAACGTATGGAACAGGGATGGGCCGGAATCGTTCAGAAGCTTGCCCAAGTTGTTAAATAAATATTCATTCAATCAACCCCAGGCCATTTCGCCCGTTCATTCCGGTGAAATTCGGCCTGGGGTTCCTTGGTGTATCAAGAACTGGCGGAAACAGATAGAAATCCTTCAAATTATAACGAATTTGACCGATTATGATACGGAAACTATTTCCGTGAGCACCAGAAACGTGTAACATGAATTATAGTGATAATCGACAAAATTAGACGTCTCTCGCCATTGTGGATGGAAGGAATACATAGATGAGAAAACACTGGATTATGCTGACCATAAGCTTCATATGTATTGTCATTGTTCCACTGGGTTGGATCGCCCAGACGTTAATTAGCGAGCGGAGTAACCCCCAGGCTACAGAGGGAAAAATTGACCTGACCCAATGGGACTTTGATCGCAAGGGTGCAGCATCTCTAAAGGGTGTCTGGGATTTCTACCCTGGGCAGTTGCTGAGTCCGGCAGATATTGAAGCAAGTGTATCCGGTCGCAAGCCTTTGCCGGCTTCGTCTGGCACTCAGGTTCCTGCCCGATGGAACAAATCTTTGGGTCAGGCGCATGGGTATGGAACCTATCATTTGCAAGTTCAGCTTACACCCCGAACGATGAAAAATGATTATGGTATACGCACACAGAATATACGCATGGCCCACCGGGTATTTATCGATGGGAAAGAGATTGGCGGCAAAGGGCTACCAGGAAAGACCAAGGCGACAGATATACAATTAAATCTGCCCTTTACAGGATTCACGTCCATTGAGGGCAACACGGCTGACATTATCATTCAGGTATCAAACTATAGTTATTCTTCCGGGGGCATTGTAGCGCCCATTTTGTTTGGAGACGAGCATAGTATTCTGAAAAGTCAGCAACAAGATTGGCTCAAGGATCTGATGGCCTTATTCGGTTTTATCTTGCCAGCCGCCTTTTTTCTACTTCTGTTCAGATTACGACGTACGGAGAAGGAGCTTCGTTTTCTCGGATTATTCAGCCTTTCTGGTGCGGTATACGCTCTGACACATGGGGAGAAGTTACTGGGTACGTTTGTACCGTTCCTGACCAATAATGAGATACTTCGGATTCAGCTTCTTAGTTCAGCCTTTGCCTATTACTTTTTGCTTCGGTATATGGATGCCCGTGTGCCAGGAGCAGTTCATCAGTGGTTTGTTCGTCTGGCTGTAGTGCTAATTATTACCCAGACCATTGTGGGTATTACGCTCCCTCCGACGCTTTTCTCGTCTCTTGAGCTTCCCATGTTGCTGATCTCGCTTGTTGTCATGTTCTATACGCTGCGAGCCATGTTCTATTGGTTGAAAGGACGACCGAATGATAGCCACTTTGCACTCGTGAGTATGATGAGCATACTCATGGTGGTTGTGTTGTATACGCTTGGTGCGTTCACTACCCTAGACACAGCGTTCTTTGCGCTGATTGAACTTTTATTATTTGTATTTGCCCAGATGATTGTGACCGCAATCCGCTTTGCAGAATCATTCCGAGACGTGGAAGCCCTGTCGGAGCGTTTGCTTGCCATCGACAGCCTGAAGGACGAGTTCATGGCGAATACGTCTCATGAGTTACGAACTCCCCTGCATGGCATCATTAATATTGCACAATCCATGCTGGAAGGGGCAGCTGGAGCAGTCACGCCCAAGCAAGCCAAAAATCTCTCCATGATTACTTCAACCGGTAAGCGCCTATCACTGCTGGTTAACGACATTTTGGATTTTGCCAAATTAAAAAATAGTGAGATTGAGTTGAAACGGGTAGCTGTCGATCTGGAATCCGTTGCACGTACCGTGGTCGAGGTATCGGGATTCACATTCGAGGACAAGCCGGTTATATTGATTCAACAATGGCCCCAGTCCTTGCCTCTTGTTGAGGCAGACGAAGATCGCCTAAGGCAAGTTCTGTATAACTTGCTGGGTAACGCCTATAAGTATACTGAGCAGGGTGAGATTCGATTGTACGCCAGTGTTGAAGGGGATTGGGTGAAGGTATCGGTCGCTGATACAGGGGTAGGCATTGCCTTGGACAAACAGGAGGATATCTTCCAGGCGTATGAGCAGAGTAACGGCACGATTGAGCGATTGAATAATGGAACCGGACTGGGTCTGAGTATTACGCGAAAACTCGTTGAGCTTGGCGGTGGTGAGATCTGGGTTGAATCGGAGCCGGGGCAAGGTTCGACCTTTCATTTCACCCTGCCTGTTATGAAAATGCCGCTGCTGCAAACTCATTCGAAACCAGCTGCCGCCCGATATGTTGCTGCACAGGGGGCAGGGGCGAAGGAGCTTGTTACAAGAGAGTCAGATGAGCAGGATGATCTTACGGAAGCGGAGTATACGATTTTGATTGTGGACGATGACCCCGTGAATCGACAGGTATTGCTTAACCTTTTATCGACGGAGCGGTATCGTGTGATTGCAGCGGACAGCGGGTCCACTGCGTTGAAACTCCGTGAGGAGTTCCCGTCCATTGATCTTGTTATTACGGACTGGATGATGCCTAAGATGTCCGGGCTTGAGTTATGTCGCAAACTGCGCGAGCACAGTTCCCTGTCAGAGTTACCGATTCTGATGCTGACCGCTCGCGGGTTGCCTGAGGATATCAAACACGGATTCCAGGCGGGAGCCAATGACTTCCTGAGCAAACCGGTGGATGCCGGTGAATTGCGTGCCCGGGTTCGGACGTTAATTGAGATGCGGAGCTCAGTACAGGAAGCTATTCGGACGGAAATGGCCTTTTTGCAGGCCCAGATCAAGCCACACTTTCTATATAATGCACTCAATGTCATTATCGCGACCTGTGCAGTGAATCCAGACAAAGCAACCGATCTGCTGATTGAATTGAGTCATTACCTGCGTGGAAGTTTTGATTTCCAGAACAGGGAGCAGCTTGTTCCTTTGACCAAAGAGCTGGAATTGGTGGAGTCTTATGTGCATCTGGAACAGGCGAGATTTGAGGAAAGACTGGTGGTTGAGTATGAGGTGGAATCGGACGTGCATCTGTATCTGCCACCTCTCAGTATTCAGCCACTTGTGGAGAATGCCATTCGCCACGGCGTAATGGAGCGGGCAGCAGGCGGGACAGTTCATCTTCAGATTTTCAAAGAGAGCGAGCATGTAGTCGTACAGGTCCAGGATGATGGTGTAGGTATCCCTCCTGAGCGTATGGCTCAGGTCAAGTCTGGGCGCATCGAAGGTCCGGGAGGTGTCGGGCTGCAAAATATAAACCGTCGCCTAATGTCTCTGTATGGTCAGGGACTCGAGATTCATAGCCATGTGGGTAAAGGCACGCAGATCCGATTCCGTATCCCTGTGCACAAGGTGGATTATTCCAAATAATGTGCCGAGTGAAGCAATTATGGTTAACAGACTAGGGGGTGTCTGAAAACTCCGAAGGAAGCAGATTTTGCCGAATTTTCGTTCCAAGCCAGGAAGTTTTACGCAGGCGTGCCGTGGCACGTCAAGGGAAAGTGACGCAGCAGGGGGCGAAAAGGCGGTAAAAGATGCACTTCAGAGTTTTGAGACACGCCCTAATAAGCGGATGCCGATAAAATCGGTATTCCTATTGAATCTTTCATGGCAGGAGGCTGAAAGAACGGTGAGAGCCATTGTGATTGATGATGAGAAGCCAGCGCAGCTTCATCTGGAGCGACTACTACGAACGGACGGACGAATTACACCCGTGCAATGTTTTTCAACAGCTCGTGATGGTCTGCATTTTCTGGCAAACGAACGTGTAGATGTTGTATTTTTGGACATTGGAATGCCGGAGATGAATGGCCTGGAAGCGGCTGAATATATACAGCAATTGGATCAGAGTATTCGTATTATCTTTGTGACAGCTTATGCGGACCATGCAGTGGAAGCATTCGAGCTGCATGCACTGGATTATGTACTGAAACCGGTAAGCTCGACCCGATTGGCCAAAACCGTTGATCGAATCGCGGGCATAATGTCGCATCATTCCCAAGTTGCAGCCACCGCCGAGGTACAGGGATCGGAACCCGTTCCAGTGGATTTGGATACTGAAGTTCCGGGGCTGCTAACGTTCAAACATCTGGATATCTACAGAAGTTTGGATCAGGGTGCCAAGAAACATAAGTGGCGCACAACCAAATCACAGGAATTGTTTGCTTTTTTGTTTCATCACAGGGAAGAATGGGTAAGCAAGGAGATTCTGCTGGATAAGCTATGGGGTGATGTTTCCCAGGAAAAGGGATTAACCCATCTACATACTTCCGTGTACCAGATTCGAAAGCTGCTTAAGGAATGGAACATGACAGGCAAGCTGGAGTACAATATGAACCGCTATCGTCTGTTATCAGGAAATCTGGTAAGTGATGTGGATCAATTCGAAAAATCCATGGTCTACAACGTCATCACATCAGACAATGTTGATGACTTGAGGCATATGATTCCGCTTTATCGTGGTGATTATCTGGAAGAACATGATTATCGTTGGGCACAGGCCAAAGCAAGGGAACTCAGACGCAAGTATACAGCGCTGGTTATGGATATCGCGAAATGGGACATGGAGCATGGTCACGGCAAGGAAGCGATTGAGCAATTAACGATATTACAGGAACGGGAGCCTTATTCGGAAGAGATCTGCCGACTCATGATGGAAGTGTATGCATCTATGGATGATCAGCAAGGCATACTTCGTTTATATCATTCATTTACATTGACATTAAATGAGGATCTGGGGTATCAGCCGGAGCCCGAAACAAGCAGGTTATATCAGAACCTGACGGACCAATAAACGCATGTAACGTAAGTTCAGACAGGAGGGTGAGGCATGAAGCTATTCATACACCGCAAAGATTTGCGTACGGATGATTTGGCCGCATTCGATTATTTGCGGGAACATCAAGAAGAGAGTGTGCATGTTCTCATCTGCGATTCATTCCTCCTGCGGCAAGGCCGAGAGAAGGAACACAGCGGTGTGAATTTCAGGCAGCACGCAGCGGATTTAGGCAGACAGTATCTTGAAGCCAAACGAAAACTGCATGTTGCTTATGGCAAACCGGCTGAAGTGGTTGAATTCATCCTGAACGAATTCAAAGGTGAGATTAACGAGATTGTGGTCCATCGGGACATGACGCCATATGCAATCGAGCGGGATAGGGCCATACGCAAAGTCAGTGAGGCGCACGAGGTTTCGTTCACACAACTGACGGATCATCTGCTGATGGATCTGAATGGATTTGCCAATTTTATAGGCAAGTCGGAGCCATATAAGGTATTTGCGGCTTTTCATCGGCGTTGGGTGGAATTCATGAATGAACATCCCAACCCTCCTTCGGCAACAACGGTTGCAGAGTTGAAGGTGAGTGATCGTCAGATTGAATGGCCGGATGCAATGCAGGTACCTCCGGAGTTGCTGGAGGGCAGTGGTTCGAATGACGAGGACCCGCATCTGCTGTTGGATCAATTTTTGTCGGATCGAATTGCTGAATATGGGGATCATCGGGATGAATATGAGGCCTACGAACCAAGCCATCTCAGTTCTTACGTGGCTGTGGGGGCTGTATCCATTCGCAAAATGTATGATGCGGCGAGTCGCACGGCAGAAGCGGGGGAATGGATCAGGCAGTTGTGCTTCCGCGACTTCTATCTGTATCGTGCGGTCTATGAGAGTCACTATTTTACATATGAAAAGGTGTACGATCTCTCGGCTCTCCATGATGATCACTTTGAACGGTGGTGCAAGGCGGAGACAGGCATTCCGATTATTGATGCAGCGATGACGGAACTGAATGAAACCGGACATATGCCAAACCGGCTGCGGATTCTCACGGCGATGTTTCTCACCAAAAACCTGCAATGCCCATTCACCTTGGGCGAAGCTTATTTCAGGCGCAAGCTGCGTGACTATGATAACATTCAAAACCGTGGTAACTGGTTATGGTGTGCCTCGCTTGGTGAGAATGCGGCTCCGTATTTTCGTGTGAACAATCCGGTAACACAATCCGAGAAGTATGATCCGCAAGGTGATTATATTCGCAAGTGGTTGCCTGAATTGAAGGATCTGCATAGCAAGGACATCCATCAGCCGCGCAAGGATGCCATTGTCGATCTGAAGGCATCGAGACAGGCAGCTATCGACGTGTATAAACAGATTCTGGCGAGTCGTGCGAAGTAGACTCAGTCAGGAGCGGGATGCATGCCCAAACCCAAAATTACCATTCTCATCCGGTTGATCCAATATTCATTTGGTTGAGAGCAGGATGTTCCACAGACCGCGTACTCGCGGTCTTTTTTACATATATAGACATGAAAATAGTGTGAAATGTGTTGAAAATTTAGGAATTGTTAAGAAAATAGACTATCCATCTTAAGCATTATGGCTTTTAATAGATAGAGAGCTTTATTGTATTAAGTCATATCTGACATATTGACGAACACATTAAGGAGAAACGTAAACATGAGTGAAACACTGAAAAGAGAGAGAATTCCAGAGCTGAATCTGGTGCGTGCCATGGCAATTATCGGCGTACTGTGCGTGCATTCCACGTCCTATGCGACGGTGGACATGACGGGTTCAGGCTACTACTGGCTGTACAACTTTATTAATATCTTTATGAAATATGGTACGCCAACCTTTATTTTTATGAGCAGTTTTGTGCTGTTTTATAACTATTATTCCCGTCCACTGGATAAGAAACTCGTGAGTAACTTCTACAAGAAAAGATTTGTGTATATTTTGCTTCCGTATTTTCTGTTTTCATTAATGTATTTTGTGTTGCTGCATTTCACGCATTATCAGGGCCGACCTTTCGGCGAATCGGCAGTAAGTTTTATCACGAAATTGTTTACAGGTAAGGCCTATACACATCTGTACTTTGTATTTATTAACATGCAATTTTACCTATTATTCCCATTGGTGTTATGGTTGCTTAAGAAATATCCTGCTGTGGTGAAATGGTCTGTTCCGATTGGACTATTGATTCAATGGGCATTCATCGTAAGTAATAAATATGGATTCCAGGTACCCAACAAGGGAAGCTGGGCGTTCTCATACTTCTCTTATTTCATGCTGGGTGCTTTTATCGGGGTATATTTCCCTAAAATCAAGCAATGGTTTGTCATCAGTCGGGCCAATGCAACCAAAGGACGTGTAGCTTCATGGATTCTGCTCTGGGCGGTATGGATCATTGCCGGACTTGGCCATGTGTATATCTATTACCTGCTGCGTCTGAAGATCGCAACATATAACACACTGTGGTATGAATTCTTCTGGAATGTGCATACCTTTGCTTGTGCGCTGGTGCTTATCCAGATTGCCTATCTGCTCTATCGCAAAGGGCCTTCACTCATCGTCAAGCCGCTGAATCGGCTTGGGGCATTGTCGTTCGGGATCTATCTGATCCATCCCTTCTTCCTGCTGGTGTATCGTGAATTTCCGCCGCAAACAGGTGTTTCCTGGTTAGTGCATCTGTGGTATGCCGGAGGATTCGGTGTAGCTCTGATCGCTTCGTGGATCGTCGTTGGATTGACGGCAAGGTTTGTTCCATATGCATGGGTCATCTTTGGCAATCTGCCAAAACCCAAACCACGACTGGTCCCACAACAGAACTCCGGCCAACTGGACGTTTGATAAGATGTATTTCCAACACAGGAATAATAAACCGTTTCTTGGTCGACCTTAGGGAAGAGCAGGGAGCGGTTTTTTTCGTCTATACAGATATGCTGGATGTGGGGAACGAGTGTTTCTTTTTCATGTATGAGGGGTAATCATAAGGCGGAACGATAATACATTATGGATAACAGGATTAAGGTGAATATAATGACAACATGCGAAAAATGCGGGAGACCGATGCAGGATATATTGGAATATGTGGAACACATTCTTCACGAATGCAGTGAACAGACACAGGAGTACAACTCGAAAGATTATCAGGCCTATGGCCATGAGGGTGTTCACGAGCAGATGTGATACAATAGAAAGAAACCGGATTCATACGGAACCGAGGTGACAACATGGAGACGGGTCCAGCCCCTTTCCGGCAAGGAAAGACGGAACAAGAAGCGCGACTGAGCAAAACGTGTATGTATTGCGGACAACAGCGGCCAATGTCCGAATTCCGGCGCAGAACCGGAAAGCGGGCAGGTCCCGGAGCCAGGCGTGGAGCCTGCCGCAGCTGTCGCCAGCTTGGTGGACAGGCTGACCACGAGTCAGGTTCAAGTGTCGGACGAACGAATGAGCGGATGGAGCGTCAACGGGATGGCTTGGATACACATGCTGTTCCTGCCAGCCCCTCTGCATCTGCGAGAAATGAGGCAGGTCGTACCTCCCATGGTATAGAGCAGGGATCTGCTACGTTGGCTGAGTCTGACAGAAGTCTGGTGTCTCAACCTTCAGTAGAATCGTCATCTTCGAATGACGATGAACGTGCTGACTTGGTGACTTCCTCACCCTCTTCTTCGGGTATTCGGAAGAAAAGGAGAAGACGGAGGAAGAGCAAGCGTTCAGAGAGCATAACGGGCAATGAGCTGAGAGAGACGAGTCTGAAGCAGGATGGCTCGGCAGGTGAGGTAGGAGATGATCCACAGCCAGGCGAGCGCTGGCGTGGCGAAGAAGGGCATTCGCAGGGGCATGCTGCTGCGAATGAAAAAGGCACTGCACAGCGGGCTGGCGCGCGAGCAGCCGCTGCTATGCAGGCCGCCGAGCAAGCTGCGGCGGCCCACCAAGCTCTGCTGCCGGCTGAGCCGCAAGGCCCGGCAGCAGAGCCCATGGCTGCGGATCAACCGACCGCAGCCAAACGCAAGCGCAAGCGGCGCCGCAAGCGTGCTGCCGCGCTCGCGCCCGGCGCAGGGCAGGCCCGCAGCGTAGCTGCTGAGGCCCATGCGCCGGCACTGAGCGACCGTGGCGATGCCACCACGGTCGCTGCACCTTCGGCGGCGGAGGCACAGCCTGCCGCCACCGGGCGCGAGCCTGGGCAAGCGCCGGGGGCTGCTGCGGAGGCAGGGCCTCCTGCGCCCGTGCGCCAGCCTGGCTCGCCAGGGTCCAAGCCGCGCCAGGCGCGCAAGGAGCGTGCGCCCAAGGCGAGCGGCGAAGACGCTGCCCGTGTTGCATCTGGGCAGCGACCCGCGCATGCCAGCCGTAGCCACGGGGCTGGCACGGATGGCCGCCCCCGCCGCCAGACGCCGTCGGCCCCGGTCGCTATCGACCCGGAAGATCCGGCTTCGCTCCGGACCAACCGGCAAGGCATGGTACGGATGCGAGGTAAGACGGACAAAGGCAGACGCTGGCATCAGGAAGTGGACATGGAGCTTGCGGTCACGCTGGTGAAGGAAAAAGCCGCTGTGGTGGTCAATCGGTACACGATTCGCCGATTGTTCAGCAACAAGGATTTCAAGCGGTATATTCTGACCCGGGATCACTACACCTGTTACTTCTGTGGATCGTATGGAGATACGATTGACCATCTGCTGCCGCGTGCCAAAGGTGGACATACCACTCCGCTCAACTGTGTCTGCGCCTGTAATCTGTGCAACCAGTCCAAAGCAGCGATGGATGCCGAAGAGTTCATGCGTTCCGGTATTCCCGAATGGAATGCTGCCCATCAGGCAGAACTGATTGAACTGGCGATGCAGGAAGCGCAGCTGGAAGAAGGATAAATGCCCCCGAAGATGGAATCGGGGTTTTGATATGAAGAGCACACCAAGACCACAGAGGTCGAGGTGTGCTTTTTTGATTTAATTTTGATTGGGGTGGGAAGTCAGTTCGCTGTGCAATAATTTCTTCAAATTGACAACGGTGTTCATCGAAGATGTACGTTATACTGGGAGGGAGTTGCTTAAGAAGCTTCATCATCCATATGAATGATGAAATGTATAGTGAACATCAAACCTGAGAACGTAGACTGTATAGATTGGATGGATGCAGATGACCCCGGCAGCATTGGACATTATGTCATATATTACGGAAGAAAATATTCGTTTCTGGCTGGAGAAGTTTCGCTCCCTGGGCCCGTTACCGGGAATTTTGCTTACGTTTATGAAATCATTTGTACCACCGCTTCCAACGCTGTTGATTGTGGGCGTGAACGGTGCGGTATATGGTCTTTGGGCAGGATTTTTATATTCATGGATCGGCATGGTGCTCGGTTGTACCGTTACGTTCCTGATCGTACGGGAGATTGGGAAATCAGCTTTTGTAGAGCGATGGGCGCGCAAACCTCGTGTGCAACGCAGCATGGTATGGATTCGAAGGAATGCATTCGGTTATGTTTTCCTGCTAAGTATCTTCCCGGTAGGTCCGTTCGTCATTATTAATGTGGCAGCAGGTATCGCACGAATGCGCTTGTTATCCTTCCTGCTTGCGGTGGGCTGTGGTAAAGCGATCATGATTTTCTCTGTTACGTACATCGGTTCCAATGTGGAACAATTTCTGGAGCACCCTGTACGCTGGGTAGGCGTATTGCTGTTTATTGCGATATCCCTGTGGGCAAGCCGCAAACTGGAGCGGCACTTTACCCGTTCATCGTCAGATGGAGAAGATCTACATGATCTGAATCAACCCTCTGGAAAATCGATTTCCTCTTAAATATTTATGGTTTGATAAATTCAATGATATAGAGGGATGTCATGACGATTCGTGCTCGTATATTGTTATCTTATATTCTGATGTCTTTCCTACCCTTGATTCTTTTGGCGATTACGTTATACCTAATTTTAAATGCCTTTGTTGGTGATTTTATAGGTCGCTACCATCTTGACTTTAGCGATAACAAAAATCCTTTTAAGGTCATTATGACCGAGCAAAAAGAGGTCTTCACTGATATGAAGTTGCAGGCCTCTACCGATCCGGATCAACTGCTTAATCCCTCTTTGCTCGATAGTTGGGAAAGCCAGCTTAATCCAATTAACATGAGCATCGTTTTGCAAAAAAACAATCAATTGGTATATGCATCGCCTTCCTTGGATCAAACAGAGGTTGCAAAAGCATTTGATTCCATTGAAATGCCCGGTAGCTTTGTTGATTATTTTTATATCTCGAATAACTATACATTTCAATACAAAGATCTGAGCGAAGGCCATCTATATATCGTGACCGATATAGGGCCTTTGTCTGAATATCTGGGAAAATATTTAGTGATTTCCCTCCTACTATTGATAGCTATCATCTTGCTCACCAACGGTGTGCTTACCTATTTTGTATTTCGCAGCACAGTTAACCCGCTACAAAAATTGCGACGTGCTGTCGATCAGATCAAAGAGGGTGATCTTGATTCGACTGTACATTTTCAAAAAGATGAAATCGGCGGACTATTTCAAGCCTTCGAAGAGATGAGAGCACAACTGAAGCATTCCAAGGCAGTTCAACTGCAGTATGAGGAGAATCGGAAGGAACTGGTCTCTAACATATCGCATGACTTAAAAACGCCGATTGCCAGTATTAAAGGTTATGTTGAAGGCATTCTGGACGGTGTTGCGGATAACCCGGATAAGATGGATCGATACATCCGGACAATCTATGCCAAAACAAAAGACATGGACAAGTTAATCGATGAGTTGTTTATGTTATCGAAGCTGGATATGGGGAAACTACCGTTTTATTTTGAAAAGGTGAACATTAACAAATTTCTCGAAGATTGTACCGAAGAGATGCAATTTGTCCTGAAGGAAAAAGGGATTAACCTTACACTCGAGTTGTCTACGAGTGAGCCTGTTTTGATTAAGGCGGACCGCGAAAAGCTCAAACGAGCCATCAGCAATATTCTGGATAATGCCGCGAAATATATGGATAAAGAGCAGGGAATCGTTCAAATCCGTTTACAAGATGAAGGCGAATGGGTTCATTTGCAGATCGAAGATAACGGACAGGGAATGCGAGAGGATGAGCTTCCTCATATATTTGAACGATTTTATCGTTCCGATCTGTCGAGAAACTCAGAGACGGGTGGTAGTGGATTAGGTTTGGCAATCGTCAAACAAATCATTGAAGAGCATGGCGGCGAAGTTCAGGCTGCCAGTGAAGCTGGGGTTGGCACAAGGATATGGATCAGGCTGAGGATGGTGATGCCACATGAGTAGAATCTTGATTATAGAGGATGAGAAGAGCATTGCCGAACTGGAGCGTGACTATTTGGAGATAAACGGGTATCAGGTCGATGTGGAGTACAGTGGCGATAAGGGGTTAACCCGTGCCTTGAATGAGCTTTATGACTTAGTTATTCTGGATGTCATGCTTCCCAAAGTAGACGGATTCGAGATTTGCCGAAAGATTCGCAGTGAAAAAGAGATACCGATTATTCTGGTCTCCTCCAAAACGGAGGACATTGATAAAATTCGTGGATTGGGTCTGGGCGCTGACGACTATATTACGAAACCGTTTAGTCCCAGCGAAATGGTAGCCAGAGTGAAGGCACATCTTTCTCGATATGAGCGTTTTCTAGGTAAGCAGCAACATGAGGAAATAAGCCTCGGGGGTCTGCGGATTAATAGAACAGCGAGAAGAGTGTTCGTGAATGAAACAGAAGTCCAGTTTACGACAAAGGAATTTGATCTTCTGGCCTTTTTGGTAGCCAATCCAAACCGGGTGTATAGCAAAGAGCAATTGTTTGACCGGATATGGGGCTCTGAGTTGCTGGGGGATCATAACACCGTTGCGGTACATATTCGAAAATTACGAGAGAAAATTGAGGCTGATAGCTCCAATCCACAATACATAGAGACCATCTGGGGAGCGGGATATCGAGCCAAGCCCTGACAGATGTTAAATGTCTCAACAAGACTTTCAGCGAAACGAGCTGGGAGTCTTTTTTTTATTTTTCAATCAGTAAGTTTATCAAAATTTAAACTATGTTTATGTTTTGAAAAGACCTTCTTTAGTGCTAGATAATATGGCGCATTTAGAATTGGGAGTATAGAAATTTTCCAATGGGAATGCAAAAGGAGTCGTTAGACATGAAGAAGATGGTACGTATAGTTGTGTATTTCTTGGCCTTTATTCTTCCACCTGTTGTGGTGGGGTTAGTCAATATTAGCAGCTTGCCAAGGGCTGGCCAATTTACCGTACAGTCGTCAGCGGAACAGATCGCTAGAAATGCAGAGCCTCCTGCATATGATGCACAAAAACCAACGGTGGCTGTCATGCTAGGTGCTGAGAAAACCGAGGCCATCGACTTCATGGCTCCGTACCAATTGTTCGCAGCCTCAGGGGCTTTTAATGTGTATGCCATAGCCCCTGATAAACAGCCAACTACCCTAACGGGAGGGCTTAAAGTTATGCCTCATTATTCTTATGCAGAGCTTGATGAGATGCTGAAGAAGGAACCGGATGTGATTGTCATTCCGTTTATCCCTCCAGGCTCAGACAAGGGAGATCAAGCGGTACGGGATTATCTATTAAAGCATTCAAGCGAGAAAACAATCATATTGTCCATCTGCAATGGAGCAGAAAATTTGGCGAGCACAGGTCTTTTGGACGGGTTATCTGCAACAACTCACTGGGGTGATATTAATGGGGTCGAAAAAAAATATCCTGAGGTGAACTGGGTTCGTGGAATGAGATATGTGGATTCGGGTCATATCGTTAACTCATCTGGTCTCAGCTCTGGTATAGATGCATCGCTTTATGTAATTAGCAAATTTGCTGGTGAAGACACGGCGAAGAATCTGGCTGCGAGCATCCACTATCCAACCTATCATTTCGTTGGCAACCCTGAAATGGAACAATATAAAATGCAGCTAAGTGATACCTATGTCTATTTAAACTATGCCTTTAAAAAGAAGGAAGAAACAGGTGTGCTTCTGTATCCAGGAATGGATGAGCTTTCCTTAATAACGGTATTTGATACTTATCCAGCGACCGGAACGACTCGTTTGATCACGATTGCTGATTCGTATGAGCCGATTCTAACGAAACATCATCTCTATCTCTTCTCTGAGTACGATGTTGCAAGTGCGCCCGAAGTGAACCGAATGCTGTTGGCAGGGGGGCAAGTGAAAGGATTAGCCAGCACCGTTATCGAACATTGGAATAAGAAAAGCGAAAATACTGAACTGGTTTATCTGAATGCCGATGCCCCAAATCGTTATGTTTTGGAGCCGATCCTGGAGGACTTGGCGAAACACACGGATGTTCTGACGGCGAAATATGCTGCCAGACGTTTGGAGTACAGGGGTGAAGACATGCATTTGACAGGAAGCCCTGTATCCCTAGGCAACATTTTTAAACCTATGCTTATCGGACTGTTGTCATTATTACTTGTGATATTTATATTCCGATTGTTCAAATCTAAAACTTAATGCAGAAGATAAGGGAACTGACACCGAACTGGGAGCAGCGCACGTATATTCGAGCAGTCAACATATTGCCGAGAACTGGAAGGGACTAAACGACTAACGGTTGAAGCGCATAGATAATTAAAATAGACTGTTCTCCGGCATGTTCTCCTACTTGTCCGGGGAACAGTCTATTTGTCCATGCTTGAATACTCGACCAATTTCTCCTGTGCATTGTGTAATAAAGTTCTTTTTTCTCTCCATATGTCGGTTATAATTTCTTCCCATTCCAGATTTCTAGTAGCGGTCCGTGCTGCCCATAGACGGGATCGGTATCCGGGATCGGAACCTTTCGAATTTCCTGAAGAGCCTTGGCACGATCGTCTTCCTCACCTGTGCGTGTGTTGTAACTCATGCCGCCCGGATAAGCACCGGCAATACGAAAATCAGTGCTGGACTCCAGACGTTTATGCCCTGTTACAGCGGGAAGCACGACAACGTCGCCTGTCTGAAGGTAAACTTTCTGTCCATTTTCTCCGCCTAAAATCAGTTTCACGAATCCACTCACCACAGCAAGAGCCTCATGAGCATTACTATGATAATGATGATAATTGAACACACCATTCAACCAGCTATTTCCCCATCCATTACGGTTCAGCAACGATTCTGCGTGAAGGGCCTCTTCAGCCCATACGTTCTTATACAAAAGCACAGGTAGGGTCGGATGATTAGGAATTACACCGTCATCCTGAAAGAATAAAGTCTCTATGTCCTTTTTCCGTTCATTCATCTCACATCACCTCACTTTAAATTACCCGATAAACTCAAAGACGAACAAAAAACAATTGTAAAATGATACAAAATGTATCATTTTAAGGTTATACTCAGTACATATACTCTCTTCAATGCACTCGTTGTATAAATCGCAAGGGGGAATCGTGTGTGAACATTGTGATTACAGGGGCTTCTGGATTTGTGGGATTTAATCTTTCGCAGTATTTGGCGCAAAAGGGGCATCAAATTACCCTTCTGGATCGGGATGATTATTGTCAGAGGCTGGTTCATATCTCTCCTCTGCATGAGATGCCGTTCATCTGTTGTGACCTTGCATTGGACCGGATTCATCTGCCTCCAGGAACAGATTACATTATTCATCTGGCAGCCATGCCACACGTGGATTATTCGTATCATCAGCCAGGGGAAGTTTTCCGCAATAATACACTCAGCACACAGGCTATTCTGCAATATGCGACCGAACATCACATTCCAGTCTTGCTGGCTTCATCCGTTGAAGTGTATGGCGGTGATTGGGGCAGAGTCTATCACGAATCAGATCCGTATGCACCTGTCTCACCTTATTCCGCATCCAAAGTTGCCTGTGAAATGCTGGCTCACTCCTATGCTCAATGTTACCAGCTTCCAGTTAAACTCTTTCGTTTGACTAACCTCTATGGTCCATGGCAATTGCCAGACCGTATTATTCCCCGAAACTTCGGTCGAATGCTGGATGGACTACCTCTTGATATCCAGGGATCGGCAGTACGTGATTTCTTGTATGTAGATGATGCCCTCCGGGCCATTGAACAGATCATGCTGAAAGGCAAAGACGGACAGGTTTACAACATATCAACAGGGCTTGGAACAACCATGCAGGAGATCGGGGAGATACTTAAACCGATGGATCGATCCGTAGCTGCTGTAGAGATTCGGGAGCAAGAACCAACCCAGTCCAGGGGGTCCAGTCTGGTCGTACATTCAGGCAGATTGCGAGCGGAATTGGGATGGTTACCACAAACCACATTGGAAAAGGGATTGGATAAAACCTTCCGTTGGTATCGGGAACATCCCGAATGGGTCAGACAGTTCAGTAGTGAATACCATACAACAAGGGAAACGCGCAGTTTCATTATCGATATGGCAAGATACGCAGTTCCAGCAGTATAGAACGCACAAAAAAAGCCAGGGAAGGGTGTATTGAGTAACACCTTCCTTGGCTTTTTTGCGCCTCCGTCTCATTTTCAGATTTCATCCGAACACGGACAGTTAGGCTAGTTCATAACGATCTATTGCACGAAATGATCGTGCTGTTGGACCTCACATTAAAAGGATCTAGTGATGATCTTTTTTAATGTCGGCAATTTTATCCTGTACAGCACCTTTGGCTTTGTCTTTTTTACCCTCAGCCTGAAGGGATCTGTTGTTGGTTGCATTACCGATCTGATCCTTCACTTCGCCTTTGGCTTTATTTACGCCTGCTTTGATTTTATCGCCAGTTGAATTACTCATATCGAACATCTCCTTCGTTTCTGGTGTAGTCCTTATTAACCGGGATGTCCGCATTCTAAACGTTCATATTTCATGGCGGTCAGAAATTTGTTCTGAATATTCTGTCAGAAATGATCTGTACGAAGAGTCCTTATAAGTATAGGCATTGCTTAATCGCGTGCTTCATTAAAGGAATGAGAGGATGTTATGATATGGGCAATTATATTGGCAATGGTGCGTATTGTTATGCTAATTCAGCTTCAATGCTTCTGTCGTCCATTGGAGAAAAGGTTGACCCGAGTGTCCTTGAAGCTATAGGTGGCTTTTCCCTGGGAGCTTTCCGCACGCAGGAAGACCTTCTGTTTTTTGATGACTGTACATCTAGTCCTGATCTGGCCATCAGCAAGGCGATGAGCATTCTGGGATTTAGTGTGCGCGAAAGTGTGCAAGCACGGGGTACAGAGATGCCTGTAGATGAGCTAAGAGAGGCTTTGAAGCAGGGTCCTGTCATGATGGGTCCGCTGGATATGGGCAAACTCGTCTACAATCCCAACTCTCCCAACCTGGGTGGTTGCGATCATTATGTAGTGGCGCTCAATATGAAGGGCGATGAAATATGCCTGCATGACCCGGCCGGATTCCCCAATGTCTTCCTGACACTGGATAAACTTGAGGAAGCATGGAAGTTTGAATTCCCATGGAGTAGCGGTGTGTATCGAAGATGGTGGAGTCCTGAACGCATTGAACATCCTGATCTGGAGGAGATTAACCGCCGGGCTTTTACTTGGTTCAAATCAACCCTTACAGAACAGACCCATGATATTGCTGCACAGGAAGGACGAACCGGAGCTTCAGCCATTCTGCATAAGGCGGAACAGGTTCGTGCTGGAGCAATCGATGGTAATGAGTGGGCTCATTATGTGTATTTTGCTCTGCCAGTAGGCGCGCGTCGTGCCCATGATTATGGTCTGTTTTTTAAAACAATCCATCCTGACCTTTCTGCTTTGAAATATGCACAATCCCGCCAATTCGGCGAATGCCAATCCCGTCTGGTCTCTCGGAACTGGGAGGCTGCTGCGACAATCATGGTGGCACTCGCGGAGACGGAAGCCATGATCGAAGCTTCTATTTTGAAGATGGAGTAATGAAAGTGAAGCGGCGCTATAAGAAAGGGAGATATACATGGATGGATTAAATAACAATCGCCATATCAGGCCAGGGGAAGATGAGACATTAGAGGATCGGCAAAAGGAGCCGGATATCGCGCTTATCCAACGAGCCCAAACTGGGGATATAGAGGCCTTTGGAGAGTTAATTCACCGTTACCGTGGGCAATTGTTTCGTTATGTACGAGCACTTACGTATGATTCTTATCTCGCAGAAGACATTTTACAGGATGGGCTTATTCGTGCGTTCATTCATATGGGACAGCTTCAGAATGCTGAGCGTTTTATGGCCTGGATGCAGCGCATTATGCGTAATCAGGCGTACTCACATATGCAGCGCCAAAAGCAGCAGCGGGAACAACATTTTTCTTCGTTCTTTGCATTTGGATTAAGAGCTGATGATGCCTCATGGAGCGATCAAGACTCGCTCGACATAACGCTGAATCATCTTTTGAATGACTCAAATCGGAGATCGCAGGAGACAGACTATGATCCGTATCAAGCTGTTGCTCAGCAGGAAATGAGGAACAATCTCCACAGGCTGTTGGGTTGTCTGAATGAAAGAGAACAACAGGTCTTCACATCATATTGGATGGAGCAGCTGTCACCGCAAGAAATGGCCTACAAATTCAACCTGACAAGTGCCAATGTGTATCAAATTCTGTCCCGTTCACGTAAAAAAGTGTCTCAGCTTCATATTCATTTATCTGTAGAAGAAATGCTGGCAGAGTGGAATTCACTCGGGCAAAATCGAGTGATTCTGGAGGAGCCCCTTTCGTTTCGGGCTCCCCAAACCTGGAACTCGGCAGCAGCGTCCATTCACGAGATGTTAGGTTATATCGGTCCATCTCCGTCTCTCCCCATGGTTATGGGGATGAGTGGACTTTCTTTTCGTCTGACCATCCTGCCTCAGGACATACATATCGCTGGACCCACCGCCTATAACTTCAAAGAGGTGCTTACAAGAGGATTGCAACATATGGGTTATCGTTCCCATGCGGTTGAGGCTTTGGCGAGCGAAGCGGGACTTAATGCCAATCTGGTCGATCCTTCGATGCTAGAGGAGAAAGCGAAGGGGAAAAGGTTGCTTAATCCAAGACTTGTTCAGGCCCTCTCCCTGATACGTTACGCCATTCATCGGGGAATTCCGGCCGTTGTGTGGGACCTGAATATTCCCGAATTCGGGTTGATCTATGGCTATGATGACGCAGCCCGGACCCTATACGGTACCGATTTCATTAAATCAGGAACAATTCCCTATGATCATGTAGGCCGGGGTGTGAATCAGGAAGTATTTGTACTGGCAGCGGAATCGGATGGCATGATACGAGAAATGAACTTGCACGCGGCACTGACAGCTGTTTTGGCTCATTATCGTGGGGAGGATCCGTATACCTTGCCGAACACAGTCAGTGGTGTGGCTGCCTATGCAGTCTGGAGAGAAGCCCTAGAATACAGACGGGTAGAACCGAACGGTCACGCTTATAACATTGCGGTTTTGTGGGATGCAAGACGTAATGCAAGTGAGTTTTTCAAAGAACTTTCACTAAAGTGGGCTTCGATTTCCAGCTATTCCAGCTTGATTCCATTCTGTCTTCAGGCAGAAGAGTTATATCGAAACATCTCCCAAAAGTTAAATAAACTCGCAGAATTATTTCCTTTTCCAGATGGAGGACTGCCTAATGAGAAGCTTCATGCCGATCAGGCCATCTCGATACTTCTGGAAGTGGAGGAATTGGAGCGAGCCGCCGTCGTTGCAATAAAAGCATTGCTTGAAGAAATGGATCAGCATTCCCCAGAAATAGTTATGGTGTAACCTAAATGATTCAATCGGGCGAATAGTAAAGCAAATATCACGAGGCAGGACGATTTGTCAGGCCTTCTTTGTGTCTTTTTTGCTTTCATGCCAGAATAGGTTCATACTTGAACAAGAAATGATGTCATTTCAGGAATAAGGCTGCACCCCTAGCTGCATAATAACGACAGTGACCAATTTCGTTGCATGAAATTCATGGTTTTGGAAAACAATTCCTGAATCATTCAGTTGAAAAAATCCTTCCTTGTGTACATATCGCACATATGGTCATATGGGATCTTGTCTTCATACCACATGTGGTAGTATGACGGATCTGGGACAGGAGAATAATCGATTTTAATCCGACCGCATTGCTTGACAAAAAAATCGATTTTGCTACAATGTTCACAATATCTTCACAAGTGTAAAAAATTTCTTTTTCATGTTCATGTGTAAGAGGTGTAATATAAGGGTATAGAGTTCGGTTTCGGCCTGCTTGTCGTTTTGTGCGTCAACACATGTTGTCCGCAATAGATCCAAGATACAATGCATGATATGGGAGTGGCCCTGAGCTACGCTCATCCTATTGTGTGAAATTTGGTACATTTAGATGTATTCGATGTATTTTGTGGTTCGGCTCTGCTTGACAGGCATCATGAAAGTCGCGGACTTCTATCCCAAAGTAAAGGAGGACTTTCTCTTATGTCACAATCGCCTACTCAACAAGAGGTGCCAGTTACAGAAGGTGCCAACGTTTCCGAGCGCCAGTCCTTGGACGTTCTGGATCAACTGATGAAGCCTGAGGTACAGGAGTCTTTAACCGTTCTGGTGGAGAACCTGCCTAAATTGGCTGAAATGGTTACTGCTATGACAAAAGCTTATGACTTTGCACAAAGTGTAGCAACAGACAAAGTTCTGATCAGCGACACAATGAGCGCAATGGGCGAGTTCGCTAAGCCTGTTGTAGACAAAGCTAAAGGTGTAGCTTCTGCTGCCATCGAAGCCAATGACCGTGCGCAAACAGAGCAAACTTCAGTTGGCTTGTTCGCTATGCTGAAAATGCTTAAAGATCCAAACGTACAACAATCGCTTCGTTTTGCTCAATCTTTCTTGAGCATATTGAACGAGCGTCAACAACCGAAACGTTAAGACTTAGAAGAACGGAGGATGGATATGTCGAAGCAAATTTTGATCTTGGGTGGAGGATACGGCGGTCTGTTGACTGCATTGACTGCGCGTCAATACTTGTCTCCGGAAGAAGCGACAATTACTGTCGTGAACCGTTACCCTACACACCAAATTATCACGGAACTGCACCGTCTTGCAGCGGGAAGCATTGCTGAACAAGCAGTTGCTCTTCCACTCGAAAAATTGCTGCGTGGCAAAAACGTGAACTTGAAAATCGATACGGTGGATACAATCAAGCCGGACGAGAAGAAAGTTCTGATGACCAGCGGCTCCACATACTCTTACGATGCACTTGTCGTTGCCTTGGGCAGCGAAACGGCATTCTTCGGAATTCCGGGATTGCAAGAGTACAGCTTCACGCTCAAATCGGTTAGCGATGCAAACCGTATTCGTGCACACGTTGAAGCACGTCTTGATGCTTACAAACAGTCCGGCAACAAAGCAGACGCTACGTTTGTTATTGGTGGCGGCGGCTTGACAGGTATTGAGCTTGTTGGCGAATTCGCTGATCTGCTTCCTGCAGTATGTCAAGAAAAAGGCATCGACTTCAAAGAAGTATCCCTGTACACAGTTGAAGCAGGTCCTTCCATCCTGGCAGGATTCCCGCCAGAGCTGGTTGAGCGTGCTAAATCAAGTCTTGAGAAACGTGGCGTTAACTTCATCGTTGGCGTAGCGATTACCGAGATGAAAGAAAACGAAGTTCTGCTGAAAGACGGCAGCTCTATCCCTACGAACACACTCGTATGGACAGGTGGCGTACAAGGCAACGCTGTTGTTGCTAACAGCGGAATTGAAGTGGATCGTGGCCGTGCAAAAGTTACGGAAGTTCTGCAATCTACTTCTCACAAAGACGTGTTTGTTGCTGGTGACAGCGCAGTGGTCTTCCCTAGCGAAGGCGCTCGCCCTTACCCTCCAACAGCACAATTGGCTTGGCAAATGGGTGAGACTATTGGTCACAACTTGGGCGTTATGTTCAAAGGTGGCGCAATGGAATCCTTCACACCAGTATTCTCCGGTACGCTGGGAAGCCTGGGTCGTAAAGATGCTGTCGGCATGATCGGTGGCAACCAGACTCGTCTGAAAGGTCTGCCTGCAACCATGATGAAAGAAGCAAGTAACATCCGTTACCTGGCTCATATTCACGGTTTGTTCGCACTGGCTTACTAATCTTAATGCCATTCAAGGGCGCCCTTTTGGGCGTCCTTTTTGGTTGTCACCATTACAAAGAAAAACAGATATTCATATGGGAAAAAGGTACGGCAGAAGTGGTCGATGTGAGGTCGCGTATAAAGTACCTAGGGGATATGGCATATTAATGGGACAACGGCAGACGTCACATTTCATAAATGTACTGAACGGGCATAGACATGAAGCCGGCGCTTAGAAGCGCCGGCTTTCGTTTAAATTATAGGATGAGCATCTTCAAATAAAAGGAACGGGGAGCTGCATCAAGCCATCCGTTCAACTGAGAGGAGAATGACGTATGAACGTTTTAGTTATAGGAGCAAATGGACAAATCGGTAAGTTTGTGGTGGAGCAGCTGGCACAGGAAGGCAAACATAAAGTAACGGCCATGATCCGCAAACCGGAGCAGGCGGATGCACTGAAGGAACTCGGTGCCGAAGTGGTAATTGGTGACCTGGAGGGTAGTGTGGAGGACTTGGCTGAGGCAATGAAGGATCATAATGCCATTGTGTTTACGGCGGGTTCAGGCGGATCTACTGGGCAGGACAAAACACTGCTTATTGATCTCGACGGTGCGGTGAAAACGATGGAAGCCGCAGAGCAGCAAGGAATCTCCAGATATATTTTGGTCAGTGCGTATGGCGCAGATCAACGGGAGAAATGGTCAGAGTCCATCAAGCCTTATTACGTGGCAAAACATTACGCGGATCGTGTGTTGTTTGCAAGTGATCTCAATTACACGATTATACGTCCAGGTGGTCTGAAGAATGAACCAGGCACGGGCAAGATTGCAGTTGGAACCGATCTGGAGCCGGGAAGCATCCCGCGTGAAGATGTAGCCCGTGTCATCGTGGCTTCTTTGCAGGAAGAGAAGACGTACCGGATGGCCTTTGATCTGATTGGCGGGGAGCATCCGGTTGAAGATGCCTTGGGCAAATTGTAGATGTTATTGTAAGATAACGGGAGAATGAAATGATGGGGATGAGGGGGAGCGCTGCATGAACGAAGCCGTGCTGGTCATAGAGGATGAGCCCAAAATAGCACGTCTGCTGGAACTGGAACTACAGTATGAGGGATATCAGGTGGGCAAGGCTGGTAGTGGAACAGAAGGACTGGAGAAGTATGCAGAAGGACAGTGGGATCTGATTCTGCTGGATGTGATGTTGCCTGGTCTGAGTGGAATTGAAGTGTTGCGGCGAGTTCGGGCCAAAGATGCTACGGTTCCGATCATTATGCTCACTGCCAAAGATTCTGTAGAAGACAAAGTATCCGGCCTGGATCTCGGAGCCAATGACTACATCACCAAGCCGTTCCAGATTGAAGAGCTGCTTGCCCGAGTTCGGGCTGCATTGCGGCTTAGTGCAGTGGCGTCTGTTGCTTCTTCCGCTTCTTCGTCTACACCTGCTGATACGGGGAATGACTCTTCTGGGCATCAGGATGAAGCTGAGGCGGGCTGGTTGACGGCTGCCGGGTTGAAACTAAATGAAGGAACGCGAGAGGTATCCCGAGATGGTGTGGCCATTGAGCTTACTCCACGTGAGTTCGACCTGCTCGTGTATCTGCTTCAGAATCAACGTCAGGTGCTCAGTCGTGATCAGATTGTGCAGGCTGTGTGGGGATACGATTATTATGGAGATACCAATGTGGTGGATGTGTACATCCGTTATGTGCGCAAAAAGGTGGATAACGGATTCACACCGCCCTTAATACATACCGTACGGGGCGTTGGATACGTCCTGAAGGAACAGTTATGAGCCTGCGCAGTAAAATCTACGGATATTCGTCTGTATTATTTGCTGTGCTGTTAATCGCGGTGAACCTGTCGGTCTACATCGTGTTTGAACGGATGTCGATTGATAACGAGGTTAATCGGGTGGAAGCGGAAGCGGAGTCTATTGTCAAAGGAGTGCGTCAGTCTGCTGGCTCCATTCCGCCGGACGACTTGTTGCGGGCCTATGCGCCTGTGAACGGCATGCTTCGGATCGTTAATGAAGACGGCACCAGTTCCCCGGTGACAACAACAGCAGCTTCCGAGCAGCTGAGCAAGCTGCCTTATAAGTACGAAAGTGAGAAGAAATCGGAGTATACCCAAGTTGAGCAGATTGGTTATGTGTGGGTATCAGTCCCTGTCATCTGGCCTGATGGCGAGGTGGTGAATGTGCAGGTCACCGAGAGCATTGCAGAGACGGAGAATCGTCTGTCTGTACTGCGAACTGTGCTTGTGGCGGTCACGATTATTGCTCTCATTCCAGCCATTATCTCCAGCCGGATTCTGGCGAACCGGATGACCAGACCGATTCAGCAGATGACACGCACGATGACTGACATACAGTCCAGCGGCCAATTCAAGCGTCTTCCACTGGAGGAAGGGTCTAAGGATGAACTGAAAACGATGGGACAGACGTTCAACCGGATGATGGATCTGCTCGAATCCAACTTTGAGCGACAGGAACGATTTGTATCCGATGCATCCCATGAACTCAAAACACCGCTGACCATTATTGAGAGTTATGCCAGTCTGCTACAGCGGCGAGGAAAAGAGCGGCCCGAGGTATTTGATGAAGCGGTGGAAGCGATTCTGTCCGAATCGGTTCGCATGAGAGAGATGACCGAGCAACTGCTACTGCTTGCGAAGCAGCCAGAGCAGTGGAATGTGCAGCTGGAGCGTGTGGATATCACGAGACTGGCTACAGACTCCACACGTGCGTTTCGCGAAGCCTATCACCGTGAAGTCCGGTGTGAAAATCCAGGTCCAATCTGGGCGATCAGTGATGAGAGCAAGCTGAAGCAGCTTTTGTTTATTTTGCTGGATAATGCCCGGAAGTATAGTGAAGATGCAATTGAAGTCAGGCTGGAAGCCAAGGGGCAAGAGTGCCGTATTCGGATCGTGGATACCGGGATTGGTATGCGGGAGGACGAGCTGGAGAAGGTATTTGACCGATTCTACCGGGTTGATCCGGCCAGAACACGTAGCCTAGGCGCAAGCGGTTCAGGTCTGGGATTGTCACTTGCCAAAGAGCTTGCAGGAGCAGTTGGGGCACGGATCGAACTGACCAGCACCGAGGGTGAAGGCACCGAGGCTTCGATTATTTTGCCTTTATCGGTTCAGAACGGGCCGCTCTCATGAAATTCTCATTCTTCTCTTATATACTATATAAACTGAACTAAAGATTGTTCACACTGACACTACGATGACAGAACAACCTTCCAATCGCTGTTATCCCCAGATTTTTTGATTCCCTTTTCTCAAAGGGGAAAATCCGGGAATAAAGGCGAACGCTTCGCTTTTTCAGGTTTTTTCTGTCCTCTCCGTTACTGTGTAAAAGATTAGTTCATTTTATGTAGTAGCATTGGAAACTAAACTCAGACCGAATATATAACAGATGAACTCGGGCTATGGGGAGAGCTATAAGGGGGAAAATGTGATGACAGAGCATGAGCAGCGACCACCGGAGATGAAACGGCATGAACAGGGGAACAGTGGATGGGCGAAATCGCGAAGATCACTCTGGTGGGGTACAGGGCTTCTCGTTGTGCTGATTGTGGTAGCTGTTGCTTGGTGGAAGCCGTGGCAATCGACGGGTGCGGTACTTACGGCAGATGCGGCAGCCCAATCCGTACTGGATCAATATCCAGGGGAGATTGTGAATTCCACGTTGAAGGACGGGACGTATATCATGCAGCTCCGTTCGGAGACCGGTCTATATGATGTGCAAGTGGATGCCGTTACAGCTGCTGTGAATTCCATTAAACGGCTGGAGTCGAACCCGCAAGCGGAAGAGAAGACGTTATGGAGCCGCGAGCAGATCAAGACGGCGTTGTTAAAACAACAAACAGATAACCAATTGGTCTCGCTTGAACTTGTGGAGCAACAAGGCAGTCCGGTATACACCGCCGTAGTGAAGGCAAAGGATAACAGCCGTGAAGAACTCACGATTGATCCATATACGGGAGAGACGATATCGTCCAAAACAATAGCAGCCCCGACAACTGAACCAACCAAGGATGATCCCAAACCTCAGTTTCTGAGCGAGAAACAAGCCAAACAGAAGGCACTTGCGGAGGTTCCAGGGGAAGTGGACGACATCGAACTGCGTGGAACCAACAGCGGGAATCCATATTATCTGGTTGAAATTGATCTAGAGGATGGCCGGGAAGCCATTGTGCAAGTGAATGCCATCTCGGGAGCGATTCGTTCGGTGACTTGGGATGAGGACGAGGATTAACATTTGTACAGGAATCCATAGAATATAGAGTTACACCTTGCTGGATAGATGATTCCTAATTTAGGGGTCATCTTTTTCATTTCTTTTAGATTACATACATAATGAACACTCATTAAATGAGCATTCTCTTCACTTTCTCATCAAATTCTAATCTAACTCTCGCTGATCTCTCATTCCTGCAGGTTATTCTATAAATGTAGACGAGAACGAAAACAACAACAACGAGGAGATGGATGATGATGATGAACAAACATAAACTTTGGATTGGTAGCTTGTCAGCAGCAGTATTACTTGGTGGATCGGCCGTAGCGGCTAGCGGGAATGTGAACGGACAATCGGTGCAAACTACACCAACGTCAACAACACAATCTGCAACACAGAATCAGAACAGCACAGGTAAAATGCTGAATGCATCACAAGCGAAAGCGTTGGCGTTAAAAGCAGCCGATGGTAAAGTGGATGACGTGGATCTGGAGCGTAGAAACGGCCAAACGTTCTATGAAGTTGAGATCGACAGAAAAGGAACCAATGATGTTGTCGTTCGTCTGGATGCTTATACAGGAAAAATCCTTGCGGTTGTGAATGATGAAGACTACGATGATGACGACGATTATAAAGGTACTGCAACAGGCAACACGTCCAATAACTCTGCTTCCAAGCAGGTTAAATTGACTGCATCCCAAGCTTCAAACATTGCGTTGAAACAAGTTACAGGTGGTAAAGTAACCAAAGTCGAGCTGGATCATGATGATGGTCGCTATGTGTATGAGATCGAGCTGAGAACCGCTCAAGGTGAAGCAGATGTAGATATCGATGCCAACACAGGTAAAGTGTTATCGTTTGACCAGGATTTTGACGACCAAGATTAAGCAATAAGGGCGAGTATACGCCGATAAAACATCATATAAAAACCTGCCTATGAACAGCCGCGCACAGCTAGAGATTGTTACATCATGAAGGGGCAGGGCAGGTATAGCAGAGGACGCTTCGGGGGAAGCGTCTTTTTGCTGTTTATGGAGAGAGCTGAGTATGAGATTGTACATTTTCCGCCGGATTGTTCACTATTCAAGCAGGAATGTGGCGGATACAATCGGAATCATGGAGGTGAACGCTCAGCCATTATTGCCAGGAATTCTATTGCTGAAATGCATCATCGATCGGAGGCAGATGAGACATATCGATTTTCTTTTATGTAAGCGCTTCACAAAAAACATGGAGGTGCATTACGATATGGCTATGAACGATGGATGGTTGAAAAAGAATACACATTCACGTCGCTTTACCCGCCGCTTAAGTTATCTGCTTGCTTTGGTTTTGGCGCTGCAATTAATAGGCATGCTGCTCACACCCGGACCGAATGCTTCAGCTGCTCCGCTCAGTGTAACGAACGGGGTACAGTTCAAGGATACCAATGGCAACGTCGTTCATGCCCATGGGGGCGGGATGATCAAGGCAAACGGGTATTATTATTGGTTTGGGGAGAACCGTAATACGAATGGAACGTTCAAGGCCGTATCCGTGTATCGTTCATCGGATCTGAAGAACTGGGAGTATCGCAATGATGTGCTCACCAGCAGCTCGGCAGCCGAGTTAAATATCTCCAACATTGAACGCCCAAAAGTCATCTATAACCGTGCTACCGGCAAATATGTGCTGTGGATGCACAAGGAGAATGGTCTGGATTATGGCGAGGCCCGAGTGGCGGTAGCTACTTCGAATACGGTTGATGGCAACTACACGTATGTGGGCAGTTATCGTCCACTTGGGTATGATTCCAGAGATATGACGGTGTACAACGATAACGGAACCGCTTATCTGATCTCCGCGACCCGAGTGAATGCAGATCTGAATATATATAAGCTGACCCCAGATTTCCTGGGTGTTGAATCCCTTGTCACAACACTATGGCCCGGACAATATCGTGAAGCACCAGCCCTATTCAAAAAAGACGGCGTCTACTTCCTGATCACCTCGGGTGCGACCGGCTGGAATCCAAATCAGGCCAAATATGCGACAGCCTCCAGCATTACAGGCACATGGAGCGGCCTTAGCAATTTTGGAGACAGCACAACGTATGGTTCCCAATCTACCTATGTTGTTCCTGTAGAAGGTTCACAGACCACATCCTATCTCTACATGGGTGATCGCTGGGCTGGTGCATGGAGCGGACCTGTGCAGGATTCCAAGTATGTCTGGCTGCCACTTTCATTCCCGAGCGCAACTAGTCTGGCGATGAACTGGGCCAGCAGTATTACGATTGATACAGCAACAGGGACTGTGACTGGAGTGAGTACACCGGATGTCTGGGACCCGAATGCTTCATATCAGCTGATTAGTCGTAAGAGTAACAAATTGCTAAATGTCATCGGGGGTTCTTCCGCCAACGGTGCGGATCTGGAGCAGCGAGCAGATGGGGGGATGACAAGTCAACAGTGGCAGATTACCGATGCGGGTGGCGGTTATGTCAAAATCATCAACCGTTCCAGTGGCAAGCTAATTGGCGTGGAAAATGGTTCCACAAACGACGGGGCTGTCATTGAACAGTGGAATGATGGTGGCTGGGCCAGCCAGCAATGGCAGCTCGTCAGTGTAGGTGGTGGTTATTATAAACTGAAGAACCGCAGTACAGGCAAGGTCTTGGACATCTCCAGTCAATCCTTGGCAGATGGGGCTGCGGCCATCCAGTGGACGGATAATGGCGGCACGAATCAGCATTTTCAGATTGTTAAGGTGCAATAAGACGTTTTAGATATTATAAAATAAGGTTCAACATAAAGTGGAAGCCCTTGTCTCTTACCATAAGGTGGGACAGGGGCTTTGTGCTGTATTCACGCATGTTACGTGATGCTTTTACTCGAAAGGGATATCCAGCTGATGGCTCATATCGTGACCTATTTCCGATCATTACCATCCCAATCTGTGGTAAACTAGTAGAATTGTAGAAAAAGATAGAGACAGGAGCTGGATAACGAAGTGAGTGAACAACAAGTGCTATCAATTGAAAGCTTGCGTATGAGATACAACGGACGTTATGTGTTGAACGGCATCGATCTGGAAGTGAATCGCGGTGAGATGATTGGATATATTGGCCCAAACGGGGCTGGAAAAAGTACAACGGTTAAGATTTTACTCGGGCTGGTTGAAGGATATGTAGGCACGGTGCGGATCTTTGGTAAAGATATTGCGGATGGGGATGTAGAGTATAAGCGCAGAATCGGCTATGTTCCGGAGGTGGCGGAATTGTACGAACAATTAACGCCTGCGGAGTATCTGACTTTTACGGGAGAGTTATACGGTATGTCCTATGAGGATGCGGATTACAAAGCCAAGCTATTGATGGATTGTTTTGGAATGGAAAAATCATATCATTCCCGCATTGCATCCTTTTCCAAAGGTATGCGTCAGAAAGTGCTGTTGATCTCTGCGCTGCTGCATGACCCGGATCTGTTGTTCCTGGATGAACCGCTCAGCGGATTGGATGCGAATAGTGTGATGGTAGTCAAAGAGATTTTGTCGCAGTTGTCAGCCAAAGGCACAACGATCTTCTATTCGTCACACATCATGGATGTGGTGGAGAAGATCAGCAGTCGAATTGTACTGATCGCTGAAGGACGCGTAGTGGCAGACGGTACGTTCAAGCAGCTTCAACAGCAATCCATGGAAGGCACGCTGGAGGAAGTATTCAATCAATTGACAGGCTTCAATGAACATAAAGCCATTGCGGAGCGTTTTGTATCGATTGTGCAGGAGGTGTACTGATATGGAGGAATCCTCCGACTTCCGCACACTCAAGATTCTGGATCGCTTTCGTCCGCTTATCGCCAGAACAGGGGCGGATTATGATGTGCTACGCTTGATCTTGCGAGTGAAGTTCCAGATGGATCAACGTAGAGTACCTACTATTTTATCCAACAATTCAGGGAAAAAGGAGCGCAAGGAAGGGAATCAGTTTCTTCGTTCCCTGTGGTTGTATGGATTAATGGGACTGATGATGGTTCCCTTCATCGTCTGGGATACGGGGCATTTCATGCTTCAGATGAGCCTTGTGTTTGGCATCTTAATGTTTATGATCATGACGTCCATGATCTCGGATTTTTCCTCTGTGCTGCTGGACATCCGGGATCGTAATATTATTATGACCAAGCCCGTTAATGGACGAACGGTGGGTATGGCCCGAGCCATCCATGCGGGCGTATATCTGCTATTACTGACCGGTTCATTAACCGGTATACCGCTAATTGCCGCGTTGGTGACGCATGGGATCGGATTCTTTCTGATCTTCCTTGTAGAACTGATTCTGATCAATATGCTGATTCTGGTGACAACGTCTTTGATCTATCTGTTCATGATGAAGTTTCTGGATGGTGAGAAGCTGAAGGATATGATCAATATGGTACAGATTCTGCTTTCCGTGGGGATTGCAATCGGTTATCAGCTGGTCATCCGTTCGTTCAGTATTATTGATTTTGGTATGGTATTTACCCCGGCTTGGTGGCAGTTGCTGTTGCCTCCGTTATGGTATGCGGCTGCATATGAATGGTTATTTGCAGGGGGCGGGAATGTGTGGATCTATACGTTCACAGCACTGGCAGTCTTGGTTCCTGTGGTGAGTATGATCGTATATGTGAAGCTTATGCCTTCCTTTGAATTGTATTTGGAAAAAATGGCACATTCGGGTCAGTCCTCCGGACGCAGACGCGGAAGATGGGATCGGTTGATCTCCAAGGTGGTCAGTCGTTCCAGAGAGGAACAGGCTTGCTTTCGTCTGTCAGCCAGCATGATGCGTAATGAACGGGAATTTAAGCTGAAGGTGTATCCATCGCTTGGTTTATCATTTGTTTTACCTTATGTATTTTGGTTTACTGAATTGCAATCTTCTAGTTGGGCGGAGTTTAGACAAAGTTCGTTTGTATACACCTTTTACATCGTACTGATGTTGGTTGTAACGGTGGTGGTCATGCTGAAATTTTCAGGACAATACAAAGCGTTCTGGACCTTTCGCGCTGCACCGATGGCGAATGATAGCGCGTTATATAAAGGCGCTCTGAAGGCGTTTTTGTGCAACATGTTCCTGCCTATATTTCTGTTGAATGCCATTCTGTTTACCTGGACATTTGGATCACGGATACTGCCGGATATTGCGATTATTATGCTGACGGCGACCGCCCTTGTCCCACTGGCAGGCAAGTTGTTGCTGCGTAAGCCGCCGTTCTCCCAATCCTTCAGTATGGCGCAGCAAAGTGATGGTTGGTATGTATTCGCCGCCCTCCCTGTACTCGCCATGTTATGGGGAGTACATGTCTTTTTCCGTTCGGTATCGGGGGGCGTATGGATATATGGTGCGCTATTGATCGTAGCGAATGTGTTGCTGTGGACGCTGCTGTTTCGAGAGAAGAAGGTACCGGGTAAGAGTTCGGTTGCAGTTTGAGAAGTTGCAACAGAATAAAAGAGTAAAAGAAAAGCGATAAGGGATTAGAAAGTAGAAGGACGAAGTGATAAGAGCCTAGAAGAGTTAAGAGTGCTAAGAAGAACTAAGAAGAGCTAACCTGGACATGGATGTCGGGGTTAGCTCTTTTAGTTAGGTGATGCTACCCCCAAAGAAACTTCATCCGCAGCGCTAACGAACCTGAGACAACCTATTCACGGTCAAAATCTGAAATATAAATTCTAACGAACCTCAGGAACGCTATCCTTCGGAAAAGTAGTTATTTAGCTTGAAAAAGGACCAAACTAGGCACAATAGCATGTCTGAGATTCGTTAGATATTAGATCCATGCTAAAAGGGGCTAATAACGTGTATCAGGTTCGTTAGAATGAAGTAAAGCAGTGTAGGCTCTCTCTCAGTACGCCGAAATATTGAAATCGAACGAAGCCTATGATGAGTTCCAGGTAATACTAAACTTTGAACCAATAGCGTGGCGGCAAATGTGTTGGCGGTATGAATATACTTAGGTGGCAGGGTGTTTGTATATAGAAGCTGTGTCCAGTGTAGTGATAAGGACTAGCAGTAGCGTCGTGCCCAGCAAGCTAATATTAGTTCAGGTGTGTGTGAATGCATGAGTGCACAATCACCCGGCGTGAATTGTTGTAGAAGGAACGAGTAAGGCTTAATACGGGATGCTTCTGGACTTGTATACAGCTTAGGGCCTGCTATTGGAATGGTTCTTTATCTGCATCTTTAGGCAGAGTGGGGCGAACTATTTTTTATCGCCTGATCGGAGGATGGATTCCGCCAGCCGATCGGCTGCATCGGCTGTGGAGATCGCAGATTGCGTAGCTTCTGCGTATACCTTGCTCAGCGTGCCTGCAATCCCCGCCACCTTTTGGCGGATCAGGTCAGGCCCGGCGCCTTCCAGCTCGTAGGCGGTGGAGATGATCCCGCCTGCGTTGAGCACGTAGTCAGGCGCGTACAGGATGCCGCGCGCCTGCATGCGGCCTGCGACCAGCTGTCGTTCACTCAGCTGGTTGTTGGCCGCCCCGGCAACGATGGAGCAGCGCAGCTCCTCCACCGTTGCCGGGGTCAGTACGCCCCCTAGGGCACAGGGGGCGAAGACCTTGCAGTCAGCGGCGTGGATACGGGCCGGATCGGCCGAGATGGCGCCGTTGAACTGCACAAGGGCACGTTGTACACGATCCGGTACAACGTCTGCCACAATGAGCCGTGCCCCGGCTGCATGCAGGTAACGGCACAGGGCATACCCGACCTTGCCCAGTCCCTGGACGGCAACGGGAATGCCCTGCAAAGATGCAATGCCTTGCTGGCGCAGCGAGGTCACAATGCCGATGTGTACGCCGTAGGCGGTCATCTCGGCAGTGAAGTCATCCTGCGCCCCAAGCGAACCGGTGGTGTCCGTCACATGTGCGGTCTCCAGCCGGATCTGGTCCATGTCTGTCGCCGTGGTACCCAGATCAAGACCGGTCACGTACCGTCCGTTCAGCCGCTCCAGACAACGACCCAGTGCTCGAAAGCGCTGCGCCCGCTTGGATACGTCCGTATCCAGGCTTTTATCTATACGATCAGCACCCTGATCGGCGACGACTTCCCGTTCAGTGGCAGCGCCCTTTTGCTGCTCTACCCCTAGATCTCCAGCGACCTGCTCAACACTTTGAGATCCGCAACCATCCTCATCCGGTTTTGTATTCTTCACAAAAGGCACATTCCATATGACTACTTTCCCGCCGCCATACGGCAGTCCGGAGATTGCATTTTTGTACGTCATGCCTTTGGCAAGCTTCACAGCATCCCGAACAGCTTCTTCCTCGGATGCATACGTCCAGTAGCGGCATCCGCCGAGCGCAGGTCCAAGGACCGTGTTATGAATGGCAATGACCGCCCTCAATCCACTATCTGCATCATGGCAAAAAATGAGTTCCTCCATGCCTTCCCGCTCCATCTCCTGCCATAGCTGCATGACGGTACCCCCTTTTTGTTTTGACCCATCCATCCTGGTTCTGACCTGATATCCTGTGCGAGCGTGCTTGGCTTTATGATGATACAGCATATTCAAAGACCCCCGTTTTCGACCCTGGGACCTCTGCTGGGTTGATAATCGGTACAAACGGTTCTATAATTGCAGTTCCGGCATGCCAGAGAGCAGAAAATGCCTACGGATTTACATTCAACCGTTTAGAATGAGGGCATAACGTCCAATGATGGAGATAGAGCGAACATACAGGAAGCATAGATGAAACGAAATCGTCGAGTATATGCAGCAAAGGGCCAATTCCGTTGTGAGGGCCAGGAAAGAGGGATTGTGATTGTTTAAAATATTGGTATTTATCTTTTTGATCCAGATTGTGTACGTATCCGCTTATACACTCCGGATGATTCTGACACTCAAAGGACAGAAATACATCGCCGCACTGATCAGCATGGGTGAGATTGTGATCTATGTGCTCGGTCTGAATCTGGTGTTAAACTATCTGAAACAACCGGAGGCCCTGATTGTATATGCGGTAGGTTACGGATTGGGTGTGCTGCTCGGAGCGTGGATTGAAGAAAAGATTGCGCTCGGTTATATCACCGTTAAAGTAATCTGTAATCAGCTGGATGGAAGCGTCGCGAATGCCCTGCGGGATAAAGGGTACGGTGTTACTGCGTGGGCGGGTAGTGGACGTGACGGGGATCGGCTTGTGATGGAGATTCTGGCGAAACGTAAAAACCAGAAACTGCTCTATCAGACGATTCTCAGTCTGGACCCGAAAGCATTTGTCATTACCGTGGAGCCCAAACAGTTCCATGGCGGCTTCTGGACACGTTCCATCAAAAAGTAAAATCGAGCAGGTCTGCGGCAGATGCAGTCCTGCTTTTTTAATTTCATCCCATCTGGAATGTTCTTGTTACCACGATATATCCCTGAAACCTTACTCCCCAAGTTAACTCTGTACGATTCAAGGTTGCTTACAGTACAAACCCTTACCATACCAGCCTTTCCTAACCACATGTGAGATAGGGATTATTGTTGTAATCGCTTTCAACATTTACATTGAGAACATGTCCTTCGTAACCTGGCATGGCAGCGATGGACGAATGTCATCATCATATTTTGGGAGGAATGGAATCGATGAAAACTAAATTTCGAAGCTTATGCAGCACAGCCCTGGCTCTAACGTTGGGGTTAACTTTATTGTCCGGCCCGGCAAGTGTGCAGGCGGCGGGTAACGCAGACTACAATCTTACAGGCTTCTCCCAAGGGAACGCGGGCGGCGGCATCGTCAGCGAATCAAACACAGCCACGTATAAGAAAGTGTATAATGCGACCGATCTGGCATTGGCGCTGAAAAAGAACTCCGGTATCAAAGTTGTTGAGATCATGAACGATCTGAATCTGGGATGGAATGAAATTCCGAGCGCAGCGCAGACTTCTCCTTTTGCCAAGCATAATGATGCGTTGACGCATCCCGTATTGAAGCAGACCGGTGTCAGCAAGCTCACGATTGACGGTTTCAATGGACTCACCATTTTCTCCGCCAATGGTTCCAAAATTAAACACGCTGCGATCAGCGTGAAACGAAGCTCGAATGTCATCATCCGCAACCTGGAATTTGATGAGTTATGGGAATGGGATGAATCCACCAAAGGTGATTACGACAAGAACGACTGGGATTACATCACCCTGGAGGAGAACAGCAACGTATGGATTGATCACTGCACATTCAATAAAGCCTATGACGGACTCGTCGATTCGAAAAAAGGAACCAGCGGCGTGACCATCTCCTGGTCCCTCTTCAAAGGGGATGACGGCAGCTCGAACAGCTGGGTTACCCAGCAGATTAACGAATTGGAAGCAAACAAGGCTTCCTATCCCATGTACAACTACCTGCGCAGCAGTGCGGTAGGTCTCAGCAAAGCCGATATTATCGCCATCTCAGGACCCCAAAAGAAAGGACATCTGGTCGGTTCGACCAGCCTGGAATCAGCTAACGCCAACCTGTCCATGACGCTGCACCATAATCTGTACAAAGATATTCAGGACCGGATGCCACGCCTGCGTGGAGGCAACGCACATGCATACAACATCGTGATGGATTCGACAGGGGCACGTGCCGCTAAAGCCAAAATTACAACGGCGATGGCAACAGCGATTGCGTCCAAAGGTTATAAGTTCGATATCATTGGCAATGGGGCAATCTCCACAGAGAGCGGAGCCGTATTGGTTGAGAAATCAGTCATCAAGGACGTGCTGTATCCTGTTCGCAACAATCAGACCGATCCGGCAGATCCAACCTATACCGGCAAAATCAGAGTGACCGATACCATGTATTCTTTGGATGGAAGCTCATTCCGTGGCAGCAGTGATACGTCTGGCAGTCCACTGGCGCCAATCCCGGCGGTGGTGAAATCGTTCTCCTGGAACGGCTTCTCGACACTTCCTTACAGCTATATCACGGATGATCCATCTACGTTGAATGCACGCCTCACGGCTTCCAATGGCGCGGGTTCGGGTAAATTGACCTGGTCCAAGGACAATTGGTTGAAGACAAGTTATTGATATCAGAGTAACTGCTTTTACGTTCTTCAAATAAGGAAAAGAGTGCTCCTGCAGCTACGATAGCCGGGGGTGCTCTTTTTATATAATTTAGCTCCATATACAGTTTGGCGGGCCGCTTGAAAAGGACTCCTTGTTAGGGTGGATCATCTCCAGCTACAGCATGTGTTGGTCTCCCCGGTGATCGTTGTATATCAATATTCATCTTCATTACCTCAGTGAGTAATTTATGACAAATTAACCATTTATTCAAATTCACCTTGTAATTTTACTTACCGGTAAATATAATTTATTAGAATTGACCAATAAGGATGGTGAAGCAGTTTGGATGTTTGGATATACTCCGCACTTACGCTTGTTTATTTGATACTTGTTGTTCGGATGGCCGTCGATTTAACCCAGAGGAAGCAATGGCTCGCGTATTGCAGTTTTCAGCTATTTGTAGCGTTCAGCTTGGCATATGATAATGGAATTATTGCTTTAGGTAATATGATAGGGGAAGGGGAAGTGTTAATGGTTCTCAGTAGCCTTCGATTTTGGCTACATGCCTTTGCTACCCCTACCCTTATTCTTGTTGGCTACCATATCTTGCGCAGCTCAGGTGCCAAGTTTGCCAATAGAAGTATAACGAGTGTGGCAGCATGGCTGATAACGCTGGGTCTGGTTATCTACCAGATTGTAGGCTTTACTTTATCCGAGGTTAAAAATCTCAAGGTTATAGAAGAGTATGGAGTACTGAGATATATGGCAGAAGGTCATGGAGGTCCACCGATGATGGTGATCATCGTGGGGCTTGAACTCTTATTGGTTAGCCTGGTCGTTCTTTTTAAACATAAATGGGTTTGGCTGTTTGTTGGAACTGCCTTGTTGTTTGTAGGGCAGTTAATCTCCCTGCCAGTGGAAACCGGTACTTTAACCAATGTGTATGAGCTGATCCTCATCCTCTCGATTTGGAGAACGACTACATTTTTGAAAAATTCAACAGATCATCGCCGTCGTTAAGCTCTGATGCATCAGAAAAGACTGGCCAGTAAGATAAAGGCCAGTCATCTGTGTTCGTTTATTTAATTATATAATTCAGATATCCATAGTATCTGATGAGGCAGACACAGCACTGACCGAGTCACGATAGATGATGTTGCCTTTCACGTGTACACGGCCGAAACTGCGGTTCGGGTTGTCGACCTTTTTGAGCATGGACTGAACTGCCGTGCGCGCCATCTGTTCCACATCCACTTCAACAGTTGTCAGCTTGGGATCGGAGAGCATCGCATAGATATCATTATCAAAACCAACAACAGAGCATTGGCCAGGCACCTGAATATCCATGGAAGTCAGTTTTTGAACGAGCAGATGAGCGACCTGATCACAGTTGCATACAAAGGCGGTTGGCAGCTGCTCCGGCAGATTAATCTCAATAAACGTACCTCGTTCATCCCGATCATTCAGAACCAGATCTGGATTCATCGGCAAGCGGTGTTCCAGCAAGGATTTGTAATATCCGAGGAATCGGTCCTGAATGCTGCTCGTGGAATACAGGTTTCCCACGTAAGCAATGTTACGGTGGCCCTGCTGAACCAGATAGTTCGTTAGCTCATAGGCAGCGTAGAAGTTATCGGTAACGACGGAATCGATATCGGAATGCTCATCGTAGAAGTCGAGAAACATTTTGGGAACTTCCATTGATCGCACGAGTTCAATATACCCTTTGCTGATCTGCCCGAGCACGATGAAACCATCGACCTTGTTGTCGCTGTACAGCTTGGGCAGTGTTAATTCCTCCTCATCCTCCACATTCAGAATGTGCAGAATGCCGTAGTAGCCCTGTTCCTCCAGATGTTTGGTGATGCGCTGGAACACGCGTACATAGAACGACTGCGTAGGCCCGGTAAAACGCTCCGGGATAATTACGCCAATATTATGGGTTAAGCCTTCCTTCATCGAACGGGCAGCGGCATTATACCGATAGCCCATTTCAACAGCAAGCACTTTAATTTTTTCCTTTAATTCGCCACTCACGCCATCTTTATCATTCAATGCTTTCGAGACGGTCACACTGCTGACCCCGAGCCTGTCGGCGATATCCCGCATGGTGATATTGTTCTTCAGTATGGTCGCCTCCTTCAAGCCGGTATAGGCACAATGTGCTGTCATTATGATGAACACTTTCTTCCAACATAATAACAATCCATATCAGTATACATCGTTACCCACTTGGAATAAAGCCATTCTGGCTGTTGTTTCGCTAATTTTCAGCACATTGCAGGTTTCCCTGAGAGGACGTTCTACCGATGTTACGTTAATTGTTTCTGTAAAAGCTTCTCATTCTGTTCAATCAGCTGACCCCGCTGGCTGGCACAGTCCAGGGAACGATACGGATCAGCCGGTGTATTGAACGTATAATCGACCAGTTTCTCCAGAGTCGTTGTTGCTACATGACAGCGGGTATCACTGGATGCGTAATAGATAAAGACTTCTTCTTTTTCATTGACTACAGCACCGTTGCAGAAAATAACATTGGACACATCGCCTACCCGCTCATCGTCATAAGGGGCAATGAAGTGGCCGCCCGGTTTGGTAATCACACGCGTCGGATCATTCAGATCCGTAGCGAATGTGTATAACACGTAACGCAGGCCTGCTGCGGTATTCCGAACCCCGTGAGCAATGTGAATCCAGCCACGATCCGTCTTGAGCGGAGCAGGGCCTTGGCCGTTTTTGACCTCATATACCGTATGATATTGCCGTTCATCAATAACCGTCTCTTCATGAATGACCGGGTTCAAGATATCCTCACACAGTCCGAAGGCGATTCCGCCGCCACTGCCTGTCGAGATGAATCCGTCCTGTGGACGGGTGTAGAAGGCATACTTTCCATCCACGAATTCCGGGTGCAATACGACATTGCGCTGTTGAGGGGAATTCGTTGTGATGTTGGGCAACCGTTCCCAGCTTGTGAGATCTCGTGTACGAACCAGTCCTGCCTGTGCAACTGCGCTGGATGTATCAAATGCAGGAGCATCAGGGTCTTTGCGCTCCGAGCAATAGATGCCATAGATCCAGCCATCTTCATGTTGAACGAGGCGCATATCATACTGATTGGTTTCATCCGCATCGATATCTTCCCAGACTAATGGTTTACCCGTGAAACGGAACCCGTCAATTCCATTGTCACTCTCGGCGAGCGCAAAGATTGATTTACGATCCAATCCTTCCGTACGGATGACCATGATGTATTTGCCATTGAAATAGATGGCTCCTGGATTCAGCGTCGCGTTAATGCCCAGACGTTCCATAAAATGCGGGTTCGTCGTCTCATCCAGATCGAATCTCCAATGCAGCGGTACATGATGACGAGTGATTACCGGATATTGGTACCGATCATATATGCCGTTGTAGAAGGAAGAATTGATCTCATTAGGACGAGTAAGCAGCTGCTCCTGTTTCTCCAGTAACTCCTTGTATTTCGGGTGTATCATTCTGATCCCATCCTCTCAATTAGTTCAATACAGAATCTGCTATTGTGATACGGGCATTTCCACGGTCCGGCAATTTCGCTCTGATCCGGTGTTCCGTTGCCGTCAACCGACCAGTACCATTCCCCGCCAGCGCGCTGATCAATGATGTTTTCTTTGGTATAAGTCCACAAGCGTTCCACTCTCTCCAGAAACAGTGGATCACCTGTACGCTGATACGCATTATAGAAACCAACCATCGCCTCTGCCTGAACCCACCAGATTCGCTTCTCATCGATATGTTCACCTTCTTGTTCATTTAGCAGGGAACCATCGGCATTTACGGCCACGTTGCAGATGTTATAGGCAATATCCGTTACCATCGCCGCAAACTCCGGATGTTGTTCCAGTCCCAGCACTTTCAGTGTTTCGTCGATCAGCCAGCTGGCTTCAATGTCATGTCCGAACGAGCGCAGATCGATGATGGATTCCCACTGTTTGTTGAAAAATACCCCGAGAAACTTGGTGTCTTGGTCATACACCCGTTCATATAGAATTCCGAGCAGGCGTTCCAGCGCTGCCTTCACTTGTTGATCCGGCCACACGCGATAGAGCGTGGTGTAGGCCTCTAACACATGGATGTGCGTATTCATTGTGTAATCCGCAATAACCCCATTTTCGCTCAGCATTTCATTGGGCTGTTCCTTCCATGTGCGATCAAATTGTTCCTTGTACGCAGGTAGTTTGGCATCCAGACCTTTGTCCTCGATTAGAGCAAAAAGCGTTTTCGCAAGTTCTAATGCAGAAGCATCCCCGGTAGCACGATAGTACTCACTGAGTGAATACACGCCGAATGATTGCGTATACACATGTTTGCTCGTGTCCAGCGCTTCCCCTGTGTAATCTACCATCCAGTACATACCGCCATATTCGGTATCCATCACATGGTCTGCGAGAAAACGATAGGCGTGCTCCGCGTGATCGCGCCATCTTTCGTTTCCGGTAACCCGATAGGCTGCTGCAAAAGACCATAATTGCCGTGCCGTGGCGATCCCGCCTTTGGGGGCCTGCGGATTCACCTGAAGATCATTGCCGACCCAGCCGTAGGATCCACCGTGGGTTGTATCTTTAAGGTTGGACCAGAAGGGTAAAATCTGCTTCTCCCAATGCGTCTTAATCTCAGATTGAAGTTCGGTTGTTTTTGTATTCATAAGTGAGCGCTCCTTCAAAATAGTGCATCAATCTAATTAAATTAAGTTAACGGTAACTTTATTAATCCATATTAGTGCTCTGAAAAACAGATGTCAACGAAATGCATCGCAATTTTTCTTGTTAAGTTATAAATAATTTAATTGACAGGTAAGCGTTACCATAATAGAATTCAGTTTGTAACCTTAACGATAACTTAATTAACTTAAGAGAGGGGTCGAAACAATTGAGAAAAAACAAAGGTTGGATGATGTTGCTGACGATGCTGCTCATCACTTCACTACTTGCTGCATGTTCATCCGGAGGTGGATCTTCGCAGGCAGGGGAGGAGATCAGTACAGATCCGGCAGATATCAAGGGCGAAATTACCGTCCTTACACAACGTACAGATATTGTTGATACCGTATTTAAAGATTACGCTGCTGAGTTCAATAAGGAATACCCGGATGTCAAAGTGAATTTTCAGGCACTGGCAGACTATGAAGGACAAGTGAAAATCCGTATGAGCACCAAAGATTACGGTGACGTATTGATGATCCCGACCAGTGTTCCGATCGCAGATATCCCGGACTTTTTCGAGCCGCTTGGCACGTACGATGAATTGAAAGACAAATACACTGCCATTGAAGAACGTATGGTGGATGGTCAGGTATACGGTATCCCTACCGTAATTACATTCTCAGGAATCATTTATAACAAACAGGTCTTCAAAGACGCAGGCATTATGGAAGTTCCAAAAACACCGGAGCAATTCCAGGCTGCGCTTCAGTTGATCAAAGACAATACAGATGCGGTTCCGCTCTACACCAACTATGCATCTGGCTGGGCATTAACCCAATGGGAATCGGATCTGCCAACCGTTGCAGGCAGTGTGGATTACGTTAACGTGGACCAACCGAATACAGATGAGAACTTTGTGCCTGGTCAGCCACACTATGAACTGTACAAAGTGCTCTATGATGCAGCCAAGAACGGTCTAATCGAGAAAGATCCAACGACAACCGACTGGGAAAGTTCCAAGGCTGATCTTGCCAAAGGCAAAATTGCCACGATGGCACTGGGCTCTTGGGCCATCACACAGATTCAAGGTATGACGGATACACCGGACGACATCGGATTCCTTCCTTTCCCAACCAATGCAAGTGAGGTTGTGGTTCCGCTCTCCGCAGACTATAACATCGGCATGAACGTGAACAGCGAGAACAAACCTGCTGCCAAAGCCTGGATTGACTGGTTCTTGGCGAAGTCGAACTACGCAGTTGAACAAGGCGGCGGTATGGATGCAGACAAGAATGCTGAATTGCCACCCATTTTGGATCAATATAAAGACGTTCAATTCTCGACACTTACACCTGCCAAAGAAGGTCAGGAAGGTCTGGTCGACAAGATTGATAACGAAGGTGAAATCGGCCTCTGGCAGCCTGATTTCAAGAAACGCATTATCGAAGCAGGTATCGGTAACCGCAAGGAATCGTATGACGACATCATGAAGGACCTGAACGACAAGTGGGTCAAAGCACGGGCAGAACTCACGAAATAATTAGAATAGCGTGAGTGGATCAGGCGATGAATGGACTGCGGGGGTATAGGAATCCATTTATGAATGGAGCATGGAGCATGTGGTATTTGAAAGTATGATGCCAGATGCTCTTCCCCCGGCAGTTATTCCGCAGGAATTCCATTGGACGGGAGTCTTTCGATATATAGGCGGGTGAACCGCTTGGAGGTGTGGAGAGCATGAAGTACTTAAAGGTTTCGAATTGGGGTTACTCAGCGCAACGCATATTTATCATCTGTGCCTTCTCAATTATTCCGCTGGCGTTGCTGTTCACGTTTGCATACTTACCTGTCATCAACATGTTCAAATACAGTTTCACCGATTGGAACGGATACAGCAAAAGGTTCGATTATGTTGGCTTTGAGAACTATACGCGCATATTCAGTGATCCCGAATACTTCAAAGTATTTATTGTCAGCTTGTACTACTTTGTGGCTACGTTTGTACAGATGGGCTTGGCACTCTACTTTGCCACGATTCTGAGTTTCAAAGTTCGAGGCAAAAACTTCTTCAAAGGCATATTGTTCTTTCCTTATTTGCTGAACGGTGTAGCCATCGGTTTTATCTTCCTCTTTTTCTTCAAACCAGACGGTACACTCGATATGCTCATGCATGCTGTAGGGCTGGGACAATACACGCAGCTTTGGCTGGGTAATCCGAATATTATCAACGTGTCACTCGCAGGTGCATCAGTATGGAGATACATGGGCTTCAACTTTATCATTTTCCTGGGTGCAATCTCCTCCATTCCGAAGGATGTGTATGAAGCATCCGATATTGACGGCGCCAATCGCTGGCAGCAATTCCGCCATATCATCCTGCCAAGCATTACACGTATCCTGCAGCTCAACCTGATCTTGGCGATTAGCGGCGCAATTAGTGCGTTCGATATTCCATATATCATGACCGATGGTTCCAACGGCAGTATGACATTTGTAATCCAAACGGTTCACTTGGCGTTTAAATATGGCAAGCTGGGACTGGCATCCGCCATGGCTGTGGTGCTGCTCATGATCGTTATTATCGTTACGCTTGTGCAGCGCGTCACCATGAAAGGGGAGGAATAAACGTGACACAACTCAAATACACCCTTGCGAGCGTGGTTAAATATGCTTCCCTCATCCTTGCAGCGTTTATCGCACTGTTACCGATCGTGGTCATCCTGTTTGCATCTCTCAAAACGAATGCGGAATACGCCACCAGCAGCCCGCTTGCCCCGCCAGCCAACTGGCTGAACTTTGCGAACTATGCGAAGGCTTTTGTGGATGGCAACATGCTGGTCGGTTTCAAAAATACGATCATTATCCTGATCATCTCTATTATAGGAGCGACCTTAACGGGCTCCATGATCGCGTATGTGCTGGATCGGTTCAAATTCAAAGGCAAGAAAATCATGGTCGCGGCGTTCCTGCTCGCTACCCTGATTCCAAGTGTTACAACGCAGGTCGCCACATTCCAGATCATCAACGCGCTCGACCTATTTAACACACGCTGGGCGGCCATCGTGATGTACCTGGGTACAGATATCATTGCGGTTTATATCTTCCTGCAGTTCCTTGGCTCCATCTCAAGTGCACTGGATGAATCCGCCATGCTGGACGGCGCTTCGTACTTCACGATCTACTGGAAAATCATTCTGCCACTGCTGAAACCGGCTATTGTAACGGTCATTATCGTGAAGGGTGTGAACATCTATAATGACTTCTACACACCGTTCCTGTACATGCCAAAGACCGATCTACAGGTCATTTCCACCGCCTTGTTCAAATTCAAGGGACCGTTTGGATCGCAGTGGGAAGTCATCAGCGCCGGCATCATGATCGCCATTATTCCAACCATGATCATCTTCCTTTTGTTACAGAAGTACATCTACAATGGCTTCGCGCAAGGCTCAGTGAAATAAAAAAACGAAAGGCTCTATGAAATGCATATGAGAATGCACAGGAACGAAGAGGACAGAAAAAAGCTGGAGAAACGGAGTGGTCGCATTTATAACCGGATTTTCCCCGTTTATAAGGGGATCAAAAAAATCTGGGGATAACGGCGATCGGAAGGTTGTTCTGTCATCAAAGTGGTCTAGTGCAATTTTAATTATTCATTTCATAAAGCCTAACCGAAGGGAGAAATGAAAAATGTCAGTTGCCGAAACGAAAAACGTACACATTGTTGGGGACGCTTTGCCGAATATGCCATGGGAAGCCAAACCGGAGGGAACGGAAGGCCCGGTATGGAGACACTCGGCCAACCCGGTGGTTCCTCGTAACCCGGTCAAAGGCGTTGCCCGTATTTTCAACAGTGCCGTTATTCCCTATGAAGGAAAGTTCATTGGGGTATTCCGCGCCGAAACCGTTAATGGCCGTCCGCATCTGCACATGGGTGCAAGCGAAGATGGTCTGGAGTGGACGATTGAAGAGGAACGTATTGCATTTGTAGATGAAAATGGCGATCCGTTTATGCCGAACTATGCGTATGATCCGCGTCTGGTCAAAGTCGAGGATACGTATTACATCATCTGGTGTACTGATTTTTACGGCGCTGCATTGGGACTGGCGAAGACGGATGACTTCAAAACGTTTGTCCGCCTCGAAAATCCAATGCTGCCGTTCAACCGTAATGGTGTGCTGTTCCCACGCAAAATTAAGGATAACTATGTGATGTTGTCCAGACCAAGTGACAGTGGACATACCCCATTCGGAGATATTTTCCTGAGTGAAAGCCCGGATCTCGTGTATTGGGGTAAGCACCGTCATGTGATGAGCAAAGGCGGTCAGGGCTGGTGGCAATCGGTCAAAATTGGCGGCGGGCCCGCCCCGATCGAAACGTCCGAAGGCTGGCTGATGTTCTACCACGGCGTAACCGGAACCTGTAACGGTTTGGTATATAGCATGGGGGCAGTCATTCTGGATCTGGATGAACCGTCCAAAGTGAAGTATCGTTCCTCCAACTTTGTGCTGACACCAGAAAAATGGTACGAGGAGCAAGGCTTCGTTGATAACGTCATCTTCCCGTGTGCAACACTGCATGATGCTGATACCGGACGTATCGCCATCTATTACGGCGCTGCCGACACGTATGTGGGCGTGGCTTACACGACCATTGAAGAGATCGTGAACTATGTGATCGAGACGGACGAAGTCATCGCCGGAGACCACGAGGAAGGCAAGCTGTAATCGAAGTGAAACCAATTTTTGAAAAGCTGAAATTTACACAATAACGGAGAGTGCAGAACCAATCTGAAGAAGCGAAGTGGTCGCATTTATCTCCGGATTTCTCCCTTGTATAAAAGGGATTGATAGAAATCTGGGGATAACGGCGATCGGAAGATGGTACTGCAATCGTAGTGAAAGTATATATAGTAGGTCATTCTTTTTTCATTAAGTGAACAGAAACATTGGGGAGCAATGTATATGGAGTATATCAAGGGATTTACATTTGGCTGGATGAGTGGCAGGGGAGACTTCCGCAAGCCGGAAGCCAAAGAATCCTTGCGCCTGATGGCAGAACGTACAGGCAGTTCTCATGTCATTTTTGCACTGGCGGCACATCAGGATCATCCGCAGGCGCTAGAAGTGAAGTATCGGGGTGCTCATCTGGTGGAGGATGATGAACTGGTGGACATGATTCGTTATGCCCGTACACTCGGGCTGCGTATCATTTTAAAACCAACCGTCAACTGTACCGATGGCACATGGCGTGCACACATTAACTTTTTTGATATCGATGTGCCGTGTGAGCCGAAGTGGAAGGATTGGTTCCATAGCTACACGGCATTTCAGAAGCATTATGCAGCGATTGCAGAGCAGGAACAGTGTGAGATGTTCATCGTAGGCTGTGAGATGGTGCAATCCGAGCGTCGGGATGAAGAGTGGCGCGAGGTGATCGCCGGTGTGCGTGAAGAGTACACGGGGCTGGTGTCATACAACACGGACAAATATCAGGAAGGTCATGTGAAATGGTGGGATGCTGTGGACGTGATCTCTTCCAGTGGTTACTATCCCATCGGAGATTGGGAGGCGCAGCTGGATCGCATTGAACAGGCGATTGCTCCTTATGGCAAACCCTTTTTCTTCGCGGAAGCCGGTTGTCCCAGCCGCAACGGATCAGCCCAGGTACCGAATGATTGGGGACTAGCAGGTGATGTGAGTGCTGAGGAACAGGAGCGTTTCTATGAAGCGATGTTCCGGCATGTCAGTCGGCGTGACTGGGTACGCGGATTTGGTCTGTGGGATTGGAGCGCACATCTACACGTGGAGAAGGATGCCCTGAACGATGACGGATATGGTGTTTACGGTAAACCTGCTGAGCAGGTGATTCGTCGCTTCTATGAGGGTGTCACTGTAGACGTTTAAACGAGAAACAAGAAGGCGTATATGAAGATGGATTTCAGGATATATCTGCATATGTACTTTCGTGATTACCTTGCTGTGAGCAAGGAATAGCAGATTATTATGGAACTTATTTTTGTAGTTGTGATTCATATTCAGATCGAGAGGCTCTTCCTCCTACAGGAAGGGCTTTTTTGGCATATTTAGTAGTGATGCATACTATGTCGAATTTTGTTGACAAAAGGAGGGCTCCTGCATATTCTTAATGGATGAATATGATAATCATTATCATAAAATAGAGAAAAGGGGTTCAACATCCATGTCTGTACAACATCGCAAATCTTCGGCCCTCACGCTGGCAACTATGCTCTTGTTGTTATTCGTTATCGTGGGTTGCAGCAATACAGGAAGTGGAGATGAATCCTCATCTGCGGCTTCGGATCAAACATCTACGAAGTCGATTACGATGTCATGGCCACGTGATATCGGTACAATGAATCCGCATACGTACAATCCTTCGCAATTATTTGCCCAATCCATGCTCTATGAGCCGCTGATCAGTTACCAGAAGGACGGAAAACTGGAACCTGCTCTGGCAGAATCATGGACCATCTCCGATGACGGCAAAGTATATACATTCAAGCTTCGCCAAGGTGTGAAATTCTCAGATGGTACGCCATTTAATGCTGAGATTGTGAAAAAGAATTTTGATGCTGTAATGAAAAATAAAGATACACATAGCTGGCTGGGCATTGTAGGTGTGCTCGACAAGACGGAGGTTGTGGACGATCAGACTTTCCGATTGACACTCACAGAGCCGTATTATCCTGTTCTTCAGGACTTGTCGGTGGTTCGTCCTTTCCGCTTCCTGGGTGAAGCCGGATTCCCGGATGACGGAGATACATCCCAAGGAATCAAAGAGCCGGTTGGAACTGGCCCGTGGATGCTGGCTGAATACAAGCAGGACGAATATGCTGTTTTCAAACGCAACCCGAATTATTGGGGAACAGCACCAAAGGTGGATCAGATTACGGTCAAAATCATTCCTGACGGTGAAACTCGTGTCCTTGCTTTTGAAAAAGGCGATCTCGATCTGATCTATGGTGAAGGTATGATCAGTCTGGATGCGTTCCAGGAGCTGCGTGACAATGATAAATATGTGACCCAATTGTCTGATCCGGTGGGCACACGCAGTCTGCTGCTGAACTCTTCCAATCCAAAGCTGTCCGATGTCAGAGTGCGGATGGCGCTCCAGCAAGGGTTTAACAAAAAGGCGATGGTGGAAGGCGTGACTTCCGGATTGGAAGAACCAGCCGATACCGTATTGTCCAAAAACTATCCATACACCAATGTAGACCTGGAACCGATCACGTATGACGTGGAGAAATCCAAAGCATTACTGGATGAAGCGGGCTGGAAGCTGCCTGCAGGTGGTACGGTTCGTGAAAAAGACGGTCAGCAGCTTGATTTCGAGATGATTTTTGACAAAACGGACCCGATTCAGAAAGCGATGGCTGAGACCATTCAGGCGGAATGGAGCGAGCTTGGGGTTAAAGTTAACCTCACTGGGCTGGAACTGACGGTTCAGATCAAACGTCTGAAAGCCAATGATTTCGACCTGTATTTCTGGTACAACTATGGCGCACCGTATGATCCACATTCCTTCATTAACGTTGTGGCGAGCCCTGGATTCGGGATTTCCGAGACCCTGAGTGCGTTGCCGATGAAAAAGGAACTGGACGATCAGGTTCATGCAGCCCTGTCATCTACAGACGAGACGAAACGCCAGGAGTTATATGGCTCTATCCTGAAAACACTTCAGGAGCAATCGGCGATCGTACCGATCTCTTATATTAAGAAAACGGCTGTATATCAGAAGAAAATCTCCAACTTTATTTTCCCGGCGAACCGTGACGAGAATCCGTTTGTGGGCATTGAATTGGGCAATCAATAAGTCGTAATTACTTTAATTTCGGAAGTGGTAAGGCCTTGGCAAGGTCATGTAGCTTGATGAAAGGGAGGAACGTTTGGTGATCAGTTATATCGGGAAACGGATGATCACGATCATTCCTATCGTTTTTATCGCTACACTTGTTACCTTTGCGCTTATTCATATCTCACCGGTTGATCCGGCCGAGGCTTATCTGACAGCTGCTCATATCTATCCGACACCGGAGTTGCTTGCACAAAAGCGGCATGAGTTCGGCCTGGATCAGCCTTTGTTAACCCAATATGCGCATACGATTCAGAAGATTGCCAAGCTCGACTTCGGCACTTCGTATCTCACCAATAAACCCGTATGGGATGAAGTGAAATTAAGGCTTCCGGCTACGGCTGAATTAGCCTTCTGGAGTATATTGTTATCGGCTTTGGTAAGTATTCCTTTGGGAATACTGGCGGCGGTGTACAAGAATAGCTGGATTGACATGGTCAGCCGTGCGATTTCCTATTTTGGCGCTTCGATCCCGCAATTCTGGTTAGGTTACTTGCTGATCTTCTTTTTCTCAGTGAAATTGGACTGGCTACCTGTGGAGGGGCGTGGATCATGGGAGAATCTGGTTCTGCCTACGATTACACTTTCCTTGATTCTTATTGCGGTCTACACCCGATTGTTGCGTTCCAGTGTACTGGAGCAATTACAGGAGACATATGTACAGTACGCGAGAACACGCGGGATTCGCGAACGAGTCATTATGCTGAAACATGTCCTGAAGATCGCCATATCGCCCCTTATTACGGGGATGGGGATGAGTATGGGCAAGCTGCTCACAGGCACCATTATTGTGGAGCAGGTATTTTCCTGGCCGGGGTTCGGACGATACTTTGTCGATGCGATATTTAACCGGGATATTCCCGTTATTCAATGTTATGTCTTCCTGGCGGCCTGCCTGTTCATCGTATGCAATCTGCTCGTTGATCTGATGCAGCTCGTTATGGACCCACGGATTTCAGCGAAAGGACGGGCAGAACATTGATAAACAAATGGCGTGCGGTATTTAAAGGACAGAGAGCCATCCAGATTTGCTCGGTGATTATATTGCTTTTCTTCGTGATTGCTTTATTAGCTCCATGGATTGCTCCTCATGACCCGGTGAAGGTGAATTTGTTGCAGAAGCTGGCGAGTCCATCGCTGGAGCATTGGCTCGGAACGGATCATCTGGGACGCGACAATCTCACCAGGCTGATGTATGGCGCGAGGGTGTCGCTTGGATTTGCTACTTTGATCTTTCTGTCTTCTTTGCTCATAGGTGTCATTGTAGGTTCAATCTCCGGTTACCTTGGTGGCTGGGTGGACAGTCTGCTGATGCGCTTGTGTGAAGGCATTATGGCGTTTCCGAATCTCGTGCTGGTGCTGGGTATTGTAGGGATCTTTGGTCCAGGTTTGATGCAGGTGCTTCTAGCACTCATGATGGTGCAGTGGGTGTATTATGCACGTATCTGCCGGAATATGGTCGTTAGTCTGAAAGAACGGAACTTCATCGCAGCGGCGCGAATTAGCGGTTCCTCTTCATGGACGATTATTCGCAAACATATCATCCCTAACGTGCAGCGTCCGATCGTTGTGATGGGCACGTTGGAGATGGGATGGGCGATTATGGATATATCCGCTCTGTCCTTCTTGGGACTCGGTATTCAACCCCCGAATGCAGAGTGGGGCGCCATGATTCATGAAGGAACGGGTTATATTCGCAGTCATCCGGAGTTGATGATCTACCCCGGTGTATTGATTCTGCTCGTAGTCATTACGTTCAACATCTTGGGTGAAGCATTATCCGAGCGTTATGGCATTGCAAAAAGGTAGTGGTTCGGAATCGAAGGCATATGAGGGGTGAACGTAACGATGGATGATGCAGCGAAGGTACTCGAAGTTCGTGGTCTGCAAGTGAATCTAAGAACAGCGGGGGGTTCAGTCCCGTTACTTGAGCCCATTGATTTCGAATTACAAAAAGGTCGTGTCTTCGGTCTGGTCGGCGAGAGTGGCAGCGGCAAGACTGTTACGTGTAATGCGTTGCTCCACCTGCTTGATCCGCGCAGGATGGAGGTATCGGGCAGCATCCGTCTGAATGGACGGGAGCTTGGCTCGTTGTCAGGTGAGGAGATGCGGCGCATCCGAGGCAAGGACATCGGATTTATTATGCAGAATCCGATGAATGCTTTTACACCCGTATATACGATTGGATCTCAATTCATTGAAACCTTGCGTACGCACACGGGAATATCCAAAGCAGCGGCCCGAGAGCGGGCTATTGCTGCCTTGGCAGACATGAACCTGCCCGAGCCAGCCAAACTGATGAAGCGATATCCATTCCAACTGAGTGGAGGCATGTTGCAGCGGGTGATGATCGCCATATCGATGTGCCTGCGACCGGCTTTGGTTATTGCTGATGAACCAACGACGGCACTGGATGTCGTAAATCAATTGAAGGTGCTTCAGGAATTGGATCGGCTACGTACGGAGTATGGCACATCCATCTTGCTCATCTCCCACGATCTGGGCGTGATCTCGCAAATGGCGGATGAAGTCGCGGTCATGCAGAAGGGGCGAATTGTGGAGCAGGCGGATGTGTATCAACTGTTCGATCACCCGCAGCATGAGTATACCCGGATGTTGTTAAATGCCAGACCCAGTATGTCTTTGGGACGATAGCGAATGACAGACTAGTCGAATCGTTCAGGAAGTTTATGTGTAAAGCGGGTATGAATTGTATTTTGAGTGGGTAGGCGTAGGGTTGGAATAGACATGGTGATGTGTAATTTCGGCTTCTTCGGAGATTGCTTCTGCCAAGTACAAGAGAGGAGGATCACCTGATGCTTCAGGTACGTGAAGTAAGCCATAGCTATGGCAAACGCAATTGGCTGGATCGTTCGGGAGCGCGTCCTCCTGTGCTGGCAGACATCTCACTTACGATCGAAAAGGGTGTTTGTCTGGGATTGTTAGGTACGAGTGGGGCTGGTAAAAGTACCTTGGGTAAAATCATTCTTGGTCTGGAGAAGCCCAGCCAGGGTCAGGTTTTATTTCAAGGACAGGATATCTATCGAGCTAGCAAACCCGTGCTTAAGGAATTACGACGTGATCTGCAAGTCGTGTTCCAGGACTGTTATTCGGCTGTGAATCCGCTCATGACTGCTACGCAGATCATTGGTGAGCCGCTGGATAATTACGAGCGTTTGTCGGCAAAAGAACAACTTCGTGTGGTTGGACAACTGCTTGAGCAGGTCGGACTTACACCAGAGGATGCAAACAAGCTTCCGCACCAGTTCAGCGGTGGCCAATTACAGAGGGTCAACATCGCACGAGCCATCGCGCTCAAGCCAAAGTTAATCGTACTGGACGAGTCGATCAGCAGCCTGGATATGGTGCACCAGACGCAAATCCTATCCTTACTGGGAGAGTTAAGAGCATCCTACGGGTTATCGTATCTCTTTATCACGCATGACATTCGGGCAGCCATGACGATCTGTGACCGCATTGCCGTGATGGATCAGGGAAAGCTGGTATATAGCGGTGATGCGGGGGATTCCGTAATGCAGTCGGATCATCCGGCTGTGCAGCAGTTGGTTACAGCTATTTTGCCTGAGCATCCCTCGGGTCGTATTTCGTTTAAATGAAATTTATAGTGAAGGAGGCTCCTTACCATATTCATGATAAGAAGCCTCCTTTTTCAGATCTTATTCATCAGTTGAACGTTATCCTAATTTCCCCGATCTGCACGCTCCATACGATATGTATACTTCACAAGCTCAATCTGTTGCTGCTTGAAATCTGCAATCCATTCTCCTAAAATGTTCTGGAAACGATCCATCTTTCTTCGCAATTCTTCCGCAGATTTACCTTTCCAATCTCCAATACTCTCATCAATGGATCTTACATGACGTTTGTTAGCTTCAAGCATATCCATTAAATCATTGATTTCCTTCTCGGCATTCATCAAATCAACTAATTCTACAACAATGCTCCGTGACATATGCTTCGGCGCTCCTTTTTCAACCCTCGTCGGCTTGTCTGAAATCTTCCGCTTTTTGATTAATATACTCTGCAATGATATGTGCTTCTTCTTCATACCAGCGGCTAAATTTGTGCAAATCACTTGTTAACCGATCCACAATAGGTTCAAGAGAGCGGCTATCACTGGACTCAATAAGTCTGAGAATGGCATTGGTTGCTGTGGGGAGGCTAGATTGAAATTCATTTACATGCTGCTGCATTTTTTGTCCGGCTCTTTGAAGATTCTCTAGTGAGAGTTGGATGGTAACCCCAGCACCGGCAGCGGCCATTTGTCCAAGAGGTCCTAGGTGGGCACCATACTTTTCAATTAATTTATTTACGGTATCCTTCATTTTTTCATTGGCAAGCAGGGTATTTATGTATTCCGTGTACCTTGGATTTCCACCAATCACTTCACCATCTCGTGTATAAAGTGTATTTGTAATAAAGCCATTCTTGTCAAACTCGAAGTTCTCCAGACCGTGGGCCTTTTCCCCACCGAAAGAATTGAAAAGTTTGACTCCCATGTTTTGCGTACCAGATGGAAGCGTAGTTGAAACAAAAGTTAGATTCTTCCAAAATGGTGTAGAGAAACCGGAAGAGGTATCGGTTGATTTGGTTATTAAAGGTATAACTATTTTGGGTCTATTCGCTTCCTCGTACGTCTTATTAATCATGATTGTATTGGCTGCATGCCGCGTCGATGTATTGGAAAAACCTGCTCCAACACCATCTCCTGGGTTGACATAAGCGGTGTTTTTCTTATCATATTCTCCTGCATCTATTTTCTTTAAAATTTCATCAGAAACAACGGTTCGAATGCTGGCCGGGTTGTATGTAGTGGATGACAAGTTGTTATGAATAGCTGTATATTGCGCAAGTGCTCCACCCAGTGAGTGACCGGTTGTAGAAATTTCCGCAGTAGGATAAGCCTCTTTTACTTCACGATATAGTTTCTCAGCTTGATAGAACTGATTGTTCTCATAATTGCTTTTTGTTGCATGATATTTTGGTGATGATTCTGAAAGAATGTCAGGGTTGTTTTCGACAGTCTTTCTAAGGGTTTTGTACCGTCCCCCGACAACATCAATGCCATCAGTTGCAATGTCTGGGACTTTACCCCATGACATGTCAGGTTCAGTTCCTCTATATCCAATAACTACTTGATTCTCTTTTTCGTTATAGTACACTACTGCATCAAACCCTGAACTGTTTGTATCGTTGAGAGTAGAATTAGGCAAGCTAGCACGAGACCAGTCGTCAATCTTAGAGTTCTCTTCTGTGCTTTCTCTTTCATAAGCAACATCAGAGATTTTATGGTATATCTTATCTGAAATATACAATATCTATTTTTCTCCTTTTATTTATTATATTATAGAAGATATTACCTAAAAGTAATGTATTTTTCAAGGAGGTGACATAGGGAATGAGTCCTAAACTGAAGATAGTATTGATAATTTTTGCGTCTTTAGTCTTATTAGTGAGTGGATGTGCAATTACATATCAAGTGAAAAATAATAATATTATCAAAAAATCCACTCCAATAGGAATAGAATATTTCAAAAGTGAGTATAACCTTACAGTTGAATTTACAGATTCTCAGGTTTTTCCGGGTTATATAAATTCGAAGGTGGTGTTGTATGGATATGTGAAGAACGATGTTAATCAAAGAATTTCTATTGCGATTAACTATAATACTTATGAAGTTGAACATGTGGGTGGGCCAAAGTGGATGTTTGAATCGGAATAACTTTTTGGACAAGGAGCCCTTATTTGAAAAAAAAGGTTTTATGTGCCTTCAGATGGCAAGAAGATTAATTATGAATATATAAGCACAAACTCTAAGTCGGGGTAGGTCTTGGTCATCCAGTATCTCTTCCCATTAATATAGACACTCTTGAACTAAGAAATGCATGGGGGCCGAACCCTTTCATTTTATCAAGCGTATCCGCTGTTGAAATAATGTATAAGTTGCAGTATATGTTCTGTAAAGAGGGGTAATATTAATTGAGTCTTAAACTGAAGATTGTATTGATAATTTTTGCGTCTTTAGTCTTATTAGTGAGTGGATGTGCAATTACATACCAGGTGAAAAATAATAATATTGTCAACAAGGCTAATCCCATAGCAATTGAATATTTTAAAAGTAAGTATAATGTTACCGTTAAATTTACAGATTCTCAGGTTTTTCCAGGTTATATAGATTCGAAGGTGGTATTGTACGGATATGTGGAGCACGATGTAAACGAGACATTTTCTATTGCGATTAATTATAATACTTATGAAGTTAATTATGTAACTGGACCAGACTGGATGTTTGAATGGGACTAACTTTTTGGACAAGGAGCCCTAATTCCGACATACATGTCTTTAGACATGGCTTGTAAAAGCTCATCAAGAACCTTACTTCATTTATCTCCCAATCTAGTTATTATTAAAGTAATACATATTATTCCTGATAGTATCAAAGGGTGATTCTCATTAAAATTAACTCTAAAGTCCTGTTGATTATTTTACTTATAGTAGTTGTGTTTATTTGTTTTTTAGTTGTTAAGAATTACTTGACTGATAAACAAATCGTTGAAAAAGCTACGGTTATAGGCGAGAAGTACTTTATAGATAATTATGGTGTGGAAGTTGAGTTTGTCGACTCACAGGTTATGGCTTCTTCTATTACAACGGGAGTGGTGCTATACGGATATATTGTAGGTAAAGAAGAAGATAAGATTAAAATAAGTTTGGATTACCGTGATTTTGAAGTTACAGGAACTGGTATTCCTTTAGATCTTAAAAAGATTGGTGAATAGAAGAACAAATTTTACTTATTGAAGAATATAAACTTATTTGATATCAGATGAGCCCTAAAACTCAAGATAGTATTGATAATTTTTTCGTCTTTTGTCTCATTGGTGAGTGGTTGCACAATACATACCACGTGAAAAATAATAATATTCTGTACTTGCTCAAAATCAGTTCCATGAAATGTGAATAAAGACACACCTGACTCTCTGCGTAAAATAGAAGTACCACAAACCACCCCCGCAGAGGAGAACAAGATATGTCTGCGTTTAATGTATCACAAGAAAATCCATGGAATAATTGGTTAGGCGGGTGGAAACCTCCACCTTATTTCTCAAAATCTATCCTTCACCACATCAAACACTTCGTTGACGGCATGCTCTCGACCGGATTTACAGGTACCTTAACGGATATTCAACGAGAAAGCTTACAGGAATGAGATCGCCGAAAAAGATTATCAAGTTAATGCAGCATATGTTAGTTCAACGGTTATCCTGTATGGGAGAATCCATGATCAACAGGAAAAAACGTTTACTGTATTTGTAGACTATCGGACATATGAGGTAAGTCTCGTTTCAATCCCTGTTGGATATGATCCTCCTGATCTTTGAGGAACGGTTCATACTCATACGCTTTTTGTTATAAATACTTTGAATTGAATTGAGGTTGTTCTTTGTCGAAATACATAAAGCTTCTTATCTTATTTTTGGTGATTATTAGTATGATTTTTATATATAGTAAGATATCAGAGGCAAAAAAACAGGCGTTATATGAAAGAGCAGTACCTATCGGTCAAGCCTATTTTATGAAATATTATGGTGCAAATATAATCTTCACAAAGTATGAATTAAATACTCCTGTTACAGAGGATATTGTTCTGTATGGTTACCTAAAAGAAGATCAACAAATACAAGTATCTCTCTCTATTAATATAAATACACTTGAACCAAGAAATGCAATGGGGTCGCACGATTTCATAATAAAGCGTAATCCCCCGTTGGAATAATGCAAAGGGTAGTCGTATTTCTCCAAGTTTGTATGATATTTAAGATTTGTTAGATCTATGCAAAGAAAGATGCTGGGAAGTAAAAGTGAGAAGAATACATATGGAAAGCAGAGGGATTTAGATAATGAAGAAACTTTTATTAACTGTATTAGCGAGTATATTGACTGTAAGCATGATAGGTTCGGGAAACGAGACAGTTGCAGCTGCAAGTAATCCGAAGCAAGTAGAGGTACTGCTGAATACCGTAAAAATGAAGTTTCCAGATGCGAAGCCATTCCAGGATGGCCAAGGTAGCGTTATGGTTCCAATCCGATTTGTATCAGAAGCCCTAGGCGCAAAGGTGACATACTCGAAGGCTGGCAAAGTTTCCAAGGTTGGGATCGTCAGCAAAGATCATAAAGTGGACATGACGATCGGGCAGACTTCAGCCCTCGTTGATGGGCAGAAGAAGGACTATGGCACGCAAATCATTCTGAAGCAAAACCGGACTTTCGTTCCCCTGCGTCTGGTGAGTGAAGGTCTGGGCCAGAAGGTAGAGTGGGACAAGATTGGCCGTTGGGTCTGGATCGGGAACAAGGATTTCCGGAGTACAGATGACAAGCAGTTCAAGCAGAAGCAGTTGAGTGATTTTAAAACTTATGCGAAATCTGACTATGTCTTCAAGACTATCAAGAGTCAAAACTATTCGGGCATTAAGGTAATCAATGAAAGTGATTTGCCGATTAAGTTACAAAATGGACAGGTAATCTATAGTATTGATTTAGTTAAAAAGGATGGGGACAATTTTATTTCTATTCGGAGTTCTCAGCGTGGAACACCTATCGATTTACTTGTAAAAGGCGATTTTGCTAGAGGTAGGAATCATGTAGATAGCATGTTTGTAAATAATGGCGACAAAACAGGAACTGGATATTATCCGGTGCTGAGTAGATTGGATAAATTCCAAAATGGGGATTACGTTCAGAATTTCGACTGGACTAAATTTAATTTAAAGCAAGCTGACTACATTATGATTCAAGATGGTGACTTACAGGACTATGGTGTCGCCCTCTTAAATCCATTTAAGTAGGGAAAGATCAATGAAAAAAAAGATCTACTCTATACTGAGCTTAGTACTTATTTTGTCGTCAGTTCTCACAATTTTTACATTTAGTCCGGGGAAAGCTGAAGCGATCGGAAGTTCAAGACTTTTTCAAGACCCCGAAAATCCTAATATCTATTATTTTGTTGGGATGGTCTACTTTGAAGTATGGAGCGATTCTTCTGGAGTTTGGACGAGAGGGAAAAGTCCAAAAATGTGGACTGAAGTAGACGGTGGTCCTTATGAATTCAGCTTTGCTTCAAACCGAAAAGTCAAAAGTTTGAGTGCAAAAGCTTATGATTTTAATTGGAAATATGCAGATGAAACATTTAATACATCCAGAACCGGGGAATTAGCGGCTAATAATAAACGGTACTACATGCTCGCAACATCAACGAAAGAATACACTTTAAAAAAGAGTACTGTGAATGGCGTAGGAACCAGCTCTGTAAATATGGACGTTATTGTCCAAAATGGATATCTTGATGCTGTGAAACCAGTTGATAGACGAGAAGAGGAGGAACGTAACGGGAAAACTTTTGCAGCCAAAGTAGAAGGTTATAAATACTTCTTCCCAACGTTGTTTACCATTGAACTCGAACCAACTGAAGGACAAGCTGTAATCAAACACTGGACGACAACAGGACAGAGTCTTGATGGTGTGGACGGGTTCACCGATAAGGAAGTGAAGCTAGAAAAAGACAAGGAGTATAACTTTACCCACACTGCTCCTGGAGATAAGTACACCTATGAGGGATATAAAAAGAGTACAATCGCAGCTCCTTCAGGTGGATCAAGAAGTTCCGGAGATCCCGGGCGGTTTGAATACAATGGCCGGTACCCGGTCTATTACGTGTATTTCTACTATAAGCCCAAAGGCGGAACACCGCCACCACCTGGAGGGCCGACATGTACCGCGCCGCAGCCCGGACGCACCATAGATGGCAAGTATATGGATCCCGTCGTCACAGCCATGATCAAAGCCGATCAGCGCGGAAGTGAGATGTTCGATGTCCTGAAAGGTATTCCGACATCAGAAAGTCTGTATGGAAATGTCTTCAGTCGAGATTATTTGTTCCAGAACAAATTCGTACAGATGACCGGCACATGCGAATATAAGGTCACAGTCTTGCAAAATTGGACCTTAACCTGGAAGGACGGTAGAACAGTTTCTTTGCCAGGTGGAGGATCAACTACGGTGTATGACATTCCTAGATCTGAACCAGATAAGCGGACACCGGAGTACACTGTCATTCGTCCTTACTCGTACTGGACAATTGCTGAACTAGGAGTATATAACATCATGGAAGCTTCGCTGGAGAACTACGCGTTTAGCGGTGAACAAATCGTGATCACGCCTGAAGGCTACACGCCACCAGACTTTACGGCCGACACCACCGGTGATATTTACCCTGCCCCAGATCCGGGTATCGTTCCTGGACCATCTCGAACGAAGGACGGAGGAACAAGCAGACCATCCATGGATGAAGAAAATCTACAAGCAGTGGCCGAAGCTGCTGTTCCGGATGTACAAGTTGAGAACGACTCCCTGGTGTTCAAGGGCCAAACGGTCATGAACAAGCAGCGCACAGCCAAGGAGGGTCCGCAGCCTGGACAGATCCCAGCGCCGGTTCAGATCGGGAAGGACGTATTGTATAGTCCATATAACTACATCCCGATCGAAAAGACTAACAAGAAGGATACAACGAGCAAAGGGCATATTAATTACATATTAGCCGATGGAAGTATTGATGCCGAAGAAGAAGAACTGGAATACGAAATCTACGGGATTAACACAGTCACTGTTCATACTCCAGTCGTGAACTATTCTCTTGTTTCAGACGATCAGCCTCATAATCAGAAAACAATACCGAATATGGCTCGGTCTGCCCTTATTTTGGAGCGGCCGTTCACAGTCCGTATCCCCACGAGCGGACAGCATTTAGATGTCAACTCGTATCCGGGATATGGGGATCGGGATTATGCCAAATATTATCGAATCAAACAGGTGCGGTTTCCGTTTGACGTGTACAGTGCCGACCGGACACAGTTTTACCCGCGGAGTACATGGATCGATATTCCGGTGGACGTGCTCGATACCACCTTTTATCTGCCTGTGTGGGTAGATGAGGGAGATTACCAGGTGGAGTTCCGTAATATTGCAGAGAATGCACCTGCTGATTTTGAATCGATGTCCAGGAGCAATGCCCAACCAGATGCAAACACAGATCTAACCTACCATCTAGCCAGCGACGAAGTATCCGTGGAGGTCATTGGAAGGTTATACGATTTTGAAATCACGGATATTGCAGACTACAACTGGGAGCTTGTTTTCCGGCGGTTTAAGGGTAGCATTGCACCCACCTGGATCAGCTACTGGACAGGAACGCAGGGCATCGACGGTGACAAGCGGGGGAACAAACCGCAGTTCACCGTACCGATTCGCCCAGGCAGTCATCCGCTGCAAGGGTATCAGAATGTGGCTGTGAAGACGGGATATCACTTTAAGTTTGATTTCAAAACCAAGGGCAATATGTTCGGGCCCAGAGACGGCATTCGCCTGACTCCGACCTTTGATTTTGTCAGCAAAGATGGGAAAACACGTATACCGGTAGATCTGTATTACTCGACGAACCAGCGAAGTTTTATTCGTATTGGTTCAGGAGAGGATCAAGTCAAGCGGTTTGTCATTCTCAATGATCGGTTACGTCAAGTACCTTCGGAACAGCTACGAGATACGGCGACCTACAAATATAATCGCTATGGCGAAATTCATCCAGGGATGATGAGTGAACGGGCGTATCAGGAGTATTATCGGGATAAATTTACGAAGATGAAAACCCCTGTAGGTGGATACAGTCTGCTGCTGATGCCGGAGCAATTACGTACGTTTATCGGACCCAAAACGAATATCCCGACGAACGCAAGTGCGGATGTACTTCGTGCAAATGCTGCCATTCAGCAGTGGTATGGAGAGTATAGTCTACCTGCTGAGCCTTACGTGGTTCAAGCAGGAACCAATTTGGCCGAGTATGGGCGTACCCATGGTGGGTTGGATGCAAAGTCACCGATCTTCCTGAAAAATGGTTATATCGTGGTCAACTTTAATTTAGAGTCGATCCAGGAAGGGAACCTAGGCGCTCCGCATCTGCAATATATCCATGCACCGCTGATGAACCAATGGTTGCTGGAAGGATTTCAGCGTCAAGTCGAAGATAGCTACGGCAACTCGTTCACTTTAAGGGACGGAGATGTGGTGTTCTACCATGCCGATCGTTCCAGCCGGGATGATTTTAGTGCACAGGTGCCGCACTAGGTAGTATGAAGAGTACAGTAACAAGAAGGCGATTCTTACTTTGGTAAGTATCGCCTTCTTGTTATTTATCCAAATTAACGTTGCAAAAAGCTATCCAGTTACCCCATCTTCCGCCCAAGCTGTTCGATCTTATCCAACCAATTCTTTCTCTGTTCATCTGACTTTTTACCAACTTGATCTACAGGTGTTATCCGCACAGGTTTGATGCCAGTCAGTGCAAATGTGGAGATCTTCATCATTTTATGTGCGGGCTCACCCTGGAACCATTTGAAATACCAGCTTGGGCCATCCATGGTAGTGATCATGCGAGCGGTGCGGCCTTTGAGCAACTGATCTGGAAAAGGTTTACCTTTTTGATACTTGAAGGCGTAACCTGGCATAAAGATTCGGTCAACGAAACCTTTCAGCAGGGCAGGTGGCCCTCCCCACCAGATTGGGAACACCCATACGAGATGCTCGGCCCACTTTATTGCTTCTTGGGCCTCCAGCAAATCTGGTTCAAGTGGAAGTTTATTACGATATCCTCCTTCCAGATTCATGTTGAACGTCAGCTCGTTCAGGGTAATCATGCGGACGTCAGCACCAGCCTGCACCGCACCTTTACGGTAAGCCTCGGCTAGTGCGCCGTTGTAACTGGGGGAGACGGGATTGCCTTGAATAATTAATATTTTTTTCATGGAAGATGACACGTCCTGACTATTTTAGTTAATGAACACTAACCTCATGTGCAAAAAGAAAAGGTCACGTATGACCCGGTAATCCATCTGTATATCCTGTGGTATGTTGACGATTCTCTTTAGAAGTTATTCAACAAGTCCGCTTTTGATTCCAAATCAGCCTAGCGGCATCATCCGCATCGAAGATGGGATTCAGCCGAAATAAGTGGAAACTTACGAAGGTTGTTTCCTTCGGAAACAATGTAGTTGCTCACGTCGTTTTGCCAAGCTCCGCTACTCCATTTCTAGCTTCATCCCATCTCCATTGTTACTCCTGAGGTACCTGCCCCAACATCGATGCAAGTCGGTGAACCGTCTCCCCAGTGTAGGGTACCAACAACTCTGGCAGTTCACCTTGCATACTGGAGACCGCCATACGTGTAATTGCACCGATCACCAGCACGGCTGTGAGCCGTGAATCCTGCTGAGGCAGTTCGCCCCGCATCATTCCCTGATCGATCAGATCCATTAACGCATCCAATGGTTGACGGTAATCCTCGCTGCTTCCGGCTTCAATGAATATTTCATGATTCTGTGAAATCAGCAGTAGCCCGTAGGGATCTTCATCATGCAGATGGAGAACCTCGGTAACCAGTTGCTTGAAGCGTTCCAACACGGGACCTTCCTGTCGAACATACCCGTCAATCAGTGCAGTATAGTCGACACAGTATTGGGTGAAGGCTTCCAGGGCAACGGCATCTTTGTTTTTAAAATGTTTGTAGATCGCCGCATCGGTTACTCCGGCGGCGTCACCGATCTCTTTGACGGATATGCCGTCAACGCCTTTGGTTGCGAACAAGCGCATCGCCGCTTGTAGGATATCTTTCTTTTTGCTATCCACATGAGATTTGTTCTTCATAATTGTATAGTAAGTGATTACTAACCAAAATGCAATAAGCAATTTTGAAACTCTGAATTGAGACACTGAATAAGCGCTTATGAACAAAGCTTGCAGGCTTGTGAGTGGCAACGTATGATGAATAGAAATCATAATCGGAACGGTAGCGAGAACGAAATGGATGGTGGGTAGCGTGAACGAAGAGTTGGATGCATACAGCTGGGTGACGCCCGAAGGAATGCTGAATGATCAATATATAACAAGCCGCGAACAGTTGTATAAAGGAATGAATGGAAGATATGTGGAGCGATTTACTGTTCCTACCGGTGAAAGTTATATTTTTAAACCGCTGACGAATCCTGCACAGCATGGACGGGAACGATGGATGTACGAACGTGTGATGTCTGGCTTACCACCGATCTATCCTCAGCTCATTGCAACGTCAGACCTTACCATTGCTCCAGCACAGAGCTGGATGATCTACGAGGATCTGGGGCAACTGGTGCATGATTCACAAGAAGCGACGATGCTTGATGCAGCGGTACATATGGCGGCGTGGCATGCGCTACCTGTTACGAATTGGAGCGAACTGCCTCGCGTGGGTCAGAAACCGTCCATTCGCACAATGTTGGATGAGTTGCAAATGCATAGGCAATCTAATGATGAACTGTTATCCAGACTGGATATGCAGCTGTCCGAATCCGATTGGGACAAGATCTCCAGGTGGATCCTCACGGCAGAGGAAGAACTTCCAACCGTTTTGTGTCACGGAGACCTGCATCCAGGTAACATGGCTGAGGTGGACGGCAGACTGGTCATCTTGGACTGGGAGCATGCCCATCTGAATACGCCACTGTGGGATATATATCACCTAGTTGATCTCTCGCATCCGCTGTTTCCCAGAACAGTTACGCCTGTATTACGAGAGCGGGTCATGGATGTTTACTTGGACAAGCTGGGGAGCCTGGGCGTGCAGATTGAACGGGTTTCTTTTGCAGAATGGTACGACGCCTATGCTATTGTATTCTCACTCTGGATGCTGCGTTTGATTGATGGTGACCTGAGAAGTGAGGAATGTGTGTGGCCGAAGGAACAGTTGCGTAACCAGTGGCATGAGACGGCAGTGACGCTGGAACAGTGCATGAAGCACTTGGGTGAGGAATAGAAATGAGGGGTGAGAAGCTTGCGTAAAGTCGGACTTGTTATGCGTAAAATTCAATTCACGGAAGCACAGGGGCCACGCGTATTTGCGGATCGGCTGAAGCAGATTGGTCTGGAGCTGGGCGTGGATATTGTGTTCATCTCGCCGGAGCGTCATGTCAGCGGATATGACTGGTTGCCGGGTTATGAGCATGAGAAAGGTGACCTGGTGAACTACGATATCGTGCTGGATCAGATTCATAGTCAAAATATAGAGCATGTTATCTACACCGTATCCGGGTTTACGTTTTTGAAGATGTTCTTACCGAAGAGTGTATTGTTCCCGCACAGTTTCCCCGATCCCGCGCTAACGGGATATGAGATGATGAAGCCATTTTATACGATGGTGGATAAAGCAATTGTGCAAACCGAGTTTTTGAAAACAGAACTGGGTCGCAATTTCGGTGTACATGACGTGAACGTTATTCCGATTGGCTTTAGCGAAGAGCTGGCGAACCGGCACTATGATCCGAGCCAGGTTGTGCATAATCGGGTGCTCTGGATCGGTAGGGATGAAGCGAATCGTCGCCCGGATCTGGTGCTGGAATACGCTCGGCAGAACCCGGACAAGGAAGTATATATGGTGTTTGGCGGTGTACGCTATAAGGAAACCATGAAGAAGTACGACATTCCTGCCAACGTGAAGCTGAAGTTTGCGCTTACGCAGGATGAGATATTTACGTTGATGAACTCATCCAAGGTGTATTGGAACTGTTCGGCCTTTGATACATTTGCGATGCCGTTGACGGAAGCGATGGCGATGGGCAAAATGGTTGTGAAGCCGGAGCATGCCTGCTACGGTCACATTCGATCCACGCATGCCTTTGCAGGCAATGAGGATAACTGGTTTGAACTGGTGAACATGGCTGCGGCTGCGCCGCGCAGTGTGTCAGAAGACAACCGGGAGTATGCGTTTGGTGCTTTTTCGCGCACGAAGATGAAAGAAGGGTACCGGAACTTTTTCTCAGATTGGTTGAAGTAACGTAAGGTCTGTAACAAAGGGCTTGATCCATCCAGCAACAGGAGGGGAACCTTATGGAAGTACTGATCTTGTGGACATTGGGAATGTGGGCGGTGCAGCTGCTGATTGAATGGCTTATTTACCGGTTGCAAGGACGCCGAATGACGTGGGTACAATATATATTGCCATGTGTTGCCTTGCTTGGCGGTGCCGTTGTAATCATGATCAGCATCGATATTGGCGGGTGGAACGGCATCGGATATGCCCTGCTCGGCGCATCACTGGGTACCGCGGGAATGTTAACACTCATTACGGTGGCGATCAGGGATGTAATGCTTCGGCGACGGGGCAGGAATTAGATCGAGCAATAAAGCTACTGTGGAATAAGGATGAATTGGGCGATGGGATGGTTGCAGGAATGCATTCGTCTGTGATATATTGACATTAATTATGACTAGGGAGGTGAAGACAGGTGAATCACGAGATGCTTAACAACCGTATTAGCCAGCTGCCGATTGCTATGGCTGGCATTGTTCATACTTTTCTGACCAACGGGAGAAGTCTGTCCAATTTTGAATATACGGAAGTTAACATTTGCGAGAAGATGCCTGCCTTGACCTCATTCGGACGATAAGCGATATTGCTTGAATTCTGAAGGGCCGCGGAGCTAACCTCCTGCGGCTCTTTTTGTGTTGCGGTCAGGATCTTCCATACCATAGGAGGAACCTTATTATGATGATGATTAGCGCGCAACAACTGACTCAATACCACGGAGCACATCTGGTGCTGGACGGCATTACTTTTGAAATTATGGAAGGTGACAAGGTCGCCCTAATCGGCCGCAACGGAAGCGGCAAAACCACACTTATGCGCCTGATGGCAAGACTGAACAAGCCGGATGAAGGGCAATTGATGATCAAAAAAGATACACGGACCGGTTACGTGGCACAAGTTCCAGAAGGATTGGATGACCATACCGTTCTGGATGTACTGAGTCTTGGATTCAAGGAGCTTATGATATGTCGCACGCAAATGAAGGAAATGGAGCAGCAGATGTCCGATCCGGCATGTGCAGCAGATCCTGATCAATTGGAGCGCCTGCTGAAACGCTACGCGGCACTGCAAGACCAGTTCGAGCGTGAGGGTGGATACGAAATGGATGCCCGGATCGATCAGGTGGCGGACGGTTTGGATATCGCCAAGGCACACTATGGTTGGCGCTTTGGTTCCCTATCCGGTGGGGAGCAGACTCGGGTAGTGCTGGCTTCACAGCTAATCGTAAGACCCGACCTGTTATTGCTGGATGAGCCGACAAACCATCTTGATCTGGAGCGGGTTGAGTGGTTGGAAGGATTTTTACGAGAATATCCCGGCACCATTGTCCTGATCTCGCATGATCGCTATTTTTTGGATCGGGTCGTGAATCGAACACTGGAGTTGGAGGATGGAGAAGCGGAAACGTCTGCTGGCGGTTATACGGAATATATGAAAGTGAAGGAACAACGGCTGTTGCAGCAATTCGAGGAGTTCAAGGAGCAGCAGAAGGTTATCAAAAAAATGAAAGAAACGATCCGCCAACTGGAGGAATGGGGTCGTGTGGGTGGCAATGAAAAGTTCTTCCGGCGGGCCGCTTCCATGCGCAAGGCGCTGGAGAGGATGGAACAGGTGAAGCGTCCTGTGCTGGAGCGCCGCAATGCCGAGTTCGATGTGCGTCCTACGGATCGAACGGGTAAACGGGTAGCGGTATTGGAACAGGTCGAGAAGAGCTATGGAGAGCGTGAAATCCTGCGCGGAATCTCGGGTCTGCTGGAATATGGGGATAAAATTGCACTCATTGGCCGCAATGGTTCCGGCAAGACCACCTTGTTCAAGCTGTTGCTTGGTGACGAGCAGCCCAATGCGGGCAAGCTGGAGTGGGGGGCGCGCGTGGATGTGGGTTATCTGGCTCAACAGGAGGAACCTACGAATCCGAAGCTGAACGTACTCGAATACTTCCGTCTGGAAGCAGGCGTAGAGGAAGGAGAGGCTCGCGGAATTCTGGCCCGATATCTGTTCTATGGAGCGGATGTATTCCGCTCTGTCGGGCAATTATCTGGCGGGGAATGGACGCGCCTGCGGCTAGCTCTGCTGGTGCAACGTAAACCTAATGTACTGTTGCTCGATGAGCCGACCAACCATCTGGATATCGCATCGAGAGAAGCGCTGGAAGAGTCGCTGGTTGATTTTGAAGGAACTGTACTTGCCATCTCGCATGATCGGTACTTCGTCAATCGCCTCGCTTCCCGTGTCTGGGAACTGGAGGATGGTCAGATGACCGCTTATCTGGGAGACTATGAGGCGTATCGTGAGAAGAAGCTTGATTTGCAAGCTCGTGCGGCGGCGACAACTCAGGCTACAGCAGGCGTGGGAGTTTCTTCTCGTGGGAACGCCAAGTCGGAAATGAAATCAGGTTTAACGTCCGCGTCGAGCGGAAATGCCAGATCAGGGAAGAAGTCAGGAGCAACCTCGACATTGAACGGTTCCACTGTTGCGGCCCCCGATGGAAGTCGTGATTATGAAGTTTACACAGGATCAAGCAAGGCGTTGACCCCTTCGGCAACAGTTGCATCTAATCATAGAGGTGGCAATGGCAACAAACCGTCTGCGGAGAAGCTGGAACAGACGTTGGCTCGTCTTGAGGCACAAATTCAGGTGCTGGACCAACAGTTGGAAACCGTACAGAACAATCCGCTTGAACTGGAACAAATCTGGAATGATCGCGAGCAATTGTCCGCTGAATATAATGATGTATTGGCACAGTGGGCTGAGTTATAAGTCCGAATGGCCTGAGCATAAGATGGAACAAACGAGGTCGGAGAATTTTCTCCGGCCTTTTTGAACTGAATTACAACATAACAAACGCGGAATTTACTTGTTTTTTCAAGCTTTGATGATCCGAGATTGGGCGACATCCTGTTCTTATTTTTACATGTCATGGGGAATAGTGTAACTTTTTACCTCCCCATGCGTTAAATACGTTTGTATGAATTGAAACGGCTCACCTAAGAGCTCGCAAAAAGGGAGGTTATCGGTATCTATTATTCATTGACGTATCGGAGTTGGTCGGATGATCGACAGGCGGAGACGGGAGTGCTGGAACAGACTTCAGTCACGCGAGATGAACTGTTCATGCGCAAACTGGTGGATGCCACTCTGGTGAAAAACAAACTCTGGGCGCATCTGTCCAATGAATGCCAGGATGGGCGGGAACATGCAGTATATGTAACGGCGTATGAGCAACAGATGCCGGATGAGTACGGTGCAGCCATTGCGGATGCTGCGCTGGCGATGTGCAAAATGTCTTCCATGTACAGTGCAGAGTATATGTTGTGGAATGGACGTTCATTTCAGGAGTTGGAACTCACAGCTTCCTCCACCTATACGATGGAGCTTGCCGAGCAACTGCTGGACCATTACATGGTTCGCGATGGCAAGACGTATGAATTCCTGTATTCCGTGCTGGATGCGGATCGCAAGAAAGTGTTGTTTTATATGAAAGAGGTGGATCTGTAATGAGTGACCAAGAGCGGGGGCAAGCATCGAAACCCGGTTCAAAAGCGAAGCTGGTTGCTTTCTCCCTGATGCTGGCGGTACCTGCCGTGTTATCCGGTTGTGGCAGCAACAATGATGAATGTGACCCGGAGTATGATACCGGATGTGAATATGATTCCAGCAGTGGGCACTATTACTACGGTGGGTCGTCGTATCGAAGCAGTAAGGACAGTAACAGCTCCTACAGCAAATCCAAGTCCAAATCAAGCGGCTTCGGTAGCTTCTTCCGCAGTTCGGGAGGATAACCGGATGAGGCAAGTGGTTCAACTGCCGTTTAGTCACGAAGAGGTATTTCAGGGTGAAGCGGGACAACAGATTCCATACCATCGAATGTATGGGAAGCAATATTGTGTGCCTGCATTGACGGTCTATTCTCCCTCGGAGATGCAGGAGCTGCGTGCGGCAGCGGAGGCGGTAGACGGCATTTACTGTAAAGTGATGCGATTTATCCAGCAATATATGCCGGATTTCTTTTTGGAGCATCAGTTGGGTATCCATCCGGGGCTTATTCCGGCAGCACGTATGGAGATGGTAACTGGAGGCATTACCCGTCAGGACTGGATTATCGGAGAAGCTGGGCCCAAGTGTATTGAAAATAATACGGACACTCCTACGGGTATACCGGAGGCTGCTGCATTGGAAAATATCCTGGTCGGTCTTGCTGAGGATGCCGCGTTGACCGCACCATCTGCCGAGATGGATACACGTATTCGGGAGTGTTTCAGGATATGGCTGGAATTCTATGCAGAGCAGGGATTGCAGGGTCCGGTGACATTCACTTCTTTTGGCGAACATGTCGAAGATCGAACGAATACGGAATACTTGATGAGACGTTGTCAAGAAGCCGGATACGAAGTCTTCTATGCTCCACTTGAGGAACTGGAGATTGTTCCAGGGGAGGCGCTTTACCATCAGGGTCGGGAGATTAACCTACTGTATCGCCTTTATCCACTGGAGTATCTGATCGATGATCGGGATGAGACGACAGGGGTAGACATTGGGGCTGCGCTACTTGAACTTGTGCGTGAGGGACGACTTGGCCTTATGAATCCCGTTCAGCATGTACTCATGCAGAGCAAAGGCTTCATGGCGGCAATCTGGTCGCTCTACGAGCGGAACGAGCAAACCCCGGAATATTGCGGTTTTACCCTCTTTGATGAAGCAGAAATGGACGTGATTTCCCGATATCTGCTGCCTACCTATTTTTCGACAGAGCCCTTCGAGCTGAATGCCATGCCATATGTAGCCAAAAGCTATTGGGGGCGCGAAGGCAGAGGAACTCTTTTGCTGGATGGAGGAACGGACAATGCCTTTGGAAAGCAGGATATAGAGTATTCCCTTAACGAGAAACTGGAATCCAATCTTGCAAATGGAGCGACAGAAGAGGATGAAGAGATTACAGCGTATTACGAAAATCAGCCCAAAATCTATCAGCAGCTGGTTCCGATGGAACAGGTTGTGATCGAGACGGAAAATGGAGCATACAGCGGTTATCTGCTTACAGGGGTGTTTGTTATCGGTGGGCGTTTGGCTGGGTTGTTACCACGGGTCGGGGAGAAAGTAACTGGAGATATGGCCTATTATTGCGCGGCTACAGTTCGTGAACGGATGAATGATGAGGAGGAGAAGGAATGGAGAACTTGGGATTAAACCTCGTGAATGTTGCGGTGGGTGTAGGCATTCTGCTGGTGGTATTGGTATGTGGATATTTCGCTTTTAGCAAATTGACCCGGTATAACGATAGTGAGGAAATCGCCAAAGGTAACGAGGCGGCAGGCATGTACATGGGCAGCAAATTGCTGGGACTGTGTATTATTGTGGGCATGGTATCTTTCTCGACGCATTCGTGGTTAGATATGCTGCTGTGGTCGGCTTTTGGAATTATTGTGTTGTGCCTGGTCTATATTATATTTGATTTCCTGATTCCGAAAATGCGGGTATGTGACGAAATTGCACGAGGAAATATGGCGGTAGCCCAGCTGCTGCGTTCGATTATCATCGGCGTTTCCATCGTCATCGGCACGTTTTTGATGTAAAATAAGACATAGTGTTTTATGGAGTTTACTATCAAAAGGAAGAAGGAGCGCGGCATCATGAGAAGAGTCATCATCGATACAGATACAGCAGGAGACGATACGATTGCGATCCTGACGGCATTGCATCACTTTCAGGTAGAAGGCATCACCATTACGGGCGGTAACGTACAATTCGACCAGGAGGTTGAAAATGCCCTGTACACGGTACAGGTTGCTGGACATGGCGGCAAGGTGCTTGTGTATAAAGGTTGCGAGCGTCCGCTAATGGCCTACGGAAAAGCTCAGCACCGCACAGTGGAAGATGTGCATGGCGATGATGGTATGGGCGGCGCGCATTTCCCGAAGGCAGATCAGCGTCCCGAGAGCGGGCACGCGGTTGATTTTATCATTGAGAAGGTGCATGCATATCCGGGTGAAATTGAGCTTCTGGCGATTGCCCCACTGACTAATATTGCAATGGCGATCCAGAAGGACCCAACGATTATTCCGGAGATTGCTCATCTGTACATCATGGGCGGAACGAATAACGCACTGGGCAACATCACACCGGCAGCGGAGTATAACTTCTACGTGGATCCTGAAGCGGCGAAAATTGTACTGCATGCAGGCATTCCGATCACGATGGTTGGCTGGGAGATGTGCACGCAATATTCAGTGATGGACGATGACGATCATGCAGAGATTGCGGCTCTCGGTACATCGGGTGCTGATTTCTTCACCGCAATCAACAAAGTGGTTATGCAGTTCAACAAGTCGGTACATAAGCTGAATGGCACCACTCATCCCGATACGTTGCTGATGGCTGTAGCCGCAGATGAATCCATCATGACCAAGTCGGGTCAATATTATGTGGATGTGGAAGCTGCAGGAGAGTTGACACGTGGATACAGTGTGGTTGATATCAACGGACGTTTTGGCAAAGAGCCGAATGTACGTGTCTGTGAAGCCATTGATCGGCCCAAATTCAAATCCATGCTGCTGGACGTTCTCTCAGCGATTCAATAATCGCAGGAATTTAACTGAAGGAAAAAGAAAAAAATCCGTGCCTATCCCAGGTACGGATTTTTATTGCCCATTTTTGGAATAACTACTTCACCTGTCGTAGTAAATTGTGCTATACTTCAACTACTACGACAGATGAAGTAATGAGGAGGAGTATCTTTTGTGATCAGCAGTGACGTTATACGTGGCTACAATGATACGCTGATCCTCTACATGCTGCTCGAAGGGGAGTCGTACGGCTACGAGATTTCCAAGAACATCAGGCAGCTGACAGAGGAAAAGTACGTCATGAAGGAGACGACGTTATACTCGGCCTTCACCCGATTGGAGAAGAACGGTTATATTGAATCGTTTTACCTGGATGAGAATAGTTTGGGAAAGCGTCGTACCTATTACCGGATTACGCCGCCCGGCCTCGACTATTACAGAGAAAAGTGTGAGGAATGGAAGGTTACGCAGGAGGTTGTTAATCTATTTATCAGGGAGTTGTGACGAAACATGGAGACAATTATGGTGTATCTGGAGAACATGTTTGCTGGTCTGCCGAAGACCCCCGAGGTGGAGCATCTGAAGCAGGAGCTCCTTTCGGGGATGGAAGATAAGTACCTGGAGTTGAAGCGGGAAGGCAAGTCGGAGAATGAAGCCATCGGCATTGTGATCTCGGAATTTGGTAATATCGAGGAGTTAACTGCAGAACTCGGTATTCAGCCAGTCAGTGCGGAAGAGGCAGTACCTGTGCTGACGGAAGAAGAAGCCTACGCATATACCACTGCCAAAAAAAATGCCGGATTTTGGATCGGGCTGGGTGTTTTATTGTGCGCGTTGGGTGTGGCGTTTCTGATTTTCTTGGATACCTTGTTTGAGAACTATGCCATTTCAGCTGCAAACCGTTCGATGGAAACGGGCGCTATACTTGGTCTGATTGGCATGTTCGTACTGATTGCCATTGCGGTAGGCATGTTCATTCACAGTGGCATGAAGCTGGAACGCTTCAGTCATATGGAGAAGGGCTTCCAGCTTCCTTATGCACTTAAAATGAGTATTCAGCATAGTCGGGAGAGCTTCGCTCTGACTTATCGAATAGCCATCATTACGGGTGTCTGCCTGTGCATTCTGTCTCCTGTGTTTATTTTCGCAGCCTCCTCTATCAATGATAACTACGCCTCTTATGGTGTATCTGCCTTTATGGTCATGGCTGGGGTAGGAGCATTCTTGTTTGTATATTACGGTAATATTCAGGGGGCTTACACGAACTTGCTGGAGAAGCACCAGTTGACGGTAGATAAGAAGCAAGAAGTAAAGGTTGTGAGAGCCGTGGAAGCGATTGTATGGCCGCTGGCGACAGCTATCTTCTTGTTCACAGGCTTTGTATATCAGCGGTGGGATATCAATTGGGCCATATTCCCGATTACAGGCATTCTCTCCGGCAGCTTTAGCAATGTGTACCATATTATGAAAAGTAAAAATCCGTCCTGAGCACTGCTTTAGCTAGTAAAGCCCACTTGATCTATATTGATCAGATGGGCTTTTTTTGCTCCATTTAATCTAACTCTGCTGCAACAAAAACGAGCGAATGCCTGTCGTGACCAGATCATGGTCTTCCTCATCAGGCAAACCCGATACTGTAATGGTGCCGACTTGTCCCTCATTTTTCAGAATAAGCGGGAAAGCGCCACCAGCCAGAACATAGTCAGATGCAGGCAGGTTGAAATCCTGCTCAAGCGTTTGGTCCTCGTTTCTTAGGCGTAGAGCCGTATGCCAAGAACTGGAGGAGAAATGATTCACGACGTTGTTCTTGCGTCGAATCCAGTCTTCGTTGTCGGGATGAGTGCCTTCCATAGCATGTAAAAAGAGACGATGTCCTTTCAGGGTGATGTCGATGGTCACGGCTTGGGAGCGACGCTTCGCTTCTTCGACCAGATGCAGGCCAAGTTGGAGAGCTGTTTCAGAATCAAATGTGCCAAATACCAAGTCCTTTTCTTCCTGCTGCATTTCCTTTAATTTCTCTGTCATGATCAGGTTCAAATTACAGGCAGCCCCTTTACATATATGATTGATGTCTACATTCGACATAGATTGGTGTAGTCCCTTCTGGATGCAGTCTGATCGATGTTAGTGGACGTTATTTGCGTGGTTGAAGACGGCTCATTTGGAGACCGTACATCGGCTGTGTTAAAGTGAAGGGAACCTAATATACTCAAAACTCTTAAAGTTAAAATAAGTTATCGCTACGTAGGCAGGAGGAGAAGCACGATGCTGTTTTATTTTGTAGCACTGCTGGTGACTTTGGTGGATCAGGGAACCAAGATTGCAGTGAGGATGTATATGGAAGTTGGCGACGTCATGAGACTGGGTAACTCGGGCATGCAATTACAGCATTACGAGAACAGTGGAATGGCTGGAAGCATGTTTCAGGGGAATGCGCGTCTGTTCGGCGTGATCGCCGTTCTGTTCATAGCGGGCATGCTGTATTACCGGAGTAAGGGTGAGATTCGCGGTTTCTGGATGCAAGCTGGCGCGGGTTTTATGGTCGGCGGGGCTTTAGGAAATGCGATCGATCGATTTATCTATGCCCGGGTAACGGATTTCCTCGTGTTTCCGTCCGGACGCGGGATTTTGAATCTCGCTGATGTCGCAATTAATATCGGTGTGGTCATGATCATCATCGGCATGTTGATTCGTGCATATCAGAGTTATCGCGCCAAGCGTTTACGTAATGCTTTGCCGAAAGCAGAACGTTCGTAACATGCGGATAGAAGCTTTACAGTTGCGGAACATAAGCTTAATAAATGAGGGACATTGGATATCATCCAGTGTCCTTTTTGTTATGCCCGATTCAGGTCATGGGAAGAACTGCCGTGATTCATTTTTACCGAAACCGTTTTAGAAATAATAAAGACCTATATCATCCATTCAGATTGAAGTTATTTTGGAAGGATTAACCAAATGGTTATTTCACCATCTGAATGGGTAAATTCTTACGTATAAAGCTGAGGGAGGTACAACATGAGAAGAACACTTACCAAGGCTCTCGGGACAATGTTGCTGTGTGGAATAATGGCTGTACTTTTATCTTCCTGTACCAGTGGAGATAGCGCGAATGGCAAAGTGCAGATTGAATTTTTCCAGAACAAGCCTGAAGCCAAAACAACCTTTGATGAATTAATTAAAACGTTTAATGCGGAGCATGACGATATTCAGGTGACACAGGTGAATCCGCCAGATGCGGAGACTGTCTTAAAAACGCGTGTCGTCAAAAATGATATACCGGATATTATGGCCATGGGCGCAACCGACACCTATTCCATTCTGGCCCAGAGTAATATTTTCACCGATCTGACGGACAGCTCATTACTCCAGACGATTGATCCGAACTACATACAAATGCTGAATGATCTCACAGGCATGGACGAAGTAACAGGTATTCCTTACGCGACTAATGCAAACGGCATCATGTACAACAAAAAGCTGTTTAAGGAAATGGGATTGGACGTGCCCAAGACGTGGGATGAACTCATTGCGACCGCCCAAAAGATTAAGGATGCAGGTGAGCTTCCATTTTATTTCACATACAAGGATGACTGGCAGACGAGCCTGCCGTTCAATGCACTAGCCTCCAATCTGGTCGGTATTGATTTCTACCAAGAGCGACGCGATAACAAAGTGACGTTCAAGGAGAAATACCGCGAGGTAGCTGAGAAGCAGCTGGAACTCATGAAGTACGGTCACGGCGATAACTTTGGTAAAGCTTATTCGGACGGTAACCGTGCTTTTGCTAACGGTGAAGCCTTTATGTACATCCAGGGAACCTGGGCTATCTCGGAGATTCGCAAAGCGAACCCAAATGTTGACATTGGTTTCTTCCCATTCCCTACGGGCAACGATGCAAGCGAGATCAAGCTGGTGAACGGGATCGACTCCCTGTTTACCATTGCGGCGGACACTCCTAATCGCGAACAGGCAGAGACGTTTATTGCGTTCCTGTTAGAGCCTGAAAATATCGGAAGATATATTGACGAACAGACACTGTTCTCTGCGGTAGAAGGCGTGAAGCAGGATGATCCTGCGGTACAGGAATTGATGCCTTATATCGAGCAGGGCAAAGTTATTGACTTTCCCGATCACTATATTCCGGCTGCGGTGCAGCTGAATTCCATCGTACAGTCCTTTTTGCAGAACCAAAACATCGACAACTATTTAGATACACTCGACAAAGAATGGGACAAGGTTGCTAATCGGCGTTAAGCCTTGTCAGAAGGAGGATGGAGTATGAACAAGCGTATCGCACCCTATTACTGGATGACGGTTCCGGCGGTTGTATTGTTCTTTGTATTTATGACACTGCCGGCCCTCCAGGGCATCTATTATTCATTTACGAATTATAACGGATTCGGGAAAGAGTATGATTTTGTTGGCTTCAAAAACTATTTCAACTTGTTCCAGGATGACAATGTAGGCAACGCCTACTGGTTTACGTTCAAATTTGCGATCGTTGTGACGATCCTGACCAATATCCTTAGCCTGCTCATTGCACTTGGGCTGAATGCCAAGATCAAGTTTCGTAACTTTTTCCGCGGCATCTACTTCCTGCCCAATATTCTGAGTGTACTGATCGTAGGTTACATATTTAACTACCTGTTCTCCAACGTATTCCCGATCTGGGGACAAAATCTGGGCATCAATGCGCTATCCACCAACATTCTCGGCAGCGAGAGTCTGGCTTGGATCGGTATCGTCATTGTTGCAGTATGGCAATCCGTGGCCCTGAATACGATTCTGTATTTGGCTGGTCTGCAAACGATACCAACGACACTGTACGAGGCTTCCAACCTCGACGGCGCAGGCAAATGGCGTGAATTCTGGAGCATTACTTTCCCGCTGATTGCACCTTTCTTCACCATTAATATGGTGCTTGCGATGAAAAACTCACTTATGGTCTTCGACCAAATCGTAGCCTTGACCAACGGTGGTCCCGGACGGGCGACGCAGTCCATCTCCCATCTGATCTACACCGGAGGGTTTGAAGGCGGCGAATATGCATATCAATCTGCGAACTCGGTTATTTACTTCATCGTTATTGCGGTGATTTCAATTCTGCAAATCCGGTTCCTGCAAAGAAGGGAGATGGATCTGTAATGAGAAGCCGTACACGAATCAATTGGCTCGTTATGCTGCTTGTTGTGCTGGGTACCTTGTTTATCCTGTTCCCATTGTATATGACCGTTACGATTGCTTTGAAAAATCCGGAACAGATGGCCCAATCGGTCTTTGCCATTCCGACAACGCTTCACTGGGAGAATTTCGCGAGGGCCATCGACATGACGAACTTCTTCCAATCCTTCCGTAACAGTGCAATCGTTACTGCATCAACTGTGCTTTTGACGTTGCTCAGTAACTCGATGGTGGCCTATGCCATTGCGCGGAATATGGAGAAACGCAAGTTTTTCAAAGGACTGTACTATTACTTCGTCAGCGCGATGTTCATTCCGTTCCCAATCATCATGCTGCCGATTGTTAAGCTGACCGCATCGCTGGAGATGACAAATCTGGTAGGTCTGATCCTGCTTCACACGGTATATGGTCTGGCATTCAACGTATTTGTGTATGTTGGATACATTCGGTCCATTCCGGTAGCGCTTGAGGAAGCGGCGTTTGTGGATGGGGCGACAACCTGGGGCACGTTCTGGAAAATCATTTTCCCGCTCATGGCGCCCATCAGTGCTACGGTTGGTATTCTGACTTGCCTGTCCACGTACAACGACTTCTTGTTGCCACTCATTATTATCAGTGATCCGGGACAGTACACGCTGCCGCTGGTACAGTATGTATTCCAAGGACAGTTTAATACCGAGTTTAACCTTGCGTTTGCATCCTACTTGCTCGCGTTGCTGCCGATGATTATCATCTACCTGTTTGCACAGAAGTGGATCATCAACGGGGTTACCCAAGGGTCCGTGAAATAACTGAAGATGTGTCACAGAAAAGGATATGTGTGAAGGGATATGAACAAAGAGAGGTGGACTTTAAAAGTTCCCTCTCTTTTTTTGATCCTTGTCATTTAACGTTTGGGAACTCTTCGGAGGATTGATTAAGCTGTAAAACTATGCTATTTTTTAGTCGTTAGTTTAATCGGTAAACAAAGATAGTGAAAAGAAGATTAAGGTTCAATTTTGCAAGCGCTTTAACGAGAAAAACTGAATACGTAGATAAATCCGGCATCGTTTGTACCCAGTCTTCAAGAGCACGGGCGTAAGGTGGTGGGTTCTTTTACATGCCAAAAAGAGAGGAGAATGGGGAAGTTGCACGGGAAAAAAGGACAATTTAACTCACTTCGGAATCAGATCTTCATTGGTTTTGTTATGGTGATGCTTGTTGTTCTGCTGCTCGCAGGCATATCGGCCTATGATCGGGTAGCTGCTTTGCTGAAAAGCAATGCGGAAAAACATATTCATCAAACCGCTGTCCAAGCCAGTGGCAGATTGGATGCACTCATTGCACAAGTGAATTCGCTGACCGCCCAGGTGGCGGATGATTCATACGTGCAGCGTCTGCTTAGCGATGAGAAGCAAGGCAACCCAGCTACCTTTAATCAGCGCCAAGCTCTCTTGCAGATTGCAGGCAGTTATCAGTCTTTCATCAACGGAGCGCAAAGTATGGAGATATACACTACGGGTTATAACCGCATATTTCCGATGGATGACCGATCCCTCGATCTCAGAGTGGAGCGCAACTGGATCAACCTGGCGGATGAAGGAAAAGGCAGACTGGTATGGGCAGGCTCTGACCCTGAAGATCCGGGTGTGCTTCTGGCTATTCGGCGGATTAACCTGCTGGATCATTCTTTCGAACATGGAGGTTATGTGGTGGTGCGGATGCAGAGGAGTTTTTTTCAACTTAATGATTCGAATGGGACAGATGGTTCGCAGGACTCTATCATGCTCCTGGATGGGGCAGGCGAAGTGGTGACTTCCGATCTGGAGATTAATCTCGATCCCAAAGCCATATTGGACAGCGGATCAGTCGTCCAGAACGGGGAGGAATCCTATATCGTCGTCCGGCAAAAATCGGAGTTAACGGGCTGGACACTTGCTGTCCTGACCCCGCTGCGGGAGACAACTGAAGGTGTATCCATCCTGAGGACAGCGCTGCTCGTCTCGGGAATGATTGGTGTTGTTCTGTTCCTTATCATGTCCTTCTTCCTGTCCACAATGATTACACGTCCACTCATACGGCTGATGCGGGCCATGCGCAGTGCACAGCCGGGAGCAATGAGACCTAATCTAATGGTCAGCTCTACGATGGAGATCAATGAACTCAACAACGTGTATAACCAGATGGTCTACAGGCAGAACGAATTGACCCGTGTGGTTCATGAGAAGGAAGTCATGCAGTCCCGGGCTGAGCTGAAGGCGTTGCAGTCTCAGATTAATCCTCATTTTTTATTCAACACACTGGAGGCATTCTATTGGTCCCTTGAGGAAAAGGGAGACGAGGAGATGTCCCGTATGGTTGTGGCGATGTCCCGATTATTTCGCTACATCATCTCCAGTTCCCATCAGGATGAATGGGTTACAGTTGCCGACGAGCTGGAACACGCCGAGCGTTATCTTCAAATTATGCAGATGCGGTTGGGAGACAGAATGCAATGGGAGATTCAGCTGAGTGATACGGTGCGTAAGGTCGCAATTCCGAAATTGCTCATACAGCCCTTGGTGGAAAATGCGATTCTTCATGGGATTGAAAGTAAACTGGGACCGGGAAAGATAAGCATTCATGTGGATGCTTCGACCGAGGAGAATCTGGTTCGCATTGAGGTTCGGGATGATGGTCCCGGTATGGATGAATTAAGGCTTCAATCTGTCATTCATGCCTTACATGGTGGCCCCGCTGTATCTAACAAGGGGACAGGTGTAGGTCTAATCAACGTACATCAGCGACTGAAGCTTTACTTTGGCAGCCAACTTGGCGAACGTTGCAGTCTTTCCATAACAAGTAAGGTTGGGGAAGGAACTGTCATTTGCTTTGAGATTCCCATGGGAACGGAGGGTGCATATGATTCATGACAAAACAATTCTAATCGTGGATGATGAGCCGCGTACAAGAGAGGGTATTCGCAAGACATTGGAAGGATGGTCGGCAGGACGAAATCACATTCAGACTGCAGAAAGTGGCGTCGAGGCTGTGGAATGGCTCAAGAAAAAGCCAGCAGATCTGTTAATAACGGATGTTCGCATGCCGGAATTCTCTGGCTTGTCTCTGATTGAAGCCATTCAACATTTTTCGAACAAGCCTGTTGTCCTGATTATGTCGGGGCATGCCGATTTTCAGTACGCCCAGCAGGCCATTAAGCTGGGTGTTGTGGAGTATATGTTGAAACCGATTGATAAGGAACAATTGTTACAGACCGTCGAAAAAGCCCTAAAGTTCAGCGAACAACAGCGACGTATTCAAACGATGCAAGAAATGGTTGACCCCAAGCTGCTGGATGTTAAGGAGCGCGGGGAACAGAGGCTAAATAGCCAGATCAGTGAAGCTTTGGCCTATGTGGATGCTCATCTGGGTGAACATGTGACCATGCGTGAAATCGCTGAGTTACTCCATCTCAACTCCAGTTACTTCAGCGTATTGTTCAAGGAACAGATCGGCATCAATTTTAGTGAATATCTTACCCGCAAACGCATTCAGCGCGCGAAGGAGTTGCTTGTGCAGACAACGATGCCCATCGCGGAGATTGCGGAACAGGTGGGTTATCAGACGGATAAGTATTTTATCACGGTATTTAAAAGTCTTGAGGGGCTAAGTCCAAGCAAATATCGGCATTCCCTATCTGAACGAAATAACAAATAACCTCAAAAAAGTGGAGTTTTTCCAAATTGTTCTGGTCTTATAGAGGCAATAGGCCCATGCTACAATTTGGTTAAAGCGGTTACATTAACCGAAAAAACCAAGGGGGTCTGGAATAATGAGCAAAAAGACGATGGCCATTCTTCTGTCATGGACGCTGGTTCTCGCCGTAATTTTATCCGGATGTAACAGTTCAAGTTCGGATCAAGAGGGTGAAACGGGCAGCAACGGCACAGATGGGAAAGTAACCCTCAAATTCATGCACCTCTGGCCAGCAGGCAGTTCCGCACAGCAAAACAAACTGGTCAACGATATCATCAAGCAGTATCAGACGGATCATCCCAATGTGACCATTAAGCAGGAAGTGTTGGAGAATGAACAATACAAGAACAAATTGAAAATCCTGTCTGCATCCAATGAACTTCCCGATGTTGGTGTAACTTGGGCTGCTGGATTTCTGGAGCCTTATGTGAAGGGGAATCTGTTTGCACCGGTCGATGATCTGCTGAGCGGCTCGCTGGGCGACAAATTCATAGCCGGAACAACAGAAGCTTATGCCATAGACGGCAAAACGTATGCGTTACCAATCGAGTTGAATATCTCCCCCATTTATTATAACAAAGCCATTTTTGCGAAATATAACTTGCAGCCGCCAGCAACGTACGATGAATTCTTGAGTGTGCTGAAGACACTGACAGAGAACGGTGAGGTTCCGATCGCACTGGGCAATAAAGACCGTTGGACCGGCTCACTCTGGTATATGTATCTGGCGAATCGGTTAGGTGGAGATGCACTGGAAAAGGCGATCAATGGCTCCGGCAAGTTTGACGATCCTGCTCTGACTCAAGCTGCTGCCGAAGTACAGAAGCTGGTAGATATGAATGCCTTCAACAAAGGCTTCAACGGGTTGTCCAACGATGAGGGCAAATCCGAATTCATGAATGAAAAGGCTGCTATGTATCTGATGGGCACCTGGGAACTGCCAAACTTCACGACCAACCCGGACATCCCGCAGGAATTCAAGGACAAGATCGGATTTTTCAAATTCCCAACGATGGAAGATGGCAAGAGCGATATTAACAGCTGGGTAGGTGGTCCAGGCGTAGGGCTGTTCGTGGCCCAGAACTCCAAAGTGAAGGAAGAAGCGGCGAAGTTCGTGCAATACTTTGTGGAAAAATGGGGTGAGAGTTCGGTGACTGAAGCAGGCGTCATCCCGGCAACCAAAGTGGATACGGCTGCAGTACAGCTGCCACAGCTCTACATCGACCTGCTGAACGAATTGAATCAGGCCAGCAGTCTGACGCTTTTTGCCGACGTGCAGATGAAACCGGCAGCCGCTCAGGCACATCTGGACATGATTCAGGCGTTGTTTGGCAAAGCGGTAACACCGGAGGACTTTGTGAAGAATCATCAGGCTGCGATTGATAAGGGCAATTGACGTACACACGTTTGAACGCTTGAAGGGAGGATAATGTGATGGACAAAGTCATGTCCAACCGTCTCGTTGCTGCGTTGTACGTGCTTCCTGCACTGCTTCTGCTGCTGGTCTTGGTGTACATCCCGATCGTGCTCACCGGGTATTATGGGTTGATGCAATGGGACGGGATCGGTGCAATGACCTTTATTGGATTGGATAATTACGCCAGACTGCTTCAGGACGGAACATTCTGGCAGAGTGCGAACCATACTTTTTTGCTTGCTTTGTTCTCTGCACTGAGTCTGATCGGTTATCTGATGATTGCTTTGGTGCTGTCAGGCAAGATCAAGGGGGCCAATCTGTTCCGCAAGATATATTTGATCCCGATGCTGCTGTCTTCGGTCGCGATCGCCCAGCTATGGCTGAAGATCTATCATCCCAGCAATGGTGTGCTGAACACCTTTCTGGAAGCGATCGGCTTCAGCAATCCGCCAGCCTGGCTGGCGGAGCCATCACTGGTGCTGTATGCACTGTTCGTACCGATTCTATGGCAGTATGCAGGCTTCTATATTTTGATCTATTATGCGGCCCTCAAAAATATTCCGGAATCTCTGGTGGAAGCAGCCCGGATTGATGGGGCAAGCCCTTGGCAGATCGCTTTTCGAATCAAGCTACCCCTTATTACAGAAGTCATCAAGGTGACTGTGGTACTGGCAGTGGTGGGCTCACTCAAGTATTTTGATCTCATCTACGTGATGACCGATGGCGGACCAAATGGCTCCAGCGAGGTGATGGCCTCCTATATGTATCGTCAGGCGTTCCGTAGCTTCGACTTTGGTTACGGCAGTGCTGTAGGGTTCTTCCTGCTCTTGATCTGTCTGCTTGTTACCTGGCTGCTTCGTAAAGCGACAGCATCCAAAGATACGATCCAGTATTCCTGACGCTAGTTCGTGTCTGAAAACTCGCTGAAGTGCATCTTTTACCGCCTTTTCGCCCCCTGCTGCGTCACTTTCCCTTGACGTGCCCCGGCACGCCTGCGGAAAATTTCCTTGCTTGGAACGAAAATTCGGCAAAATCTGCCACCTTCGGAGTTTCCAGACACGCCCTAGTGAAATGAAAGGAGGTCCATCCGGTGAAGACGGATACGGCCGTTAGATTGCCAACTTACCCGGGGACAAGCCGAGGTTCGGCATGGTTAAGGAGATTCGGATATGTTCTGCTGTATTTCCTCTTGTCCCTGGTAGCTTTGCTGCAAATTTTACCTTTGGTATGGCTGCTATTATTCTCGCTTAAAAATAATCAGGAAGTATTCGACATGGCGCCTTTTTCTCTTCCTGCTACTCCGCGTTGGGAAAACTATGTCAAGGTATGGACAGAGGGAAATATCAGCTTGTACTTCTTCAACAGTGTATGGATTACGGTGGTCTCGGTGGTGGTCACCGTGCTGTTTGCCAGTCTGGTGACCTTTGCCATTACACGTATGCGCTGGAAGGGTCGTTCGCTGGTGCTGGGGCTATTTATGGTGGGTCTGATGATCCCTGTACACTCCACGTTGATCCCGCTGTTCAGCTTGTTCCTAAAGCTTCATCTCACAGATCATCCTTTGTCAGTCATCCTGTCTTACATTGCCTTTAATATGCCAATTACCATTATGATACTACTGGGATTCTACTACGCGCTTCCCCGTGAAGTGGAAGAAGCCGCAGTGATGGATGGCTGCTCCGTGCATCGGATTTTCTTTCGGATTGTGCTGCCGATGACGTCTTCGGTCATTTCCACAACGGCCATCATCAACATGATCTATAACTGGAATGAGTTCATCTTTGTTAATACGTTCATCAGTACAGATTCGTACAAGACCTTAACTGTTGGGGTACAGAACTTTATCGGTCAATATACAACAGATTGGGGAGCCATTGGTGCGACGCTAATGATTAGTATTTTGCCGATCCTGATTGCATTTCTCATCCTGAGTAATCGAATCGTGGAGGGAATTGCTGCGGGTTCTGTTAAAGGATAAAAGGCTGAGGGTCTAAGGTCCTTCCATTACTTGCTTAAAAAGCGAGTCGGGAGGGGCCTTTTTTGTCTTCTAAAACCTCTGGCAGGTGTACAGACACGGAGCTTGATGAAAACGCTGAAAATACCTATTTATGGAATTGCAAAAAACTTTCAACTATTTTCGCAAAACTACTGCATTTTCAAACTACCTGTGCTAACATACCCTAAGAATTAAAGCCCACATGGGAAAGGTGAGAAAATGACAGCAATATCCTCAACCAAAGAGTCCCTTCGTTCTGATGCCAAGGATCTGAATCTGATTCGACTGACATGGCCTATTTTCCTGGAACTCTTCTTATTTATGTTGATGGGGAGCGTGGATACGCTCATGCTCAGCTCGGTATCCGATAATGCGGTCTCCGGCGTTGGAGCAGCCAATCAGATTATTTCTATCGCTATCCTTGTATTGGAAGTCATTGGACATGGTGCTGCAATTGTAGTAGCACAATATATTGGATCGAAAAAGTTAAGTGAAGCAGCACAGGTTACAGGTAATGCGATCACACTGAATCTTATCGTAGGTCTGGTCCTGAGCGGAATCTTCCTTCTGTTCGGAGGACAATTGCTAACACTTCTGAACATTCAAGGCGAAATTTACGATTTTGCCCGTTCGTATATAAATATCGTTGGTGGCGGGATATTCCTCCAGGCACTCATTAATGCGCTGGCAGCGACGATTCGTACACATGGTTACACCAAAGAAACGATGTATGTCGCTGTATTCATGAACGTGATTCACGTTGTTGGTAACTATGCATTGATCTTTGGACACTTCGGCCTTCCGAAGCTTGGAGTGGAAGGGGCAGCAATCTCTACGGTGGGAAGCCGGTTTATCTGCCTGCTGATCTTCTTCTGGTTGTTGTATCGTGTGAGCGAGGTACGGGTGGATTTCGAATACTACATTAAGTTGTCCAAGAAATTCATTGGCAAAATTCTGCGGATTGGCATTCCGTCTGCGATGGAATCGATGGTATATCATTCCTGCCAGCTCGTGTTCACGCTGTATGTGACCTATCTGGGAGCAGAAGCTATGGCAACCAAGCAGTATGCGGGTAACATCTCCAGCTATATCTACTTGTTCAGCATGGCGATTGGTATGGGGACATCGATCATTGTAGGCCGGCTTGTGGGTGCGCGGCGCAAAGACGATGCATACAAACGTGTTTTTGACAGTGTAAAATGGGCCCTTCTGGCCACGGTTATCATTGATGTAATCATCATTTTTTTCCGCGTGCCGCTGATGAGCATCTTTACGGATAATCCGGAAATTATCAAGCTGGGGGCTCAAGTGATCCTGCTCAGCCTTTTGCTCGAAACCGGGCGTACCTGCAATATTGTGATCATTGGTTCCCTGCGTGCCGCAGGGGATGCAAAGTTCCCGGTATATATGGGGCTGATCTCCATGGTCTGCATGAGTCTGCCACTCGGATATCTGCTCATATTCAAGCTTCATCTGGGGCTCGCTGGTGTGTGGCTTGCCATTGCGGCGGATGAGTGGACCCGCGCGGTCATTATGTACTTCCGCTGGAAGAGTAGAGCTTGGGAGAAACATGAATTGGTAGAGCATGATGACGAAGAGGTTGGTGCACAGCCGGTACCGGCTGTCTGACGAAGAATGTTGTGCAAAGATATAAATGAACCTGCTGTAGATCAATGAAGTGGCTCTACAGTAGCCATAGGGCAGCAGTTTCCCAGAAGAGTCAATTACGGAAAGGATTCAATCCGTGATTGGCTCTTTTTGCATCTCCGGCAGAGGCCAACCGAAGTGAAGATAGCAAAAATGATCAAAACGGCGGTTACACCATTCACGTATAGTAAGGATATGGAAGGGGGCTTTACTTCAGTTGAGCCGTTACCGTGCAATGATTCAGCAAAGTTTGTTCTATATTGAGACCCATCTGCATGAGCAGATTGGGCTGGAAGAAGTGGCATCCGAGGCGTTGTTGTCGCCGTATCACTACCATCGAATTTTCCGTAATGAGGTGGGCATGACCGTGGTGGATTATATCCGAAACCGTCGGATGAGTCTGGCGTCTACGGCACTGCGAACCACAGATGCGGGCATTCTGGACATTTCCCTAGCATGTGGCTTTGAGAGTCAGGAAGCCTTCACCCGTGCATTCCGCAAATTATATGGCATGCCGCCGGGACGTTTTCGCAAATTGTTTGACTTGAAATTATTCGAAGGAAGAACCAGAGGAGGAGAATTACAGATGAATCAGACGTCAGCAATTACAGGTTGGATGTTAACGGGAAGTCACCCGCAAAATTATGAGATGGGCATTGATCCAGCTGAAGTGCATCAGGGAAAAGCATCAGGATATTTGAAGGCCGTTACGCCTATGGAGTCTAACGAGTTCGCAACGATGATGCAACAGTTCAGAGCGGACAGGTATGTGGGTAAGCGGATGAAGTTATCGGGATTCGTGAAGACCGAGCATGTGGATGCGTTCTGCGGATTATGGATGCGTGTTGATAATAACGTTCATGATGTACTTCAATTTGATAACATGCATGATCGGCCAATTACGGGTACGCAGCCATGGAATCAGTATAGTATTGTGCTTGATGTACCGGAGGGCAGTGCGGTCATTTCGTTTGGGGTTATTTTGAACGGTAAAGGAAAAGTGTGGGTCGACAGCTTCCGCTTTGAGGAGGTTGATCTGAACACACCGCTGACACATATGGAGACAGAGTACGAGATGTCGGACGAGCCGCTGAACCTGTCATTTGAGGAGTAAGCATATTTATATACAGTTCATAATGATTATGAACTGTATATAAATAAAATTGAACCTGAGATACGATTAAAGTCCAATAAATTATTTAATCTCATAGGAGTATAGAACTTCAAGGAATTTAGTAATTAGTTCTTGTCTTAAGTCCTCCCTGTTTTGATTGTTTGTCTGACGAAGAGATTTTTTGATTTTTGGCTCGAACTTTTGGATGATTTCCAGAACTGCAGTCTGACTCCCTGATTTTGCCTCAGTCAGTAGATCGTACATCTCATATGAAGTATTCATTATTTACCTCCTATTAATTTTTTAATGATGTGATTAGAGTCTAGTGATTGTGCAAAGATTGGATAAGATGTATGAGTTAATAATTAGCTTTTCTCTGAGTAAAGAAACTTACGTAATTTATTTAATGCATTTTTTCTTGTTTTTGAAACACTCTGTTGGCTTACGCCCAACTTTTGAGCAATTTCTATATCTCTCTCCTCTCTACCATAAGAGAGGTTTAATATCTCCTTTTCGCGATGCGATAATTTCAAAAAAAGTTTGTGTAAATTGGGGTCACTAATCTGGTTTTCTAATCCATATAATTCTTGCTTAAACAACTCATCATTCGCATGATTTAAATCACTTTCTTCAACATCATCCATGATTAAGGCAAACCTATCTTGATGTTTTCGAATTTTTTTATCAAAGTTTATTGAGTTGAAGTGTAGGAGAGTTGATATGTAACTAACAAATTTTCTCTCGAGCTCAGCTTTCATACTATTCTGTAAACCTTTTGTGTCAACCATAAATTTTCCTCCTTTTAAATGAAGTTTGTACAACAAATTAGGAACGTATGTTCTTGTTTTATTATACACTTCTTTTGTAAAAAATGCTTGTTAATTTAGGAATTAAATACATTAATTATAAATAAAAAAGGTAACCCATCATTTAGATGAGTTACCTTTTTTATTGAATTAATTACTATTAATTTGGGTTGGAATTATAAAATGTGAACCCTGAAAGAGTGCGAGCAGTAGTGTTTCTAATCATACTAGTATTAACTTTAACTGCAGCAACGCCCTGTTTGGATTCTGCTGCAAGGATACCTCCTTGTGTAACATAGTTGCCAATTACCGCGCCGGATTCTGGTGCACCTTCTGCAACAAATCGATCACCACACTTACATTTGAAGAATCCGCTATGTCCAGGAAACTGTTTAGTTAAAAGCTTGCCAGTACTATCTGCAACATAAGCTGCCCCCTGTAAATACATTCTATGACTTGCTCCATAAGTGGTACATACTGCTTCTGCCATTAATATCTCCCCTTAATATTTAATTTCAAGAACGTTCTTTCCGGATAAGAGCGGCCTTGTAATAAGATAAAGAGATGCGAACTCGAAAAAAAACAACCACAATAAATATTTTGTTTATCAGATAATAGTTCCACAGTAATTTGTCGCGTTGCAGTCTCTACCAAGCAGGAAAATTAAAGTTGAACTATATGGGTCAGCATTTATCGGAGTTTTACTTCATAAGGTTTTTAATGTCCTTTTGCTACCTATAGGGTATAAAGAAGGTAGAGCCGAGTCCAAGCTGAGAGGATACACGTTTTTTTTAAACCCTAAGTCCTTCATAGCTAAATCGCAAAGATCTTGCTAACATAGACGCATAAATCAACTCATGACATAGATAAAGAGGATGAATCCCATGAATAAAAAAGTGCTCGTGGTGGATGACGAATCAAGCATCGTCAGTGCCATTGCTTACGCGCTGCGGCGCGAAGGATATGAAGTAGATACTGCGAGTGACGGCGAAGAGGCCTTGGTTAAGGTCGCATCGTTTCACCCACAGGTCATGATTCTGGACGTCATGATGCCAAGGCTTGATGGATACGGGGTATGCCGCAGGCTGGAGGACCGCGAGGATATCGGCATTATTTTGCTGACCGTCAAAAATGATATCGTAGACAAAATCGTTGGCCTGGAAATGGGCGCCGATGATTACATGACCAAACCATTCGAGATCCGTGAACTGCTCGCAAGGGTGAAAGCGCTCATGCGCCGTGTCGAGAAAAGCAGTCCACCACCTGACGATTCGAAGAATCAGGCCATCGTAAATGGCACACTGCGTATTCATGTTGCTCACCGCACGGTGACCGTGAATGAGGACAAGCTGGATCTGACACCAAAAGAGTTCGACCTGCTGACCATTCTCATGTCTAATCCTGAGCGTGTGTACACACGAGACGATCTGCTGGACCGGGTCTGGGGCATGGAATATGCAGGTGGGACACGGACCGTGGATATCCACATCCAGCGTTTGCGTAAGAAAATTGGGGATACAGAACAGCAAAAATTGCAGACCGTATACGGGATTGGTTACAAAGCATCTGCACCTGAAACAGGCGGGGCCATATGAGAGTCAGCATCAAGCTGAAGTTCAGTGTTTTTCTGGCAGCCTTGCTTATCCTGACCGTGGTTGTGCTTAGTTCACTGGTTCTGCGCGGTATTGAACGCAATCAGCAGTCACAGATTGAAGGTATTTTATCACAGCAGACACGACTGGTGAATCTGAATGTGCGACAGTCCTACTACACGGAGTCCGTTCATCTTGAACAGGAAGTCTTTTTACAACAAAACGGCCGCAGGCTTGCACAGGAACTGGCCAACTCTACCGGATTGCCGATAGCGCTCTATGATATGAAAGGCCAACAAGTCGGTTCATCGATCAGCTCTGGGGAGAGTGCGATTGTTCAGGATACGCTCAACTATGCACTACAAAATAAAATTGCCTATCATGAACAAGGGGATACCTTGCTCTACGCCGCACCACTGGACGGTCCGGATGGACAGATGGGTGCTGTGTGGATGCAATATCCGGTCCAAAGCTATCATGAATTCTATACTCGCATCCTTCAATTGTTCATATGGGCCGGAATTACCGTTGTGGCGCTGAGCTTCATATTAGGTTATCTGTTCTACAATCGGTTTGCTGTCGCGATTACCCGGCTGAAGAGGTCCGCAGATTCCATTCGCGAAGGGAACTACATTACGGAGTCTCCTGTAAGGCGCAAGGATGAATTGGGAGAGCTGGGGCAGGGCATTTATTATATGAGTACATCCATTCAGCAAAACATCACAGCCATGCATGCGGAGCAGCAGAAGTTGCAACTGGCGATTGAGAAACTTCAGGCGCTGGAACAGCAGCAGAAACAATATATCGGTAACATTAGCCATGAATTCAAGACACCGCTGACATCGATCAAAGCTTATGTGGAGCTGCTCGACATGTATAAGGATGATCCGCAACTGCTTGATGATGCCACGAGTAACATTGGTAAAGAAACGGAGCGGCTGTACGAGATGGTCGAGAAAGTCTTACATTTATCTGCTCTGGAGAAGTATGACTTCGAGAATCAGGCCGAAAATGTAGAGGTCAGTGCTCTGCTGGAGGATGCCTGTGGCCGGATGCGGGGGAAAGCGGAGAAATTCGCGCTGAACATGAAACTGGATCTTGAGCCGGCGGTGATCCGTAGCGATCGGGAGAGTCTAATGCATATTTTCATCAACATGCTGGATAATGCGATTAAATATAACGTTCCGGATGGTGTGATCCGGGTGAAGAGCGAACTACAGATGCAGGAGCGTCAAGCGGTCATTCGCATCTACAACTCGGGTACGCCGATTCCGGCAGAGGCGCGGGAGAAGATTTTTGAACCCTTTTACACCGTGAACAAAGACAGAGCCAGAAAAACCGGCGGAACCGGACTGGGGCTATCTCTCGTGAAGCAGTTTGTTGAAAAACAGGGAGGGACAATCACCTTGTTACCAAGCAATCCGGGCGATTCAGAAGATGGGGAAGGCGTGACGTTCCAACTCGTATTTCCTTTGGCTTATGCAAGTTTACAAGTTCGAAACAAGTCTGAATAACTTTGGAAGTATGCGATGTGTATGCTTGGTCTATAGCAAGAGAAACCAGGGGGGACCATGATGAATTGGAAACAAGCAGCTTTGGGCACGTTCGGAGCCATTGCCCTGTTAACGACAGCGGCATGTGGGGGAACAACGGAGCCGGGGGGCAACGCACAAGGTGGGAAAACGGGCACCGACATTACAGTAAAAGATAATACCAACACGTCCGTGTACCAGAGCTTCAAGTTGGAGAAAATTGATAAATTGCCGAATATGCGCGGAATTGCCTGGCTAAGTGACGATTGGATTGTATCCGACAAGGAGAATAAGTCCTTGAAACCCGTCACCGTTGAAGGTCAGGAAAGATACCCGCATAACTTATATATGTATGATCTAACCAAAGGCACAGACACGCCGCTCAAGGAAAGTGAAGCCAGTCTGGGCGCACCGCTGGTGTCACCGGATGGTCAGTACCTGTTTTACCGGGAGCCGGAGGAAAATACGGGTAAAGGCTACTTACTGAACCTGCATAATGGGGAGACAACCCCTGCGGGTAAGGAGGATGGATTTATCCAAGAGGGCGCATGGCTGGATAATGAACATGTCGTTTTCCCTAATATGAAGGGTGATCTGATCTCGGCAAATGTGGATGGCACAGCGAAAGTGCTGGTGGAGACAGGTAATTTCAATGTGCGGAGTATCGAGGTGTCAGGCAATATGCTCTATTATATTACGGGCGAGGACGGCCAGTTGAATGCATACGACGTGAAGACGGGTGACGTGAAACAGGTGCTGAAAAGTGTGGAGTGGGTCATCCCTTCTAATGATGGAACAAGGCTTGCGATTGTGAAAAGAACAGCGGATACCAAACGGGCGCTGGTGCTCACCGATCTGGAAGGAAATGAAAAAGCCACACTCGCCAGAGGCACTCAGATCTTCGGCACAAGCTGGTCGGGTGATGATTCCAAGATTGCATACACCATCAATTCCGAGAATGACAATGAGAAAGGACTGTTCGTCTCCAACACGGAGTCGGCAGAACAGTTCCAGATCTCGGCGGATATGGACAACGCATCTGACCCACTCGCCTGGAGCCCGGAAGGCAATAAGATCCTGTTATCGCAGGCGGTATTGGAGAATGAATCGTATCACTTTGTAACCTCGGTCATTACGATCTCGGAATAAGGTGATTGTTGCGGACAGATATGTTCCATATCTTTCATCCCTTTCTATACATTTATATTGACTAAGCTGTTCCGCTTCCGATAAACTAGAATGCAGGAATAAAAGTCGAATGTCAGGCAGCAGTTCGAGACGATGTTTCGGGCGGCTGTTTATTTTCTTTTTAAAAGTAAGGGTGCAACGTAGTCGTCTTGCCGGATGATCCGGCTAATAACAACATGGAATAGGAACAGGTGATATACATGTGTAACAGCGCGTACCGCGTGCTTTTATATTATAAGTTCGTGAAGATTGAAGACCCCGAGACGTTTACACAAGAGCATCTGCAATACTGCAAGGACCTCGGTGTGAAAGGTCGTATTCTGATCGCATCCGAAGGCATTAACGGCACGGTATCCGGAACGCCAGAACAGACGGAACAGTATATGAAAGACATGCATGCGAACCCGCTCTTTAGCGATATGGTATTTAAGATTGATGATGTGGAAGAGCATGCGTTCAAAAAAATCTTTGTTCGTCACAAAGCAGAGCTGGTAACCTTCCGTGTGGAAGATGAACTTGACCCGAATGTGACTAGCGGCAAACGCCTTTCGCCGAAAGAGTTCCATGAGCATTTGCAACGTGATGACGTCATCGTTATCGATGGTCGCAATGACTATGAATATGAAATTGGTCACTTCCGCGGGGCCATTCGTCCAGATGTGGAGTCGTTCCGTGAGTTTCCGGAGTGGATCCGCGAGAACCTGGGTGACATGAAGGACAAAACGATTATTACCTATTGCACTGGCGGCATTCGCTGCGAGAAGCTGACGGGGTTCATGATCAATGAAGGATTCCAGGACGTGGCTCAATTGGACGGCGGTATTGTCACGTACGGTAAAGACCCTGAAGTACAAGGTCATCTGTTTGATGGCAAGTGTTACGTGTTTGATGAGCGAATCTCTGTGCCGATTAACCGGACAGACGAGGATATTGTCATTGCCAGCTGTTATCACTGTGGAACGACACATGACCGATATATTAATTGTCCAACCTGCAACCTGCAGCACGTAAGCTGTGAGGATTGCGAAGAGACGCATAACCGCTTTTGCTCGGATGCTTGCCGGGAGGCAGCACCGGTACACGCATAAGCAGGAGAGCAGGTGCTGATCGTGAAGCGTGAAGAGGAACGAACGACGCGTGAACGGATTTTGTTCATGCTGAAGCAGCAAGGCACATTGACCGCGAGGGAAATGACAGCTGATTTGGGTCTGACCGGCATGGCCATTCGCCGTCATCTGACGGCACTGGAGCAGGACGGATGGATCGAGGTTCGGGAGGCCCGGGCTACGGCCGGACGTCCGTCCTCGGTGTACCAACTGACGGTGCGCGGGGACAGCTTTTTTCCAAAATCATATTCGTCCCTTACACTGGAACTGCTTGAAGAATTGTCTGACTCAGCCGGTAGCGGTGTGGTGGATGCATTATTCGAGAGTCGCCGGGACAAGCTGCTTCGCAGCGGATTGCCACAGATGGAGGGCCAGGATCTGGCCGGGAGGGTGGAGGAACTCGCGCGAATCCAGAATGCCAACGGATATATGGCGGATGCGTCCAGAGAAGACGATGGAACCTACGTCATTACGGAAATGAACTGCCCGATTGTGCAAGTCGCGAGTGTCTACAAGCAGGCTTGCCGCTGTGAACTGGAACTGTTTCGCTCGCTACTTCAAGCTGAGGTAGAGCGTACCGAATGTTACGCCGATGGCGGCAAAAGGTGCAAGTATGAGATTCGCGAAGCGTCGGGGAATTAACTGGTTTATACAAAGAGATTGTTTCGATTCGTCGAAATAGTCTCTTTTTTTGATAAATAAATTACGTATAAACGCTATTTACGTATGGCGATGCGTGTTATAATGGAGCTAACATCCAGTGCATGTTCGCATCCTTATATTTGCTGATACTTCAGCAGATATATTCTGTTCATTTTGCGCGTAGGAGTGAATAATAATGACAGAGTTGCTTGATCCCAAGAACGATTATGTGTTCAAACGAATCTTTGGAAGTGAAGAGAATAAGGATGTTCTTCTGGCTTTTCTGAATCATACCTTCAAAAATGCAGGTGAATCTTTACTGACCGAGATTGTGTTAATCAACCCTTATCTGGACAAGGATACACCGAGAGATAAACAGTCCATACTGGACATACGGGCCAAAACAGATCAAGGTGAGCTAATCAATGTTGAAATGCAGTTGTTTAATCAGTATGATTTAGAGAAGAGGACTTTGTTCTATTGGGGTAAACAATATTCCGGACAATTACTTGAAGGACAGAGATATAGTCAACTCAAAAAATGCGTAGCGATCAACATTGTTAATTTCAAAATGCTCGCTAATGATCAGTACCACAACGTATTTCATTTAAGAGAAGACCATACTGATATTCCGTTGACGGATGTTATAGAGATTCATTTTATGGAAATACCAAAGCTGAATGATGAAAATATTCAAATAAAGGATGGATTGGTGCGTTGGCTGTTATTTCTGAAAGGAATGACTAAATCAAGCTGGGAGGCGTTAATGATGCACGAACCCGAACCGGCTTTGAAAAAAGCCATGAGTGTATTGGAGTTTCTGAGCCAGGATGAGCAAGCACGTCAACGATATATCGACCGTCAGAAATTTCTATGGGACGAAGCTTCCATGATTGAGGGCGCACGAGAAGAGGGTCTCAAGAAAGGCATGGAGGAAGGAATTCAAAAAGGAATCGAAGAAGGGATCAAAGAAGGTGAAGCTGAGAGCAAGCGGAAAATCGCAATGAATATGCTCACTTTAGGTCTTGATCAGGCTACTATTATTAAAGCTACCGGGCTAACACCATCTGAATTAGAAGAACTGCAAAAAGAAAAGGAATAAAGCACTCTGGAGCTATCCATTGATCGATATAAGGTGACCATACCCAAAGTACATTGGGAGGGATGCCTCTTTTTTTTGAAAATTTTAAATATGAAAAATCTCATGATGAAGCACAATACTTATCTCAAGCGGAGAAAGCTGCCGTGATTGCCCAATTGGATCAATTACCGATGAAGCAGCAACTATGTCACGGTGATCCCAACCCGGGTAACATACTCCTTCGAGATCATGATGCAGTCATTATTGACTGGAACAATGCCTCTACCGGGAATCCGGAAGCAGACTTGGCCGAATACATTATTATGATTCGATATGCGATACTGCCCCCGCATCTGCCGATGAAGCGACGGTTGTCCTGAATGCGACGAGAGAGTACAGCATTGGTGTCTTTATGGAGGAGTATGAGAAGTTGTCCGGTATTGGCTATGCAGATATCGAACCCTGGATTGCTCCTGTTGCGGCACGCAAATTGATCGCGGATGCCATATCGGAAGCGGAGAAAACAATGCTTGTGGACGAGATTAGAAGAAGACTTCATACTCCATTTTCATGAGTAGGACCTTATTTTGCTGTACCCATGGCGACCATCTACAGAACAATGTGGGGGGTTTTTAAGTTTTATGTAATGTTTTCTATCACAACCATACGATGAAAGTAAATTGGAAGCGGTTCAACCATTGACGGATATCGGGACGCCCCTTAATATTAGGGGAACATTAAAACACCAACACGGGTCATGGACTTCAGTCGCATGAGAAAAGTCTATATTTGTCTGCTTTTGTCGATCAAAGCAACAATGCGTTGAAGCGTTTGTTTTGTCCCGCCCTATCGTGTCAATGGAATTCGATAAGGGTAACCACATTTTATAGGATGGAGAGGGGTTCTCACACATGAAAAAGAAATTTTGGATGTCACTGATGATGGTTGCTTCAATGATCGTTGCAGCAGGTTGCGGAAATAACAGCGGTACAGGCTCGGAATCCGAAGGATCAGGGACTACAACAGGTGGAGGCAGCGAGGAAAAATCATATCAGATTGCCATCTCGCAGATTGTTGAACATCCATCTCTGGATGCTACACGTGAAGGATTCATCGCAGCCCTGAAGGAAGCGGGCATTGAAGAGAACAAGAACCTCAAAATCGATTACAATAACGCACAAGGTGATTCGACGAACAACCTGTCCATTGCACAGAAAATCTCGGGTGATTCCAAAAACGATCTCGTACTCGGAATTGCAACACCATCTGCGCTGGCGCTAGCTCAACAAGTGAAGGACAAGCCATTGCTGTTCGCAGCGGTAACGGACCCACTGGGTGCCAAACTGGTGACCGATATGGACAAGCCGGGCCGCAATGTTACAGGTGCATCGGACACGAATCCAGAGGCCATCGTACAATTGGCTGACTTTATCGCTAAAAATTTGCCGGATGTGAAAACGGTGGGCTTGGTCATTAACGAAGGTGAACCAAATGCGGTGGTTATGGCAGATAACGCAGAAAAAGCGCTGGCAACACATAATATCAAGCTGGTGAAAGCACCCGTTACGAATACATCTGAAGTAAAACAGGCAACGGATTCTCTGGTTGGGAAAGTAGATGCCTTCTACATCACACTCGATAATTCCGTCGTGAGTGCGGTTGATACGATCATCCAAACGGCGAACAGTAATAAAATTCCGTTCTTCTCCAGTGATCGGGATACCGTTGAAAAAGGAGCTTTCGCAACGGTAGGCTTCAAATATTATGACCATGGATATCAGGTGGGTGAGATGGCCGCGGACATTCTGAAAAATGGTACAAAACCGGGTGATATGAAAGTCACCGTTCCGGACAAACTGGATCTGATCCTGAACCTGAAAGCGGCTGAAGCCCAAGGTATCACGGTTACGGATGAGATGAAAGCGGAAGTAAAAGACCAGGAAAACAACATTATTCAATAGAATCAATTCATAAATTTAATGAGTTATGAGATGATTCAATAATCTGACCGGAGTGTTATCCGGCAGTATGGATGCGAGGCGAACATGCAACGGGTTCGCCTCATTCTTTTCGATAGACAGGGAGGAAGTAGCGTGAGTATAAGCTGGAATTCAATTGAAGGGGCGATCGAGCTGGGGCTTTTATATGCACTGATGGCACTGGGTGTTTATATTACGTTCCGCATACTCGATTTTCCTGACCTTACCGTAGACGGAAGTTTTACAACAGGAGGCGCAATCGCGGCGGTTATGATCTCCAATGACTTCTCTCCTTGGCTTGCCTGTTTGGCGGCAATGGCTGGCGGCATGGTGGCTGGGACTTGTACAGGTCTGCTTCATACCAAAGGCAAAATCAACGGATTATTGTCCGGGATTTTGATGATGATCGCGCTTTACTCCATTAATATGCGTATTCTTGGCGCACCGAATAAATCCATTATGGGTATGGACAATCCATTCTCAGGTGAGCATGTCATGGTACTTATTATCATCGTGGTGCTGGTGTTTAAAATTATGCTCGATCTGTTCATGAAAACAGATGTTGGACTGGCACTCCGCGCGACAGGTGATAACAAACGCATGATTCGAAGCTTTGGTGCAAATACGGATGTGACTACTATTGTAGGTGTCAGCTTATCCAATGGATTGGTTGCCCTGTCTGGTGCATTCATTGCACAGCAATCAGGTTTTGCGGATATCACGATGGGCATTGGTATGATCGTTATTGGACTGGCTTCTGTCATTATCGGTGAGGCCATTCTTGGTGCAAGAACGGTCTTCTGGGCTACACTTGCAGCGATCGTTGGTTCGATTATTTACCGGATTGTGGTTGCACTTGCCCTACAGGTCGAATGGTTTGATACATCTGATCTGAAGTTGATCACCGCGGTAATTGTCATTATTGCATTGGTGTTCCCTACTATGCAGCGCTCCATGAAGCAGCGTAGTCTGGCTCGCAAACGAACGGAAGAGTTGATGCGATCCGGGGGTCATCAGGCGAAGGGAGGTATGTGATCATGCTGGAGATTACGCAAGTAACCAAGCTGTTCAACCCAGGCACGACGGATGAGAAGACCGCGCTGGTCGGTGTGAATCTGACGATGAATCCGGGAGACTTTGTGACGGTGATTGGTAGTAACGGGGCCGGTAAATCTACGCTGATGAACATCATCTCGGGTGTGATGAAGCCGGACATGGGTGATGTGCTGATCAATGACCGCTCCATTAAAAACCTGCCGGAGCATAAACGCAGCAGCTGGATTGGCCGGGTGTTTCAGGACCCGATGGCAGGAACAGCACCACATATGTCCATTGAAGAAAATATGGCGATGGCATACAAACGTGGCAAAGGACGCGGGCTGGGCTTCGGAGTTACCCGTGCCAGACGGGAGATTTTCAACACGCAACTGGAGAAGCTGGGAATTGGACTGGAAAAGCGGCCGAATGCAAAAGTGGGTCTCTTGTCTGGCGGGGAGCGGCAAGCACTTAGCCTGTTAATGGCTACGTTTACCCAGCCGCAGATTTTGCTATTGGATGAGCATACGGCAGCCCTTGACCCTTCACGTGCCGAACTGATCACGGAACTGACGGAGACACTTGTGCGAGAGATGAGACTGACTACATTGATGGTGACGCACAATATGGAGCAGGCCATTCGTCTGGGTAACCGTCTGATCATGATGGACAAAGGCCGAATTATTCTGGATGTCAGCGAAGAGCGCAAGCGTACGTTAACTGTACCTGAGTTGCTTGGTGAATTCGAACGTATTAGCGGCAAAAAAATGGCAGATGATCGTGTCGTGCTGGGTTAAGACAAGGGAACACTTGTTGGAAGAACAGATATACGTAGCGTGATCCACAATCTAAGCCATCTATAAGATAGACGATAAAAACCTTTTGCGTTCTCGCAAAGGGTTTTTGTGGTATGTTGAACACGTTGAAAAAGTGGAATGAATCTATACGATTTCGGATTAGCGAATTATACATAGTAGGAGGAACCAAGCATGTCTTTGCAATTGGATGAAGGGACATATACGGTCACGCGGCGTACAGAGTCCATTCGCCTGCTCGCCAAGGAATTTGCACTGCTGCATTTTCTGTATGAAAACAAGGAAAAAGCCTTCACCCGCAGCCAACTGCTGGATCGGGTATGGCCGCTTGAATATCCGGTTGAACGCACCGTGGACGATCATATCTATCGCCTGCGCAAGAAACTGAAACGTTGGGATGAGATCCGTCTGGATACAGTACGGGGCTATGGATATCGGCTTGCTGTGCATGAGAACAAGTCCGCTCTACCCGCTAGCCCTTCTGCTCAGGACCCAGAAATGCAGGAAGTCATTCACGGATTACTTCGTAAATATCACTTGTTTGGGCAGGGAAATGCCATACAGATCCTGGTTCAACAGCAGGAAGCACTCGGCATTCAGGTTGCCCCTTATTATCAGTTGTATATCCGTTTTATACAGGGAGATCTGGAATGGCTGATTACAACAAAGGCAATTCCCTTTGAGGAGCGACTATATTGGCTACTGATTTTCGTGCACCCCCTGATCGAGCCATCGGATAGTATTCAGTTGTATGAACAGGCACTGAATTCATCGGCATTGTCTGCCGATCAGCTTCGAGAACTCCGCATTCTGAACATCGTTGAAGTCTATGTAGAGGTGGGCCAATATCAACGGGCCAAAGCACAGCTGGAGGAAACGTATCGTGTAATAGAGACTGACGAACTCAAGAATTTCAGACTGCCTGTAGCACTTGCAGCGTTGTATGTGGAACTGTGGGGTGGCAGCGGTGAAGCTGTTGAGGCTCAGATGGCAGTTCTGCGGTCAGGATTGAAGGATGCCCCGTATCTGCGGGAGATTGGACGTTTTCAGGTGATGGAAGGATTATGGTTACTTCGCCAGGGACGGATTCGTGAGGCAGAGTTAAGAATGGATGACGGTCTGGATGTATTGAAAATGTCGCTGAACGCACCGCTATATCTGAATGCTGCATATCAGATTCTCCTATTCCTGGGTCATCATCGAATCGAAGGTAGAATTCGCAGTAAGTATCGTCAAGTGTATGCAGAGATCGGCAAAAGTTACGGTGTACCCGCATATGGACAACAAATTGTAGATGAAATACGTAACTTTTTATCACCTACCTCCCCCTCCTCTGATCTTCCTCTGATATAACGCCCTTATGATTACAGCCAAGGAACATACAGACCGCTAACGGCTGTAATCAAGGGAGGAAGTACATGTATGACCGTCATTTCAAATGAACCCACATCCAATGAATCCACCGAATCACCCGCCTCATCTGCGGAATCTTCCAAAAGCTTATGGACCAACCTCCGGTTTGTCCGCATGTTTATCGCATACTCGCTGGCTACGTTTGGAGATTGGTTCGATGCACTCGCCATCCAGGTGATGGTGGCCTACCGCTGGGGTGCTGATCCACTAATCATTGCACTTATTCCTGTATGTATGGCTGTCCCGGGTATACTGCTGGGCTCCTTTGCAGGTGCTCTGGCTGATCGACTGCACAAAGTGAAGATCATGATCTTGTGTGATGTGATCACCGTGGGATTAACCGTTGCTATTTTATTCGCACCAAGCCCGGCATGGTTGCTGCCACTTCTTGCCCTGCGGGCCATGATGGGAGTGTTCCATGTTCCAGCTCAGCAGGCGTTAACCCGTCAGGTGGTGGCAGAGGAGCATCTGTTTCAGGCATCGTCCCTAAACGGTTTTGTGAGCCAGTGTTCGAAAGTGGCGGGACCACTTCTGGGGGCAGTCATTTTGGCCTTTTTCTCACCACAAATCTGTATTGTCATTAATGCCTGTACCCGCCTGTTGTCGGGTGCGGTATTATGGCCCTTGCGGCGTTTGGTGGAAAAGTCGGATTCCGTTGAATCAGACGGAAGTGCTGCAAGTGAAAAGGATGGATCGGAATCTTTGTTCTCCCAGTGGAAGCAAGGCTGGCGTTTTATACAGAGCAGTCGCACCGTGCTGAGTACGATTTTGTTCGGCTGTTTTGGACTCATGGCCATTCTCATGATTGATTATCAGTTTACGACCCTGTTTCGGGAGATCAAGCCAGGTAACGAATCACTGCTCGGCTGGTTGGGTTCATCGGCAGGAGCCGGGGCAGTCGTCATCATTTTGTTGTTAAATCGCTTGCCGAGAATTGGGTATGGGTGGGGACTGGGTGGAGGATATCTGTTCGTGGGTGCCGGAATTGCTGCGCTAGGGTGGATCGGCCCACAAACACCTGAAATTTGGGTCATTATCTGGGGCCTCTGTATCGGGCTGGGCAATGGACTCTTTATGGTAACACTGAATTATTTGTTGCAAAAGGAAACCCCTCCTGCCTATGTAGGGCGCGTCTTTGGCATTCAAAACTCGTTATCCAGTGTTGTACTGGTTGTAGCTCCACTTGCAGGTGGAGCGCTTATTCGAGTTGCGGGGCCGAGCCCCACCTTTCAATATATCGGTCTAGCTACGCTGGTAATTGGTCTTGCCGGCATACTACTACAGCGCATCTTGTGGGAGGGAAAGCAACCTCTCGTGTCTGAAGCAAAAGAGATCATTCCGCAGGAATCGGTCTGACAGCCTTGTCCGGACCATTTTTAATCATATATCTACAATATAAAGAACAGCCGCTTTCGGTACTCATCCGAAGGCGGCTGTTTGCACGTTGCCTTTGTTATACATCGTTGAACGAATCACACTTCCCACCAAGCAAAATAAGCAGTAGAGGCCATCAGCCCACCAACCGAAAGTGATCCGCTGACAGAGAGGTTAATGGCTTGACCCGGAGGAACCACGTAACGGCCAAATTCATTGGACAGAAACGGCCCTGCTTGAAGGGGCATAGCCATCAATGGGGTCGCTCCTGAAGGTGCAGCAGCAGAGAACCGTACCGTGGCTACGCTGGTATTGCTGCTGGAAAGATTGCTGTTTACCGATGTTAGTGTGGTGGGCGATGTCAGTGTTCCATTAGCGCTCAGACTCATGGAACCGCTGAAGGAAGATAATAGATTGAGTGATACCGTAATTCCGCCAGAGAGCCGGGATACGTATAGGGTTTTCCCGCTCCCTGCGGGATTGGCCAATTGTACGGTGGCGATAACCGTTCCTCCCAGCAACCCCAGTGTTGTAGAGTTGGTGGAGCCTGCATTGTACAGATTGCCCGTACTGCCAGCATTATTCTCCGGAGGTGCAACAATGCCGGGAGAAATATACGTGTTGGTGTTGGACGTATAGACGGGCTGGCTTAACGGATTAAATACATTATTATTCGGCATAGTGTGCACCTCCTTTTATCAGAATCAAACTCAGAACTCCCACCAGAACAGATTAATGGCTGCCGTCTGACTCCCAATTCCTAAACTAATGGATAATGTTTGTCCCGGTGGAACAATAATGGAGCCATTCAGATCCAGCGAATACATTCCTGCGGTGAGCGGAATACTTGCAATGCTCGTGAAGGTTCCCCCCAGGGTACCTGTATTTTGTCTTGTGGTAACTACACTGGCGTTGGTATTTCCAAGTAACGTATTGACGGGCACTGGTGTGCTACCAACAGCCACGGTTCCTCCAGAATAGATAACAAGAGTAGCCGCCGCTGTTGTGCCTCCTGTGAGGCTGGATATGCGTATTGTTCGGCCGCTGCCAGCCGCATTCAAGATCTGTAGAAGAAGGTTCTGGTTGGAAGGAATCGAGGCATTGTTGGTCGTCAGGGCAAAAAAACTGCCAGCAGCAGCTGCACCGCTGTCTGGTGACGCTTCAATGCCCGGGGCTGAGAAGGTATTGGTCAGTTGAGTAAACAGGGGACGATTGGATTGGTTGAATACATTATAGTTGGTCATCTCATCCACCTCCCATAGACCAGATTAACTTATAGAGGTTGTTCAAAAAGTCCGCTTTTGATTACGAAGGGTGCCTTTTGATTCGCATTTCATTGTACTTGCAGTGTATGTGAAAGAAGCAAAATGGATTGGGGACTGAGCCGTATATCTGGAAATAACGGCGGTTGCCGTGCCCGTATATCCAATCCGGGCATACGATGCGTAAGCACATTTTTTAAGGGGAAATCGAGATGAGTCGAACAGCAAAGCAAAGCAAGAAGAGAATGAAGCAACCAACTAAATATGTCAGTCGCCGCAGCTCCCGTCATTCCTGCCGCGCTAAATTGCTGAAACCCCCTTGTTCCCGGATTACTCGTCCCCGGTTCAAGCAGGGTGCTTCCTCACGCACGAAACTCCCTGGTGCTATTCATTGTTTTACAGAGCATACGTATGTCGGAGCCGAAACCAGTAGCAGCATGGATTCACTCCCGGCACAAGACACCTCATCACTCAGCATGTATACCTATGGCGTTGTGAATCGGGGAAAACATCCGGCTCTTGTACAGATCCAGATCAGCCCAAATGCCGTGGATTATGCTGTGGACAGCCAGGAGGTGGTCGCGGGAGGCCAGACCAAAGCGCTGGTACCATTGCGATTTTTGCACTATACCCGGCTTGCAATTCGATCCGTTGAACCGGATCAGCCGACCCGGCTCGATGTTTACTTTCAGGCACAGCGTATGCCGTAAGGGAGTATGATCTCACAGATTTGACCAGGGAGGAGGACGAGACACATGCCTAACTTTACAACGTTTAATACGAATCCGGATAATCTGAGAACGTTGATTTTTGGCCAGGATAGTACAGGCACAGCCCAGCCTGTCAGAACGGATACGAGCGGGAACGTAGTTGGTATTATTTTGGACGGAACGATCAGTAACATCTCAGGTCTGACCACGGTTACAATTAACGCCGGAACCATTACCAACATTCTGAACGGAACGATCACGAGTGTACTTGGAGCGACGATCACGGCAGGTACGATCAACAGTGTGCTTGGAGCCACAGTAACAGCGGGTACATTGACGAATTTACTGAATGGTACCATCACGAGTGTATTGGGAGCAACGATCACAGCGGGAACGATTACAAGTGTGCTCGGCGCAACCGTAACAGCAGGAACACTAACTAACTTGCTGAATGGTACAATCACGAGTGTGCTCGGAGCCACGGTGACCGCAGGAACGTTGACGAACTTACTGAATGGTACGATCACCAGTGTATTGGGAGCAACGATTACCGCCGGAACGATCACGAGTGTGCTCGGGGCCACGGTGACCGCAGGAACATTGACGAACTTGCTGAATGGTACGATTACCAGTGTATTGGGAGCGACGATTACCGCTGGAACGATCACTAGCGTGCTTGGAGCCACGGTGACCGCAGGAACATTGACGAACTTGCTGAATGGTACGATTACCAGTGTATTGGGAGCGACGATTACCGCTGGAACGATCACTAGCGTGCTTGGAGCGACCATCACGGCGGGTACCATCACAGGTATACTCGGAGCAACGATTACCGCAGGTACGATCACCAGTGTGCTCGGCGCAACGGTAACAGCGGGTACGTTGACCAATTTGCTGAATGGTACGATTACGAGTGTACTGGGAGCAACGATTACAGCCGGAACACTGACGAACTTATTGAACGGAACCATTACAAGCGTACTTGGCGCAACCGTAACTGCTGGTACATTGACGAACCTGCTGAACGGTACGATTACGAGTGTACTCGGGGCAACGATCACCGCAGGAACCCTGACAAATTTGTTGAACGGAACGATTACCAGTGTGCTGGGTGCTACAATTACAGCGGGAACACTTAGCAGTGTGACGTCCATTTCACAGAAGAGTTTCCAGGAGTCTCAACTCATAAGCACCCCGACCGCAAACACCTTCACAGCGCTCCCGGCGGTTACGACCAGTGTATTTGGCACGTATTCTTTCTTTGTATATAACCGGGGGCCGGGTGTAAATCGGGTAGATGCTCTTGTTGAGATCAGCGCCAACGGAACAAACTGGTACACGGATGTGACGACGGTAACGGGCATTTTGTCCGGGTCAGTCGATGTATTGGTACCGCAGCGTTTTCTCAAATACACGCGTCTTTCCTACCGCTCCAGCCTAATCGGCGCACCTAGCACGATTGATGTGTTCTTCAATGGACAAGGCACATAACCCATTTATTTGTCATATAGGTACATGGAGTTCCTTTGGTGGACTTCATGTACTTTTTTGTATTGGAGGTGGTTGCACTTGAAGAACCGTTTACTTGGAATCCATATGATTGTGCAAAATGAAGAACATCACCTGCCCCGCTGTCTCGACAGCTTGAAGCATATCAGCACGGAATGTTTTATCACCGATACTGGCTCATCCGACAGTACACCCGAGATCGCCAGAACGTACGGCGCAACGGTATTTCACGCCCGCTGGCAAGATGACTTTGCCAATGCACGAAATATCAGTCTGCCTCTGGCGCGCACGGAATGGGTCCTGTGTTTGGATGCCGATGAGTACGTTACGCAGGGATTGGAAGAACTGCTGAATTATTTACCTAAAGTCCATAAAAGCATTTCAAGATTACGTATTACCATAGAGAATCGATACGGTGAAGGGGTAGAAGAGAGTGTTATCTCTCAGCCAGTGAGGCTGTTCCGTGCTCATCAGGGGTATCGATACAAGGGGCGTATTCATGAGCAATTGGTTCGTAGTGGCCCAAGCGAGCTTGCCCAGGAAGAGGCTGGTGATATGAATAAGAGCGAGACCTATGCCGATGAACAAAGCCAATTGATCGAGACTGAACCGCTTGCTCCACTATGTCTGATTCATGATGGATATCTGGCCTCAACGATTGCGAAGGAACATAAACCAAGACGTAATTTAAAGCTGATTGAGCGGGAACTTGCAGATGAGCCTGCACAGCCTTTTCACCTGTACAATTTGGGAGTAACGTATTGCCAGCTTGGTCAGGTCGAAAAGGCAATTGAAGCGTTCCGTGAATCATTGCGCTTGACAGAGTTGCTCGCACCATATCGACCTACACTGGTTAGAGATTATGCAAAGACCCTTGTGGGATCGGAACATTACGACGAGGCGCATGCAATTCTGGCTGTGGAAAGACAGCGTTATCCATCTTATGCTGATCTGCATCTGTTGTATGGGGAGACGTTGGAGCAGCAAGGTTTGGAGGAGCGTGCATATCAATCGTATGCCCGAGCAACGGACTGCCGGGAGGGAATAGACCGTGTTGGACACAGTGATGGCGGTAGCACGTTAGACGCGTCATATGTAACGGAAGCGGGTTCTGACAGTTACAGAGCTTATACCGCCATGGCAAGACTTGCACAGAAACGGGGATTCCTGAATGAGTCTGCCCATCTGTACGGGCTGGCTCTGGACAGCATGTTCACATATGCTCCGGCATGGGCAGGGTTGGCAGATGTGCTGCAACAATGCGGTGAAACCGATGAGAACATAGCAGAAACATTGCTCGCCAGATGCCGAGGATTCGAGGAATCGGGTCACGGTGATTCGATTCGTGTTGAAATGCCCCATTCATATGCAGTGACAAATGAGGACCATCTGGTGAAGGTGATTTATGTTCTAGCAGGCTGTGGGGCATATGAACAGGCATTGAAAATGCTGGATACTGATGTGCGTACCGCTCGTATCCATGTAGCGGATCAAATACATTGGATGTTATGTGCGAATAGGGTTTCCGAAGCGCTGCAACTGGCAGAAGAACACTGGAGCGTGGGGTGTGTGCATGAAGTCAATCTGCCGGCTGAGCACAGAATGGATTGGGCACTGGCTTGTTGGACCAACGGATTACGATTATCCGAGGCGTTCCTCGCAACTACGCTTCCAGAAGAAAAGAACGTTTGGAAGGTCATGGATCGACTGCTGAATCAGTTAACCAAAGAGCCGCGAAGCATGAAACCTGCTTCACAAGAACAAAAGCTTATGCAATGGGGTCCGCAGGCAGAGATGGTAGCAGAAAAGGTTGTGCAGCAAGCCGTAAAGACAGGACAGCTTACACTTGCTGAGCAACTGCATGAGTTGCGGGCCATGATGATGTGTGATCATTGGGGAACGACTTTAACTCGAAGGCGAAAGTTTGCAAGTCTGCTGTATCGTCACGGGTATACCATGGTAGCCGCGAACATCCTGATTCAGTGCATGACCGAGAGTGAGCTGGATGCCGAAGGTTTATTCTGGCTGGGTGAAACGCTGTATGCCAAAGGCCACAATGATCAAGCGCTGTCTCTCTTCGAGCAGGCTCTGGAGCGGGAGCCTGATATGCGGCAGGCCCGAGCTGGAGCAGCTGTATGTTACATGCGGTTGGCAATGGAGGCCATCCAGCAGGAGATGGTTCGTTCTTCGTCTTCAGGTGTACTCTCTGCACAACATACTGCACTGGAACAAAGGCTGCGAACGACCGAAGGCATCCCATGGCGTACGCTTTTTCATGCAAAGGAAAGGAGGAATCAGCTTGCGAGCGGAACGAATTTCCCTATGCATGATCGTGAAGGATGAGGAAGAGTTGCTGCCTCATTGTCTTGCCAGTGTCCAGGGAGCGGTGGACGAAATTATTGTAGTGGACACCGGTTCGTCGGATCGCAGTGCGGAGATTGCGCAGCAATATGGCGCGTTGGTTGTGCGATTTGAGTGGTGCGAAGATTTTGCCGCAGCACGGAATGCTGGCCTGGAGCGCGCTTCCGGCGACTGGATTCTTTTTCTTGATGCGGACGAGGCACTCGATAGAGCTGCGCGGGAGCAGATCAGGAGCTGGGCGGCGGTCAGCGGATGTGACGGATTGTTTTTAAACATTCATAACTATACAGGTACGGGTCAGCAGGGGGTTACCGTGAATCCGGTTTTGCGTCTCTTCCGTAATGCCCCGGAGCATCGGTTCGAAGGTCGGATTCATGAGCAGATTGCGGCGGCGATTTGCCGTAGGAATTCAGAGGCTGCTTTTCATGTGACAGACATGATTATCCATCATTATGGGTATCAGACGGCGATTGTGGAGCGCAAAGATAAGGTGAACCGCAATGTCCGCCTGTTGCAACAGGCAGTGGAGGAAGAACCGGATCAGCCGTTCCATCACTATAATCTGGGTGTCGAGTATCTGCGTGTGGGGGAAGCGGAGCGGGCCTTGGAGACGTTTGGTGTGGCTCGGATGGGGATTGATCCTGCGGTGACCAGTTACGCGCATTTGCTGTTCAAATATGAAGTTCGTTGTCTCCAGCATCTGAATCGCTGGCAGGAGGCATTGGATCGCATTGATGCTGCGCTTGAACTCTTTCCAGAATACACGGATCTGATGCACCATCGCGGGGTATGTGCAGACGCATTGGGTGATGCAGATCGGGCAGAATGTTCGCTCCGTGAAGCTGTTCGCATGGGGCCACCTCCCCCCATATATCATACGGAAGAAGGCATCGGCACCTATCAGACGTGGTATACATTAGGGCGATTGCTGGAAGGAAGGGCAGATCTGGAGGGTGCGGTGGATGCTTATGTGGAAGCGGTGCGTGCCAAATCCAGTCTGTTACCGCCGCTCTATCGGATATTCCGAATTATGCGAGTCTCCGGGCAGGAACATCAGATTCCAGAGCTGGTGAGGGAGCGCTTTGCACTCAGTTCGGAAGAGGCTACACACAAAGTATTGGGCATTCTGGAGCAATCTCGTTGTTATGATGCGGCTTTGCAATTGTTATCGGTTATATCCTCACAACCTTCCGCAGAGATGAGGGAGCGTTTATCTGTGGCGGAGGCGATGCTCCAAATCCAACAGGGAAGATGGAACAAGGCGCGTCTGAAACTGGAACCTGTGCAGCGGAAAAAAGGGCTGCTCGCGATCTCGTCTGCTCGATGGCTCGAACGTTTGGAGTGGATAGAAGGCAAGGAAGTCAACGGAGATGATCCATTAACCTTGTGGTTGAAGCTTAGTTCGCAGCTAGGAGTAGTAACGAATGAGGAATCTGCTGTGCAGATAGGGAGAACGGTTGGTCTGAGAGCGACAAAGAAGAAGGATATGAACTCCAGCATGGACGTAACGGTTGCGGGAGCAGAATATGATGGCTGGCAGGCCCTCGGACTGTTGATGGAAGGATGTGTACAGTCAGGGAGATGGAAAGAGCTGCATAGCCTGATTCAGATGTGTCGACAGCAATTGGCGGGAGAGAGCGTTCGAGTGGGAGAGAAGGAGAAAGTGATGGAAGGCAAAAAGGAGAACGGGAAGGCCGGTGACATGGAGTCGTTCCCTGGGGCTTCGGATACCCTGACGGGAACAAGCTGGCTGGTGAAAGGATTGGTCAGTGCTGCGGACCATCATCTGGAGGTGTTCGCTCAGCATGCAGATGGACAGCGGCACCGTTGTTGGCCTGTCGTTCAGCATATTCGGCTGGAGTTGCCGGGAGCGGACGGGTTTGAGAGCTGAGAGGGATCAGGTAGCGGGAGTTCAACTTAATTCAGCGGGCTAATGGTGGGGCTGAACTCCGTTGGTGAGGGGTGGTGACGAATATGGGCATAGGGATTAGTTTGTGTATGATCGTGAAGGATGAAGCCGGTTCACTCCAGCAGTGCTTGAATGCAGTTAGGGATGTTGTGGATGAGATCATCATCGTGGATACCGGATCGGTAGATACTACAACTGAAATTGCGCGTCTCCATGGTGCCGTTGTAATTCGTACGGAATGGAACGGAGATTTCAGTGAAGCCCGTAATCTGTCACTGGCCGCTGCTACGAAACCGTGGATTCTGGTGCTTGATGCGGATGAGGTATGGGTACAGACCCCTCAGATGAAGACAGAACTCATGCGGTTGTTAGCGGCAAGTAGGGATGACGTGTGGGGATACTGGATACAGGTCACAAGTCTGCTGGGTGTGTCCGGTGAAGAGCGTGTGACGGATGCGGTGTGTCGTTTGTTCCGAAATGATCCCCGAATTGCTTTTCAGGGCAGAATTCATGAAGAGATTGCTTCTTCCATCATGGCACTGGCTCCGCAAGGTGTGCTTCATTCTGGACTTGAAGTCATTCATTACGGATATCTGGAGCAGGTGATTACTGCCAAAAATAAAGGTGCACGAAATATGCAATTGATCCGCTCCGCGTTGAATCAGGAGGGCGACCAACCGGAGTTGTTATATGCTCTGGCTGCCGAGTGGTTTCAGCAAGCGAAGTATGATGAAGCACTCCGTTTGTTACAGCCATTATTAGCACAACTTATGCCGGAGTGTGGATATCACTCGGATCTGGTGCTGAAAACGGCTTACGCCTGGCGAGAGATTGGCATCCCGGAACGGGCACTTGCTGTAGTGGAAGCATGGGCGCCCGTGTATGAGGATTTTCCGGATTTGTTGGAGCTTGGTGCTGTACTTGAACTGGACCAAGGGAGAGAGGACGTGGCCTTGGGTTGGTTAAAACAGGCTAAATCAGCTGCTTTTACAGCCAGCAGGTATACATCAGTCTCTGGTGCTGGGACCTATCGTAGCCTGACGCTGGAAGGCATGGCATATGAGCGGACTGGTCGCTGGGCAGAGGCAGAAGCCGCGTACATAGCGGCGCTGGGCATGCAACCCGGCAGCATGGCTGCATGGCAGCGGCTGTTGTTGCTGGCCGCTGCCATAGGGCGGCCGCATGCCATCGCCAGCGTCGCCGCTCGGGTAAGCTTGCCGCCTGCGGCATGGCAAGCGTTGATCCCGGCCGCGCTTGCCGCGAATCGCCCGGAGTGGCTGCTGCGCCATGCGGCAGCGCTTGCTGCACCGCTGCGGGCACAGCGGCTGGCCGCCGGTCTTGCGCTGGCCCAGCTGGGCGAGGACGCCTCGGCTCGGGCGGCTTTGCAGCCCTGGGCTGCGCATGCGCAGCACGGGCCAGAGGCGGCGCTCGCGCTGTGGGCGCTGGGCCACAAGCAGCCCGGCAGGCGCAACGCCCGAGCGGCGGCTCGCCAGCAGGCCGCGCTGCCCGCAGCGGCCCACGCCACCGAGGCGTTGCTGCAGCGCGGGGCCTTGGCCCGCAGCCAGCCCCGCGGCGCAGCGCCCGCTGGCCCGGCCGCGCCAGCGCCTGGCGGCGTGCTCGCCGCTGCGCAAGCGCTCGCCGGCGTAGGCGCCTGGGCCGCATGGCTGCGCCTGCTGCAAGCCCTGCCGCCCCGCGGCGCGCTGGCGTTGCTCGCAGCGCTTCCGCCTGCGGCACGCTGCGGGCTGCTGCGCGCACCCGCGAGCGTCCGCGAAGGGCTGCTTGCGCTATGTGGCACGCCTGACGGCGCGCAGCAGCCCCACGCGGACGAAGTGCCCGCCCCGGAGCGCACCGCTCACGCGCTTCTGGCGGGCACGCTCGCGCTGCTCGCCGGGCGGCAGAACCTGGCGCGTGAATGGGCCGAATCGGCCCAACTCACTGCGCGGCAACCTGCCGCCACAGGTCGCCCGGCGACGACAATCCCGCCGGGCCTGCAAACCCTGCTGCGCCTAACAGCACCCGGCGCAGCCTCTGCCAAAGAGTACACCAACCAGTGCAACATGTTACTGATACACCTATAATTTCCTTTAATCTTTAATCTTTAATCTTTAATCTTTAATCTTTAATCTTTAATCACTAATTTCTGATTGCTAGTCTCTAGTCCCCAACCCCCAATCCCTGTAATCCCGAACTGTTTCTCAATTGATCTCCAATTGAAATTGCAAAAGCAACGGAGCTACCGGTAATCGGAGCATTGCCCGAACCGTGGATATTTCCGTTGCTAATGGGTCGAGCTCTTAAGCCCTCAATTTTCCACTCTGCACTTAGCTCAACGTAACCCAATTCGTCTCAACCTTTGCATATCACCGCTCGAAAACAGCGGATCGGCGTGCCGTACATGTCAGACCAGATGGCATCGTCTGGCTCTTTCACATTCAGCTTATCTTCAATGGTTAATCCGGTGACAGCCATAATCGTCTCCAGCAGATCAGGCCGCATCTCGGGCACATCGAAGGTAGCGATCAACTGTCCGTTTGGTTTCAGCACCCGAGCGAATTCACGAAACGCCCGCAGCATCGTGCCTGTATCCAGATGCTCCAGTACAGAGATACAGAACACCCGATCAAACTTACCCGACTCGTACGGAAGCTGTGCCAGATTGGCCTGTGCACGGTGCAATCGGACGAGAGTTGATTCCGGCAGATCCTGGGCGGCTTGCTCGCCAAAATCAGAAACAATATCCAGTCTTATCGCCTCTTCAGACAAAATGCGTTCATCCCAGTCGCAGGCGTGAACCTCGCGGCAGTGTTCGGCGAGCCAGAATTTGAATGGATGGGAGATGCCGCAGGCTGCATCAAGGACAACATCGTCTGGACGTACAAACCGCCGGGCCCATTCATATTCGTAGGGACGGCTCCACCATGCCGGATGCAGCGGGAAGACCAATGTGTCCGTTTTAGGGTCACTTTGCCGAATGTATCTTGATTCCATGAATTCCGTTGCCTTGGGCGTATCCATCATCCCCGAATTCCCTCCTTTAATCCTGTCTCTGCCAAAAAAGATTCCAACACCGTGCTCCACCGGCTCCGCCACCTGGCAAGATCATAGGATAGTGCAGTCTCGCGCGCATAGATTCCCAGTCGTTCTCGCTCGGCCCGATCCTGTACAAGACGCACCAGTGCAGCGGTTAGTTCCTGCTCACCAGGAGGTACCAGCAGCCCATTAAAACCATCCTGAATCAGATCATTCAATCCGCCAACATTGGAGGCAATTACCGGGAGTCCACAGCTCATTGCTTCCAGACAGGCATAGGAGGTGCCTTCCGAGAAGACGGTTGGAATTACGGCGATATCTGCCTGATGGTAGGCCTCCCGAATATCCCGGAAATCATACGTGCGCTGGTTAATTCGCTCCGCATGTGGATGAGTACGATGCCAGTAACGAAAGACTCTCCCGACCGTACTGCCTTCGACCAGTTCCCCGGCAAATTCAACCTCCAGATCCGGGAAGGCTCCAAGTAGTTTATCCGCCGCCAGCATCATTGGAATAATACCCCGTTCCATGCTGATGCGGCGTGGATAGATAATGCGAATTGGGGAGGGTGAGGTCACACGAGCATCAATAGCTTCCTTTTCAACCTGTCCCTGAATCGGACCATTAACCTGATACTCAGCATCTGCTTCTGCTAGAATATCTGTAGCCCAATCCTTTGAATTTCGGTGGTTATGAGCAAACCTATACGTTTCGCCATCTGCCTCGACTTCTTCCAGTTTCGATAACTGCAAATGGAGATCTACCGTTCCTTTCCCCTCTCGTTCTTGATCGCTATCTGTATCCCCACCTCCATCTCTGTTAGCCTTACCACTGTTCGCTCCAGCACAACTCGTTCCGCCCTGGCCTTCTACAGCTTGCACCCCTGATATAACTGCACCAACATTTTCTTCATGACTCGCCAGATCATTCTTCCATGCGACGAGCCATTCGTCTTCCTGTTCTTGCTCAAAGGTTCGCGTTGGTGGGGCAGGTGTGAAATAGGATGTATCCACCGCATTGGGAATCAGGACAACCTGTCTTGGATCGGTATAGGTGCAGGCAGCCCGGCAAAAGGTCTGGAAGTGAGAATCCACGGATACAATGCGCACGAGTCCATCCAGAGCCAGTTGAATATGTTCCGCGACTTGTTGTTTGGTCTCCAGTGGCAGTCCGGGACGATCCCAGTTAATGCCGTGACAGATGCCAAGACTGCCGGGTTTATAGGTGATGGGTTGCCACAGACAGCTGGCATAGATCACTGGGCCACGCGCTGCGGCTGCCATCCGATCAAAGGCTTCCGGTACATTATCCATGTCGTACGAATAACCAAATACGTCAATCTGCTCCGTCCGAGTCTGGAATGCTTCAAAATAAGAGAGCTGATGAACCTCGGGAATATGCCCGAGTCCTCGGATGACACTGCACAGATCCAGAATATAGCGTTCCAGTCCGCCACCAAATACACGACCGAATTCCCGGTTATACGCATCGGTGAAACTATGCGTCAGAATACTCACCACGCCCATCTCACGGTCCCTCCTTCCAGGGAATCAGCCGAGGTTCCGGATCGAGAATAGACTCGTAATGTGCAAGATTGCCCCACTCACCGCTAGGATCAATGCGCTTGTAACGCAAATATTTACGAACCCGGTCCTCCAGACTGCCGGCCCAGCCGAGATGCTGAACCTTCAGTTCCGTACTGACCCCAGGCAATACAGTGCAGGACAAGGGAAGACGGGGAACGTGATGATTCTGTTGTGGATAAAAATAAGGATATCCAGGCATATACCGTACAAGTGAAGCGGTGTGCCGTTTGTGCAGAGACCAGAGATCATCTTCCCGGTAGTGGGTCCGGCCACCCCACATATCGTAGAAACGAAATGCAAACCAGTCCGCATACTCCTGATTAATCAGAGTGCGTATGGCTTTCTTGGCCTCTGAGCTGTACAGCTCATCCGCATCAACCGAGAGTAACCAGTCGGGACGTGTTCCCGCAGCCGCTTGCCATAAGGTGTTGCGAAGGCGCCATTCCTCGGCGAACAGCGGTTTCTCCAATACCTCCAGACGGACCACCTTTGGATAGGCTTTGCATAGATCCGGTGTTCCGTCTGTGCTGGCATCGTCCACAATCACGATCTCATCCACGAACTCACTCAGATCATGCAATACTTCTTCAAGGTATCGGCCACGTTCATTGCGAACCTGAAGCATGGCGGTCAGCTTGTTGCCTTTGCTTTTGCGAACCCGGCGAATGGAGAAGGGCTCTTTGAATACACTTGTTTCCTCTTGTGTTATAGCAGCATTCTGTTCTGCCTGACCTTGTGAATCACCCCAGTGATGCACTTGGCTTCGGATGTCCTGTGTTGGTTGCGCATGATCCGGGGTGTGATCGCCATTTCCCAATGCGTCTGTATGTGTTCGATCGACTGTTTCGGTTCGGATATCCCTGTGCACCATTGGCCCATTCAACTGTTGTCTACGCTTCTTTGGGTCCAGCATCATGGCACCTCCCCAAGCAATTGCTGTACAGCATGATCCAACAGCTCCAGCTCGACAATCCGGGCCAGCGCATCTTCATCCTCCAGTGCCGTTTCGAGATAATGTCGGACTGCCCCGTGCCGTTCCCCTCGCAGTGCCAGCGCACTGCCGGATAATTGCTGATAATCCCGGCGACTGGCATCATCCTGAATATCGACTGCATGCACCAGAGCCAGTGCTTCTTCCACACGTCCAGTCTCCTGGTAAATGCGGAATTTCCAATGTCTCGCCGTTTCTCCGCCAAGTTCGTCCAGGATACGCAGGGCGTTTCCGTAATCATCGTTCATACGCAGTAGTTCCGCTCGTACAAGTTGATCTTCTCCTGCCTCCAGCCAGCGACATAACTGTTCATAATGATGCCGTTCCTGTTCATCGGATGCGCTAATTCCGTACACTCGCAGGGCGTCCTCCAACTCTCCAGCCCGGGCATGAATGGCAGACAGGAATCGATAATGGGAGATCACACAATCACTGCGACCATTCATGACCGCATGGGTGAAGGCCTCTTGCAACGAATGGACGGCCCGCGGATCTTCAAGCAAGTACTCATAGGCTGCCAGCAAAAAGGATATCGTCTCATGTGCACCTGCTTTGGCACGTAGCTGACGGTAGAAGTCGGCACGTACACTGCATTGAAGCAGGGTGACGCTATCTGGAGTGCCTGACAGGATCTGCCGCAGCGCATGCAAGAAGAGCAGTTCGTAGTCCCGGAGAGGGACTTCGAGATCATCCTTTTGCATCGTACCCGCAGGTGCAGGGTCTTCTCCGCCCAGCCAGATAGCACGTACGCCTTGGAATAACAGCTTCATATAACGTGTTTCGGAGGATGTGCCTACCAGATCGGCGATGCCGACCAGTTTGGAAATACTGCTCTCCCATAGCGGAGATTCTGCTTCGTTTCCAGCAGGCTCAGGGAGCAGGGCAATACATAGTTCAGGCTCCAGCGAAGCTGTAGCCATTAGCCAGTAGGGATGGGCGACTACGGCTATGGTGCGAGGTTCCAGCAATAGCTGCTCGGCTTCAGGGAGGGAGATGACGGTAATGACCGGAGGTACATCTTCTATTTGCGTCAGGCTGCTGACATAGTAGACCTCTCCCTCGATCGACAGCAGTGCAGCAATATCGGGATAGGGAAAGGATGACCAGCCCCCTTTGCGAGGGAAGAGAACATACCGGACAGGGGGCTGTGTTGTACTGGCTTTATCCAGCCTGGCTTCGGTGTCTTCACCTGGCAGTGGTGCAGGTTTTTCCATGAATAGTTCACCTCACCTTGACTGTAATATGGAGCGTCATTCGCCCTGCATGTGTTTCATGCTTTCACTTCATATGTAAAGCCCTCACGGTACTTCGCATGATATGCCTGAGACTAACATATGGGCATTCCGTCCCAAACATGAGTATCTTCCATGAATAGATGAAGTTGGCAAGCTGTGATAATAGGCTGAATTTTATCTTTTGTGTGACCAGGATCACTTTTTTTTGCGCTAGAGACGAAGATTGTGATAATTCTCACATGTATAAAATAGGTAATCTGGCACAATACGTTCATCAACGTATTTGGCGGACAGACAGCGAAGGTGCAGCTTCAATGCCAGATACGCATACTGCGAAGTGAACAGAAAGAAGGGGTAACGGTATGGATCCGATTATGTTATCGCGTATCCAATATGCACTTACAACGATTTTCCATTTCTTTTTTGTCCCGCTATCCATCGGTCTTGTACTGTTGGTTGCAATCATGGAGACGTTGTACGTTGTTAAGGGTAAGGAGATCTACAAAACGATGGCCAAGTTCTGGGGCAAGCTGTTCCTGATTAACTTTGCCGTCGGGGTAGTCACAGGTATTTTGCAAGAGTTCCAGTTTGGTATGAACTGGTCCGAGTACTCCCGATTTGTCGGGGACGTGTTCGGTGCGCCACTGGCTATTGAAGCGCTACTGGCGTTTTTTATGGAGTCTACATTTATTGGATTGTGGATATTCGGATGGGATCGTTTGTCCAAAAAAGTGCATCTGGCCTGCATCTGGCTGGTGTTTGTCGGCACATTCCTGTCCGCGCTGTGGATTCTGGCAGCCAATTCATTTATGCAACATCCTGTTGGGTTTGAGATTAACAACGGCCGAGCCGAGATGAATGATTTCTTTGCACTCATCACGAATGGTCAGCTTCTCGTTGAATTCCCACATACGATTTTTGGTGCATTGATGACAGGGGCCTTCGTCGTAACCGGGATCAGTGCCTACAAATTGATGAAAAAGCAGGATGTGGAGATCTTCCGCAAATCGTTTAATATCGCGATCATTATCGCTCTTGTTTCTTCATTCGGCGTCGCATTCTCGGGTCACTTCCAGGCGCAATATCTGGTGGAGACACAGCCGATGAAGATGGCAGCCAGTGAGGGCACATGGACAACGACAGAAGATCCGGCGCCATGGACGGTGGTCGCTTTTATTGACCCGGATAAACAGGAGAGTACGGGGGAGATCAAAATCCCTGGATTGCTCAGTTACCTGTCCTACAGCAAGTTCTCCGGTAGTGTCAAAGGCATGAAGGAACTTCAAGCTGAGTATGAACAGACGTATGGACCGGGGGACTACATCCCGCCGGTACGGACAACGTTCTGGAGTTTCCGCATTATGATCGCAGCGGGTGGTTTGATGATTGTGCTTGCTCTGTACGGTACGTATCTGGCTATGCGCAAGAAGCTGGAGGTCGCTGGAAAGTGGTTTATGCGTCTGATGGTATTTGCCATCTCCCTGCCGTTTATCGCCAATACATCAGGTTGGATTATGACCGAGGTCGGAAGACAGCCATGGACGGTATTTGGCTATATGACCACCGAAGCCGGAGTCTCACCGAATGTATCCGCAGGAATGATCCTGTTCTCTACCATTGCGTTCACTGCTGCGTATACCGTTCTTGGTATCGTGATGGTATATCTGTTCGTACGTGAGATCAAGGCGGGGCCATTTGCGGTCGAGAAGCCAGAAGATCACGATGAATCGGCCGATCCGTTCGGCGTGGATGGAGGTTATTCCGTTGTCACTAAGTGAGTTGTGGTTTTTGCTGATTGCCGTATTGTTTGTTGGTTTCTTCTTTTTGGAAGGTTTTGATTTTGGTGTGGGGATGTCTACAGGCATTATTGCCAAAACAGATCGTGAACGCCGGACCCTGATTAACTCGATCGGTCCGTTCTGGGATGGTAATGAAGTATGGCTGATCACGGCAGGGGGAGCGATGTTTGCTGCCTTCCCGCACTGGTATGCGACGTTGTTCAGTGGTTTTTACCTGCCACTTGTGGTGGTGTTACTTGCCTTGATTGGCCGCGGAGTTGCTTTCGAATTCCGCAGTAAAATGAAACAACAGCGCTGGCGCAAAACATGGGACATCATCATTGTTGTCTCCAGCGCGCTCTTGCCTTTCCTGTTCGGAGTGGTCTTTGCCACATTGATGAAAGGTCTGCCCATTGATGGGGAGATGCAGTTGCGTGCAGGATTCCTCGATATTGTTAATCCGTACACCGTGATTGGTGGCTTGAGCGTAACGCTGCTGTGTCTGGTTCATGGCTTGCTGTTTGCCTCACTACGGACAGTCGGGGAACTCAGAGAGCGTGCCTTGAAGACAGCGCAAAAATTGATGCTGCCGCTGGCTGCACTGCTCGCTGTGTATGCGATAATGACGTATTTCATGACCGATGTGTTCGCCGTTCGCGGTTGGGCACTGTGGATCATGGTTGTACTTGGCGCAGTCGCGCTTGCACTTGCGGCATACTTCGTTCGTCAGAAGCATGAAGGCTGGGCTTTTGGTATGACAGGTGCTGTGATTGCAATTGCCTTTGCCTCTGTATTTATCGGTCTGTTCCCAAGAGTCATGGTGAGTTCGTTTGGTTCTGCATTTGACCTGACCGTATACAATGCGGCATCTGGTGCGTATTCATTGAAAGTAATGACCATTGTAGCATGCACACTGCTGCCATTTGTTCTTGGCTATCAGATCTGGAGTTATTATATCTTCCGCAAACGTCTGAACGAGCAGCACCACCTGGAGTACTGATATGGGACGGGGGCTGCTGAAGCTGCCGGGCATCCGGCCTGTACTCGCGCTGGCATCAGCGCTGGTGATGCTACAGGCGATGACGATCATTATGCAGGCTAAATGGCTAGCACAGGCCATCACGGCATTGTTTGAAGGTTCATCCGTAACGGAGCAGTACCCAGTACTGCTGCTGTTCCTGGCTGCTTTTGCCGCCCGCTACGCCTTATCCTTCTGGTTACAACTCGTGACCTCACGATATGCGGAGAGGACAGGGACTGATCTGCGCAGACAGATGGTGGAGCAGTGGTTCAGACTTGGACCGCGTTATGCCAAGACGGAGGGCACAGGCCATCTGGTTACACTGGCACGTGAGGGAACAGCTCAATTCAAGACGTATCTTGAACTATTCATTCCTCGTATGCTGGGCATAGGATTCACACCTATCGTCATTTTGCTGTATGTGTTTAAGCTGGATCTGATGTCTGGGGTTATTCTGATGCTGACACTCCCAATCCTGATTGTGTTCATGATTCTGATTGGCCTCGCTGCGCAGCGTAAGATAGACGGACAATTCAGATCCTACAAAGCACTCGCTAACCATTTTGTTGATACCTTGCGTGGGCTGGAAACGCTGAAAACACTGGGACAAAGCAAAACACACGAAGGGTCCATTCTGCGGGTCAGTCAGCGGTATCGGAAGGCGACGATGTCTACCCTGCGCATGGCTTTTCTTTCTTCGTTTGCTCTCGATTTCTTCACCATGCTGTCCGTTGCTTCCGTGGCAGTTGGTCTGGGATTACGTCTGACGGAGGGACATATGCTGCTTGGCCCTGCGCTGACGGTACTAATTCTGGCACCTGAATATTTCCTGCCTGTACGTATGCTCGGAGCTGATTATCATGCCACATTGGACGGTAAGGAAGCCGGAACGGCCATTAATCAGGTGATTGAACGGGGCAAGGCCGCTGAACAGAAACAGAAAGAAGCCTATGCAAATGTTGTTGCGGATCCGGTTACGTCAGAGGACGAAGCTGGATCTACACCATTATCTTTGGGTAAAAGGAAAGCCGCTACTTCGACCATACGTGTCGTGTTGAATGATAAAACGGCTGCGGGGCATCTTGCTCCTGCTTCTGCTTCTGTTTCTACTACTCCTGAGCTTGTTTCTTCCTCAGTGTTCTCTTGGAATGAGAATAGCAGATTGGCTCTAACGGATGTACAGGTACGGCATGATGATGAAGGTCCTTATTCGCTAAAGGATGTCACATTTCAGATCACGGGTCTTGGCAAAATCGGTATTATTGGCGCCAGCGGAGCAGGCAAATCCACGTTGATTGATGTATTGGCTGGATTTCAGCTTCCTACTTCAGGCCAAGTATTAGCCAACGGACAGCCTGTGACACAGGATATGCTTGAATCCTGGCGAAGACAGACGGCAGCTATCCCGCAGCATCCGTATATTTTCAGTGGAAGCCTGGCCGATAACGTTCGTTTCTACATGCCGGAGGCTTCGGATGCGGAAGTGGCCAAGGCCATTAGCACAGCTGGATTAACCAAGCTTCTGACCTCATTATCCGGTGGGCTGCATGAGCCAATTGGGGCTGGCGGCAGACAGCTCAGTGGTGGGCAGGAGCAACGGGTGGCGCTGGCAAGAGCTTTGCTTAGTAAACGCAACATTCTGTTGCTTGATGAACCGACAGCTCATCTGGATGTGGAAACGGAGTATGAACTGAAACAGACGATGTTGCCGCTGTTTGAAAGAAAACTTGTATTTTTGGCTACCCATCGTCTGCACTGGATGCCGCATATGGATCGAATTATTGTCATGGATGGCGGCACAGTGGCAGAGACGGGAACACATCAGGAATTGCTGGCACGACAAGGTGTATATTATCAGATGATCCAGGCCCAGATGGAGGCGATATAAAATGAAGTCCGGATATGAACATATGGAGAACGTCCGTAACGGAAAAGAAAAAAATAGCTGGATTGCTCCGTATGTGGCACAGTACCGCTGGAGATTCATCGCAGTCATTGCGCTGGGCACATGCGCTGCCTTGTGTGCGGTACTGTTGCTGTTCACCTCCGGATTTCTGATCTCCAAGTCTGCGCTGCGTCCTGAAAATATTCTGATGGTGTATGTACCTATTGTTGGGGTACGTGCATTTGGGATATTCCGCGCCGTGTTTCGATATATCGAGCGATTGGCAGGACATGATGCCGTACTGCGGGTGTTGGCCGATCAACGGGTGAAGTTATATCGCATTCTGGAACCACAGGCCCTGTTCCTGCGTTCTCGCATGCAGACCGGAGATGTACTCGGAGCACTGGCCGATGATGTGGAGCGGCTGCAGGATATCTATCTCCGTACCGTTTTTCCCGCCGTTACCGCACTTGTGATGTACGGTGGGGCTGTGATTGCCTTTGCCAGTGTGGATCTGGGATTTGCGCTGTGGATGGGCTTGTATATGTTATTTCTCGTTGCCGTGTTACCTGCGATCTCGCTGAAAGTGACGTGGAAATGGCGTGTACGGCTGAAAAAGGAAAACAGCACGTTGTATACCCGTCTGACCGACGGTGTGCTTGGACTGGGGGATTGGCTTGCAAGTGGGCGAGCCGCGGAATTTGTTCAGCAGCAGGAAGAGGCGGAAGAACATGTCGACGCGGTTCGTCGCAAATTGCGGCGCTGGACACGCTGGCGTGATCTGATGGCCCAGTGCGTCATTGGCCTGCTGGTGGTATCGGTTACGTTATGGGCCGGAAATGCCGCTTCTGTCGGGCAATTACCTGCCGTGATGATTGCTGCTTTTGTACTGGTGTTATTTCCGCTCACGGAAACACTTCTACCTGTAGGGGATGCTGTAGAGCATCTTCCGCAGTATCGAGAATCGCTGGATCGCTTGAAGCAGCTCGAAGGGAAAGATTATCTTCCGTTGCAGAATGGAGCCGGTGATGCGGATGGAACGGGCGAATCGATCTCTGTAGTAAAAAACGGCAACGTGATGGCTGGACAGCCATCCGAGTCCTTGCCAGCTGCGAATGATATCCCGGACAGACGAATTCGTCTTCGCATTCCACCCAAACTCAGAGCAGACATCGAGATTAATCGCGTAAGTTACCGTTATGCAGCGGATGATTCCTACGCCGTACAGGACGTATCCCTTCATCTGCCACAAGGCAAACGATTAGCTATTCTTGGACGAAGCGGCGGCGGGAAATCGACCTTGTTGAAACTGATTCAGGGGGCATTGCTTCCGTCTGCGGGGAAAGTTCTAATCAATAATATGCCTGTGCAGACCCTGGGTGAGAGTGTCACTGATGTCATCGCAGTGCTGAATCAGAGTCCACACCTGTTCGACACCACGGTAGCCAATAATTTGCGGATTGGTCGTCCACATGCAACGGATGAGGAGATTCGTCAGGTGGCCGCCCAAGTAGGGTTATCCGGTCTGATCGAATCTTTACCGCAGGGGTATGATACGCCGATGCTGGAGACGGGGCTGCGTTTCTCCGGTGGGGAAAGGCAACGGATTGCTCTGGCCCGGGTACTGCTTCGGGAGACACCTGTTATTATATTGGATGAACCAACCGTTGGGCTTGATCCAGTGACGGAACGCGAGTTGATGCGCACCATTCTGGACAGCTTGCAAGGTAAAACGATGATCTGGGTCACCCATCACCTGATTGGTGCGGAACAGATGGACGAACTTATTTTTATGGAAAATGGAAAGATTGCCATGCAGGGTTCTCACGAACAATTGCTGGCTGGGGAAGAGCGATACCACCGTCTCATTGAACTTGATCGACCCGGATGGTCTGACTTGCAGACAGTAGAGGGCAAGCTGCCTACTGCCGCTTCCAGATAGCAGGAACTTTCTCGATATAACCATGATCTCAGAGCAGGACTGTCCGTTCACTCAGTATCGCAAATGGGACTGTCTCAAAAGGAATTCCGCCTCGCTCCAAGCGCTAACGAACCTGCCGCACCTTAAAAGGCGGATCGTCAACGCTAGCAAGATTTAACGAACCTCAGTAACGCTATTTCGTCATAAAACGTGGTCAAAACCTAAAAAATCCACCGAATCGACGAAATAACGTCTCTGTGATTCGTTAGATCTCAGATCTCGGCAAATGGAAGCGAATAGCGTGTCTCAGGTTCATTAAAACAAAATAACACAAACAAGGGATGTCCCCTGTCATATTCATGACGTAGGAGACATCCCCTTTTCGCTTCCTGGTGTGGACTATATAAATTGAACTAAAGAATATTTACACTTGCCACTCCGATGACAGAACAACCTTCTGATCGCTGTTATCCCCAGATTTTTTATATTCGGCTTTACAAAGGAGAAAATCTGGTGATAAAGGCGAAGTTTAGCTTACGAAGTAGCTTTCTTTCAGAAAGCTTTTAGCTCCGCTTCTTCAGGTTATTTCTGTCCTCTACGTTCTCGTGTAAATGTTTAGTTCAATTTATATAGTATGAAAAATTCGCTATGTCTATGATGTGAATTGATCTGCAGCAACCAGTCCAAAAGACTTAATGCTCAGATTTCCTGTGCCAGCAGCATGGCTGTGCCACAGGATTGACGCACAACCAGTTCCGGCTCTACTTTAATGCAACGATTATCCATTTGTTTGTTCATCAGATCGAACAGAATCATGGCAGCAAGGCGCCCAATTTTGTCCGTATCCTGCTTGACGGTTGTTAGCGGTGGATCGGTATAACGGCAGGCTTCGATGTCGTCACAACCTGCCACAGCTATATCTTCTGGAATGCGTAACCCCACTTCCTTAAAGGCGCGAATAGCTCCAAAGGCAAGTAGATCTGTGGCTGCAAACACGGCACGTGGCAGAGTCTTGCAGGCGAGCATTTTCTTGGCCGCTTCGTATCCATCCGCTGCAGCATAATCTTTGCTGTATACAACCCACTCGGGCTTTTCATCAAGACTAAACTGATTTAGTGAACGTTTGAAAGCCATCTCTCTCTGTTGCATCACAAGAGAGGCGCGCTCCAGCCCGATAAAACCAACATCTCGATAACCGTTCATATAAAATTGTTCTACAACTTTGGTTGAGATCTTATCGTTATCGGACATGATGTAACAGGAGCTTTGTCCTGTTAGCTCGATATCTATTCCGATACAAGGAATCGGGCTGGCATCCAGGTCGAATATGCTGCTCTCGACCTCATCCCCCGCAATAATAATACAGCCATCCACTTGAAAATACTTGGATCTCGCCAAGTAGTCCTCACCTTGATCCAGAAACTTCTCATTCGAGAAGAAGAGTAGATCGTATCCAAGCAAGCCAATTTGTTTCTTAAACGCATTGATAACCTGTACGAAGAAAGGGTGGCTGAAATCCACGTTCAGCTTCCCTGCAAACACAACGCCAACGAGGCTGGATTTTTTGGTTGCCAGTGTTTTGGCTGAAGAAGATGGACGATAGCCTGTCTCTTCCATAATTTTAAGCACACGCTGGCGCGTTTCCTCGCTAATATCTGGATAGTTATTGATAATCTTGGACACCGTGGCTACAGACACGCCGGCTAAACTCGCTATCGTTTTGATATTCATAAACATCCCTCGGATTCCTAAACTAGTTTCGTAAACTGGGGCTGTATCGGTTTTTTCGCTTTCTTGCAAGTATTCTATGCTACATAGACCGGAGAGTCAACAGCAGAGAGAGGGTTTCACACTTGAAATAATATGCATCCATAGGTTTGAAGTGATCAAGGAGGTTTGTAACGAAAATAAGGACGAATTTTAGCTCGTAATCTTAATTGTTTTAGAGATTTTGAGTCCAGTTAAAGGAATACCGGGTTATCTGGGGCTCTATATGAAATTATGTTATATGCTGTGTTTCGTAACTTTCGTAATTATCGTAAAGGTTACCTTGATTTCAACGTATACAGCAATAAATAAAGCTTTTATCAAGCGGGTTGGAGCATGAAAATCAAAAAAACAAAATGACTATTTACAAAATAAAGATCTGAAGTCATAATAAGGGTGGAATTAACGAAACTAATTTCGTAGATTTAATTCAAAAATTTGGGGGACAACGAAAATGAAGAAAATGACTTTATCCATTGTACTTGTAACCGCTTTATTATGTGTGCTCGCCGCTTGTAGTAGCAGCTCTTCGGAATCAGAAGGAACTCAGGCTACAGACAGCAGCAAAAAAGTTACCTTGAAGATCATTCACTGGCAGCAAGAGAATATTAACAACTACATCAAAGAGTTTAATACGAAATTTGAAGCGAAATATCCGGACGTAAAGGTGGAATATACAACGGTTCCGGCAGACGCGACTTACGATCAGTTGATGCAAACACGGATGAACGCCGGAAGTAATGGGGACGTGGATATCATTCCACTCAAATCAAGTTTTGTAGGCGCACCACAGGAGTGGTCCAGTGGTGCTGCTGATCCGATGTGGAAGCAATGGATCGATGCCGGGTTAATCAGTGATCTGTCTGATCAATCTTTTATCAAAAACTACAATGAAGCGGATGTACAGAACGCAATGACGTATAACGATAAGGTGTACGGTGTAAACATGGGCAAGGTGGCATTCACAGGACTGTTCTACAATAAGGAACTCTTCGCAAAATATAATCTGGAGATCCCTACAACCTGGGATGAATTGCAACATGTTATCAAAGTGTTCAAAGACAATGGTGTCGAAGCGCTGGGTCTGGCGGGTAAAGATGTATGGCCAATAGGTCTTGCAGTGCAAGGGCTTCAGGCCTCTATTCATGAAGATCAGCTTGCTTATATCAAAGGTCTATGGACTGGTGAAACCAAGCTGACTGATCCGGTTCAACTTGAAGTCTTGCAGAAATCTCAGGATCTGATGAACAATGCAATGCCTGGTTTCATGGGTATTGACTACGGAACATTGCCCAGTTTGTTCGCTACAGGCAAGGTGGCTATGATTGCTGACGGCACTTGGGATGCAACAACAATTCAAACGGCCAACCCTGATCTGAAGTTTGGGTATTTCCCAATTCCAGGTAGCAATGATGCAGCCAAGAACAAAAATCTGGCGGGTAAATACGATATGACCTGGATGGTGGTGGATAACTCACCGAACAAGGATTACGCAATGAAATGGCTTGATATGTTATCGGAGAAAGAGAACTACACGGAATTTGTGAATGCAGCCGGCTTCCTGCCTACACAGCCTGATGTGGAGATGACAAGTGAGTTTATCCAAGGCATTCAGCCTTACCTGGAGGACTTTAAACTTTCTTGGGATCAGTTGTTCATTAACCGTCAGAATGTAGGACAGTACATTTCGGAGGCCAGCGTTCACGCAGAGATGCTCAAGCCAGCCGGACCGATTGCAACACCGGAAGAGCTTGCAGGTAAATCCCAAGCGGACTGGGATGCTGCTGCTCCAAAGTAATTCATAATCATTCATATTCATGGCACAAGTTGGCCGCATGCGCCGGAATAGCGCTCGGGTCTGAGCCTTCAGGCCAGACAAGGCTGTTATTCCGGTTTTCTTATGTCTTAGTTTTACCCCATGAAAGGTGTGAGGACGATGTATCCGTTTGGGAAAGGTAAGGCAAGACTTATTCCTTATCTGTATTTGAGCATTCCGTTGTTACTTTATGTTGTGTTTGGCTTCGGTCCATCACTTGTGACGATACTGTTTTCGTTTACAGATGCTACTGGTGTTCGGGGCCAGGAATGGAGCTTTATCGGCTTTGAAAACTATAAAACATTTTTTGGTGCATCCAATGCTGGAGACCGAATGGATGCTATTGGGCGATCCTTATACTTTGCGTTTGCTGTTGTGATCATACAAAATGCAGTGGGTTTGTTTATAGCGATTTTGATCAATAAAAAGCTTAGAGGCGATAAATTATATCGCGCGGTATTCTTTTTGCCAGTGGTGCTGGGGGTTACTGTGTCTGGACTCATTTGGCAACTCGTTGCAAATCCGCTGGGCGGCCCGGCCCAGTCCTTTCTGAATTTCTTTGGTACCAGTTCCAACTTTTTTGGCGATTATAATATCGCCTTTGAACTGATTATTTTTGTTCAAATCTGGATGTACATGGGTTACTCCATGACGATTTTTCTTGCAGGTCTGCAGTCCATTCCGAGCGATCTGTATGAGGCGGGTTACATGGATGGTGCTTCGGGGTGGAAAGCATTTACGAACATTACATTCCCCATGATTGCTCCTGCATTCACGGTTAATATGCTCTTGTCTATCATAGGGGCATTGCAAACCTTTGATATTATCTATGTACTTACAGGTGGCAAGTTCAATACAACGACGCTTGCGTTTGATGTTTATGCTACGGCATTTGGCACAGGAACGGCTGATTACGGTTTGGCTTCTGCTGTCGCGATGATTCAGTTCCTCTTTGTATTTACCATATCGATGGTTGCTTTATTTTATCTCCGCAGAAGAGAGGTGGAAGCGTAATGAAACAGAGTCAAACGTCCAGAATGGTCAGCTACGTTATCGTTCTGCTCATGCTTGCGTTGTACGTTTTCCCTCTATTCTATCTGTTCAATGTATCCATGAAGACACAGACAGAGTATCTGCTCAATCCTGTAGCTCTTACTGAAGGGATCCGGCTTGAGAACTTTTCCGAAGCATGGAACAAAGGGAACTTCTCTCAGTATATGTGGAACAGTGTGCTCTATACAGGGATGTCCACCCTGCTGACGTTGATTTTATCTATATTTGCTGCATTCCCGCTCGCACGCAGATATGTTAAATTCAGCACACTCATTTATATTTTCTTTCTGATTTCCATGTATCTTCCCAACCCGCTCATTCCGCAGTTTTCCCTGATCAATAATCTGGGTCTCTACAACACCCAAATCGGGTACATCTTATTGAAGACGACGGGTACGGGCATTGCGTTTCTCATGTTTGTGGGTTATATCAAATCAATATCGCGTGAACTGGATGAGGCCTCTGCCATGGACGGGTGTGGGTATACAAGGTATCTGTTCACCATCCTTGTTCCGTTAATGAAACCAATCCTGGCAACAGGTATTATCCTTACCGCGATTGGTGTATGGAACGATATTATCGGGCCAACCATTTATTTATCTGATCCGAATTATCAGCCGGTAACCAAAGGACTCTTTACATTTTATGGACAGTACATGAACAACTGGCCGCTGCTCGCCTGTGGTATTCTGATTGTTACCTTGCCACTGGTTGTCCTGTATGTTGCTTTGCAACGTTTCATTGTTGGAGGTGCTATGGCAGGGGCTGTTAAATCGTAAGTTAGAATCACTCCGCTTTAACTGAAAGTGCCTCTTAAGGAGGAGTCACGCAGGCATCAGGGATAGTGGGCCTATACAGAATGTAGTACGAAAAAAAGGCAATTGATCCAAAAAAACATCATAAGAAAGCCACCCTCAACGCAATGAAGGTGGCTTCTATTATTTTCATCGTTATTTTGGTTTTATAACTCCACTAACATCAGAATAATGGAGGATAGACACAGACATGTGCTGACTAGATACAGCACACCCACCACCTGATTTTGATTCAATCCGGCACGCAGCAACCGATAATGGGCTTGACTCGCATCGGCCTGATAGATCGCTTTACCTTGAATGAAACGTTTGATAACGACAAAGATGTTGTCAAAGATCGGTACACCCAGCGCCAGAATTGGAATGAAGATGGACAACATGGTTGCTTGTTTGAATGCACCATCCAGAGCGATAACCGCCAAAATGAAGCCAAGGAAAGTAGCGCCTGCATCACCCATGAACACTTTGGCAGGAGCTTTGTTGTACTTCAGATAACCAATCGTTACACCGACCAGAATGATCGACATGAGTGCGGAATCAGTTTGACCTTTGGCAAGCGCCACGATGAACAGGGTAATTGCCGAGATGGCCGATAATCCGCCAGCCAGTCCGTCCATGCCGTCCGAGAAGTTGATGACGGTGGTCACCCCGAAGATCCACAGGATCGTGAGAATGAATTGCAGCCAGATCGGAAGCATGACATATTCCGCGTTGAAGGGATTCACGAATCCGGTGAACGCAATGCCAGAAGCAAATACGAGCACTGCCGCAGAGACTTGTACGAGCATTTTGGGTAGGGCAGGAAAATCTTTGCCTTTTGTTTTGTACCAGTCGTCAACGGTACCAATCGTTAGCAGAAGCATACCACCAGCGACCAGAGCCGCTGTTTCCCATGTGATTTCTTTAGTCAGAGCAATGTATGTCAGGAAAAATCCAGTGAATATCGCGTAACTCGCCGTGAGCGGGATAGGTTGCCTGTGCAGCTTACGCTCCACATCTTCCCGAGGCTTGTCCACAAAATCGAGTCGGTGAGCCAGTCGACCAAGCGGCGGAATAAGCAGAACCACGACAGCAAAAGACACTATAAAAGCCAGTATGTATACCATAAACTCGCTTGTTTCACTCCCATCTACCAATTTCCCCTTATTATACGAGTTAAACAGGAAATCTGTCGATGTCATTATTGTAACCAGACGTACGCAAAGGTGAGCAAAAGTTCAGGTTTTATCACATTTGAGGAAGATAGGAGCCGAAATAATGTTTTACGGCTTCCGCATGATATCCATCATCACCTTGCCAGGTTGCTGCAAAGACAAAATCGCTGGAACCACCTTTGCGTTTTCTCGGTTTATCTCCAGGAACCAGTATGCCGGCTGCCGCCCAGATTTCCAGCAGGGCATCTCGCTCCTGTTTGCTGGAAGGGAAGAGATCCTTCCACTTCTTCTCGAGGGAACGAGCACTGTCTTTGGGGTCCTCAGTCTGAGCTGCTTCAAGAAGGTTGACCAGGATGGCTTGGTCTTCAGGGGTTACTTCATAGTTTGCATCGTTGTCCTGAAGCAGTAATTCCAGATCCATCAGGCAATAGATAAGCCAGCCGTGACGCACGCCGCCCCACTTGATCCGTTCAAAGTTCAGGACGTTTAAATCGACGTTGGTATATTCCTTGTCTGACTGCAAATGCAGGAAGTTACAATCTCCACAGGCACTGGTGTTAGGGTGAAGGGCAGGGCGTTCCGCATAGGTGTGTAAAGGCATGTTCGATGTTAAAGCCCAACTGGATAATGCGCTGCGCAGATAGACTTTTTTGGTGGACAGACTATGTAGAAATGCCGAAATCACTCGTTCCTTGAACGAGTCATCCTGATGCATGTCGTATAGACGCTGGACAATCTCGTCATGCGTGATCGTGAGTGGGTCGAACATGACACCTTTGCTTTTGGCATATTCAAATTCATCTCCAGAGAAGGGTAGAGAGGTTGTTTTCCAACCGCCACCTCCCCAGAAGGTGCTCAGCAGTATCTTTGCCGCCTTTTTGTCCATATGGTTAGCCTCCTTTATGGGAATTGTGATTATCATGAAAGTAGTTCTTCAATCTCAAACCTGCTTACTTTAATGTACGTATTCCTCGGTTGTATTCAGAATCATCTCAACGAGGCCTGGAAAACGTGTGTTTAGTTCATCCTTTCGTAGGGAGTAGAAGTGCTGTTTACCTTCAATGCGCGGCTGGATCACGCCAGCTTCACGTAAAATTTTGATGTGATGGGACAACGTGGATTTGGAAATATGGTCTACTTCGAAGGCGGAACAATTTTTCTCGCCAGAGCTGGCCAGGCAGTGTGCAATTTTCATGCGGATCGGATCACCCAATGCATTGCAGACCGTAGTCAGTTTCAATTCCGAAGCCATAGGTATCGTTGGAGTTCTCATATCTATGACGTTAGCATATTCGGCTTTCTCTTTCAATGTTTGAAAAATTTCGAACTATATCTTGCAGGCAGTATAAGAAGTATGATACATTTCTTTTCAGTTAGTTCGAAAATATTCGAACTGAAAGATTGGAAAACGGCTTTTTATTCTAGGAGGAATATAAATGAGTACTATGAGTAACACTACACTGTTGAACAACTATTTCCGTTTATTTGATGCTTCACGTACAGACGAGCGCGCCATGCAGGACTTATTGTCACTGTTTACACCGGACGCAGAGATTGTACTTAACGGCACCAGTCGAACAGGATTCGATGGTTTCATGAAAGCTTTCTACGAATACAATAAGGATGTAAAACATATGTGGGACGCGTGGGTGCAACAGCCTGACGGCAGTTACCAAACTAACTGGGCGGTGTGCGGACAAGCGGCGGACGGAACGGTATATGCCAAAGCAGGCATCGATATCGCGCGTGTGAATGATGCGGGGCAGATTGTGTACCTGGAGAACGTGCAGGCCGACCAAAATGCGTTTAGCAAGTATAATCAGTAATAGCTGAGTATAAATAGGTAATAATGAAACGTTAGGAAACGAAGCTCTGCAGTCTTTCAAGCTGTGGGGCTTTTTTTGGTCGCATATTTAGGTGATTTGAACGGCGCTGAGGACGAGGGCTTCATCACTCTGGTAGCACAGTTTCTACAGGTAGATTGGTACACAAAAACTGTACATGAAAAGGACCGTCCCGCATGTTTTAAACATGGCGGGATGGTCCTTATGAACGTGCATAAGATGTACTCGCTAGAGCCGCAGGTTATTCTGAGCCAGACGCAGCTTAGCAGGGGGGACAACTACATGGTGGTGACGATGGTCGGTCATTTCTAACGAACCAGAGACGCGCTATTGGCCAAAAATCTGCATCAGTCAGATTCTAACGAATCGCTGAGACGCTATTTTCCGGTTATTCTAACTTTGGGGCAGTTTTCCGCGGCTAAAATCGGATATAAGGTGTCTCAGGTTCGTTAGATTTTGAAAACATGCTAAAAGCTTCAAATAAGACGTCTACGATTCGTTAGCGTATTCTATGTTCAACGTTTTGACCCTCCATCGTGTAACATTCCAGATGTTTAACCCTCAAATCTCCAACCCTCATATGCTCAGAACCTAAACCGTCCCATCCTCCGGTCATCCTGCATGCGACCCCACGCCTTCTCTACTCTTGCATCGTCTTATTCTGAAAAGCGGCGATATCTGCATACTCTTCTTCGAATTTGCGGGAGATGCGGATGAAGATCGGGAGCAACTCCCGATAAACGCGGACACTGTCCGGGTCTGGTTGGTGCCGATGCGTTGATCCGATCATGCCGGAGACGGCACTCAGGGAATCGATGCGGCCAAGGGCGTACAAGCCCAGTACGGCTGCACCGAGACAGGAGCTTTCAATACTTTCGGGAATGATGACATCCTGATCGAAAATATCGGCCATCATCTGGCGCCACAACTCAGAGCGGGCGAAGCCGCCTGTCGCCTGGATTTTTTTCGGACGACCGATCTTTTCTTCAATCGCCAGCATGACCGTGTACAGGTTAAACAACACACCTTCGAGCGCGGCGCGAATCATATGTTCTTTCTTATGATGCAGCGTCAGGCCGAAGAACGAACCCCGTGCATTGGGATTCCAGAGCGGAGCCCGCTCACCTGTCATATACGGATGGAACAAGAGACCTTCCGAACCTGGAGGTACGTTTTCTGCGACACGAGTGAGCACTTCATATGGATCGATGCCAAGTCGTTTCGCAGTCTCCACCTCGGAAGCTGCAAACTCGTCCCGAATCCAGCGGAAAATAACACCGCCATTGTTCACCGGTCCGCCAATGACCCAGGCATCTTCCGTGAGCGCATAACAGAAGAAGCGTCCTTTTGGATCGGTCACCGGTTTGTCTACGACTGTACGAATCGCTCCACTTGTACCAATGGTCACGGCGACGACGCCTGGATCAATGGCGTTCACGCCCAAATTCGAGAGCACACCATCACTGGCCCCGATGACAAACGGTGTGGTGACCGCAATGCCCATCTCCTTGGCGTACTCCGAGTGCAATCCATGTTTCAGCACATGTGTGGTCGGTACCAATCGGGACAAGTGTTCCGGCGTGATGCCCGCCACATGCAGCGCTTCTGCATCCCAGTCGAGTTTCTCCAGATTCATGAGTCCGGTGGCGGAGGCCATCGAGTGATCAATGACGTATTCAGAAAATAATTTATAGAAAACATATTCTTTCATGGATATGAATTTGTGCGTCTGTCTGAACAGTTCCGGTTGATCCCGAGTGAGCCACATGATCTTGGTGAGAGGGGACATCGGATGAATCGGCGTACCAGTTCTCAGATAGATTTCGTGACCATTCATCTCCGATTTGAGTGCTTCGGTCCACTCGGCACTGCGATTATCTGCCCATGTCATGGCTCGCATCAGCGGTGTGCCGTGTTGATCGACAGGCAGAATACTGTGCATGGCCGAACTGAACGATACAAACAGGATGTCCTCTGGTTTAACCCCCGCTTTGGAAGTGGCCTGTTTAACGGATTCGATGACTGCTTTAAAAATATCTTCCGCATCCTGCTCCGCAATCGCAGGTGTGGGGGTGTGCAGCGGATAATCGGCACTGCCTTGAGCCAAAATGGTTCCGTTCTGTTCGAACAAGACGGCCTTGGTGGAGGTCGTGCCGATATCTACGCCGATCATATAGGGTGAAGAAGCCATTTTGTCATCCCTCTTTCTTGAATATATAAGTGAAATGAATGCTGTTACACGTTAACACTTCGGGTACAGAAAGCCTTCTGATCACGTAAATGCGAAGCATATGCTTTCGAAGTAGCTTTCCTCTGGAAAGCTTTTAACTCCATTTCTTCAGGCCCTTTCTGTCCCCTTCGTGCACTTGGCGCCATTCATTCAACTTATATGGCATCTGTTATTTCATCTATAGATAAGAATATCAGACTTGAGGGATGGATCAAAATGGAGCAGATTAAGTCAATCTCGATTACACCATCCTTAATCCTTCACCGCTCCTGCGGCAATATCCGAAATAAATTGACGGCTGATGAACAGGAACATAACAATGAGTGGAATGACGGCAAGCAACGTACCCGCGATAACCATTGCGTAGTCCGTATTATATAGTCCGTTTAATTGAGACAATGCAATTTGCAACGTGTATTTGCGTTCATCCGTCAGGACGATCAAAGGCCACAGATAATCATTCCATACGCCGATAAAGGTGAACGCGCCGAGGAAAGCAAAGGCAGGTCGCAAAATCGGCAACGCCACGTTCCAATAAAGTCGGAAGAAATTACAGCCGTCGATCCGACCTGCATCCAGCAGATCGTTCGGAATCGACTCTGTCGCATACTGGCGAATCCAGAAGATACCGAAGGCGTTCACCATGCCCGGAATAATGAGGGCTTTGAAGGAACCGACCCAGCCGAACGTAGCCATGAGTACGAAGGAAGGCACCAGCGACAGCTGGGAAGGTACCATCATGGTGGCGAGCAGCAGGATGAAGAGCCACTTTTTGCCGGGAAATTCAAACTTCGCAAACGCAAACCCCGCCAGTGAGTCAAAAAACAGCACCAGAATGGTCACAAGGCCTGACACAAACAACGTATTCAGAAAGGCGCCCCAGAAGTCAATCTGCTGCAACACCCGCGTAATATTATTCCACAGTTCACCGCCGAACCAGAGCTGGGGTGGGAACTTGTAGATATCGGACGTTGTCCGGGTGGACATTACAATCAGCCAATAGAACGGGAACATGGATATGAGCATGCCCCCGATAAGACCGGTATACAACACCAGCGATTTGAGGTGTTTGGTCGCCATGTGCGCTCCCCCTTGTCACATCAGGATGATTTGCCTTGAACAAGCTTCCAGTTCACAATCGAGAACAGGGCGATAATGAGGAACATGCCCCAACCAACGGCAGCGCCATATCCGAAATAATTGTTAATGAAGGATTCACGGTAGAGGTACAGTACAATCGTCATGCCTGCTGCACCTGCGCCACCGTCATTGCCTACCAATACTTGTGGCTCGGTGAACAGCTGCATACCGCCGATCGTTGATGTAATGACCGTAAACAGGATCACAGGACGCAGCATCGGAATTGTAATTCGGAAAAAGGACTGTATCGCTGATGCGCCATCAATCTTGGCCGCTTCGTATAATGTCTGCGGAATACTCTGAAGTCCGGCCAGATAGATGACGGCGTTATATCCGGTCCAGCGCCAGACTACCATGGAGGAGATTGCGACTTTGATGCCCCATGGTGCATTAAGCCACTCCACAACCGGTAGCCCGACCGACTGCAACAGATAATTGAGAAAGCCATAATTGTTGGCAAATAAGGCACCGAAGATAATGGCTACCGCCACGATGGACGTGACATTTGGCAGGAAATAACCGACCCGAAACAGGGTGCGGAACTTCACAAATGGTGCATGCAGCAAAAAGGCAATAATCAGGGCGAAGAAGAGCATCGGAATCGTCGAATAGATCCAGATCATGAACGTGTTACCCACGGCTTGCCAGAACTCGGCATCGGTCAGCATGTATTTGAAGTTGTTGAGTCCGTTAAACGTCATGACACCGATGCCATCCCATTTATGAAAAGCCAGATAGAGTGAGAACCCGATCGGGAACAGGCCAAATACCGCAAACAGAATATAAAACGGCGATATCGCAACATAAAGTGCACGATGCTCCCACATTCTCGCCCATAGTGACTTCTGCCGATCCAGATCAGGTCTTGCATTTCCGGGATCGGGAGTAAGACGAGGTTCAGTTACAGCCATATGAATTCCTCCTTTGCGGATAACGAAACCACACGTTGTTCAGGTTAACGCTGCAATTCTCGCTCGACGCGGTGTACCGTATCCGTCCAGACCTGCTGTGGATCGGCATTTTGCTTCGCGACATCATTCAGCCGTCGAGTGATAATGTTGTGTACGGATGGATATCTTTCGCCAAAGAAAGCATCCGGCACATCCTGTGCCGATTCGGCAAATACAGGCCCTGTCGCCTGTCCACCGAAGAAAGGTTCTTTTTCTTTCATGGCAGGATCATCAAACACACCTGGTGCAGAAGGGAACAGATTCAATGTCTGATATTGCTCCAGTTGATTTTCGGGACTTTGCAGCCAGCGAACCAGTTCAAAGGCTTCCTGAGGATGTTCACTCGACTTCAGGATGGACAGGAATGATCCTCCGTTATTGCCATCTCCCCCCGGGGCCCGAGCGACCCGCCATTTCCCCGATGTATCCGGAGCGGCTTCCTGAAGCACTTGCTTCATCCAAACAGCGCCCACGAAAGAGGCAATCTCGCCATTATTCATCGCTGCGTTCCAGCCTGGAGTCCAGCCGTCTGCATTGGCAAGCAGTCCCTTCTCTTTGAAAGCAACGGCCGTACCCCAGCTCTTGCCCACAATAGGGGAATCCATGCCGATAAAGGACCCGTCCGGCCGGAAATAACGCTCCGCAGACTGCGATATGACTTGATTGTAAACGGTTGCAATATTGTCGGTTAGAAAAACCTTGCCTCCGAATTTTTCCTTGAGCTGTTCTCCGGCAGCAGCATATGCATCCCAGCTGTTGATCTGGCGTGTAACGTCTTCGGGATCAGATGGCAATCCGGCCTCCTTGAACAGATCTTCTCGGTAAAAGAGGGCAGTTGGTCCCGTATCCATCGGGAAACCGATCATCTGTCCGCTTGGCGTAACGCCTTGCTTCCATTTCCACGGCAGATATTGGTCTTCAATATCTCCTGCACCGAGATCGTACAGATTATAGAAACGGTCCTCACTGGGAAATAGCTCCATGATCCAGTCGTTCAATGCTACAATGTCTGGTTCACCTGAGCGTGCAGCGAGTGTTGTTTTGAGTTTTGCTTTGAAATCACCGCCGATTTTCTGAGCTGTCAGTTCGATATTGGGGAACTTTTCCTTAGCCCTGGCAATCAACTTATCATCGATGGAACGATTCCAGTACCATAATGTAAGCGCTACCTTTTTGTTGTTCGCTGAATCGTCCTGTCCGGGCCAGATGGAGCATCCGCTTATGAGCAGGACGCAGACCATCAGTATGGCTGTCCAGCATGTTCTTTTCCGGCGGATCATGTGTATTACCCCCTCATCGTTAAGTTCGAGGCATGAAGTGCTTTGGACTACAACATTAGTGTATGAGCAGTTTATAAACTCATACCCAATATTCCTAAAATGAAACACATATTTGTGTCGATTGCGTAACATAAATTGGGTAGTTACTTTAAAAATAAAAGTTACTTGACACATTATAATTTTTATTCTAAACTAACTTACATAAAGTAACTAATGATGATGAGAATAATATAGATACGTACTATATAACATCCAAGTGATCCAATTTCACGCTGGATGCGAATCAATCAACATACAAGTTGGCCTAAACAGGAGGAACGACAATGATCAATTCACATATTATTCAACTGCTTGCCCCCAAAATTCAGACTTTTCCGAGTGGAAAAGAGTTTATATACCTGGTGGGACCAATCAAGCTTCCGGTTAACCTCGATGGGGAGACCAAGACATTCCAGTGGTACAGCTGGATGAAATCGGACAAAGCGATGGAGAGCGGCGAGTTAATCGAATCTCTTGCTGAGGCTGAACTGGCAGAGCGTCAACAATCCAGTGTTCTGGTGTACGGTGACTTTGCTGAAGCACAAGAAGCGCTGATCCGGATGCATAGCATCTGTCATACAGGCGACATCTTTGGCAGCAAACGCTGTGATTGTGGCTTCCAATTGGAGCAATCCATGAAAATGATCGCCGCTCATGGAGCGGGTGCACTGTTCTATCTTGCGAACCATGAGGGACGTGGCATTGGTCTGTTCAGCAAAGCCATGGCGTACATTTTGCAAGAAGAAGGTCTGGATACGGTAGATGCGAACTTGCAGCTCGGATTCACAGACGATGCCCGCAATTATGACGATGCGATTGCCGTATTGCGTGCGCTTCGCTCCGCACCGGTTACATTGATCACCAACAATCCACGGAAGCTGGCTGCTTTGCAGGAAGCGGGATTGAATGTGGGCGGACGTGTGCCACTATGGGGAGATCGCTCTGCTTTCAACGAGAAATATCTGCAAACGAAAGTGAACCGTTCCGGTCATTTGGCAGAAAGTGATGGTTGGGCTGGGGCAGAGACGCTGCTTCCGCATGCGCAGGCTTAATCTTTACTCATTGAACATATACGATTAGCTGATTAGCCGTTGTTGTACTCTCCGCTATGGAGAAGTATACAGCGGCTTTTTTGAATGGATAATAGCGTAGCGCTCAGGTTTTCCTGATTCATGGAATGGCTTGCCGTTCCTACAGTGTGGATTATACAATATAGTCATCTGATGAATGCGGGAGGAACTAAGGTGCCATTTGAGGGACAACGTATATTGCCGGCTGCAAAGAGCATGAAGCAGTTTGAAGCGATGATTGAAGGCCCTTATAGCTATGGGGTGATGCTGGAAACCCATATTGCACAGCTTCAGAGTGTAATGGACGAGGCGCGGCGGTATGACAAGAAGATACTTTTGCATGCAGATTTGGTTCAGGGTTTAAAAAACGATGAGTATGCGGCAGAGTATCTGTGTCAGCACATTCGCCCGTCAGGACTGATCTCTACACGAGCGAGTGTCATTCAGAAGGCAAAGCAGAAAGGCATTACAGCGATTCAACGTATTTTTCTGCTGGATACCCATGCGCTGGAGAAAAGTTATCTGCTGCTGGCCAAAACCCAACCTGATTATATTGAAGTATTACCTGGCGTCATTCCGCATATTATTGCGGAAGTATCTGTGCGTACAGGGATACCCATTATTGCAGGGGGATTGATCCGTTCACCGGAAGAGGTTGAACTTGCGCTTGGCGTCGGGGCTACGGCAGTGACCACATCCAACACAGATCTGATCCGACATTTCGAGAAATCGCTTACACCTTAAAAAGAACCCACAACAGGAGGTTGGCTGTATGGAAAAATATATATTGGCTCTGGATCAGGGAACAACAAGCTCCCGAGCTATTCTGTTTAACCGTGGCGGAGAGATTGTGCACATTGCACAGCAGGAATTTCCTCAGTATTTCCCCAAACCGGGCTGGGTAGAGCAGAATGCCAACGAAATCTGGAGTTCCATTCTTGCCGTGATGGCTTCATGTCTGGCAGAGAGCGGAATTAAACCTGTTCAGATTGCCGGAATTGGAATTACAAATCAGCGGGAGACCGTTGTGGTATGGGACAAAGAAAAAGGCAGACCCATCTATAATGCAGTGGTATGGCAATCCAGACAGACCGCAGATATCTGTGAAGAATTGAAGATGCAGGGACTCGGAGACCTTTTCCGAAGCAAAACAGGATTACTGATCGATCCCTACTTCTCGGGAACGAAGGTCAAGTGGATTCTGGATCATGTCCCTGGTGCCCGGGAGCGGGCCGAGAAGGGTGAATTGTTATTTGGCACAATTGATAGTTGGCTGATCTGGAAACTGAGCGGGGGTACACATGTCACGGATATATCCAATGCCTCACGTACCCTAATCTATAACATCTATGATCTGCAATGGGATGACGAATTGTTGGCTATCCTCGACATTCCCAAGGCCATGCTGCCAGAGGTGCGAGGTTCATCCGAGGTGTATGCACATACGACAGATTATCATTTCTTCGGTCATCGGATTCCGATTGCGGGAGCGGCAGGAGATCAGCAGGCAGCGATGTTTGGTCAGGGCTGTTACACCAAGGGCAGTATGAAAAATACATATGGGACCGGTTGTTTTATGCTTATGAATACAGGAGAGAGCCCGGTACAATCCGATCACGGACTGATTACAACGATTGCCTGGGGGATGAATGGCAAGGTTGAATATGCGCTCGAAGGCAGCATTTTTGTTGCAGGGTCTGCGGTTCAGTGGCTGCGTGACGGATTAAGAATGCTTCGCTCTTCAAAAGATAGCGAGGATTACGCCTCACGTGTGCCTTCCACAGACGGCGTTTATATGGTACCTGCATTTGTGGGACTGGGCAGTCCGTATTGGGATAGTGAGGTTAAGGGTGCGGTGTTTGGCCTGACCCGAGGCACGACAAAGGAACACTTTATTCGTGCTACGCTTGAGGCGTTGGCGTATCAGACCAAGGATGTACTGGAGGCAATGGAATCCGACTCGGGTATTCCCGTGCATGCTCTGCGTGTGGATGGCGGGGCGGCGGCCAATGATTTTCTCATGCAATTCCAGAGTGATATTCTGGGCATTCCTGTCGAACGCCCAACGGTGAATGAAACAACAGCATTGGGTGCGGCTTATCTGGCAGGATTGGCGGTTGGATATTGGACGAGTGCGGATGAATTGACCGATCATGAAAATACGGAGCGTGTCTTCCAGCCTGTTATGGCTGAGCAACAACGAACAGAACTGTATGCAGGCTGGAAGCGTGCAGTTAACGCAGCAATGGCTTTTAAATAAAAGAAATGAGATGAATATTTCTTGGTGTGGGTATTTGTACTTTTTAACTAAACATATGTTAGAAATGATATTTACTGGTGGAAAATGATGCATGATTTACAGGGTTATTCTTCCTGGAGAAGGCAAAATATATAACCACTATAAGGAAAAATACAAGGTTAGTGGATTCATTTGAAATTCCATCCTTTGGCAGAACAACTTTTTGAATTTTTTTTGAATAATGTGTCATTTCAGGACTTCACGCCGTCAAAAATCTGTGATAGGATAAAGGCACAAGTTAAAAAAATGATGTCTGGAGATCGGGAGGGACCACGTGCCGCTCAGCAATTGCTGAGCGAATGACGTGGTCCTTTTTTTGTTTTTTTTACGGAAAAATTGAGAAAATCAATAGGAGGTTCAAGAATGACAGAAACGTTCTCGTCAGCACACCGGACCGAATATTTGCAAAGCATGGCGAATGTACATTTTGACGTATTAATTATTGGTGGTGGGATTACAGGCGCAGGGATTGCATTGGACGCGGCTTCCCGTGGATTGAAGACAGCGCTTGTCGAAATGCAAGATTTTGCAGCAGGTACATCCAGTCGATCGACCAAACTTGTCCATGGCGGATTGCGATATTTGAAGCAATATGAAGTGAAGATGGTTGCTGAGGTAGGACGGGAGCGGGCTGTAGTTTACGAGAATGGGCCACATGTGACAACACCGGAACCGATGTTGTTACCGATCTATACGGCAGGCACGTTCGGCCGCTTCAGCACATCCATTGGACTGATGGTGTATGATCGGCTCGCCGGGGTGAAGCGCAGTGAACGACGCCAAATGTTGAGTGCTGGAGCGGTGTCAGATAGTGAACCTTTATTACGCAAACAGGGGTTGTTGGGTGGTGGACTCTATGTGGAGTACCGGACTGATGATGCCAGGCTCACCATTGAAGTCATGAAAGAAGCTGTCAAACGTGGGGCGCAGGCCGTGAACTACGTCAAGGCGAAAGCGTTCCTGAAGGAGAATGGCAAGATTACAGGTATCGAAGCTATGGATCAGATCGATGGGCAGATATATACGCTAAAAGCAAGCAAGGTGATCAACGCTTCCGGTCCATGGGTGGACGGTCTGCGGGAATTGGACGGTTCGCGCCAGGGGAAAACGCTGCAGATGACCAAAGGTATTCATTTGGTCTTTGATGGTGAACGATTCCCATTAAGACAGGCCGTCTATTTTGATACACCAGATGGTCGAATGGTATTTGCTGTCCCACGTGATGGCAAAACCTATGTAGGCACAACCGACACTGTATATCAGGATGATCCTGCACACCCGCAAATTTCCGATTCGGATCGCGATTATGTGATTGATGCAGTTAATGGCATGTTTCCAGATGTACACATTGGTACCGAGGACGTGGAATCCGGATGGTCGGGTGTACGTCCACTAATTTATGAGGAAGGCAAGAATCCTTCCGAGATTTCACGTAAAGATGAAGTCTGGGTATCCGAATCCAATCTGATTACGATTGCCGGGGGCAAGTTAACCGGATACCGTAAAATGGCCGAGATGGTTGTTGATCTGGTCGCACGCCAGATGGAGCAGGAGAGTGGGCATTCCATAGGCCCTTGTGTAACGAAGAAGATGCCCATCTCCGGCGGTGATGTAGGGGGATCGGCTGGATTTGTATCGTATGCGGAGCGCAAGATCAAGGACGGTGTCGCCCTCGGGCTTGCCCGAACTGCTGCGGAGCGGATGGTTCGCACGTATGGTTCCAATGTGGAGGCACTGTATGAGCGAATGCCCGATCCACGCACCAAGTCCGAGCTTCATGGCATGCCACAGGAGCTATTGTTGATGCTGCGTTACGCGATTGATGAAGAGATGGCTGTAACCCCGTCTGACTTTTTGGTACGAAGAACAGGTGATTTATTCTTCCGTATTGATGAAGTTCGTCGCTATAAAGCAGCGGTTATCTCATATATGGCAGGTTGTTTGAACTGGTCTGAAGAGCAAGAGCTTAAACATACACAGGAACTGGATCAGCTGTTGCTGGAAGCATCCGGCAAAATCTAAGGCAGGATTTCAAGATCGAGAGTCGAATGGAACATGTAAGCGTGTAACATAGAGAGGGGATTACATCCATGACATTACAGATCGGAATCATTGGAACAGGCTGGTTCAGTAAGGTACACGCGGATATTCTCGCACGGATGGAAGGTGTTCGTGTTGCGAGTGTCTGTGGAACATCGCTCGAAAAGGCAGAGGCTATGGCCTCCGTTTATGATGCTGTTGGTTACGGGGAACTTGAACATATGCTGGATGGTGAGAAACTGGATGCGGTGTATATCTGTGTGCCACCGATGTCTCACGGATCGATTGAGTCCGAATTAATCCGCCGCGGTATTCCATTCCTGGTGGAGAAACCTTTGAGCACCGGAATGGATGTTCCGCGTCAGGTGTTGGATCAGGTGCAAAAGAGTGGATTGTTAACCTCTGTAGGATACCATTTCCGTTATCAGGAGGCCGCGCAGGTCCTGCAGCAATCGATGAAAGAACAGACGGTCGGCATGGCTCTTGGCCGCTGGATGGGCGGAATGCCAGGGGTCGCCTGGTGGCGGCGTCAGGACGGTTCAGGAGGACAATTCGTAGAGCAGACTACACATATTGTAGACTTGCTTCGGTATTGTGCAGGAGAAGTTACGGAGGTGTATGCTGTAGCAGCTCAGCGAAGCATGCATGAGAAGCATGAGCATGTCACCGTTGCCGATGTGGCGAATGTGACGCTCAAGCTGGAAAGTGGAGCGATTGCCAGTATCGCCAATACATGTCTGTTGCCAGATGGAGAGGGCGGCGCAGGGCTCCAGTTCTACACGGATGCAGGCGTGTGGGATTGGACGCCAGAACGTTTGCTTCTGCCAAGTGCGGCAAAACATGCGATGGCAGGTCTGGAGATCCCGGCAGGACATAATCCATACGAGCGTGAGAATGAAGCGTTCATTCACGCTCTGCGTACGGGAGACCGTTCACGGATTCTGTCCGATTATGCAGATGCCTGCCGTACACAGGAGATTACGACGGCGGCCTTGGCATCGGCAGATTCCGGTCTGCCTGTACAGCTTCAACCTTCAAAACATCTCTCTCATTAAAAGGTTGAAGGTAATATAAATACGCCTGAATCAGGGAATGATCCGCAGATCAGCCTGATTCAGGCGTATTTGTGTTGAGTAGAGATTATTGAGCAGCAATTCAACTACTCGGATTTCTGCTGTTTCAACCAGTCGGATGACCAACTGTAGATCTGATCAATGACAGGTTCAATGGCTCTGCCTTTCGGTGTCAATTCATACTCTACACGGGGAGGTATCTCGGGAAACATGTGTCGGGTTACGATACCTTCCGTCTCCATTTCCTTCAATCGCTCCGATAAAAGTCGTCCACTGATCGCCATCTCTGCTTCAAGCTCCGTAAACCGCTTGGGTCCGGACAACAGTTGGTACATGATTAACAGTACCCACTTCTTGCCTATGATGTCTATGGCTTGAGTGATCATACAGGGACTTGGTGATTTTACTTTTTTCAGCTTCAACGTGTTCACCTCGATTCATAATTATTTTCTTCAAAGTTGTATATGAAAGGACATGATTTCTGCCGCTTTAAGAATATAGGACATCCAAGTAAATGAGGGTTACTACAAAATATACTGTAACATACCTTTTGTATGTATTATACATCATACAGTGAAAAATTACTTGAAGAAATTATATTATTATTATATACTAACTTCACAAAAGTAAGTTGGTGATAAATAATACTTATAATATGAACGCGTACTATTCTGAAAAATGAACTGGGCTGAACGGTTGAAAACAAAGTGACCTTTGGGAACTTTTACATAGATTCTTTTTTTACAATGTGCAGCAAAAATAATCATTACATAGTAGGAACATATAATTTGTTATAGGAGGATCTACATATGAACAAGATTTTGGGTTACGTTTTTCTGGTTGTGTTAGCAGGTGTTTTCGTCATGACGGGGTTTAACAAGATTAGTGGAGCAGACATGATGATTCAGACATTCGAAAGTTTCTCTTATCCGACATGGACCATGTATCTGCTGGGCGCTGCGGAGTTGCTTAGTGCTGTAGGATTGCTGATTCCACGTACTCGCATCCTGGCTTCTGGCATACTGACCTTCATTCTGATTGGAGCCGTGGGAAGTCATCTGATCTATGCACAATATGCTGCTGTTCCGTTCCCGGCTGTGTTGTTGGTAGCTAACATTATTGTCCTGGTTGTGGGTATGCGCAGATTGGAAGAGGAAGAAGAAGGACAGTTGGACGCGATTCAGGCGTAAGTGAAAGATTAATTAGAAGATCTGGACTTATATTATGAGATGATCGCTGCAGATGAGCAGAGGTCATCTTTTTTTTATGTTTTGAATGTATTGAATATAAAAAAAAGAAGAACCCACGAAACATAACGGGTTCTCTTGCAGCGGGACTTCCTGAATCGGAAGGTCTTCTGACTATAAATGATCGAATACCATTCTTATTATAGTAACTTTTTTAATTGAGAGACGCGTCCTTGGCTAATGCCAAGCTTTTCCGCAATTTGCTGTTGAGCCAAACCGGGATTCTGTTCAACAATTTCTTTCATCTGTTGCAGCATGCGTGCCGTCTTTGGCCGCAGGTCCGGGTATTCTTGGTTGTCAGCTGTGGTCCCTTCTTCCCTAGCGGGAGATGAGACTGGGGCGGATTTGGAAGCAGGACGCTCCACGGGTGCAGGAGCCTGTTTGTTCTGAGGTACGAACCAGTCGGGAGAGTCATCCGGGTGTTTTAATTGAATTGCACAAGTCCGGCAGATGAATTGTTCTTTGAAATACATTTCCGTATCTACATCACCGCAAAAAATACATAATGTTGATTTGTACTTTCTTAAAATCAACTCTTTCCCTTCAATGAAAAACTCAAGCGGATCGCCGATATGGATTTCCATCGTATCCCGCATTTCTTTGGGAAGGACAATTCGTCCAAGACGGTCCAGAGATCTCTTCATTCCGGTTCTTTTCATCGCATCTCCCCCGCAATATTCACAATTAAAAACCTGTCCTTATTGTAAGGAAGAAAGGGCTTTAATACAACAATAATATTTCAAAAAAGTGGGATAATGCCATCTATTATGGAAAAATAAGTTTGGAAAGTACGGGTGCAACGGCTAAAGTGAACAATGCAGCGAGCACCATGGAGATGCTGGAGATGGTACCGGTCAGGGAACTCAGTTCAAACGCCTTGGATGTCCCTGTGCCATGGGCACCGGTTCCAAACAGTGTGCCTCGTGCAATCTCCCCATCGATGCGCAGCATTTTGACAATCGAAGGTCCCATAATTACTCCGAGCAGACCGGTCATAATAACAAAAACAGCTGTCACTGCGGGTATGCCACCGATGGTGGCGGATACGTTCATGGCAATGGGTGTTGTAATGGAGCGCGGGATCAAGCTGTGGATTAGACCTGAATCCAGACGTAACCATTTGGCGAGCAGGGCAGAAGAAAGTACGGCAACGACCGAGCCGGTCATGACACTGAAGACAATCTCGGAAATATGTTTTTTGAGTACATGGAAAAAGGTATAGAGCGGTACGGCAAAAGCCACCGTGGCCGGTTGGAGAAGCAGACTCAGCCATTTGCCACCACTGCTATACGTGGCATAATCCGTTCCGGTTGCAAGCAATATGCCAACAACAAGCAGCGGTGTAATGAGCAACGGAGACAGATATACTTTTGGCAGATTACGATACATTCGTTTTGCGACCCCATAGATACCGACGGTTAACAGCAGGCAGAGAAATCCAATCATCCGGTGTGACGCTCCTTTCGTTTGGCGATTCGTGTAGCAACCAGGCCTGTGCAGGACATGACCAGGAAAGTACTAAGTAGTACGATGAATAAAATCTGCAGTCCGTCATGCTCCAGCATGGGCATATAGTTCATAATGCCAACGGCTGACGGGATAAAAAATAACAATAGTTCACCGAGCAGCCAGGCAGCTCCAACTTCAATCCAGCGCAGCTTCACGACACGGGTCTGAAGCAGAATGAATAACACGACCATACCGAGTATTGAACCGGGTACAGGAAGGTGGAGAGTACGGGCCAACAGGTCCATGAGCAGTGAAAAAACCATTAAGAGCGCAACCTGTGCAATACCAAGGCCCCACTTTTTCACTTCAATCCCTCCTTATATAATCAACGTAATCCTTTGAGTTATTATGAAAATGAATGGAAACGTTACTTGATATCACAAATTTTACATTGCATTCTTTCATGAGTAAAATGCATATTAAGAATGTTTACTATTCCATTTATCTATGAGAGGTGGGAATCAACCGATGGATATCCGCCATTTGCAATATTTTCTGGAAGTTGCCCGGCAACAGAGCTTCACAAAAGCCGCCGAAGTTCTGTATATCACCCAGCCCACGATCAGCAAGACGGTCAAGAGTCTTGAAGAGGAGTTGGGTATCACGTTGTTGGACCGTTATGGTAAGAAAGTGGAACTAACCGATGCAGGCCATGTGTTTTTTCGTCAGGCACTGGAGATTGAAAAATCGTTCCGCAGTCTTTCGTCCGAATTGGACGATCTGATGAACTTGAAGAAAGGCCACCTGCGGATTGGCTTGCCGCCAATGGTAGGATCAAGCTTTTTCCCCATGATCATTGGTGAATTTCACAAAGCCTACCCGCAGGTGACCATTCAGTTGTTTGAGGATGGTGCCAAAAAAGTGGAGGCCGATGTGATCAGTGGTGCACTGGATATTGGCGTTGCCGTACTGCCAACCGTGGATGAGTTGTTGGATCATTTTGTGTTTGTGAAAGAGAAGCTGAACCTGCTTGTACACCCTTCACATCCGCTTGCAGGGAAAGAGTCGGTTGCGCTGCATGAACTGGAAAACGACGCCTTTGTGCTGTTTAGGGAAGATTTTGCGTTGCATGACCGGATTATTGTGGCTTGTCAGCATGCGGGATTCCAGCCCCGGGTAGTATATGAAAGCTCCCAGTGGGATCTGCTCAGCGCGATGGTTGCCGCCAATCTGGGGGTAGCCTTGCTACCGGAAACGATTTGTCGTGAGGTAGACCACATGCGCGTGCGCATTATACCCGTGGTGGAACCGGCGATTCCATGGCAGCTCGGCATGATCTGGCGGAAGGACCGCTATCTGTCTTTTGCCACGAGAGAGTGGATCGGATTCACGCAGTCGATGCTGGGTGAGTAAGGGAAGCGATCGGAAGGTTGTTCTGTCATTGTAGTGCCCAGTGTAAATACTCTTTTGTTGACCCCGGATCGTTGTTACAATGGAAGCATAATCATGATGGAGGTGTACGAACATGAAACTGCGGGTATCCGCTGTACAATACCAATTGCACACAATCAGCTCGTTTGAGCAGTTCGCCGCTCAGGCTGAGCATTACATACGGACAGCGAGCGAATACGGAACCGAATTTGTGCTGTTCCCGGAATTTTTCACAACGCAATTAATGTCCATTGGGGACAAACAAGGCAATGCACTGACAATTGAGGATCTGCCAAACTTTACGGAGCAATATGAACAACTGTTCACGTCACTTGCTGCCAAATACGGTATGCACGTTATCGGGGGAACCCACGTCATTCGCCGTGAAGGGAAGTTGTATAATACAGCCCACATGTTCTACCCAGATGGTCGCATCGCTCGCCAGGACAAGATTCACATTACACCAACCGAAGTCCAGGAATGGAATATGGCTCCCGGAGATGGACTTGAGGTGTTCGACACCGATAAAGGCCGTATTGCCATGCTGACCTGTTACGATATTGAATTCCCGGAAATTGTGCGGATGGCCAAAGCGAAAGGAGCAGACGTAATTTTCTGTCCTTCCTGCACGGACGATCGTCATGGATTCTACCGTGTGCGTTATACGAGTCATGCCCGCGCGGTGGAGAATCAGGTGTATGTTGTTTTAACCGGAACAGTGGGTAACCTGCCGACCGTTGACTTCATGCGTGCCAACTATGGACAGGCTGCAATAATTACGCCGAATGATATCCCGTTCCCGCCACGTGGCATTCTGGCCGAGGGTGAGATTAACAACGATATGATTGTGACCGCCGATCTGGATCTGGACTTGTTGTATGAGGTGCGCGAACGTGGATCGGTAACGACCTGGCGTGACCGCCGTACTGATCTGTATACCGATTGGGAGTAGCAAGTTGCTCTTAAAACCGAACGAAACGAGCAGGGAATTCATTTTGTCAGTGGAAAGGGGTGACCCGGCAACATGTATACAAAAGAAATGCTGATCACCGACCCGGAGCGAAGTGGCAAAAGGGTAAAAGCAGTCGTTCGCAATTATGTTACAGCCGACTTTGAGGAACTCATTCGTATTCAGGCGGAGAGTTTCCCTCCTCCTTATCCGGAAGAGCTGCTCTGGAGTCACGAGCAGCTCACCAGTCATGTGCAGCATTACCCGGAGGGTGCCATCTGCATTGAAGTGGATGGAGAATTGGCTGGGTCGATGACCTCGCTGCGGATGCAGTGGGATCCCGCACATCCAGCAAGGCATACGTGGGCCGAAGTAACGGATGACGGTTATATTCGTAACCACCAGTCCGATGGCAACACGCTGTATATTGTTGATCTCTGTGTTCGTCCAAAGTACCGCAAATGGGGACTGGCTCAGCTTATGATGCAGGCGATGTACCACCTTGTCATCGCTCAGGGGATGGATCGGTTACTAGGTGCTGGTAGAATGCCCGGTTATCATTTGGTTGCAGACCAACTGTCTGCGCAGGAATATCTGGATCAGGTAGCAGCGGGAGAGAGGTGTGACCCGGTGATATCGTTCCTGCTTCGCTGTGGCCGCATGCCTGTTGGTGTGACCGCAGACTATCTGGACGATGAGGAATCCTGCAACTATGCTGCCCTGATGGAGTGGCGGAATCCGTTCAGATAAAGAAATGTTAAACGAAATACATCATCAATCGAGGGGGTATTTATTCATGGAATTCACGCGTATTACATCCATTAAAGATCCATTGTTTGCCCAAATGCACAAGTTGATGCAGGAGATTTTCCCGCGGGAAGAAGTACTGGACTTCCCACTGTGGGAAGAGCCGTTGGAAGATCCGGGTATTCGGGTGTTCGTGGCTGTGCATGAGGGACAGGTTGTTGGAGCGACGGAGTACCGTTATTACGAGGATTGGAACGTAGCCATGACGGACTTCACGATTATTGGGCGCGAAGGTCTGGGAATTGGCAGTTTCCTGGCGAATCACCGCAAGCGTGATCTGCAAAAGCTGGCTGCAGCAAACGGGAAAGAATTGTTCGGTATGTTTGCCGAAATCTATAACCCTTATCTGAGTCAGGATCACGAGTTTGGCGGCATCAAGCCGATGGACCCGTATGTACGTCGCGAAGTGCTGTCCCATCTGGGATATCAGCGTCTGGACTTCCCGTATGTTCATCCATCCTGGCAAGGTGACGGCGAAGCGGTTGGCGGATTGGATCTGTGCTTTATGCCAGGCGATGAGTCGCTTGGTGAACTGCCGGCCAGTCTGGTGGCTGATTTCCTGAATCGATATTATGCTGTGCTTCCTAACAAACCACAAGAATGGCTTGCCATGGTAGAGCAATTGACTGCTCGCAAGTCGGTTGCGCTACTACCGTTGTAAACGGAAGCGGGGCTGTCACAGAGAATGGCGTTGTAATGTCCTAAGCCACGATAAAACCAGAAAAGGCCCTTTAATCAGACCGTTATCGGTTCTGTTTAATGGGCTTTTCAGTTTCATTAAAGATATTGGATGTAGATATAAAATGATTGCTAAACTTGCGGTTGGAGCAAGACACGAAGCGAGGCCTAACGAATCTGAGGCGCCTTAATCAGGGATTTGAAGCATCCGCAGAAATCTAAGGAACCTGAGAAACACTATATCCGAATAAACAACCGTTTGCAGCGTTTTTTCGGGGGATTTTGGGAAATAACGTGTCTGATGTTCTTTACAATGTATAAAGAGGACCTAAAGGTCAAATAAGACGTCCTGAGTTCCTTAGAAAATCGTCTACCCATTCGCCAGGATCCGGCCCGGCCGGCAATCTGGGACCTCAAGAAGGGGATTCGAAAATTTACTTTTTGTACGCTGATATCTATCATCATATAGCTTACCTAATTTTGAAAACATACCCTAGATTATTATTCATTGTTAATGAAGCCTATTTAACCGTACATGTAACGATTAGTTTTTATTTAACGTCCTTTCGGTCCGGTAGCTGGCTCAAATAACTGTTGGACAAGTGTGCAAGATCCAATGCTCGATCGTACTGTTCCTTTGTTATAAACCGTGAAGAAGATACCTCACTGTTATTGGGTGTGGTGAATGCTGGAGGTACCTTGTCCGCCGAAATTTTCGGTACCTCTTCCGAAGGAACATTCATCTGCTGTTGCCCTTCATCTTGTCTGCCCGCATCAGCTAGGGAATAATGTGTTCCGTCCCCGTATCCTTTCGCCGGAATGAAGAGAGAAGCATCGTTTAGCACCGACCCGGAGGGAAGGTAATAACGTTCGGGTAGCAGATTTCCACCTTCGTGAAACAAATCCTGTCCGAAGTGTAATTGGTCCTTCAGCGATACACCGGTGAGTCCCGCAATCGTTGGCAGAATGTCCACCTGGCCTCCGATCTGTTCCAGTTGTACACCCGGGGTAACGCCCGGGGCCGAGATAATGAGTGGAATATTAATCATATCTGCTGATGTGTATTCACGACCATACAACTCTTTCATAAGGACTTTGTCATCCCGATCCAGTGAATAGATGGGAAGCCCCAGGTGATCCCCGTACAAGACAAACAAGCTATTTTCCCATAATCCCCGTTCCTTCAATCCCGCAATCAACTGTCCAACCGCCTGATCTGCATAATGCTGTGATATCAGATAATCACCGGGCAACGTATCCTTGTAACGCTCCGGCAGCGTCAGTTTCACCTTGTTTTTAGGCAAAGTGTACGGGTGGTGGGCTGACATGGAGATGATATGGGCATAGAAGGGATCACCCGAAGACTGCATGGATTCCAGCTTATCCAGTGTTTTGGAATATAGGACTTCATCCGAGGCCGAAAAGGCGATAGAGTCCTGCATGCCGAAATAATCAATATCATAATACTGGTCGAATCCAAGTGCCTTGTATAACTGATCCCGATTCCAGAAGCGAACATCATTTGTATGGAATGTGGCTGTCTGATATCCGTTTGCTGACATCAACTTGGGTAGACTCGGCAGAGCTTTATCCGCATATACAGTTGTTGCTGCCCCGTTCGGCGGGGTGTAGAACGATGTGTTCACAACAAATTCTGCATCCGATGTATTTCCCTGTCCCACTTGCTGATAAAAGTTCGGAAAATACAGGCTCTGTCTAGCCAATTGATTCAGATTAGGCGTAATCTCCTGTCCATCTACCTCTAATCCAATCAGAAAGTTCTGAAACGATTCCAACTGGAGCATAATCACGTTGCGTCCGTTTGCGGCACCCTTCTCCACAATCGCAGGAAGTTCGGTCGTTTGTTTCAGTTGGTCGATGTCAGTCTGATCAATGTGAGCGATGGGCACAGGTTTATCAGGTCGATCCAGGATGGTATACGCCTCGTAACCGAGAATGCCCATCTGTTCTGCTTGTGTAAGCTCACTCATGCTAGCCCGATTGGGATAGATGTTGAGCATACACAGGATCATGGACAGGGTCAGAATGACCGAAGCAACCCGTCTTCTGGCACGTCGTTCAAGCGGAATGCGGTTCGGGCGTTCTGTACTCCCGAGCTTGATTCGACGACGAATGAGTATCCCCCCGATAATCAGAACGTCTGCAAAAATAAACAAATAATAGGGATCAAGCAAAGAGAACATGCTGCTCTTGACCGAGGTCACCTGATTCACCTGTGCCAGCGCGTGATAGTTAACGATTACGCCATAATATTTGTAGTACATGATGGCTGCAAAGAAAATCCCTGAGAGCAGCAAATTCATGGCAAGGTATATCCACATTCGCCGCTTGACAGCAAACCACTCAATTAGACAGAATCCGATCCAGATGAGCGGCAATTCGGTCAGCAGTGGTTTCCAGACAGGGATGTCATCGAAGATAACGATCCAGGCCAGTGAACTTTTGATCATCATGATAATGGTAAAGAATATAAACGGTCCGCTTAGAAATCGGGTGAGTGAACTGCGTGACAAGGTACCGCCTTCCCTTCCGAAGTTTCATTTAACAAGTATTATCCTATCTCAGCATGGCTGTGTCAAAAATGAGAGCCTTCAACATTTGACGGCAAAAAACCTCTTCCATGCAGGAAGAGGTTTGAAAAAACATGGGCTACTGCGATAAAAGCCAGATGTGACCCAATTTCGTTATTCTATAGTGTACGTTGTGACGTAAGAAGGTCTGGGGAACATGGTGGGCTTCTGTGCAGTCAGCCCTTCGCTTGTACTGCGGTTACGGTGAGCGTGACTATATGCTTGGGATTCCTGCCAGCCTTTAAAGTGTTCTTCCGACTGCCAGAGTGTAAGTACTACATATGTGTCATCCTTCAGAGGACGAAGCACACGAATACCGACAAAGCCAGGCTCGTCTTCTACCTTGCGGGCACGGTTCTTAAACCGTTCTTCAAAATCGTTCCGACCATCCTCTGTGACAGGGATATTGTTGAGAACAGCATAACCACCACCAGTCCAGGAGCCTGCGGCATCGAAAGCTTCATATGCGGCTACTTTATCATCAGACTCAATATTCATCAGGCGTTCTGCGGATTCAATAGCCAGACGCACGTGCTCTTCGCTTCGCAAAGTCAGATGCGGGTATGCAGCAAGTGCATCTGGAATCGGTGAAGGAACCAAATAGATATACATAGAAGCTGCCTCCTCATTAAGTACATTCTATTTCAAGATAGCATATGGAAATCAGTGAGTCCAATCGGTTCACATGTATCGGACAGGTGGGCTAATTCCGAGCAGAGTAGTATAGGTTTGCCGCAATAGAAGATAAACAATGAATGACAAACACTGCAGTAATAATGAAAAAGGAAAGCGATATCCCGTCTAGTATAACTACGAGGATCCAAGCCAGAGCAAGACTGATAGTGGTCGCATTCCAGGAGAAGGCTTTTGCTCTCGTGATACAATAGAGGTACCGCTCATCCAGTCCGTTTTGCTTTTTTGCAATCAACCTTGTGAAAAAAATAATGAGTATTGCAAATAACAAACCAGCTACAATTCCACTGATCCCGATCATCCGATTCAGTAATTCAGAACTCAATATTCTCATCTCCTTCAAAAATAAATAATTCCTCGATCTGACAGCCAAATAATTGGGCAAGCTTGTGAGCAAGCACAAGAGAAGGTTTGTACTTTCCGGATTCCAACGATATGATGGTCTGCCTGGAGACCTTAAGCCGTTGAGACAGTTCTTCCTGTGTGATGTGCATATGTATTCGTTTGTCTCTAATTAGATTTTGCAAGTATATCCTCCTACAAGTAAAGTTTGCTTTACGTAAAGTTAACTTTACTTTTGGGGCGATGGGAAGTCAATCTCTCTTTATAATATTTTCCACTTCTTCGAGGTGGTTCTGTGTCCAAAAGCATATTTCATGATAAAGTATAATCACTACAAACAGAACGGGTGATCGTATGACAACAACAATTCGGATATCGGTTAGACCTTTGGTGGAGTATGTGTACCGCAGTGGCAGCATACGTCCAGGGTTCCGGACCAATGCCTCGATGCAAGAGGGGACTCGAATTCACCAGCGGGTACAGAAGGAGTACACGGAAGAGGATCTGAAAGAGATTGTGCTCGAAGCTGAGATTCAACATGGGGATCTGACCTATGTGGTGGAGGGACGATGTGATGGCCTGATCCGGTTGGAGGGTCAGTTGACGGTGGATGAGATCAAATCAACTGCGGGCAATCTGGATGATCTGGGAGAAGGTCTTCCCGTGCACTGGGCGCAGGCCATGATGTATGCCTACATGTACGCTGTTCAGCAAGATGAACCACGCATGCAAGTGCAGTTGACGTACGTGCATTCGGTAACCCATGAAGAAAGACGGTTTCGCCGAATGGCAGAACGGCAGGAACTGGAGCAGTTTGCGGCAGAAGTGATTGCCGGTTATGCGCCATATGCAGAGATGATCGCTGCATATGAAGAAAAGCGTGATATCAGTGTGAAAGAGCTGCCTTTTCCTTTTCGCAAATACAGGGAGGGACAGCGGAAGCTGGCAGGAGCCGTATACAAGACGATCCGTGAAGGTCAGGGGTTGATGGCGAAAGCACCAACAGGCATTGGTAAAACGATGTCCGTGCTGTTCCCCACAGTCAAAGCGATTGGCGAAGGCGAAGCGAGCCGATTGTTCTATCTGACCGCAAGGACGACGACACGGGTGGCGGCAGAAGAAGCTTTTGCCCGGATGCAATCGGAAGGATTGAAGATGCATGTGATCAGTCTGACCGCGAAGGACAAGATTTGTTTTAAGGAAGAGGAAGCTTGTGATAAGGGGCAGTGCGGCATGTGTGAAGGATATTATGACCGTATTAACGGGGCCGTGCTGGACATGCTGGAACATGAGACGTTGATGACACGTCCGGTCATCGAGCAGTATGCGCGCAAACATCGGGTGTGTCCGTTTGAGTTTTCCCTGGATGCGGCGTATGCAGCCGATGCGGTCATTTGCGATTATAACTATATTTTCGATCCGAGGATCTCTCTGAAAAGAATGTTGGAGGAGCAGAAACGCAAGACGGTGTTACTGGTGGACGAGGCTCATAATCTGGTCGATCGTGGCCGAATGATGTTTTCCGCCGAACTGGAGAAGGCAGTGTTCCTGGATGTGAAAAGAGAGTTCCAGTCGCTGGACAGCAGTGTGCCTGCTGCCAAAGCCATTGTTGATTACACCGGGGCCATTGATAAGTATCTGATTACCCTTCGAAAGAACGGTGGAGAAGAAGGAAAGATCATCCAGCAGGAAGCACCGGAGGAACTGATTGAACGGCTGGAGCCTTTTGTCATGGTCGCGGAGCAATGTCTTGTTGAAGGTGGTTCGGGGAATGCCGAGACGGATCAGTTGCTGTTGGATGCCTACTTCACGGCACAGAATTTCCTGCGTATTGCCAAGCTGTATGATGAACGTTTTATTACTTATGCAGAGTGTGTTCGAAGTGAAGTGAGAGTGAAGTTATTCTGTCTTGATCCTTCCGTACTGCTTCGTCAGACGGCTAAAGGATTTCGCTCTCTCATTCATTTTTCGGCCACATTGTCACCTCTTCGCTATTATCGGGATATGCTGGGTGCAGAGGAAGAGGATTATACATTGCAGATTCCATCGCCGTTTCAGCGCGAACAATTGGATGTGAGACTCCTGCCTTTATCTGTGCGATATAAAGACCGGGAGCAATCCCGGCGACCCATTGCGGAGATGCTGCAACAGCTGGTAAGTGAATGGCCGCGCAGCAATCTGATGGTGTTCTTCCCTTCCTATCCATATATGCGCGAGATATATGAAACCTATGCACAACTTCCTAATGAAGCGGATACGGTCATACAAAAGCAAGGCATGAACGAACTGGAACGGGAGCAGTTTTTGGATGGATTTCAGCCGAATCCTGAACGAACACGCTTGGTATTTGCCGTCATGGGTGGCGTATTCTCGGAGGGGGTTGATCTCCCGGGAGACCGCTTGAATGGCGTGGTTGTGGTAGGTGCGGGGCTGCCGCAGATTGGTCTGGAGAACAACGTATTACGTGATTATTATGATCGGACAGGACGCAACGGATTCAATTACGCCTATATTTTCCCCGGTATGAATAAGGTGCTGCAGGCGGGTGGACGGCTGATTCGGACGGAGGAAGACAGGGGTGTGCTGGTGCTGGTCGATGATCGTTTTATCCAGGAACCGTATCGTTCCCTACTGCCCGAGGAGTGGCGGGACTATAAACGAATTTGAATATGATGCATTTCCACAGCAATTTCAATGGAATCAGGCAAATGCTGAACCAAGAAGTTTAACATTTTTCTCAGATTTCTTTCCTTTATATGATTGAAGGGTAGGGTGAAAGGGTTATAACTTGGTTAGCAACGAACGAACAACGGCGATTACCCTATCCGTTCCGCGGTCCGCTTCGATAGCAATCAAGGAGGTCGGTTATAATGAAGAGAAATCATACCATGATGCAGTTTTTTGAATGGCACCTGGCTGCAGACGGAGATCATTGGAAGCGACTGGCTGAAATGGCCCCGGAACTGAAAGCCAAAGGCATTGACTCGGTATGGGTGCCACCCGTAACCAAGGCAGTGTCAGCAGAAGATACAGGTTATGGTGTATATGATCTGTACGATCTGGGCGAATTTGATCAAAAGGGTACCGTACGGACCAAATATGGCACCAAGCAGGAACTGGTGGAGGCCATTGCCGAGTGTCAGAAGAACGGCATTGCCGTCTATGTGGATCTGGTCATGAATCACAAGGCCGGAGCAGATGAGACGGAAGTGTTCAAAGTGATCGAGGTTGATCCCAATGATCGAACGAAGGAAATTTCTGAGCCGTTCGAAATTGAGGGCTGGACCAAATTCACATTCCCGGGTCGCGGGGATCAATACTCCTCTTTTAAATGGAACTCTGAACACTTCAATGGCACGGACTTTGATGCCAAGGGAGAACGAACAGGTGTATTCCGCATCGCAGGAGAGAATAAAAAATGGAATGAGAATGTTGATGATGAGTTTGGCAACTATGACTATCTGATGTTCGCCAATATAGATTATAACCACCCGGATGTTCGGCGCGAGATGATCGATTGGGGGAAATGGCTGATCGATACCCTCCAGTGTGGTGGGTTCCGGCTGGATGCGATCAAGCATATCAACCACGAATTCATCAAGGAGTTCGCAGCAGAGATGATCCGCAAACGCGGTCAGGATTTCTACATCGTAGGTGAGTTCTGGAATTCGAACCTGGATGCATGTCGTGAATTCCTCGATACGGTAGACTATCAGATCGACCTGTTTGATGTGTCTCTTCACTACAAGTTGCATGAGGCTTCGCTTGCAGGTAGAGACTTTGATCTCTCCAAAATTTTTGATGATACCCTGGTTCAGACGCATCCTACCCATGCGGTAACTTTTGTAGATAATCATGACTCCCAACCTCATGAAGCGTTGGAATCATGGATTGGTGATTGGTTTAAGCCGAGCGCTTATGCGTTGACACTATTACGTCGCGATGGTTATCCGGTTGTATTTTACGGGGATTATTATGGCATTGGTGGTCCTGAACCTGTGGATGGCAAAAAAGAAATTCTGGACATTCTGCTGTCTGCCCGTTGCAACAAAGCGTATGGAGAGCAGGAAGATTACTTCGATCACGCCAATACGATTGGCTGGGTACGTCGTGGCGTAGAGGAAATCGAAGGTTCTGGTTGTGCAGTGGTCATCTCCAACGGGGATGACGGTGAGAAGAGAATGTTCATCGGAGAGCATCGTGCTGGTGAAGTTTGGGTGGATCTGACGAAGAGCTGTGATGATCAGATTACCATTGAGGAAGACGGCTGGGCCACCTTCCATGTGTGCGGTGGAGGCGTCTCGGTATGGGCCCTTCCTGAACAGAATGAGGACTGCGCTGACGCTGAGTAACGGCATGTGCCAGGCAGGATAAGAAAAGGTACACCGACCGCATAAAAACAGTATATAGATAGATTGTTGAATCACCTGAACAGGAGAGCATGCATGCCTGTGTTCAGGTGGTTTTTTGCATTTTTCTAGGTACAACTAAAACTTCATCCTAACGAACTCAACACGCCTTATTACCACTGAATTAGCGTTATTGAAATTCTAACGAATCTCAGTAACCTTATTACTCTCAAAAACGATTGAAATAGCGCGGATAGGAGCAACATCACCAGATTAACGCGTTTGAGATTCGTTAGAATACTGGTAACTCGGATTTCAACCGAATAAGGCCTCTCAGATTCGTTAACTTAACGTGGGTTAAGGCTCGCCGCATAGGCACACGAATCACTGCTACAAGTGAAAACATGAAATGAGAAAGGAACACTTCGGCTCCACATCTTAATACATGGTACAATAATCCAAATATGGAGTGTTAGAAAAAAATGAGAGAACGTAATAAGCGATATTTTTTGCAGAAGATGGAGAAGAGGAGGGATGGCATGAGCCCCAAAAGAGAGATGAACCGTTTCTTCCCGTTGGTCATGTACCTATTTGTAATAGCCGTGTGTCTGGGGGCTTGCAGTTTGGGACCAAACCAGGGGCCAGCGGGTGAATCGAAGCGGACCGATGAGTATACGTTGAATTCGGAGCGAAGAGACTTAAAAGAGCGGGTTACGAAGAACCTTGAGTCTTTTCAGACGAACTCGCCTGATGATTATACTTTGACTGCAACGGTGGATGTGAGTCATGAATCCGGAGTTGATCGGATTACTTATGAGATTTTGGTGAATGAGGCTCGGGTGCCCATGGTTAATGTCATTCAGTCCTTCACCCTCGATCCCAACATGATAAATCGAATAGATGCCGGAGAGTTATTTCATTCCAATGTGAGCAATACACACGAGATTAGTTTAGAGTCTGCCAAGGAACCGCTTGGATTGAGTCTGAGCAGAAGTTATGTCTTGAAGCCCAAGGCGGAGATCGACAGCAATATCCTCCAGCGTTATGCAGATATGTATATCAAAATTTCCTATGGCCCAAATGATCAGCGAACGGAAGATTACTTTCACATCCAAGCCGATCCGTCTCTGAGAACGATTGAGTATATGAAGTCATGGGAGATAGTAAAATAGGAAAAAGCAGCGCATACCGGTTCCATCAGAGGAATCTGAGTAGACGCTGCCTGTTCATCTATCTGAATTGTAATGTTATCACTCTTCAAAATACTGATTCATCGTATCCCACATTCGATTGAACTCACTTCGTTCCATTGAAAATGCTCCAGGCTTCTCAGGTTTATGATGAGAAGTTGGCTCAAAGTTTAAGTATTCATGGTGTGTAGTACACTCATAGTTTTTGCTGTTAATGAGGAATTCAACTCTATCCTTAAAGGGTCTTTCCAGTAATTTAACCACCATGATGTCTCCACTACTGGTGCTTCTTGCAGGAGAATATATCAGAAAGTAACCTTGTTCAATTCGATATTCCATAGCAATGACCTCCATTAGAATATAGATCGAATACCATAATATCCGATGCCCTCTCTCCGTTTACCTACTCCAGTTCAAATGATTCTAACGTGCCAACCATCCGCAGATCATGCGCGCGGTTGAATTGTTCCCGTCTGTCGGCATCAGCATATTCATCATGATAATGCATCAGTACGGTTTTCTGTCTCACTTCCGCGGGTAACTGCTCCAGATCCTTCAATGAGGTATGGGATTTGATCACGAGATCATGCATATGACATTCATGGAAAATCAGCTGCACATCAGCGGCAACTTGCTCCACCCGTTCCTGATCGAGTGTACTGTCAGCACTGTAATAGAAGTAAGGTTTGGCGAGTAGCCCATTGCTGACCATACCGGGAACATGCTGTGTCCGAAACGTCTCAAACGTCACGCCGCCCAGTTCGAATGTGCCTCCATCTGGCAGGGGGACGACATCGTAGTAATCGCTCATGGTACGTTCACCATCCGTTGTGTAGCGCATGCCGGGGGATAGAATGTTCCAGAGCGGCTCTACCAATTGTTCGTGGATGAACAGACGGGGTTTGCGGTCGCCTACGATTTGTGAGTAGTATCCGAGCATCTGTACACCGTTAATATGATCCTCATGCAAATGGGTAATGAACACATTGTGGATATCGGTCATTGGAAAACCGTATTCCTTAAGTGCTTTAGCATTTGATTCCGGAAAATCAATGACCAGATGCGTGTCTCCGAATTCAGCCAACATACTATTGTGGTGCTGCTCCACGCTGAACATATCTCCTGTGCCGAGAAAAGTAATTTTCAATTCATTTCATCTCCTTGTGTGATCTTCAGATCAACATCAATACGTTAAATCCAGTATACCTTGTTCCCGAATATATGCCTAAATCAACCTTTTTTGATAACGCTATCATTTTATATTGAACTTTGATGATAAACAGTGTAGCGTAAAGATGGGAAGTGAACCCATATGAACGTAAACTCACCTAAAGGGAGCGTGCGAGGCGAATGAAATCTTTTCTGGATGAACAATTTTTGCTACACAATGAAACGGCGATCAAGTTATATGAGGATTATGCCAAAGACATGCCGATTATTGATTATCATTGCCACCTCAGTCCTCAGGAGATCTACGAGAACAAAACCTTTGGCAATCTTACAGAGGCTTGGTTATACGGTGATCACTATAAGTGGCGGCTCATGCGCGCAAACGGAATTGAAGAGCAATATGTGACCGGCGGCGAAGGAGTGACTGATTACGATCGTTTCCTGGCTTACGCCAAAACGGTACCCATGATGATTGGTAATCCGCTGTACGCTTGGTCTCATCTGGAATTACAGCGATATTTCGGCGTCTACGAAGTAGTGAATGAGACAAGCGCACCGGCCATCTGGGAAAAAGTAAATGCCAAACTGAACAGTGACGGATTCGGTGCACGCGATCTGATTACCAAATCCAATGTCACTGTTGTGTGCACAACCGATGATCCAACGGATTCTCTGAAGTATCATCTGAAAATTCAGGAAATCGAAGGCTTTGACACGGCGGTATTACCTTCTTTCCGCCCGGATAAAGGCTTGGAATTGAACCGGGATACCTTCGTGGAATGGGTGGGCAAGCTGTCGCAGGTATCTGGCACTGCCATTTCAGATTATGAATCCTTCCTTGCTGCACTGGAGTCACGTGTGGAATTCTTCCATTCTGTCGGCGGCAGAGTCTCTGACCATGCACTTGATTATGTTCCTTACGGCGTGGCTACACGCGAAGAAGCGGGTGCCATTTTTGCCAAGGCACTCGCGGGCCACAAGGTAACTCGTGAGGAAGAGGACAAGTACAAGACAGTGACACTGATGTTCCTTGGCAAACTGTATGCAGAGCGGGGCTGGGTGATGCAGTTCCACATTAATGCAGCCCGTAACAACAATACACGGATGTTTGCCAAGCTTGGGCCGGATACCGGTTACGATGCCGTGAATGATACGCCGCTTTCCGCAGCGATGATTGGATTGCTCGACGCGTTGGAACAGCAGCAAGCGCTGCCCAAAACGATTCTGTATTCTCTGAATCCAAGGGACAACGAAGTGCTCGCGGCGATCATCGGCAGCTTCCAGGGCGGGGGCATTCCGGGCAAAATCCAGCTTGGTGCAGCCTGGTGGTTCAATGATACGAAGGACGGCATGCTTGCTCAGATGAAGGCCCTGGCGAATGTTGGTCTGCTCAGCCGATTTGTCGGCATGCTAACCGATTCACGCAGCTTCCTGTCCTACACCCGGCATGAGTATTTCCGTCGTCTGGTCTGCAACCTCATCGGTGAATGGGCCGAACAAGGGGAGGCACCGCAGGATCTGGAGCTGCTTGGTCAGATCGTACAGGGCATCGCCTACAACAATGCAAAAGAGTATTTCCCGTTTGCTTCAGTGCCTAAAACAGTCTCTGCTTCACAGTCTTAATGAGTAACAAACGCACCTAATCATGCAATTTATGTAGTAAGAAGATTCTTTTGTGTCTACTTTTCAATCGTAATAAAATGCTCCCATTTCTTACCCCCGGGTCATCATCCACCGGAGTAAGGAATGGGAGTTTCTTTGTAAGTTGAATTCATGGAATTGCACATAATAAGTTTAGCGGGCTCCAATGACGGCAAAATGACAAAACCCAAAATCAAGCGCGTATAGGCTCTTGGTTATGGGTTTATATTGGTTATTTTTAGATGTTTGACAATGGCTTCTTGCGATAATATACTTAGTACACCTAATTAATTGTGCATCTATCTAATTGTACTACTATTTAATAGATGTCCTATGATGTTGGATGTCTATGAATGATAAAGAAAGAAGGAGGGACCCATTATGACTGGTATAGATCCGGTCGCTCAGAAGCTTTTGTACTCCATTATGCAGTTTAATAAAGGCAAATGGAGGCAACATAAACCTCATGGGCGCAATCACAACGAAATTATGGTGCTGGGTTGTTTACTCCACGGGATGCATCCGGGAGAACAATTGAACTGGCAGGACAATCCGCCTGATTTCAATGACACGATCGAATCCAATCATCCCGGGATGAAAGTCTCGGAAATCAGCGCATTGCTACGAGTGAAGTCACCGACCATTACACCTGTTATTCGTGGCCTTGAAGATGAGGGGCTGGTCAAACGGACGATGGACCCGGAGGATCGCCGTGCTGTCCGCATCACGATTACTGAAGCAGGTCGTGAAATTATTCGGGCTGCTCACCAAGAACGCATGGAAATATTCAATAAGTTAGTTGAGCATTTGGGTGAGCAAGACAGTACTCAGCTGGCTGAGTTGTTGACCAAGGTATACACCTTTTTTGATACATTAACTTCCTTGCAAAAGGATGATTCGACAAGAGGAGATGATAAGCCATGATGAAACTGTTTCGCATGCTGAAGCCATACCAAATTCCGATTATTTTTATTCTGGTTTTGGTACTGTTTCAGTCGCTTGCTGAATTGTACCTGCCTACGTTAATGGCAGATATTGTGAATGACGGCATCATTAAAGGGGATATCCCGTATATCTGGCAGATTGGTGGATGGATGTTGGTCATCGCGATTGGCGGAACAGCGTGTTCGGTGATTGCCAGTTATCTCTCATCTCGAACAGCGGGTGGATTTGCCAAACAACTGCGTAGCAGAGTATTCCGCCATGTGGAGAACTTCTCTCTCCAGGAGTTCGATAAGATGGGTACTGCTTCACTGATTACGCGTACGACGAATGACATTACACAGGTACAGAATGTACTCACGATGATGCTGCGCATGATGATTATGGCTCCGCTCATGTGTATCGGGGGTATCTTCATGGCGGTATCTCAGGACGCTAAATTATCTACGATTTTCCTGGTCGTGCTTCCGGTACTGGGCGGAGCCATTGCGCTGATTGGTGCCAAGGGTTTACCTTTGTTCAAAACCATTCAGAAAAAGCTGGACCGACTCAACCTGGTGCTGCGTGAGCAGTTAACAGGGATTCGGGTTGTTCGTTCCTTTAACCGTGGGGAGCATGAGAAAGTGCGCTTTAACGGGGCCAATACAGAACTGAGAGATTCATCGATCAAAGTTAATGTGCTCATGGCGACCATCATGCCTGTGATGATGCTGGTTATGAACTTTTCGATGATTGCCATCCTTTATTTTGGTGGAATGCGGATCGACAGCGGCAATATGAATATCGGTGCATTGATTGCCTTCATCCAGTATGCAATGCAAATCATGTTCTCACTGATTATGGTTTCGATGATCTTTGTTATGATTCCAAGAGCTTCAGCATCGGCAGAACGGATCAACGAAGTGCTTGATATGCAGCCGGATCTTAGCAATCCCGAGCAGCCTCGTGGTATGAAATCCATGCAGGGTATGATTGAGTTTGACAATGTAACTTTCCGTTATCCGGGTGCAGAGAATCCAGCTTTGTCCAATATCTCCTTCACAGCTCGCTCAGGTGAGACAACAGCCATTATCGGTGGTACGGGTTCTGGGAAATCGACATTGCTCAGCCTTATTCCACGATTTTATGATGTGACCGAAGGCAGTGTTCGGGTAAATGGTACGGATGTGCGTGAAATTCGGCAGGAAGATCTGCGTGCCAAAATTGGCTTTGTACCACAAAAGGCAGTCCTCTTTACGGGTACGATTACGGAGAATATCCGTCACGGGAAAGACGATGCCACAATGGATGAAGTTGTTCATGCGGCCCGTACAGCTCAGGCGGAGAACTTCATTACCGAGATGAAAGAGGGATATGACAGCCTTATCGCACAAGGTGGTAACAACGTATCTGGTGGACAAAAGCAACGTCTGTCCATCGCTCGCGCACTTGTTCGTCGTCCGGAAGTTTATATCTTTGATGACAGTTTCTCTGCTCTCGATTTCAAAACAGATGCTAAACTTCGTGCTGCACTGAAGTCGGAAACGACAGAAGCGGCTGTGCTGATTGTTGCGCAACGCGTAAGTACAGTAATGGATGCCGATCGCATTCTGGTTATGGATGAGGGCCGAATTGTCGGTTCAGGAACACATAAAGAGCTGCTGGAGCACAATGAAGTGTATCGCGAGATTGTATCCTCCCAGCTGACAGAGGAGGAGATAGCATGAGTGAACGTACAGAACGCAAGTCGCATCGTCCCCCTGGTGGGCCTGGTCCAGGTCCCGGAATGGGCATGCGACCTCCCGCTGAGAAAGCAAAAGATTTTAAAGGCACACTGCGGCGCTTGATTCGTTATCTTCAGCCCCATAGTTCTCGTCTGTTAGGTGTGCTGGTTGCAGCCATTTTGAGTACCGTATTCAGCATCATCAGTCCAAAAGTTATGGCCGAAGGAACGGATATTCTCAGTAAAGGCGCCATTGCCATCCTTCAGGGTGTACAGGGAGCCGGGATTGATTTTCCTGCATTGATGAAAGTGTTATACCTGCTTGGCGGACTCTATCTATTCAGTGCTGCATTTATGTATGTTCAGCAATACCTGATGGCCGGTGTGGCCCAGCGTGTTGTGTATGACATGCGTGAGCAGATCAGTGCGAAGGTTGGACGTCTTCCTTTGAAATATTTTGACTCCCGCACAACTGGGGAGACACTTAGCCGTGCCACGAATGACGTGGACAATATCAGTAATACACTTCAGCAAAGTTTGGCACAGTTCATTACGTCCATCGTCACAATTGTCGGCGTAATTATCATGATGCTGACGATTAGTCCATGGATGACGCTGATCACGATTTTGACGTTGCCACTCAGTGTAGTTGTTGTCATGCTGGTTGCATCTCGTTCGCAAAAACACTTTGCGGGTCAACAGAAATCCCTTGGGGAACTGAATGGTCATGTCGAAGAGATGTACACGGGACACAAGGTCGTCAAAGCATTTGGACGCGAAGAACAATCCGTACAGCAATTTGAGAAGGTCAATGAAGAATTGTATGAATCTGGCTGGAAAGCCCAGTTTATCTCCGGTATTATTATGCCGCTCATGAGTTTTGTGGGTAACTTGGGTTATGTACTGATCTGTGTGGTCGGTGGGATCTTCGTTACACGTGGTTCTATCTCTATCGGGGATATTCTGGCCTTCACACAGTACTCCCGTCAATTCACACAACCGATTAACCAGATTGCAAATATCTCCAATATCATTCAATCAACGATTGCTTCGGCAGAACGAGTATTCGAGTTGCTGGATGAAGAGGAAGAAGTTCCGGAGTCCAAACAACCCGTGCAACTACAGCAGCCTAAAGGTGCGGTTGCATTCCAAGGTGTTAATTTTGGATATAAAGAAAATGAACTGCTCATTCATAACATGAATATTGATGTAAAACCGGGACAGACGGTAGCCATTGTTGGACCAACGGGAGCCGGTAAAACAACTCTGATCAACCTGTTAATGCGTTTCTACGAAATTCAGGATGGTCGGATTACGATTGACGGTGTCGACATTAAGGACATGGAGCGTGGCAAGCTGCGCAGTCTGTTCGGCATGGTGCTTCAGGATACCTGGTTGTTCAACGGAACGATTCGGGACAACATCGCTTATGGTCGAGAAGGTTCTACGGAAGAGGATGTAATCAAGGCAGCCGTTGCGGCACATGCGGATCACTTTATCCGTACACTGCCTGATGGTTATGATACGGTACTGAATGAAGAGGCGTCGAACATCTCTCAAGGGCAGAAACAGTTGCTGACGATTGCAAGAGCGATTCTGGCGAACCCCGCCATCCTCATTCTGGATGAAGCGACGAGTAGCGTGGATACACGGACCGAAGTATTTATCCAGAAAGCAATGAATGATCTGATGAAGGATCGCACGAGCTTTGTCATTGCACACCGTTTGTCTACCATTCGCGGCGCCGATCTGATCCTGGTTATGGATCATGGTAATGTGATTGAACAGGGCAATCATGATGAATTGATGGCAAGTCAGGGCTTCTACGCGGATCTGTACAATAGTCAGTTTGCGGAGCAACAACCGCAGGCGATCTGATTACAGATGTAACTAACAAGAATAGCCGGGAGTACCCTTAGGGGTGCTCCCGGCTATTTGTTGTGTATCCAGAAGAGTGGATTCTAATGTGGAGCTGATTGGATTCGTTTGGATACGATGGATCTATAAGATGTGAAGGAACGTTGCATGGTAACTGGGTTGAGGTGCCCGTCAGCCTTTCAGTTGTTTGCGTGAAGTGCAGACGACCAGGGTAGTCTTCATCCTTCGTCCATGTTAACGAATCGTAGACACCTTATAAGGAGGATTATCAAGCACTCCCAATTCTAAAGAACTTGAGACATGTTATTTCTCGGATAAGCAGCACAAAGCGGTAAAATAAACTGCAGAATGCGGAAATAAAGTGTCTATGATTCGTTAGAACGCCGGAATTGTGGAATTGGGCCTATTAGAGTGTGCTGAGTTCGTTAAAACATTCTAGTAAACCTTAGTCATAATTGTCTTACATATGCCATGCTGCAAAAATAAAAACGGGACGAAGCGGTGTAACTACACTGCTTTGTCCCGTTTGTTTATATTTTGAATTCATCGTACACCGATCTAGATACAAGCACCCGAGTATAAGCTCACCGATTGGGGGACATCCAGATTGGTCATGAGATACTTTGTAAGCCTCTGTTTGGGCATGGCATGACCCGCATTTTACTGATCCTTAGACTCCTTAGCAGGTTCATCAGTGTCATTGCTAGAGACCGACTTTACTTCTACCTTCACGTCGTCGCTGTTAGCTTCCTCCAGTGCAGACGGAGCGGGTTCTCCCGGAATCAATTTGCGCTGCTCAATCATGCGTTTCACAACCTCATAACAGTCATCTACATGTTTGTTACCCACATAGCGCATGGCTGTGAAGCTGAGTGCGGCAGCCAATCCCTGTCCTGCAAATGGGACAAATTTGGCGACGGATTTGGTAGCCACGCGTACGCCGACTCTTTTCAGAACCTGTACCACCAATTCCTTGTGGATCATACGACCGATGACTTTGCTTCCGATGGACATCACGAATCCATAGATCATGGATTTGGTCTCGGGGTCCATGCCGTCCAGCTGTTTTTGTGATAATCCGAATTTATTGTTAATGGCAGGCAACAGCTGCATCAGCATCCCCACATCAGCCAGTACGTCTGTACCGGGTAGCGGAACGAGTGTTGTACCGGCAGATGCGGTAGCTCTTTTGCGAACCATGGTACGGCATTCCTTGCGAACTTGCTCCAATTGTTCCCACGTTGCTGGAATCATAGGGAATCCCTCCATTCGTATATGGTATAGATATAACCGTTTTGACTCAATTTGAATGGGTTCTCACCAGCAAAATTTGCAGCCTTATGACATTAAGGTGCGGAGAAACCCTTTTTTCCATGCATACATCTGGTTAAACAAGGAATTGGCTAGTTAGATAAAAGGGTTATCTATTTAAGTTTAACTATACATTTACACGAGAACGTAGAGGACAGAAATAACCTGAAGAAGCGAAGTGTTCGCCTAAAAGCTTTCTGCAAGAAAGCTACATCGGAAGCATACGCTTATCACCAGATTTTCACCTTTGTAATAGTAAATCAGAAAAATCTGGGGATAACAGCGATCGGAAGGTTATTCTGGCATTGGAGTGGCAAGTGTGAATATTCTTATGTTGAACTTATATAGCTATTACGAAATGAATGACGATTAGGATGCATATCCGGTTGGGGAACCTATTTGAAATCATGATGAGTGCTTATTGTAGGCTTGTTTACGGCTTCAACCTTTGTGGGTAAAGGTTAACAAGCATTGGAATGGAGGAAGAGAAGGATGGAGTTTAACAAAGCGTTGTTAATTCATCATCATCATTCAGGCAAGGCCAATCGTGAGAATACAGTGGGACTTGTGGCTGGTGTGCTGGCTCCCGCTGTCCATGAACTCGTCATTGTGCGTACGGATGAACCGGGTGAAGGAGAGAAGCTGTGTCGTGAACGCGGGGAACAATTCGATGTGGTCTTCATCCTGGGTGGGGATGGCACGGTACATGAATGCGTGAATGGACTGGCCGATCTGCAACATCCTCCGTTGATTGGTATATTGCCTGGAGGCACGTGTAATGACTTTGCGCGTTCGATCGGCATTTCACCGGATGCAGAGACTGCCGCACAAGAAATGCTGGCAGGTCGGGTGGTATCCATTGATGTTGGACGAGCTAATGATCGGGTGTTCACGAACTTTTTCGGTATTGGCTTAATCAGTGATGCATCGCAGAATATTAACGAGAATCTGAAAGGCGCGCTGGGTAAGCTCAGTTATTTTATCAGCACGTTGCAGACAATTAGTCATACAGAGCCGTTTCGTTACCAACTGGAAGTAAATGGGGAAGAGATGGAAGGCGAAGCGGTGATGATCTATGCAGCTAATGGCCGTTTTCTGGGAACGAATGCCCTGCCCTTTGCAACGGATGCGTTGCAGGATGGCGAACTGGACGTGCTCATTATTCATGAGACAGGTATTCCGCTGCTGCGAGAGATTCTGTCGCACAAGCCGGAGGGAGATTGGCAACCTCAGAGTGAGAGCATTTCATACTTCAAGGCATCTACGCTAAAAGTGAAGACGGATGTCCCGATGTCAGCTGACACGGACGGCGAATTGTATATGAAGACCCCCGCCGAGCTATCGGTGCTGACGGGTCATCTGAAGTTTCTAACCGGGGAGGGTTATTAAATCCCCCGGTTTTTAGTTTGATTTTAGCTGATCGAAAACTTAAACATTCTCTGGCTGATCTCTCATATGACGTTGCCTGAACTCATCCTCCAGCATGCTCATCTGAATGGCATCATGGTATTGATGATTGTAGAACAAGACATCCCGCTTCACACCCTCGCGCTGGAATCCGAGTTTTTCATACGTGCGAATGGCTCGCTCGTTAAAGGCGTACACCTCAAGCTCGATTCGATGCAAGTTACAGATGCCGAAGCCGTAGTCCAGCATAAGCAGCAAAGCCTCGCTACCGTAGCCTTTTCCTTGATACTCGGCATGATCGATGGCAACCCGAATATGTGCACTGCGATTCTTGGCATGTATGTCCATCAGGACGACATCTCCGATGATCTGTTCATTTTCCTGTAAAGCAATCAGTAGCATCAATCTGGAGTCATCCTGTGCTGCATTCTCAACATAACGTTCAACCTGAGCGCGTGTAAAACTGTTCTGTGTTCCTGTCAGCCTACGCATCTCGGCGTCAAACAGACCGGGGAAATAAACATCCACATCTGTAATCTCGAAAGGGCGCAGGTATATGCGCGACGTTTCTAGCAGACGGGGGATACGTGGGGAAGGTTTTGGTGGTGACATGGTTGTTTCCTCCTATAGGTTCAAGGCGGGACTGATCGAGATGGCCCTGCCTCTTAAAGTTGGCGTTACACATTGATGATGACATGAGTATATCCCAATACTGTATACTTCCAAATATACAGTTTTAATTAATTTTGCAGGACAGATGAGGTGCATCATGATGCTTACATTACCGAAGCTAGACGAGAACGATAGTGTGCCAATCTATGTACAGCTCTCGGATCATATCAAAAGGGAAATCATTCACGGGGATTGGGCTGAACATAGCCGATTGCCTTCGGTGCGAAAACTTGCCGAGATGCTTGGAATAAGCACTACTCCGGTGGAATGGGCCTATCAGCAATTGATCGCCGAAGGATATATATACAGTCAGCCACGTCGTGGCTATCATGTTCGTGCCATGGTGGACAGCGATCATGCCATGCAGACTGGGGAAACAGATAAACAGACAGCCGGACAAGCTCCCGTGGCCCAAACGACGTGGTCAGACCATCAGGCCATACGTCCTGCCCGAGCAGTTCAATATGATTTTCATATGTCACGCAATGATTTCAGCCTGTTTCCAATTGCCAAGTGGCACCAATATGTTAATCGAATCTGGCGGGAAGAAGCGAAGGAGTTGTTGTTCTATGGAGACCCTCAGGGAGAATGGGGACTACGATGTGAGATTGCTGTCTATCTTGCGCAGTTCAGGGGAGTCAGCTGTTCTCCCGAGCAGATTGTTGTGGGTGCTGAACAGCATCTGCTAATGTCCCTATTAGCACAGACCTTGCTTCACAAGGGAGGATCGCAGCAATCCATTGGTATAGAGAATCCTGGATACCGACTACTACCCGGCACATTCCGAAATTATGGTTATCAGGTTGTTCCGATCTCTCTGGACCCTGATGGCATAAACTTGACTGAGCTGGAACAGGCCGGAGTGAAATTGGCAGGTGTGTCACCCTCTCACCAATTTCCTTTAGGCATGACCATGCCGATTACCCGCAGATTGGCATTGCTGGATTGGGCGGAACGAACAGAGGCATACATTATCGAGGATGATTACGATGGGGAGTTCCGGTATTATGGACGGCCAATCCCTTCCATGCAAGGTCTACGTGAGGGAAGTCGCGTGATCTATATGGGTGGGTTCTCACAAGTACTCGCACCTGCTCTTTGTATCCATTACATGGTGCTTCCCAGAGAATTAATGGATGATTTTCGCGAAATGTATAAGACTATTCTATTCGAACAATCAGCTTCCCGGCTCCATCAACGGACATTGGAGATGTTCATGCGTGAAGGAGAACTAGGCAAGCATATCCGTAAAATGCGTAATGTCTACAAACGAAAGCACGACCTGATCGTTCAGGCCATTCAGCTGCATTTTGGAGATCGGGTTGAAATAAGGGGTCAACATTCTGGATTCCATCTGGTATTGCGAATGGCGACCAAACAGTCAGCCACAGAATTGGTAACCACAGCGATAGAGGCAGGGATACAGATCAGTTCAACGGAATATTTGTGGGCAAACGGGAGCGAACCAGTAGATGGCAAAAGAGAGTTCATTATCGGTTTTGCCGGAATAGAGCCGGAACGCATTGACCCGGGTATTGCCGCATTGGCTAGAGTCTGGGGCGATTATTAGTTCCGCTTAACCGCTCCATCCAGAAATAGCCCCACCAGTTCCCGTGCAAGTTCCTCAATGCTGCCGCCATTCATGTTACGCACATCTTCGCGGTTCGCGAGCATGAGCAGTGACGTAAAAGCATGGGCAAGCAGCATGGGGTTCCCAACCCGCAAATAACCATTGTCCATCTCCTGCTGGAAGTGGGTTGCAAGCACTTCAAAAATGCGCACCTCTGCTTCCCGAATCTGAGCGAGTTGCTCCGTGTCCAGATGTTTCTCGGCTTCTCGCATCATGGTCTCCGTTTCAATATGGGAATGCTGCATCTTCGCTTCAGCAACCTTAACCAGTCGTTCTTGCAACGTACCAGGTTCATCCAGACGGAGCGAAGTCTGCTGCATGCCCATCGCCATCATGCGGGTAATGGCAATGGTGAACAGGTCAGCTTTGCTGGTGAAGTGATAATAGATTGATGCTTTGGTCACATTACATAACGAAGCGATCTGCTGGAGAGAGACGGGTTCATACCCGTATTCCATAAATAGACGTGACGCTGTCATCAATATGTTGGATTGCACAGATGCTTGATCCACACCTGTTTTGGGTCTACCCGGTGAACGGGGAATGTTTGTTTTTTTGCTCATAAGTACATACCTCTTTACGTATTTAATTGCTTGTTAGAAGTGTTCACAAAATTAGGCATTGCAAAATTAACCTTCCGGTATATATAATTAACTCGATTATACTATGACCCGTGGTTCATTACTACACCATCATATATATTAGGGCTTCATAGAAACAGAATAGGGAGATGAAGAGACAATGCAGGAAGGTTCGGGTTACGGCCGCTGGGTTGCTGGCAAACGAAGCAAATGGATTACACTGTTGGTATGGATCATTATCGCCGTTGTGCTTGGCATGGTATGGCCTGCTGTAGGTGATCGTGAAACTAATAACGCGCAGGATCTAAGTGAGTCCAAACCATCGGTTCAGGCAGCTGCACTTGCCGAGAAGGAATTCCCTGGCGGTGAAGGATTGCCCGCGCTGATCGTATGGCGTCAAGCCGGCGGTCTGACGGATGAGCAGATTCAGAACATTCAGGCATTAACGGAACGACTGGATCAAGATCCGGTAGAACAACAACAGTCCGTTGTGCCACTCTATCAATTACCACCACAGGCATTGAAAGGCCAGCTTTCGGAAGACGGAAGTACTTTGGTTATGCCACTTTTCTTCAATGAAGGTGCCGATTCGGAACAATTGAAGGAAGCTATTGAAGCACTTGAGCAAAAAACACAAGACATCTTCGGGGCAAACCCGTTTGATGTAGCCATAGATGATGCAAATACACTGATTGCCCGTGTGACAGGACCAGTAGGGATATCCATTGATGCGAGCGGACTATTCTCCTCCGCCGATGTATCCTTGCTGATTGCTACGGTTGTATTGGTATTAGTACTGTTGCTGTTGATCTACCGCTCGCCTGTACTGGCAATTATCCCGATCATTGCCGTTGGTTTCGCGTATATGGTGACAAGCCCCATTCTGGGATTCATGGCAGATCAGGGCTGGATTACGGTAGACGCACAGTCGATCTCAATCATGACTGTATTGTTATTTGGAGCAGGAACGGATTACTGTCTGTTCATGATCTCCAGATACCGCCAAATTCTCTATCATGAGCCGGACAAAAAGAAAGCCATTTTCCAGGCAATTACCGGATCTTCTGGCGCCATTGCCATGAGTGGATTCACGGTTGTTGCAGCACTACTGGTGCTGTTGCTGGCTGAATACGGTGCATATCATCGCTTTGCCGTACCATTCAGTCTGTCCATCTTTATCATGTTTATTGCAAGTCTGACACTGGTTCCGGCGCTCCTCGCGATCTTCGGTCGGGGTTCATTCTATCCATTCGTACCGCGTACACATGAGATGGAAGTGGAACGTGCGAAGAAAAAAGGCAAACCGGTCCCGGCTCCACGCAAAGTGAAGGAAAGCTGGATTGGCCGTGTTGTAGTAACAAAGCCATGGACCGTTCTTGCAATTACGTTGGTATTGCTGGGAGGACTGGCGGCATTTTCTACTCAGGTTAAATTCACGTATGATCTGTTGTCTTCATTCCCAGAGGATGTGCCTTCCCGCGAAGGTTTCACCGTCATCGGCGAACAATTCTCCCAAGGTGAGCTGGCTCCAGTCAAAGTGATCGTTGACGCCGAAGGCAAAGAAACTGATCTGAAGCAACGTCTCGAATCACTGGATTACATTAGCAAAGTAGGCGATGCTCAACAGGGTGCCGAGAATGCCAACATTACCTCCTTTGATGTGGAGTTCAATCTGAATCCATATTCCATGGAGGCAATGCAGCATATCCCGGATCTGCGAGCTACTGCGGAACAGGCGCTTCAAGATGCCGGAGTAACCAATGCGGACAGTAATGTCTGGCTCGATGGTCAGACGGCTGAACAGTATGACATTGAAGTGGCTGGAGAACGGGATGCCAAGATCATTATTCCGGTAGTCATCGGCATGATTACTTTGTTGTTACTATTATACTTGCGTTCCGTTGTGGCCACGGCGTATCTGATTGCAACGGTCGTTCTGTCGTATTTCTCTGCACTGGGTCTGGGTTGGATCATCATTCACTATGGCCTTGGCGCAGATGCCATCCAGGGAGCGATTCCATTGTATTCCTTCGTATTCCTCGTGGCACTGGGTGAAGACTACAACATCTTCATGATCTCTAGCATCTGGCAGAAACGTAAAACGATGCCGCTTCGTCAAGCGATTAGAGAAGGTGTTGGCGAGACAAGCTCTGTTATTACATCTGCAGGTCTGATCTTGGCAGGAACGTTTGCGGTACTTGCTACATTGCCAATTCAGGTGTTGGTGCAGTTTGGTATTATCACAGCCGTTGGTGTGATGTTGGATACCTTCCTGGTTCGTCCGTTCATGGTGCCGGCGATCACCGCATTGCTGGGCAAATGGGCCTTCTGGCCAGGCAAGTATGTCCCAATTGCAGAGAAGAATGAGGAGAAACAAAACCAGTCTATGTAATGCATGGATTGGGGGGAATGGACGGCTGGGCTTCAATCCTGCTGTCCATTTCTTTATTTTCCGAACGATGTTGACCTCTACCAGTTGTCCTCCTGAGATGGAATGGTGGAACTGTAAAATATCCGCAGGATGAGGCATGATCCTTGTTTTCTTTGTATGGGGAAGGTTTACGTAGCCAAGTGTTTTGGGACATAATAGAGGAAGCGTCGGCTTAGGGCAGACGGAAGAATTAACAACAATGGGACAACCAGGGGAAGGATGAAAGCAAGCATGACGAACCAACTTAATGTGTATTTCAACCATGACGGCGGCGTGGATGACCTCGTATCGCTGTTCATGCTTCTGCAAATGGACAATGTACATGTAACCGGGGTATCGGTTATTCCGGCAGACGGATATCTGGAGCCAGCAACAGATGCCAGCCGTAAAATCATCGATCGTTTCGGTACATATTCCGTAGAGGTATCCAAATCCAACTCCAGAGGGAAAAATCCATTTCCTGCGGCGTGGAGACTGCACTCCTTCTATGTAGATGCACTTCCTGTACTGAACGAATCCGGCAAAATGGAAGCGCCACTTTCTGCTGTTCCGGCACACCAGCATCTGATTGAGAAAGTGCGCAATACCGAAGGCAAAACGTTGCTTCTGTTCACAGGCCCACTGACGGACCTTGCGCGTGCACTGGACGAAGCACCAGACATTGAAGAGAAAATCGACAAGCTGGTATGGATGGGTGGTACATTCGAGCGTGGTAACGTAGAAGAGCCTGAGCATGATGGCACAGCAGAGTGGAACGTATTCTGGGACCCGGAAGCGGCTTACCGTGTATGGCAGAGTGGTATCCAGATCGATCTGGTTGCACTGGAAAGCACGAATAAAGTACCTCTGACTCCAGCCGTTCGTAACCGCTGGGCAGCAGAGCGTCGCTTCGAAGGCGTTGATTTCCTGGGTAACTGTTACGCAGGTTGTCCGCCACTGGTGTACAGTGAGACAAATTCCACATACTATCTGTGGGATGTGCTGACAACGGCTTCCGTTGGACGCGAGGACATCGTGAAGAAGAAAACCGTGAACTGTATTGTCATCCCGGATGGTCCTAGCCAGGGTCGCACAGTGGAGCAAGCAGACGGACGTCCAGTACAACTGGTGTATGATACCGATCCGGAAGCATTCTTTACGTATATGACGGATTTGGGTAAAAAAGCTGCTCCGCAGCGCTACTAATTCAGGCAGCCTCAGGGCTTGCCAACATTAAAGGTACAAAAATAAAGCCGCAGGCAGTGTCCGGAAATGGGATTGACCCCCATGTTCCCGTCCCTGCCGTGCGGCTTTTTGTTTTAGGCTGATCTATATAGATTGATAACAGTGATCGGAAGGTTGTTCTGTCATCGAAGTGGCAAGTGTGAATATTCTTTAGTCCAACTATATAGTAATCTAGCTGCCCGCTATATTTTAAATCGACTAATCAATCCGTTCAGCTCACTGGACAATACCCGCAGAGATTCGGCGGATGCACTCATCTCATCCATGGATTGCAGCTGGCTACCGGTAGCGTGCGACACCTTCTGGATACTTGAAGAGGATTCGCGTGAGATATGTTCCATATCCTCCACAGAAGCGGACACTTCTTCTGCACTGGCAGACAGCTGCTCGGATGCTGCGGATACTTCATGCAGACGTTCGTTGATTGTCTCAATCCCGGTATGAATGGATGTGAACGAACGGCCTGCCTCCTGAACAACAGCGAGACCGGACTGGACTGCAGATGTGCTGGCTGACATATGTTCTGACAACAGGGCAGTCTGGCGTGTCATCTCGGCGATCAGTTCGGTTACATGCTGGGACGATTGCTCTGATTCCCCCGCAAGCTTGCGAACCTCGGAGGCAACTACCGCAAACCCGCTGCCATACTCTCCTGCACGAGCCGCTTCAATACTTGCATTCAGTGCGAGCAGATTGGTCTGTGAAGCGATGCCTTTCATCAGATGTGCTACCGACTCAATTTTACCTGAGTACTGCTCCAGCTGAGAGGTGGAGGCCACCATCTGCACATTTGCTTGATGAATTTTGTCCATGCTGTCCATCGCGGTGTTGATGTTGGCTTGACCTTGCACCGCATTATTGGTCGTTTCCTGCGAGACATCCGCGACCATAGAAGAAGAATTCGCAATGTGCTGCATGCTATGCGTAATCTCTTCCATGGCTACTGTAACTTCGCCAGCACGAGCCACCTGTTCGGCAGCTCCACTGGCCGTATGATTCGTATGTTCGGCAATACGCTGGCTAGCTTCGGCAGTTGCCTGCGAATGTCTGGATACACCTTCTGCAGCCTGTAGCAGAGAATCGGAGCTTTGACGGATGCCCGTCATGACATCACGAGTACCTGTAACCAGATGTTTGAACTCCGAAGCGAGTTGTCCTACCTCGTCCTTGCGACTAAGTTCAACGTTGACGGTCAGGTCGCCTTTTCCAACCTGGGTGATTAACTTCTTCAACTTTACCAATGGACGGGTCAAGTAGTGGGCGAATCCATAAACCAACAAGACACTCAGCAGAACAATAGCCAAGGCTGTCCAGATCATGGTCATACGGTTGCGGGACATCAGTTCATAGACTGCAGTAGAGTCCAGATCCGCACCGACCAATCCTAGTACTTTACCGTCAGCCCCATGGATCGGCACATACGCAGTAATGGTGGCGCCATATTCATCCTGTGTGAGTTCGCCCCGAATAGGCTCATTCTGTTCAAAAGCTTGCAGCATTCCTTCATAATGGGTCTCTTCTGCGGAACCGTAAGGGGAGAAGTCATCCTCTGCCACATCGGCAGCAGCCCCATCCACAACGTAGAAATATGTATTTGTTCCATTTTCTTCGCGTGTACCAAGGGTGTACAGATACTTGAGTCCATTGGCCTCGCGTAGTTGACTAAGCTGCTCACGCAATGTGCCGTAATACGCTGTCTCGTCCTGTCCGGTACTGAGTGGTGCATACAGAGAGGTGTCAATTAATGCTACTGCCCGTTCAGCCACAGCCTGTGCCTGCATCCCCATGGATTGTTCGACCAGTTGAGCCGATGAACGGTACATGGTAATGCCAAGAACCGCGCCCGCAGCCAGCATCAGACAGGAAAAAAATAAAAAGATCCTCATAAACAAACTGTTCATTGGTAAAAGTGTTCCCCCTTGATTTGTTGAATCAATCGTCTCTGTGTCTCTTTACTTGGTGATTGTCGTTCTTCTATGGTTCGTATGTATTGTATATCAAATATACCGTTTTCTACTTGAAATATCGGCATCTGGTCGATAAAGAATTAGCCCCCGAGTCAATTTGATCCGGGAGCTAGTTTCGTTTCCATCCTATATTGACCATGCCCATCATTGAAAGAAACCTCATTGTTACTCCGTAGAGGGGCTTAACATGACTGAGGGATTACGTCATTACATCGTTCCGCCGCCCTGGCGAACAGAGGCAGGAATCTTTTCAGGTCCCTGATTAATATATTTATTGATAAAAGTACCCACCTTGGCATCGTCGAATTGGTCGAGCTTCATCGTTTTGGTCCATGCGGTCACCACGACTTCACTGCCTTCAGGAATATCCTTGTTGGGTACAGCCAGAATACCTGCTCCGGCTTCGCGAAATTTGGCTAGGTATTTCAGATGTTCCTTCAAATCCTCGCTTGCGTTCTCACGATAATAGATGATAATATCCCCGTGCTCCAGATTGTGTACCAGGTAATTATATCCCGGGAAGTCGGTGTAAAATCCAAACTTGATATCATGCGGATTATGCGGCCCCGATGTTGGAATTGTCATCTCATATTGGATAGGGTCCTCCGTATGGTCAGCACCATAATATTTATCGTCCGTCACGTTGATTGTTGCGTTGGATTCCAGATCAGCTACATTATATGTTTTACCTGCACCTTGCATGAAAAACAGGCCAAACGTAATAATCGACACAGCCATCATTACGTGTGCAGCCAGCCGAAGGGAACGACTTTTTTTCTGGATGTCCGCGAGTTCTTTCTTTTTCATGTGGCCCAGGATTTTGCCCTGTGTGCGTGATGCCCAGATATAGGCGGCGATGGAGAACAGTAACACGATTACACCTACGATGAGCCACAGGTAGGATGTACCTGCATCGTGCTCCATTTGCATATGATCCATATGAGTCATGTCCATAGAGAGTTCCTCTGCTTTCTTTGTAAAATGAGTGATCAATACACTACGTAATGTAGTGTTAATGGCAATGGTGAATCCACTCATTACGTAACGGGAGTTGCTAGTTCCGTGTTTGTTACGTAAATAAGAACATACCTATTGCACTACACATTATAGTGTATGATACATGCTCGGCGCAACGCTGCTATAGAAAACCTAAAAAAGGCCTTCCCGGCATGAGCAAGGAAGGCCTTAATATAAATCCAAAGAGTCAGTAAGATTTATATTTATTGAAATAACCATTTACACGAAACGTAGAGGACAGAAAGAACCTGAAGAAGCGGAAGCTAAAAGCTTTCTGCAAGAAAGCTGCTTCGGAAGCATATGCTTCGCCTTTATCTCCAGATTTTCACCTTTGTAAAAGTGAATAAAAAAATCTGGAGATAACAGCGATCGGAAGGTTGTTCTGTCATCGAAGTAACGAGTGTAAACAGTTTTATTCCAACTGAACTATTTTACAGACGTCCAAAAGGTGAAAGCATCAGGCCGATTAGTCTAATAACAATCTCACCCAACAATCGATACACGATAAAGAACACGACCACATTGGCGATCAGCACGCTGTACATGCTGTCGATAGCTGCTTTGGTGCGATTCAGTGGATACTGGAACAGTACCGAATTTAGAGCGACAAAGACAATGGTATATGAGACAGCAAGCAAGGAGATCGCGATGGAATACGAGATGATAATAAACAGATTCGCCAGAACAAGGGATACTACAGCAGGAACAAGCAATGTACCGAACTGGGCAACCAGTGTTTTGGGACGGAAGGTTATTTTTTCAATCTTCAGAATAGCGTACATCAGTGCAATAGAGGCAATCAGAATAATGATGGTGAACAATAGCGGTCTTAAAAATCCACCAATGAACAAGCCGTCCATGCCTATGCGACTAAAGGTAATTAAGAAGTATGTAGAAGATAGAACTGCAATCAGCGCCATCGTTAGCCATCCGTTTAGGGAATGCTGGTCGCCAACGGTTTTCATCGTCTGATAAGGACGGGCCAATACACTGAGGAAATAGGATAGATACTGTTTGCTTACTTCTTTGGCTTGCTGAACTTTCTCATTCTGCACAATATTATTCCACTGATTGGAGCTATTGTCTCCTGCAGAAGCATGGTCATTGGTACCTGTTGATTCTCTTGCCTGTTCCTTGTGAATGGAGATAGATGGTGTGTTGGGTGGAACGGATGCCTGGGAAGAGGTAGCCTGCGTGCTGGACCAACGGGTATATTCGGGTTCGGAAACAGAAGATTCCGAGTTCGGTACAGGAGTTGGTGATGAGGTTGTTTGCGTTAGATTAGAGCCGCACCTCTCGCAAAAATGGGCATCTCCATTTTCGTGATTACATACTGGACATTTCATGGTATAAGCCTCCAATTTCTAGAAAATAAAAACATGTCAACATTGTGTCTCATTTTAACGGTTAGTGACGAAGTTTGTCTATGTTTCGCAGGAATTAGTACCCATTTGGGGAAAGTTGAAACAAAGCCTCGAATCCTGTGTATGAAAACGGAGTGTAGAAGCAACAATAGTATAGGAATGACATGCAGGCATATTAATGTAAATTCACTGTGGTTTAATACGAATTGTTTTTAGCTGTTAATGTCTCATCGTTCGCTTTTATGTGTTATTCTCATGTTAACTATATCTTTTGGGTTGCCTATGATCGTATATTTATGTATAATCAATCGTGTTAACACGTCGAATGTACGGTAGTAAGAGATGTGGGTGAGTTCATGGAACTACTGGACAGCAATGAGAGCAAGAAGAAGATGTGCCAGTATTATAACGAAATTTCGAAGGAACTGTTCGGATTTGGCACCACTCTCCTGAGAGTGACCATTGACCAGAATATTGTGACCTTCTACGCGAAGCACCGACGTTCACCGCGCTCTGACGCCCTGGAAGGGGAGGCCCCCGGCTTAAAGCTGGAAGTGGACTTCCGCATGTCTGTCTTATATAAGAAGAAATTCCGGGAGAAGCTCGAGCAACACATGGGTTTGCCAATTGAAGCTATATTGCGGGATTATGATGCGTCCACTCAGTGGGCAATCACAAATGTGATTCTGGAACAGGCCTAAGGATGGAGCGGCAGGATTAATTCTTGTTGAACCATACGGAGGTTATAGCCCGGATTCATGATCAGGTTCCGTACAATTTCATATGATGGCGTCTGTCTTCGGATTGATTCTGAAGCAGAAACCGATGATGTACCGGCAGCGGGTGTCGCTTTCCTTTGTTTACGAAGAAAAGTGTTCTTGTTTATACAAGAGCACTTTTCTTTTTGTTTTTTCATACACATCACATATATCAGGGGGAATCAGGATCATGATGAAAAAGTGGATTAGCGGTTTGGCAGCAGTGGCAATGACATCAGTATTACTTGCAGGTTGTGGCAGCAGCACGGATGATGCGACAGGCGGATCAGGCAGTGGGGGAACCGCAGCGAACAAATTGGTTATCTCCACTTGGGGCTTCTCGGAAGATTTCTTCAATGAAGAAGTATTTGGTCCCTTTGAAAAAGAACATAATGTAGACATCGTGCTCGAAGTCGGCAATAACGCTGAACGTCTGAACAAAATCCGTCAAGGTACATCAAATGTCGATGTCATCTACCTGTCTGATTATTATGCACAACAAGGTATCGATGAAGGTCTGTTTGAGAAAATCGACCGCTCCAAAATTCCAAATGTAAATGACATTTATGATATTGCCAAAGCACCACTTGGTGAAGATTATGGCCCAGCCTACACGGTTGGACAGCTAGGTATTGCTTATAACCCGGATCTCGTATCCAAAGAAGTGACTTCATGGAGTGACCTGTGGGACCCGGCGTTCGAAGGTAACCTGACCATCCCGAATATTACGGCAACAGCAGGCCCAATGGTTGTGGATGCAGCTTCCCGTGTAGCCGGAAACGATACATTTAATGAAGATGCGGCATTTGCTGAACTGAAAAAACTGAGCGGCAATGTAGTGAAATTCTACAGCCAAACATCCGAATTCGTGAACATGTTCTCCCAAGAAGAGATTGCTGGCGGACCGATCATGGAAATGTATTTCAAAGATCTGAAAGCAGCCGTGCCTAATGCAAAGTTTGTTACACCTAGCGAAGGTGCATATGCCGTGATGAACACAATCAATGTCGTGAAGGGCAGCAAAAACAAAGAGCTCGCTGAAGAGTTCATCAACTGGCAGCTGAGCCAGGATGTACAAGCGAAATCTGCTAAAGCGAAAGTCGATTCCCCGGTTAACACAAAGGTTGAACTGACTGCTGAAGAAGCAGAAGGCGTAACATACGGCGCTGACGTTGTTGAGAAGCTGAACAAGCTGGATATGGAATTCGTGAATCAACAGGTTAAAGGCTGGACAGATCGCTGGAACCGCGAGATTGCACAATAAAAACAAGTAACCGACTAAATAGTTATCTTTGATCAACATGTTTAACTTATCATTTGCAGCAAGCAACCAATTACCGTATAGGAGTTGAGAACGGATGAGTGAAGCGCAAAATCGCATCATTCTGGACGTGGACACGGGGATTGACGATGCACTGGCGATTTTGCTGGCCGTCAAAAGCCGAAAGCTGGACATTCTCGGTATCACCACAGTCTGTGGGAACGTATCACTCCAGCAGGCAACAGAGAATACATGCAAAATTCTTGAACTCGCGGGTGCACCTGAAATTCCGGTCATTGCCGGAGCAGCTGGACCGCTCACTCGCAAGTCGCATTATGAACACCGGGTACATGGACAGGACGGATTGGGCGGTGCGCTGCCTGATCCGGCCGTGTCTAAGAAAGCCGAGGAAGGTTTTGCGCCAGACTTTATCGTGGAACAAGCCAAGCAATATCCGGGCGAACTGACATTAATCATGACCGCACCCTTAACGAACTTGGCACTCGCGCTGATGAAGTGTCCTGAATTACCTTCTTTATTGAAGGAAGTCATCTTCATGGGTGGCGTAGTTCGTGGACATGGCAATATTACACCGACAGCCGAGTACAACACATACGCTGATCCAGAGGCCGCACGCATCGTATTGCACGCAGGCATCGAGAAGCTTACCCAAGTCGGATTGGATGTAACGCGTCAAACGCTGCTAAATGAAGCAACAATTGAGCGTCTCACTGATCCTGCACTGCGCGCATACGTCGCTCAAAGCACGGAGATTTACATCAACCGTTACGAACAAATGAACGGTGTTCGCGCTTGCGCGTTGCATGATCCACTGGCCGTAGGCGTAGCCCTTGCCCCAGAACTGGTTGGACGTAAATCGTATTATGTCGATGTCGAAACCGCCAGCCGCCTGTGCGATGGTCAGATGGTATGTGACTTCCAAAACCGTTTGGGCGAGCAGCCCAACACCCTCGTCTGCGAAACTGTAGACGCAGAAAGCTTCCTTGAACTGTTTATCAACGCGTTAAACGCGTAGTTGCTCTGCCCCAATTAGATATTTATACGATTGCGGAGAGTGCAGAACCGATCTGGAGAAGCGAAGCGTTCCCCTTTATCCCCCGATTTTTACCTATGAAAGTGAATCAATAAATCGGGGGATAACAGGGATCGAAGGACGGTACTGCAATCGGAGTATTCAAGTATCAATCTCGAATTAAATTTACAAGTCAGGAGTATCGCGATGAAGAAATCAGTAATCTACTGGCTATTGCTGCCGGGATTCGTGTTTTTGGCGGCATTTATGATCATTCCGATTGTCCTGACGATCGGGTCGACGTTTTTCCAAGAAAACTCCTTCACGTTTGAAGGGTACATGCATTTTTTCAGAGACCCATACTTTTTGAAAATATTGCTTACGACGCTGCAAGTCAGCGTGGTCACCACCATCGTCTGTGTGGTGCTCGGATTCCCGACAGCTTATTATATTTCGCAGAAAGCGCCGCGCCGCAAAGGCATTTTGCTGGCACTGGCGATCTTCCCACTGCTGACGAGCCCGGTCGTGCGCTCGTTTAGCTGGATGATCATTCTTGGACGCAAAGGGCTGATCAATAACACCCTTGTTGGTCTGGGTATCGTGGACAAGCCGCTGGACATTCTGTACACGCCGGCAGCCATGATGATCGGTCTGACGCACCTGTTCCTGCCACTGATGATTATCTCTTTGGTGGGCGTGCTGGAGAACATAGACGGTGACCTGCTCAAAGCAGCACAAAGTCTGGGGGCATCGCGCATTACGGCATTCCGCCGGGTCGTGTTCCCACTGGCTGTGCCAGGACTTGTGATCGGAGCCGTGCTTGTCTTTGTCGGAAGCCTGACGGCGTATACCACACCTGCTCTCCTTGGAGGCAAGCAGCGTGTAATTGCTACGTTCCTTTATCAGAACGCCATGACCCTCAACGACTGGTATCTGGCCTCGGTTGTTGCCGCGATTATGATTGTGATTACATTTGTCGTCGTCGGTGTCATGAACAAAATGGCCAAAACTTTAAATCCGAAGGGGTAGACATATGCGGGAGAAACATATCGGGCTGGGCCTGTTCAGTCTGCTGGTCTTTATCTTTCTGCTGGGCCCGCTTCTGATCATATCGGTCACTTCGTTTGAACCGGGAACGGTACTCAAATTTCCGCCGGAAGGGTTCTCCCTCCGCTGGTATGAGAATATTTTCAACACAGGCGGTTTCCTCCGCACATTCCAGACGTCCATTATCATTTCCCTGCTGGGGAACCTATTGGCGCTGGTGCTCGGAGTTCCGGCTGCGTATGCACTCAGTCGTTACGATTTCAAAGGCAAGTCCGTGCTGAACGCACTGTTCCTGTCCCCGGTACTGATCCCGGGAATCGTGCTTGGTTTTACATTGATGAAATACCTGATCGTAATCTACCATCTGCCGATGTACCTCGGATTGTTGATTGGTCATACGATTATCATGCTTCCATTTATCATTCGGGTTATCGCATCGAGTCTGTCGAGCTTTGACTTTGCAGTGGAAGAAGCTGCGCTGAGTCTTGGTGCGGGACGGGTAAGAACGTTCTTCACGATCGTGCTTCCTAACATCCGCTCAGGAATTATCGCGGCGGTGTTGATTGCCTTCTTGGAGTCCTTCAACAACGTGGACATCTCGGTATTCATGACCGGACCAGGGGTAAGCACATTACCGATCCAGATGCTGACGTATGTGGAGAATTATTTTGACCCAACAATTGCAGCGATTTCCGTGCTATTGATGGTACTGACTGGACTCTTAATGTTCGTGATCGAACGGATCATGGGCGGGTTTTCATACTTTACTAAACGTTAATTGGAGGCGCAGAACGCTATGGCATTGCTGACATTAGACCACGTATCCGTGGCATACGATAAGCAGACAATCCTGAAGGATTTTCAGTTGGAGCTGGAAAAAGGTAAACTGCTCTCCCTGCTCGGACCGAGCGGTTGCGGCAAAACAACTACGCTGCGCCTCATCGCCGGATTTCTGGAAGCATCACAGGGCAAGTTTATGTTCGGCGGCAAGGATTATACGAAGGTTCCGGCGAACAAGCGGAACTTCGGATTTGTATTTCAGAGTTATGCGTTATTCCCGCATCTGTCTGTCTATGACAACGTGGCTTTTGGCCTGCGGATGCGTAAGGTAAAAGACAAGGATATCTCTTCCCGTGTGATGCGAATCCTTGAAGTCGTTAACCTGAATGGATTTGAGAGACGTTTTCCGCAAGAACTGTCCGGTGGACAGCGTCAACGTGTGGCGATTGCCCGCGCATTGGTCATTGAACCTGACCTGCTCTTGTTCGACGAACCGCTCAGTAACCTGGATGCTAACCTGCGCCTCAACATGCGGGTGGAGATTCGCCGCATTCAGCAAGAGCTGGGCATTACAACGCTGTATGTCTCTCATGACCAGGAAGAGTGCTTCTCGATCTCGGATCAGGTAGCGATTATGAACAAAGGCGTGGTCGAGCAGCTTGACCGCCCGGAAACCATTTTCAAATATCCGGCAACGGAGTTTGTAGCACGATTCATCGGGTTCCATAATTTCATTGAATTCGCGGAGCGCACGGATGCAGGTGAAGTGATTACCCTGACCGCAGGTGGACGCACGTTTACAGCAACCGCGCATCCCGGAACAGCACGTCCTGGTGCACGTAAAGGCGCGATTCGCCCGGATGATCTGATCGTTAGTGGAGATACCTCTGCGGATGTGGTGAATGCTTTGCCGGGGATTATCAAAGTCAGCACGTATCTGGGACGCAGTTATCAGTATGTAATTGAGACGGAGCTGGGTGACTTTACAGCCAATCAGGAGATGGAAACACCGTACCTTAGTGGGCAGCGTGTTAGCTTGATTTTCCCACAGGACAAGCTTGTATTGGTAGAGTAGTCGTGAATGTAGGGAGTAGCTTGAGTAGATAAGAGCAGTAAAGAAGACAATTCATACGATGATTCCGGACGAGGCAGTGGTACGCAATCAAGTGCATTGCATCAGATTAAAGTACAGGTTCATTGTCTAGTCCGGATCGCGGTGAAATGTTTGTGAAGAAGGAGATTATGCCCCATGCGTGCAGATCAACTAATTATGAATGTACATGTGTATAACAGTTATTATAAACGGTTTGAAATGAACAACGTCGCTGTGTTGGACGGCAGATTCCTGTATGTTGGACCCGGTGGGCCTGAGATGATTCAGGCAGACGAAGTCATCGATGCGCGAGGAAGATACATGATTCCTGGCTTGATCGATATCCATCTGCATATCGAAAGCACGATGGTGACACCGGAAACCTTTTCTCATGGTCTGATTGGCTGCGGGGTAACGTCCATTGTAGCAGAACCGCATGAGATGGCGAATGTATTCGGGCTGGAGGGTGTGCAGGAGATGATGGCTGTGAGTCGGGAGACGACGGTCGACATGTTCTATGCGATCCCGAGTTCCGTTCCGGCAACCCCGATGGAGACAACAGGCGGTTCGATTGAAATCGAAGATATGGACGTGTTGCTCGCCACTGGCGAGATCATCTGTCTGGGCGAGATCATGAACTATGTCGATGTCATTCGTGATCCGGAGTGCAAGACCAACCAGATTTTACAGCATATTCGCAAAAACTATCCGGATCTGGTGATCGAAGGTCATACACCGAAACTGCTTGGACTCGATCTGCATCGACTGATCTACGCAGGTATTGATTCCGATCATACCCATCAGAGCATTGAGGGATTACAGGCGCGAATTGCGGCAGGTATGTTTATTGAAATTCAGGAGAAATCAATGACCCCGGAAGTCATGGAGTATCTGATTCAACATGATGTGGCGCAGCATTTCTGCTTCGTAACGGATGATGTGATGCCGGATTCACTGGTGGAGCATGGTCATCTGAATCATATCGTACGTAAAGCGATTCAGATGGGGATGCGTCCGGAAGATGCGATCTACGCCGCAACATCTACCCCTGCTTCCCGGATGAAAATGACCGATCGTGGCAGCGTGGCCCCAGGAAAAGTGGCCGATTATGTTTTGTTATCCAACCTGGAGGAGCTCTCTATTGATCAGGTGTACAAAAACGGCCGCAAAGCTTATGACGATTACGAACCGTATAAGCAGGAACGCATAACCGGGCAGTTCCCACCTCACTTCTATAAGAGTGTACAGTTGGAGAAGTTGGGCGTAACAGATTTTGCAATTCAGTTGTCAGACCCAAAAGTCAGTGGATCAGGTGTTGAACTCGCTGGTGAAGGTGAATACCAATGCCGTGTCATGATGGTGAAGGATGGTTCTACTTTTGTGGAAGAACATATTGCACCGATTCAGTCTGCGGATGGCGAATTGTTATGGGAAGAAAGCGGATATGCACAAATTGCTACCTTTGAACGTTATGGTGTAAACGGCAATCGTGCACATGGTCTGATCGGTGGAGACACCATCAAACGCGGTGCTATTGCAACGACATATTCACATGACAATCACAACCTGCTGATTGTAGGACGTAATCGTGAAGATATGATATTGGCAGCTAACACAGTAATTTCGAGCCAGGGTGGCTTCTGTGTGGTGGAAGACGGCAAGGTGCTGTCCCATCTGGAACTTCCCGTAGGTGGCATTTTGACGGAGGAACCACTGGCAGTAGTGTCCCATCAAGTGAAGGAATTGAGAGCAGCGATGTTGTCTCTTGGATATGTACATTACAACCCGATCATGTCGATCAGTACTCACTCTCTTGCGGTAAGTCCGGCGCTGAAGATCACGGACCATGGCCTGATTGATGTGAATGCAGGTAAGGTTGTATCGTTAGTAATCTAATTAGAATACACACATTCTGTGATGTACCTTCAATTAGATTGTTTGATAGTGGAGTAGAATTTAAGCTTTTGGCGGATAAAACTTTAAGGATTCAATCAAAAATAAAAAGGCATGCGTACAGTACCCCTTGCAGGGTACAGGACGTATGCCTTTTTGAAGTCAAAGAAAGATTTAATGAGTTGGATTCATTGCTTTCAATTCTTCCATTGAAAATCCCGTCAATTCGGAAATTGACTCCAAATCCATACCTTTGGCAATCATTTTAGAAGCTATTTCAAGTTTTCCTTGGCGTTCGCCTTCTTCTCTGGCACCCTCACGTAGGGATGCCTCGTCATGTAAAGCTTTTTGCCTCATTTCGTAGCGTCGTCGCGCTTCCTTGTCCTGACTAAGAAATTCGAGAACAGTCATTGCTTTGCCCAGTTCAGGTTCCTGCATTTTTAGCACCTCCCAATTCTCGGTATTGTCACTTTTGAGGAAAAGTAACCAGTTTAACAAGCCACCAGAGTTGATCGTATATTCTTGATCAAGTTTAGATAATTCCAGAAAGTGTATTTCGAGATCATCCGTCAGAGGAATTCCCGTGTTATCTTCCCGTAAATGAAATATGTTATGATAACGTTCGGTTGAAAGAACAGAAAAATTCAAAATATTAATTGTGACACATTTCTTTAATTTTTTATATGCATTACCTTCAGTAAGCTGACTTGAGTATTGTTTACTCCAATAATACAGGGTACGTTTTTCATTATCATATCGGTTGAATAACTGCATTTCAATATTGATCAGATTGCCTTCGGCTGTCTTAGCCTGGATATCAAATATGGATTGTTTGTCCTGAGGAGAATCTTTGTCTGTGTACGGATTCATAAGTACAATTTCAGTAAGTCGTGGCTCTCCAGCTTCTTGAAATGTTCTATTCAAGAAAGCAAGCAGAACATCCTTATTTTCTTCGCTACCAAAGATGCGTTTGAACACGAAGTCGTTTTTAGGATCAAGCAAATCTCTCATAGTGAAATCAGCTCCAATAGTTGTTGTTTAATTATATCACGAAGATTTATGGGATTGTAATATCTGTAATCATATGGAACGTATTTTTCTGACTAAAATATACTCGTATTATTTGATGGAAGTGAGGGGGACAGTAGTTCATGTTATCCAATAATCATAATGCTAAAACGATATTTTTCGACGTGGATGATACGTTATATGATCACTTGCAGCCGCTTCGTGGCGCGTTGCAGGACGTTCTCGGCCTGCCGGATGATTTCCCTTTTGCTGAGGCCTATCACCGTTTTCGTTATTACAGTGACTGGTTGTCTGCACAAGAAGATCTGTCAGCTGTTCCGGAGCCGGATGCGGTGGAGAGAATGCGCCGTCAAAGATTTGAGTTGACGATGGAGGAGTTTGGACTTCCCCTACAATCGGGACAGGCTGAAGAACTGCAAGCACAGTATCTGAGCAGACAATTTGAGATTATGCCTTTTGAAGGAGCATATGAGCTGATAAGAAGACTTCAGGCAGAAGGCCATACTGTTGGTCTAATCACCAATGGAGAAGGAGAGCATCAGCGCCGCAAGCTTGAAGCACTGGATGTGATCAGTCTCGTAGACGAGCATCTGATCTTCATCTCCGGTACGACTGGTTATGCGAAGCCGGATCGCAGGTTGTTCGAATATGTGAATAAGCAGACCGGGACAGATGCTCGTTCCAGCTATTACATTGGCGACTCGTGGCGTAATGATGTGGTAGGTGCAGTCGATGCGGGGTGGAAAATTATCTGGTTCAATCATCGGGAGGCATTGCCGGAGTCCGATCATCAGCCCCATTTTGTAGCACGGAGTTATGAAGAAATCAGTCGTATTCTGACTTTTGAATATGTTCGAGTTTAAGGAGATTTATGTTTAAAGGAGCAGTCCTGTTACCGTTTTTAGGTGCAGGTCTGCTTTTTTTTAATTGTACTTTCTATAAAGGCACCAATAATGAGGCGTCTAACTCCTCGCTTTCAATTACAATTGCCATGAGTCCAGCTTCTGTTTTGGTTTCGTGCCATTCATGTTTATCCCAGAGTACGGCTTCGCCACAATGCACTTTGATGTATTCATTTGCTTCACCTCTTACCCAGCCCTCTCCACTTACGATCAAAAGTAGTTGAGGAACCACAGCTTGGTGATAACCTACTACTCCACCTTCAGCCAAGTGCATACATCCGATATGAGCTGCTTTGTTAGTCTGCGTAATACGTGACATTACAAAATTAGAATCGAATTTGGTAATCTTTTTCCCTGACTCTTGTTTAAATTGAAATATCCTCATGTTTACCTCCGCAATAGTGACTAAGTTAACTTCCTATAATGGTAACTATCTTTATGATGGGTATCATACTATTCCACTAATTTATGGATAATCCGATCAGATGAGTCTATCATAACTCCAATAGGTTGGGGAGAGTTTGCTTAAAATCATCTTTTTTACTTAGCCTATGCCAATGTTTCTATGAAGCAGTGCTTCATGAAATCTTCATTTGAAAGAGTAGTTCGGAGCCTTCCCAAACAGTATATGCGGTGTTATAATTAAAACAAGATTTAGATTAAGTCTAAATTAAAAGAAGCGAACCAAAGTAATCCATCATAAAATTCAAATTCTATTTTTATATTCGAGAGGGGATAAATTCCATGAGCACAATCCAAACTAGAAACAACACTTTTGCCAACAACGCTACAGCACTTCAAGAGGTTCTGAACCGTCAGATCGCAGGCTGGTCTGTACTGTACACGAAACTGCATAACTTCCACTGGTATGTCCAAGGACCTCACTTCTTCACACTGCATGCCAAATTCGAAGAGCTGTACAATTTGGCTACGGCAAATATGGACGAAGTTGCAGAACGTTTGCTGGCTATTGGTGGACGTCCGGTGGCTACGATGGGTGAACAGTTACGTCTGTCTCCGATTGAAGAGGCACAAGGACAGTTGTCTGCTGAACGTATGGTAGAGTCGGTGGTTGCTGATCTGCGTACGATGGTGGAAGTGATTCATCAAGGCATTCACGAAGCGGGAGAAGCAGAGGATAACGCAACGGAAGATATGCTGATTGGTTTCACCGCTGCCCTGGATAAAGAGGTCTGGATGTTAAACGCATTTCTGGGCAAATAAGCAAAGTCACCCTACATCCTGACAACGATATGTAGAGTCCGTGAACAAAGTGTCCGTTCGCTTACAAATCCGGTGCGCTTGCCGTATAATGATGGCATTCAAGATGTACAGAATGGTGGAATGAACGATGCGGTCAGACCTGGAACAATTGCAGGAAGAAGCTGAACGGTTTATATATACATGTTATGAAGAGCTGGGCCATTCGCGTGAAGACGCACAGGCCCGGCTTGTTGCTGTTATTGGAGAGATCGAAGTAACCGGTACTTATGTGCATACCAAAGAGGAATTGGAGCAGGGTTGTAAAATGGCATGGCGGAACAGCAACCGCTGTATCGGGCGGCTGTTCTGGGATAAACTTCGGATCGTGGATGCCCGTCATGCCGATACGGCAGGGACGGCAGCAGAAGCTGTGTTGAATCATATTCATGTGGCATCCAACGGAGGCAAAGTAATCCCGATGATTACCATTCTTCCACCGGATGGGCCGAATGGAGCTCCGGTACGACTCTGGAATCATCAGCTCATTCGTTATGCGGGATATGAGACAGAGCAAGGTATTATTGGAGATCCTGCTTCGGTGGAACTGACCAAGGCGGCGATGTCACTTGGCTGGCAAGGGGCAGGTAGCTCCTATGATGTGTTACCGCTCATTATTCAGGCACAAGGACAAGCCCCAGAGTGGTATGTTGTGCCAGAAGAAGAGATTGTGGAAGTGATGATCGAACACCCGGAGCGGGATGGGATTGCCGATCTGGGCATGCGTTGGTACGGCGTTCCGATGATTGCTGATATGCGACTGGAGATTGGTGGCATATCTTATCCAGCAGCACCGTTCAATGGTTGGTATATGGGTACCGAGATCGGCGCCCGTAATCTGGCGGACACGTTTCGATATAACAAGCTGCCTGCGGTGGCGGCAGCGTTTGGATTGAATACGTCAAGTGAAACGACATTGTGGAAGGACCGTGCGTTGGTGGAGCTGAATGTAGCTGTGCTGCATTCTTTCAAAAAAGCAGGCGTGAGCATTGTGGATCACCACACGGCGGCAGCGCAATTTGCTATGTTTGAACAGCGGGAAGAGAAGGCTGGGCGTGAGCTGACCGGGGATTGGGTGTGGCTGATTCCGCCAGTGTCTCCAGCGACAACGCATATTTTCCACAGCTCTTATCGTAATGAGATCGTGAAGCCTAACTTTTTCCATCAGGATCAGGCGTATACGCTGAAAGATGGCGTGGCATCTGCCGCAGAGTTGCGAAGCAGCGAGCAGCAGAATGCACAGGTAGAGAATGACCAGCCACAGGCTGGTGAGGCACCAATGAAATGCCCGTTTGCACATTAAATTGTGCAGACGGGTTATTTTTTGTGATCCTTTTTTATCAAATGATGAGTTAACCCTCTTTCAATCGATATCGACTACGCATCGCAGCCTGAACTACAATGGCAGCAGCAATCAGCACCAGATTGAATATAAACACGGAGTACAGCGAGCCAACCTCCATAAGTAGTGCTGCAACCAGTGGAGACACGATGGAGCCGATCTCGGCAGCTGAGACAATTTTGCCTATGACAGAGCTTCGACTCTCGTCCGGGATATGATCACCAATATGGGCAAAGAACGAATCCATGTAACATGCACCACCCACCCCGCCAATCAACATGCCGACGTAGACCCATAGATGGGAGGACGTGCTTAGAAATACAGCAACTTCGATTCCAATGAGGAACATGCCGAGCATGCAAAGCAACAGACGATCGCCCATCCGGTCAGAGAGATAACCAACAAAGGGAGCAGCGGCGAGCGTAGAAATCCCGGAGACGGTGAAGGCGAGACTGGTTGCAAACGGGTCCCAATGCATGATGTGAGCTGCATACAGTGCAAAATAGGTGAGGAATACCGCATACGCGCTCATCTCCAGAAAATGTACTGTGCCGTAGCCGAGAAGCTGTTGACGCTGGGTAAGCTCTGTAGTTGGGCCAATCGTTGTTGATCCGGGAGCTTGATTGGATAGGGAGGTATACTCAACTTGAGTATACTTTGCATCAGACGGTGATGAAGATAAAGGAGCAGCAGTTATAGTAGTATGAGGAGGGGAGTCAATAATAGTGTCATCATCTGAAACATCATTCGTGTGGAGTAGTGAATGTGTTAAGTTGTCCAGAGGTTCTTGGTTCACAGTAGCCGAAGGTTCTTCTAGTTGATAATCACTTAACGTCCCCCCAGATTCATGTGTAGCTCTAGCTTGTGCCGTTGTCTTCATCCCCATCGCAGCAACCACGGCCATCAGACAACAGACGGTAACGAGCAGAAAAGGCACCGACAAGGGCCAATGCAATGCGAGCCAGCCACTTATGACCGGACCGAGTACCATACCGCCTCCCTCACTACTGCTGATATATCCATTGTACAGGCCGCGGTTGTCTACACTGCCCCCATCCCCGATGATGGAACGTACGACCACGGTAAGGCCAGTGGAAGCGAGCCCTTGCAGCAACCGGAGCAAACCGAATAAAACGGCAGCAGAAGACAGCGCGAAGCCACCCATACAGACCGCGAGTAGTAACAGCATCAGGATAAGCGCCTTTTTCCCTCCGAGCTTTCTATAGATTGCCGCTGCAGGAATGCCCCCAAGAACTTTCCCCACATAAAAAAGCGCAAAAATAACCCCCATCATCCAGCCGGACAGGCCGAATTCCTCAATAAACAAAGGAAACAGGGGCAGGATCATGAATCCGCCCATCTGACTTAAGAAACAAATGGTCATCAGCAAAGGCAGGTTACAACGAATATCCAAGAGCCAAGACTCCTCTCACACATAAAATGGAATCCTAAAAATTCTTCATTTACTCCATATGGGTACGTATTATCGACATTACCCGTAATGTATGCAGGATTTTTGAAAATAAGAAGAAATGACATGCGGCGTTTACATCAAAACCATTGCGGATATACCTGAATCATATATAATAGATGGGTTATCTATAAGGATGCATGAACGAAAAGTGTACAGACTTAAGAGGTACCTCAAGTATAAGGGGGCGATGTGAAGCATGTCAGAACAACAACCGATTATCCGCTTCGAAGCGGTGACTCAGCAATACGATCAGGATGAAGCCGTATTGAAGGCAGTCAGCTTTGAGATTGAGCGGGGTAAATTTTATACGCTTCTTGGCCCATCGGGCTGCGGGAAAACAACGATATTGCGGCTGATTGCCGGTTTTGCGGAACCGACACAGGGCAGTATTTATTTTAACGGTGCGCTCATCAACCGGGTGCCTGCCCACCAGCGGCAGGTGAATACCGTATTTCAGGATTACGCGTTATTTCCACATTTGAATGTATTTGAGAACGTAGCCTTTGGTTTGCGGATCAAAAAGATGAAAACGGCTGAAATTCGCAGCAAAGTGTTGGAAGCCCTCAAATTCGTCAATCTGTCCGGTTATGAAAACCGTGAAATTGGCGAAATGTCCGGCGGACAACGACAACGTGTTGCGATTGCACGCGCGATTGTGAACGAACCCGAAATTCTGCTGCTGGACGAGCCGCTCTCGGCACTCGATTTGAAGTTGCGGACCGAAATGCAGTATGAGCTGCGTGAGTTGCAACAGCGACTGGGTATTACGTTTATCTTTGTTACACATGATCAGGAAGAAGCCTTGGCGATGTCCGACGAGATCTTTGTCCTGAATGGCGGCGTGATCCAACAAAGCGGTACACCGAATGATATCTATGATGAGCCGATTAACCGTTTTGTAGCAGACTTTATCGGGGAATCGAACATTGTATCGGGCAAAATGAAGCAGGACTTTGTGGTGGAATTCGCTGGCGCACAGCACGAGTGTGTCGATCAGGGTCTCCAGCCGGACGAGCCGGTAGAGATTGTTATTCGTCCAGAGGATCTGGAGATTACAACCGAAGAACAGGGTAAGCTGAAGGTCAATGTGGACTCCCAGTTATTCCGCGGGGTGCATTACGAGATATCCACCTACGACGATGCGGGCAATGAGTGGCTTGTTCATTCAACGAAGAAAGCCGTTGTAGGCGCACGGATTGGACTGTATTTTGACCCGGAAGCTGTACACGTCATGCGCTTTAACGAGACCGAAGAAGAGTTCGACAAACGACTCGAAGCCTACCAAGAGGCCGCTCATGCAGACTAAGGCCAGCACACGCAATGCGTATCTGATTCCATATGTATTATGGATGGTGTTGTTTGTTGTGGCGCCGGTTCTGCTGGTCATCTATTATTCATTCTTTGATGTGGAGGGTAACTTCACGTTTGGCAACTACGCCCGGTTCTTCACACCGGTGTACTTGCAGATGACTCTAAGTTCGTTCTGGTATGCATTTCTGATTACGGCGTTCTCATTGCTGATCTCCTACCCAACGGCGTATATGCTGACCCGGACGAAGCACAAGCAGCTGTGGTTGCTGCTGATCATTCTTCCAAGCTGGATCAATCTCTTGTTAAAAGCGTACGCCTTCATCGGCCTGTTTGGAACGTACGGCCTGACCAACTCCCTGCTTGAAGTCGTGGGTATTGGTACACAGCAGATTTTGTTCACCGATTTCAGCTTTATCTTTGTCTCGGTGTACATCTTCATTCCATTCATGATCCTGCCGATCTTCAATGCGTTGGAAGAGATGAATCCATCGTTGATCTACGCGGCCCGGGATCTGGGAGCCTCATCGTGGCTGACATTCCGCCGGGTTATCTTTCCGCTGACGATTAGTGGAGTGAAATCAGGCTGTCAGGCTGTATTTATTCCTGCGCTGTCCCTGTTCATGATTACCCGCCTCATTGCGGGGAACCGTGTAATTACGCTGGGAACAGCGATTGAACAGCATTTTCTCGTCACCCAGGACTGGGGAATGGGTTCAACGATTGCCGTCTTTTTGATTATTGCGATGGCGATTATTATGTTCCTGACCGGATCAGGCAAGAAGGAGGTGCGTAATGGGAAGAAACGGAAAGCTGTCTAACGTCTATCTGGCCGTTGTATTCGCCATATTGTACGCACCGATTGCGTATCTGATCTTCTATTCCTTCAATAGTGGCGGCCATATGCGCAGCTTCGAAGGATTCACGCTCGAATGGTACAGAGAGGTGTTCGCCGATACACGGCTGCTCATCATTGTACTGAATACATTTATCATTGCGCTCCTGTCATCGGCGATCTCGACGATCCTTGGTGTAGCAGGTGCACTGGCGATCTACCATGTGCGTCGCAAACGGACCAAAAATACGTTGCTGTCACTCAATAACGTGCTGATCGTTAGTCCGGATGTCATCATTGGTGCGTCATTCCTGATTCTGTTCACCATGATTGGCATCAAACTGGGCTTCACTTCGGTCCTGCTGTCTCATATCGCATTCAGTGTACCGATCGTTGTAATCATGGTACTGCCGAAGTTGCAGGAGATGAGTCCAACACTGATGGATGCGGCACGTGATCTGGGCGCTGGTTCATGGCAGATTCTGACGCGTGTGGTGTTGCCATACGTGAAACCGGGTATTTTTGCCGGATTCTTCATGGCATTGACGTACTCGCTCGATGATTTTGCAGTAACATTCTTTGTCACGGGTAATGGTTATTCTACACTCTCTGTAGAGATATACTCGAGAGCAAGGCAGGGCGTATCCTTGTCCATCAATGCGCTGTCCACCTTATTGTTCCTGCTGACGGTGTTGCTGGTTGTGGGATATTACTTCATTAACCGCCGTGCAACACGGATACCACCCGGAGGAAAGGGGCTGCGTCCATGAAGCAACTGGTACGGACATTTGCGCTTGTTTTTGTGGCCGCGTTTGCCCTGATGATCCTGGCTTCGTATCTGAATAAGAGTCAGGGGTATTCTGGCGGTAACACGCTGACCATCTATAACTGGGGCGATTATATCGACCCCGATCTGCTCAAGGAGTTTGAGGACGAGACCGGCATTAAGGTTATCTATCAGACGTTTGACTCCAATGAAGCGATGTTGACCAAGATTGAGCAGGGGGGAACCACATTTGATGTGGCGATTCCTTCCGAATATGCAATTAGCAAAATGAAAGAAGAAGACCTGCTCGTTCCACTCGATCATAGCAAATTGACCCATCTGGACAACATTGATCCACGGTTTATGGACTTGTCCTTTGATGAAGGCAACAATTACTCCATCCCTTATTTCTGGGGAACGGTAGGGGTTGTGTACAATCCTGAGCTGGTGGATGGATTGACGTTTGATAGCTGGAATGACCTGTGGGACCCACGTCTAAAAAACCAGATCCTTCTCCTCGACGGAGCACGTGAAGTCATTGGTATGGGTCTCAACAGTCTCGGATATTCCCTGAACGATACCAACGAAGACCATTTGCAAGAAGCGCTGAAGAAGCTGTCTACATTGACACCAAACGTCAGAGCAATTGTCGGAGACGAGATCAAGATGTTGCTTGCGAACGAGGAAGCGGCGGTTGGACTTGTATGGTCCGGGGATGCGTCCGAGATTATGGATGAGAATGACAAACTGGATTACATGGTGCCGGAAGAAGGCTCGAACCTTTGGTTCGATAACATGGTTATTCCAAAGACGGCGAGTAATATTGAAGGGGCACACCAGTTTATCAACTTCATGCTGGACCCAGACCATGCGGCTCGCAATGCCGAGTATGTGGGATATTCCACACCAAACGCTGAGGCCCTTAAGCTGCTGCCAGAGGACATCTCGGAGGATGAACGCTTCTATCCAGACGAGACACTGACAGGCAAGCTGGAGGTCTACGATAATCTGGGTAAAAAAATGCTCTCGCATTATAACGACCTGTTCCTGGAGTTTAAAATGCACAGTAAATAACCGCCAATAACGTGTGCACAGTTCGTTAGATTATGAAAAAACAAAACAAAAAGGGGTGCTGCTCGTCATTTCATTTGAATGACGAGCAGCACCCCTTTTCTATTACCTACATCAGAGCAAAAGCTCAGGTCATATTATTTTCGTACACACGTTAACGGAGGGGACAGAAAAAACGAAGGAAGCGTAGCGGTCGCCTTTATCAACGGATTTTCCCATTCTAGATGGGATTCAAAAAAATCCGGGGATAACAGCGATCCGAAGTTGTTCTGTCACCGCAGTGATCAAGTGGAAACGAATAAAGGGTTACATGCGCTTTTTGCGACCTACCATGATCCATGCCCCACCCATAATCAACACAATCGCCACGAACGGTTGGATAAAGCTCAAGCTGCTCAGCATCGTACCAATTGACATCACAGCGAAGAATAGCAACGATATCACCGTCAGAATGTTAATGGGGATCAGCAACCATTTGTTCCGACCACCGAACCAATACAATTCGAACAAACCCACAGCAACAGCCAGAATGAAGCCCGGCCACATCGTACCCCAGTTGTTAAACAACATAGCGATCTGGCAGACAATACCCACAGTGAGCAACAATCCACCGGGAACCAGCAGTCCAACCCCTCTGCCAATCATGGAGAAGTACAGCCAGTGGAAGAACAGTCCCAGTGGAATCACGAATAACGTGGGCCAGAAAGTCGCAAAGATCGTACCCGGACCAAGTGAACCTCCCTGGTTCAGAATCAGGTACACGCCCAGCAAAATGAGAACAGGCGCAAGGATCGTACGTTTAGCCATAATATCTCTCCTTCTTAATACAAGATCAATTTTCCGAACGGTTGTATGTAGAGCAATTACTTTGTTATTCACAGCATACCATGAACTGGAAAAGTCTATCCTCCGTCTTTGGAGTTAAAATGAACCTAGACCAAAGTCTAGGTACGTAAATTTGAGAAACTATACTCCCTAGATGAGGGTGTAGTTGAACATTCTAAAAACCCACTCTGTTGAAGAGTGGGTTCTGTTATTTTTTTTATCAAAAGCGAAGCTTGTTATTTCACCACATCCGAATGTTTCTTGCCCCAGCTGTTCACACCGTCATCCTCAATAATGGAGATGGCAGCGTCGGCGATGTCGGGGTTTGTCATCAGTTTCTCCTGAATACGGAACTTGATGTCATCCGCATCAGCCAGGCTGAGTCCTTTGGTCAGTTCAATCAGACCTTCGACATGATAATAACGGCCTTCCTGAATGATACGCATCATCTGAATATCGGCAACGTGTGTGTCTGCGAGAATGGTCTGGGACACTTTGTCCTCAATATCCTGCGGAGCCGCAACACCGATCAATCCGATCATATTATCGTAACCAACCCGGAAGGCTACAGCGATCATCAGACATCCAATAATTGTTGTCACAATGCCATCAAGCAATGCAAAATTGGTCAATGCAATGACTACAACGGAGATCAAGGCGAGTGTCGCACCGAGTACTGCTACAACATCTTCGTAGAATACGAGACGGGTTGGTGGCGCAGCACGGCCTACATTTTTGATGGCAGCAGGGACCAAGGCAAATCCGGCGGCTTTGGGTGCGCGTGCTTCTTTGAGAATTTCCTTCATGGCTTTGATCAGAATGGCCCCGTCAATGACAATGTTTAGAACAAGCACTCCGATGTTAATCCAGAGACCGCCTGTATGACCAACAGGATGCTGCAACAGATGGATGCCTTCATGGATCGTCTCATAGGCCATAATTGTCACCACAATAACGGCGATCATGCAGAAAATGTTAATGACCCGTCCGAATCCGGTCGGGAAGCGGCGTGTAGGTTTTTCTCGGACAACACACTTCCGACAAAGACAAACCCTTGGTTAATGGCATCAGCGAGTGAATGCATCGCCGAAGCGAACATGGCGCCACTGCCACTGAATAGGAAGGCTCCCCCTTTGCACACAGCAAGAACAGCATTACCTGCCATCGCTACGGCGGAGGATGTGTTTCCTTTTTTGACGAGAGACATAAAGCTCTCAGACTTCGGTTGTTCAGCCACTTCGTATGTTCCTCCCAGATCAATGTATTAGGTGTAGAAAAGGCAGTTTATCTATACAGCATGTGCATTTCCACTAAATGTTATTATAACCGCTTTGACATATCCCAGCATTATGCAAAAAAGGTCATATCATCATGCTGATCATGTGATCCATAGGGAGTAGGCTGATGCCAGTTTGGATACGTTATACTATCTCAGTACTCGATGGCCTCAATAGCACGTAAATTCCGGTTGGACTGTTCCAACAGTTCCGTAAACGTCCCAGCGACATAATATACAAAATCCGGATCATGTACATACATAATAATTTGCCCAACCGTTCCTTGCTCTGTCGGATCAAAATCGAACATCAGATACAGTGAGCCACCTCCAAGCATGCCAAACGTGATCCATTTCTTTTGAAAAAGGTAGGGTTTGATTCGGGGATCAAGCTCACGGATCTCTTCTTCGGTAAAATAATCATCCATGCGGTTCTCCACCAGCGTGGACTGCTCCTTTTGAATCTTTTCCAGGGATAACAGGTAAAATGGCTCAGACTCTCGTCCTTCCTCGAGGCTTGGATACAAGACGTGAAAGGCATAACCGCTCCCATTTTTACGTTTATAAAACGCACGAAAATCAGCAGGTAATCGAATACCGTATTCCTGCTCGAATGCGTCAAGCTGCTCATCCGTCACGCCTTCAAACTCGCGATAAGCCTCCAAGAGTTCCCGGTTTTCCTCATCCTGTACCTTCTCCTCCAGCAACATATCCAGTTCATCCATCAATTCATATATACGCTGTTCTGGCATCCAATTCCCTCCGTATGAGCTATTCAGATAATATGGTGATTGTATGTGAGCAAACTGTGCCTGATTTCACCTCATATTATAGTTATAATCCGGAAAAGCACACAAGAAACCGGAGTCCTTGCTTTACATACTACAATGGTCTCATTATTCAAGGGCGGTAACAACAAATAAAGCGTGAGTAACAGGGGCATTCCCTGTAACTCACGCTAGTTATTTATCTACTTTATAAAAGAAACTAATCTTTTACACGAAAACGTAGAGGGCAGAAATAACCTGAAGAAGCGAAGTGTTCGCCTAAAAGCTTTCTGCAAGAAAGCTACATCGGAAGCATACGCTTATCCCCAGATTTTCACCTTTATATAAAGTAAATAAAAAAATCTGGGGATAACAGCGATCGGAAGGTTGTTCTGTCATCGGAGTAACGAGTGTAAATACTTTAGTTCGTTTTACATAATCCTCTTTATTCAAACTTCCAGCAGGACAAGCTCAGGTTACCATACTGATAGGCTTTGAACAGGAGCGATGCCTGTTTGTTCTGATCTCCCGCACCCATGGCGAGCAACAGCGGTACAAAATGCTCCGGTGTAGGCACGGCGGCTTGAGCTGAAGGTGCCAGTTTATCATAGGAGAAGAGAGACTCCGTATCCCAACTCACCAGCTTGTCATGCAGCCAGTTGTCGAACTCTGATGCCCACGGGTCAACGCCGTTACTTTCCCAGTTCAATCGACGCAGATTGTGAACGGTCCCGCCGCTGCCAATGACGAGTATGTCTTGCTCACGCAAGGAAGCGAGCGCCTGTCCGACCTGATATTGCTGCTCACCTGTCAGATATCGATTCACGGACAAGGCAACTACGGGAATATCCGCATCCGGGTAGAGCAGGCGCAGAACAACCCAAGCGCCGTGATCCAGGCCACGGACGTCATCGGTCTGTACTGGAATCCCTGCTTCTGCGAATAGGCGCTCCACTTCCGCAGTGGTTTCTGCCTGTCCTTGAGCCGGGTACTTGATCTGATACAGCTCGGGCTGGAAACCTCCGAAATCATAAATGGTCTCATAGTTGGCTACCGAGGATACAAGCTGAGTTGTGGATTCCCAGTGAGCAGAGAACAATACGATTGCTTTGGGTTTCGGCAGTTCCTGTCCAAGTTTCTGCAAAAATTCAGTGTACACATTCTCCTCCAGTGCCAGTGATGGGGCACCGTGAGCAATAAACAGAGATGGCATCATTATGAATTCAGTCCTTTCGATTCATCGGTAGTCAGATTTGCATCCGTCCGAAGCCAGTGTTGGAATTGTTGGTATAGATCGGGGGTCACCTGATGCCCACCGTTGTAAGGTAAATATGTGACGTGATCGGTATGTTGACGGAAGAAATTGGCGTTATCTTCGCCCAGTTGCAGCGGGAATAGATGATCCTGATCCCCATGCGAGATGAACACAGACAGCTCCGAATCGGGTTGCAGCTTGTACTCGTCTTTCACAAATTGCGGGATGTACCCACTCATCGCTACAATGCCTTTAATTGCATCTCCCATAATCAGCGATAGGGTCATGGCCATAATGGCGCCCTGGCTGAATCCGGCGATATAACGCCGCTTGGGATCAATAGCATATTTGGCGGACAGATCAACAATCAACTGTTGCAGCCCCTGAACGGAGGCATCATACAATTCACGGATGGGGTTGCCAATGCTTTTGATCTGAAAATAAGCATAACCACTACCCTGAACGATAGGCCCACGGATGGCAACAATAATAAAATCAGACTGCATAGGCTCCATTAAACGAAGCATATCTTGCTCATCTGATCCCATGCCATGTAAGGCGAAAATGACAGGATAACGTTGATCTGGATTGTAATGAGACGGTAATCGGACTTCATGTATATAAGGAGAATTCATTGAAAACACCACCTGAAGAGGAATGAATTAAATATATCGTTCTGACAATAAAGTTCACCAATATGAAATAAATATTCTTATTTATGAACAAAATTTATCATGGTTTGATTGTAGGGTCAATACTTTTTTTGTATGATGAATATATGTTGTTTATAAAAAATCTTGAATGTATCTACAATAAATGCCGCTGCGCAGGGTTCATATCTTATTCCCGAGGACGTGATCAGGATGTTAAAGAGTATCGTGCCTATTTTGAGAATATTTGATGAAAATAAAGCTAGAGAGTTCTACCTTGAATACCTCGGTTTCCAATTGGATTGGGAACATCGATTTGAGCAAGATATGCCCTTATATATGCAGATTTCACTCGATTCCATCGTGATTCATCTGTCCGAACATCATGGAGATTGTACACCTGGAGCTGCCTTGCGCGTGGAAACAGATAACTTGGATACATTCCATGGTGCACTTCGTCAGAAAGAGTACAAAAATGCGAGACCCGGTATAGAGGAGACCCCTTGGCAATCAAGAGAAATGACCGTGACAGATCCGTTTGGTAATCGAATTATATTTGTTGAGACAAGCGCCGAATAGATAACCTGAAGAAGCGAAGCGGACGTCTAGTGTTTGAAAATCAATAGAAGGGAGGGACGCGATATGGATATTGGCTTGGCTATTCGTACGATCCGCAAACAGAAACAGATTACGATCATGCAGATGTGCGAGGGAACGGGGTTGTCCAAAGGTTTTATCAGCAACGTGGAAAATAACAAAACGTCACCTTCCATTGCTACGCTGGAAAGTATTGCGGATTATCTGGAAGTGCCACTTCCCTATTTGCTGCTGACACCGGAGCAACGGATGAATGTGGTACGTAAGAACGAGCGCAAGGAAACAACGGCCGGAAGCGGACAGATCAAAGTGCAGCATCTTACAGCCAAAGGTGCGATGCGTATGTCCATTGTGGAGTTGCCGCCAGGTGCATCGACCGGGGTAAGCAAACATGCGGGAGAAGAGAGTCATCTTTTATTGCAGGGCATGATTCGTGCGCAACAAGGTGAAGATGTGGAAATTCTGGAAGTGGGTGATTCGTTTACCTGGAATGCGATCGTGCCCCATGAAGTGACCAATATCGGTGAGGAGCCTGCGGTGGTGCTCATTGCGGTGTCCAAAGAATTGGGTCTGGATCATTTGTAGAATAAAAAAAGGACGGCTCCCAAGTCATGAACATGCGAACCTGCATACATGTACAATGGGAAACGTCCTTTTATATTTCTAACGAACTGAGCGAGCTCTATTAGGTGATTTTAAGCAGGTGCAGAGATGTAACGAACCTCATACGCTTTATTTCACTGCTGTGTGTGTATTTTGGCTACAGTTCACAGACTTTTAGCGAAATAACGTCGCAGAGATTCGTTAGAAAAGACAGAGGGAGAATCTGCCTATTGCGGATTAGTCGTCCAGATGCCTGCTGCTTTGACAAAGACACGGTCGGACAGCTTGAGCGTTGCGAGTGCAAGTTCTGCTACATCTTCCGCTTGCATCATGCGATCTTCGTCGCCAATTTTCAGTCCGGCATTAGTCGCAAGCTCCGTATTAACGGTGCTTGGTGTCAGTGCGGTCACACGAATGTTGGATTTGCGCACTTCCTGCATTAGAGATTCGGTCATACCGAGTAGCGCAAACTTGGATGCACAGTATGCCGAACCTGTAGCAAATCCGCGCTCACCTGCAGTGGAAGCAATATTGATAATGCTGCCGCTACTTTCCTTGATCATGCTTGGAAGGACAGCACGTGTCACGTAATATGTACCCATAACGTTGACATGCAGGATGCGTTCCCACTCTTCTGGGTCCATATCCAGCAATGTTCCGAAGCTTGCGATACCTGCATTGTTGATCAGGATATCCACTGCGCCGAGTTCCATCTCAATGGCGGCTACAGCGGCTTCCGCCTGTGTGCGATCCGAGATGTCTGCTACAGCACTGGTTACTTTCACACCGTATTCTTGACTCAGAGACTGTTGCAGAGCCTGAAGATCGGAAGCGGTACGTGCGATAAGCCCGAGGTGTACACCTTCTTTGGCAAGTGCTTCAGCGATCGCACGGCCGATACCTTTACCGGCACCTGTGATGATAGCTGTTTTATTTTTAAGTTCCATGTGGGTAATTCCTCCTTAGAAATGGACTAGCATTCAATTATACTATTATTACCCACAGTTCGGAAATTGGCTTCATCACTATTTGGTAATCTCGATGCTGCCAGAAGAAGTACGGGCCTTGATCACTTCCCGGCTCACCATTGGCGATTCAGGTACATCTACACTTCCGGAAGTAGCCTTAGCGTCGTAGATTCCGTCAAAATCAGGTGCAGCTTGAATGAAAATATCTCCTGATGTTCCAGACGCATTAATCGGGGCGGAATGGGACTGTTCAATATGAATGCTACCCGAAGTGAATTGAACATCGGCTGCGCCGTTTAATTCAGTGATCTCAATATCTCCTGATTTAATCTTACTGTTTACTTGACCAACTACCTGATCAGCAGTGAAGCTTCCGGATGTCTGTTTCACGGTCATGTCTCCATTAATCATGGAAGCGGTAATGTCCCCCGAAGTCAGAGCCAACTCAATATTGGGTACCTTGATGTTTGCCAGACGTATGGAACCTGAGGTGTTATTCAGCTCAAGCTGATTGGCACTCAGATCCGTTAGATCCCATTCACTTGAAGAGGAGTCCAGCTTAACCTCATTTAACTTGTGTCCTTCAGGCAGGGCAACTGTTATTGTGGAGTCTTGATCATTCCAGTACAAGGTGAAAAATTGCAATCGTTCACGTTCTGTCTGCGCCAGTTGGAATGTGCCGTTAGATAAAGTGGCTTGTTCGAAGCTTTTGACTACGGCAGGGTCCCATTTTCCATCCACTTCGATATAACCATTCGAATCCGGGCTTACAACAAATTCAATATCTGCACTGAAATTAGCATTCATGATAATGTTCTGTAATTCATCTTCTTTGAAATCCCATCGTTTAGAATAATGCTCCCGTTCATCCCCGAACTGAACGCCATAGATGGATGTCCCAAGTAAACCTATTCCGATACATATCACGGCAAGCGCAAGCCATTTTTTGGTGCTCATGCGGAAACATCTCCTTTCATCGTGTTTTTATTCCATCTAATATATTGAAGAGTGACGATTTTGAAGGCTCTAAAGACATACTTCGATGCGATGGCAAACAAAATGCCGACACCGAAAGCGCCAATCGCAACGAAGATCTCTGCTTTATCGAGTTGGCTTAGGAATACGAAATCCACAACCGCTGCCACAGGAGCCAATACCAGCAAGGATAGGCTAGCAATAACAAGCCATACCGACCACATCATGAGACCAAGAGGAATACCAAGAATCAGATTCAGGAATAACAGGCCGATGGCTGTGAAAAATTTGCGAGTGGCGCTGGTGCTGTTTCTAGGTGACCGCATTTCGCGATACGTTGGTGCATAGAACGCATCTGAACCCGGCGTATGAATGTCATAACGATCACCGAGCGCTTCCTTGGCGATTTCTTCCGGTTGTCCGAGTTCCCGAGCGATCTCTTCTTCCAGCCTGCCTTCTCGTAGTCCAAGCTCGAAGTGTTGATCATAGTCGGCGAGCAACTCAGCCCGCTCGAATGGGTCCATCGGCCGTAGATGAATTTCCATGGCTTTCATAAATTGTTGTCTATTCATTGGGGATTCCTTCCTCAATCAGATTTGCGACATTGCGCACAAATTCATTCCATTCTGTCGTCAGTGCCGTCATGTAGTCGCGACCTGTATCGGATAGTCGGTAATACTTGCGCGGCGGTCCTTCGCTTGATTCTTGCAGATAGGTGGTGCAGTAACCGTCATTCACAAGCCGGCGAAGCAAGGGATACAGTGCACCTTCAGCAACTTCGATATGTTTGGAGACCGCCTGAGCCAGTTCGTAGCCATACCGATCCTGGCGGTTAATTAATACCAGGACGCACAGCTCCAATACTCCTTTTTTGAACTGGATGTTCACATTCACACAGGTTCCTCCTTAGTAGCTTCATTTATCGCTAGTGTATATTGTTCAGTAGTGGTGAATTTATCATAGCATCCAGTACTGTTTAATGCAAGGTAGTGACTTTAAAATAGTTCCGTATCACGATTGATCGATAATAAGTTCGTTTAATACTGATGCTTAGCTGAAGCTGTCTGTTTAGCTATAATTCAGCATACGCAAAAACCGGATCGGTTACTTCCGTCTGGAGGCGGATTCCGATCCGGTCTGTGAGATGAACTTTTGTTTCTTTGGTTTACAGGTTAATCGCTAAATGTCGGTTATTCTTGTGCATCCAGAACTTTAAGGTCTTCCACAGCAGGGCCCTCAATGACATGGCCTGCATAATCGAAGCGGGAACCATGGCATGGGCAATCCCACGAACGTTCCCCCTCGTTCCATTCGACTTCGCAACCCAGATGGGTGCAGGTGGTATCCACCAGAAACAGCTTGCCACTGGTATCCTTGTAGGCGCCAGCACGTTTGCCATTATGACGAACGACGGCTCCTTCGTCTTCACCAATATCGCTAACCTTTTTGTGCACAATGCCTACTTTACCGGAGATTAATTCTTTGGCTACATTCACATTTTCCACAATAAAGTGTTTCATACCAGGATCGGCCTTGAATCTTGCCGGATCGAATATGGCAGCATGAGGGTTGTCACGTCCGGTGATGCGATCTGCGAGAATATGACCGGCCATGGTACCCGTTGTCATTCCCCATTTGGCAAATCCGGTCGCCACATATACACGTTCATGTCTTCCGGTAATCGGTCCAATGTAAGGCACCTTGTCAATGGAGATCAGATCCTGGGCTGACCAACGAAAAGGAATGTTGCGGATACCAAATGTCTCCGCTGCGAATTGCTCCAGGCGTTCATAATGACCGAAGGTGCAGATGCCTTGTCCGGTTTTGTGATTTTCGCCGCCGAAGAGGATAAGTTCCTTACCGTCATGCAAGACGGTACGCAAGGAACGGTACGGTGTATCGTCCGAGATATACATGCCACCAGCATACGGTTTTTCCGGTTCGACTAATACGGCGTACGATCGCTCGGCGTGTAATCGTGTGAAATAAAATCCGGGATCATAGACGGGAAAATGAGAAGCCACGACAATATGTTCCGCTGTTACGGATGGACCATCTCCATAAGTTCTGACATGTAGTGAAGCATCTTCCTCTACATCGGTTACGGTGGTGTGCTCATAGATACGTACCCCTTGTTTCACAGCGGAATCGAGCAAGTAGTGCAGGTAGGCCAGTGGATCAAAGCGTGCCTGACCCGGCATGCGAATGCCTGCTCTGGCGGGAACGGGAATAGGGAGGGGATCAACCCACTCACCAGGAATATTGAGTTTCCCATAAGCGGTCAGCTCGATCTCCAGTTTTTTGATGTTTTCCTCGGATTGAATGTAGACGTAGGCATCTTCCTCTGCCCACTGGCAATCAATCTGTTTTTCCTTCACCAGATTGCGCATCCACTTGGCGGCATCGGCATTACCTTCATAGTACATCCGAGCCTGCTCTTGTCCGAAGTGATGCATAATTTCATCAAATATGACGCCGTGTTGTGCAGATACCTTGGCGGTGGTATGACCGGTCGTGCCATCCAATACTTTTCCAGCCTCCAACACGACCACACGCATACCCGTCTGTGCCAGCAGATAAGCGGTAGTAATGCCTGCAATACCGGCACCAATAATTGCTACATCCGCGGTGATATCTTCAGTCAGTTTAGGATAGGCATCGAATTGATGCGTAGCACGCCACAGCGATTCGGGGACCGGGGGCAGACCCGTCTTGGGCTGCTGATTGTCGCTCATTTGTTTTCCTCCTTAATCATCTTCATTCGGTTGATGCGATTGTCGTTCAGCGCACATCGTTGTACTCTTATTCATGATTGCCAGACTATGCCAGGAAAAAACGGTGTTGTTCAGATTTTGCAGAAGGGATGTTCACAATTTCCTGCGCAGAACCTCTGTTTTTTTTGTTAAACATGCTTTATGATAAGATTACCGAAATCGTTTTAGGTTTTGAAAAGGAGATAAAACTTCACACCTTTAAACGTTGATTATAAAAGGGTTAATTGATCCACCGGAAGAAAGATTTTATCCGAATTAACCCCCGTTTTTTCTTGATATATGTATTCGCTATCATTTTAATTAACTACCGATAACCAAAGGAGATTCTATATGACGACCAACCAAACGAAATATCCGTTTCAAGATACAGCACTAGAGTTAGACACTCGTGTGAAGGACCTTGTATCCCGCTTAACGGAAGATGAAAAAATTGAATCCATGCTGCAATATCAGCCAGCAGTAGACCGCTTGGGTGTGCCTGCATACAAACATGGAACAGAAGCGGCACACGGTCTGGCCTGGCTTGGAGAAGCAACATCCTTCCCACAACCGGTGGGGCTGGCATGCACGTGGGATGCGGATTTGATGAAAGAGATTGGCTCCGTGCTCGGAGACGAGGCGCGTGTATTTTATAAACGAAATCCGGCAGTGAACGGTCTTACGCTGTGGGCACCTACAGTGGATATGGAACGTGACCCGCGCTGGGGACGGAATGAAGAGGCATATGGTGAAGATCCGGAACTGACAGCCGAGCTGACAACAGCATTGGTCAAAGGAATTCAGGGCGACCATCCAAAGTATTACAAAGCGGTCGCTACCTTGAAGCATTTCCTCGCCAATAATAACGAAGTGGATCGCGGAAGTGGTTCGTCCAGCATTGATCCACGTAACATGCGTGAATATTATCTGAAGGCGTTTGAGAAGCCATTTAAGGAAGGCGGCGCACAGTCCATGATGACGGCGTACAACTCCATTAATGGTACACCAGCGTTGTTGCATCCATTTGTGAACGAGATTGTCAAAGGCGAATGGGGCATGGATGGTTTCATTGTCAGCGACGCAGGCGACGTAATGGGCATCAAGAACGATCATAAATACTATGATTCCCATACACCAGGTACGGTAGAGTCTGTTAAAGCCGGAATTGACAGCATTACCGATGATGCTGATCTGTCCAAACAGGCACTGCGTGAAGGATTGGAACAAGGTACACTCACGATGGATGACATCGACAAAGCGTTGTTTAATACATTCCGTGTGCGTTTCCGTCTGGGTGAGTTCGATCCGGAAGAAGGCAACCCGTACGCTGCGATCGGTGAAGAGTCCATGATGACGGAGAAAGCAAAAGAATTGTCCCTCAGAGCCGCGAGAGAACAAGTAGTGTTGCTCAAAAACGACAAAGGCACGCTCCCGCTGGACAAAACAAAAGCAGGTAAAGTGGCTGTGATTGGTCAATTGGGCGGAACGGTCTATCGTGACTGGTATGCAGGCACCATGCCGTATAACGTATCCCCACTTGAGGCGATCCGTGGCAAAGTAGGCAGCGACCAAGTGGCGTTCAAGGATGGTAATGACCGGATTACGTTAACTTCCGTAGCCAATGGGAAGAAGATTGGACTGGCAGATGGTGAGAAATCAGCTGTTATTGCTTCCGGAGAAGCGGAGACGTTCATGGTGTCCGACTGGGGCTTCGGAAGTTATACCTTGCAGGCGGAAAGCAACGGCAAATATCTGACCACAGATGAAGAGACCGTAACGGCTTCCGCAGATGAAGTGTACGGCTGGTTTGTGAAGGAAGTATTCCACCTGTTGCCACAACAGGATGGAAGTGTAGGTCTGACGACTTGGAATGGCAAAACGGTGACTGCACCTAATGGTGGAAACGATGCATTTGCGGTATCCGAAGAACTGAAAACATTTGGTGCCACGGAGACGTTCAAGCAGGATGTGGTTGTGAATGGACTGGATGAAGCGGTAGCAGCTGCCAAGGCTGCGGAAACGGCGATTGTCTTTGTCGGTAATAATCCGCTTGTAAACGGGAAAGAAGAGATTGATCGTCCAAGTCTGGATCTCGCCGAATCCCAGCAACGTCTGATTGAAGCAGTCTATGCCGCGAACCCGAACACGGTAGTCGTTATCGTGGGTAGTTATCCGTTCACATCCAACTGGATTCAGGAGAACATCCCGGCGGTATTGTACACTTCACACGCAGGACAGGAACTGGGTAACGCAGTAGCTGACGTATTGTATGGCGACTATGCGCCAGCAGGCCGTTTGAACATGACATGGGTACAATCAGCAGATCAACTGACCGACATCAAGGATTATGATATCATTCAATCCGGTCGCACATATCAATATTTTGAAGGGAATGTATTGTATCCGTTTGGACATGGTCTGACGTATGCAACATTTAAATACAGCAATTTGCAACTTAGCCCAGCTCAAGTGGGTACAGAGGGCAGCGTTACGGTAACTGTAGATGTAACCAATACGGGTTCAATTCCCAGCGACGAGGTTGTACAGTTGTACGTTCGTGCAGGCAAATCGCGGGTAAAACGTCCACTCAAAACGTTAAAAGGATTCCGTCGTCTTCATATCGAAGCGGGAGCTACAGCGAAAGTCAGCTTCACCTTGCCTGTACAGGAACTGGCAATCTGGGATGTAACTCGTGATCGGTATGTCGTGGAAAGCGGAACTTACTCCATCATGGTTGCCAAGTCATCCTCCGATGTTCAACTGGTTGCAGATCTGACGGTAGAGGGAGAAACGATCCCTGCTCGTAATCTGGGCGTGTTTACCCGTGCAGAGAATTATGATGCTTATCTGGGTGTTGACCTGGATGAGAGCAAAGAGGGCGGAAGTGCTGTCCGCGTAATTGGAGAGCAAGGATGGATTGTCTTCAAAGATGCCGATCTGGGCAGTGGAGCAGCAGCAATTGAAGCTCGTGTATCCGCAGAACAAGCAGGCGCTGTGTTAGAAGTGCGACTTGGCTCACCAGACGGTACGCTCGCAGGACGTGTGGAGCTGGCGCAAGGTGAAGCCCAGCAGTGGTCTACCGTGAAGGCGGAACTCACAGGTGCATCAGGCGCGCAGGATGTATATATTGTGTTGTCTGCAGGTGTACGTATCAGCCACTTCGAGATTCGTTAAGTCAAATAGCTCATGAAAAAGCCTCCGAATGTATTCGGAGGCTTTTGTTTGTTGTTTGATGAGCATTATGCATAAATCCCCTGAGCGGTAGGATTCGAATTATGCAAATTGCTTTGATATGAAACGGATTTCTTTATTGTCCATTAAACGTATTTTTATTTACCGTCAAACGTAATCATTTTTTGCACAAATTGCTTCAATTGTTTGTTGGTTTCATTCAGTTGCTCAATTGTGCTCATGAAATTGTTTACGAGTTCAGCCTGCTCTTGGGAGCTTGCAGTGATCTCACCAAGTTCATTCTCCATGCCTTGAATGGATTGCCGAACCGAGAGAAGAGAATCTTCAATACGGGCCGTTGCTTCTTTGGTATCCACAGACAGTTTGCGAATTTCTTTGGCAACAACGCCAAAACCTGCACCTGCTTCACCTACACGAGCAGCTTCAATGGCTGCATTCAAGCCGAGCAGATTGGTTTGTTCGGAGATTTCGCGAATGAAGCTGGCGACTTGAGTTACATTGCCTGATTTCTGTACGGCTTGTTTGGAGTTGTTCCTGATCTCTTCGGTTGTGGCACTGAGTTCCTCGGAATGTGCAGCTACATGCTGTACACTGTCAATTAACTGGTTGGTCAGATTTTCGGTAGCATCCATGAGCTGTTGCAGCTGATCCTGGTCATCCATACTGTAGAGCAGGTTAAACAGGGCGATGACATCACCTTGTTCATTTTTAATGGGAATAAAAGCCACGTCAAATGGAACACCGAATAAATCTTTAGGATAGTGATCGAATCGTTTGACTGTACCACCGTTGAGATCAGCAAAATTCCGATTTCCATCCAATAGAGGGTCGCCGGGTTGATAATTCAGTTGTTTTAACGACTCCCCTGCTGAGAAATATAAGAATTTTTCATGATCAATAACGGAGAGGGTTACATCCTGACGAATCGTATCTCGAAAGAAAGGCATACATGTAATTAATGCTTGAACAATATCCATATAAAAGATGATTCCTCCCTGGTTACCTTATGTAAACGGTTAAATTTTAAATGCTAACTTAATAACTACCTATATTATATATCGTCATGCAATAGAGAAGAAAATAGAGAGAATGGATAAAACCTATTTCTTTAAAGAAGGTCTTTACGAATGCTACGATTATGCGGGAAAACGTCCGGGAACCAATTAAAGATCGGTTATTACCTTTCTTATTTACAAACCGATAGTCGGTTTGTATAATTTTATAAAGAGTAGAGGAGTAAACAAGGGAGGAAACGTACTTGAAGAATGAAGACAGACGGAAACATACAACAGCTCAGTTATTGGGAGCTACCAAGGAACTGTTACAGGAGAAAGCTTGCCATGCGATTACCTTAAAAGAGATTATGGAACGCTCGGGCTTGTCCAAAGGGGCGATTTTTCATTACGTAAGAAGCAAGGACGAAATATTTATCTGGGTTCTGATGGAGCATCTAGAGACGGTGCACTCTGCCGTTCTGTCTACCATTGCGGAAGCAGATATCAAGACGTTTGAAGGTCCGATGCAGATTATCGCTGCGAATTTAGTCGGTCTGGAGGAGCAGGGGTCAATGACCAATAAGGTCTTGCTTTATTTGCTGGGCAAAGAGGACGAACCTCAGGTGTCCGAAGCACTACAGCAATTTCACGATAGGTCGGTCAACTATTCGATGCAGTGGATTGAGTTGGGAATCAAACATGGTGTAATAGATAGCTCGATTAATGCAGAGCAGATGGGAGAACTTTTTGTACTGCTCTCCATGGGACTGCGGGTACGCACCTCAATGCATACAAGCGGACGGTCACACTTGAACTCTACAGATATAGCTAATCTCATGTCTACCATGCTTAAGCAACAAGACTGATATGAATCTTTTTATAGTAAAGATGATGAAGGAGGATAAGAAATGGCACCACTTATTGCATTATGCACAACTTTTATGATACTTCGGGGGATTGGCTGGCTTGGGGTTCCAATGTTTAATCATTGGCATCCTGCTTTGCAAGGTGCGGTTGTTGTCATGTTTTTGTTGACCGCATCCGCACACTGGGGCAAACGCAGAGCTGATTTGGTTCAGATGGTTCCTCGTGGATTAGTTCACAAGGAGAAAATCGTCACGTGGACTGGAATCTTGGAGATCGCAGGCGCAGTTGGTTTGCTTATTCCTGGTGTTGCATGGATTGCCGCAGCAGGGTTGCTGCTCATGCTGATTGTCATGTTCCCGGCTAATGTCCATGCGGCCCGTGAGAAGTTAACAATAGGCGGCAAAGCTGTGTGGCCTGTTTTCCCACGTCTGGTGCTTCAATTGTTGTTCATTACAGCGATTGTACTCGCTTCGCCATGGTTTGGATAATGTTTGGGTAATATACTGTCTCATATGAGTTTGTGCGTCACAATGGTGTGACTTGCCATCGTGACAGGCACATCAATCAAACGCTGATTCCGGCTGCCGCGGAAGGGAAGGGAAACATCACGCTCCGCTTCAACGTATCGACCGTCAATAATCACATCACACAATCGGGCAAGCTCTGCTCTCACAGGGTCGGTGACCAGTTCTTCATATTCGAATCCTGTATAGGCCCATACTGTCATATCAGGACGTGCAGCGCGGAGCTGCTGGACCCAAGACGTACATTCTGCTGCCGAGAAAAAGGGATCACCACCACACAACGTAACGCCATCCAGCAACGGATGGTTCGTCACTTCATACAGAATCTGCTGCTGCCGCTCCTCTGTAAAGGGTTCACCCGCTCGAAAGCTCCACGAATCCGGACTGAAGCAGCCCGGACAGGCGTGACGACATCCGCTGATAAACAATACGGCACGCAGGCCTGTCCCTTCATTCACCGATTCCGGGATGTAACCATATAGATTCACCGGTGTTTCACCCGATCCCGTACTTCGGCCTGCTTCGCAGCATTGAAGCGTACTTTGTAATCTCCAGTAAGATAACCGGTTACGCGGCGTAACCGCTGGAAGTGTACATGGTTCTCGTGGGCTTCACAGCCTGGACATACATCCCCAATGACCCCCTCATAACCACATGCAGGGCAGCGATCAATCGGATGATTAATGGAGAAATAACCGATATCCTGTGCTAGTGCATATTGCACGATTCGCAGGAAAGCTGTGGTGTTGGCTCGAACGTTCCCGTCAAGCTCCACATAGGAGATTGCACCTGCATTACATAACGTATGGAACGGGGCCTCCAGTTCAATCTTCCGATAAGCTGGAAGAGTGTGGTATACCGGGATGTGGAATGAGTTCGTATAATACTCACGATCATTAACACCAGCAATATGACCGTATCGCTCTCTGTCAATCTTCGTGAATTTGCCGGACAATCCTTCAGCAGGTGTGGCAAACAGTGTGATATTTAAGTTATGCTGCTCGCTCATCCGATCACAGAACTCTCTCATGGTCCGAATAATGTTGAGCGCTTCACGATGTACATGAGGGTCTTGCCCATGATGGCGCCCATACAGAGCTGTCATACATTCAGCGAGACCGATAAAACCAAGAGATAACGTTCCATGCTTTAATAGATCGGCAACGGGCTCGTTCGGGCCAAGTTGTTCTCCACCTTCCCATACACCCTCTCGCATCATGAAATCCGATGCCTTGGCAGGCTGTGCTGTCTGAATTCGGTAGCGGTGCAGCAGGCCGGAAGCGGCATTATGCATAACTGACTCCAAAGCAGTATAGAATCCGGCTCGGTCAGCGACAGCTCTTGCACCTTGGCAGATGCCAAACCGGATGCCGAGCTTGACGAGGTTAATGGTGTTGAAGGACAGATTACCTTTACCACTTTGACGATTGCGACCAAACCGGTCAGCCAGTGTACGTGTGCGGCATCCCATGGTTGCGATGATCGTATCCGGATCTTCCGGATGATAAAAAGGCAGATTGAAAGAGGCATCCACATTGACAAAGTTAGGATACATCCGCCGGGATGAACAGGTGACTGCGAGCCGGAACAGATCATAGTTCGGCTCTCCTTGAGCCTGATTGATCCCCTGTTTACATTGGAAAATATGTTGAGGGAACACGGGAGTCTCCCCGTTGCCCAGACCACGAATGGTTGCTTCCAGCAACGAGCGTGATACCAACTGTCCTTCCGCAGAAGTACATAATCCATAGTTCAGTGAAGTAAATGGAATCTGACCACCTGCCCGGCTGCTCATTGTATTCAGGTTATGAATCAGTGATTCAGCAGCTTGTCCTGTCTCCAATTCAGTCTCTTCATAGGCGAAAGCATATGCGCGCGGGCATTGATTCTTCGCTTCGATGCTATCCAGATGAAGCTGTTCATCCCCGATCAGAACATTTTCACCAAAGAGCCGTTGCCCTTTGCGGTAGTGTTTGCGGAACGATCGCTGTACATAAGGGGCCAGATCCCAGTCAATTTTATTGGCCGATACACCGCCATATTGACTGTTCTGCTGGGATTGGAAGATGATCGCAACCAGAGCCATGGCAGACATGATCGTCTGAGGTGTGCGAACCGATCCGTTACCTGTGTTGAAACCCGCAGCAAGGAGACGGTCAAACGGGATAAAGATACAGTTGGTCGTTCCAAGTGCATACTGATCCAGATCGTGTACATACAGATCCCCATTCTCCACAGCTTGGGCAAGCTCTTCCGGCAACACATGACGCAGAGCATGCCACTTGGCGGTCTCCGAACCGAGCCTGCTCATCTTACCACTGAAGGAATCCCCGTTCAGATTCGCATTTTCCCTCAGCGTATCGGCGTCTTCTGCGCCAATAATTCGTCTTCCCAGGTCGGATAATAGATCGGATGCCGGTGGGGTGGCATACTCAAGCATGTTCATGTAAGGTTCCTCCTAAAATGATTTTGGTTATCATTTAATTCACGTTAAATACTATATGTAGATTCGTATTATCCATTTATAAACTATATGTGGTTTTTTGGGTGTGATAATGATCACACAGCTTACTGAACAAAATGGACTTTCCTTTAATTGCTGCGGATAAAGGTTCCCAAAGTCTGAGCGGAAGCGTATAATTTCTAGTTATTCTGCAAGTATAATATCCGAAGTCGGACAAGACGGACTTTAATCAAGCTGAAAAGGCGAGTTGAAATGAATTCGCGGTCGTTAAACCATCCGTTTAAGACCTGCTTTTGTCCGCAAATGGGCAATAGGCAGGGAGTATGATTCTCTTATACTTCTACGGTGTTAATCATATAAGTATAGATTGTGACAGCTATTCGGATTTTTGATGACCCCTGTACGTGATTAAACATTCTGAAATACAGATTTGAAAGTGCAGCTAAGATAAGAGGGGTGAATCATGGGGACGGCAGAAGGCATTACAAGAGGCTTCTATGAAGATATAAAGGAAGCTGCGGCCCATATCGTAGACGTATTAAGCGGTATATTGAAGGTAAATACCATCTTTGTTGCCACGAATGACGGGGTGACCAATGTCATTTTGGAAGCCTTTAATCGTACGGAAGAGTTAGTTGTTAAAGGCAGTGCACTTCCATTTACGGATTCATATTGCAGCCTGGTATTAAGAGACAACGGTAACGTGCTTACGATCCCGGATACATGTGAACATCCGATGACACGATCCATGGGCGTTACGAGCGGACTTGGCAATCGCTTCTTCGTGGGCGTGCCTATTATGAGAAGATCGGGCGAAACATTTGGTACCATCTGTCTGATGGATGATCCTGGTTATGTGATCAGCGAAACCGATATGAAGACACTGAAGGCAATGGCTGTATTCCTGGGTTATGTTGTTGATCTGGAAAGCACGTTGCATGTTCAGGAGCGGAAATTGAGTGATTCGGAACAAATGCAAGAACAGCTCCAGGCAGAGAAAGAACGTGCCGAATCTGAGGCCATGACCAAAACACAGATGTTGAAGCTAATGAGTCACGAGATTCGCAATCCTTTGAACGGTATTTTGGGACTGACAGATCTGATGCGCACACCGGATATGCCTGAGGAGCAGTCCGAATATGTGAACATGATTGAGACAAGCGGTAATATTCTGCTTTCCTTGCTGAATAATATGATGAATTTCAACATTAATGAAGCAGGTAAAACGGTTATACATGATGATCCGTTTGATCTGGTAGGCACCATTGAGAATACCGTGTATCTCTATGCCGGGATTGCGACGGGCAAGAACATTGAGCTGGGATTAAATCTTGAACTGAATGTATCTCAAGTGTTCGTTGGTGATGAAGTCAAGATTGGACAGTTGCTTGCACACGTCATTCAGTATGCTCTCGATTCAACGCGTGAAGGTTCCGTTCTGATCACAGCAGTGGTGAACGGAGAAGAATTGGAGGAGACCGGTACACTTCAGCTCAAGGTGAAGTACACGGGTCAGATGTTATCGGACAAGAAGACACCAACCTTTAACAGCCAAGATGAAAATTTGAATATCCAAAAACTGATTGGAAGCAATCTGGGTTTAGCTGTAAGCCAGAATCTTGCCATTCTCATGCATGGCCGTATTCAGGTGAGCAGTGTGAAGGAAAATGAGACGGAATTCAACATCTCCCTTCCGTTGCGCAGATACTGGGAGTTACCTCAACTCGCAAGTGTTCAGCAGCGGTTAAAAGGGAAAAAGGTGTTACTTGCCAAGGACCCTGACATTTTGCAAGGTGTCTCTTCCCTGATGCGTAGGTGGGAGATGGATGTACACATGACCTCGGGTGTGACATTAGCGCATGATTGGATCAAGGAAGGATTCATGCCGGATGTAGCCGTTGTGGATATGGGATTAATGGAAGGCGGCGCGGTTGATTTTGTACATGAACTGAAACAGCGACTGGAGAATCTGCCCGTCATTGTTCTTGTTCCTTATGGTATGCACATTGAATTGCATGAAGCAGAAGCCTTTGATGCTGTTCTGACCAAGCCGGTCAGACAGGCTGATCTGTTGAATGCATTGAGCATTACTTTGCCTTAGATCATGATCATAGATCTTTATTCGGCGCACCTTATAGGTGCGCTTTTTTTCATTTTCCATTTTCTGAGCCAAAGCCCTTTTATTCCGAGCTGGTTACGTTACAATAGTAAGTGAACTTCATCTTTATAACCAACAGAGGAGGATATGCAATCAATGGATTATCGCAGATTAGGTGGAAGCGGACTGAAAGTGAGCGAGATCAGCCTGGGAAGCTGGCTGACGTACGGAGGGTATGTGGAACGTGAGAATGCGGTGAAATCAATTGAAACTGCATTTGATGAAGGCATCAACTTTTTTGATACTGCCAATGTATACGAACGGGGTGCAGCAGAAGAATTGCTGGGGCAGACGCTCAAAGCATATTCCCGTGACTCTTATGTACTTGCAACCAAAGTATTTGGCAAAATGGGTGATGGTCCGAATGATCAGGGGTTGTCTCGCAAACATATCAAGGAGCAATGTGAAGCCAGCTTGAAGCGCCTGGGCGTTGAATATGTGGATATCTATTACTGCCATCGTTATCATACCGAAACACCAATTGAAGAAACACTCCGCGCGCTCGATGATCTGGTACGCCAAGGCAAGGTGTTATATGTAGGTGTCAGCCAGTGGACAGCGGCTCAGATGGAAGCTGCGTTGGGTACAGCAGATCGTCTGCTTCTGGATCGTATCGTGGTCAATCAGCCGGTGTACAACATGTTTGACCGTTATATCGAAAATGAAATTATCCCGCTCGGTGAGCGTAAAGGCATCGGACAAGTTGTATACTCCCCGCTTGCTCAAGGTCTATTGACCGGGAAATATACGTCCGTTTCCGATATCCCAGAGAATAGCCGTGCTGCCAAGCTAGGATGGGACGAAGGAAAGATCAATGCGGATCGTATCGGGAAAGTTCGTCAACTGATTGAAGTGGCGGACAAGCTGGATCTGAAGGTTGGGCAACTGGCCCTTGCCTGGATTCTGCGCCAGAACAATGTATCCAGTGCCCTTGTAGGGGCGAGTCGTCCCGAGCAGGTAAAAGAGAACGCGGCTGCATCTGGCGTGAAGCTGGATGCTGCCATTGTGGAGGAGATTGAGAGCATCCTTGCTTGATCTCCTGTCAGCACACAAGCTGAGATGATATGCAATGATCCATAAAGCAAGGGATGTCCTGTGCGCCTGAATAGGCGAACGAGACATCCCTTTTTTGGAGAACATTGAAAGGTTAGATCGGAATTTAAAGTGTAAGAGGCAAGGAACGAAAAGTTAAGGCACACACACGGTTACGCCCTGTATTCTTGGCTTCATATAAAGCACGATCGGCCTGTTCGAAGAAATCATCATCGTCATGATCATCACAATGATCGGGATATACGGCTACACCAATGGAGATGGTTAGACGTGTCGTGTGCCCGTCGGGCAGAGCAAAATGGTATTTCTCTACAGCCTGTCGTATAGATTCGGCGGTAGCCACGGCCTGACGGTGTCCACAGTCGAGCAAGAGAATGGCGAATTCTTCCCCACCGTTTCGTGATACGATATCAGCAGAACGTGCATGCTCAACAAGCAGTTGTCCAAGTTGCTTCAGGACCGCATCGCCAGCGGAATGACCATAGGTGTCGTTTACCTTTTTGAATCGGTCAATATCAATGGCAAGCAAGGAAAGCTTCTGTTGGTAATCCCGCGCACGCTGGAGTTCCAGTTGAAGTGATTTTTCGAACTGTCGTCGATTGCTCAGGTTGGTAAGATGATCGGTAGAAGCTCTTTTTTCCAATAGAAATAACATTTCATTAGATTTATTAATGAATTCTGCAATGAAATAGATAAATAATCCACCGGCAAAGGAAATGGTCATTTGTAACGGATATATCTTCATTAATGAATTCATGCTGTCTGTATTCAACATAAGAATGATAAAGATTAATGTCATGCCAAGCAGATTCATTGTAATTATTTTGGTCAGTCTGGACCAAGGAGCATAGGCGAAGTATACACCGGACAGTCCGATCAGAGTCATGACAAAACCTGCATCTATGGCAGAGGATGATAAGCCGAACATCAGAATACGAATGATCGAGATCATGAGTCCCGTAACGACCGAAGCCAATCCTCCCATATATACCGCTGCGGTAACGATGGCCAGATGCCGTAGATCTACAATCGTAGTTTCGTTCAGAGGGAAAGAATAGTTCATGAGTACTGTGCCATATATACCGAATAATAAGCCGCCGATCAACTGAACACGTAACGAGGGAAAAGGCAATCGGATACTATAGAACTTTGCGATGATCCCGGACACATACATAAACGTAATCATGACACAGATATTAATGAAAAAAGTGCTAAACAACCGACATTCCCCCTTTTTACGCACATCCCTATATTTTATCTGAAAAGTGGTGCTGTAGCGAACCATATTATCCCAAATTTATGAGGGGATTGCTGGGAAAGATGTTTTATTTGCATATACAGGATGTTAGAGTGATATTGACTTCAATATGCAATGAGATTTATACTTAATCTAAATCAAAATGTATTCCTTCTTTTTGGGAAGACCATCATAAGTAGAAGATCAGTGTCTGATTTCATATAAAATGGATCAATAATAAAGGAGAAATGGTTGTGAGAACTTTAAATCTGACGATACAACGACAAGCGGTATATGATGTGGTGCGCCATTCAGAGGATCATCCGACAGCTGCTGATGTCATGAATCGACTCGTGGAACAAGGATATAATCTGGCCTATGGTACGGTGTATAATTCTCTTCGTTATCTGACGGACAAAGAATTGATACGGGAACTTAAACTCGGAGAGACAGCAAGCCGGTACGATGCCCGTATGGATGATCATCAGCATATTATGTGTGAAGTGTGCGGCAGAGTGGACGAGGTGATGACAGAGGTTCCTCCACAATGGATGAAACAGGTAGCTGAAGAAACCGGATATGCAATCGATCATGCTCATGTGGTCTTTGGAGGTGTCTGCGGGGAATGCAGAAACAAACGGATCAAGTAAAAATAAAACTGCCTGGCCGCCGTTTACCCCTAAGGGTTAAACCAGCCTTGTCTGACTCAACACCCCTTGTGGACAATTGTCCGGTTACAAGGCGTGTTATTCTGATCAGCCCGATGCCGGGGCAGGTTCATGAACTGGTAAAGGCCTTAACGGATAGTTGCTTTGATGTACTGGTCTTCCATCGCTGGGAACCGGATCTGCATGAGCGTCTTGTCTTTGATCTGTTGATCTATGATCTGTCTGTTGCTGGAACGATCGATGCATTTGCCGGCATTAGCAGCCGATTGAATCGTGAGGCTGAGCATACAACCCCTTGTTTGTATCTGGTTGGTGAGAAGATGATTGGCAGTGCAAGTGGACCGATGCTTCAGGAGGAATTGCTGGTGTGGCCTGCACGCCCGCAGGAAGCACTTTACCGAGTGCAGCGCATGATTGGCAACAGCCCTGCTCTGCCCAACCGTGGTTTTTTGCCTGAGGAAGGGCACCGTATCGGATTTAAAGATCTGTGGCTCGATCGTGAACGGATGAGTGTACAGCGCGATAATAACCGGATTCATCTAACCAAGACCGAATATGATCTGTTACTCAAGCTGATTGATGCCAAAGGTGCAGTCATTTCCCGTGAGGAAATGCTCAGCGATATCTGGGAGACGGACTTTACGGGTGGAAGTAATGTGGTCGATGTTCATATCAAAAGCTTGCGCAAAAAATTGGGCGATAATGCTTCTTCGCCGCAATATATTGTAACAGTAAGAGGAGTGGGCTACCGCCTGGCGGATTAGTCCGCTTTTTTTTGCTCAAATTTTATCTTTCACTTCATGCTTTTTCGGGTACTACCTAATAGAGAGGCAGATCAGAATCATTCCCTTAAAACATGTTCATAGTTCATTCATGAATGTTGAAGAACCTCATCTTAATCTCATGTGAACCTCATGCAAGAGTAGAGTGGGACATGTTAGAATCAATTTAACAGTTAGATCAAGTCTAAATGTATATTTAAACCGAAGCCGAATATGATTTTAATAGTAGATATATAACAGCCGTGAGACCCATTAGAGGAGGACGACATGATGACAGAACGTATGACAACAAATCAGGGAGCACCTGTAGGTGACAACCAGAATTCCCGCACAGCAGGCAGAAGAGGGCCGACACTGCTTGAAGACTACCATCTCATTGAGAAAATAGCCCACTTTGACCGTGAACGTATTCCAGAACGGGTGGTTCATGCAAGAGGAGCAGGTGCTCATGGCGTATTCACGCTAGAGCAAAGTATGAAGGAGTATACAACAGCTGACTTCCTACAAGATCCAGGTACGGAGACGGATGTGCTGGTTCGTTTTTCAACCGTTATTCATGGTACGGGATCACCAGAGACTGCACGAGATCCACGCGGATTTTCCGTCAAATTTTACACACGGGAAGGCAACTATGATATTGTCGGTAATCATCTGCCCGTTTTCTTCATTCGTGATGCGATGAAGTTCCCTGATATGGTGCATTCCTTGAAGCCGGCTCCGGATACAAATATTCAGGAACCTGCCCGATATTGGGACTTTATGACCCTCTCACCGGAATCAACACATATGATGACCTGGTTGTTCTCTGATCTAGGCACACCAGCAAGTTATCGAGAGATGGATGGTTTCAGCGTACATGCTTTCAAATGGATTAATGCACAGGGACAGGTCCACTATGTGAAATACAAATGGGAGTCTGCACAAGGCGTGCGAGGCTTCTCTCGTCAGGAAGCTGCCGAGGTACAGGGGCAAGACTTTAATCATGCTACCCGGGACCTGCATGAACATATCAAGAACGGGCAGTACCCACAGTGGAAGCTTCAGGTACAGCTCTTGAAGCCTGAGCAAATGGATGATTTTGCTTTTGATCCGCTCGATCCAACCAAAACATGGCCTGAAGATGTATTGCCGTTCCATACGGTAGGGACCATGACCCTGAATCGGAATCCGCAAAACTTCTTTGCTGAAGTGGAGCAGGCGGCCTTTTCTCCTAGTGCGCTTGTACCCGGAATTGAGCCTTCCGAAGACAAATTGTTGCAAGGACGCCTATTCTCCTATCCAGATACACAGCGTCACCGGCTTGGACCGAACTATTTGCAAATTCCGGTGAATTGCCCGTACGCACCCGTTCGTAATCATCAGCGTGATGGACTCATGAATGTGAATCAGGACCCATCTCCGGTGAACTATGAACCCAACAGTTCAGGAAACAGCCCGCAAGAAGATCCGGCATACCGGGACAGTCAGGTTCCGTTGCAAGGGCATGTTACAAGAGAGAAAATCGAGAAGACGGATGATTATACGCAGTCAGGTGAGCTTTTCCGTTCATTTACTCCTGTAGAGCAGCAGCATTTGCTTGATAATCTGGTCAATGACCTTAAGGGCGTATCTGTTGATATTCAAATGCGTGCCCTGTGTCACTTCTTCCGAGCGGATGGACAGCTTGGCGGACGTTTAGCTCATGGACTCGGCGTGGATATTTCTGCACATATGCCGTCACAGGATGGAAAATAAAGTACAGTTTGACCATGTTCTACAACATCATACGGACTAATATTCGTTGAAGACCGGGCAGAACCGCGAACGTGCGGAACTCCCGGTCTTTGGCCTTTTTTACTGAAATGGAAAACAAATTTACAAATCATTTACATAAAATAGCTGACATAGAGGTTGACTTCTCATTTGATGGCACTACAATGGGTAGTGTGAGGGGTGTCAGAAAATGAGAATACACAATTTCAAAGTGGGTGAGCGTGGGCTCAACCGATTTTTCGGTCCGCTGGAAGCCAGGATTATGGACATTTTATGGGCTCATCCTGGCAGTAGCATCCGTGAAGTGCAGACCGCACTTGAACAAGACAAAGACGTCAATTTTAATACAGTCATGACCGTGATGAATCGGCTCGTAGACAAGGGACTTCTCGGAAAGTCACAAAAGGGCAGAACATCTTTGTACCAACCGGTACAGAGCAAGGAGGAGTTTATGAACGACCAATCCAAGGAACTGTCACATGAGTTGGTGGATGAATTCGGAGCTTTGGCATTGAATCATATGCTGGATGCGCTGGACGAAGCAGATGCGGGTCTGATTGAACGCTTGGAACAGAAGATCAAACAATGGAAAAAGGATAGCGATTAAGATGTGGAAGACCCGCTCGAAACTTTTGTTTACCGTCGGGTTTGGCATTCCGCTACTCGTGTTCATGCAGATGTTCATGTACGCGATGTACAAAATTTTTGGCTGGGATATCCCGTTTAACCTGCTCTGGCTCTGCAATCATTGGATGAGTCGACTGGGATGGTTATCCGTGGGACATTTCCTGCTGGCACTGGTATTGCTGACATTTGCGGGAACAGGTTGGTTGTTAATGGTGCGTATGATGAAAACCAGAGCAGCCGTACGTAAACTTCGCTCCATGGAAGTGCATGCATTGTCTCGTGAACTGGAGTCCAAGTATCACCATCTCGGACAGCCAGGATTCATTGTAGTGGACAAGCATTCTCCGGTTGCATTTACAATTGGTCTATGGAGACCTTGCATCGTACTTTCCACGGGGCTTCTGACGATGCTGGATGCAGAAGAGGAGACTGCAGTTGTGTACCACGAAGTCCATCATCTGTGGCACCGTGACCCACTGAAGACAACACTGTTATCGGTATTTGCAATCATGATGCCGTACATTCCCGTATTGAAGCATACTTCGAAACATTACAATATCGTTAGAGAAATTCTGGCAGACAATGAGGCCATTGAGCGTACAGGCAATGTGGCAGGCATTGGCAGTGCTTTGCTCAAGTTGCTCCGTGCTTGTCCTGAACCTTGGGGGGCCAAAGAACTGACCGTTCAATCCTCATTTGCGGATACGTCGGTGAATGTCCGCATTTCACGTCTGCTGGACCCGGAACAGGACGTGACGCTGAGGTTGCCACGTTATGCTGTTCTGATGTCGGCTACTGTTTTTCTATTGCTGTCTATCTTGTTTGTTTGGTCCATCGGATAGATTAATTGGGCTACATGTGAAGTCGAATATAATGAGGAAGGAAGATGAACATGAATAATAAAAGTGTAGAGATTGGATTGCTTTTCTCAAGGATTATGATCGGTTTGATCTTTGTATTGCACGGCTGGAGTAAATTCGAAGGTGGAATCAGCGGTACGGTAGGTTTTTTCGAAAGCATTGGTATTCCCGGATTTCTTGCATCCGTTGTAGCCATCATTGAGTTGGTAGGTGGTGCAGCGATGATTCTGGGTCTGGGAACACGTGTGTTTGCTGCCCTGTTTGCCATCGTGATGGTTGGCGTTCTGTTTACAGCCAAAGTGGGTGAGCCGTTCCTGAGTGGTACCGAGTTAGATTACCTGCTGCTGGCGGGTTCCCTGACACTGCTCTTCACAGGAAGCCGCCTCCTGGCCGTGGATTATCTGTTCTCCAGACAGGGGAACGCTCGTCAGAATGTGAGTGCTTGAATTGACTAACGATTGCTAAAAAATAATGAAGTGCAGGATGAGTCCTGTAACGAGGTTCTTTATTGGCCAGGCCGGTTCGGGAATTGCTTTGCGAACCGGGCTGATCAGTAGAGAACTTTTTTCGTTTGGACGACATGCCTATGGTTTGTTACAATGAGAATAAGTATGCTACTAAGAAAAAATAAGGAGGATGCATTTTATGATTAACGTCATTCCATCCGATGCCCGCTCCAGCTTCGATCGAGGCTGGCTCCGTGGCAGTCACAGCTTTTCTTTCGGAGAATACCAAGACCCGGAGAATACGGCGTTTGGACCGATGCGGGTAGCGAACGACGATGTGATCGCGCCTGGTCGCGGTTTTGGAGCTCACCCACATAGTGATATGGAGATTGTATCGATCGTACTGAACGGCAAGTTGCGACATGAAGATAATCTGGGCAATGTAGCCGTTACAGGCTTTGGCGGTATCCAGCGGATGTCAGCAGGCAGTGGCATGATTCATACCGAACATAATGCATCCGATACCGAAGAAGTACGTTTGCTTCAGCTCTGGTTCATGCCACAGACAAAAGGGTTGGAGCCCTCCTATGAGACGACATCATTTGATCCAGCGGCATTGGCAGGAGCACTCGTGCCGATTGTATCCCCAGATGGGGGACCAAGAGTTGCGACCATTCATCAGGATATGACGATCTACCTTGGCCGATTAGCCAAAGACGAAACGTTAACCTTTAATCAGGATGCAGGCCGCCGAATGTACATTTTCTCCATCGAAGGCAAGCTGGGATTGGACGCAGAGTACCTGTTGAACGAAGGCGACACGGCTCGTGTGGAACAGCAGGATTCAATCGAACTGCAAGGAAACGAAGATACGTTCTATATGATTATTGATTTGCCGTAGATGGCTGATGAAATGAACTCCAAGATGAAGGAGGATATACACGTATGGCGCAACAGGAATGGTTTATGGTAAAACATGCGGTGACCGGGCGAGGATTAGCTAATAGCAAAACAGATTCGCTGTCCTATCGGTTCCAACAGGAGGGTACAGGTTTCATATTTACCGTTACGGGTCTGGACGAGCAGATTGTGGAACAGATTATGGAGCTTAGACAGGAACTGAACGTATTTCGATTCGTCCAACGCAAGGATCAGCCCCTTTTGAAACACTGGTATTACGTAGATGGTGAACGGGTAGTATACGACAGGGAGAGTCACACGCTAAGCATCTATGCGAAGTCGGAGATTCGTTATGTGCCTGAAGATTATTTTGCGGATTAACTTATAAGTACCTATAGAACTTGGAACATCCCAGAGGTCTCTGTTAAATACAGAGGCCTTTTTGCTGTCTGAAAACGCAGAGAATTTAATCGTAATTTTGCAAAAAAGACCACATAATTCCCTGCTGTCTGGCACAAGCTACCTTGTATAAAAACAAGAACGGAGGGGCGGCATATGGCAGACAAAACATCTGGAAAAGACAAGTCCCGACAACCGGGACGAGCTTCAGAAGAAAAAAAACATATTCCTTTGGGACTGCCGTCCCCGCCTTTTCTTCGGCAGCCGATTAGTGCAGTACATGAAACTCAGATTAAGGCGGTAAAGGAGATATTCTCCGAATGCTCGGATGTGGTTTTTCGCAACGTCATGATTACGCCTGAAGTGAAAGGACTTCTGGTCTATATTGAAGGCATTGTTAATTCGGCTGATATCCAGGAACACATGCTGCGTCCGATTATTCGAGGGCTGGTGCAGCAGCGAACAGATGAACCTGATGTCCCACTGGATGATACAACCGTTGAGCTAACACAGGTGAAGCGAGTGGATACCTGGGCTGCTGCGACAGAAGGGGTGCTGGCATCCTCTGCCCTTCTGGTGGTCGATGGAAGTAACAAAGCCTGGATGTTCAATGTCAAAGGTGGCGTCAGACGTGGTGTGGAGGAACCGCAGACAGAATCCGTGATTCGGGGACCGCGGGAGGGATTTACCGAAACGCTCCGTGTGAATACGGCCTTATTGCGGTTCAAGCTGAAAACACCTGCGCTCAAGATGGTGAGTATGACCCTTGGAACAGACACCAAGACAGATATTGTGCTGACCTACCTGGAAGGTATTGCCGATCCAAAAACGATTCAAGATGTTAAGAAACGTCTGGAAAAAATCAATATTGATGGCATCCTGGAGACGGGTTATATCGAGGAATTGATTGAAGATCATCCGTATTCCCCTTTTCCTCAGATGCACTACTCGGAGCGGCCGGATACCGTTGCAGGCAATCTGTTGGAGGGACGCTTTTCCATTATGGTAGATGGAACCCCCTTTGCGCTGATTGCTCCAGTCACGATGTGGCAGATGCTGCAAGCCAGCGAGGATTATTACGAGCGATTCTTTATCAGTAATCTGTTGCGCTGGATTCGCTTTTTGTTCGTAGCCATTGCGTTATTTCTGCCAGCCCTATACATCGCTATTACGACATTTCATCAGGACATGCTGCCAACCACATTGATACTGAGTATCGCGGGGGCACGGGAAGCTATTCCTTTTCCGGCACTGGTCGAAGCTCTCATCATGGAGCTATCGTTCGAAGCTCTCCGGGAAGCGGGGGTCAGGTTACCCAAGACAGTGGGTCAGGCTGTCAGTATCCTCGGTGCACTCGTGATCGGACAGGCCGCAGTTCAAGCGGGGATTGTATCCGCACCGATGGTTATTATCGTATCCATGACAGGAATAGCTTCCTTCACGATCCCGCGATTTAACTTCGCGATTACGGTGCGTCTGCTCCGATTTCCGATCATGTTACTGGCAGGTATGCTTGGATTATACGGCATCGTCATCGGCTTGGTCCTGATCTCGGTGCATCTGACACAGATGACTTCGTTCGGTGTCCCATATCTCTCTGGTCTTAGCCCGTACAGTAAAACAGATACCAAAGACATTCTCATTCGTGTGCCATGGTGGAAAATGATTAATCGTCCTTCTACGGTACATCGGGATCAGAAACGGATGACCGAAAAGATCAACGGTTCCCCTGAAGCTGAGGAAGGGTGGTGAACCCATGCAGTTCATATATAAGTACCGGGCAGTGATAGCACTGTTGTTATGTACCACTTTTATTTCAGGTTGCTGGGATCGTAAGGAGATTAACGATGTTGCCTTTGTGATTGGTATTGCTGTTGATAAGGAGGGGGACAATTACAGATCCAGTCTTCAGATTGCTCTGCCGGGACAATCCGGTTCTTCCGGTAGTGAGGGAGGCGGAGGCGGCACGAGTGGGGATAAATCCTGGTTCATGTTATCCAATACAGCCAAATCATTGCATGGTACGTCTATTGAAGGTCAAAAGGAACTCTCACGAACAATCTATTATGCGCATCGCCGTACGATGCTTATTGGTGAGGAGCTTGCCCGGGATGGCGTGGCCTCCATGCTTGATCTGTTTACGCGGTATCCGCTGAACCGATTCTCTGCATTGCCAGTGGTCACAAAAGGTGCAGCATATGAGGTCATGGATACGGATGCACCTATAGAGAAGTTTCCATCCGAGATGGTGCGGGAACTGTGCTTCCTCAATATGCGTAATCCACGTTCACTTAAAACGTTTATAGATGCCATTCTGAGTGAAGGTGTCGATCCATTCCTGCCGGTCGCTTCGAAAGTGAGCAATGTTCCAAAAGGGTGGAAGGACGCCAAAACAAACATCAAGCTGGATGGGTTGGCCATTTTCAAGAAAGATAAGCTGGTTGGCATGATCGACAAAGCTCCAGCCGATGCGCTCATTCTTGCTATGGGCGAGGCCAATGCGCCGGAGATTATGGTTAAAGCTCCTGGCGGAGATGGAAATATGTTCATCAAGTTGAACGAGAACAACGCTTCACTACATCCCAGTATCAAGGCTGACAAGGTCACCGTGAATATTGAATTATATGCCAAGGGAGTTCTCGTAGATAACGAATCCAATTATGGTGACCGGCGTGAGAATGAGATTCTGAAGTTACATGAAGCCATTCACGAGAAAATAAAATTGGATATCGAGGAAGGTGTCCGATTGGTTCAGGGAAAATACCATGCGGACATCCTTGGAATTGGTCGATCCATTCATCAACATCTGCCGGCCAAGTGGGACACGATGAAGGATCGTTGGGATGACATATACCCTGAAGTTGAGGTGACGGTTACCCCCCATGTCCTTATTGAAAACGTTGGGGTGAGTAATAAACCAATCGGCGTTGTAGAGGAGGAAGTTGTACATGATTAAACCACTCTTATTTACCTACCTGGCCATGGCAATCGTGGTCATCTTGATGGATTTCAGACATTTGAAACAGGCAGCTGCCATTAATCGCTGGCTATCCTATAGTTTGATAGCAGTAGGTACAGGCATTTGGTTCTATGTCACTAATCTAAGCAAAACCTTATTTGTGTCGGTATGGATAAGCCACGTTATCCAGCGTTTACTGCCACTGCCCTAGGTTTATGGACAGGACGCATTAAGTTTGCGGGATCACGAGAGGGAGAGGAGGTTTTTCATGAATCAGAGAGTGACACACCGTCAGATGATCCTGCTCGTGCTGCTGCTCAGTGTTTCAGGTACGTTAATTCAGCCACACGCGCAAGCTATCTACTATGCGGAACAACATGCTTATCTCTCGTATATACCTGTAGTCGTAGTGATGCTTGCATCCATGTGGATGTTGAGCCGGGTTCAGCGGCGATTTCCTGAGAAGGATCTGTTCGAGTCGCTCATCGGAAGATTCCCCTTACTGGGAAGATTAATGGCGTTTCTGTACATTATGTTTTTTTTCTTTGTGTTTGCAAGAGATATTCGGTTAACAGGTGACTATATCAGTATCACATTGCTGGAGACAACACCGATCTCTATCATTGTAATGTCACTGATGATTATGGGCGTTTTTATCGTTCGGGGCGGACTGGGCTCCTTGATTGGAATGACGGAATTGTACGTCACTTTGTTCCTGTTGAACTCGGTAATTGTACCTTTCATGCTCATTCAACAAGTCGACATGGACAACCTGATGCCGTATTTTCATGTCGATGTTGCAGGCGTAGGTAAAGGGAGTTGGTACATATTTTCATTTTATGGCGAGATGATTGCATTGCCCTTTGTAATCAAGGGTAGTGATTTTCGTTTTAAGTCTGCCCTGGGGGGAATTATCCTCTCGGCACTGCTCATGATGCTGATTGTTGTGGAAACCATCACTTCTATTGGCGTTCCGATTGCTTCAAGACTGGTATACCCTTCCTACGAGCTTGCAAGACAGCTGCAAATTAGTGACTTTCTGGACCGGTTTGACTTGGCACTGGCAGCAGCGACTTTGCCTACGATGATCACGAAGATTGCTTTTGACCTGTACTTTGTCTGCTGGGGATTGAAGCGAATGATTCCGAACGTATCGGGAAAGGTATTGACAGGCCCGATTGCCCTCGTCGGATTTGTCTGTGCATTCTGGTTCTTCCGAAATGCCATTCAGCTCAATCGTTTTACTCGGGAATGGACATGGGTTGCCATTGTATTTGAAGTGCTGTTCCCTATTGTGCTGTTTCTTTTCCTTCGTCCTCGCAAAAAGGATAAAAAAGAATCTACCCAACAGAGATCGGGAGAACAGTCAAAGAAAGAGAAACATGAGCCGGAACAAAAATCGGCTGATTCGGAGAAGGACGGAGAGAAAAGACGGAAAGATTCTCATGGCGGAGAACTCCAGCCTTCCTGATGCATTCCATCAAAAATCCTTATAGATGAACGGGCAAAAAGAGGGAAAGTACAGTTTCCCTCCACAGAAGTACCCTGTATACTGTAGTCAGACTGATGAACATTCGGCTGAACTAACGGGGGGGAACATGAATGGCTCAACATTTGGCAGGTGTGCGTGTAGCATTGACAGGACCACGAAAATCGAAAGAAATGTCCATACTGGTTGAAAAAATGGGTGGAATCCCGCTTGTGCGACCGGCACAGGGGACTGTATTCCTGGATGATCGGAGTATCAGGGATGGACTGGTATCCTGGATCTCAGACCCGCCAGACTGGGCGGTGTTAACTACGGGTATGGGATTGGATGCATTGTTTGAAATGGCTGAGGATATGGAAGTCGCAGGCCAATTGCTGGATGTATTATCGGAATCCTCAATTGCGGCAAGGGGATACAAGACGGTGAATGCGCTCAAAAAGCGCAAGTTAACACCGCTGGTACGAGATGATGACGGTAGCACGGACGGGCTCATTCGAGAATTCTCCCCACATGATCTCGCAGGGAAAAAGGTTATGTTGCAGCTTCATGGGGAGACAGCTCCCAAACTCGTTGCATGGTTGGAAGAACAAGGTGCAATCGTCAGACAAGTGCTTCCTTACCGCCATGTACCGCCAGAAGAGGCAGAGTTGGAACAGTTATTAAATGAGATTCTAAATTTCGAAGTAGATGCTGTTGCGTTCACAAGTGGACCACAGGTTAGATTTCTGACGCAATATGCGGCCTCCCAGGACAAGCTTGAGCCGATGCTTGCAGCCTTCAGACAAGGTGTAATTCCTGCGTCTGTAGGTAAAGTTACCGCAAACTCCATGCGTGAAGAAGGCATTGAGGCACTGGTCATTCCGGAGGAAGAGAAGATGGGAGCACTCATCGTTGAGCTTGGACGTTACTTTGCAGCAGGGCGTGCGGCCAAGATTAGAGATTAGTGGCCTGCTTTTAGATCAGTTCGACAAAAAGCTTTTGGCGTCGCTTCATGAATAAAAAGTGTGCATTAATCTTAACCGCATCGCTATATGATGCGGTTTTGTTTAGATTATAGAATTTATACGTTACAACTAAAATACGAATGTACATCCTTGATAGTGCTTCGATCAGAAGCTTTTCTTATCTCGAAGAAAAGGTGGAAATGACGATGACCATTGCAGATCCTAACGCCAGACCCCGACTTATCATTGCAGGGACCGGAAGTGGTGCAGGGAAAACGACAGTAACTTTGGGGCTAATGAGAGCACTCGCTCAGCGTGGCTTGAGTGTACAAGGGTTCAAATGCGGCCCGGACTATATTGATCCGACATACCATACCGCCGTCACGGGCAGACCGTCACGTAATCTGGATGCATGGATGACATCGCCTGAGTATGTGAGAGATACGTTCGAGAAGGCATCGGCGGGACATGATATTTCCATTATCGAGGGCGTTATGGGCCTCTATGATGGCAAAGATCCGCTTAACAATACAGGCTCAACTGCAGAGATTGCTCTGGTCACGCAGACCCCTGTGATTCTGGTTGTGGACGTACGCAGCATGGCTCGCAGTGCGGCCGCGATTGTCTTGGGTTTTCAACAGCTGGAGCCTGAATTAAATATTGCCGGAGTGATCGTCAACCGGTGTGGAAGTGCGGGTCATTATACCATTGTGCAAAAAGCCATTGAGCAGATGTGCGGCATTCCTGTGGTTGGCTGGCTGAAGCGGGACGAAGACATGTCCATCCCGGAGAGACATCTGGGGCTGGTACCTGCCATTGAGCGCGGTGAACTGGAGCCATTATTTCAGCGGGCTGCCGATGTGCTGATGGAAGGCACTGATCTGGATCTTCTGCTGGGACTGGCGGCAAGCGCCCCGCCGTTAAATGCAGAAGAAGTGAGTCCTGCCACGACTGCCCACACGGATTCGGCTAATGCTGAATCAGGCTCCAATTACGATTCACAATTCGATTCAGTGATCCACGTTAATAATCGACATGTATCATATGCGGTACAGCCTGTCATTGCCGTTGCGCGCGATGCCGCATTTAATTTCTATTATCCCGATAATCTGGAATTGCTCGAAGCAGCCGGGGCCCGATTACAATACTTCAGTCCTCTTGCTGGCGAAGGTATTCCAACGGATGTGGATAGCGTCTATTTGGGCGGCGGGTTTCCAGAGGAATTTGCAGCAGAGATTGCCGGTAACCAAGGGTTCTTGGAAGGACTTCGACAGGCAGTACAATCCAACATGCCTTTATTTGCCGAGTGTGGTGGTTACATGGTGCTTGGAGAAACGTTGACCGACCGAGAGGGAGTTACTTTCGACATGGCGGGCATTATCCCCGCACAGGTGCAGATGCAGAAGAAGCGCGCTGCGCTTGGCTACCGTGAAGCAAGTAGCGTTCGGGATTCCTTTTTGCTGAAAAAGGGTGAAGTACTTCGGGGTCATGAATTTCATTATTCGACAATGACCTATCGTGATGAAGAAACGATTCCTTATGCGTATGAGACCAAGGGGATGCGTGGCTTGAAGCAAGAGGGATATGCCGCAGGCAACATCGTGGCGGGGTATACGCACGTTCATCTGGGCTCTTACCCGGCAGCTGCTCGAAGATGGGTGGAACATTGTTTAGCCTATCGGCAGGAGCGATATATGCAGAGATAATAGCAGCTATTTATAGCTCAAATAGATAGCTGGATTCAATAAGCAAAATGGCTCTAATCTCGCTTTTGCCTCCTGAGTCTTTGGTCGTGAAGTTGGCGATCCTATTCTGAATTAAAGGTTTTCAGATGAAAATGTGGAATGAATAAAAGACAGAATCATTATGCGAGGGAGGGACATCATGATGAGAACCGTATGTGTAACGGGAGCTGCTCGTGGATTGGGATTGGCTTTGACGGCACAGATGCTGAAGAGAGGGTATCTCGTGTATGCGGCCGGTCTGGACGTGGAAGATTCCGAGGGAATTCGTATGCTTGCAGAAGGATATCCTGACCATCTGCGCGCCATCGAACTGGATATCGCGGACGACCTGTCGGTAGCTCTGTTCACGGAGACATTGAAGCTGGATACGAATCATTTGGATATGCTGATCAATAATGCGGCTATACTAGGAAGTATTACGGATCATATCCGCGGGCCGTTGAATATGGCGGAGATGGCTGAAGTATTTAATGTGAACACCTTAGGTACACTGCGTGTGACTCATTCCCTGTTACCCCTCCTTCTTCAAGGACAGGTCAAGCTGATTGTTGATATCTCTTCCGAGGCTGGAAGTATAGAACAATGCAGTCGGGATGGGTGGTATGCCTATTGTATGTCCAAAGCTGCTTTGAACATGCAGGCCCGTCTTGTGCACAATGGTCTGAAGGATGAAGGCGGACAAGTGATGCTTGTGCATCCCGGTTGGGTACAGAGTTATATGAGGGGCGAATTGGATGTTGCTGCGGATCTCACGCCCGAGCAATCTGCACAGCATATCGCAGTACTTATCGACCGCCATGAACAGTTTAAAGGAGATCAGCCCGCATATGTGGACTACAAGGGAGAGAAGCTCCCCTGGTAGTTGGTTTTATACAGTGAGGTGAACAAGAAAGGAGATTAATTGAATGGATCATCGTAAAAAAGCATTATTACTTGGCGATTATACACATCCGGATTGGCACCCGCTTCAGGGGGTGGATGCGGAGATTAGCCGAATTTTCCATGATACTATGACTGTGCAGTGCAGTGAGAATCGGAATATGCTGCTGCAAGAAAATATAACCGGGTTTGATGTATGTATCTCATACATGGACGATTGGAAGGGTAAAGTCTCTCCACAGCAGACTGCAGGTTTGTTGTCCTATGTAAGTAATGGGGGTGGACTGGTCATTATACATAACGGCATTTCGCTCCAAAATCGTTATGAGCTCAAACAGATGATCGGTGCCAAGTTCCTGCATCATCCGGCGTATGCACCGCTTGAATTCACTGTAACGGCGGAAAGCCATCCCGTGACGGAGGGCATTTCGAATTTCACAATGGAAGAAGAACCGTATCAGTTCGAATTTGGTTCTTTTGCCGAAACGAAAATATTGCTGGAATATCAATCCGAAGAAGGACCAAAGCCTGCGGTTTGGGCTCATCGATATGGTGTTGGGCGTATTGTTTATCTGATGCCAGGTCACCATGTGCCGTCTTTTGCACACGAAACGTACCGGAAGTTACTGCTGCAAGCAGGCAAATGGGCTGCACGTTACGTCTGATCGGACTGACATTTTTGCATGCAGAGTATAAGGGGTATAATATAGAGATCAACGAAGAGGAGGATGACAAAAATGAGCGATTTGTTCAAAAAGGCGATCTCGTTAGGGCTTGGTCTTACTGTCGTAAGCAAAGAAAAAATTGAGAAAACCGTGGATGATTTGGTCAAGCGCGGGGAACTTGCGCCCGGTGAATCCAAAGCTTTGGTTGAACGTCTGCTGGAACGGGGCGATGAAGAGCAAGGCCAGTTCAAGAGAATGATTCAGGAACAGGTCAAGCGTGTGCTTCAGGAAGCTGGTGTGGCATCCGAAAGTGATGTAACCAGTCTGGAACAGCGCGTTGCTGTTCTGGAGAAAAAACTTGCCGAACTGGGCCACTCACCACAGCTTCAACCTGATGAATCCCCGGCTCCACTTGAAGTTCCTCCTCCTCTCAAAGGAAACGAGATCGAGTAGATGGCAGTGCGAATCAAACATGTCGGCAGATACCGTGAAATTGCCATGGCGCTAGTGCGTCATGGCTTCGGTTATATGGTCGAGGAGCTGGGTTTGTTCCAGCTGCTGGCTCTGCCCAGACGGTGGATGTCGCGTGAAGCACACACCACCAAAACGCTGAGTGAACGCATCAGGCTTGTGCTGCAGGAGCTGGGGCCAGCTTTCGTCAAGCTGGGGCAACTCGCAAGCACAAGGGCAGATCTGTTGCCTGAGTCTGTCATTCGCGAGCTGGTGAAGTTGCAGGATCAGGTCCCGCCGTTCTCTTCCGAGACGGCACGGGGTATTTTGGAACAGGAATTGGATACACCGCTGGAGGAGATCTTTTCCCGGTTCGAGGATACCCCTGTAGCTGCGGCCAGCATTGGACAGGTGCATCTGGGCAAACTTCAAAGCGGTGAATCGGTAGCCATCAAGATTCAGCGTCCCGGTATATCGCGTATTGTGCAGCGTGACCTGGATATCTTGCGTGAACTGACAGCCATGGCCGAGAAGCGCTGGGACTGGGTGAAGCAATATCAGATTCCGCAAATGGTCGAAGAATACGCTCAGGCGTTGATGGCCGAGCTGGATTATACAGTCGAAGGCCGCAATACGGAAAAGATTGCACAGCAGTACCAACAGGACAACAAGGTCAAAATCCCGGCAATTTACTGGGATCAGACTTCGTCCCGTGTGCTCACTATGGAGTATATCGAAGGTATCAAGCTCAATGATCGTGAAGAACTGGTCAGACGCGGTCATGATCTGAATAACATTGCCGAGCGGCTGGTGGATTCATTATTGAATCAGATCTTTATTCAGGGTTTCTTTCATGCTGACCCACATCCGGGCAATCTAATGGTATTGAAGGATGGACGTCTTGCTTTTATAGACTTCGGTATGGTGGGCAGTCTGAGTGATGAGATGAAACAACAGCTTGCTTCGCTTATTATTGGGTTAATGCGCAAAGATACCGACAGTATGATTCGGGCGATTGAGAAATTGGGCATGATGCCAGATGACATGGACCTGCGTGGGCTTCATGTGGATTTGGACAAGTTACGTACCAAATATTACGATATTCCCTTTTCCAAGATCAGTGTGGGTCAGGCGTTGAATGATTTGTTCGGCGTAGCTCAGAGGCACCGGGTTGTCATGCCTGCGGATATTCTACTGCTTGGTAAATCGTTGCTGACGATGGAAGGTGTAATCGAACATCTCGATCCTTCCCTGAGCATTGTAGATATGGCCGAGCCCTTTGGGCGGAAGCTGATCAAGGAACGTTTTAGCGCTGGAAGAATCAAGAATCGCTTGTTCCGCAGTGCGGCCGATATGGCCGAGAGTGTCATTGGTCTGCCAGGGCAGTTAAGGCAATTATCATCCATTATTAGCAAAGGCAAGCTGAGACTGGAGATTAGTGTTCCTGAACTGGATGCACTCATGCGCAGAATGGACCAGATCAGCAATCGGCTGTCTTTCAGTATTGTGTTACTTGCCTTCTGTATCATTATGGTGGGCCTGATTATCGGTTCGTCGATCAGTCATCAGTCCACGATGCTGTGGGATATTCCGGTCATTGAGATTGGTTTCCTGGTGGCGATTTTGATGGTGGCTTTCCTGCTCTATTCGATATTCAAATCGGGAAGGTTCTAGCAACAGCATTACATCACAAGAATACCCGTAAAGAGACTTTCTTCAAAGGATCTTTGCGGGTTATTTTTTTGTGAATAGAGAATTGGTGAGTAAATTATAGAAAGATTAAGATAATAGAAGAAAAGGTTCTGTTTTTTCGCCTTAACTGTATTAGTACATATCCGGTCCTGTGACTATAATAATAGGTCAGTACATTAACGGACCCGGTTTTTCTGAGAGGGGAAAACCTATGGGCGTCAGGATCAGCTCCTGATGTCGCACGAGTAAGACAACTGAGGCAGTAACGTAACACCAGCGGTACACACTGGAACGGAAAAGACATGAGTGCATTAACCCGTCAAGATTACACAGATGGATAATGATGTAGCTCAGGCAAGAGCATATGAATGATGCGGAGAGGAATCCGTTGTTTTGTGCTGTCCTGGGTAGTTGGTTAGTGTGAACGTCTTCCGTTACTCTTCAGTAAGATTGTCCATTATAAGGAATACACGTAGGAGGAACGGCAAGAACATATGAATACTTTAAAACAACAATGGTTTGGCAACATTCGCGGAGACGTGCTGGCAGGCATTACGGTAGCGCTGGCGTTAATTCCGGAAGCCATTGCGTTCTCCATCATTGCCGGTGTCGATCCAATGGTCGGATTGTACGCTTCGATTACGATTGCGATTGTGATCTCGATTGCTGGTGGAAGACCAGGTATGATCTCGGCGGCAACAGGTGCCATGGCGGTACTAATGGTTGGACTCGTCAAGGATTATGGCGTGGAATATCTCTTTGCAGCGACGATTTTGACGGGCATTATCCAGTTTCTACTGGGCATATTTAAGGTTGGGCGATTTATTACGTTTGTGCCTCATTCGGTACTGACTGGATTCGTGAATGCACTGGCTATACTGATCTTTATGGCGCAGTTAACTCACTTCACGGGAGCGAACTGGATCATGTATGCGATGGTGGCGGGCACGCTGGCGATCGTTTATATTTTGCCACGGTTTTTCAAAGGCGTTCCAGCTCCACTGATTGCAATCATTGTGATGACGATTATTACCTTGGTGTTCCATCTCGATGTAAGAACAGTTGGTGACATGGGAAATATAACGAGCACTCTGCCGATGTTCCACTTGCCGAATATTGCATGGACTTGGGACACGCTGATGATTCTGCTGCCATACTCATTCACCATGGCACTCGTTGGTTTGCTGGAATCCCTGTTGACCGCAACCATCGTGGATGAGATGACCGAGACCAAGAGCAGCAAGAACCGTGAAGTGCGTGGTCAGGGTATCGCGAATTTTGTGAACGGTTTGTTTGGCGGCATGGGCGGCTGTGCGATGATCGGGCAGTCGGTCATTAATGTGAAGTCTGGTGGGCGTGGAAGATTGTCCACGTTTACTGCGGGTGCGTTTCTCGCGATCCTGTTGTTGCTGTTTAGCGGTGTGGTGAAACAGGTACCGATGGGTGCGCTCGTTGGTGTGATGTTTATGGTGTGTATCGGAACATTCGACTGGAGTTCCATTAAAAATATAACTCGCGTGCCGCGGGCGGAAGCCTTTGTCATGATTGTGACGGTGGCAATTGTGGTCTATACTCACGATCTGTCGATCGGGGTCATGGTCGGCGTTGTGCTCAGTGTGCTGCATTTTGGCTGGAAACAGACCAAGATTCGCGTACAGGCGAGCCAAGAGCAAGGGCAGAAGGTATACCAGGTTCATGGACCGTTCTTTTTCGGTTCTTCGTCCCGATTCGTGGATGAGTTCGATGCAGAGGCCGATCCGAAGGAGATCACGATTGATTTCGGAGGGTCACATATCTGGGACAATACCGCGGTTGTGGCTATTGGCAAAGTGAAATTCAAATACGCGAAGCTTGGCAAAACCGTGCACCTGCGCGGGTTGAATGAGGAGAGCACTCGCATTCTTCAACGGAGTGGATTTGCTACAGCTGGAGGGCACGGTTCGTAACTTGGTTGCAACGAAGGTTGTTGTACAAAGGTGCAATGTCGAAACGTAGTTACGCAGACAAGGTGAAAAATGAACGGCTTAGTAAATCTGGAATTAAGAATTTAAACAAGTAATGAAGTTAGGAAGCCTCTTGCCCTAAGTAGTGTTGAGCAGACATGCGACAGCCCTATGTAGTAGATAACATAAAAAGATACTTTCTATCAGCGGCGCACTTTTTCCCAATGTAAGTTCGGGGAGAGGGCGTCGTTGTTTTTATTAGAGAATGTGGTGTACAGCGAAGAAGAAGTAGTTTTAGTGGCAGTTCTAATGGTAGTAGTGATACTTCTAGTAGAAGTACAGGTAGTGTTGATTATTTTTGGTTGTTGTTGTTCCTAGTTCTAGTTTTTGTAGTTGGTGTTCTGGTTCTAGTAGATGTTGTTATTGCTGTAGTCGATGTTATTGTGTTGGAGCTTGTGTCCTCAGTATGTTTAAATTCTAACGAACCTGGCACGTCTTATATGGGGTTATTTGCTGTTTTCGTTATTCTAACGAATCTCAGACATCTTATTTTGCTAATATCGCCAATATAGAAGCCGTTTATCGTGTATTTACGAGTAATAAGGTGGATGGAGTTCGTTAGAAATTACAAACCGCTCTAATCGACGGAATAAGGTGTCCTCGGTTCGTTAGAATTAGTGGTGGCGGTAATTCTCATCGTGAAAACTATTTTTCGATCCAATTACACACAGTATACCCTGATCTACCATCTACCCACCGCTCCACCGCGTTCAGTTCAATCCTCGACCCCACTCACAGATTCAACCTTCGAACTATTGTAGGATATTCCACTCATCACTATTCTCAGGGGAGCTCCTCCAATAGTTACTCTCAAAAACCATCCTCAAACTCACTTGGTCGATACAAGTCACGCTGATCTTGGGATTTTGTGCTACAAGTTGGGGGTGTAACGCTGTATCCCCTTTTGTTTTGCTTGACTAACGTGTAAACTACAGGTTATGGAGAAGAAGAGCAACGAGTGGATTGCTTTTTAAAAAATTCATTTCATAATCATGATTGATATAAGGAAAACTAGTCTTGATGGCAGATACTGATACTAAGGTCATTATGAAATGGACTTATCTAAATGAATATACAGAGGTGTAACGATTGGCAAACTTTGAACAACTGGGCATTCGCCCGGAATGGTGCGAGATCCTGAAACATCAGGGCATCGCCGTGCCGACTCCGGTACAGGAGCGTTCGATTCCGGTACTGTTGGGTGGACGCGATATTATCGCCGAGGCACAGACAGGAACAGGGAAAACGCTGGCATTTTTGCTGCCGATTATTCAGAAAATTAACGTATCCGACCGTTCGCCACAAGCGCTGATTATTGCGCCTACGCGTGAGCTTGCGCTGCAAATTACGGAAGAAGCGAAGAAGCTCACGGCAAACGACGATAAACTGCACGTGCTTGCCGTATACGGCGGGCAGGATGTGGACAAGCAACTGCGTAAATTGCAGAACGGTACCCAGATCGTTATTGGTACACCGGGTCGTCTGCTGGATCACCTGCGCCGTGGCACGTTGAAGCTTGATAATGTGAAAAAACTGGTGCTGGATGAAGCCGACCAAATGTTGCACATGGGCTTCCTGGACGATGTGGAGACGATTCTTAGCGAGCTTCCACATAAACGTCAGACAATGCTGTTCTCAGCAACGATGCCTAAGGGCATTCGCAACCTGGCGAAGACCTACATGAAAGATCCGGAAGATGTAAAAGTATCTTCCCAATCCGTTATCCCGATCAAACAGATTCGCCAGCAGGTGCTGGAATGTACGGATCGCGGTAAGCTCGAAGCACTTCGCGGCATGATTGATACGTATCGCCCATACTTGGCGATTATTTTCTGCCGGACCAAGCGTCGTGCATCCAAGCTGAACCAAGATCTGCGTGAAGCAGGTTATGCAAGTGATGAACTTCATGGAGATCTGTCCCAATCCAAGCGTGAGAACGTAATGAAAGCGTTCCGCGATGCCAAACTGCAAGTGCTCGTTGCTACAGATGTAGCTGCACGTGGACTTGATGTTGAAGGCGTAACGCATGTATTTAACTACGATATGCCGCATGATGCGGAAAGTTATATCCACCGGATTGGTCGTACGGGCCGTGCAGGCGGTACAGGTCTTGCTGTAACGTTTGCAACAGAGCACGACAGACCGGAACTTGCACGTATTGAGCAAGGGATCGACCAGAAGCTGTCCCGTATCCAGTGGACAAGCGAAGGTCCAATTGCTTCAACTGGAGCAGCTAGACGTTCCATCAACAGTCAAGGGGATGACGAACGTTCAGGCGGACGCTCTTCCGGAACAGGCAGTGCCCGTCGCGGTGCAGGCCGTAACGATCGCAGAGATGGCGGGCGTGGGGGGCGTGGTTCCCGCGGTGGCGAAGGTGGCCGCAGTGAAGGCGGACGCAGTGGTGGTCGTAGCGGTGGCCGCAGCAGCGACAGCAGTCGCGGTGCAGCAGGTCAAGGTGGACGTGGTGCGGGTCGCAGTGGCGACGAGCGCAGCGCAGGTCGTGGTTCCGCGCGCAGCAGTGACAGTAGTCGCGGAGCAGCGGGCCAAGGCGGACGCGGTGCAGCTAGCAGCGGCTGGGCTGGCCGTAGTGCCGACAAGCGCACCTCCGGGCGCAGCAGCGAAGGCTCTCGCCGTCCGGAATCCGCAGGACGCGGACCGGCGAAGGGCGACCGTCGCGATTCTCGTCGCGGACGGTAAAGCCTTGGCGCAAGGGGCGATATAGCGGCAATTGCGCAGGCACCATGCCATGCCACAGTGATTGGCATGGCACATATGAGAGGGTTCGGGTACAGATGTACCGAACCCTCAGATCAAGGGTCGCGACGGAACCACGTCGCGGCCCTTTTTCAACAGGAAAGATGCTCATTTCCGCTTATTGTTTTTGTCATCTGCGAGTGCCTGTTTGCGCGCCTGCTTGGTTCCATGGAAGATGCCATTTAGGTATTCCCTATCTAGTTTTTCTTTTCTTTTCGTGTACTTCACATGGCATTTGGCAGACTGCCATAAAATTCAAAACACCTCATCCTAGACCTAAGGATGGGGTGTTTTTGGATTAATTCTTATATCATTAGAAGCATAACCTTCGATCTGTGGTGCTGACGCGCATGCAGGGGTGGATGAAATTGCATTCGTCTATATACAGGGATTGAGTTTGCACTAAACTACGTTTTTCTTTCTCAATATATCAACCCTACAGCTGAACATCTGCGTATTGATCCCGATATTTCTCGTTATACACCCGACCTACCGACTCTGCCAATCCCCCTCGTGCCTTGCTCGGATAGCGTTCAATCGTGTGATAAAGTCTCATGAATCGATCCTTGGGCATAAAGCGGGCGTAGCGGGTAATAAGACTAGGGAATAACTCAATATATTTGCTCTTGCGCACAGCAGCAGCAGCAACGGCTGTAAGTATCTGAATTCCATTGTGGAGCTGTAAAATGTTCACTTCATAGGTTGCGATATAACGAATCGCATCTTCACGGATCAAATCCGGCTTAAGTCGTGCGATCTCACCGATATATTCAGCGAGCAGCCGCTCGAAACTGCGTAGTAGCAAGGGCTTGAGTTGCAAATCCATGTCACTACGCAGGACAAAGGATTGTAACAGCGCAACCTGTTGCAGTCGAATCCGGTCATTGTAGACGAGTGAGCCGATCTCGCGGAGCATCTCATAGGCAAGTGCTTCATCCTGCTTTCGAGCTTCGGCGACGAGAGCCCAGTTGCGGTTAATACCCTGGCGGATGAGTTCCTCATCCTGTTGCAACGTGCGCTTCAACTCGCGCTGCTGCTCTACCTCGAACGAACGTTTCTGCATGAAGATCAGCAAGGCCAGAAGCAGCAGGGAAACACTGGCCGCCGCCATGGTTTGATCTATGGTCTCACCGAAATAGGTGGCAGCTGCACCGAACAATATGGTAATGAACAGGTCGCGTGCAATTCGACGTTTCACACGGGAAGTTGCCTTCGCTTGAACGGAATTGAGGGTACCCCGGCCACAGGCCGTGCACTCCTCTTCCCACAGGCAGGTGTACTGTCCACAACGGGAGCAGACTTGCAACTTTTCATAGGCATAGGTCGTTCGATGAAATGGTCTTATGGATACAACTAGTTTAGTACTCATGCTTAATCACGCTCACCATTCAGAATAGTGTAGAGGGTACGATCCGTATCTTCGCGGGAGATCGGTTTCCGCCGATGAAGCTGGAGTGCAATTACCTTTATGATGACAAAAAGAAACAATATGGCGAGGCATCCGTATGTAACCATAATCCGTTCCCTTCTATGGCTTGGTGAACAAGCGCTGTTATATTGCAGTTTGCTGGCAATAACTATATCATATTTCCATAGTTGGTACTTTTGTGCCAGTTCAAGGCATGAAATCGTCGATTTTTGTCAGTCATTACAAAACTGTAACTCAAGATAGGGGTGCTTTTCAGAATTTATTAGTAGACTGTTAAGATTTCCTTAAGGCTTGACGCCTATAATAAACTATTCCCATTTTAATCTCAAACGTGAAGGAGTACACCCAATGCTGCGGACACGCAAAATACGCTGGCTCAGCGGAACGATGGTTCTGCTGGCAATTCTAACGCTACTGTTACCTCAAGCGTTGCTGCCACAAGCTGCAGCGGCTCAGGCACAGACAAGCGGAATCGATGCGGTACTTGTAGCCGATGTAAGTAACTCAATGAATACAAGTGACCGTGACAAGATCAGTAATGAAGCCATGAAAATGTTTATTGATATGCTGCCAGTCCAGGGGGACAAGGTAGGGATTGTCGCTTATACCGATCAGGTGGAGCGGGAAAAGGCTATGCTGGAGATTCAGTCCGATGCGGACAAGAGCAGCCTGAAAGATTTTATTGATCAGCTCGGCCGGGGGCCATATACCGATGTCTCTGTTGGTGTCGCCGAAGCCGTGAACATACTGAATCACGGTGCAGACCCATCCCACTCGCCGATGATTGTGCTGCTGGCGGATGGTAACAATGACTTTAACAAAACCAAAGGCCGTACACAGGCACAATCCGACGCTGATCTGGCAAAAGCCGTGAAGGAAGCACAGGATCAGGGCATTCCGGTGTATACGATTGGACTGAACGCGGATGGCAAGCTGAACAAGAATGCACTGGCAGACCTGGCCCAGCAGACCGGAGGCAAGTCATTCATTACCGATACGCCGGATGATCTGCCACAGATTCTGAGTGAGATCTTCGCCGATCATGCCAAACTGAACGTCGTGAAGCTGCCCTCTGTAACGGGAAACGGCAGTTATCAGGAAGTTACCGTGAACGTGCCAAACGACAGTGTATTGGAAGCAAACATTTCGATCATGTCCTCGAAGCCGGTGGAAGTACAATTGACGGATCCTTCCGGACAAGCCGTGGATCTGAATTCGGATGCAGCCAAGCTCTCAACGTCGAAGAGTTATTCACTCGTGAAGCTTTTGAAACCCCAAGAAGGAGACTGGAAACTTCGGGTAAAAGGGGCTCCGAAAGACAGCATCGATATCAACCTGTTGTTCAACTATGATCTTCAGCTCGTTGTGGACCCAATTAAGACCAAGTCCTATACCAAAGGAGACAAGGTTGATCTTGCAGCCAAACTGGAGAATGGCGGTCAGCCGCTTCAGGATAATGATCTGTATACAGATATGAAGGCCACGCTGGTTGTGAAAGATGTGGATACAGGTAAAAGCGAGGAACAACCGCTGGAAAACACAGGTTCTGGTTTTGCCGGAACGTTTGAAGTACCAGACAATCATAACTATGAATTAGTCATCCGTGCGGAAGAAGACAGCTTCTACCGTGAAAGTGAGCCAATCACGATCAACGCGAGCGGAGCAGCTGGAAGTGGATCTCAACCAACAACGTCTGGCGGTGAACAGGACAAGCCGTTTCCTTGGTTGCCTGTCATCCTGGGAGTTATAGCCCTGATTGTGGTTGGTGTTGGTGCCTGGTTCCTGATGGGGTGGCTGAAACGCAAAAACCGGGGATTTGTAGGCCAGATGGTTGTGGAGATTCGTGATGAGAACACGGGAGACAAGTCATATCCACAATATAAAAAGCTGGTATCCTTCCGGGGCAGATTCCATCTGCATCAGTTGTTGCAACTGGACCCTGAGCTGAAGGAAACCGAAAAATATGTATTTACGCCCAGCAATGGGGATCGAATTATAATTCGTAACACCGCAGGCGGTACGCTGGAGAAATCCGGTCGTGCAGTTGATGCAAGCTCAGGCGTTGAACTGAAGAACGGTGACCGACTGAGCATCCCGCTGCAACAGGCGGACAAAACGATTTTGATTGAGTACTTGGTGTGAAGGATTATAGCTAAGTGAACGTAAGCTATATAAGTTGAACTAATCATTTACACGAGACCGCAGAGGACAGAAAAAAGCTGGAGAAGCGGAAGCGTTCGCCTTTATCCCCAGATTTTCACCGTTGAAAAAGAGAATCAAAAAATCTGGGGATAACAGCGATCGGAAGGTTGTTCTGTCATCGGAGTGGCAAGTGTAAGCATTCTTTAGTTTGAATTATATAGATTGAAGCATACGTGCGTTAATCTAAGGAGGACATGGAATGAAACCGATTGTTAGAGAACATATTCAGCAACTGGATGTATCACTTGGCGGAGGTATTGTCAGTGAGAAAATCAGAGTTGATACGATTGATAACCCCATTCTGATTATTGGTCTGGGAGGAACGGGAATTGATGCGTTGCTGCGTCTCAAATATCAGATCAACCGTCGTTTCAAGCTGCCACAGGACCCGGTATCCAAGAAAAAAATGGATAAGCCGGACAATGTGGAGTTTCTGGCTTTTGAGACAAACGAACAGGATCGTGCCAAAAAGTATAAAGGAATCGGACTTGATCCGATCAATGAATTCGTATTGCTGTCCAATGCCGAGATTGGCGGACTTTTACAGAACCGCAGCGTGCTGGAGCCTTACATTACGGACTGGCTGTCTCCCGAACTGAGCATCACGGACGGCATGAACGGCGCCGCAGGTGTGCGTCAGGCTGGACGTCTGCTCCTGTTCACGAAGATTAATCAGGTCGTGCAGGCCATCGACAAAAAGATCAAAACCTTATCCGTAGGCACCAACAAAAAACTGATGGTGTTCCTGCTGACAGGTCTGTCCGGCGGTACAGGCAGCGGCTGTTTCCTCGATATTTCCTATATCGTGCGTGGCATTATTGAACGTGATCATGGCTCTGCCGGGATTGACCGTGTTAATACACTTGGATATCTGTTCACGCCAGACGTGAACCTGTCCAACAAAAGCTTGAGCGAACACACTCGCGAATACATTCGCAAGAACGGATATGCTGCGCTCAAAGAGCTGGATTACTGGATGAACGTGGATAGCCGCGGTGAGCGATTCACACAGAAGTACGGCAATATTTTAACAGTCAACTCACCACTGCCACCATTTAATCTGTGTCACCTAATCTCTGCGACGAACACCGAAGGCAAATTGCTGGAGAACGCCTACGATTACTGCATGAACGTCACGGCCGAGAACATTACCAACTTCATGGCAAGTGAGGAGAAGCAGTCTGGTGAGGAGTTTGCGATCCATGATTATATCAGCAACATTCGCACCAACATTGCACAGATGAACAAGGTGTACCCGGCTAACTATGATTACAACATCATCGGTGCATCTTCGGCTGTACTGCCAATTGAAGAGATGACCACGTACCTGGCGTATCGCATGTTTGACAAAATGAATACCATGTTCTCCAAAGCACCAAACCAGGAGGATACCGAGAAGTTTGCCCGCAAGCTGGGCATTGATCTCGAAAGTGTCGTCAAGTCCTTTGAAGCCCGCGTGCCAGAGCCACTGCCTGGGTATCAGAACAGCGAGCGTTTATCCTATGGCAACGTGGTGAAATCACAGGTTGTGAATATGGACACCGAACTGGAGCAGAACTTCCTGGCCCGTGCCCGTGAAGAATATATCAAGGCGAAGAAACAGCTGCCGGGCGAGATTGCCGGCCAGTTCACCGAACAGATCCGGCGTATGTTTTTGCATCCCGAACAAGGTCCGTTCTATGTCTCTCGTCTGATTTATACGGAAAAAGGTTTCTGTGTACTGAAGATGATTCAGTCGTACATCGAAACGTTGCGTGAGAATGCCTTCCGCATTCCGCGTGATATTGAAGCAGCTCAGGAGCAGTCCGAAGAGAAACTGGGCGATGCGAAGAGTGCTTTTGTCTCCAAAGAGAAGAAAAAGAATGCTTATATTGAAGCGAAAATTCATGAGTACTGGCTGCACGCCGACGTGGAACGTAACGATCAGATGATCGAGTTCTATGAAGATCTGTATGAGTTGCTGAACCAAGAGAACAGCCGCATTTATAACGTATTTACCGAAACGCTGAATGCCCTTAGCTCAATATTCGCCAAGAACGGTGATTTGCTGACACGCGGCGAAGAACAAGCCGATCACAAAGGCAACAAGACATATTACTGGAACGTCGTAAGTGTACCGGATATCGTCAGTGTGGTGGACGGGCTGTTGGATAAACGTGATACAGATGATCTGATCCGTGACTTCTCCCGTGAATTGCTGGAAAACTCCAGCCAGTGGGTGAAAGAAAACGAGATTGATATCGTCAGCTCCATCTCCGACTTCCTGAGTGAGAAATTCGGTGATCTGATTACCCGTTCCATGGAAGATTTCCTGGTGATCAAATATGGTCAGGATGAGTCAGTCGAGAAGTTCGTGGAACGTTTCATTGCTGGCAAGCTGGATGATGAAGCCGTTCCGGTGTTCAATCTGAGCAACAGTACAGGCAGTCTGCATTTCCCTTCATGGGGATTTGTATCGGTACCTGCACAGGCGCCGGGCATTCTGAAAGGGATTCGCAATTATCAGAACAATGCGGTGGGCAAATCTCATTTTACCGTTAAGGAAAGTGAAGTGCGTAACCGGATTTTTTGGCTGAATACCCGCAACGGGGTACCACTCTTTGTCTATACACCGCTCAAAGTATATGAGGAAAGTTATGAACGTACCATTTTGGACAAAGAAGGCATTGGTCGTCACTTGGTGCAAACGGAGAAAAACAACTGGACCTATCTGCCATCTCCGATTCCGGAGAAATCATGGGGAGATGTGTACGAGAACGCCCGCGTGAAACAGTATAACGCCCGTGTGCGTAACGAATTCGTACAGGCACTCGGATACAACATTGTGACAGCCAAATCGATTGATGAGAATACAAGCAACCGGTATGCGATTGTGACAACAGAAGCGTTTGATTTGTCCGCCAAACTGGGGGCCTACGACATGCGTCTGACGTCCACCACGCCGAACCTCGGCGAAGTGAAGCGGGCCGTGATCGAGCTGAAACGTCTGCAATCTGAAGGGTTGCCGCGTGTAGGCGTTAAGGATATTTTCGGCAGTATTAATGAAGATATGGCCAAAGAAAACCTGGTACGCTCCCCGCAGCTGATCGCGCGCGTACGTGAGGAACTGGCGAAGATGAATGCCATCTCGGCCAAAGTCGCCGAACTCGAAGGCATTCTTGCCCAGTACCAAGACGAGGAGCAATGGTATGACCGCTTCATCGAAGCGTTATATACCGACACCATCGTCAAAAAAGGTGCGCTTTACGTCTATGACCGTGATCCGGAAGAAGACGCATGGGAGCCGTTCGCGAACCTGATGAAGAGCCGTAACTTTGCCGAGTATGAAGTGTTTGGCAACTTCCGTGGTCTGGCGGAGAAGGATCGCAGTACATTGCTACGCAAAGCCTCCCGCCGCGATAACGATCTCACGGCTTCAGAGGATATCACCCCACTGCTGACAAAGCTGGATGATCTGGCTGCGCTGTTCATGGAATCGCGCGATCGTCTCGAATACGAGCGGGTAGAACTGGCTAACGGAGAAGACATCTATCAGTTCTACAGAACGATGTCGTCCAAGCTGAACGACATTCGCAGAAGGCTGAAATAAGATGGTGACCGGGATGGAGTTCAATTCGAACAATACCCTGAAGCGTGATCTGGAGAAGTATGCAGCACAGTATGCAATAGAGCAGGAGCGTCAAGGCAGCCTGGGTGATGGACGCAGCAGTATCCATTACCCGGCTTTGTTCCTTTTCGTGGGTGATCTGGTTGCACCTGCAGTGTCTGCCGTACAGGAGATCAATCGGCTGAAATGGGATAACGGAGACGGTGTGGTCTACGTTCAGATTGGTACAGAAGATCAGAAAGAGCATTTGGGTGAAAAGAGGAATGGTGGCTCGTCCGATGATGGTCAGGTGACTCTTCACCGCTTGCCTCTGTCCGCTGGGCAGACAGAGCGACCGTCCAAAACACGGCGCAAGGATGTACATCGCAGTTTCCACGAATCGGATCAGGCGCTCTTTGATCTGAATCGTACGCTTCGGCGGGTAAGTAACCGGATTGCCGAATATGGACGGTTATACTCGTCATTTGATCGGATTTACGTTACGGTGGTAACCAGAGCGGATGATCCGTTGAATGTATTGTTGCCGGAGCTCACCAATCTGACGGAGACCATTTTGTCCCAAGCCTTCAAGTCGGTGCAGACGGATCTGCATGTATTGGTCAGCGAGATGGAACAGGTGGATTCCTTCGGGTATGCCAGCGCAGCAGGACTCGCTTTTCTGCGGGAACTGGATTATATGCAGTCCTTGGACTACACGTTCAGCGGTAAACTGCTGGTGACGGAGGATGGGATCTCCATTCCGGTTACACATCCCGCGTCACCGTTGTTTGATCTGGTATATCTGTTGTCCGACAAAAATGAGCGTGGAACCGGCGTTCCCGGTGGCTGGATCGAAAATGCCGAGATCATCTGCCGCATCTGCCTGCTGAAGAACAGGAAGCAGGATGTGGATCACTCGGGTAGCGTTTCAAGCACGGGAGCGAACACGTACAACAATACATCCTTTAAAAACAATATTCGTACCACCTCTGATCAGCATGGTTATGCCAGCGCGGGTTTTGCCGAGATCAGGCGGCCAAACAAGCCAATTGCACTGGCGGTTTTATACCACCTGTATCGGTATCTGCTCGCACGCATGCGGCAGGAGCCGGACTGGAGTATCAAGGACAAGCTCGCTTTCTTTGGACTCGATGCGGCCTCTGTGGAACGCAAAGTCGAAGGTCTGCTCCCCGATGAAGATCTGGTTAGTGGCATGAGTGGCATCATGACGCATAACGTTGGTTTCTCCGATCTCAAGCCGCTCTCGCTGCGTGAAGCGGAGAGAGCGTTGTTCGGACAAGGAGCCGAAGCGTACTTCCGCGATAACGTTGTCCGTCTTGTCGAAGAGCGTGTGCGCGAGCGCAGCTCTGGTGGCTCTCTGCGCCGTCAGGCTGAACAATCCCGCGCAGAGCATCCAGAGGTTGGTTACTTCCAGTGGGTGGCTTGGAGTGACAGTGAGCCTGGCAGTGTACGTGAAGCGCTGCTCGGACTGATTCGGGATAAATCGATGCAGCTTGAATCCGCACGTGCTCTGCTGGAGCAACGTCAGCAAGAGCGAGTGGAGGATCAGTCGTTCAAACGAGCGTTGTTCCGTGATAAACAGAATGTACGCAATCTGATTGACTGTATGCTGGAGCGAGTGTATGTACCGAAGGTAGAATTACTGCGACTGGAAAATGAATTACATCTGCTGCGCATCTACGATACGGAGATGGAAGAGCTTCAACGTTTCAGTCGCCACGTCACAGCAGCACTTGAAGCGATGGAACGCACACTTCGAGAGACAGCTGTCCAAAGTATCGCTGCTGCGGATGAATACATCGGTCAGAACGTGATGGAGTATTACGGCAAAGTGACGGAAGAGCTAATCATCGACCTGGAAGCTAAGCGCGGACGGGATGTATGGTTTGAGGACCGTTACATGGGAGACATGAACCGGCTTGCCACGGAAGGCGATGACCGTCTGCTGAAACGGCTGATGGAGGTATGTCACTCGTTGCTCCTTACGGCAGAGCCGTTGCAATTGCCATTTGAAGAAGAGCTGTTGCAGCGTGCTAACGTTACGATTGCCTACGGAGATAAAGATGTATTAACCCGCGATGATCTGTTCCGCAGGTTGTACCACACGCTGGAGGATCAGGCGGTTGTTCGGGTCCGGGTATTCGATTATACGCAGGAACATCGATATGAAGAGAAGTATTTCTTTGGTGACCATCATAGTGCTTTCATGGACTACGCGGCACATGCCGAAGAGACGTCACGTATCTACAAGTTGGGTGTGGTGTACGAAGAACGCAGTAGTGGCGTGGAGAAGCTGAATCTGATGGGCGGTTTCCATCTGGAGGATCTCATGGTGTATCGGAACGGCAAGGTATATTATGACTCGTACACGGAGAATGGCTATGAACTTCACCCCGCTGGTCTGGTGGAAAAGTTGTCACCCATTCGTTAAGACGCCGGCGGTGTCCTGACACCCAGCACCAATCTTGTATTAACTCAGCCTGTTTAAGGCTGGTTTGGAAAGGATGCATGCACACATGCAGCGAAAAATTAATCTTCTCCTGGTCCTGTTCAGCCTGATTGGCGGGGCAGTCGGCTTTGCGGCAGGAGAAATCATGTTGCGTCAATGGCTTGGGGAGATGCCACGTCTGTTGCTGATGGGATTATACTTTGGCGTACTGGCGCTGAGCGTTGGATTGTTCTGTTTGATCGCAGAGATGATCTCACCCAAGCTGAATGGTGCTTCATGGAAGCTCCGGTATCTGGGACTGTCGTGGAAATTGCTTGTTCCGGCAACACTGGCTCTGTTATTTGTTGTTGGACTCGCCCTGCAATTGTTGTATCAGATCAATCCGGGCGGTGCGAAGCAAGTGAAGGACATCGTACTGATGATCGACAACTCGGGCAGCATGAATGATACAGATCCGGATAACGGACGCTTTGAAGCCGCCAAGACACTGATCAGCCAAATGGAGAGTGACAAACAGGTAGCTGTCATTACATTTGATGACCAACCGCAGTTGTTACAGCCGTTTATTGCGCTGGATAGTGAAGCGGCCAAGAATGAGGTTTATAGCAAAATCGATGGCATTGTCACAACTTCGGGCGGCACCAATTTTGATGCCGTTTTGCGGGAAGGCATGGAACAGATTCAGGGCAAACAGGACCCGAAACGCGGTACAGTTGTCATCTTGTTATCTGATGGCTTCAGTGAAGCGGATACGGCAGATATTTTGTCCCAATATACCAGTGAACAGATTTCTATTAATACAGTTGGCCTAAGCCTGGTGGACCCATCAGGTACGGATCTGCTGCGTAATATTGCTCAGCAAACGGGTGGCATGTACTATGATGTACCGGATTCCGGTGGTCTGAATCTGGCATTCCAGCAGATCTACGATACGATTGATGAACGGACGCTGGTAACGGAGCGTACAGGCATGATGGAACATAGCGTTTATCTGGCGATTTTCCGTGTAGCAGCCGTGTTACTGATTGGAGTAGCATTGGGTGTGTCACTCGGACTTGTGTTTGATAACCGTCATCTCGCGCTCAGCTTCGGTATTGGTGGTGCGGTATCGGGTCTACTGGCAGGGCTTCTGCTGGAATGGGGCCTCGACGGTTCGAACGTGGGTGATACATTCGTACGACTTGGTGCGATGCTCATTTTGTCTGGCGTACTGACCCTGTTCTCCTGGATTGTTCCGATTAAGGAGAACACGCCGCGTAAGAGCAGGGGGCGTCGTGAAGCTGGCGGCGGAACTTCTTCAGCTGAAGGGTTCGGTCAGAGACCAAGAGATACACGCAGCAAAGGATTCTAACGTCGGGAGGTCAATGGAAATGCGATTTACGGATGCAGACCCTTCGACACCCTTGATTCGAAAACTGACACTTGCGGTGGACGAAGGACGTTGTACACTTCGCTGGCTCTGGCCAGAACGGGTAGAAGCTGTGTATGTGGAACGGCTGGAGCTGGATATGATGAGCGATGATCATATCGGGGAAGAGCCTGCACAGGGCAAGCTGAAGCTGTACACGAGAGAGGAATATAAGGCGAGCAATGGATACACGGATCGGATCACGGGTTTTGGTGCCATCAAGTATACGGTTTATGTGTGTCAGATGGAGGAAGATGGGCCTGTGCTGATCCGTCAACGAGACGATGACAACATGGTGATTGCAAGCGCAGGGAAGGCGGACATCCGCTTTTCCATTCGCTACAAGAGCGGTTTTTTTCAGAAACGGAAAAGTGTATTGATCACCGTCACAGCGGAAGTACCTGTTCCAAAGGAAGCACTCTGTTATATTCGCAAACAGGGCGGGGTTCCGTTGAATAAGGAAGATGGTACGGTGTATCCTTTTGTGAGTGATTTTGCTCCCGGAAGAAATGAGATGCCGCCCGTTGAAGTCGCCAAGGATGATTATGTGCGGTTATTCTTCACGGACGGACCGAAATATGGAGCCGCCTATCGGCTTATATCAGACTAGATAGTTGGACTAGCGATTGGAAGGTTACTCTGTCATCGTAGTGCAAGTGTAAATCACCTTAGTCTAACTGATCAGGGGAGGGGAGTGGCTATGAGCTTTTTTAGTCGGTTTTTGAAGAGACAACAGCCGGAGGAACGTCCGCTGTTTTATGATATTGTATGCCCTTATTGTTTCAGCAAGTTTTCACCAGAAGAGGTGGTGTTCCGCGCCGCCCATCACCGCGATGATGATGAGGACTACGCACTCGGGGAAGATGCGAAGTTGAATCGGTATCGTGAAAGGTTCGGACTCGACACGGTATTTGATATGGAGGCCGTATTGGCTCCGCATGATGTACCAGAGGAACATCGTATTTATTCCGATAACATCGTGATGGGTCTGAACGATCGGTACGGTGTCGTTACACGCCGCCGGTTGTGTCCGCAATGTCATAACGAGCTACCTGTTACGGCAGGTAAAGCACCGAGCAACATCATTTCCATTATTGGTGCGTCCCAGGTGGGGAAATCCGTCTACATGACTTCATTAATTCATACATTGCAGCATTATACGGCCGATCATTTTGACGCGGCTTGCATGCCATTGAATGCGGAGATTAGCCGCCGATTCCGTGCGGATTATGAAGAACCGTTGTTCGAACGAGGCGATCTTCTGGATTCTACACAGAAGGAGAAGTTGCAGGAGCCGTTTATCTTCCAGTTTGTGTTCAAGGACGAAGATAAAGCGCCGCTGACACTGGTTTTCTTTGACGTTGCGGGTGAAGGTATGGTGGAGCAAGATTATCTTGGACTTCACGGGCAGCATATCAAGAACTCGGCAGGTATCCTGTTCATGGTGGACCCACTTCAGATTCGTTCGATTCGGGACAAAATCCGCATTAACCTCGGCAATGAGCCGGGAGAGTGGACGCCGCGATACGATGAGCCACGCGATGTGGTGCTGACGATGTTTGGAGATTTTATCGCATATCAGGACAAAGCCAAGACCAATATTCCAACAGCGGTTGTGCTCACGAAAAGCGACATGCTGCATTCCCTCAAGGATGAAGAGGGCGATTATATCAAATCCAACAGTAATGTCTTCCGCAACATGGTGCACCGCGATTGGTTCGACTTAACCGAGTTCGAGAATATCGACGGGGAGATCCGGCGTTTTATCGAGAAGGTGGATCGTCCGTTCAAGGGCACGATGGATGTGTACTTCAAGGATACAGCCTATTTTGCAGTCTCTGCGCTGGGTAGCAATCCGGTGGATATGAAATTGCAGGGTGTGGTTAGCCCGATCCGCGTGGATGAACCTTTCCTGTGGCTGTTGTACAAGCTGAAGTACATTGAGGGGAGAGTGGGATGATGCGTTCTTCCGTAACCCCGCCCATTGAACAACAGTTGTATACCCGAGAACGGCGCGGGGTGTTTCGCACAACAGAGGGGTTTGATACGGTTGCGGCATCACCGGGACTGGACCCTTCTTTTATCAAAAAAGTGCTTCATCCCTACTGTGTCTATGACGCTCCAGCGGAGCTGACAGGCCGTAGCGAGAAGGACGAGACGAAGTTTCCGGCTGCCATTCACCTGCTTCATCTGGAGAGTGGGGAGACAATCCTTGGGCAAAATGTGTACCAATCTGCGGATTTCACCGGGCTGCGCAGTGCCTTTTTTGCACATAATTACGTCTTGTCTCCCGAGCGCTCGGAAGAGCAGATGAAACAAGGCGGCTGGCTGGATGCCGTGTTCGCCACGTCCTATGACATCGAACAAGGTACAGTTCTGCCAGCACTTGGTGAATTGCCTATATCACCGGGACGTGGTCCTGATTCATCACCAAGCCAGATGCTGAGTGCCTTGAAGATGAACGAAGTGCTGTTCAAGCGCCTGCTCTATGCGGTAATGCAGTCAGTAGCGACACGCAGAAAAGTATACATTGCGCTGGACCTTCCCGCAGAGGAAGTGACCGCAGGGGCCAAAGGATTGTTACGTTTGCTGTACACGGCTTTACCCTACGCATTCCGGCGGCAGCTCGGATTCATGACGTTTGCCAAGGAGCCACAGGCCAAGAAGGGCATTCACGTCCAGTTTGTAGAGCGAGGAACGTTGCGTCCGAAAGACCGGAATACGGAGAAGGATTTCACCTTTGATCTGGTATCCGGCAGAGTGACACATGCGGATGCATCTGTGGCGAAGTTACCTTACGCGGAATTCGCTTGGGCCTTATTGCAGGAACCTGCGGCGGCGGATGCGTTCTATACGTTTGCGGATGAGATGCTGTCCGGCATGGAGCCTGGGCGGGAACTTTCCATTGAAGCCTATGGCGAACTTGCGGTGTTCTATGGTCTTGAACAGGGCATGGAAGACCTGTATTTGGATAACAAAAGTCATGTCCTGAGTGGCTTACTCACCTATTTGAAGCCGGATGGTGGATCGCAGCAACGTTCCCGTCTGAACGAGCTGTTCCTGACCTTGCTCAGCAGGGAACTGGACAGCGTGAAGCGTGAGAACGTACCGGAAGAAGACGTCGCAGCTCGCATTGGAGAATATTTCAGTGTTGCCGCGCCCGTGGTGCAATCCCGAATTGTGGACTATTTTATCTACGGTGTGAATAATGCCCGCGCGCAGAAGCGTATGCGTGCTGTACAGGAATTGTATGCTGTGCTGGATCGGGATCCGCAGCTGAATCGAGCTTTCTTTGATAAAGTGCTGGCCAATGAATCGCTCACTAAGCTGTTGTTCGAGCCTTATCTGGACAATCAGCTGAAACGCACGGAATCGGCAGCGAACGTTGTTGAAGTGATCCGAAGATGGGTTACGTCCCATCCATCTGCGATCCACTACAGCTTCTTGCAGGAGCGGACAGCCAATGAGTTGCGTGAACGGTTATGTTCTGCGCCTAATCCGGTACAATCTGCGAATGAAGCCCTCCAGCGTGTTAGCATACTGGATCGGGTATCTGCTGATGTCACCTATGATACAGGCATTACGGCACGAATTGGTCAATCTGAAGCTACAGCTCGCCCTAATCGCAAAGGGGGATCTCCGTCTGCCAGTCAAGATCCGGCATATCAGGAGGAGTTAACCCGCCTTGCAGACAAGCTTGCTTATGTCATTAACCTGTTTATGATTCAGGATCTGGATCTGGAACGGGTTAACCGTGAACAGCTATTAAGCATTGATATTTTGCAGCATGGTAATGAGGTTCGGGATTGGGCGGCACGTCAGGGCTCTGATGTATCTGCTCGAACGAACATGATGCTGGCTGCGAGAGTGTGGCTTAGTGGCGAGGGGAATGAAGAAGAGGCATTGGAGGCACTTTCCCTGGCAGAACGCAATGAACTTCAACGCTGGACGCGTCGCTGGCTTGCCGGAGAGCTGCAGGCTCATCCGGGGATCGCGGCATATGAAGCTTTGCCGATGGCTTTTTATCGGGGAGGAAGCGGCAGCAATCGGTTGGATTATCCTGGCCTGATTGAATTCATCCGCACCAATGCAAGTCGTGCTGAAGGGCTGTATCCATTCTTCGAATGGTCAGGAGATCATCGAATGTTTGTCCGGGGTTCCAATGCGCATAAAGGATATGCGGATGCGATCGTGGCGTATTTCAAAGCCCATGACCGTGAAGCATTCAAGTCGAAGTCAGCTTTCAAACCGTATTACGTGAGAGCCAGCAAGACAATGAAGCCGGTCTATGACCGTGCGAAGACGGAATTGTCCTCTCCACTGGTACGGATGCTAACGGGTAAAAGGAAAAATCTGTTCGGATTAATCTTCTTGATCCTGATTCTTGGTATTGCTGGCGGTACATATGCATGGATGAAAGATTCTGTAGAGCCGCCAGCGGCATCCCCTCCTTCTACCCAAGAGCCTGTCATACCGGCTGAACCGGAGGTGCAGCTCGCGGAGCAGATTGCTTATATGATTCCTGCGAGTGAACAGGAGGGTACGGAGTCACCTGCTCAACTGGTGATCCGTTTCAGGAACGATACGGGAAGCACTGAGTTTGAGCAAGGCAAACTTCAATTGACGTTGAAGGATGGCAGTACTCAGGAGTTGGACACTACAGGTAAGTGGGAGAGTTTTAATCGGAATGAGGAGCCAGATAACCAAGTTCCTTCTGATAGTAGTTCAGGAAGTACTTCCGAAGGGAGCACGGATGGCTCATCAGCGGGAAACGCGGGGAACACAGAGCAGACGGAGGATGGCGATCAGCAGGTAGATCCTTCAACATCGGGTGATTCCACTTCAGATCCTGCTACCGATACAACAACGAATACAGGGACGAATGCATCGTCTAATGCTGCGAGTGGAGACACGGATCAAGGTACGGATGCAGATCAAGCTACAGGTTCGACATCGCCTGACACATCTGTATCCAATGAAGAGGATGCGAACACTCCTGCACAGATGTCTATAGGAGAGGTAGATCGTCTCTATCCGTATGGATTGCAGATCGATCTTCCAGCGAATATGGATGCGGAGAGCATTGTCAGTGTGAAGAGTACGCAGGGCAATATGACAGTGATCCAATTGATGCCGCAGCCTAAGCTGTAAGTTATTTTATATGAACATGTTGCATAGATTCATTAAGTGTCTTTTGATCCAATAATGAAATGCTGACTTCATACCTTATTAAACGAGCGTATGTGAGATGACCTTGAACTTTAGATTTCAAGGTCATCTTTTTTTGATTCACATCCCGGATGCAGCAATCACATGAAAAAAAATCATATATTCACAATTCAGACACAAAATTTGCGATTCAAGAGTTTGAAAAACAGTCAGAAGTGATGAAATCCGCATGATGAATGAGAAAAGCTCTCATATGTATTCGTGAAGAAGAACTCCAATTTGCTTAAAAAGGTCTGAATAAAGCTTGGAACAAGCAGAAAAAATTCATTTTCATGTTGACAAATGATAATGATTATCAGTATCTTTAGTGTAGAAGATATTTGCGTCGGAAATACACAGAATTACAATTTCGTTTTTGTTGTCATAGCCGGATTACATAACCGGGATAAATGAGAGAGGGATGATCGCATGTTTCGTCTGGAGACGACCAAGCTGGATATCGCTTATGAGGAAAGACTAATTGTAGAGGATCTGAATATTCAGATTCCCCAAGGAAAAATTACAGCACTTGTTGGAGCCAATGGTTCAGGGAAGTCAACCATCCTGAAAACGATGGCACGCATTATGGCTCCAAAAGCAGGTAATGTATTGCTCGACGGGAAGTCCATCCATAAACAGTCCACGCGTGAAGTTGCCAAGCAACTTGCGATTTTGCCACAGAATCCAACAGCCCCTGAAGGTCTTACCGTTACTGAACTGGTATCGTATGGTCGCTTTCCTTATCAAAAAGGATTTGGCTCCATGCGTGCGGAAGACAAACGTATGATTGAATGGGCTATCGAAGTGACAGCCATGACTGAATTCCATGATCGTCCGATTGATCAACTGTCCGGTGGACAGCGTCAACGTGCCTGGATTGCCATGGCACTTGCACAAGAAACAGATATCCTTTTCTTGGACGAGCCGACTACGTTTCTGGATATGGCTCACCAGCTCGAAGTATTGCAATTACTGGAGCAACTGAATGCCACAGCCAACCGTACCATTGTTATGGTTGTGCATGACTTGAATCATGCTTCCCGTTATGCACATCACATGATTGGTATCAAAAAAGGTAAAGCCATTGCTCATGGTTCACCTGTAGAAGTTATGAATTCGGATGTACTTCGTGAAGTATTCAACATTGAAGCAGATATCGTGATTGATCCGCGTTCCGGTGTACCGCTCTGCTTGCCTTACGCTCTTGCAGGCGAACGCCAGCAATCGAAGACGCCAGAGCAGCTGGTCATGAACAGTGCGATGGTTCATGCTGGAGGACGGACAGAACCACGTGTTCAAGCGACAGGAAGTTAACGAAATGGGCCATATGTGGTCCTTACATTATAGAATGAAGCCGCTGTGCGCTATTGCACGCGGCTCTTTTGCATTCATAGGGAATTTGCAACGCATGGGAGCAAAGGGGACGGGTAGACCCGGGATTTGGTAATCGTATCGGATCAGGTCTATAATAATAGGACAGGCTGTGAGTTCATTGGTTATGCCAACGTGCTCGCAACAGCCCAAACCAACATATGTCATGGGAGGAATCAGTCATGTCCGTATATCCATATCAGGCGGTAACCACCGCTAACCAAGAAGTCTCACTGGATCTGTATCAAGGTAAGGTATTGGTCATTGCTAATACAGCCAGCAAGTGTGGGCTGACCCCGCAATACGGTGAATTGCAAAAGCTCTATGATCGTTATCGCGATCAAGGCTTGGTTGTACTGGGTTTCCCTTGTAACCAGTTTGGAGGGCAGGAGCCAGGTACAAGTGAGGAAGCGGAATCATTTTGCCAGATTAACTATGGTGTGAATTTCCCGGTGTTTGCCAAGGTAGATGTGAATGGTGAGGACACTCATCCCCTGTTCCAATACCTGAAGGAGCAACAACCTGGCGTAGGTGAAACAAGCGACATCCAATGGAACTTCACCAAGTTCCTTGTTAACCGTGAAGGTGAAGTGGTAGGTCGTGTTGAACCGAAAGAATCTCCGGAGACAATGATTGCAGATATCGAGAAATTGCTCGGTTAATACATGAACGTTTGAGAAGCCTGTTCTTGCATGTGCAAGGATAGGCTTCTTTGATTATTTTATATACGTTGCTTTTTCTCTTCACAGGTAGGAGTTGGCTCCATGAGATCAACCCTGTAAAATTGAAGCCATTTATTTTTTTGTGAAAGTCAAACAAGAATGCAAGAGACGCCTCTAACTTTATACGTCCACACTGCGTTCATACAGGGATCACGGAAGCCATTACATAGCATAAACCCGCCCAAATCCGGGGACAATGAAATCAATACATTGAAGGGAAGAAAGGCTTAAATACAGGGAAATGACCTCCTTCGACAATTTTTTTTGCTCAACCTATTGCAATGTGAAAAATATCACATTATAATGAGTGTATAAAGTGAAATAAATCACATACACAATTTCGAACAAAAAGTGAAATGTTTCACAACCATAACAACCTTATATTCAAACTCATTTATATATTTCGAGGAGGAACTTTTAATGAAAATCGCAGTTATCGGATGTACACACGCAGGGACCGCAGCCATCGTAAATACCGCCAATTTGTACCCGGATGCTACCATCACCGTGTATGAGCGCAATGACAATATCTCCTTCCTATCTTGTGGCATTGCGCTCTACGTAGGTGGGGTTGTGAAAGACCCTGATGGTTTGTTCTATTCTTCGCCTAATCAATTGGCAGAGCTTGGTGTTGAGACCAAGATGCTTCATGAAGTTACAGCAGTCGATGCCAAGGGTCATACCCTTCAGGCTAAAAACCTGCAAACCGGGGAAGAATTTGAAGATACGTTTGACAAACTGATCGTGACAACGGGTTCATGGCCTGTCGTTCCGAAGCTTGAAGGCATTGAGATGGACAACATTTTACTTTGCAAAAACTACAATCACTCCAACACGATTATTGAAAAAGCCAAAGATGCTAAACGTGTTACTGTTGTAGGTGCAGGGTATATCGGCGTTGAACTGGTGGAAGCCTTCCAAATGAACGGCAAGGAAGTTACCCTGATCGACAGTGTGGACCGAATTTTGAACAAATACCTGGATCCTGAGTTCACGGATGCGATTGAAGATACGTTGACTGGACGCGGCATCAAGCTGGCTCTTGGTCAAACGGTACAGAAGTTTACTGGTGAAAATGGCAAAGTGACTAAAGTGATCACGTCCAAAGGGGAGTTTGAAACCGATCTGGTTATTCTGTGCATTGGTTTCCGTCCAAATACTGAACTGCTCAAAGGTCAAGTGGATATGCTGCCAAACGGCGCAATCATCGTGGATAAATATATGCAAACGAGTCAAAAAGACGTCTTCGCTGCGGGTGACAGCTGTGCGATTCATTACAACCCAACAGGCAAAGCATCTTACATTCCACTGGCAACCAACGCGGTGCGGATGGGTACACTTGTAGCCCGTAACCTGGTTCGTCCTACGACACCGTATATGGGTACGCAGGGAACATCGGGTATCAAAATTTACGAGCAAAATATCGCGGGTACAGGGATGACTGAGATGTCTGCTGCTGACGAAGGCCTGATTGTTGAATCCGTGGTACTGGAAGACAGCTACCGTCCGGAGTTCATGCCAACGGCTGAGAAACTGTTGCTCAAAGTAGTATATGAGCAGGCTACTCGTCGGATCGTTGGAGCACAGGTGATGTCTCAGGTTGATCTGACTCAATCGATTAATACGATCTCGGTTTGCATCCAAAATAACATGACCGTAGATGAGCTGGCCTTCATCGACTTTTTCTTCCAGCCACATTACAACAAACCATGGAACTTCCTGAACACGGCGGGTCTGCAAGCACTGCCTCCAATAGAAGTAAAAGCACCAGCAATGGTGTAAGGAAGAGAATAGATGGTTGAACAGATTGCATGATAAACGCGATACGAAGATAAGTCATGCTTGTCCGTAAATAAGAGGTGTACAATAACTGCCAAGATTACGAAACAAGGCGGACGGATTATAGACGTTTATAAAGGAAAAAGAAGACTGGCGAGTATATCGTCAGTCTTTTTTGTGATTTTACAGCTTCAAAAGGCTTTACTATACTCTTGCTGTCATAACTATTCCAAGACACTTTTAAAGTATCTTTTTAAACAACATTGTGATAATTTGCACAAAGTTATGTTTAGGACCGAGATACAATTAGGATGTGGTATTCAACGCATAACTAATGAATCTCAGATGTTTTATCCAATGATGAACAATGAAGGAGAGGATGAATGATATGGCAGCAAAAACACCTCTTGAGGTTGCACAATATACGGCGCAAACAGGCATGAAGAAGGCTCAATATCCGGTGTTTTCTGTACTGGTGCTTAGTTTTCTGGCAGGGGCTTTTATTGCGCTGGGTTTTCTACTGGATATTCGGGTGATTGCATCTGCTCCTGCAGAGTGGGGAAGTCTGGTTAATCTGATTGGTGCAGCAGTGTTCCCGGTGGGACTAATCTTGGTGCTCATCGGTGGTGGCGAGTTGCTGACAGGTAACATGATGGCAGTTCCACTCGCGACGATTGCTCGAAAGTTATCCGTAGGTAATATGTTGAAAAATCTAACCTTAGTGACGATTGGTAACTTTGTTGGAGCGTTGTTTGTCGCGTACGCGTTTGGACATGTGCTTGGTCTGACCGGAGAGGGTGTATATCTGGCTAAAGTGGTGGATATGGCTGGGCACAAGCTGCATGACGGCTTCTTGCAAGCTTTCATCTCTGGCATCGGCTGTAACTGGCTGGTCGCGCTGGCCGTGTGGCTATCTTATGCATCGGATACGATGAGTGGCAAGGTATTGGGCATTTGGTTTCCAACGATGGCGTTTGTCGCGATTGGATTCCAGCACGTTGTGGCCAATATGTTCCTCATCCCGGCGGCAATCTTCGAAGGACATTATTCGTGGGGCCAATATGTGATGAATTTCATTCCGGTATGGCTCGGGAATCTGACTGGTGGTGCTCTGTTTGTAGCTGCAGCCTATTGGGTGGTGTACCTGCGCCAAGCTGAGCCGAAAGTGAAACCGGAGGTAACAACGTCGATCGAAGCTGTGGAGACGGAGGCTAGAGTAATGTTGAGTAAGCAGGCATAGAGGGCACAGAGCGGGGCATATATACACTTATAGCAGAAGTGAAGACGATTCTGATCTTGCTCGGTTCATGGCGAATATGCTGTGATGGAGCAGGGCGGGATCGTTTTTTTGTATGTGGTTCTTGTCGGAGTTTAACGCAAAATAAATTCGCCATGACAAGGTTCGGGGGAACGAAACCTGTTCATGGCGAATTTCGGGAGTGGTCCATGATATGGCATGAGGAGGAAGTGGGGAAACACTAGCCTAATGCCTTATTTTTAATTTACCCCTGAATTCTGAAGTTGAATCAAACTCAAAAACATTTTTTTGAAAATATTTTGAAGCCGCTATAGCGGCGAATATGAAGCAAAAACATACTGTTCTCTTTACGCGATTACATCAAAGAAGATATGATATAGGGATAGCTTTTATAGAGGGGAGCCTTACGATGATCGATCAGGAGAATGGTATATTTGCGGCGGTGTGCCCGCTCGACTGTCCGGACACTTGTGGTCTGTTATTACATAAAGAGAACGGCAAAATTGTGAAGGTGGCAGGCAATCCGGATCATCCCATAACCAAGGGTGCCATCTGTAATAAAGTTAGGAATATGACTGAGCGGGTATATCACCCCGAGCGTCTACAATATCCGATGAAACGTGTAGGAGCCAAAGGGGAAGGGAAGTTCGAACGAATCAGTTGGGATGAAGCGATTCACGAGATTACGACCAAATTCACTGCATTGTCCGAGACTTACGGCCCGGAGAGCATCCTGCCCTACAGCTTTTACGGTAACATGGGCATTCTCGGCGTAGACGGCATGGATCGACGTTTCTTCAATGCGCTTGGTGCGAGTGTACTGGAGCAGACGATCTGTAACTCTGCTGGAAATACCGGCTGGAAATATACGATGGGTGCCAATCGTGGAACGGTGCCGGAAGATACGGAGCATGCGGATCTCATCCTGGTGTGGGGCGGCAATATCGTCAGTACCAATATGCACCAGGTCGTTTTGGCGGAGAAAGCCCGCAAGAAAGGTGCCAAGATCGTCGTCATCGACGTTCATCGCAATCGTACCGCCCAATGGGGCGACTGGTTTATTCCTTTGTATCCGGGCACGGACAGCGCACTGGCGCTGGGATTGATGCATGTGTTGTTCGAACGGGGACTAACGGATGAAGCCTTTATGCAAAAATATACAGTGGGTCATGAGGCACTACGTGATCATGTCCGCAGTTACACCCCTGAACGTGTTGCACGCATTACGGGTGTGCCGGAGGAAACCATTGTGGAGCTGGCCGAACTATACGGCAACGCACAAGCAGCTCATATTCACATCGGCAATGGTCTCCAGCACCATGATAATGGGGGGATGAACGTGCGTAGCGTTGCATGTCTGCCTGCCATTACAGGGCAATGGCTGAAGCAAGGCGGCGGTGCCGTTCGCACCAACAGCTACGCGAGCACGAATAGCGACGCGCTGGAACGTCCGGAGCTGCGGCAGAATCCGGAGCCGCGAGTGGTGAACATGAACCGGATTGGTGAAGCATTGCTGGAAGCGGAGCAGCCAATCCGAGCGATGATGGTTTACTGCAGCAATCCACTGGTGGTGGCACCGGATACCGAGCGGGTGGAGCGAGGTTTTGCACGGGAGGATCTGTTCACGGTTGTGCATGATCTGTTCATGACGGATACGGCGAAGTATGCAGATATCGTATTGCCAGCCACATCTTCATTTGAAGCGACGGACCTGTACACCTCTTATTGGCATCAGTACGTTCATCTGCAAGAGCCGGTAATTGCACCGATTGGAGAGAGCAAGAGCAATGTGGAACTGTTCTCACTGCTTGGGCAGGCTATGGGGTACGATCCTGCAATCTTTGGAGAAACACCGGAACAGATGATTGAGGACGCACTTCAGGGCACAGGCAACCCCTACATGAATGGAGTCACGTTGGAAGGACTGAAGGAACATCGATTCGTGAAGCTGGATATGACGCCACATGCTGCATATCTGGATCAGCTGCCCACACCTTCAGGCAAAATCGAATTGTATTCCGAGACGATGGAACAGCGAGGGCTTCCGCCGCTCCCTACCTATAGTGCTCTGGTTGAAGGATATGATGGGGAGAATCCGGCTGGACCTGCCGATACCTATCCATTGATGTTCCTGTCGCCGCCAAACCATAATTTCTTGAACTCCACCTTTGGCAATTCAGCCAAACATCAGCGTTTGGAAAAGATGCCTCTATTGCAAATGCACCCTGAAGACGCTGCCCGCAGAAACGTGGAGGATGGAGATGCGGTGGTCGTATGGAATGATCGTGGGCGCATTGAACTTACCGCCAAGGTGAGTGAAGCCATGTTGCCGGGAACCGTCATCAGCCAAGGCTTATGGTGGGATGGTGACGGCAAGAAGCAGCGGGCGAATTCACTGACGTCCAATCGGTTGTCGGACATGGGGAACGGGGCTACCTTCTTCTCGGCCACTGTTGAAGTGAAGCGTCAATGAGTGTGCTTGCAGCATGATTTTTTTGAGGTAAGATGAACAAAGGCTAGAATTTGAGCAGGATTAAAGAGCAATTGATGTAACACTTCATAAAACCTTCGCTCTGGCTGGTTAGGGTTATGCCGTCAGGGCAAAGGTCTATTTTTTATGGTTATATGTTTGTGCAAAGGTACTAAGGAGAATGAATTAACGATGATGAGATGGCTGGATAACTATCCAAAAGAAGTGAGAATATTTTTATTAGCAAGTCTGGTTAACGCAACAGGCAGTGCCTTGATGTGGCCGCTGACCACCATGTATGTGTTTGATGAGCTTGGGCGGACAATGGCTAACGCCGGTTTTGTAATCCTCATTCAGTCCCTGGGCGGCATCTTTGGACAATTGCTTGGAGGTTCATTGTACCATCGGGTGGGTGTGAAGAAGCTGATCATTGGTTCACTGGCGCTTAATGCGTTAGGTTTGTTTGCGCTGCCGTGGATTAGTGCGTATTGGGTCGTATTTATATGTGCGATGGGCTGGATTGGGCTGTTCAGTTCATTGTCGCTGCCAGCGATTCAGGCCTTTATTGGCTTCCGGTTTGCGGAACGACGCGGTGAATTATTCAATATTATCTATGTGGCGAACAATATCGGGGTGGCGATTGGTACGGCGCTGAGTGGTTTTCTGGCTGACTTTTCCTATCATCTCAGCTTTGTACTGAACGGGGTGACCTCAGCCGGTTTTGCAATTTTCTTCTGGTATTATCTGTCGCGGGTTGAACCGGATCAGGGGGAAGTGCATCTGACCAAACGCAAAACCGTCCCCGATGGGCCGGGCGTCTGGGCATTGCTGGGCAATACACGACTATATCTGTTTATGAGCTTGGGCGTGCTCTTCCTGTTATTCGGCAACTCCATCTGGAACACAGGTGTGTCCCCGTATATCATCTCTGAGGGTATGGAAAAAAGAATGTACGGTCTGCTCTGGACCCTGAACGGGGTGCTGATCTTTGTGGGCCAACCCTTCACCAGCTGGGTGAAACGGACCATGGCCCGTACCTCCACTGCCCAGATGACGGCGAGTGCGGTATTCTATGGCATGGCCTACATTGTCATGATTACCATGTACAGTTATCCAGGCATGGTGCTCGCAATGGTACTTGCCACGTTTGGAGAGATGTTGATCTCCCCTGCAACACCTGCGTTTATCTCGGAGCATGCGGGCAGGGCGGCACCTTTTTACATCGGGATATCGGGTGGGATCGGTGCGGTTGGACGGGTTATCGGGCCATATGCGATGGGGGTCATGTATGACAAACAGGGACTTATTCCTGTAGCGTGGCTGGCAACAGGCACAGCAGCGATTGCGGTACTTGGTTTTGTATTGCACGCAGTGTTGAACCGTAATCGTGAAGTGAAGGAGTATGGGATGGACGCCTAACAGATCTCATCGGGTTGGATAGGATGCGGAAGGAAAAACGAGTTGAAGTGAGACGGTAAATCCACTGTAATCTGTCTGCTCATTCGTAAATTATAGTTGACAAAAAAATATATTTATGCTATAATTTACATATAAAAACATTCCGTATATAATAAGATTCTCCTGGCCAGGGGAATCTTATTTTTGTTTGTACGGGAGGAATAAGTATGAAGCAAAATGAATCCAGTATCACATCATTGATTTCGACTTTTGGCCGAGCCTATCACAGCCAACATGATACCCCCCTCATTTTCGATGATTTTCTGGCGAAATTGCTGATCTCTCCTCAAGAGTTTTCAGATATCAGCAATAACATGGTTAGAGGCATTCATTTTTTCAACCCGGATATGGCTCACGAGCTCAAGGACGACCCGGAAAAGGTTCTAAAATGGATTACCCAGGTACAGTTATCTCCAATAACTCTGGCTCGGGCCGCTTACTGTGAGCATGTACTTTTGCATGAAGTCGCGTTGGGATTGAAGCAGGTAGTCATTCTTGGCGCCGGGATGGATACGTTTGCTTTGAGGCATCCGGAATTGGAGGACACGCTGGATATCATTGAAGTGGATTATCCGGCTACACAGCAATTCAAGAAAGAGCGGCTGAATCAGGCCGAGCTGACTATTCCGGACAATCTTCACTTTGTACCGATGGATTTTACGCGTGAGCTTTCGAATGACAGCTTGACTATTGAAGGTTTGAAGAAACGGAAGACGTTGGCTAGTCTCTTGGGTGTTTCGTATTATTTGCCCCAAAATGATCTGTTTAACGTGATTCGTCATGTGTTTGCGAACCTGCCAACCGGAAGCTCTATAGTTCTGGATTATGCAGATGAGCACCTTTTTGAGGAAAAAGGAATGTTTAATCGGGTTGAAAATATGGTTAAATTGGCTGCAATGGGTGGTGAGCCCATGCAATCCGGCTATGCATATGTGGAGATGGAGGCCTTGCTTGATGAAGCAGGGCTACTTATTTATGAGCATCTGACTCCCGAGGCGATTCAGGAACAGTTTTTCCAGGATCGAATCGATCATCTAAGGGCATTTGAAACGATACATTTTATTCACGCGGTAAAAAAATAAATCGATCCGGGCATGTATGGTCACTTATATAGCCCGCATTTGCATAACAACGACCAACCTTCACCCTGTGGCAGGGTGAGGGTTGTTTGGTTTGAACGAAGGATCAACATAGACCATGATTCAGTTGTCAATAACTTCGCATGTGATACAAATGTTCAGAAATCAGACTTGTTAGGGTACAATTCCATGTCATTCAATGTCCTTGCCTCTATTTGTGCATAATGCTCATATAATAGAATGGATCTGGTTAAAGGCAGGGGGATGCATACGATGTACAAGGTTTTGCTGGTTGATGATGAATTTATGATCTCGGACGGGATCTCCAGTGTGGTGAACTGGTCCAGATTAGGAACAGAACTGATCGGCATTGCTCAAGATGGATTGGAAGCACTCGCTTCAATTGAGCGGCAACGTCCGGATATTATCATCTCGGACATTCGCATGCCGGGAATGGATGGGTTACAGCTGGTTGAAGCAGTGGCCGAGAAGTATCAGCATATCTCGTTTATCATGCTCACAGGTTTTACGGAGTTTGAATATGCGAAGACTGCCATGCAGTATGGGGTGAAGCATTATTTGCTCAAACCCTGCAGTGAAGAACATCTCGTAGAGGCTATTAGTGAATTGGTCAGTGAGAAGAGAGAGTTAACCGATCAGGAGCGTTTTGTGCAGTCGATCCAATATAATCTGGAGCGTGTACTGCCACATGCCAAGGAATATTTTCTGAAAGAGCTAGTCACGAACAGAACATACGGGGTCAAGGAATGGAAGTATTTCGAGGAATTATTCGATGTACAGTTTCAGGATCAACGTGTGCGGTTGCTGCTGGTAGAGATTGAGGGGGATCATGAGTATTTGCACTTGTTCGCGGTGAAGAACATTGCCGAAGATATTTTTCACAATCCAATATTAAGTGCCACGGTTGGAAGGCATGTGCTACTAATTATGCAGGACAAGTTGTCTGAAACGCAGTTGTTCCATAATATCGATGAGATTCGCGCCACATTTACCCGATATTATCATGATGATCTCACGATAGCGCTAAGCGAGCCAGGAGACCTCTCGCAGGCACGCCATTTGTACATGCAGACGCTGGTTTATCTCAATTACCGCTTTTACCTCGGTGAGGGCAGTCTCATTATGGAACGGGATATTTACTCTCCCGGAGAACGCATTCTTCCTGAATTCGAATACGATCCGGAGCGGATGGTTACTGCAATCAAGGCGGGACACTGGCAGGAAGTGGGATCAGAGCTGAACCGGATGTTTCAGCTGCTTGCCAGCTTGCGATACGATATATCCCAAACGAAGTCCTATCTTATTCAGATGTTTATGGAGATGATTCGACTCAGTGGCTCTGCCGAGATGAAAAGGTATATGGACCAGTTGCCAGGCATGATTGAATCCAGCACCCTGCATTCTTTTCAACAGTTTCTGCTTGCTGTCGCCAAAGAAATCACCTTATGCCGCTATGATCAACATCGCTCCAGACAATCGCAGATGGTAGGCAGTGTGAAACAGTTGGTAGAGAAACGCTACAAGGACGAGACATTAACACTCCAGTCCATCGCTGGGGAAATATACATGAATCCAGACTACATCGGCAAAATGTTCAAAAAAGAAACTGGTGAGAAATTTACGAACTATGTGTTAAGCTATCGCATCCGTAAAGCGTTGGAGCTTCTGGAGCTGGACGGGAACTGCACTGTATCCTCGCTTGCCGAACAGACAGGCTTTGGTGCTAACTGGCCGTATTTCAGCAAAATGTTCAAGAAATACACGGGTTTCTCCCCTTCCGAGTATAAAAAAGTACCCTAGGACAGCGTCGCTGTGGCTTTTACATAGCTTACCTGTATTATCCGATCTAAATCTAATCTGTGATCGGGCCCTGTATGCCATTCATCGGCAGCAGGGTCTTTTTTTGTCGGACGGAACTCGGTTTTGAACATCCATTTATCGGAAATGAGCATGGGAAGAAAAGTCGCTCGCTTCTATCATTAGAAGTGTCATGTTAGTGAATGAACATCGAGAGTGGAGGTTGAGTGGATGGAGCTGAATCGAAGCCGGGGGATTGATCCTGGGCGTTTGAAGCCAGCTGGCAAATGGAGTTCGGTGAAAAAGGAACTTGTCCGCAACAGATACGTTTATCTGATGCTCGTTCCTGTGGTAGCCTACTATCTGATTTTCAGCTATGGGCCAATGTACGGGCTACTGATGGCATTTCAGGAATCCTACAACCCGATCAAAGGAATCTTGGCAGGCGAATGGGTTGGATTTGACAACTTCACCATGTTTTTTGAAAGTTATTATTTCTGGCGACTGATTAAGAACACACTGATTTTGAGTTTTTACAGTATTGTGTTTGGTTTCCCGGCTCCGATTCTACTAGCACTGCTGCTGAATGAAGTCCGGAAGAAGTGGTTCAGAGGTGCAGTACAGACCATCAGTTATATGCCGCATTTTATTTCGGTTGTCGTCGTGGTTGGAATGTTGAAAACGTTCTCATCTCTGGACGGTGGGTTATTTAACGTCATTCGTGACTTTTTCGATCTGCAGCCGATTATGTTTTTGGCGGAAAAAGATATGTTCCGTCCGATGTACATTCTGTCCAACATATGGCAGGGCGCAGGCTGGGCCTCGATTATCTTTTTGGCAGCACTAAGTGGTATTGATCCTCAGTTGTATGAGGCTTCCAAAATTGACGGCGCAGGCCGCTGGAGACAGCTGTTACATATTACACTGCCGGGCATTATGCCAACGATTGTGATCATGTTAATTCTGCGTATGGGGGCGGTCATGAATGCAGATTTTCAGAAAATATTGCTGATGCAAACGGCACCGACCTATGAGACATCGGATGTCATATCCACCTTTGTTTATCGATCCGGTATTTTGGAGGGGAACTATACGTATTCAACCGCCATCGGACTATTTAACGGCGTCATTAATTTCGCGCTGCTCATTATCGCAAACGCGATCAGCAGAAAGCTTAACTCAACCAGTCTATGGTAATCGGAAGGTGAAGCGATGAGACAGTCTATAGGGGAACGACTTTTTGATGTATTTAATACACTGCTGCTCTTGGTGATCATGGTTTTATGCTTGTACCCGATGCTGTACGTGTTCAATTCTTCAATCAGTGACCCGGACCAGATGCTGCGTTCCCGTTCACTGATGCTCATTCCTGAAGGTTTTCAGCTGGGAGCGTACAAGTCAGTATTTCAGGATACTCGCATCTATACGGGATATATGAACACCTTGTTCTATGTTGTGGTGGGTACCGCGATCAATCTGCTCATGACTTCACTGGCTGCATATGGGCTGTCACGCGGTGATCTGATGGGCAGAAAAACGTTGATGAAATTAATAACGTTCACGATGTTCTTCGGCGGGGGCATGATTCCGACGTTTCTGCTGATTCAAAATCTGGGCATGGTGGATACCCGTTTTGCGCTTATTATTCCTGGTGCCATCAGCACATTCTATTTCCTTATTATGAAAACAAATTTTGAGGGCATTCCGATCAGTCTGATCGAATCGGCGAAGCTTGATGGTGCCAATGACTTTCTGATTTTGTTCCGAATTGTACTGCCTTTGTCAAAGCCAATCCTGGCGGTCATGATGCTGTATTATGCGGTTGACCATTGGAATGATTATGTCGGACCGATGCTCTACCTGCGCAGTCAGGAGTTATATCCGATCCAGATTATTATGCGTGATATTCTGATCAGCAGCAGTACAGAGGCCATGGGCGCTGGCGCCGATACCGGCTTTGCCATTGGGGAGAATATCAAATATGCAACCATCATTATCTCGACGCTGCCTATTATGCTGGTATATCCGTTCATCCAACGTTATTTTGTTCAGGGCGCTCTAATCGGTGCTGTGAAACAATAAAAAATGTATCCTATGGAGGCGAATTACGTGAAAAAAAGAATGGGGTCCATCCTGTTGTCATCGCTACTTACCATGTCTTTACTGGCGGGCTGTACGGGTGATAATGAACCAGGTAACGCAGAGCCAGCAGAGGGAACGGAACCTGCGGTTCAGGCGTTGACCGAGATTCCGCTACCGATTACAAGTGAGCCATTTACCATTGATTACTGGCGCGCCAATGATGCCAAACTGACAGCTTCCTTGAACAATTTTGGCGATATGGCGGCTTATAAGGAAAAGGAGAAGCTGACAGGCATCCAAGTGAAGTTTACACATCCTCCGCTTGGACAACAGCGTGACCAATTCAATCTGTTGATCTCCACGAAAGAGCTACCGGATGTCATTTATTATAACTGGGCAGATGCCGTTGGCGGACCGGAAAAAATGATCAAGGATGGTCGAATCATTCGATTGAACGAACTGATCGACAGTTATGCACCGAACTTAAAGCGGATTATTGAATCCGATCCGGATGTGAAGAAACAGATTGCACTCGACGATGGAACGATCTATATGTTCCCGCTACTCAAGCTGGATGCATTGAAGCTGAATGCCACTTCCGGTTTAATTATGCGCCAGGACTGGCTTGATGCATTGAACCTTAAGGTACCTACCAACATCGATGAGTGGTATACGGTGCTTAAGGCATTTAAGGAACAGGATCCCAACGGCAACGGCAAGCCAGATGAGCTGCCCTTCACCGGAAACTGGGGGCCGGGCAACCTGACCAAACTTCATGATTTTGCTGCGGCCTTTGGTGTAATTGGTGGCTTTCAGATGAATGGAGATAAGGTGGAGTTTGGACCGATTCAGCCGGGCTACCGTGATTTCTTGGAGACCATGGCCAAGTGGTACAAAGAAGGGCTGATTGATCCCGAGATCATGACCAATGACGGTAAAGCTTTCGACTACAAGGTCACCAGCAATCTGGCAGGCGCATATCAGGGCGGTGTGTTCAGCGGCATGGGGAAATATTTTAATCTGATGAGAGATACGGATCCGAACTTTAACGTGACTGGTGTACCGTGGCCTGTATCTCCGGATGGAACTTCGTATGCGACATTTAATCTGGACGCTAAAGTGTTGTCTTATGGTGAGGCTATTACGGCTTCCGCAGACGAAGACAAATTGAAATACATTGTACAGTGGATGGACTACAACTATAGCGAAGAGGGTAGTGATCTGTTCAACTTTGGTATCGAAAATGACAGCTATGTTCGTGACGGGGAAGGTGTCAAATTCACAGATACCATCATTAATAATCCGAACGGTCTGACGTATGATCAGGCACTGGCTTCCTATGCCTTATCCATTATGGACGGTCCGATCAATCAGGATAGCCGTTATCTGGATGCATTATTATTTGACGACGGTCAACGTGCCGCGAATGCGGAATGGATGAAAGCAAGCTCAGCATTAACACTTCCTCCAATTCGTTTGTCAACAGATGAGGTGACCACAAGTACATCCATCATGAGCCAGGTGAATACGTATTTAAATGAGACGATGACTGCCATCATTAGCGGACAGAAGCCGATCACCGAATTTGACAAGATGGCTGAAACGATCAAGAGCATGGACATTGACCGGGCGATTGAGGTTCATCAGGCTGCGTATGATCGATATCAGTCCAAATAATACGTGAGAAATCGAGCGCTAAAACTTTGGGGAAACCTTCCTGTATGTGATATACCTAGTAGTATCACGTGGTTCAAAGGAGCGCTTTGGTCATGACAGCCTACCGTAAACTCAGCATCAAAATGAAAATGTTTCTGATGATTATGTTCATGATGGCGTTTATCATCATCCTGGCGTTTGGGTCCTTGTACTATACGTACTCGGTGTATGACAAACAGCTGTTTGATAAGTCATCCCGACTTCTGAACCTTTCTTCGTCTACAGTGGATGTTGAACTTCAGAAGTTGGAAGCGTTATCATTAAACATGATCTCCGATACGCAGATTCAAAGAGCCTTGAAGTCGTTGCTGGATGACGATAGCGCATATTCAAGCTTTATTGAACGAAAGAAGATCACGGATCGGTTATGGGAGCATATTAGTGGGGCTGCACGTTATGTGCAGTCCGTTCATCTGATTGATTCCAGGGGAAGAGTGAATAAATATGGCGAGACGCTCACCGTATCCAAGGAAAAGTATGATCGGATGATTGCGGCTGCGGAGCAGGCCAATGGTGCAGTACGCTGGTTATACCCGGATGACGATGACCCGATGCTGGTTATGGTGCGTCAGGTGCGAGCCTACGAACCGATGACCCTGGAACCTGTAGGCATACTGTTTCTGCGTATTAATATCGAGCGACTCGTTGAGGAGTATGCGGGCATTGACAGCCAGGACAGTGACATTATTTTAAAAGCAGGCAGTGAAGTTGTCTATCCTTATCGTCAGCTTCCAGAAGCGGTGTCCGCTGGACTGAATCCACTTCCAGGTAGTGGGGGATATGAGATCAAGAATCTGGATGGGAGGGAGATATTTCTTTCCCAGAAGAAATCCGCATACACCGGCTGGGTGTATTATAATATGGCCTCTTATGATGAAATTTTTGAACGTATTATATGGTTGAAAAATAGTTTGGTCGTCGTTTATCTTATCGCCATTCTGGTTGTTCTCGCGCTTGGTATGGTGTTCGCACGAAGTCTGACAAGGCCGATCAGGCAGCTCATCAGTCAGATGAAGGAAGTACAGTATGGGGATCTGGAGAATATGGATGCCAATCTGTCCATTCCAACACATCAGCACATGGATGAACTGGGGTTATTACAGCGTACGTATCGACTGATGATTACACATATTAATACATTGATCAAAGAAAATTATGCAAGCCAACTGGTCATTAAGGAAACAGAGTTCAAAGCGCTACAGGCGCAGATCAATCCTCACTTTCTGTATAATGCGCTGGATTCGATCCATTGGCTCGCCAAAAAGAACAGGCAGGAGCAAATCTCCAGTATGGTGTTATCACTCGGATATTTGCTGCGTTCCTCCATCAGCTTCAAGCAAAATATCATTACCATTGCCGAAGAACTGGAGATCGTCAACCATTACATCACCATTCAGACCTACCGTTTCCGGCAACGGCTGGATTTCCGTATGGATGTGCCTGCTTCTTATCTGGGTTGTGCCATTCCCAAGTTGACCCTACAGCCACTACTGGAGAATGCCATTCAATACGGTTTGGAACCACAGGTTGGATCATGTCTGATTCGAGTGTATGCCGAGATATCAGGTGGCAAGCTGGCTCTTATCGTGGAGGATCACGGCCCCGGCATGGAACCCGAATATGTGGAACAGGTGCTGCGCGGTGAAGTGAAAACCAGAGGTACAGGTATTGGTCTGCTGAATATCAGGGAGCGGGTACGTCTGGCTTTTGGCGAAGAATATGATGTTCTGCTGGAGAGCAAGCCGGGGCTTGGAACGAGAGTAACGGTGCTGCTGCCACCCCCATCACCAGGTAAGGAGGAGAAGTTATGGGAAGATGGATGCGAATGATAGGCATGCTCTGCCTTATGCTGACTCTTCCTGGCTGCGTGAACCAGTTGGATCAAAGGCCAGGCATGATCGTGGAAGAAGAGCCGATAACGCTGCGAATCGCTTGGTGGGGTGGTGAGTTTCGCAACAATGCAACGATAGCCGTTATCAACCTGTATGAGAAGTTGAATCCACATGTGAACATCGAATACGAATATAGCAGTTTCAACGAATACTGGAGAAAACTTGCCCCTCATGCAGCAGGCAATGCGTTGCCCGACATTATTCAGATGGACATCTCCTATCTGTCCCAGTACAGTTCGCTGCAACTGTTGGAAGACATGACGCCGTACATGCAGAGCGGGCTGATTGACACGACAGATATTGAGAAGGAACAGCTGGAGAGTGGTAGCCTGAATGGAAAAACCTATGGTCTCAGTTTGGGGGTTAATGCCATGCTCAGCATCTATGATCCGGAAGTGTTAAAGGCCCATGATATTGAATTGCCAACGGATACGTGGACATGGGCGGATTTTGACCGAATGGGCGAGCAATTGCTCGGAAAAGGCGTCTATCTGGGAACCTATTTCACGCCCGAACAGTTTTTCGCGTATTACTTGAGACAGTACGGTTCCAAGCTGTACGCGGAGGATGGCAAGGGATTGGGTTATGAAGATGATGCGTTGTTTATTGAATACTTTGGCAGGATGCAGCAACTCGCAGAGAAGAAACTTATTTTTGCACCGGATATCTGGACATCAGATATTGGCCAGCCTGATAACGACCCGTTTTATCTGGGAGAGGCTTTGTTTAGCTGGGGGTATTCTAACCAATTTATCAGCACCGCTCAGCGTTATGGCAAACCCTTAACCATCTCCCCAATGCCTGGGCCAAACAGCCAAGATGGATTGTTCTTGAAGCCAGGCATGTTTTTCTCCATGGCGGGTAATTCCAGACATAAGGAGGAAGCTGCCAAGTTCATCAGCTTTTTTGTGAACGATTTGGATGCCAATCTGCTGCTCAAAGGGGAGCGGGGTGTGCCTGTCTCATCCAGTGTCAAAGAGCGGATGAAGCTGGTGGTTGAACCGGAGCTGGCGCAGGTGTTTGATTATATTGATTGGGTTGCGGATAATAGCACTCAGATGGACCCGCCTGATCCCGTAGGTGCACCTGAGGTCACTGCGGTATTGCGAGAGTTGTATGATCTGCTGTTGTTTGGCAAAATTACGCCTGAGCAGGCGGCGGTGGAATTTCGTGAACGGGCAAATGCCATTCTGGGTGGGTAGTTATAAGAATGGACTAGATCATATATGTATATAATGGGCTTGGGGCTGTAGTCGTTCACAAGCTCAACCTTCATTCTACTTGGGTGAGGGTTTTTGTTATGGAATGGTGTATATTTCCTCTAGTATAATAAAAATGGGCAGTTGTCTATCTGTAGATCAGATAGATTCTATCCATATATTATTGGATGAGGAGTGTCAGGACATGTCCATACATCAGATAGGTCACAAGGTGTCTTTGGCTGATATCAAAACGAAGTTGCCTCAGGAAAGTTGGATTTACACTCAGAATGAAGCGCACAACGGTGAATTTGAAGCCGAGGAAGTATGGTTACATTCTGGTGACCTTCATATCAGTGAACTGTTGTTGGATGAAGGACCTTTTTTGATCTTGGTTGAAGGAAATCTGACAGTGGATCGTTATATTGGAAATACAAGTTCCGACGCGGCCAGTTCAAATCTGGTTGTACTTGGGAATCTCATAACGCCCTATATGATCGTGGGTGGGCAGGAAATATATATTACAGGTAATCTCTATGTGGAGGATATGTTCTGGGGGGATTATAACCATGGAGAATTGACAGTGAGAGGGAATGTAGAAGGTGGATTGCTGGTAAGTACCGAGCAATATATGATTCAGGTTCAAGGACAGCGTAATGTGAAGCGTCAGATTGAGGAATGGGAGGATCTCGGACCATGGCGGGGCTTTGATATGTTGGCGTTATTGGTTCCTGAATGTGTGATTGATGAAGATACAGAGCCGTTTCCTTGGCGAGAAGAAATGTTAAAGAGGCTGCAGCAAGGACGACCTGTAATCAACCGAAAGTACATTCACGCTGATGAATCGGAGCCAGATGTGCCGGATTGGTTCGAAGATCATCGTATTACCGCTGAGAACATAGAGCGTCTTACTCATCCATCTTTGTTGCCTGTAAGAGAGGAGGATGAGTTACTCAACAGCTATGAATTTTGGTTGAACGAGCAATTTTGCCGAGTATCGGTCTATGGAGATGAGCACACGGAGGGGTATTTCCGCAGTCTTTATTTTCAGGATGACCATAACTGTGCATTGTTGCTTAAGATGGAGCCATCAAATCAAGGTTCCAACTCTCCTGATAAACATATCCTACAACCGGGTAAACCTGTCTGGATGATCTCAGGTGCATATCGTTATCTGCACAATGAGAATTCGGAATGGAACGTATTTTCGGAGAACTCACCTGCTGATATTCAGCAGTTAAGCGAGCAAGGATGGAGCACATTGTTGCAGTCTGTATCGAATTATCAGTATGCCCGTTCCTTAATTTCACATCAACTGATCCGTGATTTATTAGCTTTGCCGATCGTGGAGCCATATGACGATTATTATGATGATGATCGGCACGGACTGTGGATTGGAGACTTGTATTATGCATTTCGACAAGCAGGTCAGCTGAGTGATGGTGTTCCCCAGCCAGCTATGCTACGTATTGGAAGAGAGTATGTAGATGCTCAAGGGGAGACGCAGGTGGAGAAATACTATTATACCCTGCACCAACATGCGGACGGCTCGGAAAGTGTGTTGATCGAATACTCGGCTCAGAAGAACGAGGATGAGGAAGAAGAACCGGTGTTGCTTGAACTTCATTATATAGGCGGCTCTCAATTACTACATGCCGTTCAATTGCTCGAACGTGGACGCCAAGTACTCATTCAAGCAAATGAGGATTTACTGAATGGGGAGCTGCCTTACGCCGCTGAATCATTTGCGAAGCGATTCTGGAAATCAAAAGGATACCTGAAATGAATAAAACAACCTTCACCTCTAGTTTTGAGGGAAGGTTGTTTTGTCGTTGTATTTACCCAAACTGGGCTTGATGTAGTCGGCTGTACGAGCCTTTACGTGCGAGCAGTTCTTCATGGCTTCCTTGTTCAGCGACACTGCCGTTCTCCACCACCACGATACGATCGGCGTGTCTAATGGTCGCCAGTCGATGGGCAATTACTAATGTTGTACGGCCCTGAGCCAGCTCGGACAAGGCCAGTTGAATGGCAGCTTCCGTTTCGGTATCGAGTGCGGAGGTGGCTTCATCCAGAATAAGGATTGGCGGGTTTTTCAGGATCATTCTTGCGATGGATAGACGTTGCTTCTGTCCGCCAGACAATTTCACGCCACGTTCACCAATCATGGTATCAAGTCCATCCGGCTGGGATTGTACCAGCTCTTCCAGTTGGGCCCGGCGAATGGCTTGCCAGATTTCTTCATCGGAAGCATTCAGTTTGCCGTATGCAATATTTTCACGAATCGTTCCGTCAAACAGGAAAATATCCTGCTGCACAATCCCGATATGGGAGCGCAGTGATTCCAGCGTCATGTCCTTCACCGGAATGCCATCAATGGAGATATGTCCCGCATCCACATCGTAGAAACGTGGGATCAGACTGCATAACGTCGTTTTACCTCCGCCCGAAGGTCCAACCAGAGCAACCGTCTGGCCTGCCTGAATATCCAGATTGACCTGAGACAGCGTAGGTTTGTGTTCTCCATAAGAAAAGGTAACGTTATGGAAGGTAATATCGCCTTTGACATTCGTAATCGGTTTCGCCTGAGGTGTATCTTCTACATCCGGTACAGCTTCAAGAAGCTCCAGGTAACGTCTGAATCCGGCGATGCCTTTGGGATACGTCTCGATGACGGAGTTAATCTTCTCAATCGGCCCGAGGAATACATTGGATAACATCACAAAAGCGATGAATTCCCCGTAGGTCATACTTCCTTGAATAACAAACCAGGTTCCGCACACCAGTACAAACAGCGATACAAATTTCATTAGGATAAAACTGAGTGAAGAGTTCCAGGCCATGATGCGGTAGGTGATTAGTTTCGTAAGCCGGAAACGTTCGTTATTCTCAACGAAACGTCCTACTTCATGTTTTTCATTGGCAAAAGCTTGTACCACACGGATGCCGCTCACATTGTTCTCAACCCGTGCATTATAATCGGCAATATCTGCAAACATGCGCTTAAACGCCTTGGACATTTTGCGACTGAAATACAGTGACAGGTAAATCATCAGCGGCACAATGATGAACGTCATCACAGCGAGTTGCCAGTTGATCCCCAGCATAATACCAAAAGCTCCGGCCAGTGTCATGAAGGCGATAAATAAGTCCTCGGGTCCGTGATGCGCAATCTCACCGATATCCATCAGGTCGTTGGTCATGCGGGAGACCAGATGTCCGGTCTTATTGTTATCGAAGAAGCGGAAGGACTGCTTCTGTACTCGCTGGAACAGTTCACGCCGCATATCGGATTCGATGTTAATACCAAGCTTGTGGCCCCAATAGGTCACTGCATAATGGAAAAAGGAACTGAGCAGGTAGATGCCGAGCAACCCAACACACGCCGCTAAGATCATGGACCAATTGCCAGCCGGAAGCAGTTGATCGACCACCCGGTTAACGGCGAGTGGAAAGGCCAGCTCCAGCAGAGCGGCCGCGATCGCACAGGAAAAGTCCAAGATAAAGAGCCTTTTGTAAGGACGATAATAAGACATAAAACGGCGAAGCATATGTAAGTCCTCCTCAATATGACATAAATGCCCGAGCAGGTTTATTAGCCTGTCCGGACACCTGTTTTCATGCTTATGTTATTTACGGTTTTGCTCGGCACGTTCTACGATCATATCCGCGAATTCTTCAGCCTGACCTTGAATCGCAATCGGGTCGAAGTACCAGTAACGGTCTTCCAACAATTCATACACCTGATTGTTTTTTACAGCCGGCAGAGATTGCCAGATGGAGTCACCTTGGTAATTTTTAGTGTTCTCTCCAACGGTTAAGAAGATATGATCTCCTGCATAATCACCAACGACTTCACGCGAAATCTCTTTCCATTGGGTATCACCCATCAGTTCTTTTTTGGTGATTTCGAGTGGGGCAAGTTGCAAAGCACTGTATACCGCTTGTCCTCCTCGACCAAAATTGTCTCCATATCCATAATAACTCTTGTCGGATACTTCAAGGATGGAGAAGGTTTCCTCCGGTTTGATGACTGTTTTCACCTTGGCACGAGCGGCTTCAATCCGTTCATCGTACGTTTTCAGCCAAGCTTCGGCTTCTTCGGATTTGTTCATCAGCTCTCCGAATCCCCGGATTTCGTCATGCACATTGGTGAATGTACCATAAGGAATCACTACGGTAGGTGCGATTTTTTGATAACTCTCAATTTCGCTGGCCTGATCGGAGTAGGTAATGATCAGATCCGGGTTCAAGGCAATAACCTTCTCCATGGATACCGCCGCCCGATCACCAATACTCTCTATGCCCGCCACCTGATCGGCATAGAACGGGTTTTCCAAATAATATTGAACAGCCCCAACGGGTTTCACACCCAGTGCAAGCAGATCACTTACGTACATATCGGTAACGATCCGTTTCGGTTCAGCCGGAATCTCAACATCCCCGCTTAATGACTTGTAGATTCGTGTAACATTCGAATTGTCCGAACCGGACGCCGTGTCTGTGCTCGTCTCGGAAGAGGCTGTTGTCGTTTCGGTTCCCGCTGCCGATGTCTGTTCCTTGGCAGTCGAGCCTGTTCCGCTGCTACATGCAGCCAGAATCATAATGATGGCGAGCATAAGCAGCAAGCCGGAAAAGCGTTTTTTTGCAGCAAACATATTTTTGTTCCCCCTGTGTATAATCAATAATGATTATTATTCTCATTAATAACATAGAGGAAGATGTGATATTTGTACATGGACAACTATGATCACTACTGCATGGACAATTATGATGTGAGGTGACGCATGATATGCTGCAACTGCTCCCTAACGGACAAGGGATCAAATCCATAAAACATGTCGGCATCAATCTCGTATACATGTCCTTCACGAACGGCGGATAGGGTGCCCCAGGATTCCTGATTTAGCAGGTTAGTCAGCATTTCTCGTTCGGCAGGTTCCTCAGGGAAGGCGACAAACATGTGATCTGCGGCATACAAGTGAATATCGGACAACGGAACATGAACGTATCCCGTAAGTAACTGCCCATCCTGCTCCATACGTGACGGCGGAGTGAAGCCCAGCGATTGATACAGCACATGAGAAGCTCTGCCCCAGCCATGACCATAGATATAAGCCCCGTCTTCTCCAATCATAAACATGCAAACGGCGGACCCTCGTGTTCCTTCCATCTGTTGGTCCAACGTATGATTGGCTTCTTGCTCAAGTTGATGATATTGATCTAACAATGCTTGTGCATTGGACTCAAGCCCGGTAATTCTGCCCAAAAGAAGAAGCTGCTCCTGCCAATCGATTTCCTCAAAGGGCATCAGAATGGTAGGTGCGATCAGACGTAGTTCATCGGAAGCGGGATGCGGTGCATACCCGATAATGACATCGGGCTGAGCGTGTGCAATCAGATCCGTATGTTTAACCAGCTCATATTCGGAATGTTGCTCAAATTGTTCATGACCATCATGACCATGTTCCCCTAGTTTTTCTTCCATCCAGCTGGCGACGGCGCCCATGTGGGGAGTGTGGCCCAATGCCAGAAGTGAAGCCGTATAATTGTAAGTCAGGGATACAATCTTTTTGGGCATTTTCTGGTAGTGTGTTGGTGCTGATCCAACCATCTGTTTGAATTTTCGGCTTAGATAAAAGGTGTCCCTGTAGCCTGTCAGTTGTGCAATCTCCTGTAGCGTAGGGTTCGCGAACAACAGATGTTCTTGAGCCATCCTGATTCTGAGACGAGTTACATATTCAACAAACGTAAGACCTGTATGTTTCTTGAACTCCCGTGAAAAATGCTCAGGACTCACATTTGCATCCCGTGCCAATTGTTCGCGGGTTAACGGATGGGTATACATCTGATGGATATTTCTGAGCACGGCATCGAGCCAGGAGTGATCTTCATGAGCAGAATGAGCCGCATGATCCCGTAAAATATCCAGTAACTCATAGAAAAGCATATGAGGCCTGAATGGACTGGAACCATGACCCTTTGAACTTGCTTGAACCAGCTCTACTGCCCTATCGGTGAGAGTACGACTCGCAATGGGAGCTGGTATCCCGAACGGCCAGAACAGTTGTTCATTTTCAGTGGAATCAAAAGCAATAGCAATGCCCTGTACTGGCGACAGGGAGCCGCGCTTGTTCTCGTGCTGAAGCAGGCTTCCAGCTTGCCGAACGACTGCAGAGCCTGCACTTAATGTCAGTTTACCCTCTGCACTGATCAGCCTGGCTTGGCCAGCAGTAATGACGTATAACACATGAAGAGTGCTCCACATCTCATCTATGCGGGAGAATGCCTCGCGGTCGTGAAGCTGCACAAGATGGCACAGCTTGAAGAGGGCAACAGGTACGGACTGAATCTTCTGCAAGGAAATGGGACGGGACAGCGATTTTTTATGGTAAATAGGCTTGGAAATATTCATTAGATAACTGTCTCCTTACATAAGTCAGCAGGGGCATTATTCGTCTCATGCCCCTGGTGTACTGGCGTAATTCTCGAATCTCGACTATTATGCAGTATATACTATAAACGGAGTGACGTGGATGGACAGATTGAACAAATCAACTTTTTATATGAAAAATAGATAAAGTGGTTGAAATCGCTATCAACACCGACTATAATGAAAATGTCGAAACGTTTCAATCTGGCGTTTACTGCCAGTTTCATTGTATTAGGCACGAACTGTTTATAGAGCGCCAGATTGAAAGACGTGTCATGACCATCACTAATGGTATGGATTGGAACGGGACGCATTCAACCGTGGCCCCATAAGGATAGGAACGAGGATTTTTTTTGAGAACACCTCGAAACGTTTCGATTGACATCCATCGCTATGATATGTATAAAGATTAATAAACGTTAATGAAGGATTTAGTGGTTGTTCTAACCATGTACCGTATAAAATGTGGGTAACCTTGAATTTGTTTTATATAAATTGAACTAACATTTACACAAAACGGAGAGGGCAGAAAGAACCTGAAGAAGCAAGGCGTTCGCCTTTATCCCCGGATTTTCACCCTTATAAAAGGGAAACAAAAAATCTGGGGATAACAGCGATCGGAAGGTTGTTCTGTCATCGGAGTGGTCAGTGTAAATATTCTTTAGTTGAACTTATATATAGTTTAGAAGGAGCGAACGTGGAATGGCAACGATTAAGGATGTGGCAAAGCTGGCAGGTGTAGCACTCTCGACTGCTTCCTATGCGCTGAGCGGGGATAGCAAGGTTAGTGCCAAGACCAAGGCTAAAGTGCTTGAGGCAGCACGAGAACTGAATTACCGCAAGAACGGCTTTGCCATGGACCTGAAACGGAGCCGGACGAACACCATCGCTTTGATCCTGACCGATCTGTCGGGCCCGTATTACTCGGAGCTGATCCGTAGTGTACAGGATGTAGCACTTGCGAACGGGTATGATCTGATTGCTTGCAGTTCCATGGGTGGACGGGATTCAACGGCAGTGCGATTTTTGCGTGAAAAAAGAGTAGATGGAGCCATCATCTTGGCGCATAACATCCATGATGATATTCTGGTAGAATCTGCCGGTCATCGTTTTCCGATTATTGTGATGGATCGTCAGCTGTCGAGTGACCATTTGGTCAACGTTCTGGTGGATGGAGAGCAGGGCGGTTACCTTGCAACCCGCCACCTGATCCAGGCAGGACATCAGAAGATTGCTTATATCAGTGGCCCATCCAACTCGTATGACAACGCGCTCCGTTACCAAGGGTATCTGCGAGCAATGCGGGAAGCGGGACTTGAAGAAAAGTCCAAATGGCGTCTGAACGGTAACTTTGTGCGTGAGGGCGGATACAGTGCAACCAAAATGATGATCATGCAGGGCGAGCTTCCCTCAGCGGTATTTTACGGTAACGATGAGATGGCGATTGGCGGCCTGAAAGCATTGGAAGAGCGTGGTATATCGGTGCCGAATGACATTTCCGTGATCGGTTTTGACGATATTCAGTTGTCCGAATATGTGCATCCACCGCTGACAACGATACGCCAGCCAAAGCATGAAGCCGGGTCGCTCGCCGGACATCTGTTATTCCAGATGCTCAATGGCGAAGCGGTTGACCCTTCATATACGTTAACGATTAATATGATCGAGCGCAGCTCTGTACGTTCGGTTTAGACCGAGTCTGAACAACAAAGAACTGCCTGCATGCTGAAGTAAAAGTTTAATGATGGGGTTATCGTCCGGACGGGCTGTAAAAAGCCGGTTTGAAGAGGCCCCTATTCTTTTTCAGATTTATCGAAACGTTTCGATTTTAACTAATTCAAGGAGTGAACCTTATGACAACGATGATTAATGAACCGATCCGGTTAAGTGCCGGAGAGTTATCCTTTACCTTTTTGAACAGTGGCGACCTATACCAGGCTACATCCGGTACAACGATGTTGAACCAGTTGCTCAGCAACCAGATTGATGGATCATTGAACAACCTGTACCTGCGTGTACATGAGGGAGAGAATATCAGCTCGTTCCCGTTGCTCGGTGTACGTTCGAATAGCAAGGTAATTACAAGCAAAGCACAATCAAGCAACCAGTTGATCTGGGAGGGTACAGTCCAGCTGGAAGGTAGCGAAAAAGGCATTGGCTATCAGGTCGTATTTACGGCTACACCACAAGGTGTATGGTTCTGGGATGTGAAGCTCACAGGACAACAACATAACGTAGACGTGGTTTACGGACAGGATGTAGGGCTTGCTGATCCAGGTGCGGTACGCAGCAATGAGGCTTATCTGTCACAATACATTGACCATACGGTGTTTGAAGATGAAGCGAAAGGTTATGTCGTTTGTTCCCGTCAAAACCAGCCTCAGGGCGGCGCATTTCCATATATGCAACAAGGTTCCCTGACGAAAGCAATCGGTTACTCCACAGATGGATTCCAATTCTTCGGTCTGTCGTACAAGGAAACGAATCAACCAGAGAGTTTGAATCGCCCAACGCTGGCGAATGAGACTTATCAGTATGAATTTGCCTATACGGCATTGCAATCTGAACTGCTGAATCTGAACGGAGAAGCTCAGGTGGTCTTCTATGGACTGGCGAAGCCTAATCATGCCGAAGGAATCTCTGCACTGGAATTCGAAGATGAAGTTACAGCAGCATGGAATGAAGTACAGGCTCTGACTGTGGAAAATGGTGATACGTTGGAACAGGTGAAACTGTCCTCCTTCCTGGGTGAACCACTGGTTACACTTGATCTGACACAAGATGAGATTCAGGATCTGTTCCCTGATCGTCATCAGGAAGAGCACAGCGGTGAGGAACTGTTATCCTTCTTCACAGGCAGCTATGAACATATCGTTCTGAAAGCAAAAGAATTGCTCGTAGAGCGTCCGCACGGTCACATTCTGATGAGTGGTGGCAACGTGCAACTTGGAGCACAGGTTATTACGACAACGTCGTATATGTACGGTATTTTCAACTCACAACTCGTTATTGGTAACACCAATTTTAATAAAATGATCAGTAATGCTCGCAATGCATTAAACGTGCCGAAAACGGCGGGACAACGCATCTATGTGGAAATGGACGGACAATATCGTCTGCTGACGATGCCTTCCCTGTTCGAAATTGGTTTCAACTATGTACGTTGGATCTACAAAACGGCATCCGATACGATCATCGTAACGAACTATACAGGGGCACACACCACCGAAGTGAGCATGAACGTACGCTCCACAAGTGGCACAGCATACCGTTACCTGGTAACAAACCAGATTACGATGAATGTGAATGAATACGAGTATCCGCTGCATATGACGCAGGATGGCGATACATTGATCTTCAAGGCTGATCCACAAGCGATTAGTGCAGGAACGTATCCAGATCTGCAATACCGCATGTCGGTGGACGGCGCAGCTGTGAATGTAGGAGACGAAACGTTGCTGGCAAGTGGTATCCGCAGTGGTTCCGCATCACTGGTTACGCTTAGTCTGGAAGCAAGTGCTGAATGGACGCTGAAGGTACAAGGGGTATTGGAAGGCCAAGCGGACAGCGGAGTGGTAGTAGGTTCAAGCCTGACGTTTGAAGAGGAAGTGCAGGCATACCGCGAGTTCTTCGCAGGTGTGATGAACGGGTTCCGTTTGTCCCGTGGCGAAGGTCAGAGTGCTGAGGATCTGTTCAAAGTAAATGCGCTGGCTTGGTGGTACACCCACAATATGCTGGTTCACTACTCCGTGCCTCACGGTTTGGAGCAGTATGGCGGCGCGGCTTGGGGTACACGGGATGTGTGCCAAGGTCCGGTAGAGTACTTTATGGCTACGCAAAAATATGAGCAAGTTCGCGATATCATCAAAATGGTTTATACCCACCAATATGAAGATGATGGTAACTGGCCGCAATGGTTCATGTTTGATAAATACTTTGCGATTCAACAGGAAGAGAGTCATGGCGACATCATCGTATGGCCGTTGAAAGTATTGGCGGACTACCTGACAGCGACTCGCGACTATGCAATCCTGGATGAGAAAGTACCTTATACCGTCAAGCATAGCTTCGGGTTCACGGAAGAGACGGCAACTGTACTGGATCACGCGAAAAAAGAGATTGAATATATCCGTTCGCACTTCCTGCACGATACGTTCCTGTCTTCCTACGGCGATGGTGACTGGGATGATACGCTCCAACCAGCCAATGCACAGTTGAAGCAATACATGGTGAGCAGTTGGACTGTGGCATTGACGTATCAGTCCGTGAACGTGCTCTCGCAAGCGCTGAAATTCAAAGATGCGGACTTTGCACAGGAGCTTGACGTGCTGGCTCAAGGCATCCGTGAGGACTTTAACCGTTACATGCTGGGCACAGATGTGATTCCAGGCTTTGTATACATGGAAGAAGCGGACCAAGCGAAGCTTATGCTTCATCCAACGGACACAGAGACAGGCATTCAATATCGTCTGTTGCCAATGACGCGCAGCATGATCGGTGAATTGCTGAACGCGGAGCAAGCAGAATCACATTATGCCTTGATCCGTGAACAGTTCCTATGCCCGGATGGGGTGCGTCTGATGAATCGTCCAGCTCAATATGCTGGTGGTGTAAGCACACACTTCAAACGTGCAGAGCAAGCATCCAACTTCGGACGTGAGATTGGTTTGCAATATGTTCATGCTCATATCCGTTATGTGGAAGCGATGGCGAAGCTCGGTAAGACAGATCAGGTGTGGAATGGTCTCGCGATGATCAACCCGGTTGGTATCGGCGAGGTTGTACCTAACGCGGAGATTCGCCAAGCGAACTCGTACTTTAGTAGTTCGGACGGCAAGTTTAATACGCGTTACGAGGCACAGGAGCATTTTGACCAGCTTCGTAAAGGTACTGTACAGGTGAAAGGCGGATGGAGAATCTACTCCAGCGGCCCTGGAATCTACATGAACCAGCTGATCTCCAACGCACTTGGCATTCGTCAAGAGGGCGGCGATCTGGTCATTGACCCGGTATTGCCAGCTGAGCTGAACGGCATGCAATTCGAATTCGAGTATGCAGGTGAGCCGGTAACGTTCATTTATCACTTGAACGAAGGTGCTGTGAGCCGTGTAGCGGTGAACGGCAAAGACATTCGCACCGAGCGTACAGCGAACCGTTACCGTCAGGGCGGTGTAAGCATCTCGCTTGATGAGTTCAGACAGGCACGTAGTGCAACTGAGCGTACGGTTGTTGATATTTATATGTAATTTCATAGCATGATGTACACCAAGGTCATCCTCCTTTCTTCAAGGCGGGATGGCCTTTTTGGCATATGCTCATGATGGCTCACCGCAGCGGAACTGCCAGCAACGTATGCAACAGCTCATTATGCCGCACATGCTTGGTTACGTAGCCCTGTTGCTCCAGCCAGCTGCATAGCTCACTCAGCAGAGGGAAGTGACGCTCGCGCAAGGCGCGCAGCTGTTCCTCGTGTCCTGTGGTTTCTGCCTGCCGAATATAGGAATCACGGTGAGTCGCATCAACAAACATCAGATCGGTTAGGCCGATACGTCCGCGCGAGGTTAATACCCGCTGCATCTCCTGTAATGCCAATAGTTGTTGATCTGGACTCAGGTGATGGAAAGCAAAACTGGACACAACAAAATCGAAGGAATGATCGGCAAAAGGCAGCGCCAGAAAATTACCAAGTTTCACATGCATCTCGGGATATTTGGTACGACATCTGCGCAGCATCTCCCGGGATTGGTCGATTGCAGTCATGTCTGCGCCGTGTTGTAGCAGTTTCCCAGCCAGATTACCTGTGCCTGTACCAATATCAAGTCCTTTCTCACCAAGGGCGGGAGAGATCCAATGAGCTGTCTGTTCGAGCGCTTCGTCATAGTTGTGATACAGATAAAAGGAAGACTGTACCGTATCATTGGAATCGCCCGGCGTGGAGTGACCTGCATTATGGTTTGGATGTGAAACTAAATGCTCATCGCTTATTGGCGAGGCGTTGGCCGAATGATGCCTGCTCTCTGAATTAGGATGTTCTGTAGTGACTCTGCCTTCTGCCTGCACTCGCTGATCGTGGATGGCTGCCTGCGTGTCATAATTCCACCGATCATGCCAGTTCTGCCGTGCTTCGCGCAGGCGACGCGCACTGTCCGCGAGATCGTGTAGATGGCTGACATCCAGCGGTCCGTCCTGACGATTCAGATCAATCATGCGCTGGGTTGTATCCATCATACGTTTGAGCTCAATCCACTGGGCATACATGACGGCCTGTTGCAGCTCCAGATATTCTTCCAGCCGCTGCTGATTCCCTTGATCAATCTCTCCGAGCGCATGTGTAATATCCTGTAGCGACATGCCAATCTCCCGCAGCGCAGCAATGGTCTGAAGCCGCCAGATATCATTCTCAGTGTATGTGCGATAACCGTTACTGAACTGTTTGACGGGTAGAATTAATCCTTTTTCCTCATAAAAACGAATGGCTCTCGCCGATATACCAAGCCTGCTCGCTGCCTCTTTGATATTCATCTTGCATCCCCTCCTTATCGAATCAGTATAAACCATGACGTTACGGCAAGGTTAAGTGTTTATTTCATTTTGCGAAAAGGTTCGATACCGAGTGGAATTTTAGTCAAAGCTGAGGCTATGCTACAATATATAGAACAAAAAAACTTAAATTGTGAAGTAAAAGAACAATGTCTTCCTATTCCTAAGTTTCTCAACGTTCTTAACTCTCTTAACTTTCCCGACGTTGTAACGAACAGCGTTGTCGACTATAGCACGAAAGGTTGAATCATTATGCTTACCAGCCATACATTTACGATTCGTCCATCCGAGATTAAAGATGCAGCCCAGCTAATGGGGTTGGATGCCCTGGTATGGGACAAATACACCTCTCCTGCACCGATGCATTGGCGTTCCAGGCAACAATATCTGCAGCATTGCCCGCCAGGCAGTCAATTGATTGCGGTGCAGGGAGAGCGGGTATGTGGTTATGTGGGCTTTCAGCCAGCCACAGGTATGCCCGTCAACCGTCATGTCTATGAGATTCATATTGCAGTTCACCCTCATGATCGGCGCTGTGGCATTGCTACAGCTTTGATGGATGCCATCAAGCAGCATGCGGCCCAACAAGGCGTTCGTAAGCTCAGGCTGCGCGTACTTTCCAGCAATCCGGGAGCCATCACGTTTTATACACAGTGTGGATTTGTGACGGAAGGCAGGCTGGTGTCCGAGTTTTATATCGGAGACAAGTATGTGGACGATATTCTTATGGGTTATTTTATCCAGACCAAATAGAAACTAGCTGAGGAGGAGGAACAACGATGGACATGGGACTTCAAGGTAAAAAAGCACTGGTGCTGGCTTCCAGTCGAGGACTGGGCAAAGCGGTAGCCGCTCAATTGGCAGCAGAAGGTGCTGACGTCATGCTTGCCAGCCGGAGCGAAGAAAAGCTCGCAGCAGTGAAGCAGGAGCTTCTGGCGCTTGGTGGTGGCGGACGTGTGGAATATTGTGCAACCGATGTGACACGCAAGGAAGATATTGAGGTTCTTATTCACAAGACAGCGGAGCTGTTTGGACAGATTGATATTCTGGTGAACAATTCGGGGGGCCCGCCATCGGGTTCATTTGAGTCACTGACGGATGAGGATTGGGAACGTGCATTTGAATTAAATGTACTCAGTTATGTAAGGCTGATTCGCGGTGCCCTTCCTTATATGAAAGAAAGCGGAGGGCACATTGTGAATATCGCTTCAACTTCGGTGAAACAGCCGATTCCGGGTCTGGTCCTTTCCAACACGTTCCGTACCGGCGTGTTTGGATTGGCGAAGACGTTATCCCAGGAGCTGGCTCCATACGGAATTTTGATCAACACGGTGGCGCCAGGACGTATTGCAACAGACCGCATTCGTGAGCTGGATGCCGCACGGGCAGAGCAGAACGGAGTCAGTGAAGACGAAGTCTCTGAACAGTTCCGCAAGGAGATTCCACTCGGCCGTTATGGTCAACCAGAGGAGTTTGCCAAAGCGGTGGTGTTCCTGTTATCCGGGGCCAATACGTACATTACCGGAACCTCATTGATCGTGGATGGTGGCATGGTCCGAGCCCTATAAAAGTCATGGATACAATAAAATACCCTCTGTCACCACATTCCGTGGAGATAGAGGGTATTCGTGTTGATCCATTATGTTGGGAGAAAACACTCCCGATTCATTATGTAGGCGAATTAGCGCAATAGTTCCCATTCATGCTGAAGCATGCCGTACACCGCATGGTTCACGTAACCTTTAGGCAGTTTCTCTGCCTGACGAATGACACCCTCGAGAACAAATCCGAGTCTTTCAGGGATGGCGCGACTCCGTTTGTTATTCGTTGCCGAGCGAATCTCGACGCGATTCAGATCCAGGGTCACCAGAGCATAATCAACCAGAACGCGACAAGCGCTTGTCATCAAGCCCTGACCCTCAAAACCTTTGCCAAGCCAATATCCGATGCTTACCGAGCGGTTGGTCCAGTTAATCTCGTGGAATCCAATGACGCCGGCTAGATCCCCTTTTGACCATACTCCGGCGGTGAATCCGCCATTTTCGGCACCTTGTTTTAACGCGTTGGTAATGAAGTTTGAGGTGTGTTCCACTTCTGTCACATGATCCACCCACGGCAACCAATGTCTCAGTTGATCCCGCGAGCGATCCGTCAGTTCAAACAGAGGTTTGGTATGTTCCATAGCCAGTGGCCGGAGTTCGGTATATTCATCCAATGAATAGGTAAACATGAATGCAACCTTCTTTCTTTATAAATTAGTGATTAACGTGAGGTCTTGGGTAACTTTTGCTCCAGTGCAAACAGGTCTTCTTCCATTGAGGCCATGCGTTGATTAACCGTTGTACGTGCGTCACGGAGTGCCTGATTATATATGTAGGGAGCGAGCTGTGTCATGAACAGGTCGAGGACACCCCAAGCGGCCAGATCGCCGAGTTCTTCGCCACGTTCCTCTTCGAAATACGACTGGATGGTGCGAATGGCTTCATCCTGCTGTTCTTTGGTCAGTTTAAGCGAGTTCGTTGGAATGGGAAACCCTCCCTTTAATTTGTTTTTACTATCATGCTACATGATTCGAGCGAACCCGTCAAAATGGTTTAGGGCCTATTTATGCACGGCTAATCCTGACTTTGGTGCCGTTCTTTATTGAACTCCTCCCCCGTTAAAGGTATATTTAAATGAAACGCGTTGCAATTACTGAAAGTTCCAATCATTCATGAAAGGTTTGATACCTGTGGACAATCGTACAACCCCACCTAACTTTATCAAAAATATTATTACCGAAGATCTCCGGTCTGGGAAAGTCCAGGAAGTTATTACCCGTTTTCCTCCGGAACCGAACGGTTATCTGCATATCGGCCATGCCAAGGCGATCTGGATTAACTTTACGCTGGGCGGCGAATTTGGCGGCAAAACGAATCTGCGCTTTGATGACACGAACCCGGTCAAGGAAGATGTAGAGTACGTTCAATCGATTCAGGAAGACGTGAAATGGCTCGGATACGAGTGGAACGAGAAACGTTTTGCCTCGGATTATTTTGACGAAATGTACAACCGTGCTGTCTTGTTGATTAAAAAAGGTAAAGCTTACATCGACGACCAAAGCGCCGACGAAATCCGTGAAATGCGCGGAACGCTGACGGAGCCGGGTAAGAACAGCCCGTACCGTGATCGTTCGGTGGAAGAGAATCTCGACTTGTTCACACGCATGCGTGCAGGCGAATTCAAGAACGGTGAGAAAGTGCTGCGTGCCAAGATCGATATGTCTGCACCGAATATCAACCTGCGCGATCCGGTCATTTACCGGATTTCTCATGCACATCATCATAACACGGGCGACAAATGGTGTATCTATCCAATGTACGCCTTTGCTCACCCGCTTGAAGATGCAATTGAAGGTATAACGCATTCCCTCTGCTCATTGGAGTTCGAGGATCAGCGCCCGTTCTATGACTGGGTTATTGCCGAGTGTGAGATGGAGAACCAACCACGTCAATACGAATTTGGTCGCCTGAATCTGTCCCAGATGGTAACAAGCAAGCGGAAGCTGAAACTGCTCGTAGATGAAGGACATGTAGATGGATGGGATGATCCACGTATGCCAACAATTTCGGGTCTGCGCCGCCGGGGTTATACACCGGAAGCTATTCGTGATTTTGTATATGAGACAGGCATTTCCAAAAACTATGGAGTTATCGACCTGCAAACGTTGGAGCACTTTGTACGTGAAGATTTGAAACTGAAAGCTCCACGCACGATGGCTGTCCTGCACCCGCTCAAAGTGGTGATCACCAACTATCCTGAAGGACAAGTGGAATGGCTTGAAGCAGAGAACAACGTGGAGAACCCGGAGATGGGTAATCGCCAAATTCCGTTCTCTCGTGAGATTTATATCGAACAAGACGATTTCATGGAGAATCCGCCGAACAAATATTTCCGTTTGTTCCCTGGCAACGAAGTTCGTCTGAAACATGCATACTTCATCAAATGTAACGATGTGATTAAGGACGCAGAAGGTAATGTAACTGAGATTCATTGTACCTATGATGTAGAGACAAAGAGCGGTAGTGGATTCACAGGCCGTAAAGTCAAAGGAACAATCCACTGGGTAGAAGCGACTCAAGCGGTACCTGCTGAATTCCGTCTGTATGAGCCGTTGATCCTGGATGAAGCACCGGAAGCAGAGGTGGAAGTGGCAGTAGCTGGGGCTGAAACTGAGGTTGTGGAAGAGCAACCGGAGAAAACGTTCCTGGATCAACTGAACCCGAACTCCCTTGAGATTGTTAATGGGTATGTGGAACAAGAGATGAAGGAAGCGAATGCTCAGGATAAATTCCAATTCTTCCGTCATGGTTACTTCAGTGTAGATCCGAAACATTCCGAGCCAGGACGTCCGGTATTTAACCGGGTCGTATCCCTGAAAAGCTCATTCCAACTGCCGAAGGCATAAGGCCGCTGGATGAAATTTATGGCTTGTTCATTAGAGTGCTGGTAAGCAGCCAATTTATAAGTAAAAGTAAGGGCATCCTTCGTCATAATCATGGCGAAGGATGCCCTTTTGTTTTTTTTATGATCTAGCCAGGTCCAGTTTTAGACGTAGTAATACAATTTCGCATGAACATGAACATGAACATGAACATGAGCTGAGGCCTTAGATGTGCGTATGAGGCAAAATCTAACGAACCGAAGACACGTTATTCAAGTGTATTTGGGCATTCCAGCAACGTAACGAATCGTAGACACCTTATTTCCTCGTTCGGTCTGTCTTTTTTGGATTTTTAGCGTCTTTTATGCCAAATAAGGTGGCTGAGATTCTTTAGCTTTAGAATTTCGTGAAATTGCTGCAAATAAGGCGTCTAAGGTTCGTTAGGAGCAACGACCTTTGACGCCTTCCTCTTTACTGCACCTATTCTTAATCTTTTGTCTGAATGTTTGAACGTTTTATTTACACCATAACGGAGAGGACAGAAGAAAGCTGGAGAAGCGGAGCGTTCGCCTTTATCTCCGGATTTTACCCTTTTAGAAAGGGAATCATGAAAATCCGGGGATAACAGCGATCGAAAGATTGTTCTGTCCTCGTAGTGCTCCAGTGGAAATCTCTTTCAACTTTTTCAAACAAAAGATTATCTGTCCTCATCCATATTACCCATCTCCGTCAACACAACTGGTTGATAGCCGTTACGTCGATTCGAAAACCACATGATGCTAAATCCAACAGCGCCGATGAGCGAGAAGAATACGCCAATGCTATACATGATTTCTGCACCGAAGCTCTGGAACAACCAGCCGCCGAACAGACCGGCAATCACGCCGGAGAGACCGCCCCAGGCCATCGTGTAGACCGCTTGACCGGAGGAACGATAAGGTCTAGGAATGAACAGCATGGTCAATTGCGTACCCACATAGAAGTACCCACCGAACGTAATGGAGTGCATCAGCTGAATGAATACTATCTCCATCGGATTGGTAGCTAGTGCCATGAGCTGCCAGCGAAGTGCAAACAGCACACTGATCAGAATGAGAGATGCCAGGAGCATGCTCATTTTGCGTTTGAGCAAGCGGTCGAGTAGCAGGAATACGCCGACTTCGAGAATGGATGAGGTGAAGATGGCCCAGCCGACCATCTGTTTGTCGCCCCCCATTTCTACAATATATAGTGACATAAAAGTACTGTTCATCGCATTAGGCACCGAGACGAGTACACCCAGGCCGATAAATGTCATAAAATACGGATTGAACATGACTTTGCCAAACCGGCGGAAAGTAACCACGGGTGTATCCGAAGCGATGGGCTGTCTGGGCAGAAATACGGATAATACAAAGGCTGCGGCAATCATGCACGCAAATATAATGGATACACTGCCGATGCCAAAACGGTCAATGAGCGGTCCGGCAGCGACAGCAGTCAGCGCCCAACCGAGTGAACCCCAGAGCCGGAATGCCCCAAATTTCTGGCTTGTACCATCGATATATCCGAGAATCAGACTGTTCGTCTGAGCAAATAATGGACTTTGAAAAAAATAAAAGAAAATCATGGCTACATAGATCCATGTATACGTGGGCGCATAGAACACACCCTGGGCGAGCACAAATGTGCCTCCCATCATAATCATCAGAATGATGCGAATGTTGCGAGATTTATCGCTCCAGAAACCCCAGAACGGGTTGGCAAACAAGGATACAAAGGGTCCAATCGCCATGAGACTGCCAATCTCCAGTTTGGTCATACCAATCTCTTGCAGGTAAAGCTGCAGGAATCCGGCAAAGATCGAGATGGCTCCATATATGAAAAAGTTATATAGTTTCAGAGAAACCAATGAGGGATTGCCTCTTGAAGGTGCAGGTCTGTCCAATTAAGCCATTCCTTTCAAATGCATATTGTTCAATGTATCATTTGTTGAAAGGGGATTCAATGCATAGCGAACGTTTTGAAATTGATGCAGTCAAACACATATCGTGATCTGAGGGAGGATAACAACATGAACACGCGTGAATGGACAGGCATCATATTGGCAGGAGGATTATCCAGTCGCATGGGGACCAACAAGGCCATGCTGGAACTGAACGGTTCCGTTGTACTGCAACATGTCACAAAGGCCATGAGACCCTCAGTATCCCGTATCATCGTGGCTGCTGGACCCAACGTGACAACCTACGGCGAAATGGGCTACGACTGCGTCCAGGATCACTATCCGGGGAAGGGACCACTCGCGGGTCTTCACGCGGCCCTTGAGGCTTCCGGTACGGAATGGAATCTGGTCTGCGCCTGCGATATGCCGCTCCTGCAAACGTCCTTTTTTGATGGGATAAAAAAGCTGGCCGAGTCGCATGACTCTTATTCTGCTATCGTTCCACGTGTGGATGGGCGTGTCCATCCGCTTGCAGGTGCGTATCACAGGCATGTGCTCCCCGATCTGGAGCAACGCCTGATGCAGAATCATCTTCGGGTCATGCGATGGCTTGAAGAGATCGGTTGTCGCTATGTCGGAGCGGAAGAGCTTGAGAGAGCTGGTGTCCATCAAGTAGCGATGCAAATGAGTAATATGAACACGCCGGAAGAGTACGAACGCATCCGTAATCAAGATTCTGGACTCGATTCCGATCTGTAGGATACAGGATCACCTGATGCATCTGCATGATGATTGCGATATTGAAGTGGGCTTTGGCCTGTCCAACGTTTGAATTGTCTGCTGAAATGGGACAGATGGGTGTAACCCAGCTTCCACGCAATTTCCCCGAGCGACAGCTCTGGCTGTTCGATCAGCACTTTGGCCTCCTGCAACTTCAAGCTGGACAGGTAAGCCCTGGGCGAACGCCCATACACCTTGCGAAAGACCTGCAAACCATATCCCGGGCTGATGCCAAACGAGGATATAATCTGCTCCACTTTGACCGTGGATACACTGCTTTCCTTGGTTCGAAGCTGGGCATGGAATGCCTGCTTGATCGCCTCCGCTATAGCTCCCGCATAATGCATGGCTGTTGGCGCTGGTGCATGTGAAGCAGCAACGGAAGTGGTGGACTCCGGTTCATTGTCAGCAGCTTGGGACAACAGGGCGAACAGTTCAAACATGCGGGCCTGCATGATCATTTTATCAGTGGACGTGTAGGCTTCAGATACGTTAATCATCCCCATCCAACTCTCCAGCACAACGCGTATTTTCCTATTATCAGCCGTACCTGCTGCGTAGATGCGGCTGTGCTGTGACATCAGCTTCAGGGTGAAGACCGGATCATCCACATTAAAATGAGCGCTAAAATAAGTCATGCCTTCCGTGGATACACATTGATTTGTATGTTTGAACCCGGGAGGAATGAGAAGAATGGAACCTTCCTCCACGGTATAGGTATAACCATGAATCACACTCTCCTGCGTACCTTCGATGATCAACATAATCTCAAAGCCCGGATGTGATTCCTCGGGCATCGCCCATCCATAGGGTACTTGTTGGGTGTGAGCACCATAGAATTTGATGTTACAGTCGATAATAGGCAGCCAGTGGGCCAGCGTATGGTGAGGCATTTCTCGGAACTGTGATCGGATATCCATAACATTCACCTCGGAAAAGGGTAAAAACAACTTGCCTTATACAATCGGCACCCGTAGTATACTTCATTATAATCAGTTTAACGTGAGCATGGTTAATCCATGGAACGCATCAGCGTTTGAAGTGGTTGCTGAACAACCCAAGTTCTTCAACCGATATTAATGTAAACGCTACCATTATGGGTTGGAATATGTCAACTCTTGCACACGTCAAGATCATTATATTTTCCACCTAAAAAGGAGATTAAATCATGGACAAATTATTATATGGTGTAGCTTACTATGATGAATATATGCCTTACGAAAGATTGGACAAAGACATTCAGATGATGAAGGATGCAGGGATCAACGTGGTCCGCATTGCTGAATCAACCTGGAGTACCCATGAACCGCAGAATGGTGTATTTGACTTCTCTTCCGTAGACCGCGTGTTGGATGCCATGCATGAGGCAGGGATTCAGGTTATCGTTGGCACACCAACGTATGCTGTTCCTACATGGATGGTCAAGGAACATCCGGACGTGCTGGCCACCACCTCACAGGGACCTGGCAAATACGGCGCAAGACAGATCATGGACATTACACACCCAACCTATCTATTCTATGCCGAACGGATCATCCGCAAGCTGATCTCTCGGGTAAGCACACATCCAGCGGTAATCGGTTATCAGACAGATAACGAGACGAAGCATTACAATACGGCCGGAGATAATGTACAACTGCAATTCGTCAAATACATGCGGAACAAGTTCAGCTCTTTGGATGAGCTCAACAAGGAATTTGGCCTCGACTACTGGAGCAATCGAATCAATAGCTGGGAAGACTTCCCGTCTGTTGTAGGAACGATCAACGGTAGTCTGGGCGCTGAATTTGCCAAGTTCCAGCGACAGCTGGTAACCAACTTTTTGGCTTGGCAAGTGGGGATCGTGAATGAATACAAACAGGAAGGACAGTTTGTTACCCAGAACTTTGACTTTGACTGGCGTGGATATTCCTACGGTATTCAAGGGGATGTGGATCATTTTGCAGCATCGAAACCTTTTGACATCACCAGTGTGGACATCTACCATCCTTCCCAGGATGATCTGACCGGCATTGAAATTTCATTCGGTGGGGACGTGGCGCGTTCCACCAAACAATCGAACTATCTGGTACTGGAGACCGAAGCCCAGGCGTTCTGGCATTGGGTTCCATATCCGGGACAGCTGCGTTTGCAGGCATTCAGTCATCTGGCATCAGGAGCGAACATGGTCGCTTACTGGCACTGGCATTCGTTACACAATTCGTTTGAGACGTATTGGAAGGGATTGCTCAGTCATGACTTTGAACCGAATCCGGTGTACAACGAAGCAAAGACGATTGGTAGGGATTTTGCCCGACTCAGTCCTAAGCTCGTGAATCTGAAGAAAAAGAATCGGGTAGCCGTGCTGTTTAGCAATGAGGCCCTGACATCCATCAAGTGGTTTGGTTTTAACTTCACCAGTGACAAGAATTACAATGACGTGGTGCGCTGGATGTACGATGAATTGTATAAAATGAATATTGGCTGTGACCTCATCGACCCATCGGTTGAGAGTTATGCGGAGTATGACGTGCTCGTTGTACCTGCTCTGTATGCTGCTTCGGATGCATTGTTGGAAAAATTAAATCAATTCGTACAGGATGGTGGACATATCGTCTACTCGTTCAAAAGCGGATTTGCAAATGAGCATATCAAGGTACGCTCTACCCGCCAGCCCGGCCTGATCAGTGAGGCATGCGGGATCAGTTATAACCTTTTTGTAGAGCCAAAACATGTTTCATTGCGGGATGATCCATTTGGAGTTGGCGAGGAGCAAAACCAGGTTCACACCTGGATGGAACTAATTACACCAACAACGGCTGAGGTACTCGCTTGGTATGATCATCCACATTGGGGTGAATATGCGGCAATTACCCAGAATGTCTATGGAAAAGGCAAAGCAACCTATGTCGGCTGTTATACCAGTTCTGCGGTGATCCGTAAGGTATTGGAACGTGTCATGAAGGAAGCAGGCGTATGGGGAGCGGATCAGGAGCTAGCTTTTCCTATCATTGTGAAGACCGGTGTGAACGATCAAGGGAACACAATTCGCTATTATTTCAATTATGCAGATGAGGCAACATCCTTCGTAAATGCCTATGGGGAAGGGACTGAACTTCTGGCAGGAACCCCGATTGCTGCGGGAGAGAAGATCGAACTGGAGCCATGGGGCATACGGATTATCGAACAATAATAGGAAATAATTAATATAGGTATATATATTGAATTCAATATGTACACGTTAACGGAGAGGGCAGAAATAACCTGAGGAAGCGACGCTAAAAGCTTTCTGAAAGAAAGCTGCATCGGAAGCATACACCTCGCCTTTATCAACGGATTTTTCCCTTAGAAAAAGGTAATCAAAAAAATCCGGTGATAACAGCGATCAGAAGGTTGTTCTGACCGCGTAGTGATCTCGTGCAACCATTCTTTCTATTGTATAACGTGATATTTTAACATTTCCAAACGAATATAAAGACCAATGCGCCCTCGGCTTCCATGCTGGGGCGTTTGTCTATTTTAGCTCAGGAGTGGATGCGCTGTGTTTACCGAATGTTATCGGAAGCTGACAGATCCTTTCAAACGCAGCATCCGCAATAAATTGATTCTTACCATGACGCTGCTGGCTGTTCTGCCCGTCATTGCCATGACCGCTATGGCTGCTGAGAATACCCGCTCTTCCATGGAAGAGGAGATTATGGAGACCAACCGAGCCAATATGAATTGGGCCTCCATCTATCTGGGTGAACAGTTCGCCCGCATGAATAATATTATCTATTCCATTCAGATCAGTGACGAATTGCATCAATATCTGGCGTTGAACGAGGAAGCGCCGGCGGCTAGCCGATTCGATGAACAGAAGGCCATGTTCAATATGCTGAACAGTGTATACTATTCTGCTGGCAATTATGTATTTGGCGTTGAACTCTATCTGAAGGAATTGGACACCCTGTTCACCTTCAACTCCATGGATTCTCGCATCAAAGCGGTATCGGAAATACCGGAAGGGTATCATGAGCTTTTTGAACAACATAAAGATTTTATGATTATCAATGATCCGGACGATCCGCAAAAGTTTCACATGACCCGCAGCATGAACCGCTTCGAGGATCAGGCACAGATCGGCGCCATCAGTCTGGAGGTCAAGTGGGCTGAGTTCAACCAGACCCTGGAGCTACTGGATAGCAGGGGGGATTATGCGGTATACATTGCGGACAACACTGGCAGTCCGGTCTATCAGCCAAACCAAGAGATTCAGCCTTCAGCGGAAGCACTAGAGAAATTGGCAGGTACAAAAGAAAGTTCGGGCTTCATCCGGACAGCCAAAGAATATGTATTCTTTCACTCCATCGAGCCGTCAGGACTGCGTGTGATCAAGATTGTACCTGCCCATGTCGTTAACGAAAGTGCTTTGGACACGATGAAATACGGACTGGTCGTGGGTGGCCTGGCCACCGTCATATCTGTGGGACTAGCTGCGCTGGTGGCCTGGCGCACATCGAAGCCCATTGTCAGACTGGCAAATTCCATGAAGGGTATCCAGCTGATCAAGGACAGGGAAGTGGTACGAAGCGGCCGGGTAGATGAGATTGGCCTGCTGGAGAAAAATCTGCACGGCATGGCTAGTCGTATCCGGGAACATATTCGCGACAATTACCTGATGAATCTGGAGAAGCAGACGGCCGAGCTCAAAGCACTGCAATCCCAGATCCATCCGCATTTCCTGCAAAACACACTACAAATGATTGGCGGCATGGTCTACTCGCAAAAACCGGCAGACAGTTACAAAGTCATTCGAGCCTTAAGCGAGATGTTTCGTTATATTGTGCGAGCACCGGATGGACTGGTGCCCCTGCAGTCTGAACTCGATCAGTTGGAGCATTATATGCTGATTCAGAAGCAACGTTTTGCCGGCAGGCTTGAATATACACTGGAGATTACCGGAGAACTTCGGGCCTGTTATATTCCAAAGTTGTCTTTGCAACCCATTGTGGAGAATGCATTTTTGCATGGTCTGGAGAAGAAACAGGGCGAATGGAAACTGGGCATTGAGGTTGTCTGTGAACCTACAGATGTAACCATTCGAATTCGTGATAACGGCGTGGGTATGGATGCTGAGAGCCTAACGGAGATGCAGTCCAGACTGGAGCGGCTTACCCGGCAGGCAGATCGGGTGTGGAGTTCAGGTACAAGTATTGGACTGGTCAATGCGGCCTCACGAATGGTAATGCATTTTGGACCTGAATATGGGATGGGCATAGAAAGTGAATACGGACAGGGGACAAGCGTTACGGTACGAATCCCCTGCAATACAGGAGGCGAAGCCTTGTGAACAAGGAACTGTACAGAGTGCTGCTGGTGGACGATGAACCGTGGAACCGGGATATTTTGCGCAACCTGGGAGATTGGAATGAACTTGGCATGACCGTTGCAGGTGAGGCAGAGGATGGCGAGCAGGCCATACAACTGGTCAAGCAGCATCAGCCTCACATTATCATTACGGACATGCGCATGCCCGGTACAGACGGTGTGGAACTGTTACAGACGCTGAGCGGACAATACCCACAGATCAAGGTGATCGTGGTGAGCGGATATGACGACTTCAATTATGCAAAACATGCGATCCGCCATCGGGCTGCAGATTATCTGCTCAAACCGGTGAATCCGGATGAACTGAATGGTGTACTGGCCAAATGTGCAAAGGAGTTGGAAAAGGTTGAATCAGCACCTGAATCGTGGGAATCGTACCCATCTTCGTTCGCAGGTGAGTTCTCCCTGTTTCAGCAGCAGGCCCGCCTGCGGTTTAATGACCTGAACGGTCAGAGTCTGCGGGAGTGGTTCCAGCAATTGCAGCAGAAGCTGGAACGATGCGAGATTAACAGACCTCGGCAGCTTGGAAGGGTGGCTCATGAATTACAGGCTTTGTTAGATGAACTGTGCGTCTCCAATGGCTTGTACGAGCGGCCCGAAGCAACGGCGCTACCTCCTGCGGCTGCACTGGCTTCCATCGAATCCACGATCGCATGGATTTCGACTCCGTACTATCAGGCTTTGGAGCAGCTCATTGCGCAGCGTAAATTCAAGAACAAGCTGAACCTGAATGAGGTGAAGCAATACATTGAGCAGCACTGTATGGAGATGATTACCCTGGAGCAGCTCGCTCAGATCTTTTTTGTCAGCAAGGAATATCTCAGCAAGGTATTCAAGAAGGAATATGAGGTGAATGTGACCGACTATGTTATCCAGTTGCGTATGACGAGAGCGAAAGAATGGGTGATGGATGAACAGATTCCGTTCAAGCATGTTGCCGAGATGGCGGGTTATGAAGATGTGTCCTACTTCTATCGGGTTTTCAAGAAGCATTTCGGAGTTTCCCCAGGGGAGATGCGGAAGGGACAGCCTCGTATGTCAGGCAATTCAGGCAGTAGCACGGAATGAGTCGTTCGAGAGAGCATTTGCGGCAGGATTAAGGTTTAAAATAATCCAATACACAAGTCTAATTTTGTCCAATGAAGCGCTTTCATTTTCTGATATATAATGATCCTATGAAAGACAAACCAGTTACACACCGGGAGGTCATAAGAGATGAAAGTATGGAAAAGCGTAGCAAGTGCAGTACTAGTCAGTGTTCTGCTCGCAGGTTGCGGTTCCAATGCAGGAACGGACAATGGGCAGGAGGAATTGGCATCAGGCAGCACGGTATCACTCAAAGTATTCGTTGCACAACCTCGGCTGAAAGAACATTACGATAAATATATAGAACAGTTCAAAGCCAAGGAGAAAGCAGAGAAAAACAATGAGGTGAACGTGCAACTGGAGATGCCGCCAGCGGACAATGCCCCTCAGATTCTGAAGACTCGTCTCGCCTCCAATGATGCACCGGATGTGTTCGCCCTGCATGCAGTCAATGAGATTCCACCATTCAGCAAAGCTGGTTATCTAGAAGACCTGTCGGGCCAACCTTTTGTCGATAAGCTACTGGATTCGGTTAAACCTTCCATAACGGATGCGGAGGGTAAAATCGTAGCTATTCCATTGGAAACAGTATCATGGGGCTATCTGTACAATAAAGATATTTTTGAAGAGCAAGGGCTGGAAGTGCCAACGACGTTAATAGAAATGAAAGCGGTCGTGGAGAAACTCAAAGCAGCCAACATTACACCGTTTGAACTGTCCTACAAAGAAGCCTGGATTCCGCAATTATTCCTGCCACTTACCGTGGGTGCATTAACTCAGTCTGAGCACAAAGACTTCGTGGAGAAGATGAATCAGGATCAGGGCTCCTTCTCCGATATGAAAGCATTGTTTGATATCTTCGATCTCGTCAATGCCAATGGAACGGACAAAGCGCTGGAAGTGGGCGGTGATGATGGTTCAGCAGCCTTCGCATCAGGAAGCGCCGCGATGTGGATTCAGGGACCCTGGTTTGCCGAAACCATTCTGAAGTCCAACCCGGACTTGAACTTTGGTGTAGCACCAATGCCGATCAATGACAATCCGGATGATACCAAAATCAATCTGAGCACTTCCACTTCACTGGCAGTATCGTCATCTAGCAAAAACAAAGAAGTGGCACTCGATTTCGTGAACTACATTCTCGATGACAAGGATTCAAGTGCATTCTTCGAAGCACTCAAGTTCAATCCGATTGCCAAGATCCATGACTTCAAGAGCTTTCCGTGGGTAGACGATGCCCAGAAATATGTGAGTGAAGGTAAAGCTTATGAGGACCCATCCCTCCCTCAAGCGGTGAAAGACGAGTCAGGCAAAGCGTTGCAAGGCTACTATTCTGGGCAATTAAATCAACAGCAGGTTATCGATGCGCTCGACAAGGCGTGGAAATCCTACAACAAAGTCAACAAGTAAGGAGCTGTGAGGAATGGAGTATCCGCTTTTGTTGGCAAATCTCAACGGTCTGAGAGTTTTGTCAACAAATTAGCGGTACTTTGTTTCGTCAGAGTCTCCAAGCAGATGATACGGCAGGCAGAACGTTCTTCGTTCCCTCGTTTACAATCATCCGCTTCGAGTGAAAAGGGGGAGAACCAATGGCTACGAATGTGTTCAAGAAGTATCTGTCACTGCTCGCGTTCACTGCGCCTGCCTTTGTCATCTATGCGATTTTCCTGCTGTATCCCACGTTTAGTGGCATGTTCTATAGTCTGACGGATTGGAACGGACTTAATCAGGATTACAGCTTTATCGGTCTGGGCAATTTTGTGGAATTGTTCAAAGAAGATCCTGACTTTCTGAACTCTCTGTGGTTCACGATGAAATATGTAATATTTATGCTGATTCTGCAAAATGGAATTGCCTTGCTGCTCGCTGTGTTGATTGAGTCACGAACGCGCAGCAAAGGGCTTTTCCGGACGCTGTTCTTCATGCCTAACATGATCAGTACAATCATCAGTGCTTTCATGTGGACCTTCATCTTCTCTCAGGTGCTGCCACAGCTCGCAGAGAAACTGGCTTTTTCGTTCCTCGACCAGCAATGGTTGGGTGATCCGAAGTTTTCATTTTACTCCATTTTGATCGTATCGCTCTGGAACGGTGTAGGGTATATGATGATCATCTATCTGGCTGCTCTCCAGGGTGTGCCGAAAAGTCTCAAAGAAGCGGCTGTTATTGATGGGGCCAACGCATTCCAGGTACTGCGTAATGTAGTGTTGCCGATGATAACTCATGCCGTGACCATCTGTTTCTTCCTGACGCTGAACGGAGCATTCAAAGTGTTCGAAGTGGTGTATGGACTGACTGGTGGCGGACCGGGTCGGGCCACGCAGGTGATCACGATGAATATCTATGAAGAAGCGTTCTCCAACAACTTCAGATACGGCTATGCGAGTGCCAAATCGGTTGTGCTGTTCATCATCGTACTCATCTTTACCCTCATCCAGATCACCGTCATGAAGAAGAAAGAGGTGGAAGCATGAGGATGCAACGACTGAACAGTTATCTGATTCGACTGCTGCTGATTCTGGGCTCTCTCGTCGCTATGCTGCCCATCTACATGGCGGTTGTGAACTCTTTCAAAACACAGGGTGAGATGTTCCAATCTTTTCTCGCGCTGCCAACAACGTTGCACTGGGAGAATTATTCGGACGCGTTTAACAAAATCAATCTGTTGGGCAGTTCCATGAACTCGGCAATTGTATCCTTTCTGGGGATTGGGGGAATCGTCTTCTGTGCCTCACTTGCGGGATACAAGCTGTCACGTACCTCCGGACGTTTGAGCAACCTGATCTTCTTCCTGTTTGTTGCATCCATGCTGGTGCCGTTCCACTCGATCATGATTCCGCTGACACGGGTAGCCAAAGGCATGGGGGTGCAAGGAAGCACGTACGGATTGGCCCTGATCTATATCGGACTTGGCGTGAATATGGCAATCTTCCTCTATCACGGGTTTGTGAAGTCCATTCCGCGTGAATTGGAAGAATCAGCTCAGATGGACGGATGTAATGAGTTCCAGACATTCTTCCAGATTATCTTCCCACTCTTGCTGCCGATCACAGTCACCATCGCGATTCTGGACTTCCTGTGGATCTGGAATGACTTCTTGTTGCCACTGCTCATGCTGACCGATGTGAATCGGTACACGCTGATTCTGTCCACGAACATGCTGTTTGGGGAATACAACAAGGAATGGCCGTTGATTCTGTCATCCCTGGTACTGACTGCGATTCCGGTTATTCTGATCTATGCTTTCTTCCAGAAGTTCATTATGGAAGGTATTGCGGAGGGTGCGGTAAAGGGGTAAAACATTCAAAAGAATACCTCAGCTTCGCCGGTAACTACGCGCTTTTGGTATTCGAACACACTTACGAAACTTACGCAAATAGCCTTGATCTGAAGGACATGGTCCTTCCAGGTCAAGGCTGTTTTTTGTTATGAAATCAGGAAACAGTATTCGTCGAAGTCAGGAGCCAGAATCCATGAGCCTGTGGACAGCTCCTGCAAGGCGTTTTAACCCATGTTCCATCTCATCAGGGGAAGCATAGGCATAAGACAGCCGAATGTGACTCGCATCTAACCGGTCATACAGATAACCCGGGTGGATAAGTACATTTTGCTCCAGACAGGTATGGAACAATTGGCGGATAGAAAGAGGGGATACAGTGAATTTTAGCCAGATGTAAAAACCGCCAGCCGGTATTTCCCACTCCGCTATGCCATGAAAGTGCTGTTGTAACAGATCCAGCATGAAGTCTCTTCGTTTGCGAAGTTCAGGGCGAAGGCGTTCCATATGTCCAGCGTGATGTCCTTCTGCGAACCACAGGGCAGCAGCTTCTTGGGCGAGTGAACTGGTGCCGTAATCGGTCTGCATCTTGATATCTGCGAGACGGCGAATGACCGGCTCTGGCCCAACCAGCCATCCGAGACGCAGTCCGGGACTGACTGCCTTTGACAGGGTACCCATATGCAGCACCCGTCCTTCCTGGTCACGCGCCTTCAGTGATGAGGGAGGAGGAGTATCCAGCCATAGATCACTATAGGCGGAATCCTCCAGTATGGAGATGCCCAAAGTTCGAGCGGTGGTCATCAGCTCTTCCCGACGGTGATCACTCATGACAGAGCCGGTGGGATTGTGAAAGCTCGGGATCGTGTAGAGAAGCGAGGTGTGGTCTTGATCTTTTACATGCTGCGCCGCGTTCTCCAGACGTGCAATATGCAATCCTTCGTCATCCATCGGGATGCCACTCATTTTCAACCCTGCCGACTGAAAGGCGTGAATCGAATAGAGATACGATGGTTTTTCCAGCAGAACCGCTGATCCGCGAGGGAGAAGTCCGACCGAAATCAAGTGCAGTGCCTGAAGAGAGCCGGATACGATCAGTATGGAATCTGGAGAGGCCTGAATGCCAGTCGTCTGCAAATGGACGGATAAAGCCTCACGAAGCTCCATGCTTCCTTGAGGTTCCAGGTAGTTGAGCGTACGAGAACGATGGGACAGGGCATACAGAATGTCGTTAAAAGCATCCTGAGGCATCAGCTCCGGGGCAAGCTCCCCTGTACCAAGACGTATGATGCCAGGTCGGAATTCAGCCTGATTAATCTGCTGGATCTCGGGCAGGTTGGGATAATACCAGCCCTCCTCAATAGCTTCGTTCCAATTGGGCATCGCTCCATGAGCTATGCCATGCCAACCGGAGCCGGAAATATAAGTTCCCCCGCCATGTCTGCCTTCAATCAGACCAGCGGCGGCCAGATTATCAAGGGCAGTGACCAATGTACTGCGGTTTACGCCCATGGACTCAGCCCATATTCGCTGTGAGGGGAGACGGTATCCTGCTGACCATTCGCCCGTTGTGATTTTCTGCCGAACATAGGCTTCAATCTGGCGATACAAGGGCAAGTCGAGAGAGGGATTCGGCTTCCACCCCATGTTTAGCCGAGAATCAGAACGTTCCATAACTGGCAGAATCACCTCCGTTTATCTTTGTAACAAACACTATATCATTTGGTTGGGTCTGATGCCATCCAAGTGGTTGGTTACGTCGGCCATCATCTGCCCTACTATGGAATACAGAGATAAGGGGGAAGAACGATGGAGGTTGTTATTCACGCAGTGATTCTGGCGTTTGGCCTGATCTTGCCACTGGGTGTGCAGAATGTATTTATTTTTAACCAGGGCATGAGCCAGAGGCGTTATATACATGCACTGCCTGCTGTAATAACGGCAGGGATCAGTGATACGTTGTTGATCGGGGCAGCCGTTGGAGGGGTGTCGCTCATTTTGCTGCGATGGCCAGTTCTGGCGAATGTGTTGTATGCAGTAGGAAGCCTGTTTCTGCTATATATGGCATGGAGTATTTGGAGGTCGTCCGAATCTGTGGAAGGTTCCCAGACGGTATTGTCAGCAGGGCGACAGATTGCGTTCGCCGCGTCAGTATCTTTACTCAATCCCCATGCTCTGCTGGACACGGTTGCCGTGATTGGCACCAGTTCACTTCAGTATGAAGGGGTGGAGCGCATCTATTTTGCCCTAACAGCCGCGGCTGTATCGTGGATATGGTTCTTGGGACTTGCAGGCGCAGGCAGGGTGATTGGCAGAACGGATCGAACTGGACGCATCAGTCTGGTGTTTAATCGGTTGTCCGCTGTGGTCATGGTTGGACTGGCGGTTATGATGCTGTGGAAGCTCATCTATTCATAGAAGGACCGTGATGTGGCTCGTCTTGTTTAAAATAAAAAAACTCCCCGTGACGTTAATCGCGCAGGGAGTTCAATATGAGTGCTGAATTTGGTGATCAGCATAACCTGCTGATCTAGTTAGTTGAGTTGGAACATGTAGTGCTCGATAACGCTTTGGTGTAGCGTCTCTTATATATGGTTAGTCATTTGAGTTAAGGTCATCGTAATCGGATCTATTCTGCCTTCAGCAGCATGGATTCAATAAACACTTTCAGATCACGGCTTACACTGTTCAACTGATCAATGACCTCGCTGAACTCGGTTACCATCACAGCCTGTTGGCTGCTAGACTGTGAGATGGATGTGATCTCTTGCTCCATCTGCTGAATGGAATGCTGAACATCCTTCAAGGAACGTTCGATATTCACCGTAGCTTCTTTGGTACCCGTAGAAAGTTTACGCACTTCAGATGCAACAACGCTAAATCCGGCGCCTGCTTCACCTGCTCGGGCTGCTTCGATGGCTGCATTCAGGCCTAACAGATTGGTCTGTTCTGAGATTTCACGGATGAATGCGGCGACTTTGTTCACTTCGCCTGAGTTCTGCACAGCCATGCGGGTATTATCCAAAATCTGCGTGGAAGATGCCGTCAATTGCTCGGATTGGGCGGCTACCGTCTGCACCATATCTGTTAATTTTCCGCTGATACCGCCGATCAATTCAGTGAAGTACTCCAGTTTTTCCTCGTTCTGAAGAGAGAAACCAATGGCAAGTGTGCCCACGATATTTCCTTGTTCATCCCGAAGTGGGGTGGCCGCCGAGTTGATTGATGTACCATAAAATTTTGCATCAATACGGTTCGCTGAAGTTTCCCCATGTATAAGCGCCCGGCGGAGTGTAGGGTCATCGAGGGAAACGGGGTCTCCTGCCTTGATACCCAGATCGAGTTCATTGCTGGGAACATAATACCAGAACTTCTCCGTGTCGGTTACCGCAATCATGATATCGTGTTCTTTCAGCATAATTTTAAAATATGGACTTGCTGCAACGAGTGCTTCAACGATGTTCAATAAGGTTCAGCTCCTATAATGTATGTGTATCATCTAGATGTATTGTATACATCGTCAGAATGAGGTTAATCTTGAAGGCCTGATAAGGGCATAACGTATATTAATTAAATTTTTAACAAATGAAACAGGAGAATTGGAGTTTTTCAGAAATTTATGAAAATATAACGAAAAAGCAGACAAGAACATGATGTTCTTGTCTGCTTTAGTTATCACCTATTCCTTATGACACGCTCCACTTCACATTATGAATGCTGATTTACCTAAGGGTTCACCGCGCCAGCGTTACCTCATCCGTTGTGTGAAGAGGTCATCCTGACGGTGGAGATATATATCCATACGCAGGAATGCGCGGTTGTGTTATATGCGTACTGTTGCTATCCGCCAATCTGGGACATGCGGCGTACCGTCGGTGTATGAGATTGCATTTTTTGTTCCAAAGCCAGAGCCATCTCATGATTCTTCGGTTTCGTACCCAGCGCTTTGAGGAAAAGTGCCGCCATGGCATTTGGATCATCCACGAAGCGACGGACATTATACTCATCTGACCAGTAGAGGCAGGCTTTGATATGTCCGTCAGCGGTCAGCCGAAGTCGGTTGCAATTGTCACAGAAGTGATCGCTCACGGGATGAATCAATCCAAATGTGCCTTCGGAGCCCGCAATTTTCATATTGCGTGATGGGCCATTGCCCGCAGGGCCTGTTGTATTTTCTACCGTCCACCCTGCTTCAGCACATACATCTGTTACGGCTTCCAGCGGCAAATAAGATTTGCGCCATGAATCTGAAGCCTGTCCAATCGGCATATATTCAATAAAACGCACATGAAGAGGTTGATCAATCGTCATTGCAATAAAATCCTTGATCTCATCATCGTTGATACCCTTCATTAGCACAACATTTAGCTTGATCGGAGCAAGGCCAGCGGCAGTTGCAGCTTCAATGCCTTTCAGTACCTTGTTCACATCTCCGCCGCGGGTAATCATGGAGAAGCGATCAGCGCGCAGGGAATCCAGACTGATGTTAATCCGGTTCAACCCAGCATCTTTCAACGCCTGAGCTTGTTTGTCCAGCAGAAGAGCGTTGGTAGTCAGGGCAATATCGTCAATCCCGTCAATCGCCGAGATCATGCTGACGAGCTTGTGCAGATCCTTGCGCACCAGAGGTTCGCCCCCAGTGAGCCGAACTTTACGCATGCCCATTGGAGCAAGCACCTTTAGCACCTGTGCGATCTCTTCGTAGCTCATAATCTCATCATGTGGAGCAAACTCCATACCCTCTGCGGGCATGCAATACACACAGCGTAAATTACAGCGGTCCGTAACAGAAATACGGATGTAGTCATGTATCCGGCCAAATGAATCCTGAAGCAGTTCCATGCAGACCACCCTTTCATCGGTTCAGATTGGAAATCTTCTATTATAAATGATACGACAATTTCAAAAGGAACAGTTGCATCAAATTTTAGCTATTTCTCCAATCCGCGTCAACGATGACGTCAGATGACAGCATTTTTGGCGGGGTGATTCAGATGGAATTGTCCCACGAGTTGTTGCAGGAAAACCGTAATGGCTTCCACGTTATGCGAAGAATGCTGAACCTGCAACATATCACGGATCAGCTCCATCATCTCTGCTTCTACCTCAGCAGAAGTCGCCCGATTTTGATGGCTGATTGCAGCAATATTCTCCATCAGCATGACCACTTGATCCACGACTTGCGTACGCTCAGGTTCTTCAGCGGTAGCATTTTGCAGAAGTTGAGAAGCGGCCTGAACCAGTGTTGTTCCTTCAGCCAGTACCTGATCACCCTCTGTGATTAATTGGGATGCCGCTCCTGCTGCCGTTGAGATTCGGTCCAGAATCTGATGAATATTTTCCGTAGAAGAGCGGGATAATTCGGCCAGTTTGCGGATTTCCCCTGCCACGACCGAGAAGCCTTGGCCATGTTCGCCCACGCGTGCAGCTTCAATGGTGGCATTCAGAGCGAGCAGGTTCGTCTGAGCTGAAATTTCATCAATGACAGCCAGTGCACGGTAAATCTCTTTCATGGTATCTATGAAGGACAGGATGGTACGGTTGGTATCGGACACCGCTCCTGAGATTTGGGTCATTTTGTCGCCGATTCGTTCCACTTCCTGCTGAGCCACGCCGATCTGTTCGGTTGCAGAGGTCTCCAGTTGTTGAAGCGTTATGCGCATGTGATCGGCAGCAATCCTGGCCTGGTCGAGATCTTCCAGTTGGGTGCGAATGGCCTGAATCATCGAACCAAGCTTGTGGTTCACACGTTCAGTCGTTCCCTGGGTTGTCTCTGTTGAAGTTCGCATCTGATACTGGTTATCCATAACGTCTACCGTCGCGAGTTGTACTTTCAACATAATGCCTTCCAGAGAGTCAATCATGTTGTTGATCCACTTCGCCAGTTCACCCGATTCGTCTTGGGCAAAAGCAGACGTGTCCAGGCGCTGGGTCAGATCACCCCTGCCTTCGGCGTTAATTCGAATAAATCGGCTGATGCGGCGCAAGTCTTCATGAACCCGTCGATATTGGCTACGATGCAGCTGTAATGCAGTGAAGAATCCGAATAACACATTAAAAGCGGCCATTGCTGCCGCACTCCAACCACTACCAGTGAGGGCATAGACAAGAGCGGCTCCTGCAACGCCTGACAAAAGCGTGAAGAGACTGTGCTGCTTGAACTGGCGGCAGCCAATGCTTCGTATCCGATACACTTCCTCCAGATCCCCTTCACACATCATGCCCCAGCGATCAGGACAGTGTGGCAGCTGGAAGGTGATGCCTTTGCCGATCACAGAAATATGGCGGTAATCCGAGTAGCCGGGAAAGGCTACGAACAGATTGGAACCATTCTGAATGGTGTTTGCTACTCCGGGGTGTAGTTCTCCGGTCGATGGGTCAGTGAACATGAGTTCCAGTTCGGTATGCTCCTTGACGGAAACGATACCCCATTCGGTGGTGACGCCATCTTTGAGATTTTCCCCATGTGTAAAGGTACGGTCTTCGAAGCGGCTTCGGGATAAGGCGGTGCCAGGTTGCAGATGGGGCCGTAATATCGACTCAGCCATAAAGAGGTAATTGTCACCGGAATCGGGGTAGATATGACCTGATTCTCGTTGGATCAGGTCACCGAGTACATCCCCGGGAACACGGCTGCATAATGAACCGACATATCGACCTTCCTGCAGAATTGGGGAGATAAACAGCAAGGTGACATCATCGTGAAAAGCGGACGAGCGTGGACCAATATCCAACGTCAGTGGATCAGAATAAGGACCATACAAGCATTTTTTGCCCTGACGATCTGCTCTGGAGTATTTCAATCCTGGTCCAATTAAAGCTTCGTAATCTTCATAGATCTGTCCAATATGTTTCTTATATGTAGAGAATACCACCTGATTCTGTTCGTTCAGCATAAATAGCTCCGTACTGTCTACGGCTCGAATATAACTGGATTGAAACCATGTATCTAGTTTACTTCGTTGCTGTGAACCTTGTAATACATCCTGTAATCGGACCGACTGTATCTGTTGAAGCAAACGATCCAGGTGATTCCATTGTTCATCTGCCCAGTCCATCATAAGCTGCCGTCTCGTTTCGGCAATTCCCTCAAAAATCTGTTCCACATCTTCCTTCATATGTGCGTTCAACCGATACGATCGCCACAGCGGCAATCCTTTTCTCCATCCCAGCCAATCAAACATCATGACCACCCCGATTTCTGGATTTGAAAGCTTCGTTCTACTGATCTTTGGATAGACCTATATATGTGGTTTTCAAAGTGATATGTGACAAAGGAAGCCAGCCTGCGTGGTGATTGATCCGGAATAGTGATACCGCCTTCATCATTCAGGAGCCTTGACTCACGTAGAGGTGGAAGTCCTTGTACGTCTATTCAATCTTTATACAAGAAAATGGACAAGAATACGAGGGCATATGTCATATTTTCCGAATATTTATTCAATAAATACAAATGATCGTGCGTTTGTTGTTAACTGAAATGTATGTTAGCTAAATACAAGGAAAACTCACATGGTTGTATCTGAGAATGCATCTCATTTTACATTGTGTAACATGAACAGGCCCATACTCAAAACACACTGTATAATGTAATCCCCGCCCAAAGCGATATAGTATTATCTAACAAGCAAACCTGTTACGTTCGTGTATATAAACCTCCCATTCAGCCTTGTGCGCAATGAAAATAACTTCCACAAAGGAGAATGCCCATGTCCTCCGCACCCTCAGCTACAGTCCCCGAAGCCTGCCATATTGATGTAGATCATGTGTCCGTTGTCTTTGGCACAGGTATACAACAAGTCACTGCTTTGTCGGATGTTACATTCCAGATCCAGTCCAATGAGTTTGTCTCTCTGCTGGGCCCTTCCGGCTGTGGCAAGTCGACCTTGCTCCGGTTAGTGGGTGATCTACTTCAGCCCACCTCAGGCACTGTTCGCATTGCAGGTCAGGAGCCTGAGCGGGCTCGACTACAGCGACAGTTCGGCATTGTCTTTCAGACACCCGCCTTGTTCGATTGGCGCACCGTTCGTCACAATGTGGAATTGCCCTTGGAACTGCTGGGTACCCGCCGTAAGGAGTGCCGCCGCATTAGCAGTGAACTGCTTGAAATGGTAGGACTAACCCGCTTTGCCGACCATTATCCATGGCAGCTCAGTGGAGGGATGCAGCAACGTGTATCCATTGCACGTGCACTTGCGCTTGATCCGCCATTGCTGCTCATGGATGAACCCTTTTCCGCCTTGGACGAATTCACCAAAGAAAAACTTCAATTGGAGCTGCTTGAGATCAAGCGCTCAACAGGCAAGACCTTCCTCTTTGTCACACACAGCATCCCCGAAGCCGTATTTCTGTCCGACCGGATCATCGTGCTCTCGGCACATCCGGGGCAAGTACATTCCATTCATTCCGTCAATCTGCCTTCCGAACGTCATAGTGAACTGAGAGAAACGGAAGCTTTCTACCACATGATTACAACCATCCGCAATTGCTTCTACGAGGAGCGTGATGAATCTCATGTCCCTGCGATTCTTTAAACCGGGTTATCGTTCATGGGTTGTCATCTGGATTACAGCGGTATTGGTACTGTGGGAAGCAGCCGCCTGGATGCTCCAATTGTTCCTGTCACCTCAGCAGGCCGCGTCTCGCCTTCCTTATCTGCACGAAGTCCTTGCGGCCCTTTTTCGGTACTCGGGTACGCTCGCAGAACAGGGGGCTGTCACTTTTGGCAATGCCGCCATTGGTTTTGCAGGGGGAACGCTGCTGGGTCTGGGTTTGGCGTTGCTCATGAGCGCGGCTGTCTGGCTGGAGCGCACGTTATCGCCATATGTTGTCTCCTCACAGATGGTTCCGGTTATTGGTCTCGCACCAATCGTATACGGCATCATCCACAACGCGGAGTGGGCTCGAATTGTTATGGCGGCGTATGTAACCTTCTTCCCGATCATCATTCATACGTTAAAAGGATTGAAAAGTGCAGCACCAGAGCATCTGGAGCTTATGCGTTCCTGTGGGGCTTCACTGACTGCACGATATATCAAATGTCTACTGCCTTCAGCACTGCCGGGACTATTTTCCGGTATGAAAATAGCTGCTCCGCTGGCGGTGACTTCCTCCATCGTTGTGGAATTGATGGGGGCTCCCGACGGACTCGGCGTCCTGATGGTCAGTTCGTTATATTACGGCCATGCTCAAGTTGGCATGTTCTGGGCAACCATCATGCTTAGCATTGGAATTGGCCTGATCTCATATCTGGCCATCAGTCTGGCTGAACGTTGGCTAACCCCTTGGCAGCCTGAATTCAGGGCCAAAGGAGGTCAGACCACATGAGTGAAGGTAGTGTGTTGAGCCGGAAAAGTGATGAAGGTGTGGCGATTGCTGCTGTAACTGGCGCGGCTACGCCCCTCAATGGTTCACAGACGGCAGCTGCTCCCGGATCGGAAATTCATGGACAACGGGGACAAGCCGGAAAGGCTATACCGGACACCGGCGTTCGCGGGCGCTCGATTGCACTGAGCATGCTTCCTTGGGGGGCGGGTGTGGTGTTTCTCGCCCTCTGGCAACTCAGGTTGTTTCATTGGATATTCTCGCTGGAAAGCTACCAACTGCCTGTACCTTCCGCGATCGCGGCATCCATTCAGGAAAATGCCAACATGCTCTTTCGATATGCGATGTACAGCGGAACCGAAATGCTGGGAGGTTTTTTGCTCGGTTCATTGTTGGGTGCTCTGGCAGCGGCAGGTGCATCGTTCTTTCCAACAAGCGGCAGGGCTGCGGTTACGGTTCTGTCTGCACTTAATGCGGTTCCGATCGTGGCTCTTGCCCCAATTATGAACAATTGGTTCGGTGACGGGATCTGGTCGCGTATTGCTGTCGTTACGGTGATTACAATGGCAGCGATGGCTGTCAGCCTGTTCAAAGGGCTGACTTCCATTCAGCCGCAGTACAGTGATCTGCTGAGTGGCCTTGCTGCAAGCAGGATGCAGTTTTTTTGGAAGCTGAGACTGCCTCATGCCCTGCCTTCCCTCTTTGCCGGTCTGAAGATCAACATGTCGACCAGTATTATCGGGGCCATTGTGGGTGAATTTTTCATCGCCTCCCAGGGGCTGGGGTACTTGCTCTCGGATCAGATTCGACTGGCGAACATGCCCTTGGCCTGGTCCTGCATTGTCATTGCAGCCGCGCTCGGTATTGTATTGTATGAAGCGGTTGTCCTAGCAGAAAAGCGACTCATTCCTTGGAATCGTGCACGCACAGATCACTAACGTACATCAGGGTACCAATCATAGATCGTCATACCTGATAGAGGTTGTTCAAAAAGTCCACGGTACTGAAAAGCAGACTTTTTGAACACGGACTGATGCTAGAAAAATCGTATATAAACAGGGGGTTGTTCTGTACATGTACAAAACGTTGAAGCCGGGTTTGCTGGTATTGGTCCTGTTGGTTGTTACGATGCTGAGCGCATGTTCTACGAAGTCCGAGCCGGCGGCTGAGCCTGTTGCTGCGAGTTCAGGAGGGGCGGGTGAAGCAGATCAACCCTTAACCAAAGTGAAAATTCAATTGAAGTGGGTACCGCAGGCGCAATTTGCCGGGATCTATGCAGCGAAGGAAAAAGGTTTTTTTGCAGATGAAGGCATTGATGCCGAGATTATTCCGGGTGGGCCGGATATCGTGATTGAGCAGCAGGTGGTCAATGGCGCGGCCGATGTAGGGATCACCGGAGTGGACAGTCTGCTGGTCAGCCGGGATAACGGTCTGCCGCTCGTCTCGCTTGCCCAGATCTCACAGAAGAGTAGTTATCGCTTGATCGCCAAGAAGTCGCTAGGTATTACCGATCCCGCTCAGATGAAAGGCAAGAAGGTCAGTACCTGGTTCGGCAGTCAGCAATTTCAGGTGCTCGCGTTTATGGAGAAGAACGGCCTGGATCCGAAGAAAGACATTGAACTGGTGAAGCAGGGGTTCACGATGGATCAGTTTTTCAATGATCAGGTGGATGTGGCTACGGCAACAATCTATAACGAATATCACGTTGTACTGGAAAGTGGAACGAAAGAATCCGATCTGGATGTGTTCAACATTGAAGATGCCGGTGTTGGCATGCTGGAGGATACGCTGATTGCCAAGAAGGATTGGGTAGACAGCAACCGTGAGCTTGCGGTCAAAGTAACCCGTGCCATTCTAAAAGGCTGGAACTACGCCATTGATCAACAGGATGAAACGGTGGATATCGTGATGAGTAATGTGACGGATGGCAGCACCACTCGTGAACATCAGGTAACGATGCTGGAAGAGATTGCGAAGCTAATTCGCCCGGAAGGATTTACGGAGCAGCAGGTCGGTAGCTTTGTGGATGAGTCATTTACCCGGACTGCAGATATTGCACTGAACTATGGCTTGATCAAAAAAGCCGCCAATCTGGACGAAGCGCTGGAGAAAAGCATCTATGAAGAAGCGGTGAAATAAGCGTGTGGAGGAGGATGACGAATGAGTTCTGTGGATCAGCAGCCGCAGCCGCTTGGCAGTACGAAAGAAGAGTGGCTGGAGAAGGATCGCAAATACGTGTGGCATCACATCTCGCCTCATAACGATCATCCGATGATTGCAGTAAGCGGGGAGGGCAGCTGGATCACTGATCAGGATGGTACACGTTATCTGGATGCGATGTCGGGACTGTGGTGTGTGAATGTGGGGCATGGCCGTGAGGAGATTGCGAGAAGTGCCTACGAACAGATGAAAGCACTCGCTTATGTACCGATGACGCAGAGTCACGAACCAGCGATTTTGCTGGCGGAGAAGCTGAATGAATGGCTTGAGGGGGAGTATCGAATATTCTTCTCCAACTCAGGTTCAGATGCGAATGAAGTGGCTTTCAAAATAGCCCGTCAGTACCACCATCAGAATGGTGAGCCTACTCGGCACAAATTCATCTCCCGTCACCGTGCCTATCACGGTAACTCCATGGGCGCGCTGGGCGCCACTGGGCAAGCCGCCCGTAAGATCAAATACGAGCCGCTCGGCGTAGGTTTCTCTCATGTTCCACCACCATATTGTTACCGATGTCCGTTTGGACGAAACAAGGATGGATGCGGACTCGAATGTGCAACCATCTATGAAGAGGTGATTCGCTGGGAAGGTCCTGAGACGGTTGCCGCAGTAATTATGGAGCCGGTGATCACAGGAGGCGGCATGATTGTGCCCCCGCCGGATTATATGCGCACCGTGCAAGAGATCTGTCATCGCTATGGCGTGTTGCTCATTGTAGATGAGGTCATCTGCGGTTTTGGCCGCTCTGGGCAGAAGTTTGGTCATCAGAACTATGGCGTACAACCAGATATTGTGACGATGGCAAAAGGCATGACCAGTGCGTATTCACCATTATCAGCAACGGCTGTGCGTGCCGATCTGTATGAGACGTTCCGGGAGCCTGGATCGGATGCCCATTTTCGCCATGTGAATACCTTTGGCGGGAATCCCGTATCCTGCCGGGTGGCACTGGCGAATCTGGAAATTCTGGAACGAGAGAATCTGGTCAGCCGGGCGGAAGAACTTGGATACCTGCTTCGTGAGAAGCTGGAACCTTTGCTGGAGCTGTCCATTGTGGGGGATATCCGTTCATTCGGATTCGCCTGTGGCATTGAATTGATTGAAGCAGACGGATCTCCTGCGGAGGCGGACAAAGTAATGAAGGTACTCGCCAGTTGTAAAAGGGACGGCATTCTGATTGGCAAGAACGGCGATACCGTGCCGGGGTTTGCAAACATTTTGACGATCTCTCCGCCGTTTGTTACCACTGAGGATGAGTTGGATCTGATCGCTGGAAGTTTGCTCGTTGCGCTACGTAGCCTGGACGCAGGTTAGTTGCCATACACAGGTACGACAGGCGTTTACGGTTTAGCAAGCGAGATGGAGATTTCATATCATTACGCGATAAATAAGCGCAAGGAGGCGAGGAAGGATGCAGACCACAACAGGCAAACTCATTAATCAGCTTCGGCTGAATGAGCGAATTGAGCAGTTGTCACGCATTGGACGAATCGCAGAGACGGGTGTATGCCGACTTGCCCTGACCCCGGAAGATATGGATGGCATCATACAGGTTCGTCACTGGATGGAAAGTGCCGGTCTTACGACACGGCTCGATCCCTTCGGCAATCTGATTGGTCGTCTGGAAGGGGCGGATCAGGCCCTGCCGATCCTCATGATTGGTTCCCACATCGACTCTCAGCCGTATGGCGGTCGATATGATGGAGCGATTGGTGTGCTCGGTGCACTTGAAGCGGTGCAATGCCTGATCGAAAATGGCATTCAGCCTCTTATGCCGATTGAGGTAGTTGCCTTTTGTGATGAAGAGGGTTCCCGTTTTAACAAAGGCCTGTTCGGCTCGCGTGGCATAACCGGTCAGTTGGAAGAAGGCGAACTGGAGCGGCAGGATAAAAACGGAGTGACCCGCCGGGAGGCGCTGGAAGCCTTCGGCTGTTCTCCTTCGGATTTTGAAGAGGCGACCTACCCGCCAGGTTCCATAGGCAGTTATCTGGAGCTGCACATTGAACAGGGGCCGGTGTTGGAAGCGTTGAATGCACCTGTAGGTCTGGTGACGGGCATCTCGGGCCCGCTGTGGCTTACGGTGACGATGAAAGGCATGGCAGGTCATGCCGGCTCTGTTCCGATGGGGATGCGGCATGATGCTTTGGTAGGCAGCGCCAAAGTCATTGCGGCTTTTGACGATATGGTGAGAGAAGACCCGGAAGCTCCAACCGTAGGTACGGTGGGAAGTCTGAGGGTGTTTCCAGATTCCCGGAATATCATTCCGGAGGAAGTCAGCTTCACCGTTGATTTGCGAGATATGGAGATGGAGCGCAGGAACCGGCTTGAAGCCCGATTGATGAACATTTTGGATGACGTGAGTTTCCGATATGGCCTAACCTACTCGCTGACAGAGGATACGAATAGTGAGCCGCGGTATTGTGCAGAGCCAATCAAGTCGGTGATTCGTTCATCCGCGGAAGAGATCGGGGTTACTTTGCCAGAACTGATGAGTGGTCCGTTCCATGATGCGTTGGCCCTTTCGCTTGTGTGTGATTATGGCATGATCTTTGTCCGCAGCAAAGACGGGATCAGTCATCATCCCAGCGAATATTCCTCCCCGGAGGATATTGGACTCGGCACGGAAGTGTTATATCGCACCATTCGGAGGATGTGTAGTGGAGTGAACCAACCAATCATTTTACCCGAGGAGGCGTTGTGACGTTATGGCAAAAATCAGCATCGGATTAATCCAGGCTTCTCATGAAATCGAAGGTTCGGCTCCTGTTGAAGTGCACAAAGAAGCTGCGGTTCAGAAGCACATTGCGCTGGTCCGTGAAGCTGCTGCAAGAGGCGCCAAGATCATCGGGTTGCAGGAAGTATTCTATGGACCGTACTTTTGCACAGAGCAGAATCCCAAATGGTATGCATCCGCTGAACCGGTGCCGGAAGGGCCAACGACCAGACGTTTTCAGGAGCTGGCGAAGGAGCTTGCGGTGGTGATTATTTTACCCGTTTACGAGGTGGAGGGCATTGCTTCGTATTACAATACGGCAGCCGTTATTGATGCGGATGGTTCATATTTGGGCAAATATCGCAAACATCATATCCCGCATGTGGAAGCAGGTGAGGGTACAAATGGGTTCTGGGAAAAGTATTATTTCAAACCAGGTAACCTCGGGTTTCCGGTATTTGATACAGCCTACGCCAGAGTCGGGGTGTACATCTGTTATGATCGTCATTTTCCGGAAGGGGCACGATTGCTCGGGCTAGCGGGGGCAGAGATTGTGTTCAATCCGTCCGCTACGGTTGCGGGTACATCGGAATATCTGTGGAAACTGGAGCAGCCTGCTCACGCGGTAGCTAACGGTTATTATGTTGCAGCCATCAACCGGGTTGGTGTAGAAGCGCCGTGGAATATGGGTGAATTTTATGGACAGTCGTACTTGGTCGACCCGCGAGGCAGAATGGTAGCGATCGGCAGCCGGGATCAGGATGAGGTCGTTATTGGTGAGATGGATACGGAGATGATTCGTGAGGTGCGGAATGTGTGGCAGTTCTACCGCGATCGCAGGCCAGAAACGTACGAACATCTGGTTAGTCTGTAAAAGTAGATGGAAGCTAGCACGAATCAAACTTCAGGAGGTGCATGACATTGATGAACAGCTCAGGAACAACGTTATCCGATTATGGGTGGGAGAGTCGTTTTGCCGAGATGAAACCCGCCATGACAGGCAAGGAAGCGATGGAGGAGTCAAACCGCTGTCTATACTGTTACGATGCACCTTGTATCAAGGCCTGTCCAACCGACATTAATATCCCTTCTTTTATTAGCAAAATATCCACAGGTCACCTGAAAGGTTCGGCCCGCACCATTATGGATGCGAATCCGGTTGGAGCCAGCTGCGCACGTGTCTGTCCCACAGAGGAATTGTGTGAAGGTGCATGTGTGCTGAACGAATCGTCGAAGCCGATTCGCATTGGTGACTTGCAGCGTTACGCCACCGACTGGGCGCGGGCGAAGAATGAGCCGTTATTCCAGGCAGCGCCTGCCAATGGGAGAACCGTTGCTGTTGTGGGAGCAGGGCCTGCGGGATTGTCGGCGGCACGCGAACTGGGGCGCGCAGGTTATGAGGTGACGATCTATGAAGCAAAGCCCAAAGGCGGTGGGCTGAATACGTATGGCATCGTATCTTTCCGTTTGCCCGAATCGGTTGCGCTATGGGAAGTGGAGCAGGTGGAGGCGCTTGGTGTACAGATCCGTTATGGAGTGCGCATCGGTGTGGATATCCCTGCTTCGCAGTTGCTGGAGCAGCATGAAGCGGTTATTCTGGCCTGTGGCATGGGTTCAGTACCTATGCTGGGCATTGAAGGGGAGGCACTGGAAGGTGTCTATGATGCGATTGAACTGGTGGAGTCTACCAAGCAAGGTGTTCCACCCGCGCTGAATGGTCTGAAGGTCGCCGTTATTGGCGCGGGTAATACGGCGGTAGATGCAGCAACCTGTTCGGTACGTCTTGGTGCCGAGCGGGTGCAGATGTTATATCGGCGCGGGGAAAGCCAGATGACGGCTTATGCGTTTGAATATACGTTTGCCAAGCAGGAAGGTGTGGAGTTCCGCTGGTTTACGATGCCGCAGCGTATTATTGGAGACGAGAACGGTCGGGTTCAGGCTGTGGAATGCGTGAAAATGGAGCTGATTACTCCGCCTGGTGGTGGGCGAGCGTTGCCTGTGCCTGTCGAGGGATCGGAGTTCATGATTGAATGTGATACCGTCATCCGGGCGATTGGGCAGCATCGTTTATTACCATTAATCGAAGCGTTTGGGCTTCGTCACCACTGGGGTGTCGTAGAGATCGAGCCGCATACGTACCGTACCTCACACCCTCAGATCTATGCGGCAGGAGATGTTATTTTTGGTCAGGGCCAGGGTGAGGCGATGGTTGTCTCGGCTGCACAGCAGGGTAAGCTGGCTGCCGCCGCTGTCATGAAGGCGTTGCCTGGACAGGTAGAAGAGACGGCGTGAGCAGTGAGGGAAGGCAAGGGAAAGAGGCGCGTGCAAGGAAAGCGTGGAATGGAAGCATACAAGGAGAGAGTACGGGTGGGAGGGCGCAAGGGACTGCTAGAGTGATAGAGGCGTAGATTAGATCTGTGCAAGAAGTGTGGGGTACATCAATTCCTCGTGTCCCTGACACGCTAACGAACCCTACACACCTTATAGTGGCAATTAAGGAGGATTGGAAAATCTAACGAATCTCACACGTCTTATTTTGATAAAAATCGTTGAAATGAAGCCGAAATGAGCTATTACAGCCAAATAAGCTTTCTACGATTCGTTAGATTTTGAAAGTCCCTCAAATGAGTCAAATAAGAGCTGTACGGTTCGTTAGAATTCAGGTGCTATCGAAAAACACCATTACTACGCAGAGATCCTGAGCACGACCAAATATCCAGTGTAAAGATATAAATTGAATTTAACATTTACACGAAACGAAGAGGACAGAAAGAACCAGAAGAAACCTGAAAGAACCTGAAGAAGCGAAGCTAAAGGCTTTCTGAAAGAAAGCTGCATCGGAAGCATAGGCTGGCCTTTATCCCCGGATTTTCCCTTTATAAAAGGAATCAAAAAAATCTGGGGATAACAGCGATTGGAAGGTTATTCTGTCATCGTAGTGTCAGTGTAAATAATCTTTAGTTCAACTTATATAGTAAGTTCAAACAACACCAAGGAGGGATCGTTATGGCTGACTTATCCATTAATCTGGCAGGTATTCGATCACCCAATCCATTCTGGCTGGCTTCTGCACCACCGACCAATACGGGATATCAGGTTCAGCGTGCATTCGAGGCGGGCTGGGGTGGGGCGGTGTGGAAGACGCTGGGTGAGCCAATTATCAATACATCCTCCCGTTTCGCGGCGGTCCATTTTGGCGGACAGCGGGTGGCGGGGTTTAACAATATTGAATTGATATCCGATCGTCCGCTGGAAGTGAATCTGCGGGAGATTGCCGAGACCAAGAAGCGCTTCCCGGATCGTGCGGTTGTCGCTTCATTGATGGTGGAACCTACGCGAGAGAAGTGGCATGAGATTGTCAAAAAGGTGGAGGCCGTCGGCGTCGATGGCTTGGAGCTGAACTTTGGCTGCCCGCATGGCATGGCTGAGCGTGGCATGGGAGCTGCCTCTGGTCAGCAGCCGGACCTGGTCGAACTACAGACGATGTGGGTGAAGGAAGTAGCGACCACACCGGTGATTGTGAAGCTCACGCCAAATATCACGGATATTACGGCGACAGCCCGGGCAGCTGTACGAGGTGGTGCGGATGCGATCTCCCTGATCAATACGATTAACTCTCTTGCAGGTGTGGACCTGGATTCGTGGAATACCGTGCCGCATGTGGGTGGCAAAGGAGCACACGGCGGATACTGTGGCCCAGCGGTGAAGCCAATTGCACTGAACATGGTTGCCGAGTGTGCACGTAATTCAGAGGTGGGTGTGCCGATCTCGGGCATAGGCGGCATATCTGATTGGCGTGACACAGCAGAGTTCTTGCTCATGGGCGCTACAGGGGTTCAGGTATGTACCGCAGCGATGCATCATGGATTCCGCATTGTGGAGGACATGATTGATGGGCTGAACGATTATTTGGATGAAAAGGGTCTAAGCAGCGTAGCAGAACTGGTAGGTCAGACCGTTCCGCGTTATTCGGATTGGGGCAATCTCGATCTGAACTACAAAGTGGTCGCTCGCATCAACCGCGATGTCTGCATCAATTGCAACAAATGCCATATTGCTTGTGAGGACACCTCGCATCAGTGTATTGATATGTTGACCGACCCGTCCGGTTCCTATCTGGAAGTGGTGGAAGAGGACTGTGTTGGCTGCAATCTGTGTTCGATCGTTTGCCCGGTGGATGGGGCGATTGATATGGTTGAACTTGTACCTGAGCAGGAACCTGTAACCTGGAATGAACGTCAGTCTGCGATTGCCATGCTGCAATCGGTTAGAGATCAATCAACCAAGGAGGCGATATCATGAGTACCCGCAAATTGATTCGTAATGGTGTGTTGGTCACAGCGTCAGATACCTTTGAAGCAGATATTTTGATCGAAAAGAGTAAAATCACACAGATTGGCATCGGACTGGTGCCTGATGAACGAACGGAGATTGTGGACGCTTCCGGCTGTTATGTCATTCCGGGCGGGATCGACCCGCATACGCATCTGGATATGCCCTTCGGTGGAACGGTAACGGCGGATGATTTTGCGACGGGAACGACAGCAGCAGCTTTTGGCGGTACAACAACGATCATTGATTTTTGTCTGACACAAAAAGGCCGTCCATTAATCGAATCTCTCCAGGAGTGGCATGTTAAAGCCGAGGGTAAAGCTGCCATCGACTACGGTTTCCATCTCATGATCGGCGAGATGAATGATCAGGTGCTAGAAGAGCTGCCGCAGATCATTGAAGAAGAGGGTGTGTCATCCTTCAAGGTGTTCATGGCGTATAAAAACCAGTTTCAGGCCGATGACGGGATTCTCTTCCAGACGTTGCAAAAGGCAAAAGAGTACGGCGCACTCGTCATGGTTCATGCCGAGAACGGAGATGTCATTGACCTGCTGGTTCGACAGGCGCTCGCCGAAGGGCGCACAGAGCCAATTCACCATGCGCTGACTCGTCCATCCATGCTGGAGGGAGAAGCAACGGGACGTGCGGCGCGTCTGGCTGCACTTGCGGATTCACAGCTGTATGTAGTGCATGTGACCTGTGCGGAGGCTGTGGAGCAGATCGCGCGTATGCGTGAAATGGGCTATCGAATCTGGGGGGAGACCTGTCCTCAGTATTTGACGTTGGATCAGTCGATCATGGATCAGCCGGACTTTGAGGGTGCAAAGTATGTCTGGTCCCCACCGCTGCGGGAAGTAGCGCATCAGGAAGTGCTGTGGAATGCATTGAAAAGCGGTCAACTGCAGACGATCGGCTCTGATCATTGTTCGTTTAATTTCAAAGGGCAGAAGGATCTGGGTAAGGATGATTTTAGCAAAATTCCGAACGGGGGGCCTGTCATTGAAGATCGCCTCAGCATTCTGTATTCGGAAGGTGTAGTCAAAGGAAGGATTACGCTCAATCAGTGGGTTGATTTGTGTTCGACAAGAGCGAGCAAGTTATTTGGATTATTCCCGCAGAAAGGGACACTGGCTGTCGGGACAGATGCGGATATCGTTATTTTTGACCCCTCTGTAAACAGGGTGATCTCGGCAGATACGCATCACATGAATGTGGATTACAGTGCATTTGAAGGTATGCAGGTACAAGGTTGTCCGGTGACGGTGTTGTGCCGCGGGGAGTATGTCATTCGAGATCGGCAATTTGCCGGATTGGCAGGGTCAGGCCAGTATGTGAAGCGCAACAAGTATGATGCAGGCGCACCCATACCGATGAAACAGCCTGTGACGGCAGTGAATGGAGGGAGAAGCTGATGTCGGATCATGATGTGTTTGAGGCCGAGAGGATCGCCATAGAGCGAATGGTTGCGCAGGGTTATCGGATCTATGCGGTACGGGAACATCTGGAGGGTGCTCACGTCATATGGGGGCACCCGGATCTTCCCGAAGAGAAACAAGAGCAATACGTGGGCACGGCGTCTGGACGGAAGTGGTTCAGTCATATTCTGATTCGTCAGCTTCAGGAGCAGCGGGGAGCTTAGACCATGCTCAGCTCTTCACGCGATTGGACCATGAACATACTCATAGGCGTAGATGGCAAGTTCGATTGCAACCCTTTTCTCGGGGAGGATGTAGTCTTCTCCCAAAAGGGCTTCGATTTTGTCCAAACGGTGATACAGCGTCTGTCTGACGATATATAGCGCGGTGGCCGTCTCTTGCTTAGAGCAGCACAGGACCAAATATTGCTTGAGCGTGCGCAGCAGCTGACCTCCTTTCTCTACATCGTAACGGATGAGCGGCCCCAAATATTCTTCGATAAAATCATCCAGATTACCGCTCTGCTTCATGCTGGCAATGATTCGATAACAATGAAGGTTGCTGTAAAAGGGCTGCTGCATCTCGCCGATGTCCTTCTGAATTCGCAGTGTCTCCTTCGCGGATTCCAGACTATCCTTGAGACGAGAGAGGTCCGTGCAGTTATGACCGATACCGATCAAGCCTGAGAAGAGGCAGTGGGTCTGTTCCTGCTCGTGCTGCTGCAGCTGTTCGATGCAGCGCCAGAGGCTGCTTTTGCGCTGAGATCCAGGTAGTGGGTCGAGAATGATAAGAATGATCTGGTGATTCAGAACGGTGCTGTAGAGGGTGAAGTTCTCCCGAGCGAACACGGAACGGGCGACGATGTTGCGTTGGATCAATAATTTCTGAAGTTTGAGGCTGTCTGTGTATGCGGGGTTACTGTCGAATAAGATTATGGTGGCTTTGCTCGTTGCGAGAAGGGGATTAACGGTGGATACATATTCATGGATTTCCTTCGTGGAGTGATGTCCGTTAAGCCAGTCAATGACCCACATATCTTCTTTGTAGCGGCGTTTCTCTTCCATGTATTTGGTTCGCATCCAGTCCTGGGCAATTGCGGCCGCGCAACGTTCCAGTGCCTGAATGACGAATTCATCCGAAGGTTTGATCGGTATGCTTGAATCTTGATCCGTCAGCTTTTGATGCATCAGCACAAGGTCGGCAAAGGTGTAGTCTAACGCCTGAACAGGCATGCTGAGTGCATGTAATGTGTTATCTGACAGCCGCATTATATTCGGAATATCTTCTCCCGTCAAATGTTCCCGCTGCAAAAACCAATCCTGCCGACGAGTCTCCAGCTGCTCTGGAGAGCAGTAGGGAACGGCACTTGCTTCCCCTTCAAGTGGATATAACGCCACGGCACATCCGGTTGTTCTTGACAGTAATCGAAGCAGGGGTTGTACGCCATCTCCATTCAGAAGAAGTTGGTTAAATGAGGTGGTGAGACTATCGAGTTCAGCGATCATCCGCTGATGACTACGAATCAGGGTGAAATGCAGGTCTTGCGTAATATCGATATAACGGACTTGTTCGTGGAACCAGATCAACGGAAAATCAGCTGCTACTGCAATTTCTTTCATAGCCCTGAGCTGCGACTTGGTGTGATCCCCCAGTTCCATACAGAGTCCGGCAGCCCCACGTGCAATTAACTGACGCAAAAAAGACAGGCCATGCTGCTCACCTTCCTGCCAGCCAATGCCTGTCGTAAGTACCAATTCCCCGCCATTGAGCAAGTCCCCTACCTCAGGAACCTCCATGATATGAACCCAGCGAACATACCGCTCCAATGCACGATCACTGGCCAGAACTTCCGCCTTGCGAAATACGGGACGTTTTAGCATGTCTCTGATCTGAATATGAAGCATTGTCTCCCCCACACAACCACCATCCTTCCCCAATCACATGTGATCTATCTGAAGTCTGGAATCCGTCAACTTACATAATTAATCCATATTATAAGTTGATTTACAGCAGATGGGCTGAAATCTCACGCTCATTTGTTTCAAATGACAATCAAGTCTATTCTTTTTGTGATTTTGATTAAAATGAAGAATTTCTATGTCAGTCTATGTATCGTGTAAATTTACATCAGCATTTTGCATAATTCGATTCCAATAGCTCACGGGTACAAGGTATAGACGAATAGGATCATTTCGATCTATATCTTGCTGATTGGAAGACGCTCATGGGATTTATGCAAAATGCTTAAATAAAAAAAGCCCCTTAGCATCACATCGGAATTCAACCATTCCAATATGCGCTAAGGGGCGAGAAGTTAGATAGTATAGTCTACATTTAAGTTGTACTCGAACCGTTACATGAGCACGATCAACGACTTCTTAATCTTCGATTCTTTTCTTTTTAAATTTCATCAAGAACTCATACACAATCGGTACGATAACCAGCGTGAGCAGCGTGGAGCTGATCAGACCGCCGATTACGGTAATTCCGAGTCCTTTGGAGATGATACCGGCACTCTCTTCGAGACCCGTTACCAGTGGCAACAGGGCACCGATGGTCGCGAGAGCGGTCATCAGAATTGGACGCAGACGAGTTGCACCGGCTTCCAGCAAGGCTTCACGGGTAGGCATACCCTCTTTTTCCTTGTGAATAACACGGTCGATCAATACGATAGCGTTGGTGACCACGATTCCGATGAGCATCAGTCCACCCATCATGGCGGAGACGTCAAGCGTACCACCAGCGATGAACAGACCTACCATAATACCAATGACCGTAAATGGCAGGGAGAACAGGATTGCAAATGGTGCCAATCCGCCGCCGAATGTAACAACGAGCACGAAGTATACAATGGCGATGGCCGCCAGCATGGCGAGACCCAGTTGAGTAAAGGTATCATTAATCTGTTCGGTTGTACCGCCGAACTTCACTTCAACGCCATCAGGCAGATCCAGTTTGTCGATCTCAGCCTGTAGGTTACTCGAAGCTTTCGTTACATCCGAAGCCAGGATGTTGGCTGTTACTTGTACAACAACTTTACCATCAATTTGCATGATGGAGTTCGGGGACGTACCTTCTTCTACTTTGGCAACATCTTTGATTGGTACTTCGATGCCAAGCGGTGAAGTGACGGTCTCATCCTCAATCTCTTTAATACTGTTGAATGTTTTGTCATCTGTCTCTACATATACTTTATACGTTTTATTATCAATATCGACTTCCGTGAGCACAGGACGTTCCCGTGCCGGGCTCAGTGCCATGGCCAGCTGACCTGCAGTCAGGCCTAGGGAACTCAATTTCTCCTGATCTGCCACGAGCGTATACTGCCCGTATGTGTCAGCGAGTGTAGTGTCTGCTTTTTCAAAATTATCCTTATCCGCTTCAACCAGTTTCAGAATTTCGTCCGATACAGGTTTAAGTTGCTCTACATTATCGCCATAGATGGAGAGGCTCAGGCCGCTGCCACCCAGACCGCCGGACATGTCGAGCTCATTCCAGGTACCTACGGTAACTTCTTTCTTCAGACCTTCTACAAGCTGTTCCTTCACTTTGGTAAAGTCTTTCGTATCTTCGTTATATTCGATATAGAAGAGAGCCGAGTTTCCGCCACCGCCACCCATGCTGCTCAATGGGTTACTTCCGCCGATGGAATATTGCATTTTCTCCAGACCCGGTTGTTCCAGCAACCACTTCTCGGCAACGAGTGCTTCTTTTTCGACATCTTCACGCAAAGCTCCTGTTTGTGGACTGTACGTAATGGTCACATATTTATCCTGTTGTTCCGGCAAGAAGCTTGCACCGATGAACGGGTACAGGAACAAACTGCCGACCAGCAGGATCACTGCAATACTGACCGTGATGAGTTTGTGTGACAGGGTCCAGTTCAGCAGGCGTTTGTAACCTTCCGCCATCTTGCCTGGTTTTTCTTCGTGATTCTGTTTGTTCTTCAACCCTCCACGGAACAGGGTGTGCGCAAGCATCGGCACAATGGTAATGGCAACGATCAGGGATGCCAGCAAAGCAAATACCATGGTCAGTGCAAATGGCGTGAATAACTCACCGACCATGCCGCTTACCAATGCCAGTGGCAGGAATACAGCAATTGTTACGATGGTGGAAGAAAGAATTGGAATGAACATCTCGCGAGTTGCTTCGCGGACCAGTTCACGGCCTTTCAATCTCTCGCTTTTAAGTGTTAACCTGCGGTAGATGTTCTCGATAACAACGATGGAGTCATCGACAACCCGTCCGATGGCAACTGTCATCGCACCCAGCGTCATCATGTTCAAAGTAATATCCATCATATTGAGCGCAGTCAATGCCATCAGCAAGGAGAGCGGGATCGAGATAATGGAGATAATGGTTGAACGAATATTACGCAGGAAGAGCAGGATGATCAGGATGGCAAACAAGGTGCCAAAAACGGCTTTGCCCAGCATCGTGTTCACCGAGTCCTGAATCGGCTTACCTTGGTCGAGCAGGACAGTCAAATCAGCATTTTTGAACTGCGATTGCAACTCTTCCGCTTTATCTTTGACTGCGTTAACAACATCAACCGTGTTGGCATCGTTGGATTTTACAATGGAAATACCGATCGATTCCTTGCCGTCTGTCCGGGAAATGGATTCCGCTTGACCGATGACTTCGATCTTGGCAATTTCACTTAATTTCACTGTAGGGATACCAGCTGCGTTGGCAGCACCTGAAGGGCTACCCACACTGGCATTACCACCAGCGGCTTGGCCTGCAGTCTGGTCCGTTTCTTGTGAAGCACTTGGAGCGGTACCTTGACCAGCTTCACCAGTTGGTGCTCCAGAGCCTTGAGGGGCTGCGTTTGAACCATTGCCTGCGGAAGCACCGGCACCGCCGGGTACAACTGGAATGGCAAGGTTTTTCAGATCATCGATGTCGATGATGTTTCCATCTACGACAACGGCTTTCTGGGATTTATCCAGTTCAAACAGTCCAAGGGGCACACGAATGGATGAACCTTGAACGATTCCGTTTACCGTATCTTCAGTTAGGCCCAGCTCGGCCATTTTGGCTTGGTCAAACTTCAATTGAACTTCTTTCACATATTGACCGGAAACCTGGACCTGAGCTACACCGTCAATATCTTCGAGTGCAGGCTGAATATCCGATTCAACCAGTCGTGTCAATTGTTCCAGGTCACCGCCGTCCTTGTCGGACAGGCTCAGAGATACAACCGGGAAAGAGTTAATGCTGAACTTGGAAATGGTCGGCTTCTGCACGCTGTCAGGCAATTGAACTTCATTCAGTGCCTCACGAACGGTTGCAGTTGCGTTGGTCAGATCTGTTCCATAATCAAATTCGAGTGTAATAGATGCTGCATTTTCCATGGAAGTGGAGGTAACTGTCTTCACGCCATCTACATTACGTAGTTTTACTTCCAGCGGCTTCGTGACATCTTCAACAATTCCCTCCGGTGCAGCCCCCGGATCAATGGCAGTGACATTCAGAAACGGTACGTTGATGTTTGGAATTGTCTCTTGTTTCATCGTCAATCCGCTGTACAAACCTGCGAAAGAGATGATAATCGTCAGAATCCAAATCGCAAACTTGTTGTTCAGTGAAAAATTAATAATACCTTTCATACGATGGTTTCTTCTCCTCTCTGTTTCTCCTGTTTATGTGTGTGACGAGTCAGCCTGGATGAACCGGCTATACATGGCATCCAGAATATGCTGAAGCTCGGAGTGCAAAGGTTGAATGGCAGTTATGTTCTCCAGATTGTGCATCATACCCAGAATAATGGCACGCCGCGGCGTGAATTCCATCATCTCCTGCCGGAGAATGGCAATGGTCTCAAGTACATCATTCTTCGGTTGCCCAGCAGGCAATTCGGAGGCAGCAATATCCTGCATTTGCTTGATAATATGAATAGGATGCCGCATCACCGTGGAATCCGGATGAGGTTCGGTAATCCAGGCAGGCCAGTCCTCCAAAGGAATCAAAGGCAAAGGTCTCTGCTTAAGGAATCCGTGCGCTGCATAGTCCATCATTTGCAGTAAATTTGTTGCCATTTTGGTAACAGTAAGGGACGGCATCTCTGTAAACCAGATCTTGACGTAGGAGAGGAACAGCCCCTGTGTCAGCAAAATAAGGTCAATCGTATAAGGTTCAATCTCCGATCCGTACTGTTCCTCCAGCTTATCCTTAAACCAATGTAAGGTACGGACCTCCAGATCTCTTTGCAGCGGATGGCATTGTTCCTTGCGTTGCTGTTCATCATCCATCATCATGCTGCGCATCTGTACTCGCAAAAACTCCTTAAGTTCGGCAACATGGATGAGCAGTGTCTCAATCTGCTTTTGCAGACGTTCTCGAGAGGTAAGACTTGTTTCATGCTCAATCTGTGTCATCTCGTCCATGAGTGTGTACATGCAATACTCCAGAGTACTGGCTTCTAATTCCTCTTTGGATTTGAACATGATGTAAAGACTGCCTTTGGACATCCCGCATAATTCTGCAATCTCTTGCATGGATGTTGCAGCACTGCCTTTGGATGAGAATAACTTGAGTGCTGTAGTAATGATGAGCTTTTTCTTCTCATTCATCTCATGTATAGGGTTCATTAACGATGCATTCACCTCATCAGGGAACTTGTGAGTTCTTGAATTGACTTTAAGGTCAAAATAAGTATAAACGATCTAGTTGAAGGAATTCAAATGGGAGTAAATTGGAAAATGTTTATGGGGAAAAGTGGCTGATCAAAGGGAAGTAGAGACGGCAAGTAACAAGGTGCAGCTTGTATGTACGATAGGGATAAGGTATCAAGAACGTTTGAGTTAGTTTCCTCCAGTGAAGGCGTACAAGGCGAGTATAATAATGGCGACTAGAGCGATAAGATAGAAGATGGCCATGCCGATCAGAAGGGTATACCCAGTATAAGAACCCATGCGTGCCAATAATTTTCTCATGACGACAACATCCTTTCTTACGTAGCAAAGTATAAAGAGGTTCCCTATTTATATCATTCCCCAAAAAAGACGACTTCCTGATCGAAGTCGTCTTTTTTTATATTACAGAATTTAATAGATATCATAATGGAAGCTAAGAATTACACGATAACGGAGATTGCAGAACCAACTTGAAGAAACGAAGTGTTCGCCTTTATCACCGGATTTATCCCTCTTCAAAGGGAATTAAAGAAATCTGGGGATAACAGCGATCGGAAAGTGGTACTGCAATCGGAGATATAAAGTGTAATTCAGTTGTTCCATTATGTGATCAGTTTCAGACCAACGGCTGCCACCAAAATCATCGCAATAAACAGAATACGCTTCGCTTCTTTCCGTTCACCAAACAGGAACATGCCTGTTAACGTACTGCCGACCGTTCCGATCCCCGTCCACACGGCATACGCTGTGCCCATGGGAATGGACGTCATGGCGTAGGACAACAACGAGAAGCTGAACACAAACGACACCAGCATCAGTACGATGTATGGCCATCCTTTCTTGGTGGAAGCACCATTAATACCGATTACGCCGAAAATTTCACATATCCCTGCACCTACAATTGCCATCCAAGCCATTATACTGCACCTCCTTTGGCTTCTTGCTGATCCGTAACCAGCTTCAGTCCAATTACGCCGCAGAGCAGCAGCCCGATGAGCAATACTTTGGCCAAGCGGAATGGCTCACCAAACAGTACCATTTCCGTAAGGACGGTACCCGCCGTACCAATTCCCGTAAAGACGGCATACACCGTACCTACAGGCAACCTTTTGGAAGCGGCAATGATCAGTCCAAAGCTGATCACGATGGCAATCCCCGTCAAAGTCCACTCCCAGGCATTCGAGGCATGTTTTAGCCCGCTTACCCAGACAATCTCAATAATTCCACCGATAAATACATATAACCAGTTGCGGTTCATGTTGTTAAATCTCCTTCCGGCACAACGCTTTGTGCCTCTTCGTTCAAATGATGAATGCCATGCCAAAAGACAGGCCAGGATGCTTCCAACCGTCTCTTGTACCGACGTGAGCTTCCATAGATTATTTCTACGGTAATGCCGTCGAGGAACGTCATAAATGCAATGGCAGCCTGTTCCGCGGGGATGGTCGGTATATCTCCATTACGCATTGCCCGTTGCAGCAGACGATTCAGAGCACGTTCCATGCCATCGATAAACGGATACACCTGATCCATCACTTCGCTATACAGAGAAAGTGGTGGGTAGAAACAATTGCGCAACATCAAACGAGCCGAAGCATGGGCATTGTATTCTTGTTCGAACCAGATCAACAAGCCTTTCAGCCTCTGCTCCAATGGCAGATCCGCATGATCACGGAAATATTCCAGTGTGTGCCGTTTTACCTCGTGAAAAGCAAAGGCCAGGGTGTGTAAAAACAAGTCATCCTTGCAGCTAAAATGTGCATATATGGACGGTTTTTTAATCCCGACTTCATCAGCAATAGCTCTCAGAGAAGCCCCCTCATAGCCATCTCTCGCAAAATGGAACAGGGCTGCATCCCGAATGGATTGTGCAGTCATTCAATCACCTTCCTAACGGTCGTTAGGTAATTATATTTTCACACTTCACATTGCCTGTCAAGATGAAAATATCCGCCTGCACAGTAGAGTACAAGCGGATATAACAGGTATGGATGTGGTTTCTGATCAAAAGGTCGTAAGACCCAGAATCAGCTGCAGCTTGTATAAGATACCTTTCAAAAACGTAGTCTTCTCCTGGAACTCATCCAGGTCTAACGTGAACTCCGCATCATCATTATTCCAAATACGCTCGAAATAATTCGCGATATCAAGCGTGAACTTATTGTCTGGAGGAGCAGCAACCCATAGATCATTCTCCAGATTGTAGTCATTCATGTTTCGTGGTGTGAAGTTGGTTGAACCCCCGAGGACAATATGATCCCCGGTTGCTTTGGCAAGATAGATCATCTTGGTATGGTATTGCTCCTTGGTGGTGTTATACCAGCGGATCTGAATTTTACCGTCGGATTTATCATGCAATTCTGCAGCGACAGGACGGTTCGGAATGCCGATCTTTTCCTGACCAAAGGCATTTTCATTTGGATCCAGTACAAGCCGGATCTCGGTTCCTCGTTTTGCGGATTCCAGCAGGGCTTCCAATACTTTCGGAGAGGCCACATAGAACATGCCCATCCATAAGGTATCACCTTTGCCAGCCTGATTGATCTCATGGAGTACAGCGTCATTCACTTTGCCTTCAGTTAAATAACGTATTCGTATATCTCCCGTGTTTGAATCCGTGGAAGGCGCTGTGTAGGCAGGAACCTGGCCTCCGCCTGAGATGTCGAGAACAGCTTGCTCTGACTGAAGAATATCGCCAATGATTGGACCTGTTACTTCAAATGCAATATTTGAGTGGTAGGCACTCGCATCATGAATATTGCCAGAAGAGACAATCGCCTTCTTCTCACTAACCACAACTTTGCGATGATTGGCTTTCACATTAAGCAGCTTGAGATAGGAACGTACAGTTACATCTGGACCATCCGTCGCCATCAGGTTTTTGATCCAGCCATCTCCGGATTGGCCAAACCATTGGAAGAAGGTCCGCCAGACCGCAGAGTATACCGGAGTTGAATCACGCAAAGGGTCCACATCCGTGATGACCACATGAATGCCTGCTTGTTTCATTTGTTCCAGTAACGGATTGGGTGCTGAGTTATAGTTGGTATTTACTTCATCTGTAATGAACCAGATATCCATATCAGGATGCTGATTTTTTTTGGCGACCAGAGCCTCGGTGAATTCAGTACTCACGGGAGGAAAGTTCTGTCCCTTGTGCTGATAATTATTGAACAGGAACATATCCACCAGGACAAACTGCTCTGCTTCCTCCACAATTTGCATCATGCGCTGGAAAATCTGCTGTTCGTGCTCCATCTGTCCGTCGGAGGAAGGATAAGTGAGGTCATGCAGGAACTCGACTTGATCCACACGATACTCCGGACTTTCGTAGGAAATGCCCGCTGGTAATGGTTTGTAGGTTTGATAGAGCATGACGGCGATGAGCCATAGGACCAATAGGACGATTCCTGTTCGTATGTATGGAAATTTGCCGCGTGAAGACTTGCGGTCTGATGTATGGCGGCGTAATGAGACCAACGGTGGACTCCCCCTTCTGTACTTGCTGACTTCTATTACCACACGGATGATAACGTTGACGCAGGAGAACCCACCAGCATAAGGAATGTAGCGTTAAAATGCATATGGCAAAATTGGCAGGATGCAATCGACAGGTGTCTGAGCGTTGTGTATAATGAGTGTATTATTTTTGTAGAATGTTAGGGTTTTCATATGCCTGACAAGGACGGGGAACCAATGATATAACCTGTGAAATCTGGACATTTAGGAAAGAAAGTGGGTAATAAGGTGTATTCCATCAAACAAGTCGCTGCCATGCTCGGTATCCCGACGGTGACGCTCCGGGCTTGGGAGAATCGGTATAGTGCGGTCACCCCTGAACGGACGGAATCGGGTTATCGAATGTATACCGAAGAGAATGTTGCGGATCTGCGCTGGTTGAAAGAACAGGTTGAGCTGCATCAGACCAATATTTCGGAAGCGGTACGGATGCTGAAAGTAAACAAATTAAATCCGCCCGAAGCTATACCCACGCCGATCATGGCTCCGGTGCCTACGATGGAAGAAGCCTACGCACGCATGGCAGATCAGATCTATGACTCGCTCTACAACTTTCAGGGTGAACGTGCCAATGGTCTGATTGATTTTGGTTTCACCATGTATGGATATGACTCGATGTTCTATCATGTGCTGGTACCCATTCTGGTTAGGGTTGGAGATGCATGGGAGCAAGGCAGGGCTTCGGTGGCTCAGGAACACTTCATGACACAGCTGATATCACAGCGGTTTTATCAGTTTTTCCATCTGTTCCCGATCTATCCGCATTTGCCCAAAGTTCTGGCGTTGTGTCCGGAAGGGGAGCACCATCAGGTCGGATTGCTGCTGTTCTCTCTTTTTATGCGTAAAAATGGAGCAGAAGTACTGTATCTCGGTGCGAACACGCCAGAAGAAGGCATCTTCCCGATTATCCGGGAGCAAAAGATCAAGTTGGTCTGCCTGTCGATCACAAGTCCAGAGCTTCTTGAAAAATGTGATCAGCTCGTCGAGCGTATTATGAACGAGTTCCCGCATATTCGCTTTGTACTTGGAGGTAAAGGCTATGAGCGTGCAGAGCATGCGCGTTATCCGCAATGGATTATGCCGGAGAGTTCTGCGGACTGGCAGTCGTGGATGGAGCGTGAATATCTCTCCGAGCGATCACCTGGTGCACGGTTCGGACAGGCCAATAATTAAACATAATCTCAAATGATATGAATAGGTTAGTGTATAAAGGACATCCTTTGACGAAAGTGATCAAAGGGTGTTTTTTGTGTTTATAAATGGATTACCAGGCATTTTGACCGACGGGTCATTTTTTGGTTTACAAGGTCGTATAATATTTGTATTATATTTGTATAATGTTTTTGCTAGTTACCGCTTGAAGTGTTCTTGGGCGGTTTAATAATAGGTTAGGGGCTAGAGAACTATAGGATTTCCCTACATAGAAAGGTGAGTGGCATGATACCAAATCAACAACGCAAACGTGCAGCTGTCATTGGCGCAGGTCCGGGTGGACTTGCAGCAGCGATGTTATTGTCCGGTCAGGGGTACGAGGTAGATGTGTATGAGAAACAGCCAGTCATCGGGGGGCGTTCTGCCAGATTGGAACTGGGTGAATATCGATTCGACCGGGGTGCTACATTTTTGATGATGCCTCAGCTGATTGAAGAGATGTTCGACGTGGTGGGACGTAAGTTATCCGATTATGTGCATATGAAAGAGTTAACCCCACTGTACGCACTGAACTTTGGTGATAAGGTGTTCACGCCTTCTCGTAATCGGGAAGACACAGCTGCACAGATTAAGGAATTGTTTCCGGGCAATGAGGACAATTACCTTCGGTTCATGCAAGAAGAAGAAGTGAAGTTTGGCAAAGTCATGCCTCTGCTCCGTCGTCCTTTTGGCAAGCTGACTGACTATCTGCGCAAGGATGCGGTAACAGCTCTACCCAAGCTTGATGTCCACAATACAGTCTATGGAATCTTGTCCCGCTATTTTACAGATGAGCGTCTACGCTGGGCATTTACATTCCAATCCAAATACCTTGGCATGTCTGCCTGGGATTGTCCGGGTACCTTTACCATATTATCGTTTATTGAGCATCACTACGGATTGTTCCACCCCATTGGCGGCGTGAATCGGATCTTCCAAGCCATGGCCGATGTCGTGGAAGAATACGGAGGACGCATACATACTTCCACCCCGGTGAAACAGGTCATCGTTCGCAATGGCCGTGCAGAAGGTGTGTTGCTTGAGAACGGTGAACGCATCGATGCGGACCATGTGGTGGTGAACGCCGACTTTGCACATGCGGTGAATCATCTGTTCGAACCAGGCGTGCTTAAGAAATATACCCCGGAGAAAATGAAACGCAAAAAGTATTCCTGCTCGACAGCAATGCTGTATCTGGGCGTGGATGGTGAAGTGGACCTGCCGCATCACTCGGTTTATTTTCCCGAGGACTACCGATTAAACGTTGATGAGATTACAAAGCATAAAATGTTATCAGCCGATCCATCTCTATATATTCATAACCCTTCCAGACTTGATTCGACGCTGGCACCGGAAGGGAAATCTGCTTTGTATGTTCTTATGCCTACGCCTAACCTTACCGCAGACATTGATTGGGAGGCAGAACGGGAGAATGTGCAAGAGGCCATGATGAAACGTATGGAAGGCATTCCTGAGCTGGCAGACATTCGCAGCCGCATTGAAGAGTGCATGTTGTTCACTCCACTCGATTGGGAAAATGAACTGGATGTCTACCGCGGAGCAACGTTCAATATGGCCCATAATTTGGGTCAGATGATGTATCTGCGTCCCCATAACCAGTTTGAAGAGTTGAAAAGTGTATGGCTGGTAGGCGGTGGAACACATCCGGGCAGCGGGTTGCCAACGATCTTCGAATCGGCACGGATCAGTGTCAGATTGATCCAGGAAGAGGACGCTAGAACGCGTTCCAAGCCATCCTCTTATGTGAAAACGGCAGAAGCCAGAGGACATTCATGAAGCGGGCCGCTATTGTAGGCGCAGGGATTGGCGGACTCACTTCGGCACTGTTGTTGAACCGTCAAGGGTGGGATGTCACCGTGTATGAACGGGGTTCCCGCGTTGGCGGACGCATTGGATATGAGCAGGAAGGCGAGTATCGGATCGATCAGGGGCCGACCATTGTGCTTCTGCCTGAGATGTTACTTGGCATCATGGAGGAGGCAGGTGTAGATCGTTCGAAGATTGAGCTGCTTCGCTGTGATCCGCTATACAGAGTCCACTACCACAGTGGTCGTGTCATGACCAAGATGACGTCACGTGAAGAGCAGAAGGCGGAGATTGAACGTTTGTTCCCAGGAGAGAGCCGGGGATTCACACGGTTCATGAAAGATATGGACACGTTGTTTCCGGCAGGACGGGCAGCGTTTCTGGAAAGGGCTTTTCCGCGCAAAAGGGATTTCTTCACACCTTCTCTCATGTCCCTCATGGGCAGATTGCGTGCACACAAAAGTGTCCGGAAAGCGGTAGGCGATTATTTTGAGCACGAGGAATTGCTCGATGCATACTCACTGCAAAGTTTATACATTGGTGGATCACCGTTTGGGACGCCAGGCATCTATTCTCTTTTGCCTTACGCAGAGCATGAATATGGCATCTGGATGGTCAAAGGTGGATATGCAGCATTGCCGGCTATTTTGGAACAGGAACTGATATCACGTGGTGGACGTGTCGTGCTAAATTCGGAAGTGACCGGGCTCACCATAAAAAATGGTGTGTGTGAAGGTATAGAAACGGCAGCAGGCGCAGAAAATGTGGATGCAGTTATCTACAATGGCGATTTCCCCCATCTTTCGGGTTTGCTGGGTCAATCCCCAGAGGTAGCTCGGAAAAGAAAACCGTATCGTCCCTCTTCCGGATGTGTATTGCTCTATGTGGGCGTGGACAAAACCTGGGAAGATGCTACGACACACCAGTTCTTCCTGCCACCGAGTCTAGAAGGTAGTTTACAGGAAGTCTTCAATCAGCGACGCATTCCGGCAAAGTCCTCATTTTACGTATTTAATCCGGTCGTATTGGATGAAACTGCAGCACCTCAAGGACAGAGTGTATTGTATTTCCTCATTCCCGTGCCAGATGCCGAAGGTGTCGACTGGGATCAGGAGAGTAAAGCATTGGCAGAACGGGTACTGGAAGAAGCGGAGCAACGGGGATTCCCGGGACTTCGTGCAGCGATCAAGTGGAAAAAGGTACGTACACCCGCTGACGCAGAGCGAGACGGGCTCTATGGGGGCGGAAGCTTTGGCATTGCGCCAGTGTTGTTCCAGTCCGGTGTATACCGACCACAACCCAAACCATTCCCTAATATAAAGGGATTATATGCCGCAGGAGCATCTGTACATCCAGGTGGCGGAGTGCCGATTGTTATGCAGAGTGCACGTATGGCCGTCAATCAACTCATGAAGGAGATGGGAACATGAATGAAGCGATTTTGAGCAGGTGTGAAGAGTTGATGCAAAAGGGTTCTTCCTCTTTTTATCAGGCCTTTAGAGGGCTGCCTAGTCCACGTCGGGAAGCGGTATATGTCATTTATGCCTTCTGCCGCATGATTGATGACAGTGTAGACGAGCCGGAGCATTCGCCCTATACAATTCACGAAATCCATGACTTGTTTGATCAGTTGGACGATGCGGAAGGACACTTTATCTGGCCCGCACTGAGATGGTTGTTCAGCAGTTTTTCTCATCTGGATAAGGGGCCATTTTTCCGCCAGATGGAAGGGCAGCTCACGGATCTTAAAGTGACACATTATACAACGATGCAGGAACTGGAACATTACTGTTATCTGGTGGCCGGAACCGTAGGCGAGATGTTGTTGCCTGTATTGCGGGATGATAATGGCGCAGAAGTAGCCATGAACGGGATTGCTTTGGGTAAAGGAATGCAGATCGTTAATATTATTCGGGATGTTGGTGAAGATCGGGCCAGAGTGCGTCGGTATGTTCCGCTGGAGATCATGGAGAAGCATGGTTACACCGAGCAGGACTTTGAAGACGGAATCGTGGACGAACGTTTTATTGCCATTGTTCATGAATTAAAAGCTGCAGCATTGAACTGGTTCCGTATTGGCATGGATCGTCTGGATACGTACCCAACAGAAAGTGCGTTTTCCATCGAGCTGGCAGCAGCCTTTTACTCCACCATTCTACACGCGGTTGAACGCAACGACTATGACGTATATACCAAACGGGCATATGTTAGCGATGAATTGAAACTGGAGATGCTGGGTGCGATTGTGAAACGTTACCCGATGCTGGCCTATCAAGCCTCCCGAACGGCGGTATCCTGATGATCCAGTGGCTTTACTGGGCGTGGTATGTCATTGGAGCAACCTTGATGCTAACGATCGGTGTGCCTGACGTATTATCTTTTTCAAATGGTTTATTTCTAATCTTCTATGCATTGTATGTGCTGGATCTGATCTATCAAGGGCGTAATCGGACAGGCCTGTCCGACCAGTCAGTCATCTGGCTGAAACCCGGACTCTGGATATCCTCTGTGATCATCTGGCTTGGAGGTATGGGCGTAGAGTGGGTAGGAGTGCATACGCACTGGCCTTTTGGTGAGTATGCTTACTCAGACTTCTTCGGGATTCATCTGTTCAGTGTGCCAGTTACGCTGGGTTTCGCCTGGATCGCAGTGGTGGGTAACTCGGCGCTGTTAAGTGGCGGTGGTTCAACCTGGACTGGCAAATTGCTTCGAGCAGTGAAGACCGGGTTCTGGGCGATTGTTCTTGATCTGGTACTCGACCCTGTTGCACATGCGAGAGGATTCTGGGAATGGCAAGCTCCAGGTGGTTTCTACGGTGTTCCGTGGACCAATTACATAAGCTGGTTTATCATGGGTGCATTCCTGTCCCTCTTCCTTCCGGCCATGCCTAATGACCGTAGCACCTTGCTGCGTGCAAAATGGCTGTATCAGCTGTTTATTCTTCTGTTCGGCCTGCTTGCTCTAAAGGAAGGGATTACAGGCAGCTTTATCATCGCCATTGCTGGTGTGCTTCTTGCCGAAGGGAGCTGGCTCTATGATTCGCGCCGTAAAATCAAAACCGTTTAATTATATTTTTGCCTTATACAATCACTATTATCTGCTACGTCGGCGCTTCCGCTCCTTCACGCTCACAGGGTCACTGGACCCGCAGGTGGACATCAGGGACAACTCCCCGATTGAACCGACTCGTCCGGTGATCTATTTCATGAACCACAGCTCCTGGTGGGATGGTCTGCTGCTCTATCATGCGGCCAGGCAGACATCGCGGGGAGATCATTATGTGATGATGGAGGAGCAACAGCTTCAGCAATATGCTTTTTTTCGTAAATTGGGTGCGTATTCGATCAATAAGGAGAGTGCGTCTGGTATTCGGACCTCTCTACAGTACACCAGTGAACTATTGGATTCGGGCAAAAGGGTCTGGATTTTTCCACAAGGAGAAATTTTGCATCAGGAGGCCAGACCGATTCGGTTCCGTCCAGGCATCGGATTGCTACTTCGTCGCTCCCCGAATGCCATCGCCGTACCGGTAACCTTGTGCCATGGGATGGTCCAGCATGATCTACCGGAAATATCGATGCAGGCAGGCCCGCCTGTGCTAGAAGACTGGAAGGCGTTGAAGAGTGAAGAGATTGCCGCCAGACTCGGCCATGTGTTGGAACAGCAGTTAGACGATCATAGATCAGCACTTGTACGGATGGGGCAGGGAAGTTTGCCAGATGCGCTTCCGATGATTCGTCATGTACGTTCGACAAGTGAAAAATACGATGCGGCACGAAAGCGGGTGAACCGTTAGCATGAATGCATCTGAAATCTTCTGGATTGTGCTTACATGCATATTGGGCATACAGTTGCTGTTTGCTCTATGGAATGTCTCCTGTCTGCCAAAAGTACGTTCATTCCGAGTAGACCGAATACAGCCACCAGACCTGCTGGTCTCGGTGCTGATTCCAGCCAGAAATGAAAGACTACATATCGAAGGATGTCTGGAAAGTGTGCTCGCGAGCGATACGTCGGGATTCCGGATGGAATTATTGGTGCTGGATGATCGCTCTGAAGATGAGACAGCGGCCATGGTACAAGCGATTGCGGATCGCGATGCACGTGTTCGTCTGCTGCATGGCGTTGATCTTCCCGAAGGATGGATGGGGAAATCCCATGCGTGTCACAGGCTGGTTCAGGAGGCCAAGGGAGAATGGTATATGTTCGTGGATGCGGATGTGCGTCTGGAGCCAAGTGCCATTCGGCAGACGCTTGCGGCAGGGTGTGAGCAGAGCGGGGGGCTTATAACCGGTTTTCCTTATCAGGTAACGAAGACGTGGATGGAAAAGCTTGTTGTACCGATGATGGTCTTCACCATCATCAGTCATCTGCCCATTTTCATGATACGCAGATCATCCAGTCCGATGTTTGTGGCCGCTACGGGGGCTTTTTTGCTGATTCATCGCTCCAGTTACGAAGCATCCGGCGGTCATGCTGCCATTCAGGCGCATCTGGTGGATGACATGAGTCTTGCCAAAGCGGTCAAGCGTGCAGGTCATCCGGTGATGCTGACAGACGTGCATGACGTAACGAATACCCGCATGTATCAGAACGGTGCTGAAGTATGGAATGGATACAAGAAAAACATGTACGAAGGTATGGGACGCAAAGACGTACTGCTGCTGGGCACGATGTTGATATATACACTGATGTATATTGTGCCTCCGCTGGGCTTGATTATTGGACTCCTGATGGGCAGTTCGATGTTCATTCTGTATGGATTGATAGGAACTTTATTAGGTATGGCTGTGAAAAGAGTAGCGGATCATGCTGGTGGACAACCGTGGTGGCTGGCCCTTCTGCAACCGGTCAGCATGGCCTGTGTCATTGCCATCGGACTCGCTTCCTGGCAGGCAGGTCGCTCCGGCAAGGGGTATGTATGGAAAGGTAGGCGGTACAGTTGAGAGGTAACGTCATTATTATCGGTGCAGGATTCGGAGGTCTGTCATGTGCGATACGACTGGCTTCACAAGGTGTGCAGGTGACCATTCTGGAACGGCAACAACACGTAGGTGGCAAGCTGCAACAGATTGAGCGGGACGGGTATCATTTTGACCGGGGACCGAGCACGATTACAATGCCATCCACCTTTCGCTCAGTGTTTGATCACGCGGGTGTAGCGATGGAAGACTACGTACAGTTATATGAGTTAGAACCGCGCACGCGTAATATATTCGCAGATGGCACAGTGGTAGATTTGTCAGGTAATCGTGGGTGGATGAAGGAGCAGATCGCGGCGTACAGTCCGGAGGATGCGGCTCGTTATGATGCGTTTATGGATGAGTCTGCTGCACTGTATGCGGAAGCCAATCGTCATTTTCTGGGTAAGTTGTTACTGTCTCCTTCTGACAAATACAATCTTCAGATGCTGCGCAGTCTGCTCCGCGTGCGGCCAACGGTGAAGCTGGATAAGCTGCTGCGGTCGTATTTCCAGCATCCGCATACGCTGGCTATGTTCGGGCGGTACGCAACCTATGTGGGATCATCGCCGTATCAATCGCCTTCTATCTTTGCCATGATGGGTCATGTGGAAGCAGATGTGGGCATCTACGGGGTCAAAGGCGGAACCTATCAACTGATCGAAGGAATGACTCGTCTGGCTCGGGAAAAAGGTGTACAGATCATTACCGGCACAGAGGTCCGGCAGATTGTTGTTCGTAATGGCAAAGTGGCTGGCGTGGATACAGATCAAGGTTTCCGCGAAGCCGATCAGGTGGTTGCCAATGGCGATGTACTTAGCGTGAATCGACTGCTGCTCGCACCGGAACATCGGAAAGAGATGAGCGATGCTCGCATACGGAAGTATGAGCCATCCATTTCGGGATTTGTGACGCTGGCAGGTGTGCGAAGACAATATGATGCACTGCTGCACCATACGGTGTTTTTCCCGGAACGTTATGAACCGGAGTTCGACCATATTTTCCGTGAACGTAAAATGCCTGCTGATCCCACAATTTACATCTGTTATTCCGGTTATTCGGAAGCAGGCATGGCCCCGGCGGGAGCCAGTAACCTATTCATTCTGGTCAATGCTCCCTACTTGTCAGATTCGTGGAATTGGGAGCAGCAGACGGAACGTTATGGAGCATTTGTGCTGGAACAGTTGGCGGGACGGGGAATTACCGGGTTGAACCAATCCGATGTGCTGATCCGATACACGCCGCGAGATATCGAACGGGATACCTTGGCGCATCAAGGTTCAATCTACGGCATCTCGTCCAACTCCGTGAAGCAGACCTTCATGCGACCGGGCAACCGAAGCAAAGATGTACAAGGACTCTGGTACGTGGGCGGAACCACGCATCCAGGCGGTGGGACCCCGATTGTGACGTTGTCCGGGCAGCTTGTTGGTGAGCAGTTAGCATCTGAAATTTTGAGATAAGTTCGTTGTGCGGATGATGGAGTGAAATGTGTTCTGTTGATCCATTTACGTGTGCATCGTCCGTGCTAACCAGCTTTTAAGGTGCGACAGATGATCCGTGTTTTTGAGTAGACATAAGATAGTGGTGCTCCGAGATTTAAGTGAGACATTTGGTGTCGGGGCATCCTTTCAATAGATGGTTTGGAACGTTATACTGGATAGAGTTAAACTGCTGAGCTGCAATGCTTATAGGATTGATGTTTTTGTCTTTTGCAAAAGACGTATATACATAGAAGCAAGGAACGGGCAGGTTATCCTGTCGATCCGCACGATTCTCACATAGGAGGTCTCATCATGAATGAACAAGAGCGAGCCGGCGAACGGCTGCTTCCCGAAGTGGCTACGGGAGAACGGAAGCTGGAACACGTGCGCCTCTGTCTTGAGGAGAATGTGGCAGGAGAAGGGGTAACCAGCGGCATGGAGCGGTATGCTTTTCGTCATCATCCACTGCCGGAACTGGATTTTGAAGAGGTGCATCTGGAGACTTCGTTTATTGGCAAAAAAGTACGCACACCCTTGCTCATCAGTTCGATGACGGGTGGAAGCAAAACAACGGGCGCGATCAATGAGCGCCTCGCCCGAGTAGCGAACGCCAGAGGTTGGGCGCTCGGCGTAGGTTCGATCCGGGCTGCCGTGGAACAGCCGGAACTCGCAAGTACCTTCGATGTGCGGCGCTGGGCACCGGACATCCCGGTCATTGCCAACCTGGGTGCGGTGCAGTTGAACTATGGTTTCACAACAGCTGATTTCCAGCGTGCTGTAGATATTGCGGGTGCGGACATGCTCGTGCTTCATCTGAATACGTTGCAGGAAGTCTTCCAGCCGGAAGGTAATACTAACTTCAGCGGGTTATTTCAACGGATTGAGAACTTGTGTCGTGAGCTAGACGTACCTGTTGGCGTAAAAGAAGTAGGTTTTGGCATCGATGGTGTGACGGCTCAACGCTTATATGAAGCGGGTGTCGCGTTTATCGATGTAGCCGGGGCTGGAGGTACAAGCTGGGTGCAGGTAGAGAAGTACCGCAACAATAACCCGGTACGCCGGGCGGCAGCGGAAGCTTTTGCCGACTGGGGCATTCCCACAGCAGAGTGTATTCAGGAAGTACGAGCGCTGAATCCTACTGGTGCCCTGATCGGCAGCGGTGGACTACACACTGGCGTGGATGCGGCCAAAGCCCTCGCGCTCGGTGCGGATCTCGCTGGTTTTGGTCGATCTCTTCTCGAATCCGCAGTAGCTTCCGATGATGCGCTGAATGAGCGGCTGGAACAGGTTGAGTTTGAACTTCGTACTGTCATGTTTGGCATTGGTGCAGGTCAGATTGAGGATTTGAAGCAGACAACACGTCTGGTGGAACGGCGTTAACTTTATGTAAGAAACACTTGCTCCCCCGTTTGTGCACGTGCTTGAATGATTCAATCAATGGTTATTACTTTATGCAGGTTGCGGATCCTTACACACTCCCTGTGAATATTACCGAGGAAAGTGCAAAATTAATTTTGACACTAGCATGATTATGGTTGAGGGATACGCGACTGTGAAATTAACTGGCGGTTGGTCGAATGCTGATGTATTCTTTGATTGGGAACATTATTTCTAATTCTAGTACAAGTATTATATATTCGGCGTGTGGCGACAGCTACACGCCTTTTGCTTAAAAACTATATTGTTTGTAAGGAGTCAATTGATATGATTGAAAAAACTCTTTTTAAAATAGATAGTGGTGGTCTCAATACCTTGTATAGTGATCCAGAGCATGAAGAAGTATTGAAGCAAGAGGTTTATTCTATTCAAGAAAACATGATAGTAGTTAGAAAAATTTTAGATAGTGGAGTGGCATTTAACGAAATTGTATTCGAAAAGCAGGATTTAAAAGAAGTTATTTTGTCTAATGTGGATATACAGTTTGCCTTGTTCCAATTCTATATGATCTATCAGGGTGAACTTCAAGCGGGGACCAACCAACCCAAGTATGTAGGAGAACTACACTATCCAGAGTTAGAAGGTCAATTAAATGAAAAACTGGTCATGAAGCTACTTACGCTTTTCGACTCTCTACGAGTTGCATACAAAAACGGGAAGGTTCATATTCAGATTACTTTATCAAATCCAGATTCGATGAAGAAGGTATACGATGGCTATCATACGTTGTATACAGAGGGGCGCTTAAATCCATTTATTTTGTTCTTTTTAAGTAGGGTAAGAGGGCAAGCATTGATTCACACTCCTTATGTCACTTACCAGTATAGGCCGAATACATCAGAAATCTGTGATTTAGAAGTTACTCAACAAGAAATGAAATTTATTGAATTTGTTCAGCTACAACTAGCCTTAGCTCCTTATTTTATATGTTATTGTGTGGGTTGGAGGGAAGAAGAGGTTATGGATAGTATAGAGATGAAGAAGCTGGCTAAGTATTTTCCAAATGTCTTTTTTCTTTCAACAACAGATGTCTTTCTGTCTCAGATGCTTCTAATCAGCAAATAATAATAGAATGCTAACTAGCCGAGCGTAATATCGTTCGGCTTTTTTAATGTGATAATAGATATGTTGAATTTAAATGAAAGTAAATTATTTACAAGTAAAATATTGATATTAAATTCAAAAATATAGTATTATTTAATTGACCATTGCTTAATTTTGCTTGGAAAGGTGGTGTACCTTTGAACTCAGTAGCCACAATACGTGATCATTTAGCAGACTACTTAAAAACGAACCATATGACACTCAATCAATTCTCTGAGATATCGGGAATCAACTCAGGGACGTTGAGTGGTACGCTGAACGGGCTGCGTACCATTGGCATGCAGCAGTTGGATCGACTTACTGCCGGGATGGGTTTAACAGAGGGTTACTTCTATGAATTATACATACATGAGTGTTTTGTACATACAAGCCCGGATTGGCGAAGACTTGGGCCTTTTTTATACCGTTGTGCCGAACTCGGTAAGGTCGATTATATGGAAGAAGCCGTTAATCTAATTATGGATAATCTTTCCTATGCGCCGCTTTTGTTCGAGTTGGCTGAACAGTTATATCGTGAAGGGAAGTTGGAAGCGGCCAAGCCCTTGTACCTTTGTGTAGCCGAGGGTGAGAAAATGCAACATTCTGAACGGTTGGCTCTAAGTCAGTATCGTTTGTTCACAATCGGGCTTTCCAAGGATCAGTTGAGCAATCTTACACTTGCAACGCAGTTTGAGTTTTTTGTAGATCGGCTTGATGAACACTACCAGCTGGATGGATTGAACGATTTGATTAATGTGTATGCTTCGTTACGCCGATGGGATAAGGTGAAGAATCTTGCTGACAAGTTAAAACTAAAAGCAATGATCCATTATGAATTAGGGGTAACATCTGAAGAGCCCGAGGCTAAACCCAAAAAGCAGATTGTTTTTTACGTTTTGTACGCATATTTAGCGCTTGGAGAAGCTTGTTTCTACTATGAAGAATATGAAAAGGCACTTCAATATGTATCTATGTACACCGATTATAGCTGGGTAAATAATCCGAGTGACGAGGAAACCGTTGTTATTCGTCAGTTCGAGGAATGGGCAGAAGGCAACTGTTATCTATATGAATTAATGTCAGGTAAAACAGAGGTTATTCCAAGTTATATGAACTACATCTCGGAGAGAGAGAACGAAATCTTCCCTGCTTTATGTGCAATTGTGAATGCGGCAAATCGGTTTGATATCAACATTGACTCAGTTCTTGAAGCGTATGACTCTTATTTTATCTACCAAGAACAGAGCAGTCGTATTGGAAAAATCAGCGAGCAATTTACGAATGATCAATATGGTACTTTGCTTGTGGGCCTAGGTACATACTATTTAAAACATCAAGATTATAACAGAGGATTTGAGTTGATTCTTAACGGTTTGGATTTTGTAATTAAAATTAAGAATAAAGATAGTATTCTAGAGTGTATAAAAATATTTGAAGAATTTCGGTGTTTTGCAGTTGAAGAAGCTAAACTACGATATAAAAGAATGATTCGGGAGGTTTGATGACGAATGAAGATGAAATTGGCAGTATTGATAGTTACATGCAGTATCGCAGTAGGCGTAGTTGTACCTATAACTCAACCCATCCCCGTTGAAAAAGACCGTCCAGTAATCATGACGACTAATGGCCATGGCATGGGAAGTTAACCAGCGTTTCTGAAATTAATATGAGCTGCTCCCTCAAGTAGAATGGTGAATTGTCTACTTTGAAGGGAGCTTTTTCGTGTTGGAGTTCGCCTGATTTCCTACTAATTAGCAGAATAGACTAGAATGTTACAACAGGGAGGGGTGAATATGGATTGTGGTGAGCTCAAGTTGCAGATCGAAGCAGCGAGACAAAAGCTCTATCAACTCAAGGTGGACTATGGAGATCTGCTTCATCCTCATGTTATACAGCAATCTATGGTCCTGGATGATCTAATTAATCAATACAATCAGGTTAAAATAAAAAAGCCGATTGAATAATTCAATCGACTTTGGGCGAGAAACTTTGGCGGGTCGCTCGCCCCTATATTTTAACATAAGTCCACAGAGCGAAGTATCGTTATTACATACATTCATCTTTCACGGTGATATTCTCATTGGTTACAGTGACGTAGGAATTGCCGGACAAGTATTCGGTATAACCGCAAACTGTTTTGTTATAGGTTTTTCCGCGACTGTCCGTAAACACCAAGGAGACGACCCCCTCCCCGGAACGTTTCAGCTGCGGGGCGAATTTCACGTTTGCTCGGCTGGGAATATCTTTTTTGAATACGTAGGTGGAGCCATTCTCATTGTTGTTGTTAAACGAGTTGTCGCCTTGGACTAGGCTAGCCTGAATATTGGTGAGGTCATAGTCGGACTGATTATGGATCGTGATCCTTAAGTGGCGAAAGGGATCGATTGCATTCAGAAAGCTTCTAAAAGCGACGATGCCGATCACGAGTACGATAACAGACAAGATAATTATTTTCTTTTTGGAGAATCGGCGACGTGTGTTCAATATGATCCACTCCCTTCCTTCATGAGGTATAAACGATGGGAAGAGATCAAAAGTTATAAATAAAATGGATAAATATGAAATTGAAGCTCGAATCGTCAGAATAACTTCATGCGCTAAGCGGGAGAACAGGATACAATAAGATACTAGTAGTGCAAAAAGGATTGCACAGAGATCATACATAATGAAGATTACTCGAAATAAGGAGGGGAAAAAGTTGAAACTTTCTCCAATGAATCAGGAAGATTATGCGAGTTTTCGCATTCGATCGATTAAGGATTTTGCACAGGAAAAAGTAGAAGCGGGCACCTGGGCTGAGGAAGAGGCGCAGCAACTGGCGGAGGAATCTTATGAACGTTATCTGCCAGAAGGCTTGAACACACCCGGAGCGTATCTCTACAATCTGGTGCATCCTGTGGACGGCAATGTGGGGTATATCTGGTTTAATATCACGGATAATCGTCGTGGAAAAGATGCTTTTTTGCTGGATATTGTGGTTGAAGAAGCACACCGTGGTAAGGGATACGGAACAGAGACGATGCAGGCGCTTGAACAGACGGCATTGAGTCTTGGCGTGGATCGCATTGGTTTGCATGTCTTTGGACATAATGTGCGGGCGAGCAGCCTATATCGCAAGATGGGATATGAGGTAACGGATCTAACCATGTACAAGGAAATCAAAGGGTAAACCTAATAGCGGATATTCTAGGCAAAACTTAAGATCTGCGCAAAACGAATTATCTGCATTAACCGGGGATTTCGGGAAGCGTATGGGACTCTGGTCGAATTGGCGAAGTTCCTTGATGCCTTGAGGTTTGTCATATATAATGTATAGGATTATCCATACCGAACAAGTAATCAATGAGGAGTTGTCATATACATGGCTTTGAAAGCAGGAATTGTAGGGCTTCCGAACGTCGGAAAATCTACGTTGTTTAACGCAATTACACAAGCAGGTGCCGAATCGGCAAACTATCCGTTCTGTACAATTGACCCTAACGTGGGAATCGTTGAAGTACCAGATGAGCGTTTGGACAAACTGACAGAACTCGTTGTACCTAAGAAAACAGTACCAACGGCGTTTGAGTTTGTAGATATCGCTGGTCTTGTTCGTGGTGCGAGCAAAGGCGAAGGTCTTGGTAACAAGTTTCTTGCCCACATCCGTGAAGTAGACGCAATTGTACACGTGGTACGTTGCTTTGTAGATGAGAACATTACACACGTCGATGGTAAAATTGACCCGGTAAGCGACATCCAGACGATCAATCTGGAGCTGATCCTGGCCGATATCGAGAGTGTTGAGAAGAAAATCGATCGCTCCAAGAAAAACATGAAGGGCGGCAACAAGACTGCCTCTCAAGAAGTAGAAGTATTGGAGAGAGTGAAGGCTGTTCTGTACGATGACAAGCCGGCACGCAGCATGGAACTTACGGATGATGAGCTTCTGATCGTGCGCGATCTGCACTTGCTTACCCTGAAGCCTGTTCTGTACGCAGCCAATGTAGCTGAGGACGAAATCGGCGACGTGGCGAACAATGCTTACGTGCAAAAAGTAAGAGAATTCGCAGCTGCTGAGAACGCAGAAGTGGTGCCAATCAGTGCAAAGGTTGAAGAAGAGATTTCTGAGCTGGAAGGCGAAGATAAACAAATGTTCCTGGAAGAACTCGGTATCGAGGATTCCGGTCTGAACCTGTTGATCAAAGCGGCTTACAAATTGCTCGGTCTGTACACATACTTCACAGCAGGTGTACAGGAAGTTCGTGCGTGGACAATCCGTAAAGGTACCAAAGCGCCTGGCGCAGCGGGTGTCATTCACACCGACTTCGAACGTGGATTCATCCGTGCAGAAGTGGTTTCCTACGACGATCTGGTTGCAGCGGGTTCCATGAACGGTGCCAAAGAGCGTGGACAACTTCGTCTTGAAGGTAAAGAGTACGTTGTAAATGACGGCGACGTTATGCACTTCCGTTTCAACGTATAGGTTGTTACACCTTTATATGTAGATTCAATAACATGACCCTGCGACCTTCTCGTGAAGTTCGTGGGGTCTTTGACTTAGAGTTTTGCAGTGGGGTTAATAGCCTTATGCAGTGCGTGGAAAGTAGCACGGAACAAGAAAAACCACCGGGATTAGGTTGGTCGCCTTGCAATCCGGTGGTTCTTCATTCATTTGATTGAAATTCGCCGTGGTCGCCCACCGGCCTTTGTTAGAGAAGTCACGATGTTAGCGCATCGTGGCTTTTGTTTATTTTACATTTCGGAACAACATCGAACAACAATTTTATTTTGTATTTTGCAGCACCAAAAATTAGTTCATCCGCCTGCGGAACAGTTACTATTCAGAACCATAAGAATATGCTATAATTAAGAGTCGTATACCACGTTAAAATTCGCGCTTGAACAGATGAACTGAAGCGGGTTTCATACAGGGTACACAATTTCTTGATATCACTTTAAAAGTAAAGGATTTGATGACGTTGTAGCGATGTTATACGTCGATCATACATGAATGTGAATACATGCTGCGGTCAGGGGATTCGTGAGAATCCTGTGCGTTGTGGAATATAGATTATAGATGTAATTAATTTTGAATTGAAATAATTATTGAAAATGTGATGTGCTTGGACAAAATAATGCGTGAGGTGACTATACATGTTGGATAAATTACAGGCGTTAGCCGACCGTTATGACAAGTTGAGCGAGCTTTTGTGTGACCCGGATGTGGCAAGTGACAACAAAAAGTTGCGGGAATACTCCAAAGAACAATCCGATCTGCAACCGACTTATGAAGCGTACAATGAATACAAACAGGTAAGTCAGGATCTCGAAGCTGCGAAGGAAATGCAGGGTGAGAAACTGGATGATGAGATGCGTGAAATGGTCAAAATGGAAATTGACGAACTGAGCACTCGCCAAAAGGAACTGGACGAATTGATTCGTGTACTCATGTTGCCAAAAGATCCGAATGACGACAAAAACGTTATTGTTGAGATTCGCGGAGCAGCTGGTGGAGATGAAGCGGCGTTGTTTGCAGCAGATCTGTATCGGATGTACACACGTTATGCAGATGCACAAGGCTGGCGTGTAGAGCTGATGGACGTTAACACAAATGATCTCGGTGGATTCAAAGAGGTTGTTTTCCTGATTAACGGACGCGGCGCATACAGCAAAATGAAATACGAAAGCGGCGCACACCGTGTGCAGCGTATTCCAACAACCGAGTCTGGCGGACGTATTCATACGTCAACATCAACGGTTGCGGTTATGCCTGAAGCCGAAGATTTTGATATCGAAATTCATGACAAAGACATCCGTGTGGATACGTTCTGTTCCAGTGGTGCCGGTGGACAATCGGTTAATACGACGAAATCCGCAGTACGGGTAACGCACGTTCCAACGGGAATCGTGGCGACGTGTCAGGATGGAAAATCACAGAACTCCAACAAGGAAAAAGCCTTGCAGGTTCTGCGTACACGTATCTTCGATATGAAACGTATGGAAGAGGAAGCAAAGATCTCTGTTGAGCGGAAGAGCAAAGTGGGAACGGGCGACCGCAGTGAGCGTATTCGTACGTACAACTTCCCGCAAAGCCGTGTGACCGATCACCGCATCGGCCTGACAATGCACAAGCTGGATCAGGTGATGAACGGAGAGATTGAAGATATTTTGTCTGCACTGACCATTGCTCAGCAGACTGAGATGATGGATAGAGGAGAATAATCTGTGACCCGCGCGCAGTTTGTGATGACGCCGGAACAGAGCTGTCGGGAAGCCTTCGTGGAGGCTTCCTCTTTTTTGGAGAAGTGCGGCGTGTACGAGCCGCAAAACAATGCCCGGCTGCTGCTGGAACATGTACTCGGCGTTTATGGCGCCGCATATTACATGATGCAGCCAGAGCCTTTTCCCAGCGAGCATCGCAGCCGCTGGGAGGACGCCGTCACGCGCAAGGCTGCGGGTGAGCCGGCGCAATACATTATCGGCAGCCAGGAATTCTATGGGCTGCCGTTCGAGGTCACGCCGGCCGTGCTGATTCCGCGGCCGGAGACCGAGCTGTTGGTCGAGGCTGTGCTACGCGAAGCCGACCGCGTGTTTCCTGACGGCGCTCCGCTCGCCGTCGATATCGGCACGGGCAGTGGTGCCATCGCGGTGACGATGGCTTCACTGCGCCCGCGCTGGCAGGTCGGCGCCGGGGATCTCTCGGCGGCTGCCCTGCAAGTGGCCGCGCGGAACGCGGCCGCGAACGGCGTACAGATCGACTTCCGTGAAGGCGATCTGCTGGCCCCGTTCGCCGGGGCACGGGTGGACATTCTGGTGTCCAACCCGCCTTACATCCCGGCGGCAGATATCGCCGGGTTACAGCAAGAGGTGCGCGATCATGAGCCGCGCATGGCACTGGACGGCGGTCCGGACGGGCTTGCACCGTACCGTATCATGTTGGAGCAACTGGCGCTGCTGCCTGCACCGCCACAGATCATTGGTTTTGAGCTGGGCCAGGGGCAGGCTCGCGACATCGCAGCTCTGCTTGAAACGGCGGGACATTGGCCGGAAATTATCATTGTACCGGACCTTGCCGGAATCGAGCGGCATGTCCTGGGTGTTCGTACTTCGGAACAGGTGACGAAAATGTAAGGTTCCGCGGGTTTTCTTTTTACCGTGAAATCCTCTACAATGAGATATACCGAAGATTTCTGAATGCTTGGGGGAACATAATTACATGCTGCACAAATTTAAAAAGATAGACTATTCTATTGTCTTTATACTCGTTATTCTGATGGTTATCAGTATTTTGTCGATTTACAGTACAACGTTTGGTCGTCCAAAGCTGGAGGGACTCCCGAAAAGCGCAGTGATCTTTTATATTTTGGGCTTCGTAGTCTTTTTTGGGATGTCGATGATCAACTATAAATTCATAATCAAAAATTATTTATATATCTATGGCGTGGGGATGCTCCTGCTCATATTCGTTATGTTCTTTGGTAAGGAGTATTATGGTGCAAAAGGTTGGCTGTCCATCTTCGGGGTCAGTTTGCAGCCTGCTGAATTGTTCAAGCTATGCCTGATTGTGTTTTTATCGGCCTTTTTGGCCCGAAAGAAGAACCGTCCGCTCTATTTTGGACGTGACGTTATTCCAATCTCACTCTGTGTTCTGCCGCCTTTACTACTCGTATTACTTCAAAATGACTTGGGAAATGCGTTAAGTTATGTAGTCATTCTTGTAGGCCTACTATGGATTGGTAACATTAAATTTACGCATGCCCTCATTGGCTTTATGATCGCAGTGGCTGCTTTTATCGGTGGTACACAGGCGTATATTCATTATCATGATGAGATTGTTAAATTCCTGAATGAGATTGGACGTTCGCACTGGGCGGATCGTTTTGACCCTTGGCTTGTACCAGAGCTGACCTCAAGAGATGTACTCTGGCAGACGTATAATGCAAAGCTTGCGATTGGTTCTGGTGGGATTACAGGCAAAGGCTATATGGAAGGCACGACGATTCAGTCAAATCGGGTGCCGCTGGCCTATGCTGACTCCATCTTTGTGCAGATTGGGGAAGAATTTGGTTTCATCGGTGCCTCGGTACTGCTACTCCTGTACTTTATCCTTATTCACAGGCTGGTGCTGATTGCACTGGAGTGTAAGGATCGCGCGGGGCCTTATCTCATTGTTGGGATCATAGCGATGCTGCTCTACCAGATCTTTGTCAATATTGGTCCATTCATTGGTCTGATGCCTTTGACAGGAATTACGCTGCCGTTTATCAGTTCGGGTGGTACCTCCATTATGATCAACATGATCAGCATGGGTCTTGTGATGAGCATTAAGGTCCACACGGAAGAGAACGAGGATATTCTTGGCTCTGCGGAACAACCAAGTATTACAGATCTGGTGAGGAAATTGCTAAGACGCAAGCCGTCGCAGCAGGAGCAATAATTCTCTCGAATCAAACCGTGAAATAACACGTTAGATTTATGTATATAAGCTAGATAATTATAGAGCCCTGGAACAGACCAACCCAAATCACATTGGGATGGATGTTTTGGGGTTTTTATTGTTTTTACGGTGTAATTCAGGCAATTGAATAGTTCACTTTTTAACCTGAAGCCATCTAGATTTCCATTTTATTATCCAATTATATACAATGGTAATATTGAGTTCAATTGGAAATGATAGAATGATAGATTTCAGGGGGCTGGACGGAGTCATGTTGAGAATGCTGAAGAAGATGGATGGTGTGATTCTTTTTGTAATGCTGTTGCTCATGATTATAAGTATATTTGCGATTTATAGCGGAACGCAGACAGATGCCAAACTGGCGAATCATCATGTCAAAACGATTTATTTCTATGTAGCCGGGTTTATTGCGGTGCTTATAATCGGGCTTGTGAATTACAAGTTATACGTGAAATATGCGTTTTATTTGTATGGCTTGGGGATCATACTGCTGATCCTGGCCAATGTCCTGGGAAGTTCGATCAATAACGCCAACGGTTGGCTAAAGCTGGGCGAACACTTTTCTTTTCAACCGGCAGAGCTGTTCAAGATGATTCTTATTCTGTTCCTTGCCCATTTAATTGTGAAGAGACAACGAGGCACGCTGAAATTTTGGAGAGATATTGTGCCAATTGGCTGCTGGGCATTTATTCCGTTTGCCCTTGTTATGGCTCAGAATGATTTGGGGAATGCGCTGGGGTATGTGGTGATTCTGGCTGCGGTATTCTGGATCGGAAATATGAGGTTGAAGCACGCTTTGATTGCACTGGCGATTGTGGGAGTGGCATTCTTTGGTTTTGTCAAAGCTTATACCTTCTACCATGATGAAGTATTCACTTTTCTTGAGAAGATAAAACGTGAGCATTGGGCAGAGCGGATTGATCCCTGGCTTGTACCGGAAAAGGCTACCTCCAAAGCTTCCTGGCATACGAAAAATGCAGGTTTGGCCATTGGTTCAGGTGGTATCATCGGCAAAGGTTACTTGCAAGGAACATCCGTTCAGAGTGGACGAGTCCCCTATACGTATTCTGATTCCATTTTTGTTGTGATCGCAGAGGAGTTTGGCTTTGTCGGTGCATCCGTACTGATTCTGTTGTATTTTATCCTGATTCAACGTATGGTGCTGATTGCTCTGGCATGCAGAGATCGCGCGGGACCCGTCATCATTGTAGGTATTATCGGAATGTTATTGTATCAGGTGTTTGAGAACGTGGGGGCGTTCCTTGGACTGATGCCACTCACAGGTATTACGTTACCTTTTATCAGTTACGGTGGCACCTCTCTGCTCATTAATATGGCTTGTATCGGTGTAGTCATGAGCATTAAGTTGTACGGACAAGAAGAGGAGGATGAACTTCTCATAGGGGAGCAGCAACCTCGATTGTCGGAACGTTTATGGAATATGCTCAAGAAAGAGAAAAGTGCTGTGTAACTGTTTAGTCGATGTAGGTGAAAAGTAAAGCGGTGGGACGTATAAGGTGATCGTTCATAGGAATAAAGAGGTTGGTTTGCCCTGTAACCAGGTGCGGATCAGCCTTTTTAATATGACTGGTGAGAACGATAGAATGAGAGATGATTGAAGCATTGCAGAGGTCTCTTCGAGCCTGTATGCAGAGGAGCATCTGAAAGGTTCTGGAGCAGCGTATTGGGCATGGTTTGGAGCTTCAGGTGCCAGCTGTTAGGGGGCTAGGAGTTAGGAGCTAACGAACCTCGCGCGTCTTATTCGGGGATTTGAAGTGACTGGAGAAAGCTAAGGAATCTGAGACGCGTTATATCAGCAGATACAGCCTTTTGTAACGTGTTGATTAGATGATTTTGGGAAATAACGTGCCTCATGTTCCTTACAATTTCAAAAGAAGACCTAAAGGGCAAATAAGACGTCCTCGGTTCCTTAGAACATCGACTGGTCATTCGCGAGAGTGATTCGTCTAGGGTCAGCCAGTACAGTCTTCAAGGCAAGTTATACGCTGACAATTGTCATCGTATAACTTGCCTGGGTTTAAACACACACATTCTAGTAGTACGTGATCAAAAAGGTGGGTTTTCAGGACCGAGAAGATGGGATGAAGCTAGAAATGGAGTAGTGGAGCGTAGGATAAACTACGTGAGCAATCAAAATGGTTCTTTGGTAAACATACTCCGTAAGCCTCCCGCTTAATTCGGCTGAATTTCATATTCGACGTTGATGATGCAGCTAGGTATCCTTCGTAATCAATAGCGGACTTTTTGAACAACCTCTAGTAGATTTATTGCAAATGCTAGGTTTACTTCCGTCTCTACCGGGCATACTGATAGACATGAGAGAGTTGCAGGCAACGTGATCAGAGAGCCGAGGGGGAGAACGGAATGAATAGACGAATCGTAAAGCAAATTGGACTTATTATTGTATGTCTTATGATGATTATCATGATGTGGGAAGGTCAGAAAACGGATGCAGCTGTGGCGGCCACAGCGATTCCTGAACAATCGATTCGCTTGCGTATTCTAGCAAACTCGGATGCACCGGGAGATCAATTGGTGAAACGCGAGATTCGGGATGCTGTCGTTGCTCAGATGGGTGAGTGGGTAGCCGAACTGGAGAATCCGCAAAGTCTGGATGAAGCGCGCAAGGTTATTCGTGAGCATTTGTCCGAGATTGAGAATAGAGTAGGAGAAGAGTTGGGCAGTCGCGGTTTAAATTATGAGTATCAGGTGGAGCTGGGTTCCGTTCCGTTTCCGACCAAGCTGTATGGGGGCACCGTCTATCCTGCCGGAGATTATGAAGCGGTTCGGATCACGCTGGGGGAAGGCAAAGGTCAGAACTGGTGGTGTGTGTTGTTCCCGCCATTGTGCTTCATTGATGCAGGAACCGGGGATGCACTGGCGAAACCTTCAACGGTATCAGCCGCAGCGGCTGAACCAGGAGATGCCGAGGCATCTGTGCACGGAGACACACCGGAGGCGAGATTCTTTCTGTGGGATATGGCTGTGAAACTGTGGAGTTGGATAACTGGATTGTTCGCATAACAACGTATTTATACTATATAAAAGGGCGATCTTGATTCAGGGAGCTGCCCTTTTGATATGAATCGGTGGCGAAGTTACAGTGAGACTTATGCGTGGAGCGAAGTGTGAAGGGCATCCGAGGCGGGACAGGTATGTTATAATTACTTATATTGAATATGGATATGAACTAACCTACTTGAAGTTTAGGAATGATGATATATGAGCAGAGAAAATGAACCATTGCAACACACCTCTGAGATGAGGGATGGTAGAGAAGAACGTGATATGAAAGCTCCGGGAGAGCTGGTCACCGAGATGTGGGATGTACGCGTCTTGGTGAGCGCTGAAAATGATCACGGAATGGGTAATATTGAAATGTTGGATGTGAAAAAGGGGAGCGCCGATCAACAGGCGCTCGCCGACTTGCAGGCTGCCGCAGCCTGCATTCGTCAAGGTGAGACGGTGGCCTTTCCGACCGAGACGGTCTACGGCTTGGGTGCTGATGCGCGTAGCACGGCAGCCGTAGAGGCTGTATTTGTCGCCAAAGGCCGACCTTCTGACAATCCACTGATTGTGCATATCGCGCACCGTGACCAGTTGGATACTCTGGTCACGGAAGTGAACGATACGGCGGAAGCGCTGATGGCGGCCTTCTGGCCGGGACCACTGACGCTGGTGCTGCCGGTTAGGCCGGGGGCGGTGTCCCCGCGTGTCACCGCCGGTCTGGACACGGTGGCCGTGCGCATGCCGGACCACCCGGTGGCCTTGCAGTTGATCGCGGCGGCGGCATGCCCAGTGGCTGCGCCAAGCGCCAACCGCTCCGGGCGGCCAAGCCCAACACTCGCGTCTCATGTACGCGAGGATCTGGATGGCCGCATCGGCGGCATCGTGGACGGCGGCCCCACTGGGGTGGGCGTCGAGTCCACGGTTGTGCAGGTCGGTGACGACGGTACCGTCACCATCCTGCGCCCTGGCGGCATTACGGCGGAACAACTGTCCGCCGTTGCCGCCCGTGTCGCCACGGACCCCGCGCTACTCGCGGAGGGGGCCGCTGGCGTGGGTAGCCCGGCGCCGCGCTCGCCGGGCATGAAGTACACGCACTACGCACCCGCAGGGGCGCTGTGCGTGGTGGAGGGGCCGCCCGCAGCGGTGGCGGCCTGGATCAGCGCCGCCCTCGCAGAGGCGGCGCAGCGCGGAGAGCGCACCGCTGTGCTGGCGTTCGCCGAGCACGCGGAGCAGTACCGCGCCGATGCCGTGTTCTCGCTGGGCGATGCCAGCGAGCTGGAAGAAGCAGCCCGCCGGCTATACGCCGCGCTGCGCAGCTGCGATGAGCAAGGCGCCACATATATTGTGGCTGAAGCCTGCTCACGCGAAGGGCTGGGAGCAGCCGTCATGAATCGGCTGCTCAAGGCTGCGGGGAACCAACTCATACAAGTTGGCAACCAGCAACCCTCTTAACCTCCCCTGATCATACAGTCAGGAGAGCTGCTCACTCTTTTTCCAAAACAAAATCAAGATTCTATAAAGCCAGCATCTGACCAGAGATCCGTCGCCGTTTGCCTTTCATCGGTCATGTTTAGGTCCTTGTCCGCATATCGTGTACAAGAACCTTTACGTGACTTGGGGGTATGGGGATGTGGGATGTGTCTGCCCATGTAGGGCAGTTGGTAACCATTTTGATCATGGCTGTTGCGCTTGGCCTCGATGCGTTCTCACTCGGGATCGGAATTGGCATGAAGGGCATTCGGCTGCGGGATGTATTGCGAATCAGTATTGTAACGGCGCTATTTCATATCATCATGCCGCTCATTGGCATGTATATGGGCAAATACGTCAGCTCGTTGCTCGGTGACATTACGACGTATGCGGCAGGTGGATTGCTTGTTTTGCTGGGTGCTCATATGATTCTGAATGCATTCCGTGAAGGCGATACAAAGCTGGTGGACCACCGTTCCCTGCTCGGCGTTGTTTTGTTCTCCCTCAGCGTAAGTGTGGATTCATTCTCCGTTGGCGTTTCCTTAGGGATGTTTAGCAGTGATCTGATCTTAACCGTACTTGCTTTCGGTGTGTGTGGCGGGGTGATGTCGGTTATGGGTCTGCTATTAGGCCGTCGGGTGAGTCAGAATCTCGGGGATTACGGCGAAGCTATTGGTGGCGCAATCTTGCTTGCGTTTGGACTTTTGTTTATATTTTAAAATAAAACTTGAGATATCATATCATTCGCATCATATGTAAAATGGGGAGGCTAACACAATGAAACATATTTTATTCGTATGTACAGGAAATACGTGCCGCAGCCCCATGGCAGAGGGGCTTTTGCGAAAACTGGCATCGGAGCGCGGCATTCAGGTAGAGGTTCGCTCCGCAGGTGTGGCAGCAACGTCGGGTATGCCGATCTCCCGACATGCTGAAGCGGTTTTGAGAGATCATAACGTTGAAGGTCCACCTCATTCCACACAGCTTAGCTCTAACTTGGTAGGTTGGGCCGATCTGGTTCTTACATTAACACGGAGTCATAAGCAGCATGTCATGCAGGTTTTTCCCGATTCAGTCCACAAAACCTACACATTGAAAGAATATGTGGAGGATGATGAACAGGTATTAAGTGATGTTCAGGAGTTGGACAGCCTGTTTGCAACGCTTGAGATGAAACGTGCCCTTGGGCAAGAGATCCTAGCATCGGAGCGTGAGCGAGCCATTGAGATTAGACAACGAATTCCAAGTTTCGACATCTCCGATCCGTTTGGGGGAAGTCGTGATGATTACAATATAGCTGCAGCTGAGATTCGGACGGCATTGGACCGGCTTTTGGATAAGCTGGCATAATTCTGATCCTACGGGGCAGGTTATAGAAATAGGGCGCTTGATGTAAATTAACCGTTGATTTTAGCCGCGGGTTGTTTTATGATGAAGGGGAAAACAGGGATCCGGTGTAACTGGCGACGAAGTGGGCATAACCACGATGGAGCACCGGAACAAACGGCCGGTCGCCTGGGCAAAAGAGCAATTCTGCGTTACCCGCAGACTGCTCTTTTTTTCGTCTTTCATCTGATTATTCGCTATAATAGTACCTGAGATGCCGTGCAAGAATACGAAGGACAGCCAAGAGACAGCGGGCATGATTTTATCGGGAGGCGATGATAGGATGACTATAGAGTTAGATTCGGAACAACCCGGATTGCAGGAACAGACCGCGTCTATTCTGCATGAACTGGCGCTTGCTGGACAGCTTGGGCCTGGACAGATCGTTGTGATCGGTACAAGCACAAGTGAAGTCGCAGGCGCTCGGATTGGTACGAGTGGTGCCATTGAAGTGGCACAGCAGCTTCTTGCGGGTATACGCGAGGTGCAGGAGGAATTCGGTTTTGACACGGTATTCCAATGTTGTGAGCATCTGAACCGTGCGCTGGTAATGGAGCGTTCTGTGCTTACTCGTCTTGGATTGACCGAGGTTGGTGCAGTACCCGTGCCCAAGGCCGGAGGTTCAATGGCATCCGCAGCATATCGTTCGCTGACCGATCCATGCCTGGCTGAACATGTGCAGGCCCATGCGGGACTGGACATTGGGGAGACGATGATTGGGATGCATCTCCGGCATGTAGCCGTACCCTATCGTACAGCGCTCCGCTATGTTGGAGATGCACGTGTGACCACAGCGTTGACTCGTCCGAAGTTGATTGGCGGCGAACGCGCGGTGTATCGTATGGAAGAACAACCAGATTCAACATTTTGTGACTAACATATAAAGCGAGACTAATTGGGTTACACTCCTGACTTTGATTGCATCACCATCTTCCGATCGCTGTTATCCCCAGATTTTTTATTCCCTATTTAAAGGGGAAATCCGGTGATAGCCTATGCTTCCGGAGTAGCTTTCTAAAGAAAGCTTTTTGGCGACTACTTCGTTTCTTCAGATTGGTGTTGCACTCGCCGTTTTCGTGTAAACATTAGTTTCACTTTATAAATTCACTTATAAACTGGGAGGAATTTAATCATGGAACAATTGCGCAAGAATGACCCGGCAGTACTGGAAGCGATGAATCTTGAACTGAAACGTCAACAGAATAACATCGAACTGATTGCATCCGAGAACATCGTAAGTGAAGCAGTAATCGAAGCAATGGGATCTGTTCTGACCAACAAGTACGCTGAAGGATATCCAGGTAAACGTTACTATGGCGGTTGTGAGCATGTGGACATCGTTGAAGACATCGCGCGTGATCGTGCAAAAGAATTGTTCGGAGCAGAACACGTGAATGTTCAACCTCACTCCGGTGCACAAGCCAACATGGCAGTATATCTTGCAGCGTTGAAACCTGGTGATACTGTACTCGGTATGAACCTTGCCCATGGTGGACACCTCACACACGGTAGCCCGGTTAACGCATCCGGTTTGCTGTACAACTTCGTAGCATACGGCGTACAGGAAGATACATTCCTGATTGATTATGATGAAGTACGCAAAGCGGCTTTCAAACACCGCCCTCGTCTGATCGTTGCTGGTGCAAGTGCATATCCGCGTACCATTGATTTTGAAAAGCTGGCTTCCATCGCCAATGATGTAGGCGCTTTGTTCATGGTGGACATGGCTCACATCGCAGGACTGGTTGCTGCTGGTTTGCATCCAAACCCGGTTCCACATGCGCATTTCGTAACAACAACAACACACAAAACGCTGCGTGGACCTCGTGGTGGTATGATTCTGTGCCGCAAAGCGTGGGCAGCAGCGATTGATAAAGCGGTATTCCCTGGTTCCCAAGGTGGACCTCTGATGCACGTGATCGCTTCCAAAGCGGTAGCATTCGGAGAAGCTTTGCAACCTTCGTTCAAAACATATGCACAAAATGTCGTGAAAAACGCACAGGTTCTGGCTGAAACACTGATCGCTGAAGGATTGAACATCGTATCCGGTGGTACAGATAACCACTTGATGCTGATCGACACACGCAGCGTGAACATCACAGGTAAGGAAGCTGAGCATGTGCTTGATTCCATCGGTATTACCGTGAACAAAAATGCAATTCCATTCGACCCTACAAGTCCGTTTGTAACGAGCGGTATTCGAATTGGTACACCTGCTGCAACTTCCCGTGGCATGAACGAAGAAGCGATGGTTGCTATTGGTAAGATCATTGCCAAAACATTGAAAAATCCAAAAGATACAGCGAAGCTGGATGAAGCTCGTGCAGAAGTGACTGCACTGACAGACCAATTCCCACTCTATACAGATCTTAAATACTAAAAAACTTTGCTCATGGTGTTTGTATTTGAGTTTTTCAATGTAAACACTCGGACGGAGCAAACCGAAAGAACCTGAAGAAGCGTAGCGCTCGCCTTTATCCCCAGATTTCAACAATTATAATTGGATCAAAGAAATCAGGGGATAACAGCGATCGGAAGGTCATTCGGTATGCGGAGCATCATCAGTGGTTACACGTTTTTGAACATACTCAATGACATAACAGCAGGAGCAAAACAGGACCGGATGGATCATTTTCCGGTCCTGTTTTTTATAGGATTCGGTAATCTGTAATGATTGGGTGCCCTTTGATGGTGTAATTCGTTGTTGGTGATGATATAATATACAGGATTTATCGAGCCCATGAATGGTGGCTAGGTATATTTGGAAATGCTGAACATGAAGAACTTACCGGAGGGACAAATTAGATGGGAAAATTAGTAATATGTGATCACCCTTTGATTCAACACAAACTGACGTTTATACGCGACATGCGTACGAATACGAAAGATTTTCGTGAATTGGTGGATGAAGTAGCAACGTTGATGGCTTATGAGATTACAAGAGATGTTGAACTGGAAACGATTGATGTACAGACACCTGTAGCTGCAACACAAGGTAAAGTCATCTCTGGACGTATGCTCGGACTGGTGCCGATTCTGCGCGCAGGACTCGGAATGCTGGATGGCGTTGTGAAATTGTTGCCAGCGGCAAAAGTTGGACATGTTGGTCTGTTCCGTGACCCGGAAACACTGCAACCGGTAGAATACTACACCAAACTGCCTACAGACGTAACAGAGCGTCAATTGATTGTAATTGATCCGATGCTGGCAACGGGTGGTTCGGCAATTGCAGCTATTGACGTGCTCAAAAAACGTGGCTGTACCCAAATCAAAATGATGAATCTGGTTGCAGCACCGGAAGGCGTAAAAGCTGTGCAAGATGCACATCCCGATGTGGACATCTATGTAGCAGCATTGGACGACCGTCTGGATGATCATGGTTATATCGTTCCAGGGCTTGGAGATGCAGGAGACCGTCTATACGGCACTAAATAAGCATATTGCATGCGGAGTAGAAAAGGGGCTTTGCTCGAATGTCCAACAAAATTAAAGTCATGACGATCTTCGGGGTGCGTCCGGAAGCCATCAAGATGGCTCCGCTTATTTTGGAATTGCAGAAACACCCTGAGTCTATTGAATCTATTGTTTGCGTAACTGCGCAGCATCGCCAGATGTTGGATCAGGTACTTGAAGTTTTCGACATTCATCCCGATTATGATCTGGATGTAATGAAAGACCGTCAGACATTGAATGAAATTACAATTCGTGTGCTTGGCGGTCTGGAACCGGTGTTAGCCGAAGCTAAGCCGGATATTGTACTGGTTCATGGGGATACATTAACTACCTTTGTGGCGAGCTACGCAGCATTCCTGCAACAGATTCAGGTAGGACATGTGGAAGCGGGGCTGCGGACGTGGAACAAGCTGTCTCCATATCCGGAAGAGATGAACCGTCAGCTGACGGGAGTACTGGCTGATCTACACTTTGCGCCTACGGATTGGTCTTCTTCCAATCTTGCCAAAGAAAATAAATCGGAGTCTAGTACGTACGTCACAGGCAACACGGTAACAGATGTGTTTCAATATACAGTACGGGAGGACTACACACACCCGGTACTTGATTGGGCCCAAGGCAAACGCCTTGTGCTGATGACAGCTCATCGCCGTGAATCTCAGGGCGAGCCTCACCGCAACATTTTCCAGGCCGTCAAGCGGATTGCCGACGAATTCGAAGATATTGCCATCGTGTACCCGGTGCATCCAAGTCCTGCTGTGAAGGAGCCGGCTCACGCGATTTTGGGGAATCATCCCCGTATTCAATTAATTGATCCACTAGACGTGGTGGATTTGCATAACTTTTACCCGCACACTCACTTGATTTTGACCGATTCAGGCGGTTTGCAGGAAGAAGCGCCTTCGTTTGGTGTGCCTGTGCTCGTATTGCGCGATACAACAGAACGCCCGGAAGGTATTGAAGCCGGAACGCTGGAATTGGTAGGTACCGAAGAGGAACTTGTGTATGAACGAACCAAAGCTCTGCTTACAGACAAAACCCTGTATGAAAGCATGAGTCAGGCTGCCAATCCATACGGTGATGGACATGCTTCGGAAAGAATTGTCAATGCGATTCTGCACCATTTTGGTGTAAATAGTGAGCGTCCGGAATCATTTCACAGAAAATTCAAAAAATAATACATTTTTTCTGACGGATTTATAAAGGGCAAGCATACAGTTAAACTGTACGGTTTACGCGGGTTTATGGGCTTTGAGGGTCTGTATTCCCGTCGTTTTCCCCTTTAAAACGCTAAAATCATTCAATTGACAAAGGCTCTCATCATTCAGTAAAATTAACTGGGATTGCAAGGGTGGCGTGGAAAATGGCCGATTCGAACAAACCAAATTCATCCCGTAACCATGACGATAATGTATGGAAAGCGATGGGGCTCGTGACAGCTTTTGGGATCGAGGTTGCCATTCTCGCTGTTGCCGGATATTACGCTGGCTCCTGGTTGGACAAGACCATCGGAGGTAACGGAATATGGATCGCCGTAAGCGTTCTCTTTTTTCTTGCGGCAGGCGGTGTAAGCATCTACTTTATCGCGAAAAAATTCATGGGGGAAAGTGATGAGTGAACTAACCAGATACCGCAGATCGATGACTGTTTTCATCATGTACTTTCTTATGATTTGTTTTCTCGCAGCGGCCTTTATGCCACGTGTGGAGACAATTGCTTTGGGACTGGCCCTGGGTACAGGAATTAGCTGGATCAATGCATTTTACTTGGGCTACAAAGTAAGGAAAATGTCTGATGATGCGGCAGAAGGTAACTTGAAGCGTGTGAACCTGGGATTTTTGACAAGAGCGGCACTCGCTGTGCTCGGTATATTTATATCGATGCGCTTTCCGCAGTACTTCAATACATATGCGGTTGCAGGCGGTCTCGTCATTGCACAATTTTCCTTACTGATTATAGGGATTGTCCATTCCCGCAGAGCAGAATGATGTTAAGGGCTGCAGCTTTCAAGTCGAGAAAGGGGTGAGAAAAATATGCATGAAGCTCCAATTATTATGCTTGGCGGATTTCGACTGGATCTATCGGTTCTGTTGATGCTGGTAGTTACAGGTGCAATTGTTTTTATTTTTGCTGTACTGGCAACACGGAGATTATCCGTTGAAAATCCCGGCAAGCTGCAAAATTTTATGGAGTGGGCAGTAGAATTCGTCCGCAATCTGATTTCCAGCACAATGGATATGAAGAAAGGTAAACATTTTATCTCTCTCGCTCTTTCCATGATTATGTTCATTTTTGTAGGGAACATGCTCGGCCTTCCGCTCGTGGCTGTATCTGAGGTAACAGATGTTAATCAGGCACAGGTATTCGGTAAGCCGATTGTTACAGCGGTGGAGGCGTTTGAAAAAGCGCATGCCAAGGACCCTGAAGCACACCCACACGTTGAATTGGCTTGGTGGAAATCACCGACAGCCGACTTGTCTGTAACGATGGGACTAGCTCTTGTAGCGTTCCTTGTATCTCATGGACTAGGATTGTTCCGCAACACAAAAGGATATCTCCAGCATTACCTGAAGCCATTCGCCTTGTTCTTGCCAATCAACTTGATTGAGACGGCATCCAAGCTGTTGACACACGGTATGCGTCTATTCGCGAATATCTTCGCGGGTGAGGTACTGATCGCAACGATCCTAAAACTGACCACATTTAAAGTGTTTGGTGCTATTGCAGCGATTCCGCTACTTATGGTGTGGCAAGGCTTTAGTATCTTTATCGGCGCGATCCAGGCATTTGTGTTTGTTATCTTGATGATGGTGTACATTTCACAGAGCATCGAGACGCACGACGAGCATTAAGTTTCAAGCCCTACGAAGATTTCTTCACCAGGCTGAACAATAAAAAATTCGATTTATCATTTTAAGGAGGATATACAAATGGGAGCAATGGCATTAATCGCAGCAGCAATTGTTGCAGGACTGGGCGCGTTTGGCGCAGGTATTGGTAACGGTATGGTAATCAGCAAAACGGTGGAAGGTATTGCCCGTCAACCAGAAGCTAAATCCACTCTTCAAACAACAATGTTTATCGGTGTAGGTTTGATTGAGGTATTGCCGATCATCGGTGTGGTACTCGCGTTCATGTTCTACGGTATGGCTTAATTAAATTTTAAAGGTTTGGCGGGGAAGGCCATAGCCATCCGCGCCTTCTTTTTAGGTAATGTCCGTTCTAACGGATGACGTTTCAAGGATACCTCCAGGAAGGAGTGAACAGATTGAGTTTCATATGGGAAAATACGCTTCTTGCGATTGTTGCATTTGCAATTTTATACTGGCTGCTTAGCCGTTATGCCTTCGGGCCTTTGTTCTCCATTATGGAAAAACGTCGTGAACTCGTGATGACGCAGATGAATGAGGCTGCACAGACTCGGGAACAGGCCATTGCCTATGTGGAGGAACAAAAACAAGCTCTTGAGCAAGCACGTCAAGATGCTTACGACATCATTGAACAGTCCAAACAAACGGGTGGCAAACAAGCTGAATCGATTTTGGCTGATGCAAAAGCTGAAGCTAATCGTCTGAAAGACGATGCAGTACGCGAAATCGAGAGCGAGAAGAACAAAGCAGTCGCAGCACTTCGCAGCGAACTGGGTACAGCTTCCGTTCAGATTGCATCCAAGTTGATCAAAAAAGAAGTTGAGAACGGTCCTGCACAAGAAGAGCTTGTGAACCAATACCTCAATGAGGTAGGAGGCCGACAATGAGCCGCGATACGATTGTTGCCAAGCGTTATGCGAAAGCATTGTTCGAAGTTGCTCTTCAGCAACAGCAGGTGCTTGAGGTTGAACAGGAACTGGTTGCAGTAGTCAGTGCATTGACCGGAGATGCAGATATCGAGAAATTTATCGTATCCCCTAATATTTCTGATGAAGCCAAGCAGAACGTAATTCACTCAAGTCTTGATGGTAAGGTATCCGATTCAGTCCTTCGTACAGTCTTGTTGTTGATTGAGCGCGGACGCGTTGAATTGCTGGGAGACTTGCTGAATGATTATCGGAAGATCCAAGGTGAGTCGCTGGGCATCGCTGATGCACGTGTCTATTCGACTTATGCGTTGAATGATGAAGAAAAAGAAGCGGTAGCTCGTGAATTCGGTGGCCGTGTGAATAAAAAGATTCGTATCGAGAACATTGTTGATCCGACTCTGCTGGGCGGATTGAAAGTCGCCATTGGCGATACGATCTATGACGGCAGCTTGGCTGGCAAGCTCGAACGTCTTGAGCAGTCTTTTAACAGACGAGTACAGTAGATTGGGGTGAGGACACTTGAGTATCAAACCAGAAGAAATCAGTACATTAATTAAGAGCCAAATCGAACAATACAAGACCGATATCGATGTAGTCGAAGTCGGAACGGTAATCGAGGTTGGTGATGGTATCGCTCGTGTTTACGGACTTGAGAACGTCATGTCCAACGAGTTGGTTGAATTCCCAAGCGGTGTTATGGGACTCGCCATGAACGTCGAAGAAAGCAATGTCGGTGTCGTTATCCTGGGACCTTACTACGATATTCGTGAAGGTGACCAAGTGAAACGTACTGGTCAAATCATGCAAGTGCCTGTAGGCGAAGCATTGATTGGACGCGTTGTGAACCCGCTCGGTATTCCTGTAGATGGCAAAGGGCCAATCGCTACAACGGAATTCCGTCCGGTTGAAGGTAAAGCACCAGGCGTAATGGATCGTAAATCGGTTCATGAGCCGATGCAAACAGGGATCAAAGCCATTGATGCAATGGTTCCAATCGGTCGCGGACAACGTGAGTTGATCATCGGTGACCGTCAAACAGGTAAAACATCCATCGCGATTGATGCGATCCTGAACCAAAAAGGTAGCGGCATGAAGTGTATCTACGTGGCTATTGGTCAGAAACAGTCTACGGTTGCTCAAGTTGTGGAAACTCTTCGTCGTAAAGGCGCAATGGAGTACACAATCGTTGTAACTGCAGCAGCTTCCGATCCATCACCACTCTTGTACATCGCACCGTATTCCGGTTGTTCGATGGGTGAGTACTTCATGTACAAAGGCGAGCACGTTCTGGTTATCTATGATGACTTGACCAAACAAGCCTCTGCATATCGTGAGCTTTCCTTGTTGCTTCGTCGTCCACCGGGCCGTGAGGCTTATCCGGGTGACGTCTTCTACCTGCACTCCCGTTTGCTGGAGCGTGCTGCGAAGCTGAATGATGAACTTGGTGGTGGTTCTTTAACCGCACTGCCGTTTATTGAAACACAAGCTTCCGACGTATCTGCATACATCCCAACGAACGTAATCTCCATCACGGACGGACAAATCTTCCTGGAAGCTGACTTGTTCAATGCTGGACAACGCCCGGCGATCAACGTAGGTATTTCCGTATCCCGTGTCGGTGGTTCTGCTCAGATCAAAGCGATGAAAAAGGTTGCAGGTTCCCTGCGTCTCGACCTCGCTCAATATCGTGAGCTTCAAGCGTTCTCCCAGTTCGGTTCCGATCTGGATAAAGCGACTCAGGCCCGCCTGAATCGTGGTGCGCGTATGATGGAAATCCTGAAGCAAGGTGTTAACCAGCCTCTGCCTGTAGAACAACAGGTTGTCAGCTTGTACACTGCGGTTAAAGGATTCCTGGATGAGATTCCAACAGGTGACGTTACTCGTTTCGAGCGTGAATTCCTCGCGTTCATGGAGAGCAGCCATCCGGAGATTCTTGCATCCATCCGTGATACTAAAGAATTGACTGCAGACAACGAAAATGCACTGAAAGGTGCAATTGAGAAGTTCAGAAAGAGCTTTGCTGTCTCTGTCTAAATAAATGATTGCAGGTGCGGAGTTGTCTAACCGATTCCGCATGTCTGCATGTAATACTTTGACTCTGTCAAAAAAAGATGATGCTTACGATGTAGTTTTGACTCTGTCAAAACTTTAAGGTGGTGAAATCATGGCAAAAGGCATGCGCGAAATTAAGCGGCAAATTAAAAGCGTACAAAGCACCAAGCAGATCACCAAAGCAATGGAGATGGTAGCTGCTGCAAAACTGCGTAAAGCGCAGGAAAAAGCGGAAGCAGCCCGTCCTTATTCGGAGAAACTGAAAGAAGTTGTAGCTAGTATTGCATCAAGCACGCAAGGTATACAGCATCCGATGCTGGAGAGCCGTCCGGTCAAAAAGACAGCTTACCTGATCATTACATCGGACCGTGGTCTTGCAGGTGGATACAATGCGAACGTTTTGCGTCAGGTTAATCAGACGCTCAAAGAGCGCCACAACTCCCAGGATGACTACGAATTGTTCGTCATTGGACGTAAAGGACGCGATTACTTCAGACGTCGTGAAATTGCGATGGCATCCACAACAACGGATCTGTCGGATTCGCCTTCATTTGCAGACATCAAATCCATCGCACACGAAGCTGTTCATGGGTTTGAACTGGCTGAATTTGATGAATTGTACATTTGTTATAACCGCTTTGTGAATGCGTTGACCCAGATTCCTACGGTAGAAAAACTTCTTCCGATGGAAACACCTGAGGTAACTGCTGCGGAAGGACCAACGGCAAGCTACGAATACGAGCCGTCTGCTGAAGCTGTACTTGAGGTCTTGCTTCCGCGTTACGCGGAAACGCTGATCTATGGTGCACTTCTGAACGGTAAGGCAAGTGAGCTCGGCGCGAAAATGACGGCAATGGGTAATGCAACCAAAAATGCATCCAAACTCATTAACGACTTGTCATTGACATACAACCGTGCCCGTCAAGCGGCGATTACGCAGGAGATTACGGAAATTGTGGCAGGTGCCAACGCAGCACAAGGCTAACCGTTTTTTTATTAATGAAGGCTTGCAGAGCAAAGATAAACGAACGGTACATTATTTTTGCAAAAGTAGCAGGCTTGTAGGAGGGGAACGTTAAGATGAACAAAGGACGCGTTGTGAGCATCATGGGTCCGGTTGTTGACGTCGAGTTTGATCGCGGCGGTCTGCCGGAAATCCTCAATGCCATTACGATCACTACAGTAAGTGAGAGCGGCGTTAGTGTAAACCTTACACTCGAAGCTTCGAAACATCTGGGTGACAACCGAGTACGTTGTATTGCGATGTCCTCCACGGATGGACTTGTTCGTGGTATGGAAGCTTTAGATACAGGAGCACCAATCTCTGTACCCGTCGGAGAAGCAACACTGGGTCGTGTATTTAACGTACTCGGCGAAGCAATTGATACTGGCGGTGCCGTAGCTGCTGAGCACAAGAACCCGATTCACCGTTCAGCACCTGCATTTGATGAACTGACTACCCAAGCAGAAATGCTGGAGACAGGAATCAAAGTTATCGACTTGCTTGCTCCTTATGCTAAAGGTGGTAAAATCGGTCTCTTCGGTGGTGCCGGTGTAGGTAAGACGGTAACCATTCAAGAATTGATCAACAACATCGCACAAGAGCACGGCGGTATCTCCGTATTTGCGGGTGTTGGTGAGCGTACACGTGAAGGTAATGACTTGTATCACGAGATGAGTGATTCCGGCGTTATCAACAAAACAGCAATGGTCTTCGGACAAATGAACGAGCCTCCAGGCGCACGTCTTCGTGTAGCCCTCACAGGTCTGACGATGGCGGAATACTTCCGTGATGAAGAAGGCCGTGACGTGTTGCTCTTTATCGATAATATCTTCCGTTTCACCCAAGCGGGCTCAGAAGTATCTGCCTTGCTTGGACGTATGCCTTCCGCGGTAGGTTACCAACCTACGCTGGCAACAGAAATGGGTCAACTGCAAGAGCGTATCACATCAACGAAAAAAGGTTCTGTAACATCCATCCAGGCCATCTACGTGCCTGCGGATGACTACACTGACCCGGCTCCTGCAACGACGTTTGCTCACTTGGATGCAACGACGAACTTGGAGCGTAAAATTTCCGAGATGGGTATCTACCCTGCGGTAGATCCACTGGCTTCCAGCTCCCGGATCTTGTCCCCTGAAGTTGTAGGTGAAGAACACTACAGCGTAGCTCAAGGCGTTAAACGTATCTTGGCACGTTACAATGAATTGCAAGATATCATTGCAATCCTGGGTATGGACGAGTTGAGTGAAGAAGATAGAGCGCTTGTATACCGTGCTCGTAAAATCCAACGTTTCTTGTCCCAGCCTTTCCACGTTGCTGAAGCATTTAACGGTATTCCGGGTAAATACGTTCCAGTTAAAGAAACGGTGCGCAGCTTTAAAGAGATTCTCGAAGGTAAGTATGATGATCTTCCGGAAGCAGCTTTCCTCTTTGTTGGTACAATTGAAGAGGCAGTGGAGAAAGCCAAAACACTGGTTTAGTCTGAATCCAGGATTGTCCTTATGAAGCGGGCTATCCTTCGGATATTTCAGGAGGGATGGAATTGAGCACCTTTTTGTTGGAAATCGTAACACCTGAGCGTTTGGTCTATTCAGAACAGGTGAATAGCATTACGGCTCGTGGTATTGAAGGGGAACTGGGCATTCTGCCAGGTCATATTCCTATGGTTACACCTTTGCAGATTGCACCAATCTATATCCATAACGGAAAAGAAAATAAACGAGTTGCTATCGGTGGCGGGTTTATCGAAGTTCGTAAAGATAAGGTTGTTGTACTCGCAGAGAGTGCTGAATTCCCGGAAAGCATTGATGTGGATCGTGCGCGTGCGGCGAAAGAGCGGGCAGAACGTCGGCTTGCAAGCCAAAGCAATCAGGACCACTTTGATCACCGTCGTGCAGAGATTGCGCTGCAAAAAGCGGTTAACCGGATTAATGTGTTCGGCAAATAAACGATTCTTGGAAGCCTGGCGGCTTAGTCTGCCGGGCTTTTTTGAGTTTGTTTGATAGAATTGTTTTATCGAATATATCAAAATGGCTGACCACAAATCCATCCTATCCCTTCAGTAAACAGAAGTATTTTAAGCAAAATATTCACCGATTATGAGAATTTGAATAGAATGTAGGACTAAAGTAGTGGGCGCATTTACCACTAAGAGAACCATTTTTTTCATGAGTAAATTTAAATTATTTCCGAGGAAATGACAGAATCGATATCGAAATAGCGCTCTTTTATGTCGTTTTAGTCACAAAATCCCGGCATTTTAAAATTAAAATATTTTAGAAGTGGAAATCAATGTAATTGACAATGTATGATGAAAGAGCCTATATTCCATAGAGTCAGCAGAAGCAGGAAGCTGCGTAGTAGATTCCATAGTCATGCACAGCCGCATTGTTGCTGCTCGGTGATTGGGCATCAGGAGATTCCTGCCTGGCAGGAGTAAATCTGACAGTACGCTCAGTATGTTGTGCTTAAGACATTCCAGTATACTAACAAGTTATGGGTGCCGGGCATATGATATGCTGATCGCTGCAACAAATGTGGAGGTAAAGAATATATGGATACTGATCTGACGAATCAGGTGAACCAGGCGTTAAGCACCAATGGCTTGGTCTCAATTATCGTCTCCCTGTTATGTATTGCGTTGTCTTGGTGGGCTTTGACAAATCTCAAACTGGATTTAATCATCAGGCAACCACGAGGTGCTCAGGGAAGACTGTTGCATTTGTTGCTCGCCATCATTTTGGGGCATGCCGTTGCTGGCTTTGTCATTGACTACTTGTCCTGGACTCAAATGTTGCGTAATTTGTTTTAATGTTGAGATGGTTGGTTAATCATCTGTTAGGTTCTTCAAGCTGCTCATTGTCGAATAACATCGATTAATTGTGTTAACAATTAGAGTATGAGTTGTCGGTAAAGAAATTAAGAAAAAAATGTGACGTAAAATTGGATGAATTTGAGATGTTTTATGTAAAAATGCTTGTATCGTACAATTCAACAATGTTATGATGGAAGTTAGGGAATTCACAATTGTTCACTTATTTTGTAGTTATAAACGGGATATCCGGTTCATGCCGGCTAATAACCATCCCACTCTGTCTGTTCTGATGCTCTGCTGGCTTGTAAGACACTGATTTTTACATGCTGAATAGCAAGATGCACGGCACATGGTATCATTGATATGGATTATAAAAACCAATTCTTTTCTGAACAGACATCTGTGGCAATATGCCAGAATATGTCGAAATTCCACACACAGCAACAGTCCTTTCTAGCATAGTGGGGCTTACGTATTCCGGAATGAAGAAAAGGGAATAAAAGCGCGGAGGGAACCATGATGAGCAAATTTATCGTCCGCGGTGGCAAAAGGTTGACCGGAAGTGTCAAAGTTAGCGGCGCTAAAAATTCTGTTCTTCCGATCATCGCTGCCTCTCTCTTAGGGGAAGAAGGACAAAGCGTTATTATTGACGCGCCTCCTCTAGACGATGTGATGACGATTAACAAGGTGTTGGAATCGCTGGGAGCGGGAGTTACATACCGGGACGAAGTGATTACCGTAAATGCGGAGAAACTTACTTCCTGTGAAGCCCCGTATGAATGGGTAAGTAAAATGCGGGCGTCTTTCCTGGTCATGGGGCCTTTGTTGACTCGTATGGGTCATACAAGAATCTCACTTCCTGGTGGATGTGCCATCGGTACACGGCCTATTGATCAGCATTTGAAAGGTTTTGAAGCCATGGGCGCAGAGATCAGCTTGGGCCAAGGTTATATCGAAGCTCGTAGCCAAGGACGGTTGCGTGGTGCGAAAATTTATCTGGATGTGGCTTCCGTAGGTGCCACTCAAAATATTATGATGGCTGCAACATTGGCCGAAGGTGTAACTGTTCTGGAGAACGCGGCAAAAGAACCTGAGATTGTGGATCTTGCCAACTTCCTGAATGGAATGGGTGCCATCGTACGTGGTGCTGGTACTGGAGTGATCCGCATTGAAGGTGTGGAGAAACTGACAGGTGTTACACATACCGTTATTCCGGATCGGGTAGAAGCTGGTACGTATATGGCTGCTGCTGCAATTTCTGGTGGTGACGTGTACATTGAAGGTGCAATCTCTGATCATTTAGGCTCCGTTATCGCGAAGCTTGAAGAGATGGGTGTAACAATCCAACCGGATGAGAATGGCGTGCGTGTAATCGCAGATCGTCCTCTTAAGGCTGTGGATGTGAAAACATTACCATACCCAGGATTCCCGACAGATATGCAATCCCAGATGATGGCACTCTTGCTTGCATCTGAAGGAACAAGTGTCGTGACAGAGACTGTTTTTGAAAACCGATTCATGCATGTGGATGAATTCCAATTGATGAATGCGGAGATCAAAGTTGAAGGACGTTCGTCCATCATCACAGGTAACGCCAAACTGAAGGGTGCCAAAGTAACGGCTACCGATTTGCGTGCGGGTGCCGCACTCATTATTGCAGGTCTTGTTGCTGAAGGTACAACGGAAGTGGGCGGTGTTCATCACATCGACCGTGGCTATGTACATCTCGCTGAGAAGCTTAACGGACTTGGCGCTGACATCTATCGGATCTCGGTTGATGAGCCTAAGCTGGAAGCAACCAAAGCACCTAGTGAAAAAGTGGAGAAAGAAGTACCGATGTTTAAGGTGCAACCAACTTTGGCTTAACACTGGTTTTGAATAGAAAAAATATGGTCCCTCTATTATGAGTCACACGGTTGTGTGGATTATGCATGCGATGGAACGTATATTGTAAAAAATGATAAAGCTAAGCCATCTGGCTTGGCTTTTTTTGTGTTTATTTTTAAGAAGCCAACGAGATAGTTGATACCTGATTCTATTAATAGCTGGTCCTAACTTGTATAGCATAACATCGTATTCTGTATCGATCCCGAACCAAATGAAAGAGCGTACTTTATATAGAGTGTCTGATCTAGCTAAACACCGGTATTCAGCGACAGATCAACGTTTCTAAGATGTACATAGCTAAAGAAAACAGAAAATTGAACAGAACGAAAAGGGCCTCGTTTCTCTTAAATCAGGTTCTATCAGATCAAGCCAGCTCATAACCTAAACTATGGATTTGAACAACACGACCGGCACATGACCGGCCATAGATAACGGAGGGTTATATTCGAATGAAAGAAGCTCGTGTACAGGTAAAGGTACCCCTTGTCCCTCGTCCAGGTATGCAAGAGCCGGAGGGAAATACCGTTTCTGGAGTGGAAAAAGACAAGCCTGCCCCATCGAACCTGAGGACTGTTCCATCACAGCCTGCAAGATTATCCAATCCAGGACGGGTGTCGACAGATGAACTGAACCGAAAGACAACCGAGCATATTCATATACCTGTTATTGAGCTGGACCAGTTCCGCCGTGTGAAGCGTCGTCGAATGCGTACATTTGGACGAAAACCCCGATGGGGACGTAATACGACGCGATGGCAACCTGCTGCCGCTGTATCTGCCTTATTGGCAATGGCGTTGCTGATTCCGGTAATTTTGGTATGGCCGCGGACAAACGAATCACCAAAGCCGATCCCTGCTCCAACAGATTCAAGCAGTACAAGAACTCCAGCTCCTGCGCCAGCCGTTCCTGTTACCTACCCTGAACCTAAAGTACGCGTATACCTGTCTGCAACGGGCACAACGATGAATCTGCCATTGGAAGACTATGTTACCGGGGTAGTGGCAGCTGAGATGCCAGCGGAATTCAGATTGGAGGCGTTAAAGGCACAGGCGATAGCAGCTCGCACATTTATCGTGCGAAGACTTGCTGCTAGTGATACAAGCGGTGTGCCATCGGGTACTGCAGATGTGACGGATACGGTCAGCCATCAGGTGTTTATTCCGCCAGATCAGGTGAAAGCGGATTGGACGCGTCTAGGGAAGGCGAAGGAATGGGAGAAGCTGCAACAGGCTGTCCGCGAAAGTCGAGATACGGTGATGACCTACCAGGGCAAGGCGATCACGGCATCCTTTTTTTCTACAAGTAATGGGTATACCGAGAATGCTGAGGATGTATGGGGGAACGCTGTGCCGTATCTGCAAAGTGTAGACAGTCCGTGGGACAAAAACCTGGCACCAGGATTCAAGCAGACCGTCACCATGAAGCGTAACGAGATTCTGCAGAAGTTGAACTTGGATGCCATTCCGGTTACCACCCAGAAGAGTGGATCGTGGATGGAAGTATTGTCTACAACCAAAGGGCATCGGATTAAGGAAATGCAGATCGCAGGTGAAACATTCAGCGGCCCTGAGGTCCGTAAGCTGCTCGGATTAAGATCCAGCCAGTTCAGTTGGAAGACCACAGGTGACGAAATCCAGATTACAACGTACGGTTACGGTCATGGGGTTGGCATGAGCCAATGGGGAGCAAACGGCATGGCGCAGGAGGGACACACGGCCACCCAGATTCTCAAACACTACTATACCGGCATTTCATTCGGACAGGCATCCAAGATGCTAGCATTGAAGTAGGCGAGATGAACACGGATGGATAAAGCGAAATAATTCAAATGGGTAGGAATATGTGCGAATGTGTGCAAAAGTATAGGAATGAGAGCAGTTTAGGTTTGGAACTCATCAGACTTCCCACATACCAGTCGCGCTAACGAATCTGAGAGGCCTTATTGGGCGTTATCACAACGAATGGAAATTCTAACGAATCTCAGACATGTTATATCACGATATACCACCGAATTTGAGCCATAATAGCGCCCATGAGAGTAATTAGCGTGTCTAGGGTTCGTTAGAATTCCTAAGCCACGATTTCCCCGCCAATAAGGCCGCCTGAGTTCGTTAGAAATATTTTATTATCTAATCATTAGGGAAAATGAGGGTACTGTCATTCACCACATGCTCATTCGCAATAAGCAGCCGAACCAAAACCAAAACAGAACCAGAACGTTGAAATCAGGTTTCCAAGCCCTAAGGTTAAAAAATTGATTTATGTTCCCTGTCTACCAAGCAACTTCTAACTATACTGTAACCAATCATGATTCAGCTTCTTTTAAATCTAAATGTTGTATTGAACAGTTATTATTGATGTGGCATCGTCAATCTCTAATCTCACATCTCACTTTAACGAACCTAGAGCACCTTACATCTGTATTATCCAGTCACATCCTATATCATTTCGCTCTCACCGATAATTGCACTTCATAGAAGGATTGGCCTCTACAGCCAATCCAGACCAGTCTACCAACACCCATTCCGGGGCTTTCGAGATTCGGCAATATATGCGGAGAGTGCTAGCGTATGGGGAGCGCAGGGGACAGAAAAGACCTGTAGAAACAAAGTGTCCGCCTTTACTACCGGATTTCACCTTTGAAGAAGGTGATAGAAGAAATCTGGTAGTAACCAGCGGTCGAAAGGTTTTCTGGCCCCGAAGCGGCGCACGAACTAACACTCATCTCCAACATATATAGCACTCTCTGAAACCTCCGTGAAAATAATTAGAGTCGCGCGTGTATAAAAGAGTTGCACCCGGTAACACTTGTTACTGAGGTGATTAACATGAATGAACAAAACAAAAAAACAAACCAAGAAGAAACTCCTAAAACAACTCAAGGAGTACCGGCTAGTCAGCCCTCTTCATGGAAAAGAGCAATGTCCAAACGCTGGGTCTTCCCGGCAGCCTACATCGCAGCAGCAGGCATTATACTAACCTTAGTGTGGGTCTATCAGGGAACAGGCGACAAAGCTATGAACCCGGACTCTGCTAAAGAAGCAGTAGAAACAGGCGCATCGGTGGGTACAGAAGGAACAGCAGTAGGCGAAGAAGAAAGTGTGGAAGTTGTTGCAAAGTCGGAGAATTTTGTATGGCCGGTAGCGGTACCGTCCGAAATTTCGGTAGTAAAACCTTTCTATGATAGCGAAGCTTCAACCGAGGAACATGAAGCGGCAATGGTGCAGTACAATGATACATTCATCCCGAACACAGGTGTGGATCTGGCACGTGGGGATAACAAAACGTTTGAAGTCAAAGCAGCGCTTGCCGGTAAAGTTACCCGGGTTGAGCAAAATCCACTCACAGGTCAAGTTGTGGAAATCACACACAGCGATAACCTGAAGACGGTATACCAAAGCTTGGCAGACGTCAAAGTGAAACAGGACGACGAAGTGAAACAGGGAGATGCGATTGCATCCGCTGGCGTCAATGAATTGGGTAAAACGCTTGGCAACCACCTTCACTTTGAAGTGTACGAAGACGGACAGCCGGTTAACCCTCAAGGATATCTTCCGGAAAAATAAATGAATTTTACCGCAGCAACATGATGGGCAGAGGGTTAAACCTCTGCTCTTTTTGTGCTTTTCAGAAAATAATGGGACCTTCGAAGCTTGTCACACCTCTAAACCGCGAATATATAGGCATGCTCCTCATATAATGTACCAAACTATCCACACAGTAGGGAGGCGGGAGCGTGCACGATTACATCAAGGAACGGACCATCAAAATTGGTCGCTGCATTGTTGAGACGAGGAATACGGTCCGTACCATAGCCAAAGAATTCGGCGTGTCAAAGAGTACTGTGCATAAGGATCTGACGGAGCGTCTGCCGGAAATCAACCCTGATCTTGCTGACCAGGTGAAACACATTTTGGAGTATCACAAGTCCATCCGCCATTTGCGGGGCGGTGAAGCGACCAAAATTAAATACAAAAAAACGAGTGGTAAGAAACGTGAGGTGTTGGCTTCCGCCAAATCGTAAGCATCTTCACAAAGACGTAGGCCAAAAAGCTCACACATGCATTGAATCCCTCCCCTGAAGTATGATATGTTAAAAGCTGGTACAGGATCGAATTATGACATCTTATCAGCCCGATTTTTACATATATATGTTGCACTTTGTCGAACGAGCGGTGACGTGATAAGGGACTCTTTTTCACAGGATACGCTGACCAAATAATATCACTTTGGGGGCTCTTTTATGTTTAGCAAGGATATCGGTATTGATCTTGGCACGGCCAACGTGCTTATTCACGTGAAAGGAAGTGGGGTTGTCCTCGATGAACCTTCCGTCGTGACCATTGAAAGAGATACGAAGCGTGTCCTTGCTGTTGGGGAAGAAGCGCGTCGTATGGTGGGGCGTACTCCAGGTAACATTGTTGCCATTAGACCGCTGCGTGACGGCGTTATTGCTGACTTTGAGATTACAGAAGCGATGCTCAGACATTTCATTAATCGTGTGGGTGCAAGAAGCTGGTACAGCCACCCTCGGATTCTGATCTGTGCACCAACGAACATTACTTCCGTGGAGCAGAAGGCCATCCGTGAGGCGGCAGAACGCAGCGGTGCCAAAGAAGTGTTTCTGGAAGAAGAGCCGAAAGCGGCAGCGATCGGTGCGGGAATGGATATTTTTCAGCCGAGCGGCAATATGGTCGTGGATATCGGCGGCGGTACGACTGACGTTGCAGTCCTTTCTATGGGCGACGTGGTCACCGCCTCTTCTATTAAAGTCGCAGGGGACAAGTTCGACGAAGCCATTATCAAGTTTATCAAAGCCAAGTACAAGCTCATGATCGGAGAACGGACCGCTGAAGATCTCAAAATTGCGATTGGTTCCGTGCATCCGGATGGAGGCCAAACGGAGATGGATATTCGCGGACGCGATATGGTATCCGGTCTGCCAGTTACCGTAACGGTATCGGGAAAAGAAGTACAGGAAGCACTGTGGGATTCCGTGCAATCCATCATCGTGGCAGCCAAATCGGTATTGGAACGTACACCGCCTGAATTGTCAGCGGATATTATCGACCGTGGTGTTGTATTGACTGGTGGAGGGGCATTGCTGAACGGACTGGACGAGCTTTTGTCCAATGAATTGCATGTACCGGTATGGGTTGCGGAAGATCCAATGCACTGTGTCGTGAAGGGGACAGGCATAATGCTTAATAATTTGGATCAGGTGGTTAAGAAAAAGTTCTAATCTGCCGATATAAAAAGCAAAGGTTCGCCATGCTCGGCAAGCAGAACGGACAAGCAGCCAACCTGCGATGCAGGTCAAGCGCTTGAGGAGAGGGGTTAATTCATGTTAAGAGGTCTGTACACCGCTACTGCGGGAATGATTACGCAACAACGTCGCCATGACACAGCAACACAGAATATCGTAAATATGAACACCACGGGATATAAACAGGTGAACAGCGTAAGCCGTTCCTTCCCGGAAATGCTCATTACTTTGGTAGGCGGAGATGCAAATCTTCCAACAAAGCGGCTGGGCAAGCTGAACACGGGGGTGTTCGCGGAAGAGAGTTTGTCCATGAATTTGCAGGGGACCATTATGGAGACTGGGCAGAAAAATGATTTTTCCATTTCATCCAATATGACTGTCAATGATCCGCAGACTGGACAACCTGTCCCGTTTGACGCATCAGGCAAATTTGTACGGGCCGACGGCACGGTGACTTACCAGCCTCAGGCGTATTTTACAGTTCAGGATGCAGAAGGTAACACCGGATATACACGCGATGGTCACTTCGAGATCACAGGAACGGGACAATTGCTGAGTTCAACAGGTTCACAAGTGTTGGATAATAATGGACAACCTGTAGTGTTGACAGGTTCCGTAGAGCAATTTAAAGTGGATGAGCAAGGTCGTCTCGTGGATGCAGCAACAGGCGCACCAACAGGGGTTACTCTTGGCATTAGTGTCATTGACCAGCCGAATCAACTGGTTCGTCAAGGTAATGGCAATTTCAGTCTCAGCGATGCAAACGGGGCAACGTCACGGATGATGGCTGCAGGAGATAATGTGCAGATCCGTCAGGGATACCTGGAAGGCTCGAATGTGGATGCTTCACAGGCAACGGTTGATATGAACGCCGCATTCCGTGCGTATGAAGCAAACCAGAAGATCGTACAATTCTACGACCGCAGTCTGGATAAAGCCGTCAATGAAGTCGGACGTGTATAACGCCGACGTTTAAATATAACCGCGCAGCGGAGAGCCAAACGCCCTTTGCGCAGCAAAGCAGAGAGGCTCACGCGAAGCGCAAACCAAACGCATCCGAGCCTATGCGAGGAATGCGTGGCAGTACCTGAGCGAAGCGACGGTCTCGACAGCCCTTTGCGGAGCAAAGCAAGGAAGAGACCCCGCGGAGCGCAAGAGCCTAGACGCATCGGAGCATATGCGAGGAATGCGTGGCAATACCTGAGCGAAGCGAGGGTCTCGACAGTCCTTTGCGGAGCAAAGCAAGGAGAGACCACGCGGAGCTACACGCCGCATAAAGAGCGTGCCGTGCTATGATTCAGCCATGTGAAACTATGGCGGGAATCATAGCACGGCTGTCGCGGCGCACACACACCACCGCCACTTAGCAAGATCGTACCCCACTTACCTAATCCGCCTGTTTCGGGAGTCCAGAGGGCAGCGCCATCTGGGGCCCTCCCTACTAGGGAGGGTTTGGGAGGGTGGACAGGACACAAGGGAGGGTATACCACCAATGAATAATTCCATGATTAGTGCCAAGGTGTCCATGACTGCGATACAGCAGCGTCTGGATGTCATTTCCGATAATATTGCCAACGTGAACACGGCAGGCTATAAGAGCAAGCAAGCGGCATTCGAGGATGTGCTGACCCGGGTGCAACAACAACCGGACAAGTACAAACTGGATGGACGTTCCACACCGATGGGATATAACCTCGGTTTTGGTGCTCGTTTGGCAGATGTAACGAAGGATATGTCTCAAGGCCCCATGAACGAGACTGGTCTTCCGACTGATCTGGCCATCGAGGGAAATGCGATGTTTGCAGTTGAAGCGAATGGGGAGAAAATGTGGACACGTCAGGGTGCATTTCATTTTGTACCGGATACAAGACCTAAGCCTACTCCGAATTCACCTGATATGATGGTGATGGTCAATGGCGAAGGCTACTTTGCCCTGGATCGTCAAGGCAATCGTATTACGGCACCGAATAATAGCAAAGTTGCTTTTGATGAAAATGGCAACCTGTTAATCCGACGCGGTAATGCGGCAAACGCAACCATTGGAGCACAGCTGCAAGTGGTAGACATTGAACGCCCTGAGGGGCTGGTACAGTATGCGGATAACCTGTTTGGTCTGGATGCAGGATTGACCGAGGATGATGTATTTGGTGCTAATGCAGCTACCCGTCAAGCAGCTGCATTGATTCGTCCAGGATTTCTGGAGCAATCCAATGTGGATCTGACACAGGAGATGTCTTTGCTTATGCAAGGACAGCGGACATATCAGCTGGCGGCAAAGGCGCTAACTTCAAGTGATTCCATGTTGGGTCTTGCCAACAATATGAGAGCGTAAAAGGTGAATGTGATGACAGAAACACAGCAGCAGAACAGTAAGCCGGAGAAAAAGGAAGTCAAGAAGAAGAAGAGTGGATGGCGCATCGCAAGATGGTTCCTGGTTCCGGTCCTGCTTGTTCTTGCCCTCGCTGGCGGAATGGTAGCTGGATATGTGGTACTGGGCAAACAGGATATCGGTTCCGTATGGCAATGGAGTACATGGGAACATGTATACAATCTGGTGTTCGCTCCATAATGTAACGAGTTAAGCGAAAACTCCTGCGCAGGCAGGAGTTTTCTTTTTGACGTTGAAAACAGTATAATGATGGATGACGTTTGACGTCACAAAAGAGGCCTCCCCTGCGAAAGACATTCGTCATCGCGAAGAGAGACCCCTTATCTTAACCTTCACTACTGCAGTCATGAAGGATATAACTAGTGTTAACCGAAAATATGCTCTCCATACAAAATTTAAAATTAAAAACCTTTTATATGAGCTTCGCCTTTGTCATGTGGGGGTTGACCTTGCAGCACCGAAGTAAGTGGAGGGAACGGAATCGTTCAGAAGAAGCGAAGCGCTCGCCTTTGTCACCGAATTTTGACCTCTATGAGGTTGATCAAAAAAATTCGGAGACAACAGCGATCAGAGGGACGATCCGTAACCGTAACGACCACCGTAGCGCTAAGAGTCAATCCATGATGAAGAACGCTCATATAAACATCCCGAGAGGAGATTACACTGTGCTCGATATCAAACAGATTCAAGAAATCATCCCGCACCGCCCCCCGTTTCTGCTGGTGGACAAGATTCTAGAGATTGAGGATGGCAAACGTGCCGTTGGTTTGAAAAACGTAACTATTAACGAACCTTTCTTCATTGGTCATTTCCCAGAGTATCCGGTAATGCCGGGTGTACTGATTACAGAAGCGCTGGCGCAAGTTGGTGCAGTAGCCATTCTGAATTTGGAAGGCAACAAAGGAAAAATCGGCTTTTTGGCGGGACTGGACAACTTCCGATTCCGTGGACAAGTTGTGCCCGGAGATACGTTGATTCTGGAAGTGGAGATTACACGTCTGAAGGGTTCTATTGGTAAAGGTAAAGCAACTGCCCGAGTGAACGACAAAGTGGTCGCTGAAGGCGAGATCATGTTTGCACTGTCTGACCCAAGCTGATTACATACGTGAGCATTGACATCATACAGGAACGTAGACGGACCGAATGATGCAAGATGTTGAAGTAACTCAGCACACCTGAATTTATAAAGACGGAAGGGGTTTATCGGAATGGAACAGTTAAGCACAGCAGCAGCAGAGACGTTGCAGCAATGGTTGGAGGATGCTTCGATTGATGAAGCAACGAAACAGGAGCTTCGTGACTTGCAGGATCAGCCGAAAGAGCTGGAGGAACGTTTTTACAGAAACCTGGAGTTTGGTACAGGTGGATTGCGCGGAGTCATTGGTGCCGGAAGCAACCGGATGAACCGTTACACCGTAGGTCGGGCAACGCAAGGATTTGCGCGTTATTTGCTTGAGCAGCATGGTGACCAAGAAGGCAAACCTTCTGTTGTCATTGCTCATGATTCCCGTCATTTCTCACCTGAATTCACACTGGATGCTGCGCTTGTACTGGCTGGAAACGGCATTGTAGCCAAGCTGTTCCCATCCCTGCGTTCAACTCCTGAGTTGTCATTCGCGGTGCGTCATCAGAAGGCAACTGGCGGAATCGTTGTAACAGCGAGTCATAACCCACCGGAATACAACGGATATAAAGTTTACAATCATGAAGGCGGTCAATTGGTACCGGATGAAGCGGAAAAAGTCATTCAGTACATCCAGGAAGTGCCTTCCCTTGCTGACGTGAAGAAGCTGACGCAAGAAGAAGCAGAAGCTCAAGGACTCCTGATCTGGTTGGGTGAAGACCAAGATCAAGCGTTTGTGGATATCGTAGCAAGCCGCAGTCTGAGCCGTGAACTGATCCAATCCGGCATAGGCCGTGATTTCAAAATCGTTTATACACCGCTGCACGGAACAGGTAACATCCCTGTACGTCGCGTGCTGGAGCAGATCGGATTCGAGCAAGTGCACATTGTAGCTGAACAAGAACAGCCGGATGCTGAGTTCTCTACCGTGAAATCCCCTAACCCGGAAGAACGCGAAGCGTTTACCCTCGCAATGAAGTTGGGGGAATCCGTTGGTGCTGACATTCTGATCGGAACAGATCCGGATGCAGACCGTATGGGTGCTGTGGTGAAAGACAATGATGGCAAATATTTCGTCTTGTCCGGAAACCAGTCTGGTGCGATTATGGTACATTACCTGCTCAGTCGCCTGCAAGAGACAGGTACACTGCCAAGCAACGGTGCGGTTGTCAAAACAATCGTAACAAGTGAGATGGGTGCTGTCATTGCCGAACATTACGGGGCAGAAGTGATGAACACACTGACAGGCTTCAAATATATCGGTGAAAAAATGAACCAGTTCGAAGCAACAGGCAGTCATACATTCTTGTTCGGATATGAAGAGAGTTATGGCTACCTTTCCGGTAACTATGCCCGTGACAAGGATGCTGTCCTTGCCTCGATGCTGATTGCTGAAGCAGCTGCGTATTATAAGAGCCAAGGCAAGACGTTGTATGATGTCTTGCAAGAGCTGTACAACCAATTCGGATACTTCTTGGAGAAGCTGGAGTCCCGTACGCTGAAAGGCAAAGACGGCGTAGCTCAGATTCAAGCCAAAATGACGGACTGGCGTTCCAATCCGCCACAAGAAGTAGCGGGAATTGCTGTACAAGATGTACTGGACTACTCCCTTGGTCTGGACGGTCTTCCGAAGGCGGACGTACTGAAATTCATTTTGGCAGACGGTTCATGGTTCTGCTTGCGCCCTTCAGGAACAGAACCGAAGATCAAGGTATACTTCGCCGTGCGTGGAGAGAATTTTGAAGATGCGGAAAGCCGGATCGAGCGTCTGGTGACTACAGTGATGTCGCGTGTAGACGCACAATAATACGAATGCAACAATGAGCAAGAACATGAGAAGGCCTCTCCGCACCGTAAGGTTGGTTGGCGGAGGGGTTTTTCTTTGAAATAAAAGTGTAGATGGTTCTAGCATATAACAGGGCTTGTTGACACAAGCTGTTTGTAACCTATTGTATAAATGTTAAATGAACGAATTACTTGAGCTGAACGTGCATTTGGTTCCAACACTTGAGGAGGTACATGTAGTGCGTCAAAAATGGCTTTATTGGAATAACGCTTCTCGGAAGTGGTTGTGGCTCGTCGTTATTATTGGTCTGGTTGCGTCCATCCCTGTAATCAGTGATCGGGTGCAGACAGAATCTTCTGCCAAAAAGGTGGAACTTGTCTTCAACTATCGAGGTCTGCTGGATATCTCAGCGTATCAGGCACATCCGCAAGATTTCATGAATGAACAATTGACTCGTCTAAAAGACGCAGGCGTAACAACGATGGCTGTGTTCGAGAGTACATTGGACGAGCTGAGAAAGACACGTCGACTTATGGTATATAACGGCCAGGACCTCGCGAACCTGACCAAAGATGTGATCCCTTCTAATGCAAATTATACGTATGTGTTATTTACATCGGAGGAAAACGCACAGACGTATACCCCTATTATTGAACAAACGTTCGCTGATCGGCAGATTCCGGTAGTACCATGGGAATATGAAGGTCGTAGCGGCTTAATATTGCAGACTCCTCCGGAGAATGCCAACATGCAGCCTTTGCAGCCCGATCCGGTTGCCGTGAAGATGCTGCGTGATAAAGGGTTCTACATTTTGCCGCGGATCTCGGACAGTGTGCCATACAGCCAGGAATCGATGGAGCGCTTGCTTACCTTCTTCGAAGAGAATGGCGTAAAGCGCATCTTGTTTGATGGTGATGCTGTGAAAGGGTACAATGATAATGAAGAGATGAAAAGTCTAGACCAATTCGCACAGTTGCTGAACAAGCACAATATTGGTCTTGCAGCCATCGAGAACTTGAAGAAACCACAGTCTGGGTTCCAGACTCTTGCGTATAAAACGGATTACAACGTTACGCGTCTGTACTCGCTTAGTGATGGAGATGCCAATCTGGACGTAGACACGATTGCTGACCGTTTTGTTCTCGCAACCAAGGATCGCAACATTCGTATGCTCTATATGAATGCATCGCCAAGCCGGAATACAGCAAAGGCCATGATTACAGATCCAATTGAGAATCTGATCAACAGCCTGGGTGAGCCGGGTCATGCCGTAGAACGCATGGCGAAGCATGGATTCGAGCTAGGACAAGCTGAGGCATTTACAGTTAAGGATTCTTCGATTCAGCGTTATGCCAAGCTGGTTGCTCTTGTTGGTGCAATTGCCATGATTGCACTTATGGTTTCTTATTTTATCCCACTACTGACCTTGATCGCATTTGTAGTTGCTTTGGTGGGCAGTGCAGGATTGTTCCTGTTGAAACCAACGCTGCTGGAGCAAGGAATCGCCTTGCTTGTGGCAATCTCCGCGCCGACCATAGCGATGGTACTGGCCGTTCGCACAGTGAACTATCAGCAACAGCGTCAACCAGACGCATCCGCGGGTCGTCGTTTGAAACAAACGTTAGTTTTATATGTAAGAACGTCAATTCTGTCGTTCCTGGCGGTACCTTTTGTCATCGCGTTGCTTAACAGTATTACGTACAGTCTGGTGATTAACCAGTTCCGCGGCGTGAGTCTGTTGCACTTTGCACCTATGGCACTGGTAGCGATCTATATTGTGTTTTATCGTGGTTCGGGTTCGTTCTCTATTAAGAAAATTAAAGAAATGCTTCGTATGCCAATTAATGTGTTAATGGTTGTTTTGGCGCTTGTTGCTGCCGTTGTTGGGTACTATTACTTGAGCCGTACAGGCAACTCGGGTTCAGTAACACCATTCGAGATGTTCCTTCGTACCACGTTGGAAGATACGTTCGGTGTACGTCCGAGATTCAAAGAATTTATGCTGGGACACCCGCTGTTTATCGTTGGCGTGTTCGCCGCTTTAAAATATCGTAAAGTCATCTTTGTGCTCATTATTGCAGCGATTGGACAGTTGTCCATGGTGGATACGTTCGCGCATATCCATACGCCGGCTGTATTGTCACTCATTCGTGGAGTGATGGGATTGGGACTTGGCTTAATCTTCGGTATCATTGCTGTGGGTGTGTGGCAAGTAGCGGAAGGATGTTGGAAAAAATGGTCACCACTTCTCAAAAGTTAGTCATCTCGGGGTATTACGGATTCCGCAATAGCGGAGACGAAGCGGTGCTAAAGTCGATTTTGACAGCGCTGGAAGAAGAAAGCCAAAGATCGAACATAACGATTGAACCTATTGTTCTCTCGGGTGATCCCGAGTCGACAACCGCCATGTACGGTGTGCGCTCCGTGCATCGTATGAAATTGAAGGAAGTCCGTGAAGCACTCAAGGAGAGCGACGGGTTAATTAGTGGCGGAGGAAGTCTATTGCAGGATGCAACTGGACTGAAATCCATTCCTTATTATCTGGGTGTAATCAAGCTGGCCCAGTGGCTGAAAAAACCAACGTTTATCTATGCACAGGGGATTGGCCCTGTGAATCGTAAAATTTTTAATCCGATGATCAAATCGGTCTTCAAGGCCTGCACCTATGTATCCGTTCGGGATGAACAATCTGCAGACTACCTGCGTGGGCTCGGTTTACAGTGGAATCAGATTCATGTTGTACCCGACCCCGTAATGGGCTTGCCATTACCTGAAACAAAAGTTGAGAGGGGCGCAGGTGCTGTCTCAGCAGATGCTGCTACTCAAGCTAATCGAGTGGAGCCTTCAACTGGAGGACACACCAAGCTTCCTGTGATCGGCGTATCGGTACGCTTCTGGGAGTCAGACCGAAAGGAACTTACGGCTATTGCCGCCGGATTGAAAAAGCTATGCTCCAAAAGAGCGGTGCACTTGCGTTTTCTGCCATTTCATCTGCCGGTTGATGAACAGGCATCACGATTCCTTATGGAAATGCTCGGTGATGTGACCAGCAAAGGCAGTGAGATTAGCATCACAGAAGATCTGACCGATCCTCAGCTTATGCTGGAGGAAGTCAGCAAGTGTGATCTCGTCATCGGTATGCGTCTGCACAGTCTGATCTATGCAGCTTCGCAATATGTGCCTCCGGTGGGTATCTCGTATGATCCGAAAATCGATCAATTCCTGCTTCGTCTGGACAGTGAACCAGCAGGCAATACGGATACACTCGATGGCAACAAACTCGCTAAGACTGTCGTTGGACTGCTGGATCAACGTTCACAGTGGTTGAAGGAACATGAAGAAGGCATCACCGAACTGAAGCAGGAAGCCAGAGTGCCTGCACAGCAGATTATTAACTATTTAGGCCGCAAAGGATGAGATAAAGATGATTCAGACCGGATCAATACCTACCGTTTCGATCTACGGCATTCCTTTTTCCAAACTGACGATGAAAGAAACGGTAAAGGTTCTCCAGGAAGCTGTGTTATCCAAGCAGACACCACATCAGGTCATTACAGCCAATCCAATTATGGTTATGGCCGCATTGGAAAATCCCGCAATCATGGAAGTCATGCAAGCTGCGGAATTGATTGTTCCTGATGGAACAGGTGTCGTATGGGCTGCAAACTATTGTGGAGATCCTGTAGCTGAGCGAGTGCCGGGTTATGAGCTTTTACATGAATTGCTGCGTGTTGGAGAAAACTATCGATGGGGCGTATATCTGCTTGGTTCCACCCCTGAGGTGATTCAAGAAACGGCAGTTCGGTTACAACAGCAATATCCGGCGATTCGAATTGTGGGTTATCGCGACGGTTATTTTGGTCCGGCTGAGGATGAACAGGTCATCGCTTCTATTCGGGAAGCGGCACCTGATCTGTTGTTTGTAGCACGTGGGGCGGACACCCAAGAACCGTGGATTCACAAGCACAAAGATGCACTACGGGTTCCTGTAACCATGGGCGTTGGCGGCAGCTTTGATGTGATTTCGGGCAAAACCAAACGTGCGCCTATGCTGTTCCAAAAGTTAAGACTGGAGTGGTTCTATCGCTTGTTGCGTGAACCAAGCCGGGCTGGCCGTATGCTTGCGCTTCCGAAATTCGCTGTTAAGGTGATGCGTGACAAAGAAAACGTGACGAAAGTCCGTTAAAAACAGGTAATTGCGAGATAAATGCGTGTTTTTGCTAGAAATTGAGGATGGCTTTTCGGGTGTGATGAGCGTATAATTCATTCCGGATTACATGTGTGCCACTCCATGAAAACAGAAGCGTTACACTTGGCACTACGATTGCAAGGCAACCTGTCGATCGCCGTTATCCCCAGATTTCCTTTTATCCTTTTCCAAAGGATGAAATCCGGTGATAAATGCGAACGTTACACTTCTCTAGTTTTCCTTGCACTCTCCGTTATCGTGTAACAAAATTTTTCATCAAAAGTGACTAACAAATAATTTTTTATATATAAAAAGAGATCAGGGGATTTATAATTTCGTACAGGTATTATAATTGGGGGTCGAATGTTCAAATGGTAGCGATCTTTATCATTGGATTTATCGTGTCAATGGGACTGGCTCTTGCCCTGACACCACTTGTCAAAAAGTTCGCAGTCCGCATTGGCGCGATGGATACGCCGAATGCACGTAAAGTACACACACGGATCATGCCTCGTCTTGGTGGTCTGGGGATATTCCTGGCCTTTATTATTACAGTTGCTGCATTGCTTCCGTTTGTATCGGCATGGTTCACGACTCGAGATATGAGTTTTGTCAGCGCGTTTCTGATTGGTGGGACAATTATCGTGCTGATCGGCGCACTCGATGATCGGTTTGAACTGTCAGCCAAAGTGAAGTTGCTTGGTCAGATCGTTGCTGCTTCTGTCGTTGTATTCGGATTTAATATCCGGGTAGATTTCGTTAACATTCCGTTTCAGGATTCCTACTCTTCACTCGAAGCCTGGGTATCCATTCCGCTGACGATCTTCTGGATTGTTGGTGTAACGAATGCGATTAACCTGATTGATGGTCTGGATGGTCTGGCAGCCGGTGTATCTGGTATTGCAATTGGTACCATTGCCGTGATGTCCTTCCTGATGGGTAACATGATGATTGCCTTGATGTGTCTTGTATTGCTGGGTAGTATTATCGGATTCCTATTCTTCAACTTCCACCCTGCCAAGATCTTCATGGGGGATACCGGATCACTATTCCTTGGTTTCTCTCTGGCGATGCTGTCCATGCTGGGATTCAAACAAATTGCTATCGTGTCCTTTATTACACCGCTGATCATTATCGGTGTGCCGCTCTCGGATACCTTCTTCGCGATTATCCGTCGTGCGGTACAACGGAAACCGATTTTCGCACCGGACAAAGGTCACCTTCATCACTGCTTGCGTGAACTTGGATTCAGTCACCGTCAGACGGTACTGATCATATACGGAATTGCCGCGTTCTTCGGAGTTCTGGCGATTATCCAATCTTCCGCTGCCATGTTTGAAGCGAACTGGGTAACGTTTGTGGTCATCTGTATCATGATGTTCTTCCTCCAAGTGGGAGCAGAAGTTATCGGGCTTGTTAGCAAAACGAGAAGACCGGTTATTAACTTCCTGATGCGTATGCGCGTCAAGTTGAATCCGGAGACCCGTTCGAAATCATAAATAGATAAATGTAATGGTTACAGCTATTCTTGAATATTATTCCAGACCCAACCTTATCCCTAGTGGATAAGGTTTTTTGTTTATTTTGAGATTTTTACTAAATAATTGGTACCTTTTGCCGATATATAAAGGTAACTGACTTAAAAAGAGGAGAGATGATATTTAATGCTGCGTATGAAAAAGCCAATTGTTTGGCTAATGCTGATAGCGCTGGTAGTAACTCTGATTCCCGCTGGCTATGCACCAGTTGCATCGGCCGCGGGACAGACAAGTTACTTTACTCCTGACAATGCTGGGAATGTCCAATTGAAAGATACAGTAGGACTGAAGTTGAGCGGAAACAGTGCCAATGCGGATGTGTTGTCTCGTACATCAGCTTTTGTTGTTACAGGAAAGGAACAGGTTTTAACAGGAACATTCACCAATGTTACAGGTTCAACACTCGGTGTGAATGTTCAGCTGATGAATCTCAAAGGTGACACTTGGACTCCTGATAGTACACGTGTTGCACCAGGGGTAGTAACTGTTGATCCTAATCGACCGGATAATCGGTTTAGATCAACCATTACACTGTTCCCAGGGATGAATAAAATTACGTTTACAGGTTCCCAAGGACCAAGTGAACGCTCTGAGAGTTTTTATATTTTATACGATTCCGTCCCATACATTGAGAAGTTGCAAGTCCTTGGTGGAGCGGATAACCTCAACTTGAATGAGGGATCTCAGGTTGTGGTTAACACCGGCGAAGTTACAATTCAAGGTGTTGCGCAGAACTCATCCAAAGTAACGATATCGTTGAATGGTGGCTCGGAGCTGCCTACATCACTATTGCAGGATGGTACATTCTTCTCTCCGGTACTGACACTAAAATCAGGTGAGAATACCCTAAGAATGACGATTGAGAGTGGCGTCGATAAGAAAGTATTTAATTATTCTTTGTTATATTATGATGAAACAAAACCATTCACTCAGTTGGATTTAATTGAAGGTGCAAACGGGCTGCCGCAGAGTATGCTTTCATCAGCTAGACCGACCTATGGAGGCACTCCTGCTAGTGCCAATGTGAAAGCACAGTTATTGCTTCCGGGAGCTGATGTTACTGAAGTTCCGGTCATTGATGTCGATGGAAATGGGAACACGGGTGTAAGTAATGTAAATGTGGAACATATCCCTAGCGTGGGACAAAACACACCGGCTTATGTCCTAATTTCCTTTGATATTAACCCGATCACATTCAACGGAGCTCCTGACCGATTACAGAATCATAGTCTATCGGTAGACTATGGGGCTAAAAAAGTTACAACAAGTATGAATTTTGAATATGTACAAGATGCAGTTGTAATTACAGGATTGAAGTATCTTAGAGACTACAATGGGTCTGGTACTGTTCCAGATGGAATACCTCTTGATGGTGCCAGTGTGAGTGGATCGAACTTTTATATTTTAGTGGAGACTAGCAGAGCACCAAGTGATCCAAAAACTTTGGTTGCGGACTATCTGCCTAGAGGAACAAGCACAATTATCGTGAACCATGTAGGTCCACTTAGTGCGACAGACACTACAAAAAATATTTACGAGATTAAAGGGTTCAAAACGGGAAATCAAGTTGTTCAATTTAAGTATTCCGGATCTAGCACAGGTCGGAATGCAACGATTTCATTCGCTTCAAAGAGCTTTATCTCTGTAGAAAATCTTACTGATGGTCAAACTCATGATTTGAAAGACAATGCCACAGGCGTTCCAATCCTGGGTCAGTACATTGGATTTGATACGCTTAGCAGTCCATATTTTGTAGCTGAAATTTTTGCCAACGGTACAAAAGCATATTCTACTGAGGGTAGCGGAAATACGGATTTCCCACGCAAGTTGAACCTGGGGGCAGATGGAACAATTAATAGCGTGATCATTCCTATTGGAGAACCCGATGGCTTGTTATTTTTCGGTGAGAACCGAATTGTGTTGACAGGAACAACTAAGGATGAGAACGGACAACTTAAAGAGGTATCTAAGGAACTTCGAATCTATATTAATGATAATAATATTTCGAACATTCGAAACTTCCAACCTGCAATTACGAAAGGTCGACCAGAATTTATTGAACCATTAGACCAGGATGCACAATGGGTCAAAGATGCGTTCAATATGTCACCAGAGTTTGTGTATGCTGATAATAAAATCACCACCAGCTTGAAGAACTTTGATATTGTCATTCGCGGAGCAGGTGCGACACGGATGAGTTTGAGCATGGGGACTCAGAAGATATTCGATCAGGACATTCCAGATGGAAACACGGCAACTTGGGACAATGCAAAGATTGATCCTCAGTATGCACTGGATAATGGTACTGTTACAGTTGACAGAGCAGGTCGCCAACAGGACTTTGTTATTCGTCTGCGTAATCTCAAAATGGATACACCAGGAACGTATATCTATACACTAGACCTCTTCAATCGGACGGGAGCGAAGACCAGTCAGAAACTTGAAATTGTTAAAGAAGTAACTGGATACCGTATTTTATCACCTAAACCGACTTCAGGTGATCGTGTAGTTGTAAATAAGAACTTTGTTCATTTTGACATCGAAGCAGAAGGTGCAACAGGGGTTATCATTGATAAAGAACCTGCACAGAAGCTGCAAGGTGTAGAGACAGATCGCTTTGTCCTGGATTATGTAGGGTTGAAGCCGGACAAATCTAATAAAATTAAACTAACCATTAACCGTGATGGTGTAACAACCACCGACACTATTGATGTATTCTACACAACAAGTCCAGGTATAGATTCCCAATACATGGCTCCGAAAGTAGCTAATAAGTATTCAGCCTTTAATAAAAAGCTGGAATTGAGTTTCCCGAAAGGTACAGTTATGGAAAGTACTGATATTCGCGGAATCAAGAAATTTTATCCAGACAATAAACTTCTCTTTGGTATCGCAGATCCCAATAATGGTATTGTAGAGCGTCGCAATGATTATGGTACTGTCATGGGCGTAGGTGCAGAGAGAGGTGAGGGTGACCCAGTCAACTTCGATGTACAAGAAGAATACTTCAGAAGATTTTCTGCCATTGTAGGAGATACATTGAACTTCAGTCCAATTTCTGATATTTATTGGGTCAGCGGTGGTCTGGGCGAATATGGTTCAAGAGATTCAACAACGTATAAAGCGCCGACGAATGGTATCGGACCGTATACACCTGACGCTCTATACGGAGATGTTAAGGTACCAGCGGAGCGTACAATCAAGCCTTCACAGCGTGGAACATTGACACTGACCTATGATTCAAATGTAGTAGATGATGCTGGAACGACTATTTCCGTCTTCTATTACACACCAGGACGCGAGTGGAAACGAATTGGTGGAGAAGTGGATTCCAAGAAACACACAGTTACTGTGCCATTTGATCAGTTCGGATATTATAAAGTCATGAAATTAAGAAGAAGTTACAACGACATCACGAATCATGGATGGGCTAGAAATATTCTGAATGCACTGTATGCCAAAGGTTTCATGCAACCGATTCGTTTCGAACAATTCGGAACAGATGATCGTGCATCCCGTGGCGAATTTGCTACCATTCTCGTGAAAGGATTGAACTTGCCGATTACTTCGGATAATAAACCTACATTTACAGATGTAGGCGCAGGGACAAGTTCATTTACGTGGGACTATGCAAGTATTGAAACGGCAGCCAGAGCAGGTATTGTATCAGGACTTACGGACGGAAACTTTGGTCCAGATCAACCTCTTACACGTGAGCAAGCAGCTGTAATGATCGCAAGAGCTCTTGAGTTAAAGTTAGCAAGCAATGATAGTAAGTTAACTAGTGCATTGGCCAAATCCTTTATTGACTCAGGAAGCATGGAAGCTTATTCAAGACCAGCGATACAAGCGGTTACGAAGGCTAAAATTATGGAGGGATCTCCAGTCACAGTAGCAGGTCAGAGCAAGCAACAGTTTGCGTTTAATCCGAAAGGGAATCTGACCCGTGCTGAAGCAGGCAAAATTGCAGTAGAGTTGCTCAAGAAGAGCACCAAAGTTTTCCCTAAAACCTTGAGTTAATCCATTTGATGCATCAATGCAATTTAGGAAGGACCTGTCCCTTACTCTAAAGGGGCAGGTCCTTTTCATGGCTGTCAATGAATTGACATAGAGTACTTTTATAATAGAAGAAACAGAATTATTACCAATAACTATTTTTGTAATTTGCTAGAGTTTAAGATACAATAACGGTAAATACACAATGATCTAGAGGGTGAAGTTAGCTAATGAAACCGATTTATTCGAAAGCCCAGCTGGGCTACATGAAGGCAAAGACACAGTTTGAGAAGCAGGCAGTCATTCTGGAGAAAAAGTTGGAAGATACACGCAAGACTCAGGAGATCTCTCAGGAAGTTATGGAAGGGCTTGTACAGTCCACTGGCTTCCATGATGCGTATAACAATCTGGTTCTGGCTGAGAATGAGTTGATTGAATGGTCTCACACGACGATGAAGCATGAGAAAACGTACCGTGAGAACAGACAACCAATTGACGATATGTATCTGAGATTGAACAGTGATCCAAATATGCGTGCTCAAATTATTGAACTCGCGATGAAGATTAAATAACTTATATTTCCAGAACTTCAGGAAAAGCATCCCAATAGGGGTGCTTTTTTATTTTATTTTTTGTGAATTTTGTCGCTTCATAGGTTGAAGTTGCGGGTATAAATAAACGTTGGTAGCACAGACAAACCAGAGATCACAATTCCAGATTCACTGCTGTATCAACGGTTTGAAAAGGTTTTGAATGGCTTCAATACCCGCACTGTACCTATACATAAAAAAAATCAAAACTTTTTTTGTGCAATCCGCAACTTTTTGAAATCTACTGCGTTTAAAGTGTAGAGTCGAAAACATTGGGCCTGTTACCAAGAATGACCTCGTGAAGAATCTTGTCTATTTTTTAGAAAAAATTGCTTTACGGCACGAGAGACCCATTGTATAATACGTAAGGTAGGATTAGGAAACTACTCTATTTACGTGTGATTCTGCTTTACAAACTAGTTTACAAGTTTCTGTGATATGCTCACAGACATCATTTATATTAACTTGCTCACAACTCTGGAAAGGGGGTGCAACAATATATGAGGAATACGAGCGACCCTATTAAAAAAGAAAATTCAAATGTTATGAACGCCCAAGGAGGAGAAAAAAAGGTTATGAAGAAAATTTTATCCGTAGCATTGTCTACAGCAATGGCATTCTCAATGTTTGCATCTGTAGCATTCGGTGACACAGCAGTTTCCCCGCAACAACAGTTTGATGCATTGAAAGCAAAAGGTATTTTCAACGGTTATCCGGATGGTACAGCAGGTCTTGACAAAGACATGACTCGCGCTGAGTTTGCAAAAGTTATCACTAAATTGCTGGGTCTGAAAGAGATCACTGGAACTCTTTCTTACACTGACAAAAACTACACAGCTAAAAACTGGGCTGTACCTTACATCGAAGCAGTAACTGCTGCTGGTATCATGGAAGGTAAAAACGTTGAGAAGAAAATCTTCGACTTCAACGGTAAAGTGACTGTGTCCGAGATGGCTACAATCCTGACTCGTGCATTGGATCTTGAAATCCCAGCTGAAACTGACAACACTGCAGCAGCATGGGCTAAAGGTTACGCTCAAGCAGCAATCAACGCTGGTCTGATCGATGCTAAAGCTAACTTCGGTGCTAACGCTTCCCGTGAATTGCTTGTAGGCGCTGCTTACGCAATTGACGAAGCACAAAGCTTGAAAGTATCTTCTTACACAGTAACTGAAGGTGGAAAAGTTGTTGAATTCAAAATCAGCGACGGCGAAACTGTAAAAGTTACTTTGGATAAAGCTCTTGAAGCTAACAAAGAAACTGAAGTGAAATTTACTTACAAAGAAAAATCTTTCACTGAAAAAGTTACTTATGTTGTAGAAGCTGCAACTAAAGTACAATCTGCTACTTCCACTAACCTGAAAGAAGTTGACGTTGCTTTTGACGGTAAAGTAGACAAAGCTACTGCAACTGACAAAAACAACTACACAGTGGACAGCAATTCCAAAGGAATCAAATCCATCACTTTGTTGGCTGACGGTAAAACAGCACGCCTGTTGTTGAACGAATCCAGCAAATTCACGCAAGGCACTACTTACAAAGTAGTTGTTAAAAACGTGAAATCTTCTACAGGTACAGTATTGCCACAAGGTGAAGTTTCATTCACATCTTCTGACAATGTACTGCCTACAGTAGCAGAAGTTAAAGCTCTGGGAACTAAAGTTATCAAAGTAACTTTCTCCGAGCCAGTTGTAGCTCCAACAAGCAGCAATTTCCAATTGGATGATAAAGCTTTTGTTGGTTCTGTAACTCAAGGTGCTAACCAACGCGAAGTAATCCTGCGTGACTTCACTGGTTCGATCGCTACAGGTGATCACAAACTTACTACTTCCCTGGTTGAAGACTTTGCTGGTCTGAAATCTTTGGCTGCAACAACTGACTTCACTGTAGCAGCTGATACTGAAGGTCCTAAAGTATCTGAAATCTCTGCTACATTGGAAAAAGTAACAGTTACTTTCGATGAAGAAATCGATCCTAACTCCGTTACTAACGATAGCTTCTACTGGAAATCAGGCGATACTAAGAAAACTGGTAAAGTAACACAAGTTGCTTCCAATGTTTACGAAGTTGAGTTTGATCAAGCTAACCGCCTGCCAGGTTATGAGTCCACTTTGTTCGTAGAAGTTAAAGACTACTCTGGCAACGCTAATGCTGTGAAAGAACACAAAATCAACGCTACAGTTGACTTGGTTCGTCCACAAGTAGTTGAAACTACTTTCGGTGATCGTACAAACACATTGACTGTACGTTTTGATAAAGCTGTAAGTGCAGCTGACAAAAAATACTTCACTGTGAAAAAAGGCAATGATAACATTCCTGTAAACAATGTTACTCCAGCTGATAGTTCCAATAAAATTTTCTATGTAACTTTCTTTGATACATTGAAAACCGGAACTTACAATCTTAAAGTAGCTGATGTACAAGATACAACTGCTTTGAGAAACACATTGGTAGAATACAATGGTACTTTTGTAGCTAATGACACACAAAGTCCAAATATTTCTTCCGCTGATTACAATGAATCTTCCAAAAAGGTTACTTTGAACTTTGGTCGTGAAATGGATCTTTCCACACTGAATACTAAAGGTAACTACTATATTAGCTTCCAGAAAAATGGAGGAAATGTACAAAGCATTGCTTTGCCTAGCGAAGTGACTGTTAACGCTGTAAACGGTGGTAAATCTGTAGTTCTTCAATTCCCAGAGTTCATCGATGGAACTCGTGTAACTTTCGGACCTAGTGGTTCTGTTCAAAAGATCACTACAACAGGTTTGAAATCCAAAACTGGTCAAGTAGTATCTTTGAGTGATAAAGTACTTTCTGATGCTGCTGCAAACCGTTTGGTATGGGCTGGAGTAGTTCAAAAAGATGCAAGAACTTTTGAGTTGGAGTTCAATCAAGTTATTGCTAATGCTAGTGCAAATGACTTCCGTGTAAACGGACAATACCCTGTATCTGTTAGCATTGACGAAAATGTAGTTACAATTAAAACAGATCGTGATTACACTGGTGGTACTGTTACTGTTGTAGCTAACAATTCTATCGAGACATATTCAAATAACAAATTGAACTTGTCTTCCGATGCTACTTCCCCAGTTAACAATGCTGTAGCTCCACGTGTAACTGGAGTTGGTTCGGTTGTTGGCAATACTCTTGAAGCTGTAAGAGATACAAATAACGCATTTGTAGTTAGATTTACTGGTGCAGTAACTACTAAAGCGGGAACTGCAGCTCAACTTGGAAATGACTTCATTGTAATGAACTCTGCTACAGATAAAAAATTGGTAGTTGAAGCTGACTATACTGCTACAGTATCAACTACAAACTCAAATGAAGTTATCATTGACCTTCGTGATGACTTGGATACTCCTGTAACAGTAAAAGTTAGAAAAGATGCTGAATACTTGATTTCTTCACCAAATGGTCCAGTAGCAGTTGAATCCAGCACTTATACTGTTGCACCTCGTTCAAACTCTACAGTTGATCTTGTAAATGGTACAGCTGCATATTCAGCACCAGTTACTGCATCAACTGCAAGTGTAAACAACAAAGGTTTGAAAATTACTGCTAACAATGCAGGTAATGCTGGTAACAGAACTATCAACTTCAAAATTGATACCGCTGCTACTCAAGCAGTTGCATTCAATGCTGATTTCTCTGAAATCACAGTCAATGCAACATCTGTAACTCCAGAAAATATTGCTGATTACGCTGCAGGTATCAGCACGCTTCCTTACAAAGTAGAAGAAGGAACTGGCACACTTCCTACAGTTGACGATACTTATGTACTCACTGGCGGAGCTGATAAAGCAGTAGGTACAGTAACCCTTACTCTTGATAAAGCTGTTAGCAGCATCGTTAATAACACAGTATCAATCTCTAACACAGCAGGCACAAAAAACTATTCCGCTAAGCTTGATCTGCAAGCAGGTGCAACTACTTCTCCTAAAGTAATTGTTGAAGTAGGTAGCGACGCCGTTCGTAACGGAGTTTTGAATGGTAAAGTTGTTGTAGATGGTAAAGAAGTTAATCTTAATGCTATTACTATCCCTGCTTCCTAATAATAAGTAGTGATATGGAAAAACCAGAGGACTTCGGTTCTCTGGTTTTTTTGTATCCAAAATCAACAACATCGTAACTTTCTCTCCATCCCAAACGTTTATACTATAAAGCAACAAGCAACTTATGGGAGGTTTGGAAGTGGATCATAAAAAGGTCATAACGACTTTGATAACTAGTATGTTATTCATCAGTTCAAGTGGAGGCTTAGTAGCTGCCGCAAGTACACCAGCTAACTCAGGTAAACCTGCTACCAATAACAGCACTACAACAAAGAAGCAACAGACAACAACCACGAACAAAGTCGTACATACACTGGCTAAGGTACCTGCGGTCAAAGTAACTGCGCGGAGTACCGTGAAGCTAACCGACGTTAATATCTTGTCCCAAGACGACGGGAATACAGTGACGTATACACTGACGTATAAAAATAATGACAGCACACCGATGATGATGCTCGATTATTGGAGCAAAGTGAAAACAAAAGGCGGAACAAGCTTCTCACCAAAGCTGATCGCTAAGGATCAGGAGAAAAAGACGGTATCACCGGGTTCCACAGTGGATCTCACTTACGTTATGAAGGTTGGACGTGAAGTGAAATTAAGTGATCTGAACTTCCTGATTGTGAAGTGGGATTTCAGTAAACCGAATTATGAAAGTACGTTGGGGAAATTCAATGTTCCCGCATCATATAGCATCACTACACCTGTAGGCAAAACGAAGACAGTTCGTCTGAGTGATTCAGCGGTCAAGGTTAAAGTCTCTGGTATTAAAGTGTATCCGGGTGAGAATAAGAAGCAATACGTCAAAGTTGGCGTGAACCTGAATAATATCAGTTATAAGCTATTGGATAATCCAAACATCAAGTGGATTCTACGTACACCAGGTGGTACGAATTATCCGTTGACCCCGGATAAGGATAGTACAGGTGTCAGTATTCAGGCACAGGCCAACAAAACGTTAAATTTAATGGCTTCATTGCCTACAGCATTGAAACTGGAAAAGTCCGAATTACTTCTTGTGGAAGAACAAGGTGAAGAGAAGACTGCTCTGCCAGTGGCTGCATTACAGCTTCCTGAAGCTAGCCAAACGAATGTAAACGTAGTAGCGAATCAACCGAATATCATCTCGATTGATGGACAACCTGTATCGACTCTATTGGAATCTGCTCGTGTCCGTGGTGAGGATGAAGAGTTTGATCTAACGATGCAGTGGGTCATTAAAAACCAAGGTAAGAAAGAAGTTAAGGTTCCCAAATACGCATTAGAGATCCGTACAGAAGATGGTACTTCCTATCCCATTGAGACGAAGGCACTGGATGATCTGAAGTTGAAGCCAGGTGCGACTAAAACGATCAAACTGAACTCTACGATCCAAGGGAATGGGGATACCAGCAAAATCAAATTATATGCGATGACACCTACAACCAAAGATGAGAGCAAAGAAGAGGAAACGTCTGGTGGAGGCACGAGTGGCTTTGAGTTCTCCTATCCTATTGGCATCTATGCTATTCCTGAATCCGTAACAAGTGGAGATGGACTTACAACGGAAACGGTAATTAAGAATAGTAAAGGTACATTCGGGGTATCTGTTGGCTCCTTGCAACGGCTTCCTTGGACAGACAGTGATATTATTGCTGCCAAGGTCACCATCCGTAATGCATCGACCAAAACGGTTCAATTGCCTGAGCTGGAAGCAATGTTTACAATCGATTCTGCACGTATTGATGGAGATACGAAGCTGATTCGTGCAGAAGGCGGCAAGTTACTAGGTTCTGGTATGGTCACCGAAGCTTATCTCCTGACGAAGATTCCATCTGAACTCAATATGAGCCGTCTGGAATTAACTTTGCAGGAGAAAGTAAGTGAGGAAGAAAAGAACGATTGGATTACTCTTAGTACGTCCGGTTTAATTCAGCCCCTCTCTTATGTAGGCGAAGGGAAAACCTATACTCAAGGAACTGCAGATAAAGAAACGGAGCTGGGCATACGCAGAACGTACGTGTATCCGGGATCTTCTTCCGATATTGTGTACACCGAATTCGAGATGACGAATAAGTCTCTGCGTCAGAGTGGCCTTGCGAAGTTGGTAGGATACTACAAAACAGCAGATGGTCAATACTACAAAGCAACAGCTAAGCAGGCAAACCGTGTACCGGGACCAGGTCAGAAGAGTATCGTTACGTTCTGGGCCAAAGTGCCGAAGAGTGTAAAAACATTATCTGATATGCGTCTGATTGTAGGTGAAGGAGTTGCTGACAACAAATTTGTCACAGGTGAAGGTGAGGCAACGGCTTATGTTAATGCCATGTCATTCGAGGTGCAACCGAAATCATTATCTGTTCTATCTTCTCTGAATGATATAGACTTGTATCCGTTCAAATTCTCGGGCAGCAATATTAAAGCTTACCTTACAGGTGGAACGGCAGTACAGATCGAGATGATCTACTCCTTAACACAGGAGGAAGCTGTGGATAGTGGAGAGTATGGACACAAGCTGATTCTGTCTCTAACCGATGGGTCAGGAAAAGTGTTTGACAAAGAGATCACACCAGGAACCGATCTGAAGACAGGTATTAATCAGACGCTTAACTGGAGTATTGATGACACAGTATTTGACAAAATACGTGGTGGCTCATATCGCGTAGCCTTGTATGATGTGTTCGAGGGTCAACGCATACGCCTTGCAGAACAAGGTTACAGCTACGATGTATCCAAACTGCCAAAAGAAGAACCGATCATCCCAGAGTTTCCGGAAGAGGGTTCTAATAATCCCAATAATATTCGGTAATTTGAATGAGAATTAAGATATTCTAAAGCTAAGACCTCGCTTCCACATCTGCGGAAGCGAGGTTTTGCTTGTCGCATGTCTATTTTTTCTCTATAGTTAAAGTTAATAGATTACCAGAGGAGGAAAATGATTCACATGAAACCTTATATGAAAGTATCCCTTGCTGCGCTCGCCATTGGTGTTGGCGTGTGGGTTGGGTCGGTATACAGCAATACTGCCATTGGTGCAGGAACAAGCCAGCCAGGCACAGCAGACGATCCGGTTGTAACGAAGAGTTACGTAGATCAGCAGATCCAACAGGCTTTGGGCGGTAAGATCCCGACTGGAAACGGTAGTACCAATACAGGAACGGACAGCAATGCAGGAAATGGTAACAACACCGGCTCTACAGGAACCGGGAACTCCGGTAGCACAGGTGGAGACACTTCACTTCCTCCACTGGTCTCAGGCGCTTCTGATGCCGTTGAGATCGTAACGGTGAAGCCGGGTCAACAGCTGATCGGCAAGTCTGGCGCGGAGTTCATTGTACGTAGCGGCAAAGCTGTGATCGTCAGTGAAGGTACGAATGGTGTAGCTGATCTGACGGACGGGATTGACCTGACGAATGGACAGGCAGCGCCGACCAATCACCTGCTCTCTTTTCCAAGGGATGGACGGGGGATCACGGTATTGGAAGGAAACAAATATAGCCTAACCGTAATGGTTCGTGGTGGATATACTCTGAAATAGGATTTGTAGCTGTTAAAGGAATTATTCATTAGTCATACATTTCATTTGCTCAGATTACCCAGTTCTAACAAACATTAATACGGCTAGCCAGCCTTGTTCCTGCTCACTCTATAACTGTTGACAATCAATTAATGGAGGTGCAGGAACCATGGCTAGAAGCAATCGCAAAGTGGTACCCGAAAGTCGTCAAATGCTGGATCAGATGAAGTATGAGATTGCTGCAGAGTTTGGTCTCAATGTAGGTTATGGTGGCAGAGGTTTAGCTGGTGCGGATACAGAATTTGGATCTGAACTGGGTGAAGTAAGTGATCACTCCTATGGGCAATACAAAGGGTGGGGACATCTGACTTCCCGCGAGAATGGATCGGTTGGTGGAGAGATCACCAAAAGGCTAATTCGCCAGGCAGAACAGCACTTATAGGGCATTTTCCTTACCCCATTTCGTTTGACACGTCTTGACAAATACGTTAAGATGGCACTTGAGGTATGCAACCTTTTCCACTAGGGAAAGGTTGATTTTCGTTTGAGGCAATTACCTGAAAAATCCTTATCTTCGGTACTGCGGACCCTGCGTCCTTATTCCATTTTGGAAAGCTTCGAGGGTACAGTGAACGAATCGCTGTCATGTTTTGTTCGGGCAATCGCCATACTACTAGTTATGGGAGGTTGAAACTTCATGTCTGTTAAAGGCCGGCATCTATTTACATCGGAGTCTGTAACCGAAGGACATCCGGATAAAATCTGCGATCAGATCTCAGACGCCGTATTGGACGCATTTCTTGCAAACGACCCCAATGCTCGCGTAGCTTGCGAAGTTTCCGTAGCCACAGGCTTAGTGCTTGTCATCGGTGAAATCAGTTCAGCTTCTGAATACGTGGACATTCCGTCCATCGTTCGTAATACAATTAAGGATATTGGCTACACACGTGCCAAGTTCGGTTTTGATTATAACACTTGTGCAGTTCTGACTTCTCTGAATGAGCAGTCCGCTGATATTGCCCAAGGCGTTAACGCAGCGCTTGAGAACCGTGACCCGGAACAAGTCGCTCGTGAAACAGAAAACATTGGTGCAGGTGACCAAGGTTTGATGTTCGGTTTTGCAACGAACGAAACACCTGAACTCATGCCTTTGCCAATCGCTCTGTCCCACCGTATCGCGCGCCGTCTGGCGGAAGTGCGTAAGAACGGTACATTGGAATATCTTCGTCCGGATGGTAAAACGCAAGTAACGATTGAATACGACGGTGACAAACCGGTACGTGTGGATACAATCGTTGTGTCTACTCAGCACGCTGAAGAGACTACGCTGGAGCAGATCCAAAAAGATATCAAAGAACATGTAATCTTGCCTGTCGTTCCAGCTGGATTGCTGGATGAGCAGACTAAATATTTCATCAACCCAACAGGACGCTTCGTTATTGGCGGACCTCAGGGAGATGCAGGCCTTACTGGACGTAAAATCATCGTAGATACCTACGGCGGTTATGCGCGTCACGGCGGTGGTGCGTTCTCTGGTAAAGATCCAACAAAAGTAGACCGCTCCGCAGCATATGCGGCTCGTTACGTAGCGAAAAACCTTGTAGCTGCAGGTCTTGCAGACAAAGTTGAAATCCAGCTCGCTTACGCGATTGGTGTAGCCAACCCGGTATCGATCAACGTGGATACATACGGAACTGGCAAAGTCAGCGAAGAGAAATTGGTTGAGCTTGTGCGTAACAACTTTGATCTTCGTCCGGCTGGCATCATTCGTATGCTGGATCTGCGTCGCCCAATCTACAAACAAACCGCTGCTTACGGTCACTTCGGCCGTACAGACCTGGATGTACCTTGGGAGCAAGTGGACAAAGTAGACCTTTTGAAAACTCAAGCAGGTCTGTAGTTAGATTCAAAAGTAATGAAGCCCTTGATTCCGTTAAAGGAATTAAGGGCTTTTTTGTGCTCCCATCGATTTCACTGCTTGTCATGGACAAAGGAAAAATTATGGAATATATCCCCAAATAACTAAATGAAATCCCTTCTCTAACCGAAATACATAATGAGGTCTGTACATCAGACAGGAGAAGAAATGCAGATAAGGGGGAAGATCAGTGGAATTGAAAAGAATTGCAAGAAAAGGCATGCTCGGAATCTTAATTGTTATGCTGACCGCTCAAGGTTGGCTTACGGGTTGGAGTGGAATGGATCAAAGAGCATATGCTGGAGGTGAGTTAACTGCAAACGGAATAGTAAATACAGTTCCTGCGGTGAACGGCAAAAACGTCGATGGATCATCGCCTTTACGTATTGAATTTGCGAGACCCGTTTCAAAAGTAATCGGTCCGGAAAGTAAGATATCCATTAAACGTGTCAACGATGATTCTGAGGTTGTTTCTGTAGACGTATCCAGTGAACTGGTAACGATTGAAAGCACAGGGCCAATCACGAATCCTTCTGTACCTGTGAACGATACCGAACCGTCTACAGGAGAAGATACAGCTTCACCACCACCTGAAGGGAAATTTGTAAGCATCCAAATCCCAAAAGAGAATATTATTCCAGGTGGAACCTATTACGTTCAAATTGATGCAAATGCATTTGCTTACACAGATGGTGAGAATCTTACTTTATTTCCAGGATTATTGAACAAAGCGTGGACGTTTAGTACTCAAAATATAGGATTGCCGGCAGTTACAGGCAAGAGACCCCAGAACGCAGCAGTTCAGGTGAAGCCTTCGGATCATCTGACAATGTCGTTTAGTCTACCGGTTGTTGCTGGAGCAGGCACGCTTCAGATTTATCAAGGGAGCGTAACAGGAACTGCATTTGAAGCAATTCCAATCACGTCTAATGGATCATCCCGTATTTCAGGATTAGGAACTCAGACGATTACGATTGATCCTGTGAAAAGTTTTAATAATAATAGTACATATTACATTGTAATACCTGAAGGTTTTTTGCGAGATCAGCAGGGAAATGACATCCGTGGAATCAGCGGCATGGATTGGGGATTCAATGTGCAGTCGGACCCAACTTCCCTGACGGTGTCCACGTTGTCTCCTACCAATGGCACCACGAATGCGCCTTTGTCGGGCAATCTAACGGTGACGTTCAACAAGGAACTGGACCGTAGCTTCCCAGGTCAAGCCATTCTCAAGAAAGCAAATGGAGCAACCGTTGGTTCGACGACAACCTTTAGTTCGAACAACAGACAACTGATTATTACGCCAACAAGCACATTAGAGAATAATACGAATTATGTTGTCGATATTCCTGCCAATACGTTTCGTGATCAAGCAGGTAATACTTTCGCAGGTTTGAATGGGTCTACATCGTGGGCTTTCAAAACCTTAAGCAGAGATACAACATTACCTGTAATTAAGAGTGCCAAGATGCACAGTAACAACACGATTCGTCTAACGTACGACAAGTGGCTTAGCAGCATCAGTCCACTGAGCAGCAGTTATACCGTTACCGTGAATGGAGAGAAGCGAAACGTTAGTTCCACTTATATTTCAGGTGACAGTGTATATGTTGTCTTGGATACGGGTGTAGCGGTAGGACAAGTTGTGCGGATTTCATATACACCAGGTACTACAGGTAATCGTCTTACAGATCAATCTTCCAATGCTGCGGCTGCTTTTGGCGCAAGAGATGTGGAGAATGGTTTAGATTCTGTCATGTCCAAGCCGCGGGAAGGTAACGTGTATTACAGTACAATTACGTTGTACTACCCTGAGACGGTATATATCACTTCAAGTGATGCAGCAAGACAATTCAGTGTAACTGCGGATCAATATGCTGTAGGCATCAATAGCATATCGATCAATGGCAGCTCTGTGGTGACGTTGAATCTTAGTCGATCCATTACGGATGGTGAAGTCGTGCGGGTCGCATACACGCCAGGTTCATGGCCTGTAAAAGATACACGTGGACAGGCTCTTGCTGGATTCAGCGGCTTCTATGTCCGCAATTCAATTGATACCAAACCACCTGAGTTTAAGAGTGCTGAGGTGAGTGGTAACAAGTTATGGGTGCGTTACAATGAACCACTGAACACGACGAATAAACCGCTCAACAGCCAATATTCAGTTCTGGTCGATGGCAAGCCAGTCTTCGTTAATGATTCCGAGATCGAAAATGATCTGGTCACGTTAACGCTGGCTTCAGCGGTGAAGGATACACAAAATATATCGTTATCATATGTACCTGGAGCGTTGAGATTAACGGATCTGAACAATAATCCAGCAGGATATCTCAATCTGACTCCAGTAACGTACACATATGGAAATGGCAAAATCCTTTCGGCTACGCTTCAGGGAGACACGGTTCAGATTAATTTCCGTGATTCAATCCAGTCCCAGGCTGCACTTACAGCATCTCAGTTCAGTGTAGTGATTGGTAATTCAACCACAACTGTATTGTCTGCTTCAGCTTCTGGCTCTGTGGTGACGTTGAAAGTGGATACTTCAGCAGTAACATCGACAGCTACTCAGATGGGAACGGTGAGTTATGTACCTGGGGCAGTGCCGTTACGGGATGCGTCGAATGTCACGATAACAGCATTTGGTCCACTTACGTTACAACAGACGAATAATAGTTCGAACAATAATCAGTCGGGAAACCGTCCTTCCTGGTTGTCGGAATTGGATGCAGCGAGCTATGGTCAGTCTTTACTTGTGATGAATAATACTACGGCTTCTGCTGCATCTGCGATGTCCCACTATAATCGCCCGACTCGTCAATTCAACGTGGATGCAACCAAGTTGATTCAGTCCTTTGAATACGCTGGAGCAAACGGGAAATTGACTCAGCCGGTGGTATTTGAGATTCCGGACAGTGAATCGGCTGCGTATGTTGGATTCCCATTAAATGCACTGACTCAGATTGCTGCAAGTTATCGCACAGGCACTATTGGTGTGAAATATGGCGATCTTCTCTGGACGGTGCCACTGTCTAATTTAGATATGGCGGCTATGAGTCGGAGTGTAGGAACGTCAAACACAAGTACAACGACAGGAGCAGCGGTTCCATCCTTATACGTTCAGTTAGAGACGGTACCTGTGTCTTCATCGGGGACGATGGAAGGCTTGATTGCAGGTGCAGGAGCGCAGAAACTTGCGAATTATACGGATGTGTACCTGTTTGCCAGTAATGGTACGACCGATCAACGTGTGGAGCAGAAAGTGAAAAGTCAGTTATCCATGCAATTACCAGTAGGTACTTCTACAGTAACATCTGGATTCACTTATATTGATCCGGTTACCTTCATGTTATCAAACGTACCTAGCTCGTTTAAAAATACACCAGGAAGTGTAGTTGTCCAAGGACAACTGAATGGGAATCAATCGGTAGTTCCGGTCAACCATATTGTTAATTATCCGGACACCACATCACACTGGGCTAGTGCAGTTATTAAGGAACTCTCTGCCAAATGGATTATTAATGCACCAAATGGTTCTTACTATCGACCAAATGAGAATATATCACGTGCAGAATTCGCTGAATTGGTCGCCAGAGGTCTGGGTTTAAATGGAGAACCAACTGCAGCGAGTCGTTTCAGGGACGTTCGCAGTGGAAGTATGACAAGTGCCTATATCGGGGCTGCCGCTGAAGCGGGGATCATTACGGGGAATACCGATGGTACGTTTAAGCCGGATCGCCCCATTACGCGTGAGCAGATGGCACTTATGATGGTACGTGCGATGAACTACGGTGGGAAAACAGTCTCTCTTCAATCTGCGGCTGCTACCACTCTATCCAAGTTCAAGGACAGCAACAAAATCCAGTCCAAGGATTCTGTTGCTAAAGCGGTGCAGGAGGGAATCATTCAAGGCATGACAGCCAGAACATTTGAACCCCAAGGGAACGCGACTCGCGCTCAGGCAGCAGTGATGTTGAAACGGGTTTTGGACAAGTTAGGATATCTATAATAGTAATTAGCTCTTTTATCTTAGTGAAGCGAAATCGATCAGGGGAATAAGTTCAACTGGTTGATTTCGCTTTTTATATTATAAAGTCATAAATTTCGTGGATAGAGGGTGTAAATTTGCTAAAAAAAATGCTAGTATTTGTCCTCGTTCTGGGGTTAATATCTATACCATCACTGGCTTATGCTCAAAATAATAAAGAATCCATACAACTGTACGTTAATGAAAAGCCTACAGACATTAAACTGATGACAAAATCAGGAACGGTGTATGTTCCATTTCGAGAGTTTATTCAACTAATGGGGTACCAAGCGGATTACTCAGTGGTAGATCGAGAGATTTCAGTTAAGATCGGGAAATCAAAATTTATCTTCCTACCGGATGATGGTTACATTAGTGGATCGGGAGATTATTACGAATTACAAAGGCCGGGTATTCAAATTGATGGGAAATTCTATTTGCCTATCCGTTATGCCGCCTGGTTAACCAAGCATGCGGTTAAGTATGATAAAAAGTCGGACACGGCGTGGATGGTGCAGTATGGGTATGGTCAAGAGAAAGAGATACTTGATTTGATAACAACATATGATAGAGCCTTCACTGTAGAACTACTAGCTTCAGACCATATGAAGAGATCTTATTTGACGGATAGTAAGATTGCACCCCAAGTGAGCGAAATCCCTGATCGAATCTACAATGTCGATATCACAAGCATTACATATGAATCTGCGAACCAGGCATTATTGTACGTTACTTATATTCATAATAATCAGGTAATGGACGACCAGCATGAGATCGTATTCAGAATTAAGAAAGAAAATAATATGTGGAAAATTCTTCAATCAGAGCCTCTGTCCAGTTATACCAATCTTCCAAAAGATATGGATACATCTGCTGATAAAATAAAGGAGAATTTTAAAGAAAAGCAACAAAGCGTATTGTCAGATTTGAGGACATATTATGAAGCCTTGAATCAGGAAGATTATAATTTAACATATAAATATACTTCGCCATATAAGATTGAGCAAAGAAATGCAGATGCTCTTGCTGACTGGATGACTTGGGAGAAAAGCATAATGGCTTCTTTTGAATATGAAGATAAGGTGCACCGTATCTCCAACGAACGTGTTGTGTTTCTTGGGGAGAAGCAAGCTGTTGTCCATGCTACGATGCAATGGAGTAGTGTTTCAGAGAAGATAGAGCAGCATAGTTCTGAGTACAACGCACTGATCTATCTGGATTATGCCAATGGGCACTGGAATTATAGTGATGAATTTAACATTGATGCTAACTATGAAGAAACCAATAGAGAGTTACCTGAAATATTTTTTCCAGAATTATAATAGGATTCAACATAAATCAATATTGTTCTAGAACTCAGGTGTGCAGTTAATGCCGCGCCTGGGTTTCTTTTTGCCAAGAATACCCTCAAAGTTAGCCGGGGGCGTAACTTTTTCCACAAAAAGCAGTCTATTAATAGAAGAGTATACTAGAGATCTCGCTATCGGCTGCCTACTTGGTAGTGTTCGTGATGTCTAAGATTGATATACAAGATGGGAGAGACGTTTCAGACATGCTGGGGAAACATGAGAAACAGCTGGAAGACGTTAAGGGCAGTAAGGTGAAGAAATGGGCGATTGTGACGCTGGCGGGTGTGATCTGGATTGCACCGGTGATGAGCGCAGGCGGGCAGATGTGGTCAGGTACTTCGTGGCAATCGGTGGCCGCTGCAGCATCTACGAATACAAGCAAGTTGAGTGAAGAAATTCTGACTTCGGGTGCGAAGCTCATGAAATACAGATATACAACAACACGTTCCGGTTCCAAGGTCAACGTACTGGCAGATGTTATCCAGGTGGATCTGCAGAACCCGTATGTGAAGTTGGATGTGATGACAGGCAAGGGCGGTAATCTGAACAGTAAACAGAGCACAGGTGCCATGGCCAAGGAAAACGGTGCAGTAGCTGCTGTGAATGGCGATTACTTCAATGTATCCGGGGAGCTCGCGCCCATTGGTGGACAGGTCTCCGATGGCGTGCTGGTCTCCACACCTTCTGAGCTGTCAGGCATGTATGCCCTGACGGTGACCAAGGATGGCAAACCGATGATCGACGAGTATTCTTTTGACGGAACAGTGAAGGCACAGGATGGTTCAACCTTTGCTTTGCGTGGAATAAATAAAGAGGATTATACAGTAGAGTCGGGTGCGGTGAAATATAGTCATGCCAACTCAATGTATATTTATACACCAGCATGGACGTCCACCAAACGTCCAAATGACCCTTCCACAACGCCGACAGAGGTTCTCGTGCAGAACGGAGTAGTTACCCAAATCTCGGATAAAAAAGCGTTAAACATGACGGTGCCGCAGGATGGGTACATTTTGCGTGCGCATGGAACAGCAGCGACATGGATCATGAGCCATCTATCCGTTGGGCAAACCTTGGATGCGGATTACAAACTGAAAGCTAAAACAACTGGGCAATCGGTTGATCCAAGTAACCTGGAGATGATGATTGGTGGTCACACCATTTTGGTGAACGGTGGAAAGGCAGCTTCCTTTTCCCGCGATATCGCATCTTCCGGTATCGGTGGCATTCGTGCAAGAACGGCAGTAGGATACTCCCAGGATGGTCGGTATGTCTACATCATCGCCGCGGAGAAAAATAGTAACAGCAGCGGTATGTCGCTGACGGAACTACAATCCTTTATGACCAGTGTGGGTGTCTGGAAAGGCATGAACCTGGATGGAGGCGGCTCCACAACAATGGTAACCCGTCCGTTGGGTGAGCAAACCGCTGGTCTGACGTTCAACACAGAGTATGGCACCGAGCAACGTCAGGTTGTAAACACGCTGGGTGTGTTCTCTACGGCTCCTGTAGGTAAACTGAAGGGCTTTGCTGTAAGTGGCAGCCAAACGTTGCTGGTGGGGCAAGAGGGCAAGTACACAGCCAAAGGATATGACACCTACTACAACCCGATTGCAACAGGCGATATCAGCATGTCTTGGAAGTCCAGCAACAACGGCATCGTGAGTGTCAGCAACGGAACGATCAAAGGTGTGAAACCAGGCACAGCAACGCTGACGGCAACGAGCAATGGAGCTTCATCCTCCATTAAAGTATCGGTATTGGGTGGAAGTGAACTGGCTTCCCTGACAGCAGGATCAGGTCTCGGTTCGCTCAAAGCAGGCACAACGATGTCCATTCCTGTAACGGCAACAACGAAGAGCGGACAAAGTGTTACGGTTCCGGCAGACTCGCTGACATGGGAATTTATCGGGTTCAAAGGTAAAGTTACTGCTGACCAATTAACCGTATCTTCCGTCAATTCTGGTGCACAAGTGGGATATGCGATTGGTCGTTACGATGGTTACAGCACAGTCGTAGTCCTCTCGGCTTCTGCCAGCGAAACGATCTGGGAGAATTTCGACAACGTGAATTATCCGATCAACTTCACGACGAACGCGGCGGGTGTGACTGGTTCGGCAACCGTTACTGCAGGAACTGGTGAAAAAGCTGGCTCCAATGTGCTGCAACTCGATTATGATATGACTGCTGGAACAGGCAAAATGTACGCTTATGCACAACTGAATGGCTCTACTGGCAGAGAGGTATCTGCAGCAGCTACATCGATGTCCATGGATGTTATGGGAGATAAAAGCCTAAACTGGCTGCGTGCCGAATTCACGGATGCCAATGGCAAAACGGTATATGCCGATCTCGCCAAGGCGATTGACTGGAACGGGTGGAAGAAGCTGAGCGTGGACCTGAATGGACTGAACATCGCCTATCCGGCGAAGCTGAAGCGGGTCTATGTGGTGAACGTGGAGGAAGGTCAGGATGAGCGTGCGAAATCAGGTACGGTTGCTTTTGACAATATCGCATTCACGATGCCTTCCAAGTCCAGTGAAGTAGGATTGCCTACGGGTACAGCTTCGCTTGTGCTTGGACAGAAATCGATGACGGTGAACGGAACGAAAAAAGTGATTGATGCAGCACCGGTCCTGAAAAATGGTACAACGTATGTGCCAATCAAACATGTTTTGGACGCTTTTGGTGGCCAGGCAAGCTGGGATAGCAAAAATCAGCGGATCACGGTATTACGTGGTGGCAAGCTGATTGATCTGGTTGTAGGGCAGAAAGAATTCATTCTGAATGGTAAAAGACAGAGCGCAACTGTTGCACCATACGTAACGGGTGGTAGGACTTTAGTCCCGCTTAGACTCGTTTCCGAGCAACTTGGTCTGACTGTAAAATGGGAACAGAAAACGAAGACCGTTACCATCTCATCGTGATATGGTATGATATATACCGGAAACGATAGAAATGGAGTCGAACAAACGTGGATTTACAAGCCGATGCCATAGACCGCGTCATTAAAAACGCCATACAAGTCATGGAAAACAGCAAATATCAAATGTTCGAAATTATGGACGCTACTCGTGATGAGCTGAAAACACTCAACGAGGAGTTAAAGTCGGTACTGAAGGAGACGGCGGAAACGATCGAGAAAGTAGATCAATTGGAGCTGAACTACCGCCGTTCCCGGATCCGGCTGACTGAGGTTAGCCGCGACTTTGTCCGTTATTCCGAGCATGATATCAAGCAGGCGTACGAGAAAGCAACACAGCTGCAGCTGGATCTGATGATTTATCGTGAGAAGGAAATGTATCTGAAGGCTCGACGGGATGATCTGCAGAAGCGTGCCAAAAATGTGGAAGCTTCTGTGGAGCGTGCCGAGACCATCGGTTCGCAGATGGGTGTTGTACTCGAGTACCTGTCAGGTGAACTGGGTCAAGTGACCCGGATCATCGAATCTGCCAAAAATCGACAAATGATTGGTTTGAAAATAATTTTGGCCCAGGAAGAAGAGCGGAAACGTATTGCTCGTGAGATTCATGACGGGCCTGCGCAGATGCTCGCCAATCTAGTGCTTAGGACGGAAATTGTAGAAAGAATGCTCATTAAGCAGGATTTTAAGATGGTCCAGGCCGAAATAGTAGATTTGAAAGGCCAGGTTCGTTCCAGTCTTGAAGAAATGAGAAAAGTTATTTTCAATCTGCGTCCTATGGCACTGGATGATCTGGGACTGATTCCAACGCTTCGGAAGTATGTGCAGGATTTTGAGGTAAAAACGAAAATCCGGTCGCTTTTTGAAACAAGAGGTAAGGAACACCGTTTATCTTCCGCGATGGAGGCTGCGATCTACCGTCTCGTGCAGGAAGGTCTGTCGAATGCTGCAAAGCATGCTTATCCCACTTATGTTGTAGTGGAAATTACATACCAGGCTCAGCTCGTCAAAATTGTCGTTCAGGACAATGGGCTTGGGTTCAAACCGGAGCTTCTTGCGAAGAAAAGCAAGGATCATACCCACTTCGGTCTGATTGGGATGAGAGAACGGGTTGAACTGTTAGAAGGAAGAATAGAGATCGAATCCGGAGAAAATCAAGGAACCAAAATAGTGATTCATATCCCGACAAACGTGGATAAGGGAAAGGAGTAGCAGGATGATGGAAAACCGTGATACTGGTAAAGCATCGATTAAAGTTCTTTTGGCTGATGATCATCAGCTGTTCCGTGAGGGACTGAAACGCATTTTAAATATGGAGGAAGACATTGAGGTCATCGGCGAATGCGGCGATGGTATTCAAGTGCTCGAATTCTGCAATCAGGATAAACCTGATATCGTATTGATGGATATCAACATGCCAATCGAAAATGGGGTTGAAGCAACGGAGAAATTGCGTGAGCTGTTCCCTGATGTCAAAGTAATTATCTTGTCCATTCATGATGATGAAAGTTACGTATTTGAGACGCTTCGTAAAGGGGCTAACGGATACTTGCTGAAGGATATGGAGGCCGAGTCTTTGATCAATGCGATTCGTTCCGTGCATGAAGGACATGCGTTCATACACCCGAAAGTAACAGGCAAACTGATCATGCAGCTGCGTCGTATGACGTATCTTAATGAAACAGGGGCAATGAGTGAAGGGGCTTCGAAGGAAGCTGGCGTTAAATTTGTCGCTGGCGACAATAACCCGCTCACACGTCGTGAGGCTGAGGTGCTTCGCTTGATGGCAGAAGGTAAGAGCAATAAAATGATTGGTGAATTCCTGTTCATCAGTGAAAAAACAGTAAAAAACCATGTCAGCAGTATTCTGCAGAAGATGGAAGTGGATGACCGTACACAAGCCGTTATCAATTCGATCAAATATGGTTGGGTTACGCTCTAATACCCTATGTTTTCATAAAGAAGTATTTATATCGTAAGTCAGTCCATTGGTTGATTCAACCTTGACGAAGTATAGATTGGTGTTCACTCGCGCCCTTTCCAGAATGTTGGATTGGTCTGCGGGTTAATGGACTTTATCACTGCAAATGAGCAAAGTGCAAGGTTGTGCGGAACATATGTTCAAGCTTAGGCGTGAATGAATGACCTGGCCTGTCTTTCTTCGTCCGGTGTCGATCAGCGTGGAATATGAGTGATAGGAAATGCAAGTGTAACCCTTCAGGAAGTACAGCATATACTTGTTGTATACAGGGATGTTCGCCATGGGTGAGCATGACCTTCCGAGGAGGTGCAGTTGCCATGGTTGCTCATCTGACTATGATTCTGCTCATATACTTCCTGGCGGCAATGGCCGTTCATGCCATGCACCAGCGCCATCTTTCCCGTCCGGAATCTGAAGGTTTCGAGCAGATCCTGCTCATCCCTTCCAATCAGGCAGGGCGGATCGAAGGCATTGTAAGAGAACTTTGCCGGGAATTATTATACCGTGGTAAGAGCTTCAGATTAACCGTTGTTGCTGATCGTACAGAAGCGGAAACGATTACGATTATTGAAAAGCTTATGCAAAGGCAAGGCATGGAGACATCTTATCTGCCTGCTGTCCCTGCTGATATTGAACAGGTAGCACAGACCGATCACACGTTTCGACTGATTGATTTGCGTGAGTCAGAGCAATAAATCATCATGTGAACGGGAAATGGGATTAACATTTCGCAGATCTACAGTGAAAAGATTACAGCAGAAGCTGTAGTCTTTTTTTGTAATTGTAGCCAAGTCTGCTTTTAAATTAAAAATGGGTTTTTATGCAATCTATGGTTATTGTCTGGGTTTTGACGAGTTCATGAGTATTAAAATAAACTTTTCGAAGTCAGAACTCTTAATTTAAAAGTATAGACGATACAGATTGGAAAAAGTTTCGCAATTTTAAAGAAAGATTCTGGTTATTAGCAGAATTGTATGATGGATTCATATTGTGTGACTAACCTTGTGGTGTAAAGGTTCAATTGGTATAGTGATAAGTAGATTGATCATACGAAGATGGAATATGGACATGAAGCACATGCTCCGGCGAATAGCCGGGTTGGCATGTGCTTTTTTTGCGTTCAGGAGAAAGTACGATGGGGGAGGAGAGTAAATGAAGGTTGCTTTGTATGTGTGCCGTGTAGGGAAAGGGTGGAGCATGATGTTATCAATCGACATTCGAGTGGATGTTTTTTGGTGGCTCGAGGGTAGAAGTGGACGACATGTGCTGTGCTGGTTGTTGTTAGATACGGCGTTGCCGTTAAGTCAGGCATCCTGGTTGGTTGAACATTTTGAGATGGAGCGAGGTATGGATCAGTGGGGCCATCGCGAATGGCAGAGCTACCTTGCACGTAAGCTGGATGTGTATGAACTGGCCTCGGGGGAAACAGAGGCCAGAAAAGGTATAGCGGGCAAAGCGGGGAGTGTCGCTGTGCGTGGCAATCAGGTAGGCGGGATGCCCGAGCCGTATCCCGCCGTGCAGTGGGCTCAGCTGGAGCGGGACGCGGCCCTGCTGGCTGAGCGGATCAGCGGCCGCCAATTACTGGCGGCCGAGGCGGAGGCGTTGCTGGCGGATACCGCCCAGCCGCCAAGGGAGTGGCGCGCGGCTGCGCAGCTCGCGCGCTTGCACGGGCGGCTGAGTATCACAGCCGCCCTCGAAGGGCCTGCCACGCGCCGTCGGCACGCGTGGCTTGGACGCGCGCGGAGCGCGCCCCGCTGCCACCGTTGTGGCAGCGAAGCCAGGCAGCGCGTGCCCTGCGCTGCCTGCGGCTTGGCTGCGTGCGCCTACTGCGAGGCTTGCCTCGCGCTGGGGCGCAGCCGTGCCTGTGCGCTGCTGCTACGCAGTGCAGCGCAAGGGGGCGTGCCACGACGCGGCGAAGCACCGCGTGGCACGGCCTTGTCTCCCACCGGCGGCGGGCTCGCCCGGTGGGGGCTTAGCGCAGCGCAGAGCGCGGCAGCAGCCGCGGCGCTCGCGTTTTTGGCCCGGCCACCCGCAGGGGATGGGCCGGGGCGGTTTTTGCTGTGGGCCGTGACCGGGGCCGGCAAGACAGAGATGATTTTCCCACTGCTCCAACATACATTGGATCGTGGCGGACGGGCTTTACTCGCTACGCCACGCAGGGACGTGGTACTGGAGTTGGCTCCACGTCTGGCCAAAGCTTTTCCGGACACCTCGCTCGCTACTCTCTACGGAGGTGGTGATGAACGTTGGAAAGACGCTCAGCTCACGCTTGCGACCACACACCAACTGATGCGTTTTTATCAGGGGTTTGATCTCGTTATCATCGACGAACTGGATGCTTACCCGTACCACAACGATCCCATGCTCGCTCACGCGGCGGCATCCTCCTGTAAACCGGACGGGAATTTCGTTTATCTGTCTGCTACACCGCCAGCTCGGCTACAGAGGGAAGCAACGCAGGGAAAACTCAATCATGCCAAAGTTCCAGTACGTTTCCACCGTCATCCTTTGCCCGTGCCAAGATTAATCAAAATGGTTACCGTTGCTGAATGTATTAAGAAACGAAATCTTCCTTCTGCCTTGAAGACTAACATCCAAATTTCATTGGAGCGTGACGCCCAGGTATTTGTGTTTGTGACACGTATTGCCCAGATTGAGGCGTTTGTGAACCTGATGCGTCGTACTTTTCCCGGAATCCATATCGAAGGAACTTCATCCCAAGACCCCGATCGCGCTAGCAAAGTTACAGCCTTTCGTGATCGCGACATTCGTTTGCTCGTAACCACCACAATTCTGGAGCGTGGCGTTACCATTCCGCGCAGTGATGTTTTTATATTGGATGCAGACAATGGTCTCTTTGATGAAGCTTCACTGGTCCAGATGGCGGGTAGAGCAGGGCGTTCCATGGATGACCCGGCGGGTAGAGTGGTTTTTGCATCATCTCGTCGGACACGTTCACAGGTGAAGGCCGTTGCCCAGATTCGGAAAATGAACGCTATCGCTCGTCGCAAAGGCTATCTACATCCACCATCCCAAACCTAATTTCCATCTGCCATGTTCGTATCCACATATCACAATACATTCCCAAGACTGGAGGTTTGCTCCCCATGTTCAACTGGCTCAGTAACATAACCGATCACGCGCAGTACCTGACCCAGCGTCTTCATCATCTGCTCGCCCCGCCGGGAGCGACTTGTCTGACATGTGGCACTCGAGCGATTCTGTCTTCAACTTATTCAGGCATATGCCAACGGTGTGTGAAGCAGATTCCATGGATCCGTTCCATCCGCTGCCTGCGTTGTGGTCGAGGTGTCGGATGTCCGGACTGTGCTCGTCCACACATGCAAAACCGTTCTTTTATCTCCAACCGCAGCGCCGTACAGTACAACGCTCTTATGAGAGAATGGATTGGAATGTACAAATTTCGAGGCCATGAAAGATACGCGCCGCTCCTAACCGCGCTGTTGATTCAAGCCTTTCAAGCGATGAGCGAAGAACGAAATTCTACTTTGGCAAAAGAACCCCCAGCCCCCGTGGCTCATTCAGCCACACATGCTCAACAAACGAAGCCACAATGGCGGCCTGACGCCGTCACCTATGTCCCGGTGAGCAGCGAGCGGCTGGCCGAGCGTGGCTTCAATCAGGCGGAGCGGCTGGCTGCTGGGCTCGCCACCGCCTGCCGTCTACCTACCCTGGATCTGTTGCAGCGCCAGATCAACACCACCAAACAAAGCTTTAAATCACGCGGTGAGCGTATTGAAACGATGAAGAACGCTTTTTCTATCAACCCGGATGGCATGCATTTAATTGAAGAGCTATACAGGGGATCTCATCTGCCAACACATATGGGCATGACACATGCCAAACCCATACAGTTACTGCTGATTGATGATATCTATACAACAGGCAGCACCTTGGACGCTTGTGGCCGGGTTATTCTAAATGCTGGCTTCCACATGGAGATTACGGTCGAGATTTACACGCTGACACTGGCAAGATCCTAATTAATAAATGGACTTTTAATATATTTATGGAATAATTTTATTTTAAATGTACGAATAGCGTGCTCCGCGGGAGGAGATTGGAGCGATATAATAAGCAAAATAGCCAGGCGTGGGATTTCGTATATGTGCATCCTGTGCCCCTCTTTTGTTCTGTAAATAGACTATGGCTTCATCAGAGAAAATAAGGTAATGTATAGTTATTATCTATTCGGAAATGGAAGTTTGAGAGGGGCGTTTTAGCGATGAATCTAGGCAATTGTCCTCGCTGTGGTAAATTATATGCGTTGAATTTTCGAGATGTATGTTCAAACTGTATTAAGGAAATAGAAAAGGAATATCAGATCTGTGTAGATTATTTGCGCGAAAACAAGGGCACCAACATACAGGAGCTATCCGATGCAACAGAAGTTTCAATTAAAAACATTACCAAGTTCATCCGTGAGGGACGAATTTCCATCGAGAATGCCCCGAATATGATGTATCCTTGTGAAGTATGCGGAACATTGATTCGTGAAGGTCATATGTGTGATTCTTGCCGCAATCGTTTAACGAAAGACTTGGCAGGAGCAGCTCGTGAAGTAGGTCAGAAGGATAACAACAATGTAGGCGGACGAACCTACAATGCTGTCGACAAACTACGCGATTAATAGGAGCGAGGGCTCAAATACATGTTTTGCTATAACAAATGTTTTGAAACGTACCGATAAACTTATTAAAGATTATCGGTTTTTTTTATTATCCTAATCATTTTGACAACATAAAGATTAAAGTAAGAAAAACGTATATCAAAATAAACTCCCAATCATGGAAGGAAGTGCGATTTAAATGAAAATCAATGAACCGAGTAGAATTGGCGCCATCAATTCATATCAAAGGAACGTTGAATCCAATCAGCAGGCTGATGCCAAGAAGAGCCGCCGTAAGGACGAAGTATCCATTTCTCCGGAGGCGATGAAGATGCTTGAGGAACAAAGTCGTACACAGGATGCAGGACGCATACAACGGATACAGGAACTCAAAGAACAGGTGAGTTCGGGAACGTATCAGGTAGATAGTAGCAAGCTTGCTGACAAATTGCTACCGTATTTTAAGTCTTTTGATAAGGAATAGGTGATCACGTAATGGCAGCACTGGATAGATTAATTGCAGTTTTGCAGCAAATGGAACAAAGTCACCGCGATATGCTGGCACTCAGCGAGGTCAAGAGACAGGTCATTGTCAAAAATGATGTAGATGAACTCATTGCCCTCCTCAACAAAGAATCCCGTTTCATGAAACAACAGGAGCCATTGGAGATTGAACGGCAGAGCGCAGTTCACGAATTGCTTCAGGAGCGTGGTATCAAGTCCATGCTGAACCTGAACATTACGGAGATCTCGAAGCTGATTTTTGATCCGGCTGACAAACTGCGATTGCTTGAAGTCCAGAAGAAGCTGGCGGGAACACTGCATGAATTAAAGGAAATCAATCAACTGAATCAAAAGCTGATCGAGCAATCGTTGATGTTTATTGATCTTTCAATGGACATCTTTGCTTCTCGGCCAGAACAGGATGCCACATATCAGCATCCTGCTGATAAGAACGGCAATCCAGGGCGAATCGGTCTGTTTGACACGCGTGCCTGATTAATTAGGGGGAAACCAGGTGACATCTACATTTCATTCAATCGAAACGGCTAAACGCAGTTTGTTCACACAGACGACAGCTCTTAGCACAACAGGCCATAACGTAGCCAATGCCAACACGGAAGGCTATTCACGTCAAAAGGTAAACATGCAGGCATCCATTCCAATGGAACCATTTGCATTTCTGCATAGCACAACACCGGGACAGCTTGGTACAGGGGTAGAGTTCGACTCCATTACCCGTGTGCGTGAGAAATTCTTGGATGACCAATATCGTAATGAAAACACCAACTTCGGGAGTTGGTCCATTCAACGAGACACGCTTGAGAAACTTGAAGCTATTGTAAACGAACCATCGGACACCGGATTTCGAACCGTCATGGATAATTTCTACAAATCATGGTCAGACCTGAGTAAAAATCCTGAGGATGTTACAGCACGGCGGATCGTAAAAGAAACGACGTTGGCTCTGACCGATGCGATGAACCAAATTAGCCGCCAGCTGGATGCACTCAGTCAGGATTTGGACAGTAATATTGCTGTGAAAAGCAATGAAATTCAGGGCTACCTGGGTAATATTGCGAACCTTAATAGTGCCATTGTAAAAGTTGAGTCTCTTGGCGACAATGCTAACGATTTACGTGACCAACGTGATCTGATGACGGACAAGCTTTCCAAAATCATGAACGTTACAGTTACGGATTCTCCGCAAGGATACCAGGTTCAGATGAATGGACAGGCACTCGTCACTGGCGGTGCGGTGCAAGTAGCGGTAGATCCTGCTTTTCTGAATGCTGCTTATACAGCAGGCACGCTCACCAACGGCGAGGTCCACGGGATGATTAAGTCCAGAGACACTTTGGTGACGGATTATCAGAAACAAATGGACGACTTAGCTAATACACTTGCGAATGGGGATATTGAAATCACTCTTCCTGCGGGCTCTGTCTTGCCGGATAATACTGTCCTGGATGGTGTTACATACACAGGTGCAGCACGGACACTGGCAACTGATCTGAAGGTTACAGTCAAAGGCCTAAACGGATTGCATCAGCTTGGATACAGTATGGACGGAACCAATTCGCCAGGATTACCTTTCTTTACAGCAGCGGGTGGTGGAGCAGCGATTACAGCTGGTAATATTTCATTGAATGCTGAAATCTTGGCTGATCCGAATAAGATCGCAACTTCGCTCCGAACCACTACAGATTCATCAGGAGCAGAATTGGTAATTAAAGGTAACAACACACTGGCTAATCTGCTGGCTAATTTGAAGGATACTCCAATGAAATCCGTTGATGGATTGCGTAATGCAACGATTGGTGCTCAGTTTAGTGCAATCGTTGGACAGTTGGGTGTTCAATCTCAGGAAGCGGCACGTCAAACGTCCAATTCTGAGTTTCTCGTAGAACAAGTGGACACTCGCCGTCAATCGGTCAGTGGTGTTTCCTTGGATGAAGAGATGGCTAACATGATTAAATTTCAGCATGCTTATAGTGCTTCTGCACGTTTTATGACCACATATGACCAATTGCTCGAAAAATTAATTAACTCTACCGGCGTAGTAGGCAGATAATAGAAAGGAGAGACATAACAGACGATGAGAATTACGAATAATATGTTGAGCTCGCAATTGATTCTTAACTTGAACCGTAATGCACAACAGATGAATAGTACACAAACTCAATTGGCAACGGGACGTAAGATCAACAAACCTTCTGACGATCCGGTAGGGATTACGTACTCCCTTCGTTATCGTGCAGAACTGTCTTCCAATGAACAGTATCAAAAGAATGTGGATAGCACGATTTCATGGTTAGATTTTAATGATACGGTAATGGATCAGGCGGGCAGTGTAGTTGAACGTTTAAGGGAACTAACGGTGCAGGCAGGGACTGGAACCAACCCACAAGCTGCACTGGATAGTATTAATAAAGAGGTAAAGCAACTTAAGGCACAACTCGTTGATATTGCAAACAGTAAACTGAACGGGAAATACATTTTCAATGGCGAAACTTATGATCAAAAACCTTATGACTTTCCTACAAGCGGTGATGGTTCATTTGATACAACCAATGCAGCGGCAGTGATAACCGACCCTGGCAAGATTAATTTCATTGTTGGTGAGAGCATACAAATGCCGATTAACGTAACTGGTAATGAGTTTTTTGGGAATTCAACCGACACAGACAATCTATTTGTAATATTCAATACAATCAGTCAAGCACTTACAGATGGGAATTTGGAAGAACTGTCTAATCAGCTTGATACAATTGACAGTCGCACAGACAAAATGCTAGCTATTCGTGCAGATGTTGGGGCTAAAACCAACAGGGTTGATCTTATGCAAGGAAGATTAAGTGATCTAGAGGTTAACTTAACTGATTTGCAATCCAAGGTTGAGGATGCGGATTTCGCAGAATTGTCCATAAAGTCTAAAATCCAAGAGAATATTTATAATGCTTCGCTGTCCGCTGGTTCTAAAATTATATCTCAGAGCTTAGTTGATTTCCTGAGATAAATAGGAAGGGTGATCTTTTGAAAACTCTCCCCATCCTACAAATCCGCACAATTCCTTCTGTTTTGCATATTGATGCTGATCTGGGCCAGCAATCTATTCGCCAACCGAAGGCAGATGTTCAGATGAAGACACGTCCGTCTACACTGACTGTGGAGAGTCATCCGATCCGCTTCGAGGTTGATCAGAGCAGAGCAATCTCTGCCTATACTGGCGGCAACATGATTGATATGAATGCTCGCATATACTCAGGCATCGAGAAATTATTTCTGGAGAATATGGCTGAGCGTGTTCAGCAAGGGAATGAGCTGGCGGCTATACACAAACCAGGCAATACGATTTCTAATATTATAGGGACCAATTGGAAGTCCAAGCCCTTCCCCGAAACAAGAACGCCCGCCTCTATGGATAACGTGGATATACGCATTGAGACGCGTGCACCAAGTGTTCGTTTCGAAGCGGCTGTCTCTGAGATGAACGTCACCGTAAATAAACCTGAGATTGAGTATCAGCGTGGCAAGTTAGACATTTATGTTAAGCAGTATGCTTCTATACAATTCACTCCATCTGCTATAGATCTGGAGTTATAAGCTATAATGAAAGCTATAGACGGTCATTCGTATGCCTGCTATAGCTTTTTTTGCATCAAAAAAAACTATCGCCAAGGAGGCGTTTATGATTAAGATTCATACAAGCATGTGGGGAGAAGTAGAGGTTCAGGACGAAGATGTATATCAATTCCCGAAAGGTTTACCTGGCTTCGATGAAGAGACTGAATTTGCATTGATTCCTTGGGAGGATACGCCTTTCAGTTATTTACAATCTGCAAGGGAGCCGGGATTGGCATTCCTCTTGGTAAATCCGTTTACTTTCGTACCGGATTATAATTTCGAATTGGGAGAGGTAGATAAGGAAGAATTGGAGATTATAGAGCAAGTATCCGTGTACTCTATGGTCACCATTCATTCACAGGCGAATAAATCAACAATGAACCTGCTTGCACCCGTAGTTCTTAACCCCGAGCAACATATAGGGAAACAAGTCGTGCTCCATCAGTCTTCTTACGATACACGCCATCTGATCTGGGCAGAAGACGATGCCAAATCAGTGAAAGGTGGAGTGTAAATGCTGGTATTATCACGTAAAAAAGGCGAGTCCATCGTCATAGAGGATCATATTGAGGTAACTGTGCTAGCAGTAGAGGGTGATACAGTACGAATCGGGATCTCTGCACCCAAGCATATTGATATCTTCCGTAAGGAAATATATTCATCCATCTTAGAGGCTAATCAGGAATCTGCAACCCCGCTTGCAACCAACATTGAAGCCTTTATGGAACGTCTACGAAATACAGAACTCAAAAAAAAATAAAAATATTCCAATTTGCTATAAACAGTTGCTCTCTCTGTGTCGATATATAATGTAGACGCTGCTTCGGCAGGGCGGCCGACCTTAATGTCGCGGCGTTTACCACATGGATGTGGAACTAATTTATTTTCAGGGAGGAAATACCACAATGATTATTAACCACAATATCGCAGCAATGAACACGCACCGTCAGCTTTCCGTGAACACAACAAACACAAACAAATCCATAGAGAAACTGTCTTCGGGTCTGCGTATCAACCGTGCAGGCGATGACGCTGCCGGCTTGGCAATTTCCGAAAAAATGCGCGGTCAAATTCGTGGTTTGGACATGGCTGCCAAGAACTCACAAGATGGTATCTCGCTGATCCAAACGACTGAAGGCGCGTTGAACGAAGTACACTCGATCCTGCAACGTCAAAGAGAGCTGGCTGTACAATCCGCTTCGGACACTAACGTTGCCGCTGACCGTACAGCTCTAAATGATGAGTTTACTCAGTTGACAGCAGAAGTTGGCCGTATCAAGGATACGACTCAATTTAACACGATGAACTTGCTTGATAAGAGTGCAGGGGCTGCGGGTGTATTGAAGTTGCAAGTAGGTGCTAACAAAGATCAAACTATCGATCTCAAGCTGGATACGGCAGGTGTCGATCTGACTGCTATTGAAACAGCTTTGAAAGCTGAGGCCATTACAGATCAGGCGAAATCAAGCACGGCAATCGCGACGTTAGATACTCAAATCGCATCCGTATCTTCGGGCCGTAGCTACTTGGGCGCGTTGCAAAACCGTCTGGAGCACACGATTAACAACCTGAACACATCGTCTGAAAACCTCTCGGCAGCGGAATCCCGCGTACGTGACGTGGACATGGCGAAAGAAATGATGGCACAAACCAAGAACAATATCTTGGCACAAGCTTCGCAAGCGATGCTGGCGCAAGCGAACCAACAACCACAAGGCGTTCTTCAATTGCTTCGTTAAATTAAACGGGTTTTTAAAAGATTCCTGGAAGACATCTTCTAGGAATCTTTTTGAATTCAAAATTGATTTAAAATCATAAGGATATTTTTTTTAAAAATACTTTAAAACTATAAAAAAAACTGGTTTAAAGTCGATATATATATTATGAGCTGGCGGACAGGACGGCCGACTTCAGAAACCAGCTCATTGTAATATAACAACCCACATGGATGTGGAAATAACCAATTTCAGGGAGGAAACACCTAATGATTATCAACCACAATATCGCAGCAATGAACACGCACCGTCAGCTTTCCGTGAACACAGCAAACACAAACAAATCCATAGAGAAACTGTCTTCGGGTCTGCGTATCAACCGTGCAGGCGATGACGCTGCCGGCTTGGCAATTTCCGAAAAAATGCGCGGTCAAATTCGTGGTTTGGACATGGCTGCCAAGAACTCACAAGATGGTATCTCGCTGATCCAAACGACTGAAGGCGCGTTGAACGAAGTGCACTCGATCCTGCAACGTCAAAGAGAGCTGGCTGTACAATCCGCTTCGGACACTAACGTTACCGCTGACCGTACAGCTCTAAATGATGAGTTTGCTCAGTTGACAGCTGAAGTTGGCCGTATCAAAGATACGACTCAATTTAACACAATGAACTTGCTTGATAAGAGTGCAGGTACTGCGGGTGTATTGAAACTACAAGTAGGTGCTAACAAAGATCAAACTATTGATCTCAAGTTGGATACCGCGGGTGTTGATCTGACTGCTATCAAAACAGCACTTGATGGTGAAGAGATTACAGATCAAACGAAATCCAGCAAAGCTATCGGAATCCTGGACACTCAAATCGCATCCGTATCTTCGGGTCGTAGCTATCTGGGCGCGCTGCAAAACCGTTTGGAGCACACGATTAACAATCTGAGCACATCATCGGAAAACCTCTCGGCAGCGGAATCCCGCGTACGTGACGTGGACATGGCGAAAGAAATGATGGCACAAACCAAGAACAATATCTTGGCACAAGCTTCCCAAGCTATGCTGGCGCAAGCGAACCAACAGCCACAAGGTGTTCTGCAATTGCTTCGTTAATTTTAAAAGCTTGTTTAGAAGAATCAGAGCATCTAGCTCTGGTTCTTTTTTTTTGTTTTATTTTCTTATAAAAGGTTACGAGCTAGAGTGTTTTTTCCGATAATTATAGTAACGACTCTTCAAAAGAAAGGAAGAATTTTTTTACATGACTCAAACTATTCTTTCAGCACAATATATGCAAAAATTTTCTTGTATTGGTTCTGCATGTGAAGATAGCTGCTGTTCCGGCTGGCGCGTAGATATTGATGAAAAGACCTATCAAAAATATCGTAAAGTTAAACACTCGAAACTAACTCCTATGCTCAAAAAATTCGTTTCCAGAAATCGTTCCAATCCGAATAGTCTCAGATACGCTAAACTAAAAATGGATGATCAGAAAAATTGCTCTTTTTTGAATGAAAATAAATTATGTTCGATTCAATTAGAATTAGGAGAATCTTATCTTTCTAAAGTTTGTAGCACATATCCACGAAATATAAATAGAGTGGATGAAGGACTTGAAAAATCAGCTACAGTGTCTTGTCCTGAAATCGCAAGATTAGCCTTACTTAATCCTGATGGAATTGAATTTGATCAAATTATTCAAAGTGGAGAGGCAGAATCTAGCCGTCATAGAGTGCTAAATACCCAAAATGAAAATACGGCTCCTATTGCTGAATATTTCTGGGATTTAAGAATTTTCACCATACAGATTTTGCAGGATCGAAACTATGAGCTTCAGAATCGATTGATTTTCTTGGGAATGTTTTATAAAAAACTTGATGAATATATGAAGGAAAGTCGCTATAAAGAAGTGCCTCATTTGATTACTAGCTATAAAATTATGTTTAATGATTCAAGTTTGAAAAATTCTTTTGATGCAATCCCCGTGCAACAGGTAGTACAAATGGAGTTGATTAAAAAGATTGCTCAGCAAAGATTTGTTTACGGGATAGGAAGTAAGAGATACCTGGAACTATATGATAAGGTGATAAAAGGATTGGATGCTTCTGGAGATTCACTTTTGGACGAAAAAGCTGCTGCATATGATCGTGCTTTCCACTCTTACTATCGTCCTTTCATGTCAGAACACGAATATATTTTGGAAAATTATCTGGTCAACCATGTTTACCAAAATCTTTTCCCTCTTTCTGGTTTTGATGAGGTCTTCGACAATTACGTCTTGCTTGTAATCCACTATGCGATTATTAAATTGCATCTTATCGGACTTGCTGGTGCGGAAGAAGGTCTTAGTCAAGAGTCGATAATTGCTACAATTCAGGTTTTTTCCAAAGTAGTTGAGCATAATAGTTTGTTTTTAACTGGAATCTTTAATCTCTTAAAAGAGAACGGTTTTACAAGTATGGCTTACATGTCTGTATTGATCAAAAACTAACTTCAAAAAAGCAAATTTTCGGAATTCCTAAACCATTCACTTCTCATTGCCGATAATAAGGAGTAATGAGTGAATTTGAATGTCGGAGGGGTTCGGAGATGAATATTCAGTTTTCGCTGTCAGCCAAAACTAAGTCTGAGGTTTCACCTGCGATTGCTGGCTTGGGCACTCTTGGAACAATTGTGTCCGCTTCCCATGGAACTAAGGATTTGAACAATCTTGTACAACAAGGACTTGTTACTGCTTCTTTAGGGCAAGAGCAATTGATTAGCCGCATAGAGAAGGCAGTAAAAGCGTTAGAAGGTCCGCAAACTACCCTGGACATTAGCATTCACGAAAAAACAAATCAAATCATAGTGAAAGTGCTTAACAAAGAGACTGGTGAATTACTTCGTGAGGTTCCGCCTGAAAAGACATTGGATCTAGTAGCTAACATGATGGAGCTCGCTGGAATTATTGTTGACGAGAGAGTATAAGAGGGAGGGAAATTAATGGTTACAAGAGTTAATGGCTTTTCGGGTATGGATATAGATAGTTTGGTCAAAAGCTTGATGGCATCCAAGCGAATTCCTTTGGATAAAATGAATCAAAATAAACAGGCTCTGCAATGGCAACGAGAGACTTACAGAGAAGTAAACAGCCAACTGTTTGATTTCGGGAAAAATAAGTTGACAGCTCAAGCTAGTGGTTATCGTAATTCAGCTGCTCTCAACACACAAATTGCAACTATGAAAGATAGCAGTGGCAAAATGGTTGATTCGGCAAGTTCTGCCGTTAAGGCTGAAGCACTGGCTTCGGCTAATGGTGTTCAGATGGCTGTAACAGTTACGAAGTTGGCTACAGCAGCCAAAATCGAAACACCTCCAAAGTCTGGAATTAAAAATATGGATACTTTAGCAACTCTAAAAGGCTCTACTGATCTTACTGAGCAGTTCAAGGTTACAATCAACGGAAAGACCCTTGATTTTAAGGCTACTGATCAGCTTTCTTCTGTTCTTTCCAAAATTAATGCTGATCCGGATATGAAGGTTAAAGCTGCTTTTGATGATTTATCAGGGAAGCTCATACTTACGTCTAAAATAGAAGGCTCAGCTAGCAAAATTGAGATTCCTGGGGCTTTAAAACCTGAAGTTAGCGGAGACTTTGCAGTAAACAATAGTTTTTTAACACTGTTCGATACACAGCAAAATTGGACTGACAAGGCAGTTGCAGCAAAGGGGGAGCAAGCCGAGTATTCAATTAATGGTGGGGAAGTATTGAAAAGCGATTCAAATTCTGTCACGCACAATGGAGTTAAATTGACGTTCCAGGGTTTAACTGCTGATAAAGGTCCTATAACTGTAACAACCCAAACGGACCCTACTAAAGCGCTTGAAACAGTCAAAACCTTCATTGATGATTACAATAAATTGATCAATAATTTAAATACGATGATCAGGGAAGAAAAATTCAAGGACTTTCCTCCTCTTACAGAAGAGCAACGTTCTACTATGAGTGAAACCGATATTACAGCTTGGGAGAAAAAAGCTAAAAGTGGTTTACTTAAGAATGATCCATTCTTAAAAACAATGCTTAGTGAGATGCGATCTGCCCTGCAGGTTCCTGGCTTAAGCTCAATGGGAATATCGACTAAATATTATTATGAGAATGGTAAACTCCACTTAGACGAACAGAAATTCAAAGAAGCTATTGAATCGAATCCGCAGCAATTAACTGAGTTATTCCTAGGGACAGGAGAAAACGTATCTCAATCCATATTCGGTAAATTAGCATCTGCTGCAGATAAGGCAATGGATAGTATTTCTAAGAGAGCGGGTACATCAAAGTTTGATGGAAGCACCACGGTTGCTTTTAAACCTGAAAGCATCATGGGTAAACAAATGGAAGACTATAATAGTCGTATTAAAAGAATGACAACTCAAATGAGTGCTGTTGAAGATCGCTATTACAAACAATTTGCAGCTATGGAAGCAGCAATGACCAAATATCAGTCGCAACTCTCACAGTTGACAGGATCAGTCGGTTAATTCAATTCACAATAATAATTATGTAAAGGGTGAATGAGAAGATGATGACTTCCCCACATGAGAAATATCGCCAAAATGCAGTTCAAACTTCTCCTGCACAACTTCTAATCATGACTTACGATGGAGCAATTCGTTTTGTGAAAACAGCGATTCATGGAGTCGAAAATGGAGATATTGAGAAAGCAAATCTCTTTTTCGGAAAGGCTCAGACGATCGTATCTGAACTTATGGCTACTTTAGACCGCTCTTATGAAATATCGAAAAGTTTATTTTCCTTATATGAATATATGAATCATCTTCTAATTCAAGCCAACATCAAAAAATCCAAAGAACTGGCCGAAGAAGCTCTCGGCTACCTGTGTGATCTAAAAGAAACCTGGATCGAAGCCAGCAAACTTGATTCTGCGACTCCGGCGCCTTCCGTAGGGAGTGCGGTTAATGTCTGATTCGATCAGACTTCTCGAAGAGCTGTCGGAAGATATCCAGAGCAGGCTGGGTGCGCTGACTTATGAAGAGCTCTCCGAACTGATGGATCGAAGACAGATCATTGTAGATCAGATCGAACAGAAAGCATCGGAAAGTCCACTAACAGAATCAGAAAAACAGTGCATAAGAGCGGTTATTGGCCGTGATATGACAATTCAAGTTCGCATTAATTTCTTACGCAACGAAGCGGCTCATTGGCTGAAGAAGCGCAATCAGGCTAAAGCACAACGAAGCACCTATGAAACAGCTTATACGCCAGATGCTTATCTGATGGATAGTCGGAAATAGAATGTAACAACAAGGCATCCGGTGCTTTGGAGACAAAGGAGATATGCAGCTTCTGTTTCCACTTGCCGGATGCCTTATTTATTTTGCTGGATATCTGAAGAACTTGATTTAAACTCTTAGATACCTTAGCTCGGATCATGTATTAAGGTATTCTTGTTATATGGCTCTGCGGTATTCATTCGGAATTATGTAGATGTAAAAGTTTTGTTTTCCTACTGTCTACTATGATGGGAGTGTATCATTAGTGATTTGCTTTTATGTGATATTTTGTATTGCCCTAATATATCCCTTATCAGATATATCTCAGCTTCATACTCATCGAGTGGATGGAAGGAAAGTGTGTTAGGCAGTACTTGTAGATCATAACATATCCACCTTCTGCTTCGTTCATATACTCATGCTGCGGCTTCCTGCCATAACTTTGCCGTATCAGGATACAGATATTGTTGCCCGGGAAACAGATTGAACACCCTGACTCTTGAACAGTTATCCAGTTCATTCAGATAAGAATCAAAACCGATCGCGTTCTGAGTACAAGACACTGTTATTATAGGTCCTGAACTGTATCCTGGTATCAGACAGCATACGCACATCATTGGCAGGGAAGGAGTTATCAATCGTTTCACCTTTAGTATCTACGAATGTTAGTGGTTGTAATACGCTTGAGCGTACAATGAATGATTTAGCTAATTTGAAGTTAGAGGAACTCTAAACAGTAGTTAGCAGTAGATCTGGATTACCCTTTAATTTGGATCGCCACTACCATTCGTCTAGTGACTTGCTTGAATTGTTGGAAGTGGTTATTTATAGATATGGGCCATACACCGCAAGTTTAGTGAGGAATAAGTTTTTTATGGAACCTACTATTAAAATGATCGGCAACTAGTAAGTACTCAAAGTAAGAGTGATTTGCAAAAATTAGTTTGCTTGAAAAAGATGAAATTATGGATAGGAGTGAAATATTATGAATGCTCCAAAGGCACTTGTACCAACATATATGCTGGACTTTAAATGTATCGGTTCTGAATGTGAAGATAGCTGCTGTATAGGATGGAAGGTGCGAATTGACAAAAAAACCTATAATAATCTAACAAGTATTCCGCAGAAAGCGTTAAGAGAAAAACTTAAAAATGGTATGGAAAGATTAGAACCCTCTAATAGAACTAATGAACATTTTGCACAAATGGAGATGGATAGGAGAACAGGATGTTGTTCTATGTTAGATGAACAGAAGCTTTGTACAATACAGGGATCTCTTGGAGAGAGGTATTTGGCACCAATATGCGCTACTTATCCACGTAACATATTTTGGGTAGATAACGAACAGGAGATTTCTGCTGTGATGTCCTGTCCAGAAGTGGCCAGATTAGCTTTATTAAACCCTGAAAAAATGGAGTTTACGTATACAGAGCCTATGTTGCAAGCTAATGCACAAATAAAGGAAAAGGTTACTACTCAATACAATTCTTCTTTTATGAATTTCTTCTGGGAAATAAGAATTTTTGCTATTGAAATTATCCAAAATAGACAATTCAGTTTTTCACATAGATTGATCTTATTAGGATTGTTTTGTGAACAATTACAACAATTAATAAATCAAAACTTAGAAGATGAAACTAATGTTAAAGGACTTATAGAAAAGTTTAAAGTAATAATGGATGATGATGAAGTATTACAAGATTACGATACTTTCCCCGCCGATCATGAATTTCAATTTATAACGTTGAATAATATCATTTCTAAAAATCTCGGCAATATTGGATCGGACAGTAGGTTTGCGTCGTGTGTACAAGATTATTTAGAGGGCCTTAATGAGCAAAAAGAGTTAGGTAAACTTGTTGATCTAGTGAGTTTCTACCAAAACGGATACCTTGATTACTATAAACCCTTTATGGATGACCATGAATTTATTTTTGAAAACTATGCAGTGAATTTTATTTACTCTCACTTATTCCCTAAGAGTGAAAACAGAAATGTGTATAGACTATACACTATATTAGTAAGTCATTATACGCTTTTGAAACTCCTTCTTATTGGGATTTCTATAAAAAATAAAGGGTTGACAAAAGACGAAGTTATAAAAGTTGTCCAATCATTCACTAAAACAGCGGAACATACAAATGTGTATGTGAAAAATATAATTGAATTTCTGGAAGATGAAAAATATGAATCAATGGGATATCTATGTTTGCTCATTAAGAATTGATTTATTCAATGAAGTGTATTCAACAAAAATCTACAAAAAATACCAAGAAAACATTTACGTTTCCAATTGACAATGGATAACTTTGGATGGTATTATCTGAATTGTGGGCAGAGGTTAAGGCCGAAAGCTTCACTTCATTTGATGACGAAGGGAATGTTAGTGCATGCAAGGTAAAGTAAAATGGTTCAACGCAGAAAAAGGTTACGGTTTCATTGAGACTGAAGATGGCGGCGACGTATTCGTACATTTCTCCGCAATTCAATCCGAAGGATTCAAAACTTTGGAAGAAGGTCAATCCGTAGAATTCGACATCGTCGAAGGCGCGCGTGGACCGCAAGCAGCTAACGTAATCAAATTATAATCATCCGGACAATCCGACCTACATATATGGTTAGATGGTTACCAAATTGAATTATCGCTAGCATCAGACTCCGGTACTTTCCGGGGTCTTTTTTTGTTCTAATAGATTCGAGATTTGAGGATTATCCTAGACACATGATTCTAGTGAATTTAATAGATTCAAGAGATAGATTGAAGTTCATTTTACATATTAGATTGAGCAGGCTCAAAATCGGTTAAATACATCATCAAGCGCCTAATAATTCATACCAAGTAAATATTCGATTATGGCTGAATATGATGAAATATCGCGAAATATGGCGCTATGCCTACGTTGGCAGATGTGGCTTGAACAGATGTCATTATTCGGTCACCGGGAGTTTTTACATGGCGCTTACATTCGTGTTATAATGAAGTGGCAAAGGAAAAAGGAGGAGTGCCCTATGAATTTAAGTATTCGAGGTCAACAAATCGAGGTTACTGATGCTTTGAAGGATTATGTCGACAAAAAGTTGAGTAGACTCGAGAAGTATTTCGATGCACCCCTTAACTCTGACGGTGCTGTTACATTGAGCACGACGAGAGGTTTGCATACGGTAGAGGTGACGATCCCTTTGAAAGGCATTGTGCTCCGCGCTGAGGATGAGAGCGACGATATGTACGCATCCATTGACTCCGTGGTGGACAAGCTGGAACGTCAGATCCGCAAACACAAAACAAAAATTAACCGTAAGTTCCGCCAGGAAGGCAGCCTGAAAACACTCTTCGTTGAAGATCCAACAGGTACTGTAGCTACAGCTGAACTGGATGCGGACACGGATGACGATGATTTTGAAGTCGTACGGACGAAACGCTTTATGTTGAAACCAATGGACGTGGAAGAGGCCATCCTCCAAATGAACATGGTTGGTCACAATTTCTACGTATTCTCCAACATTGACAGTGAAGAAGTTAGCGTTGTTTACAAACGGAACGATGGTAAGTACGGATTGATCGAACAAGGTTAATTTAACGTACAAGAACATCGGATTGAACTTGCATATGAATATCTAATAATAATGAACACAGGAACTGTAGTTCCTGGATTAGATTTATCAAGAGCTTCCATCCCTTAGGGGATGGGGCTCTTTTGTGCGTAGAGGAGCTGGGAAATGATCTTTGGAAATAAAATGGTGAAACTATTCCCTATGCTGCTGCGTCTAATAGATAGTATGAAGAATCACAATTGGTACAAGTTTGTCTCCAGATTCGGATGTTTACGAAAATATTCGTACGCCTACATTCGAGAACTGGATATTGAGATTTCCATCCAAATTTACCATCAAAATTCGTTGACAGGGCTGTCTACCTTGCAAAATGAAACATGACAATCGGACGCTTCCGCTAACGACTATGATTTTTTGCACTTAAACTCCGTTTGATATGTCTCAGAAGTTCAAAGAAGTGTGCCGTGGCGTGTTGCGGCGGCCCTTACAAACTGTTACAATTTATGCAAAGAGAATCATTGTCCTGATGAGGAATTGTCAACGAATGATCGCTAATCATAATCAATGACAGGCACAGCACCATGAACATGATTCGCAAGGCTCGGGCTTCGGCTAGTTTTTAATAACCGAATCCGTTTGAATACCGAATCAGCTTCATGAGGAACGCTTGGCAAGCCTGGAGTTGATTCATCATATTACTTATTAGCATATGATTTGAATTTGATTTTTACACGGATGACGAAGTGTAACCTTCATTAAGCTCAAATCATATTGTATGTCACCCCCGGGCAAGTGGATGCAACATCCATCCGATGGTGTCGCGTGGCGGCAACAGGGGGTCTATTCTGTTTTGCACGAAAGGGGTATACCATGCTAGGACTTGTCAAAAAGATCTTCGGCGACATGAACGAACGTGATGTTAAACGTCTGATGAAGACGGTCGATGTGATCAATAAACTGGAACCACAATTTCAGGCGTTGTCTGATGAACAACTGAAAGGTAAAACGGACGAATACCGTGCTCGTATTGAAAAGGGAGAAACAACAGATGAGCTTCTTCCAGAGGCATTTGCAACCGTACGTGAGGCTTCACGCCGTGTACTGGGCAAACGTCATTACGATGTACAGATGCTGGGCGGTATCGCTCTGCATGAAGGCCGTATTTCCGAGATGAAAACGGGTGAAGGTAAAACGCTGGTAGGAACACTCCCGGTATATCTGAACGCATTGATGTCCAAAGGTGTTCACGTGGTCACGGTCAATGACTATTTGGCACAGCGGGATAGCCAGGAAATGGGACAAATCTATGAATTCATGGGCATGTCGGTAGGGGTTAACCTGAGTGGTATGGACCATGCTTTGAAACAACATGCGTATGCATGTGATATTACTTACGGAACGAACAACGAGTTTGGTTTTGACTATCTGCGTGACAACATGGTGCTGTACAAAGAGCAAATGGTACAACGTCCATTGTTCTTCTGTATCATTGATGAAGTAGACTCCATCCTGGTCGATGAGGCGCGTACGCCACTCATTATCTCTGGACAAGCTCAGAAGTCGACGGATATGTACTATGCAGCAGATCGTTTTGTGAAGCGTTTGGTGCCGGAAGAAGACTTTACGGTAGACATTAAGGTTAAATCCGTAGCGTTGACTGAGGCCGGCGTGGCAAAAGCAGAGAAAGCATTTGGTATCGAAAACTTGTATGATCATGCCAATGTAACTCTCAACCATCACATCGTGCAGGGTTTGAAAGCTAATGCAATCATGCGTCGTGACGTGGATTATGTGGTCAGTGATGAGGAAGTTATGATCGTTGATGAATTCACAGGTCGTCTGATGTCTGGACGTCGTTACAGTGATGGATTGCACCAGGCGATTGAAGCCAAAGAAGGCATTGAAGTACAAAACGAGAGCATGACGCTTGCTACGATTACCTTCCAGAACTATTTCCGGATGTACCGTAAACTTGCGGGTATGACGGGTACAGCGAAAACCGAGGAAGAAGAGTTTAAAAAAATCTACGGCCTCGAAGTACTGCAAATTCCAACCAACCGTCCGAACAAGCGGGATGACATGGCAGATGTCGTGTATAAGAGCATCGATGGCAAGTTCAATGCTGTTGTAGAAGAGATCGTGGCACGCCACAGCAAGAACCAGCCGGTTCTGGTAGGTACAGTGTCGATCGAGAACTCGGAGCGCCTATCAGACATGCTTAAGCGCCGTGGTGTGAGACACCAGGTACTGAACGCCAAGTACCATGCGGAAGAAGCAGAGATCATCTCAGGAGCTGGTCAAGCGGGTGCAGTAACGATTGCAACCAACATGGCTGGACGGGGTACAGATATTATCTTGGGTGAAGGTGTAGCTGAAGTAGGCGGACTTCATATCATCGGTACTGAGCGTCACGAATCACGCCGGATTGATAATCAGCTGCGTGGTCGTGCGGGACGTCAAGGTGACCCGGGTTCAACACAATTTTACCTGTCACTGGGTGATGAATTGATGAGACGTTTCGGTGCAGACAATGTATTGAACATGATGGAGCGCCTTGGTTTTGAAGAAGACCAACCCATTGAGAGCCGGATGATTACCCGTGCAGTAGAATCGGCGCAGAAGCGTGTTGAAGGTAACAACTTTGACGTGCGTAAAGTCGTTCTCCAATATGATGACGTTATGAACCAACAACGTGAAATTATATATAAACAGCGCCGCGAGGTACTGGAGTCCGAAAATATTAAACAAATCGTTATGGATATGATCAAACCTTCCATTGAACGTATCGTTGAAGCACATTGTGGTGACGATATTCCGGAGAACTGGGAGCTGCAGGAAGTTGCCGATTACATGAACAGCAAATTGCTGGATGATGGTTCGGTAACGAAAGATGATCTATGGGGTAAGGAAGCAGAAGAGATCATCGAGTACCTGTTTACGAAAGTTCAGAACAAATACAATGCACGTGAAGAGCGAATTGGCGAAGAGATGGTTCGTGAGTTCGAGAAAGTGGTTGTGCTCCGTGCAGTAGACAGCAAGTGGATGGATCATATTGATGCAATGGATCAATTGCGTCAAGGTATCCACCTTCGTGCCTACGGCGGTACAGATCCACTGCGTGAGTACCAGTTCGAAGGCTTCGAAATGTTCCATCAGATGATCGCTTCGATTCAGGAAGAAGTAGCGACTTATGTGATGAGAGCACAGATCGAGAGCAATCAGGAGCGTCAAGCGGTTGTTGAGGAAAGTCAGATCTCGACAAGCGGTGAACCTGCTGAGAAACGTCCAGTGAAGGTTTCCGACCAAATCGGACGTAACGATCCATGCCCATGCGGTAGTGGCAAGAAGTTCAAACACTGCCACGGTCAAGAGTAGAGCGATGGTTTTTATATACACTTTAGTGTAATAAGTTGAACCTCGATTTTACACCATAACGGAGAGTGCAGAAGCAATCTGAAGAAGCGGAGCGTTCGCCTAAAAGCTTTCTGCAAGAAAGCTACATCGGAAGCATACGCTATCCCCGGATTTTTCCCTTGAAAGAGGGAATCAAGAAAATCTTGGGATAAGAGCGATCGGAAGATGCTGCTGTAATCGGAGTAACAGGTGTAACATGAACTAGGTGAACTTATATAGCATGACATGAATGGCTCCTTGCAGCCGGGTATTCCATAGGATGAAGTGAAGGATGCAAAACCGATTAATGGTGCATAGTTATAATAATATGACCATGATCACGGGGAAGAGATATACTGATATAATAGTAGTCTCAACACCAGGGTGGCGCATCACTTACTTGATCTGGAGGAATGTCCTGGATGCGGGGAGCTTATCTTAATGAAAAGAGGAATTGCACATGATCGATCCAAACGTGAAGCATGACCTGCGTGAAATAGGCAAGAAACTAACAAACCTTAGGGGGTCTCTTTGACTTAGATCTGAAGCAAGAGATGATTGGCAACTTCGAAGTGAAGATGTCTGCCCCGGATTTCTGGGATGATAGTGACAAGGCGCAATCCGTAATCGCTGAGCTAAATGCGGTGAAGGGATCTGTGGATCAATACACCAAACTCCAACAGGATTATGATGATGCGGTGATGATGATAGAGCTGGCGGATGAAGAAGGCGACGAAGACCTCGCTACCGAGATTGGTAACAGTATTACAGCGATCGTGAACAAAGTCGCAGAGTTCGAACTTCAACTTCTCCTGAATCAGCCATACGACAAGATGAATGCGATTCTGGAGCTTCACCCGGGTGCGGGTGGTACCGAGTCCCAGGATTGGGGACAGATGCTGCTCCGGATGTACACACGCTGGTCCGAGAAGCGTGGCTTCAAGGTTGAGGTACTGGATTATCTGCCAGGTGATGAGGCTGGGATCAAGAGTGTTACGTTGTCGATCAAGGGACATAACGCATATGGTTATCTGAAAGCCGAGAAAGGTGTACACCGACTGGTGCGGATCTCTCCTTTTGACTCATCGGGCCGTAGACATACGTCCTTTGTATCCTGTGATGTGGTACCGGAGATTGATGACACGATTGAATTGGACATTCGTACAGAGGACCTCAAGATCGATACGTACCGGGCAAGTGGCGCGGGTGGACAACATATCAATACCACCGACTCTGCAGTACGGATTACTCACCTTCCGACAGGTGTAGTTGTAACGTGTCAGAATGAACGTTCACAGATCAAGAACCGTGAGCGAGCGATGACAATGCTTCGTTCGAAATTGTATGAGCGTAAAATTGAAGAGCAAAAACAACAGCTGGATGAAATCCGAGGAGATCAGTCGGATATTTCATGGGGTAGCCAGATTCGCTCCTATGTGTTCCATCCCTATAGTATGGTAAAGGATCACCGTACAAGCGTAGAGACTGGGAATACAGGGGCAGTAATGGACGGCGACCTCGATGCATTCATCGATGGTTATTTGCGTAGCCAGATTAAAGTAGAAACGGATTAATATAAGTTCCTGTATGGACCCATGCGTGTAGGCGTATGCTGGTGTATACGGGAGCTTTTTTTTGAATAATTTTATAGGATAGAAAAAATGAGCGAACATCTGATCAGTCACAACAAAGGAGAGCACGAGAACATGCAACAACGATCACAACTTCACAATAATCGCAAAAAGAGGATAACTAGCCTCATTCCACTCAATGGTCCATGGAGAAACGTCGTGGATACGGTATCTATCATTGTAGGCTCGTTTTTAATCGCAGTGGCCTTTAATTTATTTTTATTACCGAATCAGATCGCTTCGGGTGGAGTGTCCGGGTTATCGATCCTAGGCAAGGAGTGGATCAATCTGGAGCCGGCATACACCCAGTGGGCGATTAACATCCCGCTCCTGATCGCTGGTTTCCTGCTTATTGGTAAGCAGTATGGTGTTCGCTCCGTATTGGGCAGTATTGTCCTGCCACTGTTAGTTTATCTCACGAAGGATTGGGCCATTCCAACAACGAATCCACTACTTGGCTCACTGTATGGTGGGATTGGTGTTGGTTTAGGGATTGGAATTGTATACCGAGGTAGAGGATCAACAGGCGGCATGAGCATTCTCGCCAGGATCGTGCAGAAGTACAGTGGCCTGAGTTACTCCCTCTGTGTCGTCATTATGGATGCTACCGTTATTATTATGGCTGCATTTGTATTGTCATTGGAGCAGTCCCTCTATGCGCTGATTGGGTTGTATGTTACCGGTAAAGTGATCGATGCCGTTGAGATGGGCCTAGGCTTTTCCAAGGTGGCGTATATTATCTCCAACCAGACAGAAGCGATTAGCAAAGTGATTCTGGATGATCTGGATCGCGGATTAACGAAGCTGGAAGCCAAAGGCGGTTACACTGACGATCAACGAACAGTACTGATGGTAGTCGTTGGGCAAAATGAGGTGCCAAGACTCAAAGCGTTGATCCGGTCTGTGGACCCGGGAGCGTTTGTCATTATCAGTAACGCGCACGAAGTGCTTGGAGAAGGTTTTAAGCGGGGAGAACATGTTTGAACGGGTTGAAAATATAATGAGTGAGCCAATATAGGCTCATAAATTTGAAAATTTAAGAAAAAAAGCAGGTACGCCCTCCTCTGAGATAACGGAGAGGGAGTACCTGCTTTTCTATTATTAAAAGTTCAACTTAACATTTCACATAACGGAGAGGACAGAAATATCTTGAAGAAGTGGAACGTTCGCCTGAAAGCTTTCTGAAAGAAAGCTACTTCGGAAGCATATGCTATCCCCGGATTTTCCCCTTTAGAATAGGGAATCAAAAAAATCTGGGGATAACAGTGATCGGAAGGATGTTCTGTCATCGGAGTGCCACCACTACAGAATCGGAGACAACAGACGGGAAATCGCTTCTTTGAAGCGGATAATCAGACTGCGTTTTTGGTATTCATCGAGCGTCATCTCCCGCGATACATGCAGGTCGTGCTCAAAGGTTTGTACAAGTGCTGTCGCAATCGTTTCATCATACATAAAGGCATTAACCTCAAAGTTCAACCGGAAACTGCGGTAGTCAATATTGGCGGTTCCCACGGATGCAACCAAACTGTCAATGATAAGTGTTTTGGCATGAATGAAGCCATTATCATATATAAATACTTTGGCGCCCACTTTTAGCAACTCACCAATATAAGATAACGTAGCCCAGTATACAAAGGCATGATCGGGCTTATTAGGAATCATAATGCGAACATCAATGCCGGACAGACACGCGAGACGAATAGCTTCGAATACACTGGCATCCGGGATAAAATAAGGTGTTTGAATCAAAATCGAATGTTTGGCACCATTAATCATCTTGAGATAACTGTTCTTGATATGTTCAGTCTCTGCATCTGGTCCACTAGAGACAATCTGCATGGCAATCTTTCCTGTACCCTCAATATGAGGGAAATGCGCCGGAACATAAGGTGTGTCGTGTTGCTTGGACGCTTCATTCCAATCCAAGAGGAAACGGGTCTGCAGCGCATGAACGGCATTCCCCTGAATACGCAGATGTGTGTCACGCCAGTAACCGAATTTCGAGTTCAAGCCAAGATACTCATCTCCAACGTTAAATCCGCCCGTGTACCCTAGGTTACCATCGATGATGACAATCTTACGGTGGTTCCGGTAGTTCATACGCAAGTTGATCAGACTAAATTTGGATGGGAAAAAGACTTCAACCAAACCGCCTGCTTCGCGCAATTCTTTGAAAAAGCGTTTTGATACCCGCCGTGATCCGAGCGCGTCATACAGCAAACGAACTTTGATGCCTTCACGGGCTTTGCGGATGAGTGCATCCCGAATTCTTTTGCCCAGACGGTCGCCTCTATAAATGTAGTATTGTACGTGCACGTGATCCTGAGCCGCTTCGATGTCATCCAAGAGCCGTTGGAACTTGTCTGTTCCGTCCGTAATGATCTCAACCGCATTATCCTCCGTTAACAGAGCACCGTTCTGCTTCAGGTTCATATAGATCATGTCCTGGCTAGTCTCGGTTGCTTGGTTGCGGAAAGGGGTGCGGTTATCGTGCAACTGCGTGAGCTGGGCTTCAATACGTTCCTCTAGCCCGAGCTTCTTACGTTCTTTCCACTGGAAAAGCCGGTATCGGGTCAGGTTCTGACCAGTTAAAAGATAAAGTACAAACCCAAACACCGGAATAAAGTTCAAGACGAGCAGCCAAGCCCAGGAAGCGCTGGCATCCTTCCGTTCGAAGAAAACGACTGCTGCCGCAAAAATAATATTCAGGCCAAGGAGTACAATAAGTAAAATGGATTCGATATGCACTATAGTCCCCCATGTCTCATAATGACCATCATGAATCTATTCATATGTCCTTGATTAGCAGGTTAGTTATGAATGAGACCCTGATTGTAATGTTTCCTACTAATACGTATTTTAACAGATGTATACCTATTCGTCCCGGATAGTAAAAAAAGATATGTTCGGATTGGATGGAAATCCATGTGAAATTGATGATAGAGTGTTGTATTTATATAACCAGAGTCGTATAATAATACACAAATATGCATATAAGCGACGGAATTGCTGTGTTCGGGCCTCATTCATGCACGGGCATAGCACAAGTAGCGCATACATCGAGATTGGGGGAGCGAGAGTGAATAACAAATTAAAAGTAGCAATCGTCGGTTCCACCGGCTACGGCGGGGTGGAGCTGATTCGTTTTTTCCAGAACCATCCGTTGGTTGAAATCACATCGGTGATCTCATCATCGAGCAGTGGTGAGTCCATCGCAGATGGATTTCCGCATTTGACGGGCGTGATTCACAGGCCACTCGACGGTGTAGATCCGGTTGAAATTGCGAGTCGTGCGGATCTGGTATTCACAGCGACCCCGTCCGGCGTAAGTGCTAAGCTTGTACCAAGTCTTCTGGCAGCAGGGCTTAAGGTGATTGACCTGTCTGGCGATTTCAGACTCAAGGATGGAACGGTGTACGAAGAGTGGTACAAACATCCGGCGCCTTCAGCTGATTTGCTGGAACAAGCGGTATACGGCATGGCTGAGGTGTATGGCGAGAAAGTGAAGGGACAGAATTTTATATCCAACCCGGGTTGTTATCCAACGGCTACACTTCTTGGACTGATCCCTGCTGTAGAGGCAGGCTGGATTGATCCTTCTACTATTATAATTGATGCTAAATCAGGCGTATCTGGAGCAGGACGCGGAACAAGTCTGACGAACCATTATGCAGAGATGAACGAGAATCTCAAAGCCTATAAACTGAATAAACATCAACATATTCCCGAGATCGAACAAGTGCTTGGCAATATAACGGGAACGCCTGTTACGGTTACCTTTACAACACATCTGGTGCCAATGACACGTGGAATTATGAGTACGATGTATGCAAACCTCGTTGGGGAACACAGCGACCGGGAGATCGTAGATTTGTACCGTAAATATTATGAGAACAGACCTTTTGTACGTGTACGTGAACCGGGCATCTGGCCTTCTACCAAAGAAGTGTACGGATCCAACTATTGTGATATCGGATTTGCGGTAGATCCTCGCACAGGTCGTTTAACGATTATTTCGGTCATCGACAACCTGGTGAAGGGTGCTTCCGGGCAAGCGATTCAAAATATGAACCTGATGATGGGATGGGAGGAGAACCTCGGGCTGAACATGACACCGGTATATCCATAAGAGATGGAATTCAAGAGGTGCATTGGCATATGAAGTGTAAAATTGCATTCTCAGAGTCACTTAGGGAGAACGGATCAGGTTAAGCAGGCGATCATCAGCATATAGCTGAACGCATACGGGGGATATGATATGGGAACGAATGTGGAGCAACAGACTTTTACCGTGGTTGAGAACGGAACAATTGTAACCCCTGGGGGGTTCACTGCTGGTGGACTTCACTGCGGATTGAAAAAGACATCTCGCAATGACATCGGAGCGATCCGCTGTGATGTACCAGCTACAGCTGCTGCTGTATACACAACGAACGTGTTTCAGGCGGCACCACTCAAAGTAACGCGTGAAAGCTTGAGCAACGGACGTCTTCAAGCTGTTATCGTCAATAGTGGTAATGCTAATGCATGTACAGGGCAACAAGGTGAAGAAGATGCTTATGCGATGCGTTCGGCCGCTGCGCGTGAGTTGGGTGTGGCAGAAGAGGACGTGGCTGTGGCATCCACAGGTGTCATTGGGGAATTGCTCAAAATGGATGCTGTACATTCAGGCATCACTGGTCTTCCAACGCATATGGGCAAGGAGTCGAATGAGGCGGAACAATTTTCACAAGCGATTCTGACAACGGATTTGGTGAAAAAAGAAGCTTGCGTCTCCGTTCTGGTTAACGGCAAGACGGTTACGATTGCGGGAGCCGCCAAAGGCTCGGGTATGATTCATCCGAATATGGCGACAATGCTCGCTTTCATGACCTCTGACGCGGTCATTGGTGCAGAAGCGTTGCAGCGCCTGCTGCGCCAGGCTACGAATCATACATTCAACATGATTACCGTTGATGGGGATACAAGTACAAACGATATGTTGGTAGCTATGTCCAGTGGATATGCAGGCAATGAAGAGCTGACGATGGAGCACCCGGATTGGGACGCTTTTGCAGCCGGCTTCACCTATGTATGCCAAGTACTGGCCAAAGCCATTGCTCGTGATGGTGAAGGAGCAACCAAACTGGTTGAGGTAGAAGTTACAGGTGCAGTAAGTGATGAATCCGCGCAAGCCATTGCCAAAACCGTCATCGGGTCTAGTCTGGTGAAATCCGCTATGTTTGGCGCTGACGCCAACTGGGGTCGGATTATTGCAGCCGTAGGGCGTGCAGGACAGCCGGTGAACCCGGATACCGTAGATATCCGTTTGGGAGATATCTCGGTACTTGCGCAGTCCCGCCCAGTCGTGTTTGACGAAGAAGCGGCATTGGCCTATTTGCAGACTGATACAGTTCGCATCGTGGTGGATTTGCACCACGGCGAAGGAACAGCAACAGCCTGGGGCTGTGACCTGACGTATGACTACGTCCGAATTAACGCCGCATACCGCACTTAATAAATCTTTGGATAAAGGTTTTGCGAAACAGCTGTCTTCTATTGTGAAGCTGTTTCGTGAGATGTTTCAAAAATTATCAATGAAATTTAAACTTGTTGTTTGGTGTTGGACATATAGCGATAGTAATGGAGAAGACGGAATTGATTCTGCAGAAGCGGAGCGGTCGCCTTTGTCTCCGGGTGTTCCCCTATATAGGGATAATTCAAGAAACCTGGAGACAACAGCGATCAAAAGAACAATCCGAATTCGGAATGGACTCCTACCAGCCTTTGTGACCTTATAAAAGTGTTATATTTTTTTGAATATAATTTTTACTATGATAGGAGCTTGCCCTCATGAATTCAACAATGCCAAACGAGAGTACCGCAACGGAAGCGAGCACAGAAAAACAGATGTTTGTCATGAAATGTGGAGGCAGCACGCTGGCAGCATTGCCCGAGTCTTTCTTTGCGGATCTGCGTGATTTGCAGTCTCAGGGCACGCAACCAGTCATCGTACATGGTGGAGGTCCTGCGATCTCGGATAACCTGGCGAAGCTTGGTATCGAAACCGAATTTGTTAATGGCCTGCGCAAAACGACTGAACCTGTGCTGGACGTAGTGGAGATGGTGCTTGCGGGCAGTATCAACAAACAGATCGTACGTCTGATTCAACGTGTGGGCGGTCGTGCACTAGGCTTGTCCGGCGTTGATGGAGGTCTGATTCAGGCGAAGCCCGTATCGAACCACGCAGAGATCGGTTGGGTAGGCGATGTCACTGGTGTGAACGCAGAGATTATCCAAGGCATCGTGAACATGGGTTACATGCCGGTTATTGCACCAGTTGGCGTAGATGCAACTGGACAACGCTACAACATTAACGCAGATACAGCTGCGGGTGCAGTGGCGTCTCATCTCGGCGTAAGTCGGATGATTGTCGTGACCGACGTTCCAGGCATCATGAAGAACGTAGGCGGCGAGAAAAAAGTACTGCCATCCGTATCTGTACAAGAGATTGAGGACATGATCCAGACCGGAGAAATCTATGGCGGCATGATTCCCAAAGTACGTGCAGCAATTGCATGTATTCATGGCCAAGTACGTGAGGTCGTCATCGTAGACGGCAGCGAACCTCAAATCCTGAGCCGAGTGCTCAGCGGAGAAATCATCGGAACAAGAATCATCCGTATGCAATAATTTGCTTGATACGCTAGGGTCTTAATAGTCTTATTTAAATAAAAAAATATGTGCACGGCTTTTTAATATAAGAAATCTAATATTACACTCACATATCGTAGGGTGCAGAACCAATCTGAAGAATAAAAATGCATAACGGAGAGGACAGAAATAACCTGAAGAAGCGGAGCGTGCGCCTTTATCACAGGATTTCCCCCATTGAAGGGGAATAAAAAAAATCCAGGGATAACAGCGATCGGAAGGTTGTTCTGTCATCGAAGTGGAGTATGCATACGTTCGGAAGATGGTTCCGCAATCGGAGTGATCTAGTGTAAATAAGAGCTCTTATATAATTGCCGTTGCACCAACCAATAAGGAGTGATAGGGTCATGGCAAAAGGCAACGAACAGCCAGGTTCTGGCACAGCGGTAGCGGGCGCAACAGCAACAGGTGCAGCGGCACAGACGGAAAGCTCGCTTTTCCAAACGTATGCGCGTTATCCAATCAGTCTGGTCAAAGGTAAAGGCAGCTGGTTGTGGGATGACCAGGGCAACCGTTATCTCGATTTCATGTGCGGACTCGCTGTAACTAGCCTGGGCCATGCACCGGAGAAAGTTGGAGCCAAGCTGAAAGCTCAGATTGATGAGTTGTGGCATGTGTCCAACCTGTTCCAGATTCCAGGCCAGGAGAAGGCAGCAGCACTGCTGACAGCCAATACGTGCGCTGATGCAGTGTTCTTCTGTAACAGTGGTGCCGAAGCGAATGAAGCAGCTATCAAAGTTGCACGTCGTTATCACCAGAAGGTGAAGGGTACAGATCGGTATGAAGTGATCACATTCGCCCAGTCCTTCCATGGACGGACACTCGCTACACTGACAGCAACCGGACAGGATAAGGTGAAAGAAGGATTTTTGCCATTGCCAGCGGGATTTGTAACCGTACCTTTGCATGATATCCCGGCACTTGAAGCGGCAATTGGACCCAACACAGCAGCTATTATGGTGGAAATGGTTCAGGCCGAGGGTGGTGTATATCCGGTTGAACCGGAATTCGTCAAACATGTACGGAAATTGTGTGACGAGAATGGATTGTTGCTCATTGTTGATGAAGTTCAAACGGGAATGGGACGTACGGGTAAATTGTTTGCGCACGAACATTATGGCATTGAGCCAGACGTGTTCACCGTTGCCAAAGGTATCGGCAGTGGTTTCCCTGTAGGCGCGATGTTGGGTAAAGGTTTCCTGCGGGATGCGTTCACGCCAGGTAGCCATGCGACGACATTTGGTGGAACACCACTAGCTTCATCCGTTGTAATCGCAACAATTGAAACGATGCTGGAAGATCGCTTGCCAGAGCGTGCAGCGGAGATGGGTGAATACCTGATGAGCTCCCTACGGGATCGTTTGGCGGGTAATTCCTTTGTGAAGGAAGTTCGTGGCTTGGGATTGTTGGTCGGCATCGAATGTGCTGAGCCGGTAGGTGATATTGTGCTTGCTGGGCAAAAACGCGGTATTTTGTTCGTCTCTGCAGGACCTAATGTGATTCGTTTGCTTCCGAACCTGTATGTGAGCAAAGAAGAGATCGACGAGGCGGTATCCCTGGTAGCCACATTGATCGAAGAGCACGTAGCGGCGAAAGCCTAATATAAAAATGAGAACCTTTCTGTCTCGGGGCCATTACCGGCCTCGAAGCAGAACGAGATGATGAATCCCTGTAGCCGCGCGGTGAAATTGCAGAAGGCGGGAATGAATAAACTCGAGAAGCATCCAGACAAAGTGTTGACGGTGCTCTCTTCTGCCCATGCGGGTGCAGGGAACCGGAAATAAGGAGGACATTATACATGACAGCACAACAGACGGAAAAGATTCAGAAGATTGATCTGAGAGGCCGGGATTTTATCGAATTCACGGACTACACGGCCGAGGAGATTCGTTATCTGCTTGATCTCGCGATTGAGATTAAAGGCAAGCAAAAAAGCGGTGTACCTTTTCAACCGTTGAAAGGCAAAACGATCGGACTTATTTTTGAAAAATCATCCACACGTACGCGTGTATCTTTTGAAGTGGGTATGTTCCAATTGGGCGGACACGCGCTCTTCCTGAGCAAAAATGATATCCAGCTGGGTCGCGGGGAAACAACACATGATACAGCCAAAGTATTGTCCCGTTACCTGGACGGCATCATGATCCGTACCTTTGGACACCATAATGTAACTGAACTGGCAGAGCATGCGGATGTTCCGGTCATTAACGGCCTGAGCGATGCAGCGCATCCTTGTCAGGTACTGGCAGACTTCCAAACGGTGCTGGAGCACAAAGGCAAGCTGGCAGGTCTGAAAATGGCCTACATCGGAGATGGCAACAACATGGCGCACTCCCTGATGCTCGGTGCAGCGAAGATGGGAATGCATGTTGCTGTCGCAACGCCAGAAGGTTATGAGCCGGATAGTGCAGTTGTGGAGCAGGCACGCATTATCGCACAGGAGAGCGGTTCTGAAGTGACTGTAACCTACAGTGCACAAGAAGCAGCCAAAGATGCAGATATCGTGTATACGGATGTATGGGCAAGCATGGGCTTTGAAGAAGAGCAGAAGATTCGGGAGCAGGCATTTGCGGCATATCAAGTGGACGAGGAACTGATGAAAGGCGCGAAGCCGGACTACATGTTCTTGCATTGTCTGCCAGCACACCGCGGCGAAGAAGTAAGTGCCGGTGTAATTGACGGACCGAACTCTCTGATCTTTGATCAGGCGGAGAATCGCTTGCATGCACAGAAAGCATTAATGGCTGCATTAATGAGCGAATAGCTGCTATTTGCCTTTATGGGTTGATTTTAGGCGCAGATTTCGCGATGATAGATAAAAGTTTATAGCAACTGATCTTGGGGAGGACCATTGAACATGGCTAAGGAAAAAATTGTACTCGCGTATTCAGGCGGGTTGGACACATCTGTAATTTTGAAATGGTTGAAAGAAACGTATGATGCTGAGATTATCGCATTCACAGCGGATATTGGACAAAAGGATGAATTGGACGGTTTGGAGGAAAAAGCACTGGCAACAGGCGCTTCCAAAGTATACATCGACGATCTGCGTGATGAGTTCGCGAAAGATTTCATCTATCCGATGTTCCAAGCTGGTGCCCTTTATGAAGGACAATACCTGCTCGGTACAAGTATCGCTCGTCCACTGATCGCTAAACGCATGGTGGATATCGCTCGTGCAGAAGGTGCTACAGCCATCGCTCACGGCGCTACAGGTAAAGGTAATGACCAAGTTCGCTTTGAGTTGAACGCGGCTGCGCTGACACCAGACATTAACGTAATTGCACCTTGGCGTCTGGAAGAATTCCGTAACCAGTTCCCAGGACGTGCCGAGATGATCGCGTACGCTGAAAAACATGGCATTCCGGTAACCGCATCTGCGGCTAAACCATACTCCACAGACCGTAACTTGCTGCATATCAGCTATGAGAGCGGTGTGCTCGAAGATCCTTGGTTCGATCCAAGCGCGGACGAGAACAAAGACATGTTCCTGCTGAGCAGTGCACCTGAAGATGCACCAGATCAAGCCGAATATGTTGAACTTGAATTCGAACAAGGCGACTGTGTTGCGCTGAACGGTGAGCGTTTGAGCCCACTGCAAGTGATGGAGCAACTGAACGAGCTGGGTGGCAAACATGGTATTGGCCGTGTAGATATGGTTGAGAACCGTTTTGTTGGTATGAAGAGCCGTGGCGTATATGAAACACCAGGTGGAACAATCTTGTTCACCGCACATCGCAAAATGGAATCCATCACGATGGACCGTGAAGTGATGAACCTGCGTGATAGCCTGATCACACGTTACAGCACACTCGTTTACAACGGCTTCTGGTTCGCACCAGAGCGTCTTGCATTGCAAGCGCTGGTGACTGAAAGCCAGAAGAACGTAACAGGTACCGTTCGTGTGAAATTGTATAAAGGCAACATCATCGGCGCAGGTGTGAAAAGCCCTGTCAGCCTCTACAATCCGGACATCGCAACGATGGAAGCTGATCCAACGCAAGCCTACGATCAAGGTGATGCAACAGGCTTTATCCGCCTGAATGCACTGCGTTTGAAAGTAAACTCCGGCGTGGAGCAAAACAAAAACTAATTTCAACCTGCATATATAGAACTATATCAATATAAATGACAAGGCAGGCCGTTCTTGCACATCTGGCAGGAGCGGCTTTGTCCATGAGCGAAAGGGGAGTACTCACTGTGAGCAAGCTGTGGGGAGGACGTTTTACAAAACAAACCAATCATTTGGTTGAGGAATATACGGCATCAATCAATTTTGACAAAGCTTTGGCTGAGGAAGACATTCAGGGTAGTCTGGCCCATGTAACGATGCTGGGCAAATGCGGCATTCTTCCGGCGGAAGATGTAGAGACGATCAAAGAAGGTCTGATCACCGTTTTGCACAAAATCCGTGCAGGTGAAGTGGAATTCTCCGTATCGGACGAAGACATCCACATGAATATTGAGAAAAACCTGATCGAAACGATTGGCCCCGTAGGCGGTAAACTACATACAGGCCGTAGCCGGAACGACCAGGTTGCAACGGATATGCACCTATACCTGCGCGAGCGGGTGGTTGGCTTTGTAGGCATGTTGCATTCTTTGCAGGAAGCACTGATTGGACAAGCGAAAGATAACCTCGATACCATCGTACCGGGTTATACGCATCTTCAACGGGCACAGCCAATTCTGTTCGCCCATCACCTGATGGCGTATGTATCCATGTTCCAACGGGATGCGGAGCGTCTGATGGACAGCTACAAACGCATTAACATCCTGCCACTGGGCGCAGGTGCACTTGCAGGCACAACATTCCCGATTGACCGTCATTTTGTGGCGGAACAACTAGGCTTCGATGGGGTGTACGAGAACAGTCTGGACGCAGTAAGCGACCGTGACTTCATCGTTGAGTTCCTGGCAGCAGCTTCGCTGATCATGACTCACTTGTCCCGTTTGAGCGAAGAGTTGGTACTGTGGAGCAGCACGGAGTTTGGTTTTGTGGAATTGGACGACGCATTCTGCACAGGCAGCAGCATCATGCCTCAGAAGAAAAATCCAGACGTTCCTGAACTCGTTCGTGGTAAAACAGGACGTGTGTACGGCAACCTGATCGGTTTGCTGACGGTACTAAAATCTCTTCCGCTGGCATACAACAAAGACATGCAGGAAGACAAAGAAGGCATGTTTGATACTGTAGCGACGCTGGAAGGTGCACTGCAACTATTTGCTCCAATGATCGCGACAATGACAGTGAACAAGGATCGGATGCGTCAAGCGGTCAACCAGGATTTCTCCAACGCTACGGATATTGCTGACTTCCTCGTGGGCGAAGGCTTGCCTTTCCGTCAGGCGCATGAAGTGATTGGTAAAACGGTACTGTACTGCATCCAGAACAGCAAGTATTTGCTGGATCTGACGATTGATGAATTCCGTCAGTTCTCACCACTGTTTGATGACCGGATCTATGATGTGCTGCAACCGGAAGCGGTAGTGAACGCTCGTAATGTTTACGGCGGAACAGCTTCGGGTCAAGTGGCTGAAGCCATTGGACGTAGTGAGAAGGTACTGGAGATTACCGAGCAATGGATTACGAACCGCGGTTAATGCCACGGTTACGATAGGTTGCTATACAGATACGACAGTACAATAAAAAAAGCAGGCCAGAGAGCTTTGTTCTCAGCGGCCTGCTTTTTGTATTTTACAGCGATGTGCTCTAGATATATTCAATTCAACTGCGAATGGAAGGAAGGTTGTTCTGTCATCGGAGTACCAGCCTTCTTTATCCTCAGTAGCTCCCAATAATCCACTAATCGCGCTTGGGCAAAGGCAACCATTTCAATACATCCTGGATCTTGGCATCCCAGTAGCCCCACTCATGTTCACCAGGCCCTTCCTCGTATGTCAATGCGAAGTTCGTTTGTTCACAGGCATGCCGGAAGGTTTGATTATCCTCATACAGGAAATCTTCCGTTCCGCAGCATTGGTAGAGCAAAGGTCGAGGACTTTCGCTAGATTGATTTTCTTTTAACAGATGGATCAGATCGTTCTCTGTACCTGTCACCTCTGGTCCGAAAATCCGTTGTAACTCCGTCTGTTGTAATGCTGAGGATGCATTTCTATCCATATGTGCAGACATATCGAGTGCTCCAGATAAACTGGCAGCAGCCGCATATTGATCTGGTTTACGAAGGGCCAGCTTGAACGCCCCATAGCCACCCATAGATAATCCGGCAACGAAGTTGTCCTCCCGTTGGTCTGAGAGCGGGAAGAAAGAACGAGCAAGTGCCGGCAGTTCTTCACTGATAAAGCTCCAGTAACGTCCGCCTTCTACCATATCTGTATAGAAGCTGCGGTGTACCTGTGGCATAACAACGGCGATCCCGAGGTTGGCCACATAACGTTCGATGGAAGTCCGGCGCAGCCAGATGGAATCATCATCAGACAGACCGTGCAGCAGGTACAGGGTTGGGTGCAGTCCTTTGCCGGTCACATTCTCCATACCGATCTGATTGTGGGTTTGTTGCGGCAGAATGACATGCATGCTGGTGCTAAGCCCGAGCGTATCCGAGTAAAAATCACATTTAATAAGTGCCATGAGTATAAGAAACCCCTTTCATAAGTTCGTTAACTACTTGTTCTGACATGAGAGGATGGGATGAAAATCGGATGACTGAGCCTCCAAAGTGTTTATATGTAACAGGTTATACGCATTACTCTTCCATTGCAATAACAAGATCTACAGTAGAAAACAAAGAATTTCACACCAGTGGTTAAAATGGAAGTCTGTAATCTGATCATCGATTTTTCAATGTAGTTTACAACGTAACAATGTTATGTTACACTCGTTTCAATAAAAAGGGGGACCATATATGACGGATGATTTGATCTCCAAGAAAGAATTGTTGGACCTGACAGGAATCTCATACGGCCAGTTATACCGCTGGAAGCGGAAAAATCTCATTCCGGAAGAATGGTTCATTCGGAAGTCGTCCTACACCGGACAAGAGACCTTTTTTCCAAAACAACAGATTTTACTACGCATTGACAAGATTCTCAATATGAAAGACGGATTGTCGCTGGATGAGCTGGCAGACGTGTTCTCACCTACGTTGGGTGAAGTGGAGATGTCTGCTTCACAACTATTAGAGCGAAACATTGTTTCACAAATTTCGCTGGATCTGTTGCAAGAAGCAGGTCGAGAACAACCGCTGTATGCTTTGGAGCAGATTATGATGCTCTACGTCCTTGATAAGCTGTTAATGAGCGGGGATATTACTCGGCAAGAGGGTGCGTTGCTGATCGATGTGATGTCTGAACATTATTATCGTTTTACAGGCAAACCCAGCGAACTCGTGCTTATTCGTAAGATGGGTGTTCCTTCATTCATGCTGGTAACAGCAGGAACGGAGTTTTATTTTGACAATGGTGTGAAAGTGGTTCTTAGGCAGCCGATGGGAACATTTATGGAAGAATTAAAACTCAAATTGGGATAAGGAGAGGATCATCTATGGAAGAGCGGAATAAGCGGAATGATCTGAATGTGGCGGGCATAAGTCAAACGGCAGGCGGGAATTTTCACCGTGTATCTATTGACGGCATGGCTAAGGTGAACGGCAACTTGGACTGCACCTCTATGGAAGTGAATGGAACATTGAAGATGCACGGCGCTTTGACCTCCGAGAGTGCAGCGATTAACGGCATGTGCACGTTGAATGGACCTCTGACCAGTTCTCGTGTTCGGGTGGATGGCATGACGACGATTAACGGAGATCTCCATAGCCCTGAACTTGAAGTGAACGGAAAGTGTACCGTACGTGGAAGAGTAGATGGGGAACGAATTGATATTGGCGGTGTGATCGATATTGAAGGGGATGTCCAATGTGAGTCCCTGAATGTACAGGGCAATATTAAGATCAGCGGCTTACTGAATGCGGGAACAGTGGAGATCAGGCTTCACACTTCTTCTTCGGCTAGAGAGATTGGCGGAGAGCGTATCGATATTCGTCGCAAGGAACAACAGAATGGCTTTTGGAAAAGTATTGGTCTGGGCGGGACCCCTTCATTTAAGACTTCCTTAATTGAGGGTGATGAGATTGTGCTGGAAGATACTGAAGCTGATATTGTTCGGGGGAGTAACATTTTTATCGGTCGCGGCTGTCACATCAGGCTGGTCGAGTATTCGGGTGAACTTGAGGTAGATCAGGATGCCAAGGTGGGCAGCAGTCAGCGAATATAAAGTTTGGATATGGAGAGAAAGGGATGGGATCGACATGAATAACAATCTTGGGCGTTCATTGGACAAAAAAATGGATATCAGCATCGTTGGTGATGGCAGTTCTTCTGGTGGGGTGTACGGCAAGATCAAGGTCGTAGGGGACGCGTCCTTTAACGACAATCTGTCTTGTGATCGATTCAAATGTACGGGTACATCGGTCATATACGGATCGCTTGAATCCACAGATATTAAAATTACCGGAACCCTTACTCTGACAGAGCGAGAGACCAGCAACGATGTTGGGGATGGAATCCAGGCATCTGGCCTGCATGCCAAAGCTGAGCATATAAAAGTGGTAGGTGAACTTCATCTTTCAGGGGATTGTCAGGCGGAAAATATCAAGCTGAACGGGCGATTGACGATAGCGGGGATGCTCAGCGCTGAACATATGACACTCAAAATCATGGGTCCATCCGAGGTCAAGGAAATGGGCGGTTCCATCATCTCGGTGAAGAGTGGCCGGTTGAATGACTTGTTTACGGGGAGTAAGTCAATTCTCAAGTCACAGCTCATCGAGGGTGATGATATTGAATTAGAGAATACGGAGGCCGAGATTGTCCGTGGCGATAAAATAAAAATCGGTCCTGGCTGCCGGATTGGTACAGTGGAATACCGTTCATCTCTGCAAATTCATCCGCAATCGGAAGTTTTGCTGCAAAGCAATCGGTCCTTGGACTGATTAACGCAGACTTCTTTTCGGATATACTAATGCAGTCATATGAATAGAGCGTGAATGGAGAGATTGAGTACAATGGTTGCACGTAAAAACAGTATTGGATTGGTGCTGGCAGGGTTACTGCTCAGCATATTAATGGCTTCGATGGATAATACCATCGTGGCAACAGCTATGGGGGATATTGTCGGGAAGCTGGGTGGGCTCGACAAGTTCGTATGGGTTACCTCCGCGTACATGGTGGCTGAGATGGCAGGGATGCCGATATTCGGTAAGCTATCCGATATGTATGGACGGAAGAAGTTTTTTGTATTTGGTATTATTGTGTTTATGCTTGGCTCAGCGCTGTGCGGAACGGCAACGTCTATTGTGGAATTGACGATGTACAGAGCGATTCAAGGTATTGGTGCGGGGGCCCTGGTGCCGATTGCCTTTACGATCATGTTTGATGTCGTTGCACCAGAATCTCGTGGTAAATTGGGTGGATTGTTTGGAGCCGTCTTTGGCCTCTCCAGCGTATTCGGACCTCTGCTCGGTGCTTACATTACCCAGTATGCGACATGGGAATGGGTATTCTATATCAACCTGCCGCTAGGCTTGATTGCATTTGTGTTCATTGCGTTCTTCTATAAAGAATCCCATCAGCATCAATCCCAACAGATCGACTGGCTGGGTGCTGTAACGCTGATCGGTGCTGTTGTGTGCCTGATCTTTGGTCTGGAACTTGGCGGCAAAACATTTGCCTGGAGTTCCTGGCAGATTCTTGGCTTGTTTGCCGGATTTGTAGCATTAGCGCTACTTTTCCTTTTTGCAGAAACCAAAGCCAAAGAACCAATCATCTCCTTTGGCATGTTCCGCAACCGGGTCTACTGGTCCAGTAACGTTATTGGTATGTTCAGTGGTGCGGCGTTCATTACAGCATCCGTGTACATTCCGATCTTCATACAGGGGGTACTTGGTGGTAAAGCGACCAACTCCGGTCTCGTACTATTGCCGATGATGCTCGGGTCCGTTGTGACTGCGTCCTTGGGCGGGGTGTTGATGACCAAAATCAAGTATCGCAATATCATGATCCCTACGTTAGCCTTACTTGTCATTGGACTTGGATTGCTGACTACGCTGGATGAGAATTCTTCCCTTTGGACGATACGTATCTACATGGTGATGGTTGGTCTGGGTGTCGGTGCTTCGTTCTCCGTACTTAGCAATGCAGCCATGAATGCGTTTGAACCGCAAAGACGCGGAGCAGCAAGCTCCACACTTAACTTTTTGCGGTCCCTCGGTATGACGATGGGCATTACGATCTTTGGTATCGTACAGAGCCAGGTATTTACGCGTAAAATGAACGATGCTCTCGCTGGTTCAGCTGCGGAAGCAGGCGGTGCTTCAGCGGGTGGCATGCCGCAGGGAGTGGATCTGACCGATCCACATGCGTTGCTCTCACCAGAACTCAGACAGGCGATTCCGCCTCAGGTGCTGGATACCATCACACATGCCCTGTCCTCTTCTATCGTGCAGTTATTTGCCTGGGCTGTCATTCCGGCTGCACTTGCGTTGGTCGCTTCCTTCTTCATGGGGAAAGAGAAGATGGTCGTAGGCGAAGAGCAAGGCGAATACACCGGCGGTCACTAAGCCGTTATGCAGTAAACCGTAAGTTACGGTAGTAAAGCTAATCTTAGCTTGGTAAAATTCGAATAACTTATCTTGAAAATGTAGAGACACACTTCTCGCTTATCCTCAAAAGGGACGTGAAGTGTGTCTTTTTGTTTTCGTGTGATCAGCTTATGCTTATCCATGAATTACGGCAGGACCTTGTTTGTACTATTCCGTGATCTGTAAGTTGTCGGTTGCTTTGAAAAAAATTAAGGCTGTTTCGTATCGCTAATCCCGTCCTCGACCACAGAAGGCCCTTGCGGATCAGGCAGGCTGCTATGACCGGAGCGGGCAATTAGACGATTCTGAGCTTTGTACGTGTCCCGTGTAATCGTTTTGGATTCGATCACTTTGCCGTCCAGCCTCTTGGTTCTTACTGTCTCGACAATATATCCAGGCTGTCCGTTTTGCAGCACCTGTTGTGCACCATCAGGCAGTACAGTACTGGACACATACTTTACCGGAACACTTAATGTTTCAATGGTACGAGATTCAAGGGCATAGCTGACATTCTCCGGGAAGGTGCCGAAAAATTTCACCATCAATTGATGGTTCTTCACCTCTGCATGAATGAGTAAGGACTTGCCTGTATTGTTCTTGAAGCGAAAATTGATGGCTCCTGAGGCAAAGGTGGCATCCAGCCCTTTTGGCAAATATTTGACCGGCAGGGAGTGGTTGCGACGTTCAATAATATCAAGACCCGTCAATAGCGCTGCGTTATACACCGTACTGGATACCTGGCAGATTCCCCCGCCAATTCCAGGGGTTAGTCTTCCATTAACAATGACCGGAGCCTCACGAAACCCATAATCCTTCTCCGCTTTACGGATGATCTTCTCATAATCGAATGTGGCATCCGGTGGCAAAATCATGCCGTTAATCGCTTCCGCCGCTGCGCTGACATTATGTATCCGGCCTTCACTACTATTGCCCAGACCCGTGGAGAACTGGATGATCTTTCGGTCAATGCCTTCCTGGCGTAGCGAATCAAGGGTTACTTCAGGCTTCAGCGTATATAGTGGTACCTGGATCAGCAGTGGGGCGGGTTTCTCATCCGGGTTGAGTACACTGAAATCCCGGTGTAGCTTCGTCTGAATGAGATTTGTGAGTGTATCCCAATCAATCCGGCGGACGCCTTTTTCCGGGATATACTGAACTTTGTCACTTGTGGTAATGCGGCGAACAGCGTCCGCAGGTGTACCGAAGGTTTCTTTTTCCCAGGCAGGGCTGAGATGTTCTTGGAGTGGTCTTGAGTTATAGGTCATATCGAGAGAGAACTCTTTCGGAAAATGATAACGTGCATAAGCGCGTTCCCACAGGTTGCCTTCCTCGAGCTGCTGTATTGCGGACTCCAAGCTGTTAACGTTGTAGCTCACCCCCACCTGAGCTGCGGTATACGACATCGTCTGGGGGTTGGGTTCAGTCACTTCAAAGGTGACAGGCCAGTCCTCCAGCTTTTGGATCTGTTCATCCAATTCATGCAATACGTTCTTACGATTCTTCCCCTCCACCAGCATGCCGCCAACATGAACGTCTTTGGGCAGGGCAGGCTGATTCACGTACATATACAACAACCCATAGGACGCGGAGCCGATCAAGAGGATAGAGAATAGAACAATGACCGTCACATGTATTTTTTTCATAACCGTACGCTCCTTTATACTTCAGTTGTTCCCGACTTTGTAACACTTTCTATATATATGATCCAATGCAGGAAAACTTTCGGGTACTCAATAGGTAACAAATTTGTTACAATAAACTTCATATGAATCCATGCTTCACCATTGAAACAGGAACGAAGTGGATTTTTTCCTGATGAAATTCAGGTCTTTTTAAAGGAAATGCCGGGATTGTGTCGAAATGATAATGGCTAACTATGCGAGCAGGAAGTGATGATGTGATAGAAATGCAGGACGTGTGGAAGACCTACGCCAATGGGACCCACGCATTACAAGGGGTGTCGGTGAAGATCGACCGCAATGAATTTGTTTATATCGTCGGTCCGTCCGGCGCAGGTAAATCGACATTTATGAAATTGATGTACAGAGAAGAAGTTCCGACCAAAGGACAAATATCCATTAACGGATTTAATATTGGTAAGTTGAAGCCAAGAAAGATTCCTTATGTGCGTCGTAACATCGGCGTTGTGTTCCAGGATTTTCGTCTGTTGCCACGGATGACAGCATTTGAGAATGTGGCATTTGCCATGGAAGTTATTGAAGCGCCAAAACGTCATATCAAGAAACGAGTGATGGAAGTGCTCGACTTGGTGGGACTGCGCAGCAAGGCGAATCGTGAACCTTCACAGCTCTCGGGTGGAGAACAGCAACGTATTGCTATTGCACGGGCTATCGTCAATAACCCATCGGTTATTATCGCGGATGAGCCTACAGGTAACCTCGATCCGGAGACGTCGTGGGGCATTATGCAACTGCTGGATGAGATTAACTTCCGGGGTACAACCATTGTTATGGCGACCCACAACAAAGATATCGTGAATACGATGCGTAAACGGGTAATCGCGATTGAACGTGGACAGATTGTACGGGATCAGATGAGAGGGGAATACGGTTATGAATTTTAGTACTCTCTTGCGCCATCTGCGGGAGGGATTCAAAAACGTATTCCGCAACGGCTGGATGTCTGTGGCCTCCATCATGTCCATTATTGTGTCGCTATTGATTCTTGGTGTGTTTATGTTACTGGTCCTCAATGTGAACTCCATGGCGAATCAGGTTGATAGCCAGGTGGAGATCAGCACGTTCCTCGAACTGAATGTGGACGAGAACCTGCGTAACACACTGGAGAAAGAAATCAGCGCGATGCCTGAAGTAAGTGAGATTCGTTTTGTTTCCAAGGAAGAAGGACTCAAGGAGTTCCGTGAGCGCCTTGGAGAGAGTGCAGATAACGTGCTTAGCGGTTTCGATGTGGACAACAACCCACTGCCGGAGACCATTGAAGTTGAGGTCATTGAACCGGAAACCGTCACTTTTGTGGCGCAAAAAATCGAAGCTTTGAACGAAAAACACCCGGAGAAGCCGATCATGAAAGTGAACTACGGCAAGGAAACGGTGGAAGTGTTGTTCAAATTTACGAAGCTTGTTCGTAATATCGGATTTATTTTTGTCGGGGGACTGGGTCTCATGTCCATGTTCCTGATCTCGAATACGATTCGCGTAACGATTCTGGCACGTCGCCGGGAGATTGGAATTATGAAGTTGGTTGGTGCAACCAATACCTTTATTCGCTGGCCTTTCTTTATTGAAGGTGCACTCATTGGATTTATTGGCTCGGTCATTACGGTTGGGGTGCTGTTTGTTGGATACAGCCAGTTGATGAAGACGATTGGTCAGGATGTCTTCATGCAGATGCTTAACTTGATTCCGCTCGGCGAAATCTGGGGGCTGTTTGGAACACTGTTGATCGGACTTGGTGTGCTGGTAGGTATTTTGGGAAGTACACTGTCCATTCGGAAATCACTCAACGTTTAATTTTGTTTTCAACGATCGAATTGCAGAATATGTCGAAAAGAATGGTAAAGCAGGTTCATTAATGGAGGCTGTTTGACGATATGTAGGAAAGACGGAGTCTTTTAAGATTGAAGAAAGCAAAGAACATGCTGTTCACCACCTGTGCAGGTTGCTTTCTTGTGAAATCATAGGATGGGGGATCATCATTTTGAAAAAAACCGCTTCGCTGCTGGCTTTTACGTTATTGGCCAGTTTGACGCTTCAACCTTCTGACGGATATGCCAAGAGTAGCATCAACGATATTGACCAACAGATTCAGCAACTGGAGAGCAAGGCGGCTTCTGCCAAGCAGGAGCAAAAAAAAGCAGCTTCCAACAAAAAGGAAGCTCAGCATTACAAGAACAAAACCAACGCTTATCTGAAGGTTGTCATGGAACAGATCAATGTCGTTAGTGATGAACTGGCCAGTGTATCCTTGCAGATCGAGAACACGGAGGAAGATCTCCGTACAACGAAAAAAGATCTGCAAGCGGCAGAAGAACGCATTGTTGCAAGGGAAAAATTGTTGGAGTCACGCGTGCGTCTGATGTATACGGACGGTGCTGTATCCTATCTGGATGTATTGTTGTCCTCTACTAGCTTCACTGACTTTCTGACCCGTGCGGATTCACTCAAAACAATCGTGGATCAGGATCAGCATCTGTTGGATGAGCACAAAGCGGACAAGCAACTTGTAGTGGATAAAAAGGCAGAATTGGATGTGCAATATGCGGAAGCCAAGAGCCTGTATGCACAGAAGAAACAACGCAAGTCCCAATTGAATGAAAAAGAAGCGGAAAAGCAAGTGCTTCTCGCTTCATATGATGCTAAAATTGAAGAGTCAGAAGAGCTGACACAAGAGCAGGAAGATGTATTAATGCAGATTGCCAGCAAACGTTCGGCACTTCTTCAAGAGAAAAATAAATTGCGTGAACAGCAGGCAGCCGCCGCAGCCAAAGCAAAAGCCGCAGCAGCGGCTCGGGCGAAAGCTGCAGCCAAGGCGCCTACTAGAGTGAGTTCGGATAGCAGCAGTGAGGTTACGTATTCATCCGGGAATGGTATCTTCTCAAGACCCGTATCTGGAGGACGTATTTCTTCTGGATTCGGTCCCCGTACCCATCCAATTACGGGCGTAGTGGGTAAGATGCATGCCGGTGTCGATTTTGCTGTCCCTCAGGGAACTTCGGTTCACGCTGCTTCTGGCGGAATCGTGATCATGGCTGAATGGTATAGCGGTTATGGTTATACGGTTATTGTGGACCACGGCGGTGGACTATGGACGTTATATGGTCACTTGCGCGAAGGTGGATTCAAAGTCAGCAAGGGTGACACAGTAAGCAAAGGTGATACCATTGCTGAGTCAGGGAATACAGGAAACTCTACTGGGCCTCACTTGCACTTTGAAGTACGAGATAATGGTACAGCAGTCAATCCAATGAACTATTTGTAATTTCCTCATCCACAGACCGAATGGAAAAAACATATTCCGTACAAGCTAGACATATACTAAGCTGGCATGTTTAGGGAATGGATTCTGGCAACAATGGAATCTGACACGCTTCAAAACTAAAGGCGGTGACAAACGGATGATGAAGAAAAGATCGGCGCTACTGCTTGTCATTGTGGGTCTCCTTGGCGGTAGTTTACTAACCCTGGTATTAATGACGTATCCGGGAATAGCGAGCCAGGCCACACCGGGCGAAGGTTTGCTGGCTAGTGTAACCGGTAATACACAGCAGAAGAACGATTTGAAAAAGATTGAAACCGCGATGGATTTGATCTCAAGCAACTATTATAAAGATGTGGATCAGACCAAATTGATTGACGGTGCGATCAACGGGATGATGGAATCCCTTGGAGATCCGTACTCCAACTATATGGGGCAGGAAACAGCTGCTCAGTTTGAAGAGTCGATCGAAGGTTCATTTACCGGTATTGGCGCAGAGGTATCCTCACAGGATGGAAACGTTGTTGTTGTTTCCCCGATCAAGGGATCTCCTGCCGAGAAAGCGGGTATTCGTGCGAAAGACATGATTATGTCGGTCAACGGCGAATCCTTGCAAGGTTTGGAACTGAACAAGGCTGTCAACAAAATCAGAGGTCCCAAGGGCAGTGAAGCGAAGGTACAGGTCAAACGTGCCGGATCTTCCGAGCTGATTGAATTTGTGATTGTACGGGATGACATTGATCTGGAGACCGTATATGCTCACATGGAGGATGGCGGAATTGGCGTTATTGCCATTACTCAATTCTCTTTGAATACAGGTGATCGCTTTAAGGAAGAGTTGGCGAAGCTTGAGAAGCAGAACATGAAAGGTCTGGTCATCGACGTACGGAATGACCCAGGCGGTGTATTGCAAGTTGTTATTGATATTGCTGAACAGTTTGTTCCTAAAGGCAAGGTTATCGTCCAAGTCGAAGACAAGAACGGCAAAAAGGAACAAAGCAAGTCCAATGGATCAGCCAAAGCTTATCCAGTCACAGTCCTGATGAACAAAGGCAGTGCGAGTGCGTCGGAGATTTTGGCCGGTGCATTACAACAGTCAGCAGGTGCGAAGTTGATTGGTGAAAACTCCTTTGGTAAAGGAACCGTACAGACGAGTTATGACAAGCAGATGGGTGACGGCAGTTTGTTGAAGATCACCATTGCCAAATGGCTCACTCCGAACGGAGACTGGATTCATGAAAAAGGAATCAAACCGGATATTGCGGTAGACCAGCCGGATTATTTCTCGGTGGCACCGATTAACAAAGAGAAGTTACCACTGAAATATGACAGTAATAGCACGGATGTGAAAAGTGCGCAGACGATGCTGAGAGGACTCGATTTCAAACCGGATCGTGTGGACGGATACTACGACCAGAAGACAGAAGAAGCGGTCAAAGCATTCCAGAAGCAAAAAGGCATTCAGGCTACAGGCCAGATTGACGAGAAAACCGCTGAATCACTGGAAGCGGCTCTGATTGAACGTATTGCCAATCCTCAATATGATGCACAGCTGAAACGCGCGATCGAAAATGTCTCGAAGGATATTTCGTCCGCTGTGTCGAAGCCATAAAGAAGGCTGATTTTCAGCCTTCTTTTTTTCTGAACCGGCTGAAAGAGAGGGGTGACCGACCACAATGGAATGGGTATGGCCGTGGTTAACTACATTAGGGGAAGCTTTGTTGCAGTTGTTTATTCAGCCGTTTTATTATATTGCGGTGATCCTGATTGCGCTCATCTATCATCGTCAGTTACTGCAGGAGCGTAAATTGTTCCATGTTCGTTTGCAAAGCTCGATAACACAGACGATTCGTGCCGTGCTCGGAGGCATACTCATTGGTACCATCGTCTCGATTGTGTCCCTATTCCTCGGTGCACATCTTACACTGGGAAGCCTGATATGCATATGGGCTGCAACGTTAGTTCTATCCTTGTTCCGTATCCGATATCTGTGCTTTGCCTACGCGGCAGGGTTGCTGGGTGTGGTGCAATTTGGTTTGAATCTGGCTTCAGGCTGGCAACCATCCGGTTGGATGGGGAGTATCACGGAGACGCTACGTGCTCTGGATATGCCTGCACTGCTTGTTTTGGCGGCGCTTCTACATATGGGTGAAGCCCTGTTAGTACGCATGCAGGGGGTATCGATGGCATCACCACTTCTCTTCGAGGGAAAACGTGGGAAACTGGTTGGGGGATATCAACTGCAACAGTTCTGGGCCATTCCTCTACTGATTCTTGTTCCAGTCACAGGAGGTGGCGCGGAGCTGGCATGGAATCCACTGATGAATGCAGGACATAGTTATATGCTGGTTGCATTGCCCATCATGCTCGGATTCGGTGAGATAACGCAGAGTATGCTTCCGGGACAGAAGGTGCAGATTACATCCAAGCGTTTGATGATCTATGGGACAACCTTGCTCGTGTTCAGTTTGCTTGCTGCATGGTGGTCTCCACTTATGGTGGTTGCTGCATTGATTGCATTTATTGGACATGAATTTCTGGTATGGTACAGCGCATTTGAAGAGCAAAACCGCAGTCCGGTATTTGTCCATCCGCAGCATGGGTTGAAGGTATTGGCTGTTATTCCGGAGAGCCCTGCGGCAGATTTGGGGATTGAAGCAGGTGAGACATTGTACAAGGTGAATGGTAAGTTGGTTCATTCACCGGAAGAGTTACATCGTGCCCTGCGGATGAACCCGGCTTTTTGCAAACTTGAGGTGCGAAATCACCAGGGAGAAAGCAAGTTCATGCAACGAGCGATCTATGAAGGGGAGCATCATCAGCTTGGGGTCATTATGGCACCGGACAATCACGAGGTCTGGGCGATTCGGTTTCGTCCACTGACGTTGTTCCATATCATCAACCTCAAATTGTTTGCCCGTCTGAAAAAACCACAAAGGGACGAAGCTCCCTTAGCGTTACCGTCAGCCCCTGTGGCCAGTGATAAAGGGTCCATAGAGATGTAACAACTAAGCATATGTGATGAAGTATGTTGCATAAATCAAGCAATAAAAAAGGTATTTCCTAACGCCGTCGCAGGCAAGGGAAATACCTTTTTGTTATTTTTTTAACATAAAGATGGCGATTTGGGTCCGATCACGCAAACTCAGCTTGCCAAGAATATCCGTGACGTAGTTCTTGACCGTGCCTTCACTGAGGAACAATTTGGCGGAAATTTCCTTATTGGATAACCCCTCCGATATGGCCTCGGCAACCGCCAGCTCCATACGTGTCAGTCCATAGGCTTCGATTGGGTTCTGTGTCAGTGTAATTGCAGCAGGACGAAGAAGGCCTGCCAATTTGCGGGCAATATCCGGATGGATTAACATATCGCCGTTATGTACGGTCTTGATGCCTTGAATGATCCGCTCAGGGGGGACGTTTTTGAGCAAATAACCGCTTGCCCCATTCTGTAATGCCTGAATAATATACTCATCGTCGTCAAAAGTAGTTAGCATGAGCACCTGGATTTCAGGAAAACGTGACTTGATGCGTTTGGTACCTTCAACTCCGTCACATTCCGGCATCCGAATATCCATTAAAACCACATCCGCAGGCGTTCCTGCTTCAAGCAATTCCAACGCTTCTTGTCCGTTTGAGGCTGTGCCTGTAACGCGAATGCCGGAGTCCAGTCCGAGCAGCACTTTCAGGCTCTCACGAATGAAGTAATCATCGTCTGCGAGAATCAGCCGAATAAGTGGGAGTTGGGCTGAATCATTGTTTTGGTTCACATCATTACGTTCGGACATGAGAACATTCACTTCCCTTTTCAGAGTATATTCAACTGGTTCGTTATTGGAATGCGTGTAATCACTGTATACGGATAAGCCGATTGGATCTCCAAGGTACCTCCCACCATTTGTGTACGCAGAAGCATACCTTCCTGTCCTATGCCATTTCGCTTGGAAGAAGGAGGATTGATTTTGCCATCATTACTTACACTCATACACACTTCCTGATCCCCGAATACCAGCTCCACTGTGATCGAAGAAGCATTTCCATGTCGCAGGGCATTGGTCAGGGCTTCTTTGGCATTTTTGTATAAAACGATCTGTATGCTGGGATACAGCACATGAGATGGGCCATGAACTTCATAATTTGTCTTCACGCCGGTATCTCTGCCCACTTCCTCTAGGAGACGATCCAGGGCGTAGGCTTCGGATGCATAGGATTTAGGTTGCAGTTTGTGCAGTGTGCTGCGCATATCATCCATACTATCGGCCAATTGATCGCGAATCTGTCTCACCATTTCCGTTCCTTGTTCCATATTCAGGGGAAGGGTCAGCAGGGTGGCTTCCGACATCATTTTGGTGCGAATCAGTCGATGCCCGATATCGTCATGAAGCTGTCTGGAGATACGGGTACGTTCCTCTGCCTGAGCCACTCCTTCAAGTTGCTTTGTAAATAACAGCAGCTGCGCACGAGTTTCTTGTAGCTCGTAATGTTTGCTGCGGAGCTCGTCATAGACTTGTTCCAGTTGTCCGCGGCTGCTCGCCGTTCTTGATCCCTGCCAGGACAGAGCCGCTGTGATGAGCAGAAGCAGGTTGCCAAGAACCATCGCAATTGTCCCTGTGGAGAGTAATGAAGTGGCGGTTGTATTTAGTGTGGTTAACCCTGGTTGCGATGCCTGTGGGACAGAATAATGCCAATGCAAAGCGACATTGTTAGCAACGAGCTGAATCGCAAACATCAACCATCTCCGACTTCCCACCAGTCTGTATATATACACGTAGAGCACGGATAGAGAGAGGAAAAACATAAACGGTCCATACGAAGCAATCAGCCAGCAGCTCCAGAGTATTTCGGCCAGCAGCAACAGCCATTGCTGTGTACTTGAACGGTTAAAATCTTTCCACACGGAGAGTCCAAGCGCGATGATGATATACAAGGTGTAGACGGCTTCATTTTCCAAGGGCAGCATCAACAGGTACAGTACTGCTGGAACGATAATTAATCCGTATTGCAGAAACCGCATTGGCATATGTAAATGACATCCTTTATATAAAAAGTGGAGTAGAAAAACTCTCGGTAATGCGCCCTTGATTATACCATAAGCAGCATTCGAACTAGGAGATGACTTAAGTCACCTTCGATTCATGACTTTTTGTACCTTCGCTACAGATTGCGATCCGTTACAATAAAATTATGAAATCCAGCGGCGAAGGCCGAAACGGAAAAGGGGCGTAAAAGGGATGGGCATACTTGAAGTAGATCATGTAGTGAAACGATACGGCAGCAGGCTGTCCGTGGATCATTTGAACCTTAGTGTTGGCAAAGGCGAGATTTTTGGATTGCTCGGTCCCAATGGAGCAGGAAAAAGTACCACCATCAGCATGATTGCAGGGCTCCTGAATATGGATCAGGGTGAAATCAGATTAGATGGTATATCGGTTAAAGAGCGACCGCTTGAAGTAAAGCGCAAGATCGGACTGGTTCCGCAGGATCTGGCTTTATACGAAACCATGTCTGCTGCGGAGAATGTGACCTTTTTTGCCAGACTGTATGGACTGCGTGGAAAATTGCTTAAGGAAAGAGTGCAGGAGTCTCTTGAATTTGTAGGGTTGCAGGATAAAGCAAAAGATGCCCCCTCGACCTTCTCTGGCGGTATGAAACGCAGGTTAAACATCGCATGTGCGATTACACATCGCCCTGATCTAATTATCATGGACGAACCGACAGTTGGCATTGATCCGCAATCTCGAAATCATATTCTTGAATCGGTACGGACACTCAACAAGATGGGATCAACGATCATATATACAAGTCATTACATGGAGGAAGTTGCTGCGATTAGTCACCGGGTTGCGATTATGGATCAGGGGCGAATCATTGCCTGTGGGACTGAAGCAGAGCTGAGAGAACGGGTAGCATCGGAGGAAAAAGTAGTGCTCTCCACTTGTGGTGTCGGTCCCGACGTCGTGGAAGAACTGAAACTTCACCCCCGTGTGCGGATGGTAGACGTTTCAGAGAATACACTGACCATTACGCTGCCTTCGGCACAGCAGGATCTGCAGGATCTGCTCTTCATTTGCAGCAAACATGAAGTATCCATTCAGTCGCTCAAGGTCGAAGAGCCGGATCTGGAAACGTTGTTCCTCAATCTGACCGGGCGTACGCTTCGGGACTAGGGGGAGCAAGAGATGAATATATGGCATATTTGCATCTTTGAATTAAGGCGTATTCTTAAGATTCGATCTGTGGTGTTAAACCTGTTTATTTTGCCGTTGTTACTGATTTTTATATTGGGTACGGCACTTTCCAGTACGATGGGTACGACGGATGATGTTATTCCGGATACTGTACGTGTGGGAGTCATCCATTTGAATACCGAATCTGGTGGAGGATCAAGTACGGTTAATCAAGCGATGGATACATTCGTTAAATCCCCGGCGGTAGCTGAGAGGGTCAAGGTGCAGAACTTTACGACAGAAGAAGAGGCCGTTCATGCGTTGCGTACCGACAAGCTGGACTTTGCTGTAATGATTCCTTCGGATTTTGAGAAAAGCGTGATGGTGGGGAAAGAGGCCCGGTTACAGTGGATTCGAGGAAAGGACAACACACTTAATACGTTGGGTGAAACTTTGTTCACACGTTTTACGGATGAATTGAACCGACAGATGGCGATTACCAAAGTGCTCGGTCCGGAAGTGATTGCTGCCATGGCCGCTTATTCGGAGTCTGGTGATGCGAATTCCACCTCCATTGCTGTCATTAATCCCGGTAAGACAGGTACGGTGTATAGTGCCTCCCAATACTATGCAGCATCCATGCTGGCGATGTTCATGTTGTACTCAGGCATGACAACCAGCACCAGCCTTTTTGGAGAGCGTGATAACAAAACGTTAATTCGCCTTCAGGCTGCGCCTATAGGCAATGGAGTTATTTTCGCTGGCAAAATTGCAGGAAATAGTCTGCTCGCTTTCTTGCAAGCAACGACAATTATCCTTATGACATATTGGCTCTACGGTGTGGATTGGGGAACCCATCCTTGGTATATCGTGCTGACTTGTGTGTTCATCACATTGGCATCCATGACCCTTGGCGTGATCGTGGCATTGGTATGCAAAAGCTCGGCATCGGCCAGTGCAACCTTACAAGGTATCATCGTTGCCATGACATTCATCAGCGGTGGGTTCATGCCCATTCCGATTGATTTTGTACAACGGCTTAGCCAATTTACGGTTAACCACTGGGCGCTCCAGAGTTTTCTGAGAATGATGCTGGATGCACCTGTAGCAGAGATTGTGTATAACATTCTAATGTTAGGCGTGGTATGCGCTGTATTAGTGTTCATCTCAGGGATGATCTATAGAAAGGCAGGATACCGATATGAATAGTCTACACATCGCCTGGTTGATGATTAGACGTACACTTGGCCGTAAAATGGGATTCATTACGTTTCTACTTCTGCCTTGCCTGGTGATTACAGGAGCGGTTGCTCTTTTTGGAAGCGAGCAGATTACACGTACTGTTATTCCCTATGTGAATGAGGATGGAGGGGTAGCAGGGGCGTGGATGATTCATGAACTTGCTGACAAAGAGGAGTACCTGCTCAAGCCGATGACAAACGAAGCAGAAGTGAAGGAAGCTATCGCTCAGCAAAAAGGAAGTTCTGGCATCATCATTCCGGCACATTATACAGAGGGTCTGTTACAAGGCAAGCCAACCGAAATTCAGCTGGTGGAACTGCGTATAAGTGAAGGTTCCTATACACTACGAGCAGCAGTTGAAGGTTTGACGAGCGGATTGCAACAATCTGCTTCAGCTGTTAAGGTGGCGGCAGGCCCTGCCTCAAGTGAGACTGACATACTGGAGAGCACACAGAAGTCGTTTGAACAGCTTTTACAGGAGATAGGAAAACATCAAGTTGCTGGTGAAGTCACCGATCTGCAGATCTATCCCAAGCCAGGCCTGAACAATGTGACTGGATTTACGATTATGTTTATGATGGGGCTGCTGACCAGTGCAGTGGCTGTGATCATGGAAGATCGCAGGAAACGTACGATGGCCAGAGTATATACGGCACCCGTCCGTGCATATGAGATTGCGCTTGGTAATTTCCTCGGTAGCTTTGTCATTGGCATGATTCAGATTGTGATGGTTCTAGGAGTCAGCAGGTGGCTGCTGCATTATGATGCCGGTATTCCTTTTGGCATTCATTTCATGATATTGGCGGCATTCATGCTGGTCTCCATGGGGATCGCAAGTACCGTGGCAGGATTAATCCGTAATCCCAAAAATGCCAACATGCTGAATTCACTCGTCATTATGCCAACTTGCATGATAGGTGGTTGTTTTTGGCCGATCTCGTTGATGCCGGATTATATGCAAAAGCTCGCCAACTTTGTTCCACAGAAATGGGCGATTCAGGCAGTGGAGACGATCTCTGCTGGTGGTACATTGTCGGATATCACATTGCCACTATTGATTTTGTTTGGCATGGCTGCCATTTTGCTGACTGTAGGCTCTGCGATTCTACGTCCTAGCCAGCCAGGAGTAGAGGCATAAGGTGATACGACATAAAAAAGCACGCTCTGCTGAATTGAATTCAGTTAGAGCGTGCTTTCTTTGCATAAGGAATGATGCATTATGTGAGAAATTGATGATTAAGGTTGGAGTTGACGCAGGACCGTTATTTCGACCCGACGGTTCTTTTGTCTTCCGGCCGCTGTAGTGTTGTCACCCGTTGGGCGAGTATCTGCATATCCGGCATACTGGAAGCCGTCCGGGTTAAGCTTCTCTGTATCCAAAAAGAATCGCAATACAGACAGTGCACGTTCCCCGGAAAGCTGCCAGTTATCGGTATAGGTGGAGTTTGCCCCCACAGGAACATTATCGGTATGACCCTCAATGCTGACAACGGTATTTAGATCACGGAACAGGCTGGCAAGTTTGCTGAGCGTTGGTGCTGCACCGTCCTTTAGAGCGGCCTGTCCCTGATCAAACAGGAAGCGGTCACTAAGTGTAATGGATAGGCCCTGTGGCTTGTCCGCAACAAAAATCTGATTTTCCAGTTTATTATCCTCGATATATTGGGTAATCACATTGAACAGATTTTGCAATTCCTGCTCCTGTGATCTGAATTGTTCTTCCCGTTCTGTGAGGGGCTTGTTGTCATCATCTGGTGTTGCAGTCCCGGAATCGGAAGGGTTGTCTTCACCTTTTGAAGGATCTTCACCCTGAACCTCGGATGGTGGAGTCTCTGTAATCGTTTGACCGGGTTTCTCACCGAGTCCCTCACCAAGCTCAAGGATAGAGTCGGACGCATTAAATGTATTTTGTAACGATTGAGTAACGACGTCATATTTACCGGAATCGAGATTGCTCATGGCATACATGATGACAAAAAAGATCAAAAGCAGAGTTATGAGATCGGCATAAGTAATCATCCAGCGATCCCGATGATCGATAGTTTCACGTTTTCCGCGCCGTTTACTGCGCCGACTCATCCAATCCCTCCTTTGCTAGGGGGCGTATATGCTGACGATGCGTAAGGGTGAAGGACTCCAGTCTTTTGCGTACAAGCTGGGGATTCTCACCGTTCTGAATGGCAAGTACACCTTCGAGAAGCATTTCCATGGTCTGCACTTCATCGGCACCTCTGGATTTGATCTTGGAGGCAATGGGCAAAAAGATAAGATTGGCACTGGCGACCCCATACAGGGTTGCGGTAAAGGCAACAGCAATGGCAGGTCCGAGTCCGGTTGGATCGGTCAAACTGCCAAGTACCTGAATAAGTCCCATCACGGTTCCGATGATCCCCATGGTTGGAGCGTACCCACCAGCGGATTCGAATATTTTGGCATAACCCTCATGTTTTTGTTCAATGGAGTCAATCTCCATCTCCAGGATCTGGCGAACCACATCCTGATCGGTACCATCAACAACCATCTGAATACCGTCTTGCAAAAATGGATGCGGATGATCCATAACCTTGCGTTCCAATGCAAGTACACCTGAGCGGCGTGCGATAGAAGACATCTCCACCAGTTCTTCAACCCACAAGCCTGAATCATTATTGTTACGTCCAAAAGCCATACGCAGGGCAGCTGGAATCGTACGAAGGCGATGCGCCGGGAAACTGGCAACCACAGCAGCAATCGTTCCACCGAATACAATTAAAGCAGCCGTTTTTTGCAGGAGACCAGACAATTGGCCGCCTTCCCACAAAAAACCGCTAATGACTGCGGCAATTCCGGCAATAATACCGATAAGTGTCGCAATATCCATAAATTAACCCACTCCTATCTTCATTTCACGTTTGCATCACTAAAACGAACGAGGTATAATTAAACGGGAACAAATATTCCTATTACTATAAGTTTTCCCATATGAAAATTCGGGGAACTTCGACAATATATAGTGACTATTATTTTAGACGATAGGGTGAGATACGGCAATGAGCGATATTATAATGAGCGACAAAACGTTCGAAATCGAGTCAGAGTTTTCTCCCCAAGGTGATCAGCCGGCAGCCATTAAAGAACTGGTGAAGGGTGTTCAGGAGGGGAAGAGGTACCAGACACTGCTGGGTGCAACGGGTACGGGTAAGACGTTTACGATCGCCCAGACGATAGCCCAACTGCAACGTCCGACGCTGATTATTGCGCACAACAAGACGCTGGCAGCGCAGCTTGCAAGTGAGTTCAAAGATTTTTTCCCTAATAACATGGTTGAGTATTTCGTCAGTTATTACGATTATTTTCAGCCAGAAGCATATATCCCGTCCTCCGATACGTATATCGAGAAGGATTCAAGTATTAATGAAGAGATCGACAAACTGCGGCACGCAGCGACAAGTTCGTTGTTTGAGCGCAGGGACGTCATCATTGTAGCGAGTGTTTCCTGCATTTATGGTTTGGGTTCACCGCACTCGTATTCAAGCATGTTGCTCTCACTCCGGGTAGGCATGGAGAAACCGCGCAATCAGATTTTGTCCCGTCTGGTAGAGATCCAGTATCAGCGGAACGATATTAACTTTGTGCGGGGTACGTTCCGTGTTCGTGGGGATGTTGTTGAGATTTTCCCTGCCTCCAAGGGTGAACATGCAATTCGGGTTGAATTGTTCGGTGATGAGATCGAGAAAATTACGGAGATTGATGTGTTAACCGGAGAACTGATTGGTGAACGTGAACATATTGCCATCTTCCCGGCGTCTCACTTCGTAACGCAAGAAGAGACGATGAAGGTTGCGCTGGTGAACATTGAGCGTGAACTGGAGGAGCGTCTGGAAGTGTTGCGTGAACAGGGAAAACTGTTGGAGGCTCAGCGACTGGAGCAGCGCACACGGTATGATATCGAGATGATGAAGGAAGTTGGGTTCTGTTCGGGGATTGAGAACTATTCCGGTCCGCTGACTTTCCGCGAACGCGGCGATACTCCATACACACTGATGGATTACTTCCCGGATGATATGTTGATTGTGGTCGATGAGTCTCACGTGACTCTGCCACAGATCCGTGCGATGTATAATGGTGACCAGGCGCGGAAGACAGTATTGGTTGAACATGGTTTCCGTCTCCCGTCAGCGCTAGATAATCGTCCACTGAAATTCGATGAGTTCGAAGGCAAGATGGATCAGATCATCTATGTATCGGCCACACCAGGCCCGTATGAGATCGAGCATACCGATACGATGGTGCAACAGATTATCCGTCCAACCGGTTTGCTTGATCCAATTATCGAACTGCGTCCAACGAAGGGACAGATCGATGACTTGATTGGTGAGATTAACGACCGGATTGCCAAAGACGAGCGTGTGTTGATCACAACATTAACGAAGAAGATGTCGGAGGACCTGACGGATTATCTGAAGGAAGTTGGAATTAAGGTTCGTTATCTGCACTCCGAGATCAAAACGTTGGAACGGATGGCCATTTTACGTGATTTAAGATTGGGCGTTTTCCATGTCCTAATCGGAATCAACTTGCTCCGGGAAGGTCTCGATCTGCCGGAAGTTTCCCTCGTCGCTATATTGGATGCCGATAAGGAAGGATTCCTGCGTTCCGAACGCTCACTGATCCAAACGATTGGTCGTGCGGCACGGAACAGCGAGGGTCGCGTTATTCTATACGGTGACAAAGTGACGGATTCGATGGATAAAGCGATTAAGGAAACAGAGCGTCGCCGTGCAATCCAGATCGAGTACAACGAGAAACACGGAATTACACCACAGACGATTCGCAAAAAAGTGCGTGATGTAATAGAGGCAACCAAAGTTGCTGAATCCAAGAAAGACTATCTTACAGGCGCAGCCGAGAAGATGTCGAAGAAAGATCGCCAGGCACTTATTCAGCGCCTAGAGGTAGAGATGAAAGATGCAGCCAAAAACCTGCAGTTTGAGCGTGCTGCCGAGCTTCGCGATGCGTTGCTGGAACTTCGCGCTGAATAAGATACAGCTCATTCATATGCTCCGGTAAAGATGGATCTGTAACAAGAGAACGGCCAATTGGCCGTTCTCTTGTTGAGTAAGGAAATCATTGATATCTACCGATAATAAGAGATGTTGAAATCTTGAAATCAAGTCTATACTGATAGAAAAGTTGAAATTGGTTAAAAGGTTTATAGGAAAGCAATCGGGAGTCGCGTCCCCCTGAGAGTCAAGAGCGCCCCGGTGTTGACCTTGGAGCCGAGCCAAAGGCAATGGCGACCTGCCGCGACCAAGGCGAAGCTGAGAGCGTCCCGCTCTTGACCTTGGAGCCGAGCCGAAGGCAATGGCGACCTAGCCGCGATCAAGGCGAAGCCGAGAGCGTCCCGGTGTTGACCTTGGAGCCGAGCCAAAGGCAATGGCGACCTGTCGCGACCAAGGCGAAGCCGAGAGCGTCCCCGGTGTTGACCTTGGAGCCGAGCCAAAGGCAATGGCGACCTTGTCGCGAACGTGGCGAAGCCGAGAGCGCACCCTCGCACTAGAGCGGTCTGATAAGGTTCCGGCAATAGGCTGGAACCTTATCAGAAACCGCGGGCACACGACAACCCTTCACATAGCAAGACCCGACCCCTCACCGTTGCACCGCTTGTTTCGGGTGTCCAGAGGGCTGCGCCCTCTGGGGCCCTCCCTTGGAAGGGAGGGTTTGGGAGGGATCGAAAAGCCTTTATAAAGGTTGGATTAGTAAATTTGAGAGGATGAATACTATTGGCGAGCGATAACATTGTCATTAAAGGCGCACGAGCGCATAACCTGAAAAATATCGACATTACCATCCCACGTGACCGCTTTGTTGTATTGACCGGCCTGAGTGGCTCAGGCAAGTCCTCGCTGGCTTTTGACACGATCTATGCCGAAGGACAGCGGCGGTATGTAGAATCATTGTCAGCTTACGCACGGCAGTTTCTGGGACAGATGGAGAAACCGGATGTGGATTCCATCGAAGGATTATCTCCTGCCATTTCAATAGATCAGAAAACAACAAGCCGTAACCCACGTTCCACGGTTGGAACTGTGACCGAAATCTATGATTATCTGCGTCTGTTATTTGCACGTGTGGGCCATCCACATTGTCCGGACCATGGCGTAGAGATCAGCTCCCAGACCGTAGAACAAATGGTTGATCGCATTATGCAATATCCAGAGCGTACCCGGCTGCAGATTTTGGCACCCATTATCTCGGGCCGTAAGGGCGAGCATAAAAGTGTATTTGCTGATGTGTCCAAGCAGGGCTTTGTCCGTGTACGGGTGAACGGGGAACTGCGTGACCTGTCAGAAGATATCCAATTGGAGAAAAACAAGAAGCATACGATTGAAGTCGTTGTTGACCGGATCGTTGTTAAAGATGATGTACAGGCGCGTCTGGCCGACTCTATTGAAACAGCACTTAATTTGTCCGGTGGACAACTACTTGTGGACATTATGGGCGAAGAAGAGCTGCGCTTCAGTTCCAACTTTGCCTGCCCGGTGTGCGGATTCAGTATTGAAGAGCTTGCACCACGGATGTTCTCATTTAACAGTCCTTTCGGGGCTTGCCCGGATTGTGATGGGTTAGGTGTCAAAATGATCGTTGACCCTGATCTGCTGGTACCAGATCGGACTAAGACCATCGAAGATGGAGCTTTTGATGCTTGGACAGGTGGTACATCCACCTATTATCCGCAGTTCCTGAAGTCGGTATGTGAGCACTTCAACATTCCGCAAAATGTACCTGTCGAAGATCTGCCAGCTGAGCAGATGAACAAGTTGTTGCAGGGTACAGGTACGGAGAAAATCCGTTTCCGCTATGAGAATGATTTTGGACAACGTAAGGAAGCACTGGTTACCTTTGAAGGTATCGTGAATAACCTGGAGCGTCGTTACCGGGATACAGCATCTGAAGGTATCCGTGAATTTATTGAGGGTTACATGAGTGCGAAGCCTTGTGGTACATGTAAAGGTCAGCGTCTGAAACGCGAGAGTCTTGCGGTTACGATCAATGATCACAACATGGCCTATGTGACTAGTTTGTCCATTGGTGAAGCTGGCCGATTCTTCGATTCATTGGAATTGACGGAGAAGGAGCAGACGATTGCCAAACTGATTTTAAAAGAAATCAACAGCCGTCTCGGCTTCCTGGTGAATGTTGGTCTGGATTACCTTACACTGAGTCGTGCTGCCGGAACATTGTCCGGTGGGGAAGCGCAGCGGATCAGATTGGCTACACAGATCGGTTCCAGCCTGATGGGTGTGTTGTATATTCTGGATGAGCCGAGTATCGGTCTGCATCAACGGGATAATGACCGTCTGATCTCAACGCTTGCGCATATGCGCGACATTGGTAATACGTTGATCGTGGTTGAACATGATGAGGATACGATGATGGCTGCCGACTATATTATTGATATTGGCCCAGGTGCAGGTATACACGGAGGTACCATCATGTCACAGGGTACACCGGAGGAGATCATGAACGATGAGAACTCCTTAACCGGTCAATATCTGAGTGGACGCAAGTTCATTCCGATTCGTACAGAACGTAGAAGTGTGGGAGACCGTTGGTTGGAAGTACGTGGAGCCAAAGAAAATAACCTGAAGAATCTGAATGTGAAGATTCCAGTGGGTGTATTTACTGCGGTAACGGGTGTGTCTGGATCAGGTAAATCCACATTGATCAATGAGATTCTCTACAAAACGCTGGCACGTGATTTGAACCGTGCTCGGGTACGTCCGGGTCAACATAAAGAAATTCGTGGTCTGGAACATATCGATAAAGTCATCGATATTGACCAGTCTCCTATCGGGCGAACCCCACGTTCCAACCCGGCTACGTATACAGGTGTCTTTGATGATATCCGGGATCTGTTTGCTCAGACGAACGAAGCCAAGGTACGTGGATACAAGAAAGGCCGGTTCAGTTTTAATATCAAAGGTGGACGTTGTGAAGCCTGCCGTGGAGACGGTATTATCAAGATCGAGATGCACTTCTTGCCAGACGTCTATGTTCCTTGTGAAGTCTGCAAAGGCAAACGATACAATCGGGAAACGCTTGAAGTGAAATATAAAAACAGAAACATTTCCGATGTGCTGGAAATGACGGTTGAAGATGCAACCCAATTCTTCGAGAACATTCCGAAGATCCATCGCAAAATGCAAACACTGATGGATGTGGGTCTGGGTTATATCAATCTGGGACAACCTGCAACCACATTGTCTGGTGGCGAAGCCCAGCGTGTGAAGCTCGCTTCCGAGCTGTATCGTCGCAGTACAGGGAAAACCATCTACATCCTTGATGAGCCGACTACCGGTTTGCATGTCGATGATATCGACCGTTTGCTGAACGTATTACACCGTCTGGTTGATTCCGGGGAATCGGTGTTGGTGATTGAGCATAACCTGGATGTTATCAAAACAGCAGACTATGTTGTTGATCTGGGTCCAGAAGGCGGTAGCGGTGGAGGAACCATTGTTGCAACTGGAACACCTGAGGATATCATCAAAGTGGAAGCTTCCTATACAGGCAAGTACTTGAAGCCGGTTCTGGAGCGGGATACCGAGCGGAGCAAGGCACTGCAATTAGTAGACTAAGGTCCTCTAACCAGTAGTTATATCAATATGAAGTGGCAGTATTGGCCCTTCTTTTCGAAAAGGTTGAGACGTTGGATTATGATCTGATGTGCTCTGCTTCCGAGAAGAAGGGTTTTTCATTTTGAGTTATGCACAGTGTTTCCTTTGAACTAAGGTTATTTCGTGAAAGTGTTTACATATGCATTGCGACGAGCATTACAGGAATATTCGGCCAAATTGGCTTTTTTTCATTTTTATGGATGATAGGGCTTGCATTACAAGCAGGGTACAGATAACATAGAGGAAGATATTAGGGTATGCGTTAGCTGTTCAACTATGGTAAGGAGGTCTGTCTATCCATGCTGTTTGCAGAAGCTGCCACGGCGAGTACATCGAATTTTAATGCATTTGATATTTTTGTCATCTTATTTACGATCCTGATTTTCATCGGAGTTGTTCGGCTCCTTCGGGCACCTAAGAAGAATCTGTTTGCGATCGGATTTGCAGTAGTCAGCCTACTGGTATTTCTGATGACAGACTATGCGATGATAACCGGTTGGTTTGCTCAGTAGGAACGCCGCAGAATTTAAATGTAAGTTAAGCCAAAAGAGGTACAGATGAACACTTTCCAGGAGAGACATGGAGGGTGTTTTTTTCGTTTATATCGAGCGATTGAACAAGATTCTACCTTCTCTACTAAAATAGGACTTAAAACAATTGTATATCCAGATTCTGTATGATACATTGAGGGATACCGGAATTGCAGATGAGAGAAAGAGAGAATAGATTCAGCGATGAATCCGATGTCGAGTCGCGCAAGAAGGATGTATAGAGAGGGTCAGGTGAGAATATGAGCGTGTTGGGTAAAAAGGGGATAGCCATACTGATGGCTGCTGTACTCTCGATTAGTGTAGCGGCAACGGCCGGTGCAGCTGAATCCAAAGCGGCGATGCAAGCGAAAGTGGTAGACGGTCAAGTCTATGTGAACACCAAGGATCTGCTCAAGGCAGTTGGTGGAAGTGGACAATATGATGCCAAATCAGGAACGTACACGTACAAGGGAAGTGAAGCCATTCCCAAAGTGATCGAAAAGGTATCTCCTTCCGTCGTAGGCATTATTGGGAAATCTACCGAAGTGCAGGACGGTGCAACATCAGACGACCGTTATAATCTTGCACATGGTACAGGTGTCATTATCCGGTCGAACGGATGGATTGTAACGAATGCTCACGTGGTCGACGGATTAACGAATCCGGTTGTCGTAACGACGGATGGCAATACATACAAAATTACGAAAACATACAGTGATGCACTAAGTGATCTGGCGCTAATCAAAATCAATGCCAAATCACTCAAACCGGCGAGCTTCGCCAAAGCTTCACAAACTACTGTTGGAGAAACGGTGATTGCCTTGGGTACGCCGATTTCCTTTTCTTTGCGCAACTCGGCAACCGTAGGGGTAATTAGCGGCTTGAATCGTGGTGTTGAGGCGACCTACCGGTTGATTCAAACTGACACGGCCATTAACCCTGGAAATAGCGGAGGACCGCTGGTCAACCTGAAGGGTGAAGTGGTTGGTATCAATTCCATGAAATTTTCTGCGGTCGGCGTAGAAAGTTTGGGATTTTCGATTCCAGTGGATACCGTTCAATATATCATCGATCAGTTTTTTAAATATGGCAAAATAAAACGTGCAAGTCTGGGGCTACAACTTGAAGAAAGCTGGTCTGCGATTGTGGGCCTGCCTACAGATGATCCCTTAACAATTACGGGCGTACTGTCTCCTGAAGCCAAGAAAGCCAAAATCAAAGAGGGCGATGTCCTTTACAGTGTCGCGGGCACACGTGTCTCTTCAGTAGTGGATATCAATGAATTGCTCAAAAAGTATCTGCCTGGACAAAAGGTAAAGCTGTTGATGCAAACGGATGGCGATATTGTCACCCGCACGTTGGTGCTTGCTGATCGCGCAGACATCGTAGATGAGGAAGATGAAGCGTTCCTTGCAGATGAAGAACAATAAAGCCCGGCGATCAGCCCGGATGGAGAGAGGACGAAAGAACGGAATGAAAAAGTCATGGATACGTGTGCTAAGCACAGGTGTATTAACCGGGATGCTGACCATTGGCGCGGCATTACCTGTATGGGCATCTGATCTGACGACAAGTGAACTACGAGTCAAAGCGGGGAGCACGAGCGCCTACATTAACGGCGATAAGCAGGCCATAGCCAAACCTTACAAGTTCAAGGGTGTTACGATGGTGCCTGTTGGAGTGTTCAAGAAAGCATTTGGCAGTGAAATCCGGCTGGAGAAAAATGATGTTGTCAAAATCAAGGAAGGTCCGCACACGGTCACCCTAACGATTGGCATTTCAATTGCCTGGGTGGATGGTGTAAAACATGAGATGGGTGCCGCTCCCAAAATGGTGAATGGCGTACTTATGGTTCCACTTCGTCCGGTTGCTGCCGGTATCGGAGCGACACTAGCTCCAACCAGTTCCGGAGAAATGGTCATTCGTCTGTTGCAAACCGATGATTCGGTGGATGAAGAGGATGGCATTCATCCGGACGAAGGCAAAACCAGAATTGGCAACAGTTTTTACGGTTGGTCCATTAACTACCCGGCAGACCTTATAGTTTTCCAGACTGGTGAGCAGGAGCGTATGATGACTTTCGGCGCTGCGGACAACAGTTATTATCTTGAAGTGTATGTCAGCGATCAGGATGTGGCTCTGGATGCGGATGATTTGTTGCAGCAACTCGTCCAGGAGGCCAAACAATCGGGAGATACGGTGCTGGATCGTGAAGCGGTGTCGAAAGGCAAAACCCCTTATGCACGGATTATTGTGAAAGATGTAGACGGCATGTTATGGGAGATGCGTCAGTATCTGAGCGAAGGCCGTCAATATGATGTGTACCTCGCGGATTACGAAGCCCTGAATTATAAAGATCTGGTCAAACGTGCAGCGCTACTCAATTCATTCCAGCCAACCTATGCAGAGTCGGATCGAACGATCAAGGATCTGTCCACCGTAGATAATGGCATGCGCGCCGCGTGGAACGATGACTATGGTATTGAGTTGAAGATTCCTGCCGGCTGGTCGATCGACAACAATCAGATGATCTATGAAGCCAAGGATGGTGCATATCTGCAATGGCGTGTCACTTCGGCGAAGGCAGGTACAACGGTAAAAGACTGGAGCGGCCAACTGGATAAGTGGATGCGCGAGACATTTACACCAGAGAGTTACGAGCCAATTGGTTCATACACGATGGATATCTCGGGAGAGACTGCCGAGGTGAATGAATTCCGTTATAACTTTGGCGGGGGCTGGCAGACCGAGTTCGATGTTCTTTTGCAGAAGAATGGGTATCGATATTATGCAGAGTATACGTTCCCTGAGGAGCAGGTTGCAGATCGGGCATGGTTTGAACGGATTATGAAAAGTGTGGAGATTGATTTTGATACGGTTGCCGATAATTTTGGTCAGTTGGATGAAGATCCGTATTTGACAGACAAAACGACGACACTTACACGTACGTCCAAACGTTATCATTACAGTGTAGATATTCCGCGGTACTGGACGCCGTATAGTGATCGATTCGAATATTCACCTGTGGTGTACACCTTTACCGGCGGAGAATTCTCCATTGCGGCGAGCGAAGACAAGTCGATCGAGATGACGGTCAGCCAATTGAGAGAAGCTTATGCCGAAGCCACCAAAACCCGTAAGAACTTCAAGTTGCTGGGCAGTGAAGAGCTGACGTTTGCGGGTGTGCCTGCATTTTCCTTTACGTATCATGAACTGGACAAAGGCGTGCCATATGCGGGTCGCCAGATCGTGTTTGAAAAGGACGGAACTACCTATACGATCACAAGTGGGCTGAATGATGCCAACAAGACAGAAGTTCAGGCGGCCGCCTTGGAAAAAGCAGTGAACTCATTTACTTTTATTAAATAATTGTAGTAGAGCCGGAGGGTCAAAAGACCTTTCGGTTTTTTCGTTGTGCTGGAAATGAAAATGGTAAACGGTTTTTTCAGGAAAACGTAGAAGAGTCGGTGCAGAAGTGGTACACTATACTAGTTCAGGAGTTATTACTGCTGATCTGATGATTATGAATGACTGTAAGCTTGGAGTTCAGGCAATACAGACATAATAGATAGATATAGCAATACCGTGACAATGCAGGTGTACCCGATAAGGTGCAGTTTTAAGCTTAGGATGTTCAGGCGTTTAAGGATATAGGGATGAAATCCGGCGGATAGCCGGTTATGGGGAGGATCTACATGAAAACAGCAACAATACGAAGAGAAGACGTTGAACTTCTGGCACCGGCTGGTGACTGGGATTGTATGCGTTCGGCGGTAGCCAATGGCGCAGATGCAATTTTCTTCGGAGTCGAAAAGTTTAATGCACGGGCACGGGCGAACAATTTCCGTATGGACGAGCTGCCGGAGATTATGGCGTTTTTGCACAGTTATGGCGTAAAAGGTTTTTTGACCTTTAATATATTGATTTTTGAAAATGAATTGACGGATGCAAAAGAACTGATTGATGCATGTGTTGATGCAGGTGTGGACGCTGTAATTGTTCAGGATTTGGGCTTGGTGAAGATGATCCGCGAGATTTCGCCAGATTTCCCGATTCACGGTTCAACACAGATGACAATTACGTCACCGGAAGCGGTTGAGTTTACGAAGCCGTTTGATATGGAACGTGTCGTTCTGGGACGGGAGAACAACCTGAAGCAGATCCAAAAGATCGGTGAGCAGGCGAAGCTTCCAATGGAAGTATTTGTTCATGGTGCGCTGTGTGTATCCTACTCGGGGCAGTGTCTGACTTCTGAAATGTGGGGAGGACGTTCGGCCAACCGTGGGGAGTGCGCACAAGCTTGTCGTCTTCCATACGACCTGATGGTGGATGGGGTGCACAAACCGATGGGTGATGTAGCTTATCTGTTGTCTCCGAAGGATCTGGCAGCGATTGATCTGATGCCTGAACTGATCGAAGCAGGAGTAACTTCTTTCAAAATTGAAGGACGTCTCAAAACGCCGGAATACGTAGCAAACGTAGTAAGCAAATATCGTAAAGCGATTGACCGTTATTTTGATGGAGATAACACACCGCCAAGCAAGGAAGAAGTTCGCGAATTGCAGCAAAGCTTCTCCCGTGGATTCACACATGGTTTCCTGAGCGGTACAAACAACAAAGAATTGGTGGATGGAACATTCCCGAAAAGCCGTGGTGTCTACCTCGGTCGTGTAGATCAAGTGTTGCGCGATGGTGTGGTCCTGAAGCTGGATGCACCCGTGAAACGTGGAGACGGAATTGTATTTGACGCTGGAGACCCGACTCAGAAGGAAGAGGGCGGACGTGTATACGATGTGCGTCGCAAAGGAGTAAAACTCGAAGGTGAAGCTGAAGAGGGCTGGATCGTTGACGTTGTGCCAGGCCGCAGTGATGTGGATCTGCGCCGCGTGAAAGTTGGCGACAAAGTGTGGAAAACGAATGACCCGGCGCTCGACAAACGTCTGCGTCAAAGCTTCGAGACTGAGAAGCCGTACCGCGTATTCCCGGTGAAGGTGAAGGTCATCGGCAGCCCAGGGCAGCCGCTTAGCACATGGTGGACAGACGTGCAGAAAGGCACTACCGTCCGGATTGATTCCGAGATGGAACTGGACATCGCGCAGAAACGTCCAATGACACATGAATTGCTCGAAGAGCAGTTCGGTCGTCTGGGAGGTACCGTGTTCCAGTTGGAAGGAATGGACGTCAATCTGCACGGTGACGTTATCATCCCGATGCGTGAGTTGAATAACATTCGTCGTCAGGCAGTAGAACAACTCGCGGGCGAGCGTCCTAAACCGCCCGTCTACGTGAAACGCGCGGTAGATGTGTACGGCGATTCGGTTCAACCGGCATCACCAGTCGCTCGCGGTCAAGCAGAACTGACCGCACTCTGCCGTAGCCTGCCACAAGTGGAGGCAGCGATTGAAGCGGGCATCGCCATGATCTATGCCGACTTCGAGTTTATCAAGCAGTTCCCGGCAGCCGTGGAAGCTGTGCATGCCGCTGGTCGCAAGATCGCGCTGGCAACACCGCGTATTCATATGCCAGGGGAGAACGGATATCATAACAACATCCTGCGTCTGAAGCCGGATGCAGTATTGGTACGTAATACAGGCGCACTGTACTTTTACCTTCGCCACCGGATGGAAAACCCGGATGCGACGCACCCGGAACTGATCGGCGACTTCTCATTGAATATTGCCAATCACAAAGCAGTAGAATTGTTCCTGGAAGCCGGATGTGACTGGATTACGCCATCCTATGACCTGAACATTCAACAAATGGTTGATTTGCTGGGTCACTCCCGTACAAGTCAGACCGAAGTGGTTATCCATCAGCATCTGCCGATGTTCCATACCGAGCACTGTGTATATTGTACGTTCATGAGTGAAGGAACGGACTTTACGAACTGTGGCCGTCCTTGTGAGGAACAGCGTGCATCACTGCAAGACCGGATCGGCATGTCCCACCCGGTACGTGTAGATGAAGGTTGCCGTAATACGGTATACAACGCAGTGGAACAGTCAGGTGCCGAGTATCTGACCAACTTTATGGATCTGGGTGTATCCCGTTACCGTGTGGAATTCCTGGAAGAGACACCGGAGCAGGTACGCGAAGTAATTGATCTGTACAACCGTGCACTGCGCGGCGAGATCAGTGGTACACAAGTGTGGAAAACACTCAAAGCAACTAACCAACTGGGCGTTACACGTGGTCAATTGGTGAAATAACGATTGTATGGTACAACAACAGTTACAAGCATGAAGGAACCCCAATCTCTGCTTCAAGGAGCTCTTGGGGTTTTTTTACATCATGACACAGGAGGCGAAGAAGCGTGGCGCCATTCACAATTATGGATATCAAATTGCTGTGCGGGGTCACGGCATTCAAGCGCGGAGAAGATTATAACCAATCTGGCAGGGTGACTAATCTGGTGGTTAGTGAGGATCAGCTTCATTATGAAGCACAGGTTCGTGGATCGGAGCGTTATCAGGTGACGGTGGATATAGATGGATCAGGTGAGATTGTGGCAGGCTGCAGTTGTCCGGGTGACGGCAGGCATTATGACTATTGCAAACATGTCGCTGCTGTCCTGTTGGCTATTCACGAATGGGGTGAGCAGCAGGAGCGTAATGCCACGCGTGATTCTGGAAAGACATCTCAGTCTTCTACAGGCCAAGGACCTGGTTCCAGCTCAGGTTCCAAGTCCAGGGTAGGGACGCTGGTCGAAGAGAGCATGTGGGAGCGCCCTCAGTCTGCTTCACAACGAGAGCAACTGAATAATGCTCCAGAGCGTCCGCCCGTTCACTTTGCCCAAGCAGGTCGTCCAAGCTCAGCTTCGGGGTGGGGCCGCTCGGCAGATAAACCTTCTTACCGTACCGCGGATCAGATTCTGTCCATGTTTGCCAAGGATCGGAGACCGCTGCATGGAAATGATCGTAAGTACACTGCCCCTGTCAGCCGTTCCTCCCTGCGGGAAGAATTGCAGGTCCAGTTTATATGCAAGCTGACACAGGTTCACAAGGGTGGTGGGAAACTTGCTCTTGAACTGAAAGTGGGTAACAAACGTCTGTATGTGGTGCAGAAAGTGAAGCAATTCCTGAACTGCATCGAAAAGGGCGAGCTAATGTCATTTACCAAGTTGTTCCACTACGATCCACTGATGCATGTTTTCACACCGCAGGATCAGGCGATTCTCTCGATGCTTATTCGAATGAGACAGAGTGAGGAGGCATATCGCCAATCTATTTCCGGTTATTTGGGAGCTTCAGATGGACGTGATATTTTAATTGCTCCGCTCGTATGGAAACCGCTGCTGGAATTACTACTCCAGGCTGACAGCCGGATGGAGGGTACAGGATTCGCCAATGGACCACTCACGCTCGGTGAGGGAGTATTGCCTTTGTTTTACCGGATTGCTCAAGGAACAAATGAAGGATATCAGCTTGAAATTTCCGGACTGCGTGAGCTGATTCTTCTTCCTGCCTATGATGCTGCCGTAGTGGAAGGACAGTTGCATATGTTGGAACCGATGCAGATGCGAAGTCTGGAGGATTTGAGTGGGGCGCTCACTTCATATGGAATCAAGGAAAGCATCGATATTTCGACCCAGCAGGTGGATGAGTTTGTTCAGCATGTCGTGCCAGAACTGCGTACGCTTGGACATCTGTCCATTGATTCACAGGTGCGTGAACAGATCGCGGAACCGGAACTCTCACCGAAGCTGTACATCGACTTCTATCGTGAACGTATTACAGCGCGTCTGGAATTCGACTATGAGGTCATGGTTATTAATCCGCTTGCAGAGTATTTAATAGATGAAGAAGAGAAAAAGGTTATTTTGGTGCGTGATCGATACAAAGAGCGGAATCTGATTGAACGGCTCGATCGTTCTTTCCTGGAACGTGATGGTAGTGTCTGGGCGAGTGAACGGGAAGATGCCATCTATGATGTCATGTATCATCTGTTGCCTGAGCTTGAGAAACAGGTAGAAGTCTATATGCCAAACGCCGTGAAGGCGATGGTGCAATCCTATCCCACACCGCCGAAAGTACGAGCAGATTTGGGAAGAGGATTGGACTGGCTGGAGATTTCATTTGAGATGGAAGGTGTGGACGAGCAGGAGCTTCAGGAACTCATGCGTCGCATTGTGGAAAAGAAACCATATTTCCGTCTCAAGAGCGGTGTGTTTCTCTCGCTTGAAAATGAAGGTGCAGACAGCTTCGCTCATATGGCCGATTCACTTGGACTTGGAGCGGATGACATCAAGAGCAGCCATATCCGGCTGCCAGCTGTTCGGGCGTTACAATTGCCAGGCAGGGACGAAGTTTCCGGTCATGTGAAGTGGGGAGGCTCCCTGAAACGTTTCCTTGATGATCTGCGAGATCCCGAACGGATGGATTTTGCATTGCCAGAGACACTGACACCCATCCTGCGGGATTATCAGAACAGCGGATACCAGTGGCTGCGTACCCTCGCTTATTATCGTTTTGGCGGCATTCTCGCGGATGATATGGGACTTGGAAAAACATTGCAAAGCATCGCGTATATCACAGCGGTACTTCAGGAGAAGCCCGAGTACAATACGGACAATGCGGGCGTTGATAAATACCGGGAGAGTGGCTCATTATGGGGCGGTGAAACGTTGGCGACTTCCGACATCGATCCCGAAACGGGACTCCCATTGGATAAGATGGCATCAGAGAATACGGATGGTTCATGGTCCACGATGCAGAAGGATGGATTGACGGTCCGAACGAAGGTCATTCATCCTCCGGTACTTGTCGTGGCCCCTGCTTCGCTGACGTATAACTGGGCTAATGAGTTTGCGAGGTTTGCCCCGCATCTGAACGTTCTGATCGCAGCCGGGCAGAAAGAAGAGCGAGCCAATATGCTTTCAGGTATGGATGAGGCAGATGTGATTGTGACATCGTATCCTTTGTTACGTCGGGATCTGGACACCTACCTTGGCCGAACCTTCCATACGCTCATTCTCGATGAAGCTCAGGCGATCAAAAATGCTTCTTCCCAGACCGCGCAGGCAGTGAAACAAATTCAGGCCCCGCGTCGTTTTGCACTCACAGGAACACCTGTAGAGAACTCGCTGGATGAATTATGGTCCATTTTTGAAGCGGTATTCCCAGGGTTGTTTCCAAGTTACAGAAGATTCCGCGACCTTCCTCCGGAACGGATTTCGCGAATGGTCCGTCCGTTTATTCTGCGCCGTCTGAAGAAGGATGTGTTGGAAGAATTACCCGATCGAATTGAAACGGTACAGCGGTCAGAGCTTACGGTTGAACAGAAGAAACTGTACGCCGCATACCTTTCCCAGCTTCAGGATGAAGCATCGAAGGACATGGAGGATAACGGATTCCAGAAGAACCGTATCAAAATTTTGGCAGGCATCACGCGCTTGCGTCAGTTGTGTTGTCATCCGGCCCTCTTTGTGGAAGGATATCAAGGCGATTCCGGGAAAATGGAACAGTTGCTAGAAACGGTCGAGGATTGTTTGGCTTCAGGCAAACGAATTCTCATCTTCTCCCAATTTGCTAGCATGTTGAACCTGATTCGTCAGACCCTCGCGGCACAGGGAAGGAATCTTTTCTACCTTGATGGTCAGACCCCTGCACAGAGCCGTGTCGAGATGTGTCACAGATTTAACGAGGGTGAAGCTGAACTGTTCTTAATCTCCCTTAAAGCTGGAGGTACCGGACTAAACTTAACAGGGGCAGATACCGTTATATTATATGATCTATGGTGGAATCCCGCCGTGGAAGAACAGGCAATTGGCCGTGCCCATCGTATGGGGCAGAAACAAGTGGTGCAAGTCATTCGCCTGGTTACCGAAGGTACGATCGAAGAGAAGATTTTGGAACTTCAGCAGCGGAAGAAGGACTTGATTGCCGAAGTAATCGAACCGGGAGACGGGGGATCGACGACCTTATCCGAACAGGATATCCGCGAATTGTTGATGGTATAATGTAGTCCAAGCATCGTAGCAATAAGAATCATTAAATATATGAATCTATACAAGTTGGACTAATCATTTACACGAGAAACGTAGAGGGCAGAAAAAAGCTGAAGAAGCGCAGCATTCGCCTTTATCACCAGATTTTCACCTTTGTAAAAGTGAATTGAAAAATCTGGGGATAACAGCGATCGGAAGGTTGTTCTGTCATCGGAGTGGTAAGTGTAAATATGCTTTAGTTCAACTTGTTTAACAAAAGGAGTGGGTTCGTGTGCGTATTCGCAAAGCGATTATTCCAGCCGCAGGGCTGGGTACCCGGTTTCTGCCTGCCACCAAGGCGATGCCTAAGGAAATGCTTCCTATCGTGGACAAGCCAACGATCCAGTACATTATTGAAGAAGCCGTAGCTTCAGGCATTGAAGATATCATTATCGTGACAGGTAAAGGGAAACGGGCCATTGAAGATCACTTCGATTATTCTTTTGAGCTGGAGCAGAATCTGGCGGACAAACAGAAGTGGGACTTGCTTAACGAAGTACGCAAACCCTCCGAGATGGCAGATATCCATTATATCCGTCAAAAGGAACCGAAGGGACTTGGTCACGCCATCTGGTGCGCCCGCAAGTTTATCGGTAACGAGCCTTTTGCCGTCCTGTTAGGGGATGACATCGTGGAAGCGGAACATCCCTGCCTGAAGCAGATGATCGATGTCTACGATGAACTGCAATCTCCGATCGTTGGTGTACAGCCTGTTGATTGGAGCGAGGTATCCCGCTACGGGATTGTAGACGGAGAATTACTGACTCCTACCGATGATCGTGTCTTTCGCGCGCGCCGCTTAATTGAGAAACCAAAGACTGAAGATTCCCCTTCGAACCTTGCTATTATGGGACGTTATATTCTTACACCAGATATCTTCGAGATACTAGGTCAACAATCGGCTGGCGTTGGGGGCGAAATTCAGCTCACGGATGCCTTGTCCCGATTGAATGAACAGCGGCAGATTCTCGCATATCATTTTGACGGACTACGCCATGATGTTGGTGAGAAGTTGGGCTTTATTGAGACATCGATTCACTACGCGTTGCAGCGCCCGGATCTACGGACAGATCTCTTAAAGTATTTGGAACAGGTCGTAAAGGATCAATAAATGGTTTTCCGCATGCCCTTGAAGTCCAGCCGAAGAATGATATCGCGGCTGGACTTTAATTTATTTTATGGAAGAGTAAATATGAGGGTTATACAGGCCAATGAACAAACACTTACCCGACACTTTACATATACATAGTCAATATGAAGAAATGATGTTAACAGCAAAACGGAGGGATGTCATGAAGGTACTTCCGCTGTTTATGGATGGCGCTGCCATCTTGGAACCCAAGGTTTATGGTGATCACCGTGGATATTTTATGGAGAGTTATAATGAGCAGGTTCTGCATGAACAGGGAATACAGCACGTCTTTATTCAGGACAATCAATCCTTATCGGCTGAAGCGGGTGTTCTCCGTGGGCTTCATTACCAGCTCCAGCCCAAAGCACAGACTAAATTGGTGAGGGTTATATCAGGGGCTATATATGATGTGATTGTGGATGTCCGCACGTCATCCCCTACCTTTGGCCAATGGAAAAGTGTCATTCTAAGTGAGTACAACCAGCGGCAACTGCTTGTTCCTCGAGGATTTGCTCATGGTTTCTGCACCTTGGTGCCTCATTCCCAGGTAACTTATAAGGTGGACGCCTATTATTCGCCTGAACATGACCGTGGAATTCTGTGGAACGATCCTGCGCTCGCCATTGATTGGCCTGTGACGAAACCTATATTATCGGAGAAGGATCAGAAGCATCCTTTACTGAAAGATGCTGAACTGAACTTCGACTAATTAATCAGACTTTTCAGATACTTCTGTATCTGGAGGCAGAGGGAGAGAGACAGCATGAAACTACTGGTTACGGGTGGGGCCGGATTTATCGGCAGCAACTTTGTATTATATATGCTTCGTGAACATCCGAGTTATGAAATTATCAATGTGGATGCATTAACGTATGCGGGGAACTTGGAGAACTTGCATACAGTAGAGTCCAATCCCCAATATACCTTCATCAAAGCAGATATTGCAGATGTACAGCAGATGGAAGCTGTTTTTTCCCAAGGCATTGATGTGGTTGTGAATTTCGCTGCCGAGTCTCATGTGGATCGAAGTATTCTGTCCCCGGATATCTTTGTGCGTACCAATGTGATGGGTACTCAGGTTCTATTGGATGCGGCAAAAAAATATCAAGTCACCAAATTTGTTCAGGTATCGACAGATGAGGTATATGGATCACTAGGTGCAACAGGTTTATTTACTGAAGAAACCCCTCTGATGCCAAACAGTCCGTACTCTGCAAGTAAAGCTGGCGGGGATCTACTCGTAAGAGCTTATCATGAAACCTTTGGACTTCCTGTAAATATTACACGTTGCTCTAATAACTACGGGCCTTTTCAATTCCCGGAGAAACTGATTCCGCTGATTATATCCCGTGCACTAAATGACGAAGCCATTCCAGTATATGGTGACGGGCTCAATATTCGTGACTGGCTTTATGTCGAGGATCACTGCAGCGCGATTGATCTGGTGATTCATAATGGACAATCTGGAGAGGTATACAACATTGGTGGTAATAATGAACGTACTAATATTTACATTGTGGAGAGCGTATTGGAACAACTGGGTAAACCAGCGAGTTTGATTCAATATGTACAGGATCGGTTGGGACATGACCGACGTTACGGTATAGATCCTACCAAGATACGTACAGAGCTCGGATGGCAACCTGCACACAATTTTGAGACAGGGATCAAAGAGACGATCCAATGGTATCTGAAACATCAAGATTGGTGGACGAGAATTCAATCAGGCACATATCAGGACTATGTTCAGCTTCAGTACGGTAAGCGGATGGGTGATTCGTCCAAATGAACTATAGAGTTATGGTGACTGGCGCGGCAGGACAGCTGGGTTATGATGTGGTGAAGACCTTCGAAGCAGAGGGTCATCAAGTATTGGCCTGTGACAAGAACCAGATGGATATTACCGATCAACAGCAGTGCACAGATATGATTAAGACGTTCCGCCCCCACATCATAATTCACTGCGCTGCTTACACAGCGGTCGATCAGGCTGAGGTAGATGAGGATACAGCATATGCAATCAATGCATCAGGTACTAGAAATATCGCGGTTGCCGCCGAGAAAGTGAAAGCAAAACTGGTATATATCAGTACCGATTATGTATTTGATGGGAGCGGGAGTACACCTTACCGAGAATACGATGTAACGAATCCGCAGAGTGTATATGGCAAGTCGAAGCTTGCTGGGGAACGGCTGGTTCAAAGTTTGTGTACGCAATGGTTTATTATTCGAACATCATGGGTGTTTGGCGTGTATGGCAGTAATTTTGTCAAAACCATGCTGGAACTTATGGAGAAACGTCCACAACTGCAAGTTGTTCATGACCAACAAGGTTCGCCTACCTATACGGTGGATCTTGCCCGATTCATTCATATCCTTTCCATAAGTAAAAAGTATGGCATCTATCATGCCTCCAATTCAGGGACTTGCACATGGTACGAGTTTGCAGAGGCAATAAAAGAAGAAGCCAATAAGCAGAGTGGGTTCGAGCCTACAGCCGAACTTACGCCATGCACAACCGATCAGTTTCCGCGTCCAGCCCCTCGTCCTGCATACTCGGTGATGGATCATCTGGCAATTCGAACGAACGGTCTGGAACCTCTGAGACCTTGGCGTGAGGCACTGATTGCGTTTTTGAAAGAGTGGAGTGTACAGCAAAAGGACTGAGCATGTGGAGAGTCCGTGCTTTATTCCCAAACTGCACCCACCATTTAACAGCCGCCTCGGGCGGCTATTTTGTTTTGCACCTCCTCAATTCGGGTAGTTAGCTATCAAAAAGGTACTGAGGATGTGAATGCTATATGAAACGCATTGCCGCCGTGTTAATACTACTGATCGTTACCGTGGGCACACTCTTTTTCGCCTACGAAAGCGAGAGTGAGGAACAACGGGACGGATTTACCGCCTATAGATTAATCGCCCATGCGATGGGCAGCATTCGTGATCAACCATATACCAACGCCTATGAAGCGATGATTGCCAATTACGAGAAAGGCACACGTGTATTTGAGATCGACTTTATGTTGACATCGGATCGCAAAGCCGTAGCCAGACATGAATGGACCGCTAATATGAGCAAAATGCTAGGACAAGACGAAGAGCTTCCGGAGGATAAACAAGCCGGGGCACTGACACATGATGAATTTATGAATACGCCTATTTTAGGTATGTATCAACCCATGGATGCTGATGGCATTATAGATGTACTGGCCGAGTATCCGGATATGTATATCGTAACTGACACCAAGGAACAGAAGGATGAGGATATTCAGCAGGTGTTAAGATCCCTCGTGGATGCAGCCAAAGAACATGACCCATCCGTGCTGGACCGGGTGGTTGTACAGATCTATAACGAACCGATGCTCGAAACGGTGAAAGAAGTCTATGCATTCCCTTCCATTATCTATACGTTATATGCCACACAGGATACAGAAGCTCAGGTTGTTGATTTTGTGCAAAAGAATGATATTGATGCCGTGACTATGCCGGAATATAAAGTAAATCAGAATTTCGTTGCCAAGCTGAATAGTGCAGGCTCAGTCACCTACGTGCATACCATCAATGACACTGAACAGGTGGCTAACTATGAGAAATGGGGCGTGTACGGGGTGTACTCGGACGTGCTGACAGAGCAGGAACTGGATGAGATGAATACACGTTTTGCCTGGAAACCGTAAAAATACATGTTTTTCTGTTCCCCTTTTTATACGAACATTGACACTCGCTGCCTGCTGACTTAGACTTAGTTTACAAGCTTTCTAGGATGCAGAAGAACCTCTGGAGGAATGTTCGTTGATAGACATGATTAAGCAGTGGAGACATGTATTTAAGCTTGACCCGGACCGGGAAATTACGGACGAAGAACTCGATCTGGTCTGCATGTCGGGGACCGATGCGATTATCGTTGGCGGATCTTCGGGAATTACCTATGATAACACGGTAGACCTGATGTCCCGTGTGCGTCGTTATGAGTTGCCATGTGTGCTTGAAGTATCCGATCTGGAGGCTGTTGTTCCTGGATTTGATGGATATTTGATCCCGATGGTATTGAATGCAACGGACAGCAAATGGATGATTGGGCACCACCAGCAAGCGATAGAGCGTTATGGTTATCTCATCCCGTGGGATCTGCTGATTGCCGAGGGTTATATCGTCCTGAATGCAAACTCCACGGTAGCTCAGTTGACTGGTGCAGATACGGAACTGACGACAGGAGCTGCGGTGGCATATGCCCAGGCTGCGGAGCGTCTGCTCAATCTTCCAATTATATATATGGAGTACAGCGGAACGTTCGGAGATATGGAGCTTGTTGGTGAGACACATAGACAATTGGAGTGGGCACACCTCATTTACGGCGGCGGAATTGATGATTCGGAGAAAGCCTCGCAAGCTGCCCAGGTGGCAGATACCATCGTGGTAGGTAATATTGTGTATAGCGATTTGACTAAGGCACTTGAGACGGTGTTGGCCGTAAAAGGAACCATTTAAACGGTTTAGTTTACCATTCCCCCATTTTCCCCTTATGATCTGTTAAAATAGAACTTTGCCCTTACTAATTAAAGAAGTTATATGAGCGTAATGTCGTTTACACGATAACAAAGAGGAGAGAAGTGAGCTGGAGAAACGAAATGCTCGTTAAAAGCTTTCTGTAAGAAAGCTAAATCCTAAGCATACTTCTATTACCTGATTTTGTTCTTTTTTTACTAAGCAATTCGTATACAGGGACTATGTTTACACGAGAACGAAGAGGACAGAAATAAGCTGGAGAAGCGGAGCGTTCGCCTTTATTACCGGATTTTTACCTTTGAAAAGTAGATCGAAAAATCCGGGAATAACAGCGATCGGAAGATTATTCTGTCATCGTAGTGACGAGTGTAACCGATAGCTCACTTATACCGACCAACCAACGAAAGGAGCATGCATGCATGCAACCTGTAAATATACATGATGCCGTTGCACGGCTTAACACCCCTCAACGGCAAGCCGTCGAGGCGACGGATGGCCCGCTGCTAATTATGGCCGGTGCGGGCTCCGGCAAGACCCGGGTGCTGACACACCGGATTGCCTACCTCATTGCAACACGGAAAGCACCCCCGTGGGGCATTTTAGCGATTACCTTTACGAACAAAGCCGCTCGTGAGATGCAAGACCGGGTATCTCAACTCGTAGGTGGCTCCCAAGGCCGCGACATTTGGGTATCCACGTTCCACTCCATGTGTGTGCGTATTCTGCGCCGTGATATTGAACGTATTGGCTTTACCTCCAACTTCAGTATTTTGGACTCATCGGACCAATTATCTGTTATTCGCAGCTGTATGAAAGACCAGAATATCGATACTAAGAAATTCGAGCCCAAAGCAGTTCAATCCATGATGAGCACGGCCAAGAATGAACTGATTAGTCCGGAGCAATATGAGAAGCAGGCAGGAGACTATTTCGAGGGTATTGTAGCGAAGATATATAAGATGTATCAGAAAAAGTTAAGAGCCAACAACTCACTTGATTTCGACGATCTCATTATGCAGACTATTCAACTGTTCAAGGAAGTGCCTGAAGTTCTCGACTTTTATCAAAAGAAATTCCAGTACATTCACGTGGACGAGTATCAGGATACGAACCGTGCACAGTACATGCTGTGCCGCATGCTCGCTGACAGTCACCATCGCATCTGTGTTGTAGGGGATAGTGACCAGTCGATCTATCGCTGGCGCGGGGCGGATATCAGCAATATCCTGAATTTTGAGAAAGATTACCCTGAAGCAAATACGATTTTGCTGGAGCAGAACTATCGTTCAACTTCCAATATCCTGAATGCAGCGAATGAAGTGATCGGCCTGAATACAGGGCGTAAACCGAAGAAACTGTGGACGGACAAAGAGGGTGGTTCGAAGATCAAGGTGTACCGTGCGGATTCCGAACATGATGAGGGGTATTTTGTTACCTCCGAGATTAGTAAAAATGTGAAGAACGGCAAATCCTATCAGAACCATGCCATTTTGTACCGTACCAATGCCCAATCCCGGGTTATAGAGGAAATTCTGATCAAGTCTGATATTCCGTATCAGATTGTCGGCGGCATCAAGTTCTATGATCGTAAAGAGATCAAGGACATTCTGGCGTATCTGCGCCTGTTATCTAACCCCGACGATGATATCAGTCTTACCCGGATCATTAATGTACCAAAACGTAGCATTGGTGATACAACGGTAGCGAAGCTGGCGGCTGCGGCAGGAGAGCGTGGAATCTCAATTTTCCGTGTGCTTCAGGTCGTGGACGATCTTGGATTTGCAGGCCGTACGCGAAATGCGCTGGTGGAGTTCTATGACATGATCGCTGCTTTGCATCAGATGGTAGAGTATCTGTCTGTAACTGAACTGACCGAGAAGATTCTTGAGATGAGTCAATACCGTCTTGAGATGCAAAATGAAAACACACTCGAATCCCGTGCACGGCTGGAGAACATTGAAGAGTTCCTGTCCGTAACAATGGAATTTGAGAAAAATAATGAAGACAAAACGCTCGTATCGTTCCTCACCGATCTTGCATTGATTGCTGACATCGACAGCATGAACGATGATGAAGAGGATCAGAGCGACGCGGTTACCCTGATGACCATGCACAGCGCCAAAGGTCTGGAGTTCCCGGTTGTCTTTATCGTGGGTATGGAAGAAGGGGTCTTTCCGCATAGCCGTGCCTTTATGGACAATGAAGAGTTGGAAGAAGAACGCCGACTTGCTTATGTAGGGATCACCCGTGCGGAAGAGCAACTCTTCCTGTCTTGTGCCCAGATGCGTACATTGTTTGGACGTACAACAGCGAATCCACCTTCCCGCTTCCTGGATGAGATTCCGGATGAGTTGAAGGAAGACACCTCCATGGCTCGTGATCGTTACCGTCGTGGCAGTAGCGGAGGCGGCTCATATGGTGGACGTGGACTAGGCTCTAGTGGAGGAAGTAACTTCGGTGGTGGCACCAAGCTGTTTGATCACCAAAGCAAGAGCGGTTCGTCTGCTACTTCATCCACGCCAACTTCACGTGTGACCACGGGCACGTCCCGCCCAGCATACTCTACGCCATCATCTGCTTCCAAGCCGGTGGCTTCTAATGGTGAAGCAGGCTTTAAGGCAGGGGACAAAGTGCAGCATGGCAAATGGGGCACAGGCACCATTGTTGCGGTCAAAGGGACAGGTAATGATACCGAACTGCAGATTGCCTTCCCGGCTCCGGTGGGTGTGAAACGTTTACTTGCCGGATTTGCCCCAATTACGAAAGTAGAATAAGAACGAAACTTACTTTTGCACTATAACAGAGAGAACAGAAATAACTTGAAGAAGCATAGCGTTCGCCTATATCCCCGGATTTCCACCTTTTAAAATGGATTAAAAGAAATCCGGTGGATAACAGCGATCGGAAAGTTATTCTGTTATCGGAGTTTACGTGCAATAGGAGTGTTCGTTCTACATAGATCAAATTAACGGAGGGATGGCCCTGTATGGACCCGATGCACCGGATGGAGCAACTCGTTACCGAGCTGAACCAGCATAATTATCAGTACTACACGATGGATCAGCCACAGATCAGCGATAAGGAGTATGATCTTCTGTACGATGAACTGGTTACGCTGGAACAGGAAAGCGGCATGGTTCTGCCAGATTCTCCAACACAGCGTGTGGGCGGCGAACTGCTCAAGGGGTTTACCCCGCATCGCCATTTATCCTCCTTATGGAGTCTGGACAAAGCACAGAATATTGAGCAGCTGCGCAGCTGGAATACCCGTGTACTGAAACTGATTAACGACTATAACAGTAAAAATCCCGATACGCCTTTACCGGAACCAGGTTATGTCATTGAGTTGAAGTTTGACGGATTGACGTTGAACCTGACATACACCAACGGTGAGTTGGTGCAAGCCTCTACACGAGGGAACGGTACCGTAGGTGAAGGTATTTTGGCACAGGTAAGAACGATCCGATCCGTTCCGCTCAAAATTCCTTACACAAGCGGTACGATTGAAGTACAGGGTGAAGGCATCATGAATCTGTCTGTCCTGGACCGATACAATGAGACAGCGGCAGAGCCACTCAAGAATGCGCGTAATGCAGCAGCAGGAGCGCTCCGCAACCTGAATCCGAAGGCGACGGCTGAGCGTCGACTGAATGCTTATTTCTATAATGTAGGTTATTCGGATGACATTCAATTTGCCAATCATCAGCAGATGATGGACTTCCTGCGTGAGAACCGCTTCAAAGTGAATCCATCGATTACTTATTTCCATGAGTTTGATGATGTAATGGAACAATTGGCTGCGATTCAGGAGAACCGGGGGCAGCTAGACTATCTGATCGATGGAGCTGTTATCAAAATTACGGACATGCGCACCCGCGAGGTGTTGGGTTATACCGATAAATTCCCTCGCTGGGCGGTGGCATACAAATTCGAGGCAGAAGAGACCACGACGGTTCTTAACGCTGTGGTATGGAATGTGGGTCGTACTGGAAAAGTAACTCCGCTGGCACGCGTAGAACCGGTTGAACTTGCCGGGGTAACGGTACAGAACTGTACTTTGAACAATGTCGGCGATATTGAGCGCAAAAATCTGAAGTTTGCTCTGGGCACACGGGTCTTTATCCGTCGCTCCAACGACGTCATTCCTGAGATTCTGGGTAAAGTGACGGAGGAAAGTGATGGCGAGGAGATCGTCTTCCCTGAGCAATGCCCGGCATGTGGATTCCCACTGGAGCAACGTGGAGCGCATCTGTTCTGTAACAATAGACTTGCGTGTAAACCACAAACGGTGGCACGTATTTCCCACTTTGCTTCCCGTGATGCCATGGACATTGAGACATTCAGTGAGAAAACAGCGATTCAGCTGTATGATGAATTGAACGTGCGTGAGCCTGCCGACCTGTATACGTTACAGTTTGATGACTTGGTGAAGCTGGAGCGGTTTGGGGAAAAGAAAGCGAACAACCTTATCGCTGCGCTTGAGCTTAGTAAAGATAGAGACTTGGCTTCCTTCTTATACTCACTGGGTATTCCGAACACAGGTAAATCGACAACGCGCATGCTCGCTGATCATTATCGAGATCTGCACGCCATTATGAATGCAACCGTGGAAGAACTGGTTGAACTACCCGACGTTGGTGGTATCGTGGCTGAGAGCATCGTAAACTTTTTTGCAGATCCGTTTACACAGGCTGCAATTGAGAAAATGCTCAACTTGGGCGTGAAAGCTCAGGCACCTGAGGCACCAGCCGTTGCTGTTGTGGAAGATTCCTTCTTCAGTGGTAAAACGGTCGTTTTGACCGGAACGCTGCACCAATTGACGCGGGAAGAGGCAACGCAAAGACTGGAAGCGCTCGGGGCGAAGGTGACTGGCAGTGTGTCGAAAAAGACAGATTTGGTTATTGCCGGAGAGAAGGCAGGTAGTAAACTAACCAAAGCTCATGATCTCGGTATTCCAACGATTGAGGATGAGGACGAACTTGTACGTCTTCTGAACCCACGGGGTTAATGTGTAATCAGAGAGTTCATAATGAGGAAAAAGAAAAAGGCCCCCGAAGACACGAATATGTGATCGGGGGCTTTTGCTATTTATCTAAATTATTTTTAAAACGAATGAACGCTCACCAGTCTTATCTTATCTGATCATGAACCGCTTAAATTGGTAGGAATGCGCTGAGATGCGCCTGTAAGCCATGCATCCTTATCATATCCTCGTTCTTCCCAGTAACCGATATGTTCACTGTCGATGAGTTCAATGCGATTTAACCATTTTACCGATTTATAGGCATACATCTGAGGAATAACGAGCCGCACCGGACCGCCAAGATCAGCAGGGATAGGTTTGCCATCATGCATGACAGCGACCATAATATCTTCCATTTGCGCTTGATCCATCGTAATGGCATCCGTATACACACCATCACCGGAATAAAACTTCACACTATGAGCTTCCGGTTTGACCCCGGCTTGTTTCAAAAGCTGTGCAAGAGAAATGCCTTCCCAGGTATTTTTATATACAGACCAGCCCGTTACACAGTGGAAATCACTAACCTGTACGGTACGCGCCAGCTTCACGAACTGTTCCCAGTTCCATACCTGTGCCCTTTCAACCAGTCCATCGATTCGGAAAGACCAGTTAGCATTGGAGAAGGACGGTATAGGCGTAACCGTATATACGCGGAAATGACCTTCAGCTCCGCCTCCAATGGGAGGTGAAGAGGCAGACAGCGGTTGTGGCAGAGGAACCATACGGTTAGGATCGTTCTCCAGCATGCTATCAATACTATTATCGATCTTGAGATTTCGTCCTACCCAGGATATAAAAGTAGGACCAAGAGTCACGGCGAGACCAACCCCCACAGCAGAACGGATGAAAGCTCTTCGTGTATACAACGGTTGTGGTCGCTCCTCTGATTTGAGGGGATCTCTCTCGGAACTACGATCAAACTGGGAAGAAAATATAGCAGCCGGAGTTTCTTTTTCATCTATTATTGTGTCAGATCGATCAGCTGTATGTTGAGTTCGTGTTGAAGTTGTAGTGGTTTTAACCGCACGACGTGCAGGATCCTTTAACCATTTGGTCCGAGTGATGGAGTGATAGATAATATAAGGTAAGCCCACCCAAGTCAGCAGGTCATGGATTAAAAGTGCAGCATTCGACCATCGAGGTCCAGCTAGCTTGAACTGCCATAATACAATACCCGAGAGGAGCCAGCCTACCAGCAGCGCAAGAACAAAGATGGTGTTTACCCTTTGCCAAGGCCTATTTCGAAGTTGTTTCCAGTGCTTTCCGGCCAAAATCAAGTAATATATTACGGGTGCCAGCATAGCTAGCCCAACGATGATATGTAGCCATTTTAACCAGACACGTCCAATTCCGAGTATCTCGCGCCAAAAGCCGCCCACCAGCATAAGACCTGTTATAGCAAGGATCACAACAATCCAGGCATTCCAAGCATGGATGGAAACCAACTTTTTGCCGTAACCTTTGCGTCTGTTCTTTAACCATTGCTTCAAGTGCGATCACCCCATATAGGTTAGTAATGAGTTTATTCAGAACTTTGATATGTAATAACTAGCTGTGAATGGAGTACGTGATCTGTGTAAAGGTGCAATGCGAGATGGTTATAGGATTGTTCATAGGCTACTTATGAAAGTAGTACACTTGACTGCTTAACCTTATCCCTATATCTATATACCTTATTATAGAGTTTTTGGATCACTTTCTTCAAACGAACAGAAGAGCAGGGATCGTTATCCCATCTTGGGTTCAGAGAATGTGCTATTCTGTCGAATAGAGGTTGGAAACAAGACACCGTAGATGAAGATATCATGATATCAAAAGGTTGATTAAAAATGCTTGCTAAATAAATCACTACGTGATATATTATTTCTTGTCGCTTCAAACGAATGATTGTCATAATCATTTGAAAGATGACGAAAACAAAGTGTTGACAGTAAGTTAGTTAACATGATATGATAAGATTCCTGTCCGGTTGACGAACATCAACATGAACGGACATACAAGTTCCTTGAAAACTGAACAAATGGATAGTAACTTTTGATTCACAATGAATCGTCAGATTCAAAATGAGCTTATCGCTCTTTTCAATACTTTATTGGAGAGTTTGATCCTGGCTCAGGACGAACGCTGGCGGCATGCCTAATACATGCAAGTCGAGCGGACTTGAAGAGAAGCTTGCTTCTCTGATGGTTAGCGGCGGACGGGTGAGTAACACGTAGGCAACCTGCCCTCAAGTTTGGGACAACTACCGGAAACGGTAGCTAATACCGAATAGTTGTTTTCTTCGCCTGAAGGAAACTGGAAAGACGGAGCAATCTGTCACTTGGGGATGGGCCTGCGGCGCATTAGCTAGTTGGTGAGGTAACGGCTCACCAAGGCGACGATGCGTAGCCGACCTGAGAGGGTGATCGGCCACACTGGGACTGAGACACGGCCCAGACTCCTACGGGAGGCAGCAGTAGGGAATCTTCCGCAATGGGCGAAAGCCTGACGGAGCAATGCCGCGTGAGTGATGAAGGTTTTCGGATCGTAAAGCTCTGTTGCCAGGGAAGAACGCTTGGGAGAGTAACTGCTCTCAAGGTGACGGTACCTGAGAAGAAAGCCCCGGCTAACTACGTGCCAGCAGCCGCGGTAATACGTAGGGGGCAAGCGTTGTCCGGAATTATTGGGCGTAAAGCGCGCGCAGGCGGTCATTTAAGTCTGGTGTTTAATCCCGGGGCTCAACCCCGGATCGCACTGGAAACTGGGTGACTTGAGTGCAGAAGAGGAGAGTGGAATTCCACGTGTAGCGGTGAAATGCGTAGATATGTGGAGGAACACCAGTGGCGAAGGCGACTCTCTGGGCTGTAACTGACGCTGAGGCGCGAAAGCGTGGGGAGCAAACAGGATTAGATACCCTGGTAGTCCACGCCGTAAACGATGAGTGCTAGGTGTTAGGGGTTTCGATACCCTTGGTGCCGAAGTTAACACATTAAGCACTCCGCCTGGGGAGTACGGTCGCAAGACTGAAACTCAAAGGAATTGACGGGGACCCGCACAAGCAGTGGAGTATGTGGTTTAATTCGAAGCAACGCGAAGAACCTTACCAGGTCTTGACATCCCTCTGATCGATGCAGAGATGTATCTTTCCTTCGGGACAGAGGAGACAGGTGGTGCATGGTTGTCGTCAGCTCGTGTCGTGAGATGTTGGGTTAAGTCCCGCAACGAGCGCAACCCTTATATTTAGTTGCCAGCACTTCGGGTGGGCACTCTAGATAGACTGCCGGTGACAAACCGGAGGAAGGTGGGGATGACGTCAAATCATCATGCCCCTTATGACCTGGGCTACACACGTACTACAATGGCCGGTACAACGGGCTGCGAAATCGCGAGATGGAGCCAATCCCAACAAAGCCGGTCTCAGTTCGGATTGCAGGCTGCAACTCGCCTGCATGAAGTCGGAATTGCTAGTAATCGCGGATCAGCATGCCGCGGTGAATACGTTCCCGGGTCTTGTACACACCGCCCGTCACACCACGAGAGTTTATAACACCCGAAGTCGGTGGGGTAACCGCAAGGAGCCAGCCGCCGAAGGTGGGATAGATGATTGGGGTGAAGTCGTAACAAGGTAGCCGTATCGGAAGGTGCGGCTGGATCACCTCCTTTCTATGGAGAATCGTTTCCTGCAACGGAAACATTCAAATAAGCAGGTTCTTAGAACCTGCAACAGCAACACAGTTACTTATCCATTTGTTCAGTTTTGATGGAATTTGAGGGGCCATAGCTCAGCTGGGAGAGCGCCTGCCTTGCAAGCAGGAGGTCAGCGGTTCGATCCCGCTTGGCTCCACCAAACAATTTCATCTATTTGGCTTGTTCTTTGAAAACTAGATATCGAAACGAAACAAACGCGAATTAGAACATTCCTTTAAGCTGATCTTGTGTAAACAAGTGACGTGTTTATAAAGGTAGTTAAATTGCTTTTGTGATGGTATCGGGTGAGAGCGACTTTTGGCTTTGCGCAAGCAAACCAAGGGAAGCGAGCGACCGAAACCGGAACAAAATGGTTAAGCTACTAAGAGCACACGGAGGATGCCTAGGCGCTAGGAGCCGATGAAGGACGTGGCGAACAACGAAACTGCCTCGGGGAGCTGTAAGCAAGCTTTGATCCGGGGGTGTCCGAATGGGGAAACCCAGCTGGGGTAATTTCCAGTTACTCACAACTGAATACATAGGTTGTGTAGAGGCATACCAGGGGAACTGAAACATCTAAGTACCCTGAGGAAGAGAAAACAATAGTGATTCCGTCAGTAGCGGCGAGCGAACGCGGAGAAGCCCAAACCAGAGAGCTTGCTCTTTGGGGTTGTGGGACGTCTCACATGGAGTTACAAAGGAACCGGTTAAGCGAAGAGGTCTGGAAAGGCCCGCCAAAGAAGGTAAAAGCCCTGTAGTTGAAAGTCTGTTCCCTCCGAGACGGATCCCGAGTAGTGCGGGGCACGTGAAACCCCGTATGAATCCGGCAGGACCATCTGCCAAGGCTAAATACTTCCTAGCGACCGATAGTGAAGCAGTACCGTGAGGGAAAGGTGAAAAGCACCCCGGAAGGGGAGTGAAATAGAACCTGAAACCGTGTGCTTACAAAAAGTCAGAGCCCGTTTTAGGGGTGATGGCGTGCCTTTTGTAGAATGAACCGGCGAGTTACGTTCCCGTGCAAGGTTAAGGTGAAGAGCCGGAGCCGCAGCGAAAGCGAGTCTGAATAGGGCGACTTAGTACGTGGACGTAGACCCGAAACCGGGTGATCTACCCCTGTCCAGGGTGAAGGTGCGGTAACACGCACTGGAGGCCCGAACCCACGCATGTTGAAAAATGCGGGGATGAGGTGGGGGTAGCGGAGAAATTCCAATCGAACTCGGAGATAGCTGGTTCTCCCCGAAATAGCTTTAGGGCTAGCCTCGGAAAACAGAGTCGTGGAGGTAGAGCACTGATTGGGTGCGGGGCCCGCAAGGGTTACCAAGCTCAGTCAAACTCCGAATGCCATAGACTTACTTCCGGGAGTCAGACAGTGAGTGCTAAGATCCATTGTCAAAAGGGAAACAGCCCAGACCATCAGCTAAGGTCCCCAAGTGTGTGTTAAGTGGGAAAGGATGTGGAGTTGCACAGACAACCAGGATGTTGGCTTAGAAGCAGCCACCATTGAAAGAGTGCGTAATAGCTCACTGGTCGAGTGACTCTGCGCCGAAAATGTAACGGGGCTAAACACACCACCGAAGCTATGGCTTGATGCTTTGCATCAGGGGTAGGGGAGCGTTGTATAAGGGTTGAAGGTGTACCGTAAGGAGCGCTGGACATTATACAAGTGAGAATGCCGGTATGAGTAACGAAAAGATCAGTGAGAATCTGATCCGCCGAAAGCCTAAGGGTTCCTGAGGAAGGCTCGTCCGCTCAGGGTAAGTCGGGACCTAAGGCGAGGCCGAAAGGCGTAGTCGAAGGACAACAGGTCGAAATTCCTGTACCACCGTAAGCCGTTATGAGCAATGGGGGGACGCAGTAGGGTAGTGACGCGGACTGATGGATGTCCGTCTAAGCAGTAAGGCTGATGTGTAGGCAAATCCGCACATTGTAAGGCTGAGCTGTGATGGGGAGCGAAAATTGTAGTAGCGAAGGTCATGATCTCACACTGCCAAGAAAAGCCTCTAGCCAGGTGATGGTGCCCGTACCGCAAACCGACACAGGTAGGCGAGAAGAGTATTCTAAGGCGCGCGGAAGAACTCTCGTTAAGGAACTCGGCAAAATGACCCCGTAACTTCGGGAGAAGGGGTGCCCCGGTAGTGTGAATAGCACGAGGGGGCCGCAGTGAAAAGGCCCAAGCGACTGTTTAGCAAAAACACAGGTCTGTGCGAAGCCGTAAGGCGAAGTATACGGGCTGACGCCTGCCCGGTGCTGGAAGGTTAAGGGGAGTGGTTAGGAGCAATCCGAAGCTGTGAACCGAAGCCCCAGTAAACGGCGGCCGTAACTATAACGGTCCTAAGGTAGCGAAATTCCTTGTCAGGTAAATTCTGACCCGCACGAATGGCGTAACGACTTGGGCGCTGTCTCAACGAGAGATCCGGTGAAATTTTAATACCTGTGAAGATGCAGGTTACCCGCGACAAGACGGAAAGACCCCATGGAGCTTTACTGCAGCTTGATATTGAATTTGGGTACGATCTGTACAGGATAGGTGGGAGCCTTTGAAACGTGAGCGCCAGCTTGCGTGGAGGCAACGTTGGGATACCACCCTGATCGTATCTAGGTTCTAACCTGGTACCGTAATCCGGTGCGGGGACAGTGTCAGGTGGGCAGTTTGACTGGGGCGGTCGCCTCCTAAAGAGTAACGGAGGCGCCCAAAGGTTCCCTCAGAATGGTTGGAAATCATTCGAAGAGTGCAAAGGCATAAGGGAGCTTGACTGCGAGACCTACAAGTCGAGCAGGGACGAAAGTCGGGCTTAGTGATCCGGTGGTACCGCATGGAAGGGCCATCGCTCAACGGATAAAAGCTACCCTGGGGATAACAGGCTTATCTCCCCCAAGAGTCCACATCGACGGGGAGGTTTGGCACCTCGATGTCGGCTCATCGCATCCTGGGGCTGAAGTAGGTCCCAAGGGTTGGGCTGTTCGCCCATTAAAGCGGTACGCGAGCTGGGTTCAGAACGTCGTGAGACAGTTCGGTCCCTATCTGTCGTGGGCGTAGGAAATTTGAGAGGAGCTGTCCTTAGTACGAGAGGACCGGGATGGACGTACCGCTGGTGTACCAGTTGTTCCGCCAGGAGCACCGCTGGGTAGCTATGTACGGACGGGATAAACGCTGAAAGCATCTAAGCGTGAAGCCCCCCTCAAGATGAGATTTCCCAGTATGTAAGACCCCTTGAAGACGACGAGGTAGATAGGCTGGGGGTGGAAGTGCAGCAATGCATGGAGCTGACCAGTACTAATCGGTCGAGGGCTTATCCAATAGCAAGTTGTAATTCGCATGTTTCGTTTCGAATCTAGTTTTCAGAGAATGATCTCTGAAATGAAAATTGGTACATCACATAACGTGTGTATGATTTTCAGTTCCATATCTGATTTTAAGAAGCTATGCTTCGACAAATCGCGTTTGGTGGCGATGGCGGAGGGGTTCCACACGTACCCATCCCGAACACGACCGTTAAGCCCTCTAGCGCCGATGGTACTTGGACCGCAGGGTCCTGGGAGAGTAGGACGCCGCCAAGCGAAGAACCACTGCCGATGTTATTCGGTGGTGGTTTTTATTTGTTTATTTTAGGGGATGCGGAAGCATCTCTTATTTGACTTTGTAAGAATCCTCTGACACACTCTAAGGGGTACATATATCAGATATCAGGCCATGATTTGGATTGATATAACTCTAGCGAATGGGGTGTAGGACAACATGGAAATTCAGAAATTGACGGTAGATGATTTTGAACCGGCGATGGCACTCTCCGAATATGCTTTTCAAGTAGTAATGAGTGAAGAACAGAAAGAAAAACGGCGGAGTCAATTTTCGTCACAGGATATATGGGGTGTATATGAGGACGGGCAGCTAGGAGCCAAACTTCACATCATTCCTTTTCAAACCTATATTCATGGCAGATCGTTCGAGATGGGCGGTATTGCGGGTGTTGCCACCTGGCCAGAGTATAGACGCAAAGGCTGGGTAGCGGGTCTGCTGAAGCATGCGTTGGAAGAAATGAATCGTAACAAACAGAGCATATCATTCTTGCATCCATTCTCTTTTGGTTTCTATCGAAAGTATGGATGGGAGACGTATGTTGAATTTAAACGTTATAAAGTACCTACAGCTCATTTGCCTCAGAAAAAAGCGACACCTGGAACAATTCGGCGAGGGGATCCGGGCCTCAGCATATTAAAGGAAGTATACAGTGCGTATGCTGAGCGTTATAACGGAACTCTGGTTCGGGATGATGCAAGGTGGGAGAATTCAGTTCTTGTTAATGGGAGCAGCCAGAAGGCTGTATATTATGATGAAGCTGATGCAGCACAAGGCTATCTTTTATATGAGGTTAAGGAAAATAAATTTACCATTAAAGAGATCATCTATCTGAATGAAGAGGCTAGGCAAGGGCTGTGGACCTTTATTGCTAACCATGATTCCATGATCCAGGAAGTTACGTTGCAGGCGCCTGCCAGTGATACGCTTGCCTTCCAATTGGATAACCCACGGATTCAGCAGGAGATTGTACCTTATTTTATGGCGCGTATCGTTAGTGTAGAGCAGTTTATATCCCAGTATCCATTTGCAAGCCAGGACTCACCGTTGCAGATTGTTCTACAGGTAGAGGATACCTACGCTCCGTGGAATGAAGGGGTATGGCAATTAAACGTGGCAATGAACGGAACAGCGTCCATATGGAAAACTTCGGAACCGATTAATGATGATCAGACCATTAAGGTGGATATTCAATCCCTTACGGCGGTGCTGATGGGATATCGCAGACCAACAGAAATGGCACGAATTGGAAGAATTCACGGACCGAACACAGCAATCAAGGCTTTGGAACAAGCGATTCCTGAACGGGAAACCTATTTGCTCGATTTCTTCTGATGACTATGCCCACTGCTCCATTTAACCTGATTAGCTTATATAGAAATACGGCGTGATTGAAAGACAAATGGACTTCTCCAGCAATTTTGGGGAGGTTTTTTTGTGTCCGGGGAATATTTCGTGTAAAATCGTAAAAAATGAATAGTGACCCCACTTGGCAAAACCACAAAATATGCTATAATGGTTATAAAGTCAAAGAAAGTCAAAGTCAACTAAAGGTTTAATACTTAAGTAGCTTTCTTTCTACAATCTGATGCATGATCGCCAATATAGGGGATTCATTTCATCGGAGGATCAAGGGAATATTAAAGGACCTTCGTGCTTCCTTCGCTCTCCTGTTCACACCTGTGGAAGCAAGATTCGCTGTTTCCCTGATTGGTTAAATGGGTAGAGAAGGTGTACTCTGTGGGGGCGTGTGGGTCCTTATTGACTTAACGTTTCAGACAGTGGAGGATGATTGGATGCGTAATATCTCTGATATTATCGAACGATATCTGAAGAGTATTTTGCATGAAAGTCCCGAAGGAATGGTTGAAATTCAGCGTAATGATCTGGCAGATCAATTCTCATGTGTACCTTCCCAGATCAATTATGTCATCAGCACACGTTTTACACTCGAGAAGGGATACCTGGTAGAGAGTAAACGCGGCGGTGGTGGTTATGTTCGCATACAGCGCATTGAATTACCGGCCCAATCAGCTCTGCATAATCATTTGCACCATAGTATTGGTGAAGAGATCGGGCAGACAGCTGCCGAAGGTCTGATCTATCAATTGGAAGAAGCGCGCTTCTTGAGCAAGCGGGAAGCCGGGTTGATGCGAGCTGCTGTATCTAGAGAGGTTATATTGGTCAAACTTCCTTACCGGGATCAAATTCGTGCCAGAATGTTGAAGGCGATGTTAATATCTTTGCTCGGTAAATGAAAACTATCGGGGTCAAAGGAGGTACATCAATATGCTGTGCCAAGAATGCAATAAACGTCCGGCGACACTTCATTTTACGAAGATCGTAAATGGAGAGAAGACGGAATTCCATATTTGTGAGTCATGTGCCCGTGAAAAAGGGGAAATGATCCCTGGAACAGCAGGTGGGTTTTCCATTCACAACTTGTTGTCCGGATTGCTTGATTTTGATCCAGCCGCCAAAAGTGGATCGGCAGGAACACCACCTGCAAAAGCTCTTCAATGTGAAGAGTGTGGTATGACGTACGCACAATTTAGTAAGATAGGTCGGTTCGGCTGCAGTTCATGTTATAAATATTTTGACAGTCGTCTGGATCCTTTGTTCAAGCGGGTTCATGGTAATACGTCCCATGTAGGCAAAGTGCCTGCACGAGCTGGTGGTCGCATCAAGGTGAAACGGCAAATTGCTGATCTGAAGCGTGAGCTCCAGGAGAGCATCGCGCAAGAGGAATTTGAAGAGGCGGCCCAGATCCGTGACCAGATCAGAGGACTTGAAAAAGGAATAGCTCAGGAGTAAAGTTTGTCATGAGTAGGAGGGATGCGTAATGCCTAATCTGCGCTTTACAGAGAAGGCGCTCAGCGACTGGATGCGCAGTGATGCGGCTGATTCCGAAATCGTCATTAGCAGCCGTGTCCGGATTGCACGCAACCTTCAGCATGTTCCGTTTCCGATGCTGGCTTCCAATGAGCAATTGGAAGAGGTGCTGAATAAGCTGAGCGAAGTACTTCAATACGATGACGTTCATGCCTTTGGGGATTTTCATACGTTGGATCTGATCGATATTGACGAACTCGACAAACGGGTGCTGGTGGAGAAACATCTCATCAGTCCAAGTCTTGCGAATGAATCCAGGAATGGTGCGGTTATTCTCAGTGAGGATGAGTCAGTCAGTATTATGATTAACGAAGAGGATCATCTTCGTATCCAGTGCCTCTATCCGGGGTTCCAGGTGAAAGAAGCCTGGGAGAAAGCTTCCGCAATAGATGATGCTTTTGAAGCGCACGTGGATTATGCTTTTGATGATCGCAGAGGATACTTAACCAGCTGTCCTACCAATGTAGGTACAGGTGTCAGAGCATCGGTTATGATGCACTTGCCTGCCCTGGTGATGACACAGCAGATTGGCCGTATTCTAACCGCAGTTTCCCAAGTGGGATTGACGGTAAGAGGAATATACGGTGAAGGCAGTGAAGCGATGGGTAACCTGTTCCAGATCTCGAACCAGATTACTTTGGGACAGACCGAACAGGAAGTCATCGAGAACCTGCATGGTGTTGTGTTACAGATGATCGGTCATGAACGTACAGCGAGAGAACGGTTAATTACCGACTCCAGACTTCGTATTACGGATCGTGTCATGCGTTCTTACGGCATATTGTCTCATGCAGCTATTGTTGATTCCAAGGAAGCTGCACAGCGCTTATCGGATGTACGCCTTGGCGTGGATCTCGGCTTGTTGGATGGACTGTCCATTACGGTAATGAATGAGTTGAATGTGATGACACAGCCGGGATTTTTGCAGAAAACATTCGGGGAAGATATGCGCACAGATGAGCGTGACATTTACCGTGCTCAGTTGATTCGTGATACGATCAATGCAGCGAAGCAGTCCTAGTTTAGCCTGATATTGTATTGAATTATGGTTTCATGCCGCATTGCGGCTTTTATATAATAAGGCATGTACAAATGCCGAATGACTTTATTCGCAGCACGGCTGCAAACAAAAATGATATGAAGAATACGACGGTTATTTCATTATATGACCCTCGTTTTATCCAAAACCATGGAGGTGCAGGAGATATGATGTTTGGAAGATTTACGGAACGGGCCCAAAAGGTGCTCGCACTCGCGCAGGAAGAAGCTGTCCGTCTCGGTCATAATAACATCGGTACTGAGCATATTTTGCTCGGCCTCATTCGTGAAGGCGAAGGCATCGCAGCCAAAGCACTGATCGGCCTGGGACTCGGATTGGAAAAAATTCAGGATGAAGTAGAAACGCTGATTGGCCGTGGCCAAGAGCAACCTACCAACATTGCATATACGCCACGTGCGAAAAAAGTAATTGAACTGTCTATGGATGAAGCTCGTAAATTGGGCCATACCTATGTAGGCACAGAGCATATCCTGCTCGGATTGATTCGTGAAGGCGAGGGTGTTGCAGCACGTGTGCTCAATAACCTGGGAATTAGCCTGAACAAAGCACGTCAACAAGTGCTGCAATTGCTTGGCAGCAGTGAAGCTGTATCCAGTCATAATGGCACACCTGCCAATGTCAGCACACCAACGCTGGACAGTCTGGCACGTGACCTCACGGCTTATGCGAGAGAGAACAACCTGGACCCAGTCATTGGACGTAGTAAAGAAATTGAACGTGTCATTCAGGTGCTCAGCCGTCGTACCAAGAACAACCCGGTATTGATCGGTGAGCCAGGTGTAGGTAAAACAGCGATTGCTGAAGGCCTTGCACAAAAAATCATTGCAAATGAGATTCCGGAAACATTGCGCGACAAACGTGTAATGACCCTGGATATGGGTTCTGTAGTCGCTGGAACCAAATATCGTGGTGAGTTCGAAGATCGTCTGAAAAAAATCATGGATGAGATTCGCCAAGCAGGTAACATTGTCCTGTTTATCGACGAATTGCATACCTTGATTGGCGCAGGCGGAGCTGAAGGTGCCATCGATGCTTCTAACATTTTGAAACCGGCTCTGGCCCGTGGAGAATTGCAATGTATCGGTGCGACAACACTGGATGAATATCGTAAATACATCGAGAAGGATGCAGCGCTTGAGCGTCGTTTCCAACCGATTACTGTAGATCAGCCTTCTCCGGAAGAAGCGATTCAAATCTTGCACGGCTTGCGTGACCGTTATGAGGCGCATCACCGCGTGAAAATTACGGATGAAGCAATTGTGCAGGCGGTTAAACTGTCTGATCGTTACATCACAGACCGTTTCCTGCCAGATAAAGCGATTGACCTGATTGATGAAGCGGGTTCCAAAGTAAGATTGAACTCTTACACGATCCCACCAAACCTGAAACAACTGGAAAGCCGTCTGGAAGATATCCGTAAGGAAAAAGACGCTGCAGTTCAAAGTCAGGAGTTCGAAAAAGCAGCAGCTCTGCGTGATACGGAACAAAAAATCCGTGAAGAGCTGGATGTAACGAAGAACCAGTGGAAAGAGAAACAAGGTCGCACCGATTCCGAGGTTACTCCTGAGGATATCGCACAAGTGGTAGCCAGCTGGACAGGAATTCCTGTAAACCAACTAAAAGAAGAAGAGACACAGCGTCTGATGAATCTGGAGTCTATTCTACATGAACGTGTCATCGGTCAGGATGAGGCAGTGAAGTCTGTCAGCCGTGCGGTTCGTCGTGCTCGTGCGGGACTTAAAGATCCAAAACGTCCGATGGGTTCATTCATTTTCCTCGGCCCTACAGGGGTAGGTAAAACAGAACTTGCTCGTGCTCTGGCTGAAGCGATGTTCGGCGATGAAAATGCAGTAATCCGGATTGATATGTCCGAGTATGGTGAGAAGCACTCGACTTCTCGACTTGTCGGAGCGCCTCCAGGATATGTTGGGTACGAAGAAGGTGGCCAGCTGACAGAGAAAGTTCGTCGCAAACCATATTCCGTAGTCCTGCTCGATGAAATCGAGAAAGCACATCCAGAAGTATTCAATATCTTGTTACAAGTGCTTGAGGATGGTCGACTGACGGATTCCAAAGGTCGCGTCGTTGACTTCCGCAATACGCTGATCATTCTAACATCCAACGTGGGTGCCGAAGCGATCAAACGTAACTCTACACTGGGCTTCACTGCAGTTGTAGATGCAGGAGCAGATTATGACAACATGAAGGGGAAAGTGATGGATGAGCTGAAGAAAAGCTTCCGTCCAGAGTTCCTTAACCGGATTGATGAAATTATCGTGTTCCACTCACTCGAAGAAAAACACATCGCTGAAATTGTTACGCTTATGAGTGAAGAACTTCGTAAACGACTTCTCGAACATGAGGTCGATTTCGAACTCACTGATAATGCCAAGTCTTTCCTTGCGAAGTCAGGCTTTGATCCAGCTTACGGTGCGCGTCCGCTTCGTCGGGCGATCCAGAAGCATATCGAGGACAAATTGTCCGAAGAGTTGCTCACAGGTAACGTAACCAAAGGGGATTCATTGCTCATCGACGAGGAGAACGGTGCACTGTCTGTTACGAAAAAAGACGTGGTTGTTCCTTCTAACGAGGAAATCGAAACTAAATAATATACAGCAAGCTTTGGAGTTAAACTTCAGCTTGTTCTAATCCTTAATCAAATCCTTCTCGGCTTCGGCCGGGGAGGATTTTTTGCACTTTGGACAGAAGACGGACATGATTATGTCAGGAACATGTGTAAAGTTTGCGATAATCCTTTACGAAAAATCTCAAACAATGGTAAACTTTTAGTAACCCTGCACGTCAGGGAGTTTGGGTGAAATTCGTCGAATAATGCAAAATGCTGTTATAAAACTAAATTATAGGAGTGCTGAAGTGGCCAAAGTTAAAACCAAGTTTCAATGTACGGAATGCGGCTATGAAGCCCCCAAGTGGTACGGTAAGTGTCCGGGTTGTCAGTCATGGAATTCAATGGTGGAAGAAACAGAGACGGTGGTCAAAACACAAGGGAGAAATTCTCCTCTGTTTGACAGTAAAGATAAACCGCTTCCTATCATAGATATAGATAGCGGTCAGGAACCGCGTGTACAGACTGGAATCGGAGAGTTGAACCGGGTATTGGGTGGCGGAATCGTTCCGGGTTCACTCGTTCTGGTGGGCGGAGATCCGGGTATTGGTAAATCAACGTTGATGTTGCAGACGTCTCATGCTTTGACGCATTCGGGTTTGCGTGTGTTATATGTTTCCGGTGAGGAATCAGTCAAGCAAACCAAATTGCGGGCAGACCGTCTGGGGGCACTCTCTGCCGAGTTGTATGTACTGTGTGAAACCAATATGGAACGTGTAGAGGAAGCGGTGGATCAGATCCAGCCGCATTTTCTTGTCATCGACTCCATTCAGACGGTATATCTTCCCGAAGTTACCAGTGCGCCGGGTAGTGTAGCACAGGTAAGGGAATGTACGTCAAGGTTCATGCGGATTGCCAAAGGCAGAGGCATTGCAACGGTTCTTGTGGGGCATGTTACCAAAGAAGGTGCCATTGCCGGTCCACGTATGTTAGAACATATGGTGGATTGTGTGCTTTATTTTGAAGGAGAACGGCATCATACGTATCGCTTACTGCGTGCGGTGAAGAACCGTTTTGGTTCCACCAATGAGATTGGTATTTTTGAAATGGGCGAGGATGGACTTCGTGAGGTGGGCAATCCGTCCGAACTCTTTTTGTCGGAACGTCCACTGGGTGTAGCAGGTTCAACGGTAGTTGCCAGTATGGAGGGGACACGTCCTCTGCTCGTGGAATTACAGGCGTTGATCTCGACGACCCATTTTCCTTCTCCTCGCCGTATGGCAACAGGGGTAGATCTGCATCGATTAAATCTGATCATTGCAGTGCTGGAGAAACGGATGGGGATGTTTTTACAGACCCAGGATGCGTATCTGAACGTGGCTGGTGGAGTACGGTTGGATGAGCCCGCTGTAGACTTGGCGGTTGCTGTCAGCATTGCATCCAGTTTGAGAGATGTACCGACCAAGCCGGACGACGTCATCTTTGGCGAGATCGGTCTGACAGGTGAAGTTCGAGCCGTATCACGGGCCGAACAACGAGTGAAGGAAGCCGCAAAGCTGGGCTTCAAACGAGTCATTTTACCAGAAAAAAGCTTAAAGGGCTGGAAACATCCTCGCGGGATACAACTGATCGGTGTGAATACCGTGGCAGATGCACTAGCGGTTGCTTTAGATTAGGGGGCATAACAAGATGAAAGATATGAGCCAACTGGATAATATGAATGAGTTGTTAAGGCTGATCGCACCAGGTACACCTTTCCGCGAAGGTCTGGAAAATGTGCTGCGCGCCAAGACGGGCGCACTGCTTGTTGTAGGATACAGCCCTGAAGTAATGGAAGTGGTGGATGGGGGATTCTCGATTAACTGTGATTTCTCCCCGAACTATCTGTACGAACTCGCCAAGATGGATGGAGCCATTATTCTTAGCGAGGATTTGAAGCGTATTCTTTACGCCAATACCCAGTTAATCCCGGACTCTTCGATCTCTTCATCAGAGACGGGGATTCGTCACCGGACGGCAGAGCGTGTAGCAAAGCAAACGGGTAAATTGGTCGTATCCATATCACAGCGCCGGAATATCATTACCTTGTATCAGGGAACACTTCGTTATTCCCTCAAGGAAATCGGGGTTATTTTGACCAAAGCGAATCAAGCGATTCAAACCCTGGAGAAATACAAAGCAGTATTAACACAGTCCCTTACGAATCTGAGTGCTTCGGAATTTGAGGAATTAGTAACGATTCCTGAAGTGGTTAATGTGATTCAGCGTACTGAAATGGTGATGCGGATTAAAACGGAAATCAAACGTTACATTCATGAACTCGGGAATGAGGGACGACTCATTTCCATGCAAATGGAAGAACTCGTGGGTACAACGGAAGAAGAAGCCTGGTTATTGTATAAAGACTACGCGCGTGACGACAGTGATGACAAAATCCGTGAAATTATCGTGGGACTGAAAAGATTGTCGGACGATGAGTTGCTGGATGCACATCATATTGTCCGTCTTCTCGGCTATCCTTCATCAGCGGCTACTTCAGAGGATTCGGTTGCCCCTCGTGGATACCGGGTATTAAATAAGATCCCCCGCCTGCCCAATGTCATTATCCATAATCTGGTGGATCAATTTGAACAATTGCCTCATGTTATTATGGCTACAATTGAAGAACTGGACGAAGTGGACGGTATTGGTGAAGTTCGTGCTCGGACCATTAAGGAAGGCCTCAAACGTTTGCAGGAGCAAATGTTTATCGACAGACAGATGTAAGGGTTTGCCTATATAAAGGCTTGAAATGGATGAGGTGAAACAACGATGCTAACCAGATTCATTCCGAATCTCTTTACCCTGGGTAATCTGTTTCTTGGAATGATGGCAATTTTGCTTGCGATTGATGGAAATTACAGTTTGGCTGCCATTATGGTCATTGTAGCGATGCTGCTGGATGGTCTGGATGGCCGAGTAGCACGTGCACTCAATGCTCAAAGTGAATTCGGCAAGGAACTGGATTCCTTGTCTGACATGGTTTCCTTTGGTGCAGCACCAGCCCTGATCATATTTATGGTGTCGTTTCAAGATTCGATGCCGATGCTCGCCTGGATCGCAACAGCGGCTTTTCCGATCTGTGGAGCCATTCGTCTTGCTCGGTTTAATGTTCGTCCGGGAATCCCCGGGTACTTCACAGGTCTGCCGATTCCCGCAGCCGGTGGGGTGCTGGCTACACTGTCCTTGTTCAATAAGGATATTGGCCCGGTTAGTATGATGATTGCTACATTGCTGTTATCGTATCTGATGGTGAGTTCGCTTAAATATCCCAATTTCAAAAAGGTCGGTTTGCCACGCAAGGCGATCTGGATTGCACCATGGGTTGTGTTATTTGCCATAGCCGTAGCTGTTATTTTCCCGGAACAGTTATCCAAATTGATTTTTATTCCGCTGGTGTTATACGCCTTGTATGGAATGAAGCATAATGTGCGAACAGCGGCCTCGCGTAGTCGGGCGAAAAAGCGCAAGGATGAGAAATCTTCCCGTCCTTCCGATCGTTAAGTCGCCGTGGGGACAGACACTATACAAAGAAAGCACGTACTCTCCTGAACTGGAGAATGCGTGCTTTTTGTTTATTCAGATCTATTTACGGTAAAAGAAACCCTTACGGACGACATACATATCTTCTTACGACAGATTAAACATCCCTAACGTTGAACACTTCTGTGATTCGTGATTTACGACCTCTTCCATGTTAATGTCCAGCAGATTGCAGAGAGCCGACATGTAGAACAGGTTCCGCCCTAGCTCAGAGCTGATGACCTCTCTGCAGTTCTCACACAACTCACCTTCCACATGCGTTTCCAGCAGGCCCTTGGTTTGAGCGATATCGCTCTCCGGGGCATATTTCTGCTTGGTGGCGTGCAGCTCGATGCAGCCGCATTCGGTAATGGCTTTGGACACGGCACGGTTAACAGACGCTCCGGCTTGTCCCGTTTTGGACAGTACATCAATCAGGCTGCGATGACGCAACAACAGTTCAGAAACTTGATCCTGGAAAGCCTGTAAACTTAGCGTACTCATTTTGCCACTCACCTCGGGATATGAATTGAATTCATTATATGCCAATAATTTACCTACTTTCAACTGACGATTGCAACATTTCCAAAAAGTTCTTCCAGATGGGATTAGCAATTCAGGAATTGGATCATACTGGATATAAAGATCAAGATACATTGAAGGAGGTGCAGGGACTAATGTGGAAAAAAGGCATTTTAACTTTTACAGGATTGTGCGGTGCATGGTTCGGCTACACGGCATATCATCTGGCAGGAAAATCGGTCCCATGGATGGCGGAGTGGATTCAGTCAGCAGGATTACTGGGAGCTGGTATATCGACGCTGCTGGGAGCTGTAATGTTTATGGCTGTATGTAATATTGGTGGAACATTGATGGCAGACAGGCTGCATAGTGGAATTGACTCATTGGCAAAAGTACCTATGAACGAACTGGCTGCTGGTGCCGCAGGTACCGTTGCAGGATTGCTGGTGGCCTTGTTGCTCTACCCTGTCGTGGGATGGATGGGGACGGCAGGAGAAGTGCTGCAAGTGGCGCTGACGGTGATTAGTGCTTATTCCGGTTATACCCTTGCCATGGCGAAGAAAGACGATCTGGGGGCCTTCTGGATGTCTGGACGATGGGGTCATCCCGAGGTGGACGAGGACAGACGGATGGAAGAACATAAAATTCTGGATACCAGTGTTATTATCGATGGGCGTATCGCTGATATATGCAAAACCGGATTTATTGAAGGCACGATCGTAATTCCGGAATTTGTTCTGGAGGAGTTACAGCATATTGCTGATTCATCGGATCTGCTCAAGCGGAACAGAGGACGGCGTGGACTGGACATTTTGAACAAAATCCAGAAGGAACTCGATGTAAAAGTCCTGATCTACGAGGGGGATTTCGAGGAAATCTCCGAGGTGGACAGCAAACTGGTTAAACTGGCTAAAGTGCTTCAGGGCAAAGTGGTCACCAATGACTTTAACCTGAACAAAGTGTGCGAACTCCAGGGTGTATCTGTGTTGAACATTAATGATCTCGCCAATGCGGTTAAGCCGGTTGTTCTGCCAGGTGAAGAGATTATGGTGCAGATCATCAAGGATGGCAAGGAGCATGGTCAAGGTGTAGCCTATCTGGATGATGGCACAATGATCGTTGTGGAAGGCGGACGCGAGTATATCGGCATGATGATGGAAGTGCTGGTGACCAGTGTGTTGCAGACTTCAGCGGGACGAATGATTTTTGCCAAGCCGAAACTGTTGGAAAAAGCCCAATAAAGCGGTATGATGGGTAGTGTATCGTTGAATGATATTGTATATCTTTGGACGATAAACTGACAGACAAGGCAGGGATTGCGGCATGGATAAAGGGTGGGGCGTTGTCATTGTGGCAGCAGGTCGCGGAACCCGGATGGGGACGACCGAGAGCAAACAGTTTCTGTTGCTGCAGGACAAGCCCGTTTTCATACATACGCTTGAGGTATTTGCTGCGCTGGACGAGATCCGCGAGATGGTGCTGGTCACAGGAGCCGCAGATGTTGAACGCTGCCAGGATTGGGTAAAAGAATACCAACTGGATTCACGTGTCCGTGTTATCCCCGGAGGGAAAGAGAGACAATATTCTGTCCATAAAGGCCTTGAGGCACTTGGGACGGATTGGGTTCTCGTTCACGACGGGGTACGTCCTTTTGTGAACCATGAGCAGATCAAGGGTTGCATGGCGGCCGCCATAGCCGGTGGTGGAGCAGCTGTACTGGCGGTTCCCGTGAAGGATACGATCAAACAAGTGAATGCGGAAGGAGTCGTTACGGCGACGCCAGACCGCAGCAGTCTGTGGAGCATTCAAACCCCGCAGGCTTTTCGTCTTTCTTCCCTGCTCTCCGCCTACGAATCAGCCGAGCAGGACGGATTTCTGGGGACAGATGATGCCATGCTGGCTGAACGTCAGGGAATGTCGGTCAAGGTTGTGGAAGGCAATTATACCAATATCAAATTAACAACGCCGGAAGATTTGCAATATGCTGCGTTTTTGCTGGGGGGAGAGAAGAAGCGATGATACGTGTAGGACAAGGATTTGATGTACATCAGCTGGTAGAGGGACGCCCGTGTATTATTGGCGGAGTAACGATTCCTTATGAAAAAGGACTGCTGGGTCACTCGGACGCAGACGTGCTGTTGCACGCGATTAGTGATGCCATTTTGGGTGCGCTGGCACTTGGGGATATTGGCAAGCACTTCCCGGATACCGATCCGGAATTCAAAGATGCCGACAGCCTGAAATTGCTGGAACATGTATGGCAGCTTGTGAAAGATCGCGGGTATAAGCTAGGGAATATCGATTCAACGATTATTGCCCAGAAGCCAAAGATGGCTCCTTATATCCCAAAGATGGCTGAGGTTATTGCCAAAGCACTGGAAGCGGATGTAACACAGGTGAACGTGAAGGCAACAACGACAGAGCAACTGGGATTCCCGGGACGGGGAGAGGGCATTGCCGCTCAATCCGTTGTTTGCCTTGTACGTGTGTGATATCATCAATCAATTAGTGACGGAGGGGATCATATGAGCACGGATATTCGTGTGCGTTACGCGCCGAGCCCAACGGGAAACCTGCATATCGGGAATGCCCGTACGGCGTTGTTTAACTATTTATATGCCAAACATAATAACGGTAAATTCATTATTCGTATTGAAGATACGGACGTGAAACGGAATATTGCCGGTGGTGAAGAAAGCCAACTGAAATACCTGAAATGGCTCGGAATTGAGTGGGACGAAAGTATTGACGTGGGCGGAGAATACGGACCATACCGTCAAACGGAACGTCTGGACCTCTATCGTAAATATACGCAGGAATTGCTGGATAAAGGTCTGGCTTACCGTTGCTTCTGCACGGAAGAAGAATTGGAGCAAGAGCGCGAGGAACAGTCAGCACGTGGAGAAACACCGCGTTATTCTGGCAAACACCGTGACCTGACTCCAGAGCAAATTAGTGCGTTTGAAGCGGAAGGCCGCGTAGCGAGTATTCGTTTCCGTGTGCCGGAAGAGCGCACATATACGTTTGATGATATGGTTAAAGGCACAATCTCGTTCAACAGCAAGGAATCCGGCGACTTCGTCATTGTGAAAAAAGACGGCATTCCCACATACAACTATGCTGTTGCTGTGGATGATCACTTGATGAAGATCTCCCACGTCTTGCGCGGGGAAGATCACATCTCGAACACGCCGCGTCAACTGATGATCTATGAAGCGCTTGGCTGGGAGCCACCGCAATTCGGTCATATGACGCTGATCGTGAATGAAAATCACAAGAAGCTGAGTAAACGGGATGAATCCGTTATTCAGTTTATTGAGCAGTATGATCAGCTCGGCTATTTGCCTGAAGCGATGTTTAACTTCATTTCCTTACTCGGCTGGTCGCCGGAAGGGGAAGAAGAGATTTTCTCGCAAGAGCAACTGATCTCCATTTTTGATACGAAACGTCTGTCCAAGAGCCCGGCGGTATTTGATACCCACAAGCTGGCTCACTTGAACAACCACTATATCAAACATGCTGACCCGGAACGTATTGCCGAAATGGCCATTCCACATCTGCAAAAGGCTGGACGTATTTCTTCCGAGCTGTCTGCTGAACAAAAAGAATGGGCTTATACTCTGGTACACCTGTACCAAGAGCAGATGAATTCTGCCTCCGATATTGTCGAACTGTCGGAAGTATTCTTCCGTTCCAATCTGGAGCTTGAAAGTGAAGGAGAAGCAGTGCTTGCGGAGGAGCAGGTGCCAACCGTACTGAAGGCATTTGCGGATAAAGTACAGGCGAGCGAAGAGTTTACTCCAAGCAAAATGGCTGCATTGATCAAGGAAGTACAGAAAGAAACCGGCTTTAAGGGCAAACAGCTCTTTATGCCAATTCGTGTAGCCTTGACTGGACAGACGCATGGACGGGATCTGAACCAAACGATCGTGCTTCTGGGTCGTGATACGGTGATCGAACGTTTGCTTGCACAAGTAAAATAATCTTAGTCGAAGACATTCCGTTTATTTGGAATCTGAACACAGTCCTACGATGGATAGATTACGTAGGAGGCTGTTGTCAGTCTGAGGCCTTTTCGCTATAATAACAACACAACGAATAATTGATATGATTTATCTAATAGAACAGCAAAGATCGGGAGGAGTAGACTGACCCGGACAGATTCAGAGAGGATGGTCCCGCAGCAAAGAGAGATTTCTTTGGTTGCGGTGGCTGTGAACCATCCACTGTCCATCAGTCGAAATGCGCCCGTGAGCTGCACAGCCGAATCCAGCCCCGCCTTTGTCGATCATGACATGGGAAAACGTTAGGATAGGTTGTGACGATTGGTTTCCGTTACCAAACCGCTTGAGGGCTCATTCTATTTAAGAATGGACCGAGCAGAGTGGGACCGCGATAAACGCCTCTGCAGCTAAATGCTGCAGGGGCGTTTTTTGTTTAGGCGAGTGTGCAGTACACTACCAAGGAACGCGCCGTCCGGTAAGCCGGAGGACGGGAACCTGAACAAGAGGGGAACGAGCATGTTCAAGAAGATCAGATCAGATATCCAGGCGGTGTTTGAAAACGATCCGGCGGCCCGAGGTTGGTTTGAGGTGGTATTCACCTACTCAGGGCTGCATGCGATATGGGCACACCGGATCGCTCATTTTTTATACAAGCGAAGATGGTTCTCGGTTGCCAGGTTCATTTCGCAGGTTAGTCGATTTATGACAGGAATCGAGATACATCCTGGAGCTACGATCGGAAATCGGTTGTTTATTGACCACGGAATGGGCGTCGTTATTGGAGAAACATGTGAGATTGGCGATGATGTCGTTATCTATCAGGGGGTTACCCTGGGCGGAACAGGGAAAGAAAAAGGAAAGAGACATCCGACCATTGGTAATAATGTGGTTATCTCATCCGGAGCAAAGGTGCTGGGTTCATTTAGCGTGGGGGATCAATGCAACATTGGTGCGAACTCCGTTGTGCTTAAGGAGGTCCCTTCCAATAGTACCGTGGTAGGTATACCGGGCAGAATTGTTAAACAGGATGGTCGACGGGTAGATCGCCTCAGTCAACAATTGCCCGATCCGGTCGTTGACTCCTTGCGCGGTATGCAAAAAGAACTCGAACGATTGCAGGAAGAAGTACGTACACTGCAAAATGCCCGTGAAAATGAGACTGTGCGTGATACGTGATACAATAAATAAAGGCAGTATAGGATGAAAGGATAAGTGACCATGACGCTTCAGATTTATAATACGATGAGTCGTACCAAAGAGGAATTTGTTCCTCAAGAGCCAGGGAAAGTGAAAATGTATGTCTGCGGACCAACGGTATATGACTACATTCATATCGGGAATGCACGCCCGGTTATCTTTTTCGACACGGTTCGTGGATACCTGGAACAGACAGGGCATGATGTGAACTATGTGGTGAACTTCACGGATGTGGATGATAAGTTGATTCGCAAAGCAGAACAACTTGGAACCGATGTTCCTCATGTGGCTGAGAAATTTATTGCTGCCTATTATGAAGACATTGAGGGATTGGGTATTCCCAAGGCAAGCAGCAATCCGAGAGTAACGGAAAACATGCCGCTGATCATTGATTTTATCCGTGAGCTGGTTGAAAAAGGATTTGCCTATGAAAATGGCGGTGACGTCTATTATCGTACAGGCAAATTCAGCGAATATGGCAAACTTTCGAAACAAAACCTGCAGGAGCTCCAATTTGGAATCCGTGTGGGTGTGGACGAGCGCAAAGAGCATCCTGAAGATTTTGTGCTCTGGAAGGCTGCCAAACCAGGTGAGATCTATTGGTCCAGTCCTTGGGGTGATGGTCGACCAGGATGGCATATTGAGTGCTCCGCCATGGCTAGGGAGTACCTTGGGGATACACTGGACATCCACGGGGGTGGACAGGATTTGCAGTTCCCGCACCATGAGTGCGAATGCGCCCAATCCGAAGTATTAACAGGTAAACCACTTGCGAACTACTGGATGCATAATGGATTCATCCGGATTGATAACGAGAAGATGTCGAAATCACTCGGTAATGGTGTTCTGGTTAAAGACTTGCGGAATCAATATAAACGCGAAGCGATTCGTTATTTCATGTTATCTACCCACTATCGCAACCCATTGAACTTCACGGATGATACGATGGAGCAGGCACAGAACAGTGTGGACCGGATTGCAAATGCGGTAGGTAACCTGAATCATCGTCTGAATGCGGTGACTGTAGATCAGGATATCACAGCAGAGTTTGCGGCAAGACTCGACCAAATTCGTCAGCAGTATCACGAGAAGATGCAGGATGATTTCAATACTCCTGATGCGATTACTGCTATGTTTGAGTGGGCAGGGGAAGCCAACCAACTGTTGCAGCAAGAAGTAGTTAATGCGGCAGACATTCGTGCACTCCTCGAATTGTTCAGTGAATTGAATGCTGTGCTGCGCGTCTATACTGACGCAGAGCCAGAACTTCTGGATGAGGAAGTGGAACGTCTGATTGAAGAGCGTGTAGAAGCGCGCAAGTCCAAAAACTGGGCAAGAGCGGATGAAATTCGCGATGAATTGTCTGCACGTGGCATTCTGCTTGAAGATACGGCGCAGGGCATGAGATGGCGGCGCAAATGAGCGAAGGACATCCAAATACACCAAAACAACAGGAGCAGGTCACAGACGGAGGATGGTTCCCGTATCCTCCTTCCAGACCTGCGAGGTTGATTCCACCTATTGCACTGGCCTATATTGGTGATGCGGTATATGAGGTAGCTGTTCGTCAATATCTGTTGTCGAAGGCCAACATGCGTCCCAATCATTTGCACCGTAGTGCAACCGGGTTGGTATCAGCGAAGGCACAGAGCCGCATACTTACAACGATTGAGGCTGCACTGACAGAGGAAGAACGTGATATCGTCCGGCAAGGGCGGAATGCCAAGTCGGGTAGTGTACCCAAAAATGCAGATGTGTTGGAATACAGACATGCCACTGCTTTTGAATGTCTCATTGGTTACCTCTACAGCAGTGGTCATCATGATCGCATGATTGAACTGATCGGGCTTGGCATTGAGCACGCGGAACAACAATCGCCATCACCGACAAAAAAATAGAAATTTCAACAAAACAACGCATTACAGAGAGGATCGAACAACGATGGAAGAAGAATGGATCGCCGGTAAACACTCCGTGACGGAGGCGCTGCGTTCAGGCCGGACCATTAATAAAATATGGATTGCCGATACAGCACAGAAACATCTGACTCAACCTATTATCTCGGAAGCTAAAAAACTAGGTATTGTCATTCAACACGTGGACAAGCGTAAGCTGGATCAAACGGTACCAGGCATTCAGCATCAGGGAGTAGTTGCACAAGCAGCACCTTATGCTTATGTGGAGGTAGAAGACATTCTTGCCGCAGCAAAAGCGAAGAATGAGCATCCTTTCCTGATTCTGCTGGATGAGATTGAAGATCCTCATAACCTGGGGTCAATTTTGCGGACAGCAGATTGCACGGGTGCGCATGGCGTCATTGTACCCAAACGTCGCTCGGCAGCGGTAACCGTGACAGTATCCAAAACATCAGCAGGCGCTGTGGAGTACGTGCCAGTGGCTCGCGTAAGTAATCTTGGACAGACCATTGATCGCCTCAAAGAGGAAGGTGTATGGGTTGTAGGGACAGATGTCACGGCTCATGAAGGTGTCTTTGGTAATGGAGTCTTTACTGGCCCTGTAGCATTGGTAATCGGAAATGAGAACAAGGGAATGGGACGACTTATTCGTGAGAAATGCGATGTGCTGATCAAATTACCAATGCAAGGTCAGATTAATTCCCTGAATGCTTCCGTGGCAGCCGGGGTTGTCATGTACGAAGTGCTCCGCTCGCGTCAAGCGCAGGAATAGAAGGTATGGCTGATTCCCGTGATGTGCTTCTTGTAGACGGGTACAACATGATTGGTGACTGGCCGGAATTAACCAAACTGGCGGAAAGTGGGCTCGAAGAGGCACGTAACAGGCTTCTCTTTCGCCTTGCAGACTACCAGGCTTTCTCCGGCCGGCGAGTCATTGTTGTGTTTGACGCCTACCTCGTGCCTGGACTCGGTAAATCCTTTACTCAGAGCAAAGTGCAGATCTATTTTACAAAGGAAAAAGAGACGGCAGACGAATGCATTGAGAGACTCGTTCGGGAACTAAGCATGCGAAGACGCCAAATCTATGTGGCTACGAGCGATATGGTAGAGCAACATGTCATTTTTGGACAGGGAGCGCTACGTGTATCTGCAAGGGAGTTGCTAATTGAAGTTGAGCAGAACGAAAAAGAATTAAAAAAACGATTGGAAGAAGATCAGGCGAAGACCACGCGTAACACACTCGGGGGCAAGTTGAGTCCGGATGTATTAAAAGAGTTTGAGCGATGGCGCCGGGAATAACAGTGCGTTTTTTACAAATTTTAGAATATTGAAACTCTTGACATTTATGTTATTGATGTTCTTTTTTAGGCAGAGCGTGGTTGACGGTGTGAGGTACCATCATATATACTGATCCTATATTTCATAGAGTAGAGTAACGGGGTACCTTGCGTTGCAGCCGGAGGGATTGTCTGTGAGTGTCGACCTCAAAGATATCATGTTATCTAAGTATGATTACCAAAGTGACGAAGACATTGTCGAAGCTTTCCGTGAAGGCGAAAGCGAAGCGTTAGAGTTTCTAATTAACAAATATCGTAACTTTGTACGCGCCAAGGCAAGATCTTATTTTCTGATTGGGGCAGACCGGGAAGATATTATTCAAGAAGGAATGATTGGCCTCTACAAATCCATTCGAGATTTCAAAGGGGACAAGCTGGCTTCGTTCAAGGCTTTTGCCGAACTGTGTATTACAAGACAGATCATCACGGCGATTAAGACAGCAACACGTCAGAAGCATATTCCACTTAATTCTTATGTATCTCTGGACAAGCCTATTTATGACGAAGAGTCTGATCGTACGTTACTCGATGTGATTTGTGGAACCCAGGTCAGTGATCCGGAAGAACTTATCATCAATCAGGAAGAGTTTGTGGGCCTGGAAGATAAAATGTCCGAGATTCTGAGTGATCTGGAACGTAAAGTATTGATGTTGTATCTGGACGGGAGATCTTATCAAGAGATTGCAGTAGATTTGGACAGACATGTAAAGTCCATTGATAATGCACTTCAGCGCGTCAAGCGCAAACTTGAAAAGTACCTGGAAGTTCGAGATAATTAAACACATGTTGTCGTTGACGGAAAAGGCTCGGTGTTTGAGTCTTTTTTTAGTGTCTCAAGTTTATAAAATCTAAGAATGTTTATACTAGTAATCGCTCGGTCCAAGCAGGAGAAGAGAAAAACAGAGATGAGAAACGAATGTACGTTGTACGGAAGTAATACCCAATGAATGAAAGGCTATTCTTTCATTGACATGGTTATACCCTTGTGATAAAGTGTTTTAGGTAGGCCTAAATTTATGGCTTTTTTTCAGGATCAATTTAGAGACTCTGCTTGAATGTGGAAGTCTTCGGGAGGTGTACATCATGCGGGTAATTATTACTTTGGCTTGTACTAACTGCAAACAAAGAAATTACACTACGACAAAAAACAAGCGTAATCACCCCGACCGCATGGAGATGAAGAAATTTTGCAAGTTTTGTAACGAGCAGACTTCTCATCGCGAAACCAGATAGTTTTTGGAGGTGTCGGCGTGAAACGAAGTTTCAAATCTCTGATTTCCTTTTTCTCAGAAAGCTGGGCTGAACTTAAAAAAGTTCGCTGGCCTAATCGTAAAGAGCTGACCAACTACACATTGATCGTACTTGGTACTGTTGTGGTTATGACGCTGTTTTTTTGGGTCATTGACATTGGCATCTCCTTTGTGATCGAAGCGATTATTTAAGAAGGGTTCCGGTGGCTTGATATGGAAAAAAGATGGTACGTCGTTCATACCTATTCAGGGTATGAGAACAAGGTCAAAGCCAATTTGGAAAAACGCGTAGAGTCTATGGGCATGGAAGACAAGATATTCCGCGTTCTTGTTCCTATGGAAGAAGAAGTGGTAAACAAGGACGGTAAGAAAAAAACCGTTATGCGTAAAGTTTACCCCGGTTATGTCTTGGTGGAAATGGTACAGACGGATGATTCTTGGTATGTTGTTCGCAACACACCAGGTGTTACAGGATTTGTCGGTTCGACAGGTTCTGGGTCCAAACCAACTGCATTGTTGCCTGAAGAAGTGGAACAAATTCTGAAGCACATGGGAATGGTTGAACCTAAGCCGAAAATTGAGTTCGATATTAAGGAATCCGTACGTATTAAAGTCGGCCCTTTTGCGAATTTCGTAGGCTCCGTGGAAGAAATTTTGGTAGACAAAAGCAAGTTGAAAGTGCACGTGAACATGTTTGGACGGGAAACACCGCTTGAGTTGGAATACACGCAAGTGGAGAAGATATAGTTTCTTCAAGTTTCTTGTGGGAGGGTTGAAAAACCCGTTAACCACTATTTTGCAAGGAGGTGTCAATCATGGCGAAAAAAGTTATTAAAATGGTAAAACTGCAGATTCCAGCAGGTAAAGCAAACCCAGCACCACCAGTAGGTCCAGCTTTGGGTCAAGCAGGTGTCAACATCATGGCATTCTGTAAAGAATTCAACGCTCGTACAGCTGATCAAGCGGGATTGATTATTCCAGTTGAAATTTCTGTATTCGAGGACCGTTCCTTTACTTTCATCACTAAAACTCCACCAGCAGCAGTTCTGTTGAAAGTGGCAGCTAAAGTTGAAAAAGGATCCGGCGAACCGAACAAGAAAAAAGTTGCTACTGTTAAACGTGATGCGGTACGTCAAATCGCAGAAACAAAAATGCCTGACCTGAATGCAGCAGACGTTGAGTCCGCTATGCGTATGGTCGAAGGTACTGCCCGCAGCATGGGTATCACCATCGAAGACTAATTTTCATAAGAAACATGGCTTCGTAAAACCGGTCGATTCGCGACCGGTTGATGTGGGAGGTATATCCGCTAACACCACAAAGGAGGAATAAAACATGGCTAAACACGGTAAAAAATACCTGGAAGCTGCTAAGCTGATTGACAGCGAAGCAACTTACGAGCCTTCAGAAGCTGTAGAGCTTGTGAAAAAGGCAGCTACTGCAAAATTCGATGAAACAATCGAAGCAGCAGTTCGTTTGGGTGTAGACCCTCGTAAGCAAGACCAGGCTGTACGTGGTGTTGTTGTCTTGCCACACGGCACAGGTAAAACACAACGCGTATTGGTATTTGCAAAAGGTGACAAAGCGAAAGAAGCGGAAGCGGCTGGCGCGGACTATGTTGGTGATGCAGACATGATCAACAAAATCCAACAAGGCTGGTTCGAATTCGACGTCTGCGTAGCGACACCAGATATGATGAGTGAAGTAGGTAAATTGGGCCGACTGCTCGGCGGTAAAGGTCTGATGCCTAACCCTAAAGCCGGAACGGTAACTTTCGATGTAACTAAGGCTGTTCAAGAAATTAAAGCCGGTAAAATCGAATATCGTCTGGATCGTGCAGGTCAAATTCATGCACCGATTGGTAAAGCTTCTTTCTCTTCTGAGCAACTTAATGAGAACTTCAAAGCTCTCATGGAAGCTCTGAATCGTGCTAAACCAGCGGCAGCAAAAGGTGTTTATCTGAAGAATGTTAGTCTTTCTTCCACGATGGGCCCTGGCGCACGCGTGAACGCAGCAGCTTTTAGATAATATCTCTTGACAGGCTTGCCCTGTTTTTGATAAGATATAAAAGTTGTGAGTCCGAGTGACTGACCGTTGACATTTGAATATGCTTGCCGTAGACAGTAGGTGCCATTTGGCTTAATTTCCTGCCGAGGTGTGATTATAGAACTTAGAACGATGCAAATCGATGATGAGTATATATCAAGCCTTCGTGATTCTACGGAGGCTTTTCTTAATGGGATAAATTTGATCAGGAGGTGTACAGATTGGCAAACGCAAAAGTGATTCAAGCAAAACAAGAATCCGTTGATGCAGTAACAGCAAAATTGCGCGAGAGCGTTACAACTGTTGTTGTTGACTATCGCGGATTGAACGTTGCCCAAGTAACTGAGTTGCGTAAGCAACTTCGTGAAGCAGGGATCGAATTCCAAGTGCTGAAAAACTCGTTGCTTCGCCGTGCAGCTGCAGCAGCAGAACTGACAGAACTCGATAGTGTTCTTACAGGTCCTACTGCAATTGCATTCAGCGTAGATGACGTTGTGGCTCCAGCTAAAATTCTGAACGACTTCGCGAAAAAGAACGATGCATTGGAATTGAAAGGTGCAGTCGTAGAAGGTCGCGTAATCGGAGTAGAAGAAGTTAAGGCATTGGCAGAACTGCCATCCCGCGATGGACTCCTCTCCATGCTCCTCAGCGTGCTTCAAGCGCCAGTGCGCAACTTCGCGCTTGCGGTTAAAGCAGTTGCAGAAAAAGAAGAACAAGGCGCGTAAGCAACTTGATCTGAATGCTGCTTAGGCGGCAAATGAATTAAAAAAAATAATATTATATATGGAGGTTCACTCATGAGTAAAGAGCAAATCTTGGAAGCAATCAAAGGCATGACTGTACTGGAATTGAACGATCTTGTTAAAGCAATCGAAGAAGAATTCGGCGTAACTGCTGCAGCTCCAGTAGCTGCTGCAGGTGCAGCAGCTTCTGCTGAAGCTGAGCAATCCGAGTTCGACGTAATCTTGACTAGCGCTGGTGCTTCCAAAATCAACGTTATCAAAGCAGTTCGCGAAATCACAGGTCTTGGCCTGAAAGAAGCAAAAGAATTGGTTGACAACGCTCCAAAAGCATTGAAAGAAAAAGTTGCTAAAGAAGAAGCAGAAGCGGTTAAAGCTAAGCTTGAAGAAGCAGGCGCTTCAGTTGAAGTTAAATAATTTAGCTATTACAAGCTAAATGAACAAAACAACAAACCCCTTGACTTATATCAAGGGGTTTGTTGCTGTAATTGTAAATGGAAAGTGAGTGAGGGCATGTCCAATCATTATTATTCGGACAAACCGCAAGTGGCGCATGATCGCAGAGCAACTGAAGCGGTTCTTCGCGGATTCAGTCTGCGATTCGTGACGGATGCCGGTGTGTTTTCCAAAAACGGAATCGATTATGGCAGCAGAGTATTGATTGATGCGATAGAGTTGCCATCAGGGGCTCATGTTCTCGATGTGGGCTGTGGATACGGGCCAATGGGTCTTACAGCAGCCAAACTTGTACCGGATGGGCATGTCACCATGATCGATATCAACGAGAGAGCCGTTGAACTTTCCAGGGAAAATGCAAAAGCGAACGGAATTAACAATGTTACGGTATTGCAAAGTAATCTACTGGCTGAAGTGAAAAAGCAAGATTTTGACGTTATCCTAACCAACCCGCCTATACGGGCTGGGAAAGAAACGGTTCATACTATTTTCGAACAGGCACATCGCCATCTGAAGGTAGGCGGTTCGTTGTGGATTGTCATTCAGAAGAAACAAGGAGCCCCGTCAGCGAAAGCGAAATTGGAATCTTTGTTTGGAAGAGTGGAAGAAGTGACGAAGGATAAAGGCTATCGGATTTTCAAAGCGGTGAAATCGGAAGAGGTATCTACTAAAAGCTGAATCCGAGTTTGTAAAGTAAGCAGGGGATCATTTTTTTTGCAATAGGACTATTGACTTGAAATTCAGGTCGTGGTATAGTTGTAAAATGTCAGTATTAAGATGCCCTACTTGGCTTTAGCTAACTAAAAATGTCAACCTTTTTTTACGCCGAACGGGCTTATTATGCCTACGTTTGGCGTATAATATGTACATTTTGGGCAAACTGGGGATAAGAATGATTTGGAAAGACATCCGCCGATCAAAGTTGCTCTTTTTTCGAACGACATTTCGAGTAAGGGCTTTTCTTTATTTGTGGATGCATTGCTTTGCTCTGTATGTGTACCATTATAAGGTTACAAACAGAGGTTCGCAACGAAATTTTTAAAGTGAGTAGACATTGAGGGGTGAGTTTAAGTTGGCAGGACATCTTGTTCAATATGGTCGACGCACTCGGCGCAGTTATGCACGAATTAACGAGATACTCGAAGTTCCGAACCTGATTGAAATCCAACAAAAATCCTATGATTGGTTTTTGGAGGAAGGGTTGCGCGAAATGTTCCAGGATATCTCGCCGATCCAGGATTTTACAGGTAACTTGATTTTGGAATTTATCGATTACAGTCTCGGTGAACCGAAGTATACAGTAGACGACGCAAAAGAGCGTGACGTTACGTATGCAGCACCGCTTCGGGTCAAAGTCCGGCTCATTAATAAGGAAACCGGCGAAGTCAAAGAGCAGGAAGTATTCATGGGAGATTTCCCGCTGATGACCAACACGGGCACATTTATTATTAATGGTGCGGAACGGGTTATTGTCAGCCAGTTGGTTCGCTCTCCTAGCGTTTACTTCAGTACCAAAGTAGATAAAAACGCCAAAAAAACGTATACCGCTACAGTTATTCCTAACCGCGGCGCTTGGTTGGAACTGGAGATGGACGCGAAGGATGTTGTTTACGTCCGGATCGACCGTACACGTAAAATACCGGTTACGGTTCTCCTGCGTTCACTTGGTTTTGGCACAGATGCTGAGATTCTGGATCTGCTCGGTAATGACGAATATATCCGCAACACACTGGACAAAGACAACACGGATTCCACGGAGAAAGCACTCATTGAGATCTATGAGCGTCTTCGTCCGGGCGAGCCGCCAACGCTGGATAATGCGAAAAGCTTGCTCGTAGCACGTTTCTTTGATCCAAAACGTTATGACCTGGCTAATGTAGGTCGTTACAAAATGAATAAAAAACTGCACATCAAAAACCGTTTGTTTAACCAGCGCTTGGCTGAGTCACTTGTTGACGCTGAGACTGGTGAAATCATTGCTGAAGCAGGTCAAATGGTTGATCGTCGTTTGTTGGATGAAATCATGCCGTATCTGGAGAAGAGCGTTGGATTCCGCACGTATCACGTGGGTAACGGCGTTTTGGATGCCAATGATATCCCTATGCAAACGATTGATGTGTTCTCACCAACTGAAGATGGTAAAGTGGTCAAACTGATTGCCAATGCAAACATTGACAAGTCCGTTAAAAACGTGACACCGGCGGATATTATTTCGTCCATCAGTTATTTCCTTAACCTTCTGCAGGGAATTGGTAGCACGGATGATATCGATCATCTGGGTAACCGTCGTTTGCGTTCGGTGGGTGAACTCCTGCAGAACCAGTTCCGTATTGGTTTGTCCCGTATGGAGCGTGTGGTTCGTGAGAGAATGTCCATTCAGGATGCTAACGTAATTACACCACAGGCTTTGATTAACATACGTCCTGTTATTGCATCCATTAAAGAGTTCTTTGGTAGCTCTCAGTTGTCACAGTTTATGGATCAAACGAACCCGTTGGGTGAGTTGACACATAAACGTCGTTTGTCCGCACTCGGACCCGGTGGTTTGACGCGTGAGCGCGCAGGTATGGAAGTGCGTGACGTCCATCCATCCCACTATGGCCGTATGTGTCCAATCGAGACTCCAGAGGGACCAAACATTGGTTTGATCAACTCCTTGTCTACATTCGCTCGTGTGAATGAATATGGCTTCATTGAAGCTCCATATCGTTGGGTTGATCCGAAGACAGGTATTGTGACCGAGCAAATTGATTACCTGACAGCGGACGAAGAGGACAACTATGTTATCGCGCAAGCGAATGCGAAGTTGAACGAAGACGGTACATTTGAAGAAGAAGCGATCATTGTACGTTACAACAAACAGTCGGATAACATCCTTACGATGCCGAGTGAGCGAGTTGACTACATGGACGTATCTCCTAAACAGGTTGTATCCGTCGCTACAGCGCTAATCCCGTTCCTTGAGAACGATGACTCCAACCGTGCACTCATGGGATCCAACATGCAGCGGCAGGCGGTTCCACTCTTGATTCCTAAAGCACCACTTGTAGGAACAGGTATGGAGCACAAAGCTGCAAAAGATTCTGGTGTATGTATTGTCTCCGATTATGACGGAATTATTGAACGTTCTTCTGCGAACGAGATTTGGGTCCGTCGTGTCGAAGAAGTGGATGGTCAGGAAGTTAAAGGCGATATCGTTAAATATAAATTACACAAATTTATGCGTTCGAACCAAGGAACATGCATTAACCAGCGTCCGATTGTCAAAAGAGGTGCCGCTGTCAAAGCTGGCGATATCCTCGCTGATGGTCCTTCAACGGAAATGGGTGAATTGGCTCTGGGACGTAACGTTGTTGTTGCCTTCATGACTTGGGAAGGTTACAACTACGAGGATGCGATCTTGCTCAGTGAAAAACTCGTTAAGGAAGATGTATACACATCCATCCATATCGAGGAGTATGAGTCAGAAGCACGTGATACCAAGCTCGGACCTGAAGAGATCACACGTGATATCCCTAACGTTGGGGAAGAAGCGTTGCGTAACTTGGATGAGCGCGGTATTATCCGCATCGGTGCTGAGATCAGTGCTGGCGACATTCTGGTTGGTAAAGTAACACCTAAGGGTGTAACAGAGCTGACAGCAGAAGAACGTCTCTTGCATGCGATCTTTGGTGAGAAAGCACGTGAAGTACGTGATACTTCCTTGCGTGTACCACATGGTACTGACGGTATCGTAGTAGATGTGAAAGTATTTACCCGTGAAAACGGTGATGAGCTGCCTCCAGGTGTTAACCAACTCGTTCGTGTATATATCGCTCAAAAACGGAAAATTTCCGAGGGTGATAAGATGGCCGGACGTCACGGTAACAAAGGGGTCGTGGCCCGCATCTTGCCGGAAGAAGATATGCCTTTCCTGCCAGACGGTACACCGGTTCAGATCGTTCTTAACCCACTGGGCGTACCTTCCCGGATGAATATCGGTCAAGTACTCGAGGTTCACTTGGGTATGGCGGCGATGCAACTGGGTATTCACGTAGCAACTCCTGTATTCGACGGAGCGAAGGAGTATGACGTCTTCGATACGATGGAAGAAGCAGGTATGCAACGTAATGGTAAAACTGTCCTGTATGATGGTCGTACAGGTGAAGAGTTTGAACGTGAAGTTACCGTAGGTGTCATGCACATGATTAAATTGGCACACATGGTTGATGATAAAATCCATGCCCGTTCCACGGGTCCTTACTCACTTGTTACGCAACAGCCATTGGGTGGTAAAGCCCAATTTGGTGGACAGCGTTTCGGGGAGATGGAAGTATGGGCGCTTGAGGCATACGGTGCAGCTTATACACTGCAAGAAATCTTGACTGTTAAATCCGATGACGTTGTTGGTCGGGTTAAAACGTATGAATCCATTGTCAAAGGTGAGAATGTTCCGGAACCAGGTGTTCCTGAATCATTCAAAGTATTGATCAAAGAGCTGCAAAGCTTGGGTATGGACGTTAAGATTTTGAGTGAAGATGAGCAAGAGATTGAAATGAGAGAAATGGACGATGAAGATGACGCTGCGAGCGATAAGCTCAGCCTCAACCTTGAGGGTACAGAGGTCGGAGCGGAATAAACCGCTTCGAGCGCATGATGACCGGCGTTTTTCATCAGGCTCACGTCTTGCTCCGGCTTCGGCCGGAGTGGGCGTAACCTAGATTACAGGAATTGGTTAAGGAGGGTTGCTCCTTGTTGGACGTCAACAATTTCGAATACATGAAGATCGGGCTTGCTTCCCCAGAGAAAATTCGTTCTTGGTCCCGCGGAGAAGTGAAAAAACCGGAAACGATCAACTATCGTACGTTGAAACCGGAAAAAGAAGGGCTGTTCTGCGAAAAGATTTTTGGCCCTACAAAAGACTGGGAATGTCATTGCGGTAAATACAAACGCGTCCGTTATAAAGGCGTTGTCTGTGATCGTTGTGGCGTTGAAGTAACACGTGCGAAAGTACGCCGCGAACGGATGGGCCATATTGAGCTCGCTGCTCCGGTATCGCATATCTGGTACTTCAAAGGTATTCCGAGCCGTATGGGTCTTGCTCTGGATATGTCTCCAAGATCTCTTGAAGAGATTATTTATTTTGCATCATATGTTGTAACTGATCCAGGAGAAACTCCACTGGAGAAAAAACAGCTGTTGTCCGAGAAAGAATACCGCAGCTACCGTGAAAAATATGGCTATGGTTTCCATGCTGGCATGGGCGCAGAAGCGGTTAAAAAATTGCTTCAAGACCTTGACATAGACAAAGAGCTCGAGTTCCTGAAAGAAGAGCTCCGGACTGCGCAAGGACAACGTCGTAATCGTGCAATCAAACGTCTGGAAGTTATCGAAGCATTCCGCAACTCCGGCAACAAGCCAGAGTGGATGATCATGGATGTACTTCCTGTTATCCCGCCGGAACTTCGTCCAATGGTACAGTTGGATGGTGGACGTTTTGCAACGTCTGACCTGAATGACTTGTACCGCCGTGTAATCAACCGGAACAACCGTCTGAAACGTCTGCTTGATCTGGGCGCGCCAGATATTATCGTGCAAAATGAAAAACGGATGTTGCAGGAAGCTGTTGACGCATTGATCGATAATGGTCGTCGTGGACGCCCGGTAACGGGTCCTGGTAACCGTCCATTGAAATCTCTCAGCCACATGCTGAAAGGTAAACAAGGACGTTTCCGTCAAAACTTGCTCGGTAAACGGGTTGACTATTCTGGTCGTTCCGTTATCGTTGTTGGACCTTACCTGAAAATGTATCAGTGTGGTCTGCCAAAAGATATGGCACTTGAATTGTTCAAGCCTTTTGTTATGAAAGAGCTTGTAAATAAAGGGCTTGCCCACAACATCAAGAGCGCAAAACGTAAAGTTGAGCGTGTAAGTCCTGAAGTATGGGATGTTCTTGAAGAAGTAATCAAGGAGCATCCGGTTCTGTTGAACCGTGCCCCTACGCTTCACAGACTCGGTATTCAAGCATTTGAACCGATTCTCGTTGAAGGTAAAGCAATTCGTCTTCACCCGCTCGTATGTACGGCATACAATGCCGACTTTGACGGTGACCAAATGGCCGTGCACGTTCCGTTGTCCGCTGAAGCTCAAGCGGAAGCACGTATCCTGATGCTTGCATCTGGTAACATTTTGAACCCGAAAGACGGTAAACCGGTTGTTACTCCTTCCCAGGATATGGTGCTTGGTTCTTACTACCTCACTATGGACAACAAGGAAGAAAAGGGCACAGGTATGATCTTGCGTACAGTTAACGAAGCTGTATCGGCATACCAACGTGGTACTGCTGGTCTGCATGCGCGTGTAGCTATTCCGGTTAAGGCGCTTGGTAAAACAAGCTTCACGGAAGAACAGCAAGAAGGAATGCTGCTGACAACTATCGGTAAAATTATCTTCAATGAAATTTTCCCGGCAAGCTTCCCGTATATCAATGATGCGACTCGTGCTAACCTGTACCAAGGTACTGCAGATCACTCATTTGTATATGAAAAAGGTGCTGATCTCAGAGAAGCTATTATGAATGCTCCTCTGGCTGGCGGTGTCGGTAAAGAATACCTCGGCTCCATCATTGCACGTTGTTTTGAAATTTATCACACAACGGAAACAGCCGTTATTTTGGATAAAATCAAACAACTTGGATTCACATACTCTACACGTGCCGGTATTACGGTTGCGGTATCTGATGTTATCGTTCCGCCTGAGAAGTTTGAAATTCTTAGACAATCTGAGGAAAAAGCACAAATCGTTACGAATCAGTACCGTCGTGGTCTGATTACGAATGAAGAGCGCTATGACCGTATCATTGATATCTGGTCAAAATCCAAAGATGACATCACTGAGATTCTGATGAAGTCCATGGATCGTTACAACTCGATCATGATGATGGTAGACTCCAAAGCACGGGGTAACAAATCGCAAATCACCCAATTGGGCGGTATGCGTGGTCTGATGGCCAACCCATCTGGTCGAATTATCGAACTCCCAATCAAATCGAACTTCCGTGAAGGTCTGACGGTACTCGAGTACTTTATCTCCACTCACGGAGCGCGTAAAGGTTTGGCGGATACAGCCCTGCGTACTGCCGATTCAGGTTACCTGACTCGTCGTCTCGTAGACGTAGCCCAAGACGTAATCGTGCGTGATGATGATTGTGGTACAGATAAAGGCTTTACGGTAAGTCGTATCCAGGATGGTAAAGAGGTTATCGAAGATCTCTACGACCGTATTGAAGGCAGATACTGCTTCGAGACACTTCGTCATCCGGAAACGAAAGAAATCATTGTAGGTCGCAATGAATTGATTGACTCCGATAAAGCAGAAGCGATCATCAAAGCAGGTATTACTAAATTGCAAATCCGCTCCGTCCTCAGCTGCCGTGCGAGTCATGGTGTCTGCAAGAAGTGTTATGGTCGCAACCTCGCGACTGGTAAACACGTGGAGATTGGTGAAGCAGTTGGTATTATTGCAGCACAATCCATTGGTGAGCCAGGAACACAGCTTACAATGCGTACATTCCACACCGGTGGTGTAGCCGGAGACGATATTACGCAAGGTTTGCCGCGTATCCAGGAGTTGTTTGAAGCTCGTAATCCTAAGGGTCAAGCAACAATTAGTGAGATTGATGGTGTAGTTAAAGAGATTCGCGAAGCGAAAGATCGTCGTGAAATCGAAATTCAAGGTGAGGCGGAATCCAAAGTTTACTCCGTTACCTACGGTTCCCGTGTGCGCGTAAGTGAAGGCGCGGAAGTTGAAGCGGGTGACGAGTTGACAGACGGTTCCATTGATCCAAAAGAGATGTTACGGATTAAAGGCATACGTGGTGTACAAAACTACATTCTGCAGGAAGTACAACGCGTATATCGTAACCAAGGTGTAGAAATTAACGATAAGCACGTTGAAGTTATGATCCGTCAAATGCTGCGTAAAATCCGCATCGTAGATGCAGGAGATACAACGCTGTTGCCGGGATCGTTCGTGGATATGCATGAGTACGAAAGAGCTAACAAAATTGCGATTCTTAGTGATAAAGAGCCAGCGGTTGCTAAACCAATCCTGCTCGGTATTACGAAAGCATCCCTGGAAACAGACTCCTTCCTCTCGGCGGCTTCGTTCCAAGAAACTACACGTGTACTGACAGATGCAGCGATCAAAGGTAAAGTCGATCAGTTGCTCGGTCTGAAGGAAAATGTAATCATCGGTAAATTGATCCCTGCTGGTACAGGTATGCACCGTTACCGCAGCATCAAATTTGCTGAGCCAGAAGATGGCCAATCTTCAGTAGAAGAACTTGAGCCAGTTTCGGTTGATTAAATAGATTCCTCCTCAATTAGAGGGGAATGAAAGTTTTGTGCGTCAGGAGGCGGACGCTTGTATAATGCAGGCGGACGAATCCTGATGTACGTAAACTTTTAAAAAATGTTTTAGGATTAGCATTGACAATGCTTGCGCTAGATGCTAATATATCAAAGGTGCGTGGGCAGCTGATTGTACATGGTTCTATTCGGAGGAATACACAATGTCTAATGAAAAAGCCTTGCAAGATGCTCATGTCAAAATAGGTACCAAACAGACCATGCGGATGGTGCAGACAGGTATGGCTTCTGAAGTCTATGTCGCAGAAGATAGTGATCCGCAGCTCACTTCCAAAATCATTGCTTTGTGTGAACAACACAATGTGAAGTACACGAAAGTCGATACAATGAAAAATCTCGGCAAAGCTTGCGGGATTGGGGTGGGAGCAGCTATGGCTGCTGTCGTAAAATGATAGTGTAAGGAACGTTTTTGTCCGAGAACTTTTAAGGATTCTCCAAGGCAAAAACTTTTCATTTGTCTTTTTATGAACCGCCTGGGTCTGTGGACTTAGCGAAAAGAGGTTTATAAAGAAACATGAATATTTGAGGAAGGGGGTGGCAATCACATGCCAACTATTAATCAACTGGTTCGTAAAGGACGTCAAGCAAAAGTTGAGAAGTCAAAATCTCCAGCTTTGCAAAAAGGATTCAACGCTTTGAAACGTGAATCTACTAACATCAGTGCCCCACAAAAACGTGGTGTCTGCACTCGTGTAGGTACAATGACTCCACGTAAACCAAACTCTGCACTTCGTAAGTATGCCCGTGTTCGTTTGACGAACCGTCTCGAGGTTACTGCTTATATCCCGGGAATCGGACATAACCTTCAAGAGCACAGTGTGGTATTGATCCGCGGAGGTAAAGTTAAAGACCTTGCAGGAGTTCGTTATCACATCGTTCGTGGAGCTCTCGATACTGCAGGCGTAAACAACCGTATGCAAGCTCGTTCGAAATACGGTGCAAAACGTCCAAAAGCTAAAAAAGCCTAAACCATTATAAGCAGAGAACCTGAAAGCCTTCTGGCTTAAGTCTGGAAGGTACAGGGGCTGCTGAACAAGAAAGAAAGGGGGATATCCATGCCACGCAAAGGTCCAGTTACGAAAAGAGACGTGTTGCCTGATCCGTTATACAACAGCAAGTTGGTTACTCGTTTAATCAACCGCATCATGATCGGCGGAAAACGCGGTGTTGCTCAAAGCATCCTGTATAATGCGTTCAAGTTGATTCAAGAACGTACGGGTAATGACCCTATGGAAGTATTTGAAGCAGCAATCAAAAACATCATGCCAGTCCTGGAAGTTAAAGCTCGCCGTGTCGGCGGTGCCAACTACCAAGTACCAATCGAGGTGAAACCAGAGAGACGTACTGCTCTGGGATTACGTTGGCTCGTGAACTACTCCCGCAACCGCGGTGAGAAAACAATGGAAGAGCGTTTGGCGGCTGAGATCATCGACGCTTCCAACAACACAGGCGCTTCCGTTAAAAAACGTGAAGATACGCACAAAATGGCTGAAGCAAACAAAGCGTTTGCTCACTACCGTTGGTAGGATTCAGTTCACAATAAAAAAACTTCAATTTTGAAGGGAGACCCATTTCATGGCTAGAGAGTTCTCCTTGAAAAATACACGTAATATCGGGATCATGGCTCATATTGATGCGGGTAAAACCACGACAACTGAGCGGATCCTGTTTTACACAGGACGTACGCACAAAATCGGTGAAGTACACGAAGGCGCTGCGACAATGGACTGGATGGAACAGGAACAGGAGCGCGGAATTACGATTACTTCCGCTGCAACTACCGCTGCTTGGAAGGGCCACCGCGTTAATATTATTGATACCCCGGGACACGTTGACTTCACTGTTGAAGTTGAACGTTCCCTTCGTGTATTGGACGGAGCAGTTGGTGTATTCAGTGCGAAAGAAGGCGTTGAGCCTCAGTCCGAAACCGTATGGAGACAGGCTGACAAGTACGGCGTACCTCGTATCGCATATGTAAATAAAATGGATATCATCGGTGCTGACTTCCTGAACGTTGTATCTGACATGCGTGATCGCCTTCAAGCGAACGCTGTTGCGATTCAACTTCCAATCGGCGCTGAAAATGATTTCACTGGTATCATCGATATCGTTGCACAAAGAGCTCATATGTACAAAGATGACCTTGGTCAAGATATCGAAGAAACCGACATTCCTGCAGAATTTGCAGATCAAGTTGAAGAACTTCGCAACGAGTTGATTGAGCGCGTTGCTGAACTGGATGAAGATTTGACAATGAAATACCTGGAAGGCGAAGAAATCACAATTGATGAGATCAAAGCCGTACTCCGTAAAGGTGTTGTAGATGTTAAGATCTTCCCGGTTATCTGTGGATCCTCGTATCGTAACAAAGGTGTTCAACTGATGTTGGATGCTGTTATCGATTACTTGCCAGCTCCAACAGATGTTCCTTCGATCACTGGACATCTTGAAGATGGAACTGAAGCAGTCCGTCAGTCATCCGATGAAGAGCCTTTCTCCGCATTGGCATTCAAAATCATGACAGACCCTTACGTTGGTAAATTGACATTCTTCCGCGTATACTCTGGTGTTCTTCAATCCGGATCATATGTACTGAATGCCACTAAAAACAAACGTGAGCGTATCGGTCGTATCCTTCAAATGCATGCGAACAGCCGTCAAGAAATCACTGTAGTTTACTCCGGTGATATTGCAGCTGCCGTAGGTTTGAAAGATACGGGTACAGGTGATACACTATGTGATGAGAAAAATCCGGTTATCCTGGAGTCAATGAACTTCCCTGATCCGGTTATCGAAATCGCCGTTGAACCTAAAACCAAAGCTGACCAAGATAAAATGGGTGTTGCTCTCGGTAAGTTGACTGAAGAGGATCCAACTCTTCGTGCTCATACTGACGAAGAAACAGGTCAAACAATCTTGGCAGGTATGGGTGAGCTTCACCTTGATATCATCATCGACCGTATGCGTCGTGAGTTCAAGGTTGAAACTACTGTGGGTAAACCACAAGTAGCTTACCGTGAAACATTCCGTGCTCCAGCGCGCGTTGAAGGTAAATTCGTACGTCAATCCGGTGGTCGTGGTCAATACGGTCACGTATGGGTTGAATTCGAACCTCTCGAGCCGGGTACAGGCAGCCAGTTCGAAAGTAAGGTTGTCGGTGGTTCCGTACCAAGAGAATACATTCAACCTGCACTGTCAGGGATTGAAGAGCAAATGAAAAACGGCGTTATTGCAGGCTTCCCGCTTGTTGACGTTAAGGCTACAATTGTAGATGGATCTTACCATGATGTCGATTCCAATGAGATGGCATTTAAAATTGCCGGATCTATGGCGCTTAAAGCGGCTAAAGACAAGTGTAAACCAGTTCTGCTTGAGCCTATCATGAAAGTAGAAGTAACTGTTCCAGAAGAGTACATGGGTGACGTAATGGGTATGTTGAACTCCCGTCGTGGCCGCATCGAAGGTATGGATTCCCGTAGTGGAGCTCAAATCATTCGTGCTAAGGTACCTCTGTCTGAAATGTTTGGTTACTCTACAACTCTTCGTTCCGGTACTCAAGGACGCGGCGTATTCTCCATGGAACTCTCTCACTATGAAGAAGTTCCTAAGAGCATCGCTGAAGAAATCGTTGCCAAAACAAAAGGCACCGAGTAGTTTTCTCACACTGGATGCAAGTGCATAAGAATTGAATTCGGAGCACTTCATTCAGTGAAAACATAAAATTATAATTTTAAGGAGGCCACGTTCAAATGGCAAAGGCTAAATACGAACGTAATAAACCCCACGTTAACATCGGTACTATTGGTCACGTCGATCACGGTAAAACAACTCTGACTGCTGCAATCACAACTGTATTGTCCAAAACTTACGGTGGTGCTGCAATTGCATTCGACCAAATCGACAAAGCTCCAGAAGAGCGCGAACGCGGTATCACAATCTCCACATCACACGTTGAGTACGAAACTGACACCCGTCACTACGCTCACGTTGACTGCCCAGGTCACGCCGACTATGTTAAAAACATGATCACTGGCGCGGCTCAAATGGATGGAGCTATCTTGGTAGTATCCGCAGCAGACGGCCCAATGCCACAAACTCGTGAGCACATCTTGCTCTCCCGTCAAGTAGGCGTACCTTACATTGTTGTATTCTTGAACAAATGTGACATGGTTGAAGACGAAGAGTTGTTGGAATTGGTTGAGATGGAAGTTCGCGACCTTCTTAACGAATATGAGTTCCCAGGTGACGATACTCCAATCACTCGTGGATCCGCTCGTGAAGCTCTGGCAAACCCAGATGGCGAATGGGCTCAAAAAATCGTTGAGATGTTCAAAGAGATCGACACTTACATCCCACTGCCTGAGCGTCAAACTGACAAGCCTTTCTTGATGCCTGTCGAGGACGTATTCTCCATCACTGGTCGTGGTACTGTTGCTACTGGCCGTGTAGAGCGTGGTACTGTTAAAGTCGGCGAAGAGATCGAAATCGTTGGTATCACTGAAGAAACTAAGAAATCCGTTGTAACAGGCGTTGAGATGTTCCGTAAATTGTTGGATTCCGCTCAAGCGGGTGACAACATCGGTGCATTGTTGCGTGGTGTTGACCGTACTCAAATCGAGCGTGGTCAAGTACTTGCAAAACCAGGTTCTGTTAAGCCACACACAGAATTCACAGCTCAAATCTACGTTCTGACTAAAGAAGAGGGCGGACGTCACAAACCATTCTTCACTGGTTACCGTCCACAGTTCTACTTCCGTACAACTGACGTAACAGGCATCATCAACTTGCCTGAAGGTACTGAAATGGTAATGCCTGGTGATAACATCACTGTTACTGTTTCCCTGATCTCCCCAATCGCGATTGAAGAAGGAACTAAATTCTCCATTCGTGAAGGCGGACGTACAGTAGGTGCCGGTTCCGTAGCATCTATCCAAAAATAATTCGGCTTAACGCTGAATAAAGCATATGTAACAGTGTACTGGAACGAGTAACATTGTATTGTAACGAAGCTTCGGAAGAGTTCTTTATCCGACATCGGATAAAGAACTCTTTTATTATGTTTAAAGTTCGGAACCTGCGTCATACGAAATGAACATCATTTACGAGTTTAGAAGGATTGGCAAGGCAGCCTGGATATTGAAGATTAACACTGCAATAAACGAAGTCATTTCATCAGAAAAGATAAGTTTAAATGTTTTTCTTAAATATGCTTGCAATACGCCTATCTTTTCTATATAATAATGAATGTTGTTCTGTGACGTTGCGATGATGTGAGAGGTTACTGGCACACCCGGCCCCTTTGCCATGGGAGAGTGGCTAGAAAATTTTCACGGAGTATGTCCGATAAAAAATTGGGCGATAGAAGGAGGGACTAAAATGGCAAAGCAAAAAATTCGTATTCGTTTGAAAGCTTACGACCACAGAATTCTTGATCAATCCGCGGAGAAAATTGTTGAAACAGCAAAACGTTCGGGTGCTGGTGTATCCGGTCCGATTCCGCTTCCTACTGAAAAACAAATCATTACTATTCTTCGTGCGGTGCACAAGTACAAGGATTCTCGGGAACAATTCGAACAACGTACACATAAACGTTTGATCGACATCGTTAACCCGACTCCACAAACTGTGGATGCCTTGATGCGCTTGGATCTGCCGTCCGGTGTAGATATCGAAATTAAATTGTAATACAAGCTACAACAAAGACCATGTATAAAGGAAAAGAGGTGTCAACATGAAAGCAATCTTAGGAAAAAAACTCGGAATGACTCAAGTATTTACTCCTGAAGGTAACGTCGTTCCAGTAACGGTTATCGAAGCAGGCCCTTGTGTTGTTTTGCAAAAGAAAGACATTGAGAACGATGGCTACGAAGCAATTCAAATCGGTTACTCCGATAAGAAAGAGAAAAATGCTAACAAGCCAGAAGCAGGTCACGCTAAAAAAGCGAACACTGCCCCTAAGCGCTACGTTCGTGAAGTTCGCGGTATCAACATCGCTGAATATGAAGTTGGCCAAGAACTGAAAGCTGACATTTTCGCTGAAGGCGAATTCGTTGACGTAACGGGTATTTCTAAAGGTAAAGGTTTTGCCGGCGTTATCAAACGTTGGGGACAAAGCACTGGACCTATGTCACACGGTTCGCGTTACCACCGTGGCCCTGGTTCAATGGGTTCGATCCAAGCTAACCGCGTTCCTAAAGGCAAACGCCTGCCAGGACACATGGGACATGATACTATTACAATCCAACGTCTTGAAGTAGTTAAAGTAGACGCTGAGCGTAACGTGTTGCTCGTGAAAGGTTCCATTCCTGGACCGAAAAACAGTCTCATCAGAGTTAAAGAAACGGTGAAAAAATAACCACTGAAGAAAGGAGGAACACAAAATGCCAAAAGTATCAGTTTACAATGTAGATGGTAGCCAAGTAGGCGAAGTTGAATTGAACGATGCGGTTTTCGGAATTGAGCCGAACCAACACGTTCTGTACGATGCAGTTCTTATGCAACGCGCTTCCCTTCGTCAAGGTACCCACAAAGTAAAAGGACGTTCTGAAGTACGTGGCGGTGGACGTAAGCCTTGGAAACAAAAAGGTACAGGTCGCGCTCGTCAAGGTTCAATTCGTTCACCACAATGGAAAGGCGGCGGTATCGTATTTGGTCCAACACCACGGAGCTATGCGTATAAACTGCCTAAGAAAGTTCGCCGCTTGGCGATCAAATCAGCCCTTTCATCTAAAGTGCTTGACAATGACATTATCGTTTTGGACGCTCTCACGTTGAGCACGCCTAAAACTAAAGAATTCGCAGCCATCTTGAGTAACCTCAAAGTGGGACGTAAAGCTTTGATTGTAGCTCCTAGCTATGATGATAATGTAGCTCTTTCCGCACGGAATATTCCAGGCGTGAAATTCGTAGCTGCTGACGGCATTAATGTTCTTGACGTGCTTTCGCACGACAAATTGATCATTACGAAAGAAGCAGTTCAGAAGGTAGAGGAGGTGCTCGCGTAATGAAGGATCCTCGTGATATTGTAAAACGTCCGATTATTACGGAACGTACTGCTGACATGATGAACGACTTGAAATATGTATTTGAAGTCGATATCCGTGCAAACAAAACCGAGATCAAAAAGGCAGTAGAAGCTATTTTCAATGTAAAAGTGAAAAACGTGAACACGCTTCGTGTTCCAGCTAAGCCAAAACGGTACGGACGTTATTCCGGATATACTAGCGAATGGAAAAAAGCGTTTGTAACGCTGACAAAAGACAGCAAAACGCTTGAGTTCTTTGAAACTGTATAATTGAATTTTTGAAGTAAGGAGGGAAACCCAGTGCCAATCAAAAAGTATAAACCAACATCCCCGGCAAGACGGAACATGTCCGTTTCTACATTTGAGGAAATCACCACAAATCAGCCGGAGAAATCGTTGTTGGCCCCGTTGAGCAAACAAGCAGGCCGCAACAACCAAGGTAAAATTACAGTTCGTCACCATGGTGGTGGACACAAACGTAAATACCGTATCATTGACTTCAAACGTACTAAAGATGGAATACCGGGCCGCGTTGCTACGATTGAGTATGACCCGAACCGTACATCCAACATCGCTCTGATTCACTATGCTGATGGTGAAAAGCGTTATATCATCGCTCCTAAAGGTTTGAAAGTTGGAGATCAAGTATTCTCCGGACCTGAATCAGACATCAAAATCGGTAACGCACTGCCACTCGAAAACATTCCAGTAGGTACCGTTATCCACAACATCGAGTTGAAACCAGGTAAAGGCGGACAATTGGTTCGTGCTGCTGGTACAGAAGCTCAATTGCTTGGTAAAGAAGAAAAATACGTTTCCGTTCGTCTCTCATCCGGAGAAGTTCGTCGTATTTTGAAAGTTTGCCGCGCGACAATCGGATCTGTAGGTAACCAAGACCACGAGCTCATCAAAATCGGTAAAGCCGGTCGTAGCCGTTGGTTGGGTAAACGTCCTGAGGTTCGTGGTGTAGTAATGAACCCTAACGATCACCCACACGGTGGTGGTGAAGGTCGTGCTCCAATCGGACGTAAATCGCCAATGTCACCATGGGGTAAACCTACACTTGGTTACAAAACGCGTAAGAAAAATAAAGCTTCTGATAAATACATCATTCGCCGCCGCACGAAGTAATACACACTGTGCATAACTTCGTGAGGCATCTGCGGATGCATAATAGCTATGTTTGAAGGGAGGATCTCCACATGGGTCGCAGTTTGAAAAAAGGGCCATTCATTGATGGCTACATGCTTAAAAAGGTAGAAGAGATGGAAGCTTCAGGTAAGAAGAACGTAATCAAAACCTGGTCCCGTCGTTCTACAATTTTCCCGCAATTCATCGGACACACATTTGGCGTTTACGATGGTCGTAAACACGTGCCAGTGTATGTAACTGAGGACATGGTCGGACACAAACTGGGTGAGTTCGCTCCAACCCGTACGTACAAAGGCCATACTGCTGATGATAAGAAAACAAGAAGATAAATGAATATCTTTAATGTTTGAAAGGAGGTTACACAATGGAAGCAAAAGCACATGCTAAGTTTATCCGGATTGCTCCTCGTAAAGCTCAACTCGTTGTTGACTTGATTCGTGGCAAGCAAGTAGGTGAGGCGGTTGCCATTCTCCGTCACACTCCGAAATCTGCTTCTCCAATCGTTGAGAAGTTGCTTAACTCCGCTATTGCGAATGCGGAACATAACTATTCTTTGGATGTTAACAACTTGGTTATCTCGCAAGCTTACGTGAACCAAGGACCGACAATGAAACGTTTCCGCCCTCGTGCAATGGGACGTGCAAGTCGTATTAACAAACGTACTAGCCACATTACTTTGGTGGTATCTGAGAAGTAGAAGGAGGGGAAATGTGTGGGCCAAAAGGTAAATCCAGTCGGACTCCGTGTCGGAATTATCCGTGACTGGGAATCTAAGTGGTATGCAGGCAAAGACTTCGGTGATCTTTTGATGGAAGACGTGAGAATTCGTGAATTCCTGAAAAATAAATTGAAAGACTCCGCTTTATCTCGTGTAGAAATTGAGAGAGCGGCTAACCGCGTAAACGTAACGATTCACACTGCTAAACCAGGTATGGTTATTGGTAAGGGTGGTTCGGAAGTTGAAAATCTTCGTAACCAAATTACGAAAATTGCTGGCGGTAAAAAAGTACACATCAACATTTCTGAAATTAAGAACCAAGACTTGGACGCTGTTCTTGTAGCTGAAAGCATTGCACAACAATTGGAACGTCGTGTTTCTTTCCGTCGTGCTCTGAAACAAGCAATTCAAAGAACTATGCGCTCCGGTGCTAAAGGTATCAAAACTCAAGTAGGCGGACGTCTTGGCGGTGCTGAGATCGCACGTTCTGAAGGCTACAGCGAAGGAACTGTTCCACTGCACACACTGCGTGCTGACATTGACTATGGTACAGCAGAGGCTCATACTACTTACGGACTTATCGGCGTAAAAGTATGGATCTATCGTGGAGAGGTTCTTCCTACGGCTAAGAAACAAGCTGCTAAGGAAGGAGGCAACTAATAATGTTGGTACCAAAACGCGTAAAACACCGTAAGCAACAACGTGGACATATGAAAGGCCAAGCTAAAGGCGGAACGACTCTGAACTTTGGCGAATACGGTCTGCAAGCTACGGAACCGGCTTGGATTACGAACCGTCAGATCGAAGCGGCTCGTATTGCGATGACTCGTTACATCAAACGTGGTGGTAAAGTTTGGATCAAAATTTTCCCAGACAAACCAATCACTCAAAAGCCTCTCGAGGTTCGGATGGGTAGCGGTAAAGGTAACGTAGAAAAATGGGTTGCAGTAGTGAAACCAGGTAAGATCATGTTTGAACTTGCTGGTGTACCGGAGGAAATTGCACGCGAAGCAATGCGTCTTGCCGCTCACAAACTGCCAATCAAAACGAAGTTCGTGAAACGTGAAGAATTGGGTGGTGAAGCAAATGAAAGCTAGTGAATTTCGCAACCTAACCTCTGCTGAAATCGAGCAAAAGATTGCCGGATTTAAAGAAGAACTCTTTAACCTCCGCTTTCAATTAGCTACCGGTCAGCTGGATAACCCGACTCGCATCCGTGATGTGCGGAAAGAAATAGCTCGTGCTAAAACCATTATCCGTGAGAGAGAATTGGGAATCGGTTAATTAGGGATAGGATGGACAATCCGTCCGTAATCAGGAAGGAGGCCAACAATGAGCGAAGAACGTAACGCACGTAAAGTGCAAACTGGTAAAGTGGTCAGCGATAAAATGGACAAAACGATTGTTGTTGCTGTAGAAACTTACAAAAAACACAACTTGTACCATAAACGCATTAAGGTTACTAAAAAATTCAAAGCGCATGACGAAGAAAACACTGCGAAAATCGGTGACACGGTGAAAATCATGGAGACTCGTCCGCTTTCGAAAGATAAACGCTGGAGACTTACTGAAATCGTAGAAAAAGCGGTTATCATCTAATGCATCAGCAGCATTGCTGAAAGGAGGAATACTAAATGATTCAACCATTTACACGTTTGACTGTGGCCGACAACTCCGGTGCGAAGGAACTGATGTGTATCCGCGTACTCGGCGGTACGGGACGTCGTACAGCTCAAATCGGTGATCTGATCGTTTGTTCTGTTAAACAAGCAACACCAGGCGGCGTTGTCAAAAAAGGTGATGTAGTTAGAGCGGTTGTCGTTCGTACGAAACGTTCTGTACGTCGTAAAGACGGTTCCTACATCGGTTTTGATGAAAATGCAGCGGTTGTTGTAAAAGACGACAGAAGCCCACGTGGAACACGTATTTTCGGACCAGTTGCTCGCGAACTTCGCGATAAAGACTTCATGAAAATCGTTTCCTTGGCTCCAGAAGTTATCTAAAGCTTAATCTCGTGATGTTAGAAACAGGAGGTGTACGAAATGCCAAGAGTGAAAAAAGTTCTGGAATCCCATAACAACAAACTTCACGTTAAAAAGGAAGATACGGTTATGGTGATCAGCGGTAAAGACAAAGGTAAAAAAGGCCGTGTCATCGCTGCTTATCCTCGTGAGAACCGCGTCCTTGTGGAAGGTGTTAACATGGTGAAAAAACACCAGAAGCCTAACCAGCAAAATCCGCAAGGCGGCATTATCGAGAAGGAAGCTCCGATTCACGTTTCCAACGTAATGCACATCGATCCGAAGAGCGGAAAAGTAACCCGTGTAGGTTACAAAGTTTTGGATAACGGTAAGAAAGTGCGCGTTGCTAAACGTTCCGGAGAAATTATCGACTAATTGAACCGAATGAGAAAGGAGGGCTATGATTCATGGCATCAAGAATGAAAGAACGTTACCTGCAAGAAATCGCTCCTGCTTTGATGCAGAAGTTTAACTATACAACGGTAATGCAAGTGCCGAAAATCGAGAAAATCGTTATCAACATGGGTGTGGGCGACGCTGTCCAAAACTCTAAAGTGTTGGATTCTGCAGTAAACGATTTGCAACTGATCGCAGGTCAAAAACCTGTAATCACTCGTGCTAAAAAATCTATCGCAGGTTTCAAACTGCGTGAGAATATGCCTATCGGTGTGAAAGTAACATTACGCGGTGAGCGTATGTACTACTTCCTAGATAAATTGCTCAACGTAACGCTTCCTCGTGTCCGCGACTTCCGCGGTGTATCGAGTAAAGCTTTCGATGGACGTGGTAACTACACACTGGGTCTGAAAGAGCAACTGATCTTCCCAGAGATCGAGTATGATAAAGTTGATAAAGTCCGCGGTATGGATATTGTCATCGTAACAACGGCGAAAACAGACGAAGAGTCCCGCGAATTGCTCACGCAAATGGGAATGCCTTTCGTTAAGTAATGTTGGCATAACGTTTCCGGGTGTCTGGAAAGACTCCCTTTTCTCCGAAATTATTTAGGAGGTGTCAGGCTAAGTGGCAAAAACTTCGATGAAAGTTAAACAACAACGTACACCTAAGTTTAAAGTACGTGCATATACACGCTGTGAGCGTTGCGGACGTCCACATTCGGTCCTGCAAAAGTTCAAAATTTGCAGAATTTGTTTCCGTGAATTAGCTTATAAAGGCCAGATCCCTGGCGTGAAAAAAGCAAGCTGGTAAAAAGTCCTGAACGGGAAGGAGGTTAACTCACAATGACTATGTCTGATCCAATTGCAGATATGCTTACTCGTATTCGTAACGCGAACACTGTTCGTCACGAAACGGTAGAAATGCCTGCTTCGACAATGAAAAAACAAATCGCCGATATCCTGAAGCGTGAAGGTTTCATCCGTGACGCTGAAGTTATCGATGATAACAAACAAGGGATTATCCGTGTTTTCCTGAAATACGGTCAAAATAACGAACGCGTTATCACTGGTCTGAAAAGAATCAGTAAACCTGGTCTTCGTGTTTACACGAAAAGCAACGAAGTACCTCGTGTACTTGGTGGCCTGGGAATCGCGATCATCTCGACATCTAAAGGTATCATGACGGACAAAGAAGCTCGTCAATCGAAATCCGGCGGAGAAGTCGTTTGCTACGTTTGGTAATATAACGTCACAAGATAGGAGGTGCAACATATGTCTCGTATTGGTCGCAAACCAATCACAGTACCAAGTGGTGTAGACATCACCCTGGACAACACCGTTATTACGGTAAAAGGACCTAAAGGAACTTTGACTCGTGAGCTTCATAAAGACATGAAGGTTACAGTTGAAAATAACGAAATCACAGTTGTGCGTCCTTCCGATAACAAAACTCACCGTTCTTTGCACGGCACAACGCGTAGCGTTGTAAACAATATGGTGAGCGGCGTTACTGAAGGATTCGCGAAATCTCTGGAATTGGTTGGGGTCGGATATCGTGCAAGCAAATCCGGAGATAAAATCGTTCTGAACGTTGGTTACTCTCACCCGGTTGAAATTACACCGGAAGCGGGAATCGAATTCGAAGTACCTTCGAATACAAAAATCATCGTTCGCGGAATTGACAAAGAGCGTGTAGGTGCTTACGCTGCTAAAATCCGTTCCGTACGTGAACCTGAGCCATACAAAGGTAAAGGTATTAAATATGAAGGCGAGCGTATCATCCGTAAGGAAGGTAAAGCCGGTAAGAAGAAATAAGATTTCTCTTACCGCCTTTGCGCGGCTTTCGGCTTGCTTGCTTCGTGTGTTTCTAATATACCCCGTGGCTTCTGCCTTGAAGCCAGCGAGGTAACCTGAAAGGAGTGAATCTTTGAGATGATTACGAAACCAGATAAAAATAAGGCTCGTCTGAAAAGACACCTTCGTGTTCGTAAGAAAATCCAAGGAACGGCAGCACGTCCTCGTTTGAACGTATTCCGTTCTGGTAAACATATGTATGCTCAAATCATCGATGATGTTGCTGGTGTAACAATCGCTTCTGCGTCTACTGTAGACAAAGAACTGAGCACTGACATCAAAAATGGTGCATCTGTTGAATCAGCTCGTAAAGTTGGCGAACTCGTTGCTAAACGTGCTAAAGACAAAGGTGTTTCCAACATCGTATTTGACCGTAGCGGTTATCTGTACCATGGTCGTATCGCAGCATTGGCTGAAGCGGCTCGTGAAGCAGGACTTGAGTTTTAAGATATTTTTCAAAAGGAGGTTAACGACTTGCGTGTAGATCCGAATACTTTGGAACTGACTGAAAGAGTTGTAAATATTAATCGCGTAGCTAAAGTAGTAAAAGGCGGACGCCGTTTCAGCTTTAGCGCACTGGTTGTAGTCGGCGACGGCAACGGCTGGGTTGGAGCTGGTATCGGTAAAGCGGGCGAAGTACCTGATGCAATTCGCAAAGGTATTGAAGACGCTAAGAAAAACCTTGTACACGTTCCACTCGTAGGAACATCGATTCCTCACTTGGTAACAGGTAAGTTCGGCGCAGGACGCGTGCTGTTGAAACCAGCATCTGAAGGTACTGGTGTTATCGCTGGTGGTCCTGTACGTGCGGTTCTCGAACTTGCTGGTGTAGGTGACATTTTGACAAAATCTCTGGGTTCTTCGAATTCCATGAACATGGTCAATGCGACTTTGGAAGGTTTGTCCCGTTTGAAGCGTGCTGAAGACGTGGCTAAACTGCGCGGAAAATCCGTCGAAGAGCTTCTGGGTTAAGGAGGGAATTCTCATGGCTAAATTAGAAATTACCCTCGTCCGCAGCTTGATCGGACGTCCGGAGACGCAAAGAACAACTGTGAAAACATTGGGTTTGCGCAAAATCAATAGCAAAGTGGTACAAAACGATAATCCTGCCATCCGTGGTATGATTAACAAAGTAAGCCACTTGGTTGCTGTTAAAGAAGTAGAAGCTTAATAACGGGTTAATCCCACAAATCTTTAAGGAGGTGCAACGAACGATGAAGTTACATGAGCTTTCACCATCTCCTGGATCCCGCAAAGAACGTAAACGTCTTGGTCGCGGTCCAAGTAGTGGTACAGGTAAAACATCAGGTCGCGGTCACAAAGGACAAAATTCTCGTTCTGGCGGTGGAGTTCGTCCAGGCTTCGAAGGTGGACAAAATCCATTGTATCGTCGCTTGCCAAAACGTGGTTTTGTAAACCCAACTCGCAAAGAATATGCAGTTGTGAATACTGAAGACCTGAACAGTTTTGCTGCGGGTACTGAAGTAACTCCAGAATTCTTGATGACGAATGGCGTAGTTAAAAACGCTAAATCCGGAATCAAAATCCTGGGTAACGGTGATGTCACTGTGAAGCTGACTGTTAAAGCTAACAAGTTTTCTCAATCTGCTATTGAGAAAATTGAAGCTGCCGGCGGTACAACTGAGGTGATTTAATGTTCAAGACCCTAAAGAATATCTGGCGGGTTGAAGATCTGCGCAAAAGGGTATTATTTACCCTTTTTGTACTGATCATTTACCGCATCGGCTCCTTTGTCCCCGTGCCGGGAGTTAACAAAGATGTGTTCGAAGCGACAAATTCTGCGGGTAAAGAAGTTTTTGGACTTCTCAATACGTTCTCGGGTGGAGCGCTCTTCCAGTTCTCGATATTTGCGCTCGGGATCGTGCCTTACATCACTGCGTCTATCATAGTACAGTTGCTTTCCATGGACGTTATTCCTAAATTAGCGGAGTGGGCAAAGCAAGGTGAACAAGGTAAGAAGAAATCTGCACAGTTGACCCGTTATTTAACCATCGGGCTGGCATTGATTCAAGCGTTTGGTACGTCGATCGGATTCAACCGCTTGTACAATACAGAGATGGTTCCTAACGCTACATTTGCAGATTATATCTTGATCGCGATTGTACTTACGGCCGGTACTTCATTCCTGATGTGGCTTGGTGAGCAGATCACCGAGAAGGGCATAGGAAACGGGATTTCGATCTTGATCTTTGCGGGTATCCTATCTACGGTGCCTAACATTATCAAACAAACGATCGAGTCTGACTTCATTCAACCTGACCAACTGTTTATGAATATTCTTAAAGGTGTTATCATCGCAATTGTTATTGTGTTGATCATCATAGGGGTCATTTACATTCAGCAGGCGATTCGGAAGATTCCGGTACAGTACGCTAAGCGTGTCGTAGGTAACAAAATGTACGGTGGACAGAATACACATATCCCGCTGAAAATTAATGCAGCAGGTGTTATCCCTGTCATCTTTGCTTCATCGCTGTTGATGTTCCCAACGATCATCGCCAACTTCTGGGCAGATCGCCTCTGGGCACAGTGGATCGGACAGAATCTGACTACACACAAACCTCTTGGTATGTTGTTGTATGTCGTGATGATCTTCGGTTTCACATTCTTCTATACTTTTGTACAGATGAATCCACAGCAGATGGCTGACAATATGAAAAAGAACGGCGGTTACATCCCAGGCATTCGCCCGGGTAAAGCAACCGAGAAATATCTGACCCGTGTCATGACTCGTTTGACAATGGCCGGAGCCATCTTCTTGGCAGTCATTTCCGTTCTGCCTGTATTCTTAGGGGCACTTTCTGGTTTGCCTCAATCTGCGCAAATTGGAGGAACATCCCTCCTGATCGTTATCGGTGTTGCGCTGGATACGATGAAGCAAATCGAAAGCCAATTGATCAAACGCCACTACAAAGGTTTTATCAATAAATAGGCAATAGGTACCGGTCGAGTGAAGATTTACTTGCCGGCACCTATTGTGCTGTTTGTTGATGTAGGGTAGTCTTGGAGGGAGTGACATAACGTGAACATCCTATTCATGGGCCCTCCGGGGGCAGGAAAAGGAACGCAAGCAGACGTCATCGTGAAAGAGTTCGGTATTCCCCATATTTCAACAGGCGATGCATTTCGTCTAGCGATCAAACAGGGAACTCCCATTGGCATGAAAGCCAAGGAATATATGGATCAAGGATTGCTTGTACCAGATGATGTAACCATTGGCATCGTTGAAGAACGTTTGCAGCAGCCTGACTGCAGAGAAGGTTTCCTCTTGGACGGATTTCCAAGAACCCTTTCGCAAGCAGAAGCGCTCGATGGCATTCTGGATCGATTGAACTCAGGTCTCGATCATGTAATCAACCTGAAAGTGGATCGCAACAAATTGCTCGCTCGTTTGACGGGTCGTCGAATTTGTAAAAACTGTGGTTCCACTTATCATGTGGTATTCAATCCGCCTAAGCAGGAAGGTATTTGTGATAAATGCGCTGGTGAGTTGTATCAACGCTCTGATGATAATGAAGAGAGTGTAGGTACACGACTGGACGAGTATATCAACAAAACAGCACCACTCCTCACGTTCTATGAGACTAAAGGTCTTCTTCGTCAAATGAACGGAGAACAGGATATCGATCAAGTTTCTCAAGAAATCGTGTCCTTACTGAGAGGTTAATTGATGATCATTGGTAAGTCCGAAACGGAACTGGGCTTGATGAGGGAAGCAGGGAGAATTGTTGCGGAAACGCATCGTCTCTTGGCAGAGCATATCGCTCCCGGTATTACGACTGGAGAACTTGACCATATGGCTGATCAATATATCCGCAGTCAAGGAGCTGTGCCGTCTTTCAAAGGTTATAACGGTTTCCCTGCCAGTGTGTGCGCTTCAGTCAATGAAGAGTTGGTACATGGATTTCCCGGCAAACGCAAGTTGAACGAGGGCGATATCGTTACGTTTGACATTGGCGCGCAGTACCAGGGGTATCATGGAGATTCCGCCTGGACTTATCCGGTCGGCCGTATTTCCGAAGAAGCCCGTCGTCTTCTGGACGTTACCGAGGCTTCGTTATACGCAGGTCTGGCGCTGGTAAAACCGGACGTTCGCTTGTTTACAATATCTCATGCAATTCAGAAATATATTGAAGATGAAGGGTTCTCCGTAGTTCGTGAATATGTCGGTCACGGCATAGGCGCAGATCTGCACGAAGAACCACAGATTCCGAACTATGGTCTTCCCGATCGGGGACCACGGCTTAAAGCGGGCATGGTGCTGGCCATAGAGCCGATGGTTAACGTAGGTAGACGGTATGTGAAAACGTTGGAAGATAACTGGACTGTCGTCACGGTTGATGGTAAGTTATGTGCCCACTTTGAACACACCGTAGCAGTTACACCAGATGGTATGGAAATTTTCACGAAACTGAATGCGTAGGTGATGAGGCATGAACAGTCAGTCTAATCCGCAGCTCGGTCAACTTGTGAAGATCCGTAAAGGCCGCAATGCGGACCAAGCCGCAGTAATTGTTGCTATAGCGGACGGTAAGTTCGTATATATTGCGGATGGAGACAAACGTAAGTTTGATCAACCAAAGAAGAAGAATATTCTTCATCTTGAGCTCCAGCCCATGATTAGCAGCGAGGTTGTGAACAGTTTAAACGAGAGTGGTCGGGTGACAAATGGAAAGCTCCGTTACGCGGTTCATTCATTTCTGGAATCCACCAACATTCAAGCTGAAGAGAAAGGAGACTGACTAATGGCTAAGGAAGATGTCATTGAAGTGGAAGGTACGGTTCTCGAACCGCTACCGAATGCAACATTCAAGGTTGAGCTTGAGAACGGTCATCAAATTCTCGCTCACGTTTCCGGAAAACTGCGGATGCACTTTATCCGTATCCTGACTGGAGACAAAGTAGTTGTTCAGTTGTCGCCTTATGATTTAACAAAAGGTCGCATAACTTACCGTAAATAGTAGTAGACAGTTGCAATGAACTGTGAAGCTTATGTAGCGGGTTTTGCCCGGCAAAACTTGCGAAAGCTTCGAAGCCGGTTTTACAATAGTAGAACAAGGTCAATGCTTACGAAGAGGGTTTTGCTTAGCAAAACTTTGAGGAGGTAATTCACATGAAGGTAAGACCTTCGGTCAAGCCGATTTGCGAAAAGTGCAAAGTCATTCGCCGCAAAGGGAATGTTATGGTTATCTGTGAAAATCCGAAACACAAACAAAAACAAGGTTAAAGAAGGGGGTGTAGCGTAAAATGGCACGTATATCTGGTGTGGATTTGCCACGTGATAAGCGCGTTGAGATCGCCTTGACTTATATTTTCGGAATCGGTAAAACGACTTCCCAGAAAATTCTGAGCACAACAGGCATCAATCCGGACACTCGTGTTCGTGATTTGACGGAAGATGAAGTCAGCAAATTGCGTGAAAGTATCGATAAAGAGGTCAAAGTAGAAGGTGACCTGCGTCGAGAAATCTCTTTGAATATTAAACGTTTGACGGAGATCGGTTGTTACCGTGGAGTTCGTCATCGTCGTGGTCTGCCTGTTCGTGGACAACGTACGAAAACGAATGCTCGTACTCGTAAAGGTCCTCGTCGTACAGTAGCGAACAAGAAGAAATAATAAGGGGGGATAAGAGAAAATGGCTAAACCGAAAAAAGTCGTACGTACTAAACGTCGTGACCGTAAGAATATTGAATCTGGCGTGGCGCATATCCGTTCCACTTTCAATAACACTATCGTTACTATTACGGATCCTCACGGAAACGCAATTTCGTGGGCAAGCTCCGGCGGCCTCGGATTCAGAGGTTCCCGTAAATCGACTCCGTTTGCTGCACAAATGGCTGCTGAGACTGCTGCCAAAGCTGCAATGGAACATGGGATGAAAGCCGTTGAGGTTATGGTTAAAGGACCAGGCGCAGGCCGTGAAGCAGCGATCCGCTCTTTGCAAGCTGCTGGTCTTGAAGTTAACCTGATCAAAGACGTAACTCCAGTCCCGCATAACGGATGCCGTCCTCCAAAACGTCGTCGTGTCTAATGAGATTTGCCCCTGCGTGTGGTATATTTCCGGCACAATCTGCTAATAATGGTTGTTTAGGCATACTACTACATGTTTTCGCAAGAGAAGGTAAATGTTTCATAGAGGACCGACGTTTTGAAGGAGGGGTATTGCAGTGATTGAAATCGAAAAGCCGAAAATTGAGACGGTAGACGTCAACGATGATGGCACCTATGGGAAATTCGTAGTAGAACCGCTTGAGCGCGGATACGGTACGACGCTTGGAAACTCGCTTCGCCGAATCTTGCTCTCTTCACTGCCGGGTGCGGCAGTGTCTTCGGTTCAAATCGATGGCGTTCTGCATGAATTTGCTACAGTTCCTGGCGTAATGGAAGATGTAACGGAGGTTATTCTTAACCTGAAAGCTTTGTCGCTTAAGATTCATTCAGACGAGGAGAAAGTGCTCGAGATTGATGCTGAAGGCGAAGGAGCAATTACGGCTGGAGATATCCGTGCTGACTCCGATGTGGAAATCCTTAACCCGGATTTGCACATTGCTACGCTCGGACCAGGTTCGAGACTTCACATGCGTATTTTTGCCAATCGCGGTCGCGGCTACGTCCAGGCAGATCGGAATAAACGCGATGACCAGCCGATCGGCGTCATCCCAGTCGATTCCATCTTCACCCCGATCAGTCGCGTTAACTACGCTGTGGAAAATACGCGTGTCGGTCAAGTGACCAACTATGACAAGCTCACGTTGGAAGTTTGGACTGATGGAAGTATTCGTCCTGAAGAGGCTGTAAGCCTCGGCGCTAAAATTTTGACTGAGCATTTGATGCTCTTCGTGGGTCTTACAGACGAAGCGAAAGATGCAGAAATCATGGTCGAAAAAGAAGAAGACAAAAAAGAAAAAGTACTCGAAATGACGATCGAAGAGCTGGATCTCTCTGTTCGTTCCTACAACTGCCTCAAACGTGCCGGTATTAATACCGTGCAAGAGCTGACTACGAAAACGGAAGAAGACATGATGAAAGTCCGTAACCTCGGACGCAAGTCTTTGGAAGAAGTTCAAGAGAAGCTTGAGGAACTTGGTTTGGGACTCCGTACAGAAGAATAGACAGCCGAGTGCTTGAAGTGAAGGAGGGAAAACAATGGCATACCAAAAGTTGGGCCGTAATTCCAGCGCACGTAAAGCTTTGTTCCGTGACCTGGTAACCGACCTGTTCTTATACGAACGCATTCAGACAACTGAAGCGAAAGCAAAAGAGGTTCGCTCTATTGCTGAAAAACTGATCACTAAAGCGAAAAAGGGAGATCTTCATGCCCGTCGCCAAGTGGCAGCTTATGTTCGCCGCGAAACTATCGATGGTGAGCAAGATGCAATCCAAAAACTGTTTAGCGAATTGTCCGGTCGTTACGCTGAGCGTCCAGGTGGATACACTCGTATCCTGAAACTGGGACCTCGTCGTGGTGACGCAGCGCCAATGGTTTACTTGGAACTGGTAGACCGCGCGTAAAACAGATGAGATGAGGAAAGGGGACAGAATCAACGATTCTGGATTAACCCTTTTTTTCTCTTCATTTCGGAATTCGTGCTGTAATAGAAGCTCCGTAAGGGGCTTCTTTTGCTGTTCGGGATAGGGATATGTATTAGTATGGAACAAAGGTGTGGTAATAATGCGGAACTTATGTATGACGTTAACTTATGATGGCACTGCCTATTACGGCTTTCAAGTACAGCCGGGTGGGAATACCATTCAGGATCATCTTGAAGATGCGATTCGTGCTTTAACCGGTGAGAAGGTTAAAATTACAGGTTCAGGCCGAACAGATGCAGGTGTTCACGCCCGCAGACAAATCTTCAATTTTCCTACGGAGTCCCAGATCCCGATTGAACGTTGGTGTATTGCACTCAACTCCAGATTACCCTCCGATATTGTCGTTATTGATGCGATTGAAGTTTCGGCTGATTTTCATTCTCGCTATGCAGCGAAAAAGAAAACGTATCGTTATACAGTCAATGCGAATCAATTTCCGGATGTATTCAACAGAAGACTGCAATATCATCATCATGCGAAGCTTGATATTATGGCAATGCAGGAGGGCTTACGACATTTCATAGGGACGTATGATTTCACTTCTTTTGCTTCACGCAAGTCTCAGAAAGAGAATCATGTCCGTTCGGTGTATGAAGCATGGATGGAAGTGGACCGATCAATGTGCAGAGACCATCCGCGCGATCAGGGTGTCATTCACATTTATGTGAGTGGTAACGGCTTTTTGCAGCATATGGTTCGTATCATTGTAGGGACACTGCTGGAGATCGGAGAGGGCAAACGGAAAGCCTCTGATGTACCAAATATGATTGCTGCATGTAATCGATCTGCTGCAGGACCTACTGCAGTTAGCTGCGGTTTAATGCTCTGGGATCTTGAATACAAAAAAGATTAAATTTGGTGAGTGAAAAGCTTAATTAACACTTGCGATTTAATCGCCTATCATGTAATATAAAAGTTGTGTTTTCTTAATGGCTTTCCCACAGCCCCAATTAAGAGGTTCACATCAAATTTACAATCCATCAACACCTAAAGTTATAACTTAACGAACGAAGATAAATGAAAATGATGATTTTGAACATTTTAAGGAGGAACTTTTCATGCGTACTACGTACATGGCGAAGCCTAACGAAGTTGAGCGCCAATGGCACATCATTGATGCTGAAGGCAAAACCCTCGGACGTTTGGCGAGCGAAGCAGCAGCTTTGATTCGCGGCAAACACAAGCCACAATTCACTCCACATGTGGACACTGGCGATTTCGTTGTTATCATCAATGCTGAGAAAATCGTATTGACTGGTAAGAAAATGCAAGGTAAAAAATACTACCGTCACTCAATGCACCCAGGTGGTTTGAAAGTAACTACAGCTGAAGAGATGGTTAAAAACAAACCTGAGCGTATGTTGGAATTGGCTGTTCGCGGTATGCTTCCTAAAACTCGCATGGGCGAGAAAATGAAGTTGAGACTTAAAGCGTACAGAGGCACTGAGCATCCACATGCAGCACAAAAACCAGAAGTTTACGAACTTCGCGGTTAATTAAAAGGAGGACAGTTTCATGGCACAAGTACAATACTATGGGACAGGTCGTCGTAAACATTCGGTAGCACGTGTTCGCCTTGTACCGGGTGAAGGACGCATTGTCATCAATAAACGTGATATTAATGAATACTTCGGTTTGGAAACACTCAAACTGATCGTAAAACAACCACTGAACTTGACAGAAACGCTCAACAACTATGACGTTCTTGTTATTGCTCATGGTGGCGGAATCTCCGGTCAAGCCGGCGCAATCCGTCATGGTATCTCCCGCGCTCTGCTCAAAGCAGATCCGGAATACCGTGCATCCCTGAAAAAAGCAGGATTCCTGACTCGTGACCCACGTATGAAAGAGCGTAAAAAATACGGTCTTAAAGCGGCTCGTCGCGCACCTCAGTTCTCCAAACGTTAATATTAAAAGCCTTTGGCCTCGGTCAAAGGCTTTTTTATATATTCATGACTAATACGCATTTATTATATTAGTTTATGCGATAGCTCTCATAGCTCTGATGTCCCTCCCCATGCTTGTGCATTTTTCCTTCATTGCCTTTTCAATGTGCTCTTAATGTACCTCAATACAGTCCTATAATATGTACGTTAATACATCTACATCGTACTGAACCTCTCTAATCGTTTTAGATCATTGGATTTGCTCTTACGCTCTTACGCATCGCTCACCACACATTTTATAACAGCTCATATGAATCATCGTTTAGAACTCGCGCCGGATTTCTTGAATGTACTCAGCTTACTGTTTTGCGCTTAAATCTTTATTGCAAACCATATCAGTATTTCTTATGGAAAAGATAAAAGTCCCTTACATATCAACAGCTAAAACTCGCAACGCTGCTCCCTTTAAAACTTTAGCTTTTCTTCCTTCAACTTTAATCACCCAGTGTTTTTTTGATGTTATTTTTGACGACAAGAACTGTCCAAACCCAGTAACAGAAATGGTTTCCCAGGCTAAGAGATGTATTTTTACCTGTCTAATGACCTGGGCCAACATCATTGTTTTTATCTCAATAACAGAGAAATGGATAAATTGAACCAAAATATTGTGTTAGAGCGACAATCAAAAATGGGCAAAAACTGATTTATTTTACCATATGGCAGGCATTGACATCCGCATTGAAAGATTTATACTAAACATAATTCATATTAGATTAGTCGGCTTTAAGATGTATTGAATGCAGAATGGGGGAAATTCACGGATGAACTTGTTGGAGAAAGAAGAATTGGCACGGACGAAGGCAGAGGAACTGGAGCATGCTAGTCCAGAGGATATTATTCGTTATGCTATTGAAACATTTCCTAATATCACTTTTGCTTGTAGCTTTGGTGCGGAAGATGTTGTACTTGTAGATATGTTGCAGAAGATCAGCCCATCCACAGATATTTTTTATCTGGATACTGATTTCCACTTCAAAGAAACATATGAAACACGTGATAAAATGCAAGAGAACTACAACCTTGAATTTGTACGCGTGTCACCTAAGATTACTCCGGAAGAGCAGGCAGCTCAACACGGTGAAGAGTTGTGGAAGTCTGATCCCAATGCGTGCTGTAACATTCGCAAAGTCGAACCGTTAACACGAATTCTTTCTCAGTATGATGCATGGATTACAGGTATTCGCAGAGATCAAGCACCAACTCGTGCAAACTCCAAGAAGGTTGAGTATGATTCAAAATTTGGCCTGATGAAGTTTAATCCGATTGCACATTGGACGACGGAGGATGTATGGCAATATATTCGTGACAATAACGTTGTATATAATCCTCTACATGATCAGAACTACCCGAGTATTGGCTGTGAGCATTGCACACGTCAGGTTATGCCTGGCGAGGACCCTCGTGCTGGACGCTGGTCTGGTAATGATAAAACGGAATGTGGCCTTCATAAATAATAGATACACAAGGAACTGACAAGATGACATCGATTCTGCCACATGGAGGTACGCTGGTTCAGCGTATCGTACAAGGAAAAGAACAGGAGCAATTGTTGCAAGGCAGTAAAAACTTATCCTCTTTGCTTATAATACCTGGACGATATCAGATTTGGATCTGATTGGTGTGGGTGATTCTCACCACTTGAAGGTTTCTTGAATGAGGAAGATTACCTTTCGGTGGTGTCTCGCATGCGTCTCGCCGATGGAACAGCCTGAAGTATACCAATCACACTTGCTGTTGACGATAAACAAGCCGCATCCCTCCAGATTGGTGAACGTGTGAAACTTGTTGGTGATCAAGATGGAGTCACTTATGGATTGCTTGAAGTCGAAAGTATATACCAGGTGGATCAGGGTGAAGAAGCCCGGCGTGTATTCAAAACAGATGATCCCGAGCGCCCTGGTGTTGAAAAAACTTTTGGAGCGCCCTGCAACATACGTAGGAGGTCCAATCCAAGTTCTGAACCGTCCAAAACCTCCGAAATTTGAAGAGTTCTATTATGATCCTGCAGATACCCGGAAGATTTTTCAGGAGAAGGGTTGGAAGACGGTAGTCGGTTTTCAGACACGTAATCCGGTTCACCAGGCTCATGAGTACATCCAGAAGAGCGCTATGGATATTGTAGACGCACTCTTCCTGAATCCGCTTGTTGGAGAGACGAAGTCCGACGATGTTCCCGCAGATGTTCGGATGAAGAGTTATCTGATATTACTGGAGAACTATTACCCGGCTGATCGTGCGTTCCTTGGTGTGTTCCCCGCAGCCATGCGGTATGCCGGTCCACGTGAAGCTATTTTCCATGCGATGGTTCGCAAAAATTACGGGTGTACCCACTTTATTGTTGGTCGTGACCATGCGGGTGTTGGTGATTATTATGGAACATATGAAGCACAGGAGATCTTTACTAACTTTACAGCAGAGGAACTGGGGATCACTCCGTTGTTCTTCGAACATAGTTTCTTCTGTACCAAATGTGGAAACATGGCATCCAGCAAAACTTGCCCACATGACAAAGAACATCATATGGCGCTTTCCGGCACCAAAGTACGCGGGTTGCTCCGTGACGGCCAGTGCCCTCCACCTGAATTTACACGTCCTGAGGTAGCTGAGGTGCTGATTGAAGGAATGGCGGAGCAAGTCCGCTCCTAGCGGTATATTTGTCCATCTTGTCCCATATAGATGATTAGAGTCATTTATAGGGACGAGGTGGTTTTTTATGCGTAAAAATATGGGGAAACACTTTGTAGTCTGGATTAGGTTAAAAACAATCAAAAGGGTCATGCTGAGTCTCTGTCTGCTGGCCATGTTAGTGGCGGTAATGTCATATGAACTGCCTTCCGCTAAGATGTCAGGTTATTGGAGTTTGCCGATGGCAGGTAAGGTCATTGCCATTGATGCAGGGCACGGAGGTCCAGATGGAGGAGCGGTAAGTAAACAGGGGGTTATTGAAAAAGATATCAATCTGTCTATCGCCCTGTATGTGAGAGATTATTTGCAGCAGGCAGGGGCCTTAGTGGTTATGACACGAGAAATAGACACTGATTTGGCGGAATCGGACACCAAGGGGTACTCCAAACGCAAGACGGAAGATCTGAAACAAAGAGTACGGCGGATAGAGGATAAGCAAGCAGATCTCTTTATTAGCATTCACATGAACAGCGTCCCGTCCAACCGATGGAGTGGAGCTCAGGTTTTCTATACAACTAACCATCCGGATAACGAAGGTTTGGCCAATCTGCTTCAACAAGAGATGGTTCGTAATCTGGAGAATACAGATCGAATCGCCAAAACGGTGAATACGGTTTATCTGTTACAAGCTCTGAAGATCCCTTCAGCCCTGGTAGAAGTGGGTTTCCTTTCTCATCCGGAGGAGGCACGTATGCTTGCCGACGAAGCTTATCAACGCAAGGTAGCTGCTTCGATCTATAATGGAATTCTCAGATATTCCTCAGGAGAACGGCCTAAAAGTTAGTCAGAACAAGAAAGGTAATGATATAATTGGATCAGCATACCTAATTACATGCCAATAGATAAAGCTGAGGTGCTGTCTGATGTTATCAAAAGAACAGATACTTGAACTATTACAGCCATTACAAGAACCACAATTGGGAGTAAGTCTGACCGAACTGGAATGGGTTCGAGATATTATGGTGAAAGAAAATCATGTGGCTCTGACCATAGTGACACTGGAAAATCGACCTGAGGATACAACAGCCTTGAGTGATGCAGCGCGTAATCTGTTGTCCCAGCACGGACTGAAAGATGTACATATTCGTGTACGTGCAGCTTCTGAGCATGATCGTGAGAGCCTGAATATGGGACAACCCGATGAAGAGCCAGATCGGGACGAAGTGCTCGTAAAAGGTCACGCAGCGGGTCTGGATGGACATGAGCTGTTAAGTCCTGAATCAGGTGTTCGTTTTATTGCTGTGGCCAGTGGTAAAGGTGGCGTTGGTAAATCAACGGTAACCGTTAATCTCGCTGCAGCCTTGGCACGTCAAGGCAAGAAAGTGGGCTTGATTGATGCGGATATCTATGGCTTCAGTGTACCCGACATGATGGGGATTGAAGAATATCCGGTCGTTGAAGATGGTGTTATTCAACCGGTTGAACGTTTTGGCGTCAAAGTCATGTCGATGGGCTTCTTTATTCGGGAGAACAACCCGGTAATCTGGCGTGGACCCATGCTAGGTCGGATGCTGCGTCAATTCTTTACGGATGTCCAGTGGGGCGAATTGGATTATATATTACTGGATTTGCCACCAGGTACGGGAGATGTTGCTTTGGATGTGCATCAGATGTTGCCACAGAGCAAGGAAATCATCGTTACCACGCCGCATGCAACAGCAGCTTTTGTCGCAGCACGAGCGGGGGCGATGGCCATTCAGACCGATCATGAGTTACTTGGTGTGGTTGAGAATATGGCTTACTATGAGTGTGGCAGTTGCGGAGAGAAGGATTATGTCTTTGGTCGTGGAGGCGGGGGAAGACTTGCGGAAAGTCTGCATACAAGCTTGCTTGCCCAGATTCCATTAGGCACGCCGGATAATCATCCGTCCGAGCCTGATTTCTCACCTTCTGTTTACAAAGCAGATTCCCGCATAGGGGCTATCTACGATGAAGTTGCCCGGTCCATTGAATCCAAATTCTAATGGTATGAGTGTTATAAATACAAATAAAGCCTGCGTCCACTTGGATGCAGGCTTTTCAGTATCTGTGGTGCGTATTAACACCTGCTGTTTATGATCCGCCGCCTGAATCTCCACTGCTTCCACCATCTCCGCCATCACTGCCACCTTGGCCCTGACCGTCTTGCTGTCCGCCTTGCTCTTGCCCTTGTTGTCCGCCACTTTCCACTTTAGGTTGCAATTCCTCCTGCACTACCTTCTTGAGCAAAGTGAGTACTTCCATGCGAAACAACGGGTTTTGCATCACTTCCTGCATGACAGTCATGGTCTGTTTGCGATAATCCGGAGTCTTCGTCATATCCATGAACATCTTGGATACCTCAGGTGACTTCATGATGTCTTCAACAGACTTTTGATATGTGGGATCTTTAATCAATTGCATATGAAGTTGTTTACTTTGTGCGTTGATCACTTTGGCAAATTCACCCGCAAACTGCGGATCAGTCATGATCTTTTCGAATTCCTTCTTATATTCGGGAGCTGTAATGGTATCTTTTACTGCAATACGTATTTGTTCCGAAGATTGCACAGGCATTAACATTTTCATACCAATGGATCCCGAAGCACCACCCGAACCGCCGCCTTCTTCAGAACCGCTACTTCCGCTGGATGAGCTTTGACCTGTAAGAGCTTCCTCCACCGCTTTCTTGCCTTCGTCACTTTTCAAAATATCTACAACCATTGTTTTCATCTCTTTATAACTGCCCTGAGGAGGCGAAGAACTCTGATCTGAACCGCAGCCGGCAAGCATGACGGATAGCCCCAGTACGACACAGCATAGCTGCCACAAAGGCCGTTTCATGTGTACAATCCCTCCTTGATTAGATACTGGATGTAGTATGTGATGGGAAAGGGGGAAATATGTTGAGCAATGATGGTTTTTTGCTGAGAAGGTTGGTAAAATAAACACTCGGGGGTGGAAAACATTTGAATTTACGTAGATGGTTTTTCCTGTTTTGGACAGCCTTGCTTATCGGGGCCGCGGGAGCATTAGGTACAGGATTGATTATGATGCTGGTGAACGGGGAGAAAACAAATGGATTGAATGATTTTCTTCTGTATCTTTTGATCCTATTTGGATCAGGGGTTATGATCAGCGTGTATTCACAAATGGGTTTCTTTGCATATCTGATATTGAATTATATGGGTAAAGGTGTATTTCCAAAGCGCGGTTGGCAGATCGTGCAGATTGTACTAACGGTGTTAGCCCTGCTTGACGTGATGTTTTTACGTTTGTTTGTTGGGGGAGACCGGGAGCGTATATCGGATATTGTGTTAGGTATCATTATTTTGGCAGCTGCAATTGTTACCGCTTACGTTAAAGTAAAGCTGACTCATATCTCCGCGCTCGTACCTACACTCTTTTTCATGATTGCCGTCACCATAGTGGAGACGATCGGCGTATTACGTATTGATGTGAATGCTGCAACCATATTTATTGTGGTTCCCTTGCTCCTATGTAATGCATACCAAATGCTGATATTGCACAGGCTGGTGGATGTATCGACGAACCGGAGTGTAAGTGGAAAGGCAGAACAGTTGAAAGAAAGCCGAGCATAGAATTTATTTTGTATAAAAAACATACCAAAAAGAGCTAACCTGGTTAGCTCTTTTCAACTTTTACACACCTAATTGAGCTATAGCTCATAATTGAGTAATCATTGACCGCTGGCTTGGTCACGAACTTCCTTACCTTCCATACTGGAGTGGTTGAGCAACTCAGACACGGTAACAAATTCATAGCCCTGATTTTTCAACTTGTCGATAATGACTGGGAGTGCTTCATGAGTTTGTTTAGAAGAATCGCTTGCATGCAGCAGTACGATGTCCCCTGGATGTGCCTTACTAACCACGCGATCAACAATGGTCTGTACACCAGGGTTTTTCCAATCCAAGGAGTCGGTATCCCACTGCACAACCTGATAATTCAGACTATTGGCTACCTGAAGCACTCGTTTGTCAAAGTCCCCGTTGGGCAGACGTAGTAATTTCGGTTCTTTTCCCGTTAAATCGGTTAAAATGCTATGAGCTGTCGAAATTTCTTTGCGAATTTCTTCCTCAGTCAGGCTGCTGTAGTTCTCATGTCTGTGACCATGGCTGCCAATTTCATATCCTGCCTCTTTGATGGCAGTAACAATTTCGGGGTGTGTCTTGCTCCAGGGGGAGGAAAGGAAAAAGGTTGCCTTCTGCACTTTATTCTCCTGAAGAACTTTCAAAATCGGCTCTGTCCGTTTATCCCCCCAGCTAATGTCAAAGGTAAGTGCGATTACCTTCTTCTCGGTTGGAACGCTGTAGACGGCTGATGGTGCTTCCTCCGAGAATACGGAGACATTGCCTCTCTCCAGATAGATAATACCGATTGCAAAGATGGCAGCAACGAGGACAATCAGGTACCGTTTAATCTTTTTGCCGCTAAATACATAGAACGAGTTCATTTCAATAAGCGCCCCTCTCCCATAAGAAATGCTTGTTTACTCTCCAATGTATGCTCGTACTGCCCAGTTATTCGTCACTGATCCTTGTTTGTCCATCATTTTAGATTCTACAGGAGGTTATTATGTTAAAATTCAGTACATTTCTTAAAGATCTTGGTTCCATCCGCAGTGCATTAATCTGGTCCGTAGTTTTGTTTGCTGTTGGTATAGGGGCAGGATGGGTGAGTACAGGGCCACTGGAAGAACTGTTGTTGAACCAAATCGGAGGATTACGTGAAGTCAGTGAACGGCTGGAGCAGGGGGGCAATGTGCAATGGAACTTCTTTCTATTTATCTTTTTCAATAATGCCATCAAAAGTGTACTTGTCATCTATGCCGGTATATTCTTCGGAATTCTGCCTGTCATCTTCCTGCTGATCAATGGGATGGTCCTTGGATTTGTGGTGCACACCACGATGAATTATGGAGCAAGCTTCTATGATATTGTGGTTAAAGGTTTACTTCCGCATGGCATTATTGAGATTCCGGTCATAATTATTGCTTGCGCCTTCGGACTGAAGTTTGGTGGTCTGGTTATCAAAAGCCTTGCACAACTTGGAAGTGACAAGCGAAATATGATGGGCGCCCGGTGGAGAGCATTCATGAATAGGACGTTAACGGCATCCTTCTGGGTTGTCATCTTGCTTCTTGTTGCAGCAATCATCGAAAGCACACTTACGTATACTCTGGTGAGAGGATAAAATTTTGTGCTGGTTGGCATTCATAAATTTTCAGAAAGTTGACCATAACAATAAAACGGGTTCCAGCAGCACCCACAAAAGCGAATGCACGGGGTGTTGCATGAAACTTGTGTAAGTGTGATAAAGAGGCTATGCACAAAAAGGAGAACTCTAATGCTGGGTATGTTGTTTAACGAGAAGGAATGCAAGGAACTAGACTATGTGCTGCGTAAAGAATTAGATGAGATGCTTTTCGATCTAAGTGATAATCGTCTTGACCAAGAGATCAAATATGCTATCGCGAGCCGATATAAGACTGTGTTCCGCATGTATGCACGCTTTGCCCCGCCAAAAGAGTTGTCCAAGTATGCAAGAGGTGGGAAGCTGAAAAAGTCGAAGCCATAATGCTGAAGCTAGTCATATATTCGATTTACAGTAGTGGAAGTGAGGTGCGGCTCTTCATAGCGGGTGCTGTACCTCTGAACCATGAGAATGTGAAATTGTTAAGGGGTTCATACTTTTTGTCGAAAAAGGGTTGACCTTTCTAATTTCATATGGTAAATTAATTTTCGTTCCTTTTTTAGGAGCGGTTCACCGAAACAAGCATGAAAATAAAGCGATTGAAAATAATCGAAAAAATAATGCTTGCAAAGAGAACTTCAACATGATATATTATAAAAGTCGCCGCTGAAACGACGACAACATGAAAAATAGCACTAAATTGAATGTTTGATCTTTGAAAACTGAACAACGAGTGAGTAAACATTCTGCTTGCAGAATGAACGCGAAAGTTTGAGACAAGCCTTGGCTTGAATCGACTGGAGCACAAATGAGATTTTTAATCTCGTCAGATTCAAAATGAGCTTATCGCTCTTTTCAATACTTTATTGGAGAGTTTGATCCTGGCTCAGGACGAACGCTGGCGGCATGCCTAATACATGCAAGTCGAGCGGAGTTGATAGGAAGCTTGCTTCCTTGATACTTAGCGGCGGACGGGTGAGTAACACGTAGGCAACCTGCCCTCAAGTTTGGGACAACTACCGGAAACGGTAGCTAATACCGAATAGTTGTTTTCTTCGCCTGAAGGAAACTGGAAAGACGGAGCAATCTGTCACTTGGGGATGGGCCTGCGGCGCATTAGCTAGTTGGTGAGGTAACGGCTCACCAAGGCGACGATGCGTAGCCGACCTGAGAGGGTGATCGGCCACACTGGGACTGAGACACGGCCCAGACTCCTACGGGAGGCAGCAGTAGGGAATCTTCCGCAATGGGCGAAAGCCTGACGGAGCAATGCCGCGTGAGTGATGAAGGTTTTCGGATCGTAAAGCTCTGTTGCCAGGGAAGAACGCTTGGGAGAGTAACTGCTCTCAAGGTGACGGTACCTGAGAAGAAAGCCCCGGCTAACTACGTGCCAGCAGCCGCGGTAATACGTAGGGGGCAAGCGTTGTCCGGAATTATTGGGCGTAAAGCGCGCGCAGGCGGTCATTTAAGTCTGGTGTTTAATCCCGGGGCTCAACCCCGGATCGCACTGGAAACTGGGTGACTTGAGTGCAGAAGAGGAGAGTGGAATTCCACGTGTAGCGGTGAAATGCGTAGATATGTGGAGGAACACCAGTGGCGAAGGCGACTCTCTGGGCTGTAACTGACGCTGAGGCGCGAAAGCGTGGGGAGCAAACAGGATTAGATACCCTGGTAGTCCACGCCGTAAACGATGAGTGCTAGGTGTTAGGGGTTTCGATACCCTTGGTGCCGAAGTTAACACATTAAGCACTCCGCCTGGGGAGTACGGTCGCAAGACTGAAACTCAAAGGAATTGACGGGGACCCGCACAAGCAGTGGAGTATGTGGTTTAATTCGAAGCAACGCGAAGAACCTTACCAGGTCTTGACATCCCTCTGATCGATGCAGAGATGTATCTTTCCTTCGGGACAGAGGAGACAGGTGGTGCATGGTTGTCGTCAGCTCGTGTCGTGAGATGTTGGGTTAAGTCCCGCAACGAGCGCAACCCTTATATTTAGTTGCCAGCACTTCGGGTGGGCACTCTAGATAGACTGCCGGTGACAAACCGGAGGAAGGTGGGGATGACGTCAAATCATCATGCCCCTTATGACCTGGGCTACACACGTACTACAATGGCCGGTACAACGGGCTGCGAAATCGCGAGATGGAGCCAATCCCAACAAAGCCGGTCTCAGTTCGGATTGCAGGCTGCAACTCGCCTGCATGAAGTCGGAATTGCTAGTAATCGCGGATCAGCATGCCGCGGTGAATACGTTCCCGGGTCTTGTACACACCGCCCGTCACACCACGAGAGTTTATAACACCCGAAGTCGGTGGGGTAACCGCAAGGAGCCAGCCGCCGAAGGTGGGATAGATGATTGGGGTGAAGTCGTAACAAGGTAGCCGTATCGGAAGGTGCGGCTGGATCACCTCCTTTCTATGGAGAATCGTTTCCTGCAACGGAAACATTCAAATACGCAGGTTCTTAGAACCTGCAACAGCGATTCATTTCGGTCCGTCACTTCAGTGTGGATGAAATGAAGAGCACAAACAACTCACTCGTTGCTCAGTTTTGAGAGCTCAAACTCTCAAACGTTTGGTGGCGATAGCGAAGGGGTTCCACACGTTCCCATCCCGAACACGACCGTTAAGCCCTTCAGCGTCAATGGTACTTGGACCGCAGGGTCCTGGGAGAGTAGAACGCCGCCAAGCGTAACCCATTTTGGGTTCAAATAGTATATGTAATGTGGGCCCTTAGCTCAGTTGGTTAGAGCGCACCTCTGATAAGGGTGAGGCCGGTGGTTCGAGTCCACCAGGGCCCACCATTTATACCTTTAAACTTTTTATGGGGCCATAGCTCAGCTGGGAGAGCGCCTGCCTTGCAAGCAGGAGGTCAGCGGTTCGATCCCGCTTGGCTCCACCAAAAATGTTTTACAAGTTTGTTCTTTGAAAACTAGATATCGAAACGAAACAAACGCGAATTAGAACATTCCTTTTTAGCTGAACTTGTGTTAAACAAGTTTCAATAAAAACGGTAGATTGCTGGAGCGAGTGATCGAAATGGAGCGACTTTTGGATTTGGACGTAGTCCAAACCAAGCGGAGCGACAGCTCGAACACGAGCGCAATGGTTAAGCTACTAAGAGCACACGGAGGATGCCTAGGCGCTAGGAGCCGATGAAGGACGTGGCGAACAACGAAACTGCCTCGGGGAGCTGTAAGCAAGCTTTGATCCGGGGGTGTCCGAATGGGGAAACCCAGCTGGGGTAATTTCCAGTTACTCACAACTGAATACATAGGTTGTGCAGAGGCATACCAGGGGAACTGAAACATCTAAGTACCCTGAGGAAGAGAAAACAATAGTGATTCCGTCAGTAGCGGCGAGCGAACGCGGAGAAGCCCAAACCAGAGAGCTTGCTCTTTGGGGTTGTGGGACGTCTCACATGGAGTTACAAAGGAACCGGTTAAGCGAAGAGGTCTGGAAAGGCCCGCCAAAGAAGGTAAAAGCCCTGTAGTTGAAAGTCTGTTCCCTCCGAGACGGATCCCGAGTAGTGCGGGGCACGTGAAACCCCGTATGAATCCGGCAGGACCATCTGCCAAGGCTAAATACTTCCTAGCGACCGATAGTGAAGCAGTACCGTGAGGGAAAGGTGAAAAGCACCCCGGAAGGGGAGTGAAATAGAACCTGAAACCGTGTGCTTACAAAAAGTCAGAGCCCGTTTTAGGGGTGATGGCGTGCCTTTTGTAGAATGAACCGGCGAGTTACGTTCCCGTGCAAGGTTAAGGTGAAGAGCCGGAGCCGCAGCGAAAGCGAGTCTGAATAGGGCGATATAGTACGTGGACGTAGACCCGAAACCGGGTGATCTACCCCTGTCCAGGGTGAAGGTGCGGTAACACGCACTGGAGGCCCGAACCCACGCATGTTGAAAAATGCGGGGATGAGGTGGGGGTAGCGGAGAAATTCCAATCGAACTCGGAGATAGCTGGTTCTCCCCGAAATAGCTTTAGGGCTAGCCTCGGAAAACAGAGTCGTGGAGGTAGAGCACTGATTGGGTGCGGGGCCCGCAAGGGTTACCAAGCTCAGTCAAACTCCGAATGCCATAGACTTACTTCCGGGAGTCAGACAGTGAGTGCTAAGATCCATTGTCAAAAGGGAAACAGCCCAGACCATCAGCTAAGGTCCCCAAGTGTGTGTTAAGTGGGAAAGGATGTGGAGTTGCACAGACAACCAGGATGTTGGCTTAGAAGCAGCCACCATTGAAAGAGTGCGTAATAGCTCACTGGTCGAGTGACTCTGCGCCGAAAATGTAACGGGGCTAAACACACCACCGAAGCTATGGCTTGATGCTTTGCATCAGGGGTAGGGGAGCGTTGTATAAGGGTTGAAGGTGTACCGTAAGGAGCGCTGGACATTATACAAGTGAGAATGCCGGTATGAGTAACGAAAAGATCAGTGAGAATCTGATCCGCCGAAAGCCTAAGGGTTCCTGAGGAAGGCTCGTCCGCTCAGGGTAAGTCGGGACCTAAGGCGAGGCCGAAAGGCGTAGTCGAAGGACAACAGGTCGAAATTCCTGTACCACCGTAAGCCGTTATGAGCAATGGGGGGACGCAGTAGGGTAGTGACGCGGACTGATGGATGTCCGTCTAAGCAGTAAGGCTGATGTGTAGGCAAATCCGCACATTGTAAGGCTGAGCTGTGATGGGGAGCGAAAATTGTAGTAGCGAAGGTCATGATCTCACACTGCCAAGAAAAGCCTCTAGCCAGGTGAAGGTGCCCGTACCGCAAACCGACACAGGTAGGCGAGAAGAGTATTCTAAGGCGCGCGGAAGAACTCTCGTTAAGGAACTCGGCAAAATGACCCCGTAACTTCGGGAGAAGGGGTGCCCCGGTAGTGTGAATAGCACGAGGGGGCCGCAGTGAAAAGGCCCAAGCGACTGTTTAGCAAAAACACAGGTCTGTGCGAAGCCGTAAGGCGAAGTATACGGGCTGACGCCTGCCCGGTGCTGGAAGGTTAAGGGGAGTGGTTAGGAGCAATCCGAAGCTGTGAACCGAAGCCCCAGTAAACGGCGGCCGTAACTATAACGGTCCTAAGGTAGCGAAATTCCTTGTCAGGTAAATTCTGACCCGCACGAATGGCGTAACGACTTGGGCGCTGTCTCAACGAGAGATCCGGTGAAATTTTAATACCTGTGAAGATGCAGGTTACCCGCGACAAGACGGAAAGACCCCATGGAGCTTTACTGCAGCTTGATATTGAATTTGGGTACGATCTGTACAGGATAGGTGGGAGCCTTTGAAACGTGAGCGCCAGCTTGCGTGGAGGCAACGTTGGGATACCACCCTGATCGTATCTAGGTTCTAACCTGGTACCGTAATCCGGTGCGGGGACAGTGTCAGGTGGGCAGTTTGACTGGGGCGGTCGCCTCCTAAAGAGTAACGGAGGCGCCCAAAGGTTCCCTCAGAATGGTTGGAAATCATTCGAAGAGTGCAAAGGCATAAGGGAGCTTGACTGCGAGACCTACAAGTCGAGCAGGGACGAAAGTCGGGCTTAGTGATCCGGTGGTACCGCATGGAAGGGCCATCGCTCAACGGATAAAAGCTACCCTGGGGATAACAGGCTTATCTCCCCCAAGAGTCCACATCGACGGGGAGGTTTGGCACCTCGATGTCGGCTCATCGCATCCTGGGGCTGAAGTAGGTCCCAAGGGTTGGGCTGTTCGCCCATTAAAGCGGTACGCGAGCTGGGTTCAGAACGTCGTGAGACAGTTCGGTCCCTATCTGTCGTGGGCGTAGGAAATTTGAGAGGAGCTGTCCTTAGTACGAGAGGACCGGGATGGACGTACCGCTGGTGTACCAGTTGTTCCGCCAGGAGCACCGCTGGGTAGCTATGTACGGACGGGATAAACGCTGAAAGCATCTAAGCGTGAAGCCCCCCTCAAGATGAGATTTCCCAGTATGTAAGACCCCTTGAAGACGACGAGGTAGATAGGCTGGGGGTGGAAGTGCAGCAATGCATGGAGCTGACCAGTACTAATCGGTCGAGGGCTTATCCAATAGCAAGTGATAATTCGCATGTTTCGTTTCGAATCTAGTTTTCAGAGAACGATCTCTGAAATGTAAGCTATGCGTTTGGTGGCGATGGCGGAGGGGTTCCACACGTACCCATCCCGAACACGACCGTTAAGCCCTCTAGCGCCGATGGTACTTGGACCGCAGGGTCCTGGGAGAGTAGGACGCCGCCAAGCGAACTCTTTCATCATACATAGAAAACAGGCTCTGCATGTGGACGTTGTACGATGAATTGCATTTGCACTGCAAATGCATATTATTCCCTGATAGCTCAGTTGGTAGAGCACTCGACTGTTAATCGAGTTGTCACAGGTTCGAGCCCTGTTCGGGGAGCCATTTGCTCTCATAGCTCAGTAGGTAGAGTGCATCCATGGTAAGGATGAGGTCACCGGTTCGATCCCGGTTGAGAGCTTTGGAAATGGGGCCCGTTGGTCAAGGGGTTAAGACACCTCCCTTTCACGGAGGTAACAGGGGTTCGAATCCCCTACGGGTCATATAGTTGGAGGCTTAGCTCAGCTGGGAGAGCATCTGCCTTACAAGCAGAGGGTCGGGGGTTCGATCCCCTCAGCCTCCACCATATTTTTATTGGGGATTAGCCAAGCGGTAAGGCAACGGACTTTGACTCCGTCATGCATAGGTTCAAATCCTATATCCCCAGCCATTTTAGTATGAGTCATTAGCTCAGTTGGTAGAGCACCTGACTTTTAATCAGGGTGTCGAAGGTTCGAGCCCTTCATGACTCACCATCATATGCGCGTGTGGCGGAATTGGCAGACGCACTAGACTTAGGATCTAGCGTCTTTGACGTGGGGGTTCAAGTCCCTCCACGCGCATCCTTTATTTGCGGAAGTGGCTCAGCGGTAGAGCATCGCCTTGCCAAGGCGAGGGTCGCGGGTTCGATTCCCGTCTTCCGCTCCAATATTTTTGCGCCCTTAGCTCAGCTGGATAGAGCGTTTGACTACGAATCAAAAGGCCGGGAGTTCGAATCTCTCAGGGCGCGCCATTATTTTTTTAGTATCGGGATGTAGCTCAGCTTGGTAGAGCACCTGGTTTGGGACCAGGGGGTCGCATGTTCAAATCGTGTCATCCCGATTTTTGTTTATGCGGGTGTAGTTCAATGGTAGAACTTTAGCCTTCCAAGCTAATAGCGTGGGTTCGATTCCCATCACCCGCTTACAGGATATAATGAAAGAGCCTCTGCATCTGCAAAGGCTCTTTTATTTTTATTAACGTAAGAATTAGCAGTTATTTTATGTAAGGAACAGTACAGGTTTATTTAAAAAAGAGCCAAGACCCCTTCGTAATCCAAATAGGGAGGTCTTGGCTCTTCTGTTTATCCTTGTCGATGAGCTGTTTCTAAGACGTAGCAGCTATTGTATAGTGAAGAGCGCACAATTTAACGTTCGTTGTGATCCGTCACTCTTTTACGCATGCCCGCTAATCCAAGCAGTCCCAGCAAACCAAGCCAGCCCCAATCCATGCCGTTGTCACGGTTGGTTGTCGTGGCGTTAGCACGAACACTGTTGGTACGATAGTCACCATTGTTGCGGTAGTTTCCATCCATATTCAGGTTGGTGTTTGTGCGATCCATGTAGTTGGTGTCTTGATAAGACCGGACACGTGATCCGTTGGTGTTGGTATCCATTCCTTTGGACATATGACCATCAGCAGCAGCAGGGCCGGCCATCGCGGCCACCAGAAGCACGGAAGCAATAATTGTTGTACCTTTCTTCATCATTTGGATTCCTCCTTTTTAGTAAGAGCTATAGATTAATCTGCCCAAAAAGCTAAGAACATTATGTAGAAATGATGTGTTAAGATATCCCTATGATTGCAGTAGGTTAGGAACATACATAAGAAACTCCCCTAATAAGCAGACTGTAGTGGGAAGAAAATTATAATTACATCTTTAATTTATTGCGTCACTGTGGTAAAGTATACAAAAGCTTGCTTTGCCGGTCATGTTTCTTTGTATATCATCTGTTCTCAAACAATGAAAATATGCGGTTTAACCTTAATATCAGGTACATGGGATCATATCTAAAAGAACTGTATATTTATGAGTTTTTAAGAATAGGTATGAGACTTTTGATTCATCTAAAGTACGTGAAAAAGGTATCATGCGACAGTATATGACCATTAATTGAAGCAGAACAAGAAAATGAATAAAAAAGCGTGTTTTTGTGCTGTAAATCGGGGATAATCCCCATTTTTTCTAGTAGAAAAATAAAGATTTTCGTACCATTTTATTGTATGATGTTATGAAGGTGTCAAATTTACGTGTACGAATGGAACGATCAGATGGGAGGATAAGCATGACTGAAACTATGGTAACCGCCAGCAAAAGCCAATCCAACAACCTGCTTCGGCGAGACGTGCGGTTCCTGGGCAATATACTCGGAGAAGTTCTTGTCCATCAAGGCGGCACGGAGCTTCTAGATATCGTTGAGAAGATTCGGGAAACGAGCAAATCGTTGCGTGCAGAATTTCTGCCAGAACTCTATGCAGAGTTCAAAACGATGATCCAGGAATTAGACTCGGAGAATCGTCACCAGGTTATTCGGGCTTTCGCTATTTATTTTCAATTAGTTAATATTGCTGAACAAAACCATCGGATCCGGCGTAAACGGGATTATGAACGTTCTGCTGGGGACGCTGTGCAGCCAGGATCGATTGAGAAAGCAGTACAGGATCTTAAGGAACGTGGACTTTCTCATACAGAGGTGGAAGAGATTCTCGACGATTTGTCGTTGGAACTTGTTATGACAGCTCACCCAACCGAAGCTATGCGCCGGGTTATTCTGGACATCCATAAACGGATATCCGAAGATGTCATGTCACTTGATAATCCTACGCTGACGTTGCGTGAACGTGAACAGTTGCGTGAGAAGCTGCTGAATGAGGTTATTACACTCTGGCAGACAGATGAACTTCGCGACCGCAAACCGACTGTACTCGATGAAGTGCGGAACGGGATGTATTACTTTCATGAAACGTTGTTCCACGTACTTCCGGATGTATATCAGGAGCTGGAACGCTGCCTGAACAAATTTTATCCTGACCATGACTGGCATGTGCCGACGTATTTGCGGTTCGGTTCCTGGATCGGTGGAGACCGGGATGGAAATCCTTCGGTAACTTCAGATGTAACATGGCAGACACTGTTGATGCAACGCAAGCTCGCTTTGCGTGAATACCAACGGATTATGATTGAACTTATGGGCCATCTCAGCTTCAGCACAAACATCATTCATGTATCGGATGAGCTGGTGCAGTCGATTGAGCAGGATCGTAATTCTGTTACATTGAAAAAAGTGGATATCTGGCGGAATGAAAAAGAGCCATACCGCATCAAATTGGCTTATATGATTGCCAAGCTGAACAATGTACTGGATGAGAACAAATTAGGTCAACCTGACCGTTATCATAGCGCACAGGATTTGATTGATGAACTGATGATTATTGATCGAAGTCTGCGCCATCATTTTGCCGATTACGTAGCAGATACGACCATTCGCAAGATGATTCGTCAAGTCGAGTTGTTTGGTTTCCATACCGCAGCATTGGATGTGCGTCAGCACAGTAAGGAACATGAAAATGCGATGTCGGAGATTTTGGCGAAAATGAACATTGTAGAGGATTATGCGCGTCTGACTGAAGACGGTAAAATCGATCTGCTTGCTCGTTTGCTGGATGATCCACGTCCGCTTACTTCTCCTTATCACCAATACACGGAGGGAACCAAAGAATGTCTGGATGTCTTCCGTACCATTAAGCGTGCCCAGAACGAATTTGGGAACGGCTGTATCACAAGTTACCTGATCAGTATGACGCAGGGCGCAAGTGATTTGCTGGAGGTTATGGTATTTGCCAAGGAAGTGGGCTTATTCACCAAAGGACACAACGGTGACGTTGTATCTACACTTCAAGCGGTTCCGCTGTTTGAAACGATTGATGATCTACATGCGGCTTCGGACATTATGCAGAAGCTGTTCAACCTTCCTGTATACCGCGCAAGCGTAAAAGGACGGAATGAACTGCATGAAATCATGCTTGGTTATTCAGACAGTAACAAGGATGGCGGCGTGGTTACAGCCAACTGGGAATTGCGCGTAGCAATGAATGCCATCACGGCTGTAGGTAATGAACACGGCGTTAAGCTGAAGTTCTTCCATGGACGTGGCGGGGCTCTTGGACGTGGCGGCATGCCACTCAACCGCAGTATTCTTGCTCAACCACCACATACGATTGGTGGGGGCATCAAGATTACGGAGCAGGGAGAGGTTATTTCTTCCCGTTATTCCCTTCAGGGGATTGCATACCGCAGTCTGGAGCAGGCAACTTCGGCTCTAATCACAGCAGCACTTAATGGGCTTGAGCCGCAAGAGTCAGCATCCGAACGTCATTGGGACAGCATCATCAAAGAGATTTCGGAAGTATCTCTGACGAAATATCAGGATCTGATTTTCCGTGATCCAGACTTCTTCACCTTCTTCAAAGAATCAACGCCGCTTCCGGAGGTTGGTGAGCTGAATATTGGTTCCCGTCCATCCAAGCGTAAAAATAGCGATAAGTTTGAAGATCTGAGAGCGATCCCTTGGGTATTCGCCTGGACTCAAAGTCGTTATCTGCTTCCGGCATGGTATGCGGCAGGAACAGGATTGCAAAGTTACTATCAGGATAAAGAGGAAAATCTGGTTGTCCTGAAAGAAATGTATGCAAGCTTCCCATTCTTCCGTACATTAATTGATACGGTACAGATGGCCGTAGCCAAGGCAGATCTGGTCATTGCCAAAGAATATTCGGCCATGACTTCGAACAAGGAAGCCCGTGATCGCATTTACGGTCAGATTGAAGCCGAATTCAAGCTCACAAAAGAGCTGATTCTGAAGATTACCGGAGAAGCTGAAATTCTGGATGATGTACCGGTTATTCAAGAATCCATTCGCCTTCGTAACCCTTATGTAGATCCGTTGTCCTACATGCAGGTTCAACTTCTGAGCGAGCTCAGAGATATGCGTGAACGTGGTGAGGATGATACGGAACTGCTTAGAGAAGTGTTGCTGACAATCAATGGCATCGCTGCAGGACTGCGTAACACAGGTTGATGATTGAACTGCTGCATTTGAATAATTATATGTAACAAAGTACCCATTACTTTGTTAACTAAAAAGCTCCATTCTCTGCTCTACGGAGTAAGAGATTAAACGGGACTCCTACGGGAGTTCCCGTTTTTACTGTTTTTGGCGGATATTTGTCATACAGTCTTGATTTTTGACCAAAGTTGATTTACGATTTGATTGGTGAATTACAAGTGTGGACGGGTATCAGAAGACGGAAGACCCATCAGCATGTCTGGGGGAATAAGGGTGGACAATTTGGAGAACAGGCTTGTTAAACTGGTGCTCAAGGGCGACCAGAGAGCCTTCGCAGAAATCGTTGAACTATATAAGGACAAGCTATTTCATTTGGCATACCGGATGCTGAACAATCGTCATGAAGCTGAAGACGTTGTGCAGGAGACGTTTTTGCGTGTGTTTCGTAATATGGAGAAGTACGACCCGAACCAGAAGTTCTCAACCTGGATTTACCGGATCGCAACCAATCTGTGTATTGACCGACTGCGTAGAAAGAAACCTTCATACTCTTTGGATGCTGAACTGAATGATCAGGAAGGATCTGATGGTTATGCGATGCTCCCGAGTGATGATCGTACACCGGAGAGTGAAGCGCTCCTGTCAGAAACGCAGACACTCATTCGTGAGGCCATTGACAGTTTGCCAGCCAAGTATAAGTCCGTTATGATTCTGAGATATTTACAGGACTTGTCGCTACAGGAAATCAGTGATGTGACAGGTATGCCCGTAACAACGATCAAGACACGCGTTCATCGGGGCCGTGATTTTCTACGTAAAAAATTGGAGTATAAGTTATAAATGTTAAACGCCTTTAAATATGGGCGAAATTATTTGAAACATATCCGAAACGGATGCGTATGTAATGTATGCAAGTCTTATGCGTGCTTTTTAATGGCACATGGACTAAGTGATTTAAGAAAGGATTGGCTCTCATATGGATTGCAACTCGGCCGTCTCTTTAATGCATGAATGTTTGGATGAGTCGTTGTCCCCGGCCCAGAAGGTTGAACTGAAAAGTCACCTTGTGATCTGTCCGGATTGTCGCATGCGCTTTAAAGAGTTGGAACAGACGGAAATGTTACTCTTTGCCATGAAACACTATTCACCGTCTGCCTCTGATGAGCTGACCAATCGAATTATGAATGCTCTGCCCCAGCCCAAGAGACAGCAAGCATGGCTCAAATGGGTCAAAGGACATCCCGCGCTGACGGCGGCAGCCTTCTTTTTGGTCGTGATGCTCTTTAGCGCCTTGAATTTCTGGAATCAGAATAACGAAATGGTTGTTAAGGGAAATAATCTGGACCAGATCGTGATTCAGGGTAACACGGTTATTGTTCCTGAAGGTAAGTCAATTGCTGGCGATCTTACGATAGAAAATGGAACCGCACAAGTATATGGTGATGTGAACGGCAATCTGACGGTTATCGACGGACAACTGTTTCAGGCTTCAACGGCGCATATTTCAGGTCAGGTGAAAAGTATTGATCAGGCGCTGGACTGGTTCTGGTACAAAATAACCAATATGGTAAATGAAGTGGCTTATCGCTAGAACAGGGTAAAATTCTTCAATGGTATATACCAAGCAGGGTACCTCCAGATTGCATGGGGTACTCTTTTTTTATACGCAAACTTTGTAATTCATGGTAAATGTGATGTTTATGTGCAGTTTGAGACTGCCGTAACTTGCAACCTGAACGTTAACGTTATAACCTAGATACTAAAGAGAACATACTACTACATATAGATAAGCATTTTGCACAAATCAAATGATGCAAAAATGCGGAGACAAAGGATTATATAAAATCCTAATGGGTTAATATGAGATCAGGGTTTACTCATCAATGGGGATAGCGGGGGCTGGCTTATGAATTATTTTGCTGACTTAACGTGGACAGAGTCCATTAAGGACGTTATCGATATATTGATCGTTACCTATATTATGTACAAACTGATTTTGCTTGTGCGGGGGACACGTGCGGTTCAGCTCCTGAAAGGGATTCTGTTCCTTGTGTTGATCTGGGCATTAAGTACGTGGCTAAACTTGTATACGCTCAAATGGTTAATGAACCAGATGTTTACGTTTGGTGTCGTTGCGGTCTTCATTATCTTTCAGCCGGAACTGCGTCGTGGTCTGGAGCAATTGGGACGCGGTAAGCTGTTTGGACGTTCAGCGGCAGCGAGTGATGAAGAACTAACCGTGTTAATTGGTGAGATTATTAAGTCAGTTAATTATTTGTCACGGCGTAAAATTGGCGCATTGGTCGTATTTGAACGTGAAACGGGTCTGAACGATTACACGGAATCGGGCATTAAGATGCACTCTCTGGTCAGCTCGGAGCTGATGATTAACATCTTTATTCCAAATACACCGCTCCATGATGGAGCCGTTATTATACAGGGAAAACAGATTTCGGCGGCAGCTTGTTATCTGCCATTATCAGAGAATCCTTTTATCAGTAAGGAATTGGGAACACGTCACCGTGCAGCAATCGGGATTACCGAAGTTGCAGATGCGATCTGTTTGGTTGTCTCCGAAGAAACAGGACAAGTGTCACTGGCAATGAATGGACAGGTCGTTCGTGATATTAAGGAAGAATCGCTGATTGCCAAACTGTATGAGGAGTTGCGCCCTACATCCAATCTGAAAAAGAATGGCTGGACAACCTTCTGGAAACGGAAGGGAGGACGTAACAATGGATAAGTGGTTTAACAATAATAACTTTGCCAAAATACTTGCACTTGCGGTGAGCCTGCTGCTCTGGTTCATGATTCATCTGGATGAAGTACCAACCACCCCCACGATTACGACAGGGACAACCAACAAGGTTGTGGAACGTACGGTGCCTGTTCAACCTTATGGATTAGACAGCAACAGCTATGTGCTTACTTCATTAAGTACGGATGAGGTCCGGCTGGAGATCAAAGGACAGCGCTCGATGCTAACATCGATTTTTACGAATGATGATTACAAGGTACTGGTCGATCTGAGTCAGGTGAAAGATGGGTCCAATACACTGCCACTTGTACCTGATCTGCCTTCAGGGGTAGAAGTGGTCAGCATGGAACCTTCCATGGTTACGGTGAACGTAGAAAAATTGGGCACCAAATCCTTCAATGTGAATATTGTACCCGAAGGGGAACCATCCGCCGGATACAGCGCTGGAACGCCCGTAATTGAACCTTCGACGCCGGTTAAGGTTACTCTGCCCGAAGGGCAACTTGAGGCTGTAGCGAAGGTCCAGGGCAGTGTGAGCGTGAAAGATGCCAAGGAAGATGTCATACAGAAAAAAGTGAAACTTCAAGCATACGATGCTGAAGGCAAGGTCCTTGAAAATGCGATTATAACGCCTCAAACGGTTGAAGTCCGAGTTCCGGTCAATCAGCCCTATACATCTGTACCCTTAAGAATCAAATATTCGGGACAGCTTCCGGAAGGCCTGGTACTCTCCACGGTAGAGCCAAGCGTGAAAGAAGTCTCGGTTTATGGATCAGAGGATGCGCTTGCGGGTATACAGTCCTACGACCAAGTAACCCTTGATCTTACACAGTTTGATCAGTCGGGTACATCGACAGTTAACGTGGACTTGACGCCGCCTTCCGGTTTTGAGAAAATCGAGCCTAGTTCGATTCAGATCAAGGTAACCATATCACCATTTGACGAGGCAGAGGAGACAACCAAAGTCTTTCCGAACGTCCCCATCACACTTACCGGTGCGGGGAATGGACTGGAAGGGACGCTGGTTACGCCTCGAAGCGGCGGTCTGAACCTCACACTTACAGGCTCAGCAAGTATGCTTGAGGGTCTGAGTAGTGATGATCTCACGTTAACCGGGGATCTTGCTGGACTTGCGGTCGGAACGCATGAGATCAAGCTTGAAGCCGACCTGCCCCGTTATGCCAAACTGGATGAATCATCCACTGCATTGAGTGCGACGGTCAAAATTAGCGAAAAGGCTGAAGATACCACGACCACTCCTGGCGAAGAACCGACGGACGAGGGAACGGTAGCACCTGACCCAACACCAGCCGAGGTTGAAAATGGGGAAACAGATCCTGTTCCTGATGAAGAAGAAACGGAATCGAATACGGATACTCAGGATCAGGGTCAACAGGGGAGCACAAGCAGTCGAGGTAATTTAAATAATAATAACAGCGGTACTGGCAGTAAAAGTGGCGCGAATCCGTAAACGTTCTAATCTTAAAATTCTCAAAAAATAATAATAGTGCTCGTATATGATGCGAATAGAAGGAGTTAAATCATGGGGAAATATTTTGGTACAGACGGTGTAAGAGGGGTTGCCAATAAAGAGTTAACGGCAGAGCTGGCTTACAGCATTGGACGTTGTGGTGGTTACGTGCTTGCAGGTGGTGTGGAAAGACCAAAAGTGGTTATCGGCATGGATACTCGTATCTCGGGATTGATGTTGGAATCCGCACTGGTTGCAGGTCTGTTGTCCATTGGCGCTGATGTGATCCGTCTGGGCGTAGTATCCACGCCAGGAGTGGCGTATATTGCACGTTTGTTGAAAGCTGACGCAGGCGTGATGATCTCCGCTTCCCACAATCCGGTTGAGGATAACGGAATCAAGTTTTTTGGTGGAGATGGCTTCAAGCTGTCTGATGAAACAGAGAACCGGATTGAAGAACTGATGGATGCGGAGACAGATCAATTGCCACGGCCAGTTGGTGGCGGGCTGGGTACTGTAACGACAGATGAAGAATCCCGTTATCGTTACCTTGATTTCCTGAAAACGACTGTAAATGAATCGTTCTCTGGACTTAAAATTGTTTTGGACTGTGCAAACGGAGCAGCTTATGAACTGGCACCGAAATTGTTCAGTGAACTAGGTGCAGAAGTCATTGCCATTGGCGCTGAGCCTAACGGCCTGAATATTAATGAGCAATGTGGATCAACTCATCCAGAGAACCTGAAACAAGAAGTGCTTAATCATAAAGCAGATCTGGGTCTTGCTTTTGACGGGGATGCGGATCGTCTGATTGCTATTGATGAGACAGGCGCTGAGGTGGATGGAGACTTCATTCTGTGTATCTGTGGTGATGCGATGAATCGTGCTGGCAAGTTGAAGGACAGTACTGTTGTATCAACTGTTATGAGTAACATCGGATTCTACAAAGCAACGGAGAAACTTGCACTGAAAACAGCTAAAACGGCAGTAGGTGATCGTTATGTGATGGAGGAAATGCGTCGCGGCGGTTACAACTTGGGTGGAGAGCAATCTGGCCATGTTATTTTCCTGGATTACAATACAACTGGAGACGGAATGCTGACTGCGATTCAACTCGTGGATACGCTCAAGGCTTCCGGTAAAAAACTGAGTGAACTAAAAGCGCTAATGACCCAGTACCCACAAGTATTGGTGAATGTGCGTGTTGAAGATAAGAGCAAATACGAGGGCAATGCTGCAATCGAGCAAGCTATTGCTACAGTAGAACAGCAACTCGGGGATAATGGACGTGTACTCGTTCGGGCTTCAGGTACTGAATCTCTGATCCGTGTTATGGCGGAAGGACCAGATAAAGACGAACTTGAAAAATTTGTGTCTCAAATCGCAGATGTAGTGCAAAAAGAGCTGGTATAGGACTGGAAGATGTAAGAGATACCTTCTGCATACGGTTCTCTTAAGGGAATTGTTGTGTAGAACGAGGCTTAATATAACATGATTTAGGACTTATGCATGGATATTCCTGCGTCCCGGCCTGATGAGACCATAGGTCCGTTTATCCGGTCGGGATTGTAGGTAAATATGCTAAAATTGTCACAGGTACTTTGCTCCATTGCAAAATGGACCTGACGTGCATATAATGAGTGGAGTCGTCATTCAGACACAGAAAGTGAGGAACGTAAGGTTACAGTTACACAAGCGCCAGAGCTTGGAGTTGCGCGGGATGATGTTGATCAGGATTTCTTCTAGGTTGAAGAACGTCTGATTAAGATCAACGGCTATCAAGCTGACGAGGTGGAGGTGTTCGGATTGTTCGGCGGGGACCTCCCGGTGAAGCACCAGAGCCGTAAACCGGATTGCGGAAAATGGATAGGTGACTGTCCACACAACGCGCCGGTGCAGGTGCAAGAGTTAAACTAAAATTCAAATGAATGTGCGTGAAGAGCGTAAACAGTACGCGGGCGGGAAAATGATGTACATTCATGATTGCATTTATAACAGCTTATGATGACAGCGGGGCGACACGAGGTCGCTCTGATCATTGATAATTGAATAAGTACCAAGTATTCATGAAACGCTAGGCAATCACTCATTTTTCCGATATGCCGCCTCTGCCTGTTTCTCTTCGTGACACAGTATTCATATACAAACGGAGGAAATAAATTATGTGCGGTATTGTTGGATATATTGGTAATAAGAACACTCAATCGGTATTGGTCGAAGGATTGAAAAAACTCGAGTATCGTGGTTATGATTCTGCAGGTATCGCAGTATTCACACCGGAAGGTCTGCAAATCACGAAAGCTCTTGGTCGTCTTGCGAACCTTGAAGCCAAGCTGGATGGTGCACCACTGGTAGGTAATGCCGGAATCGGACACACACGTTGGGCAACTCATGGTAAACCATCGGATGAGAACTCTCATCCACACACAGATGGAAGCCAGAAGTTCTCTGTTGTGCATAACGGTATTATTGAGAACTACCTGGATCTGAAGGACGAATTGATGGCTCAAGGTCACACGTTCACTTCCGAGACAGATACTGAGGTTATCTCTCACCTGATCGCACGTGAATACAATGGTGATATCGTCAAAACAGTACAAAAAGTGATCACGTTGTTGCGTGGCGCATTTGCACTGGGTGTATTGACAGAGCATGAGCCAGAGAAACTCGTAGCAGTGCGTCAAGCAAGCCCGTTGATTATTGGTATTGGTGAAGGCGAGAACTTCATTGGTTCCGACATCCCGGCAATTCTGGAACATACACGTAACGTGTACATTCTGAATGATGGTGAAATGGCTGTATTGACACATGATGCTGTCGAATTGATGACGATTGAAGGCAACTTTATTTCTCGGGAAATGATTCGTGTCGATTGGGATGCTGTAACCGCAGAAAAAGGCGGATTTGAGCACTTCATGCTGAAAGAAATTCATGAGCAACCAAAAGCATATCGTGATACTATGCTGGGTCGCATCGATAATGAAGGCAAAAAAGTTCAACTTCCTGAGTTGAAAATGACTGAAGAACAAATTAAAAATATCCGTAACGTTCAAATCATTGCATGTGGTACAGCGTACCATGCAGGTCTGGTTGGACGTACAGTGATTGAGCAATTGGTACGTATTCCGGTTGAAACAGATGTGGCTTCCGAGTACCGTTACCGTTCCCCAATCGTGCACAAAGATACACTTGTAATCGTAGTGAGCCAATCCGGTGAAACTGCCGATACACTTGCTGCATTGCGTGAAGCACAATCCAATGGTGCACACGTACTGGCAATCACAAACGTAGTGGGCAGCTCCATTGCACGTGATGCAGATGATGTTATCGCAACATTGGCAGGTCCTGAAATTGCAGTAGCTTCTACCAAAGCGTATACTTCGCAGTTGATCGCGTTCAACTTGCTGGGTCTGTACCTTGCACAAGTTCGTGGTACTCAATCTGCAGAAGAGATTGAACACACGCTGGCAGCGATGCAAGCATTGCCTGAGCAAGTGGAATCCATGTTGGAGCAAGCGGAAGCAATCAAAGGATATGCAGAGCAAATCTCCAAACATGAACATCTCTTCTTCATTGGCCGTGGTCTTGACTATGCAGTAGCTCAAGAAGGATCTTTGAAGCTGAAAGAGATCTCTTATATTCACTCCGAGGCGTATGCTGCGGGTGAGTTGAAACATGGTACGCTTGCATTGATCGAAGACGGTATCCCTGTTATTGCCCTGGCAACGCAGGAGAACGTACTTGAGAAAACAGTGAGCAACATTAAGGAAGTAAAAGCACGTGGCGCAGATGTATTGGCAATTACGTATGAAGAGCACGTAGCACCATTGCTGAAATCCGTAGACCAAGCGTTTGCAATTCCTAAGACGCTGCCACTGCTTAGCCCTGCTTTGTCTGTAGTTGCGCTGCAATTGCTGGCATACTATGCTTCCCTGGCACTGGGTCATGATGTAGATAAACCACGTAACCTGGCGAAAAGTGTAACGGTTGAGTAAGGTATTCTGTACAAATTAGTTTATTGTCCAATGATAAATAAGTGTAGAACCATTAACAAAAGTATGGAACTACACGAACTATTGTCCGATGATATGGACAACGGGTTGATCAAAAGATTCCGTAAACTAATAAAGTATAAACAAAATAATGGTCCTGATGACTTTGAGTCATCAGGACTTTTTTGATGTTTCAGAAGGGTGGTTCTAAATATTAGAACCACCTTATTTGTGTTTTTGCATTGTAAATTGCGGTCATTCATTGGACGTAAATCCATCAGGTTATAAAGTATCTTAGGAAGAGTACCTTTTTGTAATTCTCACATTTGAAATATTCTGCGTGCACGAATGTAATCAACTTCTTAAAGAGAATCATTAACATTCGCAACTCGTAAGTGCAAATATATCCCCAATAAGGATGCGGATCGGGCATAAAAGATCATTTGAATGGTAAAGGAAGATGACTGAACGTGACGGGTACATCTTTCAGCAACTCACAAAATGGTGTGCCAAGAACCAACAATGCGCTCTATGAAGAAGCTTATTACACGAAGTGAAATCGTTGTCCGTCCGCGTTTGTAAATCTGCATGTAAATGAGTGAAGGACATCGGAAAGCGTATAAGGGAAAACCTCACGTACGGTTTGACGAGGAGGAGCAGAATATATTTACTCTTTACTCTAACAGAGACGTAGAGAAGAAGGCGTGATACAAAACGATGTCGGCTACCATCCGTGCGGACGCTGTGGCCAGTTTCCAGCAAGGCTTTCAGAAATTGGTCAGGTAATCATGTTAAAAATTACAAAGTGCAAGGAATCGGAACACCAGCAAAGAATATTTAAAGGGAATATATACCAAATTTACCTGTTAAATGACTGAATGTCAACACTCGTCGAATTCCTTGAATGATATCAAATCATTCCCAACGTTTCTTCTCCATTCACTATTTTTAACGAAAAATGTTAACACATAATGTTTTATTGACCAAATTTAACAATATAATGACTATATTTAACAAAAATTTCACTATACATTCTTGTAAATTTTGATATAATTCAACCTAGGTCTTATTCCCTATTATTCTAATAAATGGAATTGTAGGTTTTTTTATACCCATCCAAGCTGTGTGCGAGAGACCAGTATACTGGCTTACCAACAAGCCGGCATGTGGGGACCAACAATTGTGGAAAATGACAGCCTAGAATATGTTGCTCCATGACGTCAGTAGGTTTAGAAAGGAAGGTTCGGAAAGATAGAGCCAACCTTATCCCAATTCCGATGGAGGATGAAGCGAGTGAGCATTTTTGAAAAGCTGGAATCCAACGTAAGATCTTACTGCAGAAGCTTTCCGGTGGTATTCGACCGGGCCAAGGGAGACCTTTTATATTCTGAGGACGGAAGAGCATATATTGATTTCTTTGCAGGTGCCGGGGCACTCAATTACGGCCATAACAACGATTATATTAAAGACCGGGTTCTCGATTACTTGACCTCCGACCGGATTATGCACGGTCTGGATATGTATACAATGGCCAAGCGTGAATTCATCCAGAGCTTCTCCGAGCGGATCCTGGAGCCGAAGAAGCTGAATTACAAGCTTCAATTCTGCGGTCCAACAGGGACGAATGCGGTGGAAGCGGCCCTGAAGCTCGCACGCAAGGCGAAGAAGAGAAGTGGAATATTCGCATTCATGGGTGGCTTCCACGGCATGTCGCTCGGCAGTCTGTCGGCGACAAGCTCCAAGTCCATGAGAGAAGGGGCGGGGCTTCCTCTGGACGGAGTTACGTTCATGCCGCACCCGAGCGGGGCTTTCGCAGAAATGGATACGCTCGGTTATATTGAGAATATCCTGACTGATTCGCACTCCGGAATCGACAAGCCGGCCGCGATCCTGCTTGAAACGGTACAAGCCGAAGGCGGAATTCACGTTGTCGACGCGCAGTGGCTACGTGAGCTGCAGCAGCTTTGCCGCAGGCACGATATTCTGCTCATTACAGACGAGATTCAAGTAGGATGCGGCCGGACAGGCGAATTCTTCTCCTTCGAACGTGCGGGGATCGAGCCGGATCTCATTACCCTGTCGAAGTCGATCAGCGGGTACGGCCTGCCAATGTCCCTCCTGCTGCTGAAGCCCGAACTGGATATCTGGACGCCGGGCGAGCACAATGGCACCTTCCGCGGCAACCAGCTGGCTTTTGTAGCCGCGAAGGCTGCTCTCGAGTTCCGGGACAGAACCGAACTGGAAGCTCAGGTGAAGCAGAAGGAAGAATATGTGCGCTCGTTCCTTGATCAAGAAATTAAGCCTCTGCATCCGTCCATCGTCATCCGCGGACTCGGCCTGATCTGGGGCATTGACGTCTCGGGGTTCATGGATGAAGCCGGGGCGAAGCGGGTGACGGATATCAGCTTCGAGAACGGGCTCATCATTGAAAGAGCCGGCAGAGGAGATTGTGTGCTGAAGATCATGCCTCCGCTGACCGTCTCGATGGAGCATCTGACCGCCGGCTGCGCCATTATCAAGTCCAGTATGCAGCAGGTGATCTCTCAGGAGACCAAGGATTTGCTAGTAACGACCTAAGCTTGGCCAAGCCGATGGCCGCCCCGGCAAGAGGCACGAAAGTGCCTTCCGGAGGGCGTGCGGACTTGATGTTAAGATAGCGCTTTCATCTAAGTGGAAGACTTTCTCCTTATGCTACCTGTGGTAACGTCAATCAGCAGGGAATTCTCCGGCAATCCAAGGGCAGTCCCGTTCATGCCATACGGAGCATTCATTGAGTCTCATGCAGTACCCTCGTTAAATTTAATCGTCAGGAAAAGCTCACTACCCCGCAGCCGAATCTTTATTTATCCACACCAGGGCTGTGGGGGAATAAGCAAATCGTACATAGAGTGTATCAATACCCCTTAAATATAGGCTTCGTCAAAGGCAGCTCGAGTGCCAAATCAGGAGGTACAGTCGACTTCCTGCTGGACGGCCGGAACCCTGCGGCAAGCTTTACATCGACAGGAGGAACAATCCTTGTCGTCTATCCCCAAATCCAATTCCGAACCCCATGTTAAACCAAATCCCGTCTTCGGGTGGCTCGTCCGCAGCAATCTTATTGAAGCAGAGGAGTCCGAAGTAGCCGCATCTCTTGCGTAGAACGATGTTTGTTGTCCTTTACGCATGGGAGCCGAGCGGTACAGTTGCTAGGCAGAGGATTGCCGCATGCGATCAACCGGGCAATCCAAGCGGTGACATGGCGTAAGCCATTGATATTGTTGTCAGATGTTTGAAAAGGAGGGGAGCGTTGCTTCGGCATATGCTCTGCCGGATTGCTTTTACCGATGAAGAGAGGGGAACGATCCAGATGGCTTTTGAAAAAGAAACGTTGTTTTGGAACGAAAAATTCGGTAGTGACGATTATACCTTGACGCGGTTGCCTTACAGCAAAGCTCCAAACTCCCTGGTGCCCAATGTGAAAACCGTTGGCGGTTCGCTTTCGGAGGAAGCGGCGCAGCGCGTCCTTCAAATGAGCAAGGGTGCTCCGCTGGCTGCTTTTATGATTTTGCTCGCAGGTGTTCAGGCACTCTTGCATAAATATACAGGAGCTTCAGACATTCTGGTCGGCATGCCGGTTGTGCGGAAAAAGGCGGAGACACGGCGATCCGTTAATCATACGGTCATTTTGAAAAACTCGCTTTTGGTGGGGGCAACTTTTAAAACGCTTCTGAGCGAACTGAGGACTTCCTTGCCTGAAGCCATTCAGCATCAACATATTCCGTTCTTGAAAATGACGGAGAAGTTGGATCTGCAATATGCAGAAGGGATACCCTTCGTCCATACGCTAGTATCCCTTAAGGAGCTGCATCTGGACGAAATTGGGAAAAACGTGATCACAGACTGTTCGTTTGAATTCAGTTTAACCGGCGGGACGATACAGCTAGCGCTGTCATATAACGAGCACTTATATGACTCCGAGTTCATGAATCGGGTCGTCGGCCATCTGAATCGCCTGCTGTCCGTCGGGCTTCATGAGCTGGAGCTGGACATCGTGCGAGCGGACATGCTGTCGGAGGACGAAAAATTTCAATTAATACAAAGCTTCAACGATACCGAGAAGGACTATCCTCGTGATCGGACGATTCATCAGCTTGTGGAGGAGCAAGCGAAGCGTGTGCCCCAGGCGACTGCGGTTGTTTTTGAGGGGCAGCGGCTTTCATACGCAGAGTTGAACGAACGGGCGAACCAGCTGGCGCGTACGCTACGATCGGTCGGTGTGCTGCCCAATCAGTTGGTAGGCTTGATGGTCAGGAGATCGCTGGAGACGGTCATTGGCATTCTGGCGGTTCTGAAAGCTGGCGGTGCCTACGTGCCGATTGACCCGGAGTACCCGGAAGAACGTATTCGCTACATTCTGGAGAACTCGAACGCGCAGCTGCTGCTGACTCAAAGAGAGCTGTTACAGCAAGTCCCGTTCGAAGGGACCGTATTGGCGCTAGATGACAAGCAGGCCTATAGCGATGATGGCTCGAACCTGGAGGCGGCCAGTGGTCCACACGATCTTGCTTATGTCATTTATACGTCAGGTACAACGGGCAAACCCAAAGGGGTCATGCTGGAGCATCGTGGTTTGGTCAGCTTGAAGCTGATGTTCGCAGACAGGCTGGGTATCACGGAGCATGACCGGATCGTTCAATTTGCGAGCTTGTCCTTCGACGCATCCTGCTGGGAGGTTTTCAAAGCACTCTATTTTGGCGCGGCTTTGTACATCCCGACAGCCGAAACAATTCTCGACACTCGGCTGTTCGAGAGTTATATGAACGAGCATGCGATTACGGCGGCGATTTTGCCTCCGACGTACAGCGCTCATTTGAACCCGGACCGTCTTCCCAGCTTAACAAAGCTTGTAACGGGAGGTTCGGCGGTATCGGCCGAATTCGTGCAGCAGTGGAAAGCGAAGGTTCACTATTTCAATGCTTACGGCCCTACCGAAGCTTCGATTGTTACGACGCTTTGGGATGCGGATGAGCAGCAGCCGGAGCGCAGAGTCATTCCGATTGGGCGCCCGCTGTCCAATCATCAGATTTTTATTTTGGATGCCCACCTGCAACTTGTGCCTCCGGGAGTGGACGGCGAGCTGTGCGTGGCAGGCGTGGGGCTTGCGAGAGGTTACCTGAACCAACCGGAACTGACGGCAGAGAAATTTGTGGAACATCCATTTGCGCCGGGAGAACGCCTTTACCGGACAGGAGATCTCGCCCGCTGGCTGCCGGACGGTAATATGGAGTACTTGGGCCGAATCGACCATCAGGTGAAAATCCGTGGATTCCGAATCGAGGTCGGTGAGATTGAAGATCAGCTTCTGAAGATCGACTCGGTGCAGGAGACGATTGTGATTGCGCGGGAAGGAAAAAGCGGGCAAGAACTGTGCGCTTACCTGGTCGCTAGTCTCCCTCTTACGCTCGGCGAGCTGAGAAGCGCGCTGGCGCAAAAATTGCCGAATTACATGATTCCGGCACATTTTGTTCAGCTTCCGCAGATGCCGCTCACGCCGAACGACAAAATCGACCGCAAGGCTTTGCCTGCCCCGGAAGGAAACGCACTGACCGGCGGCGAGTACGTAGCTCCACGCAATGAAGCCGAGCGGACGCTTGCCGATGTGTGGCAGGCGGTATTGAACGCCGATCGCGTTGGGGTAACGGATCATTTCTTCGAGCTGGGCGGAGACTCGATCAAGTCCATTCAAGTATCTTCGCGGCTTCATCAAGCCGGGTACAAGCTGGAAATCCGGGATTTGTTCAAATATCCGACGATCTCACAGCTTAGCCTGCATGTGATACCGATCGGACGTACCATCGATCAAGGCGAAATTACGGGTGAAACGGCGCTGACGCCGATTCAGCATTGGTTTTTCGAGAGCTCCTTTGCGGACCCGCATCATTTCAACCAGTCGGTGATGCTGTACCGGAAGGAACGCTTCGACGAAGAGATGGTACGTCAGGTGCTGCAAAAGCTGGCCGAGCATCATGACGCCTTACGGATGGTGTTCCGCAAAACGGAACAAGGGTTTAGCGCACGGAACCGCGCGATTCAGGAAGACGTGATGTTCACGCTGGACGTGTTCGACTTCAAGGATGCGGAGAATCCCACGCAGGCTGTGGAAGCGAAGGCAACGGACATTCAAGCAGGCATCGATCTGGAGAACGGGCCTCTCATGAAGGCGGGACTGTTCCAGTGCGAGGATGGAGATCATTTGCTGCTCGCGGTTCATCATGCCGTGGTAGACGGCGTGTCTTGGCGAATTTTGATGGAGGATTTCGCTCTAGGTTACGAGCAGACTGGCAAAAGCGAAGAAATTCGTTTCCCTTCGAAAACAGATGCGTACCGCACTTGGTCCGAGCAGTTGGCTGCTTACGCGCAAAGCCCGGAGATGGCGAAGGAACGGGCCTATTGGCAGGCCGTGGATCAAATGGAGGTTCCGGCCGTGCCGAAGGATATGGAGGCGGATGTTACGACGCAGCAGGACAGCGAATCGCTGTTTGTCCGTTTGGCTCGCGAAGAAACGGAGCTGCTACTGAAGCGGGTTCACCGTGCCTTCAACACCGAAATGAATGATATTTTGGTAACGGCGCTCGGCATAGCCTTACGCAAATGGACGGGGCACGAACGGGTGCGGATCAATCTCGAAGGACACGGACGTGAATCGATCGGAACGGATATCGACATCACGCGCACAGTCGGCTGGTTTACGACCAAGTTTCCGGTCGTCCTGGAGCCGGAAACCGACCGGGATTTGACCTATCAGGTTAAACAGGTCAAGGAAAACTTGCGCCGCATTCCGAACAAGGGGCTTGGGTACGGCATATGCCGCTATCTTTCGAAATCGGAGGATGGCTTGGTTTGGGGCGCAGAACCGGAAATTAATTTTAACTACCTCGGCCAGTTCGACGATGATGTCAACCAGGGCGAGATCGGCATATCTTCTTATTCCAGTGGCAGCCCGGCTAGCGACCGGCAGGCCCGCAGCTTTGTGCTGGATATCAACGGTATGGTGCTGGACGGTGCTTTATCGCTCGATCTCAGCTACAGCCGGAAGCAGTATCACAAGGAAACGATGGAAGCCTTCGCTCAGCGGCTTGAGCAAAGTCTCCGAGAGCTCATTACCCACTGCGCAGGCAAAGAGAACACCGAATTGACGCCAAGCGACGTGCAATTTAAAGGCTTGACCATCACAGAATTGGAGCAAATCGCCCAGCGCTCGAGTCATCTCGGGGAAATCGAAAATATTTACTCGCTGACGCCGATGCAAAAGGGTATGTGGTTCCACAGCGCGCTTGACCGGCAAACGGCAGCTTACTTTGAGCAGACGCGGTTTACGATGCGGGGAGCGCTCGACGTCCAGCTTTTTGAGAGGAGCTGGATGGAGCTTGCAAAACGTCATCTGGTGCTGCGGGCGAATTTTGTGAATGGACCAGCAGGCGAGCCGCTGCAAATCATATACCGCGATAAGCCAGTCGGCTTTGAATATGAAGAGCTGCTTCATTTGCAGGTACACGAGAAACAAGCTTACTTGGATGAAAAGGCCGAGGAGGACAAGCTTCGTGGCTTCGACATGGAACATGATGCGCTCGTTCGGTTTACGATTCTGCGCACCGAAGAGCAAAGTTATCACGTTCTGTGGAGTTTCCAGCATATTTTGATGGACGGCTGGTGCCTGGCTCAGCTGACGCAGGAGTTGTTTGAGATATACTCGGCCCTGACCTCTGGGAAGCAGCCAGCGGGAGGTAAAGGATCGGATTATGGCGATTATATCGAATGGTTGGAGAAACAGGACGATCAGGCGGCATCCGTCTATTGGACGGCGTTCCTGACAGGCTACGAAGGGCAAACCGTACTTCCGGGGCAAAAGGAACCAGCGCCGAGCGGCAGATTTACGGCTGATCACGTCACCGCCGAACTAGGCAAGGACTTGAGCAAACGGATGGACCGGGTGGCGAAACAGCACCTGGTTACAGTCAATACGCTGCTGCAAGCCGTTTGGGGAGTGATGCTGCAAAAATATAACGGAACAAACGATGCCGTATTCGGTAGTGTCGTGGCCGGAAGACCGGCGGAAATCCCGGGCATTGAGTCTATGATCGGGCTGTTCATCAATACGGTGCCGGTCCGCGTCAATAGCGAAGTGGACACCGTGTTCGCCGACCTTATGGCGAAGCTCCAAGAGCGGGCGCTGGATTCCGGGCGTTATGATTACTATCCGCTGTATGAAATTCAAGCTCGCAGCGTGCAAAAGCAGAATCTGATCAACCATATCATCGCTTTCGAGAACTATCCGGTGGACGAGCAGATGGAGCAGGCGGGGGAGCAGCAGCACGGCGGCCTGACAATTGCTGACGTTCAGATGGAGGAGCAGACGAACTATAACTTCAACGTGACTGTGGTGCCGGGAGCCGAGATCGAAATTCGATTCGACTTTAACGCCGAAGTGTTCGATAAAGACAGCATCGAGCGGCTCAAGGGGCATCTCGTGCATCTGCTGGAACAGGTAACGGATAACCCGGAAATTACCGTGGGCGAGCTGGAACTTGTGACCGAGGCAGAAAAGGCCGACCTTCTCGGACATTTTAACGACACCACAACGGAATTTCCGCGCGGGAAGACACTCATTCAATTGTTCGAAGAGCAGGCGGAGTACATCCCGGATGCAGCTGCCATTTCCTTTAATGAGCAAGAGATGACTTACCGCGAGTTGAATGAACGCGTCAACCGCCTTGCCCGTACCTTGCGCAGCCACGGGATATCTCAAGGACGTCTGGTCGCCATTATGGCTGAGCGTTCCATCGAAATGGTTGTAGGTATACTGGCAGCACACAAAGCCGGAGCCGCTTACGTACCGATTGACCCGGAATATCCAGAGGAGCGTATCCGTTTCTTGATAGAGGATTCAGGAGCGCAGGTTATGCTGACACAAAGCCGCTTGCGCGAGCGCCTGGCGGGTGTGGACTCGTTGATTTTACTGGATGACGAGTCCTTCTATCACGAGGACGGAACAAACCTAAATCAAGGGATTGAAGCGACAGATCTGGCCTGCGTGATCTATACGTCAGGCACGACGGGCAAGCCAAAAGGCAACCTTGTTTCGCACCGCAACATCGTGCGCGTTGTGCAAAATACAAATTATATCGACATCACCAATCGCGATCATGTCCTCCAGCTTTCGAGCTATTCGTTCGACGGAGCGATTTTCGATATTTTTGGTGCTTTGACCAACGGGGCGCGGCTGGTGCTGGTTCCCCGCGAGACGTTGCTGGAAATTGGTCTACTGGCGGATCTCATCCAGCGCCAGCGCATATCGGTCATGTTTATTACGACGGCTTTCTTCAACGTGCTTGTAGATGTGAACGTCCATTGTTTTCGGGATGTCCGGGCGATTTTGTTTGGAGGAGAGCGTGTCTCGGTTGGTCATGTACGTAAAGCACTCGCCCATCTTGGAGCGGGTAGGCTCAACCATGTGTACGGACCGACGGAAAGCACGATATTTACCACGTACCTTCCGGTCGACTTCGTTGATGAGTCGGCGCTTACCGTTCCTATCGGACGACCAATCAGCAATACGACGGTGTATATCGTCGACAGCCGGAATAAGCTGCTGCCGATCGGCGTGGTCGGGGAGCTATGTGTCGGTGGAGAAGGTTTGGTACGGGGCTACAATAACCGGCCGGAACTGACGGCGGAGAAATTTGTGCACAATCCTTTTACGTCAGGAGAGCGCATGTACCGGACGGGGGATTTGGCGAAATGGCTACTGGACGGCACGATTGAATATGTGGGACGAACGGACGACCAAGTGAAAATCCGTGGCTTCCGCATAGAGCTGGGCGAGATCGAAGCTCAGCTTCAGAAAGTGGAGGGAATTCGGAAAACGACAGTATTCGCGCGGGAAAACGTGTCCGGCGAAAAGCAGCTTTGCGCCTATTATGAAGCGGACTGTGAGCTTCCGGCGGCCGAGCTGAAGAGCATGCTGTCTCAGGAACTGCCGACCTATATGATCCCGGCGTACCTGATCCAGTTGGAGCGTCTCCCGCTGACGACGAATGGCAAGGTTGACCGCCGCTCCCTCCCGGCACCTGAGGAGAGCTTGCAGCCAGGCGAAGGACATACTCCGCCTCGGACTCCGCTCGAAGCCAACTTGGCTGAAATATGGAAAAGCGTGCTTGGATTGGAGCACATCGGGGTTCATGACAACTTCTTTGACTTGGGCGGCCATTCCCTGCGGGCAACGACACTGGTGAGCAAGGTGCATCAGGAGTTGAACGTCGAGTTGCCTCTGCGCGACGTATTCCGCTACTCAACGATCGAACAGATGGCTCTCGCCCTCTCCCGGATCGAAGAACATTCGTTCTCGTCGATTCCGCTGGTAGGCGCAAGAGCGTATTATCCACTTTCCTCAGCTCAGAAGCGGCTGTTTATCCTGAATCAGCTGGAAGGAGCCGATCAGAGCTACAACATGCCGGGTGTGCTGCTGCTCGAAGGATCGATTGATCATAGCCTGCTGGAGAAAGCTTTCCGCGGACTGATCCAACGTCATGAAACGTTGAGAACCGGATTTGAGGTCGTGCAAGGCGAAGCGGTACAGCGTATTTACGAGAGCGTTGATTTTTCCGTCGTGTGTCGACATGCGAACGAGGAAGAAGCGTCTGCAGTCGTGCAGGCTTTTATCCGACCTTTCGACTTGGCGAAGCCACCGCTGCTGCGTGCCGAGCTCGTAGAGCTGGCCGCCGATCGTTATTTACTGATGTTTGACATGCACCATATTATCTCCGACGGGGTTTCGATGGACGTGTTCGTTGAGGAACTCGTTCGTCTGTATGGCGGTGAGTCATTAGAGCCTTTGCACATTCAGTACAAGGACTATGCGGTATGGCAGCAATCGGACGAGCAAAAAATTCAATTGAAACGCGAGGAAGCTTACTGGCTGGACCGTTACCGGGGCGAGCTGCCGGTTCTGGAAATGCCAACGGACTATCCGCGTCCTGCTGTACAGAGCTATGAGGGACATACGCTAACGTCCTTCGTGGACGAGGCAACGAACGAAGGCTTGAAACAGCTGGCCGCTCAAAGAGGAACGACGCTATATATGGTGTTGCTTGCCGCATATACCGTGCTTTTGCATAAATACACAGGTCAGGACGATTTGATCGTCGGAACGTCGATTGCGGGCAGAACGCACGGCGACACGCAGCCTTTGATCGGAATGTTTGTCAACACGCTGGCGATCCGCAATTATCCGGCTTCGGAGAAGACCTTCCTGTCGTATTTGGAAGAAGTGAAAGAAACGACTTTAGGCGCTTACGAGCATCAGAATTATCCGTTCGAAGAACTCGTTGATAAAGTGCAGGTTAGCCGGGATTTGAGCCGCAACCCGCTGTTTGACACGATGTTCTCCCTGCAAAACCTGGAGGAGTCAGAGTTTGAGCTGGAAGGGCTGAAATTGTCCCCGTACCCTAGCGAATATGGTATGGCCAAGTTCGACCTGAGTGTGGATGTTACGGAAGAAAATGGCGGACTGGAGTGCAACTTTGAATTCGCAACGGCTCTTTATAAAGAAAGCACGATCCGGCGGCTGTCGATTCATTTTGGACATTTGCTTGCGGCGATCGTAAGCCATCCGAATGCGAAGATTGCCGAGTTGGACTTGTTGACAGCAGATGAAAAAGAGAAGATTCTCGGCGCGTTTCACCCGATGCAATCGGAAGTGGCTCCTGTGGCCGCGTTTCACCGACTGTTTGAGGAACAGGCGGAGAGCACTCCGGAAGCGGAAGCCGTTGTATACGAGAACGATCGGCTGACGTATGCGGAGCTGAACGTACGGGCGAACGGCTTAGCGGCCACACTGCGCGCAAGTGGAATCGGCCGGGAGGAGATTGTTGGCATTCTCGCCGAGCGCTCGGTGGACCTGCTGGTGGCCGTGCTGGCCGTCTGGAAAGCAGGCGGGGCATATGTACCGCTTGACCCGGATTATCCGGCGGACCGCGTGCGGTTTATGCTTGAAGACAGCGGAGCGAAGGTGCTGCTGACACAAACGCTGCTGAGAGAGCGTGCTGAAGCCTGGCTCAGCCAAGAGGAACTGGCACTTGCAAAGGTGTTGTACCTCGACGACGAAATGTCATACAGCGAAAACCGGGAGAATGCACCGCTTGGCTCCAGCATGGTTTCCGGTAAAGTCTCCGGCGAGCTGACGGGTGCTGTGAACAGCGATGATCCGAGTCATCTGAAGGTTGCTGGCTTGGACAGCTTCCATGAAGCTCGTCCTGAGGACCTAGCGTACGTGATCTACACGTCGGGGACAACAGGCAAGCCGAAGGGTGTAATGATTGAGCACCGCAGCTTGGTGAACACGGCAGCGGGCTACCGGCGGGAATACCGGTTGGATCAGTTCCCAGTCCGGCTACTGCAACTCGCCAGCTTCTCGTTTGACGTGTTCGTGGGTGATATCGCACGCACGTTGTATAACGGAGGCACCATGGTCATTGTACCGAAGGATGATCGGATTGATCCGTCTCGCCTTCACCACTGGATAGAGCGGGAGCAAGTGACGATCTTTGAATCAACACCAGCACTGATCGTACCGTTTATGGAATACGTGCACGAGCAAGGGCTGGAGTTGAGTGGGATGGAGCTGCTCATCACAAGCTCGGACAGCTGCAGTGTGGCGGATTACCGGACCTTGCAGGAGCGTTTTGGCTCATCGTTCCGCATTATTAACGCCTACGGCGTGACGGAAGCGGCAATTGACTCCAGTTTCTATGACGAAGAATTGAAGGAGCTGCCGCAGACAGGCCATGTGCCGATTGGCAAAGCGTGGCTGAATGCGAATTTCTACATCGTGGATGCACAACTGAACCCAGTACCGGTCGGTGTGTTGGGCGAGCTGGTTATCGGCGGAGTCGGGGTAGCTCGCGGGTATTTGAACCGTCCAGAGCTGACGGAAGAGAAGTTTGTAGACAGTCCCTTCACCGCTGGTGAGCGGCTGTACCGCACAGGAGACTTGGCGCGGTGGATGGAGGACGGCAACGTGGACTTCATCGGCCGAATCGACAACCAGGCGAAAATCCGGGGCTACCGGATCGAGACGGGTGAGATCGAGTCACAGTTGCTGCGGGTGGAAGGTGTGCGCGAAGCGGTGGTGCTGGTTCGAAGTGATGCGAACGGTCAGAAGGCGCTGTGTGCGTATTACACGCCGGATACCGGTGCGAAGCTGTTGGTGAACGATCTGCGCAGTGCCCTGGCACAGGAGTTGCCGGGTTACATGATCCCGTCGTACTTCGTGGAGCTGGAGCGTCTACCTTTGACACCGAACGGAAAGATAGACCGGAAGGTGCTGCCAGCGCCGAAAGGGGAAGCGGAAAGCGGAACGGAGTACGTCGCACCGCGCAATGAGCTGGAAACGAAGCTGGCGGCGATTTGGCAGGAGGTGCTGGGGCTTGCGAAGGAGATTGGTGTTCACGACAACTTCTTCGACATCGGTGGCCACTCCCTGCGCGCGACAACGTTGGTCAGCAAGATTCATAAAGAGTTGAACGTGGATCTGCCACTGCGCGACGTGTTCCGCCATTCCACGATCGAGAGCATGGCTACCGCTATTTCTCGGCTGGATCAGCAGATATTTGTTTCCATTCCGGTGACGGATGGCCGAGAGGTGTACCCGCAATCTTTTGCTCAAAAACGTCTCTTTATTCTGAATCAGCTGGAAGTTGCGGAGCTTAGCTACAACATGCCGGAAGCGATGCTGCTGGAGGGTGCTTTGGACCGGGCAAGGTTCGAAGAAACGTTCCGTAAGCTCGTGGCGCGGCATGAAATGTTGCGCACCGGGTTTGAAATGGTGGATGGAGAAGCATCACAGCGGGTTTACCAGGACGTGAATTTTGCGGTGGAGTTCTATCAAGCGGATGAGCAAGAGGTCGAAGCGGTGGTTCACGGTTTCGTCCGTCCGTTTGACTTGGCTAAGCCACCGCTGTTGAGGGTAGGCCTTGTTGAGCTGGCTCCGGAACGCCATATTCTGATGTACGACATGCATCATATTATTTCTGACGGCGTTTCAATGGAAATCTTTGTTGAAGAATTCGTACGTTTGTATGGTGGAGAGCAATTGGAGCCGCTACGCATTCAGTACAAAGACTACACCGTTTGGCAGCATTCGCAGGAGCAGCAGGAACGGCTTCAGCATCAGGGGGCGTATTGGCTGGACATGTTCCAGGGCGAGCTTCCGGTGCTGGAAATGCCGACCGACTATCCACGTCCGGCTGTACAGAGCTACGAAGGTCAAACGCTGGAGTTTTCCTTCGACGCTTCAAAAACCGGCGGCCTGAAACAGCTGGCTTCGGAAACGGGCACGACGCTGTTTATGGTGCTGCTTGCGGCGTATAACGTGCTTTTGCATAAATATTCAGGTCAGGAAGACGTAATCGTTGGTACGCCGATTGCCGGAAGGAATCATGGAGATGTGCAGCCGTTGATCGGGATTTTCCTAAACACGCTGGCGATTCGCAGTTATCCGTCTTCGGAGAAAACATTCCTGTCATATCTGAACGAAGTCAAAGAAACAACTCTGCGTGCCTTTGAGCATCAGAACTATCCGTTTGAACAATTGGTGGACAAGGTGCAAGTCACCCGTGATTTAAGCCGCAATCCGCTCTTCGACACGATGTTTACGATGCAGAATACGGAGAACGAGCAATTTGAGCTGGAAGGGCTTCGCCTGATTCCTTATCCGAGCGTACTTGATACTGCGAAGTTTGATATCAGCTTGGATGTGGGCGAGGAGAACGGCGGCTTGGATTACAGCTTTGAATATGCGACAGCTCTTTACAAAAGGGAGACGATTGAACGGCTGGCAAAACATTACGAGCAGTTGCTCCTGACAATTGTAAACCGTCCAGATGCGAAGATTGCCGAGCTGAACTTGCTGACAGCAGAGGAAAAAGAACAAGTTCTCAATGCGTTTAATCCAGCGCAGCTAGAAGCGGCTCCTGCGGCTACGTTCCACCGTCTGTTTGAGAAACAGGCAGAGTGTACGCCGGAAGCGGAGGCCGTTGTGTATGAAAATAACCGCCTAACGTATGTGGAGCTGAACGAGCGAGCGAACCGCTTAGCGGTCACGCTGCGTGCAAATGGCATCGGCCGGGAGTCAATCGTTGGCATTCTCGCCGAGCGTTCGGTGGACTTGCTGGTGGCCGTGATGGCCGTCTGGAAAGCCGGCGGGGCGTATGTACCCCTCGACCCGGATTATCCGTCGGACCGCGTGCGGTTTATGCTCGAAGACAGCGGAGCGAAGGTACTGTTGACACAAACGCCGCTGCGAGAACGTGCCGAGGCCTGGCTCCGCGAAGAGGAGCTGGCGCTGATGTCGGTGCTGTACCTCGACGACGAAGCGTCGTACAGCGAAGATCGGGCAAATGCCCCGATGTGCTTTGATCAAGGCTCCTGCATGGCTTCCAGCCGGGACTCTGGCAAACTAACGGGGGCTGTGAACAGTGCGGATCGGAACCATCTGGATGTTGTCGATGATGTTGATTTTGATGTTGTTGGCATGGACAGCTTCCATGAAGCCCGCCCAGAGGATCTGGCGTACGTGATCTACACATCGGGAACGACGGGCAAGCCAAAAGGTGTGATGATCGAGCACCGCAGCCTGGTGAACACGGCAGCGGGTTACCGGCGGGAATACCGGTTGGATCAGTTTCCGGTAAGGCTGTTGCAGCTCGCGAGCTTCTCGTTTGACGTGTTTGTGGGCGATATCGCGCGGACGTTGTACAACGGAGGCACGATGGTGATTGTACCGAAGGACGACCGGATCGATCCGTCTCGTCTGCACTACTGGATAGAGCGGGAGCAAGTGACGATCTTTGAATCAACACCGGCGCTGATCGTGCCGTTTATGGAATACGTACATGAACAGGGGTTGGAGTTCAGCGGGATGGAGCTGTTGATTACAAGCTCGGACAGCTGCAGTGTGGCGGATTACCGAACCTTGCAGGAACGCTTCAGCTCGTCGTTCCGCATCATTAACGCTTACGGTGTGACGGAAGCGGCGATCGACTCCAGTTTCTATGACGAACCGCTGATGAAGCTGCCGCAGACAGGCCATGTGCCGATCGGCAAAGCGTGGCTGAATGCGAAATTTCACATCGTGGACGCACATCTGAATCCCGTACCAGTCGGCGTGCTGGGCGAACTGGTCATCGGCGGCGTCAGCGTGGCGCGTGGGTACTTGAACCGACCGGAGCTGACGGAAGAGAAGTTCGTAGACAGTCCGTTCGCTGTGGGCGAGCGGTTGTACCGCACGGGAGATTTGGCGCGGTGGATGGAGGACGGCAACGTGGACTTCATCGGCCGGATCGACAACCAAGCGAAAATCCGGGGCTACCGGATTGAGACGGGAGAGATCGAGTCGCAGCTGTTGCGGGTGGAAGGTGTGTGCGAAGCGGTGGTGCTGGTTCGAAATGACGCGAACGGGCAGAAGGCGCTATGTGCGTATTACACGCCGGATACCGGAGCGAAGCTGGCAGTGAACGATCTGCGCAGCGCGCTGGCACAGGAGCTGCCGGGTTACATGATCCCGTCGTACTTCGTGGAGCTAGAGCATCTGCCTCTGACACCGAACGGGAAAATAGACCGGAGGGCGCTGCCAGCGCCGGAAGGGGAAGCGGGAAGTGGAACGGAGTATGTCGCACCGCGCAATGAGCTGGAAATGAAGCTGGCGGTGATTTGGCAGGAGGTACTGGGGCTTGCGAAGCAGATTGGCGTTCACGACAACTTCTTCGACATCGGCGGTCACTCCCTGCGGGCGACGTCACTGGCAGGCAAGGTATTTAAGGAACTAAACGTCAACCTCCCGCTGCGCGACGTATTCCGCCACTCAACGATTGCGGCGATGGCCGAGGCGATCGCCCGGATGGAACGGCGGGAGCATGAGGCCATTCCTCAAGCGGAGCAGAGAGAGTATTACCCTCTGTCCTCCGCGCAGAAACGGCTGTTCATTCAGCACACGCTGGATGGAGCAGATCAGCTTTACAACATGCCGGAACTGGTGCAGGTGGAAGGTGAGTTTGATTTAGACCGGTTGGAAGCCGCCTTGCGGAAATTGATAACACGGCATGAATCGCTGCGCACCGGTTTTGAAATGATGAAGGGCGAAGTGGTTCAGCGGATATACCCACAGGTCGATTTTGCTATCGAGCACCATCAAGCGGATACAGAGGATTCAGATCAAATCGAGCAGATCGTCCGCAACTTCGTTCGTCCGTTTGATCTCGGCCAACCGCCGCTGCTGCGCGCCGGGGTCATCGAGTTGGAGCCGCACCTGCGTATTCTCCTTTTCGATATGCACCATATCGTGTCCGACGGTGTATCAATGGAGATTGTGATGGAGGAGTTCTCGAGTTTCTACGCCGGAGAACAGCTGCCACCCCTGCGCATTCATTACAAGGATTATGCCGTTTGGCAGCAGTCGAAGGCCCACCGAGAGCGAATCGGGCGGCAGGAAGCGTACTGGCTGCAAACCTTCGAAGGCGAGCTGCCCACGGCGGACCTGCCGATGGATTACGAACGGTCTGCCGTTCGTAGCTACGAAGGCGCGCATGTGGAGTTCGACGTCGAAGCTTCTCTCTCTGCGCGGTTGCGCGAATTGGCTGCCGAGTGTGAAAGCACACTGTTCATGGTGCTGCTTGCGGCCTATACTGTGTTGCTGTCCAAGTACAGCGGTCAGGAGGACTTGATCGTGGGCACCCCGGTGGCTGGAAGAACTAACGCCGATTTGGAGCCGGTCATCGGCATGTTTGTTAATACGCTGGCGCTCCGCAATCGCCCAGCGGGTAACAAAACGTTCCTGTCCTACCTGGAAGAAGTGAAGGAAACGGCTTTGGGTGCTTTTGAGAACCAGGATTATCCATTCGAGGATCTCGTGGAGCGTTTGAATGTGAAGCGGGAGCCGGGCCGATTCCCGTTGTTCGATGCCGTTTTCGACTTGCAAAATATCGAAGAACGAGACGCCGAACTGGAAGGGGTCAGCCTGAAGAATTACGAGCTTGACCATTTGGAAGAAGCGAAGTTTGATCTGACGCTGTTTATGTATGAAAACGAAGGGGCGTTGAGCGGGGGCTTTTTCTACGCCACCAAGCTGTTCAAAGAAACGATGATCCGCACCTTGACTGAGGATTACCTGCGGGTACTGTCTCAAATTGCGGAAAATCCACAACTCGAGCTAAGCCGAATTGAATGTCATAAACCGGCGGCAGGCGCAAAGAGTGCTGTTGATACGATCGAATTCGCATTCTAATGTTACAAGCGCGCTTCCGTCATCAAGCGACAGCGCGTGTATCCCAAGGAAGACGCGAACAACATGCAAGCCCGTAAACGCGCAGGTCGAAAGCAAGCCTTTCCAGACCTGCGTCGGGGTATGCGGTCACTTCATTTTTAGGGGAGGTACGAATGAAATCTTTATTTGAAAAGGAAGAACGGTACTGGAGCGGCAAGTTTGACGCAGATGATAGCCTGAGCTTCCTTCCATACAGTCAATCCTCCAAATTATTCGAGGGCGGGGAATCTGCGGCAGAGCCGGACTTGCTTCACCGTACTCTGCCGAGCGAACTCTCGGAGAGAATCATTGGCCTCGCCAGCGGTTCGGATTTGGCTCTGTACATGATTGTTTTGGCAGGAGTCAAAAGCCTGCTGTTCAAATATACCGGGCGGGACCAAGTGCTTGTCGGCATGCCTTCGTATAGCGCAGACCAGGGCGAGACGCCGCCGCATGACATCTTGGTGATCAAGACATCGGTAAGCAGCCAGACTACGCTGAAAACGCTGCTTGGAGGCATCAAAGGCTCCATCGGCGAGGCGTTGGAGCATCAGCACCTGCCTTTTCGAAAAATGGTGGAGCCGCTCCATCTGGACTATACGGGGCATGGCCTCCCGGTCGTCAACACCATCGCATCCTTCGCCCCGATTCATCCGGGACCGCTGGGTAACCGTGTGGCGGCTGATACCGTTTTTCGCTTCGACCGCCAAAACCACTCCATCAAGCTGGAAATAAGCTTTGACGGACAGCGGTACGAGCGGGCATTTATGGAGCAGGCGGCCGACCATCTTGTTCGGTTGCTGTCCATGCTTTTATTTCAGCCAGATCTGGAGCTTGGACAAGTCGATATGCTGTTCCCAGTCGAGAGGGAGATGCTGCTCAAGGGATTTAATGACACCGAAACCGAGTTCGAGCGGGGGAAAACGATCCATGGCTTGTTCGAAGAACAGGCTGAGCATCACCCGGATAACGTGGCCGTCGTCATGAACGAGCGGCAATTGACCTACCGCGAGCTGAACGAGCGATCCAACCGCCTTGCGCTGAAGCTACGGGAAAAAGGAGTAGAAGCAGACCAGCTGGTAGCGATTCTGGTCGAACGCTCGCTTGATATGGTCGTCGGCATTCTGGCAATTCTTAAAGCGGGTGGAGCCTTCGTGCCTGTCGATCCCGACTACCCGGAGGAGCGCATCCGCTTCATGATCGAGGATTCAGGCGCACCGTTATTGCTGATTCAAAAACATCTGCACGAGAAGACCGACTTTGAAGGAACACGCCTTGAATTAGACGATTTTGTTTGGGGCGATAGCGGGGCGGAATCCACTGGTGTGCTGGATGCTTCGAATCTGGAGCCGGCCAGTGGTCCGAATGATCTGGCTTATGTCATCTATACATCAGGTACGACGGGCAAACCCAAAGGGGTCATGCTGGAGCATCGTGGTTTGGTCAGCTTGAAGCTGATGTTCGCGGACAGGCTGGGCATCACGGAGCATGACCGGATCGTTCAATTCGCCAGCCTGTCATTCGACGCGTCCTGCTGGGAAGTGTTCAAAGCGCTCTATTTTGGCGCGACTTTGTACATCCCGACAGCCGAGACGATTCTCGACAACCGCCTGTTCGAGAATTATATGAACGAGCATGCGATTACGGCGGCGATTTTGCCTCCGACGTACAGCGCATATTTGAACCCGGACCACCTTCCCAGCTTAACGAAGCTTGTAACGGGAGGTTCGGCGGTATCGGCTGAATTTGTGCAGCAGTGGAAGGAGAAGGTCCACTATTTCAATGCTTACGGGCCTACCGAAGCTTCGATTGTTACAACGCTTTGGGATGCGGATGAGCAGCAGCCGGAGCGCAGAGTTATTCCGATCGGGCGCCCGCTGTCCAATCACCGGATTTTTATATTGGATGCCCACCTGCAGCTTGTGCCTCCCGGAGTGGACGGCGAGTTATGCGTGGCAGGCGTAGGGCTTGCGAGAGGTTACCTGAACCATCTGGAGCTAACGGCAGAGAAGTTTGTGGAACATCCGTTTGCGCCGGGAGAACGCCTTTACCGGACGGGAGATCTCGCTCGCTGGCTGCCGGACGGCAATATCGACTACCGGGGGCGGATCGATCATCAGGTGAAAATCCGCGGCTACCGGATCGAAATCGGCGAGATTGAAGAGCAGTTGCTGAAGATCGCCGCCATGCAAGAAGCGATGGTGCTCGCCCGCGACGACGCAAACGGCCATAAGCAGCTTGTCGCTTATTACGTTGCGGAAACGAGGCTGGTTGCGCATGAACTCAAGGAGCAGCTCGCCAAGCAGCTTCCGGGATATATGATTCCTTCGTACCTCGTGCAGCTTTCGCGGATGCCGCTGACCCCGAACGGGAAAATCGACCGCAAAGCGCTACCCGCACCAGAGGAAGCCGCCACTGGAGGAACGGAATATGTTGCGCCGAGAACACTGCTCGAGATGAAGATCGCCCGTGTCTGGCAGGATACACTTGGCATTCCACAGGTCGGCGTAAAGGATAACTTTTTTGAGCTGGGAGGCAATTCCTTAAGTCTGATTAGGCTCGTTCAAGCCGTTTACGATGAAACGGGCATCGAGATACCGCTGAATCGCCAATTCCATCATGTAACCGTTGAAGCCATGGCTTTTGGAGAGGAGGATCTGGGCCTGGATAAAGGTGGAGACTCTTTCATTAAGCTGAATAAAGAAGGAGATCTGAACGTGTTCTGCTTCCCTCCAGGCAGCGGCTTCGGCATCGGTTACCGAGAGCTTGCAAGCAGGTTAGACGGCCGATTCGTGCTTTACGGCATTGATTTTATAGACGATGTCATCGATTACGAGGCCATGCTGAACCGTTATGTGGATGAGATTGTTCGCATCCAGCCGGAAGGACCTTACGTGCTGCTCGGTTACTGCTTCGGAGGCAACCTGACGTTCGAGGTAGCCAAAACGATGGAAAGTAGAGGATATTCCGTAACAGACGTGCTCATGGTGGACTCGTGGATTAAGGACACACTCACACCTTATGAAACGTCTGAGAAAGAGCTTGAAGAAATGCTTGCGGATTTCGACGAAGAAGAGAAGGAATTAATGAGCAATCCGCTCGTGCGGGAGCGTGTTCATCGGAAGATCAAAGCCACCTTGACGTACGAAGCGCAACTTATTAATTCAGGCACGATAACTGCCCGGATTTACGAATTGATTGCGAAGGACAGCGAAGCGTTCCGCCTGGAGCACCAGTTGCCGTCCTGGCAGAGGGCAACGACGCAAGCTTACGCCGATTACCGGCTGGAGGGCGCACACGAGGAATTACTGGAACTCGCGCGCGTGGACGAAACGGCCGTTGTCATCCGTGACATCTTAGTACAAATCAAGCGCCAGATCGAAGTGGAGGCCGGGGTTCTGCATGGGAGTTGATCGGCAGACGTCTGTTCAAGAACAAGCCACAGCCGCACCTTCCAAGCGCCGAACCGTTTATGCCACCTGGAAAGCATTCCGCTGGCTGATGTCCTATGTGAGCCGTCACAAAGGCTGGATGATCGTGGGTATCCTGTCCGCAATAGCCGCCGCGGTTATTGAGATATGGACGGGACGTTTGGTCGAGCAGCTGACCACACAGGCTGAGAATGGGGCGGGGCCCATCGTTCTGCAGATCGTGTACACGGTCTTTGTGGTCATCTTGATCGGTGTGCCGGCGAAGTTTTTCATGAGCTTTGGTGTGGAGCGAAGCAGTGCCTCTGCGGTGCGGGATATCCGCAACCATGTCATGCGTCATATCGGCAAACTTCCGGTCCCCTATTTGGAAAAGCAGCACTCCGGCGACGTATTGTCGCGGATCAACAACGATCTGCAGCTCATCCAGCAATTTATGATTCGGGACCTCGCCCAGTGGTTTTATCATCCGCTATTATTTATCGGCTGTTTCGCTTATTTGATGTATCTCCAATGGGAGCTGATGCTGTACAGCCTGCTGTTATTTCCCTTAGCACTGCTGGTTTCCCAATGGATCGGGAAGCAGTTGGAACAGTTGACGGAGGAAGCCCAGGCGAACATGGGCCGAATGAATGTCAACCTCCAGGATACGCTTGGAGGGATGCCTATTGTAAAAAGCTACCTGCTATCTGGCATGTTATCTCGTTCCTACCAAGTGCTACTGCAATTGACGGCTCAAAAAAAGCTGGCCGTGAAAAAGCGGGAAGCCTGGGTCAACCCGCTGCTTTCTACGCTGATGATCAGCCCGATCATCTTCGCCGTCAGTTACGGAAGCTATTTGATCTACAACGGGCAGCTAGGCGCGGGAGAACTGATCGCCTTCCTGTACTTGCTTAATCTGTGTCTGGAGCCACTGGAGCATATTCCCGAGCTCATCACGCGCACGTTCGAAATGACCGGTGCGCTGAGAAGGGTTTCCGAAATCGTCGAGCAGCCGACCGAAACGGAAAATGGCCGTTTGCTTCCAATAGCGAGCGCCGCCCCCATCCAGTTTCAGAACGTAACCTTCGGGTATGAAGAGAGTTCCCCGATTCTGCGGAATGTTAACTTCTCGGTGCCGGAAGGCAAGACGATTGCACTTGTCGGAGCGAGCGGCGGAGGGAAGAGCACGGTGTTTAAGCTGGTATGCGGCTTTTATCCACTTCCGGAGGATCAGGGCGAGATCCGCGTGTTCGGAAGCCTGATCCATGGTACAGATCCGGAGCAGCTTCGGTCGCATTTTTCCGTAGTAACCCAAGATTCATATTTGTTTAGCGGTACGATCGCCGAAAATATCGGCTATGGGCGGGAAGAAGCGTCGATGGACGAGATTATCGAAGCCGCCAAAGCCGCTCAGGCTCATTCTTTCATTATGCAGCTTGAGGACGGTTACCAGACGTATGTCGGAGAGCGCGGCGGGTTTTTGTCCGGTGGGCAACGCCAGCGCATTGCAATGGCTCGGGCGTTTCTGAAGGATGCTCCCGTTCTGCTGTTGGACGAGCCCACATCGGCACTTGATCCAGAGTCGGAAAGCGCGGTTCAGGAAGCGTTGGGCGTATTGATGAAGCAGAGAACGACCATGGTGATTGCCCACCGGCTTTCTACGGTACAAAACGCCGATGAAATTTGGGTTATGGAACAAGGAAGTATTGTCGAAAAGGGCACTCATGAACAATTGCTCGAGATGAAGGGACTGTACGCCCAGTCGTATTACCAGGAGTTTACCGAGTCTGCCGAACGCAGGGAGGTGTCATACACATGAAAAAGAGCGGATGGCTCTCGCAAGTGAAAGAACTCGGCTACTTGCTGACGTTTATGAACCGCAAGCGCAAAACCCAGTACGCGATTGGCCTTGCTGTAACGGCGCTCACCCAGACATTGTTTCTGATCGCCTTCAGCTTGGTCGTACATAACTTGGTTGATTTCGCTGTGTCCCGAGATACGTCCCTGATGGTGGAAGCTTTTGTTATTTTGGGCGTGGCCCTGTTTCTGGAAAATATAATTTCTCCCTGGTTCATTTACTTATACCAGCGCAGTGTCGAGCTGACTGTGCTGAATATCCGCAAACGTCTTTATGACAAGCTGTGCCGGGTGCGGCCGAGATTCCTGGAGCAGAACCACCATGGGGACTTGCTGTCGCGAGTGAACAACGACGTAACGACCGTTGAGTTTACATTCTCGCAGGTTTACTTCGTTTTGCTGCTTCAAGTTGTCTTCTGCATCGGCTCCATTGCCTCTATGGTGGTGATCGATTGGCGGTTTGCTGGCGTATCCTTCGTCATTCTGCTGCTGTCCTCTCTGGTCAGCCTGAAATTTGCACGGGATATCCGCGCTTTGTCCGAACAAGGCTTGCGTACGCTCGGTAAAATGACCGAAAAATTCAAAGATTTTATGGGCGGCATTCAAATTGTGAAGCTGTTCCGCATCCGCACGATTTACAGCCAGTACGAGGCGTTGAACGAACAAATGACGCAAACGCTTCGGCAAACGGCGAAAAAGAATGGTATGCAGGCTGCGGTGAACCATTTTATCAGCTACGTCACGTTTTGCGGCATCATCGTCATCGGCAGTCTTCTTTATGCCTACGGATTGATGGGAATGGGAAGTGTCGCCGCTCTGGCAGTTTTGCAAGTGAATCTGACGCACGCCTTGTTGAACTTGGGGATGGTTCTGTCGATGACCCAAAATTCGCTCGCGGGTGCTCACCGGATTCAAGAGGTACTAAGTGAGGAAGAGGAACCGGAGCGTCTGGGATCTTCTCGTAGCGAGCTTGTATCGGAGGCTGCGGTGGAGTTTCGCGATGTGGAATTTTCCTATCAGGCAGATAAAAAGGTACTTGTCGACATGTCCATGCAAGTGTTTCCTGGTCAGGTTGCTGCGATCGTAGGAGCCAGCGGCAGCGGTAAAAGTACGCTGATCAAGCTGCTGCTCGGCTTTTATCCTGTGGACAGCGGAGATATCCTGCTCCAGGGCAAACCGTTCGGCCATTACACGCTGGACGAAATTCGCAGGCAGATTGCATACGTTCCGCAGGAGCCGTTTTTGTTTACCGGCACGATTGAGGAAAATATCCGTTATGGCAATCCGGATGCAACGGATGAAGAAGTGGTTGAAGCGGCCAAAGCTGCGTACGCTCACCATTTCATTCAGGAACTTCCTGAACAGTATAAAACGCCGGTGGGAGAGAGAGGAGCGTCGTTGTCAGGCGGACAAAGGCAGCGAATTGCGATCGCCCGGGCGATTCTCAAAAACGCCCCGATTCTGCTGCTGGATGAAGCGACTTCTGCATTGGATAACGAATCCCAGCATTGGGTACAGCAAGCTCTGAACGTATTGATGAAGGGGCGCACCACCATTCTGATTGCCCACCGTCTCAGCACTGTGGAACATGCGGATTTGATTACGGTCATGAATCAAGGAACGGTCGTGGAACGGGGCCGCCATCAGGACCTGCTGGCGCTCGGAGGTTATTACGCGCGGCTGTACGGCTAGACCCGCTTTTCGACGGGCGGCTTCCTGCTGATATCTGTATAAATTGAACTATTCATTTACATAAAAACGGAGAGGACAGAAAAAACCTAAAAAAGCGTAGCGCTCGCCTTTATCACCGGATTTTCCCTTTTAAAAAGGGATGCGAAAAAATCTGGGGATAACAGCGATTGGAAGGTTATTCTGTCATCGGAGTGTTCCGTGTAAATCATCTTTAGTTCAATTTATAGTTACAAAGCCTATCTACAAACAATCTCTAATACGGGAGTGTGTCGATGTGAGAGAGAATACGAACAAGCAATATGGATTAACGCAAGCCCAGCGCCGGATATGGTTCATGGAAATTATGAATCCGGGCACATCCATCACGATGCTTTCCGCGACCTACCAGATTACGGGCGAGATCGACACCAAGCTGCTGGAGAAAGCGGCGGCAGAGATTGTCAAAACCTATGACGCTTTCCGAATCCGCATTAGCGGGGATTTGCAAAATCCAACGCAGTGGTTCGAAGAGCCAGACAATGTCCAAGCCAAGATAAGCCACCTCGAAATAGGCACAACCGAACAATTCTATGCTTGGGTGAAAGAAGTAAGCGAAAAACCGGCCAGCGTGTTCGACGAACACCTCTACCAATTTACGATGATCCATTTTGCGAACGGCCAAGTATGGCTTAATTTGACTATAAATCATATCATCGCCGATGGCTTGTCCGTCACTGCTTTGCTGCATGCGGTGATGGAAAAATACCTGGAACTGCGCAATGGCATCTTCAGCAGTTACCACGCCCCATCCTATCTGGATTATATTTCAACTGAGCATGAATATGAGCAATCGCAGCGTTATCAAAAAGGCAAGGAATATTGGCTAACCAAGTACAAGACTTTGCCTGAAACGAGCGGCATTAAATCGGTTCCGCCATTCTCGATTGGCAGCGAATCGAATAAACGTTCCATCACTCTGGATGGTTCCCGCTATGACCGCATTCTGGCTTTTAGCGAACAATATCAGGTTAGTTTATATACGTTATTTTTGTCCGCCATGTACGTCTTATTGTATAAGCTGACCGACAGCACCGATGTTCCAGTCGGCACGGTTTTTGCCAATCGCACCAGCAAGAAGGAAAAAGAAACGATCGGTATGTTCGTCAGCACCGTGGCTACGCGGATTAGTCTGAATCCAGTTGGGTCCGTGCTTTCCTTGATCCAAACGGTTTCCAAGGAAAATACGGCGGATCTGCGGCATCAGAAATATCCTTATAACCAATTGATCCAGGATTTACGCGAACAACACGGCCGCAACGATCTTTCGGAGTTGTTCCGCACGTCTCTAGAATATCTGCCTTTGAAAATCGTGGAGTACGAAGAAATCAAGGTACGTCTGGAGGCTCACTTTGCTAGACACGAGATGGACGATCTACTGCTGCGCTTCGACCATATGCTGAATGAAGGCCATGTCATTCTCCATGCTTCCTATCGTACCGGGCTGTTCGAGACTACCGAGATTGATCGCATTATGGAACAGTATGTAACCGTTTTGGACCAGTTTCTTGAGACTCCCGAACTGCGGGTGCGCGAGATTTCTATGTTGAGCGATGAGGAGAGACACCGTATTCTTGACGTGTTTAACCCGCCGGTGGCAGCACTGAGCGAGGGAATAGCGTTTCATCGGTATGTCGAAAAGTTTGCCCGAGACATTCCGGATCACCCGGCAGTTGTTTACATGGACAAAAAGCTGACTTACGGCGAATTGAACGAACGCGCCGAGCGGCTGGCTGTGCTCCTTCGTGAACAGGGCGTGGGAAGGGAGACGATTACGGGGATCTGGGCAGAGCGTTCGGTGGAACTGCTGGTCGGTGTGCTCGCCGTATGGAAAGCCGGCGGAGCTTATGTACCGCTGGACCCCGATTATCCGGCGGAGCGGATTGAGTACATGCTCAGCGATAGCGAAGCATCGGTGCTGCTTACGCAGCGTCATCTGTTGGAGGGGGCCGGAGGTTGGTTGGCCGATGACCGGCTGAAGCTTCAAGCTGTCTATGCGATGGACGATGAACAGATGTATAACGGGGATACCTCAGCCGTGGAATTTGAATCTGCGGACAGTGCTCCGCAAGACTTGGCTTATGTGATTTACACCTCCGGTACGACGGGACGCCCAAAAGGCGTCATGATCGAGCATGGTAGTCTCATGAATACGGCGGATGCGTACCGCCGCGAGTACCGGTTGGATCAGTTCCCGGTGCGGTTGCTGCAACTGGCGAGCTTCTCGTTTGACGTGTTCGTTGGAGACATCGCGCGGACGCTGTATAACGGAGGAACGATGGTAATTGTGCCAAAGGATGACCGGATTGATCCGAACCGCTTATACGGCTGGATTCGGGACCAAAACATCACGGTATTTGAATCGACACCTGCGCTCATCCTGCCGTTCATGCAGCATATTTATGAAGAAGGGCTGGACGTCAGCTCCATGAAGTTGCTGATTACCAGCTCGGATGCTTGCAGTGTCACCGATTACCGATTGCTGCAGGAAAGATTCGGCGGGCAATTTCGCATCATCAACAGCTACGGCGTTACCGAAGCGGCCATTGACAGCAGCTTTTACGATGAGCCGCTGAACCACCTGCCATCGTTGGGTCATGTGCCAATCGGCAAAGCCTGGCTGAACGCCCGGTTTTACATTGTAGATGCCGGGTTAAAGCCGGTTCCTGTAGGGGTTCCGGGTGAGCTTGTCATCGGTGGCGCCGGTGTGGCGCGCGGGTATTGGAACCGTCCGGACCTAACCACCGAGAAGTTTGCAGACAGCCCGTTTGTGCCTGGCGAACGTCTGTATCGGACAGGAGATTTGGCCCGCTGGCTGGAAGACGGCAACGTTGACTTCATCGGTCGAATCGACTATCAGGTGAAAATTCGCGGGTTCCGGATCGAACTCGGCGAAATTGAAACGGTCCTGCTCAGTTTCCCGGGGGTCAAGCAGGCTGTGGTGACTGACCGTACGGATGAGCAGGGGCAAAAGTATTTGTGCGGTTACGTGGCGGGGGATGTTTCCTTACAACTGAGCGATCTGCTGTCCCAATTAAAACAAGAGCTACCTGCGCATATGGTTCCGGCCCGGTTGGTGTCTCTTGATCAGCTTCCGCTCACACCGAATGGCAAGATTGACCGTAAAGCGCTGCCTGAACCGACCGGAGAGATAGAAGCCGGCCGTGAGTATGTGGCTCCTCGCACAACGCTGGAAACAAGACTTGCTCTTATTTGGCAGCAGGTGCTGGGTATTGTGCGAGTTGGAGTCCAAGACGATTTCTTTGACCTGGGTGGTCATTCCTTGCGGGCCTCTGCGCTTGTTTCCAAGATTCGAAAAGAGCTGCAAGTCGAGGTTCCGCTGCGGGACGTTTTCCGCTACACCACGATCGAACAGCTTGCCCAAAGAATTAGCGGTTTAAAGCAGCAAGAAACGTATGAGATTACAAAGGCGGCAGAGACCGAGTACTATCCGGTTTCATCCGAGCAAAAGCGTCTGTACGTCCTGCGCCAGCTTGACGCGGCCGAGCGTAGCTACAATATGTCGGCGGCGCTTCTTCTCGAAGGCAAGCTGGACCGCACGCGCGTAGAGTACGCATTCCGGGCGTTGATTCAGCGCCATGAGACGCTGCGTACCGGGATCGAGCAGGTTCAAGGCGAGCTTGTGCAGCGCATCTATGACGAGGTGGAGTTTGCTGTAGACTATTTCCAGGCGAGCGAGCTAGAAGTGGACCATGTGGTGGAAGCATACTATCACCCGTTTGATCTGACTAAGCCGCCACTTCTTCGCATCGGCCTGATCGAAGTCGCCGAGGATCGCCACATCCTGTTGTTTGATATGCATCACATCGTCTCGGATGGCATCTCGACAGCATTGCTTTTCGACGAGTTCAGCCGCCTGTATCGGGGTGAGGAGCTTTCTCCGTTGCGTATTCAATACAAAGATTATGCCGTTTGGCAGCATTCCGAAGCCTACGGGCAGTTGATCCAGCCGCAGAAGGAGTACTGGCTGGAACAGCTGTCGGGCGAGCTGCCTGTATTGGAACTTCCGACGGACTTCCCGCGGCCTGCGGTGCAAAGTTTTGACGGCCGGACCGTGAAGTTTGATATTGGGAAAGAACGGACGGAGAAGCTGAAAGAACTGTCCGCACGGACGGGCACGACCCTGTACATGGTGCTGTTGTCAGCTTACTCAATCCTTATGCATAAATATTCGGGTCAGGAAGAACTGATAGTGGGAACGCCGATTGCCGGAAGAACGCAAGAAGAAGTGCAGCCAATCGTAGGTATGTTTATCAACACGCTTGCCATTCGCAGCCATCCGGAGCGTTCCAAGCCGTACCTTAAGTACCTGGAAGAAATGAAGGAAATCACACTCGGGGCTTTTGAACACCAAAATTATTTGTTCGAAGATTTGGTGGAAAGTCTTCATATTCCGCGCGCGACCGGTCGGAATCCGCTCTTTGATACGTTCTTCTCCCTGCAAAATACGGAGAATGAGCAAATTGTCATCGAGGGGCTGGAGCAATCGTTTTATCCGTTGGAAAACCGAACGTCCAAGTTCGAGCTGCTTCTGGATATTTCGGAGCTGGATGGTCAGCTCGAATGCCGGTTGGAGTACGCTACGGCTTTGTATAAACAGGAGACCGCGGAGCGGTTCGCCAGACATTATGACAAGCTACTCGAAACTATCGCAACAGCGCCGGAAGGGGATATTGCTTCGCTGGAAATGCTAACGGAGCAGGAAATCCGTGAACTGGTGCGCGGTTTTAATGATTCGGAGGCAGACTACCCACGGCAGCAGACGATTCATGGGTTGTTCGAAGAGCAGGCGAAGCTTTATCCGGATAACGTGGCCGCCGTCATGAATGAGCGGCAGTTGAGCTACCACGAACTGAACGAGCGATCCAACCGCCTTGCCCGTAAGCTGCGGGAGACAGGAGTCGAAGCGGATCAGTTGGTAGCGATTCTGGCCGAACGTTCGCTTGATATGGTCGTCGGCATTCTGGCGATTCTCAAAGCGGGCGGAGCTTACGTGCCTGTCGATCCCGACTACCCGGAGGAACGCATCCGCTTCATGATTGAGGATTCGGGCGCACCGTTATTGCTGATTCAAAAGCATTTGCATGAGAAGACCGACTTCGCAGGAACGCGCCTTGAATTGGACGATTTCGTTTGGGGCGACAAAGGGGCGGACTCCGCTGGTGCGCTGGACGCTTCGAATCTGGAGCCAATTTCTGGCCCGGGTAACTTGGCTTATGTCATCTACACATCGGGAACGACCGGCAAACCCAAAGGCACGTTGATTGAGCATAAAAACGTCGTGCGCCTTTTGTTCAACGACAAGAACCTGTTCGACTTTGGGCCGTCCGACACGTGGACGTTATTCCATTCGTTCTGCTTCGATTTCTCCGTCTGGGAGATGTACGGAGCACTTCTGAATGGAGGAAAGCTGGTTATCGTACCGCCGCTTACGGCGAAAAATCCGGCCGAGTTCCTGGCACTGCTGAGCCACGAACGGGTCACGATTTTGAACCAGACGCCAACATATTTCTATCAACTGCTGCGTGAGGTTATAGCGGACCATCCGTACGATCTGCGGATTCGCAACGTCATCTTTGGCGGCGAAGCGCTCAGCCCGCTGTTGCTCAAGGGTTTCAAGACGAAGTACCCGGAGACAAAGCTGATTAATATGTACGGCATTACCGAGACGACGGTTCACGTGACGTATAAGGAAATCACATGGATCGAGATGGAAGCGGCAAAGAGTAATATCGGCAAGCCGATCCCGACGCTGAGAGTGTACGTTCTGGATGAAAACCGTCGTCCTGTTCCGATCGGCGTAGCAGGCGAAATGTTCGTAGCCGGAGAAGGGCTGGCGAGAGGATACCTGAATCGCCCGGATTTGACGGCGGAAAAGTTCGTTGATTCCCCCTTTGCGGAGGGGGAAAAACTGTATCGCTCAGGCGACTTGGCGGCCTGGCTGCCGGACGGCAACATTGAATACCTCGGCCGGATCGACCATCAGGTCAAAATCCGCGGGTACCGGATCGAGCTGGACGAAATTGAGACGCAGCTTTTGAACGTGGAGGGCGTGGAAGAAGCGGTGGTGCTCGCCCGTCAGGACAGCGGGGGCGAAAAGGCACTTGTTGCCTACTTTGTGGCGGAACGGACGCTGACAGTTAGCGAAATGAGAACCTCGCTGGCCCAGGGAATGCCGGGATACATGATCCCGTCATACTTCGTGCAGCTGGAACGCATGCCGCTGACGTCCAATGGCAAAGTGGACCGCAAAGCACTGCCGGAGCCGCAAGGCGGCTTGCAAACGGGCGTCGAATACGTAGCGCCGCGTAACCTTACGGAGTCTCAGCTTGTGAAAATCTGGGAGGAAGTGCTGGGTTACCCCGGCATTGGAGTCCTGGACAATTTCTTCGAGCTCGGAGGGCATTCCTTGCGGGCGACAAATCTTGTCAGCAAGATTCGGAAGGAAATGAACATTGAACTTCCGCTGCGCGATGTGTTCCGCTTTATGACGGTAGAATCGATGGCAGAGGCTATTGCCAGCTTGAAAGAATCGCAGCACAGCTCGATTCCAAAAGCGGAAGAGAAAGCGTACTATCCAGTTTCCTCTGCGCAAAAAAGGCTGTATGTCCTGCACCAGCTAGATAGCTCGGAGCTGAATTACAACATCCCGAGCGCCTTGCAATTGAAAGGGGCTTTGAACGAGGCCAAAGTGGAAAAGGCGCTGACTACTTTGGTGGCCCGGCACGATATGCTGCGCACCGGTTTTGAAATCGTGAATGGAGAGCCGGTTCAGCGTATTCATCCGCTCGTAGATTTCAAGGTCGAGAAGCTTCAAGCAAGCAAAGATCAGGTCGCGGCCATTCTGGAAGGCTTCATTCAGCCTTTTGACTTGACCCAGCCGCCTTTGCTGCGCGCCCTGCTGATCATACTTGAGAAAGAGAAATTCCTGCTTGCGCTGGATATGCATCATATTGGTTCCGACGGTCTTTCCATGGACGTGCTGCTACACGAATTTGTGGGGCTTTACAATGGGGAAGAATTGCCGGAGCTGCGGATTCAATACAAGGATTACGCCGTTTGGCAGCAATCCGACGAGCAGTGTCAGCGTATCAAACGGCAGGAGGAATACTGGCGCGGGGTATTCAGCTCCGAGCTTCCCGTTCTTGAGCTGCCTCTTGACTTTTCCCGCCCAGCCGTCCGGCAGTTTGACGGTCAAACGCTCACGTTTGCGCTGGATGCGGAGAAAAGCGAAGCTCTAAAACGGCTTGCCGGAGATTCGGGGGCGACGCTGTACATGCTTCTGCTGGCTGCTTACTCCGTATTGCTTCATAAATACGCGGGACAGGAAGATATCGTAGTCGGCACTCCGATTGCCGCTCGTTCTCACGCCGACCTGCAACCGATTATCGGCATGTTTGTCAATACGCTGGCCCTTCGCTTGGGTCCGACGGCAGAGCAGACGTTCCTGGATTACTTGCAGGATGTGAAGGAAACGACGATTGGAGCCTACGAGCACCAGGACTATCCGTTCGAGGAGCTGGTGGAAGCTCTTCAGGTGAGCCGGAATTTAAGCCGGAATCCGCTGTTTGACACCATGTTTTCTTTGCAAAAGCACGAAAGCCTGGATTTAGCCCTGGAAGGCTTGCAATGGTCGCTGTTTGACATCGAGGAAAAGAGAGCAAAGTTTGATCTTAGCTTGGATATCGTGGAAGAGGGTAACGAGTTGGTTTGCAAGATCGAGTACGCTACCTCGTTGTTTAGACAGGAAACGATGGTACGGCTGGCGGGTCATTACGAGCAGCTTTTGGCGTCGATCCTGGCTCAGCCGGGTGCGCGGATTTCGGATTTGGATATATTGACGGACAGCGAAAAGCATGATTTGCTGGTCGGGTTTGCCGTGTCGTCTTCGGCTCTGGCGAAGCAATCTGCCTCAGAGGGTCCAGGCTTGGAAGCGGATGAGTCGTGGAGAGAGAGAACGATCCACGAGCTGTTCGAGGAGCAAGCAGAGCAAACGCCGGAGCAAGTGGCCGTTGTCTATGAGGACAGCAGCCTGACTTACCGGGAGTTGAACGAGCGGGCGAACCGGCTGGCGAGATCCTTGCGTGCCTCTGGCGCGCAGGCCGATCAGCCGATCGCGATCATGGCCGAGCGCTCGCTGGAGATGATCGTGGGCATCTATGCGATCTTGAAGGCCGGGGGCGCCTACGTGCCGATCGACCCGCAATTCCCGCTGGAGCGCATCCGCTACATGCTCGAAGATTCGGGCGCTAGGCTGCTGCTGATTCAGAGCCATTTGCGGGAAAGCGCGTCATTTGCCGGGACAGAGCCACTTGGCGGTCTATCGCTCGTCGATCTGAACGATCCATTCGCGTATGACGAAGACGGCTCGAACCTGGAGCCAGCGAGCGGACCGGAGCACTTGGCCTACGTCATTTACACATCGGGCTCGACAGGCAACCCCAAGGGCGTCATGGTGGAGCACCGTCCGGTGATCAACCGGCTGCTGTGGATGCAGAATGCATACCCGATCGACTCCAGGGATACGATTCTGCAAAAGACGGCGATCACCTTCGACGTTTCCGTGTGGGAGCTGTTTTGGTGGGCTTGGACGGGGGCCAAAGTTTGCTTGCTGCCGCCGGGCGGAGAGAAGAATCCCGAGACGATTCTGGACACGATCGAACGGCAATCCGTCACCACGATGCACTTTGTGCCGTCGATGCTGCACGCCTTCCTCGAATATGTCGAGCGTCAGCCGAGCGAAGATCTGGGTAACAAGCTGTCTTCGCTGAAACGGGTGTTTGCAAGCGGGGAAGCGCTGGCGACATCGCATGTGAGCCGGTTCTGGCAGTGGATTTCGTCATCCGTGAATCAAGCGCAGCTGATCAACCTTTATGGGCCTACGGAAGCGACGGTTGATGTCTCGTACTACGATTGCGGACCGGAAGAGGCGTATGTATCGGTGCCGATCGGCAAGCCGATCTCGAACATCCGGCTGCATATTGTCAAGGAAGGGACGACAGCGCTGCAGCCGGTCGGCGTGCCGGGCGAGCTGTGCATCGCGGGCGAAGGTCTGGCTAGAGGCTACTTGAACCGTCCCGAGCTGACCGCGGAGAAATTCGTAGAATGTCCGTTTGCGCCGGGCGGGCGGATGTACCGGACGGGCGATCTGGCCAGATGGCTGCCGGACGGCAACATCGAGTATATGGGCCGGATCGACCATCAGGTGAAAATCCGCGGGTACCGGATCGAACTCGGCGAGGTGGAGGCGCAGGTCCTGAAAGCGGCGTCCGTCCAAGAGGGGGTTGTCATCGCCAGAGAGGACGAAGCCGGTCAGAAGCAGCTCTGCGCGTACTTCGTGGCGGATAAGCCGCTTGCGGCGAGCGAGCTGCGAAGCGCGCTGGCGGAGGATCTGCCTGCGTACATGATTCCGTCCTACTTCGTGCAGCTGGAGCGGATGCCCCTCACACACAGCGGGAAGCTCGACCGCAAGGCGCTGCCAGCACCGGAAAGCAGTATGCTCGTTGGAACGGAATACGTGGCGCCCCGGACGGCGGCGGAGCAGACGTTGGTTGCGGTGTGGCAAAAGGTGCTGGGAACGGGTCGTCCGATCGGCGTGATGGACAATTTCTTCGAGCTCGGCGGGGATTCAATTAAATCGATCCAGGTGTCGTCCAGGCTATATCAGGCCGGGTACAAGCTGGAAATTAAGCATTTGTTCAAATATCCGACTGTAGCGGAATTAAGCCCGTATCTCCAGTCGGTCTTAAGACGCGCCGATCAGGTGGCAGCTACGGGAGAGACGGGGCTGACGCCGATTCAGCGCTGGTTCTTCGAGCAGTCGTTCGCCGATCTGCACCACTTTAACCAGGCGGTGATGCTGTACCGGGAGGAAGGCTATGACGAAGCGGCGCTTCGTCAGGCCATGCGGAAGCTGGCCGAGCATCACGATGCGCTGCGCCTCGTCTTCAGCCGGACCGAGAGCGGGTATGCGGCATGGAACCGGGGCATCGCGGAAAGCGATGGCGAGCTCTACAGCCTGGAAGTGATCGATTTCCGCGGAATGACGGACTGCGCGCAGGCGATTGAAGCCAAGGCGAACGAGCTTCAGCGCAGCATTGACCTGCAGGCAGGGCCTTTGCTGAAGCTCGGCTTGTTCCGCTGTGCGGATGGAGATCATCTGCTGATCGCGATCCACCACTTGGTCGTAGACGGCGTATCCTGGCGGATTCTGCTTGAGGATTTTGCTGCCGGCTATGAGCAGGCGCTGCAAGGGCAGCTGATCCGTCTGCCGCTCAAAACGGACTCATTCCAAACGTGGGCGAAACAGCTCGCTGATTATGCGAACGGTCCAGCGATGGAAAGCGAGAGAGCGTATTGGCAGCATATCGAGCAATTGACCTATGAGCCGCTTCCGAAAGATTTTGAACAAGGCAGATCCAAGCTGAAGGACAGCGGGATCGTGACCGTCCGCTGGACGGCGGAGGAAACCGAACAGCTGCTGAAGCAGGCACACCGTGCTTACCATACGGAAATGAACGATTTGCTGCTTGCTGCGCTGGGCCTCTCAGTACAAGCTTGGAGCGGTCAAGAACGCGTGCTGGTGAATCTCGAAGGCCACGGCCGGGAAGAACTTTTGCCAGATGTGGATATTACACGCACGGTAGGCTGGTTCACAAGCCAATTCCCTGTCGTTCTGGAGCCGGGTCACGCTCAGGCACTCGGTCATCAGGTGAAACAGGTGAAAGAAAACTTGCGCCGCATTCCGAACAAAGGAATCGGCTACGGCATTCAGCGTTATTTGTCAGCGCCGCGTGACGGAGAGCGCTTCGTTTTGGAGCCGGAGATCAGTTTTAACTATCTGGGTCAGTTTGACCAGGATTACGAAAGCAGCGGCTCGCAGCCGTCTCCGTTCAGTCCGGGCTCCGATTCAAGCCCGAATGCTGTGATGAATTATGTCCTCGATATCAACGGTATGGTGTCGGAAGGCATGTTGGAACTCACGATCCGTTATGGGGAAACCCAGTATCAACGGGAGACGGTTGAGCGCTTGGGCACCCTGCTTCAATCGAGTTTGCGTGAAGTCATCAGCCATTGCGTATCGAAAGAGCGGCCGGAACTTACGCCTAGTGACGTACTGCTTCAAGATGTGACGGTGGAGGAACTGGAGCGGCTGTCCGAACATACGGCGGCACTCGGCGAACTGGAGAATGTATACACCCTGACTCCGCTGCAAAAAGGGATGTTGTTCCACAGCTTGCTGGATGCCGATTCGGAAGCCTACTTCGAACAGGTGACCTTCGATCTGTATGGAAGCCTGAATGTGGAAGCCTTCACCCGCGGATTGGATACGCTGGTACAGCGAAATGAGGCGCTGCGGACCAATTTTATTACCGGCTGGAGAGACGAGCCGATTCAAGTGGTATTCCGCGAGCGGAAGTGTGAAGTGTACTTTGAAGATATTCGCTCGGCAAGAGATGAACACCCGGAGAAGTCGATAGCCGATTTTGTCAGCGCGGATAAAGCGAACAAGTTCGATTTGGCCCAAGGCTCTCTGATGCGCGTTACAGTTTTGCGTACGGGCGACGAGTCCTACCAAGTGATCTGGAGTCACCATCACATTTTGTTGGACGGCTGGTGCATGTCCTTAATGATCAAGGAAGTGTTCGACACCTACTTCGCGTTCCAGGAGCAGCGGACGCTGGAGCTTCCTCCGGTTACCTCGTACTCTCGGTATATCGAATGGCTGGAAGCTCAAGATGCCGGGAAAGCTTCGCGTTACTGGTCCGAGTATTTGGCGGGTTATGATCAGCAGACCAAGCTGCCTCGGGAGAAAACAGGGCTGAAGCAGGGCGCTTTTGAAGCAGCTGAGATCGATGTGGAACTCAGCAAGGAACTGACTGGGCAAATCGAGCGGGTGTCGCGCCAGCATCAGGTGACGCTTAATACATTCATGCAGACCGTATGGGGACTGGTTCTGCAGGTATACAACAACAGCGAAGATGTTGTATTTGGCTCCGTCGTATCCGGGCGTCCGGCGGAGATTCCGGGTATCGAAAGCATGATCGGTCTGTTTATTAATACGATCCCCGTCCGTATTCAAGGCAAAGCCGAGGAGACGGTAGCCGATATTTTGAGAAAAACCCAGGATCAAGCGCTGACATCGGGAGCTTACGAAACGTTCCCGCTGTTCGAAATTCAGTCGCTGAGCGAGCAAAAGCGCGACTTGATCAACCATATTATGGTCTTTGAAAATTATCCGATGGAAGAACAGATTGAGCAGGTTGTCGGCGGAGGACAAGAAGCGCTGAAAATCGCTAATATCCAATCGCCGGAACAAACGAACTACGATCTGGACATTACCGTCATTCCGGAAGAGCATATTTTGCTGCGGTTTACGTACAATGCACTGACATTCAGAGAGCAAGACATCAGGCAGATCCACGGTCATTTTGCCCGTGCATTGGAGCAGGTTGCGGCTAATCCGAATGTTCGTGTACATGAGTTAGAGCTTTTGACGGCGGCGGAAAAAGAAGAAATTGTCGGCGCGTTTAATCCGGTGCAGCCGGAAATGGCTCCTGTGGCAGCGTTCCATCGACTGTTCGAGCAACAGGCGGAGCGCACACCGGAAGAGGAAGCCGTCGTGTACGAGAACGATCGGCTGACGTATGCGGAGTTGAACGAGCGGGCGAACCGCCTGTCGGCAACGTTGCGTGCAAGCGGCATCGGCCGGGAGGAGATTGTGGGCATTCTCGCCGAGCGTTCGGTCGATTTGCTGGTGGCCGTGATGGCCGTCTGGAAAGCGGGAGGGGCGTATGTACCGCTTGACCCGGATTATCCGGCGGACCGCGTGCGGTTCATGCTGGAAGACAGCGGAGCGAAGGTGCTGCTGACACAAACACTGCTGCGAGAGCGTGCCGAATCCTGGCTCGGCGAAGAGGAACTAGCACTGGAGACGGTGCTGTATCTCGATGACGAAACGTCATACAGCGAAGACCGAGCGAATGCACCGATGGACTTCGGCCAAGGCTCCAGCAGTGCTCCCAATCCAGTCAACGGCAAGCTAACGGGGGCTGTGAACGGTGGTGGCGAGAGTCATCCAAATGATGTTGTTGGCATGGACAGCTTCCATGAAGCCCGTCCGGAGGATCTGGCGTACGTCATCTACACGTCGGGAACGACGGGCAAGCCAAAAGGTGTGATGATCGAGCACCGCAGCCTGGTGAACACGGCAGCGGGCTACCGACGGGAATACCGGATGGATCAGTTTCCGGTAAGGCTGTTGCAGCTTGCCAGCTTCTCGTTTGACGTGTTTGTGGGCGATATCGCGCGGACGTTGTACAACGGCGGCAGCATGGTCATTGTACCGAAGGACGATCGGATCGATCCGCCTCGTCTGCACTACTGGATAGAGCGGGAGCAAGTGACGATCTTTGAATCAACGCCCGCACTGATCGTGCCGTTCATGGAATACGTGCATGAGCAGGGACTAGAGTTAAGCAGTATGGAGCTGTTGATTACAAGCTCGGACAGCTGCAGTGTGGCAGATTACCGGACCTTACAGGAACGGTTTGGCTCGTCGTTCCGCATTATTAACGCCTACGGTGTGACGGAAGCGGCAATTGACTCCAGTTTCTATGATGAGGAGTTGGCGAAACTGCCGCAAACAGGCCATGTGCCGATTGGCAAAGCCTGGTTGAATGCGAAGTTTTACATCGTGGATGCACATCTGAACCCGGTGCCAGTCGGCGTGCTGGGCGAATTGGTTATCGGCGGAGTGGGTGTGGCACGCGGGTACTTGAACCGTCCAGAGCTGACGGAAGAGAAGTTTGTAGACAGTCCTTTCACCTTTGGTGAGCGACTGTATCGCACGGGAGACTTGGCGCGGTGGATGGAGGACGGCAACGTGGACTTCATCGGGCGGATCGATAACCAGGCGAAAATCCGGGGGTACCGGATCGAGACGGGCGAAGTCGAAGCAAAGCTGCTGAGTGTAGGTGGCGTGAAGGAAGCTGTCGTTGTTGTCAGGGAAGATCAAGAAGGGCAGAAAGCGCTGTGCGCTTATTATACAGTGGAAGAAGGCTTGACGGCGGCAGATTTGAAACGGGCGATCTCCAGCGAGCTACCGGGATACATGATTCCATCGTATTTCGTTGAACTGGAGCAATTGCCTCTAACGCCAAATGGGAAAATTGACCGGAAGGCGCTGCCAGCGCCGGAAGGGCGAGCAGGAGGAGGCCGCAAATACGTGGCACCGCGCACCGAACTGGAGGCAAAGCTGGCCGCCATTTGGCAGGAGGTACTTGTTCGGGATAAGGAGGTAGGCGTAACGGACAACTTCTTCGACCTCGGAGGACACTCCCTGCGGGCGACAACACTTGTCAGCAAAATGCATAAGGAGCTGGGCGCCCAATTCCCGCTTCGCGACGTATTCCGCTACTCGACAGTTGAGGAAATGGCTGTGGCTATGGAGCATTTGGAGATCGGCTCGTTTATGGCTATTCCGGCTGCGGAACCTAGCGAGTATTATCCGCTCTCTTCTGCGCAGAAACGTCTCTATATCTTGAACCAGCTGGAAGGAGGCGAGCTGAGCTACAATATACCGGGAGCTATGCTGCTCGAAGGGCAGCTCAACCGGCAGCGGTTTGAAGAAGCATTTCGCGGGCTTGTAGCTCGTCATGAAACGCTGCGTACCGGCTTTGAGATGGTTGAAGGCGAAGCGGTTCAGCGGATTTACGAAGAAGTCACCTTCCAGGTGGAATATGTGCAGATCAGCGGGGAGCAGGCGGAAGAAACGGTGCGCCAATTCGTTCGTGCGTTTGATCTAGCGAAGCCGCCACTTCTGCGGGTGGGCATTGCCGAACTCGCGCCTGACCGGCATATCCTGATGTTCGATACACATCATATCGTATCGGACGGCGTTTCAATGGACGTACTGATCGAAGAGTTCGTGCACTTGTACAGCGGGGAGCCGCTCAAGCCACTCCGCATTCAGTACAAAGATTATGCAGTATGGCAGCAATCGGACGAGCAGAAAACGCAGCTTGCCAAGCAGGAAGCTTACTGGATTGACATGTTCCGCGGAGAACTGCCAGTTCTGGAAATGCCGACGGACTATCCGCGCCCGGCTATGCAGAGCTATGAGGGCCGCACGCTGCAATTGTTTATGAATATTGAGAAAAGCGAAGGTCTGAAACGGCTTGCAGCTGAAAACGGCGCAACGCTTTACATGGTTCTGCTTGCGGCATATAACGTGCTTCTGCATAAATATTCAGGTCAGGAAGACGTGGTGGTTGGTACGCCGATTGCGGGCAGAAATCACAGCGACGTTCAACCGCTGATCGGGATGTTTGTTAATACATTGGCCATCCGCAGTTACCCGGCTGCTGGTAAAACGTTCCTTGACTACTTGAAGGAAATCAAGGAGACAACGCTGGGTGCTTTTGAACATCAGAATTATCCGTTTGAGGAACTGGTGGATAAGGTAAACGTGGCTCGTGATTTACGCCGTCATCCACTGTTCGATACGATGTTTGCTTTGCAGAATACAGAAAATGTGGAAATCCAGCTTCCGGGACTGCATTTGTCGACGTATGCCAGCGAAGAAATTGTTTCTAAATTCGATCTCAGCTTGGACGTTACGGAGATTGAGGACGGCTTGGAATATCTGTTTGAATACGCCACGGCTCTATATAAAACCGAAACAGTGGAGAAGTTGGCTGCCCACTACTTGCAGCTGCTTGAATCCATTCTCTGCAACCCGTCGGCGACTATTGCCGAGCTAGATATTTTGACGGCGGCGGAAAAAGAAGAAATTATCGGCGCGTTTAACCCTGCGCAACCGGAAGAGGCTCCTATGGCAGCGTTCCATCGACTGTTCGAGGAACAGGCGGAACACACGCCGGAAGCTGAAGCTGTCGTGTACGAAAACGATCGGCTGACGTATGCGGAGCTGAACGAGCGGGCGAACCGTCTGTCGGCCACGCTGCGCGCAAGCGGCATCGGTCGGGAGGAGATTGTTGGCATTCTCGCTGAGCGCTCGGTGGACCTGTTGGTGGCCGTGCTGGCCGTCTGGAAAGCAGGCGGGGCGTATGTGCCGCTTGACCCGGATTATCCGGTGGACCGTGTGCGGTTCATGCTGGAAGACAGCGGAGTGAAGGTGCTGCTGACGCAAACGCCGCTGCGAGAGCGTGCCGAAGCCTGGCTCGGTGAAGAGGAACTGGCACTGGCGACGGTGCTGTATCTCGACGACGAAACGTCGTACAACGAGGAACGAAGCAATCTGCCAATGGAATTTGGCCAAGGCTCCAACAGTGCTCCCGATCCAGTCAACGGCAAGCTAACGGGGGCTGTGAACGGTGGTGGCGAGAGTCATCCGAATGATGTTGATGTTGTCGGTATGGACAGCTTCCATGAAGCCCGTCCGGAGGATCTGGCGTACGTCATCTACACGTCGGGAACGACGGGCAAGCCAAAAGGCGTGATGATCGAGCACCGCAGTCTGGTGAACACGGCGGCGGGTTACCGACGGGAATATCGGTTGGATCAGTTCCCGGTAAGGCTGTTGCAGCTCGCCAGCTTCTCGTTTGACGTATTTGTGGGCGATATCGCGCGGACGTTGTACAACGGAGGCACGATGGTCATTGTACCGAAGGACGACCGGATCGATCCGGCTCGTCTGCACTACTGGATGGAGCGAGAGCAAGTGACGATCTTTGAATCAACACCAGCACTGATCGTGCCGTTTATGGAATACGTACACGAGCAGGGGCTGAAGTTGAGCGGGATGGAGCTGTTGATCACAAGCTCGGACAGTTGCAGTGTGGCAGATTACCGTACCTTACAGGAACGGTTTGGTTCATCGTTCCGAATTATTAACGCCTACGGTGTGACGGAAGCGGCAATCGACTCCAGTTTCTATGATGAGGAGTTGGCGAAACTGCCGCAGACAGGCCATGTGCCGATTGGCAAAGCGTGGTTGAATGCGAAGTTTTACATCGTGGATGCACATCTAAATCCTGTTCCAGTCGGTGTGCTGGGCGAACTGGTCATCGGCGGCGTTGGGGTAGCACGTGGGTACTTGAACCGTCCAGAGCTGACGGAAGAGAAGTTTGTAGACAGCCCTTTCACCGCGGGTGAGCGGTTATATCGCACGGGAGATTTGGCGCGTTGGATGGAGGACGGCAACGTGGACTTCATCGGCCGGATCGACAATCAAGCGAAAATCCGGGGCTACCGGATCGAAACGGGTGAGATTGAGTCGCAACTGCTGCGGGTGGTAGGTATACGCGAAGCGGTGGTGCTGGTTCGAAGTGATGCGAACGGGCAAAAGGCGCTGTGCGCATACTACACAACGGATATCGATCTGACGGCGGCCGACCTGAAACGAGCGATCTCCAGCGAGCTGCCAGGTTACATGATCCCGTCGTACTTTGTGGAGCTGGAGTATTTACCTCTGACACCAAACGGGAAAATCGACCGGAAAGCGCTGCCGGCGCCGGAAGAGGGAGCAATTGCAGGGCGCGAATACGTGGCGCCGCGCACCGATCTGGAGACGAAACTGGTCTCCATCTGGCAGGACGTGCTTGGGTCAATTACGATTGGTGTGACGGACAACTTCTTCGACCTCGGCGGTCACTCGCTGCGGGCGACAACGCTGGTCAGCAAGGTGCACAAGGAGCTGCACGTGGACCTGCCACTGCGCGATGTATTCCGGTACTCGACTATTGAAGCGATGGCTGAAGTGATTAGCCGATTGGAACAGCAGGAATTCCTCTCCATTCCGGTTCTGGATAAAAGGGAGTATTATCCGCTTTCCTCTGTGCAAAAACGGCTGTACATCCAGCAGCAGATGGAAGGCGCCGAGCTTAGCTACAACATGTCCGGCATGACGGTTCTCGTCGGGCGCTTGGAGCGGAATCAACTCGAGGCGGCGCTCAAAGAATTGATAACTCGTCACGAAGTTTTGCGAACTGGTTTCGAAATGGTCGACGGCGAACCGGTACAACGGATTTATTCGGACTTGGAGTTTGCCATCGAGTATACAAAAGCGACGGAAAGTGAAACGAAAAGCATTGCAGAAGCCTTTGTACGTGTCTTTGATTTGGAGCGGCCGCCGCTGCTGCGTGTGGGCTTAGTTGAATGGGAAGCGGAACGTCATCTGCTTATGTTGGACATTCATCATATCGTCACGGATGGCATGTCGATGGGTATCTTCATCGAAGAGCTGCTGCGCCTGTATAACGGTGAGACGCTGGAACCGCTTCGGATTCAATACAAAGAATTCGCCGCTTGGCAGCAGTCCGAGCCTGTAAAAGAACGGCTGAAACGCCAGGAAGCCTACTGGCTGGACATGTTGGAAGGTGAATTGCCAACGCTTGAGTTGCCTATGGACTTTGTCAGACCTGCCGCTCGCAGCTTTGAGGGAGATGTGCTGCCTTTCAGTATCGACAAGCAGATGACCGACAGCTTGCAGCGCATTGCCGATGAGAACGGTGCTACCCTATATATGGTGTTATCGGCGGCCTATTCAATCCTGCTCAGCAAGTACTCGGGACAAGAAGACTTCATTGTAGGCACACCGGTTTCGGGCCGCACACATGCCGACCTGGAGCCGCTCATCGGAATGTTTGTCAACACGTTGGCGATTCGCCATTATCCATCCGGGGAGAAGACGTTCCTTGTTTACTTGAACGAAGTCAAAGAAACGATGCTGGGGGCCTACGACCATCAGGATTATCCGTTTGAAGAACTTGTGAAAAAGCTGCAGGTGCCGCGCGATCAAAGCCGCAATCCTGTATTCGATGTCATGTTTGCGCTGGAAACGAAGGAAGATAACGTTCAAAGCTTCGGGGATATCCAGATCGAATCTTATCCGGAAACGCATGCGGTTTCCCAATTTGACCTTACCTTGGTGATTTCGTTGCTGGATGAGGGAATGAACGGGCAGTTTGAATATGCGACGAAGTTGTTTACGCGCAATCTGATCGACAATTTTGCTCAGGACCTGCTCGTGATCATCACCCAAATTGGCGAACAGCCTTCGATGCTACTCAAGGATATTTCCCTGAACGGGCAATCCGAACAGGAGCAAGATGAGCTAGAGGCTATTGATATTATTTTCTAATCCCTTACCCGGCTTGGGTGGAAATGGATCATTTAAGCACGTTATATGCGACATTCGGTATATTGAGGAAGTGGTAATGAAAAATTGTGGTAGTTTCACGACTTTTGTATCACCTGACAAAAGTATTTAAGTTATGTAACAAAGGGTCCTGGATGACAGTTGTCATCAGGACCCTTTGTTTATGAACGTATAATTAATGTTCCTATGTCCAAATCAGTATGAGGCTATTATAATGAAAGCCTTTAACTGATATAGGATGAGTACTCTGGTATTATGGGATGCACCGTGATTTTCATCTATTTTTCAGACTTAGTATTTACTATAGCATCATCCATAGTCATTTTAGTCTTGAGAGTAGCTGTTGGTTACGCCCAAGTTGTAATCGTTTCAACCGGGAGACGATAGGAAGGATAGCCATCTTTGGCTGCTTTACCTATGGAGATCAACATCACGGGCTGGAACCGTTCTTTATCTAAGCCAAAAACTTCAGCAATTTGGCCTTTGTCATAACCGGCCATAGGGTTGGTATCATAACCATGGGCACGGGCAACGAGCATGAGTTGCATGGATATGAGGCCTGAGTCAATGAGGTTCATGTCACGCAATTCGGATGCGTTTATGTTCGCATAATAAGGTTTTACCTGCTGCATCTGCATATCCATGATATCTTGGGGCATGTACCCAAGTTCCACTGATTTGCTGAAAATCTCTTCCATGTATTCAACGTTGTTGGCATCGTAAAACACGGCAATGACAGCGGAAGACGTTAGTGCCTGTGTCTGGTTAAAAGAGGCCAGTGGTGCAAGTTTCTCTTTGCCTTCAGCACTGTCGATAACAAGAAAACGCCAAGGTTGCATGTTAATGGCCGAAGGGGCACGTGAAGCTTTCGCCAGTATTTCGGTCATCTCCTCGCGGCTGATCTTCACTTCAGGGTCGTAGGCTTTAACGGAATGGCGCTCCAAGACGATGTTATCAAAATCATTTGTTTTGTTGAATTGACCGGTAATTGTGTTCATATTGAAATCTCTCCTCATATCTATATTGGTGAGAGTAGGGTATAAATTATATCTCCATCTGTCTCACTATGAGGATTGTAAACTATGAAGTATACTTTATAGCAAGAAGAAGAAACGGGGGAAATCCATATGAAGATTAGTGAAGTAGCGAACCATGTAAACCTTCCGATATCCACGATTCGTTACTACGAGAAAATAGGTATTATCCCGGATGAACATATGCTGAGAGATCATAATAACTATCGAATATATGCGCAGAGCATTGTTCAGCATCTGGAAGTGGTCAAACAATGTTTAGCTGTTGGTTTTACGATCCATGAGATCCAATCTATGATCTCTAAACATGGGTTTTCAAGTAATGATCAAGCAAGCATTATCCAAGCGAAAATATCAGAAATTGAAGAAATACAAAAACAATTAGAGAATTCCAAACAAAATCTGTACGAAATTCTTAAATCGGATATCACGTGTGAGGATGGTTTTGGTAAGTATTAAGCCGGAAGTCCCTCTTGAGGTTTTCATTCAGTACGTTCTTACATCATATCGATTCAATCGAGTACATATCGTCCTGTATACGCAGATTACCGGGCTGCCCAGTTTCCACCTTCACCTCCGTAGCAAATACACCAGGTATACGTCCGTCTGGGAACCAGGGCATCTGTTTATCAATGACAATAAACATGCCTTCTGCATCACCCGTGGGGGAGAATTGTTTTCCGTCTCCGGCAAATGGTTCAAGTTGATAATGCTCATTCAATGAGTTCATTGTCTCAGGAACATCATCGACAGGCAGACCGATTTCACTAATACATAACAGATGCTTCGCTTCGAAAGCTTCATCAACTGCATTATCGAGTGAATGATGAGCGATAAATTCCATCAAGTTGCCGCTTGGATCATAAAAATAGAAGGCTGTTGCATCCCAGTAGGGGAAATAGAATTCATCCTGTCCATCTTTGGAGAGCAATGAAATGTTACGGTCTTGAGCCCACCTTTTTGCATCAGCAAGTTTATTCGTTGGAATCGTAAACGCTACATGATAGTAGGGCTTCTCTTGTTCTGGCGCCTTCTTGAAAGATAGTACCGAGTTCCCCGCACGGAATGAAACAAATGTTGTACCATCCTCCACAAGATCCAGTTCCAGTAGTGTACCGTAAAACTCTTTTATGGCCTCGACCTCATGTGTTAACAAATCAACTTCTCTTATTATCATTTTAATACCCTCCTTTTAATCTCACCTTTGATTGAAATACTCGATTGTTTTCTCAATAAATGCCTTGGCCGATTGCGTCAGGTAACGGTCGGACCGATGGATGATTTCAAAGTGCCGGTATGGCGGATCGTCTGTAATTCGGATGCAACGTAGCGTGGGCTCATTCATGGCTTTGATCAGAGGATAAGGCAGCAGTGTTCCTCCGACGTTGGCTTTGACCAGGCTAATGATAGAGGTTGCCGAACTGGTCTCCATGATGGTATTTAGGGTGAATCCATATTTACGGCAATAGCCATCGACCAATTCTCTGCCCGTGAATCCTTCGGGGAACATCACCGTTTGGATATCACGTAACTCCTGAATTTCAATTGTGCTTCGTTCAGCCCAATCATGATTCTCGGATACGACCAGTACATATTCTTCACTGCACAAAGGAATGCGTACAAGCCGCCTATCAGGGGCAGACGTGATCTCGATGCCGATGTCGACTTCATTTTCCAACACTTGATTTACGACATAGATCGAAGAGATAACCTTCAATTGCACCTTGGGGAATCGGGCATGAAAATCAACGAGCAACGGAGTGATACGGTAATCCAAATCGGATGGAAGAACACCAATAACCAATCGTCCCCGCTGATCATTCCGAAATTCAGCTAGCGCATCCTGGGTATTCTGTAAATGCCGGATCATCTGTACACAGTGCTCTAGAAACAGAGTGCCTGCCTGGGTCATCACAATTTTTTTGCCGACACGGTCAAACAAAGGAACACCAAGTTCATCCTCCAACCCACGTATTTGTTGACTCAACGTAGGTTGAGATATGCCAAGTTTCTCAGCTGCCCGTGTAAAATGAAGCTCCTCACACACTGTAATAAAGTTTTCCATTTGACGAATCTCCATTAATTCACCTCTAATCATTGGTTTTAGTAATCATTTTAATAGAAATAATAGTATTGTTCAATCATTATAATGATCCTATACTTAATTCGTGCACCACCCGAAGATCTTGTCATTAAAGAATAGGATCTTGGGTGAAGGCAACGAGACTACTCCCATGAGGTGATCCATAATGAAACTTTTTTATATTGTATTCGCGCTTATTCTGGCGTCACTGAACTTAAGACCACCGATTACTTCCATTTCTCCTCTGATGAGTACCATACAGAATGATCTGGGTTTGAGCGGCATGACCGCCAGTCTGTTAACTACACTACCGGTATTATGTATGGGCATATTCGCTCCATTCTCTGTAAGACTAAGTAGAAGGTGGGGGAACGAAGGAGCCATTGTGCTGGCTTTAATCCTTATTGGGATAGGTACGGGATTACGATTGTTCGTAGGCGCAACTCCGTTGATGATGTTCACTTCTTTTCTGTCAGGCGTAGGGATTGCATTGGCAGGGCCGCTGTTGTCCAGCTTCATTAAGCAGTATTTCCCTAACCGAGTGGCAGCCATGGTCGGCGTCTACTCTACAGCAATGGTGATGGGGGCTAGCATTAGTGTGGGATTGTCGGTTCCCCTTCAGCAGACGTTGGGTGGATCTTGGAGAGGTTCTTTGGCTACATGGGCATTACTCGCAGCCATTGCATTGCCGATCTGGTTAAAATTAGCTTGGTCTGCGCGTACAGAGCGGCAATCCGGACAAACTTCGGCTGTAGTCCATGCACCACTTCCGGTGAAGAACAGGCGTGCATGGGTGCTGACACTGTTCTTTGGACTGATGGCCGCGATCTTCTATTCATTAACTGCCTGGCTTGCGCCAGCCATTCAGAGCCATGGATATAGCCAAGAGACTGCTGGCAACATCCAAACGTTATTTACATTGATATCACTGCCCTCAACATTATTCATTCCCATGCTTGTACATCGGTACCAAAAACGTGTCTTCTGGCTTGTTGGATGTGCGATGTTGGAGTTAATAGGTGTCCTGATGCTGAATCTCTCTGTCAGTCCGTGGCTCGCTGCGATTCCGCTCGGGATTGGTGCAGGTGGACTGTTCCCGATTGCACTTATGTTGCCGATTGATGAGACAAACAATGCTCAGGAAGCGAGTAGCTGGTCGGCTATGACTCAATCTGGTGGCTACATTCTTGGAGCACTTGGGCCGCTGGCGATTGGCTGGCTCCGCGATCTAACAGGCAGCTTTGTGCAAGCATTTTATGGTTTGGCTATCATCATCGTGTTGCAGATTATCGTTCAATTGGCTATTGGCAATAAAAAAAGTTTAAAAGTTAGCCAGGAGCAGAGCTAAAAGGCATGTAAAGTAAAATGGATATAGAAATATGATGATCTTTATACATGATCCAATAAGTCCAGGTAGTACTGCCTTAATGCTTTCTGTAAGATGACGGGCTCCATAATCTTAATCGATTTACCATAGCCGGCAAGATATCTCACTATGAAATCAAGCTCGTGAGGTTCATACGAACCGACAAGATACATGTGTCCCCTCTTCTCGATGATCTGCATAGATGGGAAATGTTCTTGCTGGAATAGCTCCATCCCGGCTTCATCAATCAGGCATTTGAAAGGAATGGCTTGTTCCGATGGTTTCCATAGAGATTGGGCATCCTGTGAATAGAGTTCCTTTACATGAGTTAAAGGTTCAATCTCCGTTGTTTCGGCTGAAATGATGCGGTCGCAGCGAAATACACGATACGCTTGTTTATGCAGATCATAGGCCTGACAATACCAATAACCTTTCCTGGCATAGAGCGCGATGGGTTGAATGGTGCGGATATTGGTGTTTGCAGAAGAGGTCCTTTGATCAGAGGATCTACGCTGATTAGCGTACGTAATCTGGATCACTATATTCTGAACAGCAACCATCAACAGAAACTCCAAATGTGCACTGTCGCGGATCTGCTCGGTATGTTGGAAGTAAACCCGGTGTTGGATGTTCTCAATATCCTGTCGTTGCTTGTCGGATAACGCGTTCATAAATTTCTCATGAATGGTACGGAAAGAGACTTGAAAGGGTAAGCTGGAGAAGCTGCGGAGAGCCTGCATCGCAAAATAAAGGGCATGAAGTTCCCCCGTATTAAACGAAATGGGAGGCAGCTGCATCTGTTGCAACAGTCGATATCCGCCGTAGCGTCCATATTCGACATAGATGGGCGCACCTAACTCTTCCAATGAAGCGATATCTCTTAACGCGGTTCGTTTGGATATCTGGAACTCCTGCATGAGATCTTGCAGGGTGAACTGTTGTTTTTGATTAATGAAGCGCAGCATCTGGTTCATACGTTCTGATTTTTTCATATCAAACCCTCTTAATGGTGCCATGGATTGGCACCTTTCGTTGTTATAGTGATAAGTGTAATCCAGTAGGAAGAAGGAGGCAATATAATGAATTTTGAAGTGATACCATTTTTGTCGATGAACGGGGATGCGGCGGCAGCCATTGCTTTTTATGAAGAGTTTCTGGGCGCCAAGGTGATATTTAAGAAAAGTTATAAAGAGATGAAGGAGATGAACCCGGACTTCGAGTATCCTGCCGGTCAAGATGAGTATATTACACATTCGGTGCTGGAGATTGGGGTTAACAAAGTCATGATTGCGGAAGAAGCAATGGACACGGAGAGAGCATGGCAGCTGGGGAACAGCACGTCACTATGTATTCAATCCAAAGATAAAGATACAATCGATCAACTGTATCATTCTCTGATGCAACATGAGGGTGTGAAGGTACTGGTATCGTATGAACAAAATGAATTCAGCCCAGGATACGGTATTGTACGGGACCCATTTGGCATTGCGATTCAGCTATGTGTCACTGTGCATGATTTTTGAAATGAGTTCAGGCCACCGGTTAAGCACTCGGTATGTAAACCTGTAACTAACTTAAAAATATCAAAAAAGAAGAGCCATGAATATCATGCGCTCTTCTTTTTTTGGTTTCTATACAAGGTTGTTCGAGCAACCGATGGTTATAGCAGCCCTCTTTTCGTGTAAATCATATAGGTACGGATGTCGCTGTGTACAAGCAAGTTCAATGGATAAAGGAAAGAAGGGATAACATGATTACGAGAGGAATCGACCATATTGGAATAACTGTACCGGATGTGGAGCAGGCGACACTATTTCTGCAAGAGGCGTTTGGAGCTCAACTTGCCTATGACCATATAACGCCGGATGATCCCCCACAGGAAGGACCTAAGGCAGAGCGTAAATTAGGACTGCGTTCAGGAGCAAAGGTTATTCATATTCGGATGTTATCGCTCGGGGAGAGCGCCAGTATAGAGTTATTTCAGTACGCAAATTCAGCGCAATCGGAGCCAGTTAGGGCATCGGATTACGGATTGCAGCATATGGCGTTGTATGTGGACGATATGCAAGAAGCTGCACGACACCTCAAAGAAGCGGGCGGGGTGTTGCTAACAGAGCCTGGGGCGTTGACCGGTCATATTGAAGGCGGGGAAGGCAATCAGTTTGTGTACGGAAGGGCACCTTGGGGGATGCTGATCGAGCTGATCTCCTATCCTGCGGGCATTCAGTATCCGAATCACAGTGAAGCGAAGCGCTGGACACCACGAAAAAAATAATAAAGATGAGACTGGATAAGAAACAGGACGATGGACGACAAATCGTCCTGTTTCTCTTGTATATATGGGCTAAATGTTTAATAAAAAACAGAAATTATGTTACAAATACGTTACAAATACAGAAGTGTATACTTCTTTGCCTTATGTTACGATACGAACAAGTAGATACAGAGATATTTTACGGATAAGATAAGTTATAACGTCTCTTTTCTGGACGATGAACATGCTCCGAAAGTATGTTGATGGAAGCCTTTGATCCATGATATTGAAGAAGCATTAAAACGAAGGAACAACTATATATTTTGACTGAACAAGGTTTCGATAAAAATAAATAACAACAGGTGATCCAAAATGCTACAAATCGGGTATCAATAGTAGAGTCATTTAGAACCTGATGGATACATATGTTGTTATGATCGTTTTTGCTAGTTAAAGGCTGTCTATTATGGAATGAACTGTGGGGGTTATCAAGTGTCTATATTAGATATGGAAAAGAAAGATGTTGTCACCGATGCAATGGTCATCAAGGCGATGGAGAAAAGTCTTGCTATCATTCGATTTGATCTGGATCGCCGGGTAACCTACGTGAATGAAGTCTTTGCCCAGACGATGGGATATACGGTAGATGAGATGTACGGCATGAAGCATCAGCAACTGTGCTTCGGTCAATTTGCAAATACTCCGGACTATGATGCTTTTTGGAATAGCATATTTAATGGTGTCAGCTTCCAGGACAAGGTTGAACGCAAGGATGCAAAAGGGAATTCTGTATGGCTTGAGGCGACATATATGCCGGTGTACGATGAGACAAATCAGAAGATACTGGGTGTTTCCAAAATAGCGACCAACATCACCAACCGTCAGAACAACATTTCGGTCGTAGTGAATGAGCTGAAAACGATGTCTCATGAACTGAATGGGCAGGCAGATGTAGGTATTGAACGGAGCCAGGAATTAATGTCCAGTATCTCCTATATCTCTGAGGTGTCGACTTCTAACCGTGCAACGTTGACTCATTTGCAGGAACAGGCCGGATCGATTCAGGGCGTGGTACGAACGATACGCGAGATTTCGTCTCAGACGCAACTACTCGCGTTAAATGCTGCCATTGAGGCTGCACATGCAGGAGAATACGGACGAGGATTCGATATCGTGGCCAAGGAAGTTAAGAAACTATCCGCAATGGTGGAGAGTTCGATTAACGAGATTCGTGATAGCGTGACCGGAATAACGAAGGAGATTGGTAATATCACAGGTGGTACCAAAAAAGTAGAAGAATATGTGGAGCAGAGCCAGAAGCAGATTGAGATCGCATTGAATGATTTTACAGCAATTGCTGCTTCAGCTCACTTGTTGGATGCCAAAGCGGAGCATGTGACCAGAATCGTATAACAATATATAGTAATAGCGGTTCCTTGCACAGGAACCGTTTTTTTGTCGTTCAGTACTCAAAAAAACGGGAATTATTGTGATCAAACGGGGACACAATACTTGGGAATACCTGCAGCTATGTCATGCAGAGAAATGTTGGGGTGGGAACATGTGGTCAACAATTGTATCCTACGTGCCGGGTTGGTCCATATGGATTCAGGCATTCTTGGTCTTCATCATTCCAATTGGTATTACATTGAGCACGCGCTGGATCAATGCTGCCATTAAGCGCGGAAGCTTCTCTCGTTCTAAAAAACCGTCCATATCCTCGAAGGATATCTCGCCAGCAGCCAAAGGGCAGGGTGAAGGGACCGAAACAGGCCACTATGCCAATATTAAATTAACCGAAAAGTACAGCATAAATCTGACGAGTGTGAAAGAAAGCTTTGGGCTTAATGCAGACGTGCATATTCGGGAATTTATTATTAGGGGAACGAATACACGGGCTGCGGTCATCTATACCGAAGGCCTGGTAGATCAGGACTTAGTTGATGATCACTTGATTACACCGTTGATGTTCGAAGGTGTTCCTCTACTTAAGCAGGAGGGTTTCCTTCATCCAGACAACGCACACTTACTGTCGGCATATCTGCAAGATCAATTACTTCCTGTCAGTCTGGTTGAGGAGACGAAGTCCCTCCAAGAACTCGCAGTTGGTGTGTTATTTGGGAAAAATGCACTGCTGGTTGATGGTTTGCCAGGTGCTTTATTAATTGGAGCTCATAAGATCAAAACAAGAGGTATGAATGAACCCTTGTCAGAGGGACTGCTTCGTGGGCCACGTATTGGTTTTACAGAGCAATTAAGCGATAATACAGGCATTTTACGTCGTTATGGAAGTGATCAGAGCCTGTTTATTAAGAAGTATGAAGTGGGTTCACGAATCAAAAAAGATTTGGCGATAGCCTATATTCAGGATATTGCCGATCCAAATCTCGTTGCTGAAGTATGCAAGCGAATTGAAGAGATGGATATGGATTCGATGCTGGAATCAGGTTATGTGGAACAACTGATCGAAGACAGTACCCTGAGCCCTTTTCAACAGGTACTGAATACGGAGAGACCTGACCGGGTGATGGGTGCCCTTCTGGAAGGCCGAGTTGCAATTTTGTTGGATGGAACGCCATTTGTATTAATTGTACCGGTGACCTTTAGCATGTTGCTTCAGTCTCCAGAGGACTATTATGAACGCTGGATTCCTGGAACATTTTTGCGAGTGCTACGTTTTATGGCCGCTATGCTGGCATTACTTGCTCCTGCGCTCTATATCTCGTTTATCTCGTTCCATCCGGGTCTAATTCCAACCAAGCTGGTATTGACGATTATTGAAACGCGTACTGGAGTTCCATTCCCTTCAATTATTGAGGTACTCATCATGGAGCTTTCAATCGAAATTTTGAGGGAGGCAGGGATACGCTTGCCCAAACCGATTGCGCCAGCGATGGGAATCGTTGGAGGTCTGATTATTGGCCAAGCAGCGGTGCAAGCGGGAATAATAAGTCAATTTCTGGTCATTGTTGTTGCGGTAACTGCCATCTCTTCCTTTACGATTCCGGTCTATAGTGCGGGATTAACGCTAAGGATTCTACGATTTGCCGCTATGTTCAGCGCAGCCGTACTCGGATTGTTTGGCGTGGTTATGTTCTTTCTGCTTGTGTGTACACATCTGGCACGACTCTCAAGCTTTGGCGTCCCTTATGTTGGACCCGCGGTTCCTTATCACATGAATGAATGGAAGGATTTTGTTATCCGTGCACCGCTAAATATGATGAGAATGCGTCCCAAAATGACAAATCCGATAGATCAGGACCGAAAAAAATAAGTTTATCCACAGAAGGTCTGGAGGTGAAATAAAGTGAATGGCTCCCAAGGAAAAATTACCACGACTCAGGCCGTTGTAATTATTGTAAATTACATGCTTGGCGCCGGGATATTGACACTACCTCGAACGACCAGCAAAGCTGTCGGAACACCGGATGTCTGGATTTCCATTATCCTATCTGGATTCATTATCTTAGGCGTCGGAATAATTCTGGTTACGCTGTGTCGCAGATTTCCGGAGAAAACCGTCTTCCAGTTCACCCGTGAGATTACGGGTAGCTGGATTGCTTACATATTGGGATTGTCTATGATTATGTATTTCATAGTTATTGCCGCATTCGAAATCAGAGTTATGGCTGAAGTAACTGGGATGTATCTGCTCGAACGCACCCCCACCTGGGCGATTGTGATGGTCTTCATGTGGATCGGTGTATATATGATTTCAGGCGGGCTTGGCGTTATCGTACGCGTGTTTGAGATCATCCTTCCGATTACGATTATTATATTTGTGATTGAAATTTTGCTTAGTAATCAGCTATTCGAGATTGGCAATCTGAGACCCGTGCTCGGTGATGGGGTTATACCCGTTTTCCATGGGTTAAAGCCTTCACTATTATCTTATACGGGCTATGAGGTGATGTTAATCATGACTGCCTATATGAAAAATCCGAAAAAGAGCAATAAAGCGATGACCTGGGGGATACTCATATCCACTATTATCTACTTGATCACGGTGGTGATGGTTATAGGCAGTTTATCGCTCGATGGCATCAAAACTCGAACCTGGCCAACGCTGGATTTGGTAAGAAGTTTCGAAATCCAGGGTCTGATATTCGAGCGTTTTGAATCCTTATTGCTGGTCATCTGGATTATGCAAATCTTTTCGACTACAGCAATTACACATTACTGCGCTTCGGTGGGTATTCGTGATTTGTTTCGTTCCAAAAAAATCAAAGGTATCATGTACGGCCTGCTTCCGTTCATTTATCTGACAGCAATGATACCCAAAACAGTGGATGATACTTTTGCACTAGGAGATATGCTGGGCAATGTGTCCGTATTTTTGTTTGGCATTTTACCTCTGGTACTACTGTTGTTAAGTCTGATTCGCAAAAAAGGAGGCAAGCATGCATGATTACATTCCGTATGTTGTTACGCTTTGCCACTGTATTATGCATTCTCTTAACGATATCCGGATGTTGGAGCAGTCGGGAGATAGAGGATCTAAGTGTCTACGTCGGTCTTGGGATCGATATCGGTAAAGAGACAGAATTTGAGAAAGACATCGCTAATCAGGGAGGAGCGTATTCCAAGCAGAACAATTTGACGGCCACGGTACAGATCGCTCCCGGTAATTCAAGTAGTCAAAAGAGCCAACAATCCGGTTCGCCTTCTTCTGGTAAAACGTCCTATTCCAATGAACAGCTTACTGGAGATTCCTTGCTGCAAATCTTTCGTCAGTTTGCTCTGAGGCGAGATCATCCGCTCATCGGACATCATCTGAAGGTCATCGTTGTGTCCAAGGATATTGCCAAAAAGTATGGTCTGGATCAGCTGCTGGATTTTGTACTTCGGGATAACGATATTCGCCCTAACTGTCTGGTGTTGATTAGCCATCATCGCGCCGTTGATGTACTGACTTCAGATGATCCTTCCCGGATTCCAGCATTTTATCTTACAGGTATTACCAGTAATTCGTACTTGTCCAATAAAATCCTGGACCCGGTTCTACTCTCCAAATTAGATGCACAAATGCAATCCGGTTCCAGCTTTTTGCTCCAGAATGTACTGAACTCCAATGGAGAGGACAAGTTCTCCGGTGCCAGTATATTTGATGGGAAAACGACCAAATTCATCGGAGAACTTAGCCAAACGGACCTAGAAGGGCTATCGTGGATCAGACCTAAAGAAAAAGGAGGTATCTTGAAGACATACAATAAAGCGGGATTCACTGTTGTATATGAAATGAAGAAGAAGAAAACAAAAGTAATTCCCAAGGTGGTTGGTAATGACATTTCATTCCATGTAAAGGTCGAATCCGAAGGCTGGTTGATGGAAGATTGGCGTTCTCCCGAAAGAGAGGAAAAAGGGGATTATCTTAGAGAATTAGAAAAAGAATTTGCTGAACTTGCCGAGCAACAGATTCGACAATTGTTATACAAACTGCAGCATACCTATAAAGTAGATGTTGCGGATTTTCGGGATAGCTTACGTATCAAAGAACCTAAAACATGGAAAAAAGTCAAAGACGATTGGGATAAAATTTTTAGCACCGTGCCGATCACGTATGAGGTAAAGACCACCATCACGAATCCGGGGTCTTCCACCGAATAGCGAGGTGTGCCATTTATTATTTAAATGTTGACACATTCATGATAGATCGCTATATTAGTAAAAAATCATTTTCTTATCCAGAGAGGTGGAGGGACTGGCCCTTAGAAACCTCAGCAACAGATCTGAAGGATACTGTGCTAATTCCAGCGGGTGAAAGCCTGATAGATAGGAGCGTTTGTTTTTATTTGTCAGTAACGGCGCACTCTTTAGGCAGAGTGGGTCTTTTTTGTTTTTTCTGGATGAAGAAGTAGGGGAGCAGCAGGTATGGAGAACAACAACGACAAAGGGCATTTTCAGCGGAAAATGCAGGCACGGCATGTGGTCATGCTCTCTCTCGGAGGAGTCATTGGAACGGGATTATTCCTCAGCTCAGGTTACACCATTCAGCAGGCGGGACCACTGGGAACCATTCTGTCCTATCTGATCGGAGCGATCGTTGTATATCTGGTGATGCTCTGTCTTGGTGAACTGTCTGTTCATATGCCAGAGACGGGAGCATTTCATAGTTATGCAGCCAAATATATCGGACCAGCAACAGGTTACACGGTGGCTTGGTTATACTGGTTAACCTGGACTGTTGCGCTTGGCTCCGAATTCACAGCCGCCGGATTGCTGATGCAGCGCTGGTTCCCATCGGTGAACGTATGGATATGGAGCGCGGTTTTTGCACTGATGATCTTTCTGTTTAACGCTTTAACGGTGAAATTATTTGCGGAATCCGAGTTCTGGTTCTCATCTGTAAAAGTAGTGACTATCGTAATCTTCATTATAATCGGTGGCGCAGCCATGTTCGGCATCATCCCGATGGCGGATTCTGAACCGGCTCCATTTCTATCAAATATTACTGCATCCGGGTGGTTCCCTCATGGGGCTACAGCGATATTGATGACCATGCTTGCTGTAAACTTTGCCTTCTCAGGCACCGAGTTAATCGGCATTGCCGCTGGTGAGACGGAGAACCCGGAAAAGACGATACCAAAAGCCATTCATACAACGCTGTGGCGTTTGGTTATTTTCTTCATCGGAACGATTATTATCTTGTCGGCCTTGCTGCCCATGTCGGATGCCAGTGTACTGGAAAGTCCGTTTGTAGCGGTAATGGAGCGGGTGGGTGTACCCTATGCAGCAGATATTATGAACTTTGTTATTCTGACGGCGATTCTCTCTGCTGCCAATTCAGGCCTGTATGCATCTTCACGGATGCTCTGGTCTCTGGCTGATAAAAAAACGATCTCCCCGTGGTTTGCCAAATTGACCAAAAGCGGGGTACCCCTGAATGCACTTCTGATTAGTATGGTGGGTGGTGCGTTGGCATTGCTGTCCAGTATTATTGCGCCAGGTACGGTGTATATTACGCTGGTCTCCATTTCAGGTCTGGCTGTCGTTGCGGTATGGATGAGCATCAGTGCCTCCCAATACATGTTCCGCAGACAATATATCCGGGAAGGACATGCGGTCAAAGATCTGGTCTACCGCACACCACTGTATCCGGTGGTACCCATTGTTTCATTTATATTATGCCTGGCTTCATGCATAGGTATTGCCTTTGACCCGACACAGCGAATTGCGCTGTATTGTGGGGTTCCGTTTATCGCAGTATGTTACGCTGCTTATTATCTGACAGAACGTGTGAATAAGAAAAGAGGACAAGTACATGACGCAAGCACAACAGACTAACCCCATAGAACAGATTTTGCGTGAACATCCGGTCATGATTCTGGATGGAGCGTTGGCAACGGAACTCGAACAGCATGGATGTGATCTGGATGATCCACTATGGTCTGCTCGTGTGTTGCTTGAGAATCCGGATGTTATTGTTCAGGTCCATGCAGATTATTTTCGAGCAGGAGCCGACTGTGCGATTACATCCAGTTATCAGGCGACGGTGGATGGCTTCAGCAAGAGAGGAATCGATGAACAGGCAGCACTAGAGCTGATCCGCAAGACGGTGGAACTGGCTGCACAGGCGAGAGATGATGTGTGGGCAGAAGTGCAGAGTAGTTTAGCAGGGAGAGAAAGCTCGACAGGTCAGCTTGTAGAAGCTCCTTCGGTACGTTCCGAAACTGTGGAGAATGAGGAGCATATAACAGATCGTACAGGGGATCGCGAAGAAGACAGTGTTCGTCCACGTCCAATTATTGCCGGGTCCGTTGGACCGTACGGCGCCTATCTGGCGGATGGTTCAGAGTATGTGGGACATTACGACGTGTCGGATGAGACGCTTGCCGTATTTCACCGTCCGCGTATGGCGGCGCTGATTGAAGCGGGTGCTGATATTCTGGCGTTTGAGACGATTCCTTCCTTGCAGGAAGCACAGGTGCTGGTTGATTTACTGAAGGAGTTTCCTCATGCGTATGCCTGGTTATCTTTTTCTTTAAAAGACGGGACAAGCATCAGCGAAGGCACAGCGCTTGAGGTATGTGCACAGACGTTTGGCTCCGAGCCGCAGATTGCGGCAATTGGCCTGAACTGTGCTCCCATGGAAGTGGTGACGGAAGCAGTGGGTATTTTGAGCCGTGCCAGCGATAAACCTGTTATTGTCTACCCGAACTCGGGTGAGACGTATGATGCAGCAACGAAGACGTGGAGCGGACAGGGTACATGTGGCAGTATGAGTGATGCTTCGGAGCAGTGGGTTGCTGCGGGCGCTAAAATCATTGGGGGCTGTTGCCGTACTACGCCACATCAGATTGGTGCACTTGCGAAGAAGTGGCGGAGTAAAAAAACTTGATGTAGGGTTGTACACCGAAAAGCTAGAGATACAACCAAATATCAAGAAGCCCTCACGACCCATTACTGGATTGGTGAGGGCTTTTTCAGTGTGATTTAGCGTTGTTAACATCAACATGAGGACATTCCTCTTCTGATGCTTCTAATTATGCTATTTAATTAACTGAGTGCTAACTAAGGTCCGACCTTCGTCGCTCATGATGTACAGACCTGTTGTGTTATTCAGATATAGAGATTCTTTTTCGATATCAAATTCGCCATTCTTGTAAGTATACAAAACGTTCAGGTTGCTTGTGTCCATAATAACAAGTTCATCTTTGTCATTCTTTACGGATGTAAACATAAAACTTGTGCCGTCCACTGCCACATTAAGTGGCATCAAACCACGATTATAGGTACGTGGTTCGGGCATATATGCCTTCTCAGCAATTAATTTACCTGAAGATGAATATAGCTTGATTCGTTTATTTTTAACATCCACAAATATAAAACGACCTTTCAATGCATAAAGCTCTGTTGAATATTCATTATAAGGAAGTTGTTTTGTCCAGTGTAGCTGCCCCGTGCTGTTGTAGCCTTTAAGCGTTATTGTTTTTTTATAGATATTATAATGCAGGAATGTGCCGTCAGATAGACTCATAATCCGGTTGTAACCTTTACCACCAGCAATCGTTTTAATTTTTTGTCCGCTGGTCAGGCTAATCAAGTACAAATCGGGATGATTATAATCTTTCTTCCCAATGATCACATTGTCTTTAATCTGTTCAATAAAATATGGAACCTTGAAACTTCGGCTTAAATTTCCGTTGATATCGTAATAGTAGAGTGTACTGCTTTTTAAATCACCAGAGTCCGCAACCACATACAAACTTCCATTCTCTCTTGGATAGGCTGACTCAGGCCCGTAGTATCTCAAAAAATCTTCTGGCGGCCCGGGCAGAGGTGCTGTCCAACGGATTTCACCTGTGGCTATATGCTTGGCACTTACTTGATTATCGGCAAAAATAAACATATATCCATCATCGGAAAGTTTGTACTCGTTGTCCGTTGGAATGGACCAGAGGAGTTTCCCCGTTTTGGCATCTACACTGTCGATATAATAATCATTATTCTTGTCTACTTTAGTTACGAGCAGACTTTCATTCCCCATGGCATCTGTAACACTCTTCATTGAATATGAGCTTGTTGCATTCTGTCCACCGTTAGTAATGTCATACCCCCATTGCAATTGCAGCAGATCTTTAGCCAGAGCTGGCTCGGATGGGATTGCAAGGAAGAAGCATAGGCTAGCTATAAGCCAATAGTTGATTCGTTTTAAACTCATGATGGGTAGACTCCTTATGTAATGTTCTCTGGATTATGGAAGTAACTGATACTTTCTTATCGTCTGCCCGTCGGGAGGCAGGAAAAATAATTCATTTTGGTGATTGAGGAACAATTCATCTTGATTAAACCTTACATCTTTCCAATCGTTCTGCGCCACCCGATAGAGCTCTCTCAGATTATTTGAATCTCTAATCACGAGTTCTATTCCCTGTTCCGTGTATTGGATGTACATAAAACTCTGTAAATCGATTGCCATTTTCAGAGGACTATTTGGCTCACCTTGCATGTAGAAGGGATTTTCATTGACTCCTGTAATGAATTTTCCATCCGAATTCATAAGCATGATATTGCCTGCGGTTTGTTCCAGATACAGCACACGATTATGGGTGATAAATATCTGGGGAGGCCCTTTTTTAAAAGAAAAATCATACTTCCATTTCAAAGCTCCCGTAGGCGAGTACGCCCTCAACTCAAGTTCACGGTTATTGATAAACTTCCGGGTTATTAGGGTTCCATCGTCCGTAACTCTATTCCCGTAGGGCAAGGTTGTTTCATTGGTCAGCACCGTTAACTTCTTCCCTGTAGAAAGATCAAAAACGTGAGTATACGGACTTTTGTTGCCCGGTTGACCTAAAATAAAATTGCCTTCTATTGTGTAGTGTTGCATATAGGGGAGAATGAACTTTTTGCTTCGTTTTCCCTTTTCATCATAATAATAAAGAGTTACATATTTGTTTTTGTGATAAGTGAAAGAATAAGCTGTTCCGTCTTTGGTGAAATCTGAAGACCGGCCTTCACGAAAGTAAGGGTTTATAGAGGACCATATCGGTTTACCGGTTGTCAGATCCGAGACCGTAATAATATCATCAAATCTTCTTTCATAGTCATCAGTTTCAGCAGGTTTGAAAGTATACATGTAACCATCACTAGTTGAACCATAATCAGATTCTGGCTTGGACCATCGGATGTCCCCGGTTTCGCCACTAATGTTCTCCACATAAATGAGGTCCTCATTCACAACCTTTCTCACCAGAATGTTTAGGTTGCCGGACGAATCCAGTCTGAAGTAATGCGGAGTGAATCCATCCCCCCATTGGCCAGAATCGACCTGCTTGACCCATTCAAGTTGTGGCACGGTCTTAGCCCAGGCCGAAGGCGTGCCAATCGACAACAATCCTACACTCAGGATGCTGATCAATAAACAAAATCGAATACAAAACCATTTCAAAATAAACAGCTCCTTAACAAAAATCGAGGTCAAACTTAATCTGGACCTACCGTATCATTTTTAATATCCTGCACCAACCGTATGATCTCCGCAACACCTAGTAACAATAGTCCTGCTACAATGCCGTTCATCATAACTGGAAGAGCCAAAGACCATTGAAAGCCATTGAACTCATTTTGCCCGAGGACGATACCGGCAATAAGGGATAGAATGACGCTAATCCAAGCTACCCACTTCAACAATTTACTCGTTTTATTTTTGTTGTACAAAGAAATTAACTCCTTTACCATAGTATGCCATTAAGTCTATCATATCTATCGTTGCTAGGTATATAGGACTATTTCTTTGTCGGATTTAGAGTTTTGTTGAAATATATTGTCATGTATTTTAATGATTGTCTTCTACATGTTATTCAATCACAAGAATGCGCGGGGATGCCTGACGAATCACCTTGGATGATCTCCAGGAGCCAAAAGCTGCTGCCAGGATACTCAGACAAGAGAAAAGTATAATCCCCCACCAATTCAGAACCAACGGGATTTGTACAATACCATATCCCGAGAGTACCTTTTCAAGCAACATTGGAAGAAGGTACACGCCAGCAATAACGCCAAACATTGAACCGATCAGGGATAACAATACGACTCCGAGTGTAATAGAGGACCTAATACTGCCGGATGTCATACCAATCGATTTGTAGATGCCATACGTCTTATTTTCTTTGCGAATGCTGATCCGGCAGGTGCTGAAGATAATGATAAATGTAACCAAAATGAACAGCAGACCAATTAGAGCCATGGGGTACACAAGAATGCTTGCAGCTTCTGCATAAACAGAATCCAGCAGCGTTTTTTGCGTGACGATGGAAGCAGAGTCTTTGAACCGTTCATTCAATTGGTTAGCAATGGCTCCCGCCTGAGAAGGATCGTTGACATTGATAAACGCGACATCTACATCTCCGTAATCCGGATTCACGCTTCGAACCGCTTGAGCTGTGATTCTTCCGGATACCGACAAGTCGGAGATGGCCTGATAGATGCCCGAAATCATGAACGTGCGCTTCTCTCCTTCAATGTAGAGATCAATGAGATCTCCCATATCCTTGTTTAACATCTTGGCAACACTAACCCCGATTGAAATTTCATTTTCGAGTTCCGGATTGTTTCCTCTCAACGTCTCAAAACCAAGATCTTGATAGCTTCCATCCAGTACTCTTAGATAAAGACTGGTAGACTGGCTGGCCACGTCGGTTGAATCATCTGGAAGGATAACTCCGGTGATGTTCCCTTGCCAGCCCACATTTTTGATGCGAGGGTCTTCTTCCAATACGTTCTGCAGCTCTGCTCTCGGAAACGTAGTTTTGTTTACAACGACTGCGGCAATGTTAGCATTGTCATACCCCCATTTGGCCGCCGTCTGATAGATTCCGGTAATGCTGGTCAGTACAACATACCCGAGGACAAGTACGGAAGCAGCCATCGTTGTTAGCAATAACATCAGAAACGAGCTTTTGCTGTTTTTGATCAGATTGTGTATGCCGATTACAAAAGAGACGGGCAATCGTCCAAACAAGGCCCGGTTTGCGAGCGGTGAATTCATTCGTCGCGCCATGCGTACATTGTCGCTCTCCGACATACCGTACCGAATGGCCTGAACAGGCTCGATCGTGCGAGCTTTTCTGGCGTATAACACGACAAATGCAATAACCAAGACGAGTAACAGCAGCCCTACAACAATAGCAGCTCCAATGCCCTCAACTGGAAGATCACCCTGGCCAGTCCGCAGGGACGATACGGAGATGTTGATGATGAATTTGGAGACGAATACGCTAAGTACCAGCCCGGGAAGAACGGCGATGATGGACAGCAGGGCATATTGAATGACGTAGGTACCAATGGTGCCCCAGGAAGTGATTCCCAGCGATTTAAGGATACCTATCGTTTTGTAGTTGGCCAGAATGGCATCGGATATGGTGAAGCCAATCGTAATGAGGGCAATAATCATCATGACGGCCCCTAAGAATATCATAATGAACCCGACGATCTGATTAATGATCAGATAAAAGGATGAGATACTTTCAAATTCCATTTTGGTTTCCAGAAATGGGGCACCCGTCTCACTTGTATAACGATCCCAGTAGCTGGAGTTCGTACTGTAATCATCAAAATGGATACCCATCATGTGAATATCATTTCCTGCAAGCGTACTAAAATCATTTTGGTAATCCGTACTGTTCATCCAAATTCTTGCCGTATTGGTGAACGGTGCTCCATAAGGAACATCCACAACAATAGCTGAGACTGCGAGGTCAAGTGTGGTAGATCCAGTTTTGAATTGAATGGTATCACCGACAGCGATGTTATAGCCATTCGCCATGGAAGTTGGGATCCATACGCTTCCTTGTTCAGGAGCCGAATGCTGTGTACCACTTGCAAATACAAGTTCATCTACACTCCACGGAGGAGGCGGGGTATTCATCATGTACAGATAAAGGTTAGGGATGTCAGTGCCGCCAAAAGTGATGCCCGACAAGATGCGGTAAGTAAGCAAAGGTGAGACTTGAACACCGTTCTGGGCAGCCCACCAGTCATGCACAGTTTGGGGATCATTCAGTCCTTTGTCGAACGTCAAGATCTGATGGGACCCGTTGGTCCGACTATGCATTTCCTTAAACTGGTTACCCGTATTGGCCAGAATGATGACAGATGTGGACACCAGTAAGGTAGACAGCAAAATAAGCAAGGTGATAAACAAATTTTGTATTTTGTTCCTACTCAGATACGACAAGCTAAGTTTAAATATGACAGCCATCGTTATTCCTTCCCCGTAACCAAAGCGAAGATAATCGCTTCACGATCCTGAATTTGATGTTCGTCATAAGTGTCAAACTCAAGGATTCCGCCAATCTTGCCGTCCAAAATGTAGATCAGGCGATCTGCCCGACAGGCTGCTTTTATATCATGTGTAACCATAACTACGGACTGTCCTTTTCGATGGATAGCCGTAAGGATATCGAGAACTGCTGTGCCGTGTTCCATATTCAAGCTTCCGGTCGGTTCATCCGCAAAAATGATATCCGGCGAATTGATCAAAGCCCGTGCAATGGCAGCTCGCTGCTGTTGTCCTCCGGAAGTTTGGGAGGGAAGGCGGTTACGCTGTCCATCGATATCCATGGCATTCATCAGCTCAGCAGCGCGGGATTGGATGTCCTTCTTTTTGTTTCCTGCAATATATCCTGGTAAAGCAATGTTCTCTTTGATGGAAAGGTCCGGGACCAGATTGATGCTCTGATAGATATAACCGATCCGGCGGGCGCGGAAGTTGGACATTTCCCGTTCACTGTAAGCGTCAATCCGCTGGTCGCGAAAATAGACCTCACCTGCTGTAATCTGATCCAGTCCGCTTAGCAGATATAAGAGGGTTGATTTGCCAGAGCCAGAGTTACCCATGATGACCGTGAATTCCCCTTCATAGATATCGAGATCAACATTACGGATGGCATGATGTTGTTCACTTCCGCTGTTGTACGTTTTGCACAGATTCTGTGCACGGATAATCACCTTTTTGGACAAGTCGAATCACTCCCGAGTGCAATATAGGATTAATTCTAGAGGAGGGATGTTGAGGAAGCCTTATCAAATTATGAATAAAGTATTACAGCTGTGGAGTGTGGGCTCAGCAGATCGGCAGATAGAACCGGAAGGTTGTACCTTGGCCTTCTTTACTAGTAAAGGAAATATGGCCTCCATGTGCTTCAATAATGGTTTGGCAGATAGAAAGGCCCAGCCCTGTACCTTCCTGAACACGTTGTTCTGCATGACTCGCCTGGCCTCTGAAGTAACGCTGGAAAACAAACGGCATGTCCTGTACACGTATTCCCTGACCCGAATCGGCAATCGTCACATTCAAATGCCCGGATTCCAGTTCCATATCTATACGTATCGTGTCTCCCGGAGCTGTATGCTTGAGGGCGTTGGCGACAAGATTAGAAATCACTTGTTCAATTCGAGTGGGGTCGATAGCGATTAACACATTGGGGATGTAGTTGGGTCCTTTATAGATAAGCCCCTTTGTTAGGACAACATGTTCAATAGGTTTCAACATTGTCTCAAGTATAGGGCCACTGTACATTTCACGGGGTTCCACTGATATCTGCCCCAATTCCTGAAGCGCATGAACCAGCAGATCCTCCACAAGGCGGGCCGTTTTATCCGTATGGGTCCGCATAACTCCCATATATTCCATCAGCGTCTCCTGATCGTTGCATAGTCCTTCCTCAATAGCTTCTATGTATGCTTTTATCGTGGTGATTGGTGTTTTAATGTCATGAGATATATTGGTGATGAGTTCTTTTTGTGCTTGTTCCTGCTGAATACGCTGCTGGCTCATATGTTTAATCTCCGTACGCATTAGATCAAACATGGCATATACTTCGAGCAATTCATCGTTCCGGTTGTACTGAATTTTTTCTTCATAATTACCTTTAAGCATGGATTCCGCATGTTGCTTCAATTGATGGATGGGAGAGAGCAGGTGTTTGTCCAGTTTTCGTTTCATCCAGAATAGAAATAAGCTCAGAATCAGTGACAGGAGCATGAGTGCGCTAATCAATATAACCGGAAAAGTCATCGATTGCTGAACCGTAACGATGGCTTGGGGGATGGAAAAGATGGCATTGCCGATCTGACTTCCCATCGGTCCGTCCATCACGGGAAAAGCAATATCAAGCAAATCATTACCGTCCGCGGCCTGCGTGGCGTGATGCAGATCATAATGGAGAGCTGAACGCAGATTAACTTGCGTTCCTTCAGAGGTGGGGTCGGAGGACAGAATGACTTTTCCGTCCAAGTTTAGATAGGTAAGCAGAACCCCGGTCTCTTTGGCGGTGGAACGTATGTCTTCACGAATAATTTGTTCATTAAGATGCTGATGATTTTGCTCCAAAGCGAGTAAGATCGGATTGACCTTGAGTCGAACCTGATTCAGGGACAGATTGGATTCGCCTGAATTTCGATCTTGTAACAGCATCATTGACAGTGCAAGGATACTTGAAACGATAATAATGAGAAGCCCAAGTGTTGTTAACAACCAGCGTTTGGACCAGCTGTTCAATGACATGTGGGAGCCTCCAATCTCACTTATTCGTAATTGAATTTGTAACCGACGCCCCATACCGTCTTCAGAACGGTCGGATGCGAGGCATCTGCCTCGATTTTTTCACGCAGTCTGCGAATGTATACGGTTACGGTATTTTCATCACCGTAGGTTGCATATCCCCAGATGGCGTCGAGCAACTGGGTTTTGGAGAATACCTGATTCTTATGGCTCGCCAAGTAATGAAGTAATTCAAATTCCTTGGCAGACAGAGAAACTTCTGATCCGTTTAATGTAACTTTATAGGCTTTTTTATCAATCACCAGGTTTCCAAGATGCAGTAGATCTGTTCTGTCTCCAACGGATGTCATGCTGTCATAACGCCTGAAGTGGGCATTAATCCGTGCTAACAGTTCGCTCAGCGAGAAGGGCTTAGTCATATAGTCGTCTGCTCCAAAGCCAAGTCCAAGTACCTTATCGGTATCACTGCCTCTGGCACTTAGAATGAGGATGGGGATATTGTTGCGCCGTCTGATCTCTCGACAGACCTCGATCCCGTCCATGTCCGGAAGCATAATGTCCAGAATGATGTAGTCTGGTTGAATAAGCTCCATAATCTGAAGCCCATCTTGGCCAGTGGCCGCCACGGCGGCTTCATATTGATTTTTGGTTAAATAATCTCGCAGAATGCGCGAAATATCTGATTCATCCTCGATGATGAGGACTTTGCGCTGGTGGGTTAGCATATGTATCGCTCCAGTATGATAGATGTGAATTTAATGGGTATGTATTAAGACCATGAACTCTTTAAGGTCATGGGTTTCTGATACTGCATATCATACATACTCCAGATCATCGATAGGCTCATGCTGTCTGGATTTGAGATACTCCGCCGGAGACACACCGAAGTGCGCCCGGAATACCCGGTGGAAATAGGAGTAACTTGCAAAACCGCAGGATTCGGCAATATGCTCCAGTGTCATTTCACTGTATTTCATTCGTTCCAGCGCCGCATTCAGACGGATCTCAATCGCATATTGAATCATGGTCTGATTGTAGTGCTCCTTAAATAACCGGACTGCACGTGACAGACTGAGCCCTGCATAACGAGCCGCTTCATCAAGCTTGAACGTAACCGTGGCATGCTCCTCAATAAAACGTTTTAACTTCAGCGCAGAGGAAACTGCCCGATCGGTCTGTATATTCTCTTTAATTGCCCGGTCGATATACAGACATAATCCGCGTAGTAACGCATCCTTTAGCTCCGCATTTTCCTCAAGAGGTCCGCGACGTTTCTCAAGTAACATATTTCTCCACAGGCTGATGAGTTTATCATCAAGTCCAATTCGGCTCACGGTAGATCGATGCTGCCGTTTCCACCAGTTCTCGATCCAGCTGCCCTCGCAGAACAGATAATAATCTCCGCTGGACAAGCGTCCTTCCTTATGTGGTTCATCGACCACGAGATGATAGTCGTCACCAGGCTTTAAGAGCAGCAAATCCCCGCTAGTCATCCTGAATTCTTTATCCTGTACATACACTTTGCACGAGCCTTCGGTCTGCAGACGGAACAGATAGGTTTGCAGCTCGCCCTTCATATTATGAGTGAACGCCTTATAGTGGTATGAGTAATCACAGATCAGTACAGATGTCTCTAACGTATCCAAAGATAAAATCCCCCAATATGTACATCCAGCATGCATTCAAATGGGCTACATTCGATTGATGCAAAATGATGGAAATAAAATTTGATCAGATAGTTCATGTTCTGACTATATTGTATATGTTCATTCTAGCCTGTTTTGCGTTAGGATGATACCAGATAGAGCAATGAAAGCAAATTTGAGAACAGAGGTGTATCCTACATGAAAAAACTTAATATTGGTTTGCAATTGTTTACACTCCGTGATGAAACTGCAGCAGATTTTCGTGGTACGTTGCGTAAGGTAGCGGCCCTTGGATATGAAGGTGTGGAGTTTGCCGGATATGGTGATATTCCAGCTGAGGAAATGAAAGCGCTACTAGATGAACTTGGACTGAAAGGATTCAGCAGCCACGTTTCACTACATGCGATGCGCGAAGACTTGCAAAAACAAATCGATTACTTGAAAACAATTGGTGCACAATATATCATTTGCCCTTACCTGATGCCAGAAGATCGTCCTGAGAATGCAGAAGGTTGGACCAAGCTATTCGCTGAGTTACAAAAATATGGAGCTGAAGCAGCGAAACAAGGATTGATCTTCGGTTACCATAACCATGACTTTGAATTCCATGGCCAGGTTGGCGATGCCAATGCCTTTGATGCCATGTTCGCTCAAACCTCACCGGAAGCGGTAAAAGTGGAAATGGACGTATGTTGGGTACAATTTGCGGGACAAAATCCGATCGAGTATATTAATAAATATGCGGGTCGCTTGCCGCTGCTTCATCTGAAGGACTTCAGCAAAGACGAACAGGGCCAGATGAAAACACTGGAATTGGGACAAGGTTCGGTTGACTTGCCAGCTGTTATTGAAGGCGCTACGAATGCAGGTGTGGAATGGCTGATCGTGGAACAAGACGTATGTCAGAACCCTCCGCTTGAGAGCGTATCCAACAGCTACAACTGGTTGAAAGAAAACTACCTGAATCAATTCTAATGGACCATCGAACCATGAAAAATGCCAATCTATTTGTCAAAGGAGACTTATGTACATGAGTAAAATTAAAGTTGCTGTATTCGGCTGTGGAGCCATTGCCGAGCGCAGACATATTCCAGAGTACGCTGCCAATGAGAACGTAGAACTTGTCGCTTTTGCCGATCCGATTGTGGAGCGTGCGGAGAAGATGGCCGAGACTTACGGCGGTAAAGCGTATTCCAGTTACGAAGAATTGCTTGTAAACGAAACGGTGGATGCCGTTAGCGTGTGTACTCCAAACTATCTGCATGCTCCAATGGCGATTGCTGCTGCAAATGCAGGCAAGCATGTATTGGTTGAGAAACCAATGGCAGTATCCACTGAAGAAGGCGAGCAAATGATCGAAGCTGCCAAGAAAAATGGCGTGTATTTGATGGTTGGACACAACCAGCGTTTGATGCCTCCTCACGTGAAAGCAAAAGAAATTCTCGAATCCGGCAAACTCGGTAAAGTCCTGAATTTCCGTACATCATTTGGTCACCCGGGTCCGGAAGGATGGAGTGTGGACGGAGCTGAAAGCTGGTTCTTCCGTAAAGAAGAAGCGATTATGGGCGCTATGGGTGACCTGGGCGTGCACAAATCCGACTTCATCCGTTACTTGCTGAATGATGAAGTATCTGAAGTGGCTGGTTTCATCAGCACACTGCACAAAGAAGGCACCAAGGTTGACGATAACGCAACTTGTTTGCTGCGTATGAAGAGCGGAGCGATCGGAACGCTCGTAGCAAGCTGGACACAATACAGAGCTGGAGACAACAGTACAGTGCTGTGGTGCGAGAATGGTGTTATGAAGATCGGAACAGTGGAAGGCGATGAAGTTATCGTTGAGCTGACCAATGGTACAGTTGAAACGTACAAAGTTGGTGCCATGGCTACCAACGAGAAACAAGTACCGAGTGGTGTAATTGACGCATTTGTAGAGTCGATTGTAACCCAAACACCTCCAGCGATTTCCGGGGAAGAGGGCTTGCGTTCACTGCAAGTGATCCTGGCAGCATTCGAATCCGAGAAAACAGGTCAGATCGTTAAACTGTAATCCATACGAATGACAGTGCAATTTCTAACATTTTATATGGCTTAATCTATGATATAAGGGACTTATCTTCAGAGAAGTGTTCTGGGGTAAGTCCTTCTTTATTTGTTCCCGGGCAAGTGGGGGGGAAGTGAACAAGGATACGGTAATTGTGCAATAGGTTTTACAATATTGTATCGCTTTTAAACAACAGAAAAGGCTGATATTATGCGCTATCGCGTAATATCAGCCCTTTAGAGTCATTAAAATTAATGATCGAATGATTAATTTTCTTTAGATGCCAGCCGGTACATCACTGCCCAGATCCAGCCATGTTATTTCAGCAGGAGTCAGCGTGATGCGGGAACCTTCGTCACAGGACAGCAGCTCCGCCTGATTCTGGGCACCAATCAGCGCACAGGTTGGGAACGTCTGATTCAATACATAAGCGAGTGCAATCTGAATGGGTGATGTTTTCTTCGAATTAGCCAATTGTTCAGCCCGACGCAAGCGTTCCCAGTTGCCATCACTGTAGAATACACGCACCAGGTCTTCGTTATCCCGAACTTCAGGTGTGAATCTTCCAGTGAAGAAACCACGCGCTTGGGAGGACCAGGATAGCAATGGTAGTTTGGTTTGATCATGCCATGCCAACGTCTCTGCATCTGCTGACACACAGCCTTCCCAGAACGGTTCGTTTGCTTTGGCGAGACTAAGATTCGGACTACTGAAGGTGAAGCCCTTCAGGTCATTTGCCGCAGCGTACGCATTGGCTTCCTCGAGCCGCTGCCAAGTCCAGTTGGAGGCGCCAATTGCACCGATTTTACCGGATTTAATATGTTCGTTCAGTGCTTCAAGAATAACACTGACAGGGGTATTGGGATCATCCCGGTGCAAGGCATACATCTCTACGTGATCTGTCTGAAGACGCTCCAGACTTTCCATCAAGTCACTGCGGATGGCATCAGCGTTCACACGTGGTCCATTCTGGTCATGATGCGCGCCTTTGGTGAGAATGACGATCTGGTCGCGGTTACCACGTTCCTTCATATAACGACCAAGGACTTCTTCACTCTGTCCACCACAATAAATATGAGCCGTATCTACAGTGTTACCGCCAATCGACAGAAAAGCATCCATGTTCGTAGCTGCTTTATCGTAGGCATTATGCACGAAATAATCGGTTCCTTTAATCAATCTGGAGACACGTTTACCTGCACCAGCAATTTCGATATATTCCATAAGTCAGTTCATCCTCTCAATTATAGTGTAATTCGTGTACGTTCTTCCGCTGAACGAAGGCAAGCTTCCAGTACTTTCATATTAGCTACCGCATCGGAAGGGGCGAAGCGCAGATCTTTGCCCTGAAGTACAGCACGTGCCATATCATCTCCCTGTAGAGAGTAGTGGTTCACTTGCGGGACTTCAATCTCTCTGCGTTCACCACCAGCCGTTACATAGAAGTTGGAACTGCGGTCCTGTCCGCTGATAAATGCCGAAGGGACTTCAATAATCCCGTCGGATCCCAATACCTCCAGCGTGTTGCGGAATGCTGCCCACATGCTGCTGTCAAACGTCACGCCAACGTGATTATCGAATTCCAGCAGTCCGGAAGCCATCATATCCACCTGATCATGCTGTGGAGAGAACATGCCAATAACAGTGGCTGCGCTTGGTTCTTGACCAAGCAGCAGACGTGCTACGCTGATGGAATAACATCCGATATCATACAGTGCACCTCCGCCCCAATCCCGCCGAAAGCGGACATTGCCGGATGCATTGGAGTTATTAAATGAAAATGTGCTGTGCATACCACGAATCTCACCAATCTCACCGCTGGCAATGATATCTCGGATCTGCTCATATCGTGGATGATGGCGGTACATGAATGCTTCAGCCAGATGCACACCTGCATCTTCACAAGCTTGAACCATCTCCTGAGCTTCCTGCTCTGTCAGAGCCAGTGGTTTTTCGCACAAAATATGTTTGCCTGCTTCAGCAGCCCGGATTGTCCATTCCCGATGTAGATGATTCGGCAGTGGGATATATACAGCATCAATGGAATCATCAGCGAGCAAAGCTTCATAACTGCCATAAGCCTTATCGATCCCAAGTTTCTCGGCCGTCTGTTTGGCTTTATCTTCGTCTCGACTGGCAATCGCGGTTACTTCATTTAACTCGGATTGCTGCAGGCCTGGAATGACGGATTCCACAGCAATGCTAGCGCTACCAAGAATGCCCCAACGCAATTTTTGAACTGAATTCATGTGTTGTATCCTCCTGTGTATGAATGTATATTGTGATTATAAAGAATAGACCAATGAATTAAAATGATAATATATTGAAGTTAGTTAACACAATATTGTTGATCAAGGAGAACCGGCTATGATGAGACAAACCGTATTGCTTACCCTGCAGGATATTCCATATTTTTGTTATCCCGAGTCCGTTGGACATTATATGGACCACGTCCAGCATTCCGTGTTGCGTGAGGCCGGCGCATTGAACAACTTTAATATTCACTACATCGCTTCTGGCAAAGGATATGTGGAAGTGGACGGGGTGGTGCATGAGCTTCGCGCAGGTCAGGCGTTTCTCTATTTCCCGCAGCAACGGCAGCATTATTATAGTAGTGAAGATGATCCATGGGATGTACGATGGGTTCATTTTTACGGTGAACGTCTGCATGATTATATGATCGAGCGGGGCTTACATCGCAATCTATTGTGGACACTGCGGCAACGCAGCTCTTGGGAAGAGGCTCATCTGGCCTTGCTCACTGAAGCGGAACAGAACACCATGCTGCGTCCGGCTCAACTATCCACACTGACCTATGCCGTACTCGCCGAGTTCGTGCAGCATGCAGTACCTTTAAAGAGCACACGTACCTCAAGTAAGGCGGAGAGTCGGGTTCTTGCACTTCTTCCACAGATGCAGCAAGAGGCCTGTCAACCTTTCCTGTTACAGGACTGGGCGGATCTTGCAGGTGTGAGTTCGTATTACTTTTGCAAAATGTTCAAGAGTGCTGTGGAGATGACGCCCATGGAATTTATCACTCGTTCACGACTACAGATGGCAAAGCAATGGTTACTCGAACGGCCTACGGCCAACATTGGACAAATCGCGGAGGAAGCGGGGTATCCCAACGCCAGTTATTTTAACCGCCAGTTCATGGCCCATGAGGGGATGACACCTACGGATTACCGCGGATTGTATCACAATTAACCCGTATCCTTTCGATGTTGCCAGCGTTTGAGGTATATTGGTTTGACACAGAGCTCAATCAAGTCTATTATGGATAAATTAAATCCGTGTATAATGAGGTGCCCTCATGAAATATTCAAAAGCGACAAATTATGCTTTGCATACGATGCTTCATCTTGTAAGTACTGCCCCTGAACAGCTGGTTAGTGTACACCAACTTGCAGAATTGCAGAAGGTATCACCAACCTATCTGTCCAAAATATTGACCAAATTGGTTAAGGCGGGCATGATCGAATCAACTTCTGGCGCCAATGGGGGTTACCGGCTTAGTCGTAAAAATCCCGATCCTTCTTTCCTGGAGATCATTCATGCGATTGAAGGTCAAGCGTCCCTGTTCGAATGTTCCCAGAATCATAACGCAGGCTGTTTGATCCAGCAGGTGATGGTGCAGGCGGAAGAAGAGATGGAAGGTTTTTTGAGCAATAAAAAAATGTCGGAACTGGCTTCCCAGATGAAGGGTGCACACTCCCTGTAACTTGCACTAGAAGTGAAGCTTCAATCGACGTGGTTAACTCGTCTGCCACATAGGTATATCCAGATCTTTCCCCAACCTCGCGAGAGGTAAGGAAAGATTTTTTGTATCGTTGTACCTAATAGAAGGCGAATGGTACAATAAGGAAGGTATAGTATGCATACATACATGACCTAATCTTACATCACATTTTACATCTCTGGAGGGACAACACATGAGCCAATCAACGATCACAGGACTGGAACAATTGCTCGCGCTGGAAAACATTCGGAATACCAAGGCACGTTATTGCCGCTATATTGATACGAAACAGTGGGATACCTTGGGTGATGTGTTTGCTCCGGATGCAGTGGCCGATTTCAGCACAGAAGGCAATCCAATTCCGGTATTAACAGGCCGTGATACGATCGTACAAGTATTCCGTGATCTGGTGGATGTTGCCGTAACCGTGCATCATGTACATAGCGCCGAAGTTGAATTTGTATCTGAGAACGAAGCAAAGGTCATCTCCCCAATGGAAGATTGGGTCACGTTCCCGGAGGGCAATGAGAACAAATCTTTCCACGGATTTGGGCACTACCACGAGACTTTTGTCAAAATCGACGGTCAGTGGTACATCAAACATACAAGTCTGCAACGTCTTCGTTTGGACCTGTTTGAATAGTATACTCAGTTTAGAAGAATAGAGAAGTTGGTCAACCATAAAATAATAGCCCCGAGGAGCGTGATGAACGCATCCTTGGGGCTTTTTTGTGTTAGTGGAAAAGGGCAGCTGACACATGCATCATGCATAGAAAATAGGTAGAAAAAAAGCCAGGTTCAGAACCCGAGGGTCCCTTCCTGACTTCTTTTGGTTAAATGAGATATTAGATCTGATGACTTGTTTTCGTGACTTTCCGTGACTGCATTCTCAGATACACCTGAGAGAAAATAACGGATGCCAGTGCGACCACAGTCATGCCCCAGAAAATATTGGTGTACGCTGAGGACAGTGGCATGTTTTGCATCGCCGTTAATGCTACGCCGGTAACAGCAACACTGAAAGCACCGCTGAAGAACTGACTGAGTTGGAACAGCCCCATACCTGCGCCCACCTGATCCATGGTCAGATTGCCAGACAATTCATTGGACACGCTGGTGGTTAGGGAAGAGAAGCCTACGCTGAGCAGGACATACACAGCCATAATGGCGTAGATGTTATTGTCTGCAAATAAGGCGAATAATCCGGCAGCAGCAAGTAGCAACCATGGTGCAAATTTCAACAGCAACGTATTGCCATGTCGGTCAATCATGCGGCCGATCCGGTTGGACAGCAGCATAGACACGACTGCACCGGGGAAGATGACAAGCCCGGATTGAGCAGGTGTCAGTCCATATAGATGCGCCAAAATTTGAGGTAACAGGAACAACGTTGAGAAGTTATTAATGTACGATACAATCCCCAGCGAGCTGAGCATCATATATTTTTTGTCTTTGAACAAAGCAGGTTGAACAAATGGATCTGCCGCGCGGCGAATTCGGAGCCAGAACAGAAGCAATGCCGCAGCACCGATAACAAGCGTGTACCACTGACGGGAAGTCAGGAATAACAGCACACCCGTAGTCCCGATGGCGAGAAGCACGGCACCCAGCAGGTCAAATGAACCTTTTTGCGGTGTTTCCCGCGGAAGCAGTTTGAAGAATACAGGAATCAAGAATAACGTTAATCCCGTAACGATAAACAGATCATGCCATCCCAGAAATTGTGTGATACTTCCGCCGATGACGGGACCAAGTCCAAGCCCCAGTGAACTGGCGGACATGATGACAGCCATCGATTTACCCCGGCGATCATGTGGAATGTACCGGGTAATCAGCACAATGGCAAGCCCTGGAACCGATGCAGCACCCGCAGCCTGGATCAGACGTGCAATGAGCAAAATGATGAAATGATTACTGAAGAACCCGAGAACGGATGCCGCACCAAGTAACGTAAGCCCGGTCGTGAATAATGTACGAATAGGTATGAAATCCGATAGACGTGAGAACGTAATCGAGGAAATGGCAAATACAATGGAATACCCTGTAACAATCCATGAGGAAGCGACGGATGTAAGCATAAATTCGGCTGCAATTTTGGGCAGGGCCAGATTAAACATCATTGTATTCATAACAACGAGTACAACGGTGAAGCCAAGCAAGCTTACGATTAATCCTTCCTGTATTCCGGTCCGTTCCCCTGATGATGCGGTTGCGGTGTTGTTCATAAAAACCTCCTAAAGTGATGTGTATTTCGCAACATTTCAGAAACGGTGTGTAACATTTGCAAAATGTAGTATGATGTCAATCCCGTGCCTAACAGCAGGGGTTACAAAACGAAATCATTAAAGTTCGATTGGTGTCGAACATTAGAAATATATCATGGATCTGTGTTAAAATACAATGGATAGTCTGAGAAAAGGGGACTACAGTATGAAAATTTTACATCATCCACAGGTGTCAGATATTGAACTTTCCTCCGTATTGTATGCGTTAAGCGACCCGACCCGTCTTGGGATTGTTGCGGAAGCAGCGAGAAGCGGGGAGCAGCCGTGCAGTCATTTTCATGCACCTGTTGTGAAGTCAACGATGTCGCACCACATTCGGACCCTGCGGGAAGCCGGAGTTATTCGGGTCAGAGTGCAGGGCACACAGCATTTTCTCACCCTGCGATCTGATGATTTGGAAACGCGTTTTCCAGGACTCCTGCAACCGTTATTGCAGGCCGCAGCTCAGACGAGCACAGATCTTTCCTAAATGTTGTCCTTTCTTCAGGTCGAAGAGGGGACATTTTTATTTTCTGAAACTCCTTTCAAAAAATCAACGATTCGGCATCGAGAAGGTTGCGAAAACCTGAAGGAGGAGGAGCGGAGTGTAGGCAAACCTACATGAGCACCGGACTCCGAAGGTGAACGCAAGATTTGATGTCGAGTTCGCTTCGTGGGCTACTTCATGATCAATTGGGGACTTTTTGAACTACCTCTAATACTGCTGCGACATTCTGTGTCGTACCATGCCATATATAATAACGGTGAACACACAAACCATATCGAAAAGAGGTTCACAACCATTGGCAAAAACTAAAAGAGGACGCGTTTTGTGGAGTCTTCCTTCCAGAGGCCGGGGAACATGCCCAGTATGCAGCAGTACCCGAATTAAATTGTTGTATACGCAAACAAAAACAGACGGTACAAGTCTGAAAGTATGCAAGAAATGCTTCAAAGCCGTGCAATCCAGAGTGGATAATGCACACGTATAACATAACTGGCCTGTTCTGCGGAATGGGCCATGTCTTTTGATATAATCGAATATATTAGGAATGGAATGAGATGGGGGCGGGAAGATGAGTAACATGCATCGGATTCACTGGTTTGACGAACAGATTCGGGGTGGACGTTTTCCGAATAGCAGCTGGCTTGCCCGTGAATTTGAAATCTCCCGTCGTCAGGCTCAGCGTGATATTGAATATATGGCAAGTTCCCTGCGAGCCCCTTTGGTGTATATGGCAAAATATCGGGGCTATTGTTATGAGGATCAGACTTTTCGATTGCCCCATTTGTATATGACCGAAGAAGAGCAGCGTGTGCTGAAATATCTGGCGCATCGTTACCGGCATTACGATTATGATCAATCGGACGCGGTGAAACGTGTAGCGCATTTGCTGGAGCGTTTTACGTTGGAGGAACAACAGATGGGAAGTAGTGAGCTCCCAGTTTTTTCGGCGCAACCGAAGCAACTGCAATTCTTTGAATTATTGTCCCATGCCATAACCGACTTGCGCAGAGTACATATTCATTACAGGGATCACGATGGAGAACGGCAGTTTTCCTTGTGTCCATTAAAGATGATATCCCAGTTTAACGCCGATTACGTGGTGGGTTATGAAGCAGATCCTGTGCAGCAAGTGGCGATTCGCTTAGAGGGCATTGTTCATGTATCGATCTTGGATGAGAGATTTGAGTACAGGTCAGACGCCCTCCTAGGCGGATGGGAAGAACCACTGCCTGTGCGTAAACCGTTTGTAGCTAAGATTCGCTTGAAGGAATTGCAGCAAATGGACCTATGGCAAGGGTATCGTATCCAGGCTAGGCACGATCAGATTTATTCAATTGAATTTTATGACACGGATGCTTTCTTACAGCATTTGTTTATTAGTGAATGGGAGGAACTTTTGTCTCCTGGGTGGCTTAGACGCAAGCTTCAGCAAAGCGCAGAAGGATTAATTGACAGGCTCGCGATAAAACGTAAGCAAAACGTGGAATAAACCAGTGTAGAGAGGAGAAGATCCATCCTTGGCTGAGAATATTTTAGAAAACCTCATCATGAAGCGGGAGTCCAGATCGTACGTGGATAGTCTGCATGCGATACTCACCCATACGGGCCAGTTTCAAGGTTCCAAGGTTGTACTTGCCGGATATACGGGTATGGCTTTCAAGCTGTCGGTACATCGCAGACTACTTCCCATGTCGGTTACAGCGTATGGACAATGGGGGGAAGCACATCGTCCCGGAGTCGATAATCTGGGGATATTCACGATCTGGGATGGGGGACGTACACGTCATTCCACGTTTGGTTATTATCAGCAGGATGCAGTGAATTGGGTGAGACGGAGTATTGATGAAGGCACTGGTGTGATTTACTGGATTCCTGAGTTCGGTGTTATTCATGGATATGATGACAGTGACCGCATCTTTTATGTGCAAGACGGATGGAGCAAGGAACCGCAGATTTTGTTGTATGACAATTTCGGTTTAAATTTTACCGGATTTTGGTATTGTCAGGTGTTTGGTGATCAGGTCCGCATTCCTGAACAGCAGATGCTGCTGGAATCCCTGAGACTGGCGATTGAGGATTGGGATATTCCCTATCGTCTGTTACCTGATCAGAATATTGCTTCAGGTAAAAAGGCATATGATGTGTGGGTGGAGGCCCTGCGGAGTAGGGATTTCGATGAATCCGGTGCAGGTTATATTTTGGAATCCTTCTGCCATTCGCGAACCGAAATAAGAATGTATTTGCAGGGTGTTCGAGGGATATGGAACGAACTGGACCAGGCTTGTGCATATTATGAACAGCTTGGGACGTTAATTGACCAAATGAAAGGATATATAGTTCAGCAGGAAAATAGACGTGTCTTGCGATCAGATACGACAGAAGATCTAGCACAGGTACTCGTGAAGGCGAAAGCATTGGAAGAGCAGGCCATTGATTATTTTCGAGTGATATCCAGTAAGTATCCTGACCGTAAAAGGTCCACTATACCACGGTGGGGAGCACATTCCGCGCGATAGGATGAGAGAGGAAGGGAGTGAAGGATGAAGGCGACAAAAGTAGTATTGCAGGACTGGATTCAATCCCCGCAAGCTGTGAATTTTGCTGATGAATATAGATCATGGAGCGGTGTGAGCGCGTATACAGATGCGTTGTTTCGCATTTTATTACATAAACAGTGGACGGTTTTCCCACACCACATGATTGCAGGTATGACAGCAAGTGCATTCCGATTAGTGGTGGATCGGCGTCTGACGTCAGAATCAATTTCGACATACAACTGGATGGCAGAGAACTTTGTCGCAGCAGACTTCATTGGTGTGACAACGGGACAACATGGTGGATTTTCATTTGAACCGACTTTTCCGCTCTATCAGAAGCAGGCTCTGCTGGATATCAAAGCTTCCATTGACCGGGACGTAGGTGCGATTCTCTGGCACGATCAATTTGTCATTGTTACTGGATATGATGATGCGGAACGGGTGTTATTCATCTGTGAAAGTAAAGGTAATGAAATCATTCGTCTGCCCTATGATTCGTTTGGGAGGAACAGTACACCCTACTGGTATTATCAGGTTCTGGAAGCCTGTGCACCTATCGATTTATGGGAAGTCTGCAAGGAATCGTTAATTCAGGCCGTGTACAAATGGGAAACCCATGACTATATGCTGCCGCCCCAAGATTATGCCTGTGGAGCGGCTGCGTATGACGCTATTGCTGCTGTTTTGCAGTCAGGAACATATGACGCAGAACAAGTGGCAACTGTACTTCGCTATTATGCCAAATCAAGATTGGATATTGCCTCTTATGTTGCAGGACTTAAGCATCTGTCCATTCAAATGGACCAGGTCATAAACGAGTATGAGCTACTCGCAAACCTGTACACAATGATCATTGAGGAAATAGACAACTCCATCTCTTGGGATTCGAGAGAACCGGAATGTGTGCAAAGGGTAATTGAGCTTATAGGGGAGGCAGGGGCTACGGAACAACGTGCCATTGATGCCATTAAACGTGCCTTTCCAGAGACGATAGGCAATCGTTTTAAGGATGTTGGATTAAGATAAATATAATAAGTAGTTATCTGATGTGATACCGCAGGCCGAAGTTCCATTTGATGCTAGAAGCGCAGTTTCAATATTTCTCACTTAAGTTGGCGGGGTAACCATGCTGACCGCATTCTCAAATTCCGCCTGCCAGTCGCCCTTGATGATGCTGCCGATGTAACCATCGGGTCGAATCAGTACCAGCGTGTCGCTGTGAATGCCATAGATTTCGGTCAGTTTTTTGGTGGTATCGTTGATAACATTCTGTTCGGCTTCATTGCCGGTACTAACGATGTATCTGTGCAATTCGACACCGCTGGTTGGCCAGATCAACTCTGGGAGAATATGAGCAGTATTGGCTCCAAAGGCAAGCAATGTGAATTGTGGTCCACGAAGGATCTCAAATAGTCGTCTTACACCGCCTGGGCCGATGCATGGAGCATCAGGTGCTCGATCTCCGACCTGAAGTGACTTAGTCGCTGCTGCATGCTCAGAGCTAAGTGGACCACCATGATACGATAGTGCGAGCTGTCGTTCTTCGTCACCGCGTTTGAGACTGGCGAGACGTTTATTATCGAGCTTGGCGTACAACTCGCTGGATTTTCCAAGAACGCGTGCGGCAACAGGTTGACGTTCAGCTTCATAGGTGTCAAGCAGGCGATCGGGTGCGCCAGCAATGACCTGACCTATCTTCCAGCCGAGGTTGTAAGCGTCCTGTACACCGGTATTGAGTCCTTGCGCACCGGCTGGGGTATGGACGTGGGCTGCGTCGCCTGCAAGGAAGACACGGCCCGACCGATAATGCTCAGCAAGTCGTACGTTGGGACGGAATACGGAACTCCAGGTAATGTCGTAGAGTCGTAAACCAGTGAGCTTGTAGAACTGAGCGGCAAGTACAGCCTCGTCCAGATCCGGGTTCTCGTCTGCTCCCAACCTGATCATGACCTGAAACTGGTCGGAGTGTGGCAATGGGCATGCTCCTACAAATTTACCTTTTGTGCGGGGCCACATATGCCAACGATTGCGAGACAAGCCATTGACTGTGCCATCAATGATAAGCATAGGATCTGATTCGTTGGTCTCTCCAACAAATCGAATACCTGTACCTTTACGAACGGTGCTGGAACCCCCGTCTGCCCCCACCAGATATCTGCTGCGAATCTTTTCCCCTGAAGAGAGCGTCACCGTCACCCCATCGGCATCCTGTTCAAAAGAATCTACCGCGTTGTTAAATTCAATATTCAGCCCCTGACGTGCGAGTAGGCGGTGCAGGATGGCATCCGTGCGGTGTTGAGCCAGCAGAAGAATATTCGGATAGGGCACATCTGGTGTAGTTTTATTTCGCTGCTGCATGCGCCACGGCACAGTGATCGGACCTAGATGGATACCTGCGAGCGGGTAAGAACTTCCCTCTGTGTGAGCATCACTCAGCACGCCTAGATCTTCAAAAACCTCCTGGGTTCGCGGCTGTACTCCCTTGGCACGAGAACCCTTAAAGGCATGTGGAGCCTTTTCAACCAGCCGGACACGAAGACCGCGGCGCAAAAGATCTGCTGTTAATGTAGATCCGGTCGGGCCAGCTCCTGCAACCAATACGTCGATATCGTAATCTTCCCTCGATGGACTCACACTCGGTTGTTGCTTCTCTTGAGATGGATAGGATCGTAAATCTGTCATTTGTAATGTTCCTCTCTGAATTATATAAATTGAACTAAAGATTATTTACACAGGCACTACGATGACAGAACAACCTTCCAATCGCTGTTATCCCCAGATTTTTTCGATTCCCTTTCTTAAGGAGAAATCCGGTGATAAAGGCGAACGCTTCGCTTTTTCAGGTTTTTTCTGTCCTCTTCGTTATCGTGTAAATGATTAGTTCAACTTATATGGCTATGAAATAAATTTCTGTTTCTCATCACTAACGGACTATGACGTCCACAACTTATTGTTTCTAAGAAACAATAAGTTTCCTCGCAACAATAGTAGTTTAAATTCTGTTCTTTTGTCAATATTGTTTCCTAGGAAACTTTAATTGTGGACCTGTCCTTGATATACTGAGATGAAGTTCATTAGTGTTGGAGGAAAAAGGATGATTAAGCCATCAAACGATCACAATAAAGAGCACTTGATCAATGAAGTGCTGGAAGCTGTGAAAGACATACAGATTAAATTCCAAGCGGAAGATGACGAAGAGAAGGAATGGTTGCTCCTGAACAGCCCTAATCCGGAAGTTCAAGAGTTAGTTCAAGAAATGACGGTTACCATGCTGCATGTGCTGGATGCCATTGGAACACTTGAGCCTGTAAATGGCATAACCATCTCAAAGCAATTCGGCTTTTCCAAAGGCACGGTTTCCAAAATCACCAAAAGGCTGGTACAGAAAAATATCATCTTGCCTGAATATCTGCCGGATAATAAAAAAGAAGTATTGTTTCGCATGACAGAACTGGGTCAAGACATCTATCGTTTACATCAAGCCATGCATCAACAAATTGATCTTGGTGCGAATCGTTTTTTGCAACGATATACCGAAGATGAATTGCAGTTCTTAGTGCATGCTCTCCGTGACACCGCGCATACCTCCTGGTTTCATTCGGAAAAAGACGATCCATCCATGGTTACTAGTGAAGGGGGCTCATATTCCGATGAAGCTTCAAACGATAACGATAATGATAATGAGAATACGGAAGCAGTGACCATTAACGAGGAAATGAATGAAATTATGGGGATGCTTCATACGCTGAATTCCCGTGATCTGAAGAAGGCCAAGGCCGTTCTTGAGGATGTTTTTTTTACAAAATATGAGGATTAGCGTAGAGGTAAGCTGTTGAGTCTGCTTATATTCATCTCGGCATGTGAAGTTGTTTTGGAAAAAAATAAACGCTATAAAACCGGACAGGCCGCAGCCGATCCGGTTTATTTGTATTGAACATATATGCACATCAACTTATGTGATCCACGCTAATCATAACTTTTACAAGAAAAAATAACCAAAATTTTAATTTTGGGGTAATCCAAATCCCCTCTTGTTCCGAATATTATATTAGATGGTCTTTTTTGGATGATGATATTCAAGGACAACAGGGGGCGGGAGTATGGTACATAATCCGGAAACCATTCAGGAATGTATCGAACATGCACGGCAAAGGCTCTACCAGATTGCAGCTCAATACCCGGAACTATGGCATCCGGAGGTTATTCGCCAATCCATGGTGCTGGATGAGTTAATTAATGAATATAACAACGCAACTCGCGGGAGAACAATCGCGAATCAACTGAAATCATGATCTTTCTGAACAAAGAATTCCAAGAAGGGATTTAGTGTGTTTGCCTTATTCTTTTACCGCCCCGAGCACAATCCCCTTTACGAAGAAACGCTGCAAGAACGGATATACGAGCAGAATCGGCAGAGCACCAATAAAGATCTGAGCTGCGTTAACCGTACGCTGAGACATGTTCTGAAGCTGTGTTGCATCCACGTTCATATTAGAGAAATCCTGCTGAACGATAATGGTCTGCATTAACGTGGCGAGTGGATATTTGGAAGCATCATTCATATAGATTAGCCCATCGAACCAGGAATTCCATTGACCTACCATGGTGAATAAAGAGATCGTGGCAATGGCGGGCATGGATACAGGCAGATAGATTTTGAACAGAGTTGTGATATGGTTGGCTCCATCGATAAATGCGGCTTCTTCCAGCTCTTTTGGCACGTTACGGAAGAAGTTCATCATGAGAATCAGGTTCCAAACAGCCACCGCTCCTGGCAAAATCAAAGCCCACATCGTATTAATCAGTCCAAGCTTCTGGATCAAAATATAGGACGGAATCAATCCCCCGCTGAACAGCATCGTGAAGATAAAAAACCACGCATATAACGACCGCCCCCTGAAATGCAGACTCTCCTTGGATAATGGATAAGCCGTCAGGAAAACAAGTGTCATACTGAGCAGTGTGCCAAGAACGGTACGTTGAACTGAAATCCAAAGCGCGCTGAGAAAGTTACTGTTACCAAATGTTTTGGTATAGGCGTCCACCGTAAAATCAATCGGCCAAAGTGTCACCAGATTGGCGGATGCTGCCGCTTTACCACTGAAGGAAACCGCCAGAATATGGACCAGCGGCAGGATGCACAGGATCGAAACGGCCGCGATGAATATCAGGTTGAAGCCATTGAATATACGGTACCCGGTTGTTTTGTGATACACCTTGATTCCTCCTTAATGCGTTATGCTAACCCTTTTAGAAAATACGATAATTGGCGATTTTGTACGCCATCCGGTACGCAGAGATGACCAAGAACATCGCGACAAATGATTTGAATAGTCCAACGGCGGTCGCAAAGCTCATTTTGCCATTCAGAATCCCCATCCGGTAGACAAAGGTATCGATAATATCGCCCTTCTCATATACCAAGGGATTGTACAGGTTAAAGATCTGGTCAAAGCCTGCATTCAGGATATTGCCCAGCGATAACGTACCTACCACGATAATCATCGGCACGAGTGCAGGCAGGGTAATATGTAATGTCTGTCTGAGACGTGTTGCCCCGTCCACCTCCGAAGCTTCATACAATGCTGGGTTAATGCCCGCAAGTGCTGCCAGAAATACAATTGTCCCGAATCCAAACTCCTTCCACACATCACTGACAACCACCGTTACACGGAACCAGTCGCCATCTCCCAGAAAAAAGATCGGTTCAACGCCAGCCGCGGCTAACACCTGGTTTACCAGCCCACCTTCCGGTGATAACATATCGAGCAGAATACCGCCCAATACAACCCAGGACAGGAAATGGGGCAGATACACCAAGGTCTGTGAGAAACGTTTGAACGTAGAGTTCCGAACCTCGTTTAGCAAAATGGCGAACACCACGGGGGCTAGAAGTCCGGCCACAATTTTCATTGAAGCGATCAGTACCGTATTCCAGATGACCTGAACGCTGTCGGGATATTCGAACATGAACCGGAAGTTGTCCCAGCCGACCCATTTGGAGCCAGTGAACCCCAGCCACGGTTTGAAGTCTTGAAAAGCAATAATAATGCCGCCCATGGGCACATAGGCGAACAGCAAAGTGAGCAGTACAGCAGGCAGCAGCATCAGATGCAGCGGCCACGTGCGTTTGAAATTCCAGCGGGTACGTTTGCGTGGATGGGGTTTCATTTTTCGCACCGACGTATTTGTTGTTAACGGTTGTTCCATAGCCATCAGGGTCCCTCCTTTATCTCGTCCAGCCCCGACAACATGAGGCGAGAAAGCCTCTGCACAGAGTGGAGCAACTGAATTATAGCAACGGAAAAGGGCGGACTATAGAACAACATTTCAATGCGGATGTTGAAATATTAACTTGTTGATGGAAACAGCAAAAAGGAGCATCCGACTCGAAAGTCCAATGCCCCTGTCTTCAGGTTAGCTCCTGCCATATGCTGTCTGCGTCCAATATGCCCTTCGTGCTGAACGTACCTATATCATTTCACAATGGAGCCATCATACTGCGTATCAACGGTACGGACCGCTGACTGCACCTCAGACACAAGACGTTCCCGTTCTTCATAGTGGGGTGCTTCCTCTTCCTCAAAATCAAACTGAATCGCTCGAACGCTGCCATGATATAAAGTTAATTCATGAAGCTGTAACTCAAACAGGAACGAAGCATCAAATGTCATCCCATCCCGATCCCGATAACAATACATCGTGGAGATATCTTCCTCTTCAATATGCAAAATACCTTGTTCTGTCAGTTGCATCACAGAGCCCCCTCACGAAATGTTGATTTCACTCCCAGTATAAGGGGATTTCAGATCGCAGGAAAGACGGAGAACATAAAATCATATAGAAATGTAAGGGTTTTCAATATAGAATAGGACTTCGGTGTAGAACGACTTCAAATTCAGGGACAGGGTGAAAAGATGAAATTCACAGTATTTGCGAAGACGGTCATTCTCTTAATCTGCCTGCTCGTACCCATTCTGCTGCTCTATACATACGCGAATCAGGCAAATGTGGACATGGTCGTTGAAGAGAAACAACAGTCGAGTCTGAACCAGTTCAATTATTTCAGTTCCCAGGTGGATAAAAATATCGAGCAGCTCTCGCTGTATGGCCTGACGTTGCTGCGAGATCCGAGTATTCTGCATTACCGTTACATGACGGACTCCACCAGCCAATATGAGAAGAACAGCATCTATCTGGATATTCTCGACAAATTATCGTTGTACCAGTCCACCAGCCGCTGGAAGAACGATATTACCATTGTGCTGCCACAAGCGGAACTTGTGTTATCCACCATGTCCAGCCGGACGGTCTACGATGAGAAGATGTTGACGTTTCCGCAACCAGGTCAATGGCAGCTGGAGCAGGGGAGTTTCACCTACTTTTTCACGGATAACTACGAGTGGAATGAAAAACCGGTGAACACAGGCGTGCGAACGGTGATGGAGATTAATTTTGACCCGATGAACATGGTTGCCATGTTGGATGATTTTAAAGAAACGCAGGGCGGAGATCCTTTTTTGCTCGTACCAGGTAATGATCCGTTGCTGAACCGTACGGCGGATCCCGAATTGGTCGAAGCGATCATGCGTGATATCCCCTTTAACGGGCCGGAGAGAGAAGGCAATCATCAATTGGAGGTGGGCGGTAAACAATATTTGGTCAGTTACGTGCACTCCAAACAACTGCAAGCGGTATACGTGAACCCGGTGGTATTGGATGATTTGTTAACCCCGATGGACAAGAGCCGAAATATGTTTATTACCTCCATTCTGTTACTGCTCGTGCTGAGTATCGGGGCCGCACTGCTTTTGTATCGAAAAGTCCAGGTGCCCATCCATCGTTTGATGAGAGGGCTGCAACAGATTCGTAAAGGCCAGTTGTCCACGCGGATTCCAGTCGATCACTCCCGTGATGAATTTGCGTACCTGACCCAGAGCTTTAACCATATGGCGGAGCAGATTCAGGAACTGATCGAAAAGGTATACGAGGAACGTATTCGCTCACGGGAAGCGACATTGAAGCATCTGCAATCACAGATCAATCCGCATTTCCTGTACAACTGCCTGTTTTATATCAAAAATATGACCCAGCTTGGCAACCGTGAAGCGGTTATTGCCATGTCGCTAAGTCTGGGAGACTACTATCGCTACATTACGCGGGGCGAGAATGACATGACGAAAGTGGAAGAAGAGATTCGACTGCTGGACCATTATCTGTCCATTCAACAGATGCGGACCAACCGGCTGACCTACGAGATTGACGTACCGCAGCAACTGATGTTGCTCCACATTCCGCGGCTGCTCATCCAGCCAATCGTAGAGAATGCGGTGATCCACGGCATCGAACCGATGGAAGGCAGTGGGCATGTCGTCGTAACGGGGATGGCGGTACCCGAACATATTGAGGGACGTAAATATACAAGATATAGCCTGTTTGTAGACAATGACGGTGTCACACTGACAGCGGAAGAGATTGCGGAATTGGAACGAGAGATCAATGAACCGATGGGCGAGGAGATTGGAACAGGCACGTGGAATGTGCACCAGCGTCTCGTTACGCGATATGGGCTGTCGTCAGGGCTTCATTTTGGAGCGATTCCTTATGGTGGACTTAGTGTAGAAATTCGATGGTTTGAGGAGGAACAACCGCATGATGAATCTGATGGTCGTGGATGATGAACATTCGGCAGTCGAGTCGATCGCTGTCTCGATACCGTGGAGAGAACACGGGATTGGTCAGGTATTCAAAGCCTATTCAGTCAAAGAAGCCTTGGAACATATGGCATCACATCAGGTCCATATTATTATCACGGATATCCGTATGCCGGGTATGTCCGGTCTGGATCTGGTCAGTCACATCCGCCAAAAGTGGGAACAGACCAAATGTATTATTTTATCGGGGCATGCTTCCTTCGATTATGCGAAGCAGGCGCTCAAACACGGAACAGTCAGTTATCTGCTCAAGCCGGTTCGGGATGAAGAACTGATCGAATCCGTGCAGCAGGCCGCCGTGCAGATTCGCCTGGAGGGTGAGAAACAAATGCTGCATCAGCGGGCCATGTATTCCGTGAGGGAACATCTGCCCGAGAAGAGGGCGGAGCTAATGAAGGATGTACTGTTAGGGCATAAATTTGCGGATGCTGAACTCGAAGGCAAGTTGGAGCAACTGGAGATCGGGTTCCGTCCACAGAATAAAATGCAACTGCTGCTCATCCGGTATGATGACCATCAACCCACACATAAAGCGTTTCGACTGATGAAGTACGCCATCTCAAATGTGGTGGAAGAGATCTACGGGAGTACCTATCATCTCTGCCATACAGATGACGCCTATGATGATCTGGTCTTCATGGCCAGTCCCAAACAAACTCAAGCCGAACCGGAAATGTTAATGGGCCGACTTGGAGAGCGGTTGATCCACAGTGTGAGGCAGTATCTGAACGCGACCATTTCCCTGTCTGTTAGTCGTATGGGGCGTTTCCCAGATCAGGTGCCGCAGCTATATCATCAAGCCGTCAGTGCGCTTCGCAAGCAAGCCGAGGCAGGCAAAGGATTACATCTAAATGCGGCGGCGGGAACCAATGGGGCCACGTTGAAGTCTCTTGCAGCACTGTATGAACCGCCGGGTCTAACGGCGTTGCTGGAAGCCGGGCGCATGGAGGATGCACACCGCAAGATTGATCAGATCTTTGCCGAACTGTCGAACAGTGTGTTCCCGGAACATGTGTATGTGGCTTTTCATTATTTGGCGGCGGCATTCTCCTATATGGCTCATCGGGAAGGAAGGCAGTTAGCCGAAGTGCTTGGCGAGCAGTACCAGCAGTTGCTCAAGGATGGATATGGTATCTCGCTGCGCAGTCTGGAAACGTGGACCAGAAGTGTGATGCAGCAGTGGGAAGAGAGTACAAGCGATGCGGGACAGGATGCCGGATCAACGCTGATTCGGCAGGTGCAGCAATGGATTGACCATCATCTGGGCGAGGATTTATCGTTGCAAGTCATTGCCGGAGAGGTGCATCTGCACCCGGTATATCTGTCGAAAATGTACAAACAATCCACAGGTGAAGGCATTAGTGATTATATTATCCGTTCCAGAATGGAACGTGCGGTTCATTTGCTGAAGCATACGGCGATGAAGATCTATGAAGTCGGTCAGGAAGTGGGGTACAATAACACGCCTTATTTCATTCAGGTGTTCCGCAAACATTATGGACTGACCCCGCAGGATTTTCGGAACGGTTAACAAATCAATATGAACATTGAAATTGTGATATATGTTTGCCTCCCCGGCTGCACTATCCTTTTCATGTAAGGTGCATAATGCCACATGCAGAGGTGCATTTGGCATATAAGGGTATCCAAGTTACCTGAGGAGGGGTTAGTTCATGTATAGAAAAATGATGACGGCATTGCTCGCAATCACGATGGTTGCTGTAACGGCATGTAGTTCGGGGGCCAAGGAAGAACCGGCGAAGGAAGCCGCTACACCACTTGCTCTGCAAGACGGGAAGTATGAACCGGCGGTACAGATGAGTTATTTGCGGGCCTGGAATGATGATACGAAATTTAAGAACGGGGAAACGGCCCAGAACAATGTGCATACCAAATGGGCCAAGGAACGACTTGGCATCGATCTGACCACACCGTGGGCTGTATCGGTGACCAATGATGCATTTTACACGAAATTACGCTTGTCCCTGTCCGCTAACGAAGAACTGCCGGATATCGTCTCCATTCGGGGGGATTACAATCTGGTACGGGAATTAATTGAGTCCGGCAAGTTTGCGAATGCAGGCGAGCTGTTTGACAAATACGCTTCGGACACATGGAAACAGGCATCTGAATCGGCGCCGGAGGAATGGTATCCGTACATGTATGAGGGCGAGCGTTATGGCATTCCAATCTTCGATTATGCCTACAACGGCGATTCGGTCATGTTTATCCGGGAAGACTGGCTGAAGAAGCTGGGACTGGAAGAACCAAAAACCATGGATGAGCTGGTTACGGTCATGGATGCTTTTACGAATCAAGACCCGGATGGGAACGGCAAAAAAGATACGTATGGTCTGACCGTGGGTATGAAAAATGCGCTCAATACCTGGATGACGGAATCCGGCTGGATCTTCGGCATGTACAACACGATGCCTGGACAGTGGAATGATGCCGGAGACGGAACACTGCAATATGGCTCCATTCAGCCAGGTGTGAAGGAAGGTCTCGCGACGATGAAAGATTGGTTGTCCAAAGGCTATCTGCCCAAAGAAGCGGGTGTGTATGACGAGATCAAAGCAGCAGAATTGTTCACCGCAGGCAAAGCTGGCATTATCGTGGGACCACACTGGATGCCGAACTGGCCAATTGATGATGTGAAGAAAAATGTGGATGGTGCCACGTACAAGGCCATTGCTTTACCTACTGGACCAACAGGCGAGAGCCACCAACATGGATCTGGTGCGAGTAACGGGGTAGTGCTGATTAACAAAGACATGGTGAACCCGGAGATTTTCTTCACGTATCAAAATTATCTGTTCGACAACTTTGCCAATCCAGAAGTGGGCAGCGAATTTGAACATGGCTTCGCGCAAGGATATGACTATGATATTGTGGACGGTAAAGTCGTTGGTGAAGCTGAAGTGAAGGACGGCGTATCACCACTCAAATATACAATTACGTATGACGGTGCACGGATTCCGAATCTCATGATGGATACGCTGGCGGAACTTGCGAAGGGTAAGGAGCCGGAGACTCCTTTTGAGAAAAATACGGAAATTGCCAACAAACCGGAAGTGTTTGTAGCCGCTGAAGTCGTCGTTGCGAATAAAGATAACGCGATCAAGAGCAAGTTCACGGGAGCACCGACCGAGACGATGAAAATGAAACAGGATGCGATCGACAAGCTGGAGAAGGATACGTTCAGCAAGATCATCTATGGTCAGGTGGGCATTGAGGAATTTGATGCGTTTGTGACAAAGTGGAAATCCATGGGTGGGGATGATATCACTGCCGAAGTGAACGAGTGGTATAAGACAGTAAATTAATCAACAAAGCAGGGGAGAACTGATGAATTTATCAGTCTACCCTGCTTTTTTGTCTCGAATAACATTTATAGAAAAATAGAGTCTTAGGAGTTATAGCAACCAATCTATATCGGACAGATCGATTATGACTCGCAACGGACAAAGGTAACGTTTTTTCCTAGAATCACATTCTCAACCTTCCATCCTGCATTTAACCAGGATAGTGCCTGTGTATGATTATTAGAATTATTCACCCACCATTGTTCGCGATTATACGCAGTAGGGGGTAACGTAAATCCGAGAATCTCCTCAAGCTCTGCGTATGTAAGGGTGATTGAAACTTGATTCAAGTAGTTTTCCAAGGGGAAGTATTTGCTGTAGCTCATTTAGTCGGACCTCCTGAAAAGGAATACAATGATTATACAACGTGGGGATGATGATAGCGAGGGCATACCGAGAGCATACATAGATATGAAAAAAAAGGAATCCGTAGATCTCTCTTACTAGCAAGCAACCGTGCGTAAGCCTTATTGTTCCGTTGTACTTGAGAGAGTAAAATAATAGGTAATATACGAACATCAATACGTATTTATAACATAGATACCTCGGACTAATCCGGGATGAATAGAGGTTCAAGTGTGGTTGATGAACATCATAAGATGCATGGGAAGGCAGGAGATTAGATGAGTACACTTTATGATCAGGCGATGGAAGAGATGATAACGACGCTCCATGAATGGTTTGATGAACAGCAAAAGCGGGATGACCTGGAAAGTGTTGTGAAGCGAACCACGCTGCAAATGGGTATTTTCAATGATATTGTACTGGATTACAGACCTGGACGGACCACGGTAGACAGCCTGGATCTGGGTTTGGATGATGATGTGAAATCAAAGCAGGCAGGAGCCTTTACCGTGGAACAGGTACGTAACGAGATTGGGCCTAAGCTTGTAGAGGTTGTTCAGAGAAGATTGGACAAGCTGGCAGATACTCCGTTGATTGACTACCGCTTCACCTTGCGAGGGAAATTCCCAACAACCGAAGGCAAGCTGCAACTGACTTTATTTGAATGGATAAACGAAGAGAAAAGAGCGATGCTCCTTGAGCGTATTCATACCTATGTAGACAAGAATCTGGAGAACAGTACATATCCAACGAAGCCATTGGAATCCTTCTTTTTGACGAGTCATCTGCTCGATCCAAAGCTGTTCCCGGAGTTGGATGTAGCATGGACGATCGGGCAGTATGACCGGATACAAGAGTTGAATCAGGGGCGTCCGGAGGCAATGGTGGAACATCGTGGTGAGATCACTCGCGCGGTGACGGCATGGGCGGAGAATCAGTTTTTGCCACAGTATTATGATGTTCAGTCTTCGCCTTATCGTACCAATGAGTATTCACTAAAACCAGGAACAACGCTAGAGTCGAACGTTGAGACTCAGGCAGGCCGACATTTGAACGAGACTGGGAAGGCGCAAACATCCGAAACTCAACCAATCGATCTGCTATTATACGCGGCGGTCATGATTCTACGTTTTGAGCCGAGTTATAGTAAACCCAAAGGTGTGACTTTCTTGGAACTCGCTAAGCAACTCGGTAGCAAACGTGCGGCACGTATGATGACAGAAGGCAGCGGAACGTATGCGAAGGACGATATTCATGTGAAAACGGAAGAAGTGGAATGCAAAGCAAATGATGTATTTGCTCTGATGACCATTCACATTCGTAAGGAAGAGGCTGTTGCCTATCAACAGGCACTTACCTTTATCACTCATTTATTGAAACAGGGCTTTCCGAAAGGTTATAAGATCAAGCTCAAGTCCAGCGTAAAGCAGTATTTGCCGATCAAAGGACTCGCGAAATCGGATACCCACCGATTCTTTGCCAATGCACTGGAGTACCCGGAGTTGCATCCACTTCTGGAAGAGTATGCGCGTGAGGCTATCCAAGAGTTTGAGTTTTATGAGGATACCGAGGGAGAGAAAAGCTGTATGCCAGGCAGTTATGCAACCTTTGGACTGGGGCTCGTGGATGAGCGGTATTTCCCGCTGGTTGAATATTACATGAGTGAAGTGGATGATGAGCATCAGTTAATACAGGATAAGTTCATTGCGGCATTTGTAGAAAAACAGGGTGTAACGGTTCAATCCATACCTGCGTTAGTCGCCAGCTTGCGTCGTTCGACGGATAGTCTGAAGCTTAAGATTCAGCCCGAGCTGGAGAATGAGGAAATACTCGAACAGTTGGTTAGACAGATTCAAGGACTCGAAAGTTATGAGGCAGAACATGTGCTTTATCCGATCTTCGGTAAAGTGGAGAAGCTCACAACGCTCGCTCGCAAAGCGGAGGGAAGACGGAAGGAATTATTGCTGGAACTGTTGCAGGCCGCAGGGAAATAAAAATGTAAACAAGACAAGTAAGATTGTGCTGTGCCAGCCAGTGAAGCATTTTAGAGAAGTGAAAGTGTATAAGGAAAGGTGGGGAGAATTATGGAAACATTGAGACGAAACATGTGGCAGGGGTTGAATGCTCAGGACAAAGAGGCTTGGATGCGTAAGCTTGTTCGTCAGTTACCAGATGCTATGGTATATGAGGGTCTCGAGACATTTGAAAGATTCGGGTTGCGGATGGAGACAGGTGTATTTACGGAGGATGGGCTGAGATTTGTGTTTGTGCCTGGGGATCAAGTAACACTCGGCTGGGATCGTTGGCAGCATGGTATGAACGAAGAGACCTCAACCGACTTGCATGAAACGGTCAGTGAGTATGGTGTCGAGGATGTGGATTCGTTTCTGGCGAGTCAAATGTCACCCGTGAGAGAAATTACTATTGCGCCGATGCTTGTTGAATGCGAACTGATCTCGCTAGGCTGGATTGAAGTGTCCGAGGAGGAAGCATTTGCACAGGAAGATCCTGATTTCCCGTCAGCACTGGAGCAGTTTAAGCAGTCGGATATACGTGAATATGAATTGCATCAACAATTCCGTCTGATTCGTCAAAGTGAAGATGAAGTGCGAATCCTGTGGTTCAACGAAGGAATAGAACTGGAGGACGTCGTGAGGGAGGAAGCAGCGGCGGGCTTTGGTTTGCTGACCGAAGACGAATGGGAGTATATCTATGGCGGCGGTTGTCGCACGTTATTTCCCTGGGGTGACAGCTTCGACTATACGATGAGATTGAAGCACTTTGGAAGTCTGGAAGGCATGGATGAGATTGTGGATGGATCGGCAGAGACGGCCTCTTCACGGGTTGAAGAAAAGGATGGTCGTCCTTATGATCTAGAACTGCCGAATTTCTTCGGAGTGCAATTTGCCGGTGATCCCTACAAGTATGAGCTTACACTGGATTCGGCTGGGGATGTGATGCCCAAAGGCGGAGACGGCGGAAGTCTGATATGTGGTGGTACAGGGCCGCTGGTTGGTTTCTTGCCTGCTGCTGCGGTATATTATCGAGACGTTAATGCCAGTGAGCTCGATTGGGAGGATCTGATGGATACGATGGTGTATCGCAGGGTTATTCGTTTGGCTGAACTGGCATTGTAATCATGACGAAACGAATCTATCAAGGAAGAGCTATTATGGCGAACAATAAACGTTCAAAACCGTATGAAGATTCACCTTATGTTATCTATGCCGTAGATGGTATTCGGTTGAGTGCAGGCATACTTGTCCTGTTTTTTCTTAACGTATTTCTGCTTATTCCAGTGTTCAGTGTCCCGTTCCAATCGCTGTATGCGTATATTCTCGTGCCACCACTAGCCTTTATGAATATATGGGCGATTGCCCTGATTGCTGCCCCACGCAGACTCCAACTGAATTATGTATTGTTCCGAGGTGTATTTGGCATCGTTTGTTCTGTGGGATTTATGGTGATTATACAGAAGTTTGCCTACGGGACACTTGGTCTGTCGACACCTTGGTACGCCATTGGATCATTTGTGGTATATGGTTTTGCCTTGTTCCAGTACGTGAAGTTTCATTTGCGTAAGCTGCAGCATCCCCCTCAGCGTAAAAAAGGGGATAAAAGCACGGGTGTGCCTGTTGCCACAATAACGATGATTACGGGCGGAGCATATCTCCTGGCCAATATTTCACTGGCCTTTGTTACACAGCAGACTGTGGCTGTTGTGCTAATGTGTGTATACATTATGCTGGCTTTTGTGGTGTTTCATTTTATCATGGACTTGCATCGGTATTACTGGCTTCGCCAGGTCATGAATAAGGCAGAAAGTTAATTGCAGGATAGGGACAGACGAACAGGAAGAGGTCTTTGTGCAGAGTTTGAGCATACGTAACACACATCAAATCAGCCCCAGCTCATAGAGCGGGACCGAAATGATGTATGTTTATTTTTGTTTATTTCACTTTTTGTACAGATACCGCCATTTGCTCGAGTTGAGTGTGAGTCAATTGGTTATTCGGTGAGCTGATAGTTACATAACGATCATCCAGCTTGAACGTGAGCATATCCGTTTGGTCTGGTGTGTACCATTTGGCTGATACGCCATTAGGCAGTTTTACCGTTTTGCCATCATAGCTGAACGAGTAATCTTTAGGGGATACCGTTACATTCATACGATTAAAAACAAAGTTTACACCATCACCGCCTGCACCTACGCTTTTGAACGTATCTCCAGCAACCATATGTTGTGGAGCATAGGCTGTGGTGAACCCGTCAAACTTCGCAAATGCTTTGCGAATGTTATCCAATTGTTGTTTGCTATAGTTCACATCTGCGAATGCAGTGATCCCTTGATCGTTGTTGCCAGTTGCCTTCTGAACAGAGACAGCGACTTGTTGCAGCTGAGCTTGGCTCAGCTTATGATCCGGCGAGCTAAGGGTAACGTAGCGATCATCCAGTTGGAATGTGAGCATGCCCGTTTGATCTGGTGTGTACCATTTGGCGATAACGCCATTGGACAGTTTCACGTCTTTGCTCGTATAACCGTTCGAATAATCTCTTGGAGACACGTCCACTTTCATATGGCTGAAAATAAAGCTGACGCCGTCGCCACCCGCACCTACACTTTTGAACGTGTCACCTGCGAGCATCTGCTGAGGTGCATAAGCGGTCTCGAACCCATCGAATTGTGCAAAAGCTTTTTGAATCACCTCTTTTTGTGCTGCGCTATACGTTACATTCGTCAAGGCTGATGGATTGCTTGTTGCTTGGCCGATAATAACCTGCCCTTTTTTGCCGTCAAAGGATACGGGTACATGCAACGCATCGGCAAGCGCACGTACAGGCAGATAAGTGGAGTTGTTATAGGTAATTGGAGCAAGTTTGTTGCCATTGCCATCCGTTGGTGAGTAAGCCGCGCCATCGACATTAAAGCTGATTCCATGGTTAAGGTATGCAGAGATTTTCTCCAGTTGCGTTCCGGCAAATACACCCGTTGCTCCTGTTAATGTCATGCCCAGTACCATCATCGTAGCTACGGATTTCTTCATGTTTTTTTTCATCATATATCTCTCCTTCAAGTTGGGGGTTAGTTTTGTTTAATGGGCTCGCTGTCCCTTATGGCTTTATATTAAACCCCGAACATATCCAGAATAATTCTGAATTATCTCCAACTTGTAAACATGTGTGTATATAAAGGAGACTAGCATCTGTCTGTTGAATAGATCGCTTAGGATCAGGAAACGAGGTGAAGGCATGACAATTTTTCATTACGTGGCAGTTCAATATGATATTGGGAATATTGTAGGATTTAATGCCATAGAACACGGTAATAGTTCTAAAGCGATGCTGATCGAGTCTACACAAGGTAAGTTCGTTTTACGTAAACTGAGGAACGAACAACAGGCGTGGATTGAGTATGAAATGGTTAAGGCATTGGCATCCGTAAACATTTCACCATCCATGGTACAGACAAAATATAAGATTCCGTATATTACATATAATTATGAGATTTATAATTTGCAGATCTACATAGAGAATTTGCTTCCGCGTTCCCAAAGTAACATTGACTTTGTTCGGTTAGGTCAGGTGATCGGTCTTTTTCATCGTATGACGAATCATATTAAGGTTGCTGGTATGGAAGATCGTTTCGAGTTATCTCAATTATGGCGTGAGGTTTCCAATGTAGTGTTAGCCTCGTCATCTGAACAAATTCGTACGTTAGCCCAGCTTACAGAGGAGTGTCTGGAATTTCGCAAGACGAACCATTTAGTCATTCATGGGGATCTGGGCATGTGGAATTTGTTGTTTACAGAAGAGTCCATCTACATTATTGATTTCGGTGAAGTAAGAATGGATGATCATCATTTCGATCTGGCAGCTGTACTGACTTCTACAATTCCCTCGTCAACACATAGGCAAGAACTTGGAAAGATTATGGCTGATTTTGAAGATGGTTATGTGCAGGAGAATGCTGATTTTAACAGGAGGCAGCTTTACGAACAGTTACAAGTATGGATGTTACGCGGATTTTTGGCAGTAATCAGGGAGAGGGGAGTTGGCCCCTCAACCATTGGATATGTAGAACGAAAACTGAAGATGCTTGGCATGTTTGAGCGTATTCTTTGCCAAATCGAAACATTTTAGTTAAAAAGATAGAGGATTAGTCCGCCAAAACCAAGTACAATCGCACCAACATATACATAGGAAAGTTTGCTTAGGTTTTGCTTTGTGCGGCGGTCATATTCGGGGTTGCTGGTCTGATTGGCTTTGGAATTACCGATGATCATGGTAGCAATACCTCCAAACAAGGCGATACCTACAATTAAAACATAAGGCAACCAGGTCATGAATGGACCTCCTTCGCGAATAATATGATATGTCTTTATTGTACTTCAGGATAACCTTTGATGTAAGCTTTAGTTGAGAAATAAAGGAAAATGAAGTATCTATATTACAGTATGTATGTGGTCTTGGATCGGAAAGATCACTACAATTTTATATTTTTTTAATTCAAAAAAACCTTGATACAACAGGCGTTCGCAGCTTTCTTCACTGAAGGTTGCGAATTTTTTTTGCCCACAGAGTGATCCAGAATAGAGAACCCTGCGTTACACCCTATGAATACAACGACGAGGAAAAAAATTATACACAAAACATAATCGAGGAGTGAACACGTAATGAAAATGAAAATGAAGAAATTTATCGCACCTGTACTTAGCTTGACACTGTTGATGCCGGGGATCGCTGGAGCAGCTGCCGCACCACAGACACCAATGACCATGATGAAAGCATCCGTGAACACACCTGCGGCTGATCTGAGAGCAAACCTGGACCACCTGTTGTCCGAGCACTTTGCACTCGCAGTAACGGCAATGGCGAAAGCCTATGACGGAGCAAAAGATGCAGATGCAGCCTACAAAGCACTCGACCAGAATGCACTGGATATGCAACCAGCAATCGCTTCCCTATACGGTGATGCAGGTGCCAAAGAATTCGAACGCATCTTCCGCGCTCATAACAAATACACAGATGATCTGGTGAAAGCAACCAAAATGGGCAACCAGGCTGGGATCAAACAAGCACAGACAAACATCAACGGTTTTGTGGATGAGTTCTCCACATTCCTGAGTACAGCAACCGAAGGCAAGTTGCCAAAAGCAGCAGCCAAACAGGCGCTGAAAGTACATGAAGATCTCGTGCAAAAAGTATTCGATGAGTATGTAGCTGGAGATTACGGTGATGCATACAAGGCTTACCGTGAAGGTTTCAAAGAAATGTTCGACGTAAGTAAGGCACTCTCCACAGCAATTACGACACAAATGCCTGAGAAATTCGAAAATACCAAAGCGGATACAAAAGCAGCTGATCTGAGATCTGCACTCAACCACTTGGCTTCCGAACACTTTGCACTTTCGGCTCTGCAAATGCAAGAGGAATTTGATGGACGTACAGCCGCTTCCAACGCACTCGTTACTGCTGAAGCTGGAAACACAGCTGACTTCAAAGCAGCGATTGCTTCCGTTTACGGTAACGATGGTGCCAATGCTTTCGAGAAAATTTGGGTAACGAATCACGTTAATGCACAAAGCGACTATGTAAAAGCTGTTAAAAACAACGATGCTGCGGCTCGTGCGGCAGTAGAGAAACGTATTGATGGATTTACAACAGAGTTCGCTACATTCCTGGATTCAGCAACAGCTGGCAATCTGCCAAAAGCAGCAGGACAACAAGCGCTGACAACGCATGAAAATCAAGTACAAAACGTATTGAATCAATATGCAGCAGGTAACTATGATGCTTCTTACACAACAAATCGTGAAGGCTTCAAAGTGATGTTTGGTGTAGGTCAAGCCCTTGGTAATGCCATCGTGACTCAATTCAATGACAAATTCCAAGAGCCAGCAACACCTGCACCAGCGCCAGAAATGACAACGGTGTGGATGCAACTGAACAGCAAAATGCTGAAAATTAACGACAAAACAACCAACATGGACACCACACCAGTGCTTTGGAAAAACACAACATACATTCCACTGCGTTTCTTGAGTGAAGGTATTGGTGCAACGGTGAAATGGGACAAAAAAGCACAACAAGTAACGGTAATGGCTGGCGATGATACGCTTGAATTCTGGGTGAACAACAACGTTATGGAAGTGAACGGCGTGAAGAAAAACGTGGGTGCAACGGTATTTGTTAACAAAGATGGACGTACGCAAGTACCTCTGCGCTTCATTGCTGAACTTCTGAACTGGGACGTGAAATGGGCACAAAAAGATGGTTCCATTACGCTGACGAAATCGATGTAATAGTAGAGTGAAACAAGTTTAAAACAAAAAGAGCTGCCCCATACGGCAGCTTTTTTGTATTCACCCAAAAGTTCCAAATATTTGGTATAATCATCGAGTAATGACCTACATAACAGCTTGAATAGCCGATGGAGTCTAGAATGATGTATGATAATTTGGTATAAGCAAAATGAAGAGGGGGACAGAAGAATGAGTACATCATCAAAATCGGAGCGCCCAGCGAGAAATGTGGATACCCGGTTATTTGTTGCTTGGGCCGTTTCCGTTATTGCAACAGGGGGGAGTCTCTATTTCAGTGAGATCAAGGGATATCTTCCATGTGATCTATGCTGGTACCAGCGTATATTCATGTATCCACTAACCATCTTGTTGGGCATTGCCTACTTTAAGGATGACGTGGGCATCACCAAATACGTACTCCCACTTAGTTTCGTCGGTGGCGGCATTTCGTTATATCATGTAACAATCCAGCGTGTTTTTTCGGCTACAGGTAATGCCGTGGCGTGCGGTAAGGTTCCATGTTATACCGACTATTTGAACTGGTTTGGTTTCATCACGATTCCATTACTGGCACTGATCGCCTTTATTATCATCATCGTGATGCTGTGGGGTATCGGCAAAACACCAAAATCTTCTTAATAAGAAAGGATAGATGGTGATGAGCGGACAAGCTCGTTGGTTCATGCCCTTCATTATTTTGCTCCTCCTGACGGTGGGATGCTCTTATGAAGAACAGTCACAATCAGGCGAGATGCCAGAGATGATTAAAGTGAAACTTGACGTTCCAGAGAAGGCTTCTCTTCATAAACCAACAAGGTTGCAGGTGAAGCTTACACAGGGAGATGCACCGTTAAGTCAGGCTGATCATGTGCAATTCCAGATCTGGAATGAGCTTGATGATCCGCCTTCTGTATCTCCGGAACAAGGTATGATGACAGCGGACGAACTGGAGAATCAGGGGGCTATTACTGCCACTGAGTCAGAGGAAGGGCTGTATGAAATCCAGCATACCTTTGAAGAACCAGGTACGTATGTGGTACAGGTCCATGTTACGCACGGAGCTATGCATAGCATGCCGAGAGCGAGAATTGTAGCGGAATGAAGCAATGGGCGGGTACCAAGGGTTTGGTTCAGGGTTAGCAATGGGTTTATAATGTTAAAGGTATGAAGAATGTTGTAGGAAAAGAGGGTGTTATGGCAACTATTCATGATGTTGCACTCAGGGCAGGAGTTTCTGTAACTACCGTCTCGCGTGTATTAAACAACCGGGGATATATCAGTCAGAAGACTCGGGACAAAGTGTATCAAACCATGGACGAACTTAATTATCGACCCAATGAAATTGCCCGTTCTCTTCTGCGTAAGCAATCCAATGTTATAGGCTTGATTATTCCTGATGTATCCCATCCGTTTTTTGGAGAACTGGCTAGCTATGTTGAGTATCATGCTTACCAGAATGGATTTAAAATTATGTTATGCAATTCCCACATGGACCCTTCCAAAGAGCGTGAATATGTGGAAATGCTTAAGGGTAATCGCGTGGATGGCATTATTATGGGAAGTCATACACTGGAAGTTGATGAGTATATGAATCTGCATTCCCCAATCGTGACCTTTGATCGTAAGATCGGTGAAGACATCCCGTTTATCTCATCTGATAACTATCAGGGAGGGGTTATGGCTGCTGAATTGCTGCTCTCGAAGAACAGACGGAATCTGGCACATATCTGCGGTAATTTGGAATTGCAAATGCTGTCCAATCGCCGGACGACAGGTTTCGTTGATACATTGCAGGCTCATGGAGTCAAACCGGTCATGATTCATGAAACCGATCTGAATGTGTTTGACCAGCATCAGTATACGGAATTGGTGGATAAGCTGCTTGCACAACACCCCGAGGTGGACGGGCTCTTTGTAACGAGTGATCTGATGGCGGTGCATGCGCTGAAGCAGATCGTGTTAGGTGGGCGCAAGGTACCCGACGATATCGCTATTATAGGTTATGATGACAGTCGTGCGGCAGCGTATACGGTGCCTGGCATAACAACGATCAGGCAGCCGGTGGAGGCTATGGCTAAGCTGGCAATTGATCTGATTCGGCGCCAACTTGCGGAAGAGAAGATCGAAATGGAGCATATTTTGCCGGTTACCATCGTAGAGAGAGAGACGACCTGATACAGGTCGTTTTTTTCTATTCGTCCTTTTGCAACGGAAAAATCAAGGCACGTTATTTTTTTAAAATAGTATGTCAAACGATTGACATGTTAAACCTTTGACATTATAATTCGTCTTGTAAGCGTTTCCTTTTATACTATTGATCAGGGGGCATGACAAGATGAAAAGAGAACGAAAATGGATGAAATTATCGGTATTGTCATTGATTATAATGCTTGTATTGTCAGCATGTGGAGGTAAAGCAACGACGGAGTCCAACTCCTCCTCAGAGGGTAGCAGCAGTGAGAGTGTCAAAATCACCATGCTCAATTCCAAATCGGAAATTAACAGTCAGCTGGAGCAAGCGGCTAAAGACTTCCATGCCGAAAATCCAAATATCACACTCGAAATTGTACCTGTAGGCAGTGGACAGTCTCCGTTTGAAAAAGCGTCTGCGTTGTATGCCTCCGGCAGCCCTACAACGATGATGATGCTGGATACAGGGGATGTAGAGAAATTCAAGGATCGTGTTCTGGATCTCACATCCGAGTCTTGGATGAAGGATGCTGTGGAGAACAGCACAGCGGCTACAACGTTTGATGGCAAAAACTATGCCTTCCCGTTCTCTATTGAAGGATATGGATTCATCTATAACCAGAATGTTTTGGATCAGGCAGTAGGTGGGACATTCGATCCGAAGTCTGTACAGACCACCGCACAGCTCGATGAGCTCTTCCAAAAGATTGCTGCTACTGGAAAATCACCTTTGATTGTATCTCCGATGGATTGGTCGCTTGGTGCGCACTATCTGGGGCTTGCATATGGTGGCCAGTCGGCGGACCGTGCGAAGGTGGATCAATTCATTACGGATCTGAAGGCAGGTCAAGTGGACCTTGCTTCCAACGCCGTGTTTAATGGCTTGTTAGATACATTTGACCTGATGAAAACCTACAATATCGACAAGGCTTCTCCACTGTCCGGAACCTATGAGCGTGGACCTGAGGTCCTTGGCAAGGGTGAGGTAGGCATCTGGTTCCAGGGCAACTGGGCATGGCCACAAATTTCAAGCTTTGATACAGCAGATGGAAAATATGGCTTCCTCCCGGTACCTGTGAGCAATAATCCGGATGATTTCGGTAATACTCAAATCTCTGCTGCTGTATCCAAACGAATATTGCTGGATAAGGAGAAGAGCACACCAGCACAGCAGGAAGCAGCGAAGAAATTTTTGGAATGGATCGTTTATAACGAAAAAGGTCAGGATTTCCTGGTGAATCAAGCCAGTATTATTCCGGCATTCAGCAACATTACACTAGAGCCAACAGATCCGCTTGGCAAATCCATTAGTGAATACATCAAGGCAGGCAAAATCGAGGAATCAATGAGCACACTTCCCGCGGATCACTGGTCCAAACTGGGTGCATCCATGCAGAAATATTTGGCTGACGTCATTGACCGTGCCGGACTTGCCAGTGAAATTCAGGCATACTGGAGCAACGTGAAATAAAGGAATTAATCATAGCCCTGTGCAGCACATAGAGAGAGACTTGCGGTAGCCGGAGATGATGAACATACAGCTTCCACACGAGGTCTGTTCGACTTGTTTCCGGAATAACCGCCAGGCTAATCATTTGGATAGAGTGGAGGATGACAATGCTGACCGAAAAAGGATTATGGACACGTCTGCGCACTCGCCTGATCTTTACTGGCCCGACATTATTTGCGTTTGCTACGGTGATGATTATTCCATTTTTGTATGGTATTTATTTGACGTTTACGAACTGGGATGGTATTGCAGTCGATCAAAACTTTGTTGGCTGGGATAATTACATCGGTGTGTTCAAGGACACGGTGTTCTGGAAATCATTCGGGATGACGCTGGAGTACGTATTTATTACCGTTATGCTGACCAATGCGGTTGCTTTCCTGCTCGCTTACGCTGTAACTCGGGGAATGAAGGCACAGGGCTGGTTTCGGGCCGGATTTTTCCTGCCGAATCTGGTGGGCGGAATCGTGCTTGGTTTCATCTGGCAGTTTATTTTTAATCAGGTACTCGTTTTTGCAGGACAAAAAATGAACCTTACTCTGTTTTCCACCTCCTGGCTGGCTGACCCTGATAAAGCGTTCTGGGCACTCATTGTGGTGACCGTTTGGCAGTATGCCGGCTATATGATGGTTATCTACATTGCAGGACTGATGAATGTGCCGAAGGATGTTATGGAAGCAGCCAGCATTGATGGGGCAAGTAATCGCAAAATGTTGGCGCGCATTGTATTGCCACTGATGGTTCCTTCGTTTATTGTTTGCATCTTTTTGTCACTGCAACGGGGATTCATGGTGTATGATCTGAACGTCTCCCTGACCAGTGGCGGGCCCTTCAAGAGCACAGAGATGGTATCCATGCATGTTTATGAGCAGGCCTTTCTTGCTCGTGACTACGGATTGGGTCAGGCAGAAGCCTTTGTTCTGTTTATCCTTGTAGCCGCCATTACATTGCTCCAGGTCTATTTCAGCAAAAAACTGGAGGTCGAGGCATGATGGCTGGACAATCGCGCATTCTCAACTGGATGAAGTTTATTGCATTAATCGTTGTGATGATTTTGTTTGTATTTCCTTTTGTACTTCTAATCGTCAATTCGTTCAAGGCTAACCAGGCAATTACCTCCGATCCGCTGGGCTTGCCAAGCTCCTTTCAATTCGATAATTACGTCAATGCGTTTGATAAAATGGGATATGTATCTGCCTTCAGCAATTCGTTGCTCATTACCATTGCAGGTGTATTACTGATTGCTCTTTTTGCGGCGATGACAGCCCATTACTTTGTTCGTCACAAAAGCAAGCTGAATCAGTATCTCTTTTTCCTGATGGTAGCTGCGATGATTATTCCGTTCCAGGCCATTATGATTCCATTGGTTAAAATATACGGCTCGCTTAGCCTGCTGGATAACAAGTGGTCGCTGATCTACATGTATATTGGCTTTGGCAGTCCGCTTGCCGTATTTATCTACCATGGCTTTATCAAAAGTATTCCCCTGGAGCTTGAAGAAGCGGCTCTAATGGATGGCTGTGGCAGAGTGCAAACCTTTTTTCGCATCGTACTGCCGGTGTTACTGCCAACAACCGTAACCATTAGCGTGCTGAATGTACTGTGGATATGGAATGATTTTCTGCTACCTTCCTTGGTGCTGACTTCATCCGAGCAGCGTACGCTGCCGCTGTCCACGTTTTATTTTTATGGGACATATACAGTGGATTACGGTCCATTGATGGCTGGTCTGGTGTTGACCCTGCTGCCTGTCCTGATCGTTTATCTGTTTGCGCAGAAGTACATTATTCAGGGGGTCATGCAAGGGGCAATCAAATAAGTTCAGTTGGGTGATATAGAGAGAGACAGGAGTGAAGGACATATGAACCAGGAACGATACGAGAAGCAGGATATAGACACAAGGCAAGAGACAGATCTTGGACTGACGAGTTCTTCGACTCAAACAAAGGAGAGTTATACACTCCCCCGGGCCAACGCATATATCAAGGCGCATCGACATCAGGTTGATCCAACCTATCGAATGGCCTATCATTTGATGCCAGAGGTGGGCTGGATGAATGATCCCAACGGCTTCATATACTTCGGTGGGATGTATCATATGTTCTATCAGCATTATCCCTACGAACCGGTATGGGGGCCGATGCACTGGGGCCATGCGGTGAGCCGTGATTTGGTTACGTGGTCTTATCTGCCTGTTGCCCTGGCACCCGATCAGAGCTACGACAGTGGAGGCTGTTTCTCTGGAAGTGCAATCGTGCAGGATGGCAAATTGGTGCTGATGTACACGGGACATGTCGTGACTGGACCTGACAAGGATAACGATTACTTGCAGACACAGAATATCGCTGTCTCGGACAATGGGATTGATTTTGTCAAAAGCGCGATGAATCCGGTTATTCGGCTGGATCAAATCCCAGCGCATACCAGTCCCAAGGACTTCCGTGATCCAAAAGTGTTTGAAAGAAACGGTGTGTACTATTGCGTCCTTGGCTCAAATGATGCTGCGGGCAAAGGTGTCATTCTGTTATACCGTTCAACGGACTTGCTGGATTGGAGTTATGTTAACATCATGGCCCAGAGTGACGGGACGCTTGGTGACAATTGGGAATGTCCAGATCTGTTCACACTGGATGGCCGAGATGTGCTGATCATGTCTCCGCAGCGCATGCCTGCACAGGGAGATAACTATCGCAACTTGCATTCGACCGTTTATATGATGGGAACGTTGGATGAAGACCAAGGTGTGCTGAAGTACGAGCAGTACGTTCCGCTGGATTGCGGCTTCGACTTTTACGCACCTCAGACGATGGAGGATGCACAGGGACGACGAATCATGATGGCCTGGATGGATACGTGGGAAACGGAAATCCCGACACAACAGTCTCATGCCTGGGCTGGAGCGATGACGTTGCCGAGACAACTCATTCGCAGGGGAGAACGATTGATATTCCGGCCGCTTCCCGAACTTATACAGTACAGGTCGGAAGGAAACGAGCAGTATGGTATACATTTAAATGGTGATGAACATGATTTTGATCTTGGAATCAGCGGAGACCGTTATGAACTGTATGCTGTATTTGAAGCGGAACAGGCACGACACTTCGGGTTGAAGCTGCGCACGGGTGAGGATGAAGAAACCGTGATTTCCTATGATGTAGAGCAGCGTCGTTTATGCTTGAATCGCGAGCAGGCCGGACAAGGGCCGGGCGGAGAACGAGCTGCAACAGTGGAACTGCTTGACGGGAAACTGGAACTTCATATTTTTATGGATGTCAGCTCCATTGAGGTGTTCATTCAGCAGGGGGAGCAAGTGATGACAGGACGGATCTATCCTGGGCGGAACTCAACAGGTATCAAGGCTTTCTCGTCCGGAACGTGTACGTTGACCGAACTTCGCAAATGGGATTTACGAATTCCACGATAAAATTCTATCTATAATTCAGCCTTGACCTTGAAGTATACTTCAAGGTTTATTCTTTTTTTATCAAGAAATATTGGAGGCTGAATAATGAGAATTTTAGAATGGATTTTGGTATTGGTAACCGTAGCTGCTACGGTACTCATGCTGGTGTTTCCGAAGCGCCGAGCAATGACAGTGGGGACACTCACAGCTCTGATTCTGGCAGTGCTTCTGCATGGCTTAATCAATTCATTTCGTGTGCAGATGATACCAACCTATCTTGTTACACTTGTATTATTCATTACATTAATCATTCAACTCATGAAATCATACCGCGGTGGCCGTTATGTTCAGAGTGCGCGGAGACCCAACCGTCCTTCAAGAATAAAGATGACGCTGGTATCGATTCTGCTTCTGGCCTTCAGTGCAGGTTCAATTATACTGACCTGGCTCTTACCTGCTTTTACGATGCCTGAACCAACCGGCACCTATGCCATTGGCACGTTCTCTGAGCACCTGGTGGATGAATCTCGCGAAGAGACCAAAACACCCGAGGCCGGAGACAAACGTGAACTTATGATTAATGTATGGTACCCGGTGGATCAGAAGTCCGCCAAAGGGCTGCCGCTGGAGCATTATCCTAGTGAACTGGGAGAAGCGATCAGTCTGGTGTTTGGCATTCCGTCTCAGGTGTTCAGTTATCTGGATACCATTCCAACACATGTGGTGCAAGGAGCTGAGATGTCCGCCGACCAAAGCAAGTATCCGGTTTTGCTATTCTCGCCGGGTATCCGCTCAGCCCGTTTTCAGAGCATGACGATGATTGAGGAGCTGGTTAGCCACGGTTACATTGTCGTGGGGATAGATCACCCTTATACGTCAGCACAAGTGACATTTCCCGATGGACGTGCAGTTTCCTATCAGGCTGACCCTGAATTTGCAACGTCAGCGGAATTATATCAATATAATGTAGAAGGCATAGGCATACGTGCAGATGATGCAAGCTTTGTTCTCGATACGCTTACCCAGTGGAATTCACACGACCCGAATCAACTGCTGCAAGGAAAGCTTGATCTCGATCACGTCGGCATCATGGGTCACTCTTATGGTGGAGCTACGACAGCGGAAGCTTTGGCACAAGATGATCGATTAAAAGCAGGACTGAGTTTGGAAGGCGGGTTTTGGGGTGAAGTATCCACGACAGCCTTGAAACAGCCGTTTATGTATATCATGTCGGGTGGAACCGCCAAAAGTCTGGAACCGGAAGCCACCGAAACGGAAAAAGTAGCCTATCCAGAGTTTAAGCCTGATCTGGGTCGAGTGATGACGAGTAGTCTTAATGATACCTATTATCTGACGGTGGATAATTTCTTCCATCAAAGCTTTACGGATATATCGTTGATTTCACCGAAACTATTTGCCAGAGGCATAACGCCAGAACATAATGTGGATATAACCAGATCCTATGCGCTGGCATTCTTTGACCGTTATCTGAAAGGAAAAGAGCAGCCATTGCTGCAAGGATCTTCAGCACAATTTCCCGAGGCCACCTATGATGCCACATATACTAAGATACGCAACAAACAAACGCAATAAGTCCGCAGAAAGGTGGAGGAGTAGGCATGGAAACCATGACAAGAGGAATGTTGGCCAAGCGTACCGGTGTAAGTATGGCAACCCTCCGTTATTACGAAGATAGTGGAATTCTGCCTGCTCCCCGTCGTTCCTCCAACGGATATCGGGTGTATACCGAGGATTATCTGGTCAAAATTAAGTTCATTAAGGATGCCCAGTTGCTGGGTTACTCCTTAAAGGAGATACAGGAGACCCTGCAACTGCTCAGCCAGGAAGACATGGAAAAGGATACGTTAAAAACCCTTGTACGCGAACGCATCGCTGACATTCAGACACATATTGACCATCTGGAACAGATGCAGATTCATCTGGCACGACTGTTGCATACACCGGAGGACGATATCGACAATTATATTCAATCGTTCAGGGTGCAAAAGAAAGAGCCGTAATCGCGGCTCTTTTCCTGTTTAGGAGAAAACAGGAGTGGACTATTGAGCAGGGAATCGGAGATTTAGAAAGAATACATAGTGTAGTTTGCCAATACATAATGGTGGTTAACGTGATTTCAATAATTTCAATAATGAAATTCACACCACAAAAGGAGTAACATTTTCTATGATAGATTTACAAGGTTTTGTATCCGATTACATCAAAGGAAAGAAACATCTGCATCTTGAGATTGGCGTTATTACGAAGGAAGATATCGAATATCATTCATTAGGCAATCCCAAAAAGAAGAGCGTGGCTACTCCCGAACACAGATTGTTCGAAATCGGCTCTGTAACCAAACTTTTTACATCGATCCTTCTATTAGAATTGGAACGTCAAGAGCAGCTTTCCACGGATGACACGGTTGGCAAGTACATACACAATGGCAAAAACGATTATTTGAATAAGGTTACCTTAAAAAGTCTTGCGACGCATACCTCTGGATTACCTAGACTTGCCACAAATCTGAACCCCACGAAAAACCGATTGAATCCGTATTCAGATTATACCGAGGATGATTTACTTGCTTTTTTATCCGATGCTGACTTTACGGATCAGATGGGTTCATTTGAGTATTCCAATACCGGCGTGGGCTTACTGGGTTATATCCTATGTAAAGTATCAGGAAGTACATATGACGATCTGCTGAAAAAATATATCACAGGTCCATTAAACATGACGGAGACAGCAGCTATGTTGAATCCAGAACAGAATGGTAGATTTGTGGATGGACATACGTCAACGGGGAAAAAAGTCCCTCACTGGGATCTTAGTGTACATGCAGGGGCTGGGGCGATCAAGTCATCTGTTCACGATATGAGTTTATTTGTTCAGGCCAACCTTAATGATGATCATCCGATAGCCTCTGCAATACAAAAAAGTCATGTTCCTATGACGATTGGAGATTCAACCCATCATTACGCCTGGTTTAGTGATAACATCTCAGATCAGAATATACTCTGGCATAACGGTGGCACATTTGGTTTCTCCAGTTATTTGGCTATAAACAAGGAACAGGGTATAGGCGTTGTATTATTGTCCAATTATTGTTTTGGATCAGCCTCTATTGTGGATGAGTATCTGGATGCAATATTCAAGTTTATAACTAAAAAAGACCTTTATCCACTCATGCCGCTGGATCCCGTGGGTAATAAAATACTGGAAGCCATGATGCAGAGATAAACGCAGAAGTGTCATTAGAGTAATGGGAAATGAGGAACAAAATTTAACACCTCCAATAGAGATCACCTGAGGATGTACTTCGGCGCTCTCTGTTGGAGGTTTTTTTTGATCTATCTTAATGGTCTTGATCATGACATACCCGCTTCACGCAGAAAATGGTGCACAATCTTTGTCTGATACTTGATACGGGTCGAGCGTTTCAGACTCCAACAGGTCTCCACTGTGACGGAACGGGCTTGTAATAGTCTTGAAGCCGCTGTACGGGCAGATCCCGGCAATTCATGCTGCTTGAGGTTAAAATGACGATCACGAATGGCAATCGACCGATTCATCCGTTCGATAACTCTTCTGCAAGCTGTAATCGTCCCACTGCCGGGATTGGTGATCAACGTCTGTCCAAGCACCCGTGAACTAAGCTGTGACAGGCCGTTGGCTTCATGCAGATCGAGCCACCAGTCGGCCCGATGTTCACGCGCCAGCTGAAAAACTGCCGCTGCCAATGGATGCTTGGCCTTGCCTGACATACGGCGTGGAAACGTACGATTCAGATCTGGCTTGCCTCTGATTTTCTTTGCGTAGGCTTGCTGGTTCACGCGTGGCACGATAATCAGCAGCCCTCGCTGAATGGCATGACGGTCTGTCGCAATATCATCTGCGAGTTTTTGCGCAGCAGCCATACTCGCCGTTTCATTCCCGTGAACCCCGGATGTAATGAACATCACGGGTCCCGGCATCATGCCACGTACAATGAAGTAGGGAGTAGCGTGTACGGTGGATGCTAGAAGGACATGTTTGGTCACAAGCATGACGCTTCACCTCCGTTATTACAGTACGCCATGTCCCTCTTTCATGTAACGGCGTAAGAACAGTTCTTCATCCTATTTCCTCACAAAATGGACCGACTAATACACCCGATGAATGATATCTTCAAAATCGGGTTCTTTCATCTCTACATCTTCAATCTCACCCCAGTGCTCCAACTGTTTCAGAATGTCCATTGTGCTCCATTCCTTCCGGTTCACTTCGACGGTGACAATCTGCCCTTCCACTCCTGTAATATGTATCGCGGACGACACAACATCCGGGATGTGAAACTCTCCTCGGAACGTTACCCGAATCAGCGTAGGTAGTCCGATGGTTTCGCGAAGTGACGAGATCGTACCGTCATATGTCAGTTGACCATGGTTAATCACCATGACCCGGCTGCATAACTGCTCAATGTCGTCCATGTCATGTGTGGTCAGCAGAATTGTTTTGCCAAACGTTTCATTTAATGTACGTAGAAATTGACGAATATTCCGCTTTGCGTTCACATCCAGTCCAATTGTTGGTTCATCGAGAAAAAGCAGTTCGGGATCATGCAGCATGGAAGCTGCGAGATCGGCACGCATGCGTTGTCCAAGCGAGAGCTTGCGGACAGGCGTGGCCCAGAACGATTCAAGGTCCAGCAGCTCGGCGAACTGGGACAGCCGTTTCTTTTTATCCTCGGCACGAACGCCGTACATCTCGGCCAGAATATCATATGAATCTTTCACGGGCAGATCCCACCAGAGCTGACTGCGCTGTCCAAACACAACACCTAGTCGACCAACGGTCCTGCGCCTGTCCTGATGTGGGTTCATACCGTCAAGCTTTACCTCACCCGAGGTTGGGTGCAGGATACCTGTCAGCATTTTGATCGTGGTAGACTTTCCAGCACCGTTCGGACCGATGTAACCCACAAATTCCCCTGGGCCGATATCAAAACTGATATCGCGTACCGCTTCCTTGGACACATATTCACGTGAAAATAACGTACGTAGACCGGAGAAACGTCCTTCGCGAATAACAGGAGTCTTGAATTCCTTTTGCAGATGCCGTGCTGTGATCATGTTCATGATTCGTTACGCCTCCTTAGCTACCTGTACTTTGATATTTGGTCATGCCGAATTGCCAGAAACGCAGACTTGCAGCCAAACTCAGTACGGCAACCGCCGCAACAGCAACAAGAATCCACGCTCCTCCTTCACCCCGTAACAGGTAAAGTGACGGAATGTAGTTGACGAATCCTACCGGAATCACCGTTAACAGAATGCCAGACATCCATTTGGGATATAACGTTAGCGGATATTGGGCAGCCGTTCGAGCGGCATCTTCAGTGATCGTCTGTAATTCCTCGATACGTGTGGTCCAGAATCCGAGTGTGGCGGTAGCAAGTCCGATGGAAAAGAGAATGACTGCACCGGTCAGGATAATGAACAGGGAGAAGGGAATGGCTACCCAGCCAATCTGTCCGCTATGCATCATGCCTGCCAATGACCAGCAGAGAATGAACCCGCCTTGCAGGACTTCTCCAGCCATGATGCGGAAGTTTTGCGGCAGCAGTGCCAGCAATACGGGCATGGGACGAGTTAACAGTTGATCAAGCTCACCATTAACCAGATATTTTTCCAGATGGTGAACCTCATTGCCGAACGTTCGATACAGTGTTTTGGATAACGTCATGATGGCGAAGAGATAACCGATTTCATGGAGGGACCAGCCTTTAATTGCACCGAATTTGTGCAGCACGAGAGCAACCATCAGAAACTCGGAGATCTGGATTAAAGCGGCCAGTACGGACGCCATGATGAAATTGAACTTGTATTGCATCCGGCTGCGGATGCTTGTTCGAATGAGCATTTTATATAAATTGAACCAGGAAGTTCGCTTCATCCGCCTTGCACCTCCACTTTACGACGTAACACTTGGGTAATCGCAAGACAGATCAACGTCATGAAGACACACCAAAGCAAGGTTCCCCATAACAAGGAGCCATCTTCGAAACCAAGATAGATTCGGGTAGGTACATAGAGCAGGAAAGGGTAGGGTGATATCCAGGCAAGTTGTTCAAGCCAGTTCGGTAGCCATTCCAGCGGAATGAAAAAACCAGCCAGCAGATTCATCATCGCGTGATTGCCCCAGTGAAGCCAGGAGGACTCTGTGGTCCACATCGATGTGGCACCAATGATGTAGTTCATACAGATGGATAAGTATGCGGCGCCGGCAAGACCAAGTGCGGCATAGAATAGTGTTGAAACGTCTGAGGGCCAATGCAGGGAAAAGACAATGGAGAAAAGCAGGTAGATCGGAATACTTTTGTACACGAACTGGTAGGCAATCTGCCCCCATTCGCGTGCCATCAGGTGGGTGAACAGATGAACAGGCCTCATCAGATCCAGTGCGATCTGCCCTGTCCTGACGGATAAGGGAATACCCAATCCGTTCGTGAGAAAACCCGAGATCCAGAGAGAGGATTGCGTGAACGCAATGTAACTGATCATCCCCTGTGTCCCGTATTCCCCGAGAGTATGGTCGGCCCCGATGCCGATCCAGAGGCAGGCATACATGTAACCAAACATGGCGCTTGCCAAGTTATGTACCATGTGTGCCCCGCGGTATTGCAGATTCCGGGAGTAGGCTTTGGAAGCCAGAGTGAAATAAAGCATGTGACACCTCCGATAAGTGGATTGAACGGCGTTTCCGTTCACTTCAGTCAAGGCGAAAAGAGAGAAGGACAACAGCATACCAATTTATTCCTTCACAGGCAAGACATTTTTTTAGCTAATAATGGTATTAAGAGGGGTGTTCATGATTGCGCCACAAGACAACGGTCTGTCCGTTCATTTATAATTGAGAGGTAGTATCGTAAACGTTTACAATGTGAAATATTCAAATTTTAAATAAACCGCCGGGCTTGTGCTTGACGATTGAGCATACAGAACGAACAATCCGGCAAGAGAGAAGGATGTCATGAAGAAAATTGCATGGGTCACCGATAGTACCAGTACACTGGATCCCGTTTTTGCGGAGCAAAATCATATCTACATCGTACCGCTGCGCATCTTATTTGGAGAGGAATGTTACCGGGAAACCGATGACATTACATCTGAAATGTTCTATGAGAAACTTGCGGAGGCTTCACGTGCGAGCAGTTCGCAGCCACCCATTGGCGAGTTCATTGAACTGTATGAGTCGCTCAAAGACAAGTACGATGAGATTATTACGATTCATTGCTCTACAGAGCTTAGCGGAACGCTGCATACGTCCATGCAGGCTGCAGAGATTGCAGGAGTGACGGTGACCGCAATTGATTCAAAGGCAGGTGCCTATCCTCACCGTGAGATGATTATGCAGGGACTGGAATGGCAGAAGCAGGGATGTTCAGCTGCCGAGATCAAAGTAAACATTGAACAGATGATTGATAACATGTCCTTTTACCTCATACCGGCCAGTCTTCAGCATCTTCATCGCAGTGGACGGGTGTCGGGCACACAGCTGATCATCAGTCAACTGCTCAAGATCCATCTGCTGCTCCGATTTGAAGAGGGCAAAGTGGTTGTGAATGAGAAGATTCGCACGTTCAAGCGGACGAAAGATCGCATGCTGGATATGCTCAAGCTGGATATGGAGAAAGTAAAGCATGTGTGCATTATGCATGCGAACAATCAGGAAGAAGCCGTTACAATCAAAAAACAGATTGCAGCTCTGCTGCCTAGATTAAAGACCGAAATCATGCCGTTTATCCCTGTGGTGAGTATTCATGCAGGTGCAGGAACCATTGGACTGTGCTGGATCCACAGTGAAAACGGATATAGAGAATAGAAGCACCAGCATTGATCTACAGACACTCATAGACCTGGCAGGAAACACACTTGATGTCAAAGTGGTGATCCTGTCAGGTTTTTTCGTATGTCATTGCCAATTCAAACAAACTGTGAGGTAATAAAGAAAACTGTTCATGTTGGAGGGAAACATGTGTTAAGTCATCGCTTGTTGCTTGTTGAAGATGATCGTTCAATTAGTGAGATGGTCGGGCCATACTTGGAAAAAGAGGGCTACGACGTCACTTATGCATATGACGGCTTAGAGGCAGAACGTCAGTTCAACCAGTCACAACCCGGGTATGATCTGGTTATTCTGGATCTGATGCTGCCCCGCAAAAGTGGGATGGATGTGCTGCAAACCATTCGGGCAGTCAGTCTGGTACCTGTGCTCATTCTGTCTGCGAAGGATGGGGAGGTGGACAAAGCATTAGGTCTGGGGTTCGGTGCAGATGATTACTTGAGCAAACCTTTCTCGTTAATCGAACTGACTGCCCGCATCAAAGCTGCGATTCGCCGCGCCAATTATACCACTCCGCCTGTGGCTGAAGTGGCTAAAGATCAACGTATTCACATCGGAGGACTCGTGGTTGATTTGGAGACGTACGAGGTGGAGCGAGAAGGTACACCCGTCAAGCTGACATCCAAGGAATTTGGCATCCTGAAGCTGTTGGTTACACATCCTGGCAAAGTGTTCACCAAGGCTCAGATCTACGCTTCCGTCTGGAACGATCAGTATTATGGAGACGAAAATATCATTAACGTACATATGCGTCGTCTGCGTGAGAAACTGGAGGCAGATCCTTCGGCTCCCCAGTATATCAAGACACTCTGGGGCATCGGGTATAAGCTGGAGGCGGAGCAGGGATGACACTGATTTTTGCCATCACGACAGGTATTCTGGCCATTGCCGTCATTGGATTGTGGATGAGATTGCGGAAACGCAGCCAACACCTGTCCTATATTCATCAGAAAATATCCGATATTTTGGATCAAGGCACCTTTGAGCGCTTGCTTGTATTCAATAGTGATAACCAAGTCAGTCAGCTTCTGAAAGACATGAACCAGCTGCTGGATCATGCGCACCGCGCTAAGGCCGGTTATGCGAACCAGGAGAAAGAGATGCGTAATATGCTCTCTAACATTTCGCATGATCTGAAAACGCCGCTCACCGTTGTGCTGGGTTATAGTGAGACCTTACTGCACAGCCCATCATTGACCGATCAGGAACGGAAGATTATGACGGAGAAAATACAAGATAAGGCACAGGAAGTGCTGCGTTTAATCCATTCCTTTTTTGATCTGGCGAAGCTGGAATCCGGAGATACGGAACTGGTACTTAGTCGGGTGAATTTAAGTGAATTATGCCGGTTGAAGATGCTTTCCTTTTATGAAATGTTGACGAATCTGGGATTGCATGTGGAGCTGGAGATACCTGCGGGTGATATCTTCGTGCAAGCGAATGAAGAAGCATTGGACCGTGTGCTGGATAATCTCATTACCAATGGAATGAAATATGGGGCAGAGGGTAAGGTACTGGGACTTTCACTTAACCATTCGATAGGTGGACCTGTGACGCTACAGATCTGGGACCAGGGAAAAGGGATTCCTGAGAGCGAGCATGGTCGTGTGTTTGAACGCATGTATACACTGGAGGATTCCCGCAATCGACTTTATCAAGGCAGCGGCCTGGGTCTGACCATTACGAAACGGCTAGTTGAGCGGATGGGTGGAAGTATTCACTTGCATAGTGTGCCACATCAACGGACTGTATTTTCGGTTACCTTAAAGGCTTGGTAAACCCTGCATTGGCGTGTCTAGTCAGACTTAAGGTTTTTGTAAGATTTGATTAATAAAAAAGAAGACTTTTCTCTTTACAATATAGATATAGGAACCCGGACAGGGGACGTAAAGGAGAACAAGGACGATGAATTATATCGCACGAACAATAGATGTGACCAAAGTATATGAAGGGGTGGAGGTTGTATCCAACGTCAATATGAATATTAAGCAAGGTGAGATCTATGGATTCCTCGGTCCGAATGGTGCTGGTAAAACAACCATCATGAAGATGCTCACCAATCTCGTCAAACCAACCACAGGGGAGATAGAACTGTTTGGGGAGAAGCTTACGCCGACCTCTTATGAAGTGCTGAAGCGAATGGGCAGCATTATTGAATATCCTTTTTTCTACGATAGACTGTCTGCTCGCGAGAATCTGGAGCTTCACTGTGAATACATGGGATTCTACAACAAAAAGATCATCGACAACACGATGGAAATGGTAGGGCTGAAGGATACGGGCAAGAAACCGGTCAAAGACTTCTCCCTGGGCATGAAGCAGAGGCTCGGACTGGCTCGTGCACTCATAACCACACCTGAACTGCTCATTCTGGATGAACCGATCAACGGATTAGATCCGGTAGGGATCCGGGAAATGCGAGATTTGTTCAAGCGCCTTAGTAATGAGTATCGCATTACCCTGCTGGTCTCCAGTCACATTCTTGGCGAGATAGAGCAGATTGCCGACACGGTTGGTGTCATTCGCGGTGGTCGCTTGGTCGAAGAAGTATCGATGGAGAGCATTCGGGGAAGTCAAAATGAGTACATTGAGTTACAGGCGGTGGATATCCGCAAAGCGACCTATGTCATTGAACACCAACTTGGTTTGAGTAATTATAAACTGGTCGATGACCAAACGTTACGCATCTATGATCCGGGAATCATTCCATCGGAACTGAATACCAAGCTGATCCAACACGGCATTGAGATCGAATCGATATCCAAACGGGCTCATTCCCTGGAAGAACACTTCATGAAGCTTGTGAAAGGGGATGAAGACGTTGCTTAAACTAATCAGACTTGAGATGCGGAAGCACCGTTTTTCACGTAATTTTGCAGGAGCAGGTATTGCCAATATAGCCATTCTTCTTTTCCTGATCATGATTGGATTCATGGATGTGGGAGCAGAAGATTATGCCTATGCCGATTACCAGACTGCCTTTATAATTATCGATACATTTGTGAGAGCGACCTTTATCATATTTGCAGGAGCTTTATTATCCAAGCTGGTGATCAGTGAGTATAGAAATAAAACGATGAACGTCATGTTCACCTATCCCATCCAGCGTCATAAAATCATCGCTGCCAAATTGATTATCGTGTTTGGTTTTACATTTGTGATGATTATGGTTACCGATCTGTTGATGGGTTCACTGCTGTTGATTGTTAATCAATTCTACTCCTTCATTCCTGAATCACTGAGCAATCGGGATATGTTGGGACTTCTGGTGAAGTACAGTATCAGTTCTTTATCGGCTGCGTGTATGGCACTCATTCCCCTATTCTTCGGTATGCGTAAGCATTCTGTTACAGCGACAATGGTCTCGTCCATTTTGCTAGTTTCGATTGTCTGCTCCGGATTCAACGGGTCGGAAGTTTCCATTCATTCGCTTATTATTATCCCTCTGACCCTTGGAGCAATAGGCATATGGATTGCTTCGATGTCCATGGTTCGTCTGGAGACAAAAGATGTGAACTGAATCATTCGGAAAACCATGCTCTGTATGGCTTCAGATGCCATTGACATCCGCTCGTACAAGGGATAGGATAATGTCAACTGAGACACGAAGGAGAATGCAACTACCATGACGATTCCAAAAACATTAACAATAGCTGGTTCGGACACGAGCGGCGGTGCAGGTATTCAAGCTGATTTGAAAACTTTTCAGGAGCTGGGTGTGTATGGCATGACCGTACTGACTACGGTTGTGGCAATGGAGCCCGAAACATGGGATCACCAGGTCTTTCCTGTTGAATTAAATGTAGTTGAAGCGCAGCTTCGCACTGTTCTGGATGGCATCGGTTTTGATGCCATGAAGACAGGTATGCTCGGTTCTGTAGATATTATTGAATTGGTAGCAAAACATATTCGCCGCAGCGGTCTGCCACAGATCGTTATCGATCCGGTGATGGTATGCAAAGGTACAGACGAAGTACTGCAACCGGAAAATACGGAAGCGATGATCGAATTCCTGTTGCCAGGTGCCGATCTGGTTACACCTAATCTGTTCGAAGCATCCCAACTGGCGAAGAGCGGACCGATTCGCTCCAAGGAACAGATGGAAGCAGCGGCAGCAGCAATTCATGCCCATGGCTCGAAACATGTTCTGATCAAGGACAGAGGTGTCATTAGCCCGGGTAAAGCAATGGATCTACTCTATGATGGAACCAACTACGAATGGTTTGAAGCCGATGTTGTCGGCTCCGGATATACGCATGGTGCGGGCTGCACGACGTCTGCGGCGATTACCGCAGGATTGGCTCGTGGTCTTTCAGTGAAAGAGGCTGTTCGTGAAGGTAAAGCCTTCGTGACCAAAGCGATTGCCGGCGGATTCCCGCTGAACCGTTTTGTTGGCCCTACACTGCATGTGGCACACCGTCTGGAGCAACAACGTTAAGTGTTGCCAGGGAGCGCGCAGTAGCGCATCAATTCTGGATAACACACTTCGATTTCATTCAAGTAGCTGTCAATGAGCTGGAGCTTGCTCGTTGACGGCTTCTTTTTTATGCGAATTTTTATAAAAATTAGTAACTTTTGGCTTATATTAATCGTATATATCATGGGAGCATTCCAAAACATGTGTGGACACATGAACGACACATGGAATAGGTATGTTATCATCAGAAATCTAAAAAGGAGAGTCGGCCATGATCAGAACAGTGCTTCTGGTGGAAGATGAAAGCCGCATTCGTGAGATTGTGGCCGATTATTTCATAAAAGAACAATGGAACGTCATAGAAGCAGAACATGGAGTACAGGCACTGGAACTGTTGGCTCTGCATGAGGTGGATCTGGTTATTCTGGATGTTTTGATGCCTGAAATGGATGGATGGACGTTATGTGGGCATATTCGATCCCAATCCACCGTACCTATTATCATGCTGACTGCACGGTCCGAGGATGACGATAAAATTCATGGATTTCAGCTGGGCGTAGACGATTACGTCACCAAGCCGTTTAGTCCACGTGTGCTGGTTGCACGTGCAGAGACATTAATGAAGCGTGTTGAAGGTGCATTTGGACGAGAGCAGGGTGTGATTCACTTCGGACAGGTAACCCTTGATCCATGGGCCAGACGCCTGGAGAAGGACGGAATTGAAGTGGAACTTGCACCAAAGGAATATGATCTGTTGCTTTATTTGGTACGTAATGCAGGCATTGTGTTGTCCCGGGATGCCATTTTGAATCGGATCTGGGGATTTGATTTTGAAGGGGACTCACGTGTTGTGGATACCCACATCAAGAAGCTGCGCAGCAAATTGGGTGATGAAGCCAAGTGTATCCGGACGGTGATTGGCACTGGATATCGTTTCGAGGCAGAAGCATGAGAAGAAATGGCGTAACGATGAAGCTTTTCCTGGTCATGGCAGGATGTCTGGTTCTTCTATATGGGACGACGGTTTTTGCCCAGTTGGTCTGGTTCCCCGACTTCTATCAGCATCAAAAGGTCAGCAGTATGAAGAAAAAGCTGTCCAAGTTCGAACAGCAATATTCCAGTGGACATTGGAGTGATTTACAGCTAGCCAAGGAGACTGGGAAATTCATGCGTCAGAATCAGTCACACCTGGTCATTCTGACGAATAAAGGAAGACTGGTTAATGACCCGTTCCACATTACGTTGCTTCAAGAGGATGGGAGTCACGTGAAGGTGTCCTTGTCCTTGTTTATCAATAGTGAGAATGCTGGCTGGATTACATCCCATCTGAAGTATGGGCAAGAACTGACGGTGAGAGGTCCGGCCAGCGGGTCCATGGTCTACCCATTCAAAATCCAGGATGCCACTTCTGCCGCATGGGGAACAGAAAGCTTTCAGGAATCAATTGAACCGGTAAAGGAATGGTCAGGCGTATTGACCGAGGTCGTTCTTCCCAATCTGGCAACGTGGAGTCAGAGGCAGGGACTGCTGGTGCAAGCACTGGATAGCCGGTTCCCTTTGTCCACCGAAGACCAACTGGCCTTGGCGAATGGCAAAATGCTTAATGAAGAATGGATGGATAGCTGGAGCGGTGTTCGCAATGTCATCACCATTGCTCCAGTGCATCGTTCCGGACCCGAGCAACAACTGATCTTTTCGCTCACCTCTCTACAGGAGATGAGGGAAGCGAATGAGGCAACACGTTTGTTCTATGCGTATTTCGGCATTGGGGCATTTATATTGATTCTGTTGCTGGCGTTACTCCTGTCCCGAATTGTAACGAAGCCGCTCTTGGCCTTGAACCATGTCGCCAAGAAAATGTCTACGCTGGATTTCACGGTGAAATCACCCATCCGGCGTAATGATGAAATCGGCAGTCTGTCTAACAGCCTCAATGCCTTATCGGGAACCTTGGGTCAGACACTGGAAGAGCTGAGGCAGGCCAACACGCAGATGCGTACAGATATGGAAATGAAGCAGGAGATTGAACAGCGTCAGCGCAAGTTTTTTGCCGATGCATCACATGAACTTAAGACTCCAATCAGCATTATTAAGGGATATTCTGAAGGGCTGAAGGATGGCGTGAGTGAGAGCAAACGGGAGCGTTACATTGAGATCATTGCCGATGAGGCGATCAAAATGGAAACGATGGTTGAAGAGATGCTGGATCTGGTGCGACTGGAATCCTCAGCGGTTCAATTGAATACGGATGCTGTTGCACTGGCTGACATGATTGAAGATATCGCCGGCCGTCTGGGTCCGCAACTGAAGGACAAAGGATTGGATGTGGTACTTGTATCCACAACAGAACAGACGGTTGAGGGTGACCGAAGCAAGCTGGAGCAAGTTATTTTCAATATCATGATGAATGCTATACGTCATGCAATACCACATACCGATATAACTATTGAGATTAGCAGGCGTGAAGGTTTTGTCCATATTTCCATTGAGAACAAGGGCGAGCAGATAGCTGAAGCTGAGCGGCAGTATATATGGGAGAGGTTCTATCGGGTAGAGCGCTCACGTAATCGTAAAATGGGGGGGACCGGGCTTGGTCTGGCCATTGCGAAGCAAATTCTTGATCTGCATGGGTGCAGTTATGGAGTGGAGAATACACCGGATGGAGTCCGTTTTTATATTATTTTTCCTAAAGCCTAGTACGAAAGGGAGTCAAATCTTATGAAGTCTTTACCATCGATTTTAACCTTGGGGAATCTGAGTTCAGGCATGCTGGCAGTCATTATGGCTATTCATGGTGAATTTGCCCTGGCTGTAATGATGATATGGGTAGCGATGTTCTTTGATCTGTTTGACGGGTATGCGGCTCGTAAATTGCATTGTGAGGGTGAGTTCGGCAAGTCTTTAGACTCGCTTGCAGATGTAGTTTCATTCGGAACAGCGCCCGTGCTGATTCTGTACCTGAATTCCATGCTTGAAGTGAGTGTGCTGGGGATGGCACTGACTGCATTGTTTCCGATTTGCGGTGCTTTGCGTCTGGCCCGTTATAACTGTCAGAAGACAGTAAGCAGTGGTTTTGTCGGAATGCCGATTACATTTGCGGGAGGTCTGATGTCCTTTTTCGCACTCTGGAGTCCTTATTTCACACATGGTGTAGCCTATCTTGTCATTATTGTATTATCCGGTCTCATGGTGAGCCAAATCCGATTCCCGTCTCTAAAACAAGTGCTAGCCTCACATGAGAAGGATATTGTGGAACCGAAATAAGGAGCGAGTCAGTATGGAATTTGCAAAAGAATTTATTGGTCAATATGGTTATTTCGCAATATACGGACTACTGGCTCTTGGCGTTATTGGCATGCCGATTCCGGATGAGGTGATGATGACTTTTGTCGGTTATCTCGCCTCCATCTCGGTATTAAATTACTCCGTATCCATCGCCGTCAGTTTCGGTGGCGCATTTACCGGAGGGCTGCTTAGCTACATGATTGGCAAGAAAGCGGGCAGGCCGCTGGTTGAAAAATACGGTAAGTGGGTCGGCGTTAATGCCAAACGATTCAGCAGGGTGGAGTCGTGGTTCCTCAAATATGGGTATTGGTCCATCATCCTGGGTTACTTCATTCCAGGCATTCGTCATCTGATGTGTTGTTTCTCCGGGATCAGCAAGATGGCAATTGGCAGGTACGTAGTTGTATCGGGCATCGGTGCATTCGTCTGGTGTGTTGTCTTTATCTCAATAGGCTTTTATGTTGGCGTGTTAACTTAAAATGGGACAGCCTGTTGTAACAACAGGCAAAGATCGAAGACCTCTTGAGTGTAAGGTGGTCTTTTTTTGTTTTTCTATATATGGCCGGAGACCTCATTCTAAGTGATTTAATCGACTACAAGTAATTTACCCTTGGAGCTGTAGGCTAGCCCGCAAGCTATTTCAAGTAAATCCAAGCTCAGAGCTATTCCTCCGTGTAAATCTCCATGTAACTCGTTATTGACGCAAGTATCTGACACTCCAGTAGCTAAAGTGGTTCGCAATTAGGTTTAATAGTAGTAACTCCAAACGTTTCAAAGTCATCGCCAATGTTCTAACGAACTCAGGTGAGCTTATTATCGAGATAAGAGGCATGTTGGAATTCTAACGAATCTCAGCAACCTTATTTAACGAAAAAGCCCGAATAAGTGCCCAGATTTACTCCATATCATCACAATAAGGTGTCCTGAGTTCGTTAAAATATGGATATGTACGATATCGGCGAAATAGAGTGTCTCATGTTCGTAAGATATAGGTTCGATATCGTTGAGTACCACTAGCGACATGTAATACTTGTTGATCATTCAGGCTGTGAAGAACTCTTCGAGCATGCTGATCCGTGATTCGTAGGTGCGTTGCTAGTTACGAGAGGGCAAATGGACGGATGATGCGTCTGGCATAACGAACAGTCTCGGCTTCTAGCCAATTTAAGGATGTCGGAACGTCCGTAGCAATGAATTTTCCCATAAAAGAGAGCACAAGCTGTTGGCACCGTTTCGGTTCGTCTTTAATGGAGAGATAAGCGATCGGCAGAAAAATCCAGTCATCCAACGTTAGCAGACAATGCCGCCAGCATAAATCTTTAAAACGCCGTACATCCAGATCACGGGCATGTGGGCCGTATCCCTGAATCTCAATACCTCCTTTAACGCCGTTACCTGGCAGATAAGCCAGATCCAGATACCGATAGCCGTTATGAAAGTCTCGAACTTCCCATTCGGGTTGCAAATGGTTAAAGTTTTTCATCACCGGAAACCAGACTGAACGCAAAAATTCCAACGTGCCATGTTCAAGTCATTTTCAAGTCTGGACAGCACTCTGGGGTTCGTTTCCTTCTCCAGAAGGGAGTGCATCCAAACTTCGTAAGCCTCATCAAAATCAATGCTCATCGTCTTCATCTCCTCTAAAAATAAAATAAAATAAAACGAACGTGAACAAGGCTTCAGGTCGTCATGTAAAAATACAAAAAGCCGCTCTGACCATTCCAACCTTCGCGTTGAAGGGGAGAATGGATCAAAGCGGCGTGTGCTTCACGACCGATATATTACATTTCTAGATCAAGTATAGCTTTAAATATGGAATGATTTCAATACCTTTTCCAATAGAGGATATCTCAAGCCAAGGTCTGGTCTCGGTTCAAAACTTAACAATAAAGATTCCAGTGTGGTACTCTGAACTCTAGACTTCAGTTGTGTCCCTAGAATTACTATGAGTGTCTTGCGACTCAGTTAAGCTATGTCTTGATGATATGCTGCACTTTTCGCATTTCGCACACCCAAGGTAATACCCTCACCCGTTCAAATGGGATTCCTCAATTCCTTTTTCAACCCGCTGCTCCCCTTTTTTGCGTGCAAAGGTGATTTTCAGGAGTGGCGGAGTAACCAGTGTAGTCACAATAACCATGATCACAACGCTGGTAAAGTACTCCGAATCAAGCAAGCCCGAAGCAAGTCCGGTCGAAGCAATAATTAGAGCAACTTCCCCTCTGGAGATCATGCCTGCTCCAATAGCAATAGAAGAGGAACGGTCGAACCCGGTCAGCCGGGCACCGGCTCCTCCACCGATAAGTTTGGTAACAATGGCGATGAGACTGATGACGATAATAAACCAAATCTGTGAGCCCACACCATCAAAGGTGACATTTAAGCCGATACTAACAAAGAATACCGGGACAAAAATTCCATAAGCAATTGGCTCGATTTTAGTTTCAACTTCATGTTTGAATTTGGTTTGGGAGATGGCGATACCAGCGGCAAATGCACCAATGATTCCAGCAACTCCCATCCACTCTGCAAAGTATGAAAAGAGGAAACAGATAATGAGTCCTGTCGTAATCACGGTTTCCGTGACCCGCAATGGGGCCATCCATTTCATGACCCGTGGCACAAGCCACCAGCCTGCTGCAAAGATGATGACAAAGAACAAAAGTTTCTTACCAATCAACAATCCAATAGAGACATCCCCTGCACCTGTGCCGAGCAAGCTCATCATGACGGCGAGCAGAACTACAACGAGCACATCATCCACAACGGCTGCACCCAGAATGGTGGTACCCTCCCGTGAACTCAGTTGATTCATATCCTTCAACGTTTGCACTGAGATACTCACTGACGTTGCACAGAACAGTAGTCCGAAGAAAAGCGCGTGTGTCTGCGACATACCAAATGCTATGGCCGAACCGTATCCTCCGATAAAAGGTAAGATAACACCGCCGACGGCCACAGCAAAGGCCGCCTTCCAGTTTTTCTTTAATTGCTCCAGATCGGTTTCCAGTCCGGCGATGAACATCAACAACAGTACCCCGATCTCAGCCATATAATGAACGAAATCCGTCTTCTCCACCCAACCGAGGAGGGCAGGGCCGAGGATGACACCTACAATCAGTTTCCCCAAAACCGATGGTTGACCCAATCTTACGGATAGATCACCAGCAAGTTTGGTAAAGATTAAAATAAGTGCAAGAACCAAAATAAATTCCATAGGTGTTCTTCCCTCCAGTAGTAGCGTCTATAGGTTAACCAACCCAAGGGCGATCCATCCTCCGCTTCAACCAGAAAAAAAGGCACAGAACGGCATTAGCAGAGTGCCGTTCTGTGCCTGAAAAAGACAAAGAGGGGCCCTTGGTGACAGGCTCCTCCAGTTTGAACGCGTATGTGATTAATTGCGTTAATTATACCACAAATGAAGGATTCGGTAAATGGGAGCCGGATTGGATTTGAGTGAAAATGTCCGCAAAGGGGCATTTTATAGGAGAGTGCAGCGGTTTTTGTTCAGAGTGTTGTCACTTAACAGCCCGGAATTGGCGAGATATAATGATATAGAACATAGAAGTTAGGATATGAGGAGGATTTTGCATTGGGCAAAAATAACAAAGGGGAGCCGAACATTCAGTCCCCGACGAGTAATAAAAATTTCGCAGGCATCATTATCACGATTTCCATTCTCGCTAATGTCATTATTTTATTATTGTTCTTCGCACCGTCAATTGGTTACAAAGGTGATGTAACCTTTGATATTACGGTGTTGCCGCGGTTTAATGCCGTGTTTAACAGCTTTACCTTCATCTTCCTGCTCGCAGCGCTTATTGCGATTATCAAGCGGAATGTGAAGCTGCACAAACGATTTATTCTTGCTGCATTCTCAACAACATTGTTATTCCTCGTGACCTATCTGACGTTTCATTACCTCTCACCAGAGACGTCCAAATACGGCGGCGAGGGCATCATTCGTTCGATCTATTTCTTCATTCTGATTACCCATAGTATACTGGCAGCCCTGATTGTTCCATTGGCGTTGTTCACACTTGTATGGGGTTGGACGAATCAATTGAAGAAACACCGCAAAATTGCACGTTGGACGATGCCAATCTGGCTGTACGTCAGTTCTACAGGTGTTGTGGTATACCTGATGATGGCACCATATTATTAATGTGATGAACGTTTCACTGTGCTAATTAGTTTGACTTGCGGGTAATGTTTCCATGGAAGGAGGGTTCACGTTTATGTACAGAGTTGTTTTGATTCGCCATGGACAGAGCATGTGGAATGTAGAGAATCGTTTTACCGGATGGACAGATGTGGATCTGACAACGGATGGTTACGGAGAAGCACGTAAAGCAGGGAAGATCATGAAGGAACAGGGATTTGATTTTGATTACGCCTATGCATCCGTGCTGAAACGTTCTATTCGAACACTCGATATTGCGCTGGATGAAATGGACCTCATGTGGATTCCCATTACGAAGACTTGGAAGCTGAATGAACGTCATTATGGTGCACTGCAAGGACTGAATAAACAGCAGACTGCTCTGAAGTATGGGGAAGATCAAGTAAAGGAATGGAGACGATCCGTGAACGTATCTCCCCCGGCACTGGACCAAACCGATGACCGATATGTGCAGGATCTGGACAAGTACAAGCGGCTCGGATGCACCATCCCTTTTACGGAGAACCTGATGGATACCTCGAAGCGTGTACTGGAGTACTGGAATGCGGAGATTAAACCGATGGTGTCGGCTGGCAAAAGAGTGCTGATCTCTGCGCATGGGAACACGCTCCGTTCACTCGTCATGCATCTGGACCAATTGTCCGAAGCAGACGTGATGGCACTTAATATCCCGACAGGTATTCCGCTTGTCTACGAATTGGATGAAGATCTGCATCCCATCGGACACTTTTATCTGACCGCCGATGGTTCGACCTACAAACATGAAGAAATGACCCATGTGGCAACGCCATCTGATTAATTGGACATGGACGTTTGTCTTGATTGTACGAAAGCTTGTATGATTTATCTCGTTCGGTTGATGTTTCAACAGGACGATTGAAAGATGACCGCTGAATTGAATTCGGAGGTCATCTTTTTTTCTGCGATCAAGCCTGTACTTCGTTTCGTTTTGCTCTCACAGGGTAATTGTCAAACAAGACACGATGTACATTTATCCTGAAGGAGGAGAAGCACATGTCTAAAAGAAGAGGAATACTCATGACGGCTATCGGCGCAGGTGTGACTTATCTGATGAGGAACAAACAAGCAAGAGATAAGCTGTTTAGCACTGTCTCGGGTATGATGAAAAGCTCCAATTCGTCGTCCAATGGAACAAGTAAAACCAGACCACGTGTGGAAGTGAAATAGATTGCGATAGTTCGTTTATCATTGAATGAAAATGATGATCATGAGAAACCTGGAGATGAAGTCGTTCCAGGTTTTTTTGTGCAATTAAAAGCAATTCCTTGCTTTTGTGTGTAATGCGATTTTTGCTAGCAAGAATGATACAATGGATACTTGCAGAACGTATGGAGGGAGATGCACATATGAAGAAAAATCGTCTGGGTACATCCGAACTGATGGTGTCTGAGATTGGGCTGGGATGTATGTCACTTGGAACTGAAATGGAGCACGCTATGGGCCTGATTCATGAGGCTCTGGATCATGGGGTCAATCTGCTGGATACAGCCGATCTGTACGACGCAGGGCGTAATGAAGAGATTGTAGGACAAGCTATTAAAGGACGTCGGGACCAAGTCATTGTGGCGACCAAAGTAGGTAATCGTCGTATCCCCGGCAAAGAGGGCTGGTCATGGGACCCGTCCAAAGCCTACATTAAGCAGGCTGTACATGAAAGTCTGAAGCGTCTGCAGACCGATTACATCGATCTGTATCAGCTGCATGGCGGGACCTTGGACGACCCCATCGAAGAGACGATCGAAGCATTTGAGGAACTGAAGAAGGAAGGACTTATCCGATATTACGGAATTTCCTCCATTCGTCCCAATGTGATTCGGGAGTATGTAAAGAGGGCATCCATCGTCAGTGTGATGAACCAATACAGCATTGCTGACCGCAGAGCGGAAGAAGAAGTGCTACCTTTATTGGAACAAAAGGGGATCAGCGTAATTGCCCGCGGGCCCGTAGCTAGCGGTGTGCTTGCCGATTCCGGATCTGCCAAGGCAGACAAAGGTTATCTGGACTATACGCCAGAGCAACTATATACCATTCGGCAAGGGCTAAGTCGTCTTGTTACAGACCAACGCAGTATGGCTCAGACAGCTATCCGCTACGCGTTATCCCATCCTGCCGTAGCAGCTGTTGTCCCTGGTGCCAGTTCAAGAGAACAGTTGCTGCACAATGTTGCTGCTTCGAATTCGCCTGAACTCACCGCTGCTGAAATTCAGGAAATACGAGAGCTCAGTCCCGCTAATCTGTACAAGCAGCATCGTTAACTCCATTAAGCCTATTTTCAATTGTAACTATACGAGGTACAATGAAGATCAGCCAAAAAAGGAACATATAAGGGAGAGAAGACATATGGAAAGAATTCAAAGTGAACAGCAATATTTGGATACAATTAACTCTGATGGTTTTACCGTCATTAAATTTGATACAACCTGGTGTCCGGATTGCAAAAACCTGGATCGTTTTATCGGGGATGTTATCGACCAACATACGGACAAAACCTTCTATGCTCTGGATGCAGAAAAGTTCCAGCCGTTTGCCGAAGAGAATGGTGTGCGCGGCATTCCAAGCCTGCTCGTCTTCCAGAACGGCAAGAAAATCGCACATCTGCATAGCAAATGGGCTAAAACACCTGCTCAAATCTCCGAGTATCTGGAGACGCTTGAATCCAAAGTTTAAGCGTACGAGACTCAGCAGTTTGTCTAATTAATTTAGCTAAGGAGACCTCTTCTTGTCCTGCGACAGGAAGGGGTTTTTCTGCTTCATTCCAGCACGCATGATGTGCATTCAATAACTGAAGTTGAGAAACAACGCTTGTTTAGAATTTGTTCAGTGCTCCCATGTATACTGTGAGAACAAACTGAATATTTGGAGTGAACAAGATCCGTATGAAGAATGAAATTTTTGAAGAAATGCACCAATTAAGTCACAATGATGACCGAAGATACCGATTGTTGATGATCGGGGTGAAGCAATTGCTGCAGGAACAAAAGGAGAATAGATATAATCTGCGTGAGAGATTAAAGAATCGAAAGAAACACCGAAACTTTCAAGTAAAAGAGTGGTATTAGACAGGCTGCTTTTCAGAAGTGAACATAAATATGGTTGTCCATGATACATATTAAGTAAACCTAGTCGGCATCACCAATGATCCAACCCACTAAAGAAGGAAGTAATGAAGAATCAGACTTCTTCTAATTACGGATGTTCCTGTCTCTGGAGCAGTAACAGAATCGTGAAGCAACAGAAACATGAAGTAACGGAAGTATAGCAATATAAAATATGGCGGCCTCGCTTCCCAAGGGAACGTGAGGCCGCCATTGATTTTGCCTGTCTAATTACTTGAATTGTAATGATTACATCAAAATAATAAAGAACACGGCTGCCAAGACAAAGCGATACACAGCAAAGACGGTCAGACTCAATTTTTTCAAAATGGACAGGAACGTCTTGATCGCAAGCATGGCGACGATGAAAGCAGCGATGAATCCAATCGCGAAGATTGGGAAATCACTGCCGTTCAGGTGATCGATACTTTTGTACAGGTCATATCCCGTAGCACCAATCATAATTGGCACAGACACAAGGAATGTGAACTCCGCAGCGGCTACACGGCTTACCCCTGCAAAGAGACCGCCTGAGATCGTGGACCCAGAACGGGAGAAGCCTGGCCACAATGCCACGATCTGAAATATACCCACCGCGAATGCCTGTTTGTAGGAAATATCATCAACATCATGGGTAGTAATCCGCCCACTCTTCCGGCTCCAGCGTTCGGCAACGATCATCAATATACCACCTATAACGAGGCTGTACAGCACTGTTTCCGGACCAAACAAATGTGCTTTGATCCAGTCGCGGAATACAAGTCCGATGACTACGGCAGGAACCATCGCCAGGAAGATATGTCCCAGATTGAGGCGGCGGGAGTAAGGTCTGCTCCCTCCGGTGAAGCGGAACATATCAATGAATTTGTTCCAGTACAGTACAACAACAGCAAGTACAGCTCCGAGTTGAACAACCACCTCAAACGTTTTGACTGACTCGTTGTCCTCCGATAAACCCAGCAAGTGGGCAGTCAGAATCATGTGTCCAGTAGAGGACACGGGCAAAAACTCAGTCAAACCTTCGATGATGCCCATAATAATGGATGATATAATGTCCAATTCTCTTCCTCCTTGAAATGCAGGTGACAGCACAGGCTGTCCTGCTTGACCATGCCTGTTCATTTGAACAAGGCTATCACCTATTATGATCACAAATGCACTCAACTTCAACTTATGCTTGTAACCATTTGTTTAAAACTATATTGACAAAAACCTAGTTATCCCATAGGATATAAATTAACTGACTGACTGATCAATCGGGAGGGTTACATGAATGACCAAAATTAACGGTTTGGAACCCGGTGAAGAACGCCGGGACCAAATAATACGCATAGCGATGGAGCGTTTTGCAACCCAAGGCTACCATCAGACGAAAATTTCCGATATCGTCCGCGAGGCTGGTGTGGCGCAAGGGACATTCTACTGGCACTTCAAGAGTAAAGAAGCCATTGCTTCGGAGATTGTCTTAACGGGCAAGGAGGAGTTACTTGAGTCGATTGGACAAGGGTACCGTAAGGATGCCGGATCGGTAGAGGATATGGTGAAAGCATCGGAAAGGCTGTTCACTGACTTGTTCTTGTTTGCCGCGCAGAATCGTTATTTTATGGAACTGTTGCTCAAAGGCATCGTGACGGAAGAGTCCGTACAACGTTTGGTCGAGGAGACACGTAATGCCGTCGAGACAGCGTTCCGTCACAATATGGAACGTGCCATCGAACTCGGCATGTTGCCTAAGGGGATGGATGTACCACTTCGAGCAGCGTTACTGGTAAGCATGATTGAAGGCATGATATCACGCTGGTTGTTCGGTTCCGATGAGTTGCACAGCAAGTTCTCAGCTATGACAGCTTCATCGCTGGCAGCTGAGGCAGCAAGCTTTGAGTTTTACGGACTGCTAGGCACATAAGATTCACATGATTAAACAAATAGCAGGGAATAATGGGTACAACTGCGGTTTAGCCACAATAAAGTAACCAAATGTACATTCAGATTAATACACGACTGAGAGGAAGTTAACGTAATGAACAAAACATATGGATCGAAAACTCGTAAAGGCTGGTCTTTGACAGCAATTCTGCTGATGACCGTGCTGGTACTTAGTGCTTGTGGAAGTAAAGCAACAGACGGTGGAAGCACAAATGGTGCACAGGCAAGCAATGAACTGGAGCAGATCAAGTCGGCTGGCGTTATCAAAGTGGGCATGATGGGCACATACGCACCGTACAACTTCCTGAACGATAAGAAAGAAATGGACGGCTACGATGCCGATATCGCACGTGAAGTTGCGAAGCGTCTTGGGGTTGAGGTTGAATTTGTATCCCAGGAGTTCTCCGGTCTGACACCAAGTCTGCAAGCGAAGAAGCTTGATGCCATTATCAGCCAGATGACCATTACCGATGATCGTAAGAAAGTACTGGATTTCAGTGATCCGTATATTACGAACCAAGTTAAAATTATTGTAAAAGAAGATAATAACGATATTACCAAGCTCGAAGATTTCAAAGGAAAAACGATTGGCGTAGGTCTGGGTACAAATGATGAATCATATCTGCGTAATGAAGTGTTGCCAAAAGTGGGAGACTTCACGATTAAAACCTATGACGATGTCATCTCTTCACTCAAAGACCTGAATGCTGGGCGGATTGACGCAACAATCAACAACATGTACGCTCTGAAACCGATTGTGGATGCCAACGGATTGAAAATCAAAGCTGTAGGTGAAGCTATTAAGAGTGACCAGGCAGGTATTGCTGTTCGCAAAGACAATCCGGAACTTGTAGCAGCACTGAATGATGCGCTCAAAGGCATGAAAGATGATGGCACGTACAATACCATTTTCAAAAAATGGTTTGGTGAAGAGCCTGCGCAATAATGAACCTGCAAGGCGAAGGGAAGATTTGACCCATGGAACTGGTATTTGAGAATATCCCCTTCTTTCTGAAGGGGGCTTATTATACGCTGTATGTAACTGTGATCTCCATGTTTTTTGCGTTCATCATCGGAGTGCTTGTTGCGATTGCTCGTCTGAAGGGACCGATGTGGCTTAGGTTGATCGCAAGGTTTTATGTATCCATCATGCGGGGAACCCCGCTGCTGGTGCAATTATTCGTTATTTATTACGGATTGGTCGATTATGGAGTGACCTTGGGATCTCTCACGGCTGCCTGTTTGGGACTCAGTCTGAATGCAGGTGCATTTTTGTCGGAGACGTTCCGTGGAGCCATTCAGGCTGTGCCTAAAGGACAGACGGAAGCTGCATATGCAACGGGAATGACCCCGGCTCAAGCAATGAGACGGATTATCTTCCCACAGGCTGTGCGCATTGCCATCCCGCCGATGGGTAACACCTTCATTGGCATGTTGAAGGAAACATCACTTGTGGCGGCGATTGGTGTTACCGAGTTGTTGCGTTCAGCACAACTGCTGGTATCACAATATGCATTGAACATGCCATTTTATCTGGCGATTGGTGTGATCTACTGGATCATGAGTATCGGCTTCTCGGCCATTCTGGAACAAGTGGAGCGCCGGTTGGCCCGGGCTTACTGATGGGAGGAGAGAACCGATGATTACAACAACTGGACTTACCAAACGTTTTCAGAAAAATGAAGTACTTACGAACATCGATCTTCATGTCGATGCCAAAGATATTGTTGTATTGCTCGGCCCAAGTGGTTCAGGCAAAAGTACCTTGCTGCGCTGTCTGAATGGACTCGAAGAGTTGTCCGGAGGACAGATCGAAGTAAACGGCATTGTGGTCAACAGCGCAGATCCGCTGCGAGTCCAGCGTGCCCGGGTACTGGAGATTCGTCGCCAGACCGGCATGGTATTCCAGCAATTCAATCTGTATCCGCACAAGACAGTGCTGGGTAATGTGATGGAAGGTCTTGTTACGGTGAAAAAAATCAAACGGGACGAAGCGGCTGAACGCGGCCGGATTCTTCTGGATCGGGTCGGCTTGTCGGACAAGCAGGATGCGTATCCATCCCGATTATCCGGTGGCCAACAGCAGCGGGTCGCCATTGCACGTGCACTTGCAATGGAGCCGGAAGTGATGCTGTTTGATGAGCCCACTTCAGCTCTTGATCCTGAATTGGTCGGAGAAGTGCTTTCCGTCATGAAGGAGCTGGCAGAGGAAGGTATGACGATGCTGGTTGTGACGCATGAATTGAAGTTTGCCCGTAATGTGGCGAACAAAATCGTCTTTATGGCAGACGGATCGATTGTGGAAGAGGCAAGTCCACAGGCTTTCTTTGAGGATCCGAAGCAAGAGCGCACCCGCCGTTTCCTGCAACAAATTACTGAATTTTGATGAAGATAACAGCCATCGGAAGAACGAACGTACCCGGAGCGGGTATTTAAGGTCGTGAACGATATCAGTTCAACTAAACTTTTTGCACAAGAACGGAGAGGACAGAAGAAACCTGAAGAAGCGGAGCGTGCGCCTTTATCCCCTGATTTTCCCCTTGAAGAAGGGAATCAAAAAAATCTGGGGATAACAGCGATCGGAAGGTTATTCTGTCATCGGAGTGGTAAGTGCAAACCTTTTTCGCTTGAACTTAACCTATTCTAAGAAAGAAGGATAACATCATGAATGTAACAACCGTATGGAAAGGCAAACGTGCGTTTACTTCCGAAGGACCCTCTGGCTACGCGGTTGGCATGGATGCCACTGCTGCTTATGGTGGTGACAGCAAGGGGGCGACCCCGATGGAATTGTTACTGGCGGGTCTCGGCGGCTGTATGGGAATCGATATTACAATGATTCTGGACGCTTTCCTGGACAAAATTGAGTCGATTGAGATTGAAGCGCAAGGCACACGCAGTGAAGAGATGCCCAAAGGCTTCACATCCATTGATCTGATCTTCAAAGTCGATGGCGATATCCCGGATTATCGCATCTGGAAAGCCATCCAGATGGCTGAGGAAAAATATTGTGCAGTTTCCGCTTCGCTGAACGCCGATATTCATCCTAAACTGATCCTCAATGGGGTAAGTACACCTCGTCCTTAATAACAAACGAACAGATTCTATACTGAGAGGCACTTCCAATCGTGGGAGTGCCTTTTTTGGCTTTTCTAACCTATCAACAGTTCGTAGGTTTAAGTCAGGCTGAATGTTGAACAAGGTTCCAGATGCCCATGAATTCCGTAATAGCCTGATCGATCGTTGCATGAGGAACACCGTCGCGGGCTTGTGTAGAGATGCCTTGCATAAAGGTATCAAATACGGTGGTTAGCATGGCTACATTCGTGGAAGCAGGAATTTCACCGACATCCACAGCACGCTGGATGCAATCCTGCAGGCGGTTGCGAGTCAGCTTTCTTTTCTCAGCGGCAATGTCACGGATATGATTGTTTTTGGAAGAACATGTGCTGGCTGACAGCACAATTAAACAGCCAGATGGATGTGTGCTGTCTGTTTGCATTTTTGCGGTGCTTCTTAATGTTGTTTCGATCGCTTCTCTTGGTGACAGCGCGAGATCCGAGAAACTTTCCGTCACACGTCCAAACGTATCCATGTATCGTTCTACCACTTCTTTATACAGCGCTTCTTTGGATTCAAAGGCTGCATAGAAACTGGCTGCTGAAATATCCCCCATGGCTGCTCGAAGCTGAAGTAATGAAGTGGCCTCGAAACCTTGCTCCCAAAAGAGCATCATCGCTTGTAATAAAGCTTCATCCCGGTCGAAAATGCGCGGACGTCCCGTTCTTGCCATAAGAAATCCCCCCCCTTTTATTTTAATTATATACTAATCGATCCAAAAGTCATTGACAAGGTGAGACAGTCTGAATAATATAAGGAATGATCGATCCATAATTCGATTACTTGTTCTACACTATCTTAAAAGGAGCTGCACAGATGTCTGATATATCTTCTCATCGTTTTCCGTGGTTGGGGTTGCTGGCCCTGGCTATGGCGGGTTTCATAGCTATAATGACCGAAACACTTCCTGCGGGGTTACTGCCGCAAATTAAAGAAGGGCTGCAGATCTCTGAGGCAGGGGCGGGGCAGCTTGTCACCTTTTATGCTGTTGGGTCACTGGTTGCTGCCATACCTGTGGCGGTGCTGACAAAGGGTTGGCGGCGGCGTCCGCTTTTACTTCTGTCTATTATTGGTTTTCTTGTCTTCAACACCATTACTGCCCTCTCATCAAACTATGTACTGACACTATTCGCTCGTTTCTTGGCCGGTGTTGCAGCTGGTGTCTCCTGGGGCCTAATTGGTGGTTATGCATTACGCATGGTACCTGATCATCTCAAGGGAAGAGGCATGGCTGTGACTATGATTGGAACGCCGATTGCCTTATCGTTTGGTGTTCCGGCAGGTACGCTGCTTGGTTCATTTATGGGCTGGCGCTCAGTGTTCTGGCTGATGTCGTTGCTGGCGTTTGTACTGATTTTCTGGGTGCTCTGGAAAGTACCCGATTATCCAGGGCAGTCAGCTGATAAACGTATCTCAGTCAGGCAAGTGTTGTTCACCCCCGGTGTCATTCCCATTTTAACTGTCGTTTTGGCCTGGATGTTGGCTCATAATATTTTATACACATATATTGCTCCTTTTCTCGCCGATGTCGGTTTGGAATCGAAGGTTGGACTCATTTTACTTGTATTTGGTCTGATGGCATTGGTGGGCATCTGGATTACAGGTATTTTCATTGATCGGTGGTTGCGTATGCTGGTTCTCATGAGCCTTGCGGGCTTTGCTTTGATTTCCCTTGTATTAGGTCTTTGGAGTGAGCACGTTGTTGTCGTCTTTGGTTCTGTTGCGCTGTGGGGTCTGACATTTGGCGGTGCGGCTACCCTGTTACAGACTGCACTTGCTCAAGCTACTGGGGAACAGGGTGTGGATCTCGTCATGCCGATTAATACAACCGTTTGGAATCTGGCTATTGCCCTTGGGGGAATGGCGGGAGGTGTTCTTCTGAATCAATGGGGAGCTTCGTCATTTAACTGGGCCATCTTGGCTCTAACATTGGTGGCTTTGATTGTTGCATGGCGTGCCAAAGGATATGGATTTCGCCCATCTAGGAGTCACTAAACTTCTGTCAGTAGAAAATAATTCGTTAAGCCCGGTCGCCATGTTAATGGCGGCCTCTTCTACTAGAGGTAGGCTGGATTGTTGCCCGGCAACATAGTACCCATTTCAATGACAATCCGAATTCTGGCGGTTCTGTGGTATGATTAATTCTGAGGACAGAACATCCTGATCCTGCTGTTTATATGTAAGCGCTTATACAGATGACGGAAGGTGCAGACATGTTGAAAAGGCTGATACGAACCACTAATAATCTCAAATTAAAGCATAAATTGCTCATTTCCTATGTACTGGTTGTCATGATTCCGGTCCTGATTGTTGGTCTTGCTGTGACCAGTTATTTTCGCCAGCAAGCCTTGGACAATGCGATAGGACAGACGATCATCAACGTGGACAAGATCAAGAGCCAGACGGCAACCATGCTTCGTGTACCAACCGATATATCCAATCTTTTAATGTTTAATGCGGATCTCAAGGAGATCGTGAATAAACGGTACAAGAGCGTTGTGGAGTTAACCTCAGCGTATCTTGCATACAAAGACTTTCAGGAATACAGGCGTTTGTACCGTGAGATAGCCGGCATTCGTTTTTACTCAACTAACCCAACATTGATCAACAACCTCGAATTCATCCCGGTAGACAAGCAGACGGAAGAGAGTTACTGGTACCAACAGGCACTGAAAACAACCAGCATCGGTTGGTTCTACATTCCGGACAAGGAAGATAATCCTGTACACAAGCTCAGCCTGGTGCGCAAAGTACCTTTTGCCGAGTATCGGACCGAGGGCGTGTTGATGATTGTGATCAATCAGGATGAGCTGAATGGATTGTTGCGTCAGGAACAGTTCGAGACGATGATTACGGACGAGCAGGGGTATGTGGTTGCAGCCAAGAATACCGAGCTGGTGGGTAAAACGCTGGATGAGCTTGATTTTGGCGTTGATCTGCAGAGTCAGGCAAAAGGCACCATAGAGGGGGATTTCCGAGGGGAACCATCTAATATTGTTATTGATGAGCTGGGCCCTGGATCGAGTATGAACAGCCTGAAGGTGATTTCGGTTTTTGCCACCAAAAATATCGTCAAAGACGCCAACACGGTCAGCTTGATTGGCATGATTTTCATTATACTTGTGCTGGTTATCGCCCTATTATTCGTATATATCATCTCGTTCCTCACTTCGAACCGATTGCTCCGGCTGAGTAAACACCTCAACAAGCTTGCATTAGGAGACCTGAACGTGACTTCACGGATTGATGGAAACGATGAGATTGGGCAACTGTCACGACAGTTTAACTATATGGTGAAAAGTATTAATGAACTCATGACGCAGGTTGTAGAAGCGACCGAACAGAACAATCAATTGGAAATCGCGCAAAAAGAGATTAAACTGAAAATGATGGCGAGCCAGATCAATCCCCATTTCTTGTTTAATGCACTGGAGTCCATTCGGATGAAAGCGCATATTAAGGGAGAAGCAGAGATTGCCAACATCGTTAGGCTGTTGGGTAAGCTGATGCGCAAGAGTCTGGAGATTGGCAGTGGAAAAACAACTTTCCGGGCTGAACTTGAAATGGTACGTTCCTATTTGGAAATTCAGAAATTTCGTTACGGCGACCGCCTTGCATTCCAGATCCATATCGATCCCGAGGTGGAGAAGATGTACATTCCGCCTTTAATTATTCAACCTTTGGTTGAGAATGCGATTGTCCATGGTCTGGAGAACAAAGAGGGTACAGTCCGCGTTCATATAAGTATTCGTTTAGTAGAGAACATTGTGCAGATCCGTGTAGATGACAATGGTGCAGGCATAACGCCAGAACGACTGGCTGAGGTAATGCAGTTCATCTGTGGACCAGAAGAACAGGAGAAGAGCCGGATCGGCATGCGTAATGTACATCAACGCTTAACCTTGACGTACGGGGAGCCATATGGATTGCAGATTAAGAGTGTATATGGGGAAGGAACAGAGGTTTCTTTCACTTTGCCAGCAGGAGGGGACCAACATGTATAAAGTGTTTTTGGTGGATGATGAACCGAGCATACGTGAGGGACTGACAACCATTATTGAGTGGGAAAAATACGGATTCCAGGTCATTGCTACAGCTGCCAGCGGGCGTGAGGCCATCTCCCGGTTTGAGGAATTGGAGCCTGATCTGACGATAATTGATATTCGCATGCCCGGTATGACCGGGCTGGATGTGATTGAAGAAGTGCGCCGGAATCATCCGGATTCGCACTTTTTGATTTTAAGTGGTTACGCGGATTTTGACTATGCCAAGAAAGCCATCAGTTTTGGTGTGGATGGTTATCTGCTCAAACCGGTGGATGAAGAAGAGATTATTGGTGAACTGGAGCGTATTGCTACAATCCTGACCCGTGAACGGGAGACAATGGCACGTCATGCTGGTGAAGATACCGTCTTTCGGGAGCATCAGATCGAGGCTTTGCTCTTTGACAGTCTGGAGGGTGCGGGCAGTATGGAAGAAGATAGCCTGGGGCTGCACTGGCCTCACTATCAGATTGTGCTGCTTGAGATGCATGTAACCCCCGACCTGCAACGGGGAAGTGTTATGAAACGCAAACTGATTGAAGCATTTGACCATAAAGACCGAGGCATTGTATTCTCGTTCCATTCTGGTCTGGGGCTGTTAAGTAAGGAAATAATCACATCCGAGTCATCTGCAAGAAATCTGTATGATGAGCTGGAAGGACTGCTGGGAGAATGGGAGGTTCACATGTACGGTGCTGCGGGAGAACCTGTACATTCCACCTCTGAAATTGCGCGGTCATACACGCAAGCGAATCGTTTACTGGGGGAACGCTTCTTGTTCACGGAGCAACGCATCATTCTGTGGACTGAAGGCAGCGCAAGCGAAAGCATTGTTAAGCCAGAAGTTGGAGCTGTGGACGGAGCACATGAGCCAGTTGAGGACGAACTCGCGGACAAGCTGTATTATGCGTTAGACATCCGCAGTAGTGAGTCCGTTATGCGGGTACTGGGTGAGATGGAAGAGCGCTTGGTTCCATATCACCGAACAGAGCAAGCGATCAAGACGGCGTTCTCACAGGTATTTTCCCTGGCGTTCAACAAGCTTGCAGCGACGAATCAACATATGCACTCCATTATGCAGGAACATTCGGTTCTGATTAATGAAGTCTATCATCAATTTACGATGACTGATCTCAAAGTCATGGCATCGGAACACTTGAATCGACTTATTCAACGTATGGGTGGGGGAAGCAAGGATACTGTATTGAAACAGATGATTGAATTTATTCAGCGTAACCCTGGCGAAAATCTCAAGCTTGAGGTACTTGCTGAAGTGTTTAACTATAACAGCAGTTACTTGGGTAAGTTGTTCAAGAATCATACTGGAGAGTATTTCAATGCATTTCTGGACAAGGTTCGTATGGAAAAGGCCAAGGAATTGCTGGACGAAGGACTGAAGGTCCATCAGGTTGCAGCGAGAGTGGGGTATGCAAATGTGGACTACTTCCACGGTAAGTTCAAGAAATATGTAGGGGAATCCCCTTCCGCTTACAAACAGGCCAGAACCCAATCACCAATTAAAGGAACGGCTACGGATATAAACGAGGAATAAGTACGGAGTGCTGGGCGTTGCCCTTGCCTATTGTGTAAAACGTTTTCGATATTTCTGAGAAATTTCCAGATTCATCATATTGTCCATGCACTTCCCATGATAAGCAATGGTCACGGAATGCTTCACATTTTAGACTGGATTTACAAGAATCCAGATGAAGGGATGGCTATACGATATGAATTTGTCTGATATAGGTGCTGTACGTCATACATTGAACTTAAATGGAACATGGCAGTTTCGTTTGGATCGGGAGTCCGATGAACTCGTTGAACAAGAGATATTACCGCCATCACAGTGTGAAAATACATCATGGGAGACTATTCAGATTCCCGGTTCATGGGAAGAGCAAGGATACGGAGATGAGCCTGAATACGAAAGGCTCGATACCTGGACCAAGGTACGCGAGTATGAAGGCTCAGCCTGGTATGCTCAGGATGTGCATGTTCCATCAGACGATCCCGGATGCCACTATGTATTCAGATTGGAAGGTGTCCGATGGACAACGCATCTCTGGATCAATGGACAGTATGCCGGGCAGCAGGATAGTCTGGTGAATCAACAGAAGTGGGATGTTACCTCTCTGGTGAAGCAGGGAGAAGTGAATCGTGTGGAGATCCGCGTGGATAATACGATGAAACTTCCGCTGGCGGGTAGCCATATTCATTCATTGCATACGGCCACAGCCTGGGGTGGAATCACGGGTGGTGTTTATCTGGACAGTCTGCCCCCATGCCGATTACAGACGTTACGTATTCAACCAGATGCTGAGAACGGAACCATTCTGGTTGATTGTACTGTAAGCGCTCCCGCAAATGATTCCGCTAGATCGATGCAATTACATGTGGATATCCAGCATCCGGACGGCACATGGCTTGATCGATATAGTTGTAATGTGCATCTGAATGATCCATCACATGTGGATATAAACTCAGCAGGGTTAACTGAAAGCAACGCTGTAATAAATCAGTGGCGATTGGAACTTGGAACAAAAAAGTCTATCGCAAGATGGTCGGATGAATCCCCTGAATTATACAAGGCTGTGATCCGTCTGCATAATAGTGAACAGGAACTGGATCGGCTGGAGCAATCATTTGGTGTACGCTCCTTTGCAGCAAACGGGAAGCAGCTTGAATTGAATGGGACACCAGTATATCTGCGTGGGTACGTCGATTGCTGTATCTTCCCACTGACGGGTTATCCCGTCTGGGACAAGGAGCATTATCTTCAGCAATTTCGAATCGCCAGATCGTATGGCTTCAACCATGTCCGACTGCATGGGTGGAGCGCGCCGGAGCCTTTCTGGGAGGCGGCTGATGAAGCAGGCATGCTAGTGCAGGCAGAACTTCCCCATTGGTCTCGTTTCTTTGAGCAATCGGATCAGTCTGCGCCAGCTGAAGTATTGTCCTATCTGACACAAGAACTGGACGGGTTGCTTCAGTCGCTGCATAGACATCCTTCATTCGTCATGTTCTCCATGGGGAATGAACTCATTGGTCCGAATGGCCACCCTGAACTTAATGCATGGGTATCGAGGGCAAGGGATATGGACCCGACCCGGTTATATACGGACAATACAGGATTTGGACAGCTTCCGGCGCAAGGGCGGGAAGGTGATTATTATATTCAGTCGTTGAACTGGCATCCCCCGCTGGAATCCGCATATTCTGCTGTGCCGGATACCACGCTGGACTACCATGCAGTCACCCGGCTTGCGGAGCATCCCGTCATTGGGCACGAACATGCACAGTACACCATGTATGTGCGGCCTCAAGAGCGAGCCAAGTATACTGGGGTATTGCGTCCTAGCTGGTTACGACCGATCGAAGAATCGTTAACAAACAAAGGCATGATGGAGGACTTGGAGCATTTTCAACAGGTCAGTGGTACCCATCTGGTACGTTCCTTAAAAGAAGCCATGGAGCGAATTCGGCGAACACCGGACGCTGCGGGCGTACAGCTTCTGGACATTCGCGATTTTCCAGGGCAGGGACATGCTACGACGGGCATTCTGGATGTATTTTGGGATGACAAAGGCATTACAACACCAGAGGAATTCATGCTTTTCAACACAGATGTGGTGCTGTTATTAAGCTGTAAGGAGCGTACATTTTACGCCGGAGAACCCATTCATGTCGATGTACGCATCTCTCACTACGGTAAGGAGCCGCTTAAGGACGCAGTTATTCAGTGGAGGTTAATAAGCGATGATGTGATACTTACTGAAGGGGCATGGAAGACCGGAGATATCCAATGTGGGTCTGTCATGTCACTGGGAAGCATCGTCGCTAACTCACCTCATGAAGGGGCAGCAGCTTTTCGGATCGAAGCGGAGCTGATATCAGGCGATTCGGAAAGAACTGTAGCCAATGTATGGCATGGCTGGTCGTTTCCTTTTTATCAGTCCCATCCGAGTTCGAATCGGTTCTGGAATACCGTGGCAGAGTTGAAGCCATTCTTGGGTGAAGCGCATGATGATTGCGTAGATCGCATCGATGGATTTCAGTTGTTGAAAAATCAGGAGATTGACTTGGTTATCGTTCAGTCGTTAACACCCAATGTCGTTGATTATGTGGTCAACGGGGGAAGTGTTTGGCTACAGCCAACCGCAGAAGGGTTATATGATTCAGTGGAGACCAAGTATCTGCCTGTATTCTGGAATTACCTGATGTTTGCTACACAGCCTGGTGCAACGATGGGCATGTATTTGAGAGACCAGCTTGCACTACTAGGCTCCTTCCCGCACGATGGGGTTTCGGACTGGCATTGGTATCACTTGGTGAACGGTACACCAGCGATATGTTTGGATACGTTGCCCGGGGTGGAGCCGCTGATCGAAGTGGTGGACCATTTCCATCGGGCCAAACGACTTGCTTATGCCTTTGAGGCAAAAGTAGGGAAGGGCAAGATTTTGATATCCTCACTTCCGTTTGCCAATCTGGCTGTAATGAAGCGTCCGGAAGCCGCCTACTTATTTCAGGAGATACTTACGTATCTGAATGGAGATCAATTCCGTCCAGCTACCTCCATATCCGTAGCGCAATTACTCGGCATCGTTAAACTGCAAACCATTCAATTTACATTGTAATCAGAGGGACCCGAAAGGGTCCTTTTTGTATGCCATGTAATTGAAGTAAACGATTACCATAAAACGTTTTCGATTTTTACCACTTTAGGTATTATTTTACCTTAATATTACTTTTGTTTCATTTAAAAGTAGAATTTATCACTGAATTTAACGAATTAATGTCTGATTATATATGTCTATATCTAATTTTTATATGATTTTCTCTAAAATCCAGATGGTATTTTGAAAACGCTCTATCGAGTATGATTATTTTATAAAACAGAGGAGGGGGAACGGAGATGGAAACGCTAACAAAAAAATCCGCTTCCGCGAACAGAAGCAGTGACCCCAAACCGCCTTTAAAGAATCGGCGGAACGGAATTTGGGACAGAATGAAACAGCAGAAATATCTCTATCTCATGTCATTGCCATTCGTAGCTTGGGTTTTCGTATTTAACTATCTGCCACTATGGGGATGGACGATGGCTTTCCAAAATTATAAACCTGCCAGATCATTTGGTGATCAAGAGTGGGTTGGTTTTAAACACTTTGTAGAGCTGTTCAGTGATGATCGTTTCTATCTGGTACTTCGTAATACGCTTGCAATGAGCTTGATGGGACTAGTTGTCGGTTTTATCGTACCGATATTCTTCGCTATTCTCCTGAATGAAATGAGAGGCATGTTCTTCAAACGTGCCGTGCAAACGGTATCATATCTGCCTCACTTTGTATCCTGGGTTGTTGTAGCCGGGATCATTACGAAGATGCTCTCCACCGATGGAGGGATTATCAATGATCTATTGGTAGGACTGAACATTATCGATCAGCCGATCCAATTCATGGCCAAGGGGAACTTGTTCTGGTACATTGTAACCGCTTCAGATATGTGGAAGGAAACCGGTTGGAATGCCATCATCTATCTGGCGGCGATTACAGGTATCGACAATGAGCTGTATGAAGCTTCCCGTGTAGATGGAGCCAACCGCTGGAGACAGATGTGGCATATTACGCTGCCTGGCATACGGACCACGATTTCTGTACTTTTCATCATGTCGATTGGACATCTGATCAGTATCGGTTTCGAGAAGCAGTTCTTGCTTGGCAACAGTCTGGTCACAGACTACTCGGAAGTACTTGATCTATACGCGCTCAATTATGGTTTGAATATGGGACGATTCTCGTATGGTACAGCCATAGGTATATTTAACTCCGTTGTCAGTATCATCCTTCTGTTTACTGCGAACGGCTTGTTCAAAAAATTCACAAAAGAAAGCATCATGTAGGGAGGGGACGACATTATGGCGAACAAAGCATTCAATGCTACTCGGGGCGATAAACTGTTCGATATATTCAACATCCTCGCGATGACCATGGTGCTGGTTGTAACACTTTATCCATTCCTTAACGTACTAGCCATCTCACTCAATAACTCGACAGATACAGTACGTGGCGGAATTTACTTGTGGCCTCGCGAATTCACATTACAGAACTACAAAACGATTTTCCAATATGATGGATTGTTACAAGGTTTGCAGATCTCCATTCTGCGTACACTTGTAGGTACCGTGCTCGGATTGATCAGTTCATCCATGATCGCCTTTACACTGAGCAGACCTGATTTTGGACTTAGAAAATTTGTTTCCACAACGCTCGCGCTCACGATGTATTTCTCCGGTGGTCTGATTCCGGTGTACATTCTGATGCGTGACTTGAACCTGATCGGTACATTCTGGGTATATGTATTGCCTGGCATGATCAGTGCATTTAACGTGTTCATCATCCGTTCATTCATTGATGGCCTGCCATACTCATTGCAGGAATCCGCGAAACTGGACGGAGCGAATGACTTTACAATTTATTACAGAATCATCTTGCCGCTGTGTAAACCAGTGCTTGCTACCATCGCATTGTTCCTGGCTGTAGGTCAATGGAATGCGTGGTTCGATACGTACCTGTATAATGGTTCAAAGGCACATCTGACCACGCTCCAATATGAGCTGATGAAAGTATTGCAAAGTACACAGCAAGGCTCAGGTGCTGGACGAAATGCCAATGATATGGCGCAGCAAATGACACAGATTTCACCGGAATCGATCAAAATGGCGATTACGATCGTTGTAACGGTTCCAATCCTCATTGTATATCCGTTCCTTCAGAAGTACTTTGTTGGCGGTATGACACTGGGCGCAGTAAAAGGTTAAACAAGTGGGTACAGGCTGCCACATAGAGCGGCCGTACATCTACAAATGAAGCATCAGGATACCCGAAGCGCAGCCATTTGGTCTGCGCTTCACCGTATAGGGCTGCGGTGTGGTATTCATGAAGCTATAGACAGGGACAAAAAAGTCCCGGATAAGACAGACATATGAAACAGGGAGGATTACCATTATGGCAAGTTCCAAAATGAAGATTGCACTGGCACCAGTGCTTGCAATGTCTTTACTCGCAGGTTGCGGTGGAGGAAGCGGCGGTGATACGTCGTTCAAGGATACAAGCGCAGAGACAACTCCACTTACTTTTGACTTCTTTAGCGTTGACCCCAGTCCGAACTGGAATGGCATGAAGGATGAAGTAGGTAAAGTCCTTACGGAAAAAACAGGGATAACCCTTAACGGTGAATTTGCCGTTAGTGGTGGTCAAGATAAAATATCCTTAATGGCGGCGAGCGGAGACTATCCGGATATTGTCTCCCCCAAAGGAGAACTCAGCAAACTGGTGGATGCTGGAGCAATGCTCGATCTGACAGATCTGATCGACCAATATGCTCCCAATCTGAAGAAGCTGTATGGTAATTACATGGACCGGTTGAAATACAGTAATGAAGATCAGGCTATTTATGTGCTGCCAACGTATTATGCGGTAGACCAGAAGTACTTTGATGCAGGTGGTGGATTTGGCATTCAGCACCGTGTACTGAAAGAACTCGGATACCCGGAAGTGCGTACACTTGAGGATTACGAGAATGTATTGAAGGCGTACAAAGAGAAACACCCAACAATTGATGGTCAGCCAACCATCCCGTTAACACTGGACGCGGATGATTGGAGAATCATGATTACCGTAACGAACCCGGCCTTCCAGGCAACAGGTGCACCGGATGACGGTGAATACTACATCGATCCAGAGACGTATGAAGCAAGTCTGCATTACAAACGTCCAGAGGAAAAAGAGTACTTCCGCTGGTTGAACCATATGTACAACACTGGATTGCTGGATCAGGACAGCTTCATCCAGAAAACAGACCAATACAAATCCAAAATTGCAAGTGGACGTGTTCTGGGTGTCATTGACCAGGATTGGGGTTATTCCGATGCAGAAAATGCACTGAAATCTGCGGGCAAGGATGAAGCAACGTATTCACACTTCCCGGTAACCCTGTCCGAGGATATCAAGGATCATGCCTACCAAGACCCTGGTTTTGTATCCGGTTGGGGTGTAGGGATTACAACATCGAACCCTGACCCGGTTCGTACGATCAAATTCTTCGATTACCTGGCTTCTGAAGAAGGGCAAGTGCTGATGAACTGGGGAATTGAGGGCAAACAGTACGAAGTGAAGGACGGCAAACGTGTCATTCCTGCCGACATTCTGGATCAGAAAACCAATAATGCAGCCGTATTCCAGAAAGAAACGGGTATTGGACTGTATACCAATATGACTGGTCACTATGGAGACGGTGTGAAGGATTCAACGGATAACTACTACACTACGAATTTCCCTGAACAGATCGTGGCAGCCTATTCCGATGCAGAGAAAGAAACACTCAAAGCTTACGGTGCTACGACGTGGAAAGATCTGTTCCCGAGTGAAGACGAGTTCCCAATCAAACCATGGGGAGCAGCATACAATCTGCCAACACCAGGTGACTCCAACTACAACGTCATCTTTAAGAAAACACAGGATATCATTCGGAAACGTATCCCGGAAGCCATTCTGAGTACTCCTGAACAGTTCGATGCGATCTATGACGGCATGATTGCAGAAGTGAACCAAGCAGGAGCAGAGGATATGGAGAAACAATATACAGAACTCGTTCAAAACCGTGTTCAATTGTGGAGCGGTGAAGAGGCTAAATAAACGATTAGCAATTCAGATCTAAAACGAAAAAGAATCCAGAATATCTGGGTTCTTTTTTTATCTAAAACGTTTTCTAAAAAACGTTTTCAATTTTATAAATTCACTATTGACAAGGGATATAGGAGCGATTATTATTCAATTATGAAAGCACTTACATTTGCTTGTACACCACGTGGCATACACCTTAATCTCAATGTAAACATTGGCAGAATGAAGAGGAAATAAGGCAAGAAGAACATTTTTTTCTTTTTAAGAAAACGCTTCTAATGTTATAAAAACAAGAAAATTACATTTGTTTCATCTGGTCACGGTATGTGCAGGTCAGCCTGTTATACAAATATACAGCTTCATTAATATCCATAAGGGGGATTACACATGAAGGGCAAAACACCAAAAACATTCGCAATGCTTCTGTTAGCCAGTGCTCTTGCAATTACAGCAGGATGCAGCGGCAGTGGAGGAGGAACTAACGCTTCAGAGAAACCGGTTGATTCCGGAGATACAACCAGTCCAGTGACCTTTACATTCTTTGGTGCAGACGCGAGTCCGAACTGGAATAACATGAAGGATGCTGTCGGTCAAGAGATTACTAAGGCAACGGGAGTTACAATTGAAGCTGAGTATGATGTGAATAATGGTGGTGACCAAAAGATTCCTTTGATGGCTGCCAGTGGTGATTACCCTGATATTATCTATCCTAAAGGCAACTTGTCTAAGCTTGTGGATGCAGGCGCGATGCTGGACCTGACCGATCTAATTGAGGAGCATGCTCCCAACTTGAAAAAAATCTATGGTGATCAGATGAACCGTCTGAAATACAGTTTGGAAGATCAAGCCATTTACACGATCCCGACCAATATGGGTGTAGATAACGTTGCGTTTGACGCTACGGGCGGATTCGAAATTCAACAAAGAGTATTGAAAGAGCTCGGCTACCCTGAAGTAAAAACGCTTGAGGACTACGAAAACGTACTGAGAACGTATTATGAAAAACATCCAACGATTGATGGTCAACCGACGATTCCGTTAACATTGAATGCAGATGACTGGAAAATTATGATTACGGTAACGAACCCTGCATTCCAAGCTACGGGTGGACCGGATGATGGTGAGTATTATATTAATCCTGAGACCTATGAAGCCGTTCTACACTACAAACGCCCTGAAGAAAAGGAATATTTCCGTTGGTTGAACAAAATGTACAATGAGGGCCTGCTTGACAAAGATACATTTGTTCAAAAGGATGACCAATACAAATCCAAAATTGCCAGTGGCCGTGTACTTGGTCTAATTGACCAGGAGTGGAACTATGGTGAGGCGGAGAATGCTTTGAAATCATCTAACGGTGGCGACAAAACATATGCCCACTTCTCCGTATCCCTGAACAAGGATATTGTGGATCATACGTTCCAACCGACAGGATTTGACGGTTATGGTATCGGAATCACAACTTCGGCCAAAGATCCGGTACGTATTATCAAATTCATGGATTGGCTTGCTTCCGATGAAGGTCAGGTCCTGAGAAACTGGGGCGTTGAAGGCCAACATTATCAAGTCGAGAATGGGAAACGCATCATTCCGGCTGACGTACAAGATCGCAAAACCAATGATAACTCTGCTTTTACCAAAGAATCAGGCGTAGGCATGTATAACGTATTTAGCGCCAGATACGGTGATGGTGTGAAAGATGCCACAGATAACTATTACACAACGAATTTCCCTGAACAGATCCAAGCAGGTTACACTGCAGCTGAGAAGGAAACGTTGAAAGCCTATGGTATTACAACATGGAAAGATTTCTATCCTTCCGAAGATGATCTGAAGCTGAAAGATTGGGGCGCAGCATACAACATGCCTGTACCATCTGACACGGATTACAACGTAACGTTCCAGAAAACACAGGATATCGTACGTAAACGTATTCCAGAGGCGATCCTTGCCAAACCTGAGAGCTTCGACAGCGTATATGATAGTCTTCTGGCTGAACTCGATAAAGCGGGTGCAGTGGAGATGGAGAAACAATACACGGTTTGGATCAAAGAACGTGTAGCTCTCTGGACTGGAAAAGATGTGAAATAAGCTTGAAAACCAAGCATTAAAGTTAAGGATTTTCATAGCGGAAAAAGCCCTTGAGAAAGGGCTTTTTTTATTGTTGACGTGAGGTGATGGATAGCCTATAATCTATCATGTAAGCACTTTCAGTAAGCGGTTTATCTCATTTCCGAAAACGTTTTACGTCTGTTAGAAGAAGAATCTTTCCTTTTGCAGAATCGAAACGTCAGCTTCAGTAAACACGTCGGAATGAACGATACCGAAAGCGCATTCAAAAAAAGTGGTATCCTCAGGCATAAAGCCTGTTATACAGATAAAACCTTCATAAATAATAGGGGGAACTAGACAATGAGAGGCAAAATGAAAGGTAATACACCCAAGACGTTTGCAATGTTGATGCTCGCAAGTGCAATGTTGGTTACAGCTGGTTGTGGGAATTCGGGAACCAAAGAGACTTCGGAGTCCAGCGGAACCGAACCGATCACAGTTACATTCTTCGGGGCGGATGCTAGTCCAACCTGGAACAAGATGCAAGATGCTGTTGGTAAAAAGATTACGGAGCAAACAGGCGTTACCATTGAAGCAGAGTATGATGTAAACGATGGTGGTAACCAGAAGATTGCACTAATGGCTGCCAGTGGTGACTTTCCTGATATGATCTACCCTAAAGGTAACTTATCTAAGCTTGTGGATGCAGGCGCGATGCTGGATCTCACGGATCTGATTGAGGAGCATGCTCCCAACCTGAAAAAAATCTATGGGGAACAGATGAACCGTTTGAAATACAGTCTGGAAGATCAAGCGATCTATACCATTCCAACCAATATGGGTGTTGATAATGTTACGTTTGACGCTACAGGTGGATTTGAAATTCAGCAAAGAGTATTGAAAGAGCTTGGATACCCTGAAGTGAAGACACTTGAGGATTACGAGAATGTACTCAGAGCCTATTATGAAAAAAATCCAACCATTGATGGTCAACCAACCATTCCATTAACATTGAATGCAGATGATTGGAAAATCATGATCACGGTAACGAACCCGGCTTTCCAGGCAACAGGTGCACCGGATGATGGTGAATATTACATTGACCCTGAAACGTATGAAGCAAAATTGCACTACAAACGTCCAGAGGAAAGAGAATATTTCCGCTGGTTGAATAAAATGTACAATGAAGGCCTACTGGACAAAGATGCCTTTGTTCAAAAGGATGACCAATATAAGTCCAAAATTGCCAGTGGTCGTGTCCTCGGTCTGATTGACCAAGAGTGGAACTATCAAGAAGCGGAGAACGCGCTTAAATCATCGGGTAAGGATGATGCCACATACGCTCACTTCTCTGTATCACTTAACGATGAGATTGTGGATCACACGTTCCAACCAGCCGGATTTGACGGTTATGGTATCGGGATTACAACTTCGGCCAAAGATCCAGTACGTATCATCAAATTCATGGATTGGCTTGCTTCCGATGAAGGACAAGTGCTGAGAAACTGGGGTATCGAAGGTGAACATTACAACGTAGAAGATGGTAAACGCGTGATTCCAGATGACGTACAGGACCGCAAAACGAATGACAACTCCAATTTCAGCAAGGAAACAGGAATTGGGATGTATAACGTATTTAGTGCAAGATACGGTGATGGTGTAAAAGATTCTACGGATAACTATTACACAACAAACTTCCCTGAGCAGATTGTAGCTGGTTACACAGCTGCTGAGAAAGAAACGCTGAAAGCTTATGGTATCACGACTTGGAAAGAGTTCTATCCAGCTGAAGAAGATCTGCCAGTTAAGGATTGGGGCGCAGCGTATAACATGTCCGTACCTTCCGGTACAGACTATGAGGTAACGTTCCAGAAAACGCAGGATATCATCCGTAAACGGATTCCGGAAGCTGTTCTGACTACACCAGCAAACTTTGATGCAACCTATGATGCTTTACTGGCTGATTTGGACAAAGCGGGTGCAGTTGAAATGGAGAAACAATTTACGGTTTGGGTTAAGGAACGTGTCTCTCTGTGGACAGGAAAAGACGTAAAATAATATGGATTGTCTGTGATCCATGGTTACACAAGGAAAGGGCTCTATATGGGGCCTTTTTTTTGTGGAATGATGTGATGATTTGCATTGACGCAAATTTTGAAATCACATATAATTTTATTATTGTAAGCACTTACCGAAAACGTTTTATGTCATAAGTAATATACAGCTGATTTAGGAACAGGAGCTAATCATGTCCCAACACAATAAACAAACTAAAATCAATCGTCTATGGTATCAACAACCGGCAAAACGCTGGGAAGAAGCATTGCCCATCGGAAACGGCCGTCTTGGAGGCATGGTGTACGGTGGCGCAGCAGATGAACGAATTCAGCTCAATGAAGATACCTTATGGTCAGGGTTTCCACGGGATACGATTCAATACAGCAGTCAGCGGTATTTGAAACAGACGCGAGAGTTGATCATGTCTGGGAAGTATGGTGAAGCTGAGGATTTGTTGAACCGTGAAATGCTTGGTCGTGATGTAGAGGCCTACCAGCCGATGGGTCATTTTCTATTGCACCATGAGGGTCTGGAGAATCCTTCATATGATGCATTTGAACGGGAGCTTGATCTGGAATCGGGTATTGCAACCACAAGCTACTCATTGGAAGGAACTCGTTACGTACGTGAAGTGTATTCCAGTGCTTCGGATGATCTAATGGTCTGCACATTGACTGCTGATCAGAAGGGCGCTGTGAATGTAAGTGTTACGCTAGACAGTCCCCATCCTTATCGTGTTGAGACTTCGCGAGATGCTCTAACCATGTTCAGTCGGTGCCCAAGTCATGTGGAGTCCAATTACTTCAGAGATCACCCGGAATCCGTCCTCTACGAAGAGGATCGGGGAACGGCTTATGCTGTCCGTGTAGCATTTACGGCATCTGGCGATCAGGTGAAGGTCTCCAATCTGGAAGGCAAGTTACATATTCACGGTGCTGACCAGGTTGTTTTCTATCTGGCAGCGGCTACCTCCTTTGAGAGTTACGATGTGTTACCTGTGAAGGATCATCTTGTATTGGAAGAGGAATGCAAGGAGATGATCTCCAAAGCGACCACACATGGCGCAGAAGCGCTTCGTGACCGACATATTCAGGATCATAGCGCGTTGTTTAACAGAGTCTCTATTGATTTAGGGGTATCGGCTAACGCCGAATTACCTACAGATGAGCGGCTGCAGGCTTATCAGGCAGGGCAACAAGACCCTGGACTGGAGGCACTTTATTTTCAATATGGAAGATATCTGTTAATGGCTAGTTCGCGTCCGGGCAGCCAGCCTGCCAATCTGCAGGGAATCTGGAATCATCAGGTAGAGCCGCCATGGCATAGTGATTACACAATCAATATCAACACGGAGATGAATTACTGGCCGGCAGAAGTCTGCAATCTCAGTGAATGTCATGAGCCGCTGTTTGATATGCTGACCGATCTCAGTGATACAGGACGAAGAACGGCACGGATTCTGTATGGAGCTCGTGGATGGACTGCTCATCATAACGTGGATATCTGGAGAACCTCTACACCGACAGGTGGAGATGCAAGCTGGGCTTTCTGGCCGATGGGTGGCGTGTGGCTGACCTCGCATCTATGGGAGCATTACCAATTTACCGGGGATCAGCGTTTTCTTGAGGAACGTGCCTATCCCATCATGAAAGAGGCTGCCTTGTTCTGTCTCGATTGGCTGGTGGAAGGGCCCGATGGTTATCTGGTTACGATTCCATCCACTTCACCAGAGAACAAGTTTCTCACAGATGCTGGGGAGGCACGCAGTATATCCATGGCTTCAACGATGGATATGACGTTAATTCGTGAACTGTTCAGCCGCTGTGTTGAGGCCGCGAAGCAATTGAATCTAGATGAGTCGTTGGCAAGCGAGTGGAGTGAGGCTCTGGACAAACTCTATCCATTCCAAATTGGAAGCGAAGGACAATTGCTGGAGTGGTTTAAAGATTTTGCCGAATCCGAGCCAGGGCATCGTCACGTCTCCCATCTGTATGGACTGTATCCGGGAGAGCAGATCAATCGAGTACACACACCGGAATTGGTAGAAGCAGCACGGGTATCACTTGAACGTCGTATCTCACAAGGTGGCGGGCATACAGGATGGAGCTGTGCATGGTTGATCAATCTGTATGCACGACTGCTGGATGGCAGCCAGGCACATCAGTTTGTGCGCACGTTGTTGGCCCGATCCACACATCCGAATCTGTTTGACGATCATCCGCCGTTCCAGATCGATGGTAACTTTGGAGGCACGGCTGGAATAGCCGAGATGTTGTTGCAGAGTCACTTGAAAGAGTTACATTTACTGCCGGCACTGCCTGAACTCTGGAATCAAGGTCGAGTTGAAGGGCTTCGTGCAAGAGGTGGTTATACAGTGGGCATAACATGGGCGGACAACAAGCTTGCGTCAGCAGTCATCAAAGCAGACCGAAGTGACACGCTGGCCCTTCGCAGTGCTTATCCGCTGCGTGTAGAAGAAAATGAACAAGCCAAGGCAGAGCTTACGCCTCAGGGCGATTATGTAATTATTTTAACCATGACCGCAGGACAGACGATCCGCGTGTCATCATGAGACGGAGGAGCAAACCATGACCATTTTTAAATTTCCGCAAGATTTTCGCTGGGGTACAGCAACAGCTTCCTATCAAATAGAAGGAGCTGCACAGGAAGGTGGACGCGGGGTATCCATCTGGGATACGTTTGCGCGCACACCTGGCAAGGTATATAACGGAGACAATGGGGATGTCGCATGTGACAGTTACCACCGTTACGAGGAAGACATCGAACTAATGAAGAAACTCGGGATTAATACGTACCGGTTCTCCATTGCGTGGCCGCGCATTATTCCTGACGGAGATGGGGAGATCAATCGGGAAGGTCTGGACTTCTACCACCGCTTCGTGGATGCATTAATTGAAGCTGGAATTGAACCGTTCCTCACTCTGTATCATTGGGATCTTCCACAAACGCTGGAGGATGACGGGGGCTGGGGCAACCGCAGAACTGTAGATGCTTTTGTGAAATATGCCGAAGTGATCTTCAAAGAATTCTCTGGAAAAATCAACTTCTGGCTGACATTCAACGAACCATGGTGTATCGCGTTCCTGTCAAACCTTCTCGGGATTCATGCGCCAGGAAACAAAGACCTGCAAACTTCTATTAATGTGGCACATGGATTACTGGTTGCTCATGGTAAAGCCGTTCAATCTTTCCGTCGCTTGGGAACAACCGGTCAGATTGGTATTGCTCCGAACGTTTGCTGGGCTGAGCCGTACAGCAAATCTCCAGAGGACCAAGCTGCGTGTGACCGATCAATTGCGCTTAATACCGATTGGTTCCTTGATCCAATCTACAAAGGTTCATATCCGCAGTTTATGGTGGATTGGTTTGCAGAAGCGGGGGCTACCGTTCCAATTCAGGAAGGCGATATGGAGATCATCTCACAACCAATCGATCTGCTCGGCATTAACTATTACACGATGGGAATCAATCGCTTCAATCCGGAGGCAGGTGCTCTGCAATCGGAAGAAGTTGATATGGGCCTCACCAAAACCGATATTGGCTGGCCTGTAGAATCACGTGGTTTGTATGAATTTATGCATTACTTGCAAAAGTACGGCAATGTGGATGTATATATCACAGAGAATGGTGCCTGCATCAATGATGACCTGGAGAACGGGAAAATTAACGATGATCGCCGGATTTCATATTATGAGCAGCATTTGGCTCAAATTCACCGCATCATTAATGACGGCATTAACCTGAAAGGGTACATGGCATGGTCACTGATGGATAATTTCGAGTGGGCAGAAGGCTACCGTATGCGTTTTGGTCTTGTTCATATGGACTATCGTTCACTCGTGAGAACACCGAAGGAGAGTTATTACTGGTATCAGAACGTCATCAAGAATAATTGGTTGGAGACACGGAACGAACATAATCCCCAATAGTTTGGGTGGCAGGTTTAAAGGGTAAAGCAGGTCCTCATTATATATGGTTCCCTTATTAAAGATGAGAACGACGGTAACATTGGATTATTCCAATGTGCCGTCGTTTTTTTGTATTTTTACCGTTGGAAATGAGTAGTTCATAAAGGTTTCATAAGGTCAAGTACAGTTCCTGTTATGAAGAGACTATTTTTGGGTTATAAGAAGTAAGGAAGAAATGAATAATGTTTTGTCAACGGATAAATTTAAAATAAAGTGTCCAAATTGCGAATAAAATTTGAACATTTGTTGACTAAAAATCATACTGATGTGGTATATTGGTATAAGGAAAGCACTTACAAAAAGGGAAAAGGAAGTGTTTACTATGGCATCGAAGACAGCAATGGTCAGCCAATTGGAGCGCAAAGACAAAAATATGCGGCGCGCCGTCTTGACGATGACAGTTCTGGCATGGGTCGCACTCATTACGGGAGTGGTCATGTGTCTGATCAATCTGAACGAATTTAATGATCGTAATCTTGGCTTGATGGTTGGTATTGGATTCCTTGTAGGTAGTGTGTTTATTTACGTTATTGCCAAAGCGATTGGCCTTGTTCATACACGCCGGGAAGACGAAGGCGCCGATTGATTATAATCCTGCGTTAATTCGTTCATAATAAGACTGGATGAGTTCCCGGAATCCAGTCAATAAAGCCCTTTGCGGATTCGTTGACACTGTTCAACGGGACTGCAAAGGGTTTTATTTTGTGACTTGAAGTGTAAAGATTACGAAGTACAAATATCAAGCATGCAAGCGATTTGTGAGAAAAAATTCACACATTTAAGGTGTAAAATCGACAAATTTGTTAACAAGAACAAAAAAGATGTTCATTTCTGATATCTTTAGTAGGAAGAGAGTAGTATACTGATTTTTCAGTATGAGCGAATTTAAGGAGAGGGGATCAAAATGAACAAGAAACCTAGGTCGCTAATCCGGATTATCATTCCGGTTGTCCTGACGTTGGTTACAATTGCATTGATTGTCTGGCCAATGCTGGCAGGCGGGCAGTACGTTGTTCTGGATCCGAAGGGGCCAATTGGCGCTTCGCAGAGAGATTTGATTGTCATCTCGACAATTTTGTGTGCTGTCATCATTGTGCCAGTACTCATTTTGTCTGCCGTAATCGTATGGCGTTACCGCGACAAGCCGGATAACAAAGCTGCTTATGAGCCTAACTGGTCTCATAGTACGAAGGCGGAGGCAATCTGGTGGACGGTTCCAATTATTATTATTGGAATACTTGCAATTGTAACGATTCGTTACACGTATGATCTGGAGCCTTCGAAGCCGTTGGCTCATGAGAAAGAACCAATTACCATCCAAGTGTCTTCACTGGACTGGAAATGGCTGTTTATGTATCCTGAGCAAGGGATTGCAACGGTCAACACGCTGAATATTCCGGCAGACCGGCCCGTGAAATTTGAACTCACTGCGGATTCACCAATGAACTCATTCTGGATTCCGCAACTTGGAGGACAGATTTATACGATGTCGGGTATGGCGATGACCTTGTATCTGCAGGCAGATCATGAAGGCAAGTACTGGGGTTCAGGCGCTAACTTCACAGGTGAACATTTTGGAGAAATGCGTTTTGATGTGAATGCTACATCGGACGAAGATTTTGACAATTGGGTAGCTGAAGTGAAACAGAGTTCTCAGGCGTTGACTACAGAAGGTTACGCTGCACTGGCTGAACCAGGAACAAGCAATGTTGCTTATTATTCTGCCTTCCCAGAAGGATTGTTCCAAAATATTGTGACCAAGTATGTTGTAGATGGTCAAAGTGCTCACAGTAAGCATGGAAGTTCAAGTGAAGCTTCTGAAGCCATTCAAAGTCAAACCGATGTGTCCAATCAAGATGAGGACAAGAGTGCTAACTAAAGATTCGAAAGGAGGCCCCCAATGTTAGAGAGACTTAAAGAGTTTGCATCGGAGTTTTTCGTAACTGGCGACCCGCTGATCTATGGAGCAGACGTGGCCATCGGTATTACGATGATTACGATCGTAACGGTGCTGACTTATTTCAAAAAATGGGGCTGGCTCTGGCGTAACTGGTTAACTACCGTCGATCATAAAAAGATCGGTATTATGTATATCATTGCTTCCATTATCATGTTGTTCCGTGGTGGTGTGGATGCATTGATGATGCGTCTGCAGCTGGCTATGCCTAACATGGATTTCTTACATCCTGAACATTATAATCAGGTCTTTACAACTCACGGCACGATCATGATCTTGTTCATGGCGATGCCATTTATGTTTGGTTTATTTAACGTTATCGTGCCATTACAGATCGGAGCAAGGGACGTTGCCTTCCCGTTTCTGAATGCATTGAGCTTCTGGTTATTCTTCCTGGGAGCAATGCTGTTTAACCTGTCCTTCGTTATCGGTGGTTCACCGGATGCAGGATGGCTGAGTTATCCACCTCTATCGGAACTGTCACACAGTCCGGGGGTCGGACAGAACTTCTATATATGGGGTATACAGATATCGGGTATCGGTTCCCTGGCTACCGGTATCAACTTCCTGGTTACCATCATTAAAATGCGTGCGCCAGGCATGAGATGGATGAAAATGCCGATGTTCACATGGTCGGTATTCTCCACTTGTATCATTATCTTGTTTGCTTTCCCGATCTTGACCGTGACACTTGCATTGTTATTCCTCGACAGGTTTGCCGGGGCGCATTTCTTCACACTTGATCTGGGCGGTAACCCAATGATGTATATCAACTTGATCTGGATGTGGGGTCACCCTGAGGTATACATTGTCGTCTTGCCGGCATTCGGTGTATTCTCCGAGATTGTAAGTACCTTCTCTCGGAAAAAACTGTTTGGTTACAAGTCAATGGTATTTGCAATGTTAATTATCAGCTTCCTGTCCTTCTTCACATGGGCGCATCACTTCTTCACGATGGGTTCAGGAGCGGACGTGAATGCATTCTTCGCCGTAACTACGATGTTGATTGCTATTCCAACGGGGGTTAAGATATTTAACTGGCTGTTTACCATGTATCGAGGAAGGATTCGCATGGCGACTCCGATGATGTGGACACTTGCCTTTATCCCGTGCTTTATTGTCGGGGGTATGACTGGCGTTCTGTTATCCGTTGCTCCTGCTGACTTCCAGTTCCATAACAGTTACTTCCTGATTGCTCACTTCCACCAAGTATTGATCGGTGGCGTAGTATTCGGATACTTCGCAGGTCTGTATTACTGGTGGCCTAAAATGTTCGGTTTCCAACTTCCAGAGAAACTGGGCAAATGGGCATTCTGGACTTGGAATATTGGTTTCTATGTCTGCTTCATGCCGCAGTACGCTGTCGGTCTGATGGGTATGACACGTCGTCTGAGCACATACGGCTGGGATACTGGCTGGTGGGAACTGAACTTCGTATCCACAATCGGGGCATTCCTGATGGGTGTCGGATTCTTGTTCCAAGTTGCACAAATTGCAGACGGTATTCGCAAATACAAAACACTTAAAGCTTCCGGCGATCCATGGGATGGTCGTACGCTCGAGTGGTCGATTCCTTCACCAGCTCCTGAATATAACTTCGCTGTTACACCGCGCGGAGATGATATCGATGAGTGGTGGGAAGAGAAAGAACGTCGTGCCAAAGGCATCTATCCGCCTGAGCAACCGCTTGAGCCGATTCACATGCCGAAGAATTCTTCGATTCCGTTCATCATGTCTGTCTTCTGGTTCGTTGCTGGTTTCGGCTTCGTATTCGGTTGGCTGTGGATGGCGATTCTCGGACTTGCTGGCGTAGGCATCTGTATGATCGCCCGTTCATTCTCTTACGATACGGATTATTACATTCCGGTCGACGAAATTAAGCGTACCGAAGCGTCGTTAAGGGGGTCGGTATAGATGGCTCAAGCAGCCGCTAAGCACGGTGAGAATCATGCACATGGTCACGACCATGGACATCATGATCCACAGGAAATGAAAATTCTCGGTTTCTGGTTCTTCCTGATTTCCGACGTTATACTGTTCTCCGTATTGTTCGCAACCTTCATTGTGTTGCGTGACAATACGGCGGGCGGACCGATTTTGTCTGAATTGATCAAAATGCCTGGCGTTATCGCCGAGACATTTATCTTGCTCACAAGTTCATTTACGAGCGGACTTGCCGTTCTGGCAATGAACCAGGGTAAAGTGAAACAATTGATTAACTGGCTGATTGTTACAGCTGTTCTGGGTGCAAGCTTTATCGCCCTGGAGGTTTATGAGTTTATTGAGTTGATTCACGAAGGGTTTAGCTTTACAACGAGTGCTGCTTCTGGCGCATTCTTCACTCTCGTGGGTACTCACGGACTTCACGTATCGCTTGGTCTGATCTGGATGATTGGACTCATGTTCCAACTGAAAAAACGTGGTATTACTGATGTTACTCGCGGTAAAATCAACGTTATCAGTTTGTACTGGCACTTCTTGGACGTCGTATGGATTTTCCTCCTGTCGATCGTCTATCTCATGGGGGTGATGTAGATGGCAGAGCACAACTCACATGATTCCCACGGCCATGAACAACATGGCTCACTGAAGTCTTATGTCATCGGCTTCATTCTGTCCGTCGTACTGACAATCATTCCACTTGTGGTGGTTTTGAACGACATGATGGGCAAAACAGGAACACTCATTGTGATTCTTGGTACAGCAGCACTTCAGTTTGTGGTTCAACTCTTCTTCTTCATGCATATCCGTGAAACAGAGAAACCACGCTGGAATGTCATGGCCCTTATTTTCGGATTACTGATTATGATGACTATCGTAATTGGTTCGATCTGGATCATGCTTAACAATGCTGTTGCACATTAATTGATATGATGAGAGAGCTTCACGACCTTGGAATTCAAGGTTGTGGGGCTCTTTTTTTACTAAGCAGAAGATATCGCATATTTTTAAATGAAAAAAAGTTGTATTATATCTTCATAAGTCGTTTATGAAATAATTTACCAGTGATACTATTGTTATACACCCTGTAAATATATTCAATATTTTAGCTAGAGCTATTTTAGCAAATTTATTTTAGGAGATGTACCAATGAAAGCTAGGGTAATCCGTTATTATCGTTTTGGCGAACCAAGTGAAGTGTTATGTATGGAAGAAAAAGATGTGATACCCCCTGGCCCCGGTGAATTAGCAGTGAGGATGTATGCTCGGCCTATTAATCCCTCCGATATCATTCCTGTTCGAGGAGCTTACCCGCATCGTACCAGATTACCAGCTGTTCCCGGTTTTGAGGGTGTGGGGGTGGTAGAAGCAGTAGGACCGGGAGTTTCCAATCAAATGTTGGGGCGCCGTGTCTTGCCACTAAAAGGCGAGAATACTTGGCAGGACGTCGTGAAGACTTTGGAGCAACATACGATTATTGTGCCGAATGATATCGATGATCACTCAGCCAGTCAGCTCTATATTAATCCGGTTACGGCTTGGTTGATCTGTACAGAGGTGCTTAAGCTTACGTACGGTGATACCCTGATTGTGAATGCAGGGGGATCTGCGATCGGACGAATCTTTGCACAGATCTCAAAAATCTATGGATTCAAATTGATTGCGCTTACGAGAGATGATCGTCATACTGCTGAACTGTATCGTCTTGGAGCAGCTTCTGTTATCAATACAACGAAAGAGTTGCTCCAGGCTAGAATCACGGAATTAACAGAGGGGTGCGGTGCTGATGCAGCCGTGGATTGTATTGGAGGGACAGACGGGGAACAGTTGGTCAGTTGTCTTAAGTCAAATGGTACGGTCATCAGTGTAGGACTACTTTCGGGGATCACACCGTTATGGCATGAAGTAACCCGGGGAACACAAGTTCATGTGAAACTTTTCTGGTTAAAGCATTGGGTGGAACGCTGTTCGCAAGAACGCTGGGAACAGGTATTTCATGAGGTGATGAAGCTGGTCAGAGCAGGGAGGCTTGTCATGGCAAACATTGGGGCGACGTATGAACTAACGAAAGTACAACAGGCTATTGCAGCGGCTGAATCAGGTTTCGAGGGGAAGGTTCTCTTAATACAGTAATAGATAAAACTTGGAAAAAAGTCTTAATCTCATTATCACATAAATTACTTTTTCGAAAATAAAGGTACACAAAAGATACATAATGAACTAAAATGAACTTATATGAACATTATCAAACTCAATCCCAACTAATTTAAATGACGAAAGGAATGGATTAATAATGGAAAATCGTTATGCTGCACATCCCAATGAAGTGAAAACGTATGATACATCTCGCCTGCGTGAGGAATTTTTGATGGAGCAACTGTTTGCAACCGATGAATTGGTAACGGTGTATTCTCATGTGGATCGTTATATTGTGGGAACGGCTGTACCTGAGAGCAAGGACATTACCCTTGAAGTGAACCTGAAAGATATCGGAACGAACTTTTTCCTGGAGCGTCGTGAAATCGGTATCATTAATGTCGGTGGTCACGGAACAGTGACAGCGGACGGACAAGGTTATGAGATTGGAGCGAAGGAATGTCTCTACATCGGTAGAGGTGTGAAGGAAGTTATGTTCACAAGCAGTGACAAGGCTCAACCTGCCCAATTCTATTTTGTATCCACACCGGCTCATCACACCTATCCAACAGTAAAAGCAACGCAAGAACAAGCTCAGCCAAATCATCTGGGCAGCATCGAAACTTCCAATGAGCGTACGATCTATCGTTACATTCACCAAGGAGAAGGCGGAATTCAGAGTTGTCAGTTGGTGATGGGCATTACCGAACTCGACAAGGGTAACATGTGGAACACGATGCCTGCACATACCCATAACCGCCGTTCCGAAGTATACTTGTACTGGAACTTGCCTGAAGATGGTGTTGTATTCCATATGATGGGTGAGCCAAACGAAACACGTCATCTGGTTGTACGTGATCGCCAGGCGATCATTTCCCCAAGCTGGTCCATTCACAGTGGTGTGGGTACAAGCAATTACACCTTCTGTTGGGCGATGGCTGGTGAGAACCAGACGTTCGAAGATATGGACGGCGTAGCGATGAAAGACCTGAAATAATAAATTACAGATGTCTGAGTTAAATTGACAGGATGGACGCTAGAACACTCATTCATTTGACTCAGGTAGTATAGGAAGTTGATTATGATGAATCCATTGAAAAGACATGAAAAAATTATGGAGGCTCTGCTGGAGCGCCAGGAAGTAACCGTCAGTGATCTAAGTGAACTGTTGCAGGTGACTGGGAAGACTGTGCGAGAGGATCTCGACAAGTTGGAGAGTATGGGACTGCTCGTACGTGTCCATGGTGGTGCTATGCTGGCTCAGAATGACCAGTATGGCATCTTGAATAGCCGCGGAGTTACCGAGAAGCATCATCCGGAGAAGACGGAGATTGCTGAACGTGCCCTTGCTTACATTCGACCTGGAGATATCGTTGCTCTCGATGGTGGCAGCACCACGCTGGAGATGGCCAAACGTCTCGATAATCAACCGCTGACGGTGGTGACCAATGACCTGTTCATTATTGCGGAGTTGACCAAAAAGGAGCAAGTACGACTGGTTGTGCCTGGCGGGGCTCGTGTACGGAATATGCTGGTTGGAGATGATACGGCTGCATTTATATCCAGTCTTAACATTCATAAAGCCTTTATATCCACGACAGCCCTTCATCCGGAATTTGGATTATCCATATACACGGGAGATCTGGTTCCTTTAAAAAAAGCAATGATAACTGCCTCGCAGCAAGTATACGGCGTTGTGGATCATTATAAATTCGGACAATTTGCACTGCGAACTTTCGCCCAGTGTTCGGAACTGGACTATATTATCAGCGATAGTCGTTTGGATGAAGAGACGGCTGCCTTATACGAGCAGAGCGGTGTCACAGTGGATTATCAAAGTTAACCTCATTCATTATTCATGGGATTAAAGAACGGACGGATCTAAGGATTGCATATCAAAACCATGCGGAGGAATCATTCATGAACCCATTTGATTTAAGCGGACAAGTTGCACTGGTGACAGGTACCTCGGGAGGGCTTGGACAAGGGATGGCCATTGGTTTGGCAGAAGCAGGTGCTGATGTGGTGCTGGTCTCTTATTCCAAGCCTGCGGCAACGGCAAGTGCCATTGAAGCACTCGGACGCAAAGCTTATGTGATTGAAGCGGATTTAAGTCGTGAAGATGAGTTGTCGGCTGTGTTCGAACAGGCGCTTGCGTTCCAGGGCAGAATTGACATTCTCGTCAACAATGCCGGAATCATCCGTCGCACACCTGCGGCTGATCATGCAGGGCAGGACTGGCATGATGTAATTGGTCTGAACCTGAACACTGTATTTTTCCTAAGCCAATTGGCAGGCAGACATATGATTGAACGCGGAAGTGGCAAAATCATTAATATTGCATCCATGTTGTCCTATCAAGGTGGGATCAATGTGCCAGGATATACAGCCAGTAAACATGGCGTTGCCGGTTTAACCAAAGCTCTCGCCAATGAATGGGCAGGTAAAGGAATCCAGATTAACGGTATCGCACCTGGTTATATGGAAACCGATAATACTACCCAGATCCGTGCGGACGAGAATCGTTACCGGGATATTACAGCCCGTATTCCTGCGGGGCGTTGGGGAACACCTGAAGATCTGAAAGGTCCGGTTGTCTTTCTGGCATCTGCCGCTTCGGATTATCTGAATGGTCATGTGCTGAATGTCGATGGCGGCTGGATGGCACGTTAATCACTTGATAATCGGATTAGCATAAGGAGGCAGTGAGATGAAACTTGGTATTCTGGCACATACATTTGGCAAACAGCCTACAGCACAGCTTGCGCAGACGATTGCGGATAACGGATTTAATTCCGTACAGCTGGCGCTGGCCAAAGCATTATCCGATGTGGACTCATCGAATGGCAAGCTCAGCCCTGGGCTGGCGAATGAGATTGGAGATCAATTTGCACAGCGCGGGGTGAAGATTGCGGTACTGGGCTGTTATATTAATCCGATTGACCCTGATCCGATAACAAGACGTGCGGACATTGATCGATTCAAGGAGCATCTGCGTTATGCCCGGGATTTTGGTTGCAGCATGGTAGCAACGGAGACCGGGGGCTTGGACACCTATCGGGGTACGCATCCGGATGGATATGAAGAGAAGGCGTGGAGTGTGCTGAAAGAAACGGTTGAGGAGTTGGCTGAGGAAGCGGAGAAATGGGGCGTGCATGCGGCGATTGAGCCTGTGTCCACACATACTCTTCATACCCATGAACATATGACCCGTTTGTTTGAAGAGATTCCTTCATCGAATCTGGGGATGCTGTTCGATCCGTGTAATCTGATCAAACAACCACATGCAGCAGATCAAGGGGCTTTCTTGCGCGAGGTGATGGAATCGCTGTATCAGCGCATGATTGTGATCCATGCCAAAGATGTAGCCTTTGATGCACAGGGAGAGAAGTTTAATCCGGTACCTGGGGCAGGTATACTGGATTACCCGTTATTTTTTGAATTGCTAAAAACGTATAAGCCACATATCGATATTTCACTTGAAGGTGTAACTGCGGAGGAAGCTGTACCTGCGGCCAAACATTTGCGTGAAGTATGGAGTGCAGTTCGGGTCTAACCAAACCCTGGATGAGGTATTGCATACCGAAGCCAAAGTAGCTGAAAAACCTTTGCCAGTGCAAAGGTTTTTTTGGTACAGAAATCGATAATGCACATATTTAATTTTTCTTATCGGAACAATCGGAAATAAGTCTTTTCAAATGCGACATCTTGTGAGAGAATATGGAAAACATACGCCACCATGCGAAGACATCAGGAACTTAAAGAACGTATATATCGAGGGAGGATTCAGATTTATGTCAAACGAACGTGAGCTTTCATTTGAAACATTGGCAATTCATGCAGGCCAGGAGATTGATCCAACCACCAACGCACGAGCTGTACCCTTGTATCAGACAACATCCTATGGATTCAAGGACACCGAGCATGCAGCTAACTTGTTTGGTTTGAAAGAGTTTGGCAACATCTATACCCGCCTGATGAATCCAACAACCGACGTGTTTGAGCAACGGATTGCGGCGTTGGAAGGCGGAGCTGGAGCGCTGGCTACAGCTTCTGGTCAGGCAGCCATTACGTTTTCACTTCTGAATATTGCTGGTGCAGGCGATGAGATCGTGTCTTCGGCGAGTTTGTATGGAGGTACATACAATCTGTTCTCGACGACTTTGCCAAAATTGGGTATAGACGTGAAATTTGTGGATTCCAGTGATCCTGAGAATTTCCGGGCAGCGATTACGGAGAAAACGAAAGCATTGTATGCCGAAACGATCGGTAATCCAAAGGGGAATGTACTGGATATTGAAGCGGTGGCAGCCATCGCTCATGAACATGGAATTCCTTTGATCGTGGATAATACATTCCCAAGTCCGTACCTGCTTCGTCCAATCGAACATGGCGCAGATATTGTCGTTCACTCTGCAACGAAATTTATTGGGGGTCATGGTACATCCATTGGTGGCGTTATCGTGGATAGCGGAAAATTTGACTGGAAAGCAAGTGGCAAGTTCCCTGGGTTGACGGAGCCGGACTCCAGTTATAACGGTGTGGTATATACGGAAGCGGTTGGACCGATTGCTTATATTATCAAAGCTCGTGTACAACTTCTGCGTGACTTGGGGGCAACGATCTCTCCATTCAACTCATGGTTGCTGCTGCAAGGACTGGAGACATTACATCTGCGCGTAGAGCGTCATAGTAGCAATGCCCTTGCGGTTGCGGAATTCCTTGAGAAACATGAGGATGTGTCTTGGGTAAGTTATGCAGGTCTGCCGAGCCATGGTTCTTATGAGCTTGCACAGAAGTATCTGCCAAGAGGGCAAGGTGCGATTCTGACCTTTGGAATTAAAGGTGGTGCGGACGCCGGTCGCAAGTTGATTGAGAGTGTCAAACTGTTCTCTCACCTTGCGAACGTTGGCGATTCCAAGTCACTGATTATTCACCCGGCAAGTACAACTCACGCACAGTTGACTGAAGATGAACAGACCGCAGCAGGGGTTAATCCGGAATTGATTCGTCTGTCTGTGGGTACGGAGAACATTCAAGACATTATCTATGATCTGGAGCAAGCCATCAAAGCAAGTCAGGGAGCAAGTGTAGGCGCGTAAATGGCATTGGGTGGATGTGAGAACAATCACTTAAGTGATATGCCATAAACAGGTCAAACGAATATCAATAGATGGTTAAAGCCGTTGTCCCCCGGGACAGCGGCTTTTTGTCTTTTTGAACCCGCATTTATGAGTAACGATTGAAAAAAAGCCCATTTACAAATGAGGACCACAGGCATATACTGATTAAAAGTTGCATTGAGTAAAAACAATTGCATAAGTGCAAAAATGATTATCATTCTCATTCGAGATTATTTAAAATCATTCACAAAACCATGCTGCTGCGGGATTCCCGCAGCAGCATGTGTCATTTTTAGGGCATTAACAATGGCTCTCATTCTCAATACAACTTCATTTTTGGGAGCGGAATTTAGCAGACTCGTCATCCGCAAACCTACCATTGGAAAGGAACGTGATTTATATGCAAGCGATACATCAACCACTACACAGACAGAAACAAGCGGAACAGCGCTTATCCCAAACACCAGGCCCAAACCGGGGAAGTAAGCCTGATTTTCGAGCCATGTTGCAGAATAAAGAGATGCAATCTGCATTGGGCAGCGGGCTGTTGATGCTGATTGCCTGGGGAACTGCACCGTATTTTGGTACCTTATCCATCATGCTCTACATTGTCGCGTATGTCGTTGGCGGTTGGACCAAAGCGAAGGAGGGCATCGAGACACTGGTCAAGGACCGTGATCTGGATGTAAATCTGCTGATGATTGCCGCATCCCTTGGGGCAGCAGCCATTGGTTACTGGAATGAAGGCGCGATGCTGATCTTTATTTTTGCACTCAGTGGTGCGTTGGAAAGTTACGCGACAGAGCGCAGTCATAAGGATATTTCATCTTTACTGGCGCTCAAGCCAGAGACTGCACTGCGTATTGAGGATGGACAGATGAACCTCGTGGCTATTGATGATCTGGAGCCGGGTGATCTCCTGTTGGTCAAACCGGGAGAACTCATCCCAGCAGATGGTGTCGTGTACCGGGGGAGTTCTTTTATCAATCAGTCGTCCATCACCGGAGAATCCCTGCCTGTGGACAAAGTTGCGGGGGATGAAGTCTATGCAGGTACGGTAAACGGGGAGGGTGCTTTATACGTAGAGGTTACAAAATCGGCTGAAGGGTCACTGTTTGGCAAAATCATTAAAATGGTGGAGGAAGCGCAGGCGGAAGTGCCGGATTCCCAGCGTTTTATGGAGCGGTTTGAAGGAATTTACGCACGCATTGTTGTAGGGGTGACTTTACTTGTGATTGCAGGAACTCCACTACTGCTTGGCTGGACATGGAATGAGGCATTTTATAAAGCGATGGTATTTCTGGTTGTTGCTTCGCCTTGTGCATTGGTGTCTTCCATCATGCCTGTCATGCTGTCCGCGATGTCCAGCAGCGCCCGCCGTGGCATTCTCTTCAAGGGAGGTGCCCATATGGAGAATATGGCTCGCACGCAGGTCGTGGCTTTTGACAAAACAGGTACATTGACCATGGGGACCCCGCAAGTGACAGATATTATTACGGCTGAAAATGTAGATCGCGCCCAGCTGTTAGCTGCGGTAGCGGCAATTGAGAACCTCTCGATGCATCCTTTAGCTCGTGCCATCGTAGATCAGGCGAACAAGGAGAACATTACACTTCAGGAAGCGGAGCACATACAGGCTCTAACAGGCTGGGGTATCGAAGGAACTATAAATGGTGTGGTCTGGAGCATTGGCAAAACAGATGTACTGGGATTGATGCAGTCAGAGGAGATGAAAGATAGCAACGTTGGTGATCCAGATGAACATGTTGCTAACAATGTGAAGGTATCTTCTGAGTTGGGCGATGTATGCTCCCGTCTTGAGGGGGAGGGGAAAACGGTATCCGTTGTTATGGCTGATGGTGAATTGGTCGGACTGATCGCGATGCGGGACACGGTACGGCCACAGGCAGCAGCTGCAGTGAAAAAGCTTGAAGCGATGGGTGTAAAAGTTGCCATGTTAACAGGAGATCGAGCCAGATCAGCCTCTGTAATTGCCCGTGAAACAGGAGTAAGCATGGTCTATGCAGATTTGCTGCCTGAAGATAAAGTGAAGCAGGTACAAGCGCTCCGTAAACAGTATGGTCCTGTGTTAATGGTAGGGGATGGTGTCAATGATGCACCGGCACTTGCAGCAGCTACTGTGGGTATGGGGATGGGATTGTCGGGTAGCGGGACTGCACTGGAGGTCGCCGATGCGGTACTCATGAACGACAACATTGAAGAGATCGCTTGGGTAATTGGGCAGGCTCGTCGAGCACAGCGTACGGTGAAACAGAATATGTTTTTTGCCATCACCGTTATTCTGGCTTTAATTGCGGGTAACTTCCTCCAAGACGTCGCATTGCCTCTAGGTGTGGTAGGTCATGAAGGCAGTACAATTCTGGTTATTCTGAATGGGCTTAGGCTGCTGCGGTAATCAGATTTGGAGAGGAAAATGGTTAATTGGTTTCGCTAGTAATAGGCGGCTGATTGAACGGCTCACGTTTGAACCTTGGGTCAGCGGGTAATGATTCGAAGAGACGATTCGAGGATAAAAGGAGCTGTGAAATATGGGACGTTATGTACAAGTGGAACCAAATGTAAAAGTATATGTTGAAGATATTGGCGAAGGCACCCCGGTTGTCTTTTTGCACGGCTGGCCTGTTAATTATAAAATGTTTGAATACCAGTTGAACGTACTTCCGAACCATGGCATTCGTGCCATCGCGATAGATTTTAGAGGATATGGCTTATCGGATAAGCCTTCCACAGGATATGATTATGATCGTATGGCAGACGATGTTCGTGCTGTTATTGATGATCTGGAGCTGAAAGACGCGGTACTCGCAGGATTCTCTATGGGTGGAGCGATCGCAGTACATTACATGGCTCGCCATAAGGGACATGGAGTCTCCAAGCTGGCCTTGTTATCTGCGGCAGCACCTGTGTTCACACAGCGTGAAGGATATCCGTATGGATTGACTCCAGAGCAGCTGAACGAGCAGATCATTGAGCCGATCTTCGCAGATCGTCCGAAGTTGCTGGAGACGTTTGGCGGCATGTTCTTCGCGAAGAAACACAGTCAGCCATTCATGGATTGGTTCCACGCCCTCGGCATGGAAGCTTCATCTTATGGTACCATTCGCAGTGCAATTGCGTTGCGGGATGAGGATTTGCGAGGTGAACTGAGTTCGATTCAGGTGCCAACAGCCATTTTACACGGGAAAAAAGATGAGATCTGTCCGTTTGAGTTCGCGGAGCAGATGCACAAGGGCATCGCTTCGTCTCAACTGATTGCTTTTGAAGAGAGCGGTCATGGTGCATTCTATGATGAATTGGAAAAATTCAATTCGGAGCTGATTCGTTTCATCCAATCCTGATCAGGAGAGGGCATAATGCCTCTGACAGGCGATCCCAGTAATTTCATGGAATCTTCATTTGTGGCTAAACAAAGAACCCGGTCGACAGTCTTGGACTGTTCGCCGGGTTCTTTAGTCTTCAATTAAAACAGTTCGGTCAGACCAATCATCGTGATGAGCCCGAGCAAAAAGGACATCGTCGCCACACGTGCATTGCCATCGCCGTGACTTTCGGGAATAAGTTCCTTATAAACAATGAACATCATCGCACCGGCTGCAAAGGCCAGACCATAAGGGACAAGACCAGCTACGAGACTGCTCAAGGTGTAACCAATCATAGCTGTAATAATCTCTACCGCTCCGGTCAGGGTGGCAATACCCAGTGCTTTGAAGCGGCCAATGTTCTGGTTCACAAGAAAGAGGGCCACCAGGAATCCTTCCGGTGCATTCTGCAATCCAATGGAAAAGGCAATGAGATTGCCCAGGTTCTCATCCGAGCTTGCATAGCTGACGCCAACGGATAACCCTTCCGGCAGGTTATGCATGGTGATGGCTGCAATAATCATGAAGGCTTTGGTTTCAATTTTAAAAGGCATTTTCTCGGGATTCTCCAGATCGACGTGTGGGATCTTCATCTCCAGCACCAGTAGAACCAGGCTACCAAGCATAATACCAAATGCAAGTACAAAGAGATTCGATTGGCCAAGCGCTTCCGGAATGAGGTTATACACCGAGGCCGAGGTCATAATACCTGCGGCGTATGCCAGCAAGATATCACGCAGACGGTGTGATATTTTACGCATAAATAGAATCGGTACGGCCCCTAGGCCGGTAGACATGGCTGATATAAAACTGCCAATGAGTGCATCGTTCATGCTTCCATTTTCCCTCCTGATGAAGACTTCTTCATAATCGCTGCCGAGCATTGACACCGTACATAAAAGAGATCATAATGAACAACAGATTAGAATGATTATAAATTAGAATTCCGTTTCTGCATAGGGCCATTGTCATTTCACAGGCAGGACTTGTGGACATGATGTAGGCTTTTCGTTCTAGTGTATGCAAAAGCCTAAGCTTTTGATGCCGGAGGGTCTAACCTTTTTGCAGAACCCGGGGGAGGAACTATACATGTATAAATCAATTATTATTGGAACAGGCCCTGCAGGGCTTACAGCAGCAATCTATCTGGCACGTGCCAACTTGAACCCACTCGTTATTGAAGGACCACAACCTGGTGGCCAACTGACAACAACGACTGAAGTGGAGAACTTCCCAGGTTTCCCTGATGGTATTATGGGTCCTGAACTGATGGATAACATGCGTAAACAAGCGGAGCGCTTCGGTGCTGAATTCCGCACAGGCTGGGTGAACAACATCGATATGAGCGAGCGTCCATTCAAGATTCAAGTTGAAGGTATGGGTGAACTCGTATCGGAAACATTGATCCTGTCCACAGGCGCAACTGCTAAATACCTGGGTATCCCTGGCGAAGAAACGAATGTAGGCCGTGGTGTCAGCACATGTGCAACATGTGATGGATTCTTCTTCCGTAACAAAGAAATCATCGTTATCGGTGGTGGCGACTCTGCCCTTGAGGAAGCAAGCTTCTTGTCCCGTTTCGGTTCCAAAGTAACACTGGTACACCGTCGTGAAGAACTGCGTGGCTCCAAAATCATGCAGGATCGTGCACGCAGCAACGAAAAAGTAGAAATGGCTTTGAACCGTACACCACTTGAAGTACTTGCTGGCGACAACGGCGTAACCGGACTGAAAGTGCTGAACAACGAGACAGGTGAAGAAGAAGTGATTCCGGCAAGCGGCGTATTCGTAGCGATCGGTCACACACCAAACACTGGTTTCCTTGGCGGACAGATCACTACGGACGAACATGGATATATCCTGACTACACCAGGTACATCCGAGACAAACATCCCAGGCGTATTCGCATGTGGTGACGTACAGGATACACGTTACAAACAAGCAATTACTGCTGCAGGTAGCGGATGTATGGCTGCCATGGACACAGAGAAATACATTGAGAGCTTGGAGCACAGCGCAGTTGTTCTGTAATAGAATGAGCTGATTCCAACCAAACTATAGATTAATATAAAACCATATGAGGTGAATTAAACATGGAAAACGTAATTGTATATACATCAACGAACTGCCCGAACTGCAAATCCGTAAAAACGTTCCTGGCTGACAAAGGTATTTCATATGAAGAGCGCAACATCGAAACTAGCGATGAATTTGCACAACAAGTATGGGACATGGGTGTACGTGCCGTGCCATTGACTGTCATTGGTGAACACCGCATTCTGGGTATGAACAAAACTCAATTTGCGAAAGCATTGGACGCTTAAATCAGGCTGATTATCTGAATCATCATGTGTTGAAAGAAATTTTCGATTCATATGCAATTCCGGTTTTCGCGAGCCGTTAGGATATAGAAAGAACCGTACCCGGAAGGGTACGGTTTTTTGTGCGTTTTCTATGAGTGGATCGGATGAATTGGTATCTGGTCACAAACATCATTCGCAATTGTCCGATGTACAGAAGTGCGATATCATTTTCTTAAGTCGCAGAGCATAATTGAGGTGAACAAGCAGCATGATTATAGATCAGGAGGAGCATTTTCGCTTCTGGGAACAGGCGAGTATACGAGATATCCATGTTGAAAGAGCTATTCTTGCAAAGGGTGAAAGAACATTATTCACGATGAACTCCAGCAGTTTTTTCTGTATAAAGAGAGGGAACTTACTGGTATTGCTCAATCAGAAGACCTATTCCATCCATCCTTTTGGGATTATTCATGCTCCTTCCAAGAGTCTGTTTGAAGTTAACGCAGGTTCAGACGGAGCAGAGTATATACTGATTACGTATAAAGCAGAACGGCGGTCAACGTCTGGCGATGAGCCACTGTTTGAAGATGAACGTAAAGATCCAACTCACATTACATATCGTGTGACACTAACGCAGCCAATGATTTTATATGAAATTGCAGATCGTATGTTAGAGACCCAGCAGGAGGAGGGACCTTCGGTTCCGCTTCAACTTAAGGCATCTTTCTATCAATGGGTTTATCACATGGTGGAACAATACGATCTACAGTCTCCGGTCGTCAAAACGGCTAGTCCAGTCGAGTTGGTCATACAGACTCTGGAGTACCTGTTGCAGAACTATGCAAAACCGCATACGTTGGATTCTTTGGCTGGAGTGATGGGGCGGAGTCCGGGTCATCTCTCGAATTGTTTCAAACAAGTGCTTAATCGTGGACCGATTGACTGTCTAATCCGTCTACGTATGCAAAAAGCATATAAACTATTGGCCGAGACGAAGCTTCCGTTACGAGTAATTGCTTCATCTATCGGTTATCAGGATGCATATTATTTCAGCAATGCCTTTAAAAAGTACAACGGAATTTCTCCACAGATGTATCGGAAGCAAATCAAGGAGGAAGATGTTACATCCTCAGCAGGAAGAAATTATATTGTTGGCTCTCCAGCCCCATGTTATATTCCTTCATATGATAATGATAATTATTATCAATATTTAGATGGAGGGTCTGATGAAATGGTGAGAAATATAAAGAGAGTCCCAATGGCTTTACTGCTGGCTTTTGGGTTGCTGTTAAGTGCATGTAGTGGCGGTTCTTCAGGGAATACAGGGGCTGCAACAGGAGAGGGAAGTGCAGCTCAATCGGAAGCAACAGCTTCCCAAGTGAACAGTTCAAGCGAAACTAATACAAATGAAAAGGGCCAAGCAAAGACACGTAAAGTGAGTAGTTCCATGGGCGAGGTTGAAGTCCCGGCTAATCCGCAGCGTGTCGTAACAGATTTCTTCTTGGGTCATATTCTGGCCTTGGATGTAAAACCTGTAGGGAGTAATGGCGTATTCATGCAAAACCCTTATCTGGAGGGCAAGGTTTCCGGTATCGAGGATATTTCGGACAATCTTGAAGCAATAACAGCACTGAACCCTGACCTAATCGTTACAGGCGATGCCAAAAGTTACGATGCTTATTCCAAAATCGCCCCAACCGTCTTTCTGGACAACTCGGCTCAGGTTCGTGATCAGGTTAAAGAGCTTGGTGTTATATTGGGAAAAGAGGCTGAAGCATCGGCATGGCTTACCGATTTTGAACAAAAGGTGACCTCGGCCAAGGAGAGTTTAAGCAGTATAATCAAAGAGGGAGAAACCGTTACTGTGTTTGACGGAGGCTTGAGCAAAGACATCACTCTTTATGGTAATGCGCATACGGGCAGAACGATTCATGGTGAATTGGACTTGCCTATGAACGAGAACGTGAGAAGCAGCATTGATCCAAAAGTGGGCTGGGCTACGATCTCCAATGAACTCGCCGAATCATATGCTGGTGATTACATATTTATGGCCGTGAATGCCAAAGCGGAATCGTTTGACTATGCAAGTGATCCGGTGTGGGGAACGCTAGACGCAGTCAAAAACAATGAGTTATATGAAATTGATGGTTACAAATTCTATTTCTCCGATCCGATCTCCGTGATGGGCCAGATCCAGGATATTGTCGACATGATGGAAGAACGCGCTCTGGAGAATTCTCAAAAGTAGGCACGGTTAAGCTAAAATAGGCAAGCAGAAAAATCCCCTTGCGTCCGTAATTCAGAGTACATGATAACGTGTACCCATGAATGACTGCGAAAGGGGATTTTGCATGAAAACAAATAATTACATCTAGAAAAAAATACTCATGAAAGTCTGAAATACAACATACACCAGCAATCCTGACAGCATGTACATGAAACCAGCCTTCTTTTTGCTCTGGAACAATCGGAGTATGCCAAGGCTGAACAGGGGCGCAAGCACAATCAGGAACAGGAGGACGGTGACAAACATTTGCGCCGAGATATCTGAAGTATCCACGTAGGTCACGCTTTTTTTCACTCCGTTTCGTTATCGGAATTAACACAGCTTGATTCACACAGCCATGACAAAAATCACATAACCCCATTATACATCTGGATTTCTTTAACAAAAAGGGAGGAAATGGGGCGAAATGATGTCAATTTTCATCTGTTATTAGACAGATACCCTTATTTTTCCTAAAAACTGGGATATCGCAGAGTAAGCGGCACCAACGCGGGTGGAACGGCTGCCCAGAGCTGCCCATTCAATCTGCAAACTGCGGCGGTGATAAGGTAATGTACGTTCCTCGACAACTTGTTTTAACGCTGTTTCAATCCAGGGACCTGCTTCAGAGAGCGGACCGCCAATGATAATACGTTCCGGGTTGAAGCTGTTAACGATATTGGTAATGCCAATCCCCAGTTTGCGCCCAATCGTGTTGTATAATTCTAGAACAGCATCGTGGCCTTGCTCCGCATAATGAATAAGTTCGCGTGTGGTATGAGCAGGTAATTTTAGCTGATGGTCCGGGTGTTCGTAGGCTTTTTCCGATGCGTATAACTCCCAGCAACCACGATTACCACAGGAGCAGGGCAGACCTTCCGCTTCAATGGACATATGGCCTGTTTCCCCTGCGTAGCCCCACGCACCTTTGTATAATTCACCATCTACCATTATGCCTGAACCAATCCCCATACCTGCACTGATGTAGATCATGTGACGGACACCGATACCTGCCCCAAAATTCAACTCTCCATGAGCACCAGCATTGGCTTCATTATCGATCGTTACAGGCAGTTGAAATTCTTCTTCAAGCATCGAGCGCAGAGCTACCTTCTCCCACCCCAAGTTGGGTGCAAACAGGACCGTTCCTGCCTCATCCACCATGCCGGGCACCCCGATGCCAATACCAATGACACCGTGAGGGGAAGGAGGAGCTGCTTCAATGAGCTGTTTTGCTGCGAATTTCAATTGCTCCAGAACAGAGGACACGTCATGATGTTCCAAGGTCACTGCGTACTCTGTAATGATGTGTCCTTCGAGATCTGTAAGCACGCCTTTCAAATGGGTCACACTGAGTTCCAGACCGACTGCATAGCCTGAAGTTCCTCGAAATAGCAACATGAGTGGTTTACGTCCGCCGCTGGATTCCCCAGGGCCAATCTCCTGCACCAGGTCATCACTGATCAGATCAGCAACCAGGTTGGATACCGTTGCTTTGTTCAGCCCCGTAACCTCGGACACTCGTGCGCGAGAAAGAGGGGCATGGCGCCGGATCGTATCGAGAACGATCGACTTGTTTATTTTTTTGACCAGCATCTGGTCTCCGGTAATTTTCATATGGTTAAGGCACTCCTATTCTTCTGATAAAAGGGTTCTGACCCACATCCGAAACAAGTTATTCGACTATTATAGCGTAAACAACCATGTAAAAAACAATTTTATTTTACTTTGTTTAACCAATAGACAAAGTAAATTCGATGTGATAGGATAACGGTGTAAACGATTTCTTAAAACTATTGAGGAGGCATTTTACACATGGCCTATTTTGAATCCGTTAATAAAATTGCATTTGAAGGTAAAGATTCCAAGAATCCTTTTGCTTTTAAACATTATAATCCGGAAGAAGTGGTAGCCGGCAAATCGATGGAAGAACATTTCCGTTTTGGCATGGCTTACTGGCATACATTAACTGCGGGCGGCAGTGACCCGTTCGGTGCGGAGACAGCTGTTCGTTCGTGGGATAAATACTCGGGTCTGGACCTCGCGAAAGTACGCGTGGAAGCGGCATTTGAATTTTTGGAAAAAATGAATCTCCCGTTCTTCTGTTTCCACGATGTGGACATTGCACCAGAAGGCAACAACCTGCGTGAGTTCTACAGCAACATTGATACGATTGTTGATCTGATTGAAGATCATATGAAATCCAGCGGCAAAAAACTGCTCTGGAACACGGCGAACATGTTCTCGAACCCACGCTTCATGTTTGGTGCAGCATCCACTTGCAACGCAGACGTGTATGCTCACGCTGCAGCACAGATCAAAAAAGGTCTGGAAGTTGGTAAACGCCTGGGCGCTGAAAACTATGTATTCTGGGGCGGTCGTGAAGGTTACGACACATTGCTGAACACAGACATGCAACTGGAGCAAGACAACATTGCTCGCATGTTCCACATGGCTGTAGACTACGCGAAGGAAATTGGCTTTGATGCACAATTCCTGATCGAGCCTAAACCAAAAGAGCCAACGAAACACCAATATGATTATGATGCAGCAACTTCGATTGCTTTCTTGCAAAAATACGATTTGGACAAACACTTCAAACTCAACCTGGAAGCGAACCATGCTACACTGGCTGGTCATACATTCGATCACGAAATCCGCGTTGCTCGTACAAACGGTATGCTCGGTTCCCTCGATGCGAACCAAGGCGACATGTTGATCGGTTGGGATACGGACGAGTTCCCGGTTGATATGTACGATGCTACATTGACAATGTATGAAGTATTGAAAAACGGCGGTATCGGCCGTGGTGGTGTGAACTTTGACGCGAAAGTACGTCGTGGTTCCTTCGAAGCTGATGATCTGTTCTTGGCACACATCGCAGGTATGGACACGTATGCAAAAGGTCTGAAAGTAGCAGCGAAGTTGATTGAAGATCGCGTATTCGATGACTTCATCGAAAAACGTTACAGCAGCTTCAGCGAAGGTATCGGTGCAGATGTAGTTGCAGGTAAAGCAACACTGGCTTCCCTTGCTGAGTATGCACTCAACAACGAAAGCCCACGCAAAAACCAATCCGGACGTCAGGAATTGCTGAGAGCACAACTCAACCAGTACATCTTGGCTGACTAATAGCGCATTAGGCAGGGTTGGCGCACGTCGACCACCGATGGTTACTCAACTCATATGTGTTGGACATTAGTATCCAAGCTTGCCTATGCACAAGATTAGCTTGTACCATGGAACGCCTGAACAAGCATGACATTCGGACCGTCCCCGACTTTCCCTTGGGAAGACGGGGGCGGTTTTTTGGTTAAATAAATAACATGGTTTTTAAGATTTTTGATATAAATGTTTCTTTAAGATGGTGCATGCAGAACGAAGTGAGCAGAAAGGACCCGAGGAAGCGGAGCGTTCGCTAAGAGCTTTCTGAAAGAAAGCTGGCTTCGGAAGCATAGGCTTATCCCCGGATTTGTCCCTTGTCAAAGGGATTAAAGGAAATCCGGGGGTAACGGCGATCCAAGGGTTTTCTGATCACGAAGTGACCATATGAGCATAAGGGTTTCATTTATACTCAATGACGAATCAAGGTCATTGGATCAATCTTTCTGCTATAAGAACGAGTACGTTTTACTCGTTTCATATCCATGTGTGTCCAGTATCATGCATGCAAAACGGAGTGAGCAGAAAGGACCCGAGGAAGCAAAGCGGTCGCATTTATCCCCGGATTTCTCCCTTTTCAAAGGGATTAAAGGAAATCTGGGGGTAACGGCGATTCGAGGGTTTTCTGATCACGGAGTGACCACATGAGCATTAGGGTTTCATTTATACAATCCTGTTACAAACGAGAGGAGTTAACCTATGAGTTACGTAATTGGTGTCGATCTGGGAACCAGCGCGGTCAAAACCGTGTTGGTCAATCGCGAAGGAAAAGTGGCATTTGAAGCATCCGAGGCATACCCGTTGTACCAGCCCAAGGCTGGATACAGTGAACAAAATCCCGAAGATTGGGTAGAGCAGACGATTGTTTCCTTGCGTAAATTGCTTGAAGTGTCTGGCGTGCAGCCTTCGGAAATCGAAGGATTGAGCTTCTCGGGCCAGATGCATGGACTGGTCTTGGTGGATGCAGAAGGTAAACCGCTGCGTAACGCAATCCTGTGGAACGATACACGCACAACGGCTCAGTGCCGTCGCATCGAAAAAGTGCTGGATGGCAAGCTGTTAAGTATTGCCCGGAACCGTGCACTGGAAGGCTTTACCTTGCCAAAAATTCTGTGGGTTCAGGAGAACGAGCCTGAATTGTTACAGCAAGCATCCTTGTTCCTGTTGCCTAAAGACTATGTGCGTTATCGCCTGACCGGGGATTACGCTATGGATTATTCTGATGCAGCGGGAACTTTGCTGCTGGACGTTGCAGGCAAACAGTGGAGCAACGAGATTGCAGAAGCTTTCGAGCTGCCAATCTCTCTTTGTCCACGTCTTGTGGAATCGTTTGAGGAAGTGGGCACGTTGCTGCCTGAGATTGCGGATCAAACGGGTCTAGCGGCTACAACAAAAGTATACGCAGGTGGTGCGGATAATGCGTGTGGTGCCATTGGCGCAGGCATTCTGAGTGAAGGACAGACGATGTGCAGCATCGGAACGTCCGGGGTTGTGCTTTCCTACGAAGAACGTAAAGATCTCGATTTCGAAGGCAAAGTACACTTTTTTAATCACGGGGAGAAAGATGCCTTCTATATTATGGGTGTAACGCTTGCCGCAGGATATAGCCTGTCCTGGTTCAAGGATACGTTTGCAGCGGACAAATCATTTGATGTGCTCTTGCAGGGCATTGATCAGGTTCCGGCGGGCAGCAACGGATTGTTGTTCACACCATATATCGTTGGGGAGCGTACACCTCATCCGGATGCGAATATCCGTGGCAGTTTCATCGGTATGGATGCAGGACACAAGCTGGAGCACTTTGGACGTGCGGTGATGGAGGGCATTACCTTCTCACTACGCGAGTCCATTGATATTCTGCGTGGCGCAGGTAAAACCGTCAATGAAGTCATCTCCATTGGTGGCGGTGCCAAAAATGAAGCATGGTTGCAAATGCAGGCGGATGTCTTTAATGCCACGATTGTGAAGCTGGAGAGTGAACAGGGGCCTGCGATGGGTGCAGCGATGCTGGCTGCCTATGGCTGTGGCTGGTTCCCGTCCTTGCAGGAATGCGCAACGGCGTTTATTCGTCCAGCGAAGTCCTATGAGCCAAACCCGGAAACGGTTGCTGTCTATGATGGACTGTTTGCACTGTACCAGGAAGTCTATGGACAGACACGTAGTCTCAATGATCGTTTGGCTGAATATCGTTAATTCATTTATTTCACTACATTAATCTTGTGATTACATTAAAAGCATCCGCGAAGGCGGGTGCTTTTTCGTCGTTCATCAAAGTTTAACCCCATGAAAGGTTTCCTTGACCTGCATATCCGCATTCCGGCTCTGCATAGATTGGAAATAGAGGATTGTGATTCGTCCAGGCAGCATGTGTCGGACATTTTAATAGGTAGAAGCTTGAGCATGGGGGTGAAGCTTTGGATGGATATGAGGAACATGGAAGACCACATATTACCTTGTCGATGATCGTTCGTAATGAAGAGAATCGGTATCTCAGGCAGGCACTGGAGAGACATCGTCCCTGGATTGATCGCGCAGTAATCATTGATGACGGAAGCACGGATGGAACGGTCGCGTTGTGCAGGGAACTTCTGGACGGTATTCCACTCGTATTAGTGGAGAACGCTGCTTCACGTTTTGCAGACGAGGTAAGCCTGAGAAAACAACAATGGGAAGAGACGGTGGCGACCAATCCGGAGTGGATTTTGAATCTGGATGCGGATGAGATTCTAACCAGTGACTTTGGGGTGGTACGGGATCTGCTGCTCAGTGGCAATGAAGATGCGATCTATTTCAGATTGTTTGATATGTGGAGTGAGACGCATTACCGGGAAGATGAGTTCTGGCAGGCGCATGCCTATTATCGGCCATTTCTGATTCGTTATCACCCGGGGATGAGCTATGAATGGAAGGAAACACCCCAGCATTGTGGTCGTTTTCCGTTAACGATCCAGCATTGGTCCTATGGATGTCATGCTCCTCGGGTGAAGCACTATGGTTGGGCGCGGGAAGAAGACCGCATCCGCAAATATGAACGCTATCAAGCACTGGACCCTGAAGCAAGATACGGTTGGAAGGAACAGTACGAATCGATATTGGATCAAGAGCCACGACTGTTGGCATGGTTCGAATAAGGAGAGGGGGAGTGAGCACGTTGAAGAAAGACCTGTTACGTAAATCGCAAGAAGAATTCAAATCTCAAGTAGAGCCGAATTCCCAAGAGAAAGAGAATCAGAATGAGAAGCAACATGAGAGCGCAAATGAGAATCAGAAAGAGAGCCAGAGTAATCATCGACCGTCCAGACATTCTTATAAATCGCTGGAAACCCGCCAATCGGAAACGCTTGAAGCGCCTGGCCAGGAAAGAATACTGATCGCCAGCCCGGTTCGCCAGACAACGCCGGTGCTCCGTGAATTTCTGGATTCTCTACATGCATTGGAACGAACAACAGTGAAGACGGATTATCTGTTTGTTGACGATAACGTGGAAGAAGCCGCATCGAATATATTGCATGAATTTGTGCTTCAGCATGAAGGGACGGTTATTCAAGCAGATGAACATGGTAACGGTAGTCCTGACAACAAAGGGGTGTACAGCAAGGATGAGGGAGGACATTATTGGCAGGATGAGCAGATTTGGCGTGTAGCCGGTTTGAAAAATCGCATATTGCAATATGCACGCGACAATCACTACGATGCGGTTTTCCTGATTGATTCTGACTTGGTGCTGCATCCGCGGACGCTGGAGCAACTTGTATCGAGTGGCAAAGACATTGTATCCAATATCTTTTGGACCCGCTGGCAGCCGGATGCCAGGGAAATGCCGCAGGTATGGCTGCAAGATGAGTATGCTTTATATCGCCGCGGTGGCAAAACAGTAGACGGAACCGAGGCGGAGGACGAGGGCACGCAAACGACTGCTTTTCTAACGCAACTCCGGATCCCGGGTTGTTATGAAGTTGGAGGACTAGGGGCGTGTACCCTTATTCGCAAAAATGTTCTGGCAGCTGGAGTTTCATATGACCAGATTCCCAATGTATCCTTCTGGGGTGAAGATCGTCATTTTTGCATCCGTGCTCAGGCACTGGGTTTTCGTTTGTTCGTCGATACTCATCTCCCCGCGTACCACATCTATCGATTGTCCGAACTGCCGGGGGTATCTGCCTTTAACCGCAGGGCCAGACGAGGCGAAGAGACGATCAGTATTACCCTGTGTATGATTGTAAAAAATGAAGAAGCTTCCCTCGCCAGATGTCTGGACTCGGTCAACGGGATTGCCGATGAGATTGTAATCGTGGATACCGGTTCGACGGATCGTACCCGTCAGATCGCTTCCAGGTATACGGATCGTATCGTTGATTTTGAATGGGTGGATGACTTTGCAGCAGCACGCAACTTTGCCTTCGATCAGGCAAAAAGTGAATATATTCTGTGGCTGGATGCCGACGATGTGTTTGAACCGGAAGATCGGGCGAAACTGATCGCCTTGAAACGTTCGCTGGACCCGGATGTTGATAGTGTCACGATGGATTATAATCTGTCATTCACAGCAGATGGCAAGGTAGCCTACAGTCTGCGCCGGAATCGTCTGGTGCGTCGGGATCGGCAATTTCGCTGGATTGGTGCGGTGCATGAATACCTGGCTGTAGCGGGCAATCTGCTGCATAGTGATATAGCGGTTACCCACAAGAAAGATAAGGAGTATACCGATCGGAATCTGCGGATCTATCGCAAAAGGGAACAGGCCGGAGAGGAATTTGGGCCGCGTGACTTGTACTATTTCGGTAATGAGCTGAAGGACCATGGACAGCATGAGGATGCGGTGAAGTACTATGAGAAGTTTCTGGATACCGGATTGGGCTGGGTGGAAGATCAGATCGCTGCTTGCCAGAAAATTGCGGATTGTGAAGCTGCACTTAAACATTCGGAACAGGAAGTCACGGCGTTGTTCCGATCATTTGCCTATGATTTGCCAAGAGCTGAGATATGCTGTCGATTGGGTGGTTATTTTGCCGACCGTGAAGATTATCGCAAGGCCCTGTTCTGGTATGAACAGGCGACTCGTGCTGTACGTCCTGATGATCCTATGGTAGTGCTGAATGAAGCAGCCTGGACCTGGATGCCGCATCTGCAACTATGTGTATGTTATGACCGGATGGGTAACCGTGCCAAGGCCCGGGAACATAATGATATCGCACTCGCCTATCATCCAACACATCCGAGCATGTTATATAACGATCGATACTTTAAAGATTTGGAGAAGGATAACGTGTTGGAAAATGCTTAATATTTTCAGTCGAAATACTGCCTCTTTCGTGGAATTGAATGGGTGAATCAGCCTATGTTCCATAGAGAGGTTTTTTGCATTGTGATAAAAGTACATCATAGAGTTGGTGACAGACGCATTCACTTCAGAAATGGATTAATGTATTTCATCCAGGGGAGGATATGCTTTACAATAATGAATAACGGAAAAGCGGTGACCATGATTGCCTGTCTTCGGCTGCCGAATTGATGAAGCAAGGGGAACTGGATATGAATCTGACGGAAGTACTATTGGAGTCGAGGTTGGTCGCAATTGTGCGCGGTATAAGCCGTGAAGCGGCAGTAACAGCTGGACAAGGTATGACAGGTGGTGGCATCCGACTGATGGAAGTCACACTGAACACACCTGGAGCACATGATATTATTGCAGACTGGCGTGAGCGGCATGAAGGAAAGGCTTATGTTGGAGCGGGTACGGTACTGAATGTGCAGATGGCGAAGGAAGCAGTTGCTGCAGGAGCACAATTTCTGGTGTCTCCCAATGTCGATCTGTCTGTCATTGAATATGCTGTAGAACATGGTGTCGAGATCTGGCCTGGAGCCATGACACCCACGGAGATTGTCGCTGCCCATGAAGCGGGAGCACGAGTTGTGAAGTTGTTTCCGATGGCGAGTCTGGGCATACCGTATCTTCGGGAGATCAAAGCTCCACTGAATCATATTCCACTGCTGGCAACAGGTGGTGCCACACTGGAGAATATTGCTGATTATTACGCAGCAGGCGCTGCTGCAGTGGGTCTGGGAAGTGCACTTTTACCACGAGAAGCTCTTGTGGCAGGAGATCATGAGCAGATTGCAGCATGTGCACGGAGATTTGTGGAAGCAGCCAAAGCCTAGGCTACAGTGTCAGATGAGGGATATGTATATTTGGGTATATATATGAAGGCGCCTTTAAATTAATTGTTGGATCAATCTTTATCATAAAAACCGATGTCCTTTAACGTACCGTTCATTCTATTGTTTTATGATGGATGTATGCCAGAATTCGGAGAGGAGAGATGCCCTGTGAAAGCTAAAACAATGATAGGCGGCATGCTCGCCGTGGCTGCAGTAACGGCAGGTGGATTATGGAAGGCGGCGGTGAAGAGCCAGACACCCAAGAAGATTCCAATCACACTGACACCCCCAATGCCATTTGAGGATGTGACCTTTGACAGTGGGGGAGGTCGGGTGCATGGCTGGTTCATCCCGGCCAGAGCCGACATTCCAAAACCATGGCCGCTCGTTATTATTGCACATGGCTGGGGCTCCAATCGCTCCCGTGTTCTTCGCTACGCACGTCCGATCTGGGAAGCCGGATATGCCCTGTTTATGTATGATGTCCGCAGTCATGGGGCCAGTGATCCGGTTCGTGCTGCATCTGCCTACCTGTTCCGGGATGATCTGCTCGCGGCGTTGCAGTATACGACTGCACGACCAGAGATTGATGCGGATGCCATCGGAGTGCTTGGACATTCTTTGGGTGGACTGGGTACGATTCTTGCAGTGACGGAGGGAATTCCTGTATCAGCAGTGATTACGGACTCGATGCCATCGCAATTTGAGGTAATCGTCAGTTCAGAGCTGAGGCGCCGGCGTCTGCCCTTGTTTCCACTGGCCCAGTTAATTCCGAGAATCTGGTTCTGGCGACTGGGCGAATCTCTGAAATCTTATCGTCAGCGTGATCCGGTGATGATGCTGAATGAACGGCGCAGGGGGATGCAACTGCCGATGCTTATGGTGCACTCCAAGGGAGATAATTTCATTCCCCCGAGTGAGCTTGAATATTTTATGTCCAAAGCCGATCCGCCTGTTGAACATCTATGGGTCAACAGCGGAGGACACAGTTGTTCTGAGGAAGATCCCACCTTCTGGGACACCGTTATTCCATTTTTGAAAACCCATGTTCAAGGTCAGGCGAAGTTGAACGATTCGTCTAAAGCGAGTAGTTGACAAGGTAGATTCAGCCTACATAAGAGTGCAGGCTAACAGAGAAAGCGCCGACGTGGTTGGCGTTTTTTTTGCTGTTACTAGCAATATGCAGAAATTCACATTTGTAAAATTGCCCGGAAAACGACGATTAAAAAGGAAGCTTATGGTATCATAGAATAGACTGGCAATATTCATGCGAGGTTATTTGTTATGCTTCTTTGTATGAAATTGAAGGGAGAGGTCCAGATTTGAGTTTGAATTGGAAGTTTAATTTACGTTTGAAAATGTTCGCAGCGAAAGCAACAACCGCAGCGATGGCAACACTGCTGCTTGCTTCGCAAACACCAGGTTTTGCAGGCAGTGCATCAGCCGCGCAAGCAGAGCAGTTGACCGAAGCGACAACGGGGGAAAATGAACAACTAGACGCAACGAGCAATGACGTGCCTGAGGGAGCGAAAATCTCATCCAGGCAAGCCAGTGAAAATATACTGAAATTATTTCCATTATTAAAAAAAGCAACGATCTCATCTGCACGATTCGATTCACCTAATTCCTATCCACCGCCAGACTACAAGGCGTGGGAGATCGGGTTCCAGATTACACAAGGCAATCATACGTCGGGATTCAGTGGAACTGTACATGCAGGCACAGGGGAAGTGTTAAGTGTACATTTGCCGTCGGATATCCTGGATAAACATGTCTCGGAATCAGATGTGAAGTTAACCAAAGCTCAAGCTGAAGAAAAGGCCGTGGCACTGTTGTACCAAGCGATTCCAGGTCTTAAGGAAAGTGAATATGCTCCGCTTGGAGATCTGTATTCTTCCATCGAACAAGAGTCATTGTTTGGCAGAACAGAGTATCGATACGGGTACCAGTTAAAACATGATGGATTGTTATCCGACGCAGAGACAGTCTACATTAATGTGGATGAAAGTGGTTTGGTGACAGGTTACTCACGAGGTACTATTGAAGCCAAGTATCCCTCATCGAAACCGGCAGCTTCAGAAGAGAAGGCCAGACAGCAGTTTGAAGAACAGTTCGATGTGGAACTGGCTTATATCGCCAAAGATCGTCTATCTTCCAAACAGGGTCAGCAGTATTACCTTGCATATACACCAAAAAATATCAGTATCGTTCCGATTGAGGCCAATACGTTGGAACGAATTAATACATTAACAGGTAAAGCTGTAGATGAAGATTCTTTGCAGCAGGATACGAAGTTGAAAGGTGATGTAACTCCTTTTGTCCCGGCCAATGGTACGAGGTTAAATGTTCAGCAGGCCGCCAATCGGGTCGCAACGAACTTTGATATTCCCAAGGGTTATAAGCTGGAACATAACCAGCTGGGCAAGGGATATTACTCAAGTCCGAACAATCAGGTATGGAGTCTGAGCTGGAGCGATCGAAGTGCCAATATGTCCTATATGTTCATGCGGGATATCTCAGCACAGGTAGATGCAGTTACCGGGCAGATCTACAGCTATACGATGATGCAACGAATCGGACCAGAGATGGAACAGGAGAAGCCGGCTGAGGAGAAGGCAGGCAAATTGGTAACCCGGAAGCAGGCTGAGAAACTGGCGATGGACACAGTGATTGCGCTAGTTCCAGACGCGACGGAGCAGTTCCGACTGGCTAACGTGATTGAGGTGGATGATGCTCGCACATTTTTGTTCCAGCGTTATCTGAACGGAATTCCGGTTAAGGAAGATACGGCACAAGTACAGGTGTTGAACAACGGGACGATTAACGAGTTCTATACACGTATTGCGGCAACGCCTGAACAACTGCCGGCAGATGTTAAGCCAGCCATCAGTTATGAAGAGGCCAAGGCACTCTATCTGGAGGAGTTCAAGCTGATCCTCGCATATTCCCGTTATGGCGGATATGGTATGAACGGTGGTCAAGTCATCCCGGCGGGGGTGAATCTTGCTTATATGCCTACACGTGATGAGAATTCGATCTATGGTAACTATGAAGCGCTGGATGCGAACACAGGGGAGTGGAAGCTTTTATACGGAGACACAAGCTCTGCAACCAAGACCGAACCTACGGATATCTTGGGTCATGTGGCCGAAGCAGCTCTACGCAATATGACACAGCATGGCGTATTGCTTGCTGATGAGCAGGGACGCGTATTCCCGGATCGTGTGATCACCCGAGGAGATTGGTTTAACTATCTGGCAAGAGCGATTAATCCAAATATGGATCTGTACTACAGTGGGGACGGAGATGACAAGTTATACGCTGATGTGAAACCTGACAGCCCGTATTATAAGGCAGTTCGGGCATTAATCGATCAGCGCTGGCTTGCCGGAGCGGACCCTGAACAGAATTTGAATCCGCAAGAAGAGATGACACGTGAAGAATTGGCAGTGCTGCTTGTACGTATTTTACGCTATGAGAAGCTGGCCGGATTCTATACGTTGCCATCGGATCTTCCCAACATTGCGGATGCCAGTGCCATTACGAGTAAGGGAGCGGTTTCCCTGAGTCTGAAGCTGGGATTGCTTCCTTCGATTGAAGGACGATTCATGCCTGCACGTAAAGTGACGGTAGCTGAAGCGTCACAGGTATTGGAACGGCTCGCGAAGCTTCAAGGTAAGACAGATACGTTTATGAGTGGTAATCGCCTGTATTAGACGAGGAATCACTCATATCTTGCCCAAGCGAATCATAGGATGAAGATAACGGGTAATCGTGATTTATTGAACTGAAGATCAAAGGGACCTTCCATAGAAGGTCTCTTTTGATTTAATTTTTACGAAAGTTATATAAGTTCAACTAAACATTTACTCAGCGATCGGAAAGTTGTTCTGACATCGGAGTGTTCGTGTAAATATTCTTTAGTTGAAATGATATAGAAGATGACGACAGAGCCTTTTGTGATACAATAGGGCGTGAGAACTTTGCAAAGAAGGGTGGGTTCCTTTCATGGGTAAGAACGGGAAACGAATTATCACCATACTGCTGGCAGGCTGTCTGATTGCTGTAGCGTTACCACGTACGGTGGATCTGGATCAACTGTACGCTGCATCAGGGACATCAGATATATCCACGGCAACAGATTTGCGCCAGACCTTGCTTACCGCAATGTCACAGCGAACGGAGGAACTTGTTTTTACATACAAAGGCAATGTGAAAGGCCTCAAAAAACAATTACAAACCTCCATCGATGAGGCAATGAAGAGTGACCCCTATATCCAATATACCGTTAAAAGTTATGCATTTAATTATAAAGGCTCCAATGTGTCGGCCGAGGTGCATGTGACTCTCTCCTATCGGGAGACCAAGGAGCAGACCGATTATGTGAATCGTAAAGTCACAAACGTGTTGAAAGAAATCATCAAACCAGGCATGACCGATCATGAGAAGGTCAAGGTCATCCATGACTGGATTGTGCTTAACCTATCCTACGATACTTCGCTCAAGAAATATACGGCCTACGACGGGCTTGTTACAGGCAGTACCGTCTGTCAGGGATATTCACTGTTGGCATATCGGATGCTGGAGCGAGTAGGTATCGATAACCGGATTGTGGAAGGTACAGCGGGCGGGCAGCTTCATGCCTGGAATATCGTGAACCTGGATGGCAAGTGGTATCACATGGACACCACCTGGGATGATCCTACCCCTGACCGCAAAGGTAAGGTTAGCCACAGCTATTATTTGCTGAGTGATGATGAGATGGCACGTGACCATATCTGGACAGGCAAAAGCAAGTACCCCGCTGCGCCTGCCCCATATCGAGAAGCTTTATTAAAGCTGGTGAAGGCTGGAGATAGCAAAAAAGCCGCATATCAGAAGCTGTACCATGCTCTGGACTATTCCCTGTATGATGAACAGGATGCTGTTAAAGGCCATGCTGGGCTGAAGACCAAAGTTCAGAGTAAGCTGAAGGAAGGCGGAACCTCGCTCACGTTCAGGTACAAGGGTACGGAGGCTGGGCTGATTGAAGATTTGCAGGATTTGTACCAGCTTGGCATGAAATCGATATCTTATTATGTGTCCAAAATGGAAGGTACTACGGATCTGCGCGTCAAAATTAACTGGACATTATAACAATCGCTTTGAACAGGATGCTCCACTTGAGGAGTATCCTTTTTTGTGTTCAATTATGTGTTCAAAAACGAAGATTCTAGTGTTGTCTATTTTTTGTATATGTCGCTTTGCTATTCTAATCTTCGGCGTATGCCAACACTACGTACGAGGAGGATATGCAAAAAATGAGGAAAAAAGTGAGCATAGTGATCATTGCTCTGTTACTGGTCACGCAAATGATGCAGGGTTGGATATTTACACCAACAATGCATGCTCAGGATGAATTAACTAACTTGCCAGCCAGTGCAATCAGCGATACAGCGTCAGAAGAAGGTTTGGCAGATTCGGAAGAGGTGGACAACGTTGACGTTGCTGCCACTCCGGAAGAAGAGGGGGAGGGAAACCTCAACCAGAGCAGTTTAGCAGTCGCAGCTGCAGGTCCGGTAATTACAGATCAATTGATTACCAGTGTGCAGATGTACAATCAGGCACCAGAAGACAACGGGAATGGCACGATTGAAGTCAAAGGAGATAAAATCGAGGATATTCGACCACGCATTCAGGATGAGGTGGCTGTAGTCTTTACATGGGGACTTGCAGATGACAACCACAACTACAGCGATGGCTCTACGTTCACCTTTAACTTGCCCGATAAATTCATCATCGGATCGCAGCTTAAGGGTAATCTGGATGGCGGTGTTGGGGAGTATGTGGTGAATCCAGATGGCACAATCATCTTTACCTTTAATGAACTGATCGAGCATGCGAAGCTGGAAGGCAACTTCTACGTGTGGATTAAGTTCGATGAGAGCAAGATGGAAGATGGCTTGAAACAACAGATAGACTTTAGTTCCGTAGGGCAGGGCATCATTGATGTACATTTTGCCAACACAGCTGTAGATAAGTTGAAGAAATCGGGAAGCGCAAACAAAAGTAACTTCAACTCGGATGAAATTAAATGGACCGTAGATTTTAACCAAGGCGAGAAGGCTATGAAAAATGCTGTTCTTGCAGACACGTTCCCAGCAGAGCTGGAGCTCAAGGGCGATATCAAAATTCGCGAATTGGAAGTGCAATTGAATGGATCTGTAAAAGAAGGCCCAGTAGTTCAAACGGAACCACAGTTTCCAATTCAATTGGGAGATACAGATAAGGCCTATCGTGTAACCTACACGACAAGTGTTAAAGCACCAACCACTGCTCCGTTCACCAACGTGGAGTATCAAAACCAGGTTGCGCTTACAACGGATCAGAGCGAGCACAACGAAACAGATATTGGCCGAGTTCGTGTGAGTTTTAATGAGCCTTTGAACAAATCAGGGCAAGATAGTGCGTATGATCCGGTGACACAGACGGTCACATGGAAAGTGCAATATAACTATAATCAGCAAGAAATCTTGCAAACGAATGCATGGATTGAAGACCGCTTTGATACGGCAAAACAGCAACTGATCAACAATTCCGTCAAAGTGTATCAAGTGGACATTAATACAAGTGGAGCGGCTTCGAACAGAACACTGATCAATCCAAATGAATATACACTCGAAGCAATGGGTACAGGGTTCGATGATGGCTTCAGATTACATTTTAAGAACGATATTACAAAGGCCTATGAGATCGAATATGATACACAATCCATTCATCGTGTTTATACAAACGACACCATTACGAACACAGTGAACATGTATGATGGTACTTCCAAAACAGGCCGAAGAGACATTCAGGAAGTCATTTTTGCAAAGAGTGTAAAAAGTGAAAACTTCAACACAAAAGAAATCGAATGGCAGATTGTTTTGAACCGTGATTTGCAGGACATGACGGATATCGTCATCACCGACAATTACGAAGGCAGACATATGAAACTGATTCCGGGTAGTCTTCAAGTGAGTGGTGTTAACAAAGAGGACTTTGAACTGACTCCAGACCCGGCTGATCCAACGTATGAAAAAGGATTCTCACTTCGCTTGAAGGACGGCGTAACGCTTAGTACGGAGCATGTTATCACTTATAAGACAAGCTTCGATCCGACAGCAGGTATGCCAACGAATGATGAATATCGCAACTCGGCGAAGATCGATTGGGAAGAGTCTGATGTAAAACAGACTTCGATTACCAAATCTGCTGCAGTCAAACCGCAGGACTACACGATTCAAAATGGTAACAAAAAGGGTGAATATAGCGCCAAAGATAAAAAGATCACCTGGACAATCGATGTAAACTACAATTTGTTCGATATTAAGGATGCAATCCTTAAGGATGCTTACACTGGAGACCAATCTTTCGTAGACGGCTCATTGAAAGTTCATGAGTTAGAGTTGCAGGGGGCCAATAATGTTACTGCTGTAGGTAGCGAGGTTCCGCTCACACCTGGTCAATTCCAGCTGAACCCGGACGGTAAAGGTTTTGCGTTGGATCTGGGTAACATGGGCAAAATGGCTTATCGCATTCAGTACCAAACAAGTCTGGATGGACCATATTCTGTCGCAGGCGCTTATGCCAATCAGGCTGTTCTGACGGATGGTGAGGGTGGTGCAATACGATTTAATAGATCAGCCAGTGTTACACCTGCCAACGGTGGTGTATACGTGCGCAAAGCAGGCAAGCAAGAAGGTACAACGGATAAAGCATCATGGACGGTAAATATCAATCCAAGTCAATCTTTCATTCCTGCGGGTAACCAATTAACAGATACCTTGTCAGAGAACCAGATTTTATTGGCTGATTCATTGAAATTATATGCGACCAATTTACCAGCCAACAATTCAGGCAATGTATCCACCAAAGCTGGACTCGTTGATCCGGCTGATTATGAATTGGACGTGGAGGGCAATACATTTACCTTCACCTTCAAGAAAGATATTCATACCGCATTCATTTTGGAATATCAGTCTTATATTAATGCCGATCATGGCGCCCGAATTGAGAATAAGGTTGAATTTGCGGGCCAATCTTCCTCGGTAATCGGAGAAGGTAATCAGTCGGGAATCAAAGTTTCCTTGGCTGGAGCAGGTGGAGGAGCCTCTACAGGTCTGGGCAAAATCAGAATTCACAAAGTCAGTGATACAGGAGTTCCGCTGGAGGGTGCAATATTTGCAATCTATAATGCGTCTGGAACTACGCTTCTGGAAACATTGAAACCAACGGACGAGAATGGTGTGGTTGAAAGCTCCAGAAACTATCGATTAAACAATCTAACCAACGGTGTACCTTATAAGTTAAAAGAATTATCTGCACCGGCAGGATACTTGGTTGATCCTGAATATGGCTCTGCCTCAGGTAAAACGATTGAATTTAAGGATGCAGATATCGCTTTTGCAATTGAAAACAAAAAGATTCGTCAAGGCTTCGAATTAACCAAGGTAGATGCGGCGGACTCCTCCAAGACACTTAAGGATGCAACTTTCGAATTGTACTCCAAGGACGGTGCAACGCGCGAGAAAATCGATGAGTTAACGACAGGGGAAGATGGGAAGATCGCCAAAGGTGGACTGTTGCCAGGGGATTATGAGCTGGTAGAAGTCGTGGCACCTGAGTTTTATCAATTGGATGCTACACCAATTCCGTTTACGATTGTAGAGAATCAGACGGAGAGTATTACATTGACGAAGTCTAATGCAATGGGTGCAGGTGGTAAACTTGTCGTTACCAAAGTAAATGCCAAGGATAAGTCCGTATTAAGCGGAATTGAATTCGAATTGCGTGATCGTTCCAACATTGTCATCGATACAAAAGTAACCGACCTAAATGGGGTCATTGAATTCGACGGTTTGGACTATGGTTCATATATATTGGTAGAGACCAAGGCAGAAGGCTTTGTTATTGAACAGCCGGAGACGCTTGTATCTATTATCAAACCGGAAACTCAATTAACCATTGAAAATAAAAAAAATGATCGTTCTGTGAAATTGATTAAAACCAATGCGGGTCGAACTCAGCACCTTCAAGGAGCTGTGTTTGAATTACGGGCCCAAACTGCATTGATGGATGCAAATGGGAATTGGGAGTTCCACAAGGTAACAGGTCTAGATGAAGCTACACTGACAACCAATCAACAAGGTGAAATTGTACTTGAAGACTTGGATATCAATAAATATCAGTTGGTTGAAATAAAAGCTCCTAACGGATATATCTTGGACACAACACCCGTACCATTTGAAATTACGAACATACAAACTGAAGCTGTAGTAGTGGAAAAAACGAATCAGGTTATCCCGGTATCCGGTGGTGGGTCTAGTGGACCTTATAATCCGGGAACACCTACTACGGGTGTAACACCAGATCCGGAGAAACCAGTAACTCCGGAACCAGGAAAGTCAAATCCGTCGGTTCCAGGCACGGTTGTAACTGAACCTACAGAGTCTGGGGCAGGAACCGAAAGTCCGACAGATGAAGATTCCGGGGTAGTGACACCGACACCAGGCGATTCCAACGGTGACGACACTGCACCTCCAGTTGGGGATACAGATGCACCGGATGGGGATGGTGCACTTGCACCTCCTGCTGGAACGGATACAGATGGGTCACAGGGCAATGGAAATTCTGCATCACAGCCAAACGGAAATTCTGGATCTCAGGGAATGCTGCCACAAACAGGTGAAGAGAGCACAATGGCTTACACTGCTGTGGGCATGATGCTGATGGCGCTAGGTAGCGCGGGATTCATGTACTTCCGTCGCAGACAACAGCTTCAACGCTAGATCGAAACACGCAGGATCTAAAATTCATCATTTGTAGATAGAAATACCCTCTAGCAATCACTACGAAGACTTAGCGTCGACGTGTGAATATGCTAGAGGGTATTTTTTGGTGATATTTAGGAAGGATCAGGTCCCCGTAACATTTGGTTTCACTGCAATAGCTCTTACAATTAGGCGATGTGTTGGATTGACGAGTGGATCACAGGTAATCAGGGTAAGGACCTGTCCAAGCCCGGGATCTTCCAGCACAGATAAGTCAGTTGGCTCCACAACGGATATCTGATCTACCTTGTATTGGATAATCGTTCGATTTGCCAGGGTGACTTCCATTGAATCACCAATCTGGAGTTCTCCCAGACGATTGAACAGCCGTCCTTTTTTGTGGGCGCGATGAGCAGCTATGGCGGCATTACCTTTGTTCCCGATACGGGTGGTTTCAACAAGATGGGTTGCAGCTACCTTCATGTTGGCTTCCGTTGCACCCTCCAGAATCGGTAAGCGGACATCAATCTTGTCAATCGATAGCACCCCCAACGTATCCGAGGAGGCCTCTTGCACTGTACCTGTATTGTCAGTAGTCGGCTCGGCAGAAGCTACATCCTGTATGCCTTGTTCGAAGGAGTGATTAAGCTTAGACAAGCCGTTTTGCAATTGCTCCAGATCGTTCATGACACGGGTTTGCTGCCAGTCATAATACGTTTCCCGCAGGAAAGGAAAGCTGATGATCAGGATGCCCAATAGAACGAGCAGAATAGAGAATTTTTTCATTATACATCAACTCCCGTTGTCCAAGAAAAATAGTATACCTTTCTCTATTCTACTTACCGACCTATACAAAATATGGACAGGGACGAAAGGACGTTCAGGAATGTTCGAAGGGGGAAGCGGATCCAAAACAAAACCTCCCCGTTTCGCCACAGTAGGAAAACTGCAACGCCACGGGGAGGTTTTATTAAATATCCACTATTTATCAGCTGGTGAATCGGTAGGTGTGAAATCACATTCCTGTAACGGCACCACTTTGGTCTTTTTGATCCATTTGTAACCGAGCCACAACACCAGGAACAGGGGTACGCTCAGGTAGGCAACGATGGCTCCACTCCAGTCGATCTGATCACCCGTGAATGCCTGGTAGTTCTGTCCGATGATCACGATAATACACAGGACAAAAGCAAAGATCGGCCCAAACGGGAACCAACGTGCACGGTAAGGCAGATCGCTCAGATCCCTGCCTTGTGCAACGTATGCACGACGGAAGCGATAATGACTGATAGCGATGCCCAGCCAAGTGATAAAACCACACATACCGGATGCATTCAACAACCAGGTGTACACAATCCCATCACCGAACAGGGAGGCAAGGAATGCCAACATACCAACGGCTGTTGTAAGCAAAAGTGCATTCATTGGAATGCCTTTTTTGTTCAGCTTGCCGAGGAAACGAGGGGCTTTACCGTCTCGGGCAAGGGCATAGAGAACACGGCTCGAAGCGTACATACCTGAGTTTCCGGCAGAGAGTACAGAAGTCAGAATAACAGCATTCATGACCGAAGCCGCAATGGCGAGGCCAGCTTTCTCAAACACCAGTGTGAACGGGCTGACACCGATATTTTCCAGATCACCTTTGAGCAGATTCGGATGCGTATACGGGATGATCAGACTGATTACGGTAATCGCCAAAATGTAAAAAATCAGAATGCGCCAAAATACCTGACGAATTGCACGAGGTACATTTTCGCGCGGGTTTTCACTTTCACCGGCGGCTACCCCGATAAGCTCGGTACCTTGGAATGAAAATCCCGCAGCCATGAATACACCAAGCACGGCGAAGAATCCGCCATGGATAGGCGCATCACCGATGGTGAAGTTGCTGAAACCAACCGCTTCTCCGCCCATAATACCAAAGATCATGAGCACACCAACGGCCAGGAAGATGATAACAGTAGCGACTTTGATAATGGCGAACCAGTACTCGGACTCTCCATAGCCTTTAACAGACAACACGTTCAAGGAAAAGATCAGCACGAGGAACAATAAGCTCCATAACATGGATGAACTGTCGGGGAACCAGTATTTAATGAGTACAGTAGCGGCAGCAAGCTCTGCTGCAATGGTTACCGCCCAGTTGTACCAAAAGTTCCAGCCCATGGCGAACCCGAGAGCAGGATCGACAAAACGTGCGGCATACGTATTAAATGAACCGGAGTCCGGCATAAAGGTAGCAAGCTCACCAAGGCTGGTCATTAGGAAATAAACCATGATGCCAACGGCCACATAGGCAATTAATGCTCCACCAGGGCCTGCGGTTGAGATGGCGGTACCACTTGCGAGAAACAGCCCGGTACCAATCGAGCCACCGAGGGCGATCATCGTCATATGGCGTGCGCGTAAACCTTTTTTCAGGGAAGGTCCAGTTGTTGTTGTTGGGTTACTGCGGTCTTGCATGGAAACACTCCTTCATTCGATATACTGATGTTTGCGATACTTGAATTCATAAAAACAAAAAGACCACAGGCATCAGCCTGCGGTCTTTAATATTTCAATGTCCGCACCATGTCCCAGATGATTAAGATAGCTCAACACAGAAGAATTCATACCTTTATATAAAGGAAATGTACTTCTGTGACAGTTCTGCGCCTTTCGACAGCAGCCCCAGCTCACTGAACCGTATAAGGAACGTCCAGCGAGCTTCGGCGGGTACACCTTTCGGCTGATCTCATAAGCGGCTCCTTAGCGCCTCCATCAGCGTACTGATCGCACCCGCGACCTCTACCTCACCATCAATGGATGAGGTGTATCTATTGTCTATGAAATTATGAACAACACAACTTAACACCGTGTGTCCTGTTTAGTAAACAGACAATCAGTATAACGCGCATGGTTTTCCAGTGCAATAACAATTGTTGGATGTGAGGTCTGAGAGACGACTATTCCTCTTTTTTGTTACGGCCAGCCATCTGCTGCCATACCGTTCCAGCGGCCTGTTCGCCCGATTCGATCCGCTCCAGAGCCATCTTGGCCTGTAGGCTGACTTCAAATTCAGGATCATCGGCTGCAACGCGCAATGCTTGCTCTGCTTCTTCAGTTCCGACCTCATAGAGAAAACGTGCTGCACGCCAGCGTACAAGTTTACTTTTATCGGATAACGTTGCTGTCATGGCTGGAGTAGCGGCAGGATCGCCGATATCAGACAAGGTATCGCCGGCAGTCCGGCGTACCGCAGGAGAACTGTCCTGAAGTGCTTCATACAGCAATTCCATCGCTTCCGGTGTACGAATGTCACCCAGGTATACGACAGCCAAGCGACGTATCTGCATTTTGTTGTCATGCAAGGCATGGGCTACGAGAGGCAGTCTTTCTGCCGTAGGCTCCATGCCGTCAAATGCCGCATAGCGAACATTCCAGTCCTCGTTTCGCAAAGCCTCTTCAAGTTCGGCTCCATCCAATTCACGGCGGCGCTCGACGAACTCTTCGGATTTGGTACCATGTTCAATGGCCTGTTTGATGACCTGCTCCAGCCGTTCCGGGGGGTAAGCAGCTTCCAATTCCTGCTCGACTTCCCGTGCAATATCAGGCAATTCACCATATCGAACACCATAATCGCTCAGTTTACGTTCTTTGATCATCGTTGCACTGGCGACTTCTGTCACGGCTTTGACAAAACGGTCTGACAACGAGATTCGTTCTTCCTTGACCCCGGCCTTGACCCTAATTTGCATCGGTACACCTCGGAAGAATTGTACAAATACCTGTGCTTCTCCGAAGTGCTCGCCTGAACCATCTTCGGATTCAATCCAGTCCAGATCGATGCCTTGCTGTCCAAGGCGATTTTGGACTTCGCCCAAGATAACGGACCAGTCGGCATTCCCTTTACGATCAAGTGCGACAAAGTCTGTTGTGTGGAACACACTCTTTACACCGGGAATATGAAGCATCTGGCGAATGAACGCCGGAGCAGATCGTTCGTTGTCCAGTGTATATGTTTTGCGAATTCCGTCCTCCAGACGTTCATCGAGATGTAGCATCATCGTATTTGGACTCGGTGTTGGTTCAATGGAAACAATATTCATCAATGTAACCTCCTATGGTACCAGATTCATCTTTAACTTCCCGTAAATTAAATCACACGGGTATTTCTCTATTTTACATCAATGTGTGGAATCTGCGAAATCATCCAGAAGTGTAGTGGACGTTTCTAACACTTAATGTGAAGAAGTACGAAATTTGTTAACACTTCTTTCATGTTCACGCACAAACATTTTTAAACGAAAATTGGCACAATAAAGATAAGAATCAACTGGAGGTTATACCTATGGAACCCATTACCGTGCTCTCGGATGGAAAACGTCGTATTGCATATGAGAATATTATTCAATTGTTCAGGAACTGGATGGAGGACTCAACATCTGGTTCTGCGATAGAAACACATCGGGGAAATTGGGAAAATGCCCGTTATTGTATTGTTGATTATCAGGTTGCCGAAGAAGCGGTGTCAGCAGCAAATGCCATTCGGGCTTTTATGCCACAACTTCCTTTACTGGTCATTACGGATTTCAAATCCCTTATTCGGAAGCGTCACCTGCAAGAGATTACAGGTACAGGTGAGATGAAGATGATTCTCTGGAACGAGCAAGACCCGAATCAACTAATCAAGGATATGGAGAGTTGGTTGCATTCTTCGTCTATCCATAAATCAGAAATAGCCATACCACCCATCTTATCCATGAGATAAAAGAGGGATATGGCCAAAGGTGTTTAACTTTCAAGCGTTACGATCGTATTAGATCACATATTTATAGCCTGTTCCCCAAACCGTCTTAATATAACGTGGGTTCTTGGGGTCAGGCTCAATTTTTTTACGCAGACTTGAGATATGAACATCAATGGTACGATCCAGATAGGCGCGTTCGGAGCCTTTGATCCGATCCATCAGTTCATTGCGGGTGAACACTTTACCCGGATTGCGGTACAATTCCTTCATAATCTCAAACTCAATATGAGTGACCTCGATTTCAACGCCATCCACAAACAGGGTTCTTCTGTACTCATTCACATTCACATGTCCAGTAACCTCTGCCTGCTTATCTTCTTTTACCGGTTTATCCTTATAGGAAATGATTGATCTTCGCAGCAGTGCTTTAATCCGGGCATCCAACTCTTTCAAACTAAATGGTTTGCACAGAAAGTCATCCGCACCATTATGCAATGCGCGAAGTCGATCATTCAGCATGGTGCTTGCCGAGATCATCAGAATGGGCACAGTGGAGTGCTGGCGAAAGGCTTCTACGAGATCATTTCCATCCATTTCAGGAAGCATGAGATCCGTTACAACAATATCCGGCTGGAATTGTGGAAACAGTTGAAGTGCCTCGCGGGCATGATGAACCCGTTCAGTGATGTATCCTTCCTCCTCAAGAAAGAAAGCAATCATGTCGGCCAGATTTTTCTCATCTTCTATAAGAAGTACTTTGATAGTCATAGGGTCACACTCCTGGTGAAAATAATATGTTAAGAAAATGCTAAAAAAACAAGGTGAATTGCGAATAAATGCCGCAAATTTTTTAATGTTTCTATCCCAAAATATAGGATGTATATGTAGAGAAAAAATAAGCTTTTTGAATGAACTTCAATATTTTAGCATGAATGCAGTTTGGTTGCCGATCAATCAGAATTTCCCAAATCTACACCAAGTACTAATTACAGTATAATGGATCAGAACGAGTTAAGGGGAAAAAAGTAATATTGTATCCGCTTAAGTTTATAGGGGGAACCAACGTTGTTGTTGAAAACAGAAGAAAAAATGATCCATGAGGGCAATTGCTTATGGATCGTATAAAGGCAAGACAAATGCTGGATTGGGTCGTGTTGAAGCTGAGAATACCCTGGATTGGGACCAGCATTCTGATCATTCTGGGCTCATTAAGCACCATTTTTCCGCTTACTTTATTCTATGGTGTACAGTTTATGATTGGTAGCGCAGCAGCACTCGTTGCTCTTCGTTTGCATGGGGCCATCTATGGATTTGTCACCCTTACAGTCATCCATCTGCTGAATACCGTCTTTGTCGGCTTTGTGCCGCACAATTTAACTGTAATGCTTGCCCACTTCTTGGAATTAATCTGGATGCTCGTTTGGCAGATCCGTTGGAAGAATGGCAGCCTAATCAAGGCTAATGCTGTCTTTTGGGTAGTGATGTTACTTCCTGTTATCTATGCCGGGCATTTTATGTTGGGTTTAGATATAGACGATTTGAAGTATGAGTATATGTATATTGCTGTAATTGGTATGGTGAATGCGTTGATCGCGGGAATTGTGGTTGATTTTTGGATCACCACGGGTGAACATAAATCAAAACGCACGGGAACTATTCCATTAACAAGAATTGCGTTTAAATACGTAGTCGCCTTTGTGGTATTTGTTTCTCTCGTACTGTTATCCGCAGATAGCCGTAGACAATTGGGTCAAATGAATGATGCCATATTACGTGATATGAAATATGCAGCGACTGCGGTTGTTCAGGATATTGATGAAGAGTATGTTACCTCTGAGAATATGGATCAGAATATGGCGCGTTATCATCATCTACTGGGTGTGAATGTGATTCTGCTGGATCGCAATGATACAGTCGTGGCTTCTGGATTGAATACACTTCAGGCGGGCGATTACCTGGACATGGACGGATTCCGTCTTCTGAAATCAAGGGATAACCTCTTTCTGTTAAGTTCCGCAAATATCCATTACAGCGATGTATTGAATCACTGGAAACAAGCCTCTTTTATCTATGAAGCAGAAATGACAAGGTTAACACCTTATCGGGTATTCATTGTGACCGACTCGTCCAAGTATTACCCCCGAATCGAATCCATTTATCTGACCACGCTGCAATCCCTGTTCATCATCATCGTGGCTTCCATGATCGTAGCGGCTCCTCTCAGCAGTAAGGTTGTTAGCCCGCTGTTAAGACTGACCCGAATGACAGGCTCTCTTCCGAGACTGCTGTTTCGAAATGGGAAGATGGAGTGGCCAACCAGCCATGTAACCGAAGTACAGATCCTGATTGGTAATTTGCGCAAAATGGCCGATGTGCTGCTGGAACAATTCGAACAGATTCGTCACGACAAGTTAACGCTTGAGGACAGGGTTATTGAGCGTACCAAGGAACTCAAGAATAGTGAAGAGGTCAAACGTGCCATTATTGAATCCTCTATTGATGCGATTATCGCTGTAGACTCCAATGGGGTGATCGTTGAGTTTAATCCGGAGGCGGAAAGAATGTTTGGATTGCGTCGGGAAGAAGTGATCCTGCACAAGGAAGTTCCATCTCTTTTCCAAGGAGCCAGCTGCAAGGAGATTAAGAATCTGCTGGAGCGATTTGAATATGTTGAAGGTAAAAGATACACCATCGTTGAAGAAATTTCAGGTATCCGACGGGATGGTTCCGTATTTCCGATAGAGTACAAAATTGTTGAGATCCAGTTGGGCAAAAATGAGACATTATATAACCTGTTTATTAAGGATATTACAGAGCGGACCAGAGCAGAAGAAGATCGTGTACGTCATGCCCTTGCGCTGGAGAAGCTGAACTCAGAGTTGTTCAATGAGAAGATTGCCATTCAGGAACAGCGAGATATCAGTGAGCAATTTATTGAATCTGTACGAGAAGGGCTCGTGATGTCTGATCGATTAGGGACCATAACCATCGTCAACCGAAGGATAGAAGAGATGTTTGGTTTGGGTGATTTTATGGGCAGATCCATTGAAGATTTGGCGCAGGCGATTGATACGATGGTATTAACGGACAACTTCAATCTGATGGAACAGACGAGAGCATTCCTGAATGGAGAAACGGCGTTTATCGAGACTGAATTTATATTTAATAATGTGGATAAAAGTGTGTTTTCCTTGTACATGAAGCAGATGGATGTCCCGGGTAAAAACCATGGGTTTCTGCTGGTGTTCCGTGACCGGACAGGAGAAGAACGGCTGGATCGGATGAAAAATGAGCTGATCAGTGTGGTATCTCATGAACTTCGAACGCCTGTAGCCACCATTATGGGATATGTGGAATTAATGATGATGTATGACCTTCCGGCAGCTCAACAGCGGGAATTCATGCAGACCATCTCTTCGGAGGGCAAGCGGCTGAGCAGTTTGCTCGATGATGTACTCGATATTCAGCGGCTCGACAACGAAGGTATGACTTACCACATGACGTATGTACCGCTGGTTGAGTTGGTAGAAGGGGTTGCCGAACAGTGGAATATGAAGTCTGCCCAACGTATCTACGTGCATACGTTTAATGGAGACTTTTTTGCTTATGCGGACCAGAACAGGATGGTTCAGGTTCTGCATAATCTGGTGGGCAATGCAGTCAAGTATTCTCCGGGAGCCGATCGTATTGATGTTACGTTATGGGAAGAAGAGGAATGGTTATGTCTTGATGTGCGTGACTACGGAATAGGTATTGCGGAGCAAGAGAAGGACATGTTGTTCAACAAATTCTATCGGGTCGATAATTCGGATCATCGGCAGATTGGTGGAACAGGAATTGGGTTGTACATTTCCCGTAAAATTGTAGAGGACCATAAGGGTACACTGACCTTTATATCTGCACCGCACAAAGGAAGTACCTTCAAGGTTCGACTGCCCAAGCAGGACGTATTGGTGTGAGTTTAATGAAGAATGAAGAAATGTATTTCATTTTTTTTATGAATAATGTTTATGTACGAGACCTATGGATAGAGCCTTTGCCCTTCAGCGCGTGAGCGTGATAAGGGGAAAGGCTTTTTTTGTTTTTCAATTTCCCCGGATAAAAAAACAACTTCTTTTGCAAACTGTCTATAGAGCCATAATTTGCATCCCATGCAAAAGGAGGACGGCAGGTATATGTTCCGTAAACAAGAGAAAACACTCATCATCGTCTGTCTGGTTGCAGCTGTGGTTGTGCTGTATGCCGTTGTGAAGAGCATCATCCGAATCATGAGTTATTGAGATACACGTTCAAGCAGAGTAACTGCTGTCGTACATAACGATTATGTGAAAGAGGAGTGTAACCATGTCATCCCTGGACCCTGTTTTGCTCAGCCGGATACTAACCGGCCTTACCTTGTTTGTACACATTATTTTTGCCTCTATCGGTGTAGGTGTTCCACTTATGATTGCCTTGGCCGAGTGGCGAGGACTCCGAACCAATGATATGCATTACACCTTGCTGGCACGCCGGTGGGCGCGAGGTTTTGTCATCACCGTTGCCGTTGGCGTTGTTACAGGCACCTCGATCGGATTACAGCTCAGTCTGCTGTGGCCGATGTTTATGCGGGTAGCGGGTCAGGCAATCGCCCTGCCGCTGTTCATGGAGACGTTTGCCTTTTTTATAGAGGCGATTTTTCTTGGAATTTACCTCTATACGTGGGATCGTTTCAAAAAGAAATATACGCATATGCTGCTGTTGATTCCGGTAGCTCTCGGCTCATCTGCATCTGCGATCTTCATTACAACGGTGAACTCCTTCATGAACCAGCCTCAGGGATTCACCCTGATTAATGGCATCATGAAGGACATCCATCCGATTGCTGCCATGTTGAATCCGGCAACGCCAACCAAAGTGTCCCATGTACTCGCCTCATCCTACACCTTGAGTGCAGGTATTCTGGCGGGGATCGCCGCCTTTAGTTTGCTTCGGGGACGGGATCATGTGTATTACAAAAAAGCACTGAAACTCACGACGGTATCTGCGCTCGTATTTGCCATCAGCACCGTCATGATCGGCGATTCCTCCGGTAAATTCCTGGCAAAATATCAGCCGGAGAAGCTGGCTGCCGCAGAATGGCATTTCAAGACGATGAAAGAGGCACCGCTTGTCTATGGCGGTATTCTGGATGAGAACAATGAGGTGAAATATGCGATTGAGATACCGTATGCCCTTAGCATTTTGGCGGGTAATCGTCCCGATACGGAAGTGAAGGGTCTCGAAGAATTTCCGGCGGATCTGAGGCCACCGTTGTCTATTCACTATATGTTCGACCTGAAGGTCACAACGGGAGTGATCATTCTGATGATTCCTGTGTTATATGTACTGCGGCGGTGGTTGCCAGGGCGCAAGCCCTATCCCAAATGGCTGCTGCTTGGCATCGTCTTGCTGGGGCCTCTGGCCATGATTGCGATCGAGTTGGGGTGGATGTTCGCTGAAGTTGGCAGGCAGCCTTGGATCTTACGCGGATATATGAAGGTGGCGGAAGCAGCCACGACGTCAACTTCGGTAGGATGGATGTTAGTGTTGTTCATCTTGCTGTATCTGATCCTGTGTTTCTCGTGCATTCGGGTACTCAGCAAGCTGTTCCGCAACAAGGAAGCAGAGAAGGAACTAGAGTCTCTGGGGCTTGAAGGAGGGATCGTGCATTGAGTTTCGAAATTGCAGGCATCGCAATATTGTGGACGTTTTTGTTCGGTTACCTGATCGTTGCTTCGATTGATTTTGGCGCCGGGTTCTTCAGCTTTTACAGCATTTTGACCGGGCATGAGAACAAAATTCATAACATCATTCAGCGCTACTTGTCTCCCGTGTGGGAAGTGACGAATGTGTTTTTGATCTTTTTTGTGGTTGGACTGGTCGGATTTTATCCGGACAGCGCCTTTTATTACGGGACGGCTTTGCTGGTTCCGGGTTCCCTGGCCATTGTACTGCTTGCGATCCGGGGCGTATATTACGCCTACAATACCTATGGCAATCATGGGCAGAACAGCCGGATTTACATGGCATTGTACGGGGCGACGGGATTGCTGATTCCGGCCGTATTTTCCACCATTTTGGCGATATCCGAAGGCGGGATTATTGAGCAGGTGGGCGATCAAGTGTTTTTTCGCTGGCGTGAATTTTTGACGAATCCCTATACTTGGTCGGTTGTTTTGCTTGCACTGGTTAGTGTGCTCTACATCTCGGCGATGTTTCTTTCCTATTATGCGAAGCGGGCGGGGGATGAGCCGGCATATGAGGTGCTTCGAGAGTACGCGCTGCTCTGGAGTTTGCCTACCATTTTTGCGAGCTTTCTGGCTTTTCTGCAGATTAACAAACAGAATCCCGCACACTTTGAGCAGATGGTGAATATTTCGTGGATGTTCATCGCTTCGTTTATTTGTTTTGTCATTGCCGTGTCGCTGGTGTGGAAAAGTAAATATTTAGGTTGGTGTTTTGTTGCTGTCATGCTTCAGTTTGCTTTTGCCTGGTATGGTTACGGGCGATCCCACCTTCCGTACATTCTGTATCCTTACATCAATATTTACGACAGCTTTACGAATCGTACGATGGGGATTGCGCTCATTACAGCGTTTAGTCTGGGGTTACTCGTGCTCATTCCTTCGCTTGTGCTGATTATGAAGCTGTTCCTGTTTGATGCCAATTATGTGCGCGGTAATTCTGGTAAAAAGAAAGGGTGAGTCTGTTCATGGTCACTACTGAGGGAGTCACGGGGATACCCGGTATAACCGGATTGAGCTTTTTTGAGACATTTACCATTATGTACGCCCCTCCACTGATCATTGCGGCTGCTATTGTCTTTCTGTTTGTATATCTGGCCGTATGTAAGAACCCAAAGGATTGATTGGCTGGTACGTCCATTCCCGTTTGGGGTAATCTCTTGTTAAGAAATGAGGAAGGGAGGAGGGCCCTTTCATGCCGAAAATCCGTTATAACAATATCGATAATGTAAGTACGGACAAAACGCTGAAGGAATTCAAACAATGGAGGGAGCAGCGGCGCAATAAAGTGAAGGACTACTCCTACACCGTGCCCAAACACCCGCCTGAACTGGATTATCTGCATGCCAACCGGGATGACACAAGTATTACCTGGATTGGTCACTCCACGTTTTTCATTCAATATTATGGATTGAACATCGTGACTGACCCGGTGTGGGCCGAAAAAATGGGATTTCAACGAAGGCTTGGTGCCCCCGGCATTCCGATTCAGGATATTCCACCTTTGGATGTGATTCTGATATCCCATTCCCACTATGATCATCTGCATCTGGCTTCCTTGCGTAAGCTGATTACCGCCAAGACGTTGCTGATCGTACCTGATGGCCTCAAGCGCAAGATGATTCGTAAAGGATTTCATAGATGCCAGGAGATGAAATGGTGGGATCATATGACACTTGGCGGAGTCAAAATAACTTTTGTCCCTGCACAGCACTGGACGCGCCGAACGTTGTTTGATACCAATACGTCCCATTGGGGCGGTTATGTATTGGAATCGAATCATTCGGTAACGACTTCAGCAGCGGAAAGTGCTGCAACAACGAGCAATCAGGATGAATCATCCACGGAATCAGGGAAGAATGAAACATCCAAAACATCAGGCGGTCCGCCTGTGTTGTATTTTGTGGGTGATACAGGTTACTTCCAGGGTTTCAAAACGATTGGAGAGCGCTTTGACATTGGTGTTACCCTGATGCCCATCGGTGCCTACGATCCGGAGTGGTTTATGACTTCTCAGCATGTGACACCTGAAGAAGCGCTGCAGGGGTTCGTTGAATCCGGTTCACAGCTCATGGTGCCAATGCATTATGGCACATTCAAGCTGGCGGATGATACGCCCAAGGAAGCACTGGATCGTCTGGAAGTTGAACGTGAACGGCTAGGCATTGGTAAAGAGCGGATTCGTGTGCTTGGTCATGGCGAAACGCTCCGCATTCACCACGAGAAAAGCAAACAAGACTAACAAAAGCGAGCCAAATATGTTAATGTAGGGATATGCCTGCATGAACAGTACATTTACCAAATCTTTAATAAGTAAAAAGCGGCCAATTTTCGAATTTGCCGCTTTTTTGTGTTATAATATGGTGCCAGAATAGGCATCGGGATATTGAATCCATGATTTACGCAACTTGCTATTCATGCAGTATGCAGATTAACCAATAAAGGATGGTATGCTTAATGATCAGTACAAGCGGCATCACGCTCCGCTACGGAAAACGTGCACTTTTTGAAGATGTAAATATCAAATTCACACCAGGAAACTGTTACGGCCTCATCGGCGCCAATGGAGCCGGTAAATCAACATTTTTGAAAATTTTGTCCGGTGAAATTGAATCAAACTCGGGAGAGGTGCACATCACCCCGGGCGAACGTATGGCCGTTTTGAAGCAAAACCACTTTGAATATGATGAGTATCCGGTTCTCGAAACGGTAATTATGGGTCATAGTCGTCTCTATGCCATTATGAAAGAAAAAGATACGCTGTATGCCAAAGCGGACTTCACAGAAGAAGACGGCCTGCGTGCAGGTGAGCTTGAAGGTGAATTTGCGGAGCTTAATGGCTGGGATGCTGAGCCGGATGCAGCGGCACTCCTGATCGGTCTGGGTATCGACCGTGACATGCACGATAAGAAAATGAATGAACTGAGTGGTAACGAAAAAGTTCGTGTCCTGCTTGCACAAGCATTGTTTGGTCGTCCAAACAACTTGTTGCTCGATGAGCCTACCAACCACTTGGATCTCGAATCCATTCAATGGCTTGAGAACTTCTTGATGGATTATGAAGGTACTGTTATTGTGGTATCCCATGACCGTCACTTCCTGAACAAAGTATGTACGCACATTGCGGATATCGACTTTGGTAAAATCCAGTTGTACGTAGGTAACTATGACTTCTGGTACGAGTCCAGCCAATTGGCACTTGCGTTGCAACGTGATGCCAACAAGAAAAAAGAAGAGAAGATTAAAGAGCTTCAAGCCTTTATTCAACGTTTTTCTGCGAATGCCTCGAAATCGAAACAGGCAACTTCCCGGAAGAAACAACTCGACAAAATCACGCTGGATGACCTTCGTCCATCGAACCGTAAATATCCGTTTATCAACTTCAAACCTGAGCGTGAAGCCGGTAAACAATTGTTGACCGTAGATCGCATCAGCAAATCCATTGATGGTGTGAAAATGCTGAATGATATCAGCTTTGTCGTGAACAAAGGGGATAAAATCGCATTTGTTGGCCCGAACGGGAATGCCAAGTCACTCTTGTTTGATATTCTTATGGGTGAAACGGAATTGGATAGCGGCGAATATACTTGGGGTGTAACTACAACTCAAGCTTATTTCCCGAAAGACAACTCCAAATATTTTGACGGTGTAGACATGACTCTTGTGGATTGGCTCCGTCAATATTCCAAAGATCAGGATGAAACGTATCTGCGTGGATTCTTGGGACGTATGTTGTTCTCAGGTGAGGAATCCTTGAAAAAGGCAAGTGTACTCTCCGGGGGCGAGAAAGTTCGCTGTATGCTGGCGAAAATGATGCAGACTGGTGCTAACGCATTGATTCTGGATGAGCCTACGAACCACTTGGATCTCGAATCCATTACAGCGCTGAACAATGGTATGATTGATTTTGACGGCACAATGCTGTTCACATCCCATGACCATCAGTTCATTCAAACGATTGCTAACCGGATTATCGAAATTACGCCGAATGGCATCATTGATCGCCAAATGAGCTATGACGAGTATCTGGAAAGTGACGAAATCAAAGAACTGCGCAATAAAATGTATCCGGTAGAAGCTTAAACTAAGCATCATCTACCGCACACATTATCATAGGAACACCAAAGAACCGCAAGCCTCTGTGAAGAGGGCTTGCGGTTCTTTTTGTAATTCAATGGGTTTCTCTACGGCTTTAAGACCTAAGATCCACCAGTACGGCGACGTTGGTTGTTAGGCTTTTTGTTGTTTTGACTCTTCATCGCTTTAGGTCCGCCTTCAAAGTAGGCGCTGGATTGGTTACCGGAATTTGCTTGTTCTTTCTTCTGCGCCAGCTTTTGGCGTATAGCATCCTGCAAACTGACCTTTTTCGGTTCGTTATTTTCGCTCATCGTTATTTCCCTCCCGGTCTTACAGTGAGCCGTCCAGATTGGACGGGATGTACCTATTTTATACGTTTTATAAAAGCCCCACAAGGGCAACCTGATAAAATGCTCAAAACCTTTGGTTTTACCCAGGCCAACATTTTTTCTCATTAACTACAGCCCTGCCGTCTGGAAACTTTGTTTCGGCTTACCTACAGCAATGCAGCCTGGCAACACTGTTTCTGTAGACCCACACGCTCCACATTTGGTAACATGGAAAAACCGTAATACGAAACGTTAAAGGAGTGTCGCCCGGTTTGAACGCTTATGAAGAAATTCGAAAAGGGGAACGAGGGGCTTGGGTTAGTATCGTAGCGTATCTCGTCTTGTCCGCTTTTAAGCTGATCTGTGGATATTTATTTGCTTCCAGCGCCTTGCTGGCCGATGGTTTTAATAACCTTACGGATATTGTGGCATCCGTTGCTGTATTGATCGGGCTTCGGATCTCCCAGAAACCACCTGATTCGGATCATGCCTATGGTCATTTCAGAGCGGAGACGGTTGCTGCCTTGGTGGCTTCATTTATTATGGCTATGGTTGGGCTGCAAGTATTAGTTGAAGCCGTTCGCTCCTGGTATGAAGGAGCCTTTGTTGCTCCAAATCTGTGGGCGGCAGCGGTGGCTGTAGTCTGTGCTGTGGTGATGTTAGGTGTATATCGTTACAATCACCGTCTGGCTAAACAAATTAATAGTCAGGCTCTGATGGCTGCGGCGAAAGATAATCGTTCGGATGCCTGGGTCAGCATAGGCGCTGCAGTTGGAATTATAGGTGCGCAGTTTGGACTTCCATGGCTGGATAAAGTAGCTGCCATTGCTGTAGGTCTGTTGATCTGCAAAACGGCTTGGGAGATTTTTCGGGATTCTACACATCGTCTTACCGATGGATTTGACCAGAAGGAACTGACGGATCTCAGATCCTCAGTAGCACGCGTTCCTGGTGTTGAGATGATCAAAGACGTGAAGGCACGTGTGCATGGCAGTCATGTACTTGTGGACGTAGTCATTGAAGTGGACGGAGGCCTAAGCTTGATTGAAGGCCATCAGATCTGTGACCGTGTTGAAGAGCGGTTGAAGCGATCGCATAACATCATGCATGTACATGTACATGTGGAACCAAAGACGGAAGAAGTCACAAGGAACCCTTGAACAGGGAGTGAACATCTTGGAAAATCAAAAGAGGACAGCCGCGATTGTGCGTGCTGTCCTCTTTACTTATCATTAGAACGATTATACGATGTTACTGAATGGCAACGTGGATCCACGCTTTGCCTTTCCAAGTGTATACTTGTACCCACTCGCCGCCATCGAATCCATCAACCACTTCACCTGTTGTATCGATGACTTGGGAGCCTAATGCACCGATTGGTTTACCGTTAGGTGCATCATAGAACCAAGTGCGCTCCAGAAGGTTCAGCAACATCGTTGGTGCCAGTACTTCATCACCTGGTTTTACGAGTGGCTCTTCAAACATTTTGTCATCTGTAGTCGTAGCTGGCGTTTCAGTTGTAGTTGAAGTACCTTCTGCACCTGTAGTGTCTGTTGTTGTACCTGTTACAGTCTCAGCAGTACCTTCTACTGTTTCTACAGCAGGTTTGTTCACTTCAACAGCCGGAGTTGTCGTCGTCGTTGGCGTTGTTGTAGCCTCAGTTCCTGTTTCCGGAGTTACCGTTCCAGTAACCGCTTCCTCAGCACCTGCAGCGGCAGCCATCGAACCCATCAACGTTAAAGCAGCAGCAAAACTTACGATTTTTTTCATTTTCTTTTCCTCCTCGGTTTGTTATGTAATTTGTTGTCCTGTGTTAAAAGTAACCAAGCAAGCTACCTTATGAATCACAAATTATAACAATATTTTCTTGCATTCTCCAGTGTCAACTGGCTCATATGTGGGTATATAGCAAGCCTGTAAATATCATACTTCAGTGGGATAAAACCGGGTTGGCTATCTCAAAAAGGTCCTGTTTTTTTGGGATTCATATGAGAGCGGATTGGAATAAAGCAGAAGGGAGTGCAATACATAGTATAGAAAAGTTGAACTATGCCTGAACGCACAAAAGCCAATCGGCTGGGTAGCACGATCGGCTTTTGTATGTATTCGTTTAGTAACACTCAGTCATATCAGAGCCTGAGGTTATCGCATTCGGCTGCGTCCCGTAATCAGGGAGATTACGAACAGTACAACAAAGATGAAGAAGAGTACTTTCGCGATTGAAGCAGCTGCTTCAACAATACCGAAGAATCCAAAAATACCTGCTACCAGTGCAATAATTAGAAATAATACAGACCATTTCAACATAAGTATTCATCCTTTCGTATAATTGATTGTGGAGTGAGTTGTGTTCACCTCACCGCCTTGTGTAGTCTAACTTTAACCGAGTGCTAACCGCTTGAAACATTGGTTTTTTTTCCAAGCGAGGGTATATATGAAGGGATATATAATATTGTTTCGTCCGGGAAATCGCCGGGTAACTATAGCAATAACAAACTGATGCACATATGGAAAGAGAGGTTCTTCTATGATCTATCAAATTAGCGTGGCCCTGATTGCAGTGGCATTTGCAGTACTGGTATTCTTTTTAATTCGTACCTTGAAATCCGCTCAGGGTTCTTTGGACAATGTCTCACAGACATTGCAGGAGGTACAGAAAACCATTGATGAACTTAGTTATGAAGTGAAGCAGACGGTAAGACATGCCAATGATATTACGGTGGATGTACAACACAAAATGAAAAAAATTGATCCTGTTATGGAATCTGTTGAAAATCTGGGTGAAGTGTTGAATGAAGTGACGGCAGCAGCCAAACAAGTCTCCACAACGCTGATGGCGAAATTTCAGACCAAACGTAACAACGCTGAACAGACCAAGCACGCTGAATCGGTTCATGTAACTGCACCGCCTGCTACATCAACGGATCGTACCCTGCAATCCTATGAAGCTACATATAATGGTGAAGCAAAGGGCGGGAAAAACTGGATGAAGTATGTTGATGTTGCAGCGAATGTATGGCAACGGATGCGCAAGTAACATGACCGCTTTGTAACCCATGAAGAAGCCTTCAGAGCGGTGATGAACCTGATGAAAGGGTGAGAATCATGATGAAACTACTGCTTGTGATGTTTAGCGTAATTTCTCCCTTTTCCGTTCAACCGGCAGCGGTACCCGCTGCTCACGATATGCAATGGACGGCAATGGAAGAGAAGGCGTCAGAGGTAACTCTGGCTGTTGATCGATCCGAGACTTTCCAGCATTTTCGGACTCTGAATGGCATTTCTCTGGATGACACCATGGATGATTTGTTGGCCAAGAAGGGCCAGCCGGGGCATAAGCAGGAAGATCCTTATCTGGGATGTCCTGAATATCACTTTCATGATGTAAAAGTTGGCTTGTGTGAAGATACGGATGTCATTCAATATGTGCATATCGATGCATCTGAGAATCACATCATGTTAAACGGAAAGAGAATTGAGATGAATATTGAAGCGATCCATCATGCTCTCGGGAAACCTTATTATGTGGCAGAGGACGGAGAAGTGTTTCTGCGTGGAGACCAGGCTCTGAAGGTATATATGAAGTCAGGATCTCAGCAGATTGAAGGAATTGATCTTTTTGATGACACAGTTTCCTAGGATTGGTTATTACTGAATCGTTTCAAACCTATATAGTATGGTTATATATTAAGTAGCTCGATACAGAAGATTAAATCAGAGGAGAGTGGAAACGATGAATTCAACCAATGAGCAAGCTTATGCAAAAGTGGTAGAAAACGGAGTCCAGGCGGTAGAAGCGGTGAAAGAATTGCAGATTACCGGATACCTTGCTGATCAAATCTTTGTTCTCGCCCATGAGAAGGATCGTACAGATCGAATTGCCGATACAGCAGATGCCAAAGAAATTGGCATAAAGGAAGAAGGCGTATTTGATTCCTTGGCGAATCTGTTCCGCTCACGTGGTGATGAACTCCGGGCCAAAATTGTTTCGATGGGCTTTACCGAAGCCGAAGCGGACTTCTACGAGAGTGAACTCGACAAAGGTAAAGTACTCGTTATTGCTAAAAAGAAAGATTAACCCGATATACGTTTCAAATTGAAGTTTGCTGAACATGGACAAGCTTCTGAATCATTTATGTAAAGTGCTTAATCAAAAACATAGATAAGGAATGGGGCTTTCCCCATTCCTTATCTATGTTTTTGCAAGTTTGGAAGCGGGATCAGAACGCTGCAAAAACAGGGTGGGTCGCGGGTTATTTTCACCTGTGATGGTGCCATTTACTGATAGAAGTTTTTTGTTTTTACGATTATAGTTATACTAGGAATTATTATGTCTACTGCCGTTTTGTATGCAAAATTTGTATAATCAACGTTTGTTTTAACCTAATAAGAATCGACAAACCCGGACGCCACAGATAAGGAGATATCAATGAGAATACTTATTGTTGACGACAATCCGACGAATGTCATTATCATTCGAGAAATTCTGAAAAAAGAAAACTATCGTGACATTGTAACGGCGAGTTCCGCCATGGAAATGTTTGAAGTGTTGGGAATTGGGGAGGAAAGCAACGAACTTCGTCCAAGACCGTCGGATATTGACCTGATTTTGCTAGATATGATGATGCCCGAGATGGACGGCATCGAAGCCTGCAGTATTGTGCAGAAATTTGAGAATCTGAAGGATATACCGATTATTATGGTGACTGCCATCGGAGATTCCAAGAAACTTGCCGAAGCATTGGATGCTGGGGCATCTGACTATGTGACCAAACCGATTAATAAAGTCGAACTGATGGCCAGAATTCGACTCGCACTTCGTCTAAAACAGGAGAAGGATTGGCATAAAGAGCGTGATCAACGTATTCAGGATGAGCTCAAGTTGGCAGCGATGGTCCAAAATGCTGTTTTAAGTCCGGCAATTAGGGACCCGCTGTTCCAAGTGCATGCCATCTATAAACCATCCTTTGAGCTTGCGGGTGATCTGTATTCTTGGTACCCCCTTGGGGAAGGCCGTTACGGAGTACTGCTGCTCGACATGATGGGACATGGGATATCTTCATCCCTGTTTACGATGTTTATCGCTTCCGTGTTGAAAGATACGGTTACCACTTATGTGGATCCAGAGAAGGTCATTCAGGAGTTGAACCGTCGTTTTAACCAGCTCCATCTGGAAAAACAATTGGTGCAGTATTATTTCACGGCAATTTATCTGGTCGTTGATACACGTATGAAGCGCATTGATTATGTTAATGCAGGGCATCCACCTGCTTTATTTTTCCGAAACGACGGCAGTGTCACCACATTTGACAGCGTCTGCTGTCCTGTTGGTTTATTTGACAAAATGGATATTGAACCACAAACGATCCATTATGAGGGTGACGGGCATATTGCACTCTATACGGATGGACTATTGGAAGCTGTTCAGGGCGGGCAGGAGGAACAACATGAATTCCTGATCGAAAAACTGACCGGCTCACATCAGTGGAATGAAGCTGCCATGCAGGCCATGTTTTTTGACGACGAAATTCCCCAGGAGCGGGATGATGATAAATGTCTGGTCTGGATTACTTTAGATAAAGGGGCGGGCGATGAATGAAGATCAGGAATAAACTGCTGATTGGTTTTACCGCTCTGATGGCTATTTTGATCGTACTCACGTTTGTGAGTTATGAACGCCTGAACAGTAGCAATAAGCAGATTGATCAGATGTATCAAGAACGTTATCTCAAAGTAAGGTTCACTTCTGCTGCACGTGGAGAGGTCAATGATATTGCCAAAGTGCTGGCTAACTTGTTATTGAATCCGAACAATTCCATTAGTGCTGCTGAAGGTGATCTGAAGGAGATGAAGGATCGGGGGGATGGTTACCTCGTAGAAGTAAGAAACCGAGCAGACAGTGCACCTGAACATCAACTGGTGGATCGTGTGAATACTGCGTGGAACGCTTATACATCCTATGCGACGAGACAGATCAGCCTGATGTCCCAAAGCAGGGTAGAAGATGCGAATAACTACCGCAATTCAACAGGACTCGCGGTGCAAAAAGAAGCTGTGGATAGTTTGAATGCTCTTTCCCGTTATCAGGACCAAGAGATTGATGCTGAGATCAAGAACGCTAACGCAGCGTATACGAGAGCTGTACAGATCACGATAAGTATCATGATTGCGGGGTTGTTGCTTGCATTGGGTGTCATTATGTGGGTGCTGCCGAGTATTACACGGGGTCTGAACACTGTATCTATGATGATTACCAGCTTTGGTAAAGGGCGTTACCGAACCATTCGGCGCATACAGGTCAAATCAACCGATGAGATTGGTCAGATTGCCAGTGTGTTCAAAGATGTATCCAGTGATCTGGAAGAAAAACTGGAGATCGAGAGGGCTTATGTGCAGGCTCAGCAGGATCAAAACTGGATGAGTTCAAACATCGCAAGAGTCCCGGAGCTGCTTCGGGGGATTGGCTCCATTCGCCAAATTTCACAAATGTTTATCAGTGAGTTCACACCTGTGCTTGGCGCTCAGTTGGGTGTCGTCTATCTGATCGATGAAGAGAAACATCCAGATGAACTGAGACGCTACGGTGCATACGCATTTGAAGAGAACGAAGATGTTGGTAAAGAAATGTATCGCATCGGTGAAGGCTTGATTGGTCAAGCCGCGCTGGATATGACACCAATTATTCTGGAAAATACGCCTGAAGATTATGTGCATATTGGTTCAGCTTCAGGCTCAACACGTGCTGCGGGTATCATGATCTATCCTGTTGTGTTTGAAGATGAACTGATTGGTGTAGTTGAAGTGGCTTCCTTTGAAGGTTTCAATGAACTTCACAAGCAGTTGTTCACACAACTGATTATGAACCTTGGCGTAATTTTGAACAACGTTCGACGTCGTCTGCGTGTGGAGGAGCTGCTGCGTGAATCCCAGGCATTAACTGAGGAACTGCAGGTTCAATCAGAAGAATTGCAGACACAGCAAGAAGAACTCCGTCGTTCCAATGAGAATCTGGAGGAGCAGACAGAAGCGCTTAAACGTTCCGAGGAATTGCTGCAGCGTCAGCAGGAAGAACTGGAGCATTTTAATACGGAGCTCATTGCCAAGACACGGGCGCTTGAAGAGCAGGTGCGTGAAGTCGAAGAGAAAAATGACGAAATTGAGAAAACGAAGACACAGTTGGAACAGCAAGCTACACAGCTGTCGATGACAAGCAAGTACAAGTCCGAATTTTTAGCGAATATGTCACATGAACTCCGTACACCATTGAACAGTTTGCTCATTTTGTCCCAGTTATTGTCGGAGAACAAAGGTGGAAATCTGACTGACAAACAGCAGGAATATGCGCAAACCATCTATATGTCGGGCGCGGATCTGCTGAAGATGATTGATGAGATTCTGGATCTGTCCAAGGTGGACGCAGGTAAGATGGATATCAATTATGAGACAGTTCGAATGGAAGAGCTGACCAGCTTTGTTCAGCAGAACTTTGGACCGATGGCGAATAAAAAGGAACTTAGCTTGAATATCGATTTCGACAGCGATCTACCGGAATGGGTATACACCGACAGTCATCGCGTCAAACAGATTTTACGAAATTTGTTGTCGAACGCCTTTAAGTTTACCAATCGGGGTTCGGTTAGTCTGATTGGACGACGGATGAAACCGGAAGAACTGCCGGGTTATATGAACACCAATCAGGAATATCTCGGATTTAGTGTGAAAGATACGGGCATTGGTATTCCATCGGATAAGACGGATCTGATCTTTGAAGCATTCCAGCAAGTAGACGGGACCACAAGCCGGAAATACGGTGGAACTGGCCTGGGATTGTCCATTAGCAGGGAGCTGGCACGTTTGCTTGGTGGCGCAATACAGGTGGAATCATCCGAAGGGGAAGGTAGCTGCTTTACCTTGTACCTGCCGGATAATCATGAAGAGGAAGCGCTGGCGGAGGAAGGTGCTTCAAGAGAAGCGGCTGTATCCTCAGAGGATCTTTATGAACAATCCATCGAAACACGGACCATGCTTTCAAGTCATCAGTCCATTCTCTCTCCTGATCCGGAGCGTAGCGTGGGTACAGATCTGTCTCCTACCCATACTCCAGATGTCACGCAGATCGAAGATGACCGGGAGAATATCATGGAAGGTGACAAAATCCTCCTCATCATTGAGGATGACGTGAACTTTGCACATATTTTGATGGATATGGCGAGAGGAAGAGGATTCAAAGCACTTGTTGCCCTTCAAGGTGATAAAGGACTAGAAATGGCACGTCAATATTTGCCGGATGCCATTATCCTGGATATTCAATTGCCGGTGATGGATGGTTGGACCATTCTGGGCGAGCTGAAGAGCAGTTCGGCAACACGTCACATTCCGGTTCATGTGATTTCAGTTATTGATGATATGAAGCAAGGTCTGATGATGGGCGCCATTGCGTATCTGAAAAAACCTTCGAGCAAGGATTCACTGGATAAAGCATTCTCGCATATCAAATCATATACTGAGAATCAATTGAAACGATTGTTGATCGTCGAAGATGATGAAATTCAGCGTAAAGCCATTATTGAATTGATTGGTCATGATGATGTTGCAATCACCGCTGTATCGACAGGTAGTGAGGCATTGAATGAATTACACAGCCAGCGTTATGACTGCATGGTACTGGATCTGATGTTAACGGATATGACCGGGTTTGAGTTGCTCGACCAGATTCGTGATGATGAATATCTGAACGATCTGCCGATTATAATTTATACAGGCAAAGAACTGGATTCCAAGGAAGAAATGAAGCTGCGCAAATATGCGGAGTCCATCATTATCAAAGATGTGAAGTCACCGGAACGTCTGCTGGATGAGACGACTTTGTTCCTGCATCGGGTAGAAGCCAATTTGCCGGAAGACAAGCGTCGAATCTTACAGAAACTTCACAACAAAGAAACGTTGTTTGAAGGCAAGAAAATATTGCTTGTAGATGACGATATTCGTAACGTATTTGCCCTTTCAAGTGTTCTTGAAGGTTATCGGATGGATGTGACGTTTGCTGAGAACGGCCGGGAGGCTTTGGAGATTTTGGAGCAAAATCCGGAATTCGATCTGGTACTAATGGATATGATGATGCCAGAAATGGACGGTTATGAAGCGATGACACGAATCAGACAGATTCCGCAGTTTGAAAAGTTGCCGATTATTGCGCTCACGGCCAAAGCCATGAAAGAGGATCGCGGTAAATGTATTGAGGCCGGAGCATCTGATTATGTGAAAAAACCGATCCAGACAGATCAATTGTTATCCTTAATGCGCGTATGGCTGTATTCGTAAGTTCATTATTCGTATGCTCATTGTTTGGGTAATGAAAGACAATACGACGAATACGCAAGTAACAAATGAAGAAGTGGAGAGAACTTATGACACCGTGGGAACCTACCGAGACGGGGGCAGATTTGGTCCGTATGCCGCAAGATGAAGAACGCGAGCTGATCGAGATTGAGTTGCTGTTGGAAGGCATGCACCGTTTATATGGATATGATTTTAGAAACTATGCACTGCCATCCCTGAAACGAAGAATCTGGCATCATGCACATGCTGAAGGTGTTAAGAGCATATCCGGCTTGCAGGAACGTGTTCTTCATGACCGTTCCGCGTTTGACCGTTTTGTACAGAACTTATCCATCCCTGTAACGGAAATGTTTCGAGATCCTTCGCTTTTCCGAATGTTTCGGGAACAGATTATTCCTATCCTGAGAACCTACCCGTATATCCGAATATGGCATGCGGGATGCTCTACGGGAGAGGAAGTTTATTCCATGGCGATCATGTTGCATGAGGAAGGACTGTATGACAAGGCAAGAATCTACGCAACGGATATGAATGATCGCTCTTTGCAACAGGCCAAAGAAGGCGTATATGGTATTGAGAAAATGAAACTATTTACTACAAATTATTTGGAGGCAGGGGGTACCAGAGCCTTCTCCGAGTACTATACAGCGAAATACAATTCGGTGATATTTCATCCTTTTCTAAGGAAGAACATCATTTTCGCCGAGCACAACCTGGCAACAGACCGGTCATTTAACGAGTTTAATGTTATCTTTTGCCGTAATGTCATGATTTATTTTAATGATGAACTGCGGAACCATGTGCATGGGCTGTTTCATGAGAGCTTGAGCCACTTTGGTATTCTGGTTCTGGGGTCGAAAGAATCGATACATTTTACAGAGTTCAGTGATACCTATGAGCCGTTAGACCGGACCGAAAAAATATACCGGAAGATCAAATAGGGGGTTAGGGTTAGCCATGGGGCTCAATGAACCAATCCACATATTATTGGTAGATGACCGCCCTGAGAACTTGCTTGCTCTTGAAGCAGTTCTGGAATCGGAACAATATAAACTCGTTAAGGCAACTTCCGGAGAAGAGGCACTCCGCTGTCTGCTAAAAGACGAATTTGCGGTTATCGTTCTCGATGTGCAGATGCCTGGAATGGACGGAATTGAGACAGCAAAGTTAATTAAGGCACGGGACAAGTCCAAGGATGTGCCGATTATATTCATCTCTGCGAATAGTAGAGAAGCGGAGCACTTGTTTGCCGGATATTCAGCCGGGGCCATTGATTACATGGTTAAGCCATTTATTCCTCAGATTTTGAAATCCAAAATCGAGGGCTTTGTGGAGATGTTTATCACCAATAAACGTTTGAAGACACAGACCATGCTTCTTCACCAGAAGACACAGGAACTGGAGAAGATGAACCAACAACTCATTCAGGCCAAGGAAGAAGCAGAAATTGCAGCCAATGCAAAGACCGAGTTCCTGGCAATGATGAGTCATGAGATTCGTACTCCGATGAACGGAGTCATCGGTATGGTTGATCTGCTGATGGAGACGGAACTGAGGGAAGATCAGAAGGAATATGCAGACATCGTTCGTCGCAGTGCAGATGCACTCGTTACGGTCATCAACGACATTCTTGATTTTACCAAGATGGAATCTGGCAAAATGGAACTTGAAGAGCATCCTTTTGAAATTGTCTCCTGTATTCGGGAAGTGTTGGGATTATTTGCTGCAGAAGCAGGCAAAAAGAACCTGGAACTGGATTATTTCCTGGAAGATTCTGTCCCTGAATTAATCTACGGAGATATGGCAAGGCTCCGTCAGGTTCTCTTGAATCTTATTGCCAATGCGATCAAATTTACCGATCAGGGTGGAGTGTATCTGATCGTGTCAGTTAAGGAAGAACAAGACGGAGAAATGGCATTGGAGTTTGCAGTTAAAGACACCGGGATAGGTATCGCTTCAGACAAAGTTGATCGCCTGTTCCAGCCGTTTTCCCAGCTGGATACATCCATGACACGTAAATACGGTGGAACTGGCTTAGGACTGGCAATATGCAAGACTCTGGTTGAAATGATGGGTGGACAGATCTATCTGGATACAACAGAGCAACGGGGAGCGACGTTTGTATTTACAATTCAGGCGAAACGTTATATAGAAACTGAACTGGTCCAGAGGAACGGGGAAGAGAAGCCAACGGATGTGAAAAATGAGAATAAATATCCTACGGTATTAATCGTGGATGATCATCCTATTAACCAGAAGTTGATGGCGATTATGCTCGGTAAGCTGGGGTTGCTCTCAGACATTGCTGAAGATGGGCAGAGCGCACTCGATATGGTAAACGGTAGCCGTTATCCCTATGACTATGTGTTTATGGATCTGCAGATGCCTGTGATGGACGGTTTGGAATGTACACGGCGGATTCGAGAAAGCCTATCCGAGTCTGATCAGCCAATCATTATAGCCATGACTGCTAACGTGATGGAAGGTATTCAGCAGCGCTGTATTGCTGCCGGCATGGATGATTATATTAGTAAACCGGTGAAAATGGGCAATGTGAAACAGAAAATAGCCCAGTTTCAGAAACAACGACAAATGTTAGATCCAGGCCCTTCAGCCATGAATCAGGCCAATTGAAACATTTTCCAAACTTCTTTCTGTTTCACTCGTGCTGAAGTTGGGTTATTAGGTAAGGAAACCATTGATCAGGAGAGAGATGTCTAATGAATACAAATAAAAATGAAAAATTCAATGCAAGAACTGAAACACAGGACGGCGTATGCACGGTGTATCTGACTGGCGAACTGGATTTGTCGGTTGCTCCTGACTTCCGCTTGGTGATGGAGCCGCTGGTGGATAACAAGGAACAGGATCTTGTGATCAACATGAAAGAATTGAAGTATATCGATAGTACAGGGATTGGTATCCTGTTATCTGTTCTGAAGGCTAGACATGGAATGGAAGCTCGCTTTGAAGTACAGGAAGTTCCTGCGCAGATTCAGAAACTTTTTGACATGACGGGCATCGCCAAATTCTTTGTCACACAGAAGAATTCCCAATAGGAAAGGATCGAAAAAGGAATGAATGCAGAAGTTCAAAGAGTCACCCTTAATTTACCTGCGACAGCTGATTACGTTGATATTGTAAGACTCAATCTCTATGGAGTAGCATCCAAAATGGGATTTTCCTACGAAGACATTGAGGATATGAAAGTTGCTGTATCCGAGGCCTGTAACAACTCTGTATTGTATGCCTACTCACACGAAGGCGGCATGGTTGAAGTTGTATTCGAAGTGGATGGCGAAACATTGTCCATTATTGTCAAGGACGAAGGTGCCAGCTTCGAGAACATGAACCCTGCTGTGTCACGTGCCGGTCTACACGACAAAGAACTGACGGAAGCACAGATTGGCGGACTTGGGTTCTACCTGATGCAAGCCTTGATGGACGATGTCAGTGTGGAAAGTGAGACGGGCAAAGGTACGAAAGTAGTACTCGTAAAACGTCTTGCAAGAAGTGAGGAGAAAGTATGAATGAAAAAGTGACTCCCCCAGAGTCCATGTCTGAAGCTATAGGTTTGATCTGGGAATACCAGCAGACCCAAGATAATGAAATTGCAACAGTTCTCATCCGTAAATATGAACCAATGGTCAAGATGGCAGCAGGTAAAATCGCTCGGAATCGCCCCGATCTATACGAAGACTTGTATCAGACCGGGCAGATGGCTTTGATTCGTTTGCTTAAGCAATACGATATCAACCTGGGTATTCCGTTTGAACCTTATGCCATGAAGAGCATGATCGGTCATATGAAGAACTACTTGCGTGATAAATCCTGGTATATTCAGGTGCCCCGGAGGATTAAGGAAAAGGGAGCCCTTGTGCAACATGCCATTGATGAGTTAACCGTTAAGCTGGAGCGCTCACCCGGTGTGAACGAAATTGCTGAATACCTTGATCTGACTGCAGAAGAGACAATTGAAGTTCTGGCTGGTCGGGAATGTTACCACTATGTATCACTGGATTCTCCTTTATCTCAGGATGACAGTGCAGCAACATTGGGAGAACTGATCAGTGCAGATGTTAATGACTATGATTCGGTCGAAAAACGGATGGACTTGCAACAGGCATTGGGACAATTGAAGGAACAAGAACAGCAGGTACTTATTCTAGCATTCCAGGATGGCCAATCTCAGCGGGCAATTGCCCAGAAGCTTGGTGTTTCACAGATGAGTGTATCTCGGATTCAGAAGCGAGCTACAGAGAAACTGAAACAGATCATGTCTAATGCTTCAATGTTATGACAAATGGAACCCTAATTTTGTTGAGTACGGCATAAAGAAGGACACGTCAATGCGCTGAAATGCATACGTGTCCTTTTTGGGATCAAAAGATATGGGTATACAATGAACATGAGTGCAGGAGTGGATAAAGTGATTGTGAACCAAATCAAGTTGGAAGCTCGCCGTGACAAGTTATCTTGCTCGGACCATTGGCAATGGTGGGATTGGGTTGCACCTGACACCGATAGCATGAAAGATGCGTTGGAGGAGCTGACAGAGGCATTTCCGGATATGCAGTATTGGCTTAATAAGATTCCGGAAGTGGAATCGAATTATTTGTCCGTCCGTTTCGTGAATGGTACAGAACCAGTCATATTTGGCTCATTGTTGTATGCGATCAAGAATGAGAGAGATGACAAAAGAAAAGATAATCAGATGTTTTTCTATGTCGATCGTAATAACCTGGTTACCTTAAATATGGATGACAATACACGAGGTATTATGAAAACGGATGAACGTGCCCATATGTTACAGCAATGTAGTGAAGCCAGGGACGGGATGTTTGTACTTTTTCGTGCAATACTGCATTACTATCATGTGGGTATGGATCACTTTGAGATGAACCTGCGTGATCTGGAACGGAAGATGGAGTCTCGTAATGCACGTACCTTGATGGACCAGATTTTGGCCGCCCGATTTGAACTGTTATACTGGAGCAATCTGTTTATCCCCTACTCGGAACTGATGGCTGCTGCCCATGAGGCTTATCTCAGTGAAATAAACGAAAATCGATATTTCCAGCAGCTCCAACATCGAGTAGAGCGAATGGAACGTTTGTTTAGTCACTACGAGAAAGAGATCGATACGTTAATCTCCATTGATAATGCGATCTCCGGTGTACGTGGCAATGAGATCATGAAGACGTTGACCATTGTTACTGCTGTGTTCATACCTGCCACGGCAGCTGGCGCGATATGGGGGATGAACTTTGAGAACCTGCCCTTTATCGATAAATCATGGGGAGTTGTACTGGTCCTTGTTGTCATTATCTTAAGCATGATCAGCATGTATGTATGGCTGATGATGAAAGGCTGGACAGGAGATCTGCTCAAAGTGAAATCCTCACAGCCTTCAGCTGAAGAGACAGAGAAAAAAGGAGCTGCGGAAAAACGTAAGGGATAGCCTACTGTTGGTTAGTCCTCTTAGTTTTTGTAATCTTCAATATAACCAAGCAAGTCAGCGATATATTGGCCCACAATCGGCATATTCACGAATTGGCTGAGAATGAATGCCAGCAAACCGAGAACAACAAAGGTACCCACAGTCAGACCTAGACCTCGTGCCATGCCCGCTGTGAAATTGGTAATAATCCGCTTTTTGGGACTGCTATAATTCTCAATAATATCCTTGATCTGTGCTCTCTCCAGACTGTCCGCAATCTGGTCCAGACGGGTGTTCAATCGCTTTACCTCATGACGCAATTCAAAAGGATGCTCGCTCGTATCATACTGCTGTGCCGGTGTTGCTCCCGTAATTGGAGTATTACCGTTAATTGTAACTTTACTCATAGTATTTGTCCTCCTCAACTCGCATTGGATAAAAAATAGCCAGCTGGAGTGCAGCTGGCTATTGGTCACTCGATCTGTATCGCCTTACAGGCTGGTCGAGTTAAGTTCTTTACGTGCATCTTCCTTCGCTTCAACGGAAGCGGCAGCCACTTCATCAGATGCACGGGATGCTTCATTAGCCACATCAGCGGACGCTTTTCTCACAGAGTCCATTACATCATTGCGGCCTTGATTTACCGTTTTTGCAATATCGGAAGTTTTGGAAGAGACCGTTTTAGCCAGTTCAGTGGCTTTGTCACTTACAACAGTTGCCACTTCTTTGGTGCGGTCAGTAACGATGCCCACTTTCTCGGAAAGGTCACCACGCAATTCACGTCCCGGTTTAGGCGCAAAGAGTAGTGCTGCTGCAGCTCCCAGCAAACCCCCGATGAAAATACCTTTTGCGAAAGTTGAACCCGTCTGTACAGGATATTGCTCTTCTGCTTTATTCATGTCTAATCACTCCTTCTTCAATTTAAGAAACAAATACGAAACAACGAACACCTTGTTGCCCGAATCAGGCAGCCTGTCTTAGCAGTCTGGACACAAGCCCCAGCAAGAAAACAAAGAGCGCTGTACCAATGATGGCAGGTATGATGGCAAAGTCACCGATAACTGGTCCCCAGTTACCAAGCAAAAGTGCTCCCAGCCAGGCTCCGGCAAATCCGGCAATCATTGCACCGATTATGCCTCCAGGCATGTTGTGACCGGCAAGTGCATCTCCGATCAAACCGATGATGACAGCCATCACAATGCTGATAATGATGCCCCACATAACAACCGCCTCCTTTAAACTTGATGTAGGATGTTGTCTGTTCGCGTTTGCTTACTTCGTATATAAACGCCGTGCAACCCTGTGAAACAATAAAGATGGGGATGAATGAATTGGAAATTGGAGGAATTCATTCTTTAGTGGGTTCGTTTAATGCCTTTAATCATGCAGAAGATCCATGCCAAACCAGCGGCAAATCCCGTAAATACATCCGTAGGATAATGAACACCCAGCATGATGCGGCTGATGCCGATGAAGAAAATAAAACTGATGCCGCATAAAACAGGTAGCCACACACCGGAATTGGCATACCGATGTCGTTCAATGGCCCAGATTACAAAGAGCATGCCGTAGAAGCCCATGGAGATCATGGCATGGCCGCTAGGGAAGCTGTACCCGTGAACGACCAGCAGATGATCCAGTTCAGGTCTGCTTCGTCTGAAAAATTCCTTCAATAACGTGTTCAGAATCCACATCATGGCAAAGCTCCCCAAGATCGCATATCCATATATAACAAACCTTGGACTGCGTTGCATGAAGAAAAGAAGGGCAAAACCTCCGGCAGCCACAGCAGAGATTTTGAATGAGCCCAGTGCGGTTATGAATGCAGTGTAAGGGAATAGATGAAGACGTGAATCCGAATTGAGATAAAATAATTGCTGAATTTGATCATCCAGACGAATAATAACATCAGCACCCAACCAGGCACCCAGACCTGCCAGGATAAATACGACCGAAGCGCTGAGGGCCAGACCAGCCAAACCCCAGTTGAGGAGTGGACGTAACAACGTGCCGGGAGTTGAACTGAATGAGGCTGATGAATACGTTTTGCGCGGCATAGTGAGTTTCTCCTTCAATAGTTGTAGTAGATGAACATAGATTGATAAAGCTATACCCGAAATACCTGTCGAAAAAACTGTAAAAACGTCGCTTTTGTACTATACTATTTAAGATATCCCATGCGGCGTCGTGACGCAAAGCAGAGATGAATTCGGGAGCACAAAGGAGAGAACTCGCATGGAGAGTGCCTTGTTAATTAAAGAATACCGTGCAGGCGTCATGGAATGCGCCCATTACGGACACATAAGTATTACGGATGAGTATGGCCGAATCGTATACTCGGCTGGTGACCCTCATTTTAGAGCGTTCACTCGTTCATCTGCCAAACCTTTTCAAGCCATTCCAGGTATTCGGGCAGGAATTGCCAGTCACTATGGCCTATCATCACAGGAGATCGCCATTATGTCCTCTTCGCATCGTTCGGAACCGGAACACATTCGGGTGCTGGAACAGTTATCCGGTAAGATCGGATTGGGAGAAGAATGCCTGATCTGTGCACCAAGCTATCCGCTTAATGAAGAAAGCCGTAATCAATGGTTACGTGGACAAGGAGAGAAACGGCGCATCTTGCACAACTGCTCCGGAAAACATCTGGGAATTCTGGGGTACAGTCAGATGAAGCAGGTTGATCTGGGCAGTTACGCTGAACCGGATCATCCGGTGCAACGTGAAATTCTTGAAACCTTTGCCGACCTGGCAGGTATTGAGGAAAAAGAGATTGAGCTTGGGACGGATGGCTGCGGCTTTCCGGTATTTTCTTTGCCGTTGTCGGCATTGTCGAACGCTTATCTGAAGCTCGCTTGTCCGGATCTTATCGCTGATCCTTCCACAAGAACAGCTGTAGAGACCATTACATCAGCTATGAATGAACATCCGTTGATGGTTGGTGGAACGGAGCGTGTAGATTCAGTGCTGCTGGAAGACGATAACATTGTAGCGAAGGGTGGATTCAAGGGGGTATTCGGTTTTGGTCTGAAAAAAGAAAGACTGGGAATCACCTTCAAGGTGCTTGATGGTTCCGAGGAAGAGTGGGCCTTCATTACCCAATCCATCCTGAGACAGATTGGTTATTCCAATGAGAGAACCATTGCCCGATTGGCTGAAGTGTTCCCTTCGGACATCCGAAATGATGCGGGTACCCTTGTAGGTCATGCAGATAGTGAGTTCATTCTCCACTCACTTGAAGATAGCGTATAACCTTAAGAAGGGGCGTGATTAGAGTTGCCGGACCCCGGGTAAAGATGACATACCAACTGGTATTCATCTATACAATTCATATACACGCATGGACTGCCGCGGTAATGTGGCAGCTCTAAACCCTTGGAGGTGGATGAACATGATTAAAGTGGTGACATCGGAAGAAAGGCACACGTCGGATCGAGGTTGGATACACAGTGAATTCAGCTTTTCCTTTGCGGATTATGATGATCCAAGCAACGCTCATTTTGGCTGTCTGTTGGCTCATAATGAAAACACGCTGATGCCGCAAGAAGGCTTTAAGAAACATCCACATCATGATCTTGAACTTGTCAGCTATGTCATATCGGGTACACTTAAACATACGGATAGTATGGGAACAGAACAATTGCTTGAACCGGGTACGGTCCAGGTGATGAGTGCGGGTACAGGAGTGGAACACTCCGAGACCAATCCGTCAGCGGATGAACCGGTACGTTTCCTCCAGATGTGGTTTTTGCCATCGGAGCGTATGCTGAAACCTTCCTATACGAATCGGAGAGTAGAGCCGCAGGAGCATTTGAATCGTCTATGTCCGATTGTATCCGGGCAAGGGGGCGAGGGAAGCGAAGGCGCATTGCCTATTTCCCAGGATGTAACCTGTTACCTGTCCCATTTGGAGTCCGGGAAAAAGTTGATGTACCCGCAACACGAAGATCGACGGACACATCTTTTCCTGATCAGTGGACATGTAGAGATTCATTGTTCGGATGGCAACTTCAACCTCAAGCCGGGCGATGCCGCACGAATTCGCAAAAGCTGTGATCTGCAAATCACGAGCACAGACAGTGAACCTGCTGAATTTGTTTTGGTTGACCTGCCTTAAGGATGGGATGTATTCCGTAAAAGATATTCTGGAAATATAAACATGTGAAAAAGGACCTGTTCCCACGGTGATGTGGAAAACAGGTCCTTTTTTTGCTTAGGATTTACGAAGATTACCCAGTTCCGAAGCGACAGCTTCCACTTCAGAGATACTGAGATGTTCCTTGCTCAAAATCATTTCATACAGGTCAAACAGATCTTCATATTTCTCAAGTGGGAATGAAGAAGCTTGCATGGCGGCACCGCTTGCCATACGAAGTTTGGTTTTGATCGCTTCAATCATATATTCCATATTGGCTGCTGTTGCTTGTGTTAAATCCATCGTTAAGTTCATCCCTTCCGTATCGGAAACTCTTGTTATTGTATCATGATTGGAAGCGCTCAGGCTAATGCTTTTGCGAGGAAACCAAGCATCGGTTACAATGATGGATACAACAACAGGATTTAACGGAAGCCTGAGTGTACTGGAGGGAATACAGCTTGGCAGCGTATAAGCGAGAAATGGTTCGCCATCAAGGAAGGGAAGTCCGCAAAGGCGTGCCTGCAGAGAATCTGGTCTTATTTTTCAAAAACATCGTTCAACTTCATTCTCCAGCTGAAATCACGTTTGTCTGCATCGGTACTGATCGTTCCACCGGGGATGCTCTGGGTCCACTGACAGGAAGTTTACTGCAAGAGAGCGGAATGGAGAACGTGATTGGCACGCTGTCTTCCCCTTGTGATGCAGATACGCTGGAAAAGAAATTGGCACTTATTCCTGCACACCATGCCATCATAGCAATTGATGCATGTCTGGGTCCAAAGCAGGCGGTAGGTACATACTATCTCTCGAATAACCCACTCATTCCGGCCCAATCGGTCGGAGGCAAGCTACCTCCTGTTGGACAATACAGTGTAGCAGCTGTGGTTAATGCGAATGGACCAAGGCCCTATTCCATTTTGCAGATGACCTCGCTTCACTTGGTCATGGGGATGTCCCGAACGATTGCAGACGCCGCAATTGAAGCATGGAAATGGAGACAAACGTTTCATTCATGATATGTAGGCTTAATAATATACAACCTGAATTATTTAATTCGCGCAGAGAGAGGGATTCATATGGAAAAAGTGATGTGTGATGGAACGACGATTTGTTATGCCGAACAAGGTAAGGGAGAAGCACTCATTTTGCTCCACGGATACTGTGGCAGTTCATCGTATTGGGATGAGGTCGTACCTGAACTGGCACGCAGCTATCGCTGTATCGTACCTGATCTGCGTGGACACGGAAAAACAGATGCACCTGTAGGAAGTTATACCATCGAACAGATGGGCAACGATGTATTACAGTTGATGGATGAGTTGAATGTGGAAAAAGCGGTCCTTCTGGGACACTCGATGGGGGGATATATTGCGCTCTCGATTGCACAACGTCACCCGGAACGTTTGAATGCATTTGGTCTGATTCATTCCACAGCCTATCCGGACAGTGAAGAAGCCAAGGAGAAACGCCTTCGCGCCGTTTCCACCATTCAAACTGAAGGTATCGTGAATTTTGTAGATGGACTGGTTCCTGGCTTATTTGCACCGGAACATGTGGAATCGTTATCTAAGCAAGTCACACGTGTGAAGGAAATTGGATACCAGACTGCTCCTCAAGGTGCGGTTGGTGCTGCACTTGCTATGCGAGAACGCCCGGATCGCCGCGATGTGTTATCAGCTACACCTTTACCTGTATTGCTGGTTGCGGGAGAGAAGGATGCTGTTATCCCGCCAGAACGTACATTTACAAGTGACAAGCCACATATTGTGCAAGCCGTGATTGCGGGTGCGGGTCATATGAGCATGTATGAAGCTCCTGAAGAATTAATTCAGGTCATTAAACAATTTATGGATGGATTATCAAAGTAATTGATGATGATTTTATTAGGGCGTGTCTGAAAACTCCGAAGGAAGTAGATTTTACTGAATTTTCGTTCCAAGCAAGGAAGTTTTCCGCAGGCGTGCCGGGGCACGTCAAGGGGAAGTGACGCAGCATGGGGCAAAAAGGCGGTAAAAGATGCACTTCAGCGAGTTTTGAGACACGTCCTAGAATATAGTTTGGTTTCTGGATGATTCAACCTCTTGTGGAGGAGGAGTACCCAGTTCCATTTCAACCGAGCCCCTGCCACGTCCCTTTGGGATAGGCAGGGGTTTGGTGTGTTCATGTCCAGAGCAAAGACACGCGTGTCTTGTTTTTGGCTTTTTGTCATGGCATGAATTAAAATAAATATAAAGGAACGATATGAGAACGATTGAATGTATAGGGTCGAATGATGAGGGGGCATACAGCATGTTCAGAAAAGATTATCTGCTCCGCATGATGGAGGAAATGACTGAAGCAATAGGTAAAGTGTTCACGCTCAAACAGCAACGTAAGCACACCGAGGCATTGTCTGAACTGGATGAGCTGATGCGCAGGCAGTTTGGGTTGAACTTATCTCTACTGAACTCATTGCCAGCAGAGGATGTTATTGAAATGTTCCGTTTTCGCGGAATGATTGAGGTAGACAATCTGCAGCAAGCCGCGAGGCTGATTGAAGAAGAGGCTTACATCTATCAAGAGAAGGCCAAAGTGGAAGGCATCGATGATCAGGAGAGAATGGACGCAGAGGATGAGGCTGTCATTCGATTGATGAGATCACTTCATTTTTACCTGTATGCATTGAATCATGGCGCTAATCCCAAGTTGTTGGACGCACCGGAACGGGTAGAGGGTGTGTTGGGGCTTACGAAAGAATATGAACTTCCTGCTCGAACTGAAAGACAGCTTGCCCTGTATCGTGAACAACAAGGACGTTACGATCAGGCAGAGAACAGTTGGTACAGATTGCTCCAGCTTGGTGATGAATTTCCGGTGAGCTACCGAGATGATGTACAGGCGTTCTATGAAAGGTTGAGCCAACTCACGGATGAACAGCTGGAGCATGGTGGTTTGCCACGGAACGAAGTTGAAGAGGGACTAGCTGAACTAAGTCGTCAAGAGATGAACTCATAAAATATGGATTGGATCAAGGCCTGTTACATGCCTTTACTTGGAGAGGGAACGGAATTGTGGTATGGTAACGGTTGACCAAACCAAACCGAAAGTGAGATGTACCCCGTGGATTCATTGCGAAAGCTTATACAAGACATCTTTGAACAGAATTCGCTGATTACAGCGACCTGGAGCCAGCTGCGCAGACGGGACAATGTCTCGTATACCAAAGTGCAAGTCAAGCCGGTGACACTGAAGAATCAGCTGCATTATCAATTTGCATTTCATTATAACAACAAAGTGCTGCACGAGAATTTGACTCCGGCTGAAGCGGCTGAGCGCATGACTTTGTTATGCGAAGAGACGTTTCGTCAAGGGCTGCTCTGTACGACCGAGGCAGACTATCAAATTTTGATCAGCAAAAAATATAAAGTATCCATTCTGACTAAATCTGCTTCCAAAACTGCGGTGGATCTGTCGCATAATCGCAAGAAGCAATATGTATTGGAAGAAGGGGTACCTGTATCGTTCCTCGTTGAACTTGGTATTATGAACGAAGAAGGTCGTGTGCTCGCCCGCAAGTATGACAAGTTCAGACAGATCAACCGTTTCCTCGAGATGGTGCAGGATGTTATTCCGCATCTGCCCGAGGGACGACCACTGACCATCGTTGATTTTGGTTGCGGCAAGTCTTATCTGACATTTGCGTTATATCATTATCTGTCTGTACAACAACGTCGTTCACTCAAGATTATTGGGTTGGACTTGAAGGCAGATGTAATTGAACACTGTAATGACCTGGCTAATCGATTGCATTATGGCGATCTGAAGTTTCTGGTTGGAGACATCGCGGACTACGATGAATTGAATGAAGTGGATATGGTTGTCACGCTTCATGCCTGTGATACAGCTACCGATGCTGCTTTGGAGAAGGCAGTTCGTTGGGGAGCTTCTGTTATTCTGTCAGTTCCTTGCTGTCAGCATGAACTGTTTGATCAAGTAGAGGCTTCCGTGATGAATCCATTGTTGTCCCATGGTATTCTCAAGGAACGTTTTTCCGCACTGGCTACGGATGGGATTCGTGCCAAGTTGCTTGATCTGATGGGATACAAGACACAATTGCTTGAATTCATCGATATGGAGAATACGCCTAAAAACATATTGATTCGTGCTGTTCGTGGTCAGGCCGGCGAAGTGACGGAGATGTGGAATGAATATACGGCTTTCCGTGATTTCATTCATGCCGATCCATATTTGGAGCGAGCTTGTGCTGATTTGCTTCCTGGCGATGGCAAGCAGGCCAACGGGAAATCAAAATCGAGCAAAGAAACCGTTCAGGATTCCGCAAATTGCGACCTTTGCTGAGTGTGCCAATGCCAATCCAGGGACATACTGCTATTAGGGTCTCTGAATGTAAAATGATATTCAATGCACATACTTCGTAGCAAGCAACATCATAACTGTCAGATGTATATCAGGCAGAAGGACCCGTTATCGGGATCTTCTGTCTTTTTGTTATGGCTTTAGCCAGTTGAGTGCGTGTAACGCGCGAAACAAAAAACCACCCGCTATGCGGGTGGAGGAATCGAGGGTTTGACCACTAAGACCATTCCGATAAAATTGAGATGTTCAGGCTCAAAGAAAGGAATGGTCTTAGATGGCAAACAAGAGCTATAGCCTAGCTCACACAAAGTGGATGTGCAAATACCACATTGTATTCACCCCGAAGTATAGACGGAAAGAAATCTATAATCAAGTGAGAAAAGACTTAATCGAAATTTTTAGACGTCTATGTAAGTACAAGGGAGTAGAAATTATAGAAGGTCATATGATGCCCGATCATGTTCATATGTTGGTAGCGATTCCACCGAAAATAGCTGTCTCCACGTTCATGGGATATCTAAAGGGAAAAAGTTCGCTAATGATATTCGAGAAGCATGCCCAGCTCAAGTATAAATACGGCAATCGAAAGTTTTGGGCAGAAGGGTACTATGTGAGTACAGTGGGTCTAAATGAAGCAACGGTAAGAAAATATATTCGTGAACAAGAAGCACATGATCAAGCGTTAGATAAGCTGAGTGTAAAAGAATACGAAGATCCATTCAGCAGTAATCGGAGCAAAAAGAAGTAAAACCAGTTTAACTGGTGAGTGAAAGTGACAAACAACACTGAGCCTGAACAGCCCTGCTGTCAGGCTAGCGTCTTTAGGCGCAGTTTGGCAACAGGGGGTTATACCCCCAGAGCAAACCACCCGTTGGACGGGTGGTCCTGATTATGCATACGGAGCGGTGGAAGGAAGGAGTGTGTATAAGGATGAAGAATAGGACAATGGATAAAGTTGTAAGGTATAGACGAGGGTATGCGGCGAATGAGGAAATGATGGAACAGGTGTTTGAGGGGTCTCACCATGCAAATGGTACAGAATCTGTAGATAACAAGGACTTATGTAATGGGGACAATAAGGGCAGTAAAGACAGTACATATAATAGGGAACATACATACAACAAAGATGATACGTATAAAAAAGATGACAAAAATAATCCAAATGGAGCTATCCAGACCGATGCGTCAGGGAATTTTTCTCAAAGTTTGAAGTGTAAACGTTATTCAGGATCTGGGTGGACTGTTGGGTTGGGCATACTCTCTATTGTCTTGCTACTCGCAGGGTGTCTGAGTCGGGGATTGTATTATTCGGCCGATCTATATCCTGTCCTTTTGATTGCAGCAGGAAGCATATTGATCATGTTTTTGCTTTTCCTTGTAGGTATTCGTCCACAGAAGGCGAGTGAACGAATACCCATGTCATTGGTACAGGGTCAGGGGAGACTCGAACGAATCGTTGAGAAAATATTCCGATTTCCGGGGATGTGGCGGGTATTGTGGCCGCTGGGGATGATGACATGTTTTGGGGTACATGCGTGGGCAGGCTCGGTGAGTAAACAGGGCAGCATGGATGAGATGCTACGGTGGAGCCTGCTCGCGATGTTTACTCTGCTCACTGCAATACTGGCTGCGCGCACGGATGGTACGCGTTGGTTAGCCTGCGGTTGGCAGATGGCAGGCGGCTTGCTTGTGCTAAGCGGTATCCTTGCCGTGTGCGGGATATTGCCGCTGCCCTTCGGGGTGATGCGGACTGCTGACCCCGAGATCAGCTCCGCCGGAGCAAGGCTTGGCGGACTATTGCAGTACCCGAATGCGTACGGTGCCGTTGTTGGCATGTACGCATTGGAGCGGCTGATAGCCGCCGCGCGAGTCATAGCCCGGCCTGTGCCGGCCGGGCGACTCATCGCGGCAGTGCTGCCGCTCATGCCCGCGCAAGCCGCGCTCCTGCTGAGCGAGTCGCGCGGCGCTTGGCTGGCGACCGGCTGCGCCGCGGTCGCCGCCTTTGCTTTGCAGCGGCGCGGTGCCCGCCTGCCGCTGCTGCTGGCCACGGCCGCGCCACTGGCGTGCGCGGCCTGGCTATACCGCCAGCTGGCTGCTGCCCAGCTGGCGCCTGCACCCGTGCCCGGCCTGCTGGCACTGGCCGGGGCATGGGCAGCTGCGCTGCTCGGCACGCTGCTGCTGTGCCGTCTATGGCACAGCAGCGCCGCCAAGGCTCCGCGCGCCGCTGCCCTGACGGCCATCGTGCTGGCGGGAGCCGCCGCCGCACTGATGGCCGTGGCCTCCACCGCCGATCGCCTCGCGGCGGGTGTCGGCACTGGGGTGTCCCGCCTACAGATGTGGCGGGACGCCCTCCAGCTGTGGACCGAGGCCGCATGGCTCGGCCACGGTGGGGATACATGGCGCAACATGTTTCGCGCCATTCAATCCTCGCCTTATGTTGGAGGCGAGGTCCACAACGGCTTGCTCGATCTCGCCCTGGACACGGGCATGCTCGGCATCCTGCTTGTCACAGGGTGGTTTCTCCTCACCCTGCGAAGCATCTTTCATTTTGCACCGCAGCTCTTTCCATCCGTGTTTGTTTTTGGTCTGCATGGGACGATGGACTTTGACTGGAGCTTTACATTATTTTGGATGCTCTTCATCTGGCTCGGTGCTTGGGCAGTCGCATTGAAGACGGAAACAGAGGGAGTCCAACGATCCGGCGTAACTGTGAAATACACTCCTATCAGATCCAAATCGGGATCTAAATTGAGATCTAAATCGAGATTTAAATCCAGATCTCTTTTCTTGCGATATTTACCAACCCAATCCCACCCATCAGCTGTCCCGATGCGTTCCTTCTTTCATATTTTTCAGCGAGTAACTGCTCGGCTAATAAGGGTATCCACAGTGATGATCATCCTTTCCTGGATTGGTGGAACAGTCTGGCTGACCTCTCGATATGCCGTAGCAGAAGTGCAGTACCGTCAGGCGATGTCTGAACCGGATGGCACTCCAGCACAGAAGATGCATCTTATGGCTGCCCTTCAGTCTAACCCGAATCGATCGGATATCGTGATATCTCTTGCGCGAACGCTCCCGGGACGAGAAGCAGAATCACTCCTTTTAAACAGCCTGTCCCATTCCCCGATGCACCCTCAGATTTACATCGAACTGGGACGATTGGCAGCACAATTCGGCGAAGGACAGCAGGCTGGAGAATATTTTGAAAAAGCGATCGCATTGAATCGGTATGATGGTATTGGCCAATCCGTGGCTTTGTATTGGATGGAGCAGGCAGCGAGGCGGGAATGGAAGGCAGGATTCACGGATCGAGCCCAACAGACTGCCGCCGCTGGTGTCCAGATGTATGAACGGTATCAACTGTTGGCTGAGGAAGTGGAAGCAGGGGACGTTCGTAATGATCGTCGTTTTGTACTGGAAGAACATGCTCCAGGCTATGGAGAGAACCTGCGCAGGCTTGCTTCGGCTTCTTCTCCTCCGTTCACTCCAGAGTTGACCAAGCGGAGCCCTTGAATAACTGCTGGATCTTGACGTTTACCCAAGTTATATGATGATGGATGTCAGCGTCTAAAAATTCTGGAAGTCCAAGCTGGCTGCTCCTGGCTGATAGGTATGCGATTTTCTAAGGAACACAGGACGTCTTATTTGGCCTTTAGCTCCTCTTTTTAAATTGTAAGGAACATCAGACACGTTATTTCCGGAAATTCCCTAACAAAAGCCCTATAAAAGTCCAAAATTCCGATATAACGTGTCTCGGATTCCTTAGATTTCTAAAAGTGCTTCAAATCCTTGAATAAGACGCCTCAGATTCGTTACCGCTCATGGGCTTGGTCTTGAGCTTGAGTTATGAGTATGAGTTATGAGCATGAGCATGAAAATATAATCCCAGCTTATATTCATGCTGCCCGTGGTGGTCGGCTCCATGCTCTGCTCGATCCGCAAAGGGTCGCACTCGAATTCCGTTCAGAGCAAAGCTTTACATCATAAGTGAGAAATTCGCATTATATGTCTCTATCGCTTGCTCGTACGTGAAGGAGGCATTAACATCACACGTTAAGGACTCAGTGCCCTTGCCTGTTCCTAACATGTTCAGATTCGCTTCAGCCTTGCTGCGTCTTTCAGTAGGTTTGAAGACACAGCTACCCGCCTCATTCCTCCATATCTACAGACGATAACCGCCAAATGCATGCTGAAACGCATCTTTTAATGGTTCAACATCTACTTCCCACATCGCGGCGATCTCTGCACTGACATCCGTGTTCCACCACTCACATAATTTCTTGCGGTTGTCGCGATTCTCCCCAATCCAGAGCAGATTTGTGATCACCTTACCGTAATAATATTCTTCCGCCTGCTTCATCCGTTCGGGGGAGACATATACTTTTAGCCTTTTGGCTGTCCGGTACAATTCCTTGCTGCATGCTCTGCGAATTCCTCTGGCGGAAGGAAGGTTTTGACCGGATTGCGTATGTTTGACCGGCGGAGAACCGGGTATTGACTTGTGTGACATCTTCTCACGCTCCTCTCCCCATACCATATGCGGACTGCTGCGAACGGGACACTATCCTAACCTCGTGATGTAGCAACGTCCACAGCCCTGTGATAAAATAGGGACGAACATCCATGGTGCGGAGGGGCACCGCCAATCAGGATGGAGAAAGAGGGTTGAGATGGACTTTATTCATAACCTTGTTGGCCAATTGTTCGATTGGATTCAAAGTCTTGGGTACTTTGGAATCATGCTTGGATTAATGTTGGAAGTTATCCCAAGCGAAATTGTGCTGGCGTATGGAGGTTTTCTCGTTTCACAAGGTAATATCAACTTCTTCGGTGCTATGATTTTTGGTACGGTGGGCGGTGTGATTGCCCAGTTATTTATTTACTGGATTGGCCGTTATGGCGGCAGACCTGTACTTGAACGCTACGGTAAATACATACTCATCCAGAAAAAACACATCGACCATTCCGAGGAGTGGTTCCGCAAGTATGGTACAGGTGTCATTTTCACGGCGCGTTTTGTTCCGGTGGTAAGACATGCCATCTCCATCCCGGCTGGCATCACGAAAATGCACACAGGCAAATTCATCTTGCTTACTACACTCGCTGTTATACCTTGGACTGCATTGTTTATATATTTAGGGATGATTCTTGGAGATCAATGGAAGCATATTGATGAGAAAGCGGCGCCATATGTTATGCCTATTTTGCTTGTCGCTCTCGCCCTTATGATCGTTTATGTACTTATTAAATGGATGAATGTTCGTAAAAAGAAAGGAAGTGTCTAGTCATGGGTAAACCCAACTTGTCTCACAAATTCGGTAAAGGTCTTCCACCGAAAGATTTTATCGAGAGTATGACCAAGAACCAAAGTGAATTCCAGGCCAATTATGATAGCTTTACTTGGTCGAACGAAGAGGATCGTGAGTTCTTTGAGAGTCTGAACCATCGCGATGATCTGCGTGTGTTAATTCTGGCTGCTGACTGGTGCGGAGATGTTGTCCGTAATATTCCGGTTGTGTTCCAGGCGCTTGAAATCTCAGGAATTCCAACAGAAGTTCTGATTATGGAGAACCATCCGGAAGTGATGGATGAATTCCTGACGATGGGTGGCCGTTCCGTGCCAGTTGTTATTTTCGCAGATACAGGTGGTCATGTGTTGGGTCAGTGGGGACCTCGTCCGCAGCATGTACAGGAAGTCATGATTGAATTCAAACGCCTTAATCCAGATCGTGAAGCAGCAGATTATCAAGAAAATTTGGCTGTGGCGCGTCAAGAGATTGGTAAACGTTATGGGGAAGGAACGGAGTCACATGCGGCCATTATCCGTGAGCTGCGTGAACTGATTTCGGGTTACTAAGCCGATATGCTTAACATTCGTACGTTTTCATTAGGCCCGCTTCAGACCAATGCGTATCTCCTACAAGGAGATGATCCGGGCAAAGCCGTCATTATCGACCCAGGCATGAATCCAGGGCCGCTGCTTAAGGCGATCCAAGACTTGGAGATTGAAGCCATTCTCCTCACTCATGCTCACTTTGATCATATGGGCGGGGTAGATGAGATCCGTAAATTGAAGGGATGTCCCGTCTATCTTCATGACTTGGAGAGCGACTGGCTTACCACCCCGAAATTAAATGGATCTTTGAATTGGCCGCAGGCGACACCACCGCTTTCGACAGATCCTGCTGAATATGCCATGGACGAAGGGCAGAAGCTGAATCTGATTGGTCATACGTTTAAAGTGTTCCATACACCTGGACATTCACCAGGCAGTGTAAGTTTGCTTTGTGATAACGACCTGTTTGCTGGTGATGTGCTGTTCCGCATGGGTGTGGGCAGAACGGACCTGACAGGAGGGCGTGAACGGGATCTGATTGATTCAATCCAGAACAAGCTTTACACCTTTGCTGATGAGGTAAAAGTATATCCAGGTCATGGTCCAAAAACGACCATTGGTTATGAGAAACAGAACAATCCTTACGTGTCCGCAAGATAATCCGACATGATATGTGAAGAAAGTCTGGACAAGTGACAACTTTTTCATTAGAATAGCAATTAGTTGTTACAAGCGTTAAGGCATCATCTAACTGAAGCATTACCAAGAAACACCCAACCTCGCGAAGCACGCAGACTGTGGTCTATACCCGGTTTGCGTTCTTTTTTTGTTTTCAGCCCCTTTTTATCACAGAATTAGCCTTTTTTACGCTACATAGAGATGCAAGATGCGCTTCATCACAAGCCAGTTTTAGACCAATAGCAAGTTAGCAGTTAGTACAGATTGATTTAGAAATAATAAATTTTTAAAAATAGTATATAAGTTGAACTAATCATTTACAGGATAACGGAGAGTACAGAAAAAAACTGAAAAAGCGAAGCTACAAGCTTTCTGTAAGAAAGCTACTCCGAAAGCATACACTTCGCCTAAAAGCTTTCTGAAAGAAAGCTGCATCGGAAGCATACGCTATCACCGGATTTTCCCTTGAAGAAAAGGGAATCAAAAAATCTGGGGACAACAGCGATTGGAAGGTTATTCTGTCATCGTAGTGTCAGTGTAAATAATCTTTAGTTCAACTTATATAGATCAAGAGAGCGGGGAATATCAAAGTGGAGAAAACAAGAGTTATTCCGTTGAATCAGCGTGTCGAGTATCCGATCATTGAAGAAAACCGTCGCATATTGGAAAGTGGGAAAAGAGAAACAGGTACTGAGCGAGCTTTAATACATAACCCTAGCGTGGCCAATGAAATGATGAAGTCTCAGCAGAATATATGGACAAGCCGTGTTTTAAGAAATGGAGCCCGCAACCAACCATGGTTCGACAAGCTGCAAGATTACCGGAATCAAGTCTGATTGCCCGGGAAATTGTCGGGTTTTAATTTTTTTTTAATTCCATTGAACGTTTCTACAGAGCCTGTCGTATTAACTCCAGATTGAACGGGAAGCAGGTGATTTCATGATAAAGGCAGCTGAGCTGGAAGAGGTACGCAGAGCAGTATCGGGAGACGATAGTGCACTCGCATCGTTGTTGCAACGTCACTACACGTTTGTGTATAAGTATCTTGTCAAAGTGACAATGGACGCTAACCTCGCAGAAGAGACGGTGCAGGATACGATGATTCGTTGTATGGAAAATATCCATCGATATGATGGCACGTCTGCCTTTTCATCATGGATGATCACCATTGCGACTCGGATCTATATCGATAAGACAAGACGTAAGAAGAGAGAACAGAACTGGCTTGCTCTCATCCGTGATCAGGCTGTACGTCGATTCCGCTGGCAGCTTGAGACTCGGAATGAAGAATGGACAGATGTCATGGATGCGATGACAAGACTGACACCCGAACATCGTGTTGCAGTGCTACTGAAGCATTATTATGGATACGGGTATGACGAAATCGGGGAGATACTGGGTATTCCTGCGGGAACGGTGAAGTCACGCACAGCTTATGGTCTCCGTCAGTTAAGAAAGGAGCTGGAATAAGGATGAGCAGATCAGAAGATGCACAAGAACAAGAAGTTGTAGAACGATTGCAGCAACACATGAAAGTGCTGGATGATGCATTTGAGCCGACAAGTATTCCTTCTTTGGGTGCACTTGAAGCCCAAGTTAGGGAACGGAGACAGATTAGACGTCGAGCCAATTGGATCGAGATGATATGTTTCTGGTTGGTTGGATTGCTTGCCATTACCTTCGGGGCATTATTTTTCGTATCTGCTCCAGCTCTATATCTGGGAATCCAGGCTCTTGGTACAGCTGTTGCGGTGGTTTTGGTTGTGATTTGGGCTGGACGGCGCCGGAAGGAGGTTCATCATGAATAAAATGCATTATTCATTGGATGAGATTTCTCCACTGTGGCTTACATTGCTTGGCATTTTTCTTCTGGTTCAGGGCACATGGATCTTTCGGGACGCACGCAGACGTGGACATTTCCCTTGGTTATGGGGATTATGGGGCATCACCGGATTTCCCACGCCGCTCATAATATATTGGTTTGTCGTAATTCGATCACAGCGCAAGCCAGGTGGACGGAATCAGAAATAACATCATTTTAAAAATGGAAAAAAGATTTTGCACAAATATGTTGTTTAATTCTAGTATTCCTAGACATCGTTATTCTTTTCTAGTAGACTATACAAATAAATATTAATGATAGACTACCAGGAGGTTAGACGATGCTGCGATTAGGAGAGAAGGTTGTCATCGTCGCGGATGCGTTTGAGCAGAATCTTCCTGTGGGGGAATATGGTTTCATCATCGCTTATGACCGGAATCCGGACAATGCGTTCGATTACGTGCTTCGAGTGCCGCAGGTGAACCGGAACTTTTTTGTTCCATCCGGCGACGTCGATCTGGAAGAGGTTCTGCTGAAGCAGGAAGCTGAGCGGGTCGAGCGAGAAGCGTTGATAGATTACGCCCTTGCGACACACAATGAGAAGCTGTTTCATCATCTGATGAACGGAGATTTTCAAGCTGTGGAAGAGGAAGAGGAAACCGCGAACGATGTTATGTCACAGGCGGATTTTATAAAGCAGGTTAATCTGCGTGCATGGATTTAGAATTTTAAGAGTCGGCTAATGCCGGCTCTTTTTTATTATGGCTTTAGCCAGTTGAGTGCGTGTAACGCGCGAAACAAAAAACCACCCGCTATGCGGGTGGAGGAATCGAGGGTTTGACCACTAAGACCATTCCGATAAAATTGAGATGTTCAGGCTCAAAGAAAGGAATGGTCTTAGATGGCAAACAAGAGCTATAGCCTAGCTCACACAAAGTGGATGTGCAAATACCACATTGTATTCACCCCGAAGTATAGACGGAAAGAAATCTATAATCAAGTGAGAAAAGACTTAATCGAAATTTTTAGACGTCTATGTAAGTACAAGGGAGTAGAAATTATAGAAGGTCATATGATGCCCGATCATGTTCATATGTTGGTAGCGATTCCACCGAAAATAGCTGTCTCCACGTTCATGGGATATCTAAAGGGAAAAAGTTCGCTAATGATATTCGAGAAGCATGCCCAGCTCAAGTATAAATACGGCAATCGAAAGTTTTGGGCAGAAGGGTACTATGTGAGTACAGTGGGTCTAAATGAAGCAACGGTAAGAAAATATATTCGTGAACAAGAAGCACATGATCAAGCGTTAGATAAGCTGAGTGTAAAAGAATACGAAGATCCATTCAGCAGTAATCGGAGCAAAAAGAAGTAAAACCAGTTTAACTGGTGAGTGAAAGTGACAAACAACACTGAGCCTGAACAGCCCTGCTGTCAGGCTAGCGTCTTTAGGCGCAGTTTGGCAACAGGGGGTTATACCCCCAGAGCAAACCACCCGTTGGACGGGTGGTCCTGATTTTATAAGTTTGATTTTAGCTTCCCGGAAGCCCGTCAGGTCATTTGCATTGAATTGTCGAACTATCTCACCTATAATGAAAAAAGTTATCTTGAGACTTTAGCCCGTTAAACGAGCGATTCGTTTCAGGTCGTTTCGGGAATCAGACCGAATGAAGGAGGCATCCGCTAATGAGTATTTCGAATAATGACGTTCAGCATGTGGCCAAGCTGGCCCGGCTCAACTTGACTGCTGAAGAAGAACAGACCCTGACAGGTCAGCTGAACGCGATTTTAAAATATGCAGAAAAGCTGAATGAGCTGGATACAGAAGACATCGAGCCCACCACTCACGTTCTGCACGTAAGCAATGTTATGCGTGAAGATGAGACCAAAGAAAGCCTGTCGATTGAACAGGTGATGCGCAATGCACCGGAAGAAGAAGACGGGCAGTTTAAAGTGCCTGCAGTAATGGAATAACGGATAACCGGAAGGAGGACAAAAACTGTGAGTTTATTTGAACAATCGTTGCCTGAGTTACATAACAAGCTGCATGCCAAAGAGCTGTCGGTCAGCGATTTGGTGGATCAGGCGTATCAGAACATTGGTGCGCATGACGATAAAGTTAAGGCATATTTGGCACTGGATGAAGAACAAGCACGCGCTCGTGCACGTCAACTGGATGACCGTCTGGTTAGCGGCGAGGAGAAAGGTTTGCTTTTTGGTCTGCCTGTAGGTATTAAGGATAACATCGTTACGAACGGACTGCGCACGACGTGTGGTAGCCAATTCCTTCGTAATTTCGACCCGGTGTATGACGCGACAGTTGTCGAGAAATTGAAAGCTGCGGACACCGTAACTATTGGTAAACTCAACATGGACGAATTCGCCATGGGCGGCTCCAATGAGAATTCAAGTTTCTCCCCTGTACGTAATCCATGGGCACTTGATCGTGTTCCAGGAGGTTCCAGCGGTGGTTCTGCAGCAGCTGTGGCTGCGGGAGAAGCATACTTCACGCTTGGATCAGATACAGGTGGCTCTATCAGACAGCCTGCTTCGTATTGCGGTGTTGTTGGATTGAAGCCGACGTACGGACTTGTTTCCCGCTTTGGATTGGTTGCATTTGCATCATCCCTGGATCAGATTGGTCCTTTGACGAAAAATGTTGAAGATTCTGCTTATGTATTGCAAGCCATTGCTGGTTATGACGCCAAAGATTCGACATCTGCAAAAGTAGAGATCCCGGATTATTTGAGTGGACTGACAGGTGATGTTAAAGGGCTTCGCATTGCCGTTCCGAAAGAATACATCGGTGAAGGCGTCGATCCACAAGTGAAAGAAACGGTTTTGTCTGCATTGAAAGTTCTTGAAGGGCTCGGGGCAACATGGGAAGAAGTATCCCTTCCGCATACCGAATATGCGGTAGCTACGTATTACCTGCTGGCATCTTCAGAGGCTTCTTCCAACTTGGCTCGATTTGATGGTGTACGTTATGGCGTGCGTGCAGACAATCCGGATAACCTGCTGGATCTGTATCATCAGTCCCGCAGTCAAGGCTTTGGTCCCGAAGTGAAACGTCGTATCATGCTCGGAACGTATGCACTCAGCTCGGGTTACTATGATGCCTATTATCTGAAAGCACAGAAGGTACGTACATTGATCAAACAGGATTTCGACAATGTATTTGCCAAATATGATGTGATTATCGGACCAACTGCGCCAACTACGGCGTTCAAACTGGGTTCACAGGTGGATGATCCACTTACGATGTATCTGAACGATATTTTGACTATTCCGGTTAACCTTGCTGGTGTACCTGCTGTTAGCATTCCATGTGGATTCTCGGATGGATTGCCTGTTGGCCTGCAGATTATCGGTAAAGCCTTTGATGAAACAACGGTATTGCGTGTAGCGCATGCGTTTGAACAAAATACAGAATTCCACAAGCAGCGTCCGCAGCTGTAGACTGCCCGGAACGGAGGAATATAGAAATGTCCGCATCTAAATATGAAACGGTCGTTGGACTTGAAGTCCACGTGGAGTTGCATACCAACTCCAAAATTTTCTGCGGCTGCTCCACAGCTTTTGGAGCTCCGCCGAACACGCATACCTGCCCGGTCTGTCTCGGACATCCGGGCGTACTGCCAGTACTGAATCGTCAGGCGGTAGACTACGCAATGAAGGCAGCGATGGCCCTGAATTGTACGATTGCTGATGTCAGCAAGTTTGACCGTAAAAACTACTTTTACCCCGATTCACCAAAAGCTTATCAAATCTCGCAATTCGATCAACCAATCGGTGAGAACGGCTGGATTGATATCGAAGTGAATGGTGAAACGAAACGAATCGGTATCACACGTCTTCACTTGGAAGAAGATGCAGGGAAGCTTACACATATCGATGGCGGATACGCGTCTTTGGTGGACTTTAACCGTGTCGGTACTCCATTGGTGGAGATTGTATCCGAACCTGAGATTTCTTCTCCGGAAGAGGCACGTGCGTATCTTGAAAAATTGCGCGCGATCATGCAGTACTGTGATGTATCGGACGTGAAGATGGAGGAAGGATCACTGCGTTGTGACGCCAACATCAGTCTGCGTCCACATGGACAGGAGAAGCTGGGAACAAGAGCTGAGCTGAAAAACATGAACTCCTTCCGTGGTGTTCAACGTGGTCTGGAATATGAACAATATCGTCAGGCTGAAATTCTGGATGATGGCGGCGAAGTGGTTCAGGAGACGCGTCGCTGGGACGAAGCTCAAGGAAAAACACTGTCGATGCGTGGTAAGGAACAGGCGCATGACTACCGTTATTTCCCGGACCCTGATCTCGTGAAGCTGCATATTGATGAAGCCTGGAAAGAGCGCATCAAAGCTACCATACCTGAGCTTCCAGACGAGCGTAAGGCTCGTTACACGGCTGATTATGGATTGCCTAGTTATGATGCAGAGGTTATTACTTCATCCAAGGCTATAGCTGATCTTTTCGAAGATAGCTTGAAATTCACTCAGGATGCCAAATCCGTATCCAACTGGATCATGGGCGACTTGCTGGGTTACCTGAATACGAGCAATCTTGAGGTGTCTCAGGTTCCACTGACAGGTCAAGGTTTGGGTGAAATGATCGGACTGCTGGAGAAGGGTACCATTAACAGCAAAATCGCCAAAACGGTATTCAAGGAAATGCTGGAGAGCGGCAAGCTTCCACAGCAGATCGTTGAAGAGAAGGGTCTTGTGCAGATTAGTGATGAAGGCGCCATACTTGCCATCGTTGAGCAGGTTGTAGCGAATAATCCTCAATCCGTGGAAGACTATAAAGCTGGTAAACAAAAAGCCATTGGCTTCCTTGTTGGTCAGGTTATGAAAGAAAGTAAAGGCAAGGCGAATCCCGCTCTAGCCAACCAACTGCTTGCAGATGTACTGAACCGCTAATCCTTCCGGTGAGGCCGGACAGAAAGAGGCTCGTCCCTGTGACAGCCTCTTTTTGGTATTGATAGATACAAATGTATTTCGGACGGGGGAACGGATATGAACATTCAACCATTGTCACTGAGTGATCTGGAGACGTTGGGAGAGTTATGGAGACTACAACATGTAGCTTATCGATTGGAAGCCGAAATCATCGGATTTCAGGAGATTCCTCCTTTGATGGATACGATGGAGACACTTCGGGATTGTGGAGAGAGTTTTTATGGTTGTATCCATAATGACGGAGAGCTTATCGGGGCTGTCGCTGTAGCGGAGGAAGAGGAGAATACACTGACCATTACACGAATGATGGTGCACCCGGATCACTTTCGCAAGGGAATTGCGGCATCTTTGATGACGTATGTGTTGGAACAGCATGCGGATCTTCCGCGTTATATCGTCTCCACAGGAACGCTGAATCAACCCGCAGTGAATCTGTACACCAAATTTGGTTTTACGCCCGTGGAAGTCACACAGATTGCACCTGGAGTGGAATTAACGACTTTTCACAAGAATAAACTTTAATAATATTAACAACTTGAGGAGGAATACCGACTTTGGGCGATCCCTGGTTCATTGATGAGTGGCACATTTTATTACGATTATTGCTGGCTATGCTGCTTGGAGGGCTCGTAGGCCTGGAGCGGGAACGGTCCAATCATGCTGCCGGTTTGCGTACCCATATCCTGGTATGCCTTGGTTCTGCACTGATTATGATGTTATCTGTTTATGGCTTTAAAGATTTTGCTAATGAATTAAACGTAAGGATTGATCCAGCGCGTCTGGCTACTGCTGTAATTACTGGTGTTGGATTCTTGGGAGCAGGGACAATTCTCTTCACGGGAAAATCCATTACCGGATTGACTACAGCAGCTTCAATCTGGGTTGTTGCAGCCATTGGGCTCGCAGCAGGTGCGGGATTCTTTTTTGCCTCTATCGTATCCACCGTTCTGGTATTGCTTAATCTCTGGGTATTTAACAAATTAGAGCTAAGGTATTTACGAGGGAACAAACTGCATGTTGTTACACTTCATACCTTGTCAGAACCCGGTTTTCTCGAACAACTGTCTTCATGTATGGAGCAGGAGAAGATCAAAATTCGTAAAATTACCGTGAATGAACAAGACCTGGCTTATGCAGAGATGGTGTCAGTTGAACGCAAAATTGAGATTGTGTTACATGTTCAGGTACCGCATGATTTCCAAACGGTAGGTTTGGTATCCAAGTTAAGACAATGGGAACACGTTACTAAGGTGTCGATCGAATAAATGAATTACAACCCTCCCCAGGCCAGTAGTGCCGGAGGGTTTTTGGTCATATCCATATTTCTTCCAGTTACTCTCCGTGCTCTTTAGGGTACTATCTAACCAAATGCATGAAGAGCGGAAGGTCAGATCAGAAGAGAGGAGTATGTTATGAAACGGAGACGTCAATTGAATAAAAAGACCCGTACAGTTCAGACCAAACCGGTTAGAAATCGGACTCACAAGTTTATTGCGGGATTACTGAGTGCCATTATTCCTGGCCTGGGTCATATTTATCTGAGATTGTACATGAGAGGTTTGACCTTTATGCTGCTTGTTTTGCTTGATCTGTCAGCAGTGTTGTACTTCTCATCTATTGGTATACAGATCAATGTGCCATTGCTCATCTTACTGGCTTTGTGTATTCCGGTTATTTACTTTTACAATGTATATGATGTGTTGCAATCTGCAGATTGGGTCATGATGCGCAGACGTAGAGCAGTAACCCAGGCAACTTCGGACAAGCCGATATCCAATGAACGTTCTACACGAGATGCAATGATGGTCTGGGAGAGAGGCATATCGTTTGGATTACTTCTGATTGTGGGAGGGTCTTTGATGGTGCTGTTTTTCCGTAAACCACGTTGGTTTCAAGAGATTCTCGCCATGTACGGTGGATATTCATTTGCGGTTCTCATGATCGTAGGTGGTTTGCTTCTGTTTGGTCGTGAATTCTGGGTGATGTTGAACAAGAAAAAAATGTAGTGGAAACGATACAAGGAGGGAACGTGATGAACCGTAAAGTCCGGGTTGGCCGCTATACGGCTGCCGCCTTAATCATAGCGGTCGGTGTGCTGTTGATTTTGGATAAACGGTGGGGAACTGACTATGTGTATGAGATGGTGGATTGGTGGCCGTTTTTGCTCGTTGTTTTAGGTGTTGAATATATTGTGCTGTTCCTGTGGACACGCAGAAAAAACAAGGTGCAATCGGATAACCCGAGCAATCCTGATGAGCAAATCAAAGTACGTTTCAGACCCGATGCCAAAGGCATTCTAACCTCACTGATTTTGGCAGCTTCCGTATTTATCGTCACCGAGCAGGATCACTACATGCACTTATGGAATAGAGTGAGTCTAAATCTCGGAGCGGCATCCATGGACTACAGTCAAGCGGCAGGGTATATGGAGGATAAGGGCACGATTCGTGTACCTGTTCGCATGGATACGTCAGATTTGGTGGTTGAAGGTGTCAACGGAGATATCTCGGTACAACGCGGAGATACGGATGAGATTGAAGTACGGACAGTGATCTGGGTAGATCAGACGACGGAAGTACAGGCAAAGGCCGTTGCAGCAGCCTCTTTTGTAGAGGCCGATGGTACAAAAGTAATTTATATCAAAGCTACAGGCAAGACGTATGGTGACAATGAAAAAACACAGCCACGGATGAATCTTACCATTACGATCCCGGATGATCGTCGTTTTAATCTGGATATTCGAACTTCCAATGGAGCCATATTATTAAACCGTCCGGAAGCCATTAGTACCATACTGGCGGAAACGGGTAACGGACGTATCCGGATTACCAATGCTGTGGGAGATATCTCCGGGAAAACGTTGAACGGGGATGTCATTGTAGCCAATGCCATTGGTAATGTCGATCTGGACAGTAACCGTGGAGATATGAAGGCTCGCGGTATTTCCGGCGATGTAGATCTTGCTACACAAGTGGGAAGTATCAGTATTGCGGACTCCGTTGGTGAATTCATCGCAGAGACACGCAACGGCAATATTACGCTGGATGGAGCCAATCTGGGAATCAAAGCCCAATCGCTTAATGGCAGTATTAACATCGTATCTACCAAAGTCGGAGGGGACTGGGATGTGTACAGTGCGGTGGGAGCCATTAACGTATTACTTCCTGATCGTGGAGACTACAGTCTTGCGGGTTCCAGCAGTTATGGAGATCTAAGTACGGATCTGCCGTTCAAAGTACAGAATAAAACCATAGAAGGCCAGCTCGGTGAGGGCGAGTACAGGGTGAAAATTGAAGGCAACAGTGATCTCACCATTCAGAGCAACCCCGCTGTGTCTACACCGGATACAGTCACACAGGAAACTGAGGATAACGCTGAAGATATGGAACAAACGACCGAAGACGGAGCAAATTCCCAGGATGATTCTACAGAGGTTCCTTGACGGCCGCGTTGACAATAAACTTGTAATCGCCGTACAATAAATGTACACTGGCAAGATTACACGACACGAAAGATGTGTTGTCGTTGTTAATGGCCGGGAATCAACTCTGTACGATGAGCCAGCAATATTCTCGTCAGCAGAGAATGAATGAAAGGTAAGGCGGTGGGTTTTATGGCAACACGTGTCCAACATGCGTTGGAGCATCTGAAAACGACCGGTGTCCGTATTACACCCCAGCGTCATGCCATATTGAACTATCTGATGGAATCCATGGGGCATCCGACAGCCGATGAAATTTACCGAGCGCTTGAACCCCAATTTCCCAGTATGAGCGTGGCGACGGTATATAACAATTTGAAGATGTTTCTGGAAGCTGGCATGGTCCGGGAATTGACATACGGAGATAATTCAAGCCGCTTCGATGCCAATGTGACGGATCATTATCATGTTATCTGTGATCAATGCGGCAAGATTGAAGACTTCAGCTATCCTTCACTCAAAAGTGTAGAGCTTCAAGCAGAGTCTAGTACAGGATTCGAAGTACACGGTCACCGATTGGAAGTATATGGTGTTTGTAAAAGTTGCAGGGATTAAGAGAGTTGAATTACAATATTAACGTGCAGAATTCAGTATGGATTCTTCACGTTTTTTTTTTTAGCATTTATGCAAAATGCTCATCTTTATAACAACTTATGCGCACATCCTTATGATCAGCATAATTAACGGAGGTAGACGTTTGGGTAGAAAAAGCAGATATACACGTCAGAAGCGACGTTCATTTTGGCCCGGTTTTCTCGGGGCTTGTCTGATCGCCGGGGGGGCTTACTGGCTTATAACAAATGTATGGTTGAACCAGACCCATGAAGACCCCGACTGGGTAGGAAGAAGCCAGCCTATTTTTGTAGATGGGCAACTGATGGATGGAGACGCTCTGGGTACAGGAGATCAACTCAAGTTGCCTGTAGATGTGCTGCAAGAAGCGATTGATGCAGGCATACGTTATGAATCAGAATCGGGAGATATCATTATTGCCTCTCCTCAGCGAGTCCTTCATATGAAAGAAGGAAGCACGCAAGCAGAACTTAATCACAAAGATTATCCTATGACAGTTAAGCCTGAGGTTAAGGACGGAGAAGCCTATATTCCGCTCAAACCTTTGAAAGAAGTATATGGCATAACCGTACAGGAAGACTCAGTAACAGGTGCTGTGCTGCTGATGCGTGGAGGAGACTTGATACAGTATGCAGAGATTGATACATTATCCTCCAAAGCGGACAAGACCGTGCCGTTATATAAACGTGGGGGAGAATCCTCACCAATCATTGCCGATATGGAAAAGGATGCAAGGGTACGTGTATGGCAGACGGGGGATAAACAGAGTTTTGTTCAGCTCGATAATGGATATGCCGGATATGTAGATAATGATTATATTGTCCTCACCGAGAAAAAGAAGGTGGACTTGCCCAAGTATACGCTGACTGCAGCAGAGAAGAAGTGGCAGAATAAACCGGTAAATCTGGTTTGGGAAGCCGTGTACAATCGTCAGCCTGATGTGGGCTCTATCTGTAAAATGCCAGGTGTGAATGTGGTCAGCCCTACATGGTTTCATATTACGGATGGACAGGGCACTGTGAAAAGCAAGGGAAACCAAGCTTATGTGAACTGGGCTCACCATTCGGGTATGGAAGTATGGGGACTCATGGATAACAGCTTTGATCCGGACGTTACCAAAGAAGCTGTAGCTTCTTACGAGACACGCACGCATATTATTGAGCAGATGTTAGAGTATGCACAGACGTATCAACTGGATGGTATCAACATCGACTTTGAGAACGTGTATACCGATGATGGGCCGAATATTACGCAGTTTGTGCGCGAGATCAAGGCGATGGCTCGTATACATGGATTGATGTTATCAATCGATGTAACACCAAAATCGAACAGTGAGATGTGGTCTGCCTTTCTGGATCGCCGTGCATTAGGTTCTTTTGCAGACTATGTTATTGTGATGGCTTATGATGAACATTGGGCGGCCAGTCCTAAGGCAGGTTCGGTTGCATCTCTGCCTTGGACCGAGGCTTCCATGAGACGCATACTTGAGGAGGATGAAGTCCCTTCTAACAAGTTGATCATGGCGGTTCCGCTCTATACCCGGATATGGACGGAAGAGACGAATGATCAGGGTGAGGTTAAAGTGTCTTCCAAAGCGGTGGGCATGAATACCATCGTGGAGCTGATCAAAGAGAAGAAACTCAAACCTGAACTGGATCAGGCAAGTGGACAGAACTATGTGGAATATAAGGAAGACGGAGCTACCAAGAAAATATGGATCGAAGATGCCGTGTCCCTTCAGGCGCGTGTGGATTTGATTGCTTCGTTGAAGCTGGGCGGAGTAGCAGCATGGAATCGAAGTTTTGCTAATGCTTCTGCATGGGAGGTATTAAAGCAGGCCGGTTACCAGAAATAATTTACTCAAACTCAGAGTGTCTGCTTGCTTTAATTTATTTTCGCTAAGCTCAAAGTTTCTCATTGGGTACCATCATACGTGCAGTCTACTGTTTTATTGGTCGTAGAACTTATAACTTAACTTCATATTTTAGCTATTGATAACAGCAATAAGGGCTCACTTATAAGCCAAGTCCAAAAAAGGTCCGGTAAACATACCGGGCCTTTTTTTGTTCTTCAATGAAATTAAGGTAAAAGACATTTAGCGGTTGGAGACCATTTTGTGCTAACCATCGGTGGGGGGAGCTTGTGTAGAAGGCGCTTTCAGTTGTTGACTGGTCATGTTGGCCTTATTAGGGTCCAGGGTGAGAATGGTATGACAGAACATACAACGATCCGTTTTGCCAAGCATTTTGGTTAATTTCCCGCATTCCGGACAGTCGACTTGTACTGCGCTGGTGGAGAGCATACCCGCCCAGAAATAAATGGCTAGACTGGCCATCATGGCAATCAGTCCAATGACGAGTCCTACAGCTGCGAATACCTTGCCTGCATGTCCCCAGAAAACAATCCCGGCTGTTCCCAGTATCATTAGGCCCATACCTAGCATGGTCAGTAGTAATCCCCAAGTGCGAAAAGCATTAATTTTTGCTGATTTAAAAATCATGAAAAATGCTCCTATCGTATGAGTAGTATTGGACCTGGAAAAGAAGGAAACTTCAGTCTGGATGTAGAATTACATTATAACTGACTTGGCGCTTATCTGCCATGAAATGTATGGAGGGAATCGTGGAATTAAAGAACCTTGCTTTTTTGTCCGAACAGTCGGAAGAGACAGGGGCAGTTGGGGCTATCGCTTATTCCCACCCGGGAGAGCGATTCCACGGCTCCCTAATTCAAGATTTCGAATTATTAGTACTTGTTGTTCATAATGATGATCAATTGAAGTCGGCAGTGGGACATTACAGATATGGTGATCTTCGTTATCAGATGATCTATGCGAGCCGTCATGAATTAAAGAGTAGTGTAGTAACCGGGAATCATAATAATCTCACCCAGTGTCTGATTGAAGGTGAGATTATCTGGGAAGCGGACAGCGCCTTAAGTGATTTGCGAGAAGAACTGTCTACCTTTGGTGCAGAATTGCGTGAGCAGAAGCTGCTTCATGAATTCACCAGTTTCTTGAGAATGTATGTGGAGGCCAAACGTCATATTCAGGAAGGTCATGTTGTAGACGCCTACTACAATGTATTAGAGGCTCTGGGGAACTGGGCAAGAATTGTATTGATTGAACAGGGGATATACCCGGATCATGCCGTCTGGACACATGTGCAGAATCTGGATCGCGCTTTATGGAAACTATATCAAGAGCTTACCGTAAGCTCGGAGACGCTGGAGCAGCGAGTAGAGCTTGTCCTGCTTGCCTGTGAGTTTTCGGTAATGTCCAAAATGAGTGAATGCTCAGAACTGCTGCTGCGTGTGTTAAGAAGTCGCAAGGAGCCGTGGAGCATGAATGAACTTGTTCATCATCCGCAGTTAAGATTTGTTCGAGAAGATCTGCCTTTGGTTATACGTAAGCTGGTCTTTCGTTCTATTGTAAAAGAATCGGCAGGATGGCCATCGATCGGAGGAGAGGGCCGGGAGATTCGGTATTGGATAGAGGCATAACCTTCTCCAGAGGCCTGACATTATATTGATCACATAAGGGAGGGGAAACCTTCCTTTTTTGTTTGTTTAATAATTTATAAAAAGATATTGACTCTCATTCACGATATATGATACATTATATTTCGTTCCTCAAACGAGATTATCACCAACAAACGATAAATTCTTCAGAGGAAAAGTGAAGAACTAAAGCTTGAAAAAAGAAATCAAAAAAAGTTCTTGACGAAAATAAACGAAATGTGTTACATTATTTAAGTCGACGCCGAAACTTGGTTGAGACGAAAAAGAAGTATAACAAATCGTTTTTGATCTTTGAAAACTGAACAACGAGTGAGTAAACATTCTGCTTGCAGAATGAACGCAAAAGTTTGAGACAAGCCTTGGCTTGAATCGACTGGAGCACAAATGAGATTTTTAATCTCGTCAGATTCAAAATGAGCTTATCGCTCTTTTCAATACTTTATTGGAGAGTTTGATCCTGGCTCAGGACGAACGCTGGCGGCATGCCTAATACATGCAAGTCGAGCGGACTTGAAGAGAAGCTTGCTTCTCTGATGGTTAGCGGCGGACGGGTGAGTAACACGTAGGCAACCTGCCCTCAAGTTTGGGACAACTACCGGAAACGGTAGCTAATACCGAATAATTGTTTTCTTCGCCTGAAGGAAACTGGAAAGACGGAGCAATCTGTCACTTGGGGATGGGCCTGCGGCGCATTAGCTAGTTGGTGAGGTAACGGCTCACCAAGGCGACGATGCGTAGCCGACCTGAGAGGGTGATCGGCCACACTGGGACTGAGACACGGCCCAGACTCCTACGGGAGGCAGCAGTAGGGAATCTTCCGCAATGGGCGAAAGCCTGACGGAGCAATGCCGCGTGAGTGATGAAGGTTTTCGGATCGTAAAGCTCTGTTGCCAGGGAAGAACGCTTGGGAGAGTAACTGCTCTCAAGGTGACGGTACCTGAGAAGAAAGCCCCGGCTAACTACGTGCCAGCAGCCGCGGTAATACGTAGGGGGCAAGCGTTGTCCGGAATTATTGGGCGTAAAGCGCGCGCAGGCGGTCATTTAAGTCTGGTGTTTAATCCCGGGGCTCAACCCCGGATCGCACTGGAAACTGGGTGACTTGAGTGCAGAAGAGGAGAGTGGAATTCCACGTGTAGCGGTGAAATGCGTAGATATGTGGAGGAACACCAGTGGCGAAGGCGACTCTCTGGGCTGTAACTGACGCTGAGGCGCGAAAGCGTGGGGAGCAAACAGGATTAGATACCCTGGTAGTCCACGCCGTAAACGATGAGTGCTAGGTGTTAGGGGTTTCGATACCCTTGGTGCCGAAGTTAACACATTAAGCACTCCGCCTGGGGAGTACGGTCGCAAGACTGAAACTCAAAGGAATTGACGGGGACCCGCACAAGCAGTGGAGTATGTGGTTTAATTCGAAGCAACGCGAAGAACCTTACCAGGTCTTGACATCCCTCTGATCGATGCAGAGATGTATCTTTCCTTCGGGACAGAGGAGACAGGTGGTGCATGGTTGTCGTCAGCTCGTGTCGTGAGATGTTGGGTTAAGTCCCGCAACGAGCGCAACCCTTATATTTAGTTGCCAGCACTTCGGGTGGGCACTCTAGATAGACTGCCGGTGACAAACCGGAGGAAGGTGGGGATGACGTCAAATCATCATGCCCCTTATGACCTGGGCTACACACGTACTACAATGGCCGGTACAACGGGCTGCGAAATCGCGAGATGGAGCCAATCCCAACAAAGCCGGTCTCAGTTCGGATTGCAGGCTGCAACTCGCCTGCATGAAGTCGGAATTGCTAGTAATCGCGGATCAGCATGCCGCGGTGAATACGTTCCCGGGTCTTGTACACACCGCCCGTCACACCACGAGAGTTTATAACACCCGAAGTCGGTGGGGTAACCGCAAGGAGCCAGCCGCCGAAGGTGGGATAGATGATTGGGGTGAAGTCGTAACAAGGTAGCCGTATCGGAAGGTGCGGCTGGATCACCTCCTTTCTATGGAGAATCGTTTCCTGCAACGGAAACATTCAAATATGCAGCTTAGCTGCAAAACACTCACTCGTTGTTCGGTTTTGAGAGCTCAAACTCTCAAACAGCTTGCTTTTGCATGGAGCTTGTTCTTTGAAAACTAGATATCGAAACGAAACAAACGCGAATTAGAACATTCCTTTTTAGCTGAACTTGTGTTAAACAAGTTTCAATAAAAACGGTAGATTGCTGGAGCGAGTGATCGAAATGGAGCGACTTTTGGATTTGGACGTAGTCCAAACCAAGCGGAGCGACAGCTCGAACACGAGCGCAATGGTTAAGCTACTAAGAGCACACGGAGGATGCCTAGGCGCTAGGAGCCGATGAAGGACGTGGCGAACAACGAAACTGCCTCGGGGAGCTGTAAGCAAGCTTTGATCCGGGGGTGTCCGAATGGGGAAACCCAGCTGGGGTAATTTCCAGTTACTCACAACTGAATACATAGGTTGTGTAGAGGCATACCAGGGGAACTGAAACATCTAAGTACCCTGAGGAAGAGAAAACAATAGTGATTCCGTCAGTAGCGGCGAGCGAACGCGGAGAAGCCCAAACCAGAGAGCTTGCTCTTTGGGGTTGTGGGACGTCTCACATGGAGTTACAAAGGAACCGGTTAAGCGAAGAGGTCTGGAAAGGCCCGCCAAAGAAGGTAAAAGCCCTGTAGTTGAAAGTTGGTTCCCTCCGAGACGGATCCCGAGTAGTGCGGGGCACGTGAAACCCCGTATGAATCCGGCAGGACCATCTGCCAAGGCTAAATACTTCCTAGCGACCGATAGTGAAGCAGTACCGTGAGGGAAAGGTGAAAAGCACCCCGGAAGGGGAGTGAAATAGAACCTGAAACCGTGTGCTTACAAAAAGTCAGAGCCCGTTTTAGGGGTGATGGCGTGCCTTTTGTAGAATGAACCGGCGAGTTACGTTCCCGTGCAAGGTTAAGGTGAAGAGCCGGAGCCGCAGCGAAAGCGAGTCTGAATAGGGCGACATAGTACGTGGACGTAGACCCGAAACCGGGTGATCTACCCCTGTCCAGGGTGAAGGTGCGGTAACACGCACTGGAGGCCCGAACCCACGCATGTTGAAAAATGCGGGGATGAGGTGGGGGTAGCGGAGAAATTCCAATCGAACTCGGAGATAGCTGGTTCTCCCCGAAATAGCTTTAGGGCTAGCCTCGGAAAACAGAGTCGTGGAGGTAGAGCACTGATTGGGTGCGGGGCCCGCAAGGGTTACCAAGCTCAGTCAAACTCCGAATGCCATAGACTTACTTCCGGGAGTCAGACAGTGAGTGCTAAGATCCATTGTCAAAAGGGAAACAGCCCAGACCATCAGCTAAGGTCCCCAAGTGTGTGTTAAGTGGGAAAGGATGTGGAGTTGCACAGACAACCAGGATGTTGGCTTAGAAGCAGCCACCATTGAAAGAGTGCGTAATAGCTCACTGGTCGAGTGACTCTGCGCCGAAAATGTAACGGGGCTAAACACACCACCGAAGCTATGGCTTGATGCTTTGCATCAGGGGTAGGGGAGCGTTGTATAAGGGTTGAAGGTGTACCGTAAGGAGCGCTGGACATTATACAAGTGAGAATGCCGGTATGAGTAACGAAAAGATCAGTGAGAATCTGATCCGCCGAAAGCCTAAGGGTTCCTGAGGAAGGCTCGTCCGCTCAGGGTAAGTCGGGACCTAAGGCGAGGCCGAAAGGCGTAGTCGAAGGACAACAGGTCGAAATTCCTGTACCACCGTAAGCCGTTATGAGCAATGGGGGGACGCAGTAGGGTAGTGACGCGGACTGATGGATGTCCGTCTAAGCAGTAAGGCTGATGTGTAGGCAAATCCGCACATTGTAAGGCTGAGCTGTGATGGGGAGCGAAAATTGTAGTAGCGAAGGTCATGATCTCACACTGCCAAGAAAAGCCTCTAGCCAGGTGATGGTGCCCGTACCGCAAACCGACACAGGTAGGCGAGAAGAGTATTCTAAGGCGCGCGGAAGAACTCTCGTTAAGGAACTCGGCAAAATGACCCCGTAACTTCGGGAGAAGGGGTGCCCCGGTAGTGTGAATAGCACGAGGGGGCCGCAGTGAAAAGGCCCAAGCGACTGTTTAGCAAAAACACAGGTCTGTGCGAAGCCGTAAGGCGAAGTATACGGGCTGACGCCTGCCCGGTGCTGGAAGGTTAAGGGGAGTGGTTAGGAGCAATCCGAAGCTGTGAACCGAAGCCCCAGTAAACGGCGGCCGTAACTATAACGGTCCTAAGGTAGCGAAATTCCTTGTCAGGTAAATTCTGACCCGCACGAATGGCGTAACGACTTGGGCGCTGTCTCAACGAGAGATCCGGTGAAATTTTAATACCTGTGAAGATGCAGGTTACCCGCGACAAGACGGAAAGACCCCATGGAGCTTTACTGCAGCTTGATATTGAATTTGGGTACGATCTGTACAGGATAGGTGGGAGCCTTTGAAACGTGAGCGCCAGCTTGCGTGGAGGCAACGTTGGGATACCACCCTGATCGTATCTAGGTTCTAACCTGGTACCGTAATCCGGTGCGGGGACAGTGTCAGGTGGGCAGTTTGACTGGGGCGGTCGCCTCCTAAAGAGTAACGGAGGCGCCCAAAGGTTCCCTCAGAATGGTTGGAAATCATTCGAAGAGTGCAAAGGCATAAGGGAGCTTGACTGCGAGACCTACAAGTCGAGCAGGGACGAAAGTCGGGCTTAGTGATCCGGTGGTACCGCATGGAAGGGCCATCGCTCAACGGATAAAAGCTACCCTGGGGATAACAGGCTTATCTCCCCCAAGAGTCCACATCGACGGGGAGGTTTGGCACCTCGATGTCGGCTCATCGCATCCTGGGGCTGAAGTAGGTCCCAAGGGTTGGGCTGTTCGCCCATTAAAGCGGTACGCGAGCTGGGTTCAGAACGTCGTGAGACAGTTCGGTCCCTATCTGTCGTGGGCGTAGGAAATTTGAGAGGAGCTGTCCTTAGTACGAGAGGACCGGGATGGACGTACCGCTGGTGTACCAGTTGTTCCGCCAGGAGCACCGCTGGGTAGCTATGTACGGACGGGATAAACGCTGAAAGCATCTAAGCGTGAAGCCCCCCTCAAGATGAGATTTCCCAGTATGTAAGACCCCTTGAAGACGACGAGGTAGATAGGCTGGGGGTGGAAGTGCAGCAATGCATGGAGCTGACCAGTACTAATCGGTCGAGGGCTTATCCAATAGCAAGTGATAATTCGCATGTTTCGTTTCGAATCTAGTTTTCAGAGAACGATCTCTGAAGCATATTCCCTGATAGCTCAGTTGGTAGAGCACTCGACTGTTAATCGAGTTGTCACAGGTTCGAGCCCTGTTCGGGGAGCCATATGGAGAGGTGTCCGAGCTGGCCGAAGGAGCACGATTGGAAATCGTGTAGGCGTCACAAGCGTCTCGAGGGTTCGAATCCCTCTCTCTCCGCCATAATATTAAGGCCCGTTGGTCAAGGGGTTAAGACACCTCCCTTTCACGGAGGTAACAGGGGTTCGAATCCCCTACGGGTCATAATAACTTCAAAAAAAGAAGTTGATTTTTACAACAAGATTATGGTATGATCATAAATGTGTTGTTCGGAGGCTTAGCTCAGCTGGGAGAGCATCTGCCTTACAAGCAGAGGGTCGGGGGTTCGATCCCCTCAGCCTCCACCATATAAACTTTATAACGACGCGGGGTGGAGCAGCCCGGTAGCTCGTCGGGCTCATAACCCGAAGGCCGCAGGTTCAAATCCTGCCCCCGCAATTATACTTTCCTTTGAGAAAGTGATCTGGAACCGTGGTGTAGTTGGCCTAACATGCCTGCCTGTCACGCAGGAGATCGCGGGTTCGAATCCCGTCGGTTCCGCCATTTAATCTTTACATGAGGCAAACTGTTCACTACATCTGCTGTATGGCACTGATGCCCTATATAAAGTGTAAGGAATTAAGATTAGACTTTATTATGGCTCGGTAGCTCAGTCGGTAGAGCAGAGGACTGAAAATCCTCGTGTCGGCGGTTCGATTCCGTCCCGAGCCACCATTTTTAAAATAATTTAATATGCCGGTGTAGCTCAACTGGTAGAGCAACTGACTTGTAATCAGTAGGTTGGGGGTTCAAGTCCTCTCGCCGGCACCATGTAATCCTGGAGGATTAGCGAAGTGGCCAAACGCATCAGACTGTAAATCTGCTCCCGTACGGGTTCGGTGGTTCGAATCCATCATCCTCCACCAGTTTTATAGGGGCATAGTTTAAAGGTAGAACAACGGTCTCCAAAACCGTTGGTGTGGGTTCAATTCCTGCTGCCCCTGCCAATTAACTTTTTAGAAAATAACCTTTTGTGGCGATCGTGGCGAAGTGGTTAACGCACCGGTTTGTGGATCCGGCATTCGGGGGTTCAATTCCCCTCGATCGCCCCTTTGTTTTTTCATTTTTTATTGGGGATTAGCCAAGCGGTAAGGCAACGGACTTTGACTCCGTCATGCATAGGTTCAAATCCTATATCCCCAGCCATTATGCGGACGTGGCTCAGCGGTAGAGCATCGCCTTGCCAAGGCGAGGGTCGCGGGTTCGATTCCCGTCGTCCGCTCCAAAATATGGCGCCATAGCCAAGTGGTAAGGCACAGCTCTGCAAAAGCTTTATCCCCAGTTCGAATCTGGGTGGCGCCTCCAGCATATGCCGGCGTGGCGGAATGGCAGACGCGCTCGACTCAAAATCGAGTGGGAAACCGTGGAGGTTCGAGTCCTCTCGCCGGTATATTGAATAGCCCTACATGTTGCTTATGCAATGTGTAGGGCTATTTTTATTTCATATGAAATGATTTATGTGCAGTAAGAAAATCTAGAGTAAGAGAAGATGGACGTTAATAAAGATTGACGTATAATTATATTCAGTATATTGTAGATAAGTAAAGTCTTTAATATGGAGGAGTGAAGTAGAGTGACTAATGGAAAAAATGTTTCGGATACCGATCTGTTATTTGATCTTTCTGTATGGGAAGAGGCATGGAAGAATGGTCCGAGAAGTTCAAAATATAAGAAGAAAAGCGCACCATTTAATACAGAAGAAGTATTTGAGCGATGGGCAAGAGATTATCATGCACAGTCGTTCACTGAAGAAGGAAAGCAGCGTTCTGAACGCATTATGGGCTGGATTGAAAACCAGGGTGTGGAATTCGCAGGGTTATCCATTTTGGACATTGGAGCCGCTTCAGGCATATTTACCATTCCTTTTGCAGAAAAGGGGGCAAGTGTGACCGCAGTTGAGCCTTCTGAGTTGCTTGTCTCCCTTATGAAAGAGACGATACCTTCAGCTCTGGAATCCAATATCGAAATCGTAAACGAACGATATGAGGAAATCTCCATTCAGGATAAAGGCTGGGAGAAGAAATATGACTTTGCATTTGCATCCATGTGTCCAGCAATGTCGGATTGGGAAACGATTGAGATGGCGATCAACTGTGCCCGGAAGTATGTATATATAAGCACTATGGCGGGACAGAAGGAACACACACTAATGGAAGAACTTAAGGATGTACTGGGTGTAACTTCTTCATATAAGGCCGGTGATATGGGATATATTCAACAGTTGCTGTATTTGAAGGGTTATTCATACACCATGATCATTACGAGAGAAGTTAACTCATTTGAAGTACCGGTGGAAGAGATTATCGAGAAGCTGCCAGAATGGCTTAATACGTATGAGTTACCATCGGATGAAGATTCCCTCAGATTGGCTGAGGATTACATTAGCGATACGTACAAGGATAGTACGGTGACCTTCTCACGTGGAGCAAGATTTGGTAAAATTCTAATCCAACTTGAACAGCCAAATATGAAAACAGTTCGCACTAAGGATAAGCAATAAATCGCATAAGCTTGGCACGTATACTGATAATCAGGAATTGAGACAGAGACAATGTAGTCTAACGTCTAAGATGGCACTAGGAAGCATCACAACGCTGTGCCAAAAGATGAACGGTTGAAACATATGAAGTTAAGATTGCAGAAGTGAAGGTGTAAGTGAAGGGAGCAGGTTATGTGCTCCCTCTTTTTTGAAGCCACTAATTCATCGACCACTTTGAACCAGACCCTCGTTTTCAGAGAATGATCTCTGAAGCATATTCCCTGATATTTCAGTTGGTAGAGCACTCCACGGTTAATCGAGTTGTCACAGGTCCGAGCCCTATCCCTGTTCGGGGAGCCATACGGATAGGTGGCCGAGCTGGCCGAAGGAGTACGACTTACAATCGTGCTCCTTGTCTAATTTTTGTTCGATACTTCTGCTTTCTGCTTACGCTCCCTGTACTGGCCAGGGGTGATTCCTTCCCATTTACGAAATGATCGGATAAAGTTTTGCGGATTGTTGTACCGAAGTCGTGCTGCGATATCTTTAACGGTTAGATCACTTTCGTCCAGCCATTTTTTAGCGATATTAAATCGGTACTTGGTCAGATATTCACTAAATGCACAGCCTGTCTCTTTGCGGAAAACACTACTTAAGTAGTTGGCATTGTAGTGAAGCTTAACAGCACATTCTTCAAGTGTCAGATCCTTATCATAATCTTGATGAATCATGGCAATCATTTTCTCAGATATATGCTGATACTGGGCATATTGTCTCGCTTTAAAAACCTGAATGACGGGCAAGATGACTTGATGGTTAAACCACTCCTCAACTTCAGCGGCGTACTGCAAACTATGAAGTTCATGAAACATCGAGCCACGACCTTGGGAGATCTGTCCGAGTCGTATGCCAGATTCCTGAGTCATTTGCAAAATATGTGTGAGTAGCCTCGTAAGAGCCACCTCATACTCCTCGGGTGTAACCTCCATACCAAAGATCACTTCAAGCAGTTGTTGCAAAAGAGCAGAGGCCTGGACTTCGTCCGCACTTTGAATAGCTTGGATCAACGAATATTCCAATGATTCCGGGTAGGTCATGGACCAAGTGGGAGCGTAATGATCTATGTTCTCATATTGAAAAATAATGCCTGTTCCCAGCTTCATCCGATGCCTCAATGCTACCATGGCTTCTGTATAAGCTTGAGGGATGTGATATAGAGAGCTGTGTGGCTGGCTGAATCCTATACTGACTTGAAGAGTTAGAATCTTATCCATCTGTTGTTGTAACTGGTCTGTTAATACATATAGCTGCTGTGAAAAAACAAACTGATCCTGTTCCACGGTCCCAATCACCGTGACTACCGTATGTTCCAGCACAATGGGAAGCAATTGTTGGTTATGCACAACCGTTTCCTCCAATATATTTTGAATAGCGAATAATAAGAGGTCACGATCACTAGCTCTATATTTTGTATGATTAACGAGATCGGCCTGTAGTGTAATAACAGCAATTTGTTGCCATTCCCGAACCTGATGCGTGTAGCCATATTCATTCAGGGTGTCATGAAGAGTATGAACTGGGATCTTACCTTGGAACAGATTCATCATAAAATGATTGCGAATCTGCAATAGATGCACATTAAGTGTGTTCTCTAATTGGGAGCGAGAGGCAGATAATTGTGAGACCCCTGCTCTGATCTGTTCGAACTCATCAGAAAATGGTGGTGATTGCTGAGCTACCGTGTTTCCTTCTTTGGACAGGTGGTTGTCACCAAGTTGAGTTAAAAGTTTACGAATCGGGACATGCATTCGCTTGGAGCCGAGCCATGCGAGTAATAATGAAAGTAAAAGTAAGAAGATACTGATATACAAGGTGTGCAATCCGATATCGATATATTCTTGTGTCAGAATATTGGTAGGTGAGATTAGAACATAAGTCCATCCTTTTAAGGTAGAAGGGCTATACGTCAGAGAATAATGTGTATCGGCGATCTTAACTTCCCGTTTTTCAAAGCCTGTTGAAAATGTAATGGGCGATAGTTTGGTTATGTTGGCTTCCGTATCCCTATCCTGCAATCCAATGGCAGACAACGGTTGTCCAATGTATACAGGATCGGGATGGACCAAGATACGTTGTTCCCGATTCAAAATGATCAGTCCTGAGGCAGCATTGCCTAAGGAGGCTTCTCCTAGTGTGTTTTGCAAAGAGCATGCAGGGATTCCCGCAATCAGGGCAGCATCGGATGACTTATTCAGATTCGGAATAGACCTCGCAAGGGCAATATGATAAATACAGCCTGTACCGGGTGAACGCTCATCATTGCTGAACACCGATGAAGGGGAGAGTTGCCATCCAGAAGTTAACGTATCCGATATCAATTCCTTCATGGGAAGAGCCAATGGAAAATCCGTATTACGATATAATCCGGCATGATCAATAAGCCAATTCTGAGATTGATTCACCAGGGTAATATCTAACAAAGGTTCCCATGACCTCATATTCTGAAATTCGTTCTGCAGCTTGTCGGCAAGTAAAGGTCCGTTCCCTTCTATTGAAGAAGAAGCAGACAGGGAACGGAGGGTTACTGGAGAGCGAACGGCCTGATCAAGCATATAACTGACTGTAGCGAGTTTGTGCTCTACGTTGGATTGCATTTGTTCCAGCAACTGTCTGTTAGCCTGCGTACGATGCAGCTCTGTTTGGTTTGATGAATAGATAAATGCGGCAATTCCCGTTAACAAAATGGGCAGGGTGCTTAACAGGATTCCGAAGATGATCATTTTATGGAGATAGCTGATTGGTCGCACAGTTTCAGTTCCACCCCTGACATTAGAAATAGTAACACTTTCTATTTTAGTAAACGCTTACATATAGAACAATCTAAATTTTGTTTATTTGGATAAATAAGTAATTTCACGAGAGGGTATAGAAGTAGAGATAAGGGATTGCTGATAGATGATTTTGCAGAAAAGGCTAGAGTAACGGCTTGGACTGACTATCCAATATGGAATCATGAGAAACGAAATTGCAGTGTGAACGTAAATAGAGACATGGACGTCATTCTTTCTACCTGGTGATATCGGGTGAAGTAGAGCCTGTATACGGGTAATAGAAGGTATCTTGGAGTGCTATTCAGTTTAGGTGGAACGTTGGTCTTATATAGGGACAGTCAAAGGTCCAACTAGATCCCCGACCTGAGTCTAGGATGAAAAACCGTCCACGGTCTGTTTTGAAAAGTCGCGGAATCCCCTAGAATAAGGACATAAGGTTAAACAAGAAACACGGAAACAAAAAACAAGAAACAAACGAACAAATGACTCAACACATTAAAAGGAACGAATGGAAAGGGCGGTGAACAACAATTATGAGATTGAATAAGGGAAATGGCTGGGCGATTGTATTGATCGCGCTGGGTGCACTACTCCTCTTCGGAAAGTTAACTCCACTTCTTGGACACTTAATGGGTTATCTGATTCCAGTCCTGATGATTGCACTGGGATACTACGGAGTCAAACGAGGGAATGTGATGCTTGGCTGGATTGTTCTCATCATCGGTATCATCTCACTGATGGGTAAACTGGCATGGTTGATCGGACCGATCATCGCGATCGGGTTAATCATCTTTGGTATCTCAATGCTAAGCAATAACCGCAGTCGTCGTGGTCGGTACTAAACTTTCACGATTATGAAAAGGAGGGACAGAACATAATGAGTGTATTTCGTCGAATGCGGGATATTACCGTAGCCAATCTGAACGAACATTTGGAGCAAAGTCAGGACCCAGTCAAACTGATTGATCAGTTCCTGGTCTCGACCCGCCAAGACATCGGTGAAGCCGAGAAACTTCGTCATCAATATGCAAGCCATACCAGACAAATGAAACAACAAGCCGATCAGGCAGCAGGTATGGTGAACAAACGGGAAGAACAGGCATCCATGGCTCTGAAAGCAGGGGAAGAACATCTTGCTAAGCTGGCCTTGCAGGAGAAAATCCTCCACGAGGAAAAAATGGAACAGTACAATGAATTGTATGCACAAAGTTATGCGGCATTACAGGAGCTGGATGAACAGATCGACCAGCTGAAGGTTGAATATCAGAACGTATACAGCAAACGCCAATATTACTACGCTCGTATGCAGACGATTCAGTTACAGCAACGTATGAACCAGAGAAGCAATCACAACGGTCAGAATGTACCCCGTATGTTTAACCGACTGGATGATCAAGTCTCTGATCTCGAATATGAAGCACAAAGTCTCCGCGATATCCGGCGGATGAATCAAGATGGTTCAGGAGTGACTGGCAGCATGTCATCCTCTACGTTGGATAAGGAACTGGAACGCTTAAGACAAAAATTGAACAATGACAGAAAGGAGTAGTCACAATGAGTAAATTATACCGCTCGGCGCGTAATCGAATGCTAACAGGTTTGATCGGTGGCATTTCTGAAAATCTCGGATTGAGTACCACGCTGCTACGTATCATTTTCTTCATCAGTATTTTCGCTACGGGAGGTACATCATTGTTGATCTACTTCATCGCTGCGTTGGTGGTACCAAAGGAATCCAATCACGTTGATCCATATGCTTATGATTCCAACGTAAGAGGATACAAGTAAACGAAAGGAGCAAGCACATGAGCAAATTATACCGCTCAACGCGTGACCGGATGTTAACCGGCTTGTGCGGCGGAATTTCCGAAACCATCGGAATGGATTCTACACTGCTGCGTATCATCTTTGTTATCAGTATCTTCGTAACTGGCGGCACGTCGTTGTTAATATACTTTATTGCAGCACTGGTGGTACCAAAAGAACCGTATCCGCCTTATGATCCATATGGCTACGGTCCGGGCCAAGGCCCTGGTCCTGGCAGAGGATACGACAACTATGATCATCAGCCACCAAGAGGTCCTTTTCAAAATAATCACAACCAACAAGGTCCTGGTAACTTCGGTCCCGGCCCTGGATTCAATGGCAGACCTCAATCAGGTCCCCGTTCTTATGACAACAACGCCTACGGAGCAGGAGCACCGCAAGAAAGTGAACTTGATTCCATGATGAAAGATATCGAGAAAAAAGCACTGAAAAAAGAAGTTGAAGAGCTTCGCCAAAAATTATCTCGTTACGAGAAGGGAGAAAAGTAAAATGGGAGTATTTAAACGGATTAAGGATATGACGAAAGCATCGGTAAATGATATGTTGGATAAAGTAGAGGACCCAATTGTAATGTTGAACCAGTACTTGCGTGATATGGAGGCTGAGATTCATGAGGCAGAGGTAACTGTTGCTAAACAAATGGCAAATGAGCGCCGCATGAAACAACGTTTGGATGAAGCGGAGCGTACTTCGGTACAACGTGAGTCCCAAGCAGAAGCTGCTCTGTCTAACGGTCAGGAAGAAGTGGCACGCAAATTGTTGGAAGAGAAAATCTACTTTGATCAAAAAATTACGGAGTACAGTGAACTGCATGCACAGTCCGAAGCACAAGCAAAAGATCTGTTGCAACAGTTGCATGATATGAAAGATGAGTTCTACAAAATGCGTAACAAACGTAATGAACTTGTATCCCGTGCACAAATGGCAAAAGCTAAAAAACAAATGTCTTCCATCAACAGCTTGCATTCGATCGAAAGTGGCGGGGCATCACTTGGATTCCACCGCATGGAAGAGAAAATCATGCAGCTGGAAGCTGAAGCTGACGTAGCTCGTGCACCTTATCGCAACACATCATCCACGTATACGAATCCTGTAGATGTGGAAAAACAATTCAAAGTGGACCAGCAATTACAAGCCCTCAAAAATAAAATGGGCAATGGTTCCAAGAATGAAGCGAACGGAACTTCAAAAGAATAACTGTTCGCTTAGTGGACAATATGATATTCTATAAATCGTGTATAATGTACGGTTGGTAGAACAAAAGTTAAGCCATACAGGACTTCATTGCCTGGTATGGCTTTTCCGTTGAATAAAGAGAGATTAACTTACAGAGGAGGTGCGGCGGGATGAATCAAAAGAGTAAATGGCTTGCAGTTGTCATTATGATTATTGGCACAATGATGTTATTGAATGACAATATTAACTTCCTGACCGCTGCCGCACTGATTCTGTTAACGGTTGGAATGCTTCAAGTCCGCAATGGGGATACCCGCAAAGGTCATCGGTATCTTGGCATTGGTGCGGCACTGTTATTGCTGGATAATTTAATGATTGTATTTTTGATTGTACTGGCTTCTTTAGCTTACTTTTATTCAAAAAACAAAAAGATTCATCTGGACGAAGGCGTTATGAAGAAACAGAATTTCATGGCTCGGTACTACTGGGATCAATCATCCTGGACGTTACGTAGTATGAGTCTGTGGCATGCCATAGGTGAGGTTAACGCGGATCTATCTCTTTCAATTCCGGAGGAGAAACAAACAATTGTGCTGCTGCAAGGAGTTATGGGTAATGTTCGCCTTACACTACCAGAAGATTATGGTGTGGAGATTGAAGCATCGGTTCTTTTCGGCCGGATTAATCTTCTTGGAGAACAAGATAGCGGCATGATGAACAAATTAGTATGGAGAACGCCTGGATATGAATCCAGTGAACATAAAGCAAAATTTGTCATTTCTTATATTGTTGGCGACCTAAACATCAGTAATCCGTAGTAAAATAGATGAAGAGAAGGAGGAGACCCCGATGAAGACAAAACGACATACCGACATGGTAACCCGAAGTATGGGTGAAGGGATCCTCCTGGTTTTCATTGTGCTCGCAGTTATTTTGTATGTATTGTATACATATGGTTATCTTGCTCCGTTTACAGGCTGGCGGCATCTGATTCAATCGGGTCTGGCCTTATTGCTGCTTCTGATTGGAATCGGTGCGGTCTTTGGGTTCTATCAGAGTTACCGGGTTAAACGCCGGCTTGAACTGCTGCGGGAAACACTTCTACTGTGGGAGAAGGGTTCTCTATCACGCACTGTACCTGATCTGGGCGATGATGATGTGGGCCGTTTAAGTGAGCAACTCGGACGAATCGGCAAAAAGTGGGAAGATCAGATATCTTCGCTCCAGCGATTGTCTACTCATAATGCACAGCTTGCTGAACAAGCCAGAATTACGGCTATTGTGGAAGAGCGGCAACGTTTGGCACGGGAACTGCATGATGCGGTATCGCAGCAATTATTCGCGATATCCATGACAGCAACAGCCGTTGGACGGAAGATGGAGAAGGATTTTGAACGTGCTCAGCGGCAGGTGGCTTTGATTGAGGAGATGGCTTCGGTAGCTCAGTCCGAGATGCGTGCGTTACTGTTACATCTGCGGCCAGTCTATCTGGAGGGTAAACATCTCGAACAAGGTCTGCGTGATCTGGTGATGGAACTGAAAACAAAAGTACCGATGGACATTGTGCTCGAAATGGACGAAGACATTGATCTGATCAAAGGCATCGAGAATCATCTGTTTCGAATCGTTCAGGAGGCTATGTCCAATACGTTACGGCATGCAAGAGCGGAAAAAATGGAGATACGGATCCAGCGCCGTACTGATGCGATCCGGGTATTGATTCGTGATGATGGGCAAGGCTTTGATCTGGATGAGAATAAACAAGCTTCCTACGGTCTAGCTAACATGCGTGAACGTGTTACGGAGATTGGCGGGGCCATACAATTTGTAACAGCGCCTGGTAAAGGAACGCGGATTGAGATTACGATACCTTTGATGAACGATGAAAGCGAGGAAGAACATGTCAATGGAACCGGAAGTCGAAACGGAGACGGAAACGTCGATCAAAGTATTGCTCGTGGATGATCATGAGATGGTACGTATTGGTCTTGCAGCGGTACTGGATACCGAAGATGGAATTGAAGTTGTTGGTGAAGCAGGTAGTGGAGAGGAAGGCATTCGGCTCGCACAGGAATATAAGCCTGATGTTGTTCTGATGGACCTGGTGATGGAAGGAATGGATGGTATTGAGGCTACTCGTCAGGTACTTAAAATGTATCCGGAGTGCAAAGTCATCGTATTGACCAGTTACCTGGATGATGAAAAAATGTATCCTGTCATTGAAGCAGGCGCATTCAGTTATCTGTTGAAAACATCAAGAGCCAATGAAGTGGCAGATGCGATTCGCGCAGCCGCTCGCGGGCAATCCGTTCTGGAGTCACAGGTGGCTTCAAAAATGATGAATCGCTTCCGGCAGCCACAGGCAGCAGCTCCTTTGCATGATGAATTGACAGACCGTGAAATGGATGTGCTCCGGTTGCTCGCCAAAGGCAAATCGAATCAGGACATCGCTGATGATCTGATCATTGGTATCAAGACAGTTAAATTCCATGTTACAAACCTACTGGCAAAATTGGGCGTAGACGACCGTACACAGGCCGCGATCTATGCTTATAAAAACGGACTTGCAGAGTAAGCAGGATTATATGCAATGACATCATTAAGCCAAAGAACCGTGCATTAATGTGCGGAAGTAATAGATAAGTGATTATATAAATTTAACTAAAGATTTATACAAAACGGAGAGGACAGAAAGAACCTGAAGAAGCGAAGCTAAAAGCTTTCTGAAAGAAAGCTACTTCGGAAGCATACACTTCGCCTTTATCCTCAGATTTTCACCTTAAAAAAGGGAATTAAAAAAATCTGGGGATAACAGCGATCGGAAGGTTGTTCTGTCAGCGGAGTGCGAGTGTAAATATTGATTAGTTCAATTTATCTAGAAAAGGATGAATGGAAAGCTCTGATCTGCCATGGATGTGGCGGGTGGGGCTTTTTTGTTGTGTGCAGAAGAAGTATAGCTAATGTGGGAAAGGGGCATGCTGTTGATAGATTCATAGAATGCAAGAAAGAAGCGGGGGATTCAAATGTTAAATCGATGGATGACAGCAGGTATCTTGGCAATAGCTATCATAATTCTTATTGGTGTGACACAGGTATACGCAGAGAAGAACGAATCCAAAGCTGCCCAACTGGAACAGTTAATTTATACTGCTGACAGCGTGATTGATAATGTGGATCGTTTGGTTATTAAATGGCAAGGAGAAGGCCGGGGAGATGCACAAGCACAGGCAGCATTACTGGCTGGTCACTTGGGACTGGAACAACCGGTACAGGTACGCCAGACGGGCCATGATGTGTACCGCAGTGAAGTGGTTGTCGATATGGCTAATGGAGGTGTAGGCTTGTTGGTCAATGTCGTCGATACAGGTGACAATGGTTACTATGCCATCGTACAACTTTCAGGGGATGCACACACGGATCGGAATACATTAATGACATTACATGAACAGGTCGATCAACTGCTTGTAGACTCAGGGATGAAGGCAAGTTGGAATATGTCAGTGCAAGGTACAGCAGTTACTGCTACTGAACATGATGCGAGTCAGCAACTGGAACTGATTGAAGAAACGTTGTCCAGAACGATAGATATTGCCTCAGTTGAACGTTATACAGATGCAGGCACTGCAAGTGTCTCTTATAAGGCGGCTGAGCTGCCCTTGTCGATCAAGAGTGGCTCGCACATGTTGAATATGCAACTCGCAGTTCACCAGGTTGGGGACGAGGTCGATAATCGAATTACAGTGGGGTTTCCGGTGATTACGATTGAATACTAAGGGATGGATTTTTCATGAATTGGGACCCAATATTGAGAATCTTTATCAGAAAAATGAGCCTGAAATAGTGCATCCATTCAGTTGATATGCTAAAATGGCATCACATCCAAGAAGGAACTTGCTGGTAATTGACAGTTGTATGTCGTGCATATATAACACCATTACATAGCTCGGGGAGAGCGTGAAGGTTATCTTCCCGGAAGAAAGAGGAGCCCATGGTTGAAAAACAGTTACAAGATGAAGTACAGACACCAGGCGCAGTATTTTTCATTTTTGGAGCAACGGGTGATTTGGCCCGCCGGAAGCTGTTTCCGGCTATCTACAGTCTTTACCGTGAAGGCAAGCTTGCCGAAGACTTTGCGGTTATTGGCGTAGCACGTCGTCCGAGGTCCCCAGAAGAATTCCGGGAAGACATCTATGAATCCATTAAAGAGTTCTGCCGTTATCCAGCGGGGGAACCTGATGAGTGGAACGCTTTTGTCGATCATTTTGAATACAAAGCACTGGACATCAATAATGTGGAAGGATTCAAAGAGCTGCGTGCGCAGACGGAGCATCTGGAATCGAAGTTTAACACGCCGGGGAACCGGCTGTTCTATCTGGCACTGGCACCTGAGTTGTTTGGCAGTGTCTCATACAGTTTGCGGGACGGCGGTATGCTGGAAAGTCAGGGGTGGAACCGTTTGGTGATCGAAAAACCATTTGGTTATGATCTGCAATCCGCGGAACATCTGAATGAGCAGATTCGTGAGGTATTTCGTGAAGAAGAAATCTATCGGATTGATCATTATCTAGGCAAGGAAATGGTGCAAAATATCGAAGTGATCCGCTTCGGAAATGCTTTTTTTGAACCGCTCTGGAACAATAAACATATCGCCAACGTTCAGATTACGCTTGGTGAGACGGTAGGCGTGGAAGAACGTGGTGGTTATTATGATCACTCTGGCGCACTGCGTGATATGGGGCAAAACCATATGCTTCAGATGCTGACGATGATTGCGATGGAACCGCCAAGTCGCCTATTCCCGGAAGACATTCGGGATGAGAAGGTGAAGGTATTACGCTCTCTACGGGCGTTCACCTCGGATGAGGAAGTGAGCAACAACGTTGTGCGGGGGCAATATGCCGAAGGGGAGTACCGTGGCAAGCAGCTTCCGGGGTACCGCCAGGAAGACAAGGTTGATCCGCAGTCGAATACGGAGACTTATTTTGCAGCACGTGTATTCGTGGATAATTTCCGCTGGGCAGGTGTCCCATTCTACATTCGGACAGGCAAGCGTCTTCCGGTGAAAACGACTGAGATCGTAGTTGAGTTCAAGTCGATGCCAAACAACGTGTACCTTGGGAAAAAATATAAGCTCGAACCGAACCTGCTGGTTATTCGGGTGAATCCGATGGAAGGCATATATATCAAAATCAATGCCAAGAAGCCAGGCTCGGATTCCGAGATTCAGCCACTTGCAATGGATTTCTGTCAGAGCTGCATGATTGGAATTAACTCGCCTGAAGCGTATGAACGTCTGCTGCACGATGCCGCAGAGGGGGATTCTACGTACTTTACCCGTTGGGATGAAGTGGCAACAGCATGGTCTTTTGTGGATAGAATCGCAGCAGCCTGGGGACAGAATCAAGGAGAGCTTCATACGTACCCTGCTGGAACTTGGGGGCCAGAAGCGACAGACAAGCTGCTGGAGCAGGACGGATTCCACTGGTGGCCGGTGAATGGTCAGGACGAGGACAGCGTGATCTGGCAAGTGAATGGTTAGGGTAGGGTAAGGGCATTAACAACAGTATTAACAACATACACAACATGACTGAGCCTGGGGAAATCGCAAATTTTGCGGTGTACCCAGGCTTTTTAGTAGGGGAAAAGGGAGGTATCCATCATAAGGAAATAAGTAATTTAAATTAAGTTGTTGACAAAAAGTAAGTATGTAACTTATACTCAACACATGAGTTAAAGAGTTACGCAAATGACCAACTTCATTCGGGCAAACGTTTCGGATAAGTTATCATTCATGAGATAAAATGTAAACCAGTTGAAGGGGTTTGCGTCACAGAGAATCATGAAGAAAAAAATTTCGCATAATATCTTTAATCTAAGAATACTATTTTGTATATATTGAATGGAGGAAAAGAAAATGATGTTAGACTTAGGGTTGTTGTTGATTCGTTTGGTGATTGGATTGTCGTTCATGGCGCACGGGGCTCAGAAGCTGTTTGGTTGGTTCGGAGGTTACGGGATCAAGGGTACAGGTGGCTGGTTTGAGTCGATGGGCATGAAGCCCGGTGCATTGGTGGCGTTACTGGCTGGACTCGCGGAATTTGGTGGCGGATTGCTGCTGGCCCTGGGTCTGCTTACACCGGTAGGTGGCATTCTGATTGCATTGACGATGGTCATTGCGATTGTGAAAGTCCATGGAGCGAACGGATACTGGTCCACACAGAACGGATTCGAGTATAATCTCGCGATTCTGGTGATTGGTGTAGCGCTGGCATTGACAGGTGGCGGACAATACGCGCTGGATGCATTGATTTTCTAAACCCGATAAATAAAAATGAATGAGGAGTGCCTGGATGCCATGGAAATGGCTGAAGGGTGCTTTTTTTTGCAAATGAAAAGAGAAGAATCTGCTGTAGTAATCGGTTATTTTCGGTACAGATTATGGTACAATAGGAGAGTTGGGTTAAGAAGCAGTTCACGGTATGCATGAAAGCACAGATTTGAGGAGGATGAACTCCATTGTAAATGTGTAAAATTAATCTAGTGTGTAAATACCTAGTACGTAAAAACTTGTGTACAATCAACCGGCCTCGCCGGATTGCATAAAGATTGAATGATGGACCGGCCATGCCGGATTAACGTGAATGAACGGACGAAAGGGATTAAACCTATGAGCAAAGCTGCAAATGATATTCTTCAACAGGAAGTGGACAAACGCCGGACGTTTGCCATTATCTCTCACCCGGATGCGGGTAAAACTACATTGACCGAGAAACTGTTGCTGTTCGGGGGCGCGATTCGCCTTGCGGGAACGGTAAAGGCTCGGAAAGCCAGCAAACACGCAACAAGTGACTGGATGGAAATTGAGAAACAACGGGGGATCTCGGTTACCTCTTCCGTAATGCAATTTGATTATCTGGATCATCGCGTCAACATTCTGGACACACCGGGTCACCAGGACTTTAGTGAAGATACGTATCGGACACTGACGGCTGCCGATAGCGCGGTAATGTTGATTGACGTGGCAAAAGGTGTCGAGGCACAAACGATCAAGTTGTTCCAGGTATGTGCGAAGCGTGGCATTCCAATCTTTACGTTTATCAACAAACTCGACCGTGAGGGTAAAAGCCCATTTGACCTGATGGAGGAACTTGAAAATGTACTGGGTATTCGTTCGGTTCCGATGAACTGGCCTATTGGTACAGGTCGCGAGCTGTGCGGTGTCTACGACCGGATGAAAAATCAGGTGGAATTGTTCCAAGGGGACGATCACTCCACGATCAAAGTACAAAAGGTAGATGGCTACAAAGATCCGATTATCCGTGAGATGGCAGGGGAATATCTGCATGATCAATTGTGTCAGGATCTGGAGTTGCTGGATATTGCGGGCGACCAATTCGACATGGAGAAAGTTCAACGCGGCGAATTGACACCTATTTTCTTCGGTAGTGCGATCAACAATTTCGGCGTACAGACTTTCCTGGAGAACTTCCTGGAACTGGCACCGAAGCCTGAACCACGTCGCAGTACGGCAGGAGAGATTCAGCCAACGAATGAGAAATTCAGCGGTTATGTGTTCAAGATTCAGGCAAACATGAACCCGGCACACCGGGATCGTATTGCGTTCCTGCGTATTGTGTCAGGCAAGTTCCAACGTGGCATGAGTGTGAAGCATACTCGTGTGGGCAAAGAAATCAAGCTGTCACAGCCACAGCAATTCCTGGCACAAGACCGGGATATTGTCGAAGAGGCATATGCTGGCGATATTATCGGTTTGTTCGATCCGGGTATCTTCCGGATTGGCGATTCACTGAGCCAAGGCAGCGAGATTGTCTTTGAGGAGTTGCCAACGTTCTCACCAGAGATTTTCGCCAAAGTTACCGTGAAAAATGCATTGAAACATAAACAGTACCAAAAGGGAATTGATCAGTTGACGGAGGAAGGAACCATTCAGGTGTTCCAGACGGCAAGTTTCGACGAGACAATCCTCGGCGTAATTGGTCAACTTCAATTCGAGGTATTTGAATACCGGATGAAAGGCGAGTATGGGGTAGATGTTCAATTGCAGCGTATGCCTTATCAGTTCGCTCGCTGGATCGTGGACGAGAATCTGGACCCAAGCAAATTCCGGATTAACTCTGCGCTTGTAAAAGATAAAAAAGGAAATTATGTAGTGCTCTTCGAAAATGAGTACGCCATGAGAACGGCTATGGATAAAAATCCTACAGCTCAATTCCTGGAGACTGCGCCTTAAGTGAAGACAGAAGTTTCGTGGATATTGTTAAAAGGTTAGTTAAACGTGACAAGTTCATGTGATGAGATAGAGCTTGTTAAAAATAAGATCCCTCCGCTAATTGGCGGAGGGATCTATTGCTATACACCTTACTTAGAGGCGGGTATGATCCAGCCGAATAAGGGAAAGCTTTCTTTTGCAGACAGAACAAACGGTTTGATGGTTACCTTACCCTCCACTGCTTCGATTAGCGAAGCGGTTGAATGGGAATGGTGTGCAGATGCTCCTGCGCGATTTGAATGAGTTCTTCCTGCTTGGCAGGTTCTGTGTTCTTCCAGATCATCTCGAAAATGGCGCCAAGTCCAGGTAATGCAGCTTCCGGTCCATCTACTGAACCTTCAATCATCTCCCGGAGCTGATCATCACTCTTGTCATGAACTTTATGAACAATCGCTTCACGCAGGCTTAATGTAATGGGCATCGCAATTCCCTCCTCGTATATTCGGCTGCTCTAATACTGTTCCCTGGGAAGCGCGAGCGCATTCAAGTTTATCGGGCTTTGTGGTATACTACGAAGGATTATTTACGTTAGCATGGGTATCCGTAATGATGCGTCATGCTGAAGTGCAGCGGGAGGTTAAGACCCTAATGGCCAAGAAACAGTATGCCGTAATTGGCATGGGACGGTTCGGATCAAGTGTCGCCAATGCACTGAGTGGCATGGGATTCGACGTGCTGGCAATTGATGCGGACGAGCAGCGGACTCAGGAAATGTCCAATGTGGTGACCCATGCGGTATCGGCAGATTCAACAGATGAAGAAGCGCTGCGTGCGCTGGGCATACGGAATTTCGACGTTGTCGTTGTGGCGATTGGTGAAGATATTCAGGCGAGTATTCTGACAACCCTGATATTGAAAGATATGGGTGTACCCGTTCTGATCGTAAAAGCTCAAAATGAGCTTCATGGTAAGGTATTGCAGAAGATTGGGGCAGATAAAGTCATTTATCCTGAGCGGGATATGGGACTACGCGTAGCCCATCATCTGACCTCGCCTAATATACTGGATTACATCGAATTGTCTGAGGATTACAGCATTCTGGAGATGAGAGCTTCCGAGCAAATGATCGGTAAAAACCTGATGGAATTAAACATCCGTGCACGTTTTGGTTGTAACGTGATGGCGATTCGCAGTGGGAATTCGATGAACATCTCGCCGTACGCGGAGGACCGGATCGAAGCTGGAGATGTGCTGATCATTGTGGGTCACAAGGATCATTTGACAAAAATGGAGCTTGCGTATCCGAAGTGATGGATGCAGATGGGAAGGATGGAAAGATGGATATTGTATCACCGCAAAATACACGTGTAAAAGAATGGGCGCAGTTGCTGGAGAAAAAGCATCGTACCCGTCAACATAAATATATCATTGAGGGCATTCATCTGGTACAGGAAGCATTGCGCGCCGGAGCAGATCTGGAGTGTATTGTGTACGACGGAGAGCAAGGCGTACCTAGCGAACTCGCCGGGCTTGAGAATCCGCTACAGCGTGTGGAGTGGGTCAGTGTATCTCCTGCGGTTATCGCCAAATGTACGGATACAATGACTCCACAGCCTGTATTCGCGATTGTGCGTAAAGGCAGTGAGCCACTGGAAAGCCTGATTACCGGAGCGCGCGGGCTTGTTGTGGTGCTGGATGGTGTGCAGGACCCAGGGAATGTGGGGACAATCATCCGTAGTGCAGATGCAGCTGGAGCTGCTGGGGTGGTACTTGGCGCTGGCTGTGCTGATGTATATAATCCGAAGACGATTCGTTCGACGATGGGGTCATTGTTTCATTTGCCCATTGTGGAGGGCCAGTTGGAATCCTTGCTTCCCGAAGCGAAGGCTGCGGGCGTGAAGCTGGTTAGTACTTCTTTGCAGGCAGAGCATTCATGTTATAGTTATGATTTTACGCAGTCGGTATGGCTTGTGATCGGTAACGAAGGCAAAGGTATCTCGGACGCTACAGCACGCTTGGTGGATGATGCGATTACGATCCCGATGCAAGGACAGGCAGAATCGCTTAACGCGGCAATGGCGGCAACGATTTTGTTGTTTGAGGCGATGAGACAGCGGATGTTTAACTAACTAATAATTCCTGTCCAATTTCAAATTAACTGTCCCCAAACCACCAAAGACTGGAACTTGGTTGTCGCTATTCCCAACCATTTTTCCAGTCTTTTTGTCTTTCTCTTTGAAGCACCACAGCAGGGATTTTCCATTCAAATCCCGAATAGGTGATATAGTTTCTATTTCTTAAGCTGATGGGCAGGTGTATAAATTGGAAATGAATAATGGAAAAGGAAAAACTCACCTTAGGGAATTTATGACTTGGGCCGGGGAAAAGGGCTGGGACATAATGAGTAAATCCGGTTCGCAGTCACATTTAAACAGCAGCATTACTTCAAGATATAAAGGACTTCCAGATGAATATTTAGAATTTCTAAATGTAGTTAAAAAATGCGTTGCACCGGATGAGCAAACCTGGTTTATTTGTGAGGCTGAGTTTAACAATAGCACGGAGACCCCATTCCAATGGAATGAATTTGAAATGCTTAGTTTGGAGGCAGCAGAGGGTGATTCTATTTGGCAGTCAGAGATAACGGCCTGGTGGGATCATCACTTACCGATCGTAATGTCTGTGGAGGATGGATATTCCTTCTATGCCATTGACTTAACAACCGACAGTGGAGCTATTGTCCGTGGATGTGAGCCTGAATTTGAAGAGGTTGAAAAGGTATCCGATTCGTTTGGAGAATTTCTGGCATGGATGATGTCGAATTCAGATTAGTGTAGCTAGGAAAGGTTGATGTTTAGTGATGGAAGGAAAATATCTGAAGTAATCACTTTCGTAAGCGAGGCCGGGGTAAGGCGTGTTTGCCTAATGCTGATTGCCCTGATGGTTATACTTGTGGCCAGCGGCCTGACATTAGATTATTCAATGAAAGAACTTATGAAACGATATAGGAATTCTCAATTTATGATATAAAAAATGGTTTATATAGCGTGATTTTAGTCTCATTTAAGTATGTTTCAAGCATTTTTTTCTATATATAAATTAATTCTTTACTGTTCGTTCTAGAAATGATATGCTAACAGCAAGTTAGATCTAACTACTTTTTTTTGCACAATATAGAACGATCGTTCTCGAAACTGAAATTACACTAATCTAAAGAATATAAGGGAGAGAATATGATGAAATACACCGTAATTACAGGAGCAAGTTCAGGAATTGGATATGAAACAGCATTGGCATTTGCAGCACGGGGTAAAACTTGATCTTGGTAGCTAGAAGATTGGATAAGCTTGAAGAACTTAAATCAACTATTCAGGGTATCGACCCTAAAGTAAATGTTATCGTTCATACAAGCGACCTGTCTGTTACCGCAGAGGCATATGCACTGTACAACAATTTGAAGGAATATGAAATTGAGACTTGGATCAATAATGCAGGGCTTGGAGAAGGCTCGTTCATTGCTGAACAGAATTTGGATAAAGTGGAGACCATGTTACGTGTTAACATCGAATCTTTGACCATTCTATCTACACTGTATGTACGAGATTATGCGAATGTGGAAGGCACTCAATTGATTAACGTCTCATCCGCACTCGGATATGCCATTGCTGTAGGCAGTGTAGCTTATTCTGCATCTAAATACTACGTTAGTGCCTTCACAGAAGGTCTTGCCAAAGAACTGGAACTGAAGGGTGCAAAACTAAAAGCTAAGGTGCTTGCACCAGCGATCACGGAAACAGAATTTGTACAAAAATCAATAGATGCTGAAGGATTTGATTACAAAGCAAATATGCCTAAGTACCACACGGCCAAAGAAATGGCGGGCTTCATGATCGATCTGTATGATCACAATGAAGTGGTCGTAGGAATTGTAGACCAGAACTATGAGTTCCAACTGACAGGCGCAATCTACCCGGTGATTTCAGAATTGAATTAATACAGCAGAATCTAGAGGATACATCTACAAAATCTCAAATAAGAAGAGGAGTACATTCAATTGGAAAAGATATGGAGTAAAACAAAGATTGGCAACATGGAATTGCCTCATCGACTAGCGATGGCACCCATGACACGCAGTCGAGCACAAGAAGATGGTACACCTGGAGAGTTGGCGGCACTTTATTATGCTCAGCGTGCAACGATGGGACTTCTGATTACGGAAGGAACACAACCTTCCGATGATGGACAGGGATACTTGTGGTCACCTGGCATCTACACCGATAAGCATATTGAAGGATGGAAAAAGGTAACGGATGCGGTGCATGAAGCTGGCGGATATGTATACATCCAATTAATGCATGCGGGTCGCATGTCACATCCGGAAAATACCCCGCATCATCGTCAACCGGTTGCTCCATCAGCAATCGCACCGGGTGTAGAAATGTTTACGGCTACAGGGATGCAGGATATCCCCGTTCCCCGGGAATTGAGTCAGGAGGATATTCAAACGACCATTGCCGATTTCCGAAAAGCAGCAGTCGCAGCGATCAAAGCAGGGGCGGATGGCGTTGAGATTCATGGGGCCAATGGTTACTTGATCAATCAATTTTTAGGAGAAAATTCGAATACACGCACAGATGAGTATGGCGGATCTATTGAAAATCGTACTCGCTTTGCGATTGAAGTAACGAAAGCCATCGTGGAGGAAATAGGGGCAGAACGAACAGGCTTCCGTATCTCACCAGGCACACCGCTGGGTGGAATTCAAGATGGCGAACAAGGCCCTGAACTCTATCGCTATCTTGTAAGAGAATTGGCTCAATTGGATTTGGCTTACCTTCATGTTATGCATCTTGGAGATGAACAACTGCTCCAAGACATTCGTTCGATCTGGCAAAATCCACTATTGGTTAACCGGGCTGGAAGAACTTTGGAGGATATCAGTGTAGATCTAGATCGAGGTCTCGCTGATCTGGTACCGGTTGGTGTATGGTCCTTAGCTAATCCAGATTTGGTGGAACGACTTCAACAAGGTGAGCCACTGAATGAAGCAGACCCGACAACATTCTTTGGATTGGGAAGTAAGGGCTACACGGATTATCCTACGTTGGAAGAATTAAAGTCACAAGAGGGGCTACACTAGCACAAGCAAGTAAGGTGGCGTACAACTGAACATTGTGCGCCATGTTCCTAACATAAGTTGAAGTTGAACTAATCATTTACACATTAACAGCGATTGGAAGGTTGTTCTGTCATCGTAGTGTCAGTGTAAATAATCTTGAGTTCAACTTATATAGTCTATAAGCAAAGGAAGAGGATATATGATGAGAGCAGCTCAAATTCAGAAATACTCTAAAAAAATCCAAGTGGAAATCAATATTATTGAGAGACCTCAGATTCAGAGCCATGAGGTTCTCGTCAGAGTAAAAGCTGCGGGTGTAAATCCACTGGATATCTTGAATATGAATGGCAGTGTTCGGATGATTGCTGACTATACGTTACCTTTAACTTTAGGTAATGAACTATCGGGTGTCATTGAAGCTGTTGGTGATGATGTTTTGAATTTTAAAGTGGGGGATCCGGTTTATACCAGATTGCCACTAAATAAAATTGGTGCTTTTGCTGAATATGCGGCTGTACATGAGGATGCCTTATCCATAATGCCTGAAAATCTGTCTTTTATCGAAGCTGCTGCGGTACCCCTTACTGCCCTGACCGCATATCAAGCATTGCATGATGTACTCCGAGCTGAACCGAATAAAAAGTTGTTTATTCCTGGCGGAACCGGTGGATTCGGTGCGATGGCCATCCCGATTGCCAAGTCCATGGGATTAACGGTTATTACAAGTGGCAGTGAAAGGGGTAGAGCACGTAGTTTATCTATTGGAGCAGATCAATTCATTGATTATAAGACCGAGCAGTATGCTGATATTCTGTCCGATATTGATTATGTGATCGACACCTTGGGTGCGGACGAGATCAAAGCTGAACTGAGCATTTTGAAACCACAGGGGAAATTAGTCTCTTTGAAGGCAGGACCCAATTATCGCTTTGCAGTGGACAGTCAATTCCCGTTGTGGAAAAGAGCATTGTTTGGTCTCGTAGGTGCACGCCTGGATTCTTTAGCGCGTAAGAATCAAAATGAATATCGTTTTTTATTTGTGCACTCCAGTGGAGTTCAATTGCAAGAAATCACTGCTCTTGTAGAAAAAGAAGACATTAAACCTTCGATCGATTCTACGTATACGTTTGATGACATTGAAAAGGCATTGATTAAAGTATCCACGGGTCACTCTCAGGGCAAAGTCATTGTTACCTTTTAAAGGCTCGTTAAGATGATGCTCATACTATTCAATGTTCGTTTTCTGAACAGGAGGGAAGCCAATGGCGAGAAGCAAAGAGTTCGAAGAGTCTGTTGTACTGGATAAAGCGATGAGACTTTTTTGGGAACAAGGCTATGAGAAGACGTCTATGACGGAGCTGGTTAATCATATGGGAATTCATCGTAAAAGCTTGTATGACACATTTGGCGACAAACATACCTTGTTTCTAAAGTCAGTAGATCTGTATGATCACAAAATCAGCTCCGCCCTTGTAGCAGGCGTAAAGCGTTCCAAAACGGCAACGGAAGCACTTCAGTTTATATTTTCTTCTTTAATTCATCATGGAGAGGAGCATCCAGCATCAGGCTGCTTCATTGTTAATTCGACGGTAGAATTGGCGGCACGCGATAAGGACATGAACCACCGATCGACGGAGATGTTTGCAAATACGGAGAAACTAATCAAGGACATTATTGTGTGGGGCCAGCAAGAAGGTGAATTCACAACGGAGTACAACGCCGAGGTATTGGCGGAATATCTGCATAATGTAGGCGTTGGTCTAAGGGTGATGGCAAAGACTTCGACGACCAAGGAAAAACTGCTTCGTATAGCGACGCTATCCATGGATCTCATACGAAGGTAGTCTATTTTTTTTACTTTAAAAGAATGATCGTTCTAATAAAGGTGTTCCAGATGAAACATATGTTATAGAAAAGAGAGGCAGGTAACGACATGAGAAAGACAGTACTAATCACAGGCGTATCGGGTGGGATCGGTAAAGAGTTAGCCGATCGGTTTGCCAAAGGTGGACATCATATTGTGCTGGTAGCACGAAGCAAGGGTAAAATACAGGATCTAGCTCAGGAGTATCAGAAAAAGTATGGTATTCAGACGACGGTTATTGCCAAAGATGTGGCGGCACCTGGGGTACCACAAGAGATTTATCATGAGCTGAAGGAAAAGGGCATTGTTGTTGACTATCTTGTCAACAATGCAGGTTTCGGTCTGTTCGGGACGTTTATGGAAACGGATATGGAACAAGAAGTTAATATGATTGACGTGAATATTAAGGCTTTAACCATCATGACAAAGCTATTCTTGCCGGATATGATCCAACGTGGGCACGGCGGTGTGATGAATGTGGCTTCGTTGGTAGGTTTTTTCCCTGGACCGATGATGTCGGTATATTATGCAACAAAGGCATATGTGCTATCGTTCACTGAGGCTTTGGAAAATGAAGTAAGCGGAACTGGTGTTACGGTGACAGCACTGTGCCCAGGCCTGACATCTACCGGATTTGTTGATCGTTCGGGTATGGGTGTCTCGAAGATGTTGCAGGGCCCGATCATGGAAGCCGGACAGGTGGCCGAAGAAGGGTATCAAGGCTTCTTGCGTGGCAAGACGTTAATTATGCCTGGAGCTCGAAACCGATTCATTGCATTTATGCCGCGCTTGTTACCACGTAAGATGATGACTCGCATGATTAGATCCTCCCAGGATAAGACAGAACATTAAACATATAAAGAGGATAAATCAAGTCTTCCTCAAGTCGATCGCTTCACGTTGTTCATCATCTTGTCTTTTACGACAAACATACACAAAAACAGGAGGAAAGCTGAAAGGCACAAATTGAATTTTCTCCATCTCAAATAACTCAGCTAATTGTTTCCTCATATGAAGGGAGTACTGGTATAAAACTAACGTGCCTCCAGGTCGGAGCGCTGTATGGATCTGTGACAGGATGTTTTGTCTCATTTCTCTGGAAAAATTAAAAAAGGGCAGTCCGCAAATGATGCTATCCAACTGATGAATATGTTCTTGATTGATCCTTTTCAATAGATAGGACGCGTTCGAATGGAACATGAATTCAGGATAAGTTTTCTTCAGATTACTTCTCATTTTGGGGTCTCTTTCAAATAAAAACACGGTTGCAGATTGCGGTAAATGTGCTTCCATGAGACGTGTGACGGCACCTGTTCCTGGCCCCAGCTCAGCAATGGCTCTAACCTCATCCCATCGTACTGATTGGACGATTTTACGGGCTAGAAATTTGGAACTGGGCAGGAGACTGCCTACTCGTTTGGGGTTCCTCAGAAATCCTTGCAGGAAAAGAAGTGGTTCGGATGTTTTCATCGCGGTATCCTCCATTATCAATGCTATTGATGTTTCACTGGATGTTAGAAGGCAAGCTTAGTTGGAATATAAATACGTTACGCGTATGTTTTAGTGTTAAAGTCCCCTGATGTAAATCCGCAATGTTTCTCGCAATAGAAAGTCCCAGACCAGATCCTGATTGAATACCTTCGCTATTCCTCGAATAATCCACCTTATAAAAGCGATCAAACAGCCTGTTTTTTTGTTCTATCGTTAGTGGTATGCCTTTATTCTCTACTTCAATGGTAACGTGATTATGCTGCACACTCATTCGAACATGAATCGTGCCCGGTTTAAAGGAATACTTGAGTGCATTCATGAGGAGATTGTCGATGGCTCGAGCGATCTTATCACTATCCAGGGAAATCATGATTGGAGCATCACCGAGTTTTTTTTCAATACGAATCCCATGCTCCTGAGCTAAAGGTTCGAATTCAAACAACAATTGGTCCAATAGCTGACAGAGGTCAACATTTTTCAAATCCAATTGGGTGTTCACTTCGTTAAGACGCGTATATTCAAATAAATCATCGAGTAACTTCTTCAAATGCGTTGCTTTGTTATAGGTGTTTTGTATGAAACGGTCATACTCCGCTTTGTCTTGAAATGATTCTGATTTGAGAAGCTCAATATAGCCAATTATGCTGGTAAGCGGTGTACGCAGGTCATGTGAGATGCCAGTGATTAGGTCCATCTTGGATTGCTCCAATTCACGTTCTTTAGCAATCTGTTGCTTTAACTGTTCTGTCATGTGATTAATGTTGGAAGCGACGCGCCCAAGTTCATCTTGTCGATTAACGGGCACCCTGTGATTCAAATTTCCTTCAGATATGATTTGAAGCCCTTGCTCTAGTGTAATGAGATCTCTCACAATTTTTCGTGTGAAAAACAAAAAAATTAAAGTGAAAATTACGATGAAGATTGGTGTTAGAACATAAGGAAAGATGTAGAGAAGCGAAGGCCAATTAAATCTTTCACTAATTTTTGCGGCAGCTATGATTAACATATTATTTACACCCACAGAGCCAACAAACGAAATCAATAAACTGATCAACATTTGATATAGAATGTTAATCTGTATCTTTTTTTTAAACTGTGGTATTCGTTTAATCAATTTTATATCCCACTCCCCATACCGTTTTAATATACTGAGGTTCTCTTGGATTCAATTCCAGCTTTTCTCGCAGATTACGAATATGGACCATCACGGTATTATCTGAATATCCATAAGGTTCTTTCCACACGGTCTCATAAATCTTCTCGGAGCTAAATACTTGTCCGGGATGGCTTGCAAGTAACACCAGAATGGAAAACTCCAGTGGTGTAAGCGAAATGTCATTATCTTTGAGCTTCACAGAATGTTTACTCGTATCAATGACAAGGTCTTTAATCAAAATAAGTGAATTGGATTCTGGTTTCCCGATCAGTGTTTGACGTCGTAACTGAGCTTTAACGCGAGCTAGTAACTCTAATGGATTAAACGGTTTGACCATGTAATCGTCAGCCCCGGTAGTCAGGCCAGTGATTTTATCAATGTCTTCTTCCTTGGCGGATAGCATTATAATCGGAGTGGATGATACTTCTCTTATTTTGAAGCAGGCTTTGATTCCGTCCATGATGGGCATCATGACATCCAGTATTACGAGTTGGACCGATGTTGTTTTGATAATATTTAGCGCTTCCTCACCATTGGCTGCTTCAATGACCTGATATCCTTCGTTACGTAAATAGACATGAATGACATCCCGGATATCGGGTTCATCATCAACAACGAGAACGGTATTCATAATTCAACACTCCTTAAAAATTAGGATAACATCAGTGTAAACGATAGTCCGGAATGTTTAAATTGTTTCCTTTTTGCGACAGACATAAACGAACGCAGGTGGGATATTCAAAGGCACTAATTCTATTTTTTCGATGATAAAGTGTTCGGATAATGTTTTTTTCATTTGAAGTGAATATTGAAAGGCGATGAATAATCCTCCAGGTTTGAGTGCCTTATAGATCTGGTCTACCAACGTATTTCTTAATTCAGGCTCAAAGTTGAAAAACGGCAATCCGCTAAAAATGTAATCCAGTTGCTGAACGCCCTCTTGATTCATGGATTCTACCAATCGAGCGGCGTCTGGATAACAGGAGAACTCCGGGTATGCCGTCTTAAGAGTATTCCTCATCGTTTCGTTCATCTCAAACAATAGGACTTTGGTGGAATCCTGTACTTGTTGATGAATATAGCGAGTGATAGGACCTGTACCCGATCCAAGCTCGGCGACTGCTTTTGCCTCTAGCCAAGAGGCTTGCTTCACCATTTTACTTGCGAGAAATCGGGAACTGGGTATGATACTGCCAACATGTTTAGGGCTTTGTAGAAAGCTTTTCAGAAATAAAACGGGTTCATTAGAATTCATATTTGTGGTTCCTCCATATATGTGATGGTATGTTATCAAACCAGTTAGAAATGGAATAATTGCAGCGTAGATAGAATGGGACCGCCGAAGTAAGTTCCTGCTGTAAAATAGGTGATGGTCCATAACAAAGCACTGGAATATGAAATGAGAGCAAATTTCCGATACCGCACGCCGCTCATTCCAATAAGCAAAGGGAGAACATAACGCACAATTGGAATGAACAAACCGATGCACATCGCCCAATTGCCACTTTTATTCAGAATCAGTTCAGCCTTGACGAAGTGTTTATGATGTTGAAACTTGTGTTTTATCTTGCTTCCAAATAACTTCCCTGCAAAATAAGCAAAGGTAATGGCCGTTAATAGTCCAGATAAAATACAGAAGTATGTGATCCATGAATTGATAACTCCTGTGTGGCTCAGAATGGCACCGCTGATAATCGTGATCTCATTTGGAATTGGAATGCCGAAAGGCCCCAATGAGAAGGCAAAATAAAAAATCAGATATCCATACTGATGAAGTAGCTCTAAGATCGTATTACTGATCATTGTTTTGCCTCCTCTCTTGTTGATATTGCAATCATAATGAAAAAAACTAAGGAATTAATGAGCATAATTCTGAAGAAAATCTAAAGAATACATAAGTAAAGTCAAAAAACTGCGTTCAAGAGAAAAAGCCTTGCCCACGTACTGGCAAGACTCGAATAGGTGGATATACTTAGGAGCGGTGATCAATTGGCACAGTCACAACCATAATGTTGTTCGCGTGATTTAATGTTAACTTGCCACCTTACAGCTTAATCATATATCTGGCGAATGAAGGCCCATTGCAGTGCTGGCATAGACCTCTGATGCAGTGCGGTATGAGCTGTGCTGTTGTGTACGATCCATAGGTATGCCGTATTCATCAGGTATCATGGGATGAGAGTCGGGCATGCTGGATTAGATTATTTATTAACTTTCGTAATTGAAAGGCAGCTGTATATGTTTCTTGTACAATTCGTCTATATTCTTCCGGGTTCGTAACTGAGTTGGTTTTTAATAACTCCACATTTTGAATGATCCCTTCGAGGGGTGCGTGAAGTTCTTTCGATATACCTTCGATCCATTCCCTTTTGGCGGTCTCGCACTCATGTTCCTCGATCATCTGTTCTTGTAATTGATCCACCATGGAATGAAGTTGAGACGAAAATGTTCTTAATTCAACATGTTGCAGTGGAGGCACTCGATAGCTCAAATCTCCTCCCGAGATGATGCGTATGGCGTGGTCCAAAGCGGCAATTTCCCTAACGATGTGATGAGTCAGTATGGAAAAAGATATCGCAAAAAACGTAGTAAATAGGATAGGAACAAGGTATGCCAGATGCAATTGCAGTAGATGCAGCTTGGCTAGATGATGAACTGCGGCAAGCGGCAGTATGCCTATGAAGGTCATGAGAAAGGCTATCAGAAAACTGGAACCAGAACTGATTAGGATATGGAAACGAATACTATGTTTGCGATAAAACCAGGGGACATCAGTCAATGTTCATCTCACTCCAATCGAGTCGATTTAACACGGGATGAGAGAGCATGGAGGGTTGTTCCAGCCAAGCGGAAACAAAGCTCTCCAACCAGGATCCCACCCGCAATATCTACGACGACATGTTGTTTAACTAGTACGGTAGACACGATGATAACAATCGAGAAGGCGGAAGTCATCGCCCAAATCGCTCGTCCAAACACACGCGTTCCTCTAAGGATCAGATAACTGTTTAGCACATGAATACTCGGAAAACAGTTATAGGTTTGATCGTTACGGTAGATGTAATCAACCATAGTAATGAGAAAGCTTTTCTCCCCCTCGATGTTCGGGCGCTCAATCGCTGTCTGGAACAGAGCGAAGAAGATGTACGAGATCACCAGACCGCTGCAAAGTGCAATGAGGGTTTGAAAATAGGTTCGTTTGTCCTTAAAAGCAAGTGCTATTAATGCACCTGTTATGAACGGGTACCATAATACATAAGGGATGATAAAGGCCGGCACAAAAGGGATCATGGAAATCAGGGGCGTTGCAAGACTGTAGACATGATTCCCAGGGTGATTTAGTACACCATAGAAGATATTTAAGATTGGAACGGCTGCAAGCCAAAGCAGGGAAAGCCAGACTGATTTGGTAGAGGACGGACTGGAAAGCTTCAAATGCTCAACTCCTATACAGATTTATCAATGTATCCATAGTAGAGATAAACTCTGAAGAACTTGAGAGGAATTTTCTAAAGAATTTCTGAATATCAGGTAAAGTTTGTCTCGAAAAATAGTGGTATAACAGATAGTACAAAAGAAGAGCCGAGACGTCATAATGACGACTCAGCTCTTCTTATATGTACCATGAGGACGGACTTTTTGAAATCAGATTATTGTAGGAAGTGAAACCATCTGAATTTGGCACCGGCAACAAAAAATAAAACAATCCATCCCCATAGAAACAACAAACGTAAAGGTCGTGGAATCAGGAGATATTCTGAGTACAATTTGCTGAAAAGTTTCATTACAGTAGTGACCACCCCTGCTAAGTTACTCTCTTATATCCGGTTTCAAAAGAAAAAGAGACGATAAGATAACCAAGATCCCAATAAGTCTATATACCGTGACGTAGGCCTCGAGGTTGCTTCTGGCGATTGCAAATCCGATGATCGAAATAGATAATATCAAAAGACCAAAGGTGTTTTATAACTCAGATGCAGAACCTCCAATTATATCAAAATTAGGTATATTATATCATGATAAATACCAGAGGCCCTTTTTGTATAAGATTCAGCCATACCTACTCATCAATAATTAAATCGAACGATATGATGCTGGCATGCCAATATATAGTGTAAGGAGGAGGGGGATGGATAATGAGTGAGCAAGATGAGTACATAGAACTTGTAACGTTAATACGGGCGGGGCAGGAAGAAGCATATGGAGAATTATATGAGAAAACAGTGACGGGGGTATATCGGACTGTACGATTTCTCATCAAGGACAAGTATGACGCGGAGGATGTGGTACAAGAGATTTACATTCAGGCGTATCGATCATTGGCGCAATATGATGCGGAGCGTGCTTTTCGTCCCTGGTTAATGGGTGTGACAATGCGGCAGGTTCAGAGTTATCGACGCAAAAGATTGATGCAGTTTCGGTTTGGCAAGCGAATCGAAAAATCTGACGTGGGATTAGAATATGATTTTTCCACTGATCTGGTCAACAAACTGGCTAATCGTCCTCTGCTGGAACAGGTCCGCCGTTTGCCTTACAAGCTGCAGCAGGTGGTTACACTTCATTATTTAAATGAATATACGCAAGAGGAGATTGCTGACATATTGGAGATTCCGCTTGGAACTGTGAAATCGCGTATACATGCGGCGCTGGCGAAGTTGAGACAAAAAGAGAAGATGAATCCAAGATTGCGGGGAAAGGTGGAGGATCTGCATGAAACTCGATGAACAGTTGCGAAGAGCCTACCAGGAAGAGACCAAAGACTGGTCCGTTCCTGCGAGGATTAAACATAAAATGATGGATGGTATTCGAAGTGATTCACACATCAGAAGAAATCGAAAAAAATGGCTGGTCACGGGGCTCTTGGCTGCTGTACTCATTATTCCCACCGGAGCCTACGCAGGGTACACCTATCTCGCAGACGGAATATACGGTTCACAGGAAAACATCACAGCTATGGGGGGGACAGCTGAGGATTATATGAGGTTGGAAGCAAAGCTGCAGACGGCCAAGGCCCATTTCAGCGAAGAAGAATTTGTTCAATATATGGACTTGCTGAAGCAATTAGGGCAAATGGCTGTGAAGTATGCTGATTCTCAGGGAAACTTGCATCCAGAGCAGTGGAGTACAGTGGAGCAGGAACGATACAACCTTCTTGTAGCTGAGCTGGAACCGTTTTTCGAGAAGCTGGAAACTGTGAGTGTAGGGTCCTCCAAAAAACTGATGGACGAGCAGCAATTTTGGACGGAACAGTTGGAACAGGCAGAAAAGACATTTACCAAGGAACAATATCGTGAGTTCAAGTCTGTCTATGAACAAATGAAAAAATACAAAGTTATGGTGATGGACAAGGATGGAAGTACCCATGAGGAACGATTGTCAGCGGAGCAGAAGGATGATTTAAGTCAGCTAGAGAGACGCCTAATCCCCTATTTGAAACGGTTGGAGCTCAATCTGCGTTGAGTCGGGTGAAGTGTAAAAGAGGAGCAGAAGCGGAGAAGTGAATTCTTTCGCTTCTTTCTTGTTGTTGTGATCCATTACTTCATTACTTCCTCCCCTGCATCTTCAGCCGATATTGATGTGGTGTAGAGCCTGTGGTAGTACGGAATACTTTGCAAAAGTAGGAGGGGCTGGTCATACCGACACGGTGACCGATTTCGGGAACGGTGAGCGAGGACCGAGTGAGTAGCACACAGGCATGACGAATGCGGGTGGCTTGAGCATAAGCAACAATTGTGGTGCCGGTCGCTTTTTTGAATACATGAGATAGATGATAGGGGGACAGATGAAGAGTGTCTGCGATATGCTCCAAACGAAAAGGCTCCTGGTAATGCTGCTCAATCCATTGCATGATGGCTTCGGCATGAGGGTGAAGAACGTTTGCACTGGACGAGAGTACATCTTGGGAGCGGCGTTGCTGCCCGTCTTGCCACAGGTAGCGAAGTTGTGCGAGCAGTTCCAATAAAAAGAGCCGTGTATCCTCCTCTACTTCGTGGGGAGACAGACCTGGATACGTATCTGCATATTGTTCCATTCGTTGAACGAGTGGGGATGTGGCAGCAAGTCGGATGGGCTGAATGGGGAATTGTTCTTCCAGCAGGTCCTGTATGAAGTCGTGAGTAACGATAAATTGGGCCCAATGTGCCTTCAGTAGATCAAGTTCAACCATGAGTACATTTCGAATGAAAGGCTGCTGTCTGGATACATGAATCTGGATGTGATGCAATTGAAAAGGTCGAAAAATCATGAGCATACCGGGTTCAAGGGAGAAAACCTGACCTTCCGTTATCAACTGCCCATATCCTTCGTGAATATAGGTTATCTCCAGCTGCGAATGAGCATGGAACACTTCGCGAGACGTAGTGTTGGATGTACGACGACAGACCAGATTAAATTGTTCTCCCAGAAAGATGGACTTCATGAATGCCTCCCTTATCATGCGCAAGATAGTTTTATTTTAGCACAAGATGAACGCATAAAAGCGCTTTATTATTGTGTATTGTGAAGGGAATAAGGGAGGTATGCAACGATGTTAAAAGTGGCGATTATCGGAGCAGGTGCAATTAGTGGAGCACATATCTCAGCATATTTGGCGTTCCCTAAGCGATGTCAGATTGTTGCTGTGGTCGATATCTACGTGGAAAAAGCACAGAAGCGAATTAATGAATATGGTCTGGAAGGTGCACAAGCTGTCACGGATTACACAGAGTTACTTGCCCAAAACATTGATCTGGTATCAATCTGTACACCACCGTATACGCATGCTCCCATTGCGTGTGATTTCATGCAAGCAGGTGCGCATGTGTTGGTCGAAAAACCGATGGCATCTTCCCTGGAGGAAGCGGATCTGATGTTGAGAGCAGCGCAAGCAAGTGGCAAGTTGCTATCCGTAGTAGCACAGAATCGTTTTACAACACCAATGATGAAGCTAAAAGGTGTGCTGGACAGTAAACGGATGGGACCGATTGTACATGTGCAGGTTGATTCGTTCTGGTGGCGGGGCCACAATTATTATGATCTGTGGTGGCGCGGGACATGGGAAAAAGAAGGCGGAGGCTGTACCCTTAATCATGCGGTGCATCATATTGATGCCATGCTCTGGATGATGGGACCTCCAGTGGAACTACAGGCGATGATGGCAAATACGGCACATGATAATGCCGAAGTTGAGGATATATCCATGGCAATGCTTCGCTTTCAGGAAGGGGCGCTTGGCATGATTACCAGTTCCGTCGTACATCACGGAGAGGAGCAACAGTTAACTTTTCAGGGCAAAGAAGCCCGGGTATCTGCACCTTGGAAAGTCGTTGCTTCTACCGCGCGGAATAACGGATTTCCGGAACCGAATCGAGAGTTGGAACACCAGCTTCAGAAGCTCGCTGACGAATTACCGGATGTTACTCATGTCGGTCACGCTGGGCAAGTTGAGAATGTGTTAAACGCTATTGAGACAGGATCACCCCTTCTGGTGGATGGCCAAAGTGGTCGAAATACGCTTGAATTGATTGTGGGTATCTATAAGTCGGCAAGCACGGGAGAAAAGGTTATTTTTCCAATAGGGGCGGAAGACGAGTTTTACACAAGAGAAGGAATTATGCAACATGCCGTACACTTTTATGAAAAAAAGACGACAGTGGAGAACTTCGAGGATTCGAGTATTACGCTTGGGAGCAAGTTGGATTTTTAATGCAAATTTCTAGTATTTTTTAGACTATTTAATCATTTTTTTTGTGATAAGAGCAATATGAAAAACTATAGAACAAGTGGGTGATATATCCAAGAAAACGCTGTTAGATCAATTGATTTGGCAGTTTTTTCTGGTTGGCTACATACTTGGAAATTTTCTTGTTTTTCATTACCTCTCAATTTAATTGGAAATGAAAAAGGGAATTTCGGATCTGAACTAAACAATGTCTAGGACTGTTGTGAAAATAAAGGACTATATTCTTAGGTACAATTGGTCATATATAACAAAAATATGTTGTAAAATTGCTGAAATGGGTCTATTATTTAATCTACTGTTACTTATTTATCCAAATGCTAGGTACTAAGAACCAAATTAGATAAGAATTTGATTATATTTAAAATGGGAAAAATGAATGGAAAATTGGAATTGTAAAATTCATGAAATTACATAAATTTCAAGAAAGTGGGTTAAAGGAACTACATGGGGGATTTTGGGAAGTTAACAATCGGTTCTATGTTGTCTATTAATATTGTTTTATTTATCATTGGATTTTTAATGTACAGGAAATGGCGAAACCCAACATACTTAAAGTTTTTGGGAGCTTTTTCTTTAATGTTATTCGCAAATGCGGGTATGGCTCTGATGCCTCATAAGCTCATGTCTGCATATATGTTTTTCATATCACTCTATGCAGCTGGAATGATAATTGCTCAAATCGGGATATTTCGACTTTACTACAACAAACGAACAGACAAACTTTATGTACATTTAGGCGGAACTGCGGTTACTTTGATTACTGCCGCAATGTCTTTGTTCTTACCCGTACAAATGAGTTCCTTTTTAGTGTTTCTCTCTGTAGTAGGTGTGACATTGTATACACTCATCAAGATTTTTCCGGATGTCGGGCTAAATCCACAGTATTTTATGGTAACGATCCTTTTTGCAATGCAGCTATTGTTGCATCTCTCGGGCGCATTTACAGGTTATGAACTATTGGCAGAACTTAGTTTGATTTTGAGTGTTTTTGTTAGCTTCATAGTGTTCACGTTGATTTTTGAAAAGATTATTGGGGTTATGCAAGCAGCGACATACACATCAACACGGGATGAAGTAACAGGTTTGTTCACACAAAAACATTTTATTCATCAAGCTAATCAAGCTTTATCCAAAGGGAAGACAGTAGGGGTATTATACATAGAAATTCAGAATCCAACCCACATTTCGGAGGAAGAGTCCTTTAAGAGAGCGGGAAGAGCCGTGGGCAGGGCTTTGGAAGGTAGTGGATTTGCTGGACGTTACCAAAGTGATGTCATTGTAGCTCTTATAACAAGTTCTAATTTACCATTAGCAGAGCTGGCTAACTCCATAAGGATGAAAATTGATGTTGAAGCCTCAAGTACTGTACTGATTGGGTATATTGACACTAAGCCTGAATTTACACTGGATGATCATATCCGTGAGGCGAAAGAAGGCGCTATTCGAACGAAGCAAAGTGGGCTTAATAGAATCTTTGATCTAGACCAAAGTAAAATTTTAGCGGATTAATGGAGGCAAACATAGTGAATGCGGTTATCATTTCCAGTAAAGCTTCTACGCTAGTACATGAAGCCATAGGGAATACAGATGTTAGTTTTGAAAAAGTAGGTCGCTTTGAGAGTGGCCAGTTTATCGAATTTTGCGAAGCTGTAGCTAGAATTAACATCAATGCATTTATAACTGATCTAGACTGCACCGATTCAAATACTTTTCTACGTGGAATTAGTCAATATCGAACAGTGCGTTCAAATACTCGGATTATTGTCATTGCTCTTGATCGTTATGAGGATGACGGAGTCGTTCATGAATTGGCAGACATGGGGATCAACGTTGTTACAACCTCGCCAGGAACGAAGCCAAAGTCCATTATTCCAGCACTGCGCAATTTATTGCCAAATCAAAGCGAGGTAACTGGAAATGGACAAGAGGATTGGGAATCAACAGATTCTGATCTTGAAAAGATAAAGGATCGCATTTATCGATATACAGCGAAATTAACCTCTGCAGGCAGTTTTGACTCATCAGATGTCATGGATTTGGAACTTCCAGATGTACCGATTCAAGAAAGAATCATTCTTAAAGATCGGATCATCGGAACCATTTTAGTAGCAGTTATGGGCGTTGAATCTAAAGTCGGTTCAACTCATCAGAGTATATTAATTGCAAACTATTTAAAACGTAAAGGCTACTCAGTAGGTTTAGTAGAGGCAAATAGTTCAAGTGACTTTACAAGTATTGAGAACGCATATGAAGGAACACAGGATTTCAAAAGCAATAACATTCACTTCTCTATAGAGGGCGTGGAGTATTACAAGAATAATAACAAATTGGATATTAACCATCTGATTACAGCAGGACATGACTACTTAATTTTAGATATCGGGAGCTTTGAAGAGAGTGACTGGAGTAAAGAGTTCTACAGAGCGAGTGTAAACATTGTGCTGGGTGCGGGTAGCGAGTGGCGACAAGGGAAAATTAGAAGATTTAGAGATTTACATAAAAAAATGGATCAGTCTAATTGGGTTTATTGTGTACCATTTGTTGAAAATCTCAGTATCCAAGATATTCGAAAAGATCTTCCAGGGAATCTCGTATATCGAATTCCACCACATGCTGATCCCTATAAACACCAAGGAGATACAGACTCGGTATTAAACAAGTTGATGAAAAGCTACATGGGGGACTCTAAGAAGATATCTTCAAAAGCATTATTGTATGGTGTCCTTGGACTGTGCATCGTTATTATTATTGTTTTGATTATATTATTGGTCGTGAATAATTAAGTTTAATCATGTTGGATTGAGAGGAGTTCGTTATGTCTAAGATTCGTTTTAGGCAGAAGCAGTTGCTTCTGTCCGCTTCCATTGGGGGGGCGATCATTTTATTTGTTTGTGTTATCGCTGGCTATTTTATTATTGACTATATTCAAGGAAGATATGTTGAGCGAACACTTCAGATTGAGCAACAACTTCAAGATGCACAGAAGAAGTTGAATGAAGATAAGATGAAAGTGATCGTACTGAATGATGATCATAAGGCCGGAGATTTAATTACAGAAGATGACGTGAGTTCTCTAGTTGTACCGGTTAGTACGGTACCCCAAAATACAGTAGAGCAAGCAGAGATTGTAGGGAAAAGGATTAAGATTGATGTTCAGAAAAACTCTATTATCACCACACCAATGTTGTTTGAAGATGGAATAACACCGAATGACCTTAGAAACCAAGAGTTTAGTCTAGTACAGCTTCCTTTAAAGTTGAAAAAAGATGAATTTGTAGATGTTCGGATTCGTTTTGCAACAGGTCAGGATTACATAGTACTTTCTAAGAAAAAAGTAGAAGATTTAAATAATGGAACAATATGGTACAAAATGACTGAAAAAGAAATTTTGACGATGTCAAGTGCTATTGTAGATGCTTACATCAATGATGCCTCTATCTATGCATTAAGTTATGTTGATCCCTACATGCAAGATGGTGCAATCATCAACTATCCATCTAATCCTAAAGTATTGGATCTCATTGAATCTAATCCTAATATTGTTGGATTGGCAACAACGGCTCTCGAACGACAAGTAAGAGCAAAATTAGAACAAGATCTTCAGTCCATGAGTGATGAAGATAGACAAAAGTATATCAGTGGACGGAATACGACGGAGATGAACTCAAGGGAGTACATTACTGAGACAGAAGGACAAGGGAACGGAACAACATCCCAGCAAGATAATTCTCTGATGAATGAAAATTCAGAGGATATGAATCAGCAAAGTAATACTGGAAATACACCAAATTCAACTTCAGACTCAGGTAGTATTTTCAATGATAGCAATACACGTGAACCTGCACAGTAAATAAGGAGACCAAGATGAAACAAATACTTGTTATGGGCCACTATGATAAAACGGATTTTATGATGTACCTTGGTAAATTGTTGTCAATGGATCATCGGGTTCTGATTGTAGACGCAACGCAAAATAAGGATTATGAGTTCGTATTCCCTAAAATTGATCATTCTCTCACGATGAACACTCATGATCAATTTGATGTTATGGAAGATGTCCATTCATATGAGGACCTGATGCATAATCTGGAAGAACAGAAATATGATTTTGTACTCATAGATTGTAATGACGAGGCTTCGTTGGTTGATTGGCCAGAAGTGGATTTTGTTTATGTTGTGACTTCCTATGAGAATCCCGTTATTCAGAAAAACGTTAACCTTATTCGCGCGTACTTCCAAGGAGAAAAGTTATCTTCTGTTAACCTTCCGGTAACGAAAGTTATTTATGAGGTTAGTAATCATCTGGACGAAAAATATATGGATAGTTTGCTGGATGAACTACCTTTATTGTGGAAAGAGAGTCTTGTTTATTATCCTGATGAACGTGATCAGACACTGAAGATTATTAATCAATATAAAAATACAGTCATGGTCAAACGTATGTCCAGTTCATACAAACTAGTCATTAAACAGGCGGTAGAGTTCATCCTTGGGTTGGAAACGTCAAAAGTTAACGCATTATGGAAGCGGGCCGAAAGGAGTAATTAACATGGGTAAAATTGCATTATGGGGTATGCAGCATGGATTAGGCGTAACCAGTGCAACCGCTGCTTTGGCTGCATTTATCGGGTTGGAGTATGATGTGAGAACTTTAGTATCTCAGCCGCAGCGGACGGACGGGGATATGGAGCGGTTTTTCAATAAAACAATTAATCAATATAATCGGCAATTTTTTGCCATTGGTGGATTGGGGCTCGACTCATTAGAGCGTGTTGCGAAGAGCAGTAAGCTTGAACGCAATAGTGTTAAAAATTATACATTAATGGTAGAGCGGAATCGTTTGGACCTTCTTTGGGGAAGTGAACGTCTTAATCGACCACAACAGGGTTCGATCGAAGCTGTGAATATGGTATTTCGTATGGCGGCAGAATACTATGGCATTTCACTTTTGGATGCTAGAAGTGGGCAGGATAACGAGGTCTCTAACAGCCTGATCAGGGATGCAGATTTGGTGGTTATCTGTGTGAATCAAAATATAAGTGTACTAGAAAAATATTTTGACAATCAAAGGAAGCATTGGCCAGAGGTACTTGAAGAAAAGCCACATCTGCTTCTTATGACGCAGTATGATCCTATGTCAAAATATAAGATCAAAAATATAGCCAACAAGTACAAGCTCAAAGCTCCTATATTGACAATTCCCTATAATACAAGCTTCAAAGATCATTTAAATGATGGTGACATTAAAGGTTTCTTTGCTAGAAATCGATTTGTCGGCAGCAGTCATGAAAATCATTACTTCATACAGGAAGTTGGCCGTGCTGCAAAAACAATACTGCATGAGATTGGGATTAACACCAAACTGAAGCGAATTGAAAGAGGGAATTAAGATGGGACTGAATTTCACCATTAATTTCCTCGCAATTGTTTTGATTGTAGCTGTTTTAATTGCGTATTTATTCTTGAAGCTGAACAGAAAACCTGGTCAGGTTGGAACACGTCAGAAAAATGAAAATGAAGAACGGTTCCAATTTGATTATCTTCTTGAATACGTTAAAACCATGATTAATGAGTACGTAAACAGTAACTTGTTGGATATGGGAATGACAAGCGAGGAATACAATCGTCGTCTGGGAGTTGTAGCTGAGCTAAGAAGTGCCATGAAAAATGCGACTTCAGGTGACATACAAGAGAAGATTTATCTTAAGCAATTTATATCTGATCTTTTAGAACGTAATTATGGTTTTAACGATGATAATATCGATAGAATCATTCCTTTTGAGGATGAAGATCAATTAACACAACAAGATAAATTTGATATTTTGCTTCATTTATATAAAAAGAAGCACGGATTTCAAGGTCTATCCAAGTTAATCGATAAGTATCAATTGGATCAACCAAAAAAAGTTATTGAAGATGGAACGGTAGATTCATATGTAATTACGGGTGATGAGATTGACTCCATTTTTGTCAAAGAAGCACGTGGTGGTTTGGAGTTTGATGATAAGTTAGCTATCGTTGTGCAGCGTGTATACCAGCATTATAAAGGGTTTGGCGTTATTGACGAAATTCGTGATATGTCAATTGATGGCGTATCTGGTGGGGTATCAGGTGTTCCTACCAATATGCAGATTGTGGAAGATGAGATTTCATTACTGCAAGGAATGAAGCAATATAAGTATCCAGGGTACCAGAGCGTATGGATTTTCTTTCGAGGTAAATCTATACATTTATCGTTTTTAAGTTTTGAAACTGACCTAGAATTGAAAAGGGTATGTCAGAACATCTATAAGTATGACAATCCAGGTCAACTAACGGAGACGAACGGTTTTAAAGTCAATGAAATGAAAGATGGATCAAGGGTCGTGGTTGTTCGACCGCCGTTTGCAGAGAGTTGGGCATTTTTTGTTAGGAAGTTTGATCTACCTAATATGAAATTGGATCATCTGATCTCATCCAAAGATGCCGTAAATGCTGAATTAGCTAGAGATATGATTAAGTACCTGATGAAAGGTGCGCAGGTTACTGCATTTACTGGACCTCAGGGTTCAGGAAAAACATCTTTGGTCATGGCCTCAGTTAAATACATATATGCTACGTTAACTTTGAGGATTCAAGAGATGACATTTGAGCTGCATCTAAGAAGACTATATCCACAACGTAACTCACTAGCATTGCGAGAAACCGAGAATATTGCTGGACAAGCTGGACTAGACCTTCAGAAGAAAACGGATGGTTCTGTAAATATTCTGGGGGAGGTCGCTACCGACCCCGTGGCAGCTTGGATGATTCAGATGTCGCAGGTAGCAAGTCTGTTTACGATCTTTACACATCATGCGACCTCTGCACGTGAATTGGTATGGTCTTTGCGGAACTCTTTGCTCAAAACCGGTGTGTTTCAAAATGAACGCATTGCAGAAGAACAGGTGGCAAATGCGGTGCAATGGGACGTTCACATGCGTAAGGAAATGAATGGTAAACGTTATATTGAGCGAATCACAGAGATTACACCTGTTCGATTTGAATCGGATACTTTGGAGCATGAAGAAGTGTTATCTAAAGATGATTCTATTGAGAGCAAGTTGGACGCTTTGGTCAATCTTCAAAGAGAAGTGTACAGAAGAAATAGCGGAAGAGTATGGAATGCACGAAATATCATTGAATACCGTAATGGTGAATACGTTGCTGTGTCTCCAATCTCTCCTGAAAAAATCGAAAAAATGTTGTTTAACATGAACGAGGAAGATCGTGAGAACTTCGGGCAGTTTCTGAATGCGCATTGGGGGCAGGCTCAATGAATAAATGGATATGGATTTTTGCCATTGCGGGCGGTGCTCTGCTTATTTCGGGCGGAATACTTCTTTATCTTATTCTCAAAGATCGCAAGCGGAAGAAGAATCGTGAGAATGTATGGCCTTCTTCTAAAAATGTAACAGGTAAAACACCACGACAATTGTTGGTGTTTTACCAGAAATCATATCATCAACTGATCAAGGTTCCGATCGTCAAGTCACAGATTCTGAAGATTCGTAAACGTCTGACTGCGATCAACACCTACGATGAGTACTCATTGCGTAAAGAAACGATGCGAATTACGTATTTGACGCTAGGATCTATCATTATTGGTCTTATTGTACTGGCAATAATCAGTAAAAGTTGGATGGCATTATTCTTTGGAGCATTGGCAGCTATCGTTATAAACGAATTGTGCATTGATATTTTTGTGAACCGGGTTGAAGATCGTCTGTTAAAACAGTTCTCGAACGTTCTGGAGGATGATCGTCATCATTATCAGGAAGTGCGGATGGTTGATGAGGCTTTGTACCAGGCTGCACAATCGTCACCACATGACATTAAGCTCCAGACGGAGAGGATTCACGAAGTATTAACATCCAAGGATCCTGCTCGAGAGCTGGAAAAATACTATGCGGTTGCGCCTAACCGTTATTTAAAAGTTTTTTCCGGAGTGTCTCATTTAATTATGGAGTACGGTGACCGCAACGTTCAAAAGGGCTCCATGTATCTGAATGCCATTAATAAATTTGTGCAAGAGATCAGATATGACCTGATGAGAAGGCAAAAATTACGTTACAAATTAGGCGGATTGACCTTACTTGCACTTATTCCAATCCTGCTGTCGTTTCCGTTGCAACGTTGGGCGGAAAACTATTTTCCAATTACGACAGAGTTCTATGACAGCAGAATTGGTTTTTTAGTTCGAATGTTCATATACGCTTCAGCTGTAATCTGTTACTTGCTAATTCGTAAATTATCGGAGAATGATGAAGCCAAATATGTAGCTAAAGGTCCGCGAAAAGAGTGGGAAAAGAAAGCATATTCTTGGTCTTGGGTTAAGTGGATCGTGGATCGTTTGGTCCCATCTCCAAATACGAGGAAGCATCATCGAACCAACATGCTCCTCAAAGAGGCAAACTCTCATCTAACATTGGAATGGTTGTATATTCACCGAATCGTTATCTCTGTCTCCGCGTTTATTGGTGTAATTGTGTTCTCTGTGTTTTTACATTACAACAGCGTACACCATATCTTCAGCAAACCGACGTCAGAAGCAACGAACATTCTTGGATATATGAATGCGGATGAATTGGAACGTGCTAATCAGGTGACGACAATGGACAACCAAATTATCGAAGATCTTCGGACAAATAAAGATTTGACGCGAGAACAGGTTGTTCAGTCCATAGAAACTCATTCAAATGAGCCATTAACAGATGTGGCTATGAATAATACTGTCAATCGGATTATCGGTAAAGTAACTGTTGTGAACAACGAGTATCTAAAATGGTGGGAACTCCTTATCGCTATAGGCTTTGGATTTACAGGGTATTACATCACCATATGGATTTTACAATTTCAGCGTCGGTTACGCGCATTGGAAATGCAAAATGAGGTGGACCAGTTCCATGTGCTTATCTCGATTCTGTGTGAATTTGAACGGATATCTGTGGAGACCGTACTTGAGTGGATGGAACGATACAGTATCATTTTCAGACCAGCACTGCAAAAATGTCTACTCAATTATGATAGTGGTGCAGAGGAAGCCTTGAAAATGCTGAAATCGGATGCGCCGTTCGATTCGTTTGGTAGAATCGTGAAGCGTCTAATGCAAGCGGTAGATAAGCTTTCGTTACGTGAAGCGTTTGACGATCTGGAGATGGAACAAGAGTACTATGCTGAGCAGAAGAAGGAACGCCTTGAGCGTTTGATTCGAAAGAAAACATCGTATGGCAAGTTATTTGGCTGGACACCAGGTGCACTGCTGATTGCACTATATCTGGTCTTCCCATTCCTTTACATGTCATTCAAACAACTAAGTGATATATCAACACAATTACAAACCATTTAAGAGGGGATTGATTTTTTCATGGAAGAAAATACAGGCGTCGGAATACGGGTCGCAGCTGGGATATTCCTCACCATTATGTTGATTACGATTGTAGTTATTATTACGATCTCGTCGCAGGATGCGGCGAAACAAGGACAGACCAAGATGGCTGCGATTACGACGCAGTTGTCGGATACGGAGTACAATACTTATAACAATACAACATTATCTGGAAGTCAGGTTCTTAATGCAGTTCGTCAATATATGAATCAAGATGAGTTTGGAATTCAAGTAATAACTGGTAAACAATATGCTTCAGATAATAAGACTAGTGGTACGTTTTATGGTCAAAAATTTAATGTTGAGGGCAGTGTAGTTAAGACTATGGATAGTTATTCTAACACAATCTTAAGTAATGCTGAAAAGCAATCCCAGCCAGAATATATCAATCCCAGTGGTAAGTTTATCTCATCAATACTAAGAGATGATAACAATATGATCAGAGGGATCAAATTTGAACAGGTGAGATAACTCAATTTGAAATATTATTTTAAAGATTAAGAAGGAGGTCTCCAATGAGCGAAACGATGGAAAAGTTCATACTGGTCGCAGCTGAAATCAGCATTCTGATCGTTGCTTGCATGTTCGCTCTTGGAGGCATTCAGTCTCAGGATGCGGCAGTTAACGTTACGCATAAATCCGCAGTAAATGAAGAGCGAAGGTTGTTCACAAGTCTTGAAATTACGGAGCAAGTTACCTATACGGGTGCAGAGGTTCTTCAAAGCATAAGACAAATGAAAACCTTGGATGCCAATATTCGTGTAGTTAATGAATACTTCTATAGTTCAGATGATATTGAAAGTATTGATGTATCAGGAGTCGATCTCAATCGAACCTATGTTGTTTCATATATTCGAGACAGTCAAGGCAAAGTACAAACCATTGTTTTTACATAAAGGGTGAGCTAGTGTGGAAAACTCTTTCTCCAAAATATTAGGCATTTTCATTGCCATCGTGTTGTTATTCTTGTATCCGTTGTTCCAACAGGCTCAAAGACAAGATGATTTGTCTCAGATCGTTATCCACTCAGCTGTGACTACATTCGTGGATTCTGCTAGAACCAAGGGGTATATCACTCCTGAGATGTATCTAGAGTTTAACCAAAAGCTCGGAGCTACGGGGAATCAGTATGACATCCAGATGGAACATTTACACAAGAAATATAATCCGGAATATACCGATCCGGCTAATCCGGCTACATTCCGTGATAGTTTCACGACCTACTTCGATGGTCATTATAATCAGGAAATTATGCAGAGATTGTTTCCGAATAGTTCAGCATCTGATCTGAATCGTAGATATGTCATGGCGGTAGGTGACTTCTTCACCGTGAAAGTGAAAAATGTTAATCGTACTATGGCTACAATCCTTAGTGATGTTTTTACTGGAGGCATCACGGACGGCAACGTTAAGGTCTATGTTCCTTACGGGGGAATGGTAATCAATGAAGATTACTAATCTGGCAATATTGTTTATCTGTATCTTTGTCCCTTTTTATCTAGTCATGGATTTTCGAACAGGAGACCAAAAAACGGCTCAGGCCTTATCTGATCAATATTCAGCTTCACTGCATACTGCAGTCCAGGATGCTTCTCAGATGTTAAATATGAATGTACTCCAAGAATATGAGGCGGGTTATCAGTCGAGAAAATTCTTCTTTGCGAATAAAGAGAGAGCGCTGGACACTTTCTTTCGCACACTCTATTTGAATTTTGATGTTGTCAATGACCCTGTTAGACAGGGAGCTCTTGCGGGATATATTCCAGCAGTTGCCGTCATTGATTACGATGGCTATGACTTGTACGCAGTGGATGAGTACAGGGATGCCAATAGCGAAAGGGTATTCAAGCATATGTGGAGACCGAAGAAACCATATTCGTACTCGGACGACAGAGGAAACAGTATTAATTTCACGTTGGACAGTTATGTATATGCGTATGATTCTTACGCAAAGGCTTGGGTTGAAGGGTTCCGTGAAGATTTGGAGGGCACAACCAACATTCCTTTATTAGACAATGCAGCCAATTTTGAAGCGATGCGAAAGAGCGTCATCGTGAAAAGTATTCAACAGGATCTGGCTTATTATATAAACAAACATAATGAGTACGCGACTCGGTACGGAGTCCATTATACCTTTAGCCTTCCACAAATTTCACAGGAAGAATGGATCAACTCCATCGATGACATTGGAATTATGGCATTTATCCAAGGAATTCCGATAGGGGACCAATTCTATAACAACTATGCTCTTGGTGGAGGCCGACTGGTCAAGAAAACAGAGATTAAAGGCGCTGTCGATCTGACAACCGGTATTAAATATTATTACCCTAGTACGTGTTCTTATGGTTATCGGGAAGATGAGACCTTCTCAAGTGAAAGAGATGCAGCAGCAGCAGGTTATTATCCGAAGGGTTGCATGAATCGCTAAAAAATACGTTGAAGAGGAGGCAGACTGAGCATGTCCCATTTTTTCTATAAGAGATCGCCTAGGATTATTAAGGAAACATCGGGAGAGGAAGTGGAAATTTTCTCCCCGCCCTCACTTCCTCAACCACCACAATTGAACATTATCTCGATTATGGTTCCCATCATGGTTACAGTTGCAGGTGGGGCGGCAATGATGACTTTTTACCAAAGTCGGGGGAATGGGCAATTTGTAACCGTACAGATGATTTCCCTCTGTATGATGGTTGTTTCATATTTTGTACCTGTACTGGTTCATTTCCAGAATAAAGCAAAGCATCGCAAGAAAATTAAAGATCGTGAACGTTTATATGACAATCACATTAATGAGAACAGGGAAACGCTGCAGAACTGGAAGAACGAATTGATTTTGAACTGGCACCAAACCCATTTGGATCCACAATTTTGTATCAATACGGTCAAGGAGCGAAGCTCTTCGGTATGGGAGCGAATTCCGCAGGATTTTGACTTCTTGAAAGTCCGCGTCGGCATTGGAACCGTGCCAAGTAACTTCGATATTACGATACCTAAGCAAAATGGAGTCGAGAAGGATCCTATGCTTGAAAAAGCGAGGGAAATGACGGAGAAATTCACTACAATTACGAATGCTCCCGCCCTGTTGGACTTGAGTAAATATCGCATTATCGGACTTGTTGGGAACGAAGAAGAACTAAATATGTTCTGTCGTACTGTTGTGACCCAACTTGCGGCACATCATGCACCTGACGAGCTTAAAATGGCCGTATTTATGAATAAGATGCAACGAGAAAATTGGGACTGGATGAGGTGGATTCCGCATGTGTGGAACGACACCCGTTCGGGCAGATATCTGTTCGAAGAACGTGGATATCAACCTCAATTGATGGAGCAATTATTTACGATGTTACAGCGTCGCCAATGGTTGAACAAGGGGGAGAAAGCACTCCCGTTTTACGTGTGTTTCCTGCCGTTCATTGAGATGCTGGAGCATGAGCCTATTCTTCCTTTGATGATGAAGAGCTCGGAGGTCATTGGCGTCTGCAGCATCGTACTTGCACCGAGCAAAGACGTTCTTCCGAAGGAATGTGAACTTGTTATTGATTTGCATTCGGCTGAAGGGGTCATGCGTTCAACGAATGTAACGGGTGGTTCGGCTGGCGATGCTACCTATGCTAAGCCTAAGGATGAGGTTCCATTTGTACAACCTTTCAAATCAGATCAGATGACACTGGAACAAGCAGATCAATTTGCACGTCAGATCGCTCCGTATCGGATCAAGCGGAATTCTGCGGATGAGATTGTCAATGTGCTGACGTTGTTTGAACTATTTGGAATACAGAATATTGAACAGTTTCAGGTGGAAAACAATTGGCAGAAGTCACGTTATCCCAATACCCTGCCTTTCCCTGTGGGTGTTAGAGGGGGGAAAAAGCCGGTTCTGCTGAACCTTCACGACAAGATCGAGCGTAAAGGACATGGTCCTCATGGACTTATGGCAGGAACAACCGGTTCAGGTAAAAGTGAAGTTATTCAATCCATTATTGCATCACTGGCGGTTGAATATCATCCCCATGATATGGCGTTTATGCTGATTGACTATAAAGGTGGGGGCATGTCCAACACGTTCCAGGAATTGCCTCACGTTATTGCCACAGTAACCAATCTGGAAGAAGAAGGGTTAATTGAACGTTCTAAGGTTTCTCTTAAAGCCGAGCTTAAACGAAGACAGCGGTTATTCATTGCTGCTGGTAATGTACAGCATATTGACGAATATTATCTTACAGAGTGGAAAGAGCGGGATCCTCTCCCGCATCTATTCATTGTCATCGATGAGTTTGCACAACTGAAAAAAGACCAACCAGAGTTCATGAGTGAACTCGTTTCCATTGCGGCTATTGGTCGGACATTGGGTGTGCATCTGCTCTTGGCAACCCAGAAACCAGGCGGCGTTGTAGATGATAAAATCTGGAGTAACTCCCGTTATAAAGTTTGCCTTCGGGTTCAGGACGAAAGTGATAGTCGGGAGATGATCCGGATTCCGGATGCTGCTCATATTACGAACCCGGGTCGTGGTTTTCTACAGGTCGGCAGTAATGAAGTATTTGAATCCGTTCAATTTGCATGGAGCGGTGCTCCCTATAGACCAGATCAAAGTATTACGCAATCTGATCGCAATATGTATGCTTATGAATTGGATGGCCGCAAGACCAAGTTAAGAGACCAGCTGGAGTTGATTCAGGAAACAAAACCTTCTGAAGAAAAGACGCTCAGTAAAAAACAATTAAACGTTCTTATTGAGCATATCGCGATGAAAGCGGAACGCGAAGGTATTCAGCGTCTACCAGGTCCTTGGCTGGAGCCGCTGCCTAATCATCTGACCTTGGAAGATCTGGCTGTTAGTTCAAGTGAACCAGGTAAAATTTTGAATCCACAGGTTGGACTTATTGATGATGTAGTGAACCAAAGACAATTTCCACTTCGGATCGATCTGGAATCAGGACATTGGCTGATATATGGTATGCCAGGTACGGGGAAAACAACATTTATCCAAACCTTGCTATATTCACTGGCAATGGAAACGACACCTAATGATGTGAATATCTATGCGCTCGATTTCGGAAGAATGCTGAAGGATTATACACTGTTGCCTCATGTAGCGGATGTCATTCAGGATGATCAGGAAGAAAAGATGAACCGATTGTTCAATTATCTGGAAGAGACCATTAGTAAGCGGAAAACACTGTTTGCTGAAACAGGAGTGAAATCCAGACTGTCTTACTGTGCCGAAACCGGAAATACGCTTCCAGCCATACTTGTTATTATCGATAGCTATGTTAGTTTCCGAGGACAGTTCGAGAAGCTTCATGAGAAGTTGGATCCGCTTCTACGTGAAGGACCAGGATTGGGTATTTACTTTGTCGCTACGATCAATCGGATCTCCGATATGTTGGAACGGATCCGTAGTAACTTCCCAAATGCTGTCTCATATATGCTTGCAGATGCAGCGGACTATAACTATGCCGTAGGAAGGCTGACCAAAGCACCAACACAGATGCCGGAAGGAAGAGCCTTTGTGAAGGGAGTAATCCCCCCATACGAGTTCCAAACGGCGTTATCCATTAATGCGGTGAATGAGTCTTCCCGTGCCAAGTTATTGCGTGAACAGTTTGCAGTACTTGACGCTGCTTGTACGACGCCTAAACCGGAGTCTATTCGAGTGCTGCCCGAGATAATAACAATTCCAGAAGCGACAGGTAATCTGGATCTGGCTTCTAGTCCTGTTTTACCTGTGCACATGAATATTGATAGCTTGAACATGCTCGGCTGGGATATGGAGGCAGATGGACCATATTTCATGGTGGCAGGGAGAATGGAATCTGGAAAGACATCGCTACTTGTTACGATTGGCATAATGTCTGCTATGAAGTATATACAGGAAGAGCTCGAACTCTATCTGTGTGACTTTAGACGTACGCCGCAAGGACTGGGAGTGTTGAAAGACCTTCATCATACGGTGGCATTTGCAACCAATGAGGCCACGATGGAGGAAATGATCGAAGCTCTCCGTACCAAACTGGAAGAGCGAGTTGCTGATCCGGATGAATTTGCTCCTAAAATGGTGCTGATTATTGACGATGTTGATTTCATCGCGAAGCGTATTTCTCGAACAATCACAGGGCATCTGGAATATATCACCCGAAATGGACGGGAGCATGGGGTGTATATCATTGTATCCGGACAAGCCAATGCGATCAATCGTAACTATGATGATTGGCTTAAAGACATCAAATCTGCTCAGATTGGCTGGTTATTAGGCACAGCTGAGTCTAATGACGCCGAGTTATTCAATATCAAAGTTCCTTATGTTTCTGGCAGCCGTTTGCTACCAGATGGAGAAGGCTTCTATGTTAAACGTAAGTTCGTAAATGTTAAAACGGTGCATGCATTTGCTAATGGTGTTGCACAGATTGAAGAGCAAGTAGTAGTACGAAATGAAAACTCGAATCTTGTCGCAAATTAAGGTTGGAAGGAAAAAAGACTCATAAATGAGTCTTTTTTCCCAAAAAATGTTTGGCAATTGTATAGTCCATTGTATACAATAGTAAATGGTTAAAAATTATAAAAATGGTATAAAGGGGAAGATAAGAATGGCAAAAATTAGAATTACACCTGAAGAGATGGATCAAGCATCTAACAAGTTTAAAGATGCTCACCAACAAAGTTCACAGCTCAATCAGCAGTTAAATTCTTTAATGCAAACTCTGCATGGAGAATGGGAAGGTATGCAGTCCCAAGGATTTTATCAACAATATGATCAGCACAAGAAAACAATGGAGTCGTATATTGTAATGCTAGATATAGTTTCCCAAAATTTACATACGATTGCAGAAAACTTTAGACTTGCAGATGAAGCAAAATAGTTACATAAGAAGCCAGGTGAACTTACCTGGCTTTTTCTATATCCTGAGTATGAAAAGGTGAGGTTATTCCTATGAGTTATTCAGTACATGCGACGGGAAGCACCCCCGCTCTACTAATCTATTTAATTGATATTAGCGGTTCAATGACACTTGAGCTTGAAGGGCAACGGAGGATGGATATCGTTAACGAGGGACTTCAGACGATTATTCGCCAGATCGTCTACCGATCAACGAAAGGATCAAAAGTGTCTCCTCGTTATCGAATCGCGATTCTTGCCTACAGTGATGAAGTATACGATCTACTAGACGGTGTTAAATCTATTGATCGTATTGCTAATCGTGGAAGTCTGCCACCGCTATACCCGAAACGATTCACAGACACGGCGAAGGCATTCAAACAAGCGGAGAAGATTATTCAGTCTGAGCTTCGTAACATGGAGCACTGTCCTGCCCCTCTGATCTGTCATATGACTGATGGCATTTACACAGGGGAAGATCCTGAACCGATTGTTGAACGGATCAAAACCATGTCTGTCCCTGATGGACAAGTGCTGGTCGAAAATATTTTTATTACAGAGGATGCTTCCACTAGCCGGATTCGGGATACACGAGCTTGGAAAGGTATGATGCCGGATTCCTTCGTGGTGGACCCCTATTCGGAGAAGTTAAAACGAATGTCTTCGGTTGTACCCGAAAGCTATCGCGAAATGATGATGGAATCCGGATATTCGATTCAGAAGGGTGCACTTATGATGTTGCCTGGTACAAGTAAAGACCTAATTTCACTAGGGCTGCAAATGTCTGCTTCCACACCGATGTAACCGTAAGGAGGAGAACACATGGATCGAACATTATTGACTTTAATTATTGATGCTACTGGTAAAAAGACAGATATAGAGCTTCCTAATACGATACCTCTGCATGAATTACTTGAACCCATGCTCAAAGGATTAAATGAAGGTATGGCCCTTACGTTTCAAGCATCCAACTATCGCTACTATCTTAGCAGTGATGGAAGCGAGTGGAATAGCATGGACCTTCAGCAGTCTCTGGAGGATGTAAAAGCAATGGATGGAAGCTATCTGCGCATTGAGCAGGTTAGCTCCTTCTCAACAATATAATTTCGAATCATTTTTTGTGCAAAGGGGAGCAAGAATCGTGTTTCCACCTGATATAAATACAGAACTACGAATCAGAAACCAAGTTTACAGACTGGTCCAGCACCCTCAATTCGAAGGCATGCCTTATGGTCAGGAGGGCAGGGAAGGCACAGTATACAAGCTTATTAACAGCTCGGGAGAAAACAGTGCCTTGAAGGTGTTCCGCCCAGCCTTCCGACAGCCCTCTGTCATGAAGTTAACAGAGCTCATGGCAGACCTCACAGTCCACTCGGGACTGAGCGTATGGTCACGAACGATATTGAATCCGATAGAAGATATGGAGTTGCTCGGACAGTATCCTGAATTACTTTACGGTGCACATATGCCATGGATTGATGGTGTGACATGGAGTGAATTAATGCTTGGCCGAGAAGCATTATCTCGGGAACAATCAATGAAACTGGCAATGGTTCTGGTATCTACCATGGCTGTATTGGAGCAAGCTGGCATAGCCCATGCCGACTTGTCAGCTTCTAATCTGCTGATCGTCAACTCTAATCAAGAGGCGGAGGACATGTCTGTTGAATTAGTTGATGTGGAAGGAATGTACGCTAAGCAATTGGAGGAACCCGATAATCTGCCAGAGGGTGCAACGGGATATACCGCAACTTTCCTTAGAGAGTATGGGGACTGGAGTCCTCTTGCGGATCGATTTGCTGGTGGAATCCTGCTTGCTGAGATGCTGGCTTGGTCGAGTACAGACATATGTAAGCAAGCGTGGGGAGATAGTTATTTTGATCCACAAGAAATCCAGCAACATAGTGAGCGCTATGTACTTCTTCAAGCGACGCTCGAGCAGCAGTATGGCCCTGAAGTAGCAGCGTTGCTAGACCGGTTGTGGAACGCAGAGCAACTACAGCAATGCCCAACCTTTGGAGAGTGGCAGATTGCACTTGCTTCAGCGAAGCAATTCGTGCAGCAAGAGGTGATTTCAACATCTGAAATGGAAATAGAGTTGGAGCAATCAGCAGAGGAATCTATTCATTTGCCTAGTGAGTATGCTGTTAACGCTTTGAGTCACGCCCAAGAGAATCAATTGTCTCGAGCTCGTCAATTGGAACGTCAGGGGAATCTGACATCGGCCTTCTGGGAATATGGCAAGCTGATTGAGCAATTTAACGATCGTTCGCCATTTCATGTTGAAATCTTTATTGCCATGGAGCAGGTGCAAGAAGGCATAGATCAGACTGTTTTTAACCCTGAACCTAAGCAGACCCTGGTAAAAAAAGGCTGGAATCAACTGATCCAACAGAATAAACAGTCTGCCTATGACCGTATGTGGATCTATGTTATAGGTGGTTCAGTTGGTGCACTGATTTTTGCGCTGATTATTTATGTTATTGGTCTATTTAAATAGTGTTTGAAGGAGTGCTTTATCTTGGAAAATGAATTAACGGAAGAGTGGTCATTCCAACTCTCTCCTGAAGAGTTTTTCTTCTTGACTCAGTTGGTAGGAGTCCGTCATATAGCTAACTTTAATGATCCTTATCGCGGGTATCTGGCTAAGGAATTGGAAGCGGAATATAAGGTGATTGAAAAGACATTTGTGGAGAAAGGGTATCTGGTTCCGAAGCAAGAGGGGGCTGGCTATGATATGAATGAAATGCTCGGCTATTGCATTGCTGCATGCGGCACTGCCGATGTGATGCATGTGAGTAAGAAGATTGAAGGCACTGGAAAATACGAAGGTCTTTACTATTTCACTCCTCGAATCGTTGTTGAACAAACAGTAGATGAATTAGGAGGTATCGTCCTTGTTCCTGTGGCAGATGCCCAGTTAACGTTGGAAGCTATGAAGGGGTTCTTTCCGCTGACACTTCAATATAAGAGTGCAGCCAAAAAGGCGGTCATCAAAGACTGCACGTGGGATCAATGGAATCAGCTTACCGAAGTAGACCAGCGTAATAGACTGGTTCAAGCAGGGCATACGGAAGAACAGGCAGAGCTTGCGTTAGACATCTTCAGTAATGGGGAGCGTTCAGGTTCCATGATGTTTATGAAGAGGCATAGACTGATGTGGCATCAGGAAGATTACCACTATGCGCAATGGGGAGACAAACTGTATCTGGCGGTTGAATTGACGGAGGGTACACTTCAATTCCAGCCATACAAGCCGGCGATATTGAAAAAAGCGTTATTACGATTTGCGGATCAAATCGAAAAACTGGATGGGAAAGGGGTCAAATAAATGGCAGACCGTATCAAAATTGAGCCTGAACGTATAAAGGAAATCGCTACACGATTTCTAGCCAGCAGTCAGGAAAGTATTGCTTTGTCCAGAGAACTGAAGTCATTGATCGATGGAATTACGGGGGAATGGGAGGGGAAATCTCAAGAGCGTTTCTACTCCTCTTACAAAGATGCACATGCTCAACTGGAGAGTGTATCTACTGTGCTAAAGGATGTAGGGGACGAGCTTAAAGCCATTTCGGAGAGATTCAGTAAGGCAGATTCATTAAAGTAAAGTAAGGAGATGTACATATGCCAATTCGGCCTGACGTCGGTAAACTGCAGAGCATTGCCTCCAAATTACGCAGCAACAGCAATAAGCTGGAGAATGAACGCTCCAGTATCAATAGTAATGTCCAGTCCATGATCTGGAAGGGTAGAGTATATCAACACTTTATGGATGATTTCAGGGATACAACTCAGCGGATGAGAACAACTGCGAATGATATGGAACAATTCGCACGCCGATTGGAAGCCTTAGCCAATCAGTTCAGGCAAGAGGACCTTGAAGAAGAGCGTAGAGAGAGAGAACGCCAGGAACGTGAGCGTCAGGAGCGCGAAAGACAACGAGCAGCAGCCGCTGCAGCCACTGCTGCTGCGAAGAAGAAATAAGGGGGAAGCAATGTGAAATTGGAAGTCAGCCTATCTGACCTGAAGCGGACCTCAAAAAGTCTGAATGGTGCCGCGGATGAGATGGGGGATCTGCGTGCGGACCTGAATCGTTCGATGAACAGCCTCAGCTACAAAACCCTCAGCCAAGGCGGGGTCCAAAGTACGTTCACCCACCTGATGCGGGAACTGGACGGCTTGCAGAGCAAGCTGGAACTGCTGTCGGAGTTGACCCGGCGCAAACGAGAAGAATATGAACAAGCGGACAGGGACGGCAAAAAATTCAACTGGGGCAAGCTGGCTAGTTTCCTCACCTTTGCACTGGGGACGGTGCTGGATTTTACGCCCGTAGTCGGCAATGTGAAAGGTATTATTGAGGCTATAACTGGCCGGGATCTGGTCACGGGAGAGAAATTGGCTTGGTATGAGCGGGGACTCTCCGTTCTGGGGCCGCTGGGGAAGGGTCTAAACAAAGCTACTTCCCTTCTCAAATTTGCGGATGAAGCCACAGATGCAGCGAAAACCGTAGGTCGTAACGCGGGTGAAGTGTTCGATGCCGTGCCAACCAGCCCTAACAAGACGGGGGTACCCGGGAACTCAACTCGTGAAGCCGGGGAGGACATTGCAGGGGCGGCGCCGAAGTCGACCAAGGCAGGCGAAGCCCCCGCCGGCTCCAGGGATACAGGTGACGCGCCGATGACCAGTAACAAACCAACGGGCAAAGCAGACGATGCGCCAAGCGATGCCGGGTCCACACGCCATGATACGGGACTCACCGATGGGGAGAAAGCAGGCATGGCTGGCGTTGCAAGTACAACGGGTGCGGCTGCAGCCAAGATATTGGACAAAAAACCGAATACTGGAGGCGCCAAAGGCGTAGAAACGACCACGACGCCTAAGTCGAAGGATATCGAAACTTCGTCGCAAGTGCCCTCTACGGGACGAAACACCGAAACGCAGAACCCTCAGAAATCACATGCAGAAAGTAAAGTGGAGGATCCGATTCACGCAGCGACCGGTCATCAGTTTATGAATCACCGTCTACTGACGCTGCACGGAGCAGCCGAGTGGCCCTTCACCCTGATCTACCATTCGGGACTGTTGCAGCGGGGAGAGCTAGGCCCGGCTTGGACACATCAATATGGTCTGCGGTTAGACATCACTCCGAAGGATTCTCAGAGCGAAGCCGAAGCTAGTAATGCATTCCAACCCATCGTGGATGTCTGCTGGACGCCGGGACGGAAAAACCGATTTACGCACCAAGGGGACGGCCGTTACCGCAGTGATGACCTGGATGTGAACCATGACGAGCTGATCTACACCGAGCAGGGTTGGCTCTATACAGCCCGTAGTCCGCGTGAAACGTACCAATTCGATCTCAATGGCGTACTACTTCGCCACATCAACAAGGACGGATTGTCACTCGATCTGGTCTATGATGAAGAAGGAAAACTCCAGCAGTTGCAGGACCGGGTCACGGGACGTGCGCTGACACTGGACTACACCGCGGAAGGAAACCTTGCCGCAGTCAGGGATGCCTTGCGTGAAGCGACATTTGGCTATGATAGCGCAGGATTCCTGGTGCGTCTAACCGAACCGGACGGTACGATCACGGAAATGACCCATGACGGCGAAGGGCGTCTGATGTCGCTGAGCGAAGCTGGCGTTGTTCAGTTTACCAATACCTATGACGAGAAGTACCGAATCATTGCGCAAACCGACCCATCCGGTGTAGCAGGGCAGATGGCGTATGATACCGAGAGTCATCCGGGTCAGACGTGGACTACCGTGACCAATCGGCTGGGTCAGGCGCGCATCCTCGTGCATGATGACGCCTTACAGCTTCTCGAAGTGCATGCCGAAGATGGCGGTATGACTCGTTATACCTACACGCCACGAGGACAGATGGCCAGTGCGACGAATCCGCTGGGCGAAACCACGACGTATGTCTATGATGAGGATGGGCATCTGATCCGCGAAATCGACCCACTGGGTCATGAAACGGAATATCACTATACCTCACACCACCAAGTCGCGCGTGAAACGGATGCCGAAGGTGGCGTAACCCGCTACCAGTACGATGATCAACAACGTCTGGCCGAAGTGACCCGTCCAGATGGCAGTACAGGCAAGTGGACCTACACCGAAACAGGACAAACGGCCACGTACCAGGACTTCACGGGAGCCATCTGGACCTATGCCTATAGCGAGACAGGTGAGCTGCAGTATACGCTGGATCCCGAAGGTCGGCGTGTGGAAGTCGGCTTGGATGAAGCAGGCCGACTGGTCGAACTGAAGGATGCCGCAGGAAGTGTAAGTCGCCGGAGCTACGATGGTGCAGATCGCCTGACATCCGTCACCGACCCGCTAGGCCTCACGTGGCAGACTGAGTATGATGCCAGTGGGCAGCGCATTCGAGAGACCCGTCCGTCTGGAGCCTCTATGCAGTATACGTATACGCCGAACGGGGAAGTCGCCACTATCACCGATGCACTCGGTCACATCCGGCAGTATACCTATGATGCCGAAAACCGTCTGATCGCCGAAACGAATGCCCTCGGCGAAACCACGCAGTTATCTTATGACGCCGGAGGTCGATTGCAGACCGTGACCGATGCGTTAGGACACATCACGAAGTATCACTATGATGGTGCAGGTCGTCTGGTCTCCGTCATCGATGGCGAAGGTCGGACGGTCCAGCAACTGACCTATGATGCGGCTGGTCGTCCCGTGGCATGGCAGGATGGACTCGGCCACATGACGCGGCTACGGTTCAATGCCCTCCATCAACGCGTCGAAGATATTGACGCGGATGGGCATACCCGTCATTATCGCTACGATGCCGCGCACCGTCTGACCGAAGTTATTCAAGGCGAAGGCGCAGATGAAGTGACCTATCGCCAGACATGGGATGGGGAAGATCGTAATACGAGCTACACCGATGCCAGTGGAAACGAGACCCGTCTAACGTATGACCGCAGTGGTCGCTTGCTGCAGGAAATGAATGCCGCAGGTGCACGGACGGCGTACACCTATGATGACCGCGGTTGGTTAAGTACCAAGCTGGATGCCAAGGGACAGGAAACCCGCTACACGTATGATGCCGCGGGCCGCCTGATCCGGGCAACCGATGAAGCGGGCGAAATCGTGCTGAGCTACACGCCGGATGGACAGGTGACCCGTGTGCTGGAAGCCGAGCAGCATGAGGAACGAACCTACGATGCGGCGGGACGATTGCTCACCCGAAACGATGGATTTGGTCATCTACTGCAATATGCGTATGATGCGGCAGGCCGGATGACGGCGCTGACCTATCCGGATGGCAAAGTGGTGCAGTATCGCTACCAAGCCACGGGTGAGCTGGCAGAAGTGAAGGACTGGAACGGTCGCCTGACCCGGTACCGCTATGATGCAAGCGGGAAGCTCATCGACACCCGGCGCCCGAACGGCAGCCAGGAGCAGCGGGAATACGATGCCGCAGGCCAACTGACTCGCCTCACGGATACGAGCGGACAAGGCATTCGTTTACAGCAATTCAAGTACGAATACAGCCCAAGCGGCTTGCTGCTGAAGGAAGAGAACAAACAGTATACGTACGATACCTTGAAGCGCCTACGCAGTGGCGCTGAGCCAGGCCGTGTTGTACACTACACGTATGACCCATCCGGGAACCTGACAACCGAACAGGTAGGAACATCTGAAACGGAATCCACGAGTGTTTCGCCCACGCAGCATCTGCACTACACCTGGGATAACCGGCTTCAGCGGATAGGGGACTATCCGGTGGAGATTGATGCCAACGGTAATCTGCTGTATGCAACGGATGGTAACACCGCTTCCGCTTACGAATACGATGCCCGAAACCGTCTGGTGAAGGCAGGCAAGCTGAAATATCGCTACAACCCGCAGGGAGACCGGATTGAACTCGCGCAGCGAGGGCAAGTGACCCGTTATGTCATTGACGATGCGCATGAACTGAGCCGGGTGCTGATGGAGATAGACGGGGGAGGGAATGTGAAATCCCGTTACATCTATGGTCTGGGTCTAATCGGACGCGAAGATGCCGACGGAACGTATCTGAGCTACCACTACGACCTGCGCGGCAGTACGACGTTGCTAACGGACGAGCAGAACCGGGTGACGGACCGCTATACGTATGGATTATATGGCGAACTGGAGCAACATGAAGGATTAACCCAGCAGCCGTTTGCGTATAATGGTCGAGATGGGGTCATGACGGATGCTAACGGACTGTATTACATGCGGGCGCGGTACTATGATCCGAAGCTGAAGCGGTTCCTGAACCGAGACGTGATTCGTGGAGAGATTCAGGACGGGCAGACGTTTAACCGATATGCGTATGTGAACGGGAACCCGGTGAGTTACATTGATCCGCTGGGATTGTATAAGAAGGAAACGAATTCTGAGAGTACAGGTAGTTCAGATGATATTGTGGTTAAAGAGTATGGAGAATGGAAGAACGATCGATCTGGAAGTCAGAAGCATCATCTAAACCAGGATGCAGCATACGGTTCATCAATTCCAACTGATAGAGGTGTGACTATTGAACTTGAGGGTAACATCATTAGTGGACCTATCGGTACTCCACACTACAAGGCTCACCAAGAAATGGAAAAATTCTGGGATCAATTTAGACCAGCTACCAAAAAATATTCCGCAGGTGCACGTGTTGGTGAAATCCCAACAAATTTAGAATATACTAGAGCATTAAAAAGATCCTTAGAGGCAGCTGGTCTATCCCCTAATCAGGTGAAGAAAACTTTGCAAGAAGCAATTCATCAAAGAGTAAAGTATGGTTTACTTGGTGGAATGGACGCTCCTTTAAAGATTGGAAAAGATGGATCACCTAAGATTCCGGGTAGAATTTATGGTGTTTATAGAGATTATAAACCATGAGTTTTAACAATATTATTGGAAAGTAGGACTGATGATCAATGAAAGAGATTAAAGTTAGTCAGGAATTATTAAACGAGATTGTAAGTATTCAATGGCTTTCAAATTGTGGTAAACCAATTGAAATTGATTTAGTTTGTTCGGTAGAACAAGTTGATGGATGGGAAAAAGCAGAAGAATATGATGAGAAGGATGAATGGGAGGATGTGATTTCGAATAGTAGAAATCAACTGTCAGAATTTATTATGAGAAAATTAGGTTATAGTGTTAGAGAATTCAATTCAACTGTTATTGCAGTAAGAGAGTCCCCTGAGTATAAAACTGCTATTGCTAATCTTATCGATGTTATAGAGGATAGACAGGTTAAAGAAGAATTTGGGGGTACATTAAGTTGGTTGTTGCTTAATGCAGGTATTGAACGTACATTTGCTGAGTTTAAAGGTTGTCCGCAATTTTTCAGTGAATTATTAGAAGTGTTTAAACTCGGTCACTGTCCATGTGGATGGAGTGGAAGATGGCCTAAAGGCACGCTATTTATTTACTAAATTCTTATTTAGAATACACGCGAAAGGGGATAAATAATGACTGACTTTTTAAACTCGAAATTTGATGAGATAGAAGTAAGTGATGCTGCAAACGAATTACGACTGTTTTCATCTAAACTATTTAAAATAATTGGTATTCGGTTCGAAGATACATCAGAGGTTGAGAGACAAGTTATTTCTGCATTTTGTTTTGGTGCTTTAAATGCTATTGTTCAGAAGGGAAATTTTAATCAACCACAGGCACATGCTCTGATAATTGCATTACTAATTAACGAGTTTAAATATAGTGAAAAGCAAGCAGTAGACTTTGCCGAGGATTTGATTAAAGCGACAAGTAAAGATTACCATCCTGTAATGAATGCAATAATTCATAGAGGGGTAGACGGGTACTTTCAGTATGTGGAAGATATGCTTGATGATTTAAAAAACAATTTACTTGATGTTATCAATACAGTCAACAAGAAAGCATGAGATTTGATAGTTCTATTGTATATTAACCTGCGAATTAACTCCTATGGCGTTACTTTTACTGGACGATTTTAATTCAAAAGCTTATTCCAACTCGGATAACGAGGAAGAATGAGCTTTTTGCATGCCTAAAATCAAGTAGATCATGTAGTAGGACTTTATGCTACTAACAAAAACCTTAAGTTGAATGCGCGCCTTTCGTTGATGTCTACTGGACAGCGGGACGTCACAACCGATTTGCCCATCAGACGGATGGAACCTATTGAAGTGCGGATCTCGATGTGTATTGGGATGTGGGATTAACTCGCCCAGCGAGGGCAAGTGACCCGCTATGTCATTGACGATGCGCATGAACTGAGCCGGGTGCTGATGGAGATGGACGGGGAAGGGAATGTGAAATCCCGTTACATCTATGGTCTGGGTCTAATCGGACGCGAAGATGCCGACGGAACGTATCGGAGTTACCATTATGACCTGCGAGGCAGTACGACGTTGCTAACGGACGAGCGAACCGGGTGACGGACCGTTACACGTATGGATTATATGGGGAGCTGGATCAGCATGAAGGATTAACCCAGCAGCCGTTTGCATATAATGGTCGAGATGGGGTCATGACGGATGTCAACGGATTGTATTACATGCGGGCACGGTACTATGATCCGAAGTTGAAACGGTTCCTGAACCGAGATGTGATCCGTGGGGAGATCCAGGATGGGCAAACGTTTGACCGGTATGCGTATGTGAACGGGAATCCAGTGAGTTACATTGATCCACTGGGATTGACGAAGTTTGAAACGAACTTGGCATTACCATATGGTAATGAAAGCAAAACTATGAACTTAGGTTCCGGTGATAATCCTTTACAGGGAGCACTCAATGTTGATATAAGAAAAGTCAACGGGATAGATGTTGTAGCGAGTGCAAATCATTTACCATTCAGCACACGTTCTTTCTCAGAAGTTATTGCTCAAAATCCACATGGCTATGACATTTTGAAGAGCGATGTGCCAAGAATACTAGAGAACGGAGGCATTCTTAAAGTTGTAGGAGGTGAGAAGAATCCGTTCTTAAAAATATGGTGAGCGCAGATGCTAAATATTTTGAGCAATTTGGTTTTGAATTAGTTAGCAGAGGAAAGGCTTCTGGTGATTTGATGTTTGGAGTACAGAAAACAACTGACGGTAAAATTTTCTCAGACAAATCATTAGAAAGACAATTTGAAGTTATATTAAGGAGGAAATATTAGATGATAAAGTTGGATATTTCCGAAGATCAATTTGAGCTTTATGATTTTACGGAGTCAGTTATTCAATTCATGGGTCCTTTAAAAAATTCCGATAACTTGTCTTTGGATGTCTGGGGCATAATAATACCTTTAAAAATGTTTAGTATAGAACAGTATGGACTAAGTAAGGACCAGTTTTCGTTTAATGACAATATATATATATCTGGTTTTTCAACTATTCGATTTGAAGGTGTGGAAGCTATTGATATTGAAGTAGAGCTTCTTACAAAGACTAAGCCCCATGAACATATTCACCAGAAAGATGGATCCAAATGCAAAATTCATAAAAATTGGAATATAAGTAGTGGCCGTGATGGGTATAACTATGAAATTTTTTCGGCTATTGATTGGCCTTTTGGTAGTAGCTCTTTGTCCATTGTTGCTGGAGGGGGAGTCACCATAGAAATTGAACCTAATTATTGTGTTCCATTAAATCAATATATACTAAATACCTCGAAATATAGTTTAAGCTATTAGAGTAAAAGTAATGAAATCTTTTGTTTTACTGCCTTAGAAGCTATGCAAACCTTTGGTGAGACGAACCATGGTTAGCCTTTGTCTCTCAACAATTAATAAAAGTCTGAGTAGTCCTAGTCGCAATGGGAAGTTTTAATAAATATAAAAGTATCAAAATTAAATAATAGAATCAAAACTAAGAAACCTTTGAATGATGTTTATAAGCCATTCAAAGGTTTCTTACATTATGATGATGAGAGAGGCAAGCATATAAAAGCTTTGGGTATTCAAGTAAATCGGGGAGAGCGAGCAGGTATGTTAACTCCTGAAAAGTGAAGCTGAATGTATTCATAAAAAGTTAATGTACTCCCACGGAGATATATCAAAAATGCTAGACAGATGGGAAGCATTATATCTGGATTCAGGGGGATTTACACAAGGGAGAATAAGTCTTAATACCTATGAATAGGCATCGTGTTATGGTAAAATATTCATGGAACTGGAATGGGATATATTCCTTAGTAAACTATTTTATTTAAGTAAGTCCTATATATTTGATAATAGCAAAATAGTAGATTCAAGAAAAAAGATACATAGGCATAAAGGTTCCACAGAAAACAATAAAAATGGAGCGTGAACGATTTGAAAAAAGTAACACAACTCATATTAAGCGGTGCATTGGTAATTGGAATGCTTCCTTTTACCGGAAACACCAGTCAAGCAGCCGTTACCTCATTTAAAGATGTGCCTACGAGCCACTGGGCGAAAGCATCGATCGATGCAGCGGTAGCAAAAGGTTATTTCAAAGGATATAGTGACGGTACATTTAAGCCTGGGGCGACAGTAACACGTGCGGAATTTGCAGCATTGCTAGCCCGAGTGGCTAAAGGGACGCCGGAAACAGAGCGAGCTAATGTGTTTAAGGATTTGACGGGGCATTGGAGTGAGGCAGAAGTTAATCGTGCGGTATCCTTTGGTTTTCTGAAGTCATCGGATTATCCGAATGGGTTTAAGCCAGGCACGGCTTTGACACGAGAGGAAATGGCGAAGTGGCTCAGCTCAGGACTTGCGGCTCAGGATGAAGATTACAAGCAAGCGCTGAAGGATACAGAGAATACACTAGTGCCTGTGGCAGAATATTACAAGAGCGGGTTGAAGAAAGCAGCATATCCCTATGTGTCGGTGGTGTTGGGAACTGGATTGATGGGCGGGTACCCAGACGGTACGTTTGGTCCAAGTAAAACAACGACACGAGCAGAGGCGGCAGTTATTTTATCCCGTTACGAACAGGTACAGAAGATTAAGGCAACTTCGTATAGAGATCTGAATGAAATGCGGGAGGTAGGTCTGACAGGAACGAATCTGACTTCTGCAACACCATACATATATCTAAAATCCGAAGAGGGTATTAGTTCGAGTTTTGATCGTATAGTGGGCAAGACAGTAAAACTTCGTAACAATTTAGGTACAATGACCCCACATCGGATGATTGTTGCCGATGCACAATCAAAGACAAATATTAACAATATTTATGGTAGGATGTTTATTGATAAAGATTATAGATACCCCATTAAAGAAGGATATTATGAGGTTTTCATTGAAGTGACCGTAACCCCTAGTAGTAATAATTTAAGGAATTTAACATTTTACCAGGAGGTTGCTAACGTATTTACAACGGTAAACAACTTCAATAGTGGAACAGTGGATAAATACGGGATAAATAATCTTCCCGTTGACGACTATGTAAGCTCTGGATTTTTTAAAGAAAAAGTGGATCGAACGTTTTGGATGAGATTTGGATTGGGCAGAATTTCTGACGGATCCTCATCAGACAGTTGGAAAACTTTTTTCATTGATAATAATACAAAAGCGTCATTTAGTCTTCCACTAAGATGAATGTTACGAGAAGAAAGAAATTAATTGCACCTTCAATCCTTGCTATTGGACTTGTGATGGTTCTCATTGTTACAGGCGTTTATCATGCTAGTGCAGCAAGTAGTAAAGTAGTAGTTGTCAGTCCAGATCCCGAAGATTCCAAAAAAATAAATGAATTTGAAGATCCTTTAGCCTCTCCTAGTGGTCCGACAGGATACCAAAAAGTACTCAGAGTGTTTGAAGGAATAAAAGAGGCTAATCCAGGGGTGTATTGGTACCAAATAGACAGTTTAGATTGGATTGCAGAAACTACTTTAAGTGGTGGCAATGTAAAAGCAGATAATGTTATTTACCAAGGGGAATCTGCCCCAAAAGTGAAGTCTGTAAAGGATAGAATTCTTATGGCTGATAACAGTGCTTATTTTCCAGACGAATATCGAGACCAAACTGGAGTAACTGTAAGCCCCGATAAGGTGCCTAAACCATATATCATTAAAGCTGAAACTACAGAGGCACAAGGAACAAATTCGCTAATCACTAAGCTAGAATTAAACCCAGCTAAAACAACAGTAACATTAACCTCTGACACAGGAAAGAAAAATTCGGAGCTTTACGTTCAGGATTATACAAAGTTTTATGGGAAAAATCCCAAAAATGAAAATAAGTACAGTACCTTATATTTAACGCCTTTAAATATAACATGGCGAAGTAAGTGGACGGAGCAGAAAAAAATTCGACTTACAGGTACTCAGCGACTAAAAAAAGATGAAGAAGCCAATCTCAAAGGTGAAGTGGCTACGATGAGTCATGGAGCTAAGCAATTTGGCAACTGGGTAGATATCTCCACTCGTTCGGGTGTGGAATGGAAATCAGATCAGGAAGGTATCGTTGAAGTGAACCCAAGTGGAAAGATTAAAGGCGTAAGCCCGGGAACCGCTACAATTTCTGTACGTTGGAAAAGCGACGATTCATATAAATACGATCTTATAGCTTACTTAAAAGTCACGGTGGGTGATGGGACAGCCCCACCAGGGGGAGTCGCAGGCTGTACATATACCATCAATCCACCCAATGAAGTAGCCTCACCACAAACTGCATTTATGGATCCAGGGGCACAGGGGCATATTCTGGCGGATGATCCAACGAACGGCATTCATTTTGATGCCACGCGCGGGATTCCGACGTCGGAGCACCTGTATGCCAATACGTGGGCGATGAATTATCTGTTCCAGCATACCTTTGGCAAACAGCAAGGCACGATTACCTATGATTGTACCGCGGACCTTACGTATGCCCGGACCTGGAAAGTGAAGCAGCCTGACCTGCCGGGACCGAATGGCACGTCTATCCCGCAACCGGATACCGAGGATTCGGATACGGTTGATGTGACGTACAGGTTCAGCTTTGACCGAAACTATAGCTATTGGAACATCAATAACGTTGAACTGTATTCCATTGAGCAAGCCGAAATGGAGAATTATGCTCTTCCTGACGGAAGCCGGATTACACTCTGGCCTCAGGGGTATACACCGCCCGATCTGGAGATGGAGCATGACGAAGACGTGGAGATTCATGTCATGCCACAGGAAACGGGAGAAATCAGCTACGTTCCGGATGTACTGGCGAGCTCTGGTTATGCCCCGCTACCGATCCCGAACGATGAAGGATTACTGAAAGGTATAGCGGAGGGTCAAACGGGCCCGCCTGATGTGAAGAACGATGCGCTGGACTTTACCTGGGAGGGTTCAACGACAAACGTCATGGATGGCAGCACTGTCGTTGAAAATGGACCGGACCCGACGCAAATCCCAGCACCGACCAAGATCGGTTCGTATAAAAACACCGGAGAGCAGGTGCTGTACGCAGATCAGCTGTTAATCCCCCAGGACCGCTTGAACAGGGCGAATACAGAGTCGACGGGGGAAATTGAGTATGCGCTTCATCCTTGATCCTAATCCTGTCCCTAAAGTTATAAGAGATCAATATGAGGAGATAATTCTTAACAAAGGTGTACCGAGAGTTGACCCGCGTACGGGTAAGCAGACAGTATTTGAAGGTAGAGAAGGACAAGGTCGCGCGTGGATAGGGTCATTAGAATTTGATGTGCCTGGTACAAATAATAGAATTCTTCTACGACCAGATGGGAAGAGCGGTTATGTTTTGAAACATGATTACACCAAGCCAAGGTTGTTTCCAAGTCCTTGGTATCCAGATGGTGGGAAAAAGTAGATGAATATGAGGTGATAATGTGGTAGCCAAATTCCAAATAAAAGATGATGAGAGTGATATGATTATTGGTGAATTTAAAGACCTTATTAATCTTCCCGGAGATAATATTGCGAATGATGTAGAAAACTTTACCTGCAAGACAAAATTAATAGATTTCACAGTAACAGATGAATTTAAACAATACTGCTTACAAACAAAGGTCTATGTAAATAATTTGCATTTTATTATTCTGAATATGAACGGAGATGCGATAGGGTCATATTACTTTACTATTGATGAACCTATGTTTTCTCATAAATCAATCTTCCTTTCAGGAGATAAGAATATTGAATTAGTTGGAACACTTTCAGAACATCCATCCGTAACTGCACTCGAATTATGGGAGAAGTGGAGAACATGTCCACCAATAAAAAAAAACAAGTGGGCCCACCTTGCATCATCTGAGAGAGCTGGTTGGTTAGAAGTGGCCCGATTACATCAGGAGTATAAGGGAGATATTGAAACACTTAATCAAGAGAGAGTGTATGAGCTGGATGGAACGTATGTAGAAGATTCAACCTCTTTTTTTTGTGCACTAGGTGAAGCTATGCATGGTCCTGGAGGATACTATGGATTTAACCTATCAAGTTTGGTGGACTGCCTTTCTGGGAATTTTGGAATAGTTTCTCCGTTTTCGATTGTATGGAAAAATTTTTCTTTTGAAATTCAGAGTGATAATAGTATACGAATGGAACCCGATTTCTTTTATGATGTCATTAAATTAATGACATCATTTCAATTGACTTTAACGATTCTCCCTAAATAATTTCAAGCTAATCTTAAACAGCGCGAACCGAATGAATATCGATGTGCGCTGTTGAGATTAGCTTTTTGAACTATTATATTTGAATAAGTCCTATATATTTGATGATAGCAAAATGTAGATTCAAGAAAAAATGTACATAGGCATTAAGGTTCCACAAAAAAACAAAATGGAGCGTGAAAGATTTGAAAAAAGTAACACAACTCATATTAAGCGGTGCATTGGTAATTGGAATATTCCCTTTCACCGGAAACACCAGTCAAGCAGCCGTTGTCTCATTTAAAGATGTACCTACGACCCATTGGGCAAAAGCATCCATCGATGCAGCTGTAGAAAAAGGCTACTTCAAAGGATATAGTGATGGCACGTTTAAGCCCGGAGCAACAGTGACGCGCGCAGAATTTGCAGCATTGCTAGCCCGAGTGGCTAAAGGGGCGACGGAAACGGAGCAAGCTAATGTGTTTAAGGATTTGACGGGGCATTGGAGTGAGGTAGAAGTGAATCGTGCGTTATCCCTCGGTTTTCTGAATTCTTCGGATTATCCGAATGGGTTTAAGCCAGGCACGGCTTTGACACGAGAGGAAATGGCGAATTGGCTCAGCTCAGGACTTGCAGCTCAGGATGAGGATTACAAGCAAGCGTTGAAGGATACAGAAAATACGTTGGTGCCTGTGGCAGAATATTACAAGGGCGGGTTGAAGAAAGCAGCCTATCCCTATGTGTCGGTGGTATTGGGAACTGGATTGATGGGCGGTTACCCAGACGGTACGTTTGGTCCGGGGAAAACAACCACACGAGCAGAGGCAGCAGTTATTTTATCCCGTTACGAACAGGTACAGAAGAGCAAGGCAACGTCGTATAGAGATCTGAATGAAATGCGCGAGGTAGGTCTAACAGGAACGAATCTGACTTCTGCGACGCCATTTGTTTACAGTAAATATGAGAACGCAAACTATTTGAATAGTTTTGACTTGATAACGGAGAAACCTTTTTCACTTCGTAACAATCTTGGAGAAATGATAGTCCATCGAATGATCATAGCCGACGCCCCCACTGCTTCGACTGTGAAGAATATGTATGGAAAAATGTTTATCGATAAAGATTTTGACAGATTCATTGATGAAGATCGCTACATGGTTTTTATGGAAGTAACAGTTACTCCTAATGGAAATAATCTTAGCAATCTTGCCTTAGCTAACTCGACTGGATATCGCTTAACTAGTGGTGCAGCAAGTAATTTTACAAGTGGAGCTATAAAAAAATATGGAATAATAAACTTACCAAGGGTAGATTATGTGAAATCTGGCTTTTTCAAAAAAGGGGTTTCTAAGCGATATTGGATGGCCCAATCTATCAATCGATATCGTTCGGAGGATGTTACTTTAAACGGTTCATCTATAAGGGTCGGTAACTCCCTTACGTCATTTTATATACCAAATTGATTAGAGGATGTACATATGAAATTTAGAGGTCTGCGAAAATGTATAGTAATATTATCTGTATTTATTGTATGTAGTAACTATCAGATGATGTTGGTTTTTTCTGCTCCGGGTAATTCTACTAAAGTTATTGCTGTGAGTTCTAATCCAGAGGATAGGGAACCACTTACTGCTTCTTTTGCATCTCCAGTTGGTCCAACGGGTTATCAAAAAGTTGTAAGAAAAGTTGATGGGGGACGGACAGCTAATCCGGGTGTATATTGGGTCCAAAGGGATGAGGAAAGTGGGGTGCTAGATCATCTCGAGGAGATGAGATTGTTAACAGCGTTGGTCCTCCTGAAGCACCTTGGCCAACATTAGGAGTTGTCAGCTAAGGTATAAGCCCGGGAACCGCTACGATCTCTGTACGTTGGAAAAGCGGCGATCCATATCAATACGATCTTATAGCTTACTTAGAAGTCACGGTGGGTGATGGGACAACCCCACCAGGGGGAGTAGCAGGCTGTACATATACCATCAATCCACCGAATGAGGGTAACGCACCCGAAACTGCGTTTATGGACCCTGGTGCCCAAGGGCATATTCTGGCGGATGACCCAACACCCTAATAGCGTTAGTTAAAATTTAGCAAATCAAATGGTTGAAGTTCTCGAGTAATGGTAGAGCAAGTGGGTGGACTCAACAACAATATAATGATGATCTTCTTGGTATAATCAGTGGGGAGAGACACTTGTTAAGAGATGGAAGCAGAGCTTTAAATAAATATAAGCGCCCTTGGGCTAATTAATAAGAGGTGATATGCTTGTTATGGATATGGTCTGTTCCTGAAAATTTCCCAAATAAAAGAATAGGTGAATATGTAAAGGGTAGTGGTACTGATAGATTTGTTTTTAGAGAAGGTAGAGAATTAACTGGTCAAATTGTTTCCCCAAAAATTGTATTTGAATGTTTAGAAGAATCCCTAACTGATGTATTACCGAATAGTGGACTTCTATTGATAGTTTCAAAAAAGGTAGTGGAAATTTTACAAGAAATTTGTCCTGAAGATATACAGATATTTGAGGCGAATGTTTACATAGGGGAAAAGAAAATCCCCGATTACTATCTTTTGAATATAGTAAGTACTATCGAGGTAATAGATAAAACTGAATCAGAATTTACTACAATTAAAGGAACGGATTCCATATTAAACTTTAAGAAGATAGTTTATAAATTTGACGGTTTACCTAACAATCATCATCTAGTTAGAAATCTAGATTATAAGTCCCATGTTCTTATATCTGATGACCTTAAAGAAGTCTTTGAAAGAAATAATATTAAAGGGGTTCAGTTTACTTAGTGTTAAAAACCTTGATTGGCTTGGCCTTTCAAGGTTTTTCATTTTTATAATTCACATGAATAAACACACTGGAAGTTGTATGAGGCTGATGGCAGAACCACTACTGAATGAGAATGCGATACCCCCAGTCGTCTGGGGAAAGCGGGTAAGCTGAAGGATTGTTACAATTCGCATGAACTGAGCCGGGTGCTGATGGAGCTGGACGGGGAAGGGAATGTGAAATCCCGTTACATCTATGGTCTGGGACTCATCGGACGTGAAGATGCCGACGGAACGTATCTCAGTTACCACTATGATCTGCGAGGCAGTACGACGTTGCTGACGGATGAACGTAACCAGGTGACGGATCGCTATACGTACGGACTATATGGGGAACTGGAGCAACATGAAGGATTAACCCAGCAGCCGTTTGCGTATAACGGTCGAGATGGGGTCATGACCGATGCCAATGGACTGTATTACATGCGAGCACGGTACTATGATCCGAAGCTGAAGCGGTTCCTGAATTGAGACGTAATTCGCGGAGAAATTCAGGATGGGCAGACATTTAACCGCTATGCGTATGTGAATGGTAATCCGGTGAGTTATATCAACCCGCTAGGGTTGATGAAGTGTGAGACTGCCGATCCCTACGGTGGATACTACGAGCGTAAAGCTCAAAGAACAAATGATTACAATAATAAAACAGGAGATTGGACACCTTCTGCAAAAACAACTCCACCGAATGGACCTTATCGTACTGATAAGGAAGCAGAAGTTGCAGCCAATATTCTAGGTTTTGAAAAAACTACTGGGGGCAGAGCAAAAGCAGCAGTCTTCTATTCAAAAGAAAAGGGCGTATATATAACAAGAGATATTCCAAGGCAGAGTACAGGAAGTACTGATAATGGTGGTGTATGGAAAGTTGCTAAAACGATAGAGGACTTGATGAGTAGAGAGACTAGATCAGGGACTTATGACAAAAATTTAAATCGTATTGGAGATTGAAAATGGATTATTGGCAAGTTAGAAAATATCCTCCCATAAAAAAGGGGGAAGAGAAAAAATCAAAAATACCTACATGGACCTCAATAATTGATATAGGTCAGTATTATGAGGGGAAAGAATTTACAGCAGAGGATTACTTATTTACTGAAGATAAGTATGTTGAAGCGGTGAAAATCTATACTAGCAGTATCCAGGTTCATGAATTGGAGATTTATTTAATAAATAAACTAAAAGAAGAGCTCTTCCTGGGACATACACTGAAATATCCGGAATGTTATTCTGCAGAAATAATAAGTTTATATTATTCTCTAGTAGATGGAGCTATTCTTTCAGGTAAACAAATTGAGCATATTGTTAGATTGGGTATGAGAGAAGATATTACTTGTCAACTGAGATGCGGAAATGAGTTCTTCCTGAATTTCACCTATGATTATTATATGGATATAGGAAGTTCAATAATCTGTGAGGATGCAATAAATCAAATAAAGGAAACAGGTTTATATATAGATTTATGGGAATGGCCTTATCAAGACAATGTATGGGATCCATCTCCGAATTAGGATTATCAACTTGGTATAGGGACATCCATAAACGTAGGGGACACTCTCAAGAAAACGTGCCCCTACGTGTACTTTATATGATTAAGTATTGACACAGCGAGTAATTGGAATGAGCAAAACATTCACAAAACTTCGTTTAGATGCAAACTGACTCTACCTCTTAATATTATTATGAAGTAAACTTAAATTTATTTAATGCGTGTCTTCGAACAGTTTAAATGGTGATAAATGGATTATATATTAGGTGAATACTCAATACGAATAAAAGAGACACAAGATAAAACTTTAGAATCAGGTTGTCCGTGGAATACATAATAAGGAGGCGACATATATTGGCTTTATTCGTTTTGTTACTTAAGGAAATGGAAGATGAGGAAAAGGTTGTTTATAAATTTGGTCCGAATGAGATTGTTATGGGGAGAATTAAATAAAATAACGAGGAAGTTTGCCGAATTAGGCCCGATTTCTGACCTGAACTTTTTAACAAAATTTTATTTCGACAGAGCAGCACAAAGGTTATCAGTTTGTTTCATTAGGAAAAATGGACATTTCCCCGATAGAACTACATTTGAATCTTAATGTTAATGAAAACCTGGATTGACTTCGTGCCTTTCAAGGTTTTTTTCATTGGTGGGGCTACCCAGTGCCGAATGAACTTATCATCCACCGAATAACACAAATACATCATCCCTTTCGGATGTACGCACATAAAGAAGCTTTAATGTTATAAACCTAAATAACGAACAGGTTGATTATGATAAGAGATCACCATGATTGGCCTGTTTTTTGTTATGTTTGCTTCATACGTTATATTCAATTTACTCGCAACTTTAGATTACCCTGTGGCGATAGTGAGAGAGAGGTAGACGCTTTAGCTTGAGGTGGTGATAGCAAATATGCTGAAATGCTAGAAAGATTCTTAAATAAGTAAAGGGTGATATATGTGTCCATAAAAGAAGCGATGAATCAATATTTTTTATTAAGGAAGTCCCTCGCTGAAGGAGGATTAGATTTTTTATTTAAAACACCATTTGATGAAGACGTAGAATCTCTTATTTATTATGGAAAAGTTGACGAGGATGATTATATCTCTTGGAGACCTGTCGAAAAAAAAGAAATTTATGATTTTAGCTCACTAGAAGAAAAATTAGGCATTAGAATGCATGTATCTGTCATTGAGTATTTCAATTCGTTTTGGTTTGCAGATTTAGATGGTTTTATTACTGACCATTATATAAAACTAGAGTCCTTACAGCAAACAACAGATATAGAATCTTACTTCAACTTACTTGTGGGATACAAGCACAACCACGATAACAAACTCGAGCACATTCCTATAGGGATAGAGGGTAACGTGCTTATTGTTGTGGTTGATAATCAGAATGGGTTAGTCAAACTTGAGGATTTCGAACGAAAATCATTTGAAGTAATTTCAGAGGGCATTGAGCAATTAATTGTAACTCTACGATTACAAAAATAAATATTCAAATTATCATTGTTCGCTCTTAATTAAGTTATCTCGTTACATCGTGCAGGTTGATCATAGTTAAATTCTACTATGATTAATCTGTTTTTTTGTCATCTAATTTTCAAAAAATACCACATTCCAACATCTGAATCAGTCAGGAACAGCTGGGTATGACGAGGTGAGCCAATTATTTAACCTGACGGATACGAGCTTACTGGGAATTCGTTTACAGAAGTTCAAGTAGAAGTACAGTCTATCGGAAACCTGACTACGAGTAGGCCAAGAAGAAGGGGCAGATGAAGTGACCTATCGCTAGATATGGGATAGGGAGTACGGGAGTACGAGCTAAATCGGTGCTAGTGGAGATGAGACCCATCTATCGTATGACCGAAGTAAGATGATGAAAATTCTGTTTTGATTTTAGCGTTTATTAGAACCTACTTAGGGTTAGTAATGATTTATTTGATTCAATAGACCTATATTTTTTGAGTCTATAGTGGTAAAATATTCATATAAATGGCATTTTTGATTGGATCTTAGGTTATGGATGACCTAGGCATAGGATAACATTTTGAAACTACCGAAGGTCTTAAAGAAAAACGAATATAAACGGAATCAAACAGCAGACTTAAAAAATGTACATAAGTATGAAGAGATCAAGAGAGAAAAAATAAAAATTGGAGCGTGAAAGATTTGAAAAAAGTAACACAACTCATATTAAGCGGTGCATTGGTAATTGGAATGTTCCCTTTCACCGCAAACACCAGTCAAGCAGCCGTGACCTCATTTAAAGATGTGTCTACGAGCCATTGGGCGAAAGCATCGATCGATGCAGCGGTAGCAAAAGGTTATTTCAAAGGATATAGTGATGGTACATTTAAGCCTGGGGCGACAGTAACACGTGCGGAGTTTGCAGCATTGCTAGCCCGAGTGGCTAAAGGAACGCCGGAAACGGAGCAAGCTAATGTGTTTAAGGATTTGACGGGTCACTGGAGTCAAAAAGAAGTGGATCGGGCAGTATCTCTTGGATTTATTAACGTAAAGGATTATTCGAATGGGTTTAAGCCAGGCACGGCTTTGACACGAGAGGAAATGGCAAAGTGGATCAGTTCAGGGCTTGCAGCACAAAACGATGATTATAAGCAAGCGTTAAAGGATACAGAAAATACGTTGGTGCCTGTAGCTGAGTTCTACAAGGGTGGCTTGAAGAAAGCATTATATCCTTACGTCTCGATCGTATTAGGAACTGGGTTGATGAGTGGGTACCCCGATGGAACGTTTGGTCCAGGAAAAACAACGACACGAGCAGAGGCGGCTGTGATCTTATCCCGTTACGATCAAGTGCAAGAAAGTAAGGCCGATTCTTACAGAGATTTGAATGAAATGCGTGAGGTAGGTCTGACGGGAAGCAATCTGACCACAGCTTCACTATACGAATATTTTACGAGAGAGGATGGGACCCCAGAAAGCTTTGATCGTGTGATTGGAAAAAAAGTGAAGCTACGCAATAATCTAGGGACTATAACTGCCCATCGTATGATTGTAGCTGATGCTCAATCCAAGACAGCGATTCGAAATTTATATGGGAAATTGTTTATTGATGAAAAATATTCAAATCCTATACGGGAGCCGTATTATGAGGTGTTTATGGAAGTAACGGTGACTCCGAATGGAAATAATTTAAGGAATTTGGCCTTTGTCCAAGCGGTGGGAGATATTTTTACAACCGTTAGCAATTTCAATAGTGGAACTACTGGAAAATATGGAATAAGCAACTTGCCGGTAGAGGAGTACGTTGATTCGGGATTTTTTAAACAAGGAGTGCCTCGCACATTTTGGATGAATTTTTTATTGGATAGGTCGGCAGGTACGTCTGTCAGCCAATCTATGGTGGCATTTGTAGTTGATAAAGATACCAGCACGTTCTTTAGAATTCCATGAACCATGTAATTAAAGGATTAAAACAATGTGTACTTTTCTTTTTCTTCATTAGCCTATTACTCTTTACAATGGAAAATATAACAAATGCAGCGAATGATGACGAAGCCCAGAACTTAAAAAGAATTGTTGTGAGTCCTGATCCCGAGGATCAAAAAGAATTAAAAGAGTTTCCTTCCCCGATAAAGGCTCTTCCCGAAGGACCAACGGGTTATCAAAAAGTAGTGAGAGTCTTTGAAGGAGTCAAACAAGCTAATCCAGGGGTGTATTGGTACCAGATTGATAGTCTCAAGTGGATTGCAGAAACGTCTTTTGGAAATATTCCAGCGAACTATGTTGAGGACGGAGACAAGTATGCACCTGTGAAAACATCAGTTCGAGATCAAATTCAGATGGCAGATAATCCGGTATATGTACCAGATAAGTACATTGATCAAACTGGAGAGCAAGTGCCCTCAGATGTCTTCATTCCAAGTCCACATATTGCAAAAGTCGAGACAACGAGATCTCAAGGCAAAAATTCTCTTATTACCAAACTAGAACTGGATCCTACAAAAACAGTGGTAACCTTAACTTCGGATACAGGAAAAAAAGATTCGGATTTATATGTACAGGAATACACAAAAGAGTATGGGAAAAATCCCAGTGGAAAAATCAAGTACAGTACCTTATATTTAACGCCTTTAAATATAACATGGCGAAGTAAGTGGACGGAGCAGAAAAAAATTCGACTTACAGGTACTCAGCGACTAAAAAAAGATGAAGAAGCCAATCTCAAAGGTGAAGTGGCTACGATGAGTCATGGAGCTAAGCAATTTGGCAACTGGGTAGATATCTCCACTCGTTCGGGTGTGGAATGGAAATCAGATCAGGAAGGTATCGTTGAAGTGAACCCAAGTGGAAAGATTAAAGGCGTAAGCCCGGGAACCGCTACAATTTCTGTTCGTTGGAAAAGCGACGATTCATATAAATACGATCTTATAGCTTACTTAAAAGTCACGGTGGGTGATGGGACAGCCCCACCAGGGGGAGTCGCAGGCTGTACATATACCATTAATCCACCGAATGAGGTAGCTGCACCCGAAACTGCGTTTATGGAACCTGGTGCCCAAGGGCATATTCTGGCGGATGATCCAACGAACGGCATTCATTTTGATGCCACGCGCGGGATCCCGACTTCGGAGCATCTGTATGCCAATACGTGGGCGATGAATTATCTGTTCCAGCATACCTTTGGCAAACAGCAAGGCACGATTACCTATGATTGTACCGCGGACCTTACTTATGCCCGGACCTGGAAAGTGAAGCAGCCTAACCTGCCAGGACCGAATGGTACGTCTATCCCGCAACCCGATACCGAGGATTCGGATACGGTCGACGTGACGTACACGTTCAGCTTTGACCGAAACTATAGCTACTGGAAAATTAATAACGTCGAACTGTATTCGATCGAACAGGCGAAGATGGAGAATTATGCTCTTCCTGACGGAAGCCGGATTACACTCTGGCCCCAGGGATACACACCACCCGACCTGGAGATGGAGCATGAGGAAGACGTGGAGATTCATGTCATGCCGCAGGAAACGGGAGAAATCAGCTACGTTCCGGATGTACTGGCGAGCTCTGGTTATGCCCCACTACCGATCCCGAACGATGAAGGATTACTGAAAGGTATAGCGGAGGGCCAAACGGGCCCGCCTGATGTGAAAAATGATGCGCTGGACTTTACCTGGGAGGGTTCAACGACAAACGTCATGGATGGCAGCACCGTCGTTGAAAATGGACCGGATCCGACGCAAATCCCGGCACCAACGAAGATTGGCTCGTATAAAAATACCGGGGAGCAGGTGCTGTATGAAGATCGGTTGTTGATTCCCCGGACACTTTTGAATAAAGCGGATACGGAGTCCACAGGGGAAATCCAATATGCCCTCCATCCAACCACCTTGGGAGGTAGTGGAGGAAAAACCTTTCCAGTCGATCCGATCAACACCGTCACCGTCCATACCCCAGTCGTGAACTACTCGCTCGTTTCGGATGATCAGCCACATAACCAGAAAACGGTGCCGAACATGAACCGGTCTGCGCTCATTTTGGAGCGACCATTCACGGTTCGCATCCCGACCAGCGGACAACATCTGGATGCGGGTTCCTACCCGGGATATGGCGATCGGGATTACGCTAAATATTATCGGATCAAACAAGTCCGGTTTCCATTTGACGTGTACAGTGCTGACCGAGCGCAATTTTATCCACGAAATACGTGGATCGATATCCAAGTACCGGTACTGGATACGACCTTCTATCTGCCCGTGTGGGTAGATGAAGGAGACTACCAGGTGGAATTCCGGAATATTGCTGAAAATGCCCCGTCGCATTTCAGTACCGAGCCGGAGATCGACGCCCAGCCCGATGCCAACACAGACCTGTACTATCACGCCGCTTCGGACGAAGTATCTGTGGAGGTCATTGGGCGACTATACGACTTTGAGATTACCGATATCGCCGATTATAATTGGGAGCTGGTCTTCCGCCGTTTCAAAAATAGCCTTGCGCCGACCTGGATCAGTTACTGGACCGGCACGCAGGATATTGACGGAGATAAGCGGGGGAACAAACCTCAGTTTACCGTCCCAATTCGTCCGGGCAGTCACCCGCTGCAAGGGTACCAGAATGTGGCGGTGAAGACGGGATATCACTTCAAGTTTGACTTTAAAACAAAAGGCAACATGTTCGGCCCGCGAGATGGCATTCGTCTCACGCCAACCTTTGATTTTGTGAGTAAGGATGGAAGTACGCGTGTGCCCGTGGATCTGTATTACTCCACCAACCAACGGAACTTTATTCGCATCGGTTCGACAGAAGATCAAGTGAAACGATTTGTGATTCTGAATGATCGGCTACGTCAAGTTCCGTCCGAACAACTACGAGATACAGCGACGTACAAATACAACCGATATGGTGAAATCCATCCGGGGATGATGAGTGAACGAGCGTATCAAGAGTACTATCGAGACAAGTTCACGAAAATGAAAACTCCGGTAGGCGGATACAGCCTACTCTTGATACCAGAACAGTTGCGGACATTTATCGGTCCGAAAACGAATATTCCCACCACCGCCAGTGCAGATGTCCTGCGTGCGAATGCAGCCATTCAACAATGGTACGGGGAATACAGTCTACCTGCTGAGCCCTATGTGGTACAAGCGGGAACAAACTTGGCTGAGTATGGACGTACGCATGGCGGATTGGATGCTAAATCGCCGATCTTCCTGAAGGATGGGTATGTCGTGGTGAACTTAAACTTTGAGTCCATTCGAGAGGGAAATCTGGCAGCACCGCATCTGCAGTATATCCATGCCCCGCTGATGAATCAATGGTTGCTAGAAGGATTCCAGCGTGAGGTAGAGGATAGCTACGGAAACAGCTTTACGTTGCGGGACGGAGATGTGGTCTTTTACCATGCCGACCGCTCCAGCCGGGATGATTTCAGTGCGCAGGTACCGCATTAAAGAAAAAGCAAGTTAGTTTTAGGATTAGACCCTGATAGAAAAAATCCTTTTACAAGAGGATTTTTTCTATCTATTTACAAATAGAACAATAAAGTGAGGGATGGTTGTGTCCCGGATGATAAAGATAGTTACATTTATCATGATGATAGTTTTCATTTTAGGAGGGTGTTCAAGAGTGGATACAAAAGATAAAGATCAAGAAATTATAGATCGTTCGGAGGCCATTGCCATTCAGTATTTGAAAGAAACATATGACTTGGATGTGACAATTATAGAAAAGAAAATTTTGCCTAAAATGGCGATGAGCTGGGTTACCGTATCTGGACATGTAACAGATCATGAGAATCTTATCTTCAGTGTGTCAGTTGATTACGAGTCGAATGAAAAGGAATCTTTCAGTTTTAATACAGAATTAGAAGAGTTTTTAGTTAATAAGGGCTATGACCCATATATTAGAGATAGAGGTGGAAATAGTGGGAAATAGGGACATTAGTGATTTAACCTATAAAAAAATGTCGAGCGAAGCATACAATGATTTTAAGACTAATAAAATAGATAGTCTCCCAGGTTGGGAAATAATAGACCAAAAACATAATTCATCAGGTATGGATGCAGTGACCTTTTATAATCCTGATACAAAACAAGCGGTCGTTGCTTTCCGAGGAACGGAAGGCTCCAGTACCTTGGATAGAAAAGCTCCTGATTTAAAAGCGGATGTTCTAAATATTGGTTTTCCTGAAATTGGAGCAACGATCAATAGAGCATTTGATGATCTCCGATTTCCATTGGAAAAGGAAATTTCTAAAGGAATAGAAGACTCGTTAGGTCTATCTCAAGTTGAGAATTGGCTAGGAGATACTCAAAAAAACATCAGCAAGGGGCTGCGTTTTGAAAATCAGCTATATGAGGCTGAAGATTATGTGAAGGAGATGCAGAGCAAATATCCCGATGCAGACTTTACACTTACGGGGCATTCATTAGGCGGGGCAAATGCACAATATGCAGCGGTGTATACAGGACTGGATGCAGTCACGTTTAGTGCGCCTACCGTCGTGGCATCGTTAACACCAGAAATGCGTAGGAAAGCAGAAGAAGGTGCTTTCGATCGTCAGGTAACCAACTTCATTCATCCTGGGGATTTCATTGCAAGTGGTATGCTGGGAGGATATGAGAGGCACGTGGGTTCAACTCTCGTGATTGATAAAAATTATGACGATTTTAATGCTAGTTACGGTGCTGTGGACAAAATAAAGGATACACTGGGAGGGCCTTCATATCACGATATGAAGCATTATAGCTTCGATGACGATGGGTATATCGATAATACCTTGTATGATGAAATTACGGGAGAACGAGTGAGTTACTCTCCGCGGAAACCTTCGGATCATAACATCCTGGATCATGCACGTGAAGCATGGGATACCCTATCCAAAGGTTTTAAGTCGGTGGTTAACGTTGTAGGTGGGTACTCGGCAGGAACCATTGAGTTAACGCCAGAGGAACTGAAGGAGATTGCAGGGAAATGGAGTCGCCAAGCACAGGATATGAGCCGTACCTTTGAGCGAATCCAACGGAACTTTTTTGAGTACACCGAGAGCAGTCATAGTCAGCGGCTTGTGCCGATTGTATGGGATCTTCAGATGAGTATTAAGCAGTTAGATGAATGGCATCTGGAACATACATCGGATCTTGTAGATTATATCCAGAACAAGGCCGATTTGTTTATCCAGGCCGATAGTGGTGTGGGAGCTTAGTAGCTTTAAAGTTTGATCACTATACACATATAAACAGCAAGAATTTACATAACAAAGAAATTAACTATTCTTATTGAAATGAGGCCAACACAGATGAAAAAGAAAGTAATCGTCATGAGTACGATAATAGCTCTTTTAGCAGCGACAGTTCAGGTTCATGCGGAAACATCAATTTCCTTGGATGGTAGTTTAAATAGCAAGCCAATGAATTCAAATACAGATCGTGACGCGGGACAAAAAAAATCATTCAAGGATATTCAAGGGCATTGGGCAGTATCCAGTATTCAGGCAGCGGTGGATAAAGGGATTGTTAGTGGTTATCCCAATGGCATGTTTTATCCAGAAAATAAAGTAACGCGTGCAGAGTTTCTAAAGCTCATAGTTAGTTCACTGGGCCATGAGGCAGAGCCTACAAAGACCAATATGCAGTGGTATGATCCATATGTCACATCTGCCAAAGTCAATAAATTGTATGTTGAATCCGATTTTCCATCCTCAGATTGGTCTAAACCCATGACGCGCATGGAAATGGTACACGTGGCGGCACGGGCCATTGGGAAGATTGGTACAGATGATTATGATTTTCTATATCTTGCTGTAAAAAATGGGTTACTTTCGGGTACGGGAAACGGAAAGCTTGATCCCGAGGGTACAACCACTCGTGCTCAAGCGTTAACTGTTGTAGACCGAATTGGTAAAGTGCGAAGTGGACAGACACTGAAAGTAGATACAGTAGCTTTAAAGAATGCAGAAAAAGCGAAGAATGCGGAGCGGGATCCGTGGGGGCGGCTTATTCGAACCACCAATTTGCCTAAAAATGCAAAAGATTTCCCTTATATTTTGGAAGAGTATCCGAATGAGATGTATGAGATGAAACCCAATATTATTGTAGATACGACTTCTGCCCAACTAGCCAAGATGGATAGAAACTTTAACAATAAGGCTCTAATGGATCAATGGAAACAAACAACGGAGAATTACTATAACTTGATGCTTAACGTAGACTACAGAACAATTGATGAAGAATGGGCCAATACATTATTTACATATCACAATCAGGCTTTCAGGGTGGTACTTGCGGATATGAGACGATATGTGAAGTGGGTTAAGGAAAACAAAATCATCATGACAGGGTCTTTGGTAGCAGAACCTTCTATGGTGACTGATGCGGATAAGTTAGCTGGTTATTTTATTCGAACTAGGTTTAGTTTTGAGATCAAATCTTACATTAAATACGAAAACATCATATTTGATGAACGTTTCATAGATGCTGATACCTTTAAAAAAGGAAAAAAATATGCAGGATATGCAGATATTCCGTTATCTACGAATTCAAATACGTATGATTTGAAGGTCAGTGGCATGGCTACACTATTTAGTGACAACTCTATAGTACGTGAAGTGAAATGAAGAAGCTTCTCAAGAGATTCGTCTTATGTTTTTTGATGGTTTCATTAATAATAGAATTACTGGTTGTGTTCAGTATCAAACCTGCAGCATATGCTGCAGATGATATTCAATTTGAGCCGTCAGGTTCAATTAAATTTAGTACAACCTCAACAGGAGCAACCACATCCATTCGGTATAAAACGGTCGGATTCACAATAGCTCGTAATGCAAGATGCACCTCAACCAATTGTGCCCCTCAACAAGGGGGGCCGCATGGTGTAGTCAGAATTACTCAGGTAGGAGAAGTACATAACACCAATGGAACGGTTACTACATATTTCAATATTCCTGTTAATCAAGTGAATGATGCTTTAGAAGCTGCTGGACTCGAGAAGATAACCAATGGTGGACAGATTTGGTTAAGCTCTATATTTCATGTTATTAACGGATCTAGACCTAATACGGATTTCGTGACTCTTCAGAGTATAAAGAATGCTGAAAGTTGGGCTGACCCAAGTAAGTTCAGACAGTACTATGATATTCCTGTAAAAGTGAATGGATACTATCCAGTTACCAAGATATATCGAACTAGTGAAGGCATAGAGATGTATTCTGCAAAAGTAGAGAGCGACATTGAAGATGTAGATAAAAATTGGCCAGTAGGTAAACCAGTAGATACAGTAATGTTAGATAAAACTTATCCGTTTCAAGGTGATACCTATAAGCTAGTGAAGTCGTATGTTCAGTCTAAACGGAAGTTAAATGAGCAGAATTTTGTACAAACGGGTGATCCAGAGAGAAATGCAAAGTTATCAGAAAGAAATTTTACGAATTATCTTGGAGGTACGAATGTAGTAGGTGTATATCGTAAAGTAACGACAGTTATTCCTGATGATCCTATCCCGGACGGGAAGGCAGCCTGCAAACCTAACATTAATCCACCGAACGAGATAGCTTCACCGCAAGTAGAATATATGGATCCGGGTGCTCAAGGGCATATTCTGGCGGATGACCCAACTAACGACATACATTTTGATGCTACGCTGGGGATACCAACCTCGGAGCATCTGTATGCCAACACCTGGGCGATGAACTATTTGTTCCAGCATACCTTTGGCAAACAGAAAGGTACCATTACCTATGATTGTACCGCCGATATTACCTATGCCCGCACTTGGAAGGTTAAACAACCAGCCCTACCGGGACCTAATGGCACAACGATTCCGCAACCAGATACTCAAGGTTCCGATGAATATCCACACCAGTACAAGTTCAGCTTTGAGAGGAATTACAGCTACTGGAAGATCAATAACGTTGAACTGTATTCCATTGAGCAAGCCGAAATGGAGAATTATGCTCTCCCTGATGGTGGTCGGATCACGCTCTGGCCTCAGGAGTATACAGCGCCCGACCTGGAGATGGAGCATGATGAGGAGGTGGAGATTCATGTGATACCGCAGGAAACGGGGGAGATTAGCTTCGTTCCCGACGTGGTGGCAGGCGATGGATATGAGCCGCCTGAAGTACCGGATGATACAGAACTGCTTAAAGGCATAGCTGAGGGTCAAACGGGCCCGCCTGATGTGAAGAACGATGCACTTGACTTTACGTGGGAAGGTTCAACCACGAAGGTAATGGATGGCAGCACTGTCGTTGAAAACGGACCGGATCCGGCGCAAATCCCAGCACCGACCAAGATCGGTTCGTATAAAAACACCGGAGAGCAGGTGCTGTACGCAGATCAGCTGTTAATCCCCCAGGACCGCTTGAACAGGGCGAATACAGAGTCGACGGGGGAGATTGAGTATGCGCTTCATCCTACAACCTTGGGAGGCAGCCAAGGAATGACTTTTCCGATCAATTCCATTAACATGGTCACCGTCCATACCCCGGTTGTGAACTACTCGCTTGTCTCGGATGATCAGCCACATAACCAGAAAACGGTGCCGAACATGAGTCGGTCTGCGCTCATTTTGGAGCGACCGTTCACAGTTCGCATCCCGACCAGCGGACAACATCTGGATGCGGGATCCTACCCGGGATATGGCGATCGGGATTACGCTAAATATTATCGGATCAAACAAGTGCGGTTTCCTTTTGACGTGTACAGTGCCGACCGAACGCAATTTTATCCACGAAATACGTGGATTGATGTTCAGGTCCCGGTACTGGATACGACCTTCTATCTGCCGGTGTGGGTGGATGAAGGAGACTACCAAGTGGAATTCCGGAATATCGCTGAAAATGCCCCGTCGAATTTTAGCACCCAGCCGAAGATCGACGCCCAGCCCGATGCCAACACAGACCTGTACTATCACGCCGCTTCGGACGAAGTATCTGTGGAGGTCATTGGGCGACTATACGACTTTGAGATTACCGATATCGCCGATTATAATTGGGAGCTGGTCTTCCGCCGTTTCAAAAATAGCCTTGCGCCGACCTGGATCAGTTACTGGACCGGCACGCAGGATATTGACGGAGATAAGCGGGGGAACAAACCTCAGTTTACCGTCCCAATTCGTCCGGGCAGTCACCCGCTGCAAGGGTACCAGAATGTGGCGGTGAAGACGGGATATCACTTCAAGTTTGACTTTAAAACAAAAGGCAACATGTTCGGCCCGCGAGATGGCATTCGTCTCACGCCAACCTTTGATTTTGTGAGTAAGGATGGAAGTACGCGTGTGCCCGTGGATCTGTATTACTCCACCAACCAACGGAACTTTATTCGCATCGGTTCGACAGAAGATCAAGTGAAACGATTTGTGATTCTGAATGATCGGCTACGTCAAGTTCCGTCCGAACAACTACGAGATACAGCGACGTACAAATACAACCGATATGGTGAAATCCATCCGGGGATGATGAGTGAACGAGCGTATCAAGAGTACTATCGAGACAAGTTCACGAAAATGAAAACTCCGGTAGGCGGATACAGCCTACTCTTGATACCAGAACAGTTGCGGACATTTATCGGTCCGAAAACGAATATTCCCACCACCGCCAGTGCAGATGTCCTGCGTGCGAATGCAGCCATTCAACAATGGTACGGGGAATACAGTCTACCTGCTGAGCCCTATGTGGTACAAGCGGGAACAAACTTGGCTGAGTATGGACGTACGCATGGCGGATTGGATGCTAAATCGCCGATCTTCCTGAAGGATGGGTATGTCGTGGTGAACTTAAACTTTGAGTCCATTCGAGAGGGAAATCTGGCAGCACCGCATCTGCAGTATATCCATGCCCCGCTGATGAATCAATGGTTGCTAGAAGGATTCCAGCGTGAGGTAGAGGATAGCTACGGAAACAGCTTTACGTTGCGGGACGGAGATGTGGTCTTTTACCATGCAGATCGCTCCAGCCGGGATGATTTCAGTGCGCAGGTACCGCATTAAGAAATAAATGTAAGTATTACAATCAGTTACTGGATAGAAGAAATCCTTTTACTAGAGGATTTCTTCTGTTTTACACCTATATCGATAAAGTGAGGGATGGCTGTGTCCCGGATAATAAAGATAATTACATTTACCATAATGATCGTTGGAGTAATAGGAGGATGTTCTGGAGTGGACAAAAAGGATCAAGAAATTATAGAGCGTTCGGAGACCATTGCCATTGATTATCTAAAAGAAACTTATGATTTAGACGTGACCATCACAAGGAGGCAAATGCAGCCTAAGATGGCAATGTCACGTGTATCAATATATGGTTATATAACGGGAAACGAAGATCAAACGTTCATAATATCGATTAATTATGAAACTGGTTTGAAAGAGATGTTTGCGTATAGTCCTGAATTTAAGAAAGCATTATTAGTAAAAGGATATAATCTTTGATATTACAGTTAAATGTGAGGTAGGGAGATTAAATGAGTAAGGATGATCTAAACAATAGAAATATAACCGATCAGGTTTATCAACGAATGTCCGATGCAGCTTATAACGATTTTGAGAAAGGAATTGAAATTGAAGGTTTAACGGGCTGGGAAGTACTCGACCAAAAACACAATTCATCTGGCATGGATGCAGTGACCTTTTATAATCCTGATACAAAACAAGCGGTCGTTGCTTTCCGAGGAACGGAAGGCTCCAGTACCTTGGATAGAAAAGCTCCTGATTTAAAAGCGGATGTTCTAAATATAGGTTTTCCTGAAATTGGAGCAACGATCAATAGAGCATTTGACGATCTCCGATTTCCATTGGAAAAGGAAATTTCTAAAGGAATAGAAGACTCGTTAGGTCTATCTCAAGTTGAGCGAATCCAACGGAACTTTTTTGAGTACACCGAGAGCAGTCATAGTCAGCGGCTTGTGCCGATTGTATGGGATCTTCAGATGAGTATTAAGCAGTTAGATGAATGGCATCTGGAACATACCACTGATCTTGTAGATTATATTCAGAACAAGGCGGATCTATTTATCCAGGCCGATAGTGGAACAGTAGCTTAACGAACATGGGTAGAAAGGCAGGAAAATGTAATGAGTGGAAGCAGTATAGCCATGGACTTGGATCAGTTATTACAGGCAGAACAAGAGTTGGATCTTATCCTTAACGAATTGAGAGAAAACGAGAGAGAAGCACGTGTATTGTATGGGAAGTTGAACACCTGGAAGGGACAATCAGCCGATAAACTTAGAATCAAGGTGGAAGTATTCTTCTATCAGCTGGATACTCGGACACAGTTACTCCTCAAACAAAAACAAGAAATGTTAGATGCGATCAAGAGAATAAAGGATGCTGATGGAAGCTATTAAAAGTATATTGAGATTTTTATTTTTACATAAAAATTTGTTTTAATCTTGAAATAATGATCTAATCCAAAAAAAAAAGTCATTGTTATGAGTATCTAAAGATGCCACCTCACGTAATAGTGAGGTGGCATCTTTTTGCTACGTTTGTTGCGTCTACAACTCCAAAAATCAATTAACCCGGAACCTTCATCCGATTATCTTCGAGAACGCTTCCAGATAATAATCCCTTTGACGATAATCAACAGAAAGAGGGAGTAGATGAAACGCTTTCGCAGCTAGCGGATTCACGTCATCTGAGACCTCGGAGAAGATGATACAGTGGATTGAAGAGCATTTCAAATATGAGATCAGATTGGACCAGATGGCGGCAGATGTTCACTTAACCAAATCGAATGCTTCCTGCGTTTTCATCAAGAGACAGGTAGCAGCGTTACGGAACACGTCAAAGCTCGAAGGTTGGGCAGGACTTCTTACTCCTTGAGATAACAACACTTGCGGTGAAGGAGATTGGCAAACGCACTGGATCTCCAAACGGATGTATTTCATCCAGTTATTTCGCAAATCTGCCGGGACGAGCCCGATGTATTTATCGGCAACAATTTGAACGGTGCAGCAAGCATTATTTTAGTTTGCAAAATAATAGCGTTATTACGTCTCTATATACACAATTAGTATTTACCGTTTGAATTAAAAAAATCCCGGATGCGGATTGCACTAGCCAGTTGCTAAATGCGATACTCCACCTCCGGGATTGCACATCGGTAACCTTCATGCTAAATAAACCTTTAGGATTTCTCAAGTTGTTACAGCCACTTATCAGCCCAGCGTTCCACGGCGCTTAGCGCTCTCCCCAGTTCCGTTCCTTTTCGTGACAACATATATTCAGTTCGAACTGGACGTTCCGTGACCACATGGCGAACCACAAGTCCTTCTTCCTCCAATTCCTTCATTCGCTCATTTAACACACGTTTGCTCAAGTCAGGGATATAAGCGTGAATCTCACTGAAGCGTTTGGGCTCCTCCATCAACGCATGGATAATGAGGGCTACCCATTTTCGGCCAATGATCTGATAAGATTGTTCCACTTTTGTGCATATTTGCTTGGCATTCTCATCATCGCTCATGATTGTACTCCTTTGATTTAGTATTGCTTGTAATATCATTAGTATACTTATTGTAACCTACTTGTCCACAGGCCATATGTGTAAAATGTCACATACCAATTGTTCTTAATGTTACCACATAAAGCGTTATCATCAAATAAATACCCTATAAACACTGGAGTTCACAGGTTCGACACGATTGTTGACGAATTGTGATGACAGGTGTAATATGGGTAACGTTAATTTAAATGGTTACAATTTATAACCTAAACACAGGTTGTGGAGAGAAGGTATGTTCCATGGTTGAATTCAGGTGCGTTATATAAACGGAGGCAAGGCGGGGACCATACCCACTTATTCCGTCTTTTGTCATGCTTGGATTTGAACATTTTGCAACATCATATACTATACTGCACAGATCACAGGAGGCACTCCAATGGATGCAATGACATTTGTCCTGTTCGGGGCAACAGGCGATTTAGCCAAACGCAAGATTTATCCTGCATTATATAACTTGTACATGGATCAGAAAATGCCGAAATCCTTCTCCGTTATTGGTTTGGGACGACGTGAGTTGTCAGATACGGACTTCCAGGCGAATGTTGAAAAGTCACTGCATGAATTCTCACGTCAGACGCCGGAAGAAGCATCTCAAGTTCGTGATTTCATTGGAGCTTTCCGTTATTGTTCTTTAAATAATACGAAGCTTGAAGATTACACCAAACTGTTGGAGTTGGTTCAACAGCGTGAACAAGAGCTTAACATTCCCGAAAACCGCATGTTCTACATGTCGGTGGCACCGGAATTCTTTGAGCCAATCGCATTAAACATTCAAGAAAGTGGCCTGGGTAACACCAAAGGCTGGAAAAAACTGATTATCGAAAAACCATTTGGACACGACCTGCAATCGGCTCGTGATCTGAACGAAAAACTGAGCAATACCTTTGCAGAAGAAGAGATCTATCGCATTGACCATTTCCTCGGAAAACCGATGGTTCAAAATATTGAGACGCTCACCTATGCAAATCCGGTGATTCAGGCGTTGTGGTCTAACCGTTATATTGCCAATGTACAGATTACGGCAAGCGAGACGGTGGGTGTTGAAGAACGTGCCGCGTATTACGACCAAAGTGGTGCCCTTCGTGACATGTTCCAAAACCATATGCTTCAGTTGCTGATGATGATTGGTTTGCATTTGCCAAAACGCTGCACACCGGAAGAAATTCAATTCAAAAAGCAAAAAATTGCTGAAGCACTTCGTCCGTTGACAAAAGAAAATATTGCTTCTGAAGTTGTTCGTGCGCAATATGCAGCAGGTGACCTGCAAGGGACTTCGGTTGTTGGATATTTGGACGAGCCTGGCATCCCAGCCGGATCTCAGAACGAGACCTATGTTGCCGCAAGACTTTGGATCGATGATCCATTCTGGAGTGAGGTTCCATTTTATATCCGTACAGGTAAACGCCTGGCTGAGAAATCCACCAGAATCGTTGTTGAATTCAAGTCTCCACTCAAAACGGGGCATGAATCCGAGAATACAACGGAACCTAACCTGCTTACGATTGAAATTGGTCCGGGAGAAAGTATTTCCCTTCAATTAAATGCGAAAAATCCATTGAACCATGGTGAAGTGGAACCAATGCATATGACCTTCAACTCAGGTAAACGTAACATCCCTGAAGCCTACGAGAATCTGATCTTTGATGCGATGCGTGGAGATTCCACCTTCTTCGCTCACTGGAACGAAGTGGAGCTGGCATGGCAATGGGTGCAACCGATTCAGGAAGCATTCGAAGCTGGCAACGTGCCACTGGATACGTACAGTGCAGGTTCGCATGGACCAGAGTCAGCAGATCGCCTGACAGCAGCAGACGGCTACCGTTGGTGGTAAGTGAAACGAAAGAGTGGGCATAAAAGAACAAAACAGTAAAAACAACAGTACGATCCGTTCTGCTCACAAATAATCATTTGCACAAATCCAAACAAACCTTTCCAAGTCAACAGGATATAAAACGAAATGTTTTATTCCCATAGAGCTGCTAGTACTCTTAAGCGAGTTTGGATTGATGCAAAATACTGATATATACAGTAACTATTACGAATCATACCGTTCCAATTTTGCATAAGTCCTTCCGGTTATGTTTGCCGGAAGGCCGTGAAAATTTTTGAATATAGATTAGTGGTTCAGTTTTGAAAATCGGTTGGCTTGAACGCTGAGAATGTAGTGTAGGGGACGAAATCGATTCTGTAGAAGCAAAGCGTTCGCCTTTATCCCCGGATTTTCTCCTATATAGGAGATTCAAAAAATCTGGGGATAACAGCGATCAAAAGAACGATTCGTGACCGGAACGGATACTTCGCCAAACGTTAAGCACTTATTTTTAATTTTGAACGCAAATGAAATTTAAACATTGTTCATAACAGGAGGATTTTGAAATGAAACTTGGACTTGTCGGATTAGGAAAAATGGGATTGAACCTGGGTAGAAACCTGATTGATCACAAACACGAAGTGGTTGCTTTTGACCTGAATGCTGAAGCAGTAAATGAAATGAAAGAATACGGAGCTGAAGGCGTATCTTCTTACGCAGAGATGGTGGCTTCGCTCGAATCCCCACGTGTATTGTGGATCATGGTTCCTCACAACGTGGTAGACGCTGTATTGGCTGAAGTTAGCCCACTCCTCTCCAAAGGCGACATCATTATTGAAGCAGGTAACTCTCACTACAAAGAATCCATCCGCCGTTACGAAGAGATGAAACCTAAAGGCATTCACTACATGGATGCAGGTACATCAGGCGGTATGGAAGGTGCACGTAATGGAGCATGTTATATGATCGGTGGAGACCCGGAAGCTTGGGCAATCGTTGAACCGGCATTTAAAGATACTTCCGTTGAGAACGGCTACCTGTATGCAGGTAAAGCGGGCAGCGGTCACTTCCTCAAAATGGTTCACAATGGTATCGAGTACGGTATGATGGCATCCATCGGTGAAGGTTTTGACGTATTGGAGAAAAGTGGATTTGACTTCGACTTCGAACAAGTGGCTCGCGTATGGAACAACGGTTCCGTTATCCGCTCTTGGTTGATGGAGTTGACAGAACGTGCCTTCTCCAAAGATGCAAACCTCGATGAGATTAAAGGCGTAATGCACTCTTCCGGTGAAGGACGTTGGACGGTAGAAACGGCATTTGACCTTCAAACCGCTACTCCGGTTATCGCGTTATCCTTGCTGATGCGTTACCGTTCCCTGGAAACAGATACATTCACAGGTAAAGTGGTAGCAGCATTGCGTAATGAATTTGGCGGTCACGCTGTAGAGAAAAATTAATTTTATATATAACTGTTAACATATGATGAGAATCGGGTAATGACTTATATCGTGTTTACGAATTCATCAAGTGGAGGTAACATATCATGAAATTTTTCTTGGATACAGGGAATGTGGAAGAAATCAAACGGATCGAACGTCTGGGTCTGGTGGATGGAGTCACGACTAACCCGTCTTTGATCGCCAAAGAAGGTCGCGTATTTAAAGAAGTCATTCAGGAGATTTGTGGCGTTGTTAAAGGCCCGGTCAGTGCTGAAGTCATCGGTCTCAAAGCCGAGGATATGTTGAAGGAAGCTTATGAAATTGCAGAATGGGCACCGAATGTAGTCATTAAATTGCCGATGACCGAAGATGGGTTGTACGCTTGTCATGAGTTAACGCAAAAAGGGATCAAAACCAATGTTACGCTGATTTTCTCCGCAGCACAGGGCCTGATGGCGGCGAAAGCCGGTGCAACCTACATCAGTCCATTCGTTGGTCGCTTGGATGATATTGCGGTGGATGGTATGAAATTGATTCGTGATCTGCGTCTTATTCTGGACATGTATGATCTGCCTTCCGAGATTATCGCAGCAAGCATTCGCAATATCAAACATGTAGAGGATGCAGCCCTTTCCGGTGCGCATATTGCCACCATTCCGGGTTCGCTTCTGCCGACACTTTGGAAACACCCACTGACGGACAGCGGGATTGAACGTTTCCTGAAAGACTGGGAATCTGTTCCGAAATAAAAGGATAGACATGGCCTGAATTGGTCTGAACATAAAGCCTTTCGCCTTGCAGAGTAATCTGCGGGTGAAAGGTTTTTTTATCTCTGTTTATTGTAGTTTCCGATTTCCGGTTAGGTTAGCCAAAGAGGAGTACTTGTCCCTTTCATGTTGTTGTTACTTTCTGTCCAGTGTCCACGTACTGTCCTTCTTTTTCGGGACAACGGTGCATAAGGTTAACATATAGCCTATAGCTCATCCCGCAGGGGAGGGACACTTCGATGATGAGAAGAAGATGGCGAAGCCGGAGACGCCGTAAGCCGCCAAGTGGCAAACGCAAAATGTGGTTGATCATTTTATTGGTCACCGCGTTTTGTTTGATGCAGGGCTTTGCTTATGTGGATAAAAAGATGAAGCCCCCCATCATGCACTTGGCCAAGATCAGAGTGAAGCAGATTGCAACCGAAGCGATCAACAAGGCGATTACAGCACAGGTTGCAGATGGCAAAACCAACGAAGGACTGATTGACTGGAAGACGGATACCGCCGGGAAAGTGTCCGGTTTCATGCTGAACTACAATGAGCATATGCGAATCACTGCAAGTACGATGAATATTGTGCAATCCACGCTGCAGAATGTACACATGTTAAAAGAAAAAATCCCACTGGGGCAGGCGCTGGGCAGTCCGGTGTTGGCTTCATTTGGCCCGAGTATACCGGTTCGTATTGAGCCCCAAGGCGCTGTCAAAGTGGATCTGAACACCCGTCAGCAGAATGCGGGTATTAACATGATTTTGGTGGAAGTGTACATTCACATCATTGCTGAGGTCGCGGTCGTGGTGCCCTTCGACATGGAACCCGAAACGGTTGATACGGAAATCCCGATTTCCTACCTTTTGGTTGTCGGGGATGTGCCAATGTATTATTACGATAATCAGGGCAAGCCAGTGGGCAGTAACGGTAGTAATGCCCCAGCTATTGCGCTGCCATCAGGTCATACGGGTGTATCAAGCGGTAATGGAGTAACTACGAATCCCCCTAGCCAGAACCAGCAACAGACGCCGTCAGACCGTTTGCAAGGGAATGAACTTGAAGAAATTGAACCGGATGATCTGCCTGATGTGAATGGGGGATTACAGCTCAATAAGGACGCGCACCCATGATACACACAAATTTGAATTACTAAGCAAAGAAAGGGGCCTCTATTAAAGAGGTCCCTTTTTCGAATGCTTATCGTACTCTCAGCCGAAGAGAATCGACTTAATTCCGGCAGTTTACAGGTTTGGATCAAGACATGAGGTGTACTACGAATTCCTTCCGAATACCGAGCATATCCTCGTCTCACTTGCTTTTCTTGTTCTTTTGTTTGCGTTCATCCTGTTCCCAATGTTTCAGCAGTGGATAAGGATCGAACGACCATTCGTGCAGTCCGCTGTCCCGGTAGATCCCATAGTGCAGATGTGGAGGGAATTTGCCCTGCGTGCCCGGTTTTCCGTAACCCGAACTGCCAACCCAACCCACAACCTGACCGGGGATAACAACTTCACCAATGCGTGCGCTCTTGTCAAAACCCGAGAGGTGGGCGTAATAGTGATAATGGTTATTCAAATCCCGAATTCCGATGCGCCAGCCGCCAAACGGGTTCCAGCCTTTGATTTCCACGACCCCGTAACAGGTACTGCGCACAGGTAGGCCATGCGGAGCGAAGATATCCGTTCCCTCATGAATGCGATAACCGCCCCAGCTTCTTTTTGTCCCCCAGGTACTACGATAGGAGTAGTTGGTTCCGAGCGGGACCGGAAAGGCGTGTCCGAATAGATCCAGATTGTCAAAATGCTCATATAACTTCGCGAATTGCTGTATCCGTTGCACGGCACGGGAGTTGTGATAATATTCCCACAAGGCAATGTTGAAGTCCTCTTGTTTGTTCCCGTAACCTTGAATAACAGAAGCCATGCTGTACAACACATCCTGATCATTGTTGGCATCCGCTATACCGTCTCCTGAACCATCACGTCCATATCCTTTGAAAAAAAGAATGGATTCCGGATGTTGATCCGTCTCATCGGGATTTAGCCATCCTCTCCAGGCCGGAGGGGTCATGAAGATACCCGTAAGCCGCTCCGGATGCTTGCGATCCTTTGGATGTGCACGAGTAATCGTTCGTTCATACTGATCAATAGCAGCAAGCCTGTACCAGGGAATCTGGGTCATCTGACCGATGGTTTCATATAAATGGCGACGTGCAGCGAAAATTTCTGCGGGTTTTAACTCGGTAGCCTGTGGTTTGGGAGCGGCCTGGGCGGGTTCACTATAAACTTCAACAGGCAAGAATGGGAGAAGCAGCGTACCTGCAAGTAAAGTTTTGATCCAAAAGCGGTACGTGTGCCTGAAGGTCAAGCGTTGTTGCACTGGGAAGCAGCCCCTTTCCATTAGAATGATACAAGGTACCCGATGAACCAAGCTAAAGGTTAGCGTTCTTCAAAAGTTCTCATTTTATCCATGTAAGCTCTTGGGGGGAATCGAATTATACAAATTGTCCATATCGGGCATGAATGCACAAGATGTGACAAATGGGGGTTTTTCCAGCGCTTTCATGGTATAATATGTTCCGAGCAACAGCCTAACTTCAGTTAGAAAGAAGGTTTATGTATTGGCAAAACGTGTTAAAGAACCGAAGCCGGATTGGATTCGGATCAAATTGACAACCGGCGATAACTATCAGGAAATGAAAACGATGATGCGTTCCAAAACGCTGCATACGGTATGTGAGGAAGCGCGATGTCCGAATATTTATGAATGCTGGGCCAATCGAACGGCCACTTTTATGATTTTGGGCGATATTTGCACAAGGGCATGCCGTTTTTGCGCGGTGAATACAGGCTTGCCAACGGAGCTTGATTTGCAGGAACCAGAACGTGTGGCGGAAGCAGCAGAGCAGATGAATCTGCAACACTGCGTAATTACAAGTGTAGCCCGTGATGACCTGAAGGATGGGGGAGCTACGATTTTTGCAGAGACCGTGAAGGCCGTACGGCGTCGCCTGCCATTGTGCAGCGTTGAAGTTCTCATTCCAGACTTTCTGGGTGATCGGGAATCTTTGCAGATTGTAATGGATGCCAAACCGGACATTCTGAATCACAATATTGAGACGGTTGAGCGGTTGTCAGACAAAGTGCGTGCCAAGGCAAAATATAAACGTTCACTGGAATTGCTTGCTCGTGCCAAAGAAATGCAACCTAACATCCCTACGAAATCAAGCATTATGCTTGGATTAGGTGAGGAATATAATGAAATTTTATCAACAATGGATGATCTTCGTGCGGTGAACTGTGATATTATGACGATTGGTCAATATCTGCAGCCATCGGAGAAACATCTGTATGTTGAAAAGTATTATCCGCCAGAGGAGTTCGCTGCATTGAAACAGGAAGGATTAAAACGTGGGTTCAGCCACGTCGAATCCGGCCCGATGGTACGCAGCTCCTACCATGCGCATGAACAGGTGAAATCGGCTACCAAACATGCTGAACAGGCGGCAACACACGCGTGATGGAGGATACCGGATTGGAAGAAGAAAAAATCACAGAACAGATTCAGGACCAACTTCAGGAGCAGATCGAGGAGCCGGTTCAGGAATCAGTTGTTGAATCGGTTGAAGAAAAGCCCAAAGAACCGGTCATTGTACAAATCGGCGGCAAAAATTATGAAATCGTCCAGAACCACAAAGAAGGCTGGAATCCAGAGGTTTTCCGTGATCGTTACAGTGAAGTGCTGGAGCGTTATGATTATATTATCGGGGACTGGGGTTATAGCCAGTTAAGGTTAAAAGGTTTTTACCGTGATAACCATCCAAAAGCGACAAAGGATTCCACAATCGCCAGTATGGTGGATTATATCAATGAATATTGTAACTTTGGCTGTGCGTACTTTGTGCTTCAGAAGAGCAAGGATCAGCCTCAAGCCAAAGCAAAAAGCGGTTCCTGAGAAGGACCGCTTTTTTGGTGTGTTTATTTTAGTCAAGAAATGCCGTGCGAACCCGGTTCCAGAATGGATAAGGGCGGAAACGTGCGAAACTGACCTTGTGACTGGATACTTGACAACGGACGGAGATCAGATCCTCCACCATCACGTTCACATGATCAATCGTCATCAATAACCGCTGATCCTTGCGGGAGAAAATATCACAATGATGATGCTTGGGCAAAATAACCGGTGAACCAAGTGTACGATAGACCCGGTTATTAATCGATGCAATCTCCGCAATCTGAATCGCCTCGATGGTCGGATGGACCATGGCACCGCCAAGGGCCTTGTTGTATGCCGTGCTGCCTGATGGCGTGGATACACAGATGCCATCCCCACGGAACATCTCAAATGTCACATCGTTAATATCGACCTGGGCTACGACTGTACCGTCTACACCTTTTAACGTAAATTCATTAAGGGCGATGTAAGAGGAATTCCCTGACTTTTTCCGAATCTCAAGCTCCAGTAGCGGGTATTGTACAATGCGTGGTTTGAGACGCTCCGGATCTCCTTTGCCACTCATCAGCCTGACTAACTCCCGTAATTCTTCCTTCTTCCAATCGGCGTAAAAGCCGAGATGGCCTGTATGAACCCCAACAAAAGCAATATCCGGAATACGGTCGATGAAATTGTGAAATGCCTGTAGCATCGTACCATCGCCCCCGATGGAGATAACAATCTCCGGCGATTCTGCATCCAGCTTGAACCCTTCTTCCTTCGCCAGCGCATGAAACTGCTGACTGAGATCAATCGATAACTGGTCTCCGCGGTCTTGAACATAGTATCTCAAGATGAAAGCTCCTTTGTGGTCATTATACTACCGATGATAATCAATTCCGCGGAAGAACACAACGTTTGGGCGCATATTCAGTTAAATATAGATGAATCGTCCACTTATTTTTTGGCATGTCGTCTAGGCTTGAGAATGGAACTTAATATAGCAAGGAATAACAACAACACGATGAGGCTTACAAAAACAATCATTCCGGACAAGAAAATCAGTCCCCAGTCCGGTGTATACGTTGATAACGATGGGATGAAACCGGGCTCCATGAGAACGGGTGAAGAGGAACGCCCCATCAGGGGTGTCCATAACAGCAGGACCAGCACAGGTGCGATTAGCGCATGAATTGCTCTGGCAAATAGAAATGGACCGTATCTCATGGGTGTGTTGCTAAGAACACTCATAATCTGTGCATGGACCGATAATCCGCCCCAGGAGAGAACAAAGGCTGCTGCTGCCACTTTATAGACGAGGGGGATGGATGCCCCGGCACTCCCGGCCTCTTTGTTCCCCAGCGTTACTTCAAACAGCCCACCGACCAAGCTAGGAGATAAAGATGGAGGCAGTCCGCTATGTCGTAACAATTGCTCGGTTATGCCGTATAATCCGCCAAGCCAACCGGTCTGGACAAGCAGCTCCATCATGACCGAGAAGAATACAACCAGCCCTCCTACGATAATAATAAGGCGAAGGGATGAGGAGACTGCCTGGCGCAGCAGTTCACCGAATGCCCGTCCGTCAGCCTTTCTTGCTTCATGCATCGCATAGATGGCCCGGACCAGTCTGTTTCTAGGTATCTCCTCCGATGGAGATCCAGAAGAACTGTCTGGGTGTGAGTCTTTTGCTGTACCCCCGTGAAAACGCATGAGCATACCCACCAGAAAAGCTGCAGCGTAATGACTCGCAACCAATACTGGAGCAATGGCGACATTATGAAAGAAGCCAACCGATACCGCTCCAATCATGAAGATCGGATCGGATGATGTAGTGAAGGCAACGAGCCGTTCTCCTTCTTCCCGGGTAACCAGCTTTTGTTCCCATAACTGCGCGGTCAGTTTCGCCCCTGTAGGATAACCGGATGCACAGCTCACGGCAAATACAAAACCACCGCTTCCGGGAACACGAAACAATGGACGCATCAGTGGATTCAGCAAGGTACCTAGAAAATGAACAATGCCAAAGCCGAGCAGCAGCTCGGATAGCACCAAAAAAGGAAAAAGGGAGGGAAACAATACGTCCCACCAGATGGACAGTCCGCGTACACCTGCATGCCAGGTTTCCGCTGGATACAAGACCATTAACACACAAAGGATCAGGAGAGCGAGTGTGACCAGGACATGGGTGAGTCGTTGTGAAGCAGCCATGAATTCTTCTCCTTTATATTTGGAATGGTCGGTGTGCGGAAGTCTGTGATGTTATTGCCATCAATATATGAAAAAAAGTGGACAAACAGTACAAAATTATACGTAGAAAGCGCTTGCAAAAGTGGCTGTGTTTTTGAGTGATGTGTGCTAAAATGAGAAAAACGCCTGAACGTCACCTAATTGTCTCCAAGGTGGAATTCAATTCGGATGGAGTGATGATCATGAGTCTTGTCACCGGAATCCTGGTCTGTGCTTTTGTATATGTGATACGTGCCTCGCTGGTACGCTCTGAGGAAGAGGACTGGCGGAGTTATTAATGAAATATCTAGTGCGCCAACCCAAGCGGTTGGCGCTTTTTTTGTGTTATGTTTCGAATAAGGTCCTATATACAGATAGCAGGTTACATGTCCTGATGATTTCATGTTATATAGGACTTTTTGGTTTTTTTTGATAGAATGGAGATAAAGGCTTTTGTGGCCTGGATATTGTTACTGTTTTCACAATGTTCACGGAACGTGTAATATATGGCAAAATTCGACATCAGAAAGGGGAATCAGACGAATGAATCCCAGTTTGAGTATTTATGACAATCTTGGCGGTGAGAAAGGTGTTCGCGCACTGGTCGAGGCTTTCTATCCGATCGTTCAACAGAATGAGCAGCTGGCTCCGCTTTTCCCGGAAGATATTCAGCCGGTCATCGACAAGCAGTATATGTTTTTGTCTCAATTTTTTGGAGGACCAGGGCTGTTTTCCGAGGCGTTTGGACATCCGATGATGCGTGCCCGTCATATGCATTTTGAAGTGACGGTTGAACGGGCTGAGGCTTGGCTTGCATGTATGGATCAAGCCTTAACACAGATTGGTGTGGAGGAGCCCTTGCATTCGTTTATCCTGCAGCGTTTATCCGGGCCTGCACATCATTTTGTGAATACACCGTAGATCCGAATATGATTACAAGCGTACGGGAGAGGGATGGAAGAGATTGGAATTAGAGCCGCTGTATAAGGTGAAAGTGACCTGCCATTATTGCGAAACCGAGTATGAAACCTCACGGGTAAGACCAAGTTTGAAAAGGCCCTACCGGACGGATTCGGATTTTTGTGCGTACTACAAGCTGGAGAATCCAGACTTTTATGTGGTTCGCATCTGTCCGCAGTGCGGGTTTGCCACGACGGAGAACGCAACGGAGCATTTAAATGATGCTCAGCGCAAGGCTTTTAAGGAACAGATCGGTAACCGCTGGGTTAAACGTGATTATAGCGGAGCACGAACACTGGAACAGGCGCTGGCTACGTACAAGCTTGCCTTGCTGTGCGCACAGGTTATCCGGGAGAAAGATCGTGTCGTTGCTGGTCTGTTGCATCATATAGCTTGGTTGTATCGTTATATGGAGGACCATGCACAGGAACATCGTTTTCTTGAATTTAGCCTGGAAGCCTATGTGAAGGTGTTCGAACGTGAAGGAACGGGTGGCAATGAAGCCAAGCTGTTGTATTTGCTCGGGGAATTGAACCGCAGGGTAGGACGGTTTAATGAAGCAGTGCAATGGTTCAGCAAGGTCATTCATGACAAGCGGATCACAGATGCGGCCATGATTCGTGCTTCAAGGGAACAGTGGGCCGTGCTGCGTGAGCAGATGATTTCAAGTAAGTTGGAACTCCCTGAAGAGATGCTGGAAACAGACAAAGAGGCTGCGAAGCGCAGCCCCCTCTAGGTTGATCTTACATTAGTTACGGACAGGACGGCTGGATAACAAATAGTCACTGTCGTTGTCGATCACGGTCATGCTTGTATTACAGCAGGGAAAGACCAGTAATTTCTTTTTGCCTTCGCGAATGAGCACAAGCTCTTTGGGTTTGAGGGGGAGCAGCACGTTGCTTGCATGACAGTAGGGACATTGCTGTACATAGATGTCTCCCATCACAATATCGTAAGGCCAGCTGTTCTCAAACGGAATCATTCTTGTTCGCCTTCTGGTGCGGAAGGTTTGGAGGCTTCTTGTTTGGCGAGTTCCGCAATCTTCTGCATCAGGATATGTTGGGGCATGTGCATCAGGTGCTCCAAAGGTACGCCCAGGGATTCTGCTAATTTGACGGCTGTATCAGCCGATACTTGTAAAGGTTTCATACGTTTACCTCCTGAAAGTTACTATGAATACATGTTCAAAAAGTCTGGTTTTCAGTACCGAGAAGATGGAATGAAGCTAGAAATGGAGTAGCGGAGCGTAGGCAAACTACGTGAGCAACTACATTGTTTCCAAAGGAAACAACCTTCGTAAGCATCCGCTTATTTCGGCTGAATTTCATATTCGATGCTGATGATGCCGTTAGGCATGATTCGTAATCAAAAGTGGACTTTTTGAACAACCTCTGTAGCTATTTCTCTAGTATAGAGATATGGCACGCATAAAACCAGTTTTTAATTCAATCCTAACCATCCAATTTATAGAGAGAGGTGCCTTATTAAATGAAAACGCCATTACACCCCGTATGGGATCTGGAGTCCATTTTTAGTGGAGGTTCTTCCTCCGAGACATTCGCTGCGTATCTGATTGAACTGGAAGAGGATGTACGTAAACTGCAACATCTGTTGAACGAAACACCTGCACCGATTTCATTACAAGAGACGGCTGCATTTGATCCGATTTTGGAACTGCTGCAAAGCTGCTATATCCGCGTATCGGAAGGTTCTGCGTTTGTTTCCTGCCTCTCATCACAAAACCAGAAGGACAAGAAGGCAACGCAGCTTCAGGGAGCCATCAGTTCCCTTGCTGCGATGCTGAACGGCAGTAAGTCGAAGTTCGATAATACACTTAGTCAGACATCGGATTCGGTGTGGGACGCGTGGATTGCTCGGGAAGATATTCAGCCGCTGGCATTTGCATTGAACGAGAGTCGCACGCTGGCTCGTGAGAAGCTGTCGCCGGAACTGGAAGGTCTTGCCCTGGATCTGGGTGTGGATGGGTACCATGGTTGGGGCAAATTCTATAATACGATTGTCAGCAAGGTGAACATTCCTTTTGAGCAAGATGGAGAAACGGTAATGCTGTCCGCAGGACAGGCTGCCAACAAGCTGAGTGATAGTGATCGGAATGTACGGGAGACGGTATTTGCAAACTGGGAGCAGGCTTGGACCGATGTCGAAGATTTCTGTGCAGACACGCTGAACCACCTCGCAGGATTCCGACTGAAGTTGTATGAGAAACGTGGCTGGGATGATATCCTCAAAGAACCTCTGGCCATCAACCGGATGTCACGTCAGACACTGGATACAATGTGGAATGTGATTAACGGGGCGAAGCCTGCGCTTGTTCAATATCTGGAGCGCAAGGCAGAACTGCTGGGGGTAGATAAGCTCAGCTGGAGCGATGTTGATGCACCTGTAGGCCAATCAAGTGGCAAGATCACTTACGATGAGGCAGCAATGACTATTGTTGAACAGTTTGCCAAGTTCAGTCCTAAACTTTCTTCGTTTGCAGAGATGGCTTTTGAGAAACGCTGGATCGAAGCAGAAGACCGTCCTGGCAAGCGCCCAGGAGGATTCTGTACGTCTTTGCCACTTAGCAAAGCAACCCGGATTTTCATGACCTTCTCCGGGACGCCGTCCAATGTGTCGACTCTTGCGCATGAACTTGGTCATGGATATCATCAACACATTATGGAAGAGTTACCCGCATTGAATCAGCGCTATGCGATGAATGTGGCCGAGACAGCTTCCACGTTTGCTGAACTGATTGTAGCAGATGCCCTGGTACAGGCAGCAACAGATGAGCAAGAGAAGCTGGCGTTGTTGGAAGACAAGATACAGCGAAGTGTGGCATTCTTTATGAATATCCATGCCCGGTTCCTGTTTGAGAATCGTTTCTATGAGCAACGCAAAAAAGGCCTGGTCAACGCGGATGAGTTATCCAAATTAATGGTGGAGGCACAGCAGGAAGCGTTCTGTGGTGTGCTTGCAACAGATCATCCGCATTTCTGGGCATCCAAACTACATTTCTACCTGACAGGTGTTCCATTCTATAACTTCCCATACACGTTCGGTTATATGTTTAGTGCAGGAATCTATGCGAGAGCACAGCAAGAAGGTACAGCATTTGCAGATAAATATGATGACTTGTTGCGGGATACAGGACGTATGACGGTCGAAGAACTGGCCCAGAAACATTTGGGTACGGACCTGACACAACCGGATTTCTGGCAAAATGCTGCGGACTTGGTTATTGCCGATATTGAGCAGTTTCTGCAGATGACAGCAACCGAAAAATAGGTTGAACATAATAGGTTGAATATATATGAAAAGGCTGCAATTCCGTGTTAACAGACACAGGATTGCAGCCTTTTTTTGTACAGAATCCTCATTTTTGATTCTCGAAGATTTTGTCGTAAATAAGTGAAAAAGCTCAGTTTAAGGGAGTGGAATGGCAATTAATTGTGCAAATCATAGTTAGAAATACCCAACTTTGCCGTTCTTTGTTGAATGAGCACATATGATGTCATATAATGAGTCGTAAGTCCTTGCTGTATAGGACTATAAGCATATAAGGAGAGTGTTAATATGAAAATTGATGAGCTTTCATTAGCGAGACAGTTGGATCTGGTATTCAAAGAACTTGATCATGAGTTATCAGGGTTAGATTCAGGGGTAGTTTTTGTGCAAATACGAAACAACGTAATTGGGAAATTCGGTATTCGACATAATCCGATAGCTGGACGAGATGGGCAGATGGCTGTGGAGGAAGGGGGGCTAAACGAAACCCAGAGAACTTCTTTCCGGGCAATGGCACTGGAGACGTTGAAATTCAAACGTAATTGGACACATGGCGAAATATCGTACGACTTCACAGTAAGACAAGGTATGATTTTGGTAGATGCAACGATGGAGTCTAATTACAATATGGCGAGCTTGATGATTCGTTACCCTAGAACCAATACATACAAGGATTCAGATATGGAGTCGACCTCATAATTAGTTGCACAAGAGAAAGCGGCACTTCCGAAGAAGGCCGCTTTTTGCTTTTGGATTCTGCTTAGGCTCAAGCAATAATTACGAGCTTACGAACGACCCGATAATTGCTGCTCAGCGATTTGCACCAGACGTTTAGTGATGTATCCACCCAGAGAACCTGTCTCACGGGAAGTATAGTTACCGTAGTAACCATCTTGTGGAATAGTTACACCCAGCTCTTGAGCAGCTTCAATTTTCAATTGTTGCAATGCTGCTGTTGCTTGGGGAACGACCAGGTTGTTGGAGCGGCTACCGCTACCTTGGTTTTGACTTCCGTACATATGTGTCACCTCCTTATGGGTTGGTGATGTTAGTATGGTTAGAGAATACGGAAATATACATGATATGGCGTAAGGGAAAATATGGATAAATATCCGTGCACAGGACACATAAAAAAGCCGACCCAATGCGGGTCGGCAAGTTGTATTTGGATATCAAAATATAGGGTGATATGCGTAAAAGCAAAATAGAGCATGATCAGCTCGCTTAGTCTGTAGGAGGTATAACCTCAATACGTGTAAATAACTCAACAGGCTGTTCCGGTTCCAAGCGAATCAACCCGGTTTGTTCATCCGATAAAGCCAAATTAGGTGCATCCGGGAGCCAAGTGTACGGTTCAATGCACAAGAACTGATCGGATTCACCTTTGGTAAAGAGAACCCAATGTTTGAAAAATGCTTCATCTGCTGAATATTTCAATGTATATCCATCTTGTCTGCGTAAGTAAGCCGTAGCCGGTTCACCTTCGGTAGCTTTCAACAGGGTATCCCAGTTACGTCCCTGCAAATTGATGCCTTCGTTCAGAGCAGACCATTCACCCAGGGACTCCAGTTCACCTGTCGGTAGTTGTTCTTCATTCTGTCCGTATATTCCGGAAACAGGCAATTGCAGTGTCCAGTCGGCAGGTTTGCCGTCTAACAAAAACCATGTATGATATCCCATCCCAAAAGGAGCAGGCGTTGAGCTCAGATTGGTGACTCGAAGACGCTGGCTAAATACAGCGTTTTGCAGACTGAACGTCATCTCAAGTTTTAGGGGAATCGGGAATTGGGCCATCCAATGCTCTTCATTTTCGGTCAGTAATTCAGTCGTAATTGCACAGCCGTCTTCATCTTCCTCAATGTCACTGACACACCAGGATTGGGTACGGTGGAGACCGTGAATATGGTTGTCATTCGCCGTGTTCTGATCAAACTGGTAACGAACGCCTTCATATTCGAATTGTCCACGATGAATGCGCCCTGGTGGAATCAGGAGAGGAACGCCAAAATGGTACGGCTTCTGCAGATAAAAGGCAAGATCGTCTTCATCCGGACGGCGGACGACATCTCTGTCCTGCACTAAATCGCGAATAGAAATAATATTATTTCCAAGACGCGGCAGCAGGGTGATTTCCAATTCACGGCTATGTAGGATATACGTGTCGTAACCATTCCATTGGCCTTTGGTCACTTGTTTCATATCGATGCTCCTTTTCCCACTTGAAATCTGTCTGCAAGCAGTTGTGATGAAGCTACTGCTGCAGGCGTATCGTTGTGTACATGCCAGCGATTTCCTGCGCTATTTCGTGTGAAGCAGGCAACAGGATAAGCAATTCCATCATAACAGATTTTGATGTCTCGGGTAAAAAAGTTCAACTCATTTTGACATTCACGCCTGTGCGCATTAAGATGGAACTCTAAAAGCATTTATTAGAATTGAATGACTTGAAATCGATGACAGGGATAAGTAGGCCAAGAGAATCCTCTTCAGAAAGCCGGTGGTTGATGTGAACCGGTGTGAGCTCTTTACCGAATGGACCCTTGAGTGTAGGTTTGAACAGGTTAAGCCAGAGATGGGCTTGCCCCACTAGAGTCTGCCGTATAATCCACGTTACGGAACAATGAAGGCATTTCTTCGGCTTGACTTGATACAGGGTCAGGAGCAATCGAAGAAAAGCGAATAAGGGTGGCACCACGGTCTCACGTCCCTTGCGGATGTGGGGCCTTTTTGCGTTCGCAGAGAATGGCAGGAGTTTTTTTATACAATCAGGGAGGCGTTATGTGCAATGAAAACAGTACTTTCAGGTATTCAGCCAAGCGGTAAGCTCACATTGGGCAACTATATTGGTGCAATCAAAAATTTTGTAAAACTCCAGCATGACTACCAATGTCATTTCATGGTGGTTGATCTTCATGCCATCACCGTGGCTCAGGAGCCAGCAGCATTGCGCGAACAGTCGGAAGCGGTAGCTGCGCTGTTTATTGCAGCAGGTATTGATCCTTCGAAATCTAACGTATTTCTGCAATCCCATGTACCGCAGCACGCGGAATTGGGCTGGTTGATGACAACGCTGACCTCCATGGGTGAGCTTGAACGCATGACTCAGTTTAAGGATAAATCATCCGGTAAAGATTCCGTTGGTGCCGGACTGTTTGTGTATCCATCATTAATGGCGGCTGATATTTTGTTATACAATGCTGACCTTGTACCAGTAGGTGAGGATCAGAAGCAGCATCTGGAACTGACACGTGATCTGGCAGGACGTTTTAACCACCGTTATGGGGAGTACTTCACCATTCCAGATCCGTATATTCCACAGGTGGGTGCACGGGTAATGTCCCTTGATGATGCCTCTTCGAAAATGAGCAAAAGTAACCCTAACGCTGGCAGCTATATTGCCCTGCTGGATCCGCCGGATGTGATTCGCAAAAAAATCAGCCGTGCCACTACAGATTCGGGACGTGAAGTCGTATATGATCCGGCAAACAAACCGGAAGTCAGCAATCTGATGAGTATTTATGCTGAATGTGCAGGTATGACGCTTAAGGAAGTAGCTGAGCGTTATGAAGGCAAGATGTACGGTCCATTCAAGAAGGAACTGGCTGAAGTGGTTGTATCTGTGATTGAACCGCTCCAACAACGATATAATGAGATTCGTGAGTCTGGCGAATTGGCCGATGTTCTGGATACGTCAGCCCGCCGTGCAGAAGAAGTTGCTGCTCAAACGTTGGATGCAGTGAAAGAACGTATGGGATTTGTTCCGAGACGTAAACAGTAGTCCTGAACAAACTATTCATTTCATGCAATGAATAGTTAACACAAATAAAGAGGAGCCCTATTGAAGGACTCCTCTTTATTCATGCGTTCATTATTGAACTATCAAATGACCTGCTCAAGAAGTGGGCTCTGAAGCAGCCGAGCGAACTTCCTGACGTTCTTTTTTGGCGCGAATCACAAATCCCCAGCCAATGTTGGCAATGGACAGGACAAACAGTAGTGCAGCAAACCAACCGGAGTAGGAGATCATAATTGCTGAAACCGTTAACAAGATAATCGAAGAGAATGCGAACCATAAAGACAAACCTTTACTCATTGGGAAAAACCTCCATCTACAAATTTAGTAAAACTCCGTATAACCTGTAGCCTACGAGCCATAATAATCTTGCAAGCTTGCAATTACATTACAGACACAGATTGAAGGGAGATTATAAATATGGCTCAAGGATCTCGTTCTAACAACTTGGTGGTACCTCAGGCAAATTCAGCACTGCAACAATTGAAAATCGAGGCTGCACAGGAACTGGGTGTAACTATCCCACAAGACGGTTACTATGGTAACTACACTTCCCGTGAAACAGGATCTTTGGGTGGATATATCACCAAACGTCTGGTACAAATCGCTGAGCAGTCTCTGGCTGGGTCTGGCAAATAATTTATTTTAACCAACAGCAACAAAACAGGATAAACAGAAAGCCCGGAGCGGAAACGCTCCGGGCTTTCTCGCGTATCAGTTCCTATGTCTGATTGTGCCTTGCCATGCTCACTTCGTCAAGGGCGTGCAGATAAAAGTTTTTTATCCATTTTCTCATCGCTTAACCAGCCTACATACGTATCAATCGTTTCAAAATTCCGATCCATCACAATCACAGCGACAAATGGATATTGTTTCCGGTGTCGATAACGTACATCTGCCCAACGGACCTTGTAACCGGCAGGCAGTTCTTCAACCTCTGCCACCGCATAGGAGGTGAAATAGAGGAAGGCACTGACTTCCGGTGATTTGCGTGAAGCAGCAACGGCCGCATGAGTAGAAGACGAGGCGTGCAGACTCCATACCAGATTAGAACCATCCATTTTACCGATCACATAACTGCCGTCCTCAACCCGTTTAACCACATGCCAGCGGTTCCAAGATATCGTTGGAATAACGATGTATCTTGCCTGCTCTGGGCTGTTGTCGAGACGTCTAACTTTTCTGACCGCTTGTGCACGAGCAATCGTTCGCCATATATAATATAAACCGGTCAAACTATACAACGTAACGAAGAGTGGTGCAGGGGCGATCAGATCAAAGGCCCATAACAGGATAGCTATGACATGTGTAGTGAATAGAAACGGATCAAAAATATGAATGATGTTCCAGGCGATCCAGCGTTCCGTAAAAGGCCGGGCGGCTTGGGTTCCATAGGTGTTGAACAGATCGGTGAATACGTGAAAGCCTACGGCCACAGCGGTCCAGGTGGCAACGTGTCCAATAGGGACACCAGGGAATATCAGTGCAATGACGCCGGTGATGAGCAAAACCCATAACAGGAGAAATGGCAGAGAGTGTGACAAGCCCCGATGATTCCGAATGTAAAGCGAATTGCTTTTGAGACGTAACGCAGTATCAATGTCAGGGGCCTGGGAACCGGCGATCGTGCCAACCATTACCGCAGCTGCAAGCATGGGACTCGCCGCGACGACAGGATCGACATAAGCCAGACCGGCTAGACCAATCCCCATGACAAAATGTGTAGAGGTATCCATAAACGTCTCCTTTGTGTGGTATATCGTTCTAAGGCATATTACTTCTCTATCTAGGTGATACCCATATATAGTGTATAATATCCGTTTGTCAGGATGCAAAACATCCCTAATTTCAAAGTTATGACAATTTCCTGTGCCATACCCAATAAATGTACGTAGTTTGTCAAACTATTTTGGCATTTCCTATGATAAACTTTATATCGGACACTGAGAGAAATTGCGTCAGAGAATACGCGGCCGGTTATGTTACATAAATATTTATGGGCATTATTCCTTTAAACCGTTACAATAATATAGAATCTCATAAAAAGTAGGTTTCTTTGAATACATATGTCACAGTAGATGGATAAAGCGAAACGAACGTGATTTTGGATTCACATATGTATGCGTATTCATAAGAGGAGATACAGAAGGGACGAGGAAGATGCTGAAAAAGTACAAATGGACATGGATGCTGCTCGGGCTTGCACTGATTATGGCTGTGTATCTGATGTGGGGCACTGTATTTGCCAGTAAGGAAAAATTACCCGAGATTCGTGAAATCCAATCCTTTTCTATGGAAAATGTAGATGGCAGTACAGTATCACTGGAGGATACTCAAGGGAAAGTCCGATTGTTCTACTTTTATTTCACCAGTTGTCCGGATGTCTGCCCTATTACGACCTTTACGTTATCCCAGGTGCAGGATCTGTTGAAAGAGGACGACATCTTTGGTAAAGATGTCTCATTTGTATCTATTTCATTCGACCCGAAAGTCGATACAAGAGAAAAGATTAAGACGTTTGCGGACCGCTTCCACGCGGATTATTCCGGATGGTACTTCTTGCGAGGGGATATGGACAAAACCAAACAGTTGGCCAGGGAATCATTCCAGATCCTGATCGATGGGGAGAGTAAGGATGATTTTGCCCATATGAACATGATTGGTCTGGTGGATGAGAACAACCAGCTGCGCAAGGTGTATAACGCATTTAATACAGAGGACGTTGTGCCAGCTGTCATTGCCGAGGATATTCGCAATCTGATTAAGGAATAATTATCTGATCATCATACTGTAAAGGCTGCCTTCTGGTTGGATATCAACCCAAAGGCAGCCTTTTGGTATTTCATTTTAATAGGAAGGATGTTCAGGGTATTGGATGTATGTCTCTAACCCGGCTTTCTCCAGCTGGGCAATGATATACTCATCAGGTGTTCCTTCCACACCCGCATATCCTCGTCGTGTATACATCTGTACTGCATCCGGGAAAGCATCCCGAAGTACACCTCTAATTTTTTTGCCGGAACTGTCATTATCCATAAATAAAAAGACTTCATCGTAACCGACTTGCTTGCGCAGGGTCTCCAACTTGAGGGAATTAAGTGTTCCAAACGTACATAGAATGTTGATTTCGGGTCCAACCAGACGTTTCAGTTTGCTTCGGTCATTCTTACCTTCCACAATGACATGAATAGGCATGATATTCACCTCTTGTTCGAGAGCTTATGTCGACATTCCCCGGGAAATGTTGCAGCGAAAATCGACTGATTATATAAAATGGACTCCTTTCTTTACACGTTTGCTAACTGGAGAGAACAACCCATCAAGACAATTCTCTGAAATCTTATCTCATGTGCATCATTAGGTCAGTAATAGCTGGCAGTGGCCGTTCCGGTTACGGATCGTTCTTCCGATCGCTGTTGTCTCCATATATTTCTGATTTACTTTTATAAAGTTAATATTTGGAGACAAAGGCGAACGCTACCGCTTCTTCAAAATCGATTCCGTTCCCTTCACTACTTTTGGCTAATTGTTCAACCTTAATGATCTTCAATAAGATAAAACCTTCGGTGATTGTAAAAGATAAATTTCCCAGTTAGCTTTTATCAACGTGTAAAACGTTAGTCCATTTTATATAGTTTAGCTGTAAATGGGGGAATGATGCAAAGCTAATGAAAATACAGGCCTAATTGTTGTCATAACGTTAGGGAAGAAGAGCTTGATACAGGTCTAATTTAATATACTTTTGGGATCGGACAGGGAAGCTTCGCGTCTGGATGTATAGTATGGAAGCAGCAGCATACCAATCATTAACAAAAGAAACGCGATGAAATAGGGTGATAAACCTACACGGAGTTGCCCGGCAGTGATGGGGCCGATGAAAGAGCCGATGGAGGTGGCAATGGATTGCAGCGAGAAAATGCGGCCCAACTTGCTTCCTCCGCTCAGACGGATAAATAGGGTAGCCATAGCTGGAAAGATGATGCCTTTGGACATCCCAAGTACAAATAACACGGTGGACAACGGAACTTGCGGAATGGCGGCCATCACAAAAAAACACAAGGACATTAACAGCACGCCAGCAACCAGACGCAGCTTGGGGGAATACCGGTTGAGAAATAACATGCTGAGTGTGAAGAGTGCCCCAATACTTATAATAGAGAACAGCAGTCCGGTAGACATGATGGACGATTGTCCTCCGCCCCGCAGGGGTAATTCGAAGAAGAGAATCCCTTGGGCACAGGCAATCACCAGAGGCAAGGCAAAGTATCGCCAGGACACCGGCAGGAATGCACTTGTGGCATCTGCTGGTGAAACGTCAAGTTTGGCAGGTACCGTTACTTTCTCATGCTGTTTGACGATACCACGAGGCATGGTCATGAAAGCAATGACACCTGTGAGAATAAGCAGATAGCCCAATCCTGAGAATGTAGCAGAGAATCCCATGGAACCCACAATGATCGCACCGGCTGCTGGCGATACCACAGATGCGAGGGTATGTACTACCCCGTGACCCGACATATACTTCCCCTGTTTCACCGGATCGCTGGATAACTGTGCAAGCAGGGCGAGACATGCAGGAGACAGGAAGGCCAGTACAAAACCGCTGATGGAACGCAGCGCCAGCAGTTGCCATGGTGTCTGGACATAGGCTTGCAGGAGCAGGATGAATCCTGCACCGAGTAGACTAAATACAATGTAGCGGCGACTGCCATGTTTATCGATTTGTGTTCCAGCAATCAGATTGCCAGGAAGATGTGTTAAGGAATAGATGCCCATCATCCAGCCAATGAAAGTAGGGGCGGCTCCCAGCGAGATGGCAAAAGGGGTCAGAATGGGATACTGGGCGTGCAAATCAAATACGGCAAGGAACAAAAACAGGTATAGCCAGATGGCCGTTTTCACATAAGCCCCTCCTTGTTAAGCGATGCATGTTCCAATTACAGGTATTGAACGTGTTCCCCGTTCGCCCGGCAGAACCTCATGGTACTACTTGTACGCCCGGCGGGACGAACTTAGACCGTTTATTTTTAAGGGAGAGGGCTTAGCTGACAGCAGCTTCGGAAATCATGTATAATATTCGGGAGTGTTACGAATGAATTCTAATACGGAAGGTGTAGTCATGAACATAGAAGTAATCAAAGAGTTTGTGATGCAGAACTGGCTGGTGATCGTGGTTGCATTGATCATATTGTTCTTTGTTCTGAATGTGGTCAAAACCGTATTGAAATGGGCGATTGCCATCATCATTATTGCGGCTCTACTGATATACAGCGGCATCTCCATTGATCAGATCAAACAGACAGTGACAGACGTACAATCCAGTACGATGGACACATTGAAGAAGGAAGCAACCAGCATGATGCTGAAGGAGGCTTCCAAAGCAAAATACGTCAAAGGACAGGATGGAGCGTTCACCATCACAAGTCCCAATGTGGAGATTAAGGGCAGAACTCAATCGGATAAAGTTGATGTTACTTTCCGCGGAATTTCACTTGGCGAATGGAAACTCGACAATGAAACCATACGTACGTTTGTCGAACAGGCACAGGAGAACAAAACAGCACCAGCATCGTAGTAAAGGGGGAATCGGTACGTGCTGCAGAATTGGCTGGACAGCCTAAAGGAATTGAATGGCATCACGATTATGCTGCTGCTGATTGTGGCTGCTTCATTATTGCAGGGTTGGTCCAGAGGGGCTTCGCGTTCAGCAGGCAGACTCTTCGGGTTCCTGATGGATGGCATTATGGCGGTCATTGGTATTCTGTTGTCGATCGGTTTAACGTTGTGGCTTGCACCATATGTACAGCAGTGGCTGTCTGAGTATGCTTCAGCCATGCCTAACCGTGAGTTGAACCGGTGGGAACAGATGTATTATACGTTGGTTACGGCGATTGCAGATTTTCCGCTGATGCGGTTCGCTGTTTTATTTGTACTTAGCTATGGACTCATCCGATTGATTCTCGGGTTTCTTTCTTCATTTATTTTCAGCAGCAGGCAGGGGTCAGCCGAGGAAAGTGCGCCTAAAGGTATGTTTAGTCGGTTGACTGGTGCATTTATTGGCACGATCATAGGCTCCGTCCGCGGAATGATTGTCATTGCGGTTTTGTTCATGATAGTCAGTCTTTATCCCGGTAGTATGTTCAGCCGATATGTGGAGGCATCTCCGATCTATATGCAAGGGGCCAAATCGGTTATTGAACCGTTGTCTGGCACGTTTATCAAGGACAAGCTTCCCGTATTCACGCAGGCTGTGCAGAAGGAACTGGGCGGCATCCTGCAACGCAAATATGAAGTCATCGACCACAATATTCCGACGGACATTGAATCTGCCGCGAGAGAGGTTGTCAAAGGTCAATCGACAGATGAAGCCAAAGCAAGAGCGCTATACGACTGGGTAGGTTCACGTATTCAGTATGACTATGGTAAAGTGGATGACTATGAGCAAAAGGGCATATGGCATGAACAGAACCCACAGAATACATTTGATACGCGTAAAGGTGTATGTATTGATTATGCCCGTCTCTATGCGGTGATGGCCCGTTCACAAGGACTTGAAGTCAAAGTTGTTACAGGACTTGGTTATAACGGCCAGGGAGGGTACGGTCCACATGCGTGGAATGAAGTTTATTTGAGTGATTCCGAGAGCTGGGTTCCGCTTGACCCGACATGGGCGATCAGTGGAGACTGGTTTAATCCTCCGAATTTTGCCGACACCCATCTAAAGGATCAGTCAGCTTAACATTACAACGGACATGGGTCCGGAATATGACGACGTTGCCAAGTTATCATGCCGCGAAGCATCTGTTTGAGCGGTATGCATCAAGTCATGAAAGAGGTAGGATGGATGAAAAAGCATTCCAATGAGAAGGATGAACTTACAGACAAACGGCGCTTCAGTTACCGAATGAACGTATTTTTCTTCGCTTCCTTTGTTATTTTTAGCGTTATTATTGTACGCTTGGCCTTTTTGCAATTTGTGGAAGGGCCTGAACTCAGTCAGGAAGAAGCAAGTAACATTACCAAGGATGTACCACTTCCTCCTGTGCGAGGCACGATCTATGATTCCACAGGTGAAGTGAAGCTGGCTTATTCCAAGCCCATTCAGTCTCTCTACCTGACGCTTTATAAAAACTATGGGGATGTTGATGGGAAACCGAGTCCTAACATAGGGGAAGTACAGGATATTGCAACCCGGTTGCATGATGTATTTGAACAGTACAAGCTGAAGGATTCAGAGTCACTTACAGTGGAGAAAATTATTGAAGAGATGGACTTGAACTCCCGCAAAGCGAACGGTTTTATGCCGCGTCTGATCAAGAGTGATCTGTCCGAGGAAGAAGTTGCTTATTTCCTACAGCACAAGGACGAGTTCAAAGGTATTCAGATCGTCGAAGAGAGTGTACGTTTCTACGATCCGGATACGGTAGCGGTTCAGACCATCGGTTATCTGAAGAAGTTCAGAAGTTCGAAGTCCTTGGACAAATACAAAGAGGTGGACGAGGCCAATAAAACGCAAACGGACCCGGGCCTGGTGTATACGGAAAATGAATTTGTAGGCTTTGATGGACTGGAACTGCAATATCAGGATGCTCTCCGCGGCAAAAGCGGATATACATCCGTTGATGTTGATTTGCGTAATTTACCTGAAGGTGTAGCAGGTTCTACCCCTCCGCAGAAAGGGTACGACCTGATTTCCAGCATTAACAAAAACGTTCAGGTGAAAACAGAACAGGCCATTCTGGATCAGTTGAGTTGGCTTCATCGGAATCAGGTTTCCGGTCGATTGCATCCAAATGCCAAGACCGGATTTGCAGTTGCGATGGAAGTGGATACCGGGAAAATCGTATCTGCTGCCAGTATGCCAGATTATGATACCAACATCTGGAGAACAGGCAGTATCACCAATGATCAGTATGATGATATCAAATATGTGTATCAAAATGGTACGATTCGTTCATTCCCTCCGGATGACTCTAAAAAGCGAGCTGAATCGATCGTGCTACTCGGTTCCACCATCAAACCGCTTAGTGTCTTGATCGGTTTGAAAGAAGGTTTCTTCACTACCAATACGGTTTATTCGGATAGAGGTTCAACGACCTTTGGTGGGGACAATCGCAGAGTGCAGAACTCATCAGGGCATGTGTATGGTGCAATGTATCCTCGTGATGCGATTCGTCATTCCTCGAACGTATTCATGATTGATGAGATTGGGAAGAAGATGTACTCAAAATACGGTGCGACCGGAATTGACAAATGGGATGAATACATGAAGCAGTTCGGCCTTGGGGTATCTACAGGGGTTGATCTGCCGAATGAATTCCTGGGCATACGGGATTACATGAACGACACGGAAAGCTCACTGACTCGTCTCGTGTATGGTTCCTTTGGACAGCAGGGAAAATACACAACCATGCAGTTAGCACAGTACACGACAATGCTGGCGAACAAAGGAAAGCGGATGGAGCCACAACTGGTTAGAGAGTTCCGGGATTCTGAAGGCAACGTGGTCGAGAAAGTAAAACCTAAGGTACTCAGCACGGTGGAGTTTAACGATGCCTACTGGAATGAAGTACAACGAGGCATGGCAACCGAGGTATCTGCATTTAGTGGATTCCCTTATGACTTTGCTAGAAAAACAGGAACATCGACACAGGTAGTAGGCGGTAAACTGGTGGATAACGGTGTATTTATCGCCTATGCACCACGTAATAATCCAAAGCTTGCTGTCGCTGTGGTTATCCCCGAAGGGGGCTTTGGATCGAGCAGTGCGGCTCCGGTTGCACGTGCGATCTTCGATGCCTATGACGAGGAATTCGGTCTCGACGGTGTACCGAAAAAGGACAAAAATAAAGATTCAGATTCGGAATCAGGCACACAGTAATGTGAGGCATTGGTTACAGAGGGGACCCTTCGTGGGTCCTCTTTTTTGTTTTTACGTGGAGAATGGATCGTAAGAGTGAACTAATTAGTTGCATTAATATGTAACCATATGAGCTGAACCACGTTTATATAAAGGAAGGGTAAACGCGATCTGGGGAACGGGATAACGTTGATATGTCAGTGTTTACATTAAAATCGGTAGATTGGGTAGTGTAACGGTTCTGTTTACGAAAATGTAACCAAATATTGAAAGACGTGACAGCTAACCTTTGGTAGACTTGTATGAGAAAGGATTAAATATAGGATTGAACACGTTCACAAGACGGATTAAATATTTTATTTTTATAAATGAACGGGAGAGGCTTATAACATGTTTAACCGATTGAGGAAGAAACCCATGACTGAGGAAGATACACCCGTCAACAAGCCTTCCACCGCAAGGCTGAATCTGTTTTTTTTCGCGGCATTTGTCATATTCAGTATCCTTATTTTCAGATTAGCCTTTGTGCAATTTGTCGAGGGTCCTGAACTGACGTATATGGAAACGAGTCGTAATACCAAAGACATTCCACTCGCACCTGTTCGTGGTCCCATCTATGATGCGACAGGGGAAGTCGCGCTCGCTTATTCCGAACCTGTACAGTCCCTGTATGTGCTGTTATATGAGGATTATCGGAATGATGAACGTAGACAGGAAGCAGAGGAACTGGCTCATGATCTGGCGGCTGTGTTTAAGCAGTTTAATCCAGGGGACAAAGAGCAGCCGGATGCGGAAGAGATCATCAAACGATTGGATCTCAAATCTCAGAAGGCACATGGGTATACCCCTCGCCTAGTGAAGTCGGATCTAAACACGAAAGAAATTGCTTATTTTATGGAGAAGAAGGCGGAGTATCCAGGTGCCATGGTACTGGAAGAAAACATTCGAAAATATGATCCGGATGGAGTTGCCGTCCAGGTGATTGGATATACAAGAGAGTTCAAAGGTCAGCAGGAAAACTTGAAAAAATATATAGAAATAAGCAAGGCGGAGGCAACAGAACGTGATCCTGGACTGCGCTATACCCAACAAGAAAAGGTTGGAGTTGATGGCTTGGAATTTCAGTATCAGGAAGAGCTTCGTGGACGTAGCGGTTACCAGTCCATTGATATTAATTCACGTAATTTGCCAGAGGGCACGATGAAACAGACTCCGCCAGAGAAAGGTTACAGTCTGGTTTCCACCATTAACAAGGAAATTCAGATGGCCGCACAAGAGGCGATAACGGACGAATTGCGCAGACTGCCCAAGGCAATTACAGGATACGCAGTAGCCATGGAAGTAGATACGGGAAATGTGGTGGCTATGGCGAGTATGCCGGATTATGATCCGAACGATTGGGATTATGACAAAATCAAATTTGTGTTCCGGAATGGAACCACTGAGTCGTTCCCACCGAATGATGCCAAGCCTAGTCGCGCGGAATCCGTAGTACTTCTTGGATCGGTAATCAAACCGTTAAGTGTACTTATTGGATTGAAAGAGGGGTTATTTACAGCAGGACAGACCTATCACGATCCGGGATATGCCATTCTGGGGAAAGACGGACGACAAGTGAGGAACTCGCATTCTGCGTATAATGGTTCCATTACCGCTAGAAAAGCGATCGAGAAATCGTCCAATGCGTTCATGATCGATATGGTGGGTAAACGTTTGTTGAGCAAATATGGCTCGATTAAGGGTGTTAAAGTATGGGACGAACACATGAAAGAATTCGGATTGGGTGTGTCTACGGGTATCGATTTACCCAATGAATACCTAGGTACTTTGGAATATAATAAGGATGAATATGAATCAGCTTTAACACGTTTGGCATTTGCCTCCTTTGGACAGCAAGCCAAGTACACCACGATGCAACTCGCCCAATACACGACCATGCTTGCCAATAAGGGCAAACGGATGGAACCACATCTGGTGAAGGAAATCCGTGACGCGGACGGCAATGTGGTGAAAGAGATCAAACCTAAGGTGCTTAATGAAGTTGATTTTGCCGAGGCGCACTGGAATGAAGTGCACAAAGGAATGGTTACCAAAGTAAGTTCATTTGACGGTTTCCCTTACGATTATGCTCGGAAAACAGGAACATCAGAGCAGGGGACCGGACCGAACAAAAAAGAGAATGGTGTATTTATTGCCTTTGCACCACGAGATAATCCGAAGCTTGCTGTTGCTGTTGTTGTACCGGAAGGTGGGTTCGGGTCAGTCAGTGCCTCGCCGATTGCACGGAAAATCTTCGATGCATACGATGAAGTGTATGGTCTCGATGGAACGCCAAAAGGTAAGAAAGACGAAGGAAAAGACAACGAGTAATGTAAAAGAAATGCGGCAGATGTAGCGCTTTTACATCACATCTAACAGGTTAATGAAGTGAACAATATATGAATTTGGACAGGCAGGGGAAATAATCCCTTGCCTTTTTTTTTGGCTTCGGATAAAATTTGCACAAGGGAAACATTATTAGTCTTGATTAAAACTTAATACCTTGTACAACAAAATTAGATGTAGACAAGTATTTTAGGAGAGGGAAAGGGGTCGGTTGAATTGTTAATGGTGAAAATGAGGAGTATTCAGAGGGGGGTCATTACTCTAGCGGCTCTGGTTCTGGTTGTTGTACTTACGGCATGTTCCAGTGATGCAGAGACGAGCAGTGGTGGCAAGCTGCAAGTAACCGCTACAACGGGAATGATCGCTGACGTAGCACGTGAGGTAGGCGGGGCATATGTTGACGTTACCGGGCTAATGGGCCCGGGAGTTGACCCCCACTTGTACAAGGCATCGCAAGGAGATATTCGCAAGCTGGAACAAGCAAAAGTCATTTTCTATAATGGACTGCATCTCGAAGGCAAAATGACAGACATTTTGGAGAAAATGTCCTCTAGCAAACTGGTTACTGCCGTTACAGAGACTATTCCAGTCGAGGAGTTGCACTCAGGCAAAGATACAGGCGGCACCGAATATGATCCACACGTCTGGTTTAACGTCAGCCACTGGATGCATGCGACAGAAGCCGTACGCGATACGCTCGTGGAGGCGGACCCGGACCATGCGGAAGAATTCAAGGCTCAGGCAGAGGCATATCTGGCGAAGCTCGAAGCACTGGATGCCGAGGTGCGCGAGAAGATTCTGGAGATTCCGGAAGCAAGCCGGGTTTTGGTTACGGCGCATGATGCATTTGGATATTTTGGTCAGGCTTATGGCATGAAAGTGATGGGGCTTCAGGGCATCAGTACAGCAGCCGAATACGGTGCAAAAGATGTTAGCGAACTGCGGGATTATCTCGTAGATAACCATATCAAAGCAGTATTTGTTGAATCGAGTGTACCTGCAAAAGCGATGGAAGCCATCATTGCTGGAGCAGCTCAAAAAGGACATACGGTCAGCATTGGTGGAGAACTGTTTTCGGATGCCATGGGGGCTGAGGGAACGGAAGAAGGCACATACATCGGTATGATTCGCCACAATGTTGAGACGATTGTAGAAGCACTGAAATAATGAATCACATGAAGAGAGGAGTACAGGATTATGGAAGATACAACTTTATTGAAACAAACTCCTACGAAACTGAACAATAGTCACTTGCAGGGAACGCAGCCAACATCGGCTCCTCTTAGTGTGAGGGATCTGGCTGTTGCGTATCACAAAAAGCCGGTGCTTAGCAGTGTATCCTTCGATATTCCGGAAGGACAGCTCATCGGAATTCTTGGACCAAATGGTGCAGGGAAATCAACACTGATCAAAGCTGTGCTAGGACTGGTGCCGAAGATGCATGGAGAGGTACGGATCTTCGGACAATCGTACAGGGAACAACGTCGCCGCATCGGTTATGTGCCCCAACGGGAATCGGTGGACTGGGATTTTCCAACGCATGCACTCGATGTGGTGATGATGGGACGGTATGGTCATCTAGGATGGTTCCGTCGTCCGGGGAAAAAGGAGCGAGACCTGGCGGCACACTGCCTGGAGCAAGTCGGCATGGGCGATTACATGTACCGCCAGATCAGTCAGCTGTCCGGTGGGCAGCAGCAACGTGTCTTTCTGGCGCGGGCACTCGTGCAAGACGCAGATCTGTATTTCATGGATGAGCCGTTTGCAGGTGTGGATGCCACCACAGAGAAAGCGATCATTTCGCTTTTGGAACAGTTGAAGAAACAAGGCAAGACCGTACTGGTTGTTCACCATGATCTGGCGACAGTCGAGGAATACTTCGACCATGTGCTGCTGCTCAATGGACGACTGGTGGCAGGTGGACCGACAAGTGAAGTATTTGTACCGGATACACTGCAAGAGACGTACGGAGGCCGGATTGCGATGATCGGAAGCCGGACGGAGAAAGGCCAGGTGTAGTGCATGTGGAACTGGATCGTTGCCATCTTATCGGACCCCAATACACGTTGGATATTGCTTGGCTGTCTGTTGTTAGGATTCAGTAGCGGAATTATTGGCTCCTTCACCTTTCTTCGTAAACAGAGCCTGATGGGGGACACCCTTGCTCATGCTGCTCTGCCTGGGATCTGTATTGCATTTATGTTGACGGAAACGAAGTCGGTCGGATTATTCCTGTTCGGTGCTCTGGTGGCTGGCATTGTCGCTACCTTCGGAATCTCGTGGATTACGCGCTACTCCCGAATCAAGCAGGATGCGGCGATGGGAATTGTGCTGACCGTCTTTTTCGGGGTTGGTGTAGTGATGCTGACGCGCATCCAGCATGGGGCGAGCGGAAGTCAAAGTGGACTCGATAAATATTTGTTTGGGCAGGCGGCATCCATGGTCATGACGGATGTGTATGTCATGGGTGGGGTATGTCTTGTATTACTGATTGCCTGTCTTGCCTGGTTCAAGGAATTCAAACTGGTGAGTTTTGACCCAGGCTTTGCAAGAGGTATGGGACTGCCAGTTGCCATGTTAGAGCAGCTCATTTTGCTCTTAACGGTAATCGCGGTGGTGGCCGGAATACAAGCCGTTGGTGTCGTGCTTGTTGCAGCCTTGCTGGTAACCCCAGCAGCAGCGGCACGGTGCTGGACCGACTCACTTGCACTGATGGTGGTATTGGCAGGCATATTTGGTGCATTGAGTGGTGCAACAGGGACCATCTTCAGTACGCTTGTACCTAATCTGCCGACAGGACCTGTAACCGTTCTTGCGGCTACGGTGTTGTTTGCCGGGTCAGCCTTGCTGGCTCCGCGTCGTGGATTATTAGCTCGACGGTTTCGTAGTATTCAGGCAAAATCGGCGTATATGCGTGAAGAGCGGGCTACACTTCAGACTCTCGCCACACAGCGAAATCAGCAGGAACGGGGGGAGATGTAATGGCAACGTTTTGGATTATCTTGACGGCCGTATTGGTATCTTCCGCCTGCGCCATCCTCGGTTGTTTTCTGATTCTACGGCGAATGGCTCTGGTCGGTGATGCGATCAGCCATGCGGTTCTCCCTGGTATTGCGATTGCTTTCCTGTGGAGTGGTTCCAGAGATTCATTGTGGATGCTGCTCGGCGCAACGGTGTTTGGACTACTGACGGTGTTCTTCATACAGAGTTTGCAGGCGGGTGGACTTTCGTCGGATGCCTCGATCGGAATTGTGTTTACAGCACTCTTCGCCGTAGGGGTCATTCTGATTAGTCTGAACGCCCAGCATATTGATCTGGATCTGGACTGTGTCTTGTTTGGTGAGATCGCTTATGTACAGTGGGATACACTAACCCTTGGAGGTACGGATGTCGGGCCGAGGGCGGTCTGGATGCTGGGTATCACTTTTCTAGTCATCCTCGTCGTTATTGGGTTGTTCTACAAACAGTTCAAGCTATGTGCCTTCGATCCGGCGCTGGCTGCGGCCTGCGGCATTCCAGTAGTGCTGTTCCACTATCTGCTCATGGGACTCGTTTCGATGACGTCCGTAGCTTCATTTGAGAGTGTTGGTTCGATTCTCGTTGTGGGCATGCTGATTGTACCTGCGGCAACGGCTTACCTGCTCACAGATCGTCTGGGCAAAATGATACTGTATGCCGTCCTGATCGGAGCAGCATCCTCGGTTGGAGGTTACATCATGGCATACGCCCTGGATGCTTCCATTGCGGGCTGCATGGTAGCTGTTGCTGGGATTTTGTTTGTTCTTGCACTGTTGCTGTCACCGAAACATGGCATCGTATTCCGTTACGCTCGTCGCAAATTCGCGGCACGGTAATTGAAGTTTAAGTGAATAACAGGTGAATAAACAAAATTACAAGAAGCCGTCTGCATTGCAGACGGTTTTTGCGTGGCTTGTCTTATTCTTTTTGCAGGGGAGTCTAATTATAGATATGCAATATAAAATGATAATGTAGCGTCATCCTGCCGATTACGGGTTATTTTGTTGCATACAGATGATCTGTGGTAAAATGTCGTTAGCTGTGACGTCCGGAGCGTCCGTTTTTACAGATGCCGGGCGATCTTGTTGTGAGAGAATGTTTAAAATAGATAAAGAGAACCTTTTAGTTGAACTGGAGAACCATTGTGGAACGTAAAGGGCAGAAAGGACCTAGAGAAGGGAAATTTGTTTATGAATTTCCTTCTTGATGTTAGGTGTTATGAGCTCTAAATACAAAGGTGATGTAGTGAAGGGTACGGAATCGATCTGAAGAAGCGATAGCGTTCGCCTTTGTCTCCGAATTTCTAACCTTTAAGAAGAGAGAATCTAGAAAATTCGGAGACAACAGCGATCGGAAGACGATCCGTACACGTAACGATTACCTCGTATAATCTCAATACACTAAAGAAAAAGGTAATTCTAAAACAAAGATACTACGACTCGAAAGGTTTTCTGCCCGCGTAGTGCCTGAATGGATATCCATGAGTTCAACTTGGAGAGAGACAACCTAGGAGGAACTACTGTATGAGTGAACTGAAATACAAATTGCTTGCATTGGATATGGATGGAACATTACTTAACGATAATCATGAAATTACACAGGAGACCGCCAAGTGGATTCAGATTGCCATTCGTCGTGGTGTGCATGTGTGCCTTTCCACGGGAAGAGCCGTATTCCACGCGATGCCTTATGCGGTCCAGCTTGGGCTTGAGACACCGATGGTTACCGTTAACGGTAGTGAGGTCTGGAGAGCACCGCATGATCTGCATATGCGTCATCTGATGGACCCGGCATTGATTCGCAAAATGCAGGAGATCGGTGAGAAATATAACAGCTGGTACTGGGCATACTCCGTGGAAGAACTCTTCAATCGTGACCGCTGGACGGACAATATTGAAGGTCTGGAATGGTTGAAATTCGGCTTCAATACCGAAGTGGATGAAGTCCGTCACCAGATCATGATGGAACTGCAACAAATGGGTGGTCTGCAAATGACGAATTCTTCACCCGTTAATATTGAGATCAACCCTGCTGGCGTATCCAAAGCCAGTGGTGTAGCCGAAGTCTGCAAGCTGCTGGGCATCGAGATGTCCGAAGTTGTTGCTGTCGGAGACAGTTTGAATGATCTGGCTGTCATTGAGGCCGTGGGTCTTGGTGTGGCTATGGGCAATGCGCAGGAGCAGGTGAAGGAAGCGGCTGATCTGATCGTAGCGAGTAACAATGAAGACGGCATCGTCGAAGTGATCCGTGAACATATTTTGAAGGGGGAGTAACCTTTGCTCGCAACCGTTGCCTGGATTTTAATTGTACTGCTGTTTGCAGTGGGGATGGCTGGAACGGTATATCCCATACTGCCTGGTGCTGTAGCGATTTTCTTCGCATTTCTGGTCTACGGCTGGTTCTTCAGCTTTGATCCGTTTGGTGTGTGGTTCTGGATCATTCAGATTCTGATTGTTGTTGTGTTGTTTGTGGCTGATTATGTCGTCAGCGCTTGGGGCGTGAAGAAGTTCGGTGGCTCCAAGTTATCAACAACGCTGAGTACTATTGGTGTTATCATTGGGCCATTTGTCATTCCGGCATTCGGACTGGTGCTGGGACCATTTATCGGTGCTTTTATCGGGGAACTGATCGGAGGGTCTTCACCTTCCAAAGCGTCAAAAGTTGGATTTGGTTCCGTTGTGGGGCTATTTACGAGTACTGTGATGAAAATTATTTTGCAAATCGTCATGATTGTTCTCTTTATTATCTGGGTGGTAAGATTCGCCTAAACGTTCAGGATTAGCTTCAACGGGATGCACGTCCGGTGTGGAGGAAAGAAGGGGAATTCGTTTGTCTAAGAAAGAAACATTCATTAGGGGTACGCTCATTCTGGCGGCCGCTGCGCTGATCGCAAGAGTACTCGGATTGGTTCAACGGGTGCCGCTGGAGCATATCCTCGGCGATATCGGTAACGCATCGTTTACGATCTCCAATACGGTATATTTAATGCTGTTAACTGTAGCAACGGCGGGCATACCGAGTACACTTAGTAAAATGGTATCGGAACGCTATGCGCTCGGACGCGCGGGTGAAGCTCAACAGATCTACCGTGCAGCCCTGATCTTTGCAGCTGTGGCCGGGGTAGTCATGTCCGCTTTATTGTGGATCGCGGCACCTTATTATGCCACGTATGTCTCCAAAGTACCGGAGTCAGTCAGCGCCATTCGCGCCTTGGCTCCAGCCTTGCTGCTCTTCCCGGCCATTGCAATGATGCGAGGATATTTCCAGGGACGCGGCAACATGACAGCAGGCGGTATTTCACAGATCGTGGAACAGTTCGCCCGTGTAGGTACAGCCGTTATCGTGGCTTATGTCATGCTGCAATGGAATTATGATGACCAAACGATTGCTGCGGGTGCTTCATTTGGTGGGGTATTAGGAAGTGTGGGTGCCTTCGGTGTCATGCTGTACTTCACCTTGAAGCTGCGTCGTAGCGACCGTGCGGCCCAATTGAATTACGAGCGTGCAGAGCAGTTACCGATGCGAGGTATCTACAGTGATATCTTCAAGCTGTCTATTCCAATTGTGCTGTCTTCACTTGCGGTTCCAGCCATTAACTTCATCGATTCATCCCTTGTGGTACCACTGCTTAGTGGCCAGATCGGGCTCGAAGAAGCGACAGGCGTCCTTGCGATCCTGGGGGCGAAAGCCCAAAGTATTGCGGGGATTCCTCCGATTCTGGCAATAGCTTTGAGTCAATCATTGGTGCCTGTCATATCGGCAGCATTTGCCCGCAAGGATGAAGCGCATCTGAAGAGTCAGGTTACACTCGCGTTGCGCATTTCGATTCTGACAGGTATGCCGATTGTCATTGCACTTTGTGCGGCAGCGTATTCGGTCAACGGATTGCTGTTTACCAATCTGGATGGAACGCCGATCATTGCCTTGTTAACATTCGGTACCATTTTCCAGATTACGATGATGACCACCAACTCCATTTTACTCGGGGTAGGGAAACCGCGGATTACGATGATCAGTGTCGCAGCAGGTGTTGTGATCAAACTGATCGCAAGTCTGATTCTGGCGCCGATCTTTGGCATTTACGGTATCATTATTGCAACAGCCCTTTGTTTCCTGGTCATCACGTACCTGAATCTGCGGGTCCTTCGCAAAATCGTTGATTTCTCCATCATGGGAGATCGTTGGAAAGGATTTATCATTACAGTGTTGCTTGCAGCAGGTGTAGGATTTGCAACGAACTGGATTGGGAATATGATCTTTGGACTGTTCCTGCCAGCGCGTGTATCCTTCTTGTTTACCTGCCTTGTGGTTGGTATGCTTGTTGTGGTGGTGTATCTGGTTCTCATGGTTGTGCTGCGTGTACTGCGCAAGGACGAGCTGGGCAGTTACCCTCGTATTCTGCAAAAAATTCTTCGTCCACTTATGCGTCTTCAACGTGGAGCTGGGCAAAGAGGGTAAAAATGCAAAAAGCATCATCCATGCTCCAGAATTTTTTTTGAATAGGGTACAAGCTCTGTCTGCTATTGAAGCGGACAGGGCTTTTTGTTTAGTTCAGGCAAAGCTTAGGCCGAGTGGGTTGAGCATTAAGCAAGCAAGCCTAAATTAGCTGTACTTCGGGTATTCGCATGTATGATGTGGATTAGCATGTTCCATATAATCTTCAACATTAGTGTGTGATGGCTTTAGCATCATGAGCCAGTGCCGTTTTCAGCATGCCATACCGGTGTTCGTGACTCATCTCAAACAGCCATGGCCGACGTGGTGCCGTCAGGTAACCGAGACTATCCCGAGTCTGAAGCCAGTCATGTCTGGTGATCGGTTCATAAGGCGTGTCCCCCCATACGGAAAGTAGTTCTGGACTATATAATCGTTTCCCTTCTGGAAGCCATTCTTCATCCAGTAACGCCTGAGCGAATAATGTATGTTCACCCGCCTCGTCTTCACGATTGGTAAACAGGTCAGGCCAATATTCAGCGCGCGAGCCACGATGGGGAACCGAACGTGCGAACTCCAACACTTGTATGTGTACTTTCTCCACGCCAAACAACAGGGCATATAGCCCTTTGCCAAACATGATTCGCTCATCCAGTTTGCCAAAATGTTCAATGACGCGTCCTGCGAGTCCTGCTCCCCGTCCAAGAGGGAAGACGATATGATTCAGACCTGCCAGATTATGCAGATGGAATGCGGGTTTGGAGAGGACCTCTTTTTGAAAATAAGGATGCTGCACCACCCGGCTCTCGATATAGTTCTGCTCATTAATAATTAATGCCACACTTAGCAGTGAACTGCATCGTTCCAGCCAAAAGCGTTCCCAAAACGGCGTCATAAACGCCGACACGTGAAAGTGCGACAAGAGATGGAAACAGCTTCTTCCGATCCGGCGACTGTTCATATACAGCAGAAGCTGGGGATATGCATCCTGGAAAATGAGTGCATTGCACCGCTCCAGCAGCCGATACATATGCTCGCGATCGCTTTGATTCTGTAGATTATGCATTAAGTCACTCTGAAGATCTGTCATGTGATATCCGCCGTTGCGAGAGACCATATGGGCCAGCAGTGCCCAATGCAGTTCGGGACATTGCTCATAACATTCCAGATAGGCTGCCGTGCGGGTGATATTACTCCGATTGTGCTCCTGAGTCAGTGTCTTAATCTCTTCCAGAATGATGCAATCTTCTTCGCAGACGAGTGCGCTTTGAACCTGGTCCGTGCGTGCAAAAGACTTGCCGCTGGCAGGTAACAAACGCTCCACCTCAGACTGTAAGGCAGCTGCCGTATCGGTATCCCACTCGATGTCACGCAAAGGGTGACGAAGCTGTGCAGAAGCTTGCCATGCAGCCTGTTTGCCACGCCAGATTTCCCGGGCAGCACCCGGAATGGAACGGACCATCTGCAGGAGGGACCCGTGATGTTGTTCGCTGGAAGAATCGGTTCTGGTGGAAGTCATGATGTGACATCCTTTCATGATGTTCTGGGTTTATTTTCACAGACCATGTGGTTATTCTAAGTATGCGCTGATTATTTGACTTCCACTCGCCAATTTGCTTCACTTAGGGTAAGACAAGGTACAGAAAGGGAGATGAACCGAATGGAACAGATTACTTCCAAACCGGCTTTTGATGTAGCCATCCAATCCCCACGTTTGACAATTGCCGTATTCAAGGCAGACTGGTGTGGTGACTGCAAATACATCGATCCGTTTATGCCTGAGGTTGAAGAGAAATATGCACGTGAACTGACCTTGATTGAGGTCGACGTGGATCAGGTTGGGACGGTTAGTGAAGAACAGAATATTCTGGGCATTCCAAGCTTTGTGGCGTATACAGATGGCCGCGAACTCGTACGGTATGTGAACAAGCTGCGCAAGTCGAGAGAAGAGATTGAGCAGTTCTTAGATCGAGCAGTTGAAGTGTACAACACGATTCATAAATGATAATAAAAGTATGACAGGTTCATGTTGTAAAAGGGTATAATAAAAAGAACGCCATTTCTCTTGAAATAGGGAAATGGCGTTTGTGTGTTCGACACGTTCTACATAAGAAACGTTTATGTACATATCCCCAATGACCTGCCGGTCATTATTTCACCAGACGTTAACATTTTGTCACAAAGCGCGACGTCAATGAACATTTTATCCGTTATAATGAATTTAGTTGTGAAATAAGTGTCAAAGTACCGAAACAAGCGGAGAATATTCTTCGCCATCTTAAACCAACAGCGGGTGAGAAAAAATTGAAACACTTAACTTTGTTTAAATGGTTAACCGTATTAACCTGTCTTGTCATGTTTCTGGCCACTTTTGGTGGAGGCATCGTAACCAAAACGGAATCAGGCCTTGGCTGTGGAACAGAATGGCCTTTATGTAACGGAAAACTCGTTCCCGCACATACTGTGGCTTCACTCATTGAATATTCCCATCGCGCTGTAAGTGCACTGGCTGGACTGTTGTCCATTGCCTCTTTTGTGGCTTTTCTGCGGTTCGGCAAGTCACGCCGTGACCTGCAATTGTTCTCTTTCTTAACCCTGGTATTTGTTATAGTCCAGGGAATCATGGGAGCTTTTGCCGTCGTCTTCTCCCAATCTTCAGCAGTCATGGCACTGCATTTTGGTTTTGCACTGATTGCTTTTGCCAGTTCCCTAATGATGGCGCTGGGCATCAGGCAGGAGGCCAAAGATGGCGGATTGGAGCGCCTGAATAAATACCCTCGGGTTAGCAAAAAATTCAGGAATCTGGTCTGGTTCTCCACCATTTACACATATCTCGTGGTATACACGGGTGCATTTGTGAGTCACACGGATTCTGCCGGCGGTTGTTCCGGATTTCCACTCTGTAACGGGCAGATTATTCCTGAGCTTTCGGGTGGGGTAGCGGTTGCTTTTGCTCATCGTGCAGCAGCAGCTTCGCTCGTGATTGTTATCGCAATCCTGGGTCACTTCGCTTACCGTAATCATCCGGACAACAAGGAAATGCGTACTCTGGGTGTGGTATCCGTTGTTCTTATTCTGATGCAAGTAGTCATTGGTATTTTCATGATGGTGACAATGAACCGTCCGGAAGTATACATGTTCGTAGCTCTTGCTCATATGCTGGATATCGCCATATTGTTCGGAGTCTTAACGTATATGAGTTTCCTGGTGTACAAGCTGCATCGCCCGGCTAATCGTTTCTAAGATATAGATCCATTCTTTTTTAAAGTTACTTGGCCTAAATATGAAAGTCCACCATCCAGTGATGTACATCATTGGACAGGTGGACTTTGTTTGATGTCAAGGGGATCAGGGCAACCTATGGCAAGCAGCAATTACACGGAATGGATGATGTGTTACGTTTACGGTGATGAATTCTTGTTGATTTGGAAAAGAGGAGGTTAGATATGCTGCGAACGTTGTTGGGGGAAAAGCCACGTATAAACGAAGGTAAATTGAAGGCAGCGATGGACGCAATGGCGCATACGCTTGAGCTATTTCAGCGACAAATGCATGTGGACCATGATCCCACGCATGACTATCGGAAGCTGTATGTGTGGACTCAGGGACTCATCTCCTCACTGGATGAACTGGAGCAAAGCTGTTTCGCTGCTGCTCATTTTCGCAAAAAGGTCGTTGCAGGTTCAACGGATGATATGACGCCGACTGAAAAAGCCGAGTATGCTCGGTATGTGTATTTCTACAAAGATGGCTTTATCCGCTGCTTTGCCATTCTGGATAAAGTTGGAACGGTATTAAATGAAATATTCCAGTTGAATACTTCAAATACCAAAGCGCATTTTTCTTATTTTACTGTGTTAAGGCAGTTCGACTATGCGAGGGAACATCATGATCTTGCGTTGCTATTAATACAGATCAAGGACTCTTATCGTGAACCGATGAGCAAGCTGCGCAAACGACGTAATATGGAAATTCACTACATGAACTCAGAAATGCACGATGACCTGTGGCAGTTACATCAGACCTTGCAAGGTAAAGTGAAATTGGAGGATCTGAATCAGCATGTGCAGGAAATGCGTCAGGGCGTCGATATGGTCTGTGAAACGTTAACAGCCTCTTATAGTTATATCAACAAAATATGGAAAAGAAATAATTCCCTTTGACAAATCGGAATACTTGGAATATACTGAGTTTCAATCGAATGTTACACGGATATAATTGATATTTCAAAAGTTACGTTCACATTATAAAGCATAAACTACATGAACTTATAAAATCCTACAACAACATATTTCTTATCGAGAGCGGCGGAGGGACAGGCCCGATGAAGCCCGGCAACCGATTTGTAACGACATGATACATGTATCATTCGCGTTATAGATGTTAGGTGCTAATTCCTACAAAATGGTGCAAGACACGATTTTGGCAGATGAGAAGGTATATTCTTTCACGTGAAGAGCCCTCTTTGTATCTGCAAAGGGCTCTTTTTTTGTACTTTAGGGGGAGTTTTCCTTTAGATCGGGTAAAGATACATGTAGGTGGTTGGAAAGGGGCAAGTGCGATTGATTGAATTAAAAGGTTTAACGAAAACGTACGGCAAAGGGAAAAAATCTACAACAGCGTTATCCGAGCTGAATTTGAGCATCCAAAAGGGTGAAATCTACGGTGTGATTGGCCATTCTGGAGCGGGCAAAAGCACATTGATTCGCTGCATTAATTTGCTGGAACGGCCTACGGAGGGTGAGGTATGGGTCGACGGAATCAACTTGACTGAACTGAGCAAAACCGAATTGCAGCAACAGAGACGCAAGATCGGGATGATTTTTCAACACTTTAATCTGTTATCTTCGGCAACGGTATATGACAATGTAGCTTTTCCACTAAAGCTTGTGAATACACCCAAGGAAGCCATTGATCGCAAAGTGAAGGAAATGCTCGCACTGGTTGGTCTGGAGCACCATAGCAGCAAATATCCGGCTCAATTATCGGGTGGACAGAAACAACGTGTAGGGATTGCGAGAGCACTTGCAAGTGATCCAAATGTACTTCTCTGTGATGAGGCTACTTCGGCACTTGATCCGCAGACGACAAATTCAATCCTGAAGTTATTGCTCGACATTAATGAAAAGTACAACCTTACGATTGTGCTGATCACACATGAGATGCATGTCATTCAGAACATCTGTGACAAGGTGGCTGTCATTCATCAAGGTGGCATTGTGGAACAAGGACCTGTAACAGACGTGTTCTTGAAGCCGCAGCATGCGATTACGCGGGACTTCATGATGCGTGACCATGAAGCTGGACTTGCTCTGGAAGAGACCGCTCTGGCAAATGCAGGCGTTGAATTGCAGGCAGGTGCTGCTTCCAAACTTGTGAAGATATCCTTTCTGGGTAACAAAACGTATGAAGCGATTTTGTCTAGAACAGTACGTAAGACAGGCGTGGATTTTGCCATCCTGCAAGGTACAATCTCTACGATCAAACAGGTTCCTTATGGGCAGCTGACCGTTCGGTTCGAGGGTGATTCAAATGCGATTGATCGGACGATATCAGAATTAACCGCTGAGGGACTTGATGTGGAGGTGCTTCGTTAGATGGATTTTTCAACAGTTCGCTGGGAAGAGGTTGGTAAAGCCTCCATTGAGACACTGCAAATTTTGGGTGTATCAGGCTTGTTTACCGTTATCTTAGGTTTACCGCTCGGAGTTCTGCTGTTCATGACAGCCCGATCTGCTTCGATTAAGTCACGGGCAGTGTACACTATACTATCCCTGATTGTGAATATTTTGCGCTCAGTCCCATTTATCATATTGATTGTTGCTCTTATTCCATTCACTCGTATACTCGTTGGTACAGCTACGGGGGTGCTCGGTGTTATACCTCCTTTGGTTATTTCAGCAGCTCCTTATTTTGCTCGTTTGGTGGAGACGACGTTGCGAGAAGTTGATCGGGGTGTCATTGAAGCGGCACAGTCGATGGGTGCATCGACCGGACAGATTGTAAGACGGGTGTTACTGCCTGAGGCACTGCCTGGACTGCTTGCTGGTATAACGATCACCATCGTTACACTTGTCTCTTATACGGCGATGGCGGGCATGGTTGGTGGTGGAGGTCTTGGAACACTGGCAATTAACTATGGATACTTCCGTTATCAAAATGAAATCATGATTATATCCGTAGTGTCGATGATCATTCTTGTGCAAATTCTCCAGATGGCTGGAGATCGCTTGGTTACATTTTTCACCAGGAAATAACACATAGATAACATGATGGATATGCATTTATGCGGATGCCACATGAAAAAAATGATTAGAGAAGGGGTTTTACACATGAAAAAATGGTCTTTTGCTCTACTTAGTCTTATGTTGATTGCGGTTCTCGCAGCTTGCGGAAACAACAAGGACGCCGATAGCGGCGCAGACAATTCAGCAGGTGCACCACGTACAGTTGAATTGAAAGTTGGAGCTTCACCTACACCACATGCAGAGATTCTGGAAAGCATCAAGCCTGAACTGGAAGCACAAGGTATTCGTCTGCAAGTTGTTACATTCAATGACTATGTACAACCCAATCAGCAGCTTGCTGATAAAAAATTGGATGCAAACTTCTTCCAGCACCAACCTTATCTGGATACAGAGAATAAAGAACGTGGATTCAACCTCGTTTCTGTAACACCTGTTCATGTTGAACCTTTTGGTGGCTACTCCAAAAAGATTAAGTCTTTGGATGAATTGGCAGACGGTGCAAAAGTAGCAATTCCAAATGACCCATCCAATGGTGGACGTGCACTGTTGTTGCTCGCGAAGGAAGGTATCATTACGCTGAAAGACAACACAAATATTACATCTACGATTCAAGATATCACAGCCAATCCGAAGAACCTGGATATCATCGAGCTGGATGCAGCCATGATGCCACGTCAATTGGATGAAGCGGATCTGGTATTCATCAATGCCAACTATGCGCTTGAAGCAAACCTGAATCCGGCGAATGATGCTTTGTTGATCGAAGATCTGCAAGGTAACCCATACGCAAACATCCTCGTTTCCCGTGAGGACAACAAGGATGCAGATGCAATCCAGAAGCTGGCTGCTGCTCTGCACTCCGAAGAAGTGAAAACATTCATCAAAGAACGTTATAAAGGTGCAGTTGAACCTGCAACTGAATAATTCACGATATGTATGACATGATGTGAAGCTATTAAGAATAAGCCGTATGTCTCTCTAGAAGAGATATACGGCTTATTTTATGTTTCCTAATCTGTGCTGACGTGGGGATCAACAAGGGAAGGGTCAGGGCTTATCTTGTTCATCCACGTCAGATTGATGTCCAGATTGGCGGTAGTAAGATAATTCATTCTGATCAGCATACTGCTGCTCATCTGCTTCTTGCAGGTACGTTCTCTCGGAGGGAGAGAGTGTTTCTTCTTCTCCGTGTGAGCTTTTGATCTTGTATCTGATCCACCCAATCAGACCGAGAACGACAACCAGGATCAAAGCCCATCCTTTTTTGAGCAAAAGAAGAGCACTGAATTTCTGGGAAGCTGTGTACCCGATCCCGCCCATCAGAAGACTGTTGAGCCCTATGGTGGATGTTTTGTCAGTTGAAGCATTGTACTCCTCGTAGGTGTATCCTGTATTGATGCTCAGCTTATGAAGTACGGTTTCCTCGAATGCCTGACGGCTCTGTTGAAAGTTGGCCGTATCTGTAACCAGAATGGCTGTGATGTACCCTTCGCGTGTCAGGATTTTTACATTGTAATTGACCATGGCTTGCTGATCAGCATTCTTGAAACCAAGGGAGTAAACCAACTGATGTTTGGCACTGTCATATGCCGGTTCGATTTCCCACCCCGTTATGTACGTTCTATATTCAGGATCAAGTTCTCTGTTATCTTCTTCTGTGCCTCGGATATAACTGCTTAACAGCTCTTCGGCATTCAAATTTTGATTGTCATCATGGATATGACCCGTCTTCACGTACTCGAACACAACATACCACGAGCCGAATTCGCTATTGCTGGTTAGGCTTCCGATTTCATTCCCGTTAGGCTTCCCATCACTGTTAAGTATCGAGCGTTGGGTATTGGGCTTATCCAGATAGGAATGGCTTTCAGGGACTTCCAGGGTGGCCTTACCGTCCAGAGAGACAGATGCTGGTCCAGTAATCCAATCGTACTCATCAGGTGCTTGCTCATTCTCACTTGCCGCTGATACCTGTAAAGCACTAAAGACTGTGAATAAACTCAACATTAAAAGTGTAAGAAATGATATCCATCTTCTGTTCATTATATTAATGTAGTGGTCCTTTCGGGTTATATCCTCGACAGTACCATAGGTGTTTGTTTTCAATCAAGATATATTTGGAATTAAAGGTGGATAATCCCTTGTGGATAAGCGAGTTGTAGGAGGACGATAAATCTTTTATACTGGATAGTGACTGCTCTTTGAAGAGGGGGATGAACGTGAAGGGAAAGATTGCCCTCATAACGGGAAGTGCCAAAGGTCTTGGTAAAATGACGGCCCTCAGTCTGGCAGATCAGGGGTGTCATATTGCCCTCAACTATGTACACAGCAGAACAGAAGCTGAGGCTTTAAAGGCTCAGATTATAGCCAAGGGTGTGCGGTGCATTGCCATCCAGGCTGATATATCCAAGGTGGAAGATATCTCTTCATTGGTTGAGCAGGTGGAAGGTAACCTGGGCAGCATTGATATTTTGGTGAATAACGCAGGTCCATTTGTCCGTGAACGACGATTATTTGCGGATTATTCTGAAGCTGAGGTCCAGATGCTTGTGCAGGGAAATCTGTTGGGACCGATGTTACTGGATCAGCGTGTATTGCCAGAGATGAGACGCAAGCAATGGGGACGCATTATCCATTTTGGCTTCAGTCATGCTGGAGAAGCGAGATCTTGGCCTCATCGCGCCGTATATGCGGCTGCCAAGGTGGGTCTGGTATCTTTTACAAAGACACTCGCGGTTGAAGAAGCCCCGTATGGAATTACGGTTAACATGGTATGTCCAGGTGACATTCGTGGTGCGAACAAAGAGAAAACGATTGATGAAATGGCAGGTATCACCGACGAGGAAACGCCAAGAGGGCGCCCAGGTAGCGGTGAAGATATTGCACGAGTGATAACGTATCTGTGCCTTGATCATTCCGATTTTATAACAGGTAACATTATGGATGTATCTGGAGGACTTGATCCGATTCGTCCCACCATACAGCGCGAGGATACTTAAAAGGTGAATTGAAGGATTGTACGTGGAAACGGGTCAAGGTGACTGTGAACATGGACACTCTGAATATGCGTACAAAAAAAGAGCCCTCCGCTTCATGCGAAGCGAAGGCTCTTGAGGTTTATTTCGTGAAGGATTGATTAGAATACTTGTACGACTTCTTGTACACCCTCAACTTCTTCGAGAAGGGCGCGTTCAATCCCGGCTTTTAAGGTAATGGTGGAGCTTGGGCAACTGCCGCAGGCACCGACCAGTTTCAGCTTAATGATGCCGTCCTCCACGTCGACCAGTTCCACGTCACCGCCATCGCGCTGCAGGAACGGACGAAGTTTATCAAGCACATCAGATACCTCATCATACATGGTGCTTTGTGCGTTTTCGCTCATATTGTTCAACTCCTTTCCTTCCTATATTATATTACAAATGGCCACAAATTAAAATGGTCAAACAAAGCAGGTGAACTTAAATGAGACCGATTATTGAATTTTGTGCCAATAATATGCATTTTGGCACAGATGAAGTCATGGATCAACTGGAAGAAAATCCAGACTATGACGTGATTGAATACGGCTGCCTAACCAACTGCGGCCAATGTTCTATGACTCCATTTGCACTGGTGAATGGCGAAGTTGTCATCACGGACAAAGTGGAAGATCTATATAACGCCATTTTGGCCAAAATTGCCGAAGCTGATGTCTGGGACGAGCTCGATCTCGACTAACCGAGATGGCGCTTGGACATCCAGAGCACACCACTTTTCAAAATACGAGGTACACGTCCCATCATGGACGTTTTGCCCATCAGCCCAAACCCAGACTTCTTGCCGAGTGCACCGAGTGTGCCACGAAGCTTGAGTGGATGTGGATTGGGCTTTTCGCCTTTCCAGAGGGCATGCTGAATATGGGCGATCTGCTCACCCTGTACTTCCGCAGCTTGACCGCTAGGTGCATAAGGGACACTGGCACAGTCACCAACGACATACACATCGGTATATTCCGGGATTTGGTAGTATTCATTCAGGACGACACGACCTTGAGGGTCTTTGGTTACGTCCAGATCCTGTACCACTTTTACGGGCTGAATGCCTGCAGTCCACACGACAGCATCCGTTAGAATCTGTTCATCCCGGTTATATATAGCATTAGGTTCAACACGTGAAATGGCGATATGCCCGCGTGTCTCTACCTGATGTTCGTTAAACCATTCATGCACATACACGGATAGACGTTGCGGGAAAGCGGATAATACACGTTCACCACGATCCAAAATGCTGATGTTCAGATCCGGTCTGCTCTCACGAAGTTCGGCTGCCATCTCGACACCACTTAATCCGCCGCCTACGATATGCACATTGCCATAGGCTTTGACTTCATTAAGGCGCAGGTAGGTCTCGCGTGTTTTGCTAAAGCTCTGAATGGTACAGCTGTAGTCTTCGGCGCCTGGCGTATTGTGGAAACGGTCTGTACAACCAAGTCCAATGACAAGTTTGTCGTACACGAGCGGGTCTTGGCCTTCAAATTCAATCTGACGCTGTTCCAGGTCAATCGAAGTAACTTCTCCATAACGGTAAGTGACTTTATCGCTCACTGGAAATTGGATACGCAGGTCATAATCAGATACGGTTCCTGCTGCGAGTGCGTAATATTCTGTCTTTAATCCCTGAAAGGGGCTGCGGTCCACCAAAATAATTTGTGTATCGGATGGAATTTTACCCTCCAGAAGTTCCTTGATGATGGTGAGGCCGCCATAGCCGCCTCCAAGAATGACGAAATTTTTCATGACTCGGCTTCCTTTCTGCATCAGTCCCACTGAAATGGGGCTGTAAACTGTGGAGCAGCTATGCAATAACATAGCTGCTCCTTTTGTTATGATTTGAATAATTGAAAAGTAGATATTGAAAATTGAAGATATTAATCAGCAGTTGGCACCACTCGAATTCAAACGTCTCCCTTTAATGAAAGCTGCGTTCTGGAGTGGTGCTGGTGCAATATTGATTGTGGATGGAGTTATATCCTATTCGTACACTTGAATTTCATTGTAGAACGTATCACGTTCTACCGGAATACGTCCTGCACCCTTAATGAGCCATATGAGCTCTTTACGTGTAAGGCCTTCAGGTGTGAGTGCACCTGCCGCATGACTAATCCGTTCGCGAACGATCGTGCCGTGTGCATCCGAAGCACCAAATCCAAGGGCAACTTGAGCTAGCTGTGGACCGATGTTAATGAAGTATGCTTTGATATGATCGATGTTATCCAGCATCAGACGGCTGATCGCAATTGTTTTGAGATCCTCATAAGCCGAGTTACGACGCATAATACTCGCGTTTTTACTTTTTGGCTGCATGGAAAGCGGGATAAAGACCATGAATCCGTTGGTCTCGTCTTGCAATTCACGGATCTGCACCATATGGTTGACGCGGTCCTCATAGGATTCGATCGATCCATACAACATCGTAGTATGTGTACGCATGCCGAGATCATGAGCTGTACGGTGCACCTCAAGATAACGATCCACGTTGGCTTTGTCTACACGCATTTTTTTGCGATATTCATCCGAGAGAATCTCAGCGCCGCCACCAGTCAATGTTTTCAGACCTGCTTTTTGCAGCTCTTGCAGAACTTCTCTGATACTGAGTCCGCTAATCCGGGTGAAGAAATCAATCTCGGCTGCTGTGTAAGCTTTCAGTGTAACATCCGGATATTTCTCGTTTAAAGCACGCAGGGAATCGACATAATATTGAAAAGGAACATGGTTGTTATGTCCGCCTACGATATGGAACTCACGTACGCCCGGATGAATATGCTGTTCCACATAATCGATCATTTCCTGACCGGATAATGTATAGGAGCCTTCTTCACCCTGGTCTTTACGGAAATTACAAAAAGCGCAGCGGGCTTCGCATACGTTTGTAAAATAAAGACTCATGTTTTCGATGAAATATACTTTCTTGCCATTTTTCCGCAGGTTGGCCTCATTGGCCAGCTGGCCCAAAGTCAGCAGATCATCTGTTTCATACAGATATACGCCGTCTTCTACGTTCAGCCTTACGCCGTTCTGCACTTTCTCAACGATTTCAGCCATTCTTTTGTCTGTGAACGGTGTTACCAATGTAGACATACTGTTTCCTCCTGTTCTTTACCGGAATTGAGTTGTGTGTAGGACCTGACTTACAGAACTACATAGCAAAGATGCGGTCAACTGCCGCCTTCTTATATGGACTAACTCTTATTTCCCCGGTGCAGCGTGTGCTGCGTACGTAAAGCTAATTTTTTCATTAAAATGAGTCATGTGACTCTATATGCATTGGGGACTGCGGACAGTCTCGAAATGTGAAAAAAATTACAACTCTATATATGATCGTCACCTGAATAAGTCATGACAAAATATCGACATTTCAGTGCGACCACCTATTCATTATAAACCTCGTGTCGCGGGGGTTCAATACACTGGGAAGAAAAAGGAGTAGAGGGGGAACGCGGAAAGAGGCAAACATGACTTGAGACCCTTGACGGGGTGGAGTATAATTTAAAGAAGAGTTAATGAAAGGTAGTTCAAAAAGTCCGCTTTTGATTACGAAGGATGCCTAGCGGCATCTCAGCGTCGAATATGGGATTCAGCCGAAATAAGCTGGAGGCTTACGAAGTATGTTTCCGAAGGAAACATTTTGGTTGCTCACGTAGTTTTGCCTACGCTCCGCTACTCCATTTCTATCTTCATCCCATCTTCTTGGTACTGAAAAGCGCCCTTTTTGAACATGATTTTATATGAAAAAGGAGAGTGACCTGGCATGATTAACATCAGCGAAACGGCTGCTGACAGATTGAAAGAGATGCTTGCACAGCAAGAGACACCTGGTATGTTCCTGCGTCTTGGCGTAGCACCGGGCGGTTGCACCGGATTTTCGTACGCCATGGGCTTTGACGATAAAGAGTCCGATGAGGACCTGTATATGGATATTCAGAACATGAAGGTTGTAGTTGAGAAGGAAAACCTGAAATATCTGAATGGACTTGAAATTGATTTTGAAGAGTCCGGTATGACGGGTGGGTTCACCATCCATAATCCGAACGCGGTAGCCACTTGTGGCTGTGGATCTTCTTTCCGTACGAAGGAAGATGCGGGTGTGCCTGATAAGGATTGTTAAGAAACTGAGTTGTACAGCGGTTTCTCAATCTTGTTATGAAATAAGCAGTTTGCAATCCCTTTAATAGCTAGCCTCTGAATTGTATCCGTTTAGCACGGGTATGATATCAGGGGCTTTTTTGCGTGTACTGAAAGTATCATGGTTGACAAACTTAGTTGTAACAACTATAGTTACATTATAAAGTTCAAACATAAAAAATATCGATATTTTAAAGGAGAGATCATGATGAACATTGCAATCATTGGTGCAACAGGCAAGGCAGGAAGTGTAATTTTGAAAGAAGCAGCGGACAGAGGGCATAAAGTGACGGCGATCGTTCGTAATGCATCCAAATTGGAAGATAAAAGCCTGAATACGCTGGAGAAAGATGTATTCGATCTTACAGCTGAAGATGTTAAAGCGTTCGATGTGGTTGTAAATGCATTTGGTGCTCCAGCGGGTAAAGAAAACCTGCATGTGGAAGTAGGACAAGCGTTGATCAACATCCTGAAAGATGTACCAAACACTCGTCTGATCGTTGTGGGTGGAGCAGGAAGCCTGTTCACAGATGAGTCGAAAACATTGCGTGTCTTTGAATCCCCAGGATTCCCTGATGCTTACAAAGCAACTGCAACGAACCAAGGCCAAAACTTGCAGGATCTGCAAGCATCTTCAGGTATTCAATGGACATTCCTGAGCCCGGCTGGATTCTTTAATCCAGAAGGTGTACGCACCGGCAAATATCAAGCAGGCAACGACGTTATTCTCGTGAATAGCGAAGGCAACAGCTACATCAGCTATGCAGACTATGCGATTGCTTTGGTTGATGAGATCGAGAATCCACAACACAAAAACGAGCGCTTTACCGTTGTTGGCGAAGTGAAGTAACACTTTTAAATGATAATATGGAACATACAAACGGACGCTGATCTCCACAGATCGGTGTCCGTTTTTTTTTTGTGTTATCGAAAAGGGAAGTTCTGCAATAACGTTAGACAGGTTAGATGATGATCATAGTTCAACTTCCAACTACTCCTTTGAATCTATGTTATATTATTCTAAAGTTGGGAGGAAAGTCTGATTGTGTGAAAGCCATCTTCTCTTCATTGGAATTGCTGCGAGTTCAAAAGTATGAGGGAGTGAACAGTTGTGAAGATGTATTCTAATGGAGTTATACTATTGATCTTTGTGGTTTTTATGATGAATGAATCGAGTGGTTCAGGGTTATCCCAATATTCAAACGTTAAAAATGCGCTGAATCAAATTCACATCACTTCTCTTTATCCGAAAAATAAGAATGGACAGACATACGGTTCTAACATATATGCGACTTCTCCAGAAACAGAACCTGATTTAATCTTGGCTACTGGTGTGGATGGTACAGAAGGATATCTGCTGAAAAAAGACATGGATGGCGAGCAACCAAAAACACCTGAAGAAGCTATTGCGATACAGAACAGCAGATCACCAGACGGATGGGATATTCCACTGTATGACAAGGATGGTGAAACCGTAATTGGTGTGTTTCATGTTGGAGGAAAGTGAAAGTAACCAAAATAGGATCAAATGTGGTGCTACCATGAAACGTTAATGAAATGACCACCATTCAGGCAGTTGATCAAAAGGGTCGGCTGCTTTTTTTATGTAATGGCAGAATAGTGAAACCATTTTAATGAACTAATCGTCAAAAAAATGAATAAACTACTGCACGTTGCGGGGGGAACTTGATGTATTTTAAACCTATCAGTATTGTATTGGGGCTAGTTTTTTTTATCATTGCTGGGTGCAATAACGAGGTCACGATGTTGGGTACAGATGAACTCACGATCATAGGTGATCAAAAGACTGCCACAGAATATGTTAAGGAAAAAGGTTATAAAATTTCTTCGTACGATGGTCAAGTTCAGAAATACACTCTAAACAAAGACAAACTACTCTATGGGAAAACGGAAACGATACCATATAGACAGACATGGGGGGTTCAAAAAGTAGAACCCGAACAGTATTTTGGGATGGAAATATCGGTATATAGTTTTACAGTAACAAACCATCCTTTGGGAACGTTTAACGATAATAAATCCAAAGTTTCAATATTACTGTGTGAAGGCAAAGTTATAGGGGGGACATCCTTCCCAAATGCAGCAATGGATGGGGCACCATATTCGTTGGATGGAAAAACATTGGAAGAAGTAACGGGAAAAAATTTTCAAAAATGGAGTGAAGAATGGAAAAAGAAATACGAAACTTAAAAAGCCAAGTGGAGCAACCAACTGTGTCCGATTGGTTGCTTCTTTGTTCATTCACCTAACGGCAAGGGAAAATGCAACATTTTTCCTGTTAAACAGGTCAATAAAGATGGCGAAATAAAGTTATGAGAAGAAGGTGGAAAAACTGAAGCTTCGTATAATCACGTTAATTTTTTTTATATCTAGCGTGTTCTTTATCTCAAATGCACAAGATGTTAACGCTTTGTCATGTGCTGAATCGGGAGGTCCCCAAGAACAGTTAGAAATATATGATGGAGCTGTTTATGGTGAAGTAAAGCAAGTAAAGGTCGACTTGAAGCAAGAGGGATTTACGGGGACCAAAGAGAAAATTAGATATATTTTAGTGGAAGTTGAGAGGAGTTGGAATACTGAAGTTGACTCTCAACTAATTATTGCAACTAACTTCACATGGGGATTTGATTTCAAGGAAGGTAACAAATACTTAATATACTTTAGCGAAGTGGATGGCGAATTAAGTAGTAGTCCGTGCAGTTTGACCATCGAAATGAATGATTTGAACCAAGCAACTGAGCTATTTGGGGAAGGATATCCACCAAAACAACAAGTGAACGTAGAACACAAAATGTGGTTTATGTTTGAGCAAGATATGGATTTGTTTATCGTAGGTGTAGTCGTATTTGCGGCGATCTTTATCTTCTTCATGAGAGTAAGAAAGAAAAAGCGCAAAGTATAATTTGGCAGCGCTAAGCGGGGAATTTTGCTCAAAGAAAAAGTCATTTGAACTAGGCATGGATTCCTGTATGACCTATTACCCCCTTTACTTAAACGAGGATCGAGGCGTATAATCCGTTGAGATATCAGAGCAATAAGAGGGGATACAGTTATGAATAGTGGATTAATCAACGCGATCATTGCGTATATCATGTGGGGAGTTCTCCCGCTGTATTGGAAGTTGTTTGAAAATGTACCGGCAGGTGAGATTTTATCGCACCGGGTTGTCTGGTCATTTGTCTTTATGGGGATTTTCGTTGCCGTCCAACGTCGTTGGAGTGACATGAAGCGCATTCTGACCAGTCGTTCGACCCTGCTGTCCCTTACCGCGAGTGGGCTGCTAATTGCTATTAACTGGCTTATCTTCATTTGGGCGGTTAATAACGGTCATGTCGTTGAGACAAGTCTGGGCTATTATTTGAACCCATTGCTGAACGTGTTACTGGCAGTTGTCTTCCTTCATGAAAAGCCAAACCGTGGACAGTGGCTCGCGATTGCCATCGCTGGTGTCGCGGTGCTTATCATCGCTATCGACTACGGACGTTTCCCATGGGTTGCGATCTCATTGGCCGTGTCATTTGGCTTGTACGGTCTGGCGAAGAAGAAGATTAAGCAAGACGCTTCTGTGGGTTTATTTTCGGAGACAGCTGTAGTTCTGCCCGTTGCACTGGGCTACTGGATATACTTGGCCATAGTAGGTAAAGCAACGGCATGGACGTTGCCTGCACCGATGTTCTTCGAACTGCTGCTTTCCGGTGTGGTGACGGCGTTGCCGCTGCTGTTCTTTGCACGGGCGGCTGCTCGAATGTCATTGTCCACACTCGGCTTTGTACAGTATATTGGGCCGACAATCATGCTGATCCTGAGTGTGTTTGTGTTCAAGGAAACGGTCTCGCCAGTTCTGCTTGTTGGTTTCGCACTCATCTGGACAGCGCTCATCGTATACGCTGCCGCATCGATACGTGCTACGAGACTCGCTAAGGTAAGCTGAACAGAGGTATCTTAATCGTTATAAATGCCCTTTCTGCCAATGAGGTGGAGAGGGCAATTTGTTGTTTGTGGGGGAGCGATAGGTCGATAAAAACTAAAAAGGAAGGCTGATCAACGTTATGGTAAAATACAGGAGTAGTAATCAGAAATAGTAACCAAAAGAGTAATAGAAAAACGAGGAGGCGACAGATATATGATGGTTAATAACCGTTACCGCAAACGTGATCCATTCTTTGTAAAGAAGGCTGTAGTTCAAATACTATTTCAGTTTGCAGTTTCAGCAATAATCGGTAGTATATATGGGTTCATGATGGTCAACGAGACGATAGGTGGATATATTAATAAACTATTACCGAGCACGGATGGTCCGGATCTTCATTTATATCTGCCCGTTGTGGTTACGGTGTTCATCTACTCGTGTTTAATTCAAAAGAGACAACGGATTTTACTTGAAAAAATCTCATTTAGTTTTCTCCATATTTTGGTTGCCCTGCTAGGCTGTATTTCTTCAGTTGTTGTGTTATTGGTGATCTAAACCAAATCCTACGTATCTACACCTTCAGCCCCATCAACTGCATCAATGACACCGACAGCGAGTGTTGTTACCGCAGCAGCAGCTAAAAGATTCTTGGCACCAAGCTTCACTCTGTCCTTATCTTCCTCTTTCATGCCCACAACAACATCTTTACCGCTGTTATATACGTACTTGGCTGATATCGCTACACCTTTTGCAGTATTGGTTACAGCACCTCCAATATCGGCAAGCCCCGTGTCTATGGCGGTATCATTTTTTCGAATTGCACCACTGGCAAGATCATATGTACCACTAGCCAGTTGTCCAACGGTTTTGCCTGTATTAATCGTAGCTTTCTCTACGCCGTTCCCGATTTCTTTGATAAAGGGGCTTCCCGCAATTTCACCAACAACCCTCACGCTGCCGCCCAACACTTTCCCGGTAACTTCCCCAGCTAACTGACCGAACCCTTTTAAAAAACTCATCCTTATGCCTCCTCTCCAATTAGAAGTTGATCCTATGTGTTATCTCAATAAACTTATTATATTCATATGTAAGCCAAAAGAACATCAGTCTCCAGCCCGAGTGATGCACCCCTCCTCGATTGATTGCGACACGCTTTAGGAGTGCCCGATCCGCCCCCGGAACGCCGACCACGCTGCCCCCTCAACGCACTTCATCGCACTTCATCGCCAAAAGGCGCTAATCCCCCCGGGAACAGCGCCTCAAGCCCTTGTTTTACCTTGCTACCTAATTCATTTGCCTACACACGGTCTTAGAAGTGTCTCAAGGAGTAGCAACGTAGTGGAGGGGGCGGAATCGATTCTGAAGAAGCGAAGCGGTCGCCTTTATCCCCGGATTTTCCCCCAATAAGGGAAATTCATAAAAATCTGGGGATAACAGCGATCATAAGAACGATCCGCCCCCGGAACGCCCACCACGCTGCCCCCCAAAGCCCGCACTTCTACCCACCGTACCTAGTCAATAAATCCTTCCATGACAACAGTTGGCATCATATTCGACTGCCAAGCGCCCTTACCATATCCACTGTTATAACCTGGTGTAGCCTGAGGCTCCCAGTAGAATACACCTTTTCCTTTGCCATTTGGCAGATTACGGATTTGGTTTTTCATCGCCGCGACAAAACTTTTACCAGCCGCAGCCTGATTATTATCCATGCCAATTTCGGAGATGATGATCTCTTTGCCATAACGGTTGATCATATCCTTGGCATTGTTTACCGTATTTGTAACAGCGGTGTTCCAGCCGGAAGCTGAAGGATAGAGGGACATGGCAATCATGTCAAAGTTAGCTCCGTTATTAATCAGACCACCAATATTCCATACATAGAGGGCGTTATCATCCCCACCTGCCAGATGCACAATGGTTTTGGTACCGCTGCTCAGGGATTTTACTGCGTTATGGCCTGTATTCACCAACCACGCATAGTTTTTCATGTTGGTGGATGCTTTGCCATCTTCCCATAACATGCCGTTGCTTGTTTCATTACCAATCTGTACCCAGTCCGGGGTAACGCCTTTGCTTTGCATCGCAGTCATGACATCACGTGTGTGGTTCCACACCGCATCCATGAGCTGTTGGAACGTATAGTTTTTCCAGGCAGCAGGTTTGGTTTGCTGACCAGGGTCTGCCCAGGAATCGCTGTAATGCAGGGTAAGCATCACACTCATGCCAGCATTCTTGGCACGTTGTGCGAGTGCAGCCGCACGATCCTTATTCATGTAACCGTTCCCATAATCATTCGAAGGATTAACGAATACCCGAATGCGAACGGAATTGATTTGATAGTCTTTTTTCAAAATATCAATGATGTCGCGCTGTACGCCGTTTTTATCTTTCCATTTGTAACCTTGGGCTTCCATTCCGGGAACCCAACTGATGTCAGCTCCTTTGGCGAAACTTGGTGCTGCGCTGGCATGCTGACCTGCGGGCAACATGATGGAGGTGAATAACAAAACAAAAGCCAACATGATGGATGTCTTGAAACCCCTTACATTTTTAAACATTACAAGATGCCTCCTCGGATTTAAGTTGAGTTGCATCCTAATTATAGCCATCCTGGTTTGCTCTACTAAAGGGTCCATTTCCAATATTTTGGGTGTTTTCTCAACCTCTCTACTGAAAAAGAGAAAACAAAAAGCCGTCCGAAGACGGCTTTTCTACCCATGGCGCTTTTTGAAACATTGATCCGTATCCCGCGCCTCCACCAGACTCTTTTAATTTGAGCTAGTGGATCGGGTAAGGGACACGTTCAACATGACATTAGAAATGTTGACGCACCTCCTTTCCTTGTGGCAAGAGTATACAACACGTTGTTTCGGAAAGCTAGTCTTTTTTACGTATTTATGCAAAATTATTTTTCAGTCTGGAACATCGTAATATCTCGTGCATAATGACTCTTTGTTCCGTCATTGTTTCGGATGCGCACGCTGTCTTCACTGATCCGCTCCACGACGCCGCAACCTACTTCACAATAGACGCCAGCCGGGTCTTCCTGCCATGCGCTTACCATACATTGGGATAGTGCAGCCGTGAAAAACTCTATATTTTTTTGTAACGTTCTAGGTTTGTTGGATTTCATTATATACTCCTTTAATCTTATATATTTGGAATGAGAACAAGCAACCGGACCAAATCACACTGTACTTCACTTTACTCTGTCTATTGACCTTTGTAAAGGGATGGAAAAAGTTGCGGCCATGAGGTATCATTTACATAAATTTTACGTAGCGTTTACACTGCGCTGACGCTTGATGTTGATTACGAATAGTACAATTATATGAGAACTTCTAACCAAGAATAGATATGCAACACATTCGGAGGCCATACATGCATAGAGACGTCAAAACAGGCAACTACGTTAATCGTGATTTGAGTTGGGTTGAATTTAATCGGCGCGTACTTCAGGAGGCCCAGGATCCAACAACGCCTCTGCTGGAACGCATGAGATTTCTCGGCATTGTCGCTAGTAATCTGGACGAGTTCGTCAGTGTAAGGGTGGCGGAGACAAAAGAGAAGATCAAGGCCGGATTCACGCAAAAAGATTTTACAGGATACACGCCTTCGGGATTGTACCGCAGATTGATCAAACGAACCGGGACCATGGTCGCCGAACAGTATAAAACGTATCGTGAACTCATTCGTCTACTCGCCAAAAAAGGCGTGAACATTCAGGAATATACCGATCTCAATGTGACACAGCAGCGTGCAATGGACCAATACTTTCATGAGATTATTTTTCCGGTACTCACACCGATGGCGATTGACCAGAGTCGTCCGTTCCCGCTGGTACACAACAAGTCTGTCTACCTGTCCGTGATGCTTCAGAAGGAAGGGGAGCAAGAGGGCGAGCCATTTATGGCTATTGTTCAGGTGCCTTCCAATCTACCGCGGATGGTTCAGGCTCCCATTCGGGCGAATAGCAAAAAGAAAACATTCATACTGATTGAAGACCTTATCAAACATCATATCCATACGCTCTTCAGCGGATATATCTCGCTTGCTGCACAGGAATTCCGTGTGACCCGTAATGCGGATCTGTTTATTAATGAAGAAGAAGCGGAAGATCTGCTTGAGGCGATTGAAAAGGAATTGCGACGCAGACGCCGAGGAGCTCCTGTACGACTGGAGGTCTGCAAGGATTTTCGTCCAGATGCCTTGCTCGAATTGCAGGATGAATTCGATATCCAGGACCCGGTGTACGAAATGGATGGGCCACTCGATCTGAGTTTTCTGGCTGGATTCGTAGATAGTCTGGAAGGTTTCTCACATCTGAAATACAGTCCGGTGAAGCCAGTCTACCCACTTGAGTTTCTGCCAAGAGAAAGTCATTTTGAGCTGCTGCGCAAACGTGATGTACTGGTGCATCATCCATACGAATCGTTTGAACCAGTCACTGATTTTATATTGGAGGCTTCGGAAGATCCAAGAGTTCTGGCGATCAAGATGACTTTATATCGGGTCAATGGCGATTCACGCCTTATTCCGGCACTTGCACTTGCCGCTGAGAGTGGTAAGCAGGTCACGGTTGTGGTGGAATTGAAAGCCCGGTTTGATGAAGAGCGTAACATTGCTTGGGCCCGTAAGCTGGAGAAGGCCGGATGTCACGTGGTATATGGACTGGTTGGACTGAAGACCCATGCCAAAATCATTCTTGTCGTACGCAGGGAACAGCAGGGGCTGAGACGTTATGTTCATGTAGGAACCGGTAACTATAATGAGAGTACAGCCAAAGTGTATACGGACGTGGGACTGTTCACCTCCAATCCGATTATTGGGGAAGATGCATCCGAATTGTTCAATGAGATTACCGGATACTCCGGTCCGAAGGCATTGCAGGCGTTCCGCGTAGCTCCGGATGGTATGAAGGATGAGTTATTTGCACTGATTCGTAGAGAAACAGAGCACGCGCTGAAAGGCAAACCTTCCAGAATCATTGCCAAGATCAACTCCTTATCCCATCAGGAAATGATTGATGAATTATACGAGGCTTCTCAAGCCGGCGTGCAGATCGATCTGATTGTGCGTGGGGTATGTTGTCTGCGTCCGGGGGTAGAGGGGCTCAGTGAGAATATTCGGGTCATTAGCATTGTGGATCGTTTTCTGGAGCATTCACGGTTGTTTTATTTTGAAAATAGCGGCAACCCCGATGTATTCATCTCCAGTGCAGACTGGATGACACGTAACCTGAATCGAAGAATTGAACTGATGTGTCCCGTATTTGATCCAGAGCTGAAGAAAATGCTGGTCGATATTCTTAATCTGTCCCTTATGGATAATGTCAAAGCGAGACAACTTATGCCTGGTGGCAATTATGTATTTGTAGAAAATGAAAAGCCCCCGCTGAGAAGTCAGACGGAGGCCATGGGTATTATCCCTTGGAAGCCTGCTGAATGGAGTGCGTTAACGTAACTCCCCAGGCTTCCTTCAGATCCTTGACGGCCTCTTCCAGGCCATCAAGTTCCAGTAACGGCTCAGCTGTACAGGTGAATTGCACCTGCAGCGAGTCGTTTTCTTTTGTTGCTTCAATCGCAGCGATGCTTTCGGATCGATTGATGGCTTCGGCTACTCGCAGCAGAGAGCCTAAACGATGAGCATGCCGCTCATCCGAGTTTTTCAGAATGTCCCGGTGCTTATTCAGCAGCTGGGGCGTTCTTTTTTTGGGATGATAATCAGCTGCACTGGCACTTAGAATGGTCTCCCGATGAGAAAGTCCATAGATGCTTGAATTCATAATCCAATAGGCCGAGTGCTGTGTATAACGGAAATAGTTAATCTGTTTACCTGCCATGTGCAGCATGGAGGATGCATACAGGATTCGGGCATCTGCTTGATCAGGAGGGGTACCTTGTAATGCCGTATACAGGGTAACCATATCCTGATGAATCCGTTGCAGACGTTTCTCTGGAATAGGCGGACCAAAATGGATAAAGTTGCGGATACTGTCCTTCAGCGCGTCTGGAACGACCGGCTGACCTCCAGCCATGTAATCACGCAACAACCCGTCTCGTAGACCCGCGCCACTAACCACATAACGATCTCCCTGTATTAACTGGAAGACAGTTCGCAGGATCAGTACGCCGGGCACAATGATGTCTGCACGATCTTTAGCGAGCCCAGGTACCTTTTTGCGCTGTGCCGAGGTGAGATGTGGTAAGGAGCGAGCGATGTTCTCCATCGCTTCCTCACTGATCTCATAATGATGGCTGACAGGCAAAGAATACTGGGTACGCTTCTGTTCCACTTTGGCGAGTGTACGCATTGTGCCGCCAAGTCCGATGAGTGGCAGACCAGGATGCTCACGAATCCAATCCTGTCCGCGGAGAGCCTCAATGACTTCGTTGCATAATGCATGTGCATTTTCCTCGGTCCACTGATCTTCGCCCCCGTAACGGGCATGTGAATTCACTGCACCAATAGGGAGGGAGATGCTATGTAACCTTTTCCGATCCCGAAAGACCGTGATCTCTGTGCTGCCGCCTCCAATATCCACGACATAACCGTCTGCCAGATCAATGGATTGAGTGACACCAAGGAACCCATAATAGGCCTCCCGATCTCCCGATACACATTCAATGGTAAGCCCCGTCTCGGTCTCCAGCCATTCAATAATCTCCAGGACATTGCTTGCATTACGAATAGCTGCCGTAGCTGCTGCGCGAATCAGTTTGGTCTGATACGCTTCACAGGTCGCTTTGAATTGACTCAAGATGGTGATGGCTTTATCCAGAGAATGGCGCAGAATGGTTCCATCGGACTCAACAACGCTGCTTAGACGAGCGGCGTATTTGTCTTCATGAATGATGCGATAGGCTTCGTCCTGGTCCAGTTCATATATAACTAGACGAATGGAGTTCGAGCCGATATCAATAATTCCTAAGGTTTCATTAGTACGTGTCATAAGCATCTCCTTCTACAGAGTTCAACTACCCGAAGTGAAGAAGGGCAGCCATGGCTTCCGGTGAACCCGGCGGTGTGGCAGAGAAGGGCGTAGTTAACATAACAACAATGATAAAGACGATGAAACAGGCAAATATAAGACAACTCACGGCAAAGCCGCGATTACGCTTTTGCATAAACAGTCGAATACCTGTGACAAAAAGGAGTACCGTAACAGCTACGAGAACGATCGACATTGCAAAATAGGCTACGCCATAAAGTGATTTGAAAAATGCTTCCATTTGTTCTTAACGCTCCTTAGATCCTCATATTTAAGCCCTTCCAAGCCATTCCTTAGTAGCATACGACAGATTGACTTGTTTGAAAAGCAAACCGGGCGCTTGTTCCCGTTTCCGCCATCTCCCCTGGGACAGGTTACATGGAAAAGGGGCCCTTGCCGCGGACAAACATCCAAGAAAGCAAGGCTTCTGTTGAGTATGTATAAGGAAGGACTATTGTTTCAAGGAAGGAGATCAACCCATGTCGAGACAACTTGCAAGCAAATGGCGGAAGACAGCGGCTCTGATGAAATACCCGGTAGCTGCTGTCCATATCCCACAGACCAAGGCATTCAACTCGGGTAATCTGCTGCAAATGCTCAGTCGTTATGGAATGGTGTATGTCAAACCTATTGTAGGAGGCGGAGGTTACGGTGTTATCCGGGTATCGGCCAGCGGTGGGGCTTATCGATACACCCATATGAAAACGACCCGTTCTTTCGCCAGTTTCAGCCAGATGTATCGCTCTTTGGTGCGTGTAAAGGCTAGACGCAAGTACTTGATCCAGCAAGGCATTCATCTGGCAACAATTCAAGGGAGACCGGTTGATTACAGAGTCAAAGTTGTCAAAACCCAACGAGGCTGGGTATTCCGTTCCTTAGTAGGGCGACTCGCTCGTCCCGGACTCTGTGTGACGAATCTGAGCAAGGGTGGCACCATGTTATCAGGAAGGCGAGCTCTTGGTTTATCCCTGCCACATATATCCGGTCGGCACAAACGCCGGGAGATGCGTTCACTTACACTGACATGTACGTACATTATGGAAAGTCAGTTCCCTGGTGTAGGTCAGCTTGGATTTGATTATGGACTGGATTATTCAGGCAAGATCTGGATTCTGGAAGTGAATACCAGACCCCAATAGGAAATGAATGGGAAAACTCAAGAAAATTCAAGAAAAACCGATAATATATAAAAGAAAACGGTATGAAAACCGTTTGAAATTTTACATTACGGGGTAATTTACTCGCAACAAGTCTTGAAACTATGAATTTATTCCAAAAAAAATACGCTGATAAACGTTCTGACAGTAGTACAAACTTCCTGTGCATAAATATTGTCCACACTATACACGTTGATTACTCTATATTTTTTCCATTTATCAACAAACTATGCACAGGATTTCCACATATCGTTGTGGATAACAAGAACGCTTGTTCTCTATATGAATCTCTGATATGATAGTTTTGAGGAAAAAAAAGGAAAGGTTGTGGCGGGAAATGGCTATGTTATCCGATGAGATGTTGTTGGATTCCTACCATAAAGCGATTGAGTTGAATCTCGAACGAGATTTCATCGCACTGCTGTTGGCAGAAATCCATAAGCGCAAACTGGGTACCGACGTATCTGCCATTCTTCACTAGAGATCCTCATTGCAGGCAATGTTACAGGTTTCCGGACAAGTCCCATAGTGAGACTGGCCATGGCGTGCTCGTCTGACAATGGTGACAGTACATCACATGATTGCAAACGTTTTCGACTTCGTCTGCCGTGTCAGAGGAAGGTTGGAATACGTAGGGGCTGTATGGTCCGGTGTAATCATCCAATTTGCCGCATTCTAACAGTCCCTGAAGGCAGTGGGGGCAAGCCTGCTCCGGTACAACCAGACCGTTACACAGCGGGCATATATAAGACAAGGGTATCCCTCCTGATATGGATTCACTCAGGAGTAAGATACCCTTTTTTGTATCAATATATGTTATTTAAGCAAAACTAGCGTTTCATGTTACTGCTGTGTCCTGGGGACAATTTGGCATCCGGATCGAAGTACACCTTGGCATTGTTGACGGCTGTTGGAGCTTCGCCGAATCCGACAGCGATCAGTTTCAGTTTACCCGGGTATGTTGTGATATCTCCGGCAGCGAAGATTCCTGGAATGGATGTTTCCATGCGGGAATCAACAACGATGGAGTTGCTGTCAATTTCGATACCCCACTCGGCAATCGGTCCGAGAGAAGAGACAAATCCGAAGTTAACGATCACGTCATCTACTTCAATTTCCTGAGTTTCTTTGGTTTTCACATGGGAAAGGGTTACCTTGGTAATGGTGTCATCCCCATGAAGTTCCGTGATTTCGGTCGGTGTAACGACATTCACCTTGGAATTCATCAGGTTTTCGACACTGTGCTCATGCGCACGGAACTTGTCCCGGCGATGGATCAGCGTCACTTGCTCAGCGATAGGCTCCAGCATGAGTGCCCAGTCTACCGCGGAGTCACCGCCGCCACTGATCAATACCTTTTTGCCAGCGAAGGCATTCAGATCACTGATGAAGTAGTGCAGGTTGCTCTTCTCGAACTTGGCAGCACCTTCAAGTTCCAGGCGACGTGGTTCGAATGCACCTACACCAGCTGTAATAATGACGGCTTTGGCATGATATTCATTCTCATCCGTCTTCACGATGAAATGTTGTTCATCCTTTTTCTCCACCGATACAACCTTTTCTTCAAGGCGGATGTTCGGGTTAAAATGATTCATTTGCTCAACGAGGTTATTCACCAGTTCCTGAGCTGTTACTTTCGGGAATCCGGCTACATCATAGATGTATTTCTCCGGGTAAAGAGCGGCAAGCTGTCCGCCAAGCTGTGGCATACTTTCAACCAGTGTAACGGATGCCTGACGCATCCCACCATAAAACGCGGCGAACAGACCCGCAGGGCCTCCACCGATAATAAGTAAATCAGTCATATCATGACTGGAATTTTGTGCAGTCAAGAATCAACAACACCTTTCATATTTTAATAGGTAGTTAACAGAAAGAATGTGCAGGCTACGTATCGTAACCGGCATGGGTGCTGAACTGTCTTTCCTATTATAAACGGTGTATTCAGGGTTGCAAAGTTAGCGGCGTCACGAAACTGGGAACAATTGATGAAGATCAGATGAGAATAGGATGAAATTGGAAATGAAAGGTTATGAAAAATAACAAAAAAAACCTTGATCTTTACTAGAAATACAGATATCCTTGACCTGTACTATGTGTTTTTTTGTCTAATTTAGAGTCAATATGTAATATGAAGACAGATCCCGTGTTTTGTAGAATCTTGTGGTTAATTTCACAACTTGAAACGATAACTTGCGTGCAAACGTATCAATTTCATAAACCCTTTAGTTGCTTCAATCAAGTCTAGATATAGATCAAAACAGTTCGATATGTCGATATCTAGTTTCATAAAATCCATTTTTAGTGAGTTATGAAATTGATGCAAACGTTTAAATAAATTCGCGAAGTTAACATTTGTCGTCATAATGGGCAAGACCTCATCAATATTTGTAAGTATGTGCATTTTGCATCTCACCCAAGATCGGGCTGATGCAAGTGAAACCGGAAGGGGTATAGACATGAGCAGTATTCCCAAAATCGTCATCCTCGGCGCGGGCTATGGCGGGATTCTGACAGCCCAGCGGCTGCAGAAGGAATTGAACTATAACGAGGCCGACGTCACATTGGTGAACCGGCATGATTATCATTATATTACTACACATCTACATATGCCGGCAGCCGGCACGGATACCATTGAGCATGCAAGAGTGCCCATTTCCAAGCTGATTGATGAGTTCAAGATTGATCTGGTCAAGTCTTCCGTGAAGGAGATTCGCCTGCAGGATCGGAAGATTATTCTGGAGGACGGCACGTTATCCTATGATTATCTGATTATTGGATTAGGCGGTGAGCCTGAGACCTTCGGTATTCCGGGGATGCTCGATCACGCCATGACGATCCGCAGCATTAACTCGGTCAGACTGATTCGAGAACACATCGAATATCAATTTGCGATGTACAAAAACGATAACAAACGAAATCGTATTCGGTTTGTCGTAGGTGGAGCGGGTTTCAGTGGTGTTGAATTCGTAGCTGAACTTGCAGATCGTATTCCACAGCTGTGCAAGGAGTTCGACGTGAATCCGAAACATGTGCATATCTATAATGTAGAGGCAGCTCCTTCGGCCTTGCCTGGATTTGACCCGGAACTGGTAGAACATGCGATGAATGTGCTCAAGAAGAAGGGCGTTACTTTCAAAATTGGTGTTCCAATCAAGCAATGTCTCCCGGACGGGGTTATTGTGGGTGAAGGTGAAAAGCTCGATGCGGCTACAGTCGTATGGACCGGCGGTATTCGTGGTAACTCATTGCTTGAACAGGCAGGTCTTGAAGTGATGCGAGGACGTGTGAAAGTAGACGACTACTTGCGTGCTCCAGGGCATGAGCATGTCTATGTCATTGGTGATAATTCACTTGTGTTCAATGCTGAAGGACGGCCTTATCCGCCAACAGCCCAGATTGCGATGCAGCAGGGTGTGAACTGCGCTAAGAACGTCGTGGCATCCATTCGCAAGAAACAGCCACAACCTTTTGTATTTACGAGCAAAGGCACGGTTGCATCACTGGGTAAAGGTGAAGCTATTGCCGTTGTGGGCGGCAAGAAATACAAGGGCTGGAAAGCGGCTCAGTTGAAGAAGCTGGTTGATCTGCGTTATCTGTTCATCATTGGTGGTATTCCGTTAGTCCTGAAGAAAGGGCGGTTTTTTGGATGAGACATTGCAGTGTTCAGGTCCGGGGACTATTAACACGTGAAGAGCTGGATCGATACAACGCCCTGATGCAGGTCGGTGGTTATCTCGAGGAACAGGATCAGTATGATCTGGCCTACATTGTGCAGAAAGAAGTGGATATTCTCATTATGCCTGCGATTGAGCGGCTTAAAGAGAAGGGTCGTGACCGTGATCGGGCCACAGCCGAGTTCCTCGAATCGCTGAAAGCGGTAGATGAGGAGCAAGATTAGAGACGATATAAGTTGAACTAAAGATGTTTACACATACACTTCAATGACAGAATAACCTTCCAATCGCTGTTATCCCCAGATTTTTTTGATTCCCTTTTGTTAAAGGGAAAATCCGGTGATAAAGGCGAACGCTTCGCTTTTTCAGGTTTTTTCTGTCCTTTCCGTTTTTGTGTAAATAAATAGTTCAAACAATATAGATCTAAATCAAGCTTGAGGTAGTAGAATATTGATAGATAATAAAGCACCGCTGACATATCCTTTAGAGGAGATGTCGCGGTGCTTTATTGTGCTTTGCACTATTTTACAGCTTAAGCATGTCTTCCAGTGTTTCTTCGTTCAACAGACTTCCCACATAGAACGAACCGAATTCGCCATAACGGGCGCTAACTTCATCGAAACGCATCTCATAGACAAGTTTCTTGAACTGAAGTGCGTCATCCGCAAATAGCGTAACGCCCCATTCCCAATCGTCGAAACCGACAGAGCCGGTAATGATCTGTTTTACTTTACCCGCATAGCTGCGGCCAATCATGCCGTGACTGCGCATCATGGTACGACGCTCATCCATGGACAGCATGTACCAGTTGTCATTCAGCTCACGTTTTTTGTTCATCGGATAGAAGCAGATGTATTGTCGTTGTGGCAGAACAGGTTTCAGACGGGCGATAATCTCCGGATTCTGCATCGGGTCTTCGCCTTCTTTGCCAAGATAGTTGCTCAGTTCCACTACACTGACGTAGGAATATGATTTGGTTGTGTATTGGGCAAACATCGTTTTGTTAAACGCGTTCTCAACAGCCTTCAGATCTTCCAGCGTTTCACGCAGATGCATCATGCAAAGGTCAGCCTTTTGTCCCACTACGGTATAAACGACCGTGCTTCCCTGGGATGAATTCTCGACTTCTTTCCATTCCTTCCAGAATTCCTCCAGCTCGTCCAGCGCTACAGCGCGTTCTTCATCATCTGCTGCTTTCCAGGCGGCCCAGTTAATCGAGCGAAAATCATGCAGGGCATACCAGCCCTCCAGTGTTGATGCGGCTTCGTTCATTGGTTGTGTTCCTCCTGCAAGGTATATTTCCAAATCCCTATAAGAGGTTGTTCAAAAAGTCCGCTTTTGATTACGAATCATGCCTGGTGGCATCATCAGCATCGAATATGGCATTCAGCCGAAATAAGTGGGAGGCTTACGAAGTATGTTTCCTTAGGAAACATTGTAGCTGCTCACGTAGCTCTATCTTCGCTCCGCTGCTCCATTTCTAACTTCATTCCATCTTCTCGGTACTGAAAACCAGTCTTTTTGAACACGCATTATAAGGGACGGGTGATTGCTTTATCGTTTACATTGTATCCCAACATGAAGCAGAAGGGCAAATGAACTGAGTATAAATATAGGGAAATTTGTCCAGAAAGTTCGTTGCTTCGCCACATTTTTTGCGGTACACTAACTACTATCCAGAAGTGAAACCTGAATGTGTGAAAGAAGAGGTGAATGTCGCCCGATGCAATTTATACCTGTGTTGGTATTGATGGTATTATTTTTCGTTATGATGTTTGGTATCGGTTTCATTCTGAACATGCTGATGAAGACAACCTGGTTTCCTTCCTATCTGTTCATTATTGTAATTCTGCCTATTGTTGTGTACTCTCTATGGGATCAGTCGTCATCTCTGATGTCACATCTGGGTTCTTTCCAGCTTGTAGACTATATGACGGGCATCGCTGGACTGGCTGGTGCGGTAATCAGTGGCTGGACGATTCAGAAGTTGCGTTTGGGTGGGTACAGAATGTTTTAGATTGTTGGAAAGAGGTAACACATGCCACTGTAATCGCGTGAAAGTCTTGTCTTTGTCGTAAACGCTTACGAGTACAAAGGGAAGGCTTTTTTGCTGTTCATTTATATTAGAAGGATTATTGTACAATTGTACTTCATATACATCTGGAGAACATTCTCTTCAGATATTCCCTTGTATTCTGCTGCTACAGCTTTTATAGTATTCTAGCGGCTCTCGACATTTTTATTTTAGAAATTGCTGAATTCGGCGAAAACGTGAATGATGTCGACCTAGGACGAAACGGAGCGAGAACAGGCCATCTTTTTACCTGTTTTTGAGCATTTGAGGATCAGACATTTATGATAGAATAGATAAACATACTTTTGGGGAGAAGGAGATCAGGCTATGCGCATGAAGAATCTGCACCATTATACTGAACATCATCGCTACTGCGTATACAGGGAGTTTGGACTTAGCGCCCTGGATGACCGTATGCTTACAGGAGCATATCAGCCCATGGTAGGTGCTTTTGCGGTTGGCTTGTATCGGCTGTTGTTTCAGCATCTTCCCGGTGAACAGGTCGGTTATTCGCCGCTTGAACAGCAACGGAGGCTGTTCATGACGCTTGGCTTGGAGCCAAGTGAGAAGGGGCGCAAATATATGTTAGAGCAGACATCCAAGCTTGAGGCAGTGGGGCTACTTCAGACTTCACGGTTATATATACCGGAAAATGATGATTACATCTACGAATATGAGCTGCAACCGCCGCTTTCTCCGGCAGAGTTTTTCCGGACACAGCATTTGACACTGTTGCTTCGTGACAAGATAGGCAAATTCGCCGTACTTTCCTTGCGTTCCGGTTTCTCGGCAGTGGAAAATGGGGACGCGCCTTATCCGGCAGCAAATAAAGAGAATATTTCCGTTCCCTTTTACGATATATTTGAATTGAATACCCATGTAATTGATTACGAGTTGGAGCAAGCATTGTCGGAAGTTTCGACTACGGCCCAGCGGACAGGCACAAATGATGCAGCGGAAGAAAACAGTTTGAACTATGCCGACATTATTTTGCGTTTTCCGCGGGAGTCGGTCAATCGCCGTCATGTTGAACAGTTGCGGTTCGATCATGAACAACTGGGCATTGTGAATTATGTCGTGAACAAGTTCAACCTCAGTGTGCAGGATGTATGCCGTCTGCTGGATGAAGATGATATCTTCAGTCCGCAGGGCCAGCTGATTCTGGATGATCTTCAGCATAAGGCGAGCATGCAGTTCAGACAGACGAAGAAACGTCATGAACAACAGACTGTACAGGCGGCCAAGGTCGTGGCACTGAGACAGCATATGGAGGAGCCAGAGCGGAAAGAAGACTCCGGTGAGCCACCTGTTGAGCATGGAGTGCAGATGGAATACTACGTTGAAGTGCCTCCACAATTTATGACCAAGTGTGATATTCATCAATACAATATGATGTTGCGCAATGAGCCATACACACGTCTGTTGCAGACATTTTTCCCTGGCGCAGTACCGGACAATCTCATCGATATATTTGAGAAAATTGATCTGAGTTACAAGTTGCCTGGTGAAGTCATCAATGTATTGATTCATTATTTGATGGCATTGCTTGTATCCGGTGGCGAGCAGCGGATTAACCGTAACTTTGTTGAGGCGATCGCCTCCAACATGTTGCTTAAGCAGGTAAACTCCTACGAGAAAGCCGTCCAATATATTCGTGATCAGGCCAAGGTCAAAGGCAAACAGGCTGCTGGTGCAGCTGGAACCCGTACCCGTACATACGGCAAAGGAACCAAAGCCAAGCCCGAAATTCCGATTGTACAAGACATAAGCACCGATGGGGATGCCGTATCTGAGGAAGAGTTCGAAGAGATGATGCGATTCGCCCAGCAGATGCAGGCGAGTAAACAAAAAGGAACTTCTTAAATATTTATAATAAAACCAAAAAGACGAGTCCTCCGATTAATGGAGACTCGCCTTTTTGCTATATAAGTTGAACTGAAGAAACGTGTTTTCCGTCCAATCATTTTTTTATTTATGTTGTAGAATATTTGTCTAATTTAAACCACTGCTGAAATTCTTTTTGTGTGATTTTTTTTACAGGCTTAACTTTTTTGCTTCCTGTATCGTATCTGAAAAGAATCCATTGATCTGAAGGATACTCACTAATGTAATCCATATTTTTTCCGTTCTTATGCCATAAAATTAAACCGGTGCTAATATAGTTGGTTGCCCGAGGGAGATAAACAACACTGTCTTTCTTAGTGTCGTATATTGCTAACGTGCTTTTCTCCGTACTTCCATAAGAAAATGCAATGATGTCTTCTTTTGGTGACCAATTATATGATGAAATGGTTTCTACATTTTGTTTACCTGCTTTTTCAAGACGTTCGTTTATAATCGTGTAATTTCCTGTTTTAAGGTTCACGAGAATGAGGTTGCTGCCGGCACTTTTTTCTACTTGGATAGCAACCCATTCATTCGATGGAGATTGAGCAATACTAGTGATATCCAATAATTTAACTTCAAAATCTCCCGTTTGTAGGGTGTGCTTTTCTTTACCATGAGTAACTGCAATAGTGTCAATTATGTTTTGCTCAAAATCGGCAGCAGCATCTAGCTTTAAGATGTTCGCGGTTATAGAGGTGTTGTCACCTTTCCAGACAATTTTGTTTGAGCTTATTGTTTTTTCAAACTTAGATATATTCTGGTATGTCGAAGCGTTCACAGATGTTGAGCCAGCAGCAATGTGTGCTATTTTATCAGAAGTATGAAACGAAGATGATGCAGTTGATAACGTGCCCATGCTTCCTAAGACAATTACGCTTGATAATAAAACATTGGTGTATTTCATTATTATCTCTCCTTCATTTTGGAAAGTCGATTTACATGATGTGAGTCCCTCCAGAACTATTCCAATCTTTGCTTATCGTTATAAATTTGTAAAGATATGAAATCATAGAGAATTATCATCGATCGCGGAAAGTAACGATTGAAGTATATCCTCAGGACGACTTTATTGAAGGTACAATAGAAGAGTCTATTCACAATTTAGAGATCCCAACGTTCGAACAATTAGATAATGATACCTGGGATTTCGAAACGATGAAGGGTTTTCAGTTTTCGTTCCTATTTGTAGAGTTTGTTGTTCAACAATATGGAATAGACCAGTTAAACAAATTGATCCGTAACCCCCAGGATTTTAATGGTATCTTTCAATGTTCCGAGAAGGAATTACATCAGAAGATGGTAGAATTTATAAGTAAGTAACCCATACAAAAATGTATGTTGCCCGGGGGAAGAACCGGGCTTTTTTTAACGTGGTTAGAGTTATGGTAAATGTACTATCAATAAATTGGATTATTTTGTATAATGTATATAAAAAGAGGTTATCTATGAATCCTATGGATGAACGTAAAGAATACATATGGAGGTAATTAAGTTTGAAAACTCACTACTATTTCAGTTGGTTTAATCATTTTTTTCCTGAGAAGCTGGTCCATTGTTTGCAGGAGGATATACAAGACAGAAAATCGCTTGTTATGATTAGTGCTAATCCGTCTGGTTATAAAGATGAGCAAGTTAACTTTGATGATGTTTCTGAATGGACATGGTTGAATCAGGCTAACATTATTTTTGATGAATATCATTTTATTGATTACCGCATGCAGAAGGAAGATGCCCAGCGATTCATTCAGAACGCTTCTGTCATTTTTTTATGTGGTGGATATCCTGTTTTGCAGAACGATTTTTTGGCGGAATATGAATTATCGCATGTTATTAAGAATAGCGATGCCGTTATCATGGGTGCCAGCGCCGGTGCGTTAAACATGGCTGCAAAATGGTTAAGCTTGAATAACACTGATGAAGTTGAAACAAGTACCATTTATAATGGTATTGGTTTTGATCATTTTGCCTATGAATCTCATTCTCAACGCGACTACGCCACGTTTGTTCAAGGCTACCTGTTCCCCTTGTCTGAAGAGAATGATGTTTATGCGGCAGAACAGGAGAGCGCTATACGTGTAAAGGACGGCAAAATAGAAATAATGGGACCTGTATATTTAATTTCCCACTCAAAGATTCAGAAGTTGGTTGAGACGCTCTAATTAGGGTGAGTGGCTGTGACCTTACATAAGTAATTCCTTTTGATGTATAAAATCAAGGCTAACAGGCGAATCATCTCAGGTCTCCTTTCTATGATTAGAATACAGTTTGTAAACAGATGCAATCTTAATATCCCTAGGACTTATAGTCGGCAGGGTATCGAAGTGATCAGTTGCTTATTTCAACTAACGGACAGGATAGTTTAATGATTGGTGCTAAAAGGCTGTACTAGATAGAACAATGTATAGTGTACTGTTGAGCTATGGGAGACCATAACAAAACCACCTTTTCGAAGGTGGTTTTGTTATGGTCAAATACTAGTATCAAAATTTAACATAGCCTAGATTTTAAATATTGCACCCACATCCCATGCAGCTCAGTTTCCGATACTTGAAATGCGCCTTGAAAATCAGTGGCATCGCGTATGAATTTGTTGAGCGCATCTAAACTGTATGAATGGATGAGATATTCTACGAGCAAGTGCGAGAATCCATATCCCCCTATCTTCTCGAAATCCCAGGTATCATTTGTTAATGCTTGAAAGCTAGGGACAGCGTTATTTTGAATCGATTCGGAGGTGCTATACTCGATATATTCTTGTGACATTTGTTTGGCTTCATGCCCGCCGAGACCGTGTGTAAGCCATTTTGGTGCCAACGGATTAATATCCTTCACTAACCACATTGTAAACAAGCTTATAGTGTGCCGTAGTACCGATTGATACGTATGCTCAGGGCCTGGGTTGAGTGGGGATACAATCTTAATTTTATTGTCTTCATAGGTTCCCATAAACCAATTGGGCGCATCCGGCTCGTTTATTGCTTGATGAAAAGTGGGCAGATCCGGATAGATCTCAATAGCGATTTTCTGAGAAGGTCGATGACGATAGATTGTAATAATTCGATCTACATTGCTTTTCAACTCTTCAAATAAGTCATGGTATACCTTGTTCATACCATCATTTTTGGAGGGAGCCTCGCTTTTATCCACAATTGATATCAATTCTTTAATAGACATGATTGTAATGTCACCCCATTCTTTTAATTCTTTTTTTAGTTTGTTTAAGGCACGATAGAGTCTGTTCTTAACTGCGCTTTCAGACATCCCGATGATTTTGGATATTTCCAATAAAGTGCAATCGACGAAAAAACGCATTGATATGATTTGCTGATCTAATTCATTCAATCGGGCTAATGCAGCACTAATATCAAGACGGATATCGACATCTCTAGCAATATCGAGGGATATCGATTGGGACTGAAAATCGATTACTTCGTGCAACATTTCTTTAGTTCGTGATTTCGTGCGATACTCGTTTTTCACAATATTTTGAGCGATTTTGAAGAGCCAAGTAAATATACTGGAGTTATACTTAAACAAGTGAAAGTTTTCCATTGCTTTTAAAAAAGCTTGTTGCGTTAAGTCATCGGCAGTTGCTGAATTTGTTTTTACTGCAATATAATTTCGAATTCTATCTCGATATTGATTATAAATGGCTTCGAAATGCTGGATGTGCTCCTGATCCTCCGGAAGAACAGGGATTTTCTTTTTGTCTTGAGCTCGTGACACCAGTAATACCTCCTCCTGAACTTACAATTCATTAGACACCGAAGGGAGGTAAAAAGCCACATCGTTTTAAAATAATTTTACACGACGCCACTCCACTTTTTTTTAAACCCCGAAAAAGCAAAGCGTAAAGGCAATTCGGCTATGTGGTATTAAGTGAGGATTACCAATGGAGAAAGAGATGCAGGAGCTTAAAAAACGTATTGGCTTTCTGGGAAAGCAAATTCAGCTCATCTTGATTGGAATCTTTTAATTTAATACCCCCCAACCAATTAAGCTAACGGGAAACGTTAGCTCAATAACAATAAGAAAGCAGCTGATCATTGTGATTGGCTGCTTTTACTCAACTAACGGGCAGTTTTGCTGAATAGATCTGCTGAGTATGTGGAGCATCTGACCTCTCACGGTTGGTTGCGGACAAGAAAGATAAAAATCGTAAGGTACAGGAGTAATCTGGCAGATACGATTGCGAACAAAAACTACCCATGACGCATGTGCGTCATGGGTAGTTTCTAATCATTTCCATACATTCAGGAGGGGGCCGTGTGAAATAGCGATGTCCTAATCACTTCGTTGGACAGGACAGACAAAGTTTTGTGTAAAAATGGCCACCGTCCGGGAACGGCTATTCTTCGTATCATTTCCGAACCGACTTACTTGACCGGCCCCATCCAGGTTGAAATCGTCTTCTGCTGGTGCGGCAACGGCGGTTTCAACTTCCCGTTATCGATCAAATGCTTCAAAATATAAGCGACCAGCCGGCCTCCGCCGGTGTTGCCTCTCACCATATAAGCAAGCTGCGGCTCCAAATGCTTCGGCTGATTTTGCAGGAACAGGTTGAGCATTTTATCGTAGAGCTTGCCGACAGCAGGCGCGTACAGAGCGGACAAATCAGGCATTGCCTTGTTCAACCGATCCAACGTTTGCGGAGAGTCGATCCAAACCGCATTGAACTTGTACCCCTCCTCCGTCTTGCGGATGTACCCCTTCTCCAGCAGGAACGAATATTGCTCGGCGTTCTCTTCGTTGTCGGGCAGTTCCCCTTGTTGGAACGCATGACAAATCTCGACATTCCGGTATTCCAGGAAACGCCAATCCATCTGGCGGTCGCTCCAGTACGTATTGAATTGCCACAAGTATAAGGGAGTGTCTTCGACGTAGCGGAGCGACGGACCGAAGGTGACGTAACTACTCAAATCAAAACCCGGATCGGAACTGTGGCTCTGGTTTAACGCCGCATAGGCAATATACTGACCTCCGTCCTTTCGCATTGGTGCGACCGCATCGAAGTTTTCGCCCGCCGGCATGCTCCGCCATGATTGCTCCTCGACGTTCTTGGGCAGCAAGGTCCAGAGCAGGAAGTTATAGTCGCCGTCCGGAACGTAAACTCCGCTATCCTCGACTTGCCGGCGAACTTCCATTAATGCATCGAAATGAACATCGGCCACTTCGGCGGCGCAATCTTGCCAGAATTGATGACCAGCTACGGCTAACTCGAAGAGGTCCCAGACGATGGTATTGCTTTGATATTTGCCGGGAGAGGTTTGGATGAGAAAATTGTAATCGGCCAGGTGCCGGACTTCGCCTTCCAGCAAAGACGGCGGCATTCCGAGCTCCTCCGCGATTTGATGTACGGTACGCGCCTTATGATAAGCCGCGTAAACGATATTTTGCGCCAAGGCGCGTCCAAGAAAATCGTTGGTTTCGCCAAGGCTGCCGGCCGAACCGGAATGGCCCATTTCCCCCATGCTGACCGGATTGACACTTAAAGTTCCTGTTGCACGCATACGTTTCATCCCTTTCCGTAACTTCTTTTTGGCCTCGCTCAAATGCCACTTCACCGTGTTGACAGGAATGTTCAGAGCAATCGCGATATCGCCGATTTTAAGCTCGTCGTAGTAATGCATGACTACGATCCGGCGATGGATGTCGGATAGAAACGCGACTTCTCGGCGCAGTTCGCGGTAAGCTTCGGTTACCAGCAGCCGGTCAAGCGGCTCCCGGGAAGGGGCGGCAGACAGTTCGGACATGCCGTTGATTTCGATCGCTTGGGGGGCGTGCGCACGCTTTTTCAACCAATTCACCCAAGTGTATCGGGCAACCGTCCAGACGTAAGCGTCAAGGCTTCTAATGTCCCGCACCCCAGAGAAGGATTTCAACAACTGCAGCATAATCTCCTGAGCCAGATCCTCCGCCTCGGCCCGCTGCTTGACCCGGTTTAACGCAAAACCGAAAATCGGTTTGACATAGCTCCGAATCGCTTCCGCCGCTTCTTTTCCGTTTTTACCAATTGAGTCCATTTTTTGCCTCCATAGTTGCATCTGTAATTCCTGACAATTATATAGTGTGCCAGGCGAAATAAAGGTTGGGATTATTTTTTTAAAAAATTGGACGTCCTACCGGATCACTCATACATGTATAATTACAAACATCATGAATAGATCATTTGTATGGTTAAAAAGACGTTATGAACTTTTTGTTAAGTATATTGGAAAAGAATTAAACAAGTTGAAGATTACTTTAGATGTAAAGGTCTCACTTTTAGTATATAAACATACTTTTTTCCGTTCAACTATGGGAGGATACAAACTAGGGGCACGAGCCGAAGTTCTTCTTCGGGTACTTGGGATACTCTTTCGTTCCGTAGTTAACCAGGAGTGGTCTCGATTAATTATTCAAATGCATAATTGAGGTGCATTAACCTAACGTGAAACGTTAGCTTAATATAACTTAAGAAGGCATCAAAGTGATCAGCTGCTGATTTCAATTAGCGGACTGACAACAGGGATCGTTGCAGAAATGCTGACGATCCTTTTTTGTATATGTTTACGTATGAGTATTTAAATCAAGAAAAAGGGCTTCTCCGTAGACCAGGACGCCCCAAGTGCGGGTCAGCGATCACGTACCTGAATATAAAGGGAAAACAGTGGGTGTTGCCCGGCAAGGTGACGTTTTTATTTTTCGCAATCCGATTGGTAATTTAGGTGATGCTGAGTATCTTACATGCTGTAAGCTTAGTAGAAGTGACTTTGTAGAACCATTCAAACGCTCTACACAGAGCGACAATGGATCGAACATGAAGACGGTACGATTTACTTCAACTTACTTGCAGAACGGTTTATGCCCATTATATAAGCCTATTGGTAAGAAAATGGGGGATGTATAACTATATTGGACTTTTATGAAAAAAAAGGTATAGAAATCCACTGCGCGGATCTGATGCTCTTTAATCAGTATTTATGGCGTAAAGCCAGGGAGCTTGAAGAAAATGAACCGGAGAATGTTAGGCGAATCGTTCAGATTTGTGAGATGATCAGGGACATTAGTAAGACATTTGAGGTTAGAGCCTGACACAGCTCATTAGAAACAAACTCTATATATTATAAAACAGAAGATTCTATTTTCTGGCATGGTTGTTTGTAGGGGAGAATGCATGTTGGAGGAGATATATTTCATTATTTTCTGAAGATAAGCAGAAAAAAACATCTCCTGGAGGAGATGCTTTTTTCTTGAGTAGAAACATTTGTTAGGATTGCTACTGGGAATCATTCGTCCTAAAGTGAGGAAGTATAAATATATTACTCTCTTTTTTCAGCATCTAATCGCCGACGAAATACCAAAGCCGAGACAGCAAATACAATAAACGATGCTGCTGAAGCAGCGGTAACCATCTTCAACACATTGCCTATTGGAGAGTTAAACAACAGAGCAACTGAGATGATTAAAACAGCACCAGTTAAACCCATCCCCAAAACCGAGATCGCTAAAATCTTGTTCATCAAATCACCTCACAGGTAATTGAAACAAGCTACTGCCCCAGCGATAGCACCACCACCAAGAAGTGCATATGCACCAATACATGCAGCACATATCGGAGCAGTCACTGGTGTCGGTACTGCACACGAACCCCCACACGCGACCGCAATAATATAAGCCGCCGTACCACCAATTCCAAGTACTGCTCCAAGACAACCTGCCACTGCGCCTACACTATTTGGTTGCACTCCAGAGTTAACTGGCTCTTCTGCAAGCATTTCTTCATCTGTGATATAAGGTCTGTCAGTGTCCACGGATTTAACAACTGATCCATTCAAATACGTCTCAACTCGGAAGTTTCCTGCCTCATTCTTGGTCACCAGCATTTCATTTGTCTGCAATACGGTATTATCCTCATCGAAGAATACTGTTACGTTACTAGGAAGGCTGTAATCCCCATGCAAAGGAACTGTAACAACCGTAACTCCACCGCCAACCGTGTACACACTCGATTTTTCCAAATCAAAAGCAGAGACAGGGGCGATATTCTCAATTTCACCTGCTTCTACTCCATGTAGGGTTGCATCGATCAATTCCTTGGCTTCATTACCTATAACTACAGCAAAATCTTGGCTGTTATCCGCTTGTGCTGTAACACTCAAATTTGGAGATAAACTTAAACAGAAAATAGACAAAATCATTAATACTGGAAAAAAGGCCTTTTTCGCCTTTAACATAATAAAACCTCCTATTTTTTATTATTTCGTCATAACATTTCCTCTTCAAGATCGATACCGTCTGTACGCAATTGCTTAGATACCAGTTCGAAAGCATCTGCATGTTTAATGAGGGCTTTTTTTCTCGTTTTCCGGCGTACCTGGGAGTGTATTATAGAACTGAATGCTACTAGGCCTGAATTTGGATTTCTCCTGCCCTGAGTTGGTCTCCTGATACTTTGCCCATTAAGCTGAAGCTTAGGGAAAACGTACCCGCAATTAACCAAGTCTTCTTAAATTTCAATAACATTCACGCTCCTTATAACAAGTTTTGAGGATTTCCCTCACATATATAAGACGCCAGAAAAGGAAAATAGTTACTTTTTTATTCATTATTTTGCTATATAGTACAAAAAAAGATAGAATAACCACCTATATGGACGACACACCGTAGAAACAAATTCCACATACTAAGTACGAAAGCCCGTCTCTAAAGGTATAGTATGGCAGAAAGTAGAGAACAGGAAAATTATATTAGGATGATGAGTTCCTCATTAAACTAACGGGCAGGATACTGGAAATCGTTTTAAGAAATTAAAGGTGATGAAATATATTCTGCGGGGTGTGTGTATTGAGTGAAAATGAGCATTGGCATTGTCATTTAGGTGCATATGGGATTTGTTTGAATGACAAAAACTATTAGTTATTCACAAGGGAGCTGGTCCATACTTCCGACGATATGACCTACCTGGCGGAACAGTTGAAGCAAATGAATCTTTAGCAGCGGCGGTGCAAGGAGAATTCCTTGAGAAAGCTGGTATCAACGTACAAGTAAAAGAAAATGTTGGCGTATGTGATTTTTTGATTCCTTATAAATTACACAAAAAGGGCACTTCTCATATTCATCATATTGCCATCTTTTATTTAGTTCAAATAATCGGTGGTACTCCTACTCAGACTCCTGAAAAGTTCGAAGGGCAGGATTCACTTGGTGCATTATGGCTACCGAGAAAAGAAATAACTGCTGACAATTCTTTACCACTCGTTCTCCAAGCATTTCAATGGCTAGAAACGAAAAAACTATCCTTCGAGTTCCAGAGATTGGATACTTGGGTAGTGTTAAAGTAGAAGCATTAAGCTAACGGGGAACGTTAGCTTAATGCTCAAAGAATAAACGTGATCAACTGCGGTTTACAACTAACAGGTGACAATAGGGATCGTTGCAGAAATGTTAACGTTCCTTTTTTTTATATGTTACGTCCAGGCTTATAAGGATTAATATCCGAAAGTTCACATAACTGCTGGTCATGACGATTTTATCGCTGTTCAAGCACTAAATGGAATAATCTCTTCCCGAAGAAGTGGGCTTTGATGGAGGTTAAATACTGTCGGCTGGGCATCTAAGTGATTAGCTGCTGATTTCAACTAGCGGACTGACAATAGGGATCGTTGCAAAAATACTAACGACCCGTTTTTTCATACCTTTAGAGAAGAGAATCATGATGGCTAATTAAGCTAGAGAGAAGGTTAACGGCAAGGATCGTCTGTTGGCTGAACTGTAATATCAGGAGAATTTATAGTTTTAATAGGGGATAATGATTACTTATTATTCCAGATATATGCTACTCTCATCTTATTCCGTAGTTTTCTTAACGGAAAAATGGAAATTTAAATGTTGGGGGTAATTGCTTGCTTCTATCCGAACGATTGCCAATTGCAGCAAGTCTATACCCTGAGGAACCTGCGTTAATGAGACATGGGCAAACGATGAGTTATGGGGAGCTTTACGGTCTAGTTGAAAGACTTAGTCATTCTCTGTATGTTGAAGGACTCCGGGCCGGTGATCGCATTGCCCTTTTAGGTGATCCAGATCCCCAGCTCGTTGTTGCGTTTTATGCAGCAGTTGGGATCGGTGCTATACCGCTCGTACCGTCTCCTATGCTAACAGTGCCTGAACTCGCTGCCATATTTCAGGATGCAGAACCACATATGGTTATTTATGATGACCAACATGCCGAAGCCGCTATCGCCACGGTAAAGCTTCTTGGGTATTGTCCAAAACTATTCACGACAGACGAAGAAGGGACGATTAGCAGTTCGCTCGCTGCTCTTTTACAGCAGGAACCCGCGTTCTCTTCAAAAGACCATTTCAAACGAAGTGTAGACGATACGGCAGTTCTGATTTATACGGGTGGGACAACCGGTCGACCAAAAGGGGTAATGCATTCGCATCGAGGTATGGCAGCTTGGAATCAACTTACGCCTTCAGCAGGCTTCGGTCATGATCTCAGGCGTCGTGTGTTAGTGCTCAACCTATCCCATCTGGTGGGTAAGTTTCAGTTGTGGGCGACCATGGCTGCCGGAGGCTGTCTTGTATTCCTAGACGAATACCCGGCAGATGTACACCGCATTTTGGAAGCTGTTGAACGTGATCAGATTACGCAACTCAGCACAGTAGGCCAACTGCTCCGTGATCTTACCCGCGAGGCATCCGTCGGGGGGAGAAACTTGAAGAGCCTGTCGCTTATTGGCTGCGGAGGGTCCATTATTTCTCCGGATACACTACAGGAGGTCGTATCGCAATTTCCTGAAGTTATCATTGTGAACAACTACTCACAAGCGGAATGTGGAATGTCCATAAGCTGTCTTTTTCCTGCTCAGCATATGGGCGATCCTCATCTCCTTCGATCCGTAGGTCGTCCTGCTGACCTGGCTGCTCAGGGTGAACAGGCTTTTGAAGTTCGGATATTAGATACGGACGGAAGTGAGACAGTTACGGGCGAGGCTGGAGAAATCGTTGTTCGAGGTGCACAGACCATGCTGGGGTATTGGCGCCAGTTGGAGGCTACTGCCGAGACCATGTCCGATGGCTGGATCCGAACTGGCGATGTCGGTTGTCTGGATGCCGAGGGTTACCTTTATGTGTTTGATCGCTTGAAAGATATGGTTATTGTGGGCGGTTCCAATGTGTTTTGTGCCGAAGTGGAGCATGTTATTGTGAGCCATGAGTCGGTAAGCGAGGCGGCCATAATCGGACATCCTCTTCCTGAAGAAGGCGAGGAACTCGTCGCTTTCATAGTGTTACGGGACGGTGAAAGTTTAGATCTGACACAGGTGCGGGCGTTCTGTGAGCCACACCTTGCTTCGTACAAATGGCCGACTCAACTGTTCATTGTGGATACTTTGCCTAGAACAGCCGTGGATAAAATAGACAAAAAGCAGTTGCGCAAGCATCTATCCTCAATTTCATCCGAAGGACTATGCTAACGGGAATGCTGCTTAATAGCTGTTGGCCAGAATATTTATTGTTAGATCAACAAGAACAGCCCTTCAACTTCCTTTTGGAAGTGAAGGGCTGTACGCTTTTATCTCAACTGGTATGCAGGCGGGCGCGAAAATACCTTGCAGTATTACCTCAAAATCGTACTGGCCTGATTACCCGCATAATCCTCAATGACCAGCTTCAAAGAGCTGTTGCTGGACGCTGGTGTGAAGGTAAGTTCACTCAGCTTTGTTCTTCCCCGAATGATATAGGGGAATTTCTGCGAAACGTAAGTGACTCCGAACTCGCGTGCCACCCCATTTTCATATACATAGATCTTGTACCAGTCCTCCAGATCGGGCAGGGCAAGTGTGTACTTTCCATCTTTTACCGTGACCTTTTCCTTGGCGTATGGTGTAATCTGAAGATCTGCGAGCTGTCCGGTATAGGTTACCGGATTTTGGTCGCCAATGGCGATGTTCAGCACGTAATGTTCACCATTGGTCGGAAGTCCGGTCAGGACGGCAGATTGTTTTCCTTTTTTGACCTGAAGCGACTTGGTGAAGGGTTCTTTCGTGTATTCAGTTTTTAGTGTGAGCTGAATCGACTCGTTGCCTTTACCTTTATCTTTATTTTTATCCTTGTCTTTATCTTTGCCCGAATCTTTCGCTTTCTTCGGGTTTTTCCAGCTTACAATAGCATCACCATTCTTTTTGAATTTCACATCGATATTCTGAACGGCTGCATTCAGATCATAAGGCAGGACCGCTGCTTCACTCTCGGTACCATCTGCACCAACCGCACGAATGGACAGTTCACCAGACGGCTGTTTTAGCGATTTGATATAAAAAGTGGAATCATACACGCCGCCCACATAGGCGCCATTTTCATATAAATTGTATTGTTTGACCTCAGAGTAGTCCTTCATGTCCCATGCGACAACCAGTTCATCGGTGTTGGTCAGTGCTTTGGCAATATGGAATCCGGTCGGTGCATCCGGTACAGCCGCTGAACCGTCGGAAATGCGGATCTCGCCAATATTCATCTGGTAATTCTCAATCGCTTTGCCATTCGGGTCAAAAGATAACCCCATAGCGGCAATGGTTTTTCCATGATAGGCGCTCAAATCCAGCGAAGTTGTCTTCCAGCCTTCTGTATGCTGGCCTGCATTAGGCACATTTACGTTGACCACGTTGGATGGATCATCTTCGAAGATCAACCCAACATGCAGGGAGGAAGCGTCACTAGTCGACGGTTTGTTATACGTCAGTTCCAGTTTCGATTGTCCGTTGACGGACAGGTCGGTTTTGTAGAGGCGAAGGAAGTTCTCCGCGTTCAGTGTACCGTTCACCACGAGAGAGCTACCGCCATTAAACGCGCCAATGGAGTCATATGTGTACCTTGCGCCTTTCTCGTAAGATGGACCGTAGTCAAAATCAACACTGAGCTTGTCACCTTTACTATCCATCCACCATTGCCAGGTGACAGGGATATCCTGAATGTTGATATTGGACCATTCTTTATCGTTCGAGACAGCGCCGTCTTCATAATATTTCAGACCGTGGCCTGTATTGAAACTTGTTGCAAAATTAGAGCCGTTGATAACGGAGCGTTCGGTCAGATACGCAGCGATTCCATCCCAATTTGCACCGGAAGCATACACATCCGACAGATCGGCAGACGCATTACGACGTGCATCTGTCGGGTCTTGATTTGGACCAGACCACCAGGCACGATCACGTACAAAGGTCATCCACTGGTACTCATCTTCCGCACGATGATTGGTGCTGCCATCGCCCATCTCTTCATCCAGAGCGTTGTGGGTGAAGTCGGCACCTAATGTCGCGATGCTATTCATGGGTTGACCGTTCTCATCCAGATTATGGCGCAGGTCATAGGATTGCTTCCAGCGGCCGAATTTGTCATGTCCACCTTCAACACCAGCAAATACGGTTTCCAGTGGATCCAGTCCCAAGCTAAGGGCATGATCACGGGAATCGCGGAGCATCTTGTGGTTCCATACATAGTTCAGGAAGATGGAATCCGAGACTCTGCCGAGAACGGAATCCTGTACAAAGGGGCTGTTAAGCCCATTGAATTGGTTCTGGTATTGAATTTTGCCTGTTGTATTGATGGTGGAATCATACCACTGAACGTACAGGCCTTTATCTCTTAGATATTTCATGAATTTCTTGTAGGAAGCGATGTCCTCAGGGGCTACACCCCGGGCAACCTCTTCCTGATTGAAGAAATATCCATCGTAGTTGTAGTATTCTGCCATCTCGGCCAGTTTCTCGGCGACAGGGGAATTACCGTTTTCATCCTGGATCAGCATTTGTTTGTACGTCTGTGGTCCACGGTCATTGTCTGAGAAAAAGATGTTAGCAATGGACTTAACGCCGTTCTTGTGGGCTGCATTGGTGTAGGCCGGATTCGGAATGTTCAAAATGCCAAACTCGAAGTATTTCTCCGTCCACTCTTTACTCGGGTCATACAGCTCCTCAGGTACTCCCGCAGAGGCCATGCCGTGCCAATAGCTGTAGTAGTCTGTATATTGCCAATAATTAAACAGATACTGGCTGAATTCATTGGTATAAGGTGTGCTATCGAAGAATGCATTGCCGTAATCACCACTCATTGTGAATAGCTGGGTGTCCGGGCTAAGCTCAGGATAAGCCTGTGTGGCAGCGAACGCTTCATTACGGGGCTGCAAGGGTACATGGGCACGAAGTAAATCGCCATGGATATCACTTTCCGGTGTCCAGTTCAGAATCTGGGCCGAGGTGTATCCGTGTTGATAGGGCTGATTCACCCCTTTGGCACTTTCACCGGTGTAAGGGAGCGTGTCTCCGGCATAAACGGATGATGCAACAACTTGTCCAAGCAGAGCCGTAGTCAGGACTATGGCGGTTACCTTGGGAATGAGGGCTTTTGGTTTGAGTTTGCGTGTCATGCTGTTCCTCCTTCAAGTGGAATGAATGTAAGGTATTCTTTTACACAAAGCTAAACTTATGGTTAACGATAGTGGATGAAAGCGTTTTTAAATAGGGTGAAATTAAAGAATCGCTAGTACAAACTAAAGAAAAGTTACAGGTGACAAGTTAATGTCAGAAGCCTGATGGTATAATTCAAGTCAGGAAAACAGCATCGGAGGGAACATGCGAATTGAAAATTGTTAGCGTTTACAATAATTTCTTCAAAAATAATATGTTTATGAAAATGCTCCTGATTTTCTCGATGATATCGATTGTCACGATTATTACGTTGTCTTATATTATCTTCCTGTCAGTGTCCGACTCCACGATTCGCCGGGAACTGGCGATCCAGAAAGCGGCGATGGAACATGTGGATCGGTACATTCATCAGCAGTATGAATCGGTACAAAACATGGTGAGGGACATGCATCAGAATGAGGCACTCTCGGCCAACATTACTTACCTGATGAATCATTCGTACGCTGAGTATGTGCAGCACATGACCAATGGATATTACGCCAATCAGGACGATTATTCGGCCGATGTGTTGAAACATTTTCAGAACATTATGGATCGTAATTCGCAGATTAACCAACTCATGTTGTATAGCGCCGAGCAGCAGGATCTGTCTACGTTTAATCAACACAAGCAGTTCCGCAAGCTGGACGCCAATGTAGCTCATTCCTATATTCCGGACGTGATGGCGATGGAAACGCCCAATATCAGTGCACCCAATTACTGGATTCGCAAAGAGATCAATCAATGGGACCCTGCGCTCTATTCCATCCGCGTACCGATTAACAATACACAGACTCTTCGGAATCTGGGCCAGTTTCTTGTCTTCTTTGACTCGGAGGGAATCGGTAACGCGCTGGATAACTACGAGAGCAATCTCAAGGGAGAAATCGTGGTGTTGTCGGCCAAAGGCACAGTCCTGTTCGACTCCAACAATCATTATTATGGCAAGCAGTACCCCTATGTGAATGTGGCCGATTCTCTGTTTGATCAGACGGATATGGATTCGATGAAAAAGGAGCAGAACATGTATGTGAACAAGTTTGTCTCCGCGGATCAGGGTTATGTGGTCATTGGCACCGTTCCGGTGGAAGAGATGGCTGAAACCTATGCGGGCATTCGCAATACCATCATCTCGATCAGTATTGTGTGTATTTTATTTGCTGTGCTGGTTCCGGCGTTTTTCATTATTAACTTTGCCAAACGAACCCGTCGAATTATTCGCTTCACCCAGAAAGTAAAATACGGCAACTTCACGGCTCGCATCGACGATCCGCGTGATGATGAACTGGGGCAGATCTCACATAGCTTCAACGACATGCTGGACGAGCTGAATCTGTATATTGAACGGGTCTACAAAGCCGAGATCAAACAGAAGGAGACCGAGCTGGTTGCATTACAGGCGCGTATCAATCCTCACTTTCTCTACAATACACTTGAAGTGATTCGGATGAGGGCGATATCCCAAGGGGCGAGAGATGTCGGCGAGATGATCTATAGCCTATCCGTATTGTTTAAGAGCCTGGTACAGCAGAAGAAGAACTATACGCTGAAGGATGAGATGGAAGCTTGCCGCTTGTATCTGGAGTTATTCCGAATCCGCTACAAGGATATTTTCATATATACGATCCAGATCGACCCTTCGTATTATCAACACCCTGTGGTGAAACTTTCGCTGCAACCCATCATTGAGAATTATGTCGTACATGGCATTCAGACAGAACGTTCGGATAACCGATTATCGATTGTTGTGGAAGAGACAGATGATGTGGTGCAAGTGGAAGTCAAAGATAATGGCAAAGGCATTGATCCGGCACGCCTGACGGAAATCCTTGAAGAACTGGAACGTCCTGAAGAGTCTGGTCAGATGTTCGGGCTGCGCAGTGTCCATAGTCGATTGCGCTTCCTGTATGGGCCAGAGTTCGGTATCACCATAGAGAGCACCCTCGGAGAAGGAACACGAATCAGGGTGCGTTATCCACATACAGAAGGGACAGGTGTTTAACATGTACAAGGTGTTTATTGTGGACGACGAGCCATTCATCATTGAAGGTTTATACGATATTGTGGACTGGTCTTCGTTTGGAATGGAAATTGTGAGCCATGCAGGTAATGGGCAAGCAGCGTTACAGGCGCTCTCTTCTCAGCCTGTGGACATTCTGATCACGGATATATCCATGCCACTCATGAATGGTCTTGACCTGATTCGGGAAGCAAGGCGAGTACAACCTGAGCTTAAGGTCATTATCCTCAGTGGTTTCAATGAGTTCGAATATCTGAAGGAAGGCATGCAACTGGGAATCGAAAACTATCTGCTCAAACCGATTAATGTGGAGGAACTGGAATCCACGCTAAGCAACACCGCGTCCAAGCTGGATCATACGGTATCACCTCAAGCCGATGATGCGTATGGCATCCAGATTCTGAAAGATAACATTCTTCATCGATGGCTTACGGGACAGATTGCAGCTACCGAATTTGAAGAACGTGCCCAGTTTATGAACCTTTCGCTGGATGCACCGGACGTTGCTGTGGCCATTCTACGTGACAAAGGGCAAGTACCCGGCATGTTTGAACGTGTAGAAGAGATGCTGAGAGACAGACGCCATCTGAACGTATTTCATGATATCGATGGAGACATCGTCATTATTGCCAATATTCAGGGTACGAGTGACGAGAAACAGAATTTGATGGATGGCCTGCAGGCATTATCTGATGAGATAACCGTAACCCATCCGGCGGTGCGCATTGGAGCAGGCAGAATGATGAAAGGGCTGTACCATGCGCCGACCAGTTATGCCGAGGCCAAAAAAGCACTCCAGTATGTGATGATTTATCCCGACCTTAAAGTCATCGACCATGGCATACTGGAAAGGTGCGGAAGTTCAACAGCGACCTTTTTCATTGATTGGAGGGAATACGCCAAACTCATTCTGTCCCGCAATACAGAACAACTTGCCGACCGGATTCGTATGGATTTTGAACAGCATCGCGATGGGCTTACGCCTGGGGAGTTACAGAATACCGCACTGGAAGTTGTGATTCGCTTCAAAATGGAACTGGAGAGCATCAAACACTCGGATGAGTCTGCCATATACCAACAAGGGCTTCAACTTGTACTGGACAGTGGTACTTTTGATGAACTCGTGCGGGCGCTTCAGCAGGTTGGGTCGCAGACGATCCAATCCCTATTGCAGGATCTGAAGAATCCGATTGTGAATCAGGTGCTTCAGCATATCGACAAACACTACGCAGAAGAACTTTCCCTGAAGCTGCTGGGTGCCCACTATCATCTGCATCCGGTGTATTTGGGACAATTGTTCCATAAGGAGACCGGAGAGACGTTTGCCGAATATATCAACAAATACCGGATTGAACGTGCGAAGGAGCAACTGCGCAATTCCAATCTGAAGGTACATGAGATCGCCCGAAATGTGGGGTATTGGGAGACGGGGTATTTCTATAAACAGTTCCGCAAATATGTAGGAATTTCACCGACTGATTTCAAGGTGTTTGGTTAATTCGGTGACGGGTAGATCCAACCATGCGGACAGAGAGCCAAGAGACATATCGGGAACAGGAATGGCATGGATGAAAATCATGGCATACGTTACCCGGCATGTCTCTTTCATGTAAGCGATTTATTTAAATAGGTACAAAATAGTTGCCCAAGGACGATTTCTCTTTAATTTGTACCTCGAAAACTTAAGTTTATCTTCTTTTTGTAAATGCTTTCATTCGATAAGGTTAAAGCAGTTAGTAAGTAGAGCCTAAGGGAACACGAAAAGGGAGGATCAAAGAAATGAGTAAACAAAGAAAACGCTTCTCACTCGTTCTTGCATTGTTAATGGCCGTTACACTTGTTCTTAGTGCCTGTGGAGGAAGCAAAGATGCTTCAGAATCCGGGGGAGCTGGAGATGACGCCGTAGAGTTGATCTGGTATACCATCGGTACCCCTCAGAAAGACGTCAACAAAGTGATGGAAGAAGTGAGCAAGTATACCAAAGAGAAAATTAATGCCACGGTAACGATGAAGATGGTTGACTGGGGTGACTACCCGCAGAAGATGCAGGTTAACGTAGCTTCCGGTGAGCCAATGGACATTCTGTTCACTTCTTCTGGTGGATTCGATTATGTACAAAATGCTAGAAAAGGTGCATTCCTCGAACTGGATGACCTGCTTGCTGAATACGGTCAGGATCTTACCAAGACCATTGATCCGGCATTCCTCAGCGGTTCCAAGGTAGATGGACACAATTACGGAATTCCAGCCAACAAAGAGCTGCCACAACAAGAGGTATGGCGCTTTAACCAAATGCTGGTTGATAAATACAAGCTGGACATCTCTGGCGTTCGTACGTTAGACAGTCTGGAGCCTCTGCTCAAAACAATTAAGGAAAACGAGGCGAGTGTAACACCATTTGCCATGGATAAAAACTATGTTCCTTACGTGCCATATGACTATGTCATTCAGAATCTGCCGATGGCAATCAAGCTGGATACAACGGACTATAAACTCGTGAACATATTGGAAACACCTGAAATGAAAGAAGCACTTACGACGATGCACAAATATTACAAAGCCGGTTATGTATCGGCAGAAGCAGCCACAACAGGTTCCACGAACGACCTGACAACATCGGGCAACTGGTTCCTGGATCGTGCACAGACTCAGCCACTCGCGGACAATCAATGGTCTGCAAGTTACGGTTATCAAGTTGTTTCAACACCTGCAAGTGAAGCAATTATAACGAATACATCTGTACAAGGCTCCATTATGGCGATCTCTGCCAACTCGGAATATCCGGAGAAAGCGATGGAGTTCCTGAACCTGCTGAATACAGATCCTGTGCTGCGTAATATGGTGGATTCCGGTATCGAGGGCACACACTACAAAAAAGTAGATGACACGCATATGGAAAATCTGCCTGAATCGAAAAACTACGATATGCCTTCTTACTCCCTTGGGAATAACATGCTGCTCTATCTGAACAGCAATGACCCTGATAACAAATGGGATGAGTTCAAGAAGTTTAACGCTGAAGGTGTCAATTCCCCGATCCTCAGCTTTAACTTTGATGCAAGCAATGTATCTGCCGAACTGACGGCGGTACAGAACGTGAAAGAGCAATATTGGGCAGCACTGATGACAGGTACACTGGACCCGGCAGCCAATCTGGATCAAGTGATTGAGAAGTTCAATCAAGCCGGACTGGAGAAAGTAATGGCTGAAGCCCAAAGCCAGCTGGATGCCTGGAGAGCAGAAAACAAGTAACAGTACATCGTAAGGATCGGGCGGCTGCTTATCGCGTCCGGTCCTTTTTCATTCAAGCCTGAAGGAGGATATCCACAATGACTACATTTTTGAAAAACCTGATTAGAAACCGAGTCATGTTGCTCATGGTGCTGCCAGGCGCCATCTGGTTCTTCTTCTTCTCCTACTTGCCTCTTGTGGGTACAGTGGCTGCTTTCAAAGAATATCGATTCAGCCGTGAAGGGTTCTGGGCAAGTCTGATGAAGAGTGAATGGGTTGGCTGGGACAATTTCAAATTCCTGTTCAGCACAAGTGACGCATGGCTCATTACACGCAACACCCTCTTTTATAACATTGCCATTATCTTCCTGGGGCTGGTATTTTCTGTGGCATTGGCAATCCTGCTCTCGGAACTAGTGAATAAACGACTCGCCAAACTGTATCAAACTGGTATGTTTCTGCCGTATTTTCTATCCTGGGTTATTGTTGGTTACTTCGCATTCAGCTTCTTGAGCATGGACCGCGGGATGTTGAATCAGATTATCGGCTGGTTTGGGATGGAACCAATTCAGTGGTACTCTGAGGCGAAATATTGGCCGTATATTCTGGTATTCGTAGCGTTATGGAAAACCATCGGGTATAGCAGCGTTGTCTATCTGGCTTCCATACTGGGGATTGATAAATCACTCTATGAAGCAGCCATGATTGATGGAGCAAGCAAATGGCAGCAGATTCGCAATATTACGATTCCGTTGCTGTCGCCCATCATCACGATTATGACCTTGCTGGCCGTAGGCCGCATTTTCTATGCCGACTTTGGACTCTTCTATCAGGTGCCAAGGGATTCGGGTACGCTTTATTCCGTGACAAATGTTATTGATACGTATGTATATCGAGGTTTGAAAACTAGTGGTGAGATCGGCATGAGTACAGCAGCGGGATTGTATCAATCCGTGGTGGGCTTTGTGCTTGTTATTATCTCCAACTATGTTGTGCGCAAAGTCGATAAAGATAGCAGCCTATTCTAGGACAAGGGAAAGGAGTGAACCACTATGGCTCAAGCAGGGTTTGTTAAAAAACGCGACTTCCACCACGTATCCAACGGCTGGAACGTGATCATGAACATCATCGCAGGTCTATTCGCTCTGATCTGTGTATTTCCTTTTATATTTGTAGTTATCATCTCGTTTACAGACGAGAAAGCACTGGCCCGTGATGGGTATCGTCTGATTCCGGCAGAATGGAGTCTCGCGGCATATCAGTTTGTCTGGCAGAGTGGGGACACGCTGCTGCGGGCGTATGGAGTTACCATTCTGGTGACGGTACTTGGTACCATCATTAGTCTGATTCTCATGTCGCTGTATGCGTATGCGGTTTCCCGCAAGAGCTTCAGGTATCGGAGATTTTTCTCCATCTTTGCGATTCTGACCATGTTGTTCAACGGCGGGATGATTCCAACCTATATGGTCGTATCCCAGCTGCTTGGGTTGAAAGATACGTTATGGGCACTGATTCTGCCGCTGGCGATGAATGCCTTCTATATTATGATCCTGCGTACATTCTACTCCACCAGTGTACCGGATGCAGTCATTGAATCGGCGAAAATTGATGGCGCTGGTGAGTTCTATACCTTTATGAAAATCGTGGTTCCACTTTCCTTGCCGGGACTGGCAACCATCGGGTTGTTCAGTACACTCGGTTACTGGAATGATTGGTTCAATGCGCTGTTATATATCGATAATCCGAATCTGGTGCCGCTGCAATCCATGCTGATGCGGATTGAGTCGAGCATCCAGTTTATCCAGCAGAACTCTGCTAACAGTTCGATGAGTCTGGCAGCCATGCAGTCCATTCCGCAGGATACGTCCCGAATGGCGATGGTTGTGCTTGCTACGTTGCCGATTATATTCGCTTATCCGTTCTTCCAGCGTTATTTCGTACAGGGTCTGACGGTGGGCGCGGTCAAAGAATAATCGGATCACGTTATAGGATTGGAGAGATGCAATGATGACTTACAAGGACCAAAGCAAATCCGTAGAGGAACGGGTACAACACCTGCTGAGTCTGATGACTACGGAAGAAAAGGTAGGCCAACTCACTCAGCCATTTGGCTGGCAAACATATACGAATGATCAAGGGAACATCACGTTAAATGATTCCTTTAAACAGCAAGTGGAAAATGGAGGCATCGGCTCCCTCTATGGTGCACTTCGCGCAGATCCGTGGACTGGCGTTACGTTGGAAAATGGACTATCCGCCAGAGAAGGCGCTGAGGCGGTTAACCTGATTCAACGTTATGCAATAGAACATTCCAGACTGGGGATTCCCATTCTGATCGGGGAAGAGTGCTCGCATGGTCATATGGCTATTGACGGAACGGTCTATCCTGTGCCTCTTTTACTGGGGAGCACCTGGAATGTGGATCTTTATCGGGAGATGTGCCAGGCAGTAGCAAGGGAGACACGTGCCCAAGGTGGCGCGGTCACCTATTCTCCGGTACTGGATGTTGTGCGTGATCCGCGCTGGGGACGTACCGAGGAATGTTTCGGTGAAGATCCGTTTCTCATTGGAGAACTGGCAGTTGCTTCCGTGGAAGGGCTTCAGGGTGAAAGTCTTGACCGTGAAGATACAGTAGCGGCAACGCTGAAACATTTTGTTGGTTATGGCAGCTCGGAAGGTGGACGTAATGCAGGGCCTGTACATATGGGCTGGCGCGAACTGCTGGAAGTGGATCTGTATCCATTCCGCAAAGCGGTGGAAGCGGGCGCTGCGTCGATCATGCCAGCGTACAACGAAATTGATGGCACGCCTTGCACCGTGAATACGGAATTGCTGGAAGATGTTTTGCGTAAGGATTGGGGCTTTGACGGTCTGGTCATTACGGATTGTGGTGCGATCAACATGCTGGCAAGTGGGCATGATGTCGCGGCAGATGGAATGGAAGCTTCCGTACAGGCGATTGAGGCAGGCATCGATATGGAAATGTCCGGTGAGATGTTTGGGCAATATCTGGTGCAGGCGGTGGCAGAAGGCAAGCTTGATATGCAGGTTCTGGATCAGGCTGCCTCTCGCGTGCTGGCATTGAAGTTCAGACTGGGCTTATTCGAACAGCCTTATGTGGATGCCGATCGGGCAGCAGAAGTGATTGGCAGTGAAGCGCATGTTCAGCTGGCACGCCAGTTGGCTGCGGAAGGTGTTGTACTTCTCAAAAATGAGGCTGAAACTCTACCTCTCTCGTTAGCAAATGTGGGCCGGATTGCCGTGATCGGCCCAAATGCGGATCAGGCTTACAATCAACTGGGCGATTACACATCTCCGCAACCGAAGTCGAAAGTGGCGACGGTACTGGATGGGATTCGCAGTAAGCTGGCTAATCGTGTGGATGGGCAAACGGAGAAGAGTTCTGTTGGTCCTTTGACTGGTGACAGCAGTACAGATCAGGTTCTTTATGCACCAGGCTGCCGGATCAAGGGTGATTCGAAAGAAGGATTCGAGCGTGCCCTTGAAGTTGCCAGTCAAGCGGATACAGTCATTATGGTGGTTGGCGGTTCCAGTGCGCGTGATTTTGGAGAAGGAACGATCGATCTGAAGACAGGCGCTTCCAATGTATCGGATAACTCATGGAACGATATGGAGTGCGGCGAAGGGATCGACCGGATGACGTTGGGGCTTGCCGGAGTACAACTGGAACTCATTCAGGAGATTCACAAGCTCGGCAAGAAGCTTGTCGTTGTTTACATCAATGGTCGTCCCATCACTGAGCCTTGGGTAGATGAACATGTCGATGCAATTCTGGAGGCGTGGTATCCGGGCCAAGAGGGCGGGCATGCCATTGCAGATATTTTATTCGGTGATGTGAATCCATCGGGTAAATTGACGATCTCCATTCCAAAGCATGTCGGCCAATTACCGATCTATTATAACGGCAAACGTTCCCGAGGCAAGCGTTACCTCGAAGAGGATCTGGAGCCACGTTATGCATTTGGATACGGACTGAGTTATACCACATTTGAGTACAGTGAACCGCAGCTGAGTGCTGCGTCCATGACAACTGATGATTCAGTTACGGTATCGGTGAATGTGACCAACACTGGCCGTTATGCAGGTGCAGAAGTTGTACAGATGTACATCTCTGACGTGGTTAGCTCTCTGACTCGTCCCGCTAAGGAACTGAAGGGGTTTGCAAAAGTGAACCTGGAGCCAGGAGAGACACAGACCGTGGAATTCCACATCGGGGCCGAGCAGCTGCAGTATATTGGTCGTGATTTGAAGCCTGTCGTTGAACCGGGACAATTCCATATTCATATCGGCAGCAGCGTAAACGATACGCAAATAGCCGAACTGACCGTAAGGGAGGCGTAAGACGTTGGAACGTATCAGACGATTTATTCGCGAGTTGTCCGAACATCAGTGGCTGGAGCAATTACAGCTGCGCAGCTGGGGCATTACCCGCGCTTATTATCATGTGCCAGGACAGTATGAGGATCAGGGTGAGTACCCGGAAGGCCAAGATTTTGATCGTTTTCCGAGTAAACAGGGAACGACTTATTTTTTCAGAACAAGTTTGGAGATCCCTGCTACATGGCAGCAAGCACCTTACGGGCTTGTATTTGAGACAGGCGGAGAAGGCTTGCTTCGGGTAAATGGGCACTCTTATCAGGGCCTTGACCGCAATCATACCTACGTCACGCTTGATCCATCCAAAGTCGGAAACGCTCCGGAACTTGAGATTGAGATGTTTGATCCGGTACCTGAACCCGTGGACCCCTTGAATCAACAGGCGGTTATTCAGCCACCGATCACATCAATTACGAGCCTGCTGGTGAGACCCAATGAAGCGGTTCGTAGTCTGATGTATACCGTCATTATTGTGCGTGATTCGGCTGTGTTGCTACCGGAAAGTGACTTTCGGCGGGTTCGCCTTTTAGAACTGGTATATCGTGCGATGGATCAATTTGTAGGCATGTCAGCAGAAGAGATTGAGCAGGGAGAGGGTATTCGTCAGATTGAGAATAATCTGAAGCATCATGTACGTGAGATTGGCGGCAACGCGGAAGGTCTGGAGCATATGGTGGGACAGTCCCACATTGATATTGCCTGGCTGTGGCCTGTACGTGAGACGGTACGCAAAACGAGCCGTACTTTCTCCACCGTGGATGCACTCATGAATGAATATCCGGGCTATGTTTATTCCCAGAGCCAACCCTTACTATATGCGTTTCTGAAGGAGCATGATCCCGAGCTGTACGCGCGGGTGAAGCAGAGGATTGTAGAAGGCCGCTGGGAACTGGTTGGCGGCATGTGGGTTGAGCCGGATCTGAACATCCCAAGCGGGGAGTCCCTGATTCGCCAGATGTTATATGGTCAGCGTTTCTATATGGAGGAGTTTGGCAAAACATCACAGATCGAATGGTTGCCGGATACGTTTGGGTACTGTGCCTCCCTGCCGCAGATTTTGAAGCATGGCAATGTGGAATATTTCATGACAACAAAGCTCGGATGGAACGACACAAATGTGTTTCCATACGATCTCTTCCACTGGGTGGGCATTGACGGCACACCGATCCTGTCTTACCTCAATCATGGTGTTAACGAGCATACGTTGCCGAAGGACATTCATGATCACTGGCAGTCCTACCGTGAGAAAGCAGCGCATCCGGAGCATATGCTTCTATACGGACACGGAGATGGCGGCGGTGGCGTAACACGCGAGATGCTGGAGTATGTGGATCGCGCAGACCTGATGGTTGGACAGCCTGCGAGCCGTTATAGCACAGCTGGAGCTTTCTTTGCCGGAATTGAAAAGGAGCAACCTGTACTTCCGAAGTGGCATGGTGATCTGTATCTGGAGTTACATCGGGGAACCTACACGACACATGCGCGCAATAAGCGCAACAATCGGAAAGCGGAGGTTCTGTATCGAGAAGCTGAGCTGTGGAATACACTCGCTCTGCCAGATATGGAGGCGAATACCGAAGCTGAAGTGCGTTCAGCACTGCATGACGGCTGGAAATTGATTTTACTGAATCAATTCCACGATATTATACCGGGATCGGCGATTACGGAGTCCTACGTCACTTCGAATGAGGAATATGTACAGGTATTTGAATTGGGCAGAACCGGACTGGATCAAGGCATTGCTGCATTGACAACGGGTATAAACACAGAGGGACCGGAAGGTTTAGTAGCTTATGTTGTATTCAACAGCCTGGGCTGGAAACGTAGTGCGGTCGTTCAACTTCCTGTGCAGGATGGTTTGTATCGCTACGGCATCGATGAAAAAGGCCAGCGCTTGCGGATGGATCGGGAGGATGGTAGCATGTCTACTCTCGTGACAGACATTCCGGCGTTTGGATATAAGACGATTTGGCTGGTACCGGAAAATACAAGGGAAACGAATGTACGGGAAATGAAGAACCTTGCCGCACAAACAACCTTTAATGATACATGGGATACTGCCTTTTATCATGTGCAGTTCAACAAATGTGGGGAGATCACCCGTCTGTGGGATAAAACCGCAGAGCGTGAGATGTTGAAGCCGGGTGAACGAGGCAATCAACTTCACTTCTTCCACGATCGTCCAACGCTCTGGGATGCATGGGATATCGACAGTCGTTATGAGGAACAGATTGCTGGCGAAGTGGAACTGTTGGAGAAAAAGCTGGTGCTGGCGGGTACAACGAAAGATGTCCTGCGTTTCCGCTGGAAGCTACATCAATCGGAAATCACACAAGATATCGTCTTTTATCATGACTCACGGCGAATTGACTTCCAAACACAGGTGAACTGGAACGAGAATCACAAACTTCTGAAAGTTGGCTTCCCGATTGATGTGGTGACCTCCAAGGCTACGTTTGAGATTCCATTTGGCACACTGGAACGTCCAACACATCGCAACACAAGCTGGGAACAAGCGCAGTATGAAGTCTGTGGACATCGCTTCGCGGATGTATCCGAATATGGATACGGCGTGAGCCTGCTCAATGATTGCAAATACGGGTACGACGTGCAGGGAAGCACCATTCGTTTGTCCTTGCTGCGAGCACCAAAATGGCCTGATCGTACAGCCGATCTGGGAGAACATGAATTCACGTATTCCCTATATCCACACGACGGAGACTGGCGAACTGCACACACCGTACGACAGGCCGCTGAACTAAATCATGAGGTGATTGTGCAACAAGTAGAACAAGTACAACAGTCGCAGCAAGTGCAACAGATGGGGCAGATACAACAAGAGCAGCAGATAGAGCAGGTACAGCCAAGCACAGGGACTGGAGTCGATCCACTTGCAGATGCAACTGCAATTGCGGCACCTGTACGTCCAGCAACAGGCTCCTGGATTAACTTAAATAGTAACCATGTCATTCTGGATACCGTCAAAATGGCAGAGGATGGACAAGGCACCGTACTTCGTTTCTATGAATCATCAGGTAAACGCGAAACCATCACATTGCAATGGCCGCATGCCTTTGAGCAAGCCCACCACTCCAACGCACTTGAAGAACCGGTCCAACCACTGGCCCATACCAATGGCCAGATCACATTATCTTTTAAACCTTACCAAATACAAACCGTGCTACTGCGGTAAACCTTTTTGAAATATTTTTGAGCTATACATGTTCAACTAAACATTTACACGATAACGGAGAGGGCAGAAAGAATTCGAAGAAGCGAAGCGTTCGCCTTTATCCCCAGATTTTACCCTTTAGAAAAGGGAAACAAAAAAAATCTGGGGATAACAGCGATCGGAGGATATTTCTGACCGCGCAGTGGTCCCGTGTAAATTTTTTGTTTCATCCTGTATAGCTACACCATTCAATTTGTTTAAGGAGTTGCACTCATCCATGGAACAGTTCAGATTACCCAAAATCCCCATGCCACCTGTTGCTTTGCCACAATCCATTCAGGCCGTGCTCGAAGAAGCGGAACAGAAACTGGCTCACCGACCAAAACTGCTTCAATTATTCAAAAACTGCTTCCCTAACACCATCGAAACAACAACCAAGTTGATGGAGGACGGTACCACTTTTGTCATCACAGGAGATATTCCGGCTTCCTGGCTGCGTGATTCCGTGGAGCAGGTGGTACATTACATTCCGTTTGCAAAAGAAGACGAGGACCTGCAACGCATTATTGGTGGGCTGATTAAACGTCATATCCAATATGTTCACATCGATCCGTATGCCAATGCCTTCAATGAGACGGCCAACGACTGGCACTGGAACACTACGGACGAGACCGAGATGTCACCTTGGGTGTGGGAACGCAAATTTGAGATCGACTCATTATGTTTTGTTGTACGGCTAGCATATTTATATTGGAAGGAAACCGAGCTGACCGACATTTTTGATTCCAGTTTCAAGGCAGCTATGCGTAAAATCGTGGACCTGTTCAAAGTCGAACAGCATCACATGGAACAATCTCCATATCGATTTACTCGCAATAACGGTATCCCAACAGATTCCCTGCGCAATCACGGAAAGGGTATGCCAGTCAACTACACGGGTATGATCTGGTCCGGTTTCCGTTCCAGTGATGATGCGTGTGATTTCCACTACAATATCCCTGGCAACATGTTCGCGGTTGTAGCTCTGCGCCAAATGCAGGAGTTTGCCGAGTGGGTGTTCCGGGATATGGAGCTTTTGCAGGAATTGAAGGATCTGGAGCAGGACGTGGATCACGGCATTCAGTTGTACGGGATTTATCGTCATCCGGAATTTGGACCAATCTATGCGTACGAGACGGACGGTTATGGAAATCACTGTCTCATGGACGATGCGGGTACACCAGGACTCATGTCCATTCCATATCTGGGTTACGTCACAGCGGATGATCCGATCTACCAGAATACGCGCCGTTTTGCCCTGAGCAAAGAGAACCCGTTCTATTATGAGGGCAAGGTTGCCAAAGGGATCGGAAGTCCGCACACACCACCAGATTACATCTGGCATATGGGATTGTCCATGCAAGGACTGACTGCGCAGTCTGCCGAGGAGAAACTGGAGATTATTCGCATGCTCGAAGCGACAGATGCAGATACAGGTTATATGCATGAAGGCTTCCACGCTGATGATCCAACGATTTTTACACGAAAATGGTTTGCATGGTCCAACAGCCTGTTCTCCCAGTTGGTCTATAAATCCATGAAGGATGGCCTGTTATGAGTATCCAACCTAATGATAAAAAGCTGATAATCTTCGCTGATCCTGCGTTTCCATTGGATGGTGCTTTTCCAACTGAACAGGCTCTGAATACATGGAAAGCAGTCGAAGAGATCATCGTTGTAAACGTCGATGAACTTGCAGAGGTTTTGAAAGCCACGGCTGGTGAAGGATGTCTGGTCAATCTGCATGCACCCTATTTTCCCAAGTCCGCCTGGACGGAGATTGCAGCTTATCTGCATCAGGGAGGGAGCCTGATCAGTGTTGGTGGTGCGCCCTTCAAACGTCCGGTTCGATATGAAAATGGGGCATGGGTTGTAGAGTCCGAGCAGACCGCGTATCATCAGGAACTCTATATTCATGAGGCACTGAACGTATCTTCTGCCAATGTGCAATCGTACACGTCATCCGAACAGATCCCGCTTCTCACTGGGAAAGAGGGGGTGTTCGAAAAGGCAGATACATGGAATCTGGTTCCACATACAACCAAAACAAGTGATCTGCCCCACCAGATGGGTTCATCAGGACCAATGAGTACGCAGATTTACCCATTACTTCGTGGCATGAGTAAGGACGGGCGCAGTGTCGCCGCTCCGGTCGTTCTGTGGGAAAACTCCCGCGGGACTTTTGTTGGTTCACGCTGGATGTTTGTACATCTGCCGCTGACCACCTCATTCTGGGAGCAGGATGGCGCTGTCGAGATTGTGAAGTGGGCGCAATTCTGTGCGCAAGGTGTAACTGAGTTATCCCTGAAAACGAATTATGCTTCGTATGAGCCAGATGAGCGGGCTGTACTCACACTTCAAGGCCAGATTTTACAGCGAGCAGGCAACAGACTTACCGAGTCCGAGCTGTGGGCATTCGACATAACAGTCGAGCATGAAGATGGCACAAGTGGTACGACGGAGAAGGTATGGAGCCATCGACTGGAGATGGAACTTTCCGGTGAGCAGCGTTTCGAACGTATACTTCTCCCGGTTTCCATTGAAAGTGGGCTGTATCGGATCATATGCCACGCGCAGGCTCCTGACGGGGAAGTTCGAATCTTGCGTCAAGGTTTCTGGGGACAAGATGCCGCACTACTGGCAGAAGGGGAAGTGATTACCCGCAGCAGAGACTATTTTGTAAAAGACGGACGTCCTCTCCCTGTTGTGGGCATGACCTACATGACCTCCGATGTGGCACGGAAATTTCTCTTTCTACCGAATGCGGATGTCTGGGATCGAGACATGGCTCAGATGGCAAAAGCCGGCATCAACTGGATTCGGACGGGAATCTGGACCGCCTATCGCAACATGATGCAGGTGGACGGACATATGGCAGAGGATGTGCTTCGTGCCATTGATGCTTTTATTTTAACGGCGAAACGGCATGGCTTACAGGTCACATTCACCTTCTTCTCCTTTACACCGGAGACATGGGAAGGCACGAATCCGTATTTGGACCCGCAGAGTGTCGAGGCTCAGAAACGTTTCATCCGCAGCATCGTCAGTCGTCACACGTATACAACACATGTGGACTGGGATCTGATTAACGAGCCATCGATGTTTGATCCGGTGCGTATCTTCTCAGCTGGCCCACGCTCGGCGAGGGATTCATATGAACAGCAGGCTTATATCGCTTGGCTTCAGCAGCGTCATCAGACGATTGAGGCGTTGCAGGAGGCATGGAATATGTCACCGAAGCAGCTTCCGAACTTTGCAGCCGCGGTGATCCCGGAGGCGGAAGAGATTAATTTTGATGTACAGGACATGCACAAGGCCAAAAAAGGAACACGCTGGCTTGATTATTGTCTTTTCTCTATGGAGATGCATAATGTTTGGGCAAGAGAGCTTGTAGGTACGATCAAGGATCTGGTACCGAATCATCTGGTCACTGTGGGACAGGACGAAGCCCTTGGTGCACAGCGTCCTTCACCTTTCTTCTATGAACGTGAAGTGGACTATACAACGGTGCATTCCTGGTGGTTAAACGATGATCTGATCTGGGACGGTATTTTCGCTAAAACGCCAAACAAACCAAATCTCATCCAGGAGACGGGCATCATGTATGTGGAAACCCCCGATGGGCGAGCCAAGCGGACGGAGGAAGAGCTTCGTGGCATTCTCGAACGTAAGTACGCCTATGCTTTCTCGGCAGGCGGCGCAGGAGCGGTGCAATGGATCTGGAACACCAACTTTTATATGGATAATGCCAATGAGTCTCATATCGGAGCCCTGCGTGCAGATGGTACGGAGAAGCCAGAGGCGGATGTATCTTATGATTTTGGCCGATTCATGCATGGCATTCGTGATCTCTTTGAAGACCGCCAGCTGGAGGATATTGCAGTGGTATTCCCGTATTCCAATGACTTCTCCAACCGTGCCCTGGCCTATGATGCCACAACGAAGCTGACCCGTGTGATGTCCTATGATCTGAAATTGCCGTTCCGTGCGTTATCCGAATATCATCTGGAAGCGTTGGAGCAGCAGCCACCGAAACTGATTATCGTGCCGAGTCCGCATAATATGGACAGCGACGCACTGCATCAATTGCTCACGTTTGCAGAGAAAGAAGGTACGAGCCTGCTTATTACTGGACCGCTGGGGCTGGATGCATACTGGAAGGCAACTGATCGGGCAGATCATATCGTAGGCAAACGCAGTCTGGGTAACGTGCAGCGGGAAGAACTGCTGAGTATTAATGGCGTGAATCACCGGGTGACCTATGGACGGCGTCGTATCGCCGAGGTGGCGAAGGAGACTTTGCTTCATGGGGGTAATGGTACAGCAGATGAAGTAACCGTTTTTCCTTTGGGTAAAGGGAAATTAATCTGGACTCCACTGCCGCTCGAGTTAAACGGACGGGATGAACCACTTGCTGAATTGTATCGTTATGCGACTGAAATTTCGAGCATCGAACAGGAGTTGGAATGGATATCTGGCGGAGATATCGCAGGGATCTACGGCCGGAAGCTGAGTTTTCCAAAAGGGAATCTGTACGTATTTGTATCGGAGTTTGCCTTTAACCATGAAGTTCAAGTGAGAGATCAACGTACAGGTGTATCGTACTCGTTCCAATTGGAGAAAAATCGTTCGGTGCTGTTTGCCACGGATGCTTCTGGAAACCTGACTGCGGTGTATCGCCCTGATGAGGTTGAGATTGTACAACAAGATGAAAGAGGTGGGATAACACGATGACCAAGAAAAAGAGAGCACATATTATTTCGCATACCCACTGGGATCGGGAATGGTACTTGCCGTATGAGAAGCATCATATGCGTCTTATTCAGCTCGTCGATTCACTGTTGGATCAGCTTGATGAGGGATCGGACTATAAAAGCTTTTATTTGGATGGACAAACGATTATCATCGAAGATTATCTTCAGGTTCGCCCGGAGCAGAAGGAACGACTGGAGAAACATATCCGCAATGGGCGGATTGTGATTGGGCCATGGTACATTCTGCAGGATGCGTTTCTGACGAGTGGTGAAGCCAATGTGCGCAACATGCAGGTTGGACATAAAGACGCCAAGCGTTACGGCATTCCTTCGAAAATTGGTTACTTTCCCGATACATTTGGATTGGTCGGGCAGACTCCGCAGCTGATGCAACAATCAGGCATTGATAATGTGTTCTTTGGACGTGGAGTGAAGCCTACGGGATTTAATAATACGGTATCGGATGCCGGATATGAATCAAGCTTCTCGGAGCTGATGTGGGAAGGACCAGACGGATCGAAAGTGCTCGGCGTATTGTTTGCCAACTGGTACTCCAACGGGAATGAAGTTCCGGTAGACGAGGCTTCGGCTCGCAAGTTCTGGGAAACAAAGCTTGCAGACGCGGAGAAATATGCATCAACCAATGAGTTGCTGTACATGAACGGATGTGATCACCAGCCGATTCAGCGAGACCTGCCGGAAGCGATTCGCATGGCTGAGCAATTATATCCCGATATTGAGTTCGTTCACTCGAACTTTCCGGATTATCTGGAAGCTTTGAGAGCATCGTCTGAACATGAACTGTCCACGGTCAAAGGCGAACTGCGCAGCCAGCGTACCGATGGCTGGGGAACTCTGGTGAACACGGCCTCGGCTCGTGTGTATCTGAAACAGATGAACCAACTGGGGCAGACCATGTTGGAAAAAGTGGCTGAACCCCTGGCATCCTACGCCTATCTGCTTGGAAATGCCTATCCACATGATCAACTGACGTATGCCTGGAAAACGCTGATGCAAAATCACCCGCATGACAGCATCTGTGGATGCAGTGTGGATGAGGTGCACCGCGAGATGGTGACACGGTTTGATAAGAGCCGTCATGTAGCAGAGGCTTTAATTGAAGAGAGCACCAGCCAGATTGCTACAGCTGTCGATACCTCCATCTTTGAGCGTTACGGCGAAAATGCCCGGCCTGTTGTGGTATTTAATACAACGGGGTGGGAACGCAGCGGTGTAGTTCAGATGGAACTGGACGCGGCTCGGTTGTATTTCCGGGATGGATATACATTGGAAGAGATGGCGACGCAGATGAAAGCCGTTGACCTGTCAGATCGCATACTGGTAGATGAAGATGGTAATCACATTCCATGTACGGTGGAGGATCTAGGTCTGCAATTTGGCTATGATCTGCCAGATGATCGCTTCCGTCAGCCGTATAGTTGTCGGCGAGTACGTATTCGTTTTGAAACAGAGAATGTAGCTGCATTTGGCCTGAAAACCTATGCATTGGTCAACTTTGCGGATGATGCTAAGAGTGGTACTCCGTCGAAAACGACTACGCTGTTGCGTGGTGAACGTGGCATGGAAAATCAACATTTGATCGTCACAATTGCTGACAACGGTTCATTCACACTCACAGACAAACGAACAGGCCGGACTTACAAGGACCTTGGTGTATACGAAAATGTGGGCGATATCGGTAATGAATATATGTTCAAGCAGCCAGAGAATGAAGTAGCATTGGCAACACAAGCGCTTCAGGCTGAGATTCGGGTCCTTGAGGATACATCATATTTGGCCTCGTTCGAAGTGATTCATCATTGGGAAATACCGGAGTCGGCGGGTGAGATGCTGGATCAGGAACAGCGAGAACTGATTTATTATCCACATCGCAAAGCCCAGCGTTCAACTAAAATGATTCCGCTCCAGATTCGTACAGTGATATCACTGAGTCGTAATGGAAAAGGATTACAAATGGAAACAACCTTCAACAATCAGGCGAAGGATCATCGGGTGCGTGCTCTTTTCCCAACGGATCTTGTATCTGCTGTTCATCATGTGGATTCCATGTTCGAAATTGCAACACGTGATAACACCCCTGCACCGGAGTGGCAGAATCCAAGCAATACACAGCATCAACAGAATTTTGTGGATGTGAGTGAAAAGAACGCCGGATTGGTCGTTGCCAATCTGGGCCTGAATGAATATGAAGTGCTTCAAGATGGACGCAACACCATCGCTGTGACGCTGCTTCGTGCTGTGGGCGAACTCGGAGACTGGGGTTTGTTCCCGACACCTGAAGCTCAATGCCTCGGTGAACATACATTCCAGATCGAAATTATCCCTCACGATGGCAATGGTGCAGCGTCAGGTGCATATATCGAGGCCTATCAGTTCCAGGTGCCGTGGACTTTGGCACAGACTGAAGTACACCCGGGTTATCTGACACCTAACAACACACCGTTTGCATGGCAAGGGGACGGCTTGGCTTTTTCTTCACTCAAGGTGAATGAAGATTCCGGTGATGTGATGCTCCGCTGGTTTAATATGACCACCAACTCTGCCACGTTGAAGCTTGCAACATCGCAAGCGAATCCACAGCCATTTGAAACGGCATACAAGAGCAACATCCTGGAGGAAGAGGGCGAGATGTTTCATGCCCGCAGCATAGAAGAGGCATCAACATTATCATTTGCCAACAAGGAATGGAACATACAGACAGGCTCATGCGAGATCATCACTGTTGGCTTGCGCCGCTAATAAAGGTGGTTCAATAAGTCTGAAAACAGAGTTTTGAACACGTACTATAAGGTAGAGGACTGCAAGTGTACTCTAAACTAGGCATCATGTACGGTGGTGGAAGGGTTACGCTATTTACCAGATGTATCTGTTGAGTTATTGGTTGTTTTTCTATAGAATGAACAGTAGAATTGCTAATGATCGAAAGTGCCTATGCCATCAAGATGGCCATGGGTACACTTCAATTGTTCATTCTATATTGAAACATTAAGGGGGCTTGAAGCCATGGAATCCTTGGGAGGACTGCTTCAGCAGCTGAACCCTGCCTTTCGTGAGCAATCGCGGCGGATTGCGGCGGAATTGATGGAAAATCCGTACGTACGCGAATTCCGCGCAGGTCATCCTGAACTGCAAGATGCACAGCTCATGACCGATCTGAGCAAGCTGTTTCAGTACGCCAAAGACTCTAAGAACTGTGCGAATTGTCCAGGACTCGACAACTGTCCTAACGATTTTCAGGGCCACTTTTGCAAACTGGAAGTAGAACATTTTAACGGTAAACCCGAAATCATAGATATAAAAGCGCCTTGTTCCAAACATATCGCTCGGCAAAATGAACATATCATTAAGCAACGCATTCGCAGTTTCTATGTGGACGAGCGTGCGCTCAGTGCCGGATACAACGACGTGGAGATCATGGGCAAGGATCGGATGCGTGCTCCGGCAGTGAATCAGGTGCTTCGTTATATTAGGGAGACCAAGGAGAACGGATTGTCTCCACAAGGACTGTTTCTGGAAGGGACTTTCGGGACAGGCAAGACGTTCCTGATGTGTTATCTGCTGCATGAACTGGCGGTTGCAGGCCACACGGGTGTCATTATCTATATGCCTGACTTTGTGGAGGATCTGAAATCCATGATCAGTGAAGGGCAGAAGCTGAAGGAAATGACGGATATTTTGAAAAGTTGTGATCTGCTCATCTTTGATGATATCGGGGCAGAGAATCTGAACCCTTGGGTTCGGGATCATGTGATGGGGTCCATTCTGAACTATCGGATGAATCGCAAACCAACCTTCTATACGTCCAATTACAATCTGGATGGGCTGGAAAAACATCTTAGTTTCACCAATCGGGACGGCGAGGAATCGAATAAAGGCCAGCGTCTCATGGACCGGATTCGTCCATTCGTGGATGTCATCTCCGTTCGGGGTGAGAATCAGCGCGGTAAACGTTAAACCGATCTAATTGAACGAAACGGTTCTGGACAAGGTTAATCTTCAAATTATCGGTGGAGCTTTTGATTTAGAAGCTCAGCTGATTGCAATCAAAAGCTACAGTAGTCCCAAAAAAAGCCTGGATTTCGCATTGTCGCGAAAACCGGGCTTTTCTGGTCCTGCGTGAGCCTGAGCAACCTATTCGGTGAGGAATTTGAAGATAACCATACCGAAAAAGATCACTGTCATCAGGCCGGCCATGCCGGCAACACCCGCAATCAGATCAAATAGATCGTTGCGGGGTTCCTCGTTCACATGTTCACGCGGGTCGTTGATCCGCACATTTGCATCCATGTTATTGCCTCCTTATGGGGAAACAGCTTGCCCGTATTGGGGGCTGAAACCCGGAGTAATTTTAGTATACTTGGAAAAGAAAGCGTTTGTAAAGATTTTGCAGTTAGTATGCCACATCCTGTAATTGTGAAGATTTGATGTTGGGAAGATGAACATTGCAGCGTTCAATTCACAAGTTTGACGTACCTGTGTTATACTGGAAGTGTCGTTCACGACGTTACAGGTTAAAATAAACCGTAAGTATATATAAGGAGGACAATTTCATGGCTATTGTTAACGTATCCGATCAATCCTTCAACGCTGAAGTAGAAGGCGAAGGAACGGTTCTTGTTGATTTCTGGGCGCCTTGGTGTGGTCCTTGTAAAATGCTCGCTCCAATCCTGGAAGAGCTGTCCACAGAAGTTGGCGATGCAGTGAAAATTGCTAAAGTTAACGTGGATGAAAATCCGGAATCTGCTTCCCGCTTCGGCGTAATGAGCATTCCAACTTTGATCTTCTTCAAAGACGGTCAACCGGTAGATAAAGTGGTTGGTCTGAACTCGAAAGATGCGCTCAAAGGAATTATCGCAAAACACCAATAATTTACAGGCTTACACATACGCCTCCGGTTTACATGCCGGGGGCGTTTTGCGTCGAATACCTTTATATAGGACAATATAAAGTAAAAATATTTTTTACACTTGAATGTAGAGTACAGAACCGATCTGGAGAAGCTAAGTGCTCGCGTTTATCCCGGATTCATCTCTGATATATAGTTGGAACTAATTATTTACACAGTAACGGAGAGGACAGAAAAAACCTGAAAAAGCGAAGCGTTCCCCTAAAAGCTTTCTGAAAGAAAGCTGCATCGGAAGCATACGCTATCAACAGATTTTCCTTGAGAAAAAGGGAATGAAAAAAATCTGGGGATAACAGGGATTGGAAGGTTGTTCTGTCATCGTAGTGTCAGTGTGAATTATCTTTAGTTTCTTCTTATAAAAAAAGGTGACTCAGAGACAATCCGATAACGGATTGGAAGACGGTACTGTAATCAGAATGGCTTAGTGTAACCTTTTATTTATACTTTCTTCGGGAAGGAGGATTCACAGAATTATGGATCAATTCATGAATGATTTGCAGGATCAGGAGAAGGCATTGGAGCAGATTCGTCACAAACTCGCTTTGCTGCCAGACATGTCTGGATGTTACCTGATGAAGAACAGTGAAGGCACCATTATCTATGTAGGTAAGGCTAAAGTGCTTAAGAATCGCGTACGCTCATATTTTATCGGCAGTCATAACGGAAAGACCCAGCGGCTGGTGTCCGAAATCCGTGATTTTGAATATATCGTGACGGGCAGTAACATGGAAGCACTCATTCTGGAGTGTAACCTGATCAAGAAACATATGCCGCGGTACAACGTGTTGCTTAAGGATGACAAGACATTCCCATATCTTAAAATTACAAATGAAAAGCACCCCCGGCTGGAAGTAACCCGGCGTGTGCTGAAAGATAAAGCCAAATATTTCGGACCTTATCCGAACTCGTATGCAGCACATCAAACGAAAAAATTGCTCGACCGCATGTATCCACTGCGCAAATGTGGTGTAATGCCCAAAGAAGTGTGCCTGTACTATCACATGGGACAGTGTCTTGCCCCTTGTGTTAAGGAAGTGGAGAAGGAGCAATATGATCAGATTTCCCAAGAGATTGGTTCATTTCTGAGCGGTGGTCACGAAGAGATCAAGAAGGATTTGCAGCGTAAGATGCAGGAGGCTGCGGAGGATCTTTATTTTGAACGTGCCAAGGAACTGCGCGACCAGGTAATCGCTATCGATGCAATGATGGAAAAACAGAAAATTACGATGGCCGATGCCAGAGACCGTGATGTATTTGGTTTTGCCATTGATAAAGGCTGGATGTGTGTCCAGATTCTATATATGCGTCAGGGTAAAATGATTGAACGTCACGTATCAACCTTCCCGTTTTACGGCGAGGCGTACAGTGATTTCATGTCCTATGTAACACAGTATTACAGCGATAATCCGGCATTGCCACAAGAAATTTTGTTGCCGGAAATGCCCAAGGATCTTGCAACGGATAACGACAGTTTGGATACAGTATCTGATGCTGAGGGATCGGTGCCTGCCGCAGTTACGGTAGAATTCGAGCAGACGGGACAAGTGGAGCACAGTAACGCTTCCCAGCCACTGCCACTGGTTGCTGAGACTCGTGCAGCTTACGGAGGTTCCACTGAGGCAGAAGGTGAACAACCTGACAGTATGCAAGAGGATGCTCCAATAACGGATACAACTGCTTCTACTGAAAAGCTTCCATCAGGACTGGAAGACCCAACTCAGGTTGCTGCTGCTTTACAGGAGTGGTTGGAGATCAAAGTGCTCATCCCGCAACGTGGATTGAAACGCCAGATGATCACCATGGCCGTGGATAACGCGCGTGTGGCATTGGAAGAGAAGTTCCGTTTGATTGAGCGAAATGAAGAACGTACATCCAAAGCTGCTGAAGGACTGGGACGTTTTATTGGATTGGATCAGCTTCACCGTATTGAAGCGTTTGATAACTCGAACATCCAGGGTACAAACCCGGTATCTGCCATGATCGTATTTACCGATGGTAAGCCGGATAAGAAAGAATATCGGAAGTACAAGGTCCGTTCGGTTGAAGGACCAGATGATTATGAAACGATGAGAGAAGTCATCCGTCGCCGTTACGAGCGGGTATTAAAAGAAAACCTGACCCAGCCTGACCTGATCGTGGTCGATGGTGGTAAAGGACAGATCTCGGCTGCGGTTGATATTTTGGAAAATGAGCTGGGGCTGTTTATTCCGGTATGCGGTCTGGTGAAGGATGCGAAGCATAAAACTTCACAGTTGATGATCGGTAATCCACCGGAGGTCATCTCCCTGCCTCGGGATAGTCAGGAATTCTACCTGTTGCAGCGGATACAGGAAGAGGTCCACCGTTTTGCGATCTCGTTCCACCGGGAACAGCGTGGAAAATCAATGGTGACATCACGTTTGGATGCCATTCCGGGTATTGGAGAGAAGCGGCGTAAGCTGCTGTTGAAGCATTTTGGCTCTTTGCGCAAAATAAAAGAGGCCAGCGTCGAAGACTTCCGGCCTCTATCTATTGGTGACAAACTGGCAAATCAGATTATTGCAGCACTTCGTGATGAGGAGTCGTAACATACGGCTTCTCTTTTTGTTTTGGATTTAATTTGTAGACCACATATCCAACGATGGCCGGCAGTACAATCCAGAAGAGTCCGGCAGCCATATTCAGGGCATCGCCCATAAACATCAAGCTGAGTCCCATCAGCAAGCTGTCGAAGATCACATGCGCGAATACAACGGCAATGAAGCCGTGACGCAGCATGATCAGACTGAACAGCAATCCAATCACCATCAGTTCTATGGGACGGGTGATTACTGGATAGATCGGATACAATGTGTGTCCAAGTGCCCAAATGATGGTTGGAATCAGACAGGCAATAAACGTGTTACGTACAATCTTTTGCATCATGCGAATGCCGAACAGTCGATAAACAGTTTCTTCACCAATACCGGCCATCCAGGCCATAATCGGGAAGAGCCAGGCATAGGTCATATTAAATGTAGATTGATCTGCTGACGTCGTTGACCATGTGCCGATGCTTCGCTCCAGAATGAAGAACAGGATGGATTGCACACCCAGTAGAATGAATGCCCACAGGTAACCAGCAACCATACTGTGAAGTACATATTTTCCATATCCCGGTTCTTTGGCACGAGGCCATGGGTTCAGACCTATTTTACGCCACATGCCGTCACCGGCAACAAGGGACAGATAGATGGTTGCACTCATGACGAGCGTAATTCCCGCCTGCATTAACATCAGGAACGCTAACATGAAGCTGGAGAGCCCTTGTGCCTGAAAGAGTGGAATCATGTTCAGTGTACCAATTACCGAAGCTGCGAAATACACCAGCGAGAGAATGATCCCGCGTTTGAAAGACGTATGTGCTCGGGTCAGAATGCTATAGATGATTGCCAGCACGCCCAGAACAAAGGTCAGGAATGCATAACCGCCATAAGTCATCCAATTGGCTTGGCGCGTTTGATCTTTCACATAGTCGGTATGGGATTCCGGGACCGAGAAGCCAGGATCGAAGGATCGTACCGCCCCCTCTTCAAACGTAAAATTCAGTTCAAGCTTGGAGTCTCCAATGGCTTTTTCAGAATCCACATACTTCAGTCCCGCTTCACCATCGCGAGTCTCCAGTTGAAGTGCCGGCACTTCATAACCGAATTCGGTCAGAACGCCAGCCGCCAGCTGTTGTTTCTCGTTCAGCGATATATTGCCTTCAGCAAGTGCTTGCGATGTGGTCACTCGTCCACTAACCTGCTCCGCCTCAATGGCGGTATAGAGAGAAGAAGGCAGTTCCCGTTTGAAGCCGACTACTTTTCCTGTTTTCATATGTACGTCAACATTAAGATATCCGCCTTTGTGTTGATCAGGCAAACGAACGCGGAATACATCGTAAGGATAGCTTGTTTCCCATTTTTGGTTATAGGTATCAAGTTGTTTGGTTTTGGCCATATACCCGTAGATATCCGAATGTGTCTGGTAGGTTACCAGGGTTTTTTCATCATCATTTGGCAGTGTATAGTCATTCACAGAAGCTGCGAATGATCGTGCGGATTGCTTCGCCTGCTCCTTGGTTATGAAGGATGTGGACGAAATTTCAGTTGTTTGCGATGAGGTAGCAGGAAAGATCTGAAATACAAAAAATAGAATCAGGCCAATCGCCGCAAGCAACCCCAGCCGCTTGAAGTTAGCCTTGAGTTGCAAAGGCTGCCCTAAGGGATTCATGTAATGGTGTTCCTCCTTAATCTAATATGGATATTAAAGTTAACATAGCACAGGCCAAGCACCGAATGCCAATGATGTAACGAAAACAGGTGTAAATCCTTGAAAATGAATGAAAATGATCGAAAGAATCTGATCCAACCGTCGCCATATCTGAGTTCTTCCCTTTTTGGCTGAATTCGATCCGATTTACACAAAAAACGTTTTGTCTACAAACGTCGCAGCGCTTATAATTTTGAAACAAATGTGCAACGATTCGCATGTCTTTCGCCCAACAAGGGAACGAATAGAATATATTCCAACTTCATTATATATGTCGTTTTAATCTGAATCATACTTGTTTAACGTTTGGCAACAGCATTTCAAATGAAGAAGGCTCCACGGGGTGTGGAGTTATTTTCATTTTAGAAGAGGTGGAAGATACTCAAGTGAAACTGAATGTTCAATGGATGCGATTATCGCCACCCCGTATTCTTGTGTTAGGGTTTGCTGGCATCATATTGGTAGGCACACTGTTGTTAATGCTTCCGGCATCCAACCGTAACGGTGACAGTCTTGCATTTATTGATGCGCTCTTTACAGCAACTTCGGCTGTTTGTGTCACTGGTTTGGTTGTGGTCGATACAGGGACTCATTTCTCGGTGCTGGGTCAGGTTGTTATTGCTATTCTGATTCAGATTGGCGGACTGGGCTTCATGACAATGTCCACATTGGTTGCCATTGCGTTCAAACGGCGGATTTCGCTTAGAGAGCGGTTAATTCTACAGGAAGCGATGAACCAGAGCACGATGGAGGGCATCGTCCGGCTAATACGGAAAGTTGTGATTTACTCACTCATTATCGAAGGCATATGTGGCACACTGTTTGCCATTCGCTGGTCGTTCGACATGCCAGTCGGACAGGCGATCTATTATGGCTATTGGCATGCGATCTCGATGTTCAACAATGCGGGCTTTGATATGTTTGGGGATTTCCGCAGTCTGACCGGTTATGTGTATGACCCGTTGGTTAATTTTACAGCAATGTTCCTGATTGTCTCTGGTGGTATCGGTTTTGTGGTGTTGTCAGACCTGGTGGATTACCGCAAAACGCGGAAGTTGTCTCTGCACTCCAAAGTTGTACTGTTAATGACTGGATTGTTAATTGTGTTTGGTGCACTTGTCATTTTCGTATTTGAATTCAGCAATCCACGGACACTGGGTGGCCTGAACTGGGGTGGCAAAATTCTCGGTTCATTCTTCCAGTCCGTTACGCCGCGAACAGCAGGAGCCAATACGGTAGATATTGCCGGGCTGAGGCAGGCAACACAGTTCTTTATGATCATTCTGATGTTTATTGGTGCTTCGCCAGGTTCTACCGGAGGCGGGATCAAAACAACGACATTTATGATTATGGCTGGCGCGGTCATCGCCATGATGCGAGGACGTGAAGATATCGTATTTTTCCGCTACCGGCTCGTACAGGAACGGATTTTCAAGGCGCTTACCATTACATTGCTGGCACTCTTGTTGATCATAGCTGTAACGATGGCACTGAGTACCACAGAAGATGCCAGTTTTATGATGATCTTATTTGAAACAACATCGGCCTTTGGTACTGTGGGATTATCGCTCGGACTGACGCTGAAGTTGACTACATTGGGCAAGCTCCTGATCTGTTTTACGATGTTTGCAGGAAGGCTTGGACCGATCACATTAGCGTATGCACTTGGGCAGAAAAAGGGTAAAGAGTTATACAGGTATCCGGAAGGCAAAATGATTATTGGATAAGGGGTTCGTGAAGAACAATGAAAACACAGCAGTTTGCGGTGATCGGGCTTGGGCGGTTTGGCTCCAGTCTGGCACAGGAATTAATGGAACTCGGCTACGAGGTGCTCGGGATCGATAAAAATGAAGAAGTCGTCGAAGACATGAGTGAATTGGTCACTCATGCCGTTGTAGCCGATGCCACAGATGAGGAAGTGCTGCGCTCCCTGGGTATTCGTAATTTTGACTGTTGTATCGTTGCCATCGGGGATGATATCCAGACGAGCATTCTCACTGCGATTCTGTTAAAAGAGCTGGGTGTCAAGACGGTCGTGGCTAAGGCCATATCCGTCCTTCACGGACGCGCATTGGATAAACTGGGGATCGATCGTGTCGTTTATCCTGAGCGGGATATGGGCATTCGGGTTGCCCACCAGCTGGTTACCCCGAACTTGCTGGATTACATTGAATTATCCAATGATTACAGTATTGTCGAGATGAAGGTTCCCGCCTGTCTGCACAACAAAACCCTTTCCACCCTGAATGCACGTGTACGTTTTGGTTGCAGCATTGTAGCGTTACAGAAAGAAGCTGGTGTCATTATTGCTCCAACAGCACTGGACTCGCTTCAAATGGGGGATATTATGGTCATTATTGGTAATAATGCAGATATCGACCGATTTGAAGAAGAGGTTATCAGCCAAGAGAGCTGATAATTAAGATGAGTTATATATGGAAGCCAGGCGTTAGATCCTGGCTGATTCAGATCAAGGCAAAGGCGTCGTAGCCCTCCGTGAGGGCAATGGCGCCTTTGCTGTAAAGAGTGCAGCCGTCTCCTTGACCCATTGTCTGGAGGTCTCGCTGAGATCCTCTTTTTCCCCATAGATCATGCAGGTTGTTCTGCGGGTCTGTTGTAATTGAGGCAAATGAACAGAAACAAGATCATTGTCCGCGAGTAATTGTGGACGAAGATATGACTTGGGCAATAGAGCAGCAGCTTTGGCGGAAGGCAGAAGTCGAATGATCGCTTCGAAGGAATCAATCTCCATGCGAATATCCGGCATCACGGCACAGCGCTGGAAGAGATCGTCCGTTAATTTGCGGTACCAGGTACCTTTGGAGAACGTGATCATCGGCAGATCCTGCAAATGCTCCATCCCGGCTTCCTTACCGGACAAGGGGTGTGTAAGTGGCACAACCAGCTCCAGGTGATCGTCAAAGAGCGGCACACAGTTAAGCCCCACTTCGCTGATGGAGGAGGCGACAATGCCCACATCGGCTTTTTTGTCACGTACAAACGAGACAATCTCATGTGTTTTCCCCGTCAAAAGTTTCAGTTCGGCATTTGGATGTTTCTCCATGAAGGCATTGACGAGAGGTGGTAACGTAGTTTGAAGCGTCGTCAGACTGGCTCCGAGTGTAATGGTGCTCTGTTCTTCGTCTTTATACTGGGCTAGCATGGTGAGGAACTTCTGTTGCTGCTGCTTCTGTTCTACAGCGTAGGTATAGGTGAACTGGCCAACACTGGTTAACTCCAGCCGTTTGCCACGGCGGTGGAACAGGGCAACCCCGAGTTCATCCTCCAATTTGGCAATTTTGCGTGAGAGTGCGGGTTGGGACAAGTTCAGTAACTTGGATGCACGGTTCAGGCTGGACTGCTCCACGACCGCTGCAAATGCATTTAACTCCTCAAACATGAACAATAACCTCTTTTCCATGAATGTGATTCTTGCCCTTGCTCAATCGTTTTCCATGTTGTATAGCCTGTAAACCCAATGTTTCACTGCTTATACCTATAGGTTATAACATTTAATAATTATATTGCAATTCCCTTATAAGAAAAAAAGGAGTAACATGAATCGTGACACAAGTTGTTCACACCTGGGGAAAACGGAACAATTTGTCGAACCTTTTCATGGAAAAGGATTCGTGTCATGATAAGTGAAATCATTTATGAAAACGTTGTATTTAGCGAAAGGGGATCGACATTTTATGAAAGGGTTTTACTCCAGAAAGCTGCACTCCTTGCTTGGCGTCATTCCGCTCAGTTTGTTTTTTGTTGAGCATTTGGTGACGAACTTCACGGCAGTTGAAGGCGGCAAAGAAGCTTTTTACGGTGCCGTTGCATTTCTGAACGGCTTGCCTCTTGTTATTGTAATTGAGGCATTACTTATCTGGCTGCCGTTGTTCTATCACGGTGTTTATGGTCTTTACATTGCCTATCAGGCCAAGCCTAACGTTGGGCGTTACGGTAATGAGCGCAACTGGCGCTACACGTTACAGAGGGTAAGCGGTATTATTACGTTTGTATTCGTCATCTGGCACGTATGGGAGACGCGAGTACAGATTGCGCTGGGTAATGTATCCCATGAAGAGATTGGCGGCGTCATACATGATGCGGTGACGAATCCGATAACCTTTGCGATATATATGATCAGTGTGGTTGCGGCGTCATATCACTTTGCCAATGGTCTGTGGTCGTTCCTCGTTAGCTGGGGAATTACAGTTGGTCCGCGTGCGCAACGTGTATCCTCTTACGTATGTATGAGCTTGTTCGCTATTGTTTCCATCATGTTTATTGCTTCACTATTTGCTTTCCGGAGCATTGATTTCCAAACGGCTACTTCGATGATTGACGCAGTAAAAACAGTTCTAATTTAAGCATTTAGCGTATAAATGCTGACTTATAAGGGAGTGAACAGCAATGGCATCAACGAATGTAATTATTGTGGGCGGCGGTCTCGCGGGATTGATGGCGGCGATCAAATCGGCTGAAGCCGGAGTCCATGTTCATTTATTTTCACTGGTTCCTGTTAAACGATCCCACTCTGTATGCGCACAAGGCGGCATTAACGGAGCGGTAAATACCAAGGGTGAGGGTGACTCCCCATGGGTACACTTTGACGATACGGTATACGGCGGTGACTTCCTCGCGAACCAACCTCCTGTTAAAGCGATGTGCGAAGCAGCACCTGGCATCATTCACTTGATGGACCGTATGGGCGTAATGTTCAACCGGACACCGGAAGGTTTGCTTGATTTCCGTCGTTTCGGGGGAACGAAGCATCACCGTACGGCATTTGCCGGAGCGACAACAGGACAACAATTGCTCTATGCATTAGACGAGCAGGTACGTCGCTGGGAAGCAGCTGGCCTGGTAACGAAATATGAGAACTGGGAGTTCCTGCAGGCGGTTTTGGATGATGAAGGTGTATGTCGCGGGATCGTGGCTCAGGATCTGAAAACGATGAAGGTACAGACATTCCCGGCAGAAGCGGTTATTCTGGCGAGTGGTGGTCCGGGGATCATCTTCGGTAAAACGACCAACTCGGTAATTAACACAGGTACAGCGGCAAGTGCGGTGTATCAGCAAGGTGTAAATTACGCAAACGGGGAGTTCATTCAGATTCACCCAACAGCCATTCCAGGGGATGACAAGTTGCGTCTCATGTCTGAATCCGCGCGTGGTGAAGGTGGACGGATCTGGACGTACAAAGACGGAAAACCTTGGTACTTCCTTGAAGAAAAATATCCATCCTACGGTAACCTGGTTCCACGTGATATCGCGACTCGTGAAATCTTCAGCGTCTGCGTAGATATGGGTCTGGGTGTGAACGGCGAGAACATGGTTTATCTCGATCTGTCGCACAAAGATCCGAAGGAACTGGATGTTAAACTCGGCGGAATCATTGAGATCTATGAGAAGTTCATGGGTGATGACCCGCGTAAAATCCCAATGAAAATCTTCCCGGCAGTCCATTATTCCATGGGCGGCATGTGGGTAGATTACAACCAAATGACTAACATTCCGGGGCTGTTCGCAGCTGGTGAATGTGAATATCAATACCATGGTGCGAACCGTCTAGGTGCAAACTCATTGGTATCCGCGATCTATGGTGGTATGGTGGCTGGACCAAAAGCGGCTGAATATATCAAAGGACTCAAAAAATCATCCGCTGATATCCCATCTTCCGTATTTGAGAAACACACCAAACAACAAAGCGACAAGTACGAAGGCATCTTGAAAATGCAGGGCACGGAAAATGCCTATGTCATTCATAAAGAGCTTGGCGAGTGGATGACAGCCAACATGACGGTTGTGCGTTACAACGACAAGCTGGAAGCCACGATTGGCAAGATCAAGGAATTGAAAGAGCGTTATGGCAAAATCAACATGTATGACAGCTCCGGTTGGAATAACCCAAGCGCAGCATTCACTCGCCAACTGTGGAACATGATTGAATTGGCAGAAGCAATGACACTGGGCGCTCTGCTGCGTAACGAAAGTCGTGGCGCCCATTACAAACCGGAATTCACGGAACGTAATGACGAAGAGTTCCTGAAAACGACTATCGCAAGCTGGTCGAAGGAAGGCCCGAAAATCTCGTACGAGCCAGTAGACGTATCCCTGATCCCACCACGTATCCGGGATTACTCCAAGGATTAAGAAGTACCACACTATTCATGCAATGAATAGTTAAACACCTGAACGGAGAGGCAGGAGAACTTTGGAGAAGCAGAGCTTCTTCAAAGTTACTGCCATCAAAGTGATGGAGTGAAGGTTCTCAGCGAAGGTACTCTGTGTGCACAAAGCAGCAGAGGAAGCCAAAATACCTGTTCATAAGCAAGCAACGCATTGGCAAAGCTTGCATATTTAAAATTACCGCAATCCACAATGAATTGGAGTGCAGTTTCCAGCAAAGTGACCCAGTGCACAACGTAGCGGAGGAAGCGGAAATGCCCAGAAGAAGCAAAGCACCTAGCGATGCTTTAGCACTTCAATACTGCCTCCAGCATGAATGGAGTGCAGTTTCCAGCAAAGTGACCCAGTGCACGACGTAGCGGAGGAAGTGGAATTGACCTGAAGAAGCGAAGCGTCCGCCTTTGATACCCCATTTTATTCAATAGAGATCCATTCAGTAAAATGGGGGAGCAACAGCGGTCGGAAGGTCATTCCACTGACGGAGCGCCACCCGTGCACCAAAAGAGTAACTTTGCGCATCAGCAACACCAATCATCGTCACCAGAGGAGGGGACAACGATATGGCGGAACAAGCTACAGCCAACAAAACCGTCAAGTTTATCATCACCCGTCAGGATAGCCCGGAGTCATCTTCGTACAACGAAGAATTTGAGCTTCCGTACCGTCCCAACATGAATGTGATCAGCGCCCTGATGGAGATTCAGCGGAACCCGGTCAATACAGATGGCAAATCCATTGCACCCGTATGCTGGGATTCCAACTGTCTCGAAGAAGTCTGCGGTGCCTGCTCCATGGTCATCAACGGCAAGCCACGTCAAGCATGTGCAGCTCTGATCGACAAGCTCGAACAGCCCGTTCGTATCGAACCCATGAAGACATTCCCGGTGGTTCGTGACTTGGTCATCGACCGTAGCCGGATGTTTAGCGCCCTGAAACGCGTAAAAGCATGGATTCCGATCGATGGTACCTATGACCTCGGTCCAGGTCCACGGATGCCTGAGAAGAAGCGTCAGTGGGCATATGAGCTGTCCAAATGCATGACATGTGGTGTATGTCTGGAGGCATGCCCGAACGTCAATGAGAAAACAGACTTTATCGGTCCAGCAGCACTGTCCCAAGTGCGTCTGTTCAACGCTCACCCAACAGGGGAGATGAACGCCGACGATCGTCTGGAAGCGTTGATGGAAGACGGAGGCATCGAGGGCTGTGGTAACTCACAGAACTGTGTGCAATCCTGTCCCAAAGGCATTCCACTGACAACCTCCATTGCCGAAATGAACAAACAAACGACCAAGCATATGTTCAAACGCTGGTTGGGTGTATAATCTCGTCATAACATGTGCAGAAGTGTAATCTGCAACTTAGAAGAAGTCGTGATCCCGTGCAGCAACATGCCGGAGATCCCGGCTTCTTTTTGTAATGAAGCAGAGGAACCGGGCTAACCATGCAGAATATGATATACTAAGGGGATGGATTAAGAGCGTAGAAGGAGGGGGAGATATGGCAGAGACACCGCGTCAGGGCAGCAACAACTCGCCGTCCCAGCGCTCGCACAAAGCATCAGGTGCAGAAGAGTCTGTGTTTCCTGGGGAAGAAAAGGATCATGATCCCTCTCGCCGAAGTTTCTTATTGCGTATGGTTTTGATGACGGCGGGTGCCAGTTTGCTTACAGGAGGTTATGCCTGGTTATGGGAACCGCGTCGTCTGGAGATCAAGCAAGTGGAGCTGAAACTTCCGAAGTTTCCAAAGGCATTTGACGGTTTGCGTGTCGTTCAGTTCAGCGATGCCCATCTTGGTTTTCATACCGGGGTGAAAGAGCTGAAGAAGCTGGCAGCAACGATTGAGGAGCAGCAACCGGACTTGATTTGTTTTACCGGAGACATCGTCGAGAGGGAAGCAGAGCCGATGCGTGAATGTATTCCGGTACTCGCCTCCATGCAAGCGAAGTATGGCAAATTTGCTGTTTTGGGGAATCATGATTATCGGGGTGGACAGCAGAATGAAGTGACAACCATGTTCCGTGAAGCTGGATTCACTTTGTTACGGAACGAACATGTGGTGATTGAACAAGGGGGCGAACGTCTGGCCATAGCTGGTCTGGATGACGCACTTACAGGCAGGCCTGATCCTGCCCAAGCCATCAAGGGATTGGATCATGATGTGTGGAAATTGTTACTTATGCATGAACCGGATTATGCCGACATTGCCACTCCCTATGGTTTCGGATTACAACTTTCCGGTCATAGCCATGGTGGACAGGTACGTTTTCCCTGGATCGGGGCACTGACAACTCCGCGAGGTTCACACAAGTATGTTCAAGGATTGTATTACACGGATGTCCAGGGGGTATATTACACCACCCAGACACAGATGCCTGTGTATGTGAATCGTGGTTTTGGCATGACTCAACTGCCCATTCGTTTTCTGTGCAGACCAGAATTAACGATTTTTGAGCTTAAAGGATCAACCACATAAAAGAATATAAGATGAATATAAAACATAAAGGATTCAACATGAATGGAGGTTATCCAGATGGAAAGAATTGCGATTGTATCCGACATTCATGGCAACATGACTGCCTGGGAAGCAGTGTTAAAAGATATCCGAAGTCGTGGCGTGGAGCGAATCTTTTGTCTTGGTGACCTCGTGGGTAAGGGACCAGAACCGGTAAAGGTTGTGGATCAGGTGAGAGCGACGTGCGAACTTGTTATCCGTGGCAATTGGGATGAACTGGTTGCGGTTAACCAAGACAACGAGAACTTTACGTGGCAAGCAGAGCGGCTGGGTGAAGAACGATTGGCGTACTTGGCGGGCCTACCCTTCAGTCATCAATTTCAACTGAGCGGTCGCACCATCCGTCTGGTCCATGCTTCACCTCAAAGTGTATACCATCGTGTACAGCCGTGGGACGCGATGGAAAAGAGGTTGGCAATGTTTGATCCTCCGGCTGATGAGCCTGAGCAAGGTGTTGCAGATGTTGTAGGTTATGGGGATGTGCATAACGCATACTTGCAGTATATGAACGGCAAGTTACTGTTTAATGCAGGCAGTGTTGGTAATCCACTCGATCTTCCCCAAGCTTCCTACTGTATTCTGGAGGGTGAAGACTGCAACGATAACAACACCCCGTTCAATGTTCAATTTGTGAGGGTGCCTTATGATATTGAGCGAGAAGTACAGGTTGCACAGTCGGCGAATGTTCCTGCATTGGATTTCTATATTCGTGAGATTCGTACGGGTATCTATCGCGGGCTGCAGGAGTAGTCAGCATCTGGGCCTTTTAGCGTGAGGAATTGAATGTTGCAATATATTAATACTAAAATGCGAATACTAAAGTTCGTGGATCAGTTCAAATGGTATTACGCCGGATCATCATCAGAGCATGCTTGTCTTACCGGACTAGAGCCCGTTTAGGCAAAAGGAGCGATTGTCATGCTTACCCGAAAAATGCTGGTTCAAGGTCTGCCGGCTTTGTGGACAGAGCGTCTTGTCCTGCGATCATTACGTCAAAGTGATTACAGCACATTATCGGAACTCTTTTCCGATCCTCAAGTCATAAGATATGTGAATAGGGGAAGCCCGCCCACGCCAATCCGGGCGAGACGCTTATTGAACCAGATACGGAGCAGCAGCGCCAAGCTGGATTCGTTACATTATGGGATCTGCTGGAGAGGCAAGGAACAGGTGATTGGGATCACCTCATTCCAGCACTGGAATGATCAGAATGGTACCGCACAGATTGGTTATATCCTGAACAGGTCCTGTTGGGGCAGGGGTGTGGCTACCGAGGCGGTACAGCGGCTGCTGCAGTTTGGATTTGACGATCTTCATCTGGGGAGGGTGGAAGCACGTTGTTATGAGGCCAATGTATCTTCACAACGGGTGCTAAGCAAAATAGGGATGTCCTATGAGCGGAGTCTTCCCTCGTTTGTACTGCATGATGAGGATGACGAGGGATCAGAATCCCTGATGGATGTTAAAGTGTACAGTATGTACCGGGAACAATACGTCAGACCGCTTCAGGAAAAAGACCTGCAAACCCTGGTATCTGACAAGCCGCAATGACATAGAGTAAGAGTAGTCAAACGTGAATGAATCGAACTTCAATCATTTGTTACACAATTGAAATATAGCTGCAATTGAACTCTAACAGACAGGGGGTAAACTTATCTCATGACCCCCTTTTTGATAATAGATAATGCTGTTGGGACCCGCGCGAGCGGGTTCATTTTTTTTGTCCATATAAGTTAACTGTGGAGTATTTACACTGGCCACTCCGATGACAGAATAACCTTCCGATCGCTGTTATCCCCAGATTTTTTGATTCCCTTTTGAAAAGGGTAAATCCGTTGATAGCGTATGCTTCCGATGCAGCCTTCTTTCAGAAAGCTTTTAGGCGACCGCTTCGCTTCTTCAAGTTATTTCTGTCCTTTCCGTTATCGTGCAAAATATAGTTGTATCTCTTTATATAGGACACTACGAAGCCCCCCACGGCGTAAACAAGCACGCTGTGGGGGGCTTTGTGTTTGCTCTATTTTACAGTGATACAATCTGCATCTGTTTCTGCTTGAAGTACACCCAGTCGGTGAATCCGATCTCCTTCAGGCGTGTACGAACGTCATCCAGCTCGTCTGCAACCCGCTGTGGTTTATGAGCGTCCGATCCAAATGTTACCTTCACCCCATAATGATGAGCGCGTTCCAGAATGGCATCCGAGGGATACCAGCCACCGCTAAGTTTGGTTTTGCCAGATGTGTTAATTTCAATCGCTACGTTGGATTCTGCAATGACCTGCAACGTTTCATCAATGGCCTGATCAGCGATAATTTCGGAGAAAGGTGGATAGTTTCCTTTCATCGCATCAATGTGTCCAAGAATCTGGAACATACCGCTGCGAGCCGATTCCCGGATTAATGAATAATAGCTCTCTTTCACTTCAACTTTGCGAGCATTACTTAGGCCATTCCACCGGGTTTTGTTGAAGATACTCACATCCTCGGTATGATGAACTGAACCAATAATATAGTCAAAAGGATACTGTCCCAATGTGGTACGGTACAATTCTGCATAAGCAGGGAAGTAGTCGGATTCAATGCCGAGCAGCACATCGATTTTACCAGCGTACTCTTCTTTCAGAGCAAGGACTTCTTCCACATAATGCTGCAATTCAGACTTGCCCATTGCGATCCGGGGAAATGCCTGCTCAAGCTCACTGCCAAAGTATGGCGTATGATCCGAGATACCGATGGCCTGAAGTCCTGCCTTAATACCTGCCTCTATATAATCGCGGATGTTGCCGTCTGCGTGACCACAACGAAAATGATGTGTATGAAGATCAAATTTCATATGGAATCCTTCCTTTCTCATGGCTCATTGTCATTCTGAACTGATGAATTGGGTTTCCGGCATACCTTTGAGATCGCTTATGAATTGCTGCATCGCTGAGTTAAGGTATCGACTGGACTTATAGATGACACCGACAGGGTGACTGACCTCCAGCTCACTTAAGGGTATCATTCGCAATGTACCTTGACGCAACTCATGCGCAACAGATTGTTTGGAGATGACAGCTGCCCCGAGATCAATCTCGACCATCCGTTTCACTTCTTCGCTGCTCGACAACTCCATTACAATATTAGGTTCAATATTATGTTTCTTGAAGATCGTTTCCGTAAACCTTCGTCCTACGGTATCAGGGGACAGCAGAATCAATGGTGTACTCCGGAGTACATCGACTGCAGCATGTTTTTTCTTCGCCAGCGGATGGGAAGGAGATACCACGAGTTCAAATGTGTCATAGTACAGCACAGATGTATTCAGGTTGGGATTACGCTCCGTGAGATAACCGATACCAATATCAACCAGACCATTTTCGACCTGGGTATAGATCTGTGATGAAGGAAGGGACTGAATACTGGTTTTAATCAGCGGGAATTGATCTTGGAAATAGGATAACACCCTTGGCAAGATCTGAATAGCAATGGAAGTTGTTGTGCCTAATACGATACGTCCCTGAGGCGTTTCATCGAGATCGGACAATTTTTGTTTTAACTCATCAACGATGTCGAGCATCCGTTCAGCGTGCTCCAGAAATACCTGTCCACGGTCTGTCAAGGTAACGGGTTGGTTCCGATCCACAAGAACGGTGCTGAATTCGTCCTCCAGACTTTTGATCTGGGCCGAGACGGCAGGCTGGGTCAGGTTCAGAAGTTCTCCCGCCTTGCGGAAGCTCATCGTTTTGGAAATGGTAATTAGTGTCTCCAGTTGGCTTATGTTCATAGGTGACCTCCTTGCAGGCAAAATTTCTTGATTATGTAGTGTTTGGTTCGATGTAATCCCGTAACTAGTTATTGTTCCGTTATCTTAAATTATAGGTGATTCAGGACAGCAGAGCAATGAAGGTAATTATCAGGATCAAAAGTAGTTCAAGAGACTGTGAAAAAAACGCGAATACAAGAATTTGATTTTTTTTACAGTTGTGAGAAGCAGTAATAAAGTCCTAAATGCCTTTTGCCACGCACAATGAACGAAAAGCTTTCTTCAAAAGAAGTGAAAAGCGCTGTTTATTCGCTAGAATCAGCTATAAACATTTGCCCCACGGATGACGATAAATTATAGTACACATGGTTTAACGAATTCTTAATGAATTCTTGTACGTGATAAAGTATAATAAATTTAATGAATATGGGACTTTTGGTGTGTGACCAATAACCCAGTGCGAGGGGGACATAGACAGTGAAAGCGGAAGTGATTAATCCTTTCCTGGAATCGGCACGGAACGTATTTGAACAGCTCATCCAGGTTTCGCCTTCCACCGGGAGTCTTGGCGTGAAAAATGTAGAGTACATTGAAGACCATGTCTGGATCGTGATCGGAATGACCGGACAACTTAGCGGAAACATTGTATTTGGAATTAATGAACAAGTTGCATTGAAAATTGTATCTGCGATGATGGGCGGATTCGTTATCACAGAAATGGATGAAATGAGCAAAAGTGCGATTTCGGAACTCGGTAATATGATCAGTGGTAATGCCAGTACGATTCTGTCGAACCAAGGTGTTGTGGTCGATATTACACCTCCACAAGTGATGAAATCCGAACATCTGACTACATTTAGTGCAACGAAAGCACTGAGCATTCCTTTGCTGATGGACGGCATTGGTGAGATGGATATTCAGGTCATGATCTCGTAGAATAGAACCATACGCCTCAAAAGGCAATATGTGTTCAATACGGGAGGACATTATGGATGCTGAAAGATCAGGTAGTGTTTATCACAGGTGCATCGAGTGGTATCGGTGCGCTGTGTGCGCAGATGCTGATAGAAGAAGGAGCCATCCCAATTCTGGCTGCCCGTTCACGGGACAAGCTGGAGGAGATTGGTGCCTCGCTGAAAGGGCCGCATGAATTACTCACACTTGATGTTACGGATAGTGAGCAAGTTCAGGCAGCTGTGGATGCGATATTGCATAAATACGGACGAATCGACATTTTGCTGAACAATGCAGGTTACGGGAAATTCGCAGCGATGACAGAGATGTCTGTACAGGAATTCGATGAGATGATGGACGTTAATTACATGGGCATTGTCCGCTGTACCAAAGCAGTGCTTCCACAAATGCTGGAACGTGGCAAAGGTCAGATTGTGAACGTGGCCTCCATGGCTGGCAAAATTGGTACAGCCAAATCCGCTTCCTATACAGCTACGAAACATGCTGTACTCGGATTTAGTAATGCGCTGCGTCAAGAGCTTCGCAAGACTGGCGTCATGGTGACAACGATTAATCCAGGTCCGATTGATACACCATTTTTCCATCGGGCTGACCCTTCTGGCAATTATGTGAATAATGTACGCTGGATGATGTTGAAACCGGAAGACGTTGCGGGTCATATGATTCGGGCGATGAAAAAGCGCAAGGAAGAAGTGAATCTGCCAAGACTTGCTTCTGCTGGCATATGGTTGTACCAGCTATTTCCTCGTCTTGCAGATCGATTGTCGCACGGTGTAATGAATCAGAAGTAAATGTGATACGAGGCATCATATACGGAATGAAAGAAAGGCTCCGCCGAGGGGCTTTTCTTTTTTTTGGCGTGTATACATACAATTCTGGAATAAGATTTGGTACACGGGCTTTTTTCGCATATAATGAAAGGTAATGTGATGACAGGCTTCGGTTTTAGTAAGTACAAGCAGGGCTAGCATCAAAATGAATAAATTAAAAGGATGGACATACATGACGAATCAAACATTTGCTTCAATTGGCGTGGAACAGGATCTGGAGGCCGTTTTGGCGAAACATGGCATTAACGAACCTTCACCTGTACAGGCTCAGACGATCCCGGTTATTTTGGAGGGCCGAGATGTCGTATCCAAATCCCAGACGGGAACAGGAAAAACGCTGGCATATCTGCTGCCACTGTTACAATCCATCAAAATGGATATCAAAGGTACGCAGAAACTCATTATTGCACCTACGCAAGAGCTGGCGATGCAAATTGTACGTGAAGCGCAGCGTTATGCGGAAGAACGTAAGATCGGCGTATTGGGTCTGATTGGTGGCGCAGCAGCTAAACGTCAGATCGAGAAGCTGCGTGAGCATCCACAATTGGTTGTGGGTACACCGGGACGACTGAAGGAATTGATCACACTCAAAAAACTGAAAATGCACAACGTTTCCACCATTGTCATTGATGAAGCAGACCAAGTGTTCCAACTTGGCGGCGTAAGTGACGTGAACTTTGTACTTAAGAGCGCATTGCGGGACCGTCAGCTGATCTTCCTGTCAGCAACCATTGATGAGCATACAGCTGGACTCGCAAAGCGTGAGATGAAAGAGCCTGTTCAGATCGGAATTGAACCGGATCGAGCTACGGCTGCGGGCCTTGAGCATTATTATTTTGTAGAAGAAAACCGCAACAAAATTGACATGCTGCGTCGTCTGGTTAGACAGTACAATCCGGATCGGGCGATCGTATTTGTGAATGCAACCGAAGATATCGGTGAAGTTGAAGCAAAAATGAATCATCTGGGCTTGTCCGCTGCTGCGCTGTATGGGGATGCTGACAAAGTGACCCGCAGTAACGTATTGTCTGCCTTCCGTAATGGCAAACTCCAGTTGCTGATTGCCAGCGAAGTCGCTGCCAGAGGTTTGGATATCGAAGGATTGCCAATGGTCATTAACTATGACCCTGCCTTTGACTCGGAGCACTATGTTCACCGTGCAGGTCGTACAGGCCGGATGGGACGTTCGGGTATCGTTTTGTCCATTGTGGATGAAACACAGATCTTTATTATGCGTAAATTCGCACGCGAACTCGGAATCGAACTGTCAGAACGTGTACTCTTTGGCGGTAAAGTACTGGAGGCTGACCCGCGTCCGGACACGCGGCCTGAGGGACATTCGTTCTCCAGAAAACCAGGACAATCCAGAGATCGCAAACCAGGTCAGGGCAATCGTAATGGGGGAACCCGAGCTACAATCTCCAATTCGCGTCCAGCAGGTAGCAAACCAACGGGGAATGCAGGCCGCACGGAGCGCGACCAGGATCGTAAAAACAAGGGAGCACCCAAGTGGAGTAAAGACAAAACGCCACGCTCCGAAGAATAGAATCTGACGAAAGGGGTGCAGGGATAGATGGAAAACGTTCAATCACCTGTTCTGCAAATCAGCGGGCTAAGCGGAGGTTATAGCGCCAAACGGCCGGTCCTTCACGGCATCGATCTGGAAGTTGGACGTGGAGAGATGGTCGGACTAATCGGTTTAAACGGTGCTGGCAAAAGCACAACGATGAAACATATCCTCGGCTTGATGACCCCTCAACAGGGCGAAGTACGAGTGATGGGCAAGAAGCGGGACGAGGATGCGCAGATCTACCAATCGGCCATGGCATTTGTACCGGAATCACCCGAACTGTATGATGAGATGACGGTGATGGAGCACCTGGAGTTTACGGCAAGAGCGTACAATGTGTCGGAGGCTGATTTCAAACAACGTACGGAGAAACTGCTGGAACTGTTCCGTATGAATGAGAAAAGTACAAGTTTGTCGACTCACCTGTCTAAGGGGATGAGACAAAAGGTCATGATCATGTGTGCTTTTGTGGCCGGACCACCACTGTACATCATTGATGAGCCTTTCCTGGGGCTGGACCCGCTGGGTATTCGCTCCTTGCTTGATTTTATGCTGGAGATGAAAGCTTCGGGATCATCCATCCTACTCAGTTCACACATTCTGTCCACGATTGAAAATTACTGTGACCGTTTTATCGTTCTGCACCGTGGGCAAGTCATTGCTCAAGGGACGCTGAATGAATTGCGCTCTCAATTCGGGGAATCGGATGCCACGCTGGAGCACATGTTCTATTCTCTCGTACAAGGCAGGGATTGAGCATGGATCTCAAGCTGCTATGGAAGCAAAGACGCACAGGATTCTGGAACGGAATTCTTCCTTATCTGGGTTATGTGATCCAGAGTGGTGTAGCGATGGTCTTTTTATTTCTCGTCATTGCGTTCTCCGCCTGGTATACATCGTTTGTTCAGAATATTCCGGCGGAATTTCCGATTCGCTGGATTGCATTGCTGCTACTGGCACCACTGGTGCTGTTTAGCAGTTATCGTACATATCTGCTTCCGGCAGATATCGTGTTCCTGCGACCACAGGAATACCGCATGCAGGAATATTTGAAGAACAGCTTTGCCCGGGGCATCATCTATAAAACTCTGGGCTTGCTGCTTGTATTTGTTACACTGTGGCCGCTCTATGTCAGAGCAGATCTGGATGCACGGCCATTTGGCTGGTTCATCGTATTCCTGTTGCTGTGGAAAGGGTTGTCCAGTTATGGAGCATGGCAAGAGCTAAGAATGGTTCAGGTTGGCGCGGCAAGAGGATACCGTCTCTTGCGATGGGCACTGGCTGTGCTGGCGGTTGGCGCATGGCTGTGGCAGCCACCGCAGCGTAGCGTCTGGTTCCTGCTGTTGCTGGCTGTTGTCTACGTCGTCGCCCTGCGTATACCGGTGAAACATCGGGTAGCGTGGGAACGACTGATTCAGGTGGAGCAGGGGCAGGCTGGCAGGGTTATGCGTACGCTTGGCTGGTTTGTGGATGTACCTTCATCCGGACAGAAAGTAAGTTCGCGTCGCTGGCTTAGCAAATTGGGGAGTGGTCTCCCCTGGAATGCAGGGAAAGCTTACCGTTACTTGATAACCAAAACGTTTGTTCGAACCGAAGTGTTCTCAATCGTGTTACGCCTAGTTGTACTGGGCATGTTACTATCCTGGTGGACAGCAGGCAGCTACTTTGGTGTCGGGGTGTATCTGTTCTTCCTGTTGCTTGCAGGTGTTCAGTTAGGTGCGCTGCGTCGCAGTCATAGTGAATCGTTCTGGATTATGATCTATCCGATCTCGGGAGAAAGTCGTCGTTCTCAGGTGTTAGGATTCATATTCCATCTACATGCACTGGCTGCGTTACTCATGTGGTTGCCTATGCTGGCTGCTGGAGCAAGCGGACTGACTGTCACCGGAGTAGCACTTATTTTGGGTATACTGGTGATTGTGATCATGCGGCGTTCGCAAGGTAACAAGTGGTTGAAGGAAGAAGAGGACGAGTAAACGATTGGACACCTGACCAACTCGGATTATAACATTGGGTTCATCAGTGAGAGGTACAAAAGATAACAAAAGAAGGGTATGCCGGGCTGTATCCCGGTATACCCTTCTTTGTGCTGTAATGGAATTATGCAGTCAGATCACTTGGTTCTCTCGCAAGTGTGTATTGGTACTAACAGAGGAACGATTTAGTGATAATCACGAGCAAGATGAACAGAACGAGAATGGCACCTGTGTTAGTAAATCCTCCGTAACCGCCGCATCCATAACCGCCTCTTGTATCTTCAACTCCAGACATGGTCATTCCCCTTTCAAGTGGTTGTTTGGCACGCCCTTGCGTACATCGTATATTATGTGCCTTGGGGGTAGGCTGATTGGGCCGATGCCCGGTAAAGCCAGAAATTAAAGCTTTTGGGCTGATAAAACACAAAAGAACCCTTTGTATATTCAGTGACATGAAGCGTCGCCGTTATACAAAGGGTTCTTATATCATTCAGGATACAGGTCTGTGTTAACTAAGTCGTCCGCAGATCCTGAACTCCACGATAGATGGTTTCATACAGATCTTCCAACCCGGATTCTTCAATACAGGAGAAGGCGATTCGCAGATCCGATTCACCCAGCGCGATTGTACCCACACCATATTTGTGTAGCAAATGGCTTCGAAGTTCTTCAGCGCCAACGTCTTTCAGCTTCAGGCACATGAAGTAACCGGAGTTGAACGGATAATAGTCCCATGCATCTCCATACTTGCGGCTATCGAGAATGGCTTTTACCTTATTGGCGCGGCCTTTCATAATCTCGAACTTCTCCTGTTTCTGTGCTTCAAACTCCGGTGCTTTGAGCGCATCCAGTACAAAAGTCTGGGAAGGATGCGGGCCACTGGAGATCGTTGCTCGGATAATACCGAGTGTTTTTTGTTCCAATGCATGCAGAACGGCTGCATCTTCATGGGCATACGTAATGAATCCAACGCGGAAGCCCCATACGAATTCTTCCTTGGTTGCACCATCCACTTTTACGGTCAACACACGTGGATGAATGTTGGCAAGTTTGCCAAACAGGGATTCATGAATGGAATCTTCGAAGAACAGTCCGAAGTAGGCATCATCTGTTACAGCAACCACGTTAACACCGGCTTCAGCTGCCTGAAGAATCGTGTTCACAATGGCATCTGCTTCTTCGGCTCCAGGCGTATAACCTGTTGGGTTATTCGGGAAGTTGAGCAGTACGATCGCTTTACCTTTGTCCTTTTGATCAAGCAAAGCCTGAAGCAGACCATCGCTGTTGAAGTTCAACTGATCATCGAACAGGGGATAATGAACCAACTGGCCATGACGACGAATTCCGAAGGTCAGCTCGTAATTTTCCCAGTTTTTATCCGGATATATGACAGCGTCCCCTTCATCGGCGAACAGGTCGGCTACGATACTCAGTCCATGGGTTAATGCATTGGTTACAATCGGATTGCCAAACGTTTTGCCTTCAAGCGAAGGTGTTTCCTTCAGCATCTTGTCTCTCCAGACGGTCCGCAATTCAGGTTTGCCTGCAGGTGGAGCGTAAGGATACAGATCCTTTGGCTGGAATGCAGACAGCTTCTCCTGAATAACCTGAAGATGCATCGGCACACCACCCTCCAGGGCGATACCAATCGTGGCATTATGGGTCTTGGCCAAGCTTGCTGCTTCAGCAGATTGACTCAAGATCCCTTCTTTAGGAAAATAAATTTCTTTGCCAAGCTGTGACAGCATGGAGTAGACGTGACTGCTGCCTGTCTGAATACTTTCGTTCAACTGTTCAGCCAGTGGATTCATTCTTTTCATCCTTCCAAGTCTTTGTGATTCAACTGCCTAACATTATATCACCTTGACATGCCCCCGTCACGGAAATTACGCAATATGACAGTTATATCGCTTTACCGCGTTGTTGCAGAGGGTTTTCGGGTGGGTTATCGTTGAATTCAACCTTGGAGTAATCCTCAAGAAATGAAACTTATTGCTGATGAAATGGACAGTATTTCCGCATCATTTCAGCAGTTTCAGTATCTCTTCCTTCATTGCGCTGTTCTAACTGACCACTAATATGATCAAATCGTTCACTGGAGAGGTTTTGTCCAAATTTAAACTTGGCGCTGATTCGTTTTGGCACGATTCTTACAACGGCTACAGCTTTGAGGTTTCCTGTGTAACGCGAGTCAGTAGCATCAATGGGTACATATCCGCCTTGCGGCTGGAGTTTCTCCATGAATCGTTGTAATACCTTACCTTTGATGTCCAGATCTTTAACCGGTTCAGCCTGGCCAAAGGCCATGACACTTTTGAAGAAAGAAGTTGCCGGACAAGCCAGCTCAGGATCACTGAAATAGGATGGAATCAGGGAGAACTCTTCAGCCACCGTAAAACTGACCGACGAATCCTGTTTGATCTGTTTCATCTTCTCGCCAGCCAGACTGCCGTGGAAATAAAAGCAACCGTCCATATATACGAAATTCAGCGGTGTAACCCGTGGTTGTCCATCCGGGCTGACCGTTCCTAGAAACCCGAAAGAGCACTGATCCAGAAATGTGGTAATTTCCTGTTCTTCATCTACTGTGAATTCTTTCCGTCTCATGTGTATTCCCCCATCATTGAATGTATAATAGAACGCCATATCTTATGGATAACCATAGTTCATACATTGACAATGAAATAGATCCAATTTACATTCACTTTAGTAGGCCAATTTGTCAGGGAACATAAATGAAGACCAATGAAGGCCAATGAAGAGAGGTGCATGATGGAATTGTGGCTGCCGATGGATACCTATGAACTTCAGCATCGATACAAGTATGAGGCATTGTACCATGCGTTACGTGATGCTATTCATGCAGGCACATTGGTGGGGGGCACGCGGCTTCCTTCCACACGTGAGTTGGCAAAACAATATGAGATGTCACGTGGTTCGGTAGCTCAGGTATACGACATGCTGCTTGCGGATGGTTATGTCCATGCTCATCGGGGAAGAGGTACATTTGTCACCGAAACATTATCCACTCAGGAAAATGAAAAACAGGAAGCCGTTCTCAAGCTGTCTCCCTGGGGCGAACGAGTACAGATGTTGAATACGCAACATGAAGTCCTGCGGACTCAGATGTCTTCACCGAAGCCGTCCGTCATTAATTTTCAAATGCAGCGCATGCCTGCAGAACATTTCCCGTTAGGGGAGTGGAAGAGTGCACTCGCAGCGGTTCATCGCAGTGGTTGGCGAGAATCGAGCGGTGTAGCCGGTGACCCGGAGCTGCGTGAGGCCATCGCCTCCCATCTCAGATGGACACGTGGTATCCAGGCTGAACCATCTCAGATTGTATTGTTCAGCGGTTCAATGCAAGGCATCACCCTTCTATCCCAGCTGTTGATCGCAGAGGGGGCAGCGGTTGTATTGGAGAACCCGGGGTATCCGGGCATTGCCCATGCCGTTAAGTCCTGTGGTGGGCATATCATCCCGGCAGAGGTAGATGACGCAGGCATTATTCCTCAGCCTTGGGAGGCACAGACGTTATTTGTCACCCCTACCCGGCAGTTTCCAACAGGGGCCGTGCTGGGGTTGGACAGAAGACGTGCCTTGCTTGCGTGGGCCTCAAAGCGGAATGCGGTCATCATTGAAGATGATTATGACAGTGAATTCCGATGGGGTGGAAGACCAATTGAACCCCTCAAAGTGCTTGATCGTGAACAACGCGTCATCTATGTCGGTTCATTCTCACAAACGATGGTTGCTTCGTTCCGACTTGGCTATGCCGTACTGCCACCTGGCCTGGTAGAACCTCTCCTTGCCGCCAAGGCGCTGTATGAACCGGTACCTCCGGCGCTGTTAGAGCAGCGCGCACTGGCAAAATTTATGACCAGAGGAGGTTACCTGAGGCACTTACGGCGGTTAACCCGGTTATACGGGGAACGGCATGATTTTTTTGTCCGCGAGATGGAACTACAGTTGCCGGAAGCATTCACAATGCAGCTTGGTGATGCAGGACTTCATATCTACGCTACCTGGAATGGCGATGTGGACAGTTATCAGCGATTTAAAAAGCTTGCTCAGGAGGATGGCATATTGTTCCGTGATGCAGAGCGATATCGGCTGACTTCAGGTCATCCGGCGGCCTGTTTTGCTTTTGCACATCTGGAGAAAGAAGAGATGACAGAGGGAATCCGGCGAATGCGGCTAGCCTGGGAGAAGTGCACATTTTCGTTTCGGTGAATTCCGCTGTATAATGGGATAAGACATTTCGCTCCTGTAGGAGCAGAGATTATATATGAGCAAGTTGTATTTAATCATGCAAGATACTGAAATACATATGGCCTGGATTGAAGAAGTGAGGTTCAGATCAGAATGATGCCATATGCATAGAGATTAACTATCAAGGGGGAGTGGCGACATGCTGCAGGCATCGCCGTCATCATTTGTTATTTTGCCCGCTGTCGCCAAAATTGTCTGTGAACCGGGCTGGAAGTGGCAGAAACGGGAAAAACCGATGCAAAACTATGATTTATTTTATGTATGGAGTGGTGAAGGAACGCTTGTACTGAATGACCAGTCGTATGAAGTTGGCAAGGGTAGTTGTTTTTTGTTCAGGCCAGGAGATCATCCTACTGCAACACATAATAAGCAAAAACCGTTGGTACTTACGTATATTCACTTTGATGTGGACGTGCCTGTTACTGACGTTCCTCAGTCCTATCGCGAGGTACAGGAAACGGTCGAGTTTGAGCACTTGCTGGCACGTTATGTAAGACTGTTTTTATCGGATGTGTACGGACGTGATGAAGAGAGCCGATTGATTCTGAAACAATTGATGATCCATTTGCTGCGCGCCGATACGGAAGAACCTGTGGAGAAAAAGGTAAGCAACCAGTTATCCGATGTGATCCAGGAGGTCGCCAATTATGTGCGTCAGCATCCCGGGATTACACATCGGGTGGAAGATCTGGCTGCGCGGGCTGGCTTATCGCCCCGATACTTCTCGATCAAGTTCAAGGAACTGGTAGGATCATCGGTGCAATCTTATATTATCCGCATGCGTATTGAACGGGCGGAACATCTGCTGGTGCATACCGGCATGAATGTGACCGAAGTGGCGGATGCTCTGGGTTACCGGGATATTTTCTTCTTCAGTCGTCAGTTCAAGCAATATACCGGCAAAAGCCCGTCCGAGATTCGATGAAATTCTGATGAGAAAAACAGGACACCGTTTCAAGTCTGGAATGCAAGGGTAATTATCTAGCATTCCAGATGACCAAAAGGGGGAACTTGTGATGAACGGAAAACGTCGGGTCCGCAACCGGGGATGCTCTACGAAGGGATGCAATATTTTCCGGAACCGTCTGCGTCGCTTCAAACCGGCAGAGGACTTGCAAGATGTGTGGTTTTGAGGAGAACTCAGCAGACCAATAACGACGGAGCGAAGCTTCGTATTGCATGTATATATGGATGAATATGAATTCATAAAGAGGATGGCGCAATACCTGGTTACAGGTGCTGCGCCATCCTCTTTATTTGCGTATGGACTCATTAGTTCTTCGGTTTCAAACGACCAAGCAATGCGCCCATTTTGACCGAATCGCCTGGCTGTAAGCCCGGGTTTGGTTCGAATGTGCCACTCTGCGTCAGCAGAACAACGGTGGAACCGAATTCAAAATAGGCCAGATCATCGCCTTGTGCCCAGGTACTTGTGTCCGTATCAGCATATTGTATGCTACTCACGTTCATCGCACCTACTTTGACAACCGCCACTTCACCGTAATCATGTGCGATATACGTAATGAGCCGTTCGTTACGACTAAGCACGGATCTCATATGGGTCAGGCCAAAGTCATTCACGGGATAAACTTTGCCTTTGATGTGTTCGCTCTCTATTTTGCGGCCGCTGACAGGTGCATGAATGCGGTGATAGTCGCGAGGGCTGAGATAGAGGACGAACCCGTACCCGTGCTTGTACTTCTCCAGATGGGGAGAATGATTTAATAATTCAGCAAGTGTATAATTTTGTCCCTTAACATTCAGGAGTGTCCCTGCAGATATTGGACCGGCTGCCGTAATCTTGGCATCTACCGGGCTGATCAGTGCATGCTCTGAAAGTTCCAACGGGCGCATGCCCGGCTTTAATTTGCGGGTAAAGAAATCGTTCAGTGAACGGTATTCCTTCCAGTCTTTCTCGGCCTCCTGAACAGGGATGTCGTAGGTCCGGACAAAATAAGGGATAAATGCCTTACTTCCCCGGCTTTTGGAGAAGGCTCCCACAGTCCGGGAGATCCATTTGCGCGAAGAAAGCTCGGTCATTAATCGCAACAGCGTTTTTGCCATGAATATCCCCCTTAGGGTTAATGCGAACTTCAAGGCCGGTAAGACCGGCCGTTCTGCATAATATTGACACAGAATGCACACGAAATCAATATAGTCTCCTATCGTATGTCTGCGGTTGTCTCGGAATTCTCGAATTCTGTTCCAGCAGCAGACGCCCATAAGCCATCGGTTTGCTGTACGTTGCCTTCCAGTGTTCCGACATTCCCGCCTTACGAAAACCGTAACGCTGATCCCGTCCATTGCATTCAATAAAATAGATCTGGCCGCTGCGCGTTATCCCGAGATCAAGACCCAGATCAGCCAGATGTGGCAGACTGGCGGCCAGGTTCTGGGCAATTCGAAGTGCAACGAGTCCGATTCTGTATTCCAGTCGAGCCAGGTCAAAGCCAGATTCCCCTAATCCAAGGGCCTCTGCGAGCTTCATGACTTTACCGCCCTGGGCGATATTGCTGACAAACGTATGGGCAGGAGCCGCTTTGGCAAACATGCCTGTTATTCCCCAAAGACCATCGCTGCCACGTTGTACAGATACCCGCAAATCTACTGGCCTGCCTTCATAACGTACCAGTGGGATACGCTCTTCAATGAGGTAGGCATGGCGAAAGATCCGCCTTAGGGTGGAGGAAGGAAGCTGTCCTTTGCTCAAACGGAAGGTAGCCCACCCTTTGCGTGCAGCCTTTGTCTCACAGGTTAGTTTCCACTGTCCATCTCGCTCGAAGACTCGCATAATACCATGACCGATGCTACCGCTGCATGGTTTGATGACGAGGTCATCATATTGTTCCATCATATAGGCCAGAGATTCTGGCGTAGCTTTAACTGCATGGGGCAGGTGTTCTCGCAAGGCGAGGTCCTGATGAAGCATGTCATGAATGTGATCTTTACGGTACCGGTTGCGAACGTTGAATACCTGGATACCCTGCAACATCAGCTTGGTAATCTGATGTTGTTCCGTCCGGCGAAGCTGGAGTGATCGGTTATGAATGACGGAGGGCAGTGGCATGCGCTCGCGAACATATCTGCCTTCTTTTTTTACATAGGCAAGACATGTTTTTTGATCCGAATCGATATCTTCCAGCCTCAAAAAGCAGGGAGTTAATCCATAACTGGCCGCTGCCTGTTCATAATTCGCGAGTGACTCCTGACCGGTCCTTCCGGCCGGTATCCCCCGGTACATGCGTGAATCGAACATAATGCCGATCGTTTCTTGGAGCATGACCGTTCCTCCTTCGATGTTATCGCGACCATGGATCGTCCATTCATGGAATGCCGGCCTGTCACCGCATGGCTCAGACATCGCGATAACGCAGACCGGTGTGTAAGATGCATCGCCAAGCACTAGTGCTTGCTCAGGGCGTGTCTAAAACTCTGAAGGAAGCAGGTTTTGCCGAATTTTCGTTCCAAGCAAGGAAGTTTTCCGCAGGCGTGCCGGGGCACGTCAAGGGAAAGTGACACAGCAGGGGGCGAAAAGACGGTGAAAGATGCACTTCAGCGAGTTTTCAGACACGACCTAGATATAATATCCTATGACATGACTGGGACGGGGGCGTGGACAGCCGCCTTTCCTCTGCTGCCCTGACACGCCTATTTCCACGAAGATTATCGAACCTTCCTGTCTTGATGCCCGTACATTCGTGCTCTGGAATCCGCAAAAGTCATAAATGAAGTGGCAGATGCCCAGATGGAAGCATATGATGCCGGAGACGAACGTTAGAGGAAGGAGCAAGCTGCATGAGTAAAAATGGCAAAAAGAAGGTTCCGACGCCGAAACTGCGGCATGTGAGCCCGAAATACAAGGAATTGGAACTGACTGATCGCCGGGCAGATAAGATGAACTCAGGTTTCACTGTGAATAGGGAAGAACGCTTGAATACGAATAAAAGGGATTCGAGAGCTGTTCAGGAGTCGGAAGAATTCCTATTCGACTCAATGGAGCTACCTGCTTCAACAAACGAGCTGGAAGAGTTAGAGATCGAAGCCGAAATCAAGCCGGAACCCGTAGAGTCTGATAGCAAGGAAACCGAGACAGAAGATAGCTCGGATAAGCAGATTCAGGTTAGCAGCGTGGCTCCGCTTGTTCTGGAAGAAGAGGTGGGTATCATCAAACAAGAAACAACAAACAAGGACCGACTGCAGATCCTGAACCAGAACCAGATGCCGGGTCATACCGGACATTACATCTACACGGACGACTTGAGTGAATTTGCTGTTACGGAGAGCAAGTTGGCTCCTTTCTCTGTAGATGCCTCCAAGCTGAAACCGGATGCGGTTGGCAGTGAAGCATTGCAGGATTATGCGGTGACCAGCATTCACATTGCAGACGGGGCCATTGTTTCCGCGAAACTTGCGGAAGCGTCTGTATCTGAGGAGCACCTGATTGACGGTTCTGTGTCTGGTCACAAAATACGAAATGCTTCTATTGCAGGCGAGAAAATCAGAGATGGCAGTATTACTTCTCAGAAGCTTGGCAACCAGGCCATCGATTCGGCTAAAATTGCCGACGGTTCCATCAGCACAAGACATCTCAGCCGCATGCTGGTAACGGAAGAATTAATCAAAAATCATGCCGTAACTGGAGACAAGATCGCGATTAGCGGGGTGGATACAAGGCATCTCACGGGAGGAGCTGTGAATACCTCCAAACTGGCTGACGATGCAGTGACTACAACCAAAATTCGTGAAGCTGCTGTCACAGGCAGCAAAATCGAAGAACACTCCATCGAGTCTCACCATATTCAGGCAGGTGCTGTTAAACAGACACATCTGGCAGAAGGGTCTGTCGGTCGTTCACAACTATTAAATGGCAGTATTGGAAGTGACCAGATAGAGGATGGATCCATACAAACAAGACATTTGGCTGAGGGTTCATTAAGTGGAAGACATCTACTGGACGGTTCAATCGGTTCAAGCCAGATTCGAGCTCATTCCGTTGGCAAGGAGCAGATTGGCAATGGAGAAGTGGGCAGTGAGCATTTGACAGAAGGTGCAGTAACCAGTAGCAAACTGGCAGACCAGTCTGTTGGAACAGCAAAATTGCTGGAGCAGTCCATTACGGCATCCAAGATCTCTGATCAGAGCGTCATTTCTTCCAAAATTGCGGATGAAGCCGTACAGGGTAAACATCTTGCCAAAGGGTCCATTCGTGCGGAACACATTGCAAATCGGGGAATTACTCCGGTACATGTGGACAATTCCGCAATTCACTCTATTCACATTGCAAGTGGAAGCATCGAGGCAGCTCATCTATCTGCCGGAAGTGTGTCCGGAGACGCTCTTGCTGACGACGTGGTGTGTGAGCGGCATCTTGCAGAGTCGGCCGTGGGTACGTATGAATTGCAGGATGGTGCCGTTACAGACGTTAAACTCGCGGATGGAAGTGTGACAACAGAAAAGCTTGGAACGGCATCGGTGAGTAGCAGAGCGCTTGCCCCGGGAAGTGTTATATCCTCGCATCTTGCGAGTGGTGGAGTCACAGGTACACATCTGGCTCCAGGCAGCGTGGGTTCCGAGGCCCTGAGACCTTATGCAGTGAAATCGGAACACCTGACAGAACATGCCGTAGGTGTACCTCATCTTCAGCCGGGTAGTGTTGAAACGGATGCGATTGCACGGGCCGCGGTCACCACAGACAAATTGGCTATTGATAGTGTAACTTCAGCCCAGCTGGCGGGCGGGTCCATTTTTCCGCCTCATCTAACAGATCATGCGGTTACCTCCCCCAAGCTTTCACCAGAGAGTGTTGCCACAGATAAACTGGCAGATTTTGCTGTCACGTCAGCTAAACTGGCAGACGGCAGCGTGACTTCTTCCAAAATTATGGCAGAGAGTATTAACGCCAAACATATTCCAGCAGGAACCATTCGCGGGTATCACCTGAAGCAACATTCCGTTTCACTGGAACATTTGTCGGAAGAGATACGCTCACCGGAATTATTTGCTGATGGCAGTATTACCGGCAACAAACTTCGGCATGGCTCCATAAGTGCGGACCATTTGACAGCAGACTCGGTATCCGGGACAGAACTACAACCGGCTGCTGTAGGTAGCGAGCACTTGCAGCCATCCGTTGTACAATCCGTCCATCTGGCTGAAGGCAGCGTGAAATCTGACCATTTGGGGACTCAAGTAGTGAGCTCACAGCATCTGAAGCCAGACATCATTCATGAGGAGCATATTGCTGAACAGGTGGTCACATCGCATCACTTGGCACCCGGATCTGTCGAAACAGACCATCTGGCTCCTTTATCCATTACAGCGGCTCACCTTCAGCCAGGTTTGATCAGTGGTTTGCATCTTCAGGCAGAGTCGACAAGTGCTGTTCACCTGCAGCAAGGAGCTGTACATTCCCGTCATATTCAAGATGGTGAAATTCTTCCTCATCATATTCATGAACGCAGCATCGGAACGTCTCATCTGGAAGAAGAAGCGGTAAGTACGATTATTTTGCAGGATGAATCTGTGACACGCTCCAAACTAGCGACTGGTAGTGTGGATGGCAGCAAATTAGCCGCAGGAAGCGTATCGGCTACTCACATTGCCAATGAAAGTGTGCAAACCCGTCATATCCAAGAAGGCGCAATTCTTGCTGATCATATTCAAGAGTGCAGTATTGGCTCAGTTCATCTGGATGAGGAGTCTGTAAGTGCGGTTCATTTGCAAAATGGATCTGTAACAAGTGCCAAACTGGCGGATGGCAGTATCAACGGCAGCAAATTGCTTGAAGGAACCGTATCGGGGGTTCATATTGCGTCCGAAAGTGTGCAACCCGGGCATATCCAGGCTGGGGCTATTCATGCTGACCATATTCAGGAGCGGAGCATCGGCACAACCCATCTGGAGGAGGAAGCAGTAAGTGCGATTCACCTGCAAAATGGGTCTGTCATCAGTACCAAACTGGCCGACGGCAGTGTAACCGGCAGCAAGTTGATTGAAGATGCGGTGTCAGGAATCCATATCGCGTCTGAAAGTGTGCAATCCCGCCATATCCAGGCAGGAGTAATCCTTGGTGACCATATTCAGGAGCACAGCATCGGCATGCTTCACTTGGAACAGGAAGCAGTAAGTGCCATTCATCTGCAAAATGGATCTGTAACAAGTACCAAGTTGGCCGACGGCAGTGTAACCGGCAGCAAGTTGCTTGAAGGAGCCGTATCGGATATCCACATTGCAGACGATAGTGTGCAATCCAGTAAGATTCAGGCAGGAGCCATTCATGCTGATCATATTCAAGAGCGGAGCATCGGCACAGCACATTTGGAAGAGGAGTCTGTAAGTGCCATTCATTTGCAAAATGGATCTGTAACGAGTGCCAAACTGGCGGATGGCAGTATAACTGGCAGCAAGATACTCGAAGGTACGGTATCCGGAATTCATATCGCATCGGAAAGTGTGCAAACCGGGCATATTCAGGCAGGAGCTATTCATGCTGGTCATATACAGGAGCGAAGCATAGGCACAGCCCATCTGGAAGAGGAAGCAGTAAGTGCGGTTCATCTGCAAAATGGGTCCGTCACAAGTGCCAAATTGGCTGACAGTAGCATTAGCGGCAGCAAGTTGCTCGAAGATACTGTATTGGGGAGCCATATCGCATCGGAAAGTGTGCAAACTCGCCATATCCAGGCGGGAGCGATCCTTGCTGATCATATTCAGGAGCATAGCATTGGTGCGTCTCATCTGGAGGAGGAAGCAATAAGTGCAGTTCATCTGCAAAATGAATCTGTAACGAGTGCCAAACTGGCGGATGGCAGTGTGAGCAGCAGCAAACTGCTTGAAGATGCGGTGTCGGATGTCCATATTGCCAATGGAAGTGTACAATCCCGTCATATCCAAGAGAAAGCCATACATGCTGACCATATTCAAGAGCGAAGCATTGGGATCTCCCACCTCAAAGCGGAATCGGTAAGTGCGATTCACCTGCACAATGGTTCCATAACAAGTGCCAAAATGGCTGACGGCAGTGTTAACGGTAATAAATTGCTTGAAGGTGCGGTATCGGCTATCCACATAGCAGACAAAAGTGTGCAAACTCGTCATATCCAGGATGGAACCATTCTTGCTGATCATATTCAAGAACGCAGTATTCGCACAACTCATCTGGAAGAGGAAGCAGTAAGCGGGGTTCATCTGCAAAATGGTTCCGTCACAAGTGCCAAATTGGCCGATGGCAGCGTGAACGGCAGCAAACTGAGTGAGCAGAGTATTACCTCTAATCATTTGAATGCGGGGATTGTGGGTCCAGCGCATCTGAGCGAAGAGATATGGAATGCGATCCGTCAGTTCAGTGGAGAAACGCTGGAGCAACTGGCAGCTATCAAAAGACAAGAGGGATTGCTTCAACCAGAAAATGAAGGTGTACAGCAATCACAGCAGGTAATCGTCGAGGCAATACCGAGTGCTGGTCTGGAGCAACAACAAGAGCTGATATCCCAAACAGATCAGCTTGGCGAACCATCGGCAGCTTTGTTCATAACTGAGCAGGCAGATCAGGAAGACCAGGCTCAGCAACCACAGCTTGAACGGTCACAGGAGATCGTTGGAACTACGGAGTTTATGTTGAGTGAACAATCGATTACACAGGAGCATCTGTGTGACGATGCCGTGGGCAGCAACCAGTTGCAATCGGGTGCAGTTCAGGCCAAACATCTGGCCTTCCAACCCGTTCGCAGCGTAAGCAAACAACCGGTTGTACAACAATTCGGGATGGAAGCTTTTGTACTGCCAGAGAGTGAAGTATGCACAGAGGTAACTGTTGTTTTTGAAGAATCATTTGCTTCAGAACATTATGTGATTGTGGGCATGAGTAATGATCGGGGATTCCAGATTTCCCTGCTGTCGCAGAGTGAGGATGAAGCGGTACTTGAAGTGTCACGTACGGCAGATTGCAAGCATACGTACGGGTTGTTGTCATGGATTGCTGCGGGACCTTCGCAAGGATAGTGCAGGATTGTATCCGTAATACACAAATGACAAAAGCGGTGTCCAGAGTTGTCCGGGACACCGCTTTTGATTGATATCAGCTTGATCCGTTCGGACGGTGAGGGGTGTCTGAACGTTTTGTTACCATTATGATAAGTACATTATAAGTTCAACTACAATAAAATAAGATTTTACAGGCCTACAGCTTGATACGCTTTGGTAATAGCAGTAGCTTCAGCGGAAGTTGCTCCGTACAGATCTTTGGCTGCTTGAATGGTAGCTGTTTTGGCAGCGGCAAATTTGGACGTTGGTGTCAGGTAGTTCACCAGTGTGCTGTAGAAAATCTGGATCGCTTTATCCCGACCGATTCCGGTAACAGTCACACCATTATGTGTTCCGCCTTGAGCAGCAAGGAAATAGGCTTTATTGATGATACCACTGTTGATATGGACACCGCCGTTGTCCTGTGTGCCTGTGTAGCGATCGCTGTATTTGTCAGGTTGACCATACAATGTAGGGTTGGAGAGGGAGCGTAGGGCATCTCCTGGAACGTTAGGTGTGTAGATATCATCACCAAGCAGCCAGTTTTTGCTTTGGATCGTATTACCGAAAATATCGGCAAAGGCTTCATTGAGTGCACCTGGTTCATTGCGATATTCCAGATTGGCTGTATATTCAATAACACCATGCGTCAATTCATGACCCACAACATCCAGATCACCAGACAGGGATCGGAACGTTGTTCCATCTCCGTCACCAAAGACAATCTGTGCCCCGTTCCAGAAGGCGTTATTGTAATTGGAGCCGTAGTGCACGGTTGATCTGATCAACAATCCGTTACCATTAATACCGTTACGGTTGAATTTGTTTTTGTAGAAATCATACGTAGCAGCCGCATGAGCGTGAGCATCTACACCTGCACGATCAGTCCATACATTATCCGAATCTGTGAGCAAGCTACCAGGCAGTGAGGAGCCATTGTTCGCCGTGTACGTTTGGATGCCATTGCCACGAGTGGTGTCTTTCAGTTGGAAGGTGCTGCCGGATTGGGTGGTTGTCAGGGTTTTGGTATCACCAAGCACACCTGTACCTGTTCCGGTGGCAAAATTAATGAGGTCAAACTGGGATACGATACTGCCATCCACTGCGTTAATGAAATATTTGGTCCGTAGAGGGGCAGGTTCCAGTACGTTTACTTCCGTAATGTAAACCAGATACGTCTGACCATCTTCTTCATGATGATAGATGTTCAATTCAGCTTGAGGTGTGATTTCCGCGGCGCCAAGCTCTCCAATCCGGGAGGTTGCTTCTTCGGTTGCAATCTGGATCGCGTCTTCTCCGCTGATCTCGGCTACACCATCATTCGGAATGGCCTGCTCTTCAATCGGTGGAAGATCGCCAAGTGCGGAGCTCACGGCTCCGGTTTTGTCCAGGTGGACCGTCTGTTCTGCACCATAAACCGGAATACCTTTAATATACTGTTTCAGGCGGAAGTGTCTTACGCCAGATGTATCTGTGTTTCTTTTAACAATTTTGAGCTGGGATTTCACATCGGAATTCAGGAATTGTTCCTGCTGTCCAAGATAATTAAAGATAGTGTCATCTGTTCCACTGTTCAATGGAATACCCTCCTCAGAGGCATAAGGGGCCTGCAGTGGAATGGATTGATCAGACACTGGAGCTGCAGTAGCAGAGGATACGGAAGCGAGCAAAAGAGCTCCTCCAAGAATTGTTGGCATAACTTTGGCGAATTTCATAGTAAACTCTCCCATTCTTAAATTATTTTTTTGTTGGAAATTATCATGCCAATCTCGGTTGGAATTCCGTCTGCAACTTGGGCAGCGCGGAGCGTGGGGCTGAACCTGAAGCGTGGAATGAGACAAGAAACGATTGGAACAAAATCGGCTTGGCCTTTAGCTCGGGAAGTGTTAAGCACGACACCAAACAAAAAGGATAACCGTTTATTCAGTTCAACCCGAAGGTTTAATCGTCTATTGTGTTCCTCTTTCAGAAAGCCGGGGGTTGTCCAATTGCGCAGGTAGAAGATACGTTCACGGAAAACTGGGGTGTTCAATCCGGGTTTGCGTAAATGACAAAAGCAGTGTGTTCTGAACGGCATCACTCCTCTCAAGAGTAAAATGTATCTGCTTAACAGGTTCTGTGAATGAGGTCATAATCTAATCAACCTAAGGTCAATAAATTGATTAAAAAAATATAGGGGAACTTACGTTCACCACAAGGTTATTTTTGTAAATAAAACTGCTTGGAACGTATATTATCACAATGTAAAACTTTGGAAAAGATACAAATTTAGATTTTTGTTAAAATTGTGTCTGAAGTAGGGGAGAGGTAGCGTTTTTCACATAATTTGACGTATTTTGTCTAAAAGCAAGGCCTGTACCCTCGTGTTCACAGGGAGAACCTGCTTCGTGCAAGGACAAACGCCGTTTCCACTGCTCCACGAATACATAGAATAACGTGTACTCCCTTGGCATGCCGATGATCGAATGCGGGAGGTGAAACTGTTGCGCAAAACCCGTACCACAGCACGTTATGCAACCCGATCCAATGTGACACGAAGAAAAACAGTGCTGAAGAAACGAAGATGGAAGTCTGGACACAAAAAGGGTACAAAGGCCTATACGTTCGTTATTTCATCCAAACAGCTGATGTCACAGGCTAAGGATGGAGTAGAGAATGGAGCGGAAAATGGCATGAGTGATGCTCCTTCACACAGGGATGTTTCTCAGCGACCGATGCTCTCGGTCATTATCCCTGCTATGAATGAGGAGAAAAGGATTGGTGCAGTTGTACGTGAAGCGCTGCGGATATGCCGTGATGCTGAAGTGCTTGTCGTTGTGAATGGTTCAACAGACGGTACGGCTAACGCAGCCAAACGGGCTGGAGCACGAGTGCTCACGTATGCCGAAGCGCTGGGGCATGATGGAGGACGAAAAGTAGGCGCAGCGGAGGCGCGCGGTCAGGTGTTGCTATTTACTGATGCAGATATCGCAATTCCCGCAGAGCACCTTGCACCTTACGTGAAGGCTGTGCTGAAGGGAACGGATGTGGCGCTTAACGACTACCATGGGCCGGTCACTCATCATCCCGTTCATCCGGTAGTGGAGGCCAAACACATGTTGAACAGCATACTCGCAAGATCCGATCTCCGGGGGGCATCCATGACAGCTATTCCACATGCAATAAGCCGAAAAGGACTTGAGGTCATGGGAATATCCTCACTTGAAGTTCCGCCACTCGCACAAGCCAAGGCAGTGATCGGCGGACTTCGGGTACGCGCTGTTCATCACGTACCTGTGGGTAGAATGAATGCAGTACGAATCAAGAAGCGAAGCGGACCTGATCCGCTAAGTCAAGTGGTACTGAATGATCATATGGCAGCAATCAAGTGGATTACGGATACGCTCGGTCCCCGCGGAGGTTATACCGATCTGCAACGTGTTCGCAACCTGGCGAGGTAAGCATGTCGCATCGGATGATGCAGCATGCTGGAGGTGAGGAAATGAAGGGACGTTCAGGGGTTGTCCGCCGCAGGCGGACAACAAGTAGACAAACGACAGCAGGAAGAACAGTAATGAACAAGCGTCATAGGAACAAGAAACATGTAGATATTCAAAAAAAAAGAAAAAGCCGAGCAAAGTCTGGCCAAGTAGATCTGCACTTGATGTGGAAAGCGGGGCAAGTTGCAGGAAGCGAGGCAAAGGCGAACAACACAGTATCAGAAGAACATGCACGTCTCGTATGGAATGCACACGCGGCGAACGTTGCGGAGCTAAGCAATTTCGAGCTAGCCCTGAGAGCAGGTAAGACATTTATGCAGGGTTATGCTCAGGCCTCGGGACATTCATTCCAGATCGTGCCACTACCTCTTCGTCATTCGGCTGCTGCCATTGTCTGTGCCTGTAATGAAGAACACACACTGGGGCAGGTGTTATTGCAACTAAAGCGGTTACCTCTGACGGATATTATTGTGGTACTGAATGGAACGACAGATGACAGTTTGAAACAGGTACTAAGGCAGCCGGGACTTACAGTAATCTATGAACCGGATCGGGCAGGACATGATGTGGGCCGGGCACTTGGAGCCAAGATGACGGATGCGGAGACGGTACTTTTTGTGGATGGAGATATGGTCGTCTCGGCTGAACAGCTTGCACCCTTTCTGTTCGCGGTTGATCGGGGACAGGATGTGGCGTTGAATAATCTGACGTCTTTGCTTCCTGCGTTTGCAGGGCAGGATGAGGTAAGCCGGATCAAAGCATATCTGAACCGAACATTAGGCAGGGCAGATCTTGGTTCCAATTCCATGACAGCCGTGCCTCATGCATTATCTCGTCGTATGATTCAGATGGTGAAGCCAGCATCACTGGCCGTTCCACCTAAGGCACAAAGTCTAGCTATTCAGCATGGAATGAACGTCTCGGCACCAAGTCAGGTGGATGTTATTCGTTCCAATCGGTTGCGTCCTGGTAACACGGGAAGTGGGAATGATGTCGCCAGATTGATTATCGGAGATCATCTGGAGGCACTGGCTACATTGCTGGGTACAGGTTGGAATCCAGCCCAGGCACATACACTCTCCCGTGTAGAAGTGGCTTACAGGAGGAACGCCTAATGACACTGACGAGTATGATTATCCCAACTTACAATGGGCTGGATCTGATCAGGCCCTGCATCGATGCCATACGTCAATACTCGGGCGATCCTGCGTCATATGAAATTATCGTGGTAGATAACGGTTCGACGGATGGAACGGCTGAATATTGTGCGCTGGAGCGAATTCGATTTGTAAGGTTCCCGGACAATCGGGGGTTTCCGGCAGCGTGTAACGCTGGACTTCGTGCAGCTTGCGGGGATGAGCTGTTGCTGTTGAACAATGATGTTACGGTCACGCCCCGTTGGCTGGAGAACCTTCGAACAGCTCTGTACAGTGACGCAAGTATTGGGATCACGGGTCCTGTTACGAATTATGCAAGCGGCATCCAGCAGATTGAACTGGCGTTTCGGGATATGGAACATTTTCAGGAGTTGGCCAATTCCAATAATATTGCAGATTCTTCAAGGTGGAGAGAAGTGCGCCGGATCGTCGGTCTGTGCATGCTGATGAAACGAGATGTCGTGGAATCGGTTGGACTGCTAGACGAGGCATATTCTCCGGGACACTATGAGGATGACGATTATTGTTATAGAGCAAGATTGCAGGGATATCGTCTGCTGGTATGTGGAGATGTTCTCGTGCATCATCAGGGAAGTGCCAGCTTCCAGAAGACAGATCCGGTAGCGTGGAAGCAGCTGCTTGAGCGTAATCGTTCGATTTTTATGAACAAATGGCATGTCGATCCGCTTGAATATATGGACATATCCGATGAAGGAGGGAACGTGGAATGAAAGGTGTAATTCTTGCCGGCGGAACAGGAACTAGACTGTATCCGCTGACCCGGCTCATTAACAAACATCTGCTTCCAGTCGGTAAACATCCGATGATTATGTATGGCATCGACAGGCTCCGCCAGGCAGGCATTGATGAACTATTGATTGTGATCAACAAACATTCCGCCGGGTTATATACAGAGTATCTTGGTGGCGGAGCAGATCATGGTGTGAAGTTGACTTATCGCATTCAGGAAAAGGCAGGCGGGATTGCGGAAGCGTTGGATCTGGCGACTTCCTTTATTCTTCCTGGCGAAAAATTTGTAGTGCTTCTCGGTGATAATCTCTTCAGCGATGATCTGAAGCCTTATGTGGACCGTTACATGCAGCAACCTGCTGGTACAGCGCGAGTTCTGCTCAAAGAGGTGGATGATGCACGACGTTACGGGGTGCCTGTTTTTGATCCAAAGCATCCAGAGCGAATCTCGTACATTGAGGAGAAGCCAAGCCAGCCGAAAACCTCTTATTGTGTGACGGGCATATACATGTATGACGATCATGTATTTAACCTGATTCGCAACATTGCGCCGTCTGCGCGCGGAGAACTTGAAATTACGGATGTGAATAATCACTACGCGTCTGCTGGAGGACTGGAATACGACATTTTGCAGAAATACTGGAGTGATGCAGGTACATTTGAATCGCTCCAGGAAGCAGCTGTCCGTATGAAAGGACAATTGCCCTAAAATATATGCGACTGATGCTGCCGCTGTGCGGTGCCCCATGGGAGCAGAACACTCTGCGCCGGAGCTGGAAGGATGCTCCGGCGCTTTGCGCAGCGACAATCCTCGTGCATGCCAAAGGAGGGAATGGCGTGAGAGTAGTGACACGCACCGGGCCCGCTAGGGCCTCCGTGTCGGGTAAGCCCCGGGGCATCCACCCGGCCGTATTTATGGGCAGTGGCACTCCGACAGCAGCAGGTACAGGGTCTGCTGGAGTCAGAGGTGTGAAGTCAGGGAAACGTAGTACCCTGACCAAAGCGGGTACATCTGCAGGCGCAGCGCATAAGGCTGCTGCAAGGAAAGCGAGCAGCACAGGCAGTGTTGTTGGCAGAGCAGGCAAAGCTGGCTCTGCGAGTGCGAGCAGAGCGGCAAGAGCCAGCCGCACCGGCAAAGGCAAAGCCGGCCTGCGCCGGGCCACTGCTGGGCGCAGGCCGGCATCAGCGCGAGGCCGGCGTGCCGCTGCCCGCGCCAAGCAGCGCACGGCGATGCGCCGTGCGCCCATGCCAGCACCGCAAGCCAGCACGCCACAGGCGATGCCTGCCAGCGGTGCTGGCCCCGCCCCGCGCCAGGCGACACACCCGAAGGGTGTCGCCCCCGCGGGGCGTGGAGGCGCTGCCGGCGCGAAGGCGGGCAGCGCGAAGGGCTTGCCGTCTCCGCCCGCGGAGCACGCAGTGCAGGCGGAGGCCGTGCCCGGCGGCTACGCCGAGGGCTACCGCGACGGCGTATTCGCCGGCGGGGAGGCGCTGGTGGCGCAGCACATCCCGCCGGATCACATTCTGCCTGCCGTGGCGGCGGCAGATCTGATCGCGGCGGGATTCCGCCAATATGCGCCCAGCCTGGCCCGGCTGTCCAGCCCTCATGAGATGGCTGGACACATCACGGCGGCGCTGGATGCGCAGCGCCCCTTGTCTGTCGTTCGCCTCGGAGATGGCGAACTGCTCACGCTGGCAGCCGATACGGTGCTGCCAGGCCAGGAAGTGCAGGAGCTGGCACCGTTTCTGCCCTATGCAGGGGTGCCAAGCTCAACGCCAGACATCCGCGCGATGCTTGCGGAAGCCATACAGGCCGCCGACTGGGTTGGCGTGCCGATCTCGCGGGCGCCGACATTCCAGGGGCTGTTATTCCCGGTATTGCGCTACTTCGGGATCGACTGGTCCCGGCTGAAATTGACCAGTTCCACGATCAATTACAGTCTGCATCAGTCCGGCCTGGTGTTGCCCTTGCTGCAAGGACGGCGGGTTCTGCTCATAGGTAGCCAGGCACCAGAGCTTGCGGCACTGCTGCATAACCGGGGGATTCATGTCACAGGCATCATTGGTTCTGTGGCAGGAGTTATGGATATACCGAGGGTGATGCAGCAAACCGCAGAACATGCTTTTGATATCGCGTTGGTGGCGGCGGGAATTCCGGCGGTCATTCTGTGTCGGCGAATTGCAGGTGAACTCGGCAAGGTCGCTCTGGATTTTGGACATTTGGCTGACAAACTGGTAACAGGAGAGCTTCAACTCTAGTGGACCGTCCGGGGGCTGGTCATGTGCGTGTTAGCCTCACGGACAAGTGGAAATGGAGGGAGCAACATGAACACACCCGATCAACAGCGCGGGGAAGAACGTCATGGTCGTAACAACAAGGTTAATGCTCGAAACGTTGTCCGTCGAAAGGGTTACAGTCATCTGAATATCATTCCAAATATCAGCACTCACAGTGACAACAGCCGCAGTGAAAACAACAGGAATGGTAGCATAAGCAGCGAAAAAAAAGCGGCCCGCCGTGCCACACAACACGATGTCTCGCGATCTGACATGGCAGTCCTGCATGCAGCAGGTCGTCGCTCAATACGGAAATCCAGACGTAAAGGCAAAAGCAGGCGCACAGCGAAAGGCGCCAGGCTCTACAAACAGGGGTATACCAGAGGGTACAACGAAGGTGTCCGCCAGGGACAGAGCTCGTTTGGTCTTGTTTTTGAAGGAGTTAGCATCATTATCCCCACGTACAATCAGCGGGAGTATGTGCTGCAATGTGTGTCCAGTATCGAAAAGCATACGCCTGCTCCCTACGAAATCATTGTCGTGGATAATGCCTCCAAGGATGGAACTGCCGAGGCCATGCGCCGCAAAGGCGGCATGGTGAGAGTTGCTGCCCTGGATCAGAACCGGGGGTTTGCCGGAGGTGTCAATCATGGGCTGATGATGGCGAGAGGACGACATATCATCGTGCTGAACAACGATACGCTCGTTACTCCAGGTTGGCTGGATAACATGATGACTTGTCTTGCCAGTGATCCGAAGGTTGGTGTGGTGGGTCCGGTGACCAACTATATTGGTGGGGATCAGCAGATTGAGGTTCCGTACCGTGAGGTAGAAGAGATGTGGTCTTTTGCCGCCACACATAATCGTCCGGATGCAGATAAACATCGAATAACCGATCGTCTGGTCGGGTTCTGCTGGTTGTTCTCACGGGAGCTGCTGGAACGGGTAGGTTATCTGGACGAAGGGTACGCGGTGGGCAATTTCGAAGATGATGACTGGATCATTCGGGTGAAGCTGGCAGGATACCAGCTTGCGGTAGCCGGGGATGCTTTTATCCACCACTTCGGAAGTGTCAGTATGAAAGCCTTGGGTGAGCAAGACTTTGCTGTAGTGAATAAGGATAACGAGCAATTTTATAGCCAAAAGTGGGGAGATCCCCATGCGCTGGTTGCCGAAACCTGCCGCTTGGCTAGACAACAAACCTCTGGTACCCCATCCGGTCAACAAGAGGAGGGTGACACAAACCCAATGGATCCGCGTCAGCGAATCTCAACGCAGGGTAGCCAAGATCCAGCATTACAGTTCAGACACAGTTATGACTTCTACCCGGAAGGTTCGTTCCTGTCCGATGCCAAAGGAGATGTCTATACTTTAACCGGCGGTCGGCGGCGTAAGTTGAACATCCCTGTACCGCGTGGAATATCTCCTGTTCAGGTTGCCAAACCGGACCTGCTCGCCATTCCTGCCGGAGAAGCACTGATATCAGCGGGGGACGTGCATGGATGGCCGAGGGAATCACAACAGGTGCATACGACAGCGGTTCATGGTTCTCACCATGGCTGGGCAGAAGGAAGTATTGTTGCCGCAGTGGACGCACCCGAGATTCGATATCAGATCAGCGGAGACAAGCGGAGACGATTTGTTTCGGTCTATGCGGCAGAACGTTGGGGTGTACATTCTGGGCATATTATCAGCGTGTCTGCGGACCAACTGAATTCGATGGAAGAAGGCTGGCCCATTATCGCCCCACCTCAGCTCTTGAACCCCGATCTGTAATGTCAGGCGATCTGTTTATGCGAATCAGCAGCATGATGCGGAATGGAAAATGTAGCGGTACCCTGTGTAATCGCTCTGATTCATTCCGCATCCGAATATTACATATGAGTTGGTAGCTAGACTAGTGAAAGCGATTCATTTCTCTAAAATGCTTCATCTTTCAAATTTATAATTTAATCTTTCTATTTGGTTATAGGTTTATTCTATTAGCAGATCCATTGACGCAGGAAGGGCACGGGAGTACATTTAGAGCCATAATTCTTATTTAACAGATGGGAATTGAAGGTCTAGGGCGTTCATAGTTAATCACCCAGACCTTGATCTTAAAACCAATCAGGAGGTATGTCGATGTCATCATCAACCAAAAAAGTCGTGCTGTGGAGCAAAACAGGCTGTCATTTCTGCGGGGAAGTGAAAGCATTTCTGACAGAGCGAAACCAGCCTTTTGAGAACATTGAAGTGCAGGGCAATGACGTGCTGCGTGATGTGCTTGAAGCAAAATATGGCATTCGGCATGTACCTGTCATTGAAGTGGGAGGGGACGGCAAGTTTGAAGCCTTGCTGGAACCTGATCTGGAGAAGCTGGCTGAACTTCTGGCACGAGCGGACGAAGCGGCAGCAGTCTAACGGGAGTTGATATATACCTTTGGAGCAAGCCGTTCCGGCTGCTGCATGATGCAAGATCGCATTTGTACAGCAGCCGGAACGTTCATAAGTTATAGCTCTCTTGGGATGTAAATGGTCTTATTTACATCTTCAATGTTCATATAGAAAAAATCTATTAGTCACGCTGTTGACCCTTTTACGGGGCAGTGATAAGATTTGTGAAATTAAAACAAACCAAACTCATAGGAATAGTTAACTTTTAAGTTGTTTTGTATACGTAATCAGTTCAGTTGGCCCTTGATCATTCTTTTGAAGATTCTAAACCAAGGAAGGCGGAGTGCATATGACAGCGAAACGCAGTTTGAAATTTGGAGCCATTATTCATGGGGTTGGAGGAAGCAACACCACATGGAGACACCCGGAGGTTCTGTCGGATGCCAGCGTTAACTTTGGATTCTACAAACGTCAGGCACTGAAAGCGGAGGAAGGCAAGTTCGATCTGGTCTTTATCGCAGACGGCCTGTATATTACCGAGAAATCCATTCCGCATTTCCTCAATCGCTTCGAACCAATCAGTATCCTCTCCGCTTTGGCTGCCGTTACTTCACGCATTGGATTGGTGGGTACCCTCTCGACATCCTATAGTGATCCGTTCACCGTAGCCAGACAGTTCGGTTCCCTCGATCAGATCAGTGATGGCCGTGCAGGCTGGAACGTCGTGACTTCTCCGCTGGAAGGTACAGCGAAGAACTATAGTAAGAGCAGTCACCCTTCGCATCCGGAACGTTATCGCATTGCCGCGGAATATTTACAGGTAACCAAAGGGTTGTGGGACTCTTGGGAAGATGATGCCTTTGTAAGAGACAAAGAGAGCGGTGTATTCTTCGATCCATCCAAGCTGCACACGCTTAATCATGAAGGAGAGTTTTTTTCCGTACAAGGTCCGCTCAATATTGCCCGTTCACGGCAAGGACAGCCGGTGATTTTCCAGGCAGGTTCATCGGAAGATGGAAAAACGCTGGCGGCACAAGAAGCGGATGCAGTATTCACCGGGCACGACAGTATTGAAGATGCACAGGCATTTTATAAGGATGTCAAAACACGAGCGGCTTCCTATGGACGTTCTTCACAGGATATTGTTATTCTGCCAGGCATCAATCCTATTGTTGGACGGACGGAAGAGGAGGCTGAACAGAAATATCAGGAAATCGCAAGCTTGGTCACGATTGACAAAGCATTGGATTACCTGGGACGTTTCTTCGAACATCATGATTTCTCCCAATATCCATTGGATGAACCGTTCCCGGAGCTGAATGGCATTGGAAGCAACAGCTTCCGCAGTGGAACCGACAAGATCAAGAAGGATGCCAAAGAGCAAGGATTGACCTTGCGTGAAGTGGCTCTGCGGGCAGCAACACCACGCAGCAAATTCCTGGGCACACCGGAGCAGGTCGCTGACAAGATTCAGGAATGGTTTGAGACGGAAGCAGCGGATGGTTTCATTATTGCTTCGGAGCTGCCAAGTGGATTGTCTGATTTTGTGGAACTGGTTGTTCCGATTCTGCAAGAACGCGGTCTGTATCGTACGGACTATGAACACGATACATTGCGAGGTAACCTTGGGGTACAGATTCCGGTTAACCGTTATACGGCTGCGAAGAAGCAAGTTGTATCTGATTTGGCATAACGGATAGGGAGCGAACGAGCATTTGATTTTGTCTGTTGTGTTCTCCAAACAGTAATAAAGTAATTACTACGTTTCGTACTACCTTAAAACCGACTTAACTCATAGGATATATAGAGTATTGGTATAAACATCAATTTAATGACACCTGTATACACAGAGGGGGAAGCGATATGAACAGGTCTATCTCATGGATGAAATATATGGCATTGGCAGCAGTATTGGTGATGGTATTATCCGGTTGCGGAGCGGCGGGAGGCAGCACGAACAGTACGGCACAGGCATCAGGCGGGGGGCAGGCCGGGCAAGCCGAAGGAGGCAACCTGACTTTTGCACTTGCAACTTCACCCGATACGCTGGACCCTCATCGCAGTGGGCTTGCCGTAACGGTACGTGCCATCCGGACGATCTACGACAATCTTGTCGTGCAGCTGCCTGATGGTTCCATCAAACCGTGGCTTGCCACGGAATGGAGCGTATCCGAGGACGGCAAGAGTTATACGTTCAAGCTGCGTGAAGGCGTGAAGTTCCACGATGGTACACCTTTTAATGCGGAAGCCGTGAAATACAATCTGGACCGGGTGATTGACCCGGCCACCAAAGCTGCCAATTCTCTAGCCCTGATTAGACCCTATAGCTCCTCCGAGGTCATTGATGAATATACGATCAAGGTAAATCTGGAATCACCATCGCAAGCTTTTCTTGGCAATTTAAGTCAGGCGCTGCTGGGAATCGTATCCCCTACGGCTGCTCAAAAATATGGAGACCAATTAGGTAAAAATCCGGTGGGCACAGGTCCGTATACCTTTGTGAAATGGGATGAAAATGCGGATATCGTCGTTGCCAAAAACAAGGATTACAACTGGGGACCTGAGACGGTTGAAAATAAAGCCGCGCCCCATGTGGATACGATTACATTCAAGATTGTACCGGAAGAAGCGACGCGCATCGGAAGTGTACAGAGTAGTCAGGTACTCGCTGCCGAGACGGTTCCACCGCAAAATATCGCTGCATTGAAAAACGATCCGAACCAGCAACTATTGCAGGCTAACACGGTGGGATTGCCATATACACTCTTTTTCAATCTGCGCAAAGCGCCTTGGGATGATGTGAAAGTAAGGCAGGCGGTACAATCCGCCGTAGATGTGGAATCGATTGTCAAAACATTGTATCTGGGCAACTACGAACGAGCATGGTCTGCACTGTCTCCTGGAATCCTGGGTTATGATGCATCGCTGGAAGGAAGCATCAACCCGGACATCAACAAAGCCAATCAGCTGCTCGATGAACAAGGCTGGGTGAAAGGCGCTGACGGCATTCGTGCCAAAGACGGCCAAAAGCTGACTCTACGGTATGTCGATGGTTCGCCCAATCGGGAGAAACGCAATGACATCGCCGCCATTATCCAACAACAGTTGAAACAGGTTGGCATTGCTGTTGAAGTCGAGATTACAAAAGACGTAGCAACAGTCATCTATCAGAACTGGGATTATGATCTCTATGGCAACAGTCAGGTCAATTCTGATCCCAATGCCTTGTACGCTTTCTATCATACGAGTGCAGAGGGCGAGCGTCCGACATTGTCCGGTTTGTCTGATCCGAAGATCGATGAACTGTTAGAGCAGGGAGCGGTCGAGACGGATCCTGATAAACGTGTTCAGATCTATAATCAAATCCAGCAATACCTGATTGAGCAAGCGGTAATTCTGCCGATCTATGTATTCCCGTATACCGTCGCTGCATCCAAAAAGGTCGAAGGCATCAAGTTTGATTCATTGGGGTATCCACTCTTTAACGACGTTCGCATTCAGCCCTAACAGAGGTTGTTCAAAAAGTCCACTTTTGATTGCGAGTCATGCCTAATGGCATGATCAGCATCGAATATGAAAACTGGTCTTTTTGAACACGCACTATAGGAACGACCAATCCAGATTCAGGAAGGAGATATCCCGGTATGGTTCAAACGATACTGTCACGACTCGCAACATCGCTTCTGGTTATTTTCGGAGCTTCGGTGCTGGTGTACTGCATCATGTATCTCCTGCCGGGTGATCCGGTTCTGCTCATGCTGGACCCGTCCTCGGCTACCCCGGAGATGATCGAGAATCTACGGGTTCAGCTAGGACTGGATCAACCGTTTTATATCCAGTTTGCGAACTATTTCGGTGATATGCTGCGTGGAGATTTCGGTAAATCAATGATCAATTCGGATCCGGTTTTGCCAAAAATACTGGAACATTTTCCAGCGACACTGGCTTTGACCGCACTCAGTTCAATCATTGCCATCACGATTGGAATTACACTTGGTGTATTGTCTGCGATTCATCGCAATGGCGTGATTGATTTCGTCGCCAGGCTCGTTGGACTGTTCGGCATTTCCATGCCAACCTTCTGGACGGGAATTCTGCTCATCCTGTTATTTTCAGTACAGCTTGGCTGGTTCCCGGCGATGGGTTCCGACGGATTCAGTTCACTGGTTCTTCCCGCGGCTACGCTGGGTCTCGTGGGCGCAGGTTTTATCGTACGGATGGTGCGGAACAGCATGCTGGAAGTGATCAATGAACCGTTTATCGTGGCGTTACGGGCCAAAGGGCTTTCGGAACGTGCCATCATGTATGGTCATGCACTGCGTAATGCCCTTATTCCTGCTGTAACGGTAATCGGCATGCTGATTGGTGATCTGCTCGCGGGAACCGTTGTGGTGGAGACCGTCTTTTCTAGACAGGGGATCGGCCGAATTATTGCGGATGCGCTAATGGCTAAGGATCTGCCCGTGGTGCAAGGCGTTGTTTTCTTTACATCCATTATCTATGTGGTCTTGAATTTGCTGGTGGATATCTCGTATTCGTACATTGATCCCCGGGTTCGGCGTGCAGTCCGAACATGATGACAGCCGGAACAGTCAGAAGTGTCCTGACGCGGAGTATGGAAGGAGGAGTTGTTGCTTATGAGCATGAAACCTTTGGTTGGTGACAAAAAAGTATGGGCGGGCGTAGGACGTATACGTCTGTGGAATCGCCGCCCTTGGCGTTATCGCGTTTCACTCGCGGTATCCCGATTATTCTTTTATGCAGCATTGCTGGTGGTCGTGTTTACCGTGGCATGTGCGATTGTGCCGGGTTGGATTGCTCCTTATGATCCAACTCAGATGATGACGGATGCCATTCTGCAGGCTCCTTCTGCTGCGCACCTGTTCGGGACGGACTATTTTGGCAGGGATATCTTCAGTGTAGTTGTGCATGGAAGCCGAGATTCGCTGCTCATTGGATTTGCTTCCGTTCTTGTGGGCGGTATTGTCGGTAGTGCGCTTGGTATTATCTCCGGTTATGCCGGAGGAATTGTTGATACCATCACGATGCGGGCTGTTGATATTCTGATGGCTGTACCCGGCGTGCTCCTTGCATTGTCTGTTGCAGCTGCTCTCGGGCCAGGACTGATGAACATTGCACTGGCTGTTGCGGTTTCCTCCATTCCGGGCTACGCACGGGTGATGCGTGGGCAGGTCATATCAGTTAAAGGTCTGCCTTTCATTACAGCGACACGTTCACTGGGCGGTTCCAATACACGTATTTTCTGGAAACATGTACTGCCACATTCGTTGTCACCCTTGCTGGTCATGGCTACGCTGGGTGTAGGGACATCGATCCTTACGGGCTCCGGACTCAGTTTTCTGGGACTTGGGGTGTTGAAGGAAATACCGGATTGGGGCGCATTGCTCTCACAAGGTAGAGGTTATCTGACGGTTGCCTGGTGGATCTGTACGTTCCCGGGGCTGGCGATCACTTTGTTTGTACTGGCGGTTAATCTGATTGGAGACGATATTCGCGATCGGCTGGACCCCAAAGTAAAAGGAGCGGCTTGACCGCTATTCCAAAATATAAGAATTTATAAGTTTCACCCTATCCATTTTTATATTTCACTGCGAAACGGTAGCTGTGCCACCAGAGGACGGCGACAGCCGTTTACGCTTGAGGAGGAGAAATTCATGTCACATGTTGTCATTATTGCAGGATCACCTTCCAAACGTTCGCGTTTGACAGGTCTGACGGATTACAGCAGCCAAAAATTAACGGAGGCAGGTATCACCGTTAAAGTTATTCACGTTGTGGATCTGCCCGCTGAGGATCTGGTGCAAGCTCGGTTTGACAGCTCATTCATTCGTGATGCACTCGCTGTCGTGGAGGCGGCGGATGCCGTTATTGTGGCTACACCGGTATACAAGGCATCATACTCCGGCGTGCTAAAGCTGTTCCTGGATCTGATTCCGCAAGAAGGATTACGGGGTAAGTTGACACTTCCGCTCGTCATCGGTGGCTCCATTGCTCATCTGCTCGCCATTGATTATGCATTGAAACCTGTTCTGGCAGCCCTTGGTGGAAGACATATCTTGGGTGGCGTGTATGCTGTGGATCAGGGAATTGAACGATTGGATGATGGAAAATTTGTACTCTCGGCAGATGTTACCACACGTCTGGATCGCTCGCTGGAAGAATTGATATTGACACTGGAAAAGGATGGGATTACGATATCATAAAACCAAGTAAGTATATTGGATAAATCAATATAAGATCAAACGTCTGCGGACGTGGATACGGAGGCGCTCATGAATATCGAGAATATTGAAGCATTTGTATATATCAATCATTATGGAAGCTTCAATAAGGCTGCCGAAGTACTCTTCTTGTCCCAACCTTCGGTTACAGCTCGCATTCAGTCACTGGAAAGGGAGCTGGGCTGCAAGTTGTTTGATCGGCTTGGCAAGCAAATTGTGCTGACAGAGGAAGGTAGGAAATTCCTTCCATATGCGCAGCAAGTGCTGCAAGTGATTCAGAAGGGCAAGCAGAAGATTCAGCAACGGCGATCAACACCGGATGCTCTTCGGCTCGGTAGTACAGTATCGGTATCTAACTATGTCATTCCCGATTTTCTACCTAAGATCAAGGAAGCTTACCCCGAAATTAACATCAAATTAACGACAGCAACGACGGATCAGCTGATTGCCAAACTGCTTGGTCAGGAGATCGATCTTGCTTTTGTGCGCAAGGTCATGCATCCTGCGATCCGTACGGTTGCTTTTTATGAAGATCCGATCCAGCTCTATGTGTACAAAGGACATCCATTCATTGAGAGCGGGCATGTCAGCATGGAAGCCATCCGGAATGAGCAACTGGTCTTTTTTGAATGTGGTTCACTGGACTGGCTGCGCATTCACCGGGCTTTCGACTCGCTGGAACATCCGCCGAATATTACATATCATGTCGATAATTCGGAGACGGCGAAGAAACTGGTTATGCAAGGGGCAGGCATTGCCTTTCTCCCGGGACTCACGGTGAAGAAGGAAGTGCAGAATCAGGAGCTGTTCCCCATTCAGGTACATGAGGTAGCAGGTGTATCGTTGCAGATCAGCGTTGTTACTTTAAAGGAAGAATATTCGCCATTGGCAGAACCCTTCGGGGAACTGCTGCGGCAGTTATAAAGCGTCTAACGTTGAATCTGACTTTTACACCAAAACGGAGAGTGCAGAACCAATCTGAAGAAGCGAAGCGTGATCGGAAGATGGTACTGCAATCGGAGTGATAAAGTGTAACATCTCAAGTTCAACTTAATAGTGATTCAAGAACAGTGGTTCAGCACAACCAAGGAGGAGAAGGATATGAGTATTCGTGTTGGCATTTTGGATCAGACTCCCATCTATGAAGGGGAAACGGCGGTGGAAGCCTTTCGGCATACGATTGAGCTGGCACAGCGGGCAGAGCAGCTTGGATTCCATCGGTTCTGGGTATCGGAGCACCATGATGGACAGCATGTTGCAGGTTCCTCCCCAGAGGTACTCATCTCCCACTTGCTTGCGCATACGAAACGGATTCGTCTGGGGTCTGGCGGGGTGATGCTCCAACATTACAGCCCGTATAAAGTCGCTGAAAATTTCAATATACTTGCAGCGCTCGGACCTGGAAGAATCGACTTGGGAATTGGTCGTGCGCCGGGGGGATTACCCCGTTCGACACAGGCATTGCAGGAAGGTATTCAGGGAGCTGCATCCCTGAAAGAGAAAATTGTTCAAGTGAAGCGATACATCCACAATGAACCGCTTGAAGATCAATCACATCCACTTGCGGGTCTCACTGCTTCACCCGTATCCGATATTCCAGCGGAGCTGTACGTGCTCGGAGCCAGTGTCGATAGTGCGGGCATGGCTGCGGAACTGGGACTCCCTTATGTCTTTTCACTGTTCATTAACAGTAATATAGAGGTGGCGCTTGAAGCGATCCGTGTATATCGTGAACAATTCAATCGTTCCCAAGGACGGGAGCCCTACGCTGCACTAGCCATATCGTTAATTGTGGCCGAGAGTGAGGAAGAAGCGGAAGGACTTGCGAGCGAGCATATGCTGGTGAAGATCCATCTGGAGAGTGGTAAGGTGCTTACCGTCGGTTCTGTGGAACAGGCGGAAGAATTCGGACGTCAATCGAACGAAACCTATCGGATCGAGATTTTGGAGCCAAGTGTGACCCGGGGTACGAAGGAAAGCGTAGGTCAGGCACTGCTGAAGTTCCAGCAGGAGTTTGCTGTAGAAGAGTTCATTGTGACTACAGCTACACGGGACTTTACCAAGCGAATTCGTTCATTCGAATTGTTGCGTGAGATTCTGGCAGAGCAGGGACTCAGTGAATTTGCACTGGAATCCAAGGAACAGGAAGCTGCAATCGGATAGAATTAGGCAGTTAATATAACAGTGAATATATACGAATGGGAGGCCATGTGATGAAAAGTGATCTGGAACAGCCCAAGCAGCATTCTGAGCAACAAGCACAGGGCCACGAGCATGAACTTCACGGTGAACGGGCGGAAGAATTCGCGGAACGTTTAATCACCATTCGGCGACACCTGCATCGTAACCCGGAATTGTCCGGCGAGGAAAAGGAGACGACAGCTGCCATTCGCAGTTGGCTGGAAGAGGAAGGCGTCCGTATTGCAGACGAATATGCGCTGCGGACAGGGCTTGTCGCTGAAGTAGGCCAAGGGGACGGTCCTGTGGTTGCCTTAAGAGCAGATATTGATGCGCTGCCCATTCAGGAAGAGACAAAACTTGAATTTGCCTCCCAGGTAGATGGAAAGATGCACGCATGTGGACATGACGCACACACGGCAATTCTGATTGGTGCTGCACGATTACTGAAACAGCGCGAGTCCAGTTTGCCGGGAAAAGTACGGTTGATATTCCAGCCCTCGGAGGAAAAAGCAACGGGTGCTCGGCAAGTGATCCAAAGCGGCGCATTATCCGATGTTCGGGCCGTATTTGGGTTGCATAACAAGCCTGATCTCCAAGTGGGTACGGTGGGTATTCGGGAAGGCGCATTGATGGCAGCAGCAGACGGTTTTGTTGTCAAAGTGGAAGGTGTAGGCACCCATGCAGCCGTGCCTGAAGCCGGCATTGATCCAATTGTGGTTGCCGCACATATTGTTACGGCATTACAGGCCATAGTGAGTCGCAATGTAGGAGCACAGGAGAGTGCTGTAATCAGCGTCACCAAGCTCCACAGCGGCACAGCCTGGAACGTTATTCCCGATGAAGCGATCCTCGATGGCACAGTGCGTACCTTTGATGAGAAAGTGCGTGCACGAATTCGCGAGCGTTTCAATCAGGTGGTAGCCGGTGTGGCGGCGGCCTATGGCACACGTGCTACGGTTCGCTGGATTCAGGGACCACCTGCCGTGGTCAACGATGAAGCTCTGGCATCTGTGGCGGAGCAAGTTGCAAGTGAGATTGGACTGAACAGTGTTAGACCGCTACCTTCTCCAGCAGGTGAGGACTTTTCCTTTTATCAAAAAGAAGTTCCCGGTCTGTTCCTCTTCCTGGGCACCTCTGGCCCGCATGAGTGGCATCACCCTGGCTTTGATGTGGATGAACGGGCTCTGCCGCTGGGAGCACATCTTCTGGCTGCACTGGCTGAGAAAGCACTGCACAATGTGCAAGCACATCAAGAGTGATGAGTACAGTGAATCACTGGATCATATCCAGATCGAAACGGTTCCGTTCGACGGCAACCGTTTTTCGTATTTTTTTGATAAGAGCGGTCTTGGGACGACGATTCGTTGAATCTTATCAGATGGTTTAATTATGGCTAGGGCTGGCGCAGAAGCGTCAGCTCTGTTTGGGTTTTCTTACAGGAGGTGCAGCTAAAGGTATTATGAAATTTTATTTTTTTAAATGGAAATATTTTGTTGACGCTCTCCAAAAGGATGTGCTATATTTTTCTCGACCTTTAATCGTAATAATTACTATTAGATAAAAAAGAAGAACAGGAGTAGTCGCTGCGATGAAACAGGAGATCGATTTTATCAAGTTCAGTCCCACTCAAAACATGACGATTCTGGTTAAAACGGATCATGCAGCAGAAAAATACAATCATATTGCAGCTCGTCTAATGTCGTATGATAACGTTTACGCTGAGCAAGTGGGATTCATTGAACCAAAGAGGAGACCGGAAGCTGTGGCACGTCTGGAAATGGCCGGAGGAGAGTTCTGTGGCAATGCCTGCATGGCACTTGCAGCACACCTCGCATCTGAAGCAGGACTGGCACAACAGGAATCTATGGATATCATGCTGGAGGTTTCCGGAACCGATCAATTGATCATGTGCCATGTGAAGAAACAGCAGAACGAATATGACTGCCAGGTAACCATGCCGATACCAAAGCAGATCGAACAACGAACAATCCGGTACGAAGGCATCGAGCTGGATATGGTAATCATCCGGTACGCTGAGTTCATCCATATCGTGATTGAAGTGGATGACTTCGATGATACGATGAAAAAGAGGGCACAGACCCTTGCAAGGCTACTGGGACTAACCCTGGGAGATAAGCTGATCGGTATCTTGTTATATCAATCGCACTCGGAAGAAATGGCCCCACTCATCTATGTTCCGGAGCTGGATAGTCTGATCTGGGAGAGAGGGTGTGGCTCGGGTACAGCCTCTGTGGGAGCCTATCTCGCATGGAGCCAGCAGAGAGGGATCACTCAGTACATCAAGCAGCCTGGTGGTGCGATCAAAGTGGTAGCCCAGTGGAATGGCGCAGAACTTGGGGGCATTACGATTGAGGGATCTGTTGGGATTGTGGCACAGGGCAAAGCCTTCATAGATATTCCAGCAGAATGGAGCGTTGTAAACGCATGAAGTACATGACACATGATTGAGACAACGTGTAGGGGGAAAAGAAATGATCACATTGGTCCATTTTCAGACATGTTTGAGTGAATTTGCAGAGAAATTCGATAAGCTCGCGAGCAAGTATGATCATACGATTCAGCATAGTGCAGAGCTGGAGGCTGTGATCAATGACTACTCCCGCTTTGTGACTGATCAGGAGAATAAGGCAGCCTGGGAACAGTTGGAGCATTCGGAGCTGGAAGAACTGGATTCGCTTATATGGCAGTTAAGAAATAAATCCGCCCAGTGTGTGGCGATCATGGAGAAATATCGTGCATTAAAGTTAGAGAACGGGGATGTGCAGATTGCCGATTATTTCAAAAACATAGAAGAGTGTATCGATAAAGAATTTGGCAGCTTCCATGTCACCTCCGATTCCAGAGTGTTGTTGGTAGGCTCCGGTTCATTCCCCATGACACCATTACTCATCGCCAAGCGAACAGGTGCACAGGTTGTCGGGATCGATATTGACGAAGAGTCCATTACACTCGGGCGAAAAGTGGTGGAGACACTGGGCGCGGGTTTGAAGATTCGTTTGCAGTCAACCTTGCTGGAAAATCTGGAGTATACCAGGGAAGCAACCCATATCATTTTCAGCTCTACCGTGGCCCCTAAATATGATCTGCTTGATCAACTGCATGCCCTGACGAATGCGCAGGTGGTTGTAGCCATGAGATACGGTGATCAGTTGAAGTCCTTGTTCAATTATCCGATGAGAGCGACGGATAGCAGCAAGCGGAAGCTGGTGGATACGATCCTGCGCCCGGATGATGTGTTTGATATTGCGTTGTACCAAAAAGCATAGCTGTCCAAGTTAATCTAAATGGAGTCCAGGTTGAACTTTGAATATAGGAGGCATATATGAGCAATCTTCAGCGAATTCTGTTACTCGGAGCCGGGCCTGCATCCATTCAGCTTGCGGTCACGCTCAAAGATCATCTCAATTGCTGTATAGGCATTGCGGGGAGACGATCGGTTCGTTCAGCGTCGATATTTGCAGCCCTCGAAGAGAGCAATCAACGTATTCAGGTCAGCATTCAAAATGAGAAACATCAGCCACTCGCAGGTGAGTGTTTCATTGATCATGTGTTCAAGGGATATGACACCACCCAGGGGGAATGGGATACACTCATTTTGGCGGTTACCACCGATGCATATATTGATGTGTTGGAACAAATGAATGAGGAATTCATCAAACAACTGAAATGTGTTATTTTGATTTCTCCAACGTTTGGGTCGAATCGACTCGTAACCCATTATATGAGAGAGCGGAATGCAGCGCCGGAAGTGATCAGTTTCTCTACCTACCTTGGAGATACCCGTTGGATGCACGAACATCCGTCCAATCATGTGATCACAACAGGGGTCAAGAAAAAGGTCTATATCGGTTCCACTCGTTACCCGTCTGAACAGGTCAGCAAGCTATGCCAAGTGTATGAGCGTTTGGGTATTGCGCTGGAAGTGATGCGATCCCCACTGGAGGCGGAAACGAGAAATATTTCGTTGTACGTGCATCCACCCTTGTTCATGAATGACTTCTCATTAGAAGCCATCTTTGGAGCTCCAGATACTCAGAAATACGTATACAAGGTGTATCCTGAAGGTCCGATTACACAAGTATTGATTCGGGATATGCGGGCGCAGTGGCAGGAGATTATGAATATTACGGACCGGCTCCATATCCAGGGAGTCAACCTGCTTCAATTCATGACGGATGACAACTATCCGGTTCGATTAGAGAGTATATCACGTCAGGATATCGAGAATTTCAATCAGCTGCAGGTCATTCATCAAGAGTATTTATTATACATACGGTACACCTCCTTATTGATTGATCCATTCTCGGAACCCGATTCGAAAGGCAAATATTTTGACTTTTCAGCAGTGCCATTCCGTCAAACGTTCATGAACCGCGAAGGGGAACTGGACATCCCCCGTATGCCCAAGGAAGATTACTACCGCATCAAAATCATTCAGGGCATTGCCAGACACCTCGATGTGAGCTGCCCAACGATTGATCAATTTATTGCCAAATATGAAGCAAAGCTTCAGGAAGTGGCTGACGCACACCCGAATCAACGTGTGTCCAACGCCTTTGTCATCCAATCCTTCGACGAAGATATCCGCATGATTTGCACCGGACTTTCAAGGGTCTAATTACATTTAAATATTGCAAATTAAATTTTTTTTTACACAGTAACGGAGGGGGCAGAAAGAACCTGAAGAAGCGAAGCGTTCGCATTTATCACCGGATTTTCTCTTTGGAAAAGAGATCAAAAAAATCTGGGGATAACGGCGATCAGAAGGTTGTTCTGACCACGTAGTGGTCTTGTGTAAAGTGTGAATTTAATTTGCTCATCAGGAGGAAATGCTGTGAAAAAGGGTCTTACTTTTACATCCATACTATTGCTGGTGTCTGCCATTGCTTTACTCGCCGGATGCGCTCAGAGCACAACAAAGAAAGAGAGCGCCCAAACGGAGCCTGCCAATAGCCAGGTACAAACGGAACTTATCTATGCTTCTGCCAAAGATATTAATGATATGAATCCCCATCTGTATACAGGCTCCATGCCTGCGCAAGGGATGGTATATGAGTCTCTGGTGGAAAACACACCTGACGGGATCAAGCCATTGCTGGCTGAATCATGGGATATTTCGGAGGATGGCAAGACCTATACCTTTCATCTACGACAAGATGTGAAATTCCATGATGGGGAGCCGTTCAACGCAGAGGCGGTCAAACAAAATATCGATGCAGTACAGGCGAATGCCGAAAAACATGCCTGGATCAAGCTGTCTACCAAAATCACAAGTGTAAAAGTTATCGATGAGCATACGGTGGAGCTGACGCTGTCGGAAGCCTATTATCCGGCTCTGGTGGAATTGTCCATGACAAGACCTTACGTTTTCATTTCACCCAAGGATTTCAAGGATGGTGGAACCAAAGACGGAGTGAGTGGTTTCCACGGTACAGGGCCTTATAAGCTTACAGCTCATAAAGTTGAAGAGAATGCCACGTTTGAAGCCAATGAAGACTATTGGGGTGGTGTACCTTCAATCAAGAAAATCACATCCAAGGTTCTTCCGGCTGGAGAAACAACATTCCTGGCATTGCAAAAAGGAGAAATCAACTTTGTGTTCACCGATGACCGGGGAGCAGATAGTATCGATGTCGAAGCCATGGACCAATTGGCTAAATCCGGTGGTTATCAAGTGGTTCGAAGTGAAGCGATGAATACCAATATCATCGTAGCCAATAGCAGTCGCCAGAATAGTCCGGTTCAGGAAACGGCAGTGCGAGAAGCGCTATGGGTTGGCATCGACCGGGAAACGATCAGTAAAGATATCTTCAACGGAACGCAGACTGTAGCGGACACGCTATTTTCAGCCAATGTCAATTACGCCAAGGTGGACCTGAAGAAACGGGAGTATGATCCGGAGATGGCTAAACAGCTTCTGGACCAAGCAGGCTGGACATTGGCAGACGGTAAAGAGGTGAGAACGAAGAACGGTCAGCCTTTAGCCATGAAATTATACTATGACAGCAACTCGTCTTCACAGAAAATACAGGCCGAATTGATCCAGTATTCGATGAAAGAATTGGGTGTTCAGCTTGAGATCGTGGGCGAAGAGTCTACTTCCATCGCGAATCGGAGAGCCACCGGGGAATATGATCTGCTCTTTAATCAAACCTGGGGACTGGCCTATGATCCACAGAGTACCATTGCTGCATTTACATCAGATTCGGCTTATAAGCATACGACAAGCGGAATTGCGGAAGCAGATGAACTATATCAGAAAATTGATGCGGTCATGGTCTCCACGGATGAGGCTTCACGCCAATCCATGTATGCCGACATTATGAAGATCGTCCATGATGAAGCAGTCTTCATCCCGATTACCAACGGACGTGTCACCGTAGTCGCTCCCGAGAATCTCGAAGGAATCTCGTTCAAGCAGACTCAATATGAACTGCCATTTGAACAAATGAATTTTAAATATATAAATTGAACTAAACATTTACACAAAACGGAGAGGACAGAAAGAACCTGAAGAAGCGGAGCGTTCGCCTTTATCCCCGGATTTTCCCTATATAAAAGGAATCAAAAAAATCTGGGGATAACAGCGATCGGAAGGTTGTTCTGTCATCGGAGTGTAGTGTAAATATTGTTTAGTTCAATTTAAATAGAGCGGAGATGGATATGGGAAGTTATATCGTCAAAAGGATTCTGTTAACCATCCCTTTACTGATTATCATTTCATTTATAACGTTTGTCCTGATTAATCTATCTCCCTTGGACCCGGCGGTTGTTGTGTTACAGGCACAGGAAGTTCCGCAGATTACGGATGAACTGATCACGCAAACGAATGAAGAGCTAGGATTCGGTCAGTCGTTCATGATCCAGTATGTGAACTGGATCATGGCTGTTGTGCAGTTGGACTTTGGCAACTCTTATGTATCTGGTGAACCCGTGTGGTCATTGATGGGCCCTGCTTTTATGAACACATTGAAGTTAACACTTGTCTCATCGGTATTCATTATTGCGCTGTCCATTCTGCTGGGTGTGATCTGTGCCATGAGAGAAGGCAAGTTGCTGGATCGATCGGTCAGAGGTATTTCCTTTTTCCTTACCGCCATGCCATCCTACTGGCTTGCAGCCATGATGATTTGGTATTTTTCCGTCAAGCTGGACCTGTTACCTACCAGTGGTATGGACTCGTATCGAAGCTACATTCTACCGGTGATTGTGATCACGGTGAGTTATACAGGCATTTATTTCCGAACGGTTCGAAGTTCCATGCTGAGCAATATGAATGAGGACTATGTGTTATATGCACGGGCAAGTGGTCTGAGCGAGAAGAAAGTTACCCTGCATATTCTAAGAAATTCATTACAGGTGGCCGTGTCCATCTTTTGCATGGCAATCCCGATCGTGTTGGGCAGTACGGTGGTCATTGAAAATGTATTTGCCTGGCCGGGGCTCGGTAGGCTCAGTGTGAAATCCATTTTAAGCAGGGATTTTCCGATTATTCAGGCGTATGTTCTGATGTTGGCTGTCACCTTTGTGTTGTTTAACACGTTATCCGACATCATTAATGCGGCGATGAATCCCCGGTTGAGAAAGGAATTCTGATGCGAATATTGAAAAATCTGCGCAAAGACAAGCTTGCGTTGACCTCTTTGGTGGTGATTATCGCCACGCTTATGGCGGGCATACTGGCTCCGCTTATTGCGCCGCATGATCCTGGACAAGTGAACATGAAGCTTCGTTATGCCTCCTCGTCCTGGGAGTATCTATTAGGCAATGATCATCTGGGCAGATGTGTATTATCCCGGCTTATCTATGGCATCCGTCCAAGTGTGTTATGGGTTCTGGTTGCGCTCAGTCTATCTGTTCTGATCGGGGCCATTGTTGGATTCATTGCGGGTTACTTCAAGGGGAAAGTGGATGCATGGATTATGAGAGTCTGTGACATTATGCTGTCTTTTCCCGGGTACGTGATGACACTGGCGGTGGTTGGCATTTTGGGTGCAGGACTGGAGAATATTTTGATTGCCTTTGTGTGGATGAAATGGGCCTGGTTTGCCCGCGTTATTCGAACATCTGTGATGCAATTCTCCGATATGGATTATGTAAAATACGCTAAAGCCTCCGGCACGCCTAATCTGAGAATTATAACCAAACATATTGTTCCGGTTACCTTTGCCGATATTGCCGTCATTGCCAGTGGTTCCATGTGTTCAATGATGTTGCAGATCTCCGGCCTTTCCTTTCTGGGGCTTGGCATTCAGGCTCCGCATGCGGAGTGGGGCATGATGCTCAATGAGGCGAGGGAAGTCATGTTCTCCAGACCTGAATTGATGTTGGCACCGGGCCTGGCCATTGTGGTGGTGGTGTCTGCTTTTAATTTTCTATCGGATGCGCTTCAAGTGGCTCTGGACCCCAAATTGATGACCTCTCAAGGTAAGTCTGACAAGTCTTACGAAAGTGAGGTGAGAAAGGCTGCTTATGAATATAGTCGAGGTTGAACATTTGAAAGTATGGGATACCAATACAGGTAGAGTGATCATTCATGACAGTTCATTCGAAGTTAAACAGGGAAGCTGTATGGCCATCGTGGGGGAAAGTGGAAGCGGTAAGTCTGTCACGTGCAGGGCTATCATGCGACTGAACAAGCCATGGATTCGCCAATCGGGCACAATGTTATTTCAGGGCGAAGACCTGAACCAGCTTTCGGAACCGGAGATGCGGCGTAAGCGGGGCAAGCATCTGTGTATGATTTTGCAGAATGGCATGAGTGCATTTGATCCTTCCTGTGTCATTGGTGTGCATATCCGGGAGACGCTTCAGCAGCATTTTGGCTGGAACACCCGCGAGATTGAACAGAAAATCATCCATGCCATGGAAAGCGTCATGCTCAGAAACCCACGCGAGATTTTGAATCAATATCCACATCAGCTGTCCGGTGGAATGCTGCAACGAATCATGATTGCACTGGCGTTGGTGCTTGAGCCCGATCTCATTATTGCGGATGAGCCGACAACGGCACTGGATACAATCTCTCAATATGAAGTGGTGGAGCAATTGATTCAATTACGTGAACGCATGGGCTGTTCCATGATGTTCATCTCCCATGATCTCGGCGTCGTTCAGAAGATTGCAGATGACGTGATGGTCATGAAGGACGGCGAGATCGTAGAGCGCGGCAGCATGCATTCTGTTTTGACAGAGCCGAAGCATGCCTATACGCAGTATCTGGTCTCTACCCGACTGGAGCTGAGCAATCATTTTAAGGCGTTGATGCAGGGGGACTCATAGATGCTAAAGGTGGAAGGTATCGAAAAATCATATAACCAAGGCGGACTGTTCTCCAAGTACAAACAACAGGTATTGAAACAGGTTACCTTTGAATGCCAGCAGGGCGAGTGTCTCGGTATCATCGGTGAAAGCGGAAGTGGTAAATCTACGTTGGGTCGTCTGATTCTGGGCATTGAACGCCCGGATCGTGGAACGATCTTGTTCGATGGTAAAGACGTACAGGATCGACGTGTACGGATGGGTAACATTAGCGCCGTTTTTCAAAATTATACGTCCTCTATCAATCCATTTCTTACCGTGGAAGCTGCTATTATGGAACCGATGCAAGCACAGCAAAAGCTGCGAAAGGATCAGGGCAACTCAGAGAAGGTGGATCTGTTGCTGAACCAAGTTGGACTGGACCCTTCCTATAGATCCAAATATCCGCATGAATTATCCGGCGGGGAGGCTCAGAGAGTGTGCATTGCCAGAGCTATCTCCACCGCCACTAAATGCATTGTGTTTGATGAAGCGATCAGCTCACTGGACGTGTCTGTTCAGATTCAGGTGTTGCAATTGTTGAAAGAGCTTAAGGAAATCTACAAGCTGAGTTATGTCTTTATCACACATGATATACAGGCGGCAGCTTATATCTGTGACAGGGTGATCATTTTCAGAGAGGGACAGGTTGTAGAGATCGTTCCGACCAAGCAACTCAAGGATGTACAGTCCGACTATGCGAAGCAATTATTGAAGCATTTAATACCATTTTAGGGGGAACACCCATTGTGAGTGGAGCGATGTCTTGGCCTTTTCTGCGCTTGTACATATTGGTTCTTCTATATTTCAGTGCCAATGCCATTCTTAACGTGATCATCCCATTACAAGGGGAGTCCTTGGGTGCGAGCGGTACAACGATTGGACTGATCATGGGCGCTTATATGTTCACAACGATTTTCTTCAGACCCTGGGCAGGTCGGATTATTCAAAAGCAGGGTCCGATCAAAATATTGCGTCTAATTCTGATCATCAATGGCTTTGCCCTGATTTTATATACCTTTACGGGACTTGGCGGTTATTTGCTTGCTCGTATTTTGCAGGGTGTATCCACAGCGTTTTTCTCCATGGCCTTGCAGATTGGCATTATTGATGCACTTCCGGAGAAAGATCGGTCACAGGGCATTTCGTATTATTCGCTGTTCAGTTACATACCGGGGATCGTGGGACCTGTGCTCGCATTAGGGATATGGCAGGCGGGAGGCATGGATTATTTTACAGTGGTTCTGATCGGCATTGCCGTCTGTACAGGCGTCTTCGGATATACCGCCAAAATGGAACCAAACAAGGAGCAGCCTGCTGAGAATCTTTCGGAGCAGAACGTGAGTATGTGGGAATCCTTTGGTCAGTTGGTGAAGAATCCACATTTATTTCGTTGCAGTGTGTTAATGCTTGCTGCTTCCGTTGTATTTGGCGCGATTACCACCTTTATTCCGCTGTATGCGAGCCAAGTACCAAACGGGAATGCCGGCGTATATCTGATGCTTCAGGCAGGAACGGTGGTGCTGGCTCGAATTATGCTTCGAAAAAGGATTCCTTCCGATGGCAGTTGGCATTCTCCTTTCATGATGGGCACCATGTGTCTGCTCGCCGTAGCTGCGCAGTGTGTTAGTTTTGCCGTGACAGGCGGGGTGGTCTTTTTCTATGTGGGCGCTGTATTCATGGGAATCGGTCAGGCGATCCTGTATCCGACACTCACGACCTATTTATCTTTTGTCTTGCCTAAACTGAACCGGAACGTCCTGATCGGTTTATTTATCGCGATGGCGGATCTGGGTATTTCTCTGGGTGGTGTGATTATGGGTCCCGTCGCTGACTTCTCTTCCTATTCATTTATGTACATGATGTGTGCTATCCTAGGAGCGGTAATGATCGTTTTTGCCTATGAACGGCGGAGACCCGTTACAGGTACATCTGTGAGTTGACTGCCAGAAGAGAAAGTGGTGACGAACGTTTGAAGTCTTCAATGACGGCAACATCCAATGGGAAATTAAATCCGGTATCCTTTTCGTTTATCCGGTTTTATATGCTGGCCTTTTTATTTTTTGCAGCGAATTCAGCTTTGACGATTATTCTGCCTTTGCGAAGCGAGGCCGCCGGATTGAACCAGGCTGAGATTGGTCTGATGATGGGGGCATATATGTTCACCTGTATGCTCTTGAGACCTTTTGCAGCACAGCTGCTGGGCAAGTATGGTCCACTTCGAGTGATGCAATGGTTATTGCTTTTGCATGCGGGCACGCTACTGCTGTTTGTTGTTTTTGATGTGGAGACGTATCTGTGGTTGCGAGCCCTGCAAGGGGTGGCTACGGCTTTTTTCTCCATGACGATGCAGGCAGGCATTGTGGAAAAGCTGGAGGACAAAGACCGGGCCCAAGGGTTGTCCATGTACACCCTGTTTACGATGGTTCCTTCTCTGGTCATTCCGATCCTCGCCATACAAATCTGGGAAAATGCCAGTGATCTGGCGTTTACGCTACTGATGATTGGACTGGCGGCTCTGCCACTTTTGATCGGGTACAATGTGGATCTGCCGCGTAGTACCGTGCAGAACAAATCGTATACCTTGGGTGATATGTTTCGTTCATTCGGAGGCATCTGGCGCAGTACGCCACTGCTGCTCAGTAGTGTGGTGATGCTGTTTGCGTCCTGCGTTTTTGGGGCAACAGCGACCTTTCTTCCCCTGTATATGGTATCCACCGGAATGGCGAGTGCAGGCGTATTTCTGACGATTCAGGGATTGGTTGTAATCCTCTGCAGGTTTATTTTGCGTAAAAAAATCCCGTCTGATGGTAGCTGGAATACCTGGCTGATGGTAGGACTGATGCTGTGTGCAGCACTGGGAACCCAGTTGCTCAGTCTAATAGAAACCATCGGGCCACTGGTATATCTCTCCGCGGTTTTCAGCGGCTTTGCCCTGGCATTGTTGTATCCAACACTAACCACATATCTGTCTTTTGTGTTGCCTGCGGATTCCAGATATGTACTCATGGGGATTTTCATGTCCTCGTATGACCTTGGATTCTCTCTGGGTGGACTGGCGATGGGGCTTATTGTACAGGTAAGTTCGTATTCGACCATGTTTATGATCTGCACGTTGCTCTCTATTGCAGCGATGGTTCTGGTGTTGGTGTTCAGGCAACGGATGGAAGCGGGCAATAAGGGCAGTTCTGTGGTGACTATATAAATTGAACTAAAGAACATTTACACGGATCACTCCGATGACAGAACAACCTTCCGATCGCTGTTATCCCCAGATTTTTTTGATTCCTTTTTATAAAGGTTAAATCCGGGGATAGCGTATGCTTCCGATGTAGCTTTCTTTCAGAAAGCTTGTAGGCGAAGTGTATGCTTTTTCGAAGTAGCTTTCCTGCAGAAAGCTTGTAGCTCCGCTTCTTCAGGTTCTTTTTGTCCTCTCCGTTTTGTGTGAATTTTCAGTTCAATCTATATAGTTTTGTTGAAATTGTCGCGGTACAGGCGTAATTCTAATTTATATTGATATAGTCCGCTGTCTAGCCTATCCCGCATGTATTGCGAACATTTACAGAGGAGGTTTATGACTCACTTCTTGCCAAAACGTATCCCAGGATGCGAAAGTGCAAGGGCTGGTCATCAGCCTTTTTTTGTTTTTTTGCAGGTTGAAATCAAAAATAGTTTGACAACGACCGTCTAACAGGATTATAGTCATCGTTGTTAATCGTAATTATTACTATTAAAGTCCGAATTACACAGACTGCACATATAAGGAGTAGATTTCTATGACACAAAAGCAAGTGCCGGTAACCGTACTGAGTGGTTACCTCGGTTCAGGGAAAACGACGGTTTTGAATCACGTGTTGAACAACAGACAAGGGCTTAAGGTTGCCGTAATCGTCAACGACATGAGTGAGGTCAATATTGATGCAGCGTTGGTCAAGGGGGAGACAACCTTGTCTCGAACCGAAGAGAAGCTGGTGGAGCTGTCCAATGGCTGTATCTGCTGCACCTTGCGGGATGATCTGATGCAGGAGATTGAGAAGCTGGTGAACGAAGGCAAGTATGATTATATTTTGATCGAATCCACCGGCATCAGTGAACCTGTTCCAGTTGCACAGACCTTTACATACGCCGATGAGGAGTCGGGTATTGACCTGACTAGTCTGGCCCGATTGGATTGTTTGGTAACGGTAGTGGATGCCAATCGATTCTGGCATGATTTTGGATCAGGACAGAGTCTTCTGGATCGTAATCAGGCGACCGGAGATGAGGACACCCGTGACGTCGTAGACTTGTTGATTGATCAGATCGAAACCTGTGATGTGCTGCTGCTGAACAAATGTGATCTGGTCGATGACACCGAGCTGAACAAGCTCGAAGGCATCATCCGTAAGTTACAGCCTAACGCCAAGATCATTCGGACTGAGAACGGACAGGTGAATCCGTCTGAGATTCTGAATACAGGCCGCTTTGATTTTGAGAAGGTGAGCATATCCGCTGGATGGATTCAGGAGCTGGAGAAAGAGTCGCATACACCGGAAACCGAGGAATATGGCATTGGTTCCTTTGTATATCGCCGTAGAAAGCCGTTCCATCCATCCCGTCTGGCTGAATTCATGAGTTACTGGCCGGAAGAAGTGGTACGTGCCAAAGGTTTGGTATGGCTTGCGGCTGAAGGGGATGTTGCTGCAAGCCTCAGTCAGGCAGGGCCTTCCATTCAGTTCGGTCCTGCGGGACATTGGGTAGCGGCTTTGCCGGAAGCGGACAAAGAAGAGATTTTACGTAACGAGCCGGTTGTTCTGGAGAAATGGGATGCCCAGTGGGGAGATCGTCAGACGGAACTTGTCATGATTGGGATTGAAATGGAACGTGCGAGTATTGAAGATGAGCTAGACCTGTGCCTGCTCAGTGACGAAGAAATGCTGGGCGACTGGGGTCATTTTGACAATCCCCTACCATGGCCTGTGGAAGCCGTATAAGTCGGAAGATGCGTGTGCTGTATTGGAGTAACGCTATATAAGCACATCTATATAAATTGAAATAAACATTTACACAAAACGGAGAGGACAGAAAGGACCTGAAGAAGCGGAGCGTTCGCCTACAAGCTTTCTGCAAGAAAGCTACATCGGAAGCATACGCTATCCCCGGATTTACCCTTTGTAAAAGGAATCAAAAAAATCTGGGGATAACAGCGATCGGAAGGTTGTTCTGTCATCGGAGTGTGCAGTGTAAATATTCTTTAGTTCAATTTATATAGATAAATAAACATAAATTCAATCGATAAGGAGCTGTAATTCATGGCTAAAAAATCAAAAGTGGTACGTGAGAAGCAACGTCAGGCGATCGTGGCAAAATATGCGGACCTGCGCCGGGAACTGAAGGAAAAAGGGGATTACGAAGCCTTGCAGAAATTGCCACGGAATGCATCTCCAACTCGTTTGAAGAATCGTTGCGAAGTGACAGGCCGCCCGCGGGGTTATCTACGCAAGTTCAAGGTATCTCGAATTAAGTTCAGAGAACTGGCTCATCAAGGTCAGATTCCTGGTGTAACAAAATCCAGCTGGTAAAATGATCAAGGGATGTAGCTGACACCTTTGCATGAAGGCAGGTTGTTGTGAGCTGGAAGCTGTACGAGTCGGTTAGAACAGGGGCGTATTTTGCTGAAAGGATGTGCATCTTCATGATGGACTTGTTTACACTAAGAAGAATTCAGTCCTTAATGAATGGATATATTCATGAGAAGGTACCTGCGCCACTGCGTACGATGGTGAAGTTGACATATGAGATGAATCACAATGAATTGATCCTGACTGAAGAAAGACCTGCGGAGGAACGGTATCAATGGGACAAGATGCATATTGCCCGATTTTACTGGGAAGATCATCAGTGGAAGGTGTATGCCAGAGATGAACAAAGTAGCTGGAACCCGGTAGATGTTATTACACCTTGTTCAGATTTTTTTGAGAATGTGCTCGAACAGATGGAACGGGATGAGGCTGGATTGTTCTGGCGTACGTGAGCGAGATCGGTTAAGAGTATATTTTATTCGTAAAAATTAATGTTAATTCAGACAAATATGGCGTATATGCAACCGAGTTCGAAGCTAGCGACATCAGTGGCTAGCATCGGGCTTTTTTTGTGTCCAAGAATCACTGAAGCAAAGAGGGGGGGCGATCTTTTGGTCTTCCTTTCTTAACGGGCAAAAGAATAAATAAAACCTGTTTTACAATAAAAATTTATTGTAAAACGATAAATATTGTGATAAATTCATATCACTTAAAACAAGTGAGGTGCTTTTTGTGAAGCGAGGTACAACCATCTTTTTAAAATTGGCTGTGTTGCTTATTGGTGTTCCCATTCTTGCCTTATGTATATTCGGCATACCCTGGTTAGCGAACAATCCGGTGAATCCGAATTATGCAGGTGCACTATACCCCATAGTGATTGTTATGTATGTGTCCGTTATTCCGTTTATTGTTGCACTGTACCAGGCATTCCGTCTGCTGAGCTACATCGACAAAAATGAAGCGTTCTCTCTAATGTCAGTGAAATCCTTAAAAACAATAAAATATTGTGCTATTGTAATCAGTAGTCTCTATTTTGTGATGTTGCCATTTGTTTATGTTGTCGCAGAGAAAGATGACGCCCCAGGCCTCATTCTTATGGGGGTGGTTCCTGTTTTTGCTTCATTGGTCATTGCAGTATTCTCCGCTGTGCTCCAAAGATTGTTACAGGAAGCAATTGATATCAAATCAGAAAATGACCTAGTGGTCTGAGGTGAATATATGGCCATTATAATCAATATTGATGTGATGTTGGCAAAGCGGAAAATGACGGTTACCGAGCTTGCAGAGAGAGTTGAGATCACAATCGCCAATATTTCCATATTAAAAACAGGAAAAGCAAAAGCGATCCGTTTATCCACTCTGGATGCGATCTGTAAAGCACTGGATTGTCAGCCTGGAGATATATTGGAATATAAGGCTGACGAGGACGAAGATACAAATGAACTTATATGAAAAATGACCAAAGAAGACTCTGCATGTTATATGCAGAGTCTTCTTTTGCGTCAGCTTGTTCAAGGAACATCTGCCTATAACGTATGATTGTGCATCATTCGAAATTGCATAGGCGTTACGTTTTCCTGGGTTTTGAAACATCGGATGAAGTAGCTTGACTGTGAAAATCCCGTTTCCAGCGTAATTTGTTTAATGGAAAGGTTGGTTGTCGCGAGCAGCTGTTTCGCATGTAATAACCTGGATTCCATCAGGAATTCAGGGAAGGAGATTCCAAACGTCTGACTGAACTTTCGGCTAAAGTATGTTGTACTGTATCCGGCAATTCCGGCAGCGTGTTCTAGTGTAATGTGCTCGTTACTATGGGAACGAATATAATTCCCTGCTTCTCGAATTCGCTCTGAAGTGTGATTTAAAGAAACATTAATTTGGCTCGCTGCGGATTGCAATCGGGTCAGAAGTTCATAGAGTGTTGCTGCCATGCTGTGCTCGTCCTCCACCTGATAGCCTCTTCCGAGCTCCAGTAATCGATCCATGAGCGCGGTAACCACCGGGAAGTTGGAACATTGAAAGAGCCACGGCTCGTCAACACCTTTTCCATTTAACAGCTCTTCGAGACGAATGCCGTAGAAGTGAATCCAACGAATACTCCAAGGATCATCCAAATCTGAGTAGTAGGTTTGTCTGAGACCGGGACCATAGAGGAATCCTTGCCCACGCGTTAGCTCATAACAAGCGGTTCCCGTGTCCAGGAATCCTTTACCTTCAAGTACAAGATGCAGATTATAACATTGATCCAAGTTAATTTCAGTGGTGCCATATTCTCGATGCACATGATGCTTCGGAAAGTCACTGTACCCTCCAATAAAATCGGGAAAGCATACATGTCTGGGGAAAACCGGCTTGGGGAGAAAGATGTGTTCTTTCACGTGCATCCTCCATTTAAACGCAATATTTTTATGTAGTGAACTGAAATAGATTCAGCTCACTGTTATTTGAATCTTAGACAATGACAATATTTTATTATAAGTCGCATAATCTTGTCATTTATTATATGTGAAGGTTCCAATAGAATGGAGGCAATATGACAGGTTAAGGGGGCAATTAAAGGTGGAAAAATCAATCCAAATGGATGAATTAAAAATGGGGGTCTGTTATTACCCTGAGCACTGGTCGGAAGCGTTGTGGGAGGACGATTTCCGTAGAATGAGAGAGATGAATATCACAGTTATTCGGATGGCTGAATTTGCATGGTCCATCTTTGAGCCGGAAGAAGACCAGTTCGATTTTAGTTTTTTCCAGAAGGCACTGGATCTGGCGCATCAATACGGTTTGAGTGTTATTTTGGGAACACCTACTGCAACTCCACCAGCGTGGTTAACATCCAAATATCCAGAAGTATTAAACGCGAATAAGGACGGGGTATTGTATCAACACGGCATGCGGCGTCATACCAACTACAGCAGCCCAATCTACAGACAGCAATGTGAGAAAATCGTGCACAATATGGTGATTGCCTATAAAGATCATCCGGCTCTCATCGGATGGCAGATCGATAACGAATTCAATTGTCATATGGATGTTTTCTATGCTGAGGCAGATCATGTCGCCTTCCGTGAATGGTTAAAGGATCGTTATGAATCTTTGGAGAACCTGAACCAGGCTTGGGGAACTGTTTTTTGGAGTCAGACCTATACCGACTGGGACCAAGTTCACCTTACCCGAAATATGGTTAATCAATCGCCAAATCCTCATCTGGCATTGGATGAAAAGAGATTCATATCAGCCAATACGATTTCATTTGCCAAGCTTCAGGTGGACATCATTCGGGAACTGGATCCGAAACATTGGATCACAACAAACGGTACGTTTGGACACTTGGATAACCATGAAATGACAGAGGACTTGTTGGATTTCTTCTCCTATGATTCGTATCCGCAGTTTGCCACGATCTTCCCAGGGACAGACGATAACGCATTACAAGATCGGGCCTGGAGCATGAAACTGTCGAACGTACGCAATATGTCACCGAACTTCTGCGTCATGGAACAACAGTCTGGGCCAGGAGGCTGGGTTGACAGTATAGGCATGGGTACGCCAAGACCGGGGCAGATCCGATTATGGTCGTATCAATCTGTTCTTCACGGAACAGATCTGCTCGTCTACTTCCGTTGGCGGACGGCAACATTTGGCACCGAGATGTACTGGCATGGCATCAATGATTACCATAATCAACCCAACAGAAGGGTACGCGAGGTTGCACAAATAGGGGAAGAGTTTGCCAAGATCGGGCGTGTTATTGCGGGCACTACATATCAAGCCGACGTTGCGATCCTGCAGGATTACGATAACATCTGGGACGGAGAGTTGGACGAGTGGCACGGCCCGCTTCAGCAACAGAGTGTACGCTCCTGGTATAAGCAGCTCCAGTATCGTCATATTCCGACGGACATGGTTACACTGCAACCAACGACAACACTGGAAGAGTTATCCGAATATAAGGTGATCATCTATGCTCACCCGGCCATCATGACAGACGAGACAGCAGAACTTCTCCAAGCCTATGTCAGTCAAGGTGGAATCCTGTTTTTCGGTGCCCGCACCGGCTATAAGGATCTCAAGGGACATTGTTATATGAGACCGTTCCCTGGGGCTGTCGCTGAGTTGTGTGGTGTAACCGTAGAGGACTTTACATTAATCAAAGGAACCATTCCAGCAGCCAAACTGCAATGGAGTGGGGCGAGTGAGCGACTTCAGGAGGGAACGTCAACGGCCGGATTTAACGAAGTTCTTCATGTGGAGCATTCTGACGTGCAGGTCATGGCTGAGTATACATCCGAATATTATGCAGGTAGTCCTGCATTGACCAAACGTGTGGTAGGTCAGGGGCAGGTATGGTATTATGGTGCGGCTTACAATGAACCGGTCGTAGATGCTATTCTAGATGAAATAGGGCTATCTTCACCAGTGGGTGACCTGGTAGAGGTACCGTCTGAAGTTGAACTTGGTATCCGTTCTGGTGAGGATAATGCTTATGTATTTTTACTCAACTACTCGGATCAACAAGTACTCATTAAGCTTAAGAAGCAAGCAAAAGAGTTACTGTCCGGTACAACACTTCAGAATGAGATCAACATGCCCGCGTATGGTGTGTTCATTTTTGAGATCGATTTGCCACAATAAGGAATCCATTCATCAATATCATGCGTTATATATATAAAGAAACACCAAAAACGCCTTGCAGCCATTGCAAGGCGTTTTGTATATGCATGATGTGATGTGTAACATCCATTGAGCATGAGTGTTTTTGGCTGTATTTTGTATAACTATGCTTCGTACAAAATTTCACCTGTCCGGGATACATCATATCCCTCGAATGATTGGAGTTCCTGCCTGAACTCCGGCGATTGGAGAATTCGTAGTACAGATTCTGTCCAAGCTTCATTACCTTGCTTCCTGAGCATGACCAGATCATAGCGCTCCTGAGTGAGCGGGATAAAATCAACCTGACCCACAAGTCGCGCAGCCTTCTCAATGCCAACTCCGACATCAGCTTCACCTGAACTGACTTTGGCAGCCACGCCCATGTGACTGCTTTCCTCGGTTTCATATCCAATCAGACCTGCGGATGGAATTCCATGCAGCCGAAGCTGCTCATCCAGTAATACTCTCGCACCAGAACCTATCTCCCGATTAGCTAGTCTCAGTTCAGGCTTGCTCAGATCGGTCCAATTCTGCAAGTTCTGCGGATTGCCACGCTGTACATACAGTCCGGCAGGACGTGATAGCAAGTTCACCACAACATAGGATCGTCCCGTCAGAATTTTGCGAATATACGGCAGATTATACTCACCGGTATCTCCGTCGAGCAGATGAGTGCTGACCAGATCGGACTCACCGCGATACATCGAGATAAGCCCATCCAGACTTCCCATGAACGAGCGTAGCGGACGGATGTTCCGGGTTTGTTTTTCCATATGGCGCATTAGAATATCCAGACTGACATCCTGACCTGTTATGACCAGATGCCGTGATACAGCAGTCATTGCATGAGCAGAACTTGCTGGAGTAATCGCATGCGCAGACCCAATGGGTGTAGTCGTTTGTAAGGAAGTTCCCTGAAAATCACTCTGACCTGGCTGAGTTCCTGATGCCGAGGTCTGATGAGGAGCCGGGATACGCTGAGCTGAGGACTGAAGTTGCTTGGAGCGACGTTTATATGCCTCCAGATCGGTTGCATCAATTCGCATTTGTTTACCTACACGGTATGCGACGAGGTCTCCTTTTTTGATTAGGTCATAGACCGTCAGTTTCGATATTTTGAGCAGCTTGGATATTTCTTCGGTTGTGTAGGATTGCTCCTCCGTCATAAGTGAAGATCCTCCTTCAAAGGTATAGAGCAATTATGGTTTTATTATGAATGTTTCTTGTACTATATCATTAATTGAGGGATGCCATAAACCTGAGAACACGCAATACACGCATAGGACAGATAACAAAAATCAAATGTGATCTTAATCACCTTCCTATTTTTTTTGTCTTGTGTATAATTAGATATAATCAATTATAACTAGTTATATCTAAAGATAACGTTGGGGGAGAAATGAATGAGAAAGAGAATCGGATATGTGTTGGGAAGTATGTCACTGGGACTGGCTCTTGTATTGGCTGGTTGCGGCGCAAACACGGGCACTACGGATACATCCACGGGTGCAGAACAAACGACCTCAACGCCAGCGGCATCAGGTGAAAGTTCATCAGCAGGAAATAACGATCCGCAGGAAACGGTAGATCTGACAATCTCTGCGGCGGCCAGTCTGACCGATGCGATGAAAGAGATTGAAACCAATTATGAGTTAGCTAATCCTTATATAGAACTTAATTTTAACTTTGGCGCCTCGGGTGCCTTGCAACAGCAGATTGAACAGGGTGCCCCGGCTGATGTCTTTGTATCGGCGGCAACAAAAAATATGAATGCGCTAGTGGATAAAAACCTGATTGCATCGGGCGATCAGAAGAATCTGCTACAGAATTCACTGGTGGCCATAGTACCAGCAGATGGGACCCACACAGTAACCAGTGAAACGGATCTCACCAGCGACTCCATCAAGACGGTAGCCATTGGAATTCCGGAAAGTGTTCCTGCGGGAACCTATGCCAAGGAAGCTCTGACCAATGCCAAGCTGTGGGATGAACTGGAAAGCAAACTTGTGCAGGGGAAAGACGTTAGACAGGTTCTTCAATATGTAGAGACGGGTAATGCAGATGCAGGATTTGTATATAAAACGGATGCTCTTACTTCGGATCAGGTGAAAATTGCGTTTGAGGTGGACAAGAACAGCTACACACCAGCCAATTATCCAATAGGCATTATTGAAGGAACCAAACACCGTACAGAGGCCGAACAATTCTATGCGTATTTACAAACCCCTGAAGTACTCGATATCTTCGCGAAATACGGATTTACAATTCCGGAATGAATGTGAACGTCATAGACTGGTCCGTATTCTGGTCACCGGTGCGCTTATCGCTTCAGGTTGCGTTATTATCCAGCGTAGTGGCCACTGTGCTCGGAATTGCGATAGCCTGGAAGATGTCACGTTCTTCATTTCGGGGAAAAATTCTGCTGGAAACGGCATTTATGCTGCCGCTAGTCCTTCCCCCGACGGTGGTTGGATTTCTGTTACTTGTCATACTGGGGCGTAAAAGTCTGTTTGGACAATGGATTGAAGCCATATTCTCCGCACCGGTTATTTTCACCTGGTGGGCTGCGGTGATTGCTTCGGTGGTAGTTGCTTTTCCACTTGTGTATCAGACGATGAAATCGGGATTCAGTGGTGTGGATCGTGATCTGGAGGATGCGGGTCGTTCGATTGGGGCGAATGAGTGGCAGGTCTTTCGTTACATTTCCTTGCCGCTCGCAGGCAGAGCATTGATGACCGCCTTCATCCTGGGCTTTGCCCGGGCACTCGGCGAATTTGGTGCGACACTGATGATTGCAGGCAATATTCCGGGCAAAACACAAACGGTACCCACGGCAATCTATGTCGCTGTGGATTCGGGCAATCAGACCATGGCCTGGGCGTGGACTGTCTCCATTATCATCATCTCGTTTCTCATGTTACTGATGACCAGACAGCAGCGAGATGGCAAAAATGACTAATTTGATATGTGTTAATATTATATATAAAATGATGAAAAATCCGTTTTGAGGAAAGAACTTTTTTCCTTAACGCGGTTTTTTATTACCAATTTCATATGTACCAATATCAATATCCTGCCAAATTGGTCTTAATGGAAATGTAAAGCTATTTTAACATAAAAAAATAAAAATTTTCCCCAAATTTAATCGTTTAGCACTCGCTTTCAGTGGGCTTGATCCTGTAAGATAGAGGTAATGGATTCCAGCCAAGTACTGAAATAAGGAGAGACGACGATGAATACTAAATCTGATTGCGGCGTTTCGTTGCAAATCGATGACTATCTGGATCTTTTGCATTTTGCCATCCAAATTCAGGATCAGGAATGGCAACAATCCCTTATCCGCCAACTCAAAATATTTCAGACGGCGACGGAGCAGCAACGCACACCTGAAGAGGAACTATGGACACGGTTTGATTACATCAACAGCAAACTGACAGGTCTGTGCCACCAGATTCATGCCGCTCATTCCATGGACGAACGCAAGAAGTTCGAGGAACGGATCGGTCTCTTACAATTACAGCGAGTGGAAGTTGCACGTAAAATTAAATGGGCGAGTCGCAGATAGATGAGTAGTGTATACACCAAGTGATGCACCGCCAAAATGGTATAATTAGTGAGAGTCATACAAGAAGAAGCCATCCGCCAATCGATATGGAGGATGGCTTTTTCTTGTACTATAGAGAAGTCCTATAACCATATCAGGATGTCCTATTAGTTTAGTTATTGCCCTAAGATGACTTGTAATGATATTCTTTGTTCAACCTAATTCCGACTATACAAGTAAGAATGGTTTGTTAATAGGTTAGAGGAATGGGAGTACACATCATATTCGCTGTGATAACAGCCTGTGGAGGAGATTGGGAATGGTTAAAAAACGGGGGATTCAAAAATTCCGGACAGCACTGCTGTTCATTACAATGCTGGCGGTACTGGCTGGATGCAGCACAGGAACTGCAAGCAATGATTCAGAATCTGCTTCGGCAGCAGGCGACACCAAAGTGAAAAAGATCATTGTAGGAACAGGTACACAGTTCCCAAATGTCTGCTTCATTGATGAGAATGGCAAGTTAACAGGTTATGATGTGGAACTGATCCGGGAGATCGACAAACGTTTGCCTGAGTACGAATTCGAATTCAGCACCATGGATTTCAAAAACCTGCTGCTGAGTCTGGAAACGAAAAAAATTGACCTGATCGCTCACCAGATGGAAGTGAATGATGAGAGACAGGCCAAGTTCCTGTTTAATGATGAAGCCTATAATATTTTTCCAAATAAAATTGTCGTAAGTCAGAAAAATGAGGAAGTAAAATCGATTGAGGATCTAAAGGGGAAAAAACTGATCGTTGGTGCTACAAGTAACGCGGCTGTACTTGCTGAGAAATGGAATGCAGCGAACGGCAACGGGATTGATATCGTTTATTCCGGAGCGGGTGAGGATACCATTACCCAGATCAAAACCGGCCGGGTAGATGCCACCATCAGCACTCAGTTTGCCATTGATTATCAGAATAAGGCGGTTGATGCTCAGTTGAAAACGGTAGGAGATGCCCTCTCCAACTCCAAAGTGTACTTCATTCTGAACAAAGATGAGCAGGAGCTCAAAACCAAAGTGGACGAAGCGCTCAAAGCGATCAAAGAAGATGGAACGTTAGGCAAACTGAGCACAGAGTGGCTTGGAGCTGACTATACGGTTGAAGAGTAGTCTGAGAAAGGTGTGCAGCGGTAATGGGAAAATCATTTGATCTGTCATTGGTTCTGGATTTCATCCCGGAACTGCTACGATATTTGCATATAACACTGATTGTACTGGGTGGTTCCATCGTGCTCGGACTGGTGGGCGGCGTGCTTCTGGCCGTTCCCCGGCTGTATCGGATTCCGGTACTAAGCCAGTTGGCTACCCTGTACGTCTCATTCATGCGGGGCACACCGATCCTGATCAAATTGTTCCTGGTGTATTACGGACTTCCCGAGTTGCTCAAACCCATTGGCATCGACCTGTCGAGAACCGACCCGTTGTTATTTGTCATTGTGACCTATGCGCTTAGTGATGCGGCATCCTTTGCCGAGATCTTTCGCGGAGCGGTGCGCAGTGTGGATAAAGGTCAGACGGAAGCAGCCTATGCTGCGGGTATGACCACATTCCAGTCTTTTCGGCGGATTGTAGTTCCGCAGGCACTGATTGTTGCTTTTCCGAACATGGCTAACACGTTAATCGGTTCATTAAAGGATACGTCTTTGGCCTTCTCCATTGGTGTCATGGATATGGTGGGCAGAGGGCAGACGTTAATTTCGGCTACATCGCATGCACTTGAAGTGTATATCAGTCTGTCTGTGGTCTATTATGTCATTGTTATTGTTCTTGAAAAAGGATTTGCCTTTGCAGAACGCAGACTCCAGCGTCATGAACGCAAGAGAGTTGTACACAAACCGGCAATCCGAGCCAAACGCCTGAAAGAGGTTGTTCAAAAAGTCCGCTTTTGATTACGAAGGATGCCTAGCGGCATCATCAGCATCGAAGTTGAAATTCAGCCGAAATGTCCGTTGCTCACGTAGTTTTCCCTACGCTCCGCTACTCCATTTCTAACTTCATTCCATCTTCTCGGTACTGAAAACCAGACTTTTTGAACTCTCACTGAAACGAATAGCGGGGTGAGCATATGTCGATTGATCTCCAGTTTATCTATACATCTTTTTTTCAAATCCTGAAGGCATTGCCACTGACACTCGTCATTACGATTGTTCCGTTGATTGCAGGCTTCGGAATCGGTCTGGCTACGGCTCTGATCCGTATTTATCGCGTGCGGTGGATTCACCGCGTTGCTGACTTCTACGTTTCATTCCTGCGTGGAACACCGATGCTGATGCATCTATTTCTCATCTATTACGGCATTCCGATGATTATCGATAAGCTGGCGGAACGTTACGGTTGGGCTTTCCAATCCTCGTCGATTCCAATTCTCGTATTTGTACTGATTGCTTTCTCGCTCACTGCGGGCGCTTATATGTCCGAGATTATCCGTTCAGGCATTCTTGCTGTGGATATCGGCCAGATGGAGGCGGCTCACGCTGTAGGCATGAGCACATTCCAGGCTTTAAGACGTATTATCATCCCTCAAGCGATCGGGGCGGTATTGCCTAACCTGTGCAGTATGTTTGTTGGGTTCCTGCATGGATCAACACTCGCTTTTACCGTGTCTCAGATGGATATACTCGGTAAAGCGGATGTGGTGGCATCCGTCAGTCTGAAGTTTCTGGAGGCCTTTATCGCCGCAGCGTTCATCTATTGGGGGCTGACCATCATTGCTGAGCGGATCACTGCTCTGCTTGAGCGTCGGGTTGCCGTGTACAGCAAAGGAGGCGTGTCATGATTACACTAACCAACATACACAAAACTTTTGGCAAGCAGGAAGTATTGAAGGGAATTGATCTGACCGTGGAACAGGGCGATGTCGTAGCGATCCTTGGACCGAGTGGATCAGGTAAAACAACGCTGCTGCGCTGCGTCAATTTTCTGGAACGTGCCGATGAGGGCGAGGTTCAGATCAGTGGATTAACCGTCGATTGCAAGCATGCACGCAAACATGACATTGTGCAGTTGAGACGAAAAACGGCGATGGTGTTCCAGCACTATAATCTGTTCAAACACAAGACAGTGCTGGATAACGTCACCGAGGGATTAATTATTGCCCAGAAAATGTCCAAAGCCGATGCCCGTACTCGTGCCTTGCGTGTGCTTGAACAAGTCGGACTGTCTGCCAAAATCAATGAGTATCCAAGTATGTTGTCAGGTGGACAACAGCAACGGGTGGGCATCGCCAGAGCATTGGCACTTAACCCAGAAGTGATTTTGTTTGATGAACCGACCTCGGCGCTGGACCCCGAGCTTGTGGGAGAAGTGTTGTCTGTCATCCGCTCCATTGCTCAAGAGGGGATTACCATGATTGTAGTCACCCATGAAATGGGGTTTGCCCGTGAGGTGGCAAATCGGGTTGTTTTCATGGATGGAGGTTCCATTGTGGAGGAAGGAACCCCGGAGGAGGTGTTTGTACGTCCCAAGCAGGAACGTACTCGCCAATTCCTCAGTCGATATTCTTCCGACTGGAGTTATGTCATCTGACGATATAGGCGCAAGCTATAGTAACTGACGATCCCGGCCCGGCATATGCTGTAACAGGCAAATGCTGATAGGCCGGGTTTTTATATGGGTGAAGCAGGCCGTGACGGTAAGGAGGAGGACCATGCAGAGCAAAATCGATGAAATCATCACACATATTGCACACTCTCACCAGCAGATCGCACGTGTGCTGGATGCCAAACGCCAAGTCGCTGTACGCATGTCTGAAATCATCAATCATTTGCCAGATATCGAACCGGAGTTGGATGGCGTTGACGGTCTGCTGGATAGCTCTGGGCAAATCAACAAAAGCATTATCTCTTACTTGGGGGGCCTTGCAGATCTGGAAGAGGCTGTAGCCGAAACGCTGACCCAAGTCATGCGGGAGATCGCGGTTCAAGAGGAAGAATAAGCCCGGAAGGCGGGTGAGGGAACATGAGTAGAGAACAGAGCCTCATTCTGATGCTGGACGCAGCAGCCAAAATGCAGTGGAATATTGCCCTGATCCTGGAGGCAAAAGCGATTGAGGCCGAGAAGGTACGGAACTGGACGCTGAATCATTTAAATGGGGATACCTTTCTGACGCATGGGGATCAGGTAGGCGAGCCGCTCAAAATGCATGATCAGCTGGTGGAATTGCTGGAAGGATTAACCCGGATGGAGACCGGACTATGCAACAATCTCAAAGCGGTGATGGTGCAGAACGATAGTGAAGATGGCGGCGGTATGGACGGTGGCATGTTTGGCGGCATGGATCTGGGAGACATGGGAAAATGAGTCTGATGCGGCGTGAGCAGGAAGCCAAACTGGCGCTCATTGAATCCATTGCACACAGTCAGCAGGCGCTGGCACGCATTCTGGACAGTGTAGCCAGTGTAACCGCTCATTCGGAAGTATCCGCCCGCAGTCTGGCCGAAAACATTCGTTTGCTGAGTCGCTATCAGGCAGAAATGGCTCGTATGGTTACGGGAATCAGGCTGGCCCGAATCCAGCATGGGGAGCCTGGCTTGCCGTGGCTCAAAGACCCCGGGTGTGCAATTCGTATCGTTCGGGACATACAGGAGGAATGTTGACATGTTAAAGAAGAAGAAAATACGACTGAGAACCAAAAGAGCTTTGTTAATCCGTGGAGCCCGTCTGCGCAAAATTCGCAAACTGCGTGCGCTCAGAGCCAAACGTGTTCTTCACAAACGCCCACTTAAAGGACGCAGTGCGTGGCTCAAAAAAAAGAAACGTGCGGTACGGCGGCACCGGAGTCCAAAGCCCGTACAACCAGTCGTCCCGGCTACCCCTACCGATCCGAACCCGGACGGTGCGTACAGCCAGGGATACAACGAGGCGTACAACGAGGGATTCAACGCGGGTTTCGCCAAGGGATTCGAGGACGGACATCAGCTGGCTTACAAAGCACAGTAACCGAGTAGATAGGATTATTCCTGTATGGAATGATACCTGTATAACAGTTAGCCCGGGGGGACAGATCCCTCCGGGCTATTTGCATCGCCGCAAAAGCGGACATGCCCGTACAGGCGGATGTGGAGGGCATGCGCCAATTTTGCGCCTTGCAGGACACCCGTCCATGATGCATCTGACCCCGAGGCATATCCTTTAGAGGGAAGACCAATCTCGGGGAGAGTCTGGAAGTGAGATCTCCTGAAGGAAGACAGGGTGAATAATGTGGCAAAACGAAGGCACCGTCCGCTGACCGAAGCGGAAACAGCTTACCGCGGCGGATATGCAGAAGGCCGCAGATTTGGCGGCTGTCAAGCCATGATGGAGCGGGTGCAGATGTTTGAACCGACCCTGCGGGACATGAAGGTGTTATATATCCCGCAAGGATTCGATGCCATCGATGAAGGTGTTACCTTGGCTCTGCAGCAATCTGTACGTGAATGCGTTGTTGGATCGCCAGCAGCGATGTTGCAGGAAGCCAGTCATCATCGGCCCGATGTTGTGCTCGTCATGAATGGTCTGCATGTATTTCCCGCAGATCATGTGGAGCAGGTGAACGGTATACGTGCACTCGGTATCCGAACTGCCGTGTGGTTTGTGGATGATCCGTATTTCACCGAAGATACAACGTCCCTTTGCCAGCACTATGATGTCGTGTTCACGCATGAAGAGGCCGCGGTGCCCTTCTATCTGGGACATGGAGCGAACCAGGTCATCTATATGCCACTCGCGGTGAATCCAGGCATGTTTCAACCGCGGCGCGCGGCACCGCAGCATCAGCACGACATTTGTTTTATCGGTACCGGATTCTGGAACCGGATTGCCTTGTTTGATGAGCTGGCCCCTTTTCTTGCGGACAAAAAAGTATTCATTGCGGGTAGCCAGTGGAATCGGTTGGCACGCTTTGATGTACTAGGCCGTTTCATCCACGAAGGATGGATTGCTCCTGGAGAGACAGTCGATTATTACAATGGCGCCAAGATTGTCATTAACATTCACCGGACTTGCGAGAATGGGGAAGACAATCGCAATACACATCATCTTGAAGGTCACTCAATTAATCCACGCACGTATGAGATCAGCGCATGCGGCACAATGCAGATTACGGATGCACGTGCAGATTTACCCCGTTATTATAAGCCGGGATATGACATCGAGACGTTCACCAACGCAGCAGAGCTTCAGCGCAAGATCCACTATTATCTGAAGCATGAAGAAGAACGACAGGCGATAGCGTGGCGGGGACTTCTCACCACGATGAACCAGCATACATTCACTCGCCGGATCGGTCAGTTGCTGGAACATTTGTAATCCCCGTCTGAAGTGCAGCATCAACAAGAACACTATCCCAAAAAATAAAGGAGTGGCGGTATGTCTCTCAAACACCGTAAAACCAAAAAGATTCATGCACCCGTACTGAGCCTGGCTGATCAAGCGCGCAAAAATGGGCAACATGCCGGATATGACGCAGGTAAGGAAGAAGGATATCTGCGTGGTCGCGCCAACTATATTGTGAATTGTGCACAGGAACCGTTGCCTTTCCGACAGCTTCACGTGCTGTATGTATCCTCGGGTAAAGGCTTCCCTTACTCTCCGTTGGATGAGGCCATTATGGCCACGCTACAGGGTATGGTAGCTCAAGTAACCCTCTCTGATCCGCGTCAACCGATTTCTGAAATTGCGCTACAGACGCGTCCTGACCTTGTGCTTGTGCTGGATGGAATGGATATCCCCATCGAGCATATCGATGCGATTCGCCAAGCGGGTATCCAGACGGCGATCTGGCTCACGGATGACCCGTACTATACAGATATGACGCTGGAAATTGTGACACATTTTGACCATGTCTTCACGTTAGAACTGAACTGTATCGATCTATATCGACAAATCGGCTGCGCGTCAGTTCACTACCTCCCTTTTGCCGCATTCACTAATCATTACTTTCCGATTACAACGCCTTCCCCGTTAAAACGGGATGTCAGCTTTATCGGCTCGGCCTACTGGAACCGGGTATACTTCTTCAATCCGATCATGCCTCAGTTGATGTCACACAATACGGTATTTAACGGAATCTGGTGGGACCGTCTGCCTGACTATACTGCCTATGGCGAGAAGATTGAGCTCGGGCGCTGGATGAGTCCGCCGGAGACCAATGATGTGTACAATGGCACCAAAATTGTCATCAACCTGCATCGATCCCACGAAGATGATTCCGTCAATAATAATCACCTCAAAATCGCGCCAGCTTCACCAAACCCGAGAACGTTTGAAATTGCCGCGTCCACGACGCTACAGCTGACCGACGCCCGAGATGACATTGCGCGTTTCTACAAACCGGGTGTGGAGATTGAGACATATTCCTCGCCGCAGGAGTTACTCGACAAAGTGGAATATTATCTTACTCATGAAAAGGAACGCCGTGAGATTGCACTTCGTGGACTCGAACGTACACTGAAAGACCACACGTATGGCAAAAGAATTAATGAAATGTTAACCATCATATTCCCTTAATTCTGGCCGGGAGGAGGTGTGCACAGTACCCTGTATCGGATAATCGTGTACAGGGTCCGTGCGGCCATGGCAACGAAACCAAAGATGATGTTATTTTCGCATGTGTGCAATACTCGCAGCATTACAGGTGCCGAGAAGCTGCTGCTTCATTTTATGAGAGAGATCGGTACGATCTTTGAATGTGTGCTCGTAGCCCCTCAGGAGGGGAAGCTTGCGGGGCTTGCGCGGAGATTCGGCATTCAGGTCAAAATATGCACTCTGCCGATGCTTCACGGTGTGTACACACCTTACCTGGGCATTGCAGATGATGCGGAGCATCTTCGCCATACGCCAGCGTATCAGGAAGCAGTCTCCCTAATACGGGAGACTGCTCCCGATATAGTGTTAACGAACACCTGTGTTAATGTGATGCCGGCTGTAGCGGCAAAGTCCCTTCAGATTCCGATCATCTGGAAGATTACCGAGATTATTCATACGAATGAACATACAACCGAGGCGATCCAGATGATTGGCCGTTACGCGGATTGGATTATTGGTATATCCGAGACAGCGGTAGCCCCATTCCAGGAAGCCGGCATGGGTGACAAAGTGACCATCATATCCCCAACTTGGGAACCCGCGTTACCAGCACCGGACCGATGGGTTCATCTGCGCGAACGCAAGCGTAAGGAGCTTGGTTTCAAATCATCGCAGACCTGTATCGGTTATATTTCTTCATTTATATATGATGCCAAAGGGTTGAAACCTTTTGTAGATATGGCCTTGAGGATCTGTGAAACACATTCGCGCTGTCGCTTCTGGATTATCGGGGCAGCATCGGATAAAAAGTATTACGACGAGTGTGTATCACGGGTGAAAAAATCCGGGTATTCACGCCGGTTTACCTTCACCACATTTGAAGAGAACGTATCTCTGGCATATACCGCGATGGATATTCTGGTCATCCCAAGCATGGTCAAAGAAGGATTTGGCATGACCGCACTGGAGGGTCTCTATTTTGCCAAACCGGTCATCGCTTTTGCTCAGGGTGGACTGAAGGAATTAATGGAATCCGTAGGCAGTGATGCATTTTTGGCCCCGCCGGGTGATACCGAAGCACTTGTCACCTTGGCAACAACCTTGCTGGATGATGCAGAGCTGGCCTCGAATACGGGGTGGCGTAATCGGACAGAAGCGGAAAGGCTCTACGGCGTTGAAACCTACCGAACGAAACTGCATACGATGGTGACACAGTGGTTATTGCGTTTTCCCGGATGGTTTGCTTATATCCAACCTCCGAATGGACCTGTGTATACCCATGGGGAGGGAGGACTACGCACTGTACTGGTTCTGGAGCCGACTACGGTTCGGGCACTATTATTCCCACTGACCGTCATACAGGCGTTGCCACATTCCTCATTACCTCCAATCGCATTGGGTCACGATGCTCCTGTTGCTTCAGGTACTGGCCCAGCTGCAAAGCCGATTCAACAGAGGGGCAAAACGCGGAAACGTCGTCGCAAACCACTTGCACCTCATTCTCGCAGAGACCGTGAGGGGCTGAAACGTACTTCCGGAACTGGCAGACGTAAGGGGAGAACCCGTACAACGAAGGGACCGCGTCCACATATGGGGAAATCGGCTAGTCGCAGACGCAAATCTGCCAAAGCGGGACGTAGCCGAGCAGGGCGCAAGGGTTCCAATACAAGATGAAGGCAGGGATTACGATGAAGATCATGACGGTGCTGGGTACGAGACCTGAGATCATACGGCTCAGCCTGATCATCTCCAAGCTGGACCAGTACGCGTCCAAACATATTCTGGTGCACACGGGACAGAACTTCACGGAAAGTCTCAGCGGTCTCTTTTTCAAGGAAATGGGCCTGCGCGCACCGGATTACGTTCTTCAGGATGAAGCAGCCACTCTGGGACGACAGCTATCCTCGATGTTTACGCAGATGGAAGATCTGATATTGCAGGAGAAGCCCGATAAATTGCTGCTGCTCGGCGATACCAATAGCGCATTATGTGCAATATTGGCTGAGCGCATGGGTGTTCCTGTTATTCATATGGAAGCAGGCAATCGTTGCTTCGACCTGGATGTGCCTGAAGAGAAAAATCGTAAGGTTATTGATGCCATCTCTACCGTTAATATGCCTTACACGGAACAGAGCAAGAAACATTTGGTCAGTGAAGGGGTACCAAGCAGGCGCATCGTGCTAACGGGCAATCCCATCTATGAAGTCATGCAGCACTACGACGCGCAAGTAAGTTCCAGCAAAATACTCAAAAAGCTCAAGCTGAAGTCCGGGCAATACTTCCTGGTTACTGCCCATCGAGCTGAGAATGTGGATCATGCCCCTCATTTGCTGGAGATTATGAAAGGACTGAACCAGGTCGCAGAGGAACACGGGTTGCGTGTGATCTGCAGTATTCATCCACGTACAGCGATCCGGATTGCGGAGCATCTGCATCTGGAGATGAACCCGCTGGTGGAGTTTCACGAGCCGTTTGGATTCTTCGACTTTGTAATGCTTGAACGTCATGCACGTTGTGCACTTACGGATAGCGGTACCGTGCAGGAGGAGTGTTGCATTATGGGCGTGCCGACCGTAACGATGCGTCGAACTACCGAGCGGCCGGAAACGGTCGATTGCGGCAGCAATGTAGTCTCCGGTCTGGATGCCGCGCGCATCGCTGATTGCGTGAAAGTCATGACAAAGATGTCTAGCGACTGGGATTGCCCACAAGGTTACAAAGCCACAGATGTATCCAGTAAAGTGGTTAAATTTCTGCTTGGAGGGAAAATGCATGTTTGAAAATAAGCGTATACTCGTGACTGGCGGTACGGGATCATGGGGTTATGAACTTGTGGCTCAACTACTGCCCCAGCAGCCCAAAGAAATTATTGTATATTCCCGGAACGAGTCCAGCCAAGTGGCTATGAGTCGTGAATTTGAAGACCCACGTCTTCATTTCCGGATTGGAGATATTCGTGACAAGGACGCCCTGACGGCGGCTTGCCAGCATGTGGACTATGTATTTCATCTGGCAGCGCTCAAGCATGTTCCGGTGTGTGAAGACCAACCGTACGAAGCACTCAAAACCAATGTGATTGGTACACAGAACGTAATTGAAGCCGCTATTGAGAATAAGGTGGAAAAAGTAATCTATATCTCGACTGACAAGGCTGCCAATCCGTCCAACTTCTATGGCATGACAAAAGCGATCGGCGAGAAATTAATTGTATATGCAAATTTGTTACACAGCGATACCAAGTTTGTTACGGTACGGGGCGGGAATGTACTGGGAACAAACGGCAGTGTGGTACATCTGTTCAAGAATCAGATCCGCCAGAAAGGGCAGGTCTCCATCACGGATATGAGTATGACTCGATTCTTTCTTACGCTGAAGGATGCAATTACCTTGCTGTTCAAAGCTTCGGTGGAAAGTGTCGGCGGAGAGATCTTTGTCATGACGATGCCTACCTGCAAAATCGTTGATCTCGCGGAAGTACTGATTGAGGATTCCGGTGTGGAGAATGTGAGCATTGTGGAACGTGGCATTCGTCCAGGGGAGAAAATCCATGAAATATTGATGAGTGAATTCGAGAGCATGACCACCGTTGTTTACGATGAGCAGTACCTGGTAATTCTTCCTACTCTGGGCATACCGGGTCTGCGTGAACATTATACCAATTGTCCCCCGGTCTCCTTTAACAGCTTCAGTTCTGAACACCAACTCATGACCAAAGAGGAGATTCGTGAAATTCTGAAACGCGGAGGATTCTTGTCATGAAACTGCTGATACTTGGTGGAAACGGAATGGCCGGCCATATTCTGGTCGACTATTTCCGCCGTCAAGGTGTACACAGCGTCTTCTACACATCTCGGGATGTAACGGACCCCAATGGTCTGCTCCTGGATGTGAACGACAGCTTCATGGTTGATCGATTGGTAGAAGCTGTGCACCCGGATGTGATTATTAATGCTGTAGGTGTGTTGAACAACTTCGCAGATGAGGACAAAATTACTGCATATCATATTAACGGTTTCCTGCCACATCGTCTGCGGCGGGTTGCAGATACGATTGGTGCACGCCTGATTCATATCAGCACGGACTGTGTGTTCAGCGGAGAACGGGGAGCATACCGGGAAGATGATGTTACGGATGGGACTTCAGCTTACGCCATCACCAAAGCACTTGGCGAAGTTCAGGATGAAGGTCATCTGACGATCCGTACGTCCATCATTGGACCCGAGATTCGCCAGGGCGGGATTGGTCTGATGCAATGGTTTATGTCCAGCACAGGTGAAGTCGGGGGGTATACCCGCGTATTCTGGAACGGTGTGACCACACTTGAGCTGGCCAAATGGGTAGACCATTACCTGGCCTCATCGGTTAGTGGTCTGATCCACTTAGCTCATCCGGCACCTGTCAGCAAGCATGACCTGCTTGTATTGTTCAAGCAGACCTGGGATAAGCAGGATGTGACGATTGTGCGTGATGACAGTGTAGTGCAGGACCGTACGCTGCTGTCCACTCGCGAGGATGTGAAGACAGACCTGCCGGATTATTCTACAATGCTGAAGGAGTTGGCATTATGGATGGAGCAGAGCTGAGAGGCAAGAAAGTGCTGATTACAGGCGCCTCCGGTTTTACTGGGCGACATGCCGTATCTTATTTTCGGGAAATTGGTGCAGTGGTTGCAGCGGTAGTCCGGAGGCCGGATGTGTATTCATTTGGTAAAGGTGCACAAGTCCATGTCTGTGATCTGAACGATAAACAGCAAGTACGTCATCTGATCGGCGAGGTGCAGCCCGACTATGTGCTGCATCTCGCTGGCAAAAATTCAGTGCCTGATTCGTGGTCTGATCCGCTACTGGTCCTGGAGACCAATGTGATGGCCGTGCTGTATCTGCTGGATGCGCTTCGCAGTTGTCCGACAGCACGAACCGTTATTGTAGGATCGCGGTTAAAATATACGCCGGAACCTGGCCAGATTCCCCAGCCTCCGCATCCATACAGTCTCAGTAAAGCGCTGGAAGAGATGGTGTCCTTGTCGTGGATGTCGCTCTTCGGACAACAGATCATGCTGGCGGAGCCAGGCAATCTGATTGGTGCGGGTCCTTCCACAGGCATCTGTTCACTGCTTGCACGCCATGTTGTTGCCTGTGAGCAGGCGGGCAAAACCGAGGCATTCCGTCTGTCAGGACGGGACAATACCCGTGACTTTCTGGATGTGCGGGATGCCGTCAGAGCGTATGCGACCCTCCTGGTACACGGGTCCAGCGGTACAGTATACCCGGTGGTGTCTGGAGTTGAGCGCAGTCTTGGTGAAATTGCAGATCTGCTGTTATCCATGACAGAAGCGGAAGTCCCTGTTCGCTGGGATGGGGCATCTTCTGGTCCGGATGGTTCGGGGAAACAGGAGGAATTATCACTGCTGCGCAAGCTTGGCTGGCAGCCGATGATTCCATTTGCCACATCGCTTCAGGATATCCTGAGTGATGTTCGTGTCCAGCAAGGGAGGACGACAAGTTGAATCCGAGAGTATCCATTGTCATTCCATTCTACAACTGCCCTTATGTGCCTCAGGCGATTCAGAGTGCGCTGAACCAGACGTATCCCGATGTGGAAATCGTTGTTGTGAATGACGGTTCAACCCGGCATGCAGAGTTGCTTCAACCCTATCTTCCTTATATTAATGTGCTTGGCAAAAGCAATGGCGGGACGGCTTCGGCACTTAATCATGGCATCCGCCATGCCTCTGGTGATTATGTAGCCTGGCTCAGTTCGGATGATTATCTGTACCCGGATAAAATTCGTTATCAGCTGGAGTTTATGCAGCGTGAGAATGTGCTCGTCTCACATACAAACTTTCATTATATCAACGAGCATTCGGCAGTTACCAAAATGCATGGTGGGCCTGAACCGATGTCGGATATGGATTTACTACGACGGTTTGTTAACGGCAATCCAGTGAACGGCTGCACGGTCATGATTCGTAAGGATCTCTTTAGCGGAGTGGGGCTGTTCGATGAACTTCTTCCCTACACCCATGATCTGGATCTCTGGATGCGTATTGTACTGAACGGTCATCGGTTCCCATACCTGAATGAACCGCTTACTGCCTATCGGTGGCATGGGGGAATGGGATCGGTACGTCATGCGGATGTCATTGGCAAAGAGGCATCCATGGTATGGTCCAGATATCGGGAACCGCTGTTGCAGCGAATAGCGACGCTTGGCGGGTAGCGTAGGGAGGGCAGTTAAGAAAGCCAAAAGATGGCTGATTAACGCCCTCTTTGCGCAGCATTTTACCTAAGACAGTAAGAGGAGGGGAAGGCCCGAATGGAGCCAAAAGTATCGATCGTCATTCCTTTTTACAATTGTGCTTATATCGAGCAGGCTGTTCACAGTGCCATTCACCAGACGTATCCGCATATCGAAGTCATCGTGGTGGATGATGGGTCAACCGAGCACGTGGAGCGGCTACAGCCATACATGGATTCCATCCGCTATATTCGCAAAGAAAACGGTGGAACCGCGACAGCATTAAATGAGGGCATCAAACATGCAACAGGGGATTACTTTGTCTGGCTAAGCTCAGATGATGTGATGCTGCTGGATCGGGTGGAGAAACAACTGACGTTTATGCGAGAGGTCAAGGCTTCATTCTGCCATGGTGCCTACCATTATGTGAATGAGAAGAGTGAATGGTTGGATACGGTGCATCCGGAAGTGGGCAGTCGTCTGGAGATGTTGCAGGTACTGCTGGAAGGTTGTCCGATCAACGGCTGTACTGTCATGTTAGAGATGGAAGCATTTGAGCGCTTTGGACTGTTCGACACTGATTTTCGCTACACCCATGACTATGAGATGTGGATGAGGCTGTTTCCAATGTATGAGCTGTTCTACTACAATGAACCTCTGATGTGCTACCGATTGCATGAATCGATGGGGACCAAGCGCCATTTCAAGGCACTGGTTGCCGAGATGGAAAAAGTTCAAGAGAAGCATCGGCCTATTCTGTTTAACTTGCTTCAGGTTGGCGGGTACTGGAAGTAGATGGATTTGGCAACGATGGCTGAATGGAATAGGTGTTAAATAGACAGGAGAGCACCCTTATGAAGCACTTTTTAAGTGTTATAAGTGGAAGCTCTTTTTTTGCTTTATGGACAGATTTCGTGGACAGAAAGGGTGATCGATTGCTGAAGTCTCTGTATAATGAAATGATTCATACACGGAAGGGACTGGACTATGCGCAGATATCAATATCTTAAACCCAACTATTAATAAACTAATGGAGGTAAGAGTATTGATTACAGAGTTACACACAGAACGGTTATATTTGCGACAAATGAACGTATCGGATGCGGCCAGCTTGTTTAAAATTTGGTCTGATCCGGATGTGACTAGATTTATGAATATCACTCATTTTACGGATGAAAATCAAGCTATAGCCATGATTAATCTTCTGAATGATCTTGCTCAGGAAAACAAGGCCGTTCGGTTCTCTATCCTTGCGCAAGAGTCCAACGAAATCATAGGTTCATGTGGTTATAATTCACTGGATTTTGACAATCTTAAAGCAGAAATCGGGTATGACATTGCCAGATCACACTGGGGGAAAGGATATGCTACGGAAGCGATCTCTTCTTTGTTAGTTCATGCATTCTCGACTTTGAAGCTGAATCGAATGGAAGCAAAGGTTGACCCCGATAATGTGAATTCGATCAAGCTATTACAAAAGCTCAATTTCACATATGAAGGCACCCTCAGAGCATACGAGAGGGTAGGCGAAACGTTCAGTGATCTGAATATGTATTCCAAGTTAGCGACAGATTAGAAAAATCTGGAGTTCCCCCAGCCCCAAGTGCTAACGAATCTGCCACGTCTTATTAGGGGAATTACCACGAAAAACAAATCCTAACGAATCTCAGTCACGTTATTTCCTCCGAAAATGGCTTCCGAACCTGAAAATCGACCACGATGGACGAAATAACGTCTCTGTGATTCGTTACATGTCAGACCTGTGCAAAAGGTAACAAATAGCGTGTGGTGGATTCGTTAGAACCCTTTACAACGAACAAGGGGTGTCCTCAGTCATTTGTATGACATATGGGACACCCCTTGTTTGATATTTCGGCATGTAATATGAGACCGGTATGTCATTGGACGACTTAATCTTTTGAATTCATGATCACCATGGATGCAGGATCGGGAAATACATATCCTTTAGGCAGTTTTTTCATCAATTCATTCATTACAGCGTAATCCACGTTGATGTGAGGTGTGGAAACAGGAGTCGAAAACCAGCGGTTGTATAGATCACTTGGTACAAGTAACGTCATATCGTATGTCCTCCTCTGTAGATGGCTTCTTGGTAGACTTGAAATGTACGCAATCCCATCACTTCCAGTGAACGGTGTTGTTCAGCCCAGGCTTTTGCCGCCGTACCCACTGTTCTCCGGGTAACATCATCCTCAAGTAGTGCATCCAACAGTTCACAGAGCGAGTCGACATCCTGCGGAGGAACAACCCATCCCGTTCGTCCAGGTTCAACCATCTCAGGCATGCCGGCTGTACCACTGACGATAACAGGTACACCCGCCAGTTGTGCTTCGGTAACGGAGAACGGCTGGGTGTCCTGCAGGCTGGGCTGGACATAGATGTCTGCATGGCGCAGGAAGGAAGGAATATTGTCCAGCTTGCCCCAGAACACAACATCGGCTCCAATACCCGTTGACGCGGCCTGTGACCGTAATTCATCGGTTAGATTGCCTTCTCCTGCGATCCAGCAGACCCAATCGGAACGTTTATTTTTCAGACTGGCTAAGGCCTTGATTAACACATGAACGCCCTTGATGTATTCAAGTCGTCCGGTAAAGGCAATAACTTTCTTGCCCGCAGGTGGTCGCTGGCGGAACTTCACAGCTGCTGAGGCACGGTAGGCTGGGAGATCTACAGCATAGGGAATCTGTCTGAACTTTGATTCAGGAACGGCAAGCTCTGTAAGCGTACTCTTGATCCAGTGGCTTGACACGAGAATGAGCTCGGACTGTGCTGCACTTCGCTCTTCCAATGAGAGAAAATAACGTCCACGCTTGGATTGCAAATATGAAGGGAGGGTAAGCTGTGGGTTGGAATTTTGAGCATCGTAAAAGGCTTCGCGTGCAAGAGCGCCATGATAGCTTGTAACCAGTGGGATATTGCGGTTCAAGATGCGTTTTATCGCTACGGCAGCTACCGGATCTTGCGCATGAATAACGTCGTAGTGGTCCACCCCCAGATAAGCGGCCGCCATCTCGAAGGCATATCTATTCAGTTCATAATAAGCGAGAAGAGGATCGGCAGTGAATTGTGGCAGATCAGTCGGATTGAGTTTGGCTTGCAGCATGGGCCACACCTTATCCTTGGAGAAAGCGCGGTTCAGATTACGAACATATACTTCGTTATTGGCACCATTTGTGCCCATGATATCAACCTCTACACCAAGTGCGATTAACCTGTCGGCCAGTTGTTTAACATATGTCCATATGCCTCCCATATGTGTAAGCTCCCAATACGTAACGAGCAGAACTTTCATAGCTACCTCCTTGTCACGGCCTGCACCGGCCGAGCTTCTATCCTTTTATTCTATGAAAAAAGAGGACCGGAAGGTCGGGCATTTCCGTGTAATTGGTCGAAAATGGGTGAATGCAAATGGCAATGGACGAGAGGAAGCATATCCTATGTACAGGAAGGTTCATGTGCTCCGAAGGAGGGATCTACAGTGGCGGTATATTTACTTGAGATTCATGAGAATCTGTTACAGACATTTGTTCCCGTCAAGTACATGGATGTGGAGTTGGCCTATGTGGGCGGCGAGGAAGGGACGGATGTATTTGTTGGTGGAGCCAGTATGCACGGAGAACTGTACCGACACCTTTTTCACCTAACGTCAAATTCGGGGGGAGCGGGCGGTAATCAGGTCATTCATAATCTGGATGTGTCATCCGAGCCTTATGAGCTGAGGATCATCAGCAACAGCTCTTCTCCGAATCATCTGGTTATTCGAATGTATTTCCGGAGTATTCACGGTCAGACATTGGGCATACTGTCAGAATATCAGATGATGAAGCTTGCAGATTGATATGGTTATAATTAAATAGTCATGATTAATCAACGTGTGGAGCAGGGAAGGTGCCTGTTCCATTTTTTTGTGGTGTATCCATAGTAGAATTGTCTGAAAAAATAGCTTGACAGCAAAGGTATTTTCATTAGAATTAGATCAGTATTAAACGAAAGTTTAAAACGACGATTTAAAACGATAGTTTGAAATTAGTCGTCAATATAGGCTGAGTGAGACGCATGGCTAAGCCTGCGATCTTCTGGCTGGAAAAGAGTGTGGAGAACGTGAAAGAGCAAACAGCAGTATCCCAGGAGCCCGCAGAGTTTTCAATCAAAACAATTATACTGCCACTCCTGGCTATTATCGTCGGTATGATCATGGTTATACTGGACAGCACGGTGGTGAACGTGGCCATTCCGAATCTGGTTCAATATTTCGAGACCGACCTGAAGACCATTCAATGGACGGTTACGGGTTATACCCTGGCTTTGTCTGCGGTTATTCCACTGGCAGGCTGGTTAACGGACCGGTTTGGTGCCAAAAGAGTATTTCTGTTCACGATTGCCATGTTTACCTTGGGTTCTGTGTTATGCTCGATTGCCCAATCACCTGAGCAATTAATCATTTACCGTGTCATTCAAGGCCTTGGTGGAGGCATGGTTGCTCCTATTGGTATGGCGATGGTCTTTCGTCTGGCTCCGCCTGAGCGAAGAGGTTCCATCATGGGGATGCTGGGAATTCCGATGTTGCTTGCTCCCGCATTGGGTCCGGTGTTGTCCGGGTGGTTTATTGAATCACTGAGCTGGCACTGGATCTTCCTGATTAACTTGCCCATTGGTATTGCAGCTTTCATTCTATGTATCAAGTTTTTGCCGGATACAGATCGTGGACGCACACCTGCACTGGATCTGCTCGGCATGATTCTGGCGCCAATTGCGTTCTCGATGCTGGCTTACGGTGTGAGTGAGGGTGGAACGAGCTGGACGTCTGCAACAACTTTGACGGGTGTCATTGTGGGTGGTGTAGCGCTCATTTTGTTCATTATTGTGGAGCTTCGTCATCAAAATCCATTGCTCGAACTCCGGGTATTCAAATCATCTGATTTCTCACGGGGAATTATTCTCGCATGGGTGTCACAAGTGGCGCTGTTCGGTGCGATGATCCTGATCCCACTTTATTTGCAGCAGATCAAAGGATATACTGCACTGGAAACAGGATTGATTCTACTGCCACAGGCATTGGCTTCCGGAGTGGGTATGCCGCTTGGTGGTCGGTTGTTTGATAAAATCGGTGCTAGACCTTTGGCCTTCGTGGGTCTGGGTATTATCTCGGGAGCATTGTTTATTCTGTCCTCCATTACGGCAGAGACAGGTCTTGGCCTGATTATAACGGCTCTGGTCATGATGGGTCTGGGTATGGGCTTGTCCATGATGCCACTCAATACGCATGTATTAAATGCTGCACCGCGTAAGTTGGTTGGACGGGTGACACCGCTCACGGCGGCTGCACAGCAAGTGGTCGTGTCCTTTGCGGTTGCAGGGCTTACAGGTTTCCTTACTTCAAGAATCGCAGACAATACAACGAGTACAGAGCCGACCGCTATCGTTCATGGTTTGGTGGCTGGTTTCAATGATACGTTCTTCCTGGCCGCTTGTATTGCATTGTTCGGATGTTTGCTCAGTCTGATTTTGCGCAAACCTAAGCCGATGCTGGAAGAAGAACTGCAAAATGGCGATACGCCTGATCCCGCGATGATGATGGGTCACTAAGACTCTATAAAAACCATACTAAGGCAGTTCAGAGAAATTTTGCTGAACTGCCTTTTTTGCTATGCTCAATGGAAAATTCGCAGTGCTGTCATCATTTCACGAAAAGAAATGGCATATCGATCTGGTGAAAAAGACAAGCTCATGTGCTGTCTGCCCTGAATGCGAATATACTCACGCAGTTTCTTGTTATTCATCAGGTCCCTTGCTTCGGCTACAGCGGCCTCTACATTTCCAATTGGATAAAACTTACCAGTCTTATTATGTGTGATAAATGAACGCACACCATCCGAATCCGTGCTGAGCACCGGGCAGCCACAACTGATCGCTTCAGCGACAGCATAACCGAATCCTTCAAGCAGGGAAGTGGATAACATGATGCCCCCTGAAGCGGCAATCATGGAATAATATGCAGGCATCTGAGAATGAGGAACATTGATAAAGATGCCAATTCGATCCTCAAGCCCGTATTCTGCCAGCATGTGCCGGAACATGACTTCATCTTCTGGATTAGCCAAAGTTGGATCGTGGAACAACCATAGTCTGGCTTTTGGATTTTTTTTGACAATTTCACTCGATATGATTAAATATTCACGCCAGTTTTTGTTGTGTTCAAGTCGTCCTACCCAAGCCAGCACCGGATAGGGTGGGGTATCCACCAAGATTGGTGCGAAGGTGTCCGTATCCAGCATATTGGGAATAACAAACCGATGAAGCCAAGGACAGATATGAATGAACATATCCAGCAGGTGGTCTGTGGGAGGTATAACGGCAGCATCACAATGGGCTTGAAGGTAAGGGACACCCATCTGTATCGTTTCCAGAGCCTGATCGCGTGCTCCGAGTCCCTGCGCTTCAAAAATAATTCGTCCAGTATAACCAAGTCCTCTCAAGCGGCCGGGCATAGCGATGTCTGAAGTAGCAATGATGGCATCATAATGATGAGTATGGATGATATGATGGATATCCTCGTCACTGGACGCGGTGAAAATGGGTGTATCACTGTTGTTCTGCAATCCCGAGCCTGTGCTGAGATACAATAGGTGCGCTTCAATGCCATGGCGTTTCAGAACAGCGGTGCGCAGTCGATTTAACGTATCCACGCCACCGCTCGGAACATAAAACGTGAATAATACTTTCACACGATTCACCCTCTGACTTTTGGTCAGGAGCACATTCTCCTGTACTCTATGTTACGTTGGCTTTAAGCGCAGGGTGTGGGTGTTGGTCAGATTGTTCACATTTTGGACAAATTTTTTTAAGCTGCCTTTTAAGTGTCATTAAGCTGAGGCTAGGATAGCTCCCGTAATATACAAGGAACTTCCCGTGTCTATCATCTATTACATAAGTTCAACGTAACATTTACACGATAACGGAGAGGGCAGAAATAACTTGAAGAAGCGAAGCGGTCACCTTTATCAGCGGATTTTTCCTTCTGAAATGAAGGAATCAAAAAAATCTGGGGATAACAGTGATCGGAAGGTTATTCTGTCATCGGAGTGCAAGTGTAATATTTTCAGTTGAATTTATATAACGAACGATGGTGCACGGGTATTTTAACGGGAAAGGATGAATGATGTGCTCGAAGTGAAACAGGTCAGCAAAGTTTACGAAGGGCAACGCGGCGTACATCAACTGGATTTCACCATGGAACGTGGTGAGATTGTTGGCTTTCTCGGACCCAATGGTGCCGGAAAAACAACAACGATGCGTATGATTACGGGCTATCTGCATCCAACCGCGGGTTCCATTATGGTGGATGGGGCATCGGTGCATGAGCAGGGTCAGCGTGTTCGTTCCAAGATTGGGTATCTGCCTGAAACGCCGCCACTCTATCCGGATATGACCGTGCAGTCCTATCTTAAATTCGTAGCCAATTTGCGAGATGTCCCGGCACGTGAGGTTAAGCTGCGGGTCAGTGAGATGGTTAGCAGACTTGGACTTCAGGGTCGGGAAAGGCAAATGGTACGGGGGTTATCCAAAGGATACAAACAACGCCTCGGGCTAGCAGGAGCCATTATTCACAAGCCGGATCTGCTGGTCCTGGATGAGCCAACATCGGGCCTTGATCCAAATCAGATTATCGAGATCAGAGATCTGATTCGGGAACTGGGGGAGAACCATACGGTGCTGCTCAGTACGCATATTTTGCCTGAAGTGAGCACGCTCTGTAATCGAATGTTGATCATCAATCAGGGACAGCTCGTGCTGGATGGTTCACCTCAGCATTTCGGATCAGCAATGGGGGATCAGTTCAAGGTGTCGATTGAAGTGAAGGCCACTGCGGAGCAATTACATAATGTGCTGACACCCTGGGAGAAGGTGCGGAGTGAAGTCATTCAAGCGTCGGATGCGAATACCGCCAAAGATACTTCACTTAATTCAGATTCGGCAAATACGGTTAAAATGCTGCTTACTGGAGAAAACTCGGAAGATTTCCGGGAGGAGCTGTTTTACCTTTTGTCTGGTGCAGGATTACCAATACTGGAGATGAAGAAGGAGAACCTGAGTCTGGAGCAAATCTTCCTGAAGTTGACGACAACCGAGGCCACAGACACAGACGCAAATTCGGCAGATGTGGATAAGGTTGCTGGGGCAGAGATGGATCAGAACGTAACTTCGGACATCGACTCGTCGAGTATATCGGGAACAGCAGCAAGTACAGCAGCAGATTCCTCGCCCGATTCTGGCAAAGGGGAGGACCCCAAATGAGACGAATGATGGCGGTATGTAACAAAGAGCTGCAAGCTTACTTTCTGTCTCCGACGTCCTATTTTGCTTTTGCCGTATATGTACTGATGACCAGTTTGCTGTTCTACTCCAGTTTCGTATATTACCAGCCGAGTATTGTCGATTATCGACTCGTACTGGGGGATACGTTATCCATGCTGCTGTTTGTTGTACCCTTGTTAACGATGCGACTGGTTGCAGAGGAATTTAGACAGGGAACGGATGAGTTGTTGCTGACTTCTCCGGCACGGGTAACAGAAATTATTTTTGGCAAATATCTTGCTTCTCTGGCCATTCTGGTCGTGCTCATCCTGTGTAGTCTGGTGTATCCATTCATCATGTCGTTCTATGGGACATTGGATATGACGACAGTATGGATGTCTGCGCTGGGGTTATTTTTCCTGGGCGGAAGCATGATGGCGATTGGACTGTTCGCTTCTACATTATCCCAGCATCAGATGGTGTCTGCGGTGGCGGGTTTTATTATTTTGCTCGTTTTGTGGATGCTTGATTCATTCGCAGGCAATACAGGTTCTGCTTTGCAACAGTGGCTGGACCCATTTGCACTGACTAACCGGTTCGACAGCTTCATGAAAGGTGTACTTAGTGGACCGGATATCTTGTATTATGTCACCCTTTCGGGTGTGTTTCTGCTGTTAAGCATTCAAATTGTGGAACGGAAGCGGTGGAGGTGAGAAGATGAAAAAATGGTTAAGTCATACCAACAGTACCGTGCTGTCCGTAGCGGTGATTGGCATCTTTATTTTGCTAACACTGTTCCTGAATTCACTTGGCGGCTTCCAGCTGGATCTGACCTCGAACAAACAATACACATTGTCTGACCAGTCTCTTACTGCGATCAAAAATGTGAAGGATGACGTCAACATTCTGGTGTTAACGGTCGAAAATGCCAACAACACCGTCCTGAACCGTGAGGTCACGGATATGGTCGAGGAATACACGAAACGCAATAGCAAGTTGAAGCTAAAACAGTATAATCTGACGCAGGAACCTGCGCTTGCATCCAAATACGGCATAACAGGCAGCTCCATTGTGCTGGAGCAGGGAGATCAACACAAAGTGATTGATATCGCCAGTTTGTTCACCGCGACAGGTGATGGCAGTGACGGATCATATCAATTTACAGGTGAGGAAAAGCTGACACAGGCGCTCATGAATATGTCATCCACCGAGATGCATAAAATGGTCTTTTTGACCGGACATGAAGAGCTGAGTCTCGCTCAGATGACTACGCTGAAATCTTCCTTGGAACAAAATAATGTGCAGACGGAAGAGTTGCAGTTGAATCAGGCCGGGAAGGTTCCGGAAGATGCAGATGTGCTTGCCATTATAGGTCCACAACGTGATCTCAGTGATGCAGAAATGAAGGCCATTCGCACCTATCTGAGTAATGGAGGCAAGCTGTTATTATCCCTCGGATTCGTAGAAGATATGAAATCCAGTTGGAAAAACATCGATGCTCTGATGGCTGACTATGGCGTCGTTGATGAGCATGCGGTCATGGTTGATAATCAACAAGCCAGTACGATGGGGCCACTCTGGGTGGTGCCGGAGTATGGTACACATGCAATTACGGACAAACTTGCTGCAAGCCAATTGTATCCGATGTTGTCGTTGTCGATTGCGCTGACCAGCAAAGAACAGGATAAATATACTCTTTCACCTTTAATTCATTCTTCGAATGACAGTTATGGGGAGACAAATATCGGCGGTTTATTGCAGAATGAAACAACCAATGATGTCGAAGAGGACATTCAAGGACCCGTTGAATTAGGGTATGCAGCCGATACGACGGATGGCAAACCGAAGGCGGTTATTTTGGGCTCGTCCATTTTCATGCAGGATTCGGAAATTGCGAATGGCGGCAATCGGGACTTTATTTTGAATACGGTAAACTATCTGAGTGAGAAAGAAAATGGATTGACGATTCGCCCACGGGTACAAGCCGGGTATGAGACGGCATACCTGAATGGCGAACAGGCCAGAACGATTTTCTTCGTGGCTATTGTCGCGTTCCCACTCATCTTTGTTATCATCGGTGTACTCTTATGGTGGAGGCGTAGACGGGTATGAAAAAATGGGTCCCAACAATTCTGGTGGTCATCGTACTGATTGTGGGCTGGGTGTACGCGGCCAGTCAAAATTATTTTCGAGAAGAAGAAGCGGTGCAAGCCAAGTTGCTTGGTATTCAATCCGGGGATATCCAATCCATTACAATACATGACACAACGGAGGAGACATCCGGTGCAGCAGCAGCTTCGACTTTGTCGCTTGAAAATGGCGTATGGCAGATGGTTGAGCCAAAAGCATACCCTCTGAACGGTTACAGTGTAAGCAGTTGGCTGGATGCTCTGAGTGGTGCGAATCAGGAACTGGTGGTGGAAGAAGCGCCAACGGATCTGGATAAGTACGGATTAGGAACAGATGCTACACGTATGGATATCAAACTCAAAGATAATCGGGAGATCAAACTGGCTATTGGTGGCCAGCTTCCAGCAGATGATGCACGTTATGTGCGAGTTGATTCGGGTTCTGTGGTTGCCGTGCAGACAGAGGCGATTACCAGCATAGCTTTGTCTCGTCGTGATTTATTGGACACTACACCTTTCAACATGGATGAGACTAATGTTGGGTCTCTGGAGTGGGAAGGTGAAGCAGCTACTTGGATGTTAACATCGACATCGAAGAACGATGCGGCAGAACAGACCTGGACACTGAATGGAAAAACGATTGAATCCACATATGCCGTATCTCTTATCGGCAAAATCAAAAACCTGTCGACAGCAGATGATGTGCGCAAAGCGTCCGAGCTGAAGAATTCGGTTCCCCGATTCACCCTGTCTGTTGAACAGACGGTAAATGGGCAACAAGTTCGAGATGTATATCGAGGAATTACGGTGCCATCCGAATCGGATCAGATCTGGGTCATTACGCCGGATGGTCAATGGGCATATGCCATGGATGCAACGAGTCTAACGGAAGCCGAGAAATTCCCGGATACAATTAAAGCATCCACAACTTCTTCGGAAGAGTCATCGAGTTCTGCAAATGACGAAACGACTTCCTCATCAACAGAAGGGAAATGAGCGGGGCGGAAGATAAGTGATATTATTGTATTAAGATACAAATATTATTTCGAGGCAGTGCTGCGAACAAGCAGTACTGTTTTTTTGTTTTATATAGCGAAGAATCTCACGATCCACAGATCAAAACCTAAAGACTAATACACAAAGACCAAAACCAGAATACCCAAACCAGAAGATCCAGACCTACAGGGTAAGGTACCATATCCTTTCAGCATATCGGTACGTACAGAAGCGCATCCTATCTTTGTGACCAAAACCAACAAACATTGGAGGATGAGTACATGCCAGCAGTCAAAAAGGCAACAGCTATTACGTTATCATTATCTACTGCAATCTTTGTAATGGCCGGTTTGACAGGTTGTGGCACGAATCGGGATACCAACAATATGCATACACAAAGTGTTCGTCAGCAAGCTAACGGCATTAACCGTTATGGTGTGGAAACAAATGGCATGGATGGCATCCGTGCAAAAAGTTATCGCATGCATAATGTGACTGACCTGAAATCCAGTGAAGAGCTGGCAAAACGCATCACGGAGATGAAGGAAGTCAAATCCGCCCGTGTCATGTTAACGGATCGTAATGCTTATGTCGCGGTTCGTTTGGCAGATGGTCATGCAGGCAAGTTGGAAAGCAAGTCCAATGGTCGTACGAGCATGCTGAATGGAACGATGCGCAATCATGCCAGTGATACCATGCGTGGGGGCAACATGAATCACGATATGGGTGGTATGCGTGTGAATGGCGGTACGGGCACAATGTCTCCATACAGCACTAGCGGGATTGCTCCAGGACTGAACACAAATTCGGCAACGGATCGCAGCCATATGGGGAATGACCGCAGCATCTATGGAACCATGGGCACAGGCGCCGTTGGTATGATGCGTGGTCTGACAAACAGCGGTAAAGCACGTGGGACAGACGATGGGCATTATGGTATGAAAAGTGAGGGACAACGTGTAGATAGCACGGACGATAACACATCAGCTGAGATTAAAGGCAAGATTTCAGCCAAAATCAAGCAGTTTGCACCAAACATCGAGAATGTATATGTATCAGCCAATCCGGATTTTGTGGAGCATGTGGAGAACTATGCCACAGATATTCGTAACGGTAAGCCCGTTAGTGGCATGATCGATACGTTCCAATCGATGGTGGAGCGCATTTTCCCAACGAACGGAACAGATACGAATCACCGCGATGGCATCCTTGACGATGGCCTGATGAACCGTAATAATAACGATGGCATGATGAACCGAATGAATCGGTAGTTCTGAAGACAGATGAACAAGTGTGCCTTTGCGCAGATGGTAACATCCGCTGCAGGGGCATGTTTGTTTTACTTGATCTCTAATACATATACAATTGCATACGCTCTCTTTGGACAATGAATCACATGTTTACTGCCCATTTTTCTTATAAAACTGAACCAACGCCCTTGACCTGACATAAGATGAGTTGACTGTATCCCCTTAACCTTGTTACACCAACACAACCCGAGCAAGGAGGGGTGAACATTGAAGGGTATCGATCATAAAAGCAAATTTTTGTTGACCCACCGTGAACGCGAAGTATTCGAATTACTGGTTCAAGACAAAACAACGCGTGACATCGCAGGGCAGTTATTCATCAGCGAGAAAACGGTGCGTAACCATATTTCGAATGTGATGCGATTTGAAATTTATAATAAGATAGGGATAAGGCGGTAAAGTAGAAAGTGAGTTCGCATGCATGGTGTAATATCCCTATATAAAAAGGGAGGTTGTACATGAGATCATTATCGTTAAAGGACAAACTTATACTTGTTGGTGGCTCTGCATTTCTCATCTTGTTTTACATTGCCTATAAGACAGATTATAGCTATCAAGGTGTGGGTGATCTTATTGGAAACTATTTGAACATTTATCAGGCTTTATAACATCAGTTCTTACGCCACTTAAACCACAGATACCACAAATAAACTTCTAGACAGCCCTCACGCGGCTGTTTTTTGCTTTACTCGATATTGCCAACCCAACTCCCAAAATTCCAACACAGCCAATCCTGCCATCTACAATCGTGTCACTGTGGTTCCGAATTCCGGAAGTGAAAAAAGTTGCTCTCCGGTGGTGTCATTTGGTGACACCCTATAGTTGGTTGACTTCACGTCAACTCCTACCGACCATTTTTTTAAATCCCGTATGTATCTTTACGTTTAAAATCACTTTGACGAGTGCTATACTGTACATAGTGAATATACATATGAAGGTAGATAGAACAGAAGTTGAACAAATCCTTTTGACTCATCTTGAAGTAGTTCTTAAAACGAGAAAAGTAAAGCACCAATTACAGGTTCAACTAATCGATTTAAATGTTCCAGTTGAAGAGATTGATTCAATAATATCTAATGTGGAGTCTGTTTCTGATTTAGATGTTGCCATGCTTTATGGCCTGACCAAAGCTTTATATAAAGTAACAGAGGATAAACTATTCGACCCAGATAGGTATTTTGGTAAGCGAGAAATCAGAGGTGCTGAGGATATTCTTAGCCAATCAATTCAAGAAAGAATCACTTTGCCTATCCATTTTGAGGAATGTACAAAGATTAAATTTGATAGCTACATCACCAAAATTTCAATTCAAAACTTAGTCAAGTTGTACGGCAGCCAGTTAATTATTTATGACGATGAAACACAACGTGGAGTCAACTATAAGACAAACAAATCAGGAGGTATAGTTAGGACTCCCATTGTAAACAAGGCCAGTGTTAAAAGGATTGCCGATAAAATGGCTTCTAACAGTTATTTTGAAGACATGATCACTCTTAATGCATTCTCAAGTGAAGTAGACCCTGTTACGTACAATGAGGAGTCCAACACACTGACAATTAACGAGGGCTCTGTTATATCTATTCTCGATAGGTTCCATCGCTTACAAGGAGGTGTGGTTGCTCTACAAGCCAATCCACACTTGGACTTGGAGTTGATATTATCTATAAGATCATACGACCATGATACAGCTCAGAGATACTTGGGTCAGATTAATACAGTTAACGTGTTGAAGAAAGAAAGAAGAGAAGAATTAGCTCAAGAGAGATTGTCTGATAAAGTAGTGGCAAATCTGCAACGTAAGTCTGAAATCGGGAAACAGATTGCATCATCTAACAAAGTAAGTGATTTAGTTGGAGAACTTACAACTTTTGATATCCTTTCTTATGCTGTAGATAAAGTGTTCAAATTGGAAAGGCAATTTGATGTGCTTCAAGTATCGGATTACTTGATAGAATTCGTTGCTTATTTAGTAGGAAGCTATCCAGAAGATTTTTCAATCAATGTAAAACTACGAGGAAGTCACATGATGAGTCACCCCCTTATGTTCATAGGATATATCGTTTTATCCCATTACATGTATGAGAACAAGATTCCTCTACAGAAGTTATCTCATTACATTAATGGCATTAATCTAGAAGATGAAAAACTATTAAATCTACTTAACAAGAAGAAGGTATTAACCGGAAACAAGCGTATACGTGAGGATATTATCAAGTATTTTGACTCCATATTTAGAGGTGTACAGTGTGAATAAAATCTATGATGAGTCCTTCTACAATTCAGCCGTGAAAGAACGATACTTGAAAAATCAGAGTCAAGCAGCGAGAATCTCATATGGACGTGTACTGAAGAGAGCTTCGAGTATTGAAGCTAAATTAGGTCGTGATCTATATGATTTTAACTTGGGCGAGATTAAACAGGTACTCCTTCTATTAAAGTCCACAAAGATGACTACAATCATTGCTACAGGAATCATAATACAAAATTATATAAGATGGGCTATAGAGCAAGATTTGCGTGTAGACAACATCAATCCACTTGACGCGGTTAGCTCTGATGAGTTTTACAAACAATTTTTAGATACAAGTGAGCCGAGTCTATTCCATCATGACAATATTATGAAATGGGTAAAAAATTGTATTAACCATCAAGATAAATTGGCTATATTGGGGATATTTGAAGGTGTATACGGTAGACAATATAGTGAACTTCTGACACTTAAAATGGAACGAGTTAGACAGATAACCAGTGATTCAATAAGTTATGAAGTTGAGTTATATAATGAAACATCTGAAGGCAACAAAGAATCAAGGATAATTCCCATCACTAATGAGCTATATAACATCATGAGGACTGCAAACAATGAAAAGGTCAATTTCAAGAATAATGGATTAGAGTTTGAAGGCATGAGAAACAACAAAAACTATCTTACTAAAACGGACTACATAGTTCGTGGCGCGGCTGATGCACGTACAGGTGTGGAGGGTAACGTACCAGCAGCTTCCGCATTGATCAATAGAAGAATAAAGAAGATATCAGAGCTGTATCAAGTTCCAACATTAACGCCTACAAATATCAGAAACAGTGGAATGTTATATATGGCACATGAACTGTATAAAAAAAGTGGTAAACTTGGTAAAGAGGAATATTATGCTATTTGTAAGTATTATAATGTTGGACGTACACGCGATGACGGTTATGTTTACGCTAGATTGAAAAAGGATTTCTTGAACATGGAAAATCTAGAATCAGTTTATGGATTAGAATAATTTGATCAAATGGGGTGGCACTTGGTGTCACCTTTTTGTTTGCTACAATAAGCAACTCTAAGCAGTCAGATTTCGCCCCCTTGCCCATGAATAGGGATCATTAAACTGACTCCCCAATCTTGGGGACTGACCATGTTCTCCAAGTGGGGAATATGGCTCCTCAATTCTGAGGAAGCAACCTGCACGAAATTTAGTGTTCCAACATTTGATACATAGTTTGTCGGGTTCATGATGAACTTCACAAACCGTCCTATTGTTTTCGGTTAAGATATTAACCCTCCGTCTCTCAGTTTGAAGTTAAGATCTTAACTCACCGTCCTACTGTTTCAGGTTAAGATCTTAACCCAAAACCAGAGGATAAGTACTAACAGAGATACTTAATAAACAGAGATACGTACTTAACAAGTGCGGGGTTAGTTAATCGAGATTCCCCGAATAAGTCCTATGTATCAACCATTTCCCATACTACCCACATGACAATCTGACAAGTTTAACTGTGTACTCAGTGTACACATACCTGACCCTCAAATTTGAGGGTCAGCTTCCACGAACATTTCGGGGAACATTATGTACTAAGTTGTCTCACAATGATCAGACATCGGAACAATCAACAGTGGAACGATAAAAGCACCCCAACCCAATGGAGTGCTTGCAGATTAATTATAAAGTTCAAGAATTTTCTCTGAATAATACAAACTTTGCTTAATGTATTTCCTTTCTAATTCAAGACTTGCTATGTAACCTTTTGAACCTTTAACCTCTGTACTACGTTCGATTTGTACCTTAGTGGTCAAATGTTTAAGTTTCTTGATTTGCTTTTGGTATACGCCACTTTTTCTGCTACAGTGCTCTCCTTTTTAGCAGCGGCTTCTACTTTAGGCTGAAGGACTGTAATCTATAACATTATTGTTTTTCTCTATTATCATTGACAGATTTAAGGGAATAATTTATATTGGGAAAGATTGCAATTAATTGTAATGTTTTTACTTTTTTAAGGACGTAAAAATAGCTGATTGAAACGATTGTTAGGATTATTATTAATGATCGTTCTAGGAGGTGTGATTGCAAAAAAAACTTTAATTTCATGTTTGTAGTATTGTTTTTTTATACAAATGAGATGAGAGGAATGATTTTTTTTGAAAAAAATAATGAGCAATGTGATTGTAGGTGCACTTGTACTTTCCATGAATATTCCAGCTGCTCAGGCTCAAAGTAACCCACCTGAGATTGATACTCAAGATATTATTCTACCAGACCATAATTTTGATGATTCGTATGTTGAACCCAGTAGTCCATTACAAATTGAATTGAACACTCAGGATAGAGCGATTAGCTTATCTGCCGTGACAACTAGTTATTCCCTTGCAAAAGAATTGTTGAAGAATTACTATGAAAATATCGATCTCGGAACAAAGCAATTAGATAACAAATCAACTGTCAGGACAGAATTGCTTGATTCCGAACTGTCTGATTACTTGGAAAAGAAAATGAAAACAAAACAATTTGTGATAGATGCCGCAAATGCACAAAAAGAAAACTACGTCTTGAAATTCAATTTACTGTCCTCTGAAGTTACCGAAGAAGGCATCCTCTTGACAATAGGTACTGAGGCCTCATTTAATTACGTGGGAATGGAAGTGGAGTCTGGATTTGGCGAAGTGTCAAAAATGTTATTTCGCAATACAGATGCAGGGCTTACTATTTCAGATTGGTATATGCCGTATGACTATTATGATGAATATGTTAGAGGTGAAGGGGATCATATAAGTAATCTCGTTAATATCAACTCTAAGCTGGATAGCTCTTATACCGCTAAAAGACAAGAGGAATTAAATGATAAAATCACCGATTATTTTTCTGTTGATCGCGAAGCTCCAGTACAAATCAATAGTTTAGAAAATGACGGATCATCTAATCAGGTTATTACGCCTTTTGCAACCTTATCTTCATTAAATAAGACAGCGATAGCAAATTACGCGAAAAATAATAAAGCAAAAGATCAGCCTGCAAGTGGTGGTTCGAATGTTTCTTACTACGATTTCTCACAAATAACTGGAAATTGGGACTGTACAAACTTCGTATCTCATGCATTACTCGCTGGTGGTGCAATTACTTACGATACTAATGGAACAGGTATTGCCTCTACAGGCTGGTATTATAGAAGTTTGAGTAATCGTGCTTCATCCTGGTCAGGTGTACCAAACCTGTATAATTTTTTGGTGAATAACACAACGAAGGGTCCGGCTGGGACGGGTACTACATACTCAACGTTCAAATATAATGCTAGTGCAGGCTATCCATATCAAATTGGAGATGTATTGCAATTTTATTTGAGCGGATCTTACAATAATTGGCGGCATTCGACTATTATTACTGAATACTACGAAACTAATACGATGTCAGTTCTTGGAGCGTTGGTTACAGGACGCACTGGTAAAAATAGTTATAACAACAACCAAAAGGCGGAGGAAATTTATCCTGGTGATAGCAAAAGGGTTATAAAATTGACTGGTTATTACAAGTGAAAAATTTGAGGGGAGATGCACAACACTTCATTGGTTTTTTGAGGCGTTGTGCATCAAACTAATTTCTCCTCCTTAATTATCTGGAGTTCGAGAATATTTTCATAGGAGGAAACTTAATGAAACGTGCTTACCTGTTATTATTGATTTTATTAACTCTTAGTGCATGCGAACAGACTAGTACTAGTGACAATGAAAATAACAATGTTCCCGTTGTTGGAGATATTAATAATGCTGAAAACACAAGAGTTTCGCCTGTAACAAAAGGAAATTCATCAAAAGATTCCTCCTATTTTTTGGCGAAAGACGAAAGTGGTCTAACCGCTTCAGATTTTGAAACAGCATACAAAATGTGTACGGATGCTCTGTCTGAATATTATAGGGCGATCTGGAACGGTTCTGACATTGAATTGGATACTTATATAGATAACGAAAACCTTAAACAATATACGCAAAAAAAAATCACCTCTCAATACGATTTGTTCCTTAAGAACAATCTTACTCATAATTTGGTGACAGGCGTTGATGTTGATGCAGCAGAAGTAAAGTATGTTGGAGAGGGTAAGAACTTTTTCTATCTTAAATTAGATGCACAAGTTAAAAAGGATGTAGGCAGTTTTGCTGAACCTACTGAATTTCTTGTGCAAAGTGCGAATGGAAAGTTAGTCATTGTTGACTGGTATACTAATGCAAAGGATAGTTATGATTTCACTGTACGTGGAGAAAATCAAACGATCAATAATCCTGATATATGGAATAATAGCGATGTTATAGGAAATAATTAACTAATTGAAGTCTGTATGTAAAAATCCTTCCGACATGAATTTTCCGCTCTTACCATACCCCGTAGTAAGCTGATAGGTGTCCTCATTGCTAATTCAGCGCTCCATCTGTAAAGTTTATGTCTAAGTATCGAATGTATCATTTAAAGTGAGCGGAGTTTCAACGTCCATTGATTATGTGGGTATGAGAGCTTAATGGATGTTATAAATTGATTTTTTACTCAATAGGACAGTGATTGATGTATAGAAGCATAAAAAAGCGCGGGTTACAGGGGCGAATTCAGCACTGTGACTCGCGCTTTTTAGTCCATGCTGTAGTACCAAAGGGAAACCTTTGAAGTCCTAATTCCATTTTGAATGGCTTAATTAGGTTAACTTCCAATCTTGCTTAATTATCTTTTCATCATAGTGATTGTCCAGATGGACTGTCCAAATATCAGAATGAGTCAATAAACCCGAAATCAGGATGACACTGAGCGGCAAAAATCTGACACAAACAATATGCACTTTTACTGATTTATACGCGGATATCTGGAAAATAGGAATGAAAGTAAAATATTATATAACATGAAGAAAGCGTTTACTAATAAAAATGCTATAATTCGGAAGGGGTATATAATTTCAAATGGTAGTATATACAATATGTGGGTAGGTTGTAACCATGCATCAAGAGGGACAATCAAACGAATGATACGGGTGCAGTGATAGGAAAAATACTAATCTGAGGAATTGTAATTACAGTAGACATCAAAGAGAAGTAGATAAATAACAAATATAGGTAAAACTTAACCCCTCTTGAGATATTATTCTCTTGAGGGGTATTTATTTTAAAAACTTGTGTATGTTTTCTTGGAGCACCTGTTTACAGTAAGTTGGACTTAATCCATATCCCTTATAAATTTGAGTAAAAGCTAATCCATCAACAAAGTGCAAATCATATATCCTCTCAAAGTCACGAGCACGTCTTGTTACTCCTCTTTCTTTAGTTGTAAGCAAAATGGCTCGCTTATCCTTATACATTTGCTTTATAGTCCACCAGTCTGTTTTAGTGGCTTCTGCAATTTGTTCAAAACTAGCAAGTCTTCATTGTACATTTTCAACATCTGAGGATAAAGGTTCTCAATACTTTCCCATGTAGGAGGGGGGATTCAACTACCCACTTAAGCTTATCGAAGTTGACTGAATCAGAGACGTAGGAATCATTTCTAATTAAAGGATTCCCAGTGTTACCATATTAACTTTCGGGGGAAATTCATATAAGGCACAGGCTAAGCCAGTTTATGCAATTGAGATGGGAAACAAGCAATCCAATGTAATTCCCACATTTAGAAGATATGATTCGATAACAGAGGCAAAGAAAGACTTGGGTTTACCTAAGCTAGAAAACGATACTGGAGTTTTTAAAAACACTCAAGATGGAAAAATAGTTTTGATTCAATCGGAGCAATCAACGACTGGTCAAAAAAGCATTGAAGTAAACAGTAATGAGAATGAACAGAAAGTGTATAAAGGATACATACCAATAGGACAGATAGAGATTGATGGTCAAATATACAATGTGCATCAACCGTTTACCTTTGAACAAATGCAAATTAAGTTGAAGGATCAAGAATAGAATTACAAAACAAAATAACATGCAAGATTATCTCTAGACTCAATTGTAATCCATCTATTCATTGCACTCTAAACTACACTAAACACAAAGGAACATGTCTTAGAATACTGAGTAGTCTCGTGGGTGTCAGGGTGACAACTACTATCACCTCGAATATACAAGGTGAGGAGGTGAGTGAATATCCAAAGTGCAGCAAAAACATTGTCTGTCATTCGTCCAAGCAGCATTCGCATACATTATCCGTACGAAAGTCATACGGGTGGTGTACAACGGATGAAGGAGACAAACAAGCAGAAAAAATCTAAATCATTCAACTTTATTTTTATAGACGATAACCGTAGCGAAGAAGAAGCAAAAGCAGCAATTCAATTTGTAGTTGATACTGTAGTACAAAGAGCAATCAAAAATTTCCCTGCTACAGACTATGATATCACAATTAAATCTACAGACTGAGGGGAATGTCACATGAGATATGAGGATGCAGCAATATATGTTAGGGTATCCACAACAAAGGAGTCACAAAAGTTCAGTCCAGAACACCAACGGATGGATTGTGAAGAGAAAGCCAGACAGCTAAGTTTAAAGGTTTGTGAAGAGTACATATATGTAGACAGGGATAGTGGTACATCCATTGTTGGAAGACCATCTATTCAGACACTAATTGAGGATGCAGGTAAGGGTTACTTTAAAACCATCCTCTTTTCTTCTTTATCTAGATTCTCTCGTGATACGTATGACTCGTTAGGTTTGAAGAGAACTCTTGTGGATAAGCTTGGTTTAAGGGTTGTATCCTTGGACGAGAACTATGATTCACAAGTTGATCATGACGAGTTTAAATTTCAAATATTCTCAGCAGTTAACCAAAAGTTGAGTGAGCAAATTAGCATATCATCACGAAGAGGTATACGTCAGTCTGGAATGAAAGGAAATTATATAGGTACTATTGCACCATTGGGCTATGACAAAATAAAGGTCGATGATAGGAAAACCATTATACCTAATGAACGTGCCAGGATCGTTCAACTCATTTTTGATATGTATGTCAATCAAAAGATGGGTGAGAAAGCTATAACAAAGTATCTGAATAAAGAGAAAGTTCCCTCTTACAGAGGAGGGAAATGGGGAGTAACGTCTGTAGAGCGTATACTAACGAATGAGATATATACAGGTAAAAACATATTTAATAAATTTACAGTTGTAAAGGTTTATAACGATATCAACAATATCTCTGATAAATCTAGAAAGTTGGTTAAGCGTGACAAGGAGCTATGGGAAGAAAGCGGTAAGCAGACTCATGAAGCAATTGTTAGTGAGGAGCTATTTAGAAAGGCACAGGAGATTCGGTTAGAGCGTGGCGGTGGAAAGCGTGGAGGGGTAAGAAACAAGGTCAATGTATTCGCTGGTATAATCAAGTGTAAGCATTGTGGATCATCATTAAACATTGTGACCTCAAACGGCAAGAAGAACAGCTATCGTTACTTAGTTTGTTCTAAAAGAAGAAGACAGGGTGAAACTGGATGTGAAAATCACAATAGGATTCCTTACGACGATTTCAAAGATGCTCTTATTGAAAGATTGAGCGAGAAACTTAGAAGTAAAACAAAGTCGGGGAAGACTGTAACCTTCACTAAAAAAGCGAAAAAAGATACCGGAAAGTTAATCGTTAAATATGAGAAGCAGATACAGAATGCACGTAAATTGCTTTTTGAAATCCGAAAGCAAAAGTTAAACGATGAAATTGATGATGAGCAATATGAGTTTGAGAAGGAACAGTATGAGCAAGAGATCAAACAGAAACAGGAACAGTTATCCAAGATGAAAACTGATTTAGAACGAGCTTTGAATGACAATGAGCAATTTAATGCAATAAACATTTCACTTGAGGAATTGTCTAATCTGAGTCAATTTACTGAAGTAGACCAAGTAAACCTGATTCTGCGAAAGTTAGTTTCAAAGATCACTGTTGATAAATCAAACAATGTTGAGATCCATTCCGTATTGGGTAGGCTATAGTTTTTTGTGTGTTTCAAACCATATTTCGAATGTGATGCAGAAACTCAATGTTAAGGGTCGTTCGCAGGCAGTTGTCGAGCTGATTAAGCTTGGAGAACTGAAGATCTAGTTGCGAATTACAGTTAGGATTAAGTAGCAGCATGAAAGCCTTTCTCTATTCTTTGTCATGAAGAATGGGGCAAGGCTTTTTTGCTGGTATGGACCATGGATTGAGGAAACTAACAATAAATTGAGGGAATATCCGAAACGTAGCATCGCTTGTTTTCATTATTTTAGTAGACCATAATGATTACATATATCAAGCAGATGAGTTTGTAGGTAAGGCTTGAAAGTGAAACAATGGTTTGGACGAATTGGGTTTGGGATTTTTTTGTACTACATCTATATAAGTTAAACTACATATTTACACTAGAACGGAGAGGGCAGAAATGACCTGAAGAAGCAGAGTGTTCGCCTTTATCCGCAGATTTCCACTTTTAAAAAGTGATACAAGAAATCTGGGGATAACAGTGATCAGAAGGTTATTCTGTCATTGAAGTGGCAGGTGTAACTATTCGGTATTCAACTTATATAAAACATGAAAGGATGATCTAAATGGACCGTTTCTTAAATGAATTTGAAGACCATTTTCGTGCGAGTTTTCTACCCGATCTGGAACAGACGTTGGCTAAGGTGCAGCATGAGAAAGTATATGCTTGTGCATTTGGAACGGACAGTGATTGGGTAACGCTGTTTATGGCGGTGAATACCGAGGAATCCCTGGCAGCGCACATTTCGAGAATGAAAGAGCAAGGGCTATGCGACAGTGAGGAGGACGAGATCTATTACAGATGGGGCTGCTCCGAATATCAATATGGCGAGGATACGCACTTTAACCATATCAGCCGATTGTTGTATGCAACAGAAGAAGTTCAGGAGTATAAGGATGAGATCATTCGAATCATCGCCAAAGTTGTAAATGAAACAGCAGATGACATTTTTGCTCGGTATGGACAAGCAAAAGCAGACATTACGTTCTTCATTTCTCTAACAGACGACGATTTGGCAGAAGAGATTGAAAATCAATCGGTTCATCAAATGACTGTCCCCAGCTTAGCCAGCAAATTCTTAAAACGATATGATGACATGAATTAGACCGAGTTAACTTGAGTTGAGCGTTTAGTTGAATGGAAATTGCATTAAAACGAATTGAATCGTTGTACCGCGAAAGTCTTTCCTATTCTTTTATCCAAAGAAGGGAAGAGGCTTTTTTGTTTTAGCGTGAAAAAATGAAATAACCGAATTCATATCACTTATTGATTCCTATTCATTTGAATGAACACCCTCCATCTTTTCTTCGAAAATGGCTGATAAAAGAGCTGCTCCAATTCCTCGAACTCTGCTTCGTTCAGATGAAGATGGAGTGCTCTTTTCGCAATTTTTGCGGCAGGCTGGGAAGCGGATTTCCATCCTCCGGCTTTTCGTTTGATCGGAATATGAAATTGCAGCAGGTCTTCGAGCTGATTCCAGCCCTCCCAACTCAATCGACCTCCACGTTTCCAGTCAATAGCATAGAGGGCATAATAGGTGCGACCTTCTGTTTGTTTGGTAGCAATAATCCAGGTGGAAGGAATGAACTTTCTCCGTTGTCTTCGATTCATTGAATTGCTCCTTCTTATAATACGATCATATCTCGATTCTCAATATAAAGGACATCGACTATGCATATCAAGCAGGTGAAGGTCTATACACGCTCAGCATAATTGCAAAAGCCATGGGAAATTCCTCTTGATTTGCAGGATCGTCTTGATTAAAATGAAAATATAAAAATGATTTTCCTATTTTATATAAAATAAATAAAAATAATTTTCATGAAGTGAGGTCCTCATGGCAGCCATATTACGTGCGTTGCAGCAAGAACTGAATAACCTTCCGTCTCAGGAGCGACGTATTGCCGAAGTCATTATGCAATCTCCATCGGACATTCCCGGCTGGACGATTAGTCATCTGGCAGAGCAGAGTGGCACAAGTGCGGCGACGGTAACCCGCTTTTGCAAGTCGTTTCATTTCAAGGGATTTCCCGATTTCAAAATGAAACTCGCCGCAGAATTGTCCCACGCATCTGATGAAACGGCGTATCAGGATATTGTAGCGGGCAATTCCCTATCCAAAATTGTTGAAGCTATCGAAGCCAACCACCTCGCGTCTATTGCAGATACCACCCGTTTGCTGGATTTGGGCAGATTGGAGCAGGCAGTGCAATTATTGTGTCAGGCTCGCCGCATCGATCTGTACGGTGTAGCTACCTCATCGATTGTTACACAGGATTTCTATCAGAAACTGGTGCGGATTGGCAAGAGCTGTACGGCTTTTTCCGACTCACATATGCAGATTACATCCGCATCTTCGCTCGCCGAGGGAGATGTGGCGATGGCGGTATCCTATTCAGGCGAAACACCAGAGACCATAGATGCCCTGCATTGTGCCAAACAGGCCGGAGCTTCTACGATTTCACTGACTTCCTATGGCAGTAACGCGCTCGCAACTGTATCCGATATCCCGCTGTTCACCTCTTCTCTGGAAGAAGGAATGAGGCGTGGAGATATGGCTTCACGTATTGCACTGCTGCATGTGGTCGATATTTTGTTCACAGGCATGGTAAGTGCCGACTTCGACCGTTTTATCCCCAGACTGGAACAATCCTATCACAATGTGCAGTCTTATCGAGTCCAACACAACGGAGGTGCCTGACAGATGAAGATGAATATACGAATTTTTGAAAATGAAGAAGATTTAAACGCCACGGGTGCTGGCCTCATTGCCAGCTTGTTGCAGACCAAACCACGGGCTGTATTGGGGCTCGCGACAGGAAGTTCTCCTGTAGGTATATATAAACAGCTTATCACGTTGTACCAGAAGGGGCTGGTTAGCTTCTCACAGGCTTCCTCTTTTAATCTGGATGAGTATGTCGGACTTCCAACAGAACATCGTGAAAGTTACCGCAGTTTCATGAACGAACAATTATTCCATCATATTGATATGGATCTTGCCAGAACGCAAGTGCCTGATGGTCAGGCTGCAGATCTGGAACAGGAATGTAATTCCTATGAACAACGGCTGGACGATCGTGGACCGGTAGACCTTCAACTGCTGGGTATTGGACATAATGGTCATATTGGCTTCAATGAACCGGGAACTGAACTTACAGGACGAACACATGTTGTGGATCTGAAAGACGAGACTCGAAAGGCAAACGCACGCTTCTTTGACAGCATTGATGAAGTTCCGGCTCAGGCGATTACAATGGGTGTTGGTACCATTTTGAAAGCCAAACAAATTCTGCTTATTGCCCGTGGCGAGGAAAAAGCCGAAATTATTCGCGAAGCGTTCATGGGCCCAATCACAACGGCCTGTCCTGCATCGCTTTTGCAATGTCATCCAAATGTGGTGGTATTGCTGGACCGTGCGGCTGGGAGGCTGGTGAGATGACCGAGGAGAATAGCCGTGAACCTGGGAGCCAGCGTGATGAAAATATTTCTCTTCTTCGGGGCAAACTGCTCCTTGCAGATGAGATATTGGAAGACGGTGTATTAGCTTGGAGGGATGGGAAAATCCTCTATGCTGGGTTACCTGAAGGTCTGCCCGAACAGATTCGGCGAGAGGCTTTGCTGCTGTCTGTACCGGAACGCGGCCTCATTGTGCCTGGATTTATTGATATCCATGTGCATGGTGGGAATGGAGAAGACTTTATGGATGCAAGCCCGGAGGTGTTGGACAAGATCACTTCTTTTCATAGTACGCAGGGAACAACAGCGATGCTTGCGACTTCCATGACGGCTCCAAAAGAGCGATTGGATAACGTACTTGCTGAGGTCAACCGGTACCGTTCCGGTGAAATGCCTTATGCTCAGCTTGAAGGTGTACACCTGGAAGGTCCGTTTTTTAGTCCGAAATGGCCTGGCGCGCAAAATCCGGAACATATCATTCTGCCTGATGTATCCTGGCTTGAGGCATGGGAAAAGCAATATCCCGGTCTTATCCGTCAAGTTACGTTGGCACCGGAACGTGAAGGCGCGCTGGAAGTCATTTCATGGCTGCGAGAACAACGGATTACAGCGGCACTCGGCCATACCGATGCGACCTATGAAGAGGTGGAGCGGGCAGTGGAAGCCGGACTGCATCATGCGGTACATACATTCAATGCCATGACACCGTTGCATCATCGGTTACCCGGGGCTGCCGGAGCCGTGCTGAGTGATCCACGTATCAGTGCCGAGGTGATTGCCGACGGCATTCATGTTCACTCTGCGGCGATCTCAATCCTCGCTCAGCTGAAGCAACATAACGATCAACTCGTGTTGATCACAGATGCCATGTCTGCTGCGGGATTGGATGATGGGGAATACAAGATCGGTGACCTGCCCGTAATCGTGAAGCATGGTGAGGCCAGACTGAAGGACGGCGGCGCATTGGCGGGAAGCACACTGACGATGATTCGCGGTTTCCGTTACCTTGTACAGGAAGTGGGCCTGAGTCTGAACGCTGCATCACGTGCAGCAAGTCTGACTCCGGCACGCCTGCTGGGCATTGATCATCGGACAGGTTCCCTGGCTCAAGGAAAACAGGCAGATATCGTTTTTCTGAATGCGGAGCTGGATATTGAGGGTGTATGGGTGAAGGGCAGACGGATATGTGAGTCATATTAGATTTAGAAAATTAGTATCGTGCTAATAACTTTCATTTGTGATGCATCGGTCTTCGGAGTTAAAACTTGGCTTTTATCTGTGTAGAGGCAACACCTTGCACAATATGTTAAAATAGATCTCAAAAAGACGGGATCTGCGGATCACGCATAACGGAGGCGTGAAACATGGAACGTAACGCTATGCTCGAACATGATCCGTTCATCACAGTGTTGGCGGAGAAGTTGCACATACACGGATATTATGCCTTTTATGGCGAGCATTACAATGAGACCGATATGGAGCTGTACCGCAGGCATCTGTTCACATCATTTAGCAACATCGTATGGGTAGAGCTGGATGCACGCAAAAAGTATATGATTGTCGATCATCGTGGACGCAACACGGTCATGAAACTGATCGAAGGTATGCTGAACACGCGCAGAACGCTGCGGGCGAATCAGGCCATGGCAGGTACGGACACCTCTGGAGTCCAGCAGGAGATCGCACATTTATCCAAGCTTGTGCACATGCTGAAGTTCACAACATTCCGCACATAAGCTAAGTGTGATATGTAGGCTGTAATAAGCTGCGTGAGTAGGAAGAGTAGAGTATAATATGTGGCTCTCATAGGGATGAGTATCAACGAAAAAATGAAAATAAACACCAAGAATAATAAGAACACTACAAGAGTATACGTGAGTAACATGGAAGAGTAATAAGTTAAGTTTCAAGAAAGAATAGACTAGGATCTCGACAACAAGACATGACAACGAATGCATCTCATAATTAGTCATCTCCGAAGGGGTGCTCAGTTCTAACGAATCTGTGAAGCCTTATTCCAATGATTTTGCTGTCATACAAAATGTAACGAATCTCAGACACGCTATTTAGTACAATTTAGCGATATTCTGCTACCCAAACATGCTTACAGCACAAATAAAGTGTCTACGATTCGTTAGATTATCAAACCTGCGAAATTTCGAGAAATAAGGCTTGTGAGGTTCTTTAGACGACAGTTGGCAATCTCGATGAAAGCTATGTGTCGGGCTTACATAGTAAACGAGTAAACGAAAGAGAGAGTCCTGTCATCGCTGACGGAACTCTCTCTATTTGCTTTATACAACGACTCTTCAGTTCAGCAACAACCATATTCACTCATTGATTCGTTCAACGGGGATGCAAGCTTCTGAAGCTAACTCATGTAGTAACTCATATCTTACTAACTTGGCACAATCAATAGAATTAAGATAACAAAGCTTCCTAAAGATCACAAAGTTACTCACCGAATTCTACAGATATCTCCAAAGATCTATCCCCATCCACCGATTAATCCAACCATTCTTTCATCCTATATTTGAATCCTCTATATAACTAGTTATCTAAACGAAGTCACAAAACTGCTGAACAGCGTCCGAACATCATACTGATACTTGTTGATCGGCTCAATTGGCCGGTTCTCTCCGAGAAGAGTGTATACGGCGATCCGTGCTGCTCGGACTGAATATTCTTCGGTGAATACCACGTCATCGGGAATCTCGCAGAATTGGCTGATGAAGGCCAGGTTGGTGGAGCCTTCAGGCACAACCTTTGGTCTGTCGCTGTTCAGTCTAGGCATGAATTGCGCTGTAATGTAAGGCATCATGCAAGGAATACAGTTGGCTGTAGCCATGATGGAATCTTGATGTTCTTGGAAATGAAGATGGCCGATCAACTCCTGCATAATCTCTTCCCCGGAACAGTCGCACATTCTTTTCTTCACGTAATCGCCCACGTTATCCGGGTATAATCCGTATCCCCAGAATACTTTTACATGCTCCGGCTGACCGCGGAAGTGCGGTTGAAAGGCTAGAACAACAGACATGAACCAGCTGGAATCCTTGAAAGTAACCAGAGCCCCGGTGCCTGCCCGGTTACGTGTGAATTTCTCCATCAGATCAAAGAAGACCGAATCCTGGAAGGTGACCGTAAACGATTCCCATTTAGACTCATCCACATGATCATTAAAAGAAGAAGGATTGCCCAGCAACGCTTTCTTGGCGGCAATGTTCTCCCACAGCTTCCATGAGCTGCCCTTGCCATTCAGTTTCGGTGCGGAAGTCATGGAGCCGATATCGGCTCCTTCGGTCATTGAACCATTTGTGACAATGACGAGATCACCTTCGAGGATGTCAATGACTTCCTCTTCACCTCCCCTGAGCACATGCATCCGACTTACTGTAATGCCGTCGCCGTCTTTGAAATCCAGATCGGTAACCGTACATTTCAGCGTGAAATCTACGCCAAACGGTTCCAGGTAGTTATGCAATGGCAGGATAATCGAGTCATATTGGTTGAACGGTGTGCGGGTGACACCTTCCAGCGTTTGAATTCTTGGGAATTCGTGAAAAAAGCGAAGCATGTATCTTTTGAATTCCACGGCGCTATGCCAAGGTTGGAAGGCGAAGGTGGTCGCCCACATATACCAGAAGTTCGTTTTGAAAAAATGAGGGCCAAACCAGTCGTTGATGCGCAGTTTACCCAGCGTGTCTTCAGGAGTAATAATCAGTTTACCCATCGCCAGACGGTCCGCCATATCAAAGCCCATCGAGAGCACATCTTCGACCTTCCCGTCACGGTTGATGAGTCGTGCATTGGAATGTGTGGGATTGGCATCGTCAAATTCGGTAATTTCCTGTCGGACAGATATGCCCGGACGGTCGATGGAAGGGATGGAAGCCAGCAGCTCCCACAGATTCTCATATGCCTCGTCATTGAGCATCCGCCCGCCGCGGATGATATATCCTTGATCGGGATTGCCAGCCCCGTCATTGCTACCGCCGAGAATGGGCATTTCTTCGATAATGTGAATGTGTTCTCCAGGAAAGCCACAATCTCTGACCAGATAAGCTGCACCCGCCAATGATGCAATGCCACCGCCTACAAAATAGACCTGTTTATTACCATGTTCTTTCTTCACGATCATTCGCCTCCAAAAGGTTCTGTAATCACATCCCTAATGTAAACTTTGCAGGTCCCGTAAGGTATGATCAAAAGAACGGGAGTGTCTAATTTTTGGTCACTTTTGGAAAAGTGTCTAAAACCTAGGCTTAGATCACATATGAAAAAAGCCGCGCATCCTTAAGTGGATGGCAGCTTATTCTCATACCTGTGCAGTGCCCTCAGGACACTGCCTTCGATCAGCTCACTGAGCATCTCAATAATATGTTTGGGAGGTTCTCGCATGTCGCCCCTCATCCATTGGATGATCAGCCCCGTGAAGGCCAAGGTATAGAAGTTGGCGACGAACTCTTTGTCCTCACTGCGGACCTGTATCCCACAGGCCAGCTCATCAATAACACCCATGATCAGATCATGGGTTACTTCATAGAGGTATGTGTCCAAGTGGGTGCGCCCGAGCGAGTCGAGTGTGTTGCAGCAGAACGTTTTGTTGTTCTCGATGTAACAAAAGATTTTATAGAATCCGTCCGTCCATGTGCTGTAGCTTCGGTACTCCGTAAGGCTCTCCACCGCTTCAGTCTGATAGATCCACCCAAGTAGCGCGTAAATATCCTGAAAATGATAATAAAAGGTTTGCCGGTTCACGCCGCAATGGTCAACCAGATGTTTGACCGTAATCTTGTTCAGTGGAGTATGCTCCATCAGTGATTTAAGCGAGTGAGCCAGCGCATGTTTGGTTAGGTGAGAAGCAGACACAACATTCACCTCATCATTTTGGATTAGCTTGCCGGGGCGCAACAGCACGTAAACACTCATGGCAAAAGCCCCGCGCCGAAGTCCTGAGTACTAAGCAAGTCAAAACGCAGGAATCCCGAAAGATCCTCCCATCTATAAATCCCCCTGTAGCTATCAACCATCTTCGTTACCCGATCCACATCATACTCCATAAGGGTGCATTCTAAATATCAATCGATTCAAACAAACAGCCGAAGAGCACCGCTTGAGTTATCTCTAGCAAAACCCTTAAAAGTTAGCCGTCGTCTAAAACCAGTCACAATAAAGTAGCCCAGTCAGGGTAAAAGCTGAAACCTAGTGAAGGATACCGATCAATCTAAAAAAACGGCCGATAAGCCGTCGCGTATGTTATCTCCCATACACTAAACCATTAAAACCGAGCCCCCGTCTATAAAATCAGTCATAGGAACAACGATAACGAAGTTATCGAGAAAAAAATGGAAAAAATGTTTAGAAGCCCATCGTTCTGTGAGCTATCACACTAACCCATCAAAGTCAGATCCATTTCTTTAAAGAAGCCATAAAAAAGCGAGCTGCAAACGCAATGGTGAATACAAAATTCAAAGATACGGCCTATAAGGTCACCATGTTGTTACCTCTAATACACTAATCCATTTAAAAGTAAGTCTCCATCGTCTCCATCATAAAAAGCAGCCATGAAAAAACCACAATTTCACCAAAGAAACAAGAAACAACTTTTCGAAAGAAACAAAAAAACAAAGAAATAAAATAAATCAAAAAAAACGACCCGAAGGCCGTCCTTTTGTTCTCCCCATTACACTAACCATTCAATAGTTAGGCTCAATCTTAAAATCAGTCTGCGAGAAGCCGCAACGTAGTGAAGGGGACGAAATCGATTCTGAAGAAGCGAAGCGTTCGCCTTTATCCCCGGATTTCTCCCTTTAGAAAGGGAATCAAGGAAATCCGGGGATAACAGCGATCGAAAGAACGATTCGGCACCGGAACGTCTACTAGCACCTTGCCCAGCACTTATTTTTAAAATGAGTCCTAACTATTACAAACTCTTCAAGAACTGAACAATCGTCAACAACCCTTTATCAAAGTTCTCCAGGTTGAAGTGCTCGTTCGGTGCATGCAGATTCTCATCCGGCAAGCCAAAGCCCATCATGACAGCAGGGATTTCGAGTACACGTGAGAGCTTCTCAACAATCGGAATGGAGCCGCCATCTTTGGTAAAGAGGGCACGAACGCCATACACGTGCTCATATGCATCTGCTGCTTTTTGCAGAATTGGATTGGAAGGATCAGTGTTGAAAGCAAAAGCTTTTTCGATCTGTTTCACATGCAGCGTTGCACCCGGTTGAACGTGAGCGCGCAGATGTGCTTCGATACGGTCCAATACATGTTGTGGATCTTGATCCGCAACAAGGCGGCATGTAATTTTGGCATGAGCTTCCTTCGGAATAACCGTTTTGCTACCTTCGCCTTGGAAACCACCCCATACGCCGTTTAGTTCCAATGTTGGGCGAGCGCCAACACGTTCCACGAACGAGTAACCTTCTTCGCCGTACAATTGCTCCAGTCCAAGGTCCTGACGAAGCTGTTCTTCATTGAAGCCTTGTTTTACAAATTCTTCTCTCATCTCAGGAGACAGTGGCAGTACGCCGTCATAGAAACCATCTACGCTTACACGGCCTTGCTCATCATGCAACGAAGCGAGCAGGGATACGAGTGCGTGCAGTGCGTTAGGTACACCGCCGCCAAATGAACCGGAGTGCAAGTCGGTATTGGCTGTGTTCAGATCTACATGCATGGAGCATAGGCCGCGCAGGCCAGTGGAGATCGCCGGTTTTCCTTTTTCAAGCAGGGACGTATCCGAGATCAGTACCATGTCTGCACGCAGCTTGTCTGTATGTTCATTCAGATAGATGGGCAAGTTCGGGCTGGAGATTTCCTCTTCGCCTTCGATACAGAACTTGATGTTAACTGGCAGTTCTTTGTTTTCGGCGAGGATGGCTTCAACTGCCTTGATATGTAAGAAGATCTGTCCTTTGTCATCCGTTGCACCACGGGCATACAGCTTGCCATCACGAACGGTAGGTTCAAAAGGAGGCGTCTCCCACAGGTTAAGTGGATCAACAGGTTGTACATCATAGTGTCCATAGATCAGAGCCGTCGGCTTGCCGGGTGCATGCAGGTGATCTGCATAGACAATCGGATGTCCAGCCGTTTGAATGACCTCTACGTTTTCCATGCCTGCACGTGTGAGCGCATCTGCTGCCCATTGTGCCGCACGATTAATATCCTCTTTATGCTCTGAAATGGCAGAGATACTTGGAATGGACAACCATTCATTCAGTTCTGCCAGGTGTTTTTCTCTATTTTGTTCAAAATAAGTCTGTTCTTTCATTAAAAAGGCCTCCTTCATGTTTGCTATATCTCATTGTAATCCATTTTGTCATGTTAATAAAACATTGGTTAAAAAAATGATCGGTTACAGATCGTTTCATTCACCTGAGGATTGTGCGTATAATACAAGAAAAGGATTTCATCCATATATTCTCAGGGGAGTTGAGGAAGTTTCCATGACAGTCAGACTCGATGCAAGCAGGCAGGTGAGCAGCGATGGAACCGACTAGGAGCGATCGAATATTTGGCAGATTCAAGCGGTTATCCGATTTGAAGGCTGGAAGGCATAAAGGGCGATTTTATCGAAACAGCCTGATGCTGATTTTACTCATTGCCAGCATTCCCGGGCTAATCACAGGTATCGTCATGTATCAACAGGTGGTTGGCCGAATGGAGACCGAGTTCAATCAGATGCATCAGAACCAGATCGAGAACCGGGCACGCAATGTGGATGACCAGCTGGCTTATCTGGAGATGAACTTATCTCATTGGGCTTTTGAACCGAGGTTTGGCAATGCTTTGCGAACACTGGATTTTGTGTATTATTTTAATGAAACGCAGGAGATTGTGACTACCTTATACGTATTACAAGGTTCCCATCCACTGATCAAGTCAGCACAGCTGTATTTGCAGGAACCGAAGCCAATCTTGTTTAATCGGGATTATACCGAATTGAACGATGAAGCGAAAGTACAAGCATATGATCGATACCTTTCCATGGGGAACCACGTGTACTGGACAGACTGGGTTTCCAGCATCAACAGAGATACCGAACCTTCGACTAACGATAGTCCGCTGCATACGGATGCAGGCAATGCACTTGTTCTAGTACATAAGATACCGGGGGAGAGCATTAATCCGTTTGGTGCACTGATCATCACGCTGGATAACGAGAAAGTTGCCAGTTTGTTGAAAACGCTTACTCCTTACGACGAAGGTTTAACGTTCCTCATGGATCAGGAAGGAAACACACTGGTTACCGGGAATCCGGGAACGGCGGGAGAGACTTCTGCTTTTGAGCAGCAGCTAAAAGAAGAAGTAGCCCTGCATGCGGGCAGCCGCTCATTCCTGTTCCGATATGAGGATCAGACCTATTCTGTGTCATACGGCTCATTGAGTCGGATCGATTCAGACTGGACTTACGTCTCCGCAGCGCCTTTGACATCAGTCACTTCGCCAGTCAAACTGGTGTCCAAAATCATCGTCATTGCGAGTATAGGCAGTCTCATCCTGGGATTATTGTTATCCTGGTTTGCTTCACGCCGCATATATTCACCTGTAGCGCGGATGCTGCATCTGCTTACGCCTGGCAGAAACGAAACAACACCAACGGATGCCAAGCTGGATGAGTTTGAGCTGCTGGAGCAACAGTGGAACGAACTGACCTCCCGCAGTGTTACGGCACATCGCCAATTGCAGGAGCAGCTTCCCCATCTGCGCGACAGTTTTGTCTTACAACTTGTACAGGGGCATCTATATGCCTATAACGAGCAGGATCTCCAGCAGCGCATGCGTCATCTTGGATTTGAACTGGAGGGCCAGCAGTATTTGCTAGTGCAGATGTATTTTACAGGATATGAGCAGCTGCAAGGCAGATTTGGAAGCCAGGACACGGGATTAGTCACTTTTGCAGCAGTGAATATCACTCAGGAAGTTGCGAAAAATTATTTCAGGCAAATCAGTGTCATGAATTTTCATGACCTGTCTTCCGCCATGCTTGTGATTGCTCCCCAGGACGAACCTGTGAAATCACAAGCGATGTTATGGGGGCAGGAGCTTGTGGAGGTCATTGGAAGAACACTCAAACTGAAGGTGACTTTGATGATCAGTCGCCCAGCAGCTTCACTTCAGGAACTGCCCGGACGATTCGTTGAGATGGAACAGGCCGTGGCTTATCGCAGTGTGGAGGAAGGAAGTCAGATTCTCGATCTGGAGGATGAGGCGTGTTTCCGCAGAAATGAAGCAGCTTCCTATCCACTTGGGCTGGAACGGGAGTTGTTACAGGCGGTCAGGCTGGGCAAACAAGCCGAAGCAGAACGTGTGCTGGAACAATTCATGAGTGAAATTACGCGGACGGGCAGTACCGAATTTCAGGTGCAACAGATGATGCTTCAATTGCTCGGTAGTATTCAGCACATGATGCTGCAAACGGGGGTCACACCTTATAAGCTGTTTGGTGGTTACAACATGTATGAGCAACTATCCGGTATTCGTGAACCTGTACAGATGAGGCAGTGGATGATGAATGAGGTATTCATACCGTATATACAAGAGGTTGAGGTACGATCGCAGGAACCGCTGAAACTGGTGGTGGAACGAACGATGTTGTACATCGATACACATTACCGCAGCGACATTTCGCTGGAAAACTGTGCTGACGAGGAGCAGATGACACCCTATGCACTGAGTAAGGCTTTCAAACAGGTTTCAGGCATTAATTTTATTGATTATCTGACACGTGTGAGAATGGATGCGGCGAAGCAATTGTTACGTGAGACAACGATGAAAATTAATGATGTTGCGGCGGCTGTGGGATATCAGCACAGTTATTTTAATCGGATCTTCAAGAAACAGGAGGGAGTTACCCCGAGTCAGTATCGCGATCAATGGTTTGGACAATAACCGTTCGTATCTTTGTCATTTCAGACTGGCATCCAGCTTTAGTGGATGTCGGTTTTCTTTTTTTTTACCGTGATACAAAGAAGGATAAACCCGCAAAAATGTGCAATTCTACCTGCTACGTTATGTTCAATTTCTTGTGGGAATGGCGTTATAGCGGGCTTTTCGGCCAATGTGCCGGAGCAATGCAAAAAATGAAGGTTGCCGGAAAAAGATCGGCTGTATAGTCTGAGTATCAGGTTATTTGATAACGCTTACATCGTTGAGAAAGGGGAGACATGATGAACGGGAAGACGGACTGGAATACCAATGGTACTGCAACTGCTCAAGCGGATATGGCAACAAGACCATTAAAACAGGAGTCCAATTGGAAAAGGCAGATCAAACGAAACAAATGGTTATATGTGCTTGTGCTTCCCGGCTTTTTGTACTTTGTCATCTTTAAATACTTGCCCATGTGGGGGATCATCATTGCCTTTCAGGATTACCAGCCTTTCCTGGGCATCCGGGAGAGTAACTGGGTAGGGCTAGAGAACTTTACGAACTTTTTCTCCAATCCGGACTTCTTCCGATTATTACGCAATACGCTGGTTCTTGCCCTGTATGATCTTATCTTCTTTTTCCCGGCACCGATCATTATCGCCTTGTTATTAAATGAAATTCGGGTCGCTTTCTTCAAAAGAACGATTCAAACGCTGGTCTATGTACCCCATTTTGTATCGATGGTTATTATCGCGAGTATCACGTACGTGTTCCTGACCCCGCAGGGCGGGGTGTTATACGACCTGATCGCCTGGATTACAGGCAAGCCCATTGATGTGCTCTCCAGTCCAGGTTCGTTCCGTCCGCTCATTATTGTGCAGATGATGTGGAAAGAGATGGGATGGGGCACAATTATCTTCCTGGCGGCCCTCGCAGGTGTGGACACGGAGCAGTATGAAGCTTCGATTGTAGATGGCGCCGGACGGTTACGGCGGATGTGGCATATCACACTTCCAGCCATTCGTACGACCATAGTCATTTTGCTCATTCTCAGACTGGGGAACTTCCTCGATACCGGATTTGAGCAGATCTATCTGATGACCAACTCCCTCAACCGGGATGTCGCAGACGTCTTTGATACGTATGTGTACACGGTGGGGATTACGCAAGGTGCATTCAGTTACAGTACCGCTGTGGGACTATTCAAGTCTGTGGTGGGGATTATACTGGTGCTTGGCAGTAATAAACTTGCGAAAAAATTCGGCCATCCCGGAATTTATTAAGGAGGAGCGCCCATGAACAGCCGTCTATACAACAGCCCTGCCGGCAAGGTATTTGATATCTTCAATTACGTCATGCTGGGGATTCTGGGCATATTAACCGTCCTTCCGTTCCTGTATATTATAGGGAATTCTTTCGCAACAGAAGCCGAGATCACCGAACGCAGTTTTTTCCTCATTCCGAAGGTGTTTTCCTTCAGCGCGTATGAGTATATTTTCTCCTCGTCCACGATCTTTCGTAGCATTGGTGTTTCCATTTTCATCACGGTGGCAGGTACACTGGTCAATCTGTTCTTCACACTAACGATGGCCTATCCACTATCCAGAAGTGACTTCTGGGGCCGTAACGTCATGATGAACATGGTGATTTTCTCGATGTTATTTGGTGGTGGCATGATTCCAACGTACCTCGTCATTCGTGGACTGGGACTGCTCGATTCTTACTGGGCCCTTATGCTTCCTGGCGCAATCAGCGCTTTTAACTTAATAGTTGTCAAAAACTTTTTTCAGCAAATGCCGCCCGGGCTTGAGGAAGCGGCCCGCATCGACGGCTGTTCGGATCTCGGGGTGCTGTGGCGAATCGTTCTGCCTTTATCGAAGCCGGTCATTGCCACGTTTGCCTTGTTCTACGCCGTAGGCCACTGGAACAATTTTTTCTCGGCACTGCTGTACATTTCCGACAGTGACAAATGGCCGCTGCAAGTCATGCTGAGACAGATCGTGTTGCTCTCACAAGCCAGTGTCGGAGATATGGCTAACATGGACCCCAATTTTGTACAGCCACCAGAGCAGTCGATCAAAATGGCGGTGATCGTTGTAGGTACCATTCCGATTTTGCTGGTGTATCCGTTTTTGCAGAAGCATTTTGCCAAAGGTGTCATGTTAGGTTCAATCAAAGGCTAAAGCCAAGGGGGAGAACGTATGGGACAAAAAACGGGATTCAAAAAAGGTGCACTGCTACTCTCTGCGTCACTGGTATTGAGTACAGTTCTGGGAGCATGCTCCACGGACAAAGCAGGTTCAGGAACCGCTGCGGGTGGCACCGACGAAATTACCATTATGCTTCCGAACTTCGAAGCGGAGAATCCGCCGGAGAACAGTCCAGTCATCCAGAAGCTTGAAGAACTGACCAAGGTGGATGTGAACTTGCAGTGGGTGCCGAGCAGCTCGTACGAAGACAAATTCAACATCACACTGGCCTCGGGAAAGCTTCCTCAGATTATGGTGGTCTTAGGGAAGTCCCCAAGTTTCATTAATGCGGCCCGAACCGGGGCTTTCTGGGAGCTGGGTCCTTATCTGAAAGATTATCCGAATCTGAGCCAAATGAATGAAATCATCACTAACAATGCTTCAATCGATGGCAAAACCTATGGAATCTACCGGGCACGCGCCCTGGGACGTAATGGGGTCACAATCCGCAAAGATTGGCTGGAGAATCTGGGGTTGGAAGAGCCAAAGACGATTGATGAATTTTACAATGTATTGAGAGCGTTCACGAAGGATGATCCAGACGGTAACGGCAAGGAGGATACGTACGGTCTGGTTGCCAGCAAATTCACGGGCCCGTGGGATAACATGCAGGTATGGTTTGGTGCACCCAACAAATGGGGAGATGATGGCAGCGGAGGTCTGATTCCGGCGCATGAGACACCAGAATACATGGAAGCTCTGAAATTTTTCCGTCAAATTTATAGTGAGGGTCTGGTCAACAAGGACTTTGCCGTGATGGATGCAACGAAACTGCCTGATCCATTTGTGAATGGTCAAGCAGGTGTCATGGTGGATGTAGCAGATAATGCGCAGCGGATGGATCAGAAAATACTCGATAAAGACCCCAATGCGATAGGACGCGTGGATGTGCTGCAAGCGATGGAAGGTCCAAAAGGATTGCGTGATATGCCAACGTCCGGCTACTCCGGCCTGATTGCGATCTCCAAAAGCAGTGTCAAAACGGAAGAAGACCTGAAGAAGGTACTGAGTTTTCTGGATCAGCTGAATGAACCGGAATTGCAGGCATTGTTGTACAACGGACTGGAAGGCAAGCAATACGAGAAAAAAGAAGACTACATCATACCGAGCACTGACAAGCTTGCGCTCCGCGACCTGCAGGGTTTAAATCAGATTTTGATGTTTGTGCCGGAAGACAGAACGCTTCGTGTACAACAGACACCTGTCCGTGAAAAGGTTGCACAGGTGCAGAAAGCCAACGAAGAGATTGTCATTGCCAATCCTGGCGAACCGCTGATCTCTGATGTTTACGCTCAGAAAGGACCACAGCTGGACAATATCATCAACGATGCACGGATCAAATATATCGTAGGCCAGATTGATGAGAAAGGGTTCGAAGATGCTGTTGCTCTGTGGAAGAACAACGGCGGAGACGATTATGTCAAAGAAGTTAATGAACTGTACGCTGCATTGAATTAAGTCGTATAAGCCAGAGCCCGGCAGCCGTGCTTTCAGCGTAACGGAAACAGCCGGGCTTTTCTTATCGCTGTAATAGCTTGATCCGTGAACCAAATTTCATCCAACTTTCTGGAAATTATGACTTCCTGAATATGGTTTTTGATGTATAATCAAAGCGAAACAAACCTATATGAACTTAAATGAACGTTATTGGTAAAGCTGGACACCACACACTTTTGGACACGCAGGGAGGAAGGCAACATGTGGAACGGGGATGCTTTTGAAAATCCCGAGGCGCAGTACCGGGTCCATCCCTTTTGGTTCTGGAACGGGGATATGGAAGAAGAACAGGTTAAGCGGCAAGTGGCTGAGATGGCGGCGCAAGGTGTAGGTGGATTCTTCATCTGTCCACGTCAGGGACTGCAAATTCCCTATCTGTCGGAAGCGTGGTTTGATAAGGTGCGGATTGCAGTGGAAGCGGCGGCTGCTCACGGCATGCAGGTATGGTTATATGACGAATATCCATATCCAAGCGGGATGGCTGGTGGGGAAGTGACCCTTGATTTCCCTGAAGCGAAGCAGCGTCAGCTGGTGCATCATCAGTTGGTGGTTCAGGGCGGAGAAGCTGTGGATCTGGAGTTGCCATGGGGACGAGTCTTGGTTGCCAAGGCGATTCCCAAAGATGAACAGGGCAAACGGTTGTGGCATGAATCCATTGACTTGCGCAGCAAAATCGGCAATATCCAGACCGATCAGGTGTATCAGGAGACCGGACTCACCTCGTATAACCGCAAGCGGTTCTTCACCTACCGAACAGCGTTCCGCTTGTTGTGGGATGTTCCCCCGGGTGATTGGGAGTTGATTATATTTCAGGAAAAAGAGATCGATGATTTCAAATATTACGGCAACTTTGTTGATCCTTGCCACAAGGAAGCGATGAGTCGTTTTATTGAACTGACACATGAGCGTTATAAGTCAGCGGTTGGAGATCAATTTGAAAGCGTAATTAAAGGTATGTTCTCGGATGAGATTGCACCGCTGGGTCGTATCCCCTGGTCACCACAACTTCCCCGTTATTTCAGCGAGCGTTGTGGTTATAGTCTGATCGATTCGCTACCGGCCCTGTTATATGGTGATGTTCCGGACGCGCATCGGATTCGGTATGACTATTACCAGTCACTGCATCTGCTTCTCCGGGAGTCCTATCACAAACAGGTGCATGACTGGTGTGAGGAAGCAGGAATCCAGTATGCGGCTGAAGTGCCTGGTGTACGGATGACCACCCAGTTGTTCAGCCATATGCCAGGTGGTGATTCGGCACATGAGAAAATCGGACGATCCTTATCGTGGATTCTGGAACGATATGGTCAAAAGATGCGTGACAATCCCAAGATGGTCAGTTCGCTTGCCCGGCAATTGGGCCGAAGCCGCAATCTAATTGAATGTTTTCACAGTGTGGGCTGGTCGATGACGCTACAGGATGCCAAGTGGATGATCGATCGAATGGCCGCCATGGGCACCAATTTTTATAACTTTCACGCCTTTTTCTATACGATTGGTGGGCTTACGAAGCATGATGCACCGCCATCTCAATTTTTGCAGAATCCCTACTGGAAGCATTTCCGGCAGTTAGGGGATTACACCGGACGGTTGAGCTATCTCATGAGCACCGGAACAGCAGACATTCGTATTGCCGTGCTTGACCCAACGACGACATTTTGGAGTCTGATGGGTAATCCGCTACATGGATTCGAGTATAGCGGCCAGGACGAATTAGAACGAGCGCAACTGGAGCGCCTGACGAAGGACTGGATGCGGATTACTACCCATCTGCTCGAAAACAGACGTGACTACGACCACCTTGATCCCGAATTATTGGCGGAAGCTGACTTAACGGGTGGCATCATTCAGATCGGCGTGGCACGTTATGAGGTGTTGATCCTGCCACCGATCCTGAATCTAGAGGCCGCGGCCTGGGAACAGGTGAAGCGATTTGTTCGGCAGGGAGGAACTGTCATCTCTGTTGGTATGCCTCCGCATATTGCGATTCAGCCGGGAAGTCCGGAGGGAGATGAAGCTGCCCAGTTCTTTGGTGCAGGCGAGCAGCCGCAAGAGGTGTACTGGGGCCGTAACGTGACAACAGATCACGATAACCATGAAACCATGTGGCATCAAGGTGAGGGGAATGCTTATTTTCTACCCGCAGGAACGGGGCAAGGAGATGACTTTTCGCTGGAGCTGATCTCTCTCCTGCTCGATCAGGTATTGCCGGAACCTATCTGCTGGATCATGGAAGAGGAAAGTGCCTCCCTGCTGATGCACACCCGTGAATTGTCGGCTGGGGAGCATATGGTTTTCTTGACCAATCAGGAGGGTCAGGACCTGAAGGGTCAATTGAAGCTGGTCGCCAGACAGCTGTGGGATGGAACGGAGCTGGCAGAGGGTGCTTGTCTCGTGGCAGAACGACTTGATCTGGAGACAGGGCAGCTTCAAGCCTTGCCGTATACGAGCAGTGGCGGGGAACGGTGTATTTCACTAACGCTGGCGCCTTACGAAGCGCATGCTGTTCGTCTTACTTTACAAGCTGCGAAGGAAGAGGCAGAACCAACGAAAGTGGATGTAGCAGACAAAACGGGTTCGACGTTCGGAGCGAATGTTTCGGCAGGGGTGAATCAAGCCAGTAAGATCAGAGTTCCTTCAGAAGGGCCATGGCGACTGGAAACGGTGCAGCCTAACATTTTGCGAATGGGACAATTCCATCTTCAGGCTTCCAATGCTAATGGTGTGATCTTGGAAAGCCAGTATGTAGCTGTAAAACCGTTTATTGATCAGGCGGCAGAATTATCGGAGCAGCAGCATCTGCCAGTCCAGTTTAATCAGGTGTTTGGCACACCGAAAAAAGCATCCTTAGCCTATCCCATCGAGTGTCGATATACGACCACATTTGAACTGAGAACGGCTTTGCCTGCATGCCTGTTATTTATGGACAGAGCGGCGATCTCGGGCAGTTGGTCCATGGAGATTAATGGGCAACCGCTTGAAAAGAAACAATTCGATCCAATTGAAATAACCGACCACAATAATATCGCTTGTGATATCACGGAGCTGCTGCACAGCGGTCTCAACGAAATGACGGTGATTGTGCAGGTGACAAAAGATGAGGATGGCATCGTTGATCCCTTGTATCTACAAGGTAGATTCGGCGTGGAGTTCCATCATGAAGGCATGGCTTCGCTTGTACGGGAGTCGGATACGGCCCTTCGTATCGGACCTGAACCGCAGCCACTGTATCCCCATTTTGCCGGGGAAATGAGTTATAAACGCACGTTCTGGCTGGATGAGTCAGGGGAAGATGTTACCTCGTTTGATCTGGAATTTAGCGATTGGCGTGTGCAGGATGTGGTGGAAGTGCGGGTAAACGGACATAGCCTGGGTGTGAGATGCTGGTCTCCGTATCGTTGGAAGGGAGAGGCCTCCTGGTTGCGTCCGGGAGACAACGACATTGAAGTTCGTGTTACCAACACGTTGATTGGCCTGCTGGAAGGCACATATTTTGATTCGGAACATCATCGATTACAAGATGCAGGTCATGTACCTGTTGAAGAATTGGGATAAAGGAGTGGAAGTAAGGGATGGGACATCGTATTCAGTTTGACCGCTATCCAGGTGGTGTGATGAAAGCGTTAACGCTCAGTTATGACGATGGAGTGGTGCATGATCGCAGACTGGTGGAGATCTGTAATCGGTATTGCCTGCGGGGAACCTTTAATCTGAACTCTGGTACCCTGGGCAATCCAGGCCGCATTGAGGCTGGGGAAGTCGCTGAACTTTATACGGGACATGAAGTTGCCGTTCACACGGTTACTCACCCTACGCTACCTTATGTTCCGAATGAACTATTGACCGAAGAGATTATGGAGGACCGCAAAGCATTGGAGCAGCTTGTCGGTTATCCGGTACGAGGCATGGCTTATCCCAACGGAGGGTACGACCGTGCGTTAAGTACAAAGCTGGAGTGGCTTGGCATTGATTATGCCCGTACCGTTGAATCACATGGCAGATACACGTTGCCAGATCGGCCGCTTGAATGGCATCCAACGTGCCATCATAACCATGATCTGGCGGGGCATGCCAAACGTTTTATCCAACATTCCAAAACAGGTACGCCACTATTGCTCTACGTCTGGGGTCACAGCTATGAGTTCAATGACAACGACAACTGGGAGATCATCGAACAGTTCGGTGAGCAGATTGGCGGCAGGAACGACATCTGGTACGCGACAAACATCGAAGTGATCGCCTATTGGAAAGCCGTACAACGACTGGAGTGTTCGGCCGACCGATCCATCATCCATAATCCGTCTGCCATCCCGGTTTGGTTCACAGCGAATCAGCAGGTTGTTGAAGTGCAGGGCGGAGAAACATTGCGGCTAAGCGAACGAATCAAGGTATAAGGAAGGGAGCTGACGATCATTCGTTATTTTCATGAGAACGAGGCGATTGCAGGCAAGGTATACGATTCAATTCCGGATATATTGACAACGGTGGCTCAGCGTTATATTGGTGATCATCCGAAACATTCATTTTTGTTCAGAGCCTATCATCAGGGAGGTTTTCGCAGGCTAGGGGACTATCGCTACGACTTGAATCTGAATGAGAAATGCGTAGAGGCGTGTGCAGGGCAATACGTATATGTGTGGGGCAAGTTATGGAGCGAGCAGAATACAACGTTAAATACGGGCCTGAACTGTTATAGTCCGGTGACGATCTACGTGAATGGTGAAGAGGTATTCAAGTCCGAGTTGTTGCAGGAGTTATTTCCCGAGCGAAGAACCCAGATTCCGATTTCCGTTAACTATGGCTGGAATGATGTGTTGCTATGTTTTGTCAAAACAGAAGTAGGATTCGGGGGTATCTACGGAACAGCCTCTTTCAAAAATTTCCCGCTGCACTTCCTCACTCCTGGGGCAGATCGTCAGGGTCAGGAGGGCTGGTTATATTCGGAACCCGTTGATGAACCTGTATTATCTCTTCCTCGTGACGGCATGACAGAAGAAGAAACGGGCCTTTCCTGGTATCCGCGCAGGGGCTGGACAGAAGAGGAGCAGAGTATGGGTTCTTTTGCCCGCATCTTTGGAACAGAACAATTAGCTGTTGCTTACGCCTGGTCCAAACTGGATGTAACCTTGCCAGGATCAACGCCAGTTATTTTACAAGGCCGTCATGCTGGTGCTTTGACTCTGTATGTGGATGGTACGGAAGTATACTCTGCTGGAAGCAGCGGTAATTTCCGCGTTGAACTTCCTCGCCGTTACGGTTCATCTGATCTGGTCGCGAAAGGTGAAATTCAGGAAGTCGGCGGCTCATGGGGATTCACGTTGGAAGATGCCGAGCGTTCGGGTTCCACAGGCTGGAGATTGAAACCTCCTCATCCGGTTGCGGGATGCTCTGACCCCTGGCTGTACACAGGTGTGTTTGCTCCTGGTGCTGAACCATCCCACGACGATATCGTGCGAACCGATACCGTATTTGATGATGGCGCAAAAGGTGTGTATTGGCGTGTAGATCTTCCCGACACCCATGTTCGTCCTTACCTGGAAAATACACATTACGGAAAGTGGAATTATCCGCTCGGCGTTACCCTGCTTGGACTACTCCAGACGGGACAGGAATTGGGACGGGATGATTACATTCAGTACGTGCGGCAACATATTGAACTGAGTACTTCATTCGACCGCTATGGTCTTTGGGATCGGGAAGGGTATGGTGCAGCAGGAATCAATAATCAACTGTCTGCCATCGACAGCCTGGATGATTGCGGTTCGTTTGGGTCTACGCTGCTTGTTGCGATGGAGTTTGGCGATATTCGTGGGGGAAGAGATACCGCGGATCGGATTGCGGGCTACATTACGGATGAGCAGGAGCGTCTGGAGGATGGTGCCTTTTACCGGGTTCGCGGCAGTGGGGAGATGCGTCAGGAGACGATGTGGTGTGATGACTTGTACATGAGTACACCTTTTCTGATGCGTTATGGTCAGTTGACAGGAGATGCGACGTATTGGGATGATGCGGTCAATCAGTTCCTGATGTTCCGTAAATACCTCTACCTTCCCGAACAACAGATCATGTCCCATGTGTATGATTTTGTGCGTGGTCGGGCGACAGGTATTCCATGGGGACGGGGTAACGGCTGGGTGCTATTCTCCTTAACCGAACTGTTGTCCATTCTGCCGCATGATCATGTGAAACGGCCGGAACTGTTATGTTTCTATCGTGATTTAAGTCAAGGTTATCTGGCGCTGCAAGGGGAAAATGGACTTTGGCATCAGGTGCTAAACCGCCCGGATTCGTATGAAGAGACCTCCTGTACATCGATGTTCATCTACGCCTATGCCCGTGGAATTCGGGAAGGGTGGCTAGAACAACCGGAGCCTTATCTGGAGGCCGTACGCAAAGGATGGGAAGGCATGACGCGTTTGTCGATTGACTATAAAGGTAATATATACGGGGTATGTCGCGGTTCCGGGTACTCGTTTACCGCCTTGTATTATCGCGATGATCTGGGGTGGAATCTGAACGATACCCATGGAATCGGCATTGTGCTCTTGGCTGGCATTGAAGCGCATAAAATGAATCAGCAGCTCCGTGAGGCGCATATCGATTCTTCGGTTACAGCCGCGCAGCGCTGATGTTTGACGCAACGGAACGGATGTATGTGGATAGCCTTCTATAGGTAGATTACCAGCTAAAGAAAGCGGCAATGCCCTCAGGCTTGCCGCTTTTAGTTTTATTCCAATCCCGAATCTGATCTGCATAAAGCAATATATAAATACACTTACCTTCACCCAATAATATGAATAACTCCGTTTTTAGCACGCATTAAAATAGCTCCAGCTGCTCCGGTCCTTCTTCCTGTTCTGGTTCAGAACGGTCAGGGAAAGGCTTCACCGGCTGGTCCAGCAGGTCCATCATCATCTGGGCATTCGCCGCTGCATCGCCACCGGAGTTGTTATTAAAAATAACATAGACATCCTTGCTCTGCTTCTGCAATTGCTCCAGATATCCTTTCCATTCCAACAATTCTTCCTTGTTGTAACGGTACAAATAACGAGTCTCGCGCCAATTAGGCGCACCATTCTGATGCCAGCCGGACACATTGCGTCCGTGCATACGCACCAGCGTCATCTCGGAATCCGTCGCCTGTGGCACGATGGGGATAGAACCTGAACCCGCCTGAGGTTCGTCACAGACACTGTGAATCCAGCCCTGCTCTTTCAGGAACGAAAGCGTCCGCTCGCGCATGTCACCTTCATACCAGCTACGATGACGGAATTCCAGAGCACAAGGAATGCCCTCCATTCGAAGTTTTACTTCACGAAGTTCTTTCACGTTGTCCTTATTGCACTCAAACCAAGGCGGATATTGAAACAAGGCTGCCTGCATCTTGCCAGCTTCAATGACCGGTTCCAGTGATTCCCGAAAAGCCTTATACATCTCCGACGTGCTGGTGAAGTAGGGCTTGCCCCGCAGATGTCCGGTCATTCCCTGATAGGCTTTGATGATAAAAGCAAAGGATTCGGGCGTCTCGGCAGCCCATCGTGCCATTCGATCCCGCGGCTGAACGGCGTAGAAGGAACTATCCACCTCCACGGTGGAGAAGTACTGTCCGTATAGACTGAGCTTGTCTTTGGCTTTGGTACGGTTTGGATAGAGATCTTCCTGATCCCCCCATCCGGTAAGTCCGATGTGAATCATAAGAACACCTCCTGTTGCTTTTTGAACAACCTCTTATAATTAACCGATTTGCAGGCGTATGTCTAACATTATATCGTGTGCATTTTGGCTCTTCAATGTTGGATACTTACTGGAATTTTTTGAGTTTGCAGAATAAAGACGTTACAATACATTAAAGCTAGTGGAAATGATCAGGCTTGTACAACAGCGACTATAGATAGAGAGCCAGTGACCAGGTGGAGGGCGAGAATGGATGACGGAATGGTATGAAAAGAGTTTTGGAGAAGATTATCTTCTCGTATACAAGCACCGGGATGTACAGGGTGCCCATCAGGAAGTACATAAAATGATTAATTGGTTGAAGCTTGAGCCCAATGCTGAAGTATTGGATCTATGCTGCGGTATGGGACGGCACTCCATGGCACTTGCTGACGCAGGATTGCGAGTGACCGGAGTTGATCTGTCCGATGTGCTTCTACGTGAAGCGCGCCTAATGGACACCGAACACCGAGTATCTTGGTGTCATGCGGACATGCGTGAACTGCCGCTGAAAGGTGGCTTCGATGCTGTAGTCAATCTGTTCACATCGTTTGGTTATTTCCTGGAGGACGGAGAACAATTGAAAGTATTACGTGCCATTCATCGCATACTTCGCCCGGGTGGCAGCTATATTATTGATTTTATGAATACGGCTTATGTAACGCGTCATCTGGTGCAGCACTCCGTTCGAGAGGATGAAGGACAGCGTATTGAGGAGTATCGCAAGATTGAGGAAGGGTTTGTGCAAAAGGAAATTCGCATTACGGATACCACATCCGGACATGAACCGCGGGTATATCAAGAGCGTGTGAAGTTGTACACACGGGAACAACTGAGTCAGATGTTAAGTGCCGCTGGACTCCGGGTAGATCAGGTACATGGCGGCTATGACGAAGAGAAATATGACGAGCAGACTTCTCCACGCATGATTTTTGTTGGTCGTCGTCCTGTGGAGTGAACAGAGACAGTCTGGAAGGGGGATAACATGAAGCGCACAGAAGAGATGTCCATGACAGAGGGCATACACCGGGTCAAGATCAGCATGTCGTTTCCTTTGCGATGGGTGAATAGTTATGTGTTATCAGAACCGGATGGGAAGATAACTATTATAGATCCGGGACCGCGTAATTCGGAAACAGAACAGGAGTGGAGTGAAGCGCTGGCAGATCTTGGCCTGACCTTTAGCGATATTCGTCAAATTGTACTGACCCACCATCACCCCGATCATCTTGGGTTGTCGGGTTGGATGCAACAGATGACGGGGGCACTCGTTCGAATGTCCACACGCTCCCGCCAAGAGGCCGATTATATGTGGGGACCTGATTCACGCATCAATACAATATTACCTGATTATTATGGTCGTCATGGTATGCCGGAAGACAAGACTGAACAGATACATGAACATATGAAGGCATTTACTTCGCAGATCACGCCACTTCCGAAGGTGACACCCATTGAAGATGGCGAATGGCTTAATATGGGCGGGAAACGTTGGGTTGCTGTGGAGACGGGTGGACATGCTCCAGGCCATTTATCCTTTTATGCGCCGGAGTCCATGGAGATTCTGTGCGGAGATGCAGTTTTGCCACAGATTTCACCGAATATTAGTCTGCAGCCCGGCAGTGACCCTCAGCCATTATTGTCTTATATGGAAGGGTTGCAACGTCTTGGGGAGCTGAATGTCAAGCAGGCGTATCCGGGACATCGGAATCCTTTTGCCCAGTTCACCGAACGGACAGTTCAATTGCTGGCTCATCACGAGGAACGTCTTCAGAAGATGACGGAGCGAATTCAGGAGTCATCGGCGAATGCTTATGACATCTGTGTGCACATGTTTGGCAATCGGCTTGGTACCCATCAACTGCGGTTTGCCATGAGTGAGACGTTAGCCCATTTGCAGGAGTTAATTCGACGCGAACTAGTGAAGCAAGAGCAGCAACCGGATGGCACGTTCTATTTTCAAATCTAAACGGAATGATGATATCGATATGAAATGATAATACGATCTTATATAGAGGCTCGGGACAGGAAATTCACCTGTTCTGGGCCTTTTTAGCCTCTCTTAACGGTTCATTCATCTATTTTTAAGCCAGCGCGCCTATGATACATCTATGAACTTCGCTAGGGCGTGTCTTAAGACACACCCTAAAGAAAGCAGGGAAGAGCGATGACCAGAAGAAAACGGAATCAATGGAGAAAATGGCAAGCTTCAGCGGCAGCAACGTTGACTGTGGCTGCACTCTTTCAATATGTAAGAACTTCGGATGCCTTTGATGTGGCCTATGCAGCAGCAAATGGCACAGATACAAGCGTTACTGCTTCAAGCCAAGTGGATACGCATGATGATGTGATGGATGAATGGATCAACAGTACAACGGACAGCAACAACTGGAACACGCAGGACAATGACAATAATGATAGTCAATATAATGGAACATCCGATAGCACACAAGCAGCTCAGCCAGATCAGAGCACGAGTAACAAGGGGAATTATTCAGATTCTCAGCGTATCGGACAAAATAACCAGGGTACAGACTCCGGATACAGCAGTGGCAACTATCAGTCACGTACAGGTGCGTCATGAGCCGCACGGAGCAAGTTGCTCGTCCGCTCCGATTTCAATTCCGTGCGATGAACACGGATGTTGAAGTACAACTGTCCGCTGGGCGGGAAGAAGCCGAACATGCAGCAACCTTGGTGAAGAATTGGTTTGAGACGCAGGAGCAGCGCTTCAGCCGATTTGTGGCAGACAGTGAACTAAATCGTCTGAATGCTTCAACCGGATGGATGCCCATCTCCGCTGCGATGGATGAAGTTTTGAGTTTGGCCTATGGATATATTGGACTGACCGAAGGGATTTTTCAACCGGGTATCTCCCAGGCTCTTCAGACTTCGGGATATGATCTAAGCTTCGAGAAGGTGCAGCAACGACAATTGAAACGTCCATTAATTGAACGTGTATTGCGAACGAGAACACCTGAATCATCAGGCTGGCTGGAAGATCGATATGACCACAGCCGTCCGAGCTGGATCCAGCGGGAAGGTAGCCGGATGGTTCATCTGGACCCCGGAGCTGAGTTGGACTTGGGAGGCATTGTTAAGGGCTGGGCAGTGGAGCGTATCGCAGACTGGTTACAGCGAACGTTGCATATTCCGGCAGGTTTGATTAACGCGGGTGGAGATATCCAAGTATGGGGTTCACCAGACCATTCCCAGTGGACCTTGCAAGTAGCAGATCCTTTGCAGAATCAGGGTGCTGTGTCGGGAGTGATCCGTTTACAGCGAGGAGCTGTTGCCACTTCGGGTATTTCCCGCAGACAATGGCAGAATACGGATGGAAGCTTTGCACACCACCTCATTGACCCTCGGACGATGGAGCCGGCAGATACGGACGTATTGCAGTGTACCGTTATGGGACAGCATGCTTCGCAATGCGAGATCATTGCCAAGACGGTCTGCATTTTGGGAAGTGCTGAAGCGATGGGCTGGTTAAACCGACATTACGATCGGCATGACGTCCTGTGGATGACACGGGATGGAATTACTTATTTTAGAGGGAATACGGATACGCTTGCTGAGCACTGGCCCGGGTTTGATCCGGATCATCGCTTTAGTCTGATCTAAACGAGGACAAGTCTAACAGATATGGGGGAGCCGGTTATGGCACAATGGATTGTAGATTACCTGCCGACGTGGAATATCATTCGAATTAGTGGAATTGCTGCTTATGTGCTGCTCTTTGCCGGAGTGTTTCTGGGCATTGCGCAAGGGATGCCTATGGCCAAAGGCAAACCAAAAGCAGCCATGTTCAAATGGCATACTCGAACGACCTGGCTCGCCTTCGGACTTGGACTCGTGCACGCATTAACGTTATATATTGATCATTACAGTCCATTTACCTGGGGAGAACTTCTGATTCCTTTTACCGCCTCCGTGCATCCGATTGGCAGTGGTCTGGGAACGTTAGCTTTCTACGGATTAGTGATCGTCCTCTTATCCAGTGACCTGCGGAACAAGCTGGGCCGCAAATGGTGGTTCATGTTCCACCTCTTGTCCTATCCGGTGTTCATTGGTTTGCTGGTTCACGGCATGGTTACCGGAACGGATTCTGGCAATATCATCCTGCGGATGATGTATGTATTTACCGGACTCAGCATTCTCGGTATCACGGTGTTGCGTGGCATGTTGAGAGAACGCAAAGGCCCGGAAATTACGATTGGACCGAAACGGGCAACATCTGGTTCACCTTCTGAGCAGAATTGGGTTGAAGGTTTTGGTTTGGTGGGAACGGTACGACCTAAACATCTGAAATAATAACACGTGGAAATCCAATATGTATCGTTACACATGCAAAAGAAGCGGCCATCAGGCCGCTTTTTCCATGAACAGTTATTTTATTAAACAGTTATTTCACGAAGCATCCATACACATGTCCAATGTTCCACATGACTTCAGATATGAAACGAGTTACGCATTATACAGCGTCATCACTGACAGGTTTTTCTCCCAGTGCTTCTTCAAGCTCGGATTGTTTGCGATGGGCAATTCGACTGCTCGCTGCCGAAGCAATCGCACCGACAATATCATCGAAGAACGTATGGACAGGCCCCAGGCTCTTGTCATTCAGTCGTTCAAGCACCCCTGGTTTGAGCTTGTCCACATAACCATAATTCGTAAATCCAATGCTGCCATATACATTGACGATGGAGAATGCCAAAATCTCATCCACGCCGTACAGTCCTTCATCGTTCTCAATCATCTCCTGCAAAGGAGATATGAGCTGCCCCTGTTCTGCCAGAATATCAAGCTGAATCCCGGTCAGAACAGCGTTCTGTACCTCACGTTTACGGAGAACCATCTCCACATTTTCGATACATTCTTCCATCGTAAGACCTGGATAATATTTTTGCTGCAATAACATGACCAGTTCTGCGATCTCAGGGATCGTGACGCCCCGCTTATGCAGCCATTCCCTTGTTGCCTCCGCCACCTTGCGGCTATTCAGGCTGTAAGGGATTTTTTCTTGCTCAGGATGTTCCATGGGCGATTCCTCCTCTGAAGTTAGCAATGTCCCTACTCTTGCTTCCTAATACGTTATTAACCTGGTTTACGTTTCTTTAAGATAATAAAAATATAAGTTTCAGTGAAGTTGAGCAATTCGATTACCACATGGAAAATTTCAGCTAAACACGGTCTGTCTTTCGTGAAAGTGCGTTGATAGACATTTTTCTTATTATCTTTTAGTTATTTTTTGGACAAAGGCTCGTATACATGGTAGTACAAACTGTAAAAATGATGAGGGGGAACGTGATCATGAGAAAGATCCATTCTTTGCGTACGGTATCGGCAGCAGCGCTGCTGAGTATTCCTATGGTATTGTCAGGCTGCGGCATGTTTGGAGCACAGTCTTCCGAAGCTGTTGATCCACCACCGCCCATTCAGGAAGCAGCCATGATTCAGGCAGCCGAAGGAAATGGTGCACTCGCAACGCTCCCATTAACGACGGTATATCTGCAAGACCAGCAGGGGCTGCTCGCTCCGGTATCCCTGACACTTCCTTCTGGAACAGACGCAAGCAGTCCAAAGACAGCACTGGATACACTTGTCACAGGTGGGGCCTACGCGGGTATGCTACCTGAAGGATTCCAGGGCGTTCTCCCGCAGGGAACGGTTGTGCAGAATGTAACGATTCACGCGGATGACAAGCTGGCGGTTGTGGAGTTCTCGGGTAATTTTGCCAAGTATGATGCGAAGGAAGAACGGAAAATGCTAGAAGCTGTCACGTGGACATTAACGGGAACGCCTGATGTGGAGAATGTGCAGATCTGGGTGGATGGCAAAAAGTTAACACAAATGCCGGTAAACAGCACGCCGTTGCCTGAACCGCTGAATCGGGCTGTGGGAATCAATCTGGATCTGGGTGATACGTTTGTGACCAACAGCAGCCCGGTAACGGTCTATTTCTCCGCTGCTTCGCCAGCGGGCATCCAATATTATGTTCCAGTGACACGTCTGGTTACACCTGGTGAAGATCGGGTGCAGGCAGCATTGAACGAACTGATCAAAGGACCTGACAAAGGTGGAGAACTGGAAGAGGTTATGACAGGCGGAACGGAGCTACAATCGGTCAAAACGGCAGAGGATGGCACGGTCACAGTTGCCTTGAAAGATGATATGTTTGCCGAAGGGGATATCGTGCCAAGCGAGCTGTTACAGTCTGTCGTATTAACCACTGCGGAGAACACAGCCAGCAAGGATGCCAAAGTGCAGATCGAATGGAACGGCCAAAAAACGGTCATGGGTGACGACAACCGAGATTACAGTGCGCCGGTTTCCAAGCCTGAATATATCAACGAAATTCCGATTTAATGAACGAAGAATGCTTAAGGATGCTTTTAACCGAACTCTTTGGTAAAATATAAGGGATTAGTAAAAGTGTGAACAAGCTCAACATTACAGGATGCTTAAGTCGTAGGAGGCAGAAAATATGAGATCAAACGGACGAACCAGCGAACAGCTGCGCCCGCTGAATTTAACAGTGAACACGAATAAATACGCCGAGGGCTCTGTACTGATTGAAGTTGGAGATACAAAGGTGATCTGTACAGCTACAGTAGAGGAACGTGTACCTCCCTTTATGAAAGGGCAGGGTAAAGGCTGGGTAACAGCGGAATATTCCATGCTGCCACGTGCAACACATACTCGGAACCAACGTGAAGCCAATCGTGGCAAATTAACTGGACGCACGATGGAAATCCAGCGTCTGATTGGTCGGGCACTGCGCTCGGTAGTGAATTTGCAGGCTCTTGGTGAGCGTACCATTACGCTGGACTGTGATGTCATTCAAGCCGACGGAGGCACACGCACAACGTCCATTACCGGTGCATTTGTAGCGCTGGCGCTTGCCGTGAACAAGATCTCCCAACAGCACAAACTGCAAGTGTTCCCGATTACGGATTTCATTGCCGCAGTAAGTGTGGGTGTTGTGGGTGAACAGCCTGTACTGGATCTGAACTATGATGAAGATTCCAAAGCCAAGGTGGATATGAACCTGGTGATGACAGGTGGCGGTAAATACGTCGAGCTTCAGGGAACAGGTGAGGAAGCACCATTTGATCGCCGTGAGCTGAACGCCATGTTGGAACTGGGCGAACAGGGAATTCTGGAAATGATCGAGCGTCAAAAAGAAGTGCTCGGACCGATTGCGCTCAAGATCGGCGCGCGTGGATTAGGGGAAGCCTAAGATGAGTTTGGACAGCCCAATCCTCATTGTTGCTACCCGCAATGCGGGTAAAGTCCGTGAATTCGCTCATGCTTTCGCACCGCTTGGCAAAGAGGTTAAGAGCATGTTTGACTATCCGGAACTGCCGGATGTGGTGGAAGACGGCGTAACGTTCGCGGAGAATGCCTGGAAGAAAGCCAAGGCGGTTGGTGATGCGCTTGGTTTGCCTGTTCTGGCAGACGATTCAGGACTTTGCGTAGATCTGTTGGACGGGGAGCCGGGAGTATATTCAGCGAGATATGCAGGCGAAGGAGCAACGGATGCACAGAATAATGCGAAGTTGCTGGAGACGCTGGAATCGTTGAAATCCGGTGAAGACACCGAGCAGCCGCTACTAAGTCCGGCTCGTTTCGTCTGTGCGCTGGTACTGTATGATCCGACAACTGGTGATAAGTATGAATCGGAAGGCACTGCGGAAGGCTGGATCACTGCTCAAGCTGCAGGTGCTGGAGGTTTTGGATATGATCCACTCTTCTATGTACCTGAATACGAGATGACGATGGCAGAGCTGACGCTTGAGCAAAAGCAGGCGATTAGCCACCGTGGTCATGCGCTGAGAGCGCTTGTATCCAGACTTGAAGGCTAAGACTATACGAAACATCTTGATTTAACTTCATGATATGTGAACATCAAAGCGTTAATGGAAGGACAGAAGCATTCCGATGGGATGGTTCATCCGCCATTAACGCTTTTTCTATGAAATGAAGTGTTTGATCGGATTTGGTGAAGGTCCATCCATATACCTAATTGAAGATAGCTATTTCTGCGACTACACATCAGAACATATGTTCTTGTACCTACATGAGAAATGGTTTACATTGCACGATTGGGAATCTCATTGGGACTGGAGTTGGAAGAAGTTGCAAGCCTTGTGTGGTATGGGTTAACATTCAAACTAACAAATCACATATGAACCTTAAACGGAGGGATCTACTCATGCAAGAAGTGAAGCTTGTTGTATCTTACGATGATTATGAGGACGGCATTCGTATGGAAAAATTAATTAAGGAACTGGCGGCTAAACCGGAGGCCAGCTCATTGGAAAGTCTGGTCATCGGAGATTGGGGACAGGCATATGAAAATTCACCTGATGAGTTCATGGGAACGCTCGTCGAGTCGGCTCCAAGCTTTCCGTCATTGAAGAAACTGTTCATTGGAGATATGGGATTCGAAGAATGTGAAGTATCGTGGATTATCCAGACAAATCTCACACCGCTGTTAGGTGCCTTTCCAGAATTAAAATCATTCTCTGTCATGGGCAGTAGTGGCCTCAGTCTGGAACCACTCCAACATGCCAAGCTTGAAGAATTGATTATTATATGTGGTGGTCTCCCGAAAGAAGTTTTATCTTCAATCACCCATGCCAAGTTGCCTGAATTGCGTAAACTGGAACTGTACCTGGGTGTGGATAATTATGGTTTCAATGGATCACTTGAAGATGTACTCCCTTTGCTAGAAAAAGGATTATTTCCAAAGCTGGTTTACTTGGGTCTGAAAGACAGTGAAATTCAGGATGAGATTGCCAAAGCAGCAGCAGAAGCACCTATTCTGGATCAACTTGAAGTACTGGATCTATCGCAAGGAACGTTGTCCGATGAAGGGGCTGAGGCGTTGCTTGCCAGTGACAAAATCAAGAAACTGAAACATCTAGATCTAAGTTACCATTACATGACCAATGAAATGATCAGTCGCTGGAACCAATCGGGTATATCTGTAGATGTTAGCGACCAGCAACAAAGTGATGAGGATGACTGGCGCTATCCATCGTTAACGGAATAGTCGATGTCAGGTGTAAAGGAAATGAATGAAAGCCTGCATCAACCAATAGATGTACCTGATCTAACGCAAGATCAGCCCTTTTTATTGATCGGAAACCCTGATAACCGACGAACACAAGGGCTGCAAGAGGCTAGGCATAGATTGGGTTTGACACCTGCGGTTGTACTGCCATATGCTCAATTGCTCCAGAATTGGAGACACGGACGAACCATCGCTGATACAGTAGATTTCAATCTGCCTGTACCCCTGATTCGGATTGATGCTCCAGGTGAGGATTGGGAAGTGGAGCGTGAACTACTGTTCCTTGGAGCTATGAACGATACGTCAACATTAACGGGTGGAATGGGTACAGAAGCATTTTCCGCAGAGCAGGCACTTGCGCTGGAACAGGAGTGGGGAAGAATTTACGCTCCCGCCCAGTGGTTTCGTGGCTGGAAAGCATGTTTGGATCGAATCGGACGTGAGTCTCGGGAAATGTGGCCTGAAGTCCGATTCATGAATGATCCCGCCGAGATCCAATTGATGTTTGACAAAAGAACATGCCAGCAGCATCTATCTTCACATGGAGTTGATGTACCTCCGGCGCTTCAAACTTTGCAGCCAATCCGCAATTATATGGAACTGCGTAGCTCAATGAAGGCTGCCGAGATGCATCGTGTGTTTGTGAAGCTTGCGTGCGGCTCCGGGGCTTCAGGAGTTGTTGCCTATCAAGTCAATCCCCGAACGGGTGATGAAATCGCTGTAACAACGATGGGGATGGAACAGAGACAGGGCAAGACGATTTTCTTCAATGAAGGACGTCTACGCAAGTATACCCGCAGTGAAGAGATTGCTACGCTAATGAACTGGTTATGTGCAGAAGGTGCACAGATTGAACGATGGATGCCCAAAGCCACGCTTGATCAACGGGCCTACGATATTCGCCAACTGGTTGCGGGTGGACAGGCAGGTCATGCGATTATGCGGCTGAGCCATACGCCAATTACCAATCTGCATCTGCGCAATGAACGTATGTTGCCTGCTGAAGCAGGGCTGGATGAACAGCGGATGTCGCTGGTTCGGTCGGCAGCGCAAGCAGCCATGTCTGCATTTCCCAACTCGTGGTCAGCCGGGATTGATGTGATGCTTACTAGTGGTTCGAATCCGCGTGCCTATGTGCTGGATGTGAATCCGTTTGGAGATCTGTTATACAGGGTCGAGCATCATGGCCTGGGAACCTACGAGTGGGAAATGGAACTTTTACGAAAGGAGCCTATTCAACATGCCTGATATGAACACCATTGTGGGCTCCCATGATCTGTTAATGATTACGCTGGATACGTTACGCTATGACGTAGCCAAGCTGGAAGAGGAGAATTGTCCTAATCTGTGTGGTTCGGGTCCGTGGGAGAAGCGCCATACCCCAGGCAGTTTTACATATGCGGCACACCATGCTTTTTTTGGTGGTTTTATGCCGACTCCTGCCAATACAGATAAGGCATCTCATGTAAGGCTATTTCATTCCCGGAATACCGGACTCAAGACACATCCGCACACCTGGCTGTTTGATACACCAGATATCGTATCCGGGTTCGCAGCTGAAGGTTACCGTACCATCTGTATTGGCGGCGTCATCTTTTTTACGAAAAAAAACCCGCTTGCGAAAGTATTGCCTGGCTATTTCCAACACAGCTACTGGCGAATGAACTTTGGGGTAACCAACCCCAAATCGACAGAGCATCAGGTACAGCATGCATTAAAGCTACTTGAACAGACAGCGCCGGATGAAAAGATATTTATGTTTTTGAACGTGTCTGCCATTCATGGACCCAATCGTTACTTTGTAGAAGGAGCGAAGGACGACTCGGTGGAGACTCAACGTGCTGCACTTCGATATGTAGATGAGGCTCTCGGACCATTGTTCGAGGCGATGAGGAAACGCGCCCGGCCTGCGTATTGCCTGGCTTTTTCCGATCATGGTACAGCTTACGGTGAAGACGGGTATCAAGGACACCGGCTTGCGCATGATGTCGTCTGGACGGTGCCTTACCGTGAATTTTTAGTATAGAATGTATTGATCTTATGAGGACAACAACCGGAGACAGGAGGAAACCGATGGAGAAACATATACAACATACAACAACAGGCCATTCCACACAGTCCGGATCCAATATAGCTACAAGTCTCAGTGAAGTACTGGCATTTCCTTATCGTTCTTACTTATACTCGTACCCACACAAGACCGCCTATCGGGAGCTTGATCCACCACTGCCACTAGGGCCACTGTGGGAACGAGAGAATACCGATACGTATTTTTTATATATGCACATTCCCTTTTGTGCTGCTCGTTGCGGATTCTGTAATCTGTTCACACTGCCGGATCGACGGGATGATACGCATGAACGCTATGTAGATGCGCTGGAACGTCAGGCGAAGCAGTGGGCACCTATTACATCTCGAAGACCGTATTCGCGGTTCGCGATTGGTGGGGGAACGCCTACATTATTAAATGAGGTTCAGTTGAATCGTCTGTTTGATATTGCTGAACATGTGATGGGGCTGGACCCTGCGCAAGCATCGATTTCAGTGGAAACGTCGCCGGATACCGTTACGGAAGCCAAGCTGGCCATCATGAAGGATCGAAGGGTGGATCGTGTCAGTATGGGTATTCAGAGTTTTATTGAAGCTGAAGCATCTGCCATCTATCGTCCACAAAAACCGCAGGAAGTTGAACGAGCGCTTGAGAAGCTTACTCGGTATGATTTCCCATTGTTAAATCTGGATCTGATCTATGGTTTGCCAGGGCAAACGGTTGAATCGTGGATTTATTCATTGGAAAGAGTTCTGGCCTATGAACCGGGCGAGATCTTTATCTATCCCTTGTATACACGGGAAAATACAATCGTGAAGCCAGATGATATTCGCCGTCAGGGACCTGACATCCGGATGGAACTGTATAAAGCTGCACGTGAGACTTTAAAAAGTAAAGGTTATGTGCAATATTCGATGCGCAGATTTGCCAAAGAACAGTCGTCCTCGAAAGTGCTTCTGCCTTATAGTTGTCAGGAGGAGGGCATGGTTGGTCTTGGATGTGGCGCACGCTCTTATACGAGTGAAGTACATTATGCTTCCAAGTATGGCGTGAGTTACAAGGCCACACAAAGCATCATTGCCGATTATGTGGCAACTGAGCGCTACGATGTGGCGGATTATGGCATCGTGTTAAGCCGTGAGGAACAGAGACGTCGCTTTATTCTGAAAGCCTTGCTGCATCGGGAGGGATTGACGTTGTCTGACTACCAACAGCGCTTTGGTACCGATGTGATGTCCGACTATGTCTGGTTGGCTGAACTGTTGACAGAGGGCATGGCGGAGTTGGAGAGCGATGAGGGCAAGCAGGTGCTGCGTCTGACAGAAGAAGGACTGGGTTACTCCGATGCGATTGGAGATTGGCTTATATCTGCCGAAATTCGTGAACAGATGGAAGGGTTTGTTTTCTCATGAGAGCGACTTTGTATTATCGGGGGAAGTTGTCTTCCTGTAATTACGACTGTCCATACTGCCCGTTTAGCAAAACCGTGGATTCCAAAGAGACGTTGGAAGTGGATGAACAACAATTGCGTCAATTTGTGAATTGGGTCAGGGAGCAAGAGAGTGCTGGGCATCAATTTTCGATATTCTTCAATCCCTATGGTGAAGCTTTGGTGCGTCGTTGGTACCGGGAAGCGATGGTTGAGCTGTCACATATGCCACATGTGGATAAAGTTGCAATTCAAACCAACCTGTCCGTCAAGCTGGATTGGGCAAGGGAGTTGGATGCGAGCAAAGCAGCCTTTTGGGCGACGTATCATCCTCGTGAGACAAAAGAGGCTTCTTTTGTTAAACAATGTCTGACCTTGCGTCAGATGGGACTTGCTTTTAGTGTCGGTACTGTCGGACTCCGTAGTGCTTTCCCCGCAATTGAGTCCATGAGACAGGCTTTGCCAGATGATGTGTATATGTGGGTAAATGCCTTCAAAGATCGGCCCAAGTATTATACACCGGAAGAGATTCAGTTTTTACGTGGGCTTGATCCGCTTTTTGAAGGTAATCTGCAGGATTATGAGAGCTTGGGCAAACGATGTGCTGCCGGTTCCGAAGTATTTTATGTACAAGGGTCAGGGCATGTGAAGCGGTGTTACAAGGATCGCCGGATCATTGGACATCTGTATCGCGATGGTTTGCAGGCTTTGTCTGCGGATCGGCCTTGTCGCATGAAAAAATGTGGCTGTTACATCGGTTATATCCATATGGAGGATTCTCCATTCAGAGAAACCTTTGGTAGCGGGCTGCTTGAACGTAATCCGGTATTGATCAATCGTTAACTTTGAATTGAAATGCGCTGAAATTGATAAAGACTTTACACCAGTAAGTACTGCTGGGTAAAGTCTTTTTTTTTATTTTGGTCTAACGATTCAAAATGTGTAATTTAGGATAAAAGAGATGTAGTATATTGTCGATTATGCGTGTATAAAAACCTAAATTATAGTATGGGTAGATACTATAGACCTAAATTTGATTGCGCAATATACTAACCTGTTTTAAGTAGTCTCATATTTATCCATTTTATTTGAATTAAAAGGAGGGAGAATTTTAGCGTTCAGATTGACTACATAATTCATGATTGAAATACATTGAAACGTATGGGGGAAATGAAATGAAAAGAGTATCCATTAGTAGGAAATTGCTTTTAGGTTTTGGTTCTGTACTTCTTTTATTGGTAGCCGTTGTAGTCATCTCATATACTCAGTTTATCTCGGTTGAGAAAACGTTTACGGATTTAATCCGGGAGCGTACCGCGAAACTGCTCACGATCAAAAACATGATCATCGATGTGAAATCCCAGCAGGTTGCTTTACGGAATTTTGTGACGGAAGAGAATGATCAAAGTGAGCAACAATTCAAGTTTTTTTATGAAGATTACCGTAAAACCAGCGAAGAATTAAGATCAGGCATTCAAACCCCAACGATGATTGATTTTCTGGATCGTTCAGACCGCAGTGCGGAGGAATATTATGCTTTTGGACAGAGTGTCATTGAATTGAAAAAACAAGGCAGAACTAGCGAGATCACAAGAATGCTGTTAGATACAGGTCCAACGATCATATCCGGATTTGAAGAAACGGTAACTGCCATGGAACAACATCAGCAAAATTCATTGGACACTGGCATTGTAAATGCCAATCAACTCATTCAAAAAGTACTTCGTTTAATCATGATCATTGGTATCATCTCGATCGTTTTAGGCGTGGTAATTGCATTGAGCATGGGGAGAATCATATCCAAACCAGTTGCACATGTGGCAAGGGCTGCAAGCCGAATTGCTGATGGAGACCTGACGGGTGAGGCGATTGTTGTTCGTAATCGGGATGAGATCGGAGAACTGGCGGAATCCTTCAACAAGATGATGGATAACTTGCGTCATTTAATCCATCAGGTGGCTCATAATGCAGATCGGGTAGCTGCTTCTTCTGAGGAGTTAACGGCAAGTACAGAGCAAACGGCGACAGCGACCGAACAGGTAGCTACAACGATGGAAGAGATTGCTACGGGTATGGATACGCAAGTGAGTATGGTTGGAGACGGGTTTCATACGATTAACGAATTGTCCACAGGCTTTCAGCAGATGACAGTGAATACACAAAATATGTCGGATGAAGCAACGAATGCGTCAGCGAAAACCATATCTGGTAATGATGCGGTTCAATCGGCTGTTGGGCAGATGAACTCGATTCATCATACTGTACGTGTACTCGCTAAGGTTATAGAAGAACTGGGCAATCATTCAGATGAGATTGGATCTATGGTTGAAAGTATCTCCGAAATATCGGCACAAACGAATCTGCTGTCTCTTAATGCGGCTATTGAAGCTGCAAGAGCAGGTGAGCATGGTCGTGGATTCGAGGTGGTAGCAACCGAGGTGCGCAAGCTGTCTGATCAATCTGCGAAATCAGCGGAACAGATCAGTGTATTCGTAGCTGCTATACGCAATGGCATGAATAATGCATCACAATCCATGGTAGAAGTAAACGCTGAGGTTCAGGAAGGCATAGAACTTGTCCGTAAAGCAGGAGGTACTTTTGAGGAGATTCGTGAAGCTGTCAGCAATGTCGCTGGTCAGACTCAGGAGGTATCTGCATCCATTGAACAAATGGCGGCGGGCGTGGAGCAGATCAATGTGTCGATGAAAACCATCATGGAAGTAACAGAGAATGCGGCTGCCGGAACAGAGGAAGTCAGTGCAACGTCCGAGGAACAACTGTCTGCCATGCAGGAGATCGCATCGGCGGCTAATGACCTTTCCTCTATGGCGGAAGAGTTACAGGAGTCCGTTAGTCGATTCAAAGTGTAATCATGGATATACTTCTGGGTGAAGTTCAATATTTATAAATGATCATATTGTGTATGTAAAACAAGTGGGTGCCAAGGAGAACAACAGTTATGCTGTTCTTCTGGCACCCTTTTTTGACGAAGTAGCGATCAGTGGGTCATTCTAACGAATGGCAACTTTATATGTCCGCAACCAGGTATTGATCTGAGTCAGATAAGCAAATAACTGGGGACCGGACATTAACTGCCCGAACCAGGGGAGATTGGAAGCTGCATCTGGTGAAGACGCAAGATTGCGGATCTGAGTTTTGTCGATCAAAGGCAAAATCGGCGAAGTGGGATCATCCAGGATATCAAGTACCTGTTGTTTGACCGCGGCCAGATATTGCGGATTATGTGTTTTCGGGTACGGACTCTTTTTGCGATATAACACATCGTCAGGCAGGACACCTTCAAGTGCTTTACGCAGAATACCTTTTTCCCGTCCACCCGTTATTTTCATTTCCCAAGGGATGTTAAACACATATTGGATCAGACGATGGTCACAGTAAGGTACCCGTACTTCCAATCCTGCCCCCATGCTCATCCGGTCTTTGCGATCCAGAAGTGTAGGCATGAAACGTGTAATGTTCAGGTAGGACATCACCCGCATTTGTGCAGCTTTACCTGTTTCCCCATCCAACAGAGGCACTTCAGCCACTGCATCCGAATAGCGGTCTGCCAAATAATCGAGTGGCCGAATCCATTCCCGAATATCCGGGGATAACAACGCTGCTCGCATATCAGGTGCTACAGACCACGGAAACGTACCGGAGTTCAGCATATCTTCTCGATGGAACCAGGGGTAACCGCCAAACACTTCATCCGCTGCTTCGCCTGAAATGGCAACGGTGGCCCCTTTTTTGATTTCTTTACAGAACAAATAGAGCGAGGAATCTACATCGGCCATACCTGGCAGATCCCTGACTAACATGGCCTGTGTCAGTGCATGAACAAGTTCTCCGTTCTCAATCTCAATCCAGTGATGGTCGGTCTTGAGTTCATCCACCATTCGCTTAATCCAGGGACCATCTGCACCCGGCTGAAAGGAATGCGCCTGGAAATGCTTCGCGTTATCCACATAATCGACAGAATACGTACTGACTTGGCCTTGCCCGGTCCGCTTATAATAATCCACGGCTAATGCAGACAAGGCACTGGAGTCCAGTCCTCCTGATAAAAGAGAGCATACCGGAACATCCGAAGCCAACTGGCGCTCCAGTGTATCTTGCAAGAGAGATCGTACCTCGGCTGCCGTCTCTTCCAGGTTATGTTCGTGATTCTGGCTTTCCAGTTTCCAGTAGGCATAGGTTCGGATCCCGTTTCGGTTATAGATCAGCGCGTGCGCAGGCTTGAGTTCGCTCAGTGAAGAGTATACGCCGTGTCCTGGTGTCCGTGCAGGCCCTACGATAAACACTTCGGCCAATCCTTCCGGGCCAACAGCGGCTTCCACATCAGGGTGAATAAGCAGAGCTTTGGGCTCTGAACCAAATACGAGAGTGTCTTTGTTATTACTGTAGAACAGAGGTTTCACGCCAAGGCGATCTCGTGCGATAAAAACCTGTTCGCGTCCCCCATCCCATATGGCAAAAGCAAAAATACCGTTAAACCGGTCAACACATGCCGGTCCCCACTCAATATAAGAGGCGAGCAACACTTCCGTATCACATTGCGTGCGGAACTGATGCCCCCGCTGGAGCAATTCCTTTTTCAACTCGGGTGCATTGTATAGTTCTCCGTTATACACGACGGTATAGGAGGTATCTCCCTGTAACGCATGCATGGGCTGTGCGCCGTTCTCGGGGTCCATTACACTAAGACGCCGATGTCCAAAGGCACAAGGATTGGAGATCCATGTACCTGAAGCGTCGGGCCCCCGGTTCGACAAGCTATCCGTCATACGGACCAGCAGCTCTGATTCCTGGGTCAAATCCCGATTCCACTGTATGAAGCCGGTAATACCGCACATGGTTTGTTCATCCTTTCTTGGTCGAGTCATTCATCCGTATGGCTGCTTAGTTACTGGCAACCAGCAAATGTTGTCTTTTTCGTCAGAGGTCGTAACAAATATATGCCGAAAGCAGGCATAAAATGTCTGTCCTCTTCGGAAACTAGTTCTAGGGACAACGGCCTCAACATGCCTGTGAAGGAGAGAACATGCAATGGACAGTATGAAGTATTATGTGTCTGTCATGGGCCGCTCCGTTATTCCGGATCCGTCGGTAACCTCGTATGAATGGATCATTCAGGCAACGCCGCAGGAAGCGGAGCAATTATTGGGACTGCTGAGCCTCATGCAGGAAAAGGAGGAAGAGGCCTTTCCTGGCATGGTATTCCCATGGCCAGATACACCGGAGGAGTCCGTAAACCGAGCTTATGAAACGGTATTACAACAGGTGTATCGAGAGATTTACCGATTAGGCACACCAGAGACACGATACCAGATTGAACAAAGTACATGATAAGCACAAAGGAAAAGGAGCGCGATGACGAATGTATGCCATTCAAGATGCCAAAATACGCAGATTAACCGAGGTGGATGGATTGTCTTGTGCAGAGGTTGAAGTGCAGCCTGGAAATGCCGGAGATCCGTCGTTACTTGTATACGTGGCTTCAACACAGCCCGGAAATTCGCTGGAAGTTGTTCGGATTGTACGCAATCACTCCGATTCGGCGATCGACTGGTATAACAATAATATGCATACTGCGTTTGAAGAGGCGACAGATACCGCATTTGAGAACAGCGAAGGTATGACAGTCGAAGAAGATAAAGCTCGGTTTCAAAGTGATTTGTTTGCGTTTGGTTTGCTTGGTCCAACACTTCAGCGTTATCTGATCGGGCAGGCTTAACAGGTAACACTCCGGCAACACATGTGGCGATAGTGGGATAGAATTTAATGTTGAGCATACGTAGACAGTGACCTGTTGTTGTTTCTCTGTAACTGGAAAAACCCGCCGTTGTTGAACGGCGGGTTTTGTTATGCGATGGTCAGATCAGGTGGAGATGTGATCAAGCATACTCGCGCAGTACTTGAATCCCTTTAACCACATTGTACACAAAGCTTAATCCGTAGATTACAAAGAATAGAATGACAAACCCAACGGCGGAACCCAGACTATGCGCAGTTACGAAGAAATAAAATAACGGAATGGCAGCGAGAAAGGGGAATACATGTGAGAATAAGGCGCGTTTCGCATGTCCCTCAATGTAATCATCCTTGGCAACAATCCATATAATGATCGGAAACAGGAACGGAGCAAAGAAAATACTAAAGTAGGATAGGGCTGATAAAAGTTGTCTCATGACGATTCTCTCCTTCAATGGATCATTGAAATGTATGTATGCAAAAGATTACCCAGCAATTCTGACATTGAAAATGTCTGATGTTCATCTTACTCTAAATGTCCCAATCTCCTCAATATAACCTGGTTCAAGCTATCATATTCTCAAAGGGACTGGAGTATGAGAATAATACCGAAAAGTACATGTTTGAGCCCGCATTTAAGTATAATTATTAATTTTTTTATAAAACTATTGAAAAATATAGAAATCAGAGTATAATAAGAACCGCGCCGAAAATTTATTATACATATTTGTCTCAGTAGCTCAGCTGGATAGAGCAACGCCCTTCTAAGGCGTCGGTCGGGGGTTCGAATCCCTCCTGGGACGTAAAAAAAAGAAGCTTCCTTCGGGAAGCTTCTTTTTTTCGTTCAGGGGAAGAGAACCCCAATGGTTCGTCGGAGCATACGCTTCGTTAGCGCTACATCGCAGTCTCGACTGGAAGGAGAGTATCCCTTCTGGTATGTATTAAAAAAAAACTTCCTTCGGGAAGTTTTTATTGCGTTCAGGGGAAGTCTTCTATTGGTTATACCTATAAACAATATAGAATCTATATATTTAAAGAATAAACAATTCTATGCCACAATGAGGATATCAATAACGAAAGCGACGGTGGTATCTATGAAATCATTAAATCAATGGCAAGCAGATGAGTATGACAACAAACTGGCTTTTGTGTCCGGATACGGCAAAAACCTGATCTCGTGGCTTCAACCCCAAAAAGGGGAATACATTCTTGATCTGGGTTGCGGGACTGGGGATTTAACGCATGAAATTTCTCTGACTGGAGCTGAAGTTATCGGCATGGATGCATCGCTGGACATGATTCGCCGTGCGAGGGAGAAATTCCCTGAACTTGAGTTCGTGGAAGGAGACGGTCATCAATTTGAGACGAATAGACGGTATGATGCCGTTTTCTCCAATGCAGCCCTGCACTGGATGCGAAGCCCGCGATTAGTGGTGGATAGTATATGGAAATCTTTGATGCCTGGAGGACGTTTTGTAGCAGAATTTGGTGGTAAAGGGAACGTGCAGACCATTGTGAATGCATTAGAGGAGGTTATGGAGCGAAACACGGGCATTCGTGCATCGGAACGCAATCCGTGGTACTTTCCTTCGATCGGAGAATATAGCCATATTTTAGAGCAAAGTGGATTTGTGGTGCGACAGGCCTATCACTATGACCGTCCTACCAGACTGGCAGATGGTGAGCAAGGTATAGTAGGCTGGTTGACTCATTTTGGAGGGGACTATTTTGAGGGGCTCAGTCATGAAGAGATACAACAAATATGCAAGGAAACCAGTCAGATCGTGATGCCTCACCTTTGGAAAGATGATGCTCTGTATGCCGATTACAAACGTCTGCGTATTGAAGCCGTGAAGCCAGAATAAGTAGAATTTTGTGATATGTAGCAATTTTTATCGATGTTAAACGAATTATCAAGATCCTCTGTATGCTAACCACGCTTCCCCTATACACCAGGAATCTCTTTCGGATAAAGAGGCTCTTGGTCTTTTTTTTGATGCATTATTTTAAAAATGAAATATTCAAACGACAAATAATTACAAATGGATATTTTTATCATACTCAAGACCCATATAAGTAATTTCTATATCATATTTGTAAGTATTTAGAAGGAAAATGTGGTATTTTGATAGAATAATTTACCAAGGGTCAATCCTTCTTGCAGATAGGTGGTGAAATTGGAGTGTGTATTGCAGTACGCACAAACAGCAGGAACCCATCATTAGGTGACGTATTCACATTTAAAAGGAGGGGCAAAGCCTTGAGTAAACGATTGATATCCACGTTATTAAGTGTTCTGATGGTCTTTTCCATTATTCTCCCCGCGGCTGGAGCCGCTCCCACAGATTCAGTTATTCAGCTTGACAACTTACCTAGTACAGCCGAAGCCAAACAATGGAGAGAGATTCTTGCAGGACGGGAAGCAAAACTTGCCGCAGATCCATTTTTGGATAAAAGCTTGGAAGGTCTGGGTGGAGAGAACACCCGAGTGATCGTTGAACTTTCCAATAAACCTGTTGCAGTAGCGCAAGGTGAATCAACCCTCTCCGGAAAATCTTTTACCTCCTCTATGGAAACAAAGGCTGTGACTCAAGTTGAGCAACAACAACAGTCATTTGTACATAGCCTCACTCAGAAGAAAATCAAACATGAAGTATTAGAAGAATATGCATATGCCCTGAATGGTGTAGCGATTGAGCTTAAAGGAAACCAAGTGGGACAATTGCTTCAAATACCTGGCGTGGTCAGCGTATATCCTGACCTTGAAGTTACAATAGCGCCGGAGACAGATGAAGTGAACCCGTACATGAAAGACACTGCGCCTTTTATTGGTGCACCTGAAGTATGGGATCTGGGTTACAAAGGAAATGGCATCAAAGTGGGTGTCATCGATACAGGCATTGACTATGAACATCCTAATTTGCAGGAAGCTTACAAAGGCGGTTGGGACTTTGTTGGAAACGACAATGATCCGTATGAAGCGACATATCAAGAATGGAAAAGTTCAGGGGAACCTGAGTTTAATGAAAGGGGAAGTGCCTTTTACACATCCCACGGTACGCACGTAGCCGGTACCATTGCTGCTCGTGAAGCAGGGGATTACGGGATTGTTGGCGTTGCTCCTGAAGCAGATATCTATGCTTACCGTGTACTTGGACCGTATGGTAGTGGTCAAACCTCATGGGTACTCGGCGGAATTGATCGTTCTGTTGAAGATGGTATGGACGTAATTAATCTCTCTTTGGGGAATGCCGCTAACGATCCAAGTTATATTACCTCGGTAGCCCTGAATAATGCGATGTTGTCTGGTGTGACAGCAGTAGTTGCCAGTGGCAATGACGGACCCAACCGGTATACACTCGGTTCTCCGGGGGCATCTGCCATGGCCATCACTGTAGGTAACTCCACAGGCCCTAGCCAGCTTATTACAGCGGATACTCACTTCTGGATTGGTGAGGAAGGCGAAGAGACACAACCTGAGCAACAACCGGTGCCAGAGGTTGAACAATCTCCTGAACTGGGGACGGCACCTGGAACAGAAGAGCCTGAAAGTTCAGAGCAAGGTGTACCCGCAACTGCTGATGAGGAAAGTGCAGCAGCTGTGAAGGACACAGTTTCTAACGAAGCTGAAGTTCCGAATGTAGGAGAAGCTGCAACGGAAGAAAATATTCCATCTGCATCACCTTCTGCACCCGTTGAAGCTTCTCCTGAAGCTGCCCCTGTGGAAGAAGAATCTGTAATTGCTCCGACTGAAGCTCCACTGGCTATTACAGAGTCGGTTTACCGTCTGGATCTGATGGGATGGAGCCTGTCAGCAGACCCTGAAACTGTTTTGACAGTGAAATATGAGCTTGAATATGCAGCACTGGGTAAGCCAACTGATTTTGAAGGCAAGGATTTTACAGGTAAAGTGGCATTAATACAGCGTGGTGAACTCGCATTTGTAGAGAAAATCGCCAATGCCAAAGCGGCCGGAGCCTTGGCTGTTATTGTATATAACAACATTCCGGGTCCAATCGGTGTGAGTCTGGGCGATAACTTTGAACTCATTCCAACACTGAGCATGTCCAAGGAAGATGGAGATGTGATCAAGGCTGAGCTGGACGCAGGCCAAGCCGTTGAAGTGAGCTTTAGTGATTTTGAACGTTCCCAAACTCCGGGCGATGAAATGAATTCATCCAGTTCACGTGGACCTGCTAAGGTAACGCTGGACATCAAACCGGATATTGTTGCACCAGGTACAAGCATTTTGTCTACGATTCCTGCCTACGGCAAGGATGAGCCAGACGCAGATTACGCACAAGCTTATGATCGTAAATCAGGTACAAGTATGGCTACACCTCATGTAGCAGGTTTGATTGCGCTGTTGATTGAGAAACATCCGGACTGGACGCCATTTGATATCAAAGTTGCACTGATGAACAATAGTAAAGTGCTGGATACAACCAAGTTTGATGTATTTGATCAAGGTGCTGGCCGTATTCAGGCTGTTAATACCATTGATCCTGTTGCTTTTGTCAAAGTACTTGATGTAACTCAATACACAGAAAGTGGCTCTGTTGTTGAAAAGGAAAATATCACCGGAAGTATCAACTACGGTAATTTCCTGAGCACAGATGAAAAGACGATTACCAAAACAATTAAAGTTGAAGCGCTGAATGGTAGTAGTGGGGATTACACCGTACATGTGAATCCAACTCGTAATGTCGCTGGTGTATCCGTTGCCGTAGACAAGAGTTCCTTCACACTGAATGGTGAGGAAGAACTTGCAGTGACAATCACCGTTCCACGAGGGGTTACTGCCACTACAGAAGCCCAAGGATACATTGAGTTCTCGAACGGAACCAATACTTTTACTGTGCCATATGTTGCTCATTTCAACGTTACGTTGAGTGGGGTTAAATATATTGAAACCGTAAAAGGCACTGAAAAAAATCCATTCCACTATCCATTGAAGGCTGATGGTACGTTGGATACCCTTAATGTAGCGATGGAGTTCTATAATCCGATGACTTTTGCCCTGATTGAGATCTATGATGGTCTTAATCCGGAAGGTGGATATTATCAAGATGGTTATATCGGCTCCATCTTTGGTAACTATTTTAACTTCAATGCCAATGCAAGATACAACCTTGCTTGGGACGGCTCATATGCAGATTACACAACCGATGAAGTGACTGAGATTCCGGATGGTTTATATACGGTAGACATCACTACTATTGGTACGGACGGCAAAACCTATAAGGAAGACACTTCGCCATTTTTGGTGAAAAAGACAGCTCCGGCTGTAACTGCACCAGAAGCGTTGGAGTTCAAAGAGGATGAGTCTGCTGTTCTTAATGGTAGCGTGGAAGACTTGTACTTCCGTGTAGCTCCTGCGCTTGCCAGCGGATGGGACATCACGTTTGATCCGGCAGCTTCACTGGAAGCAACGTATGTTGTGAAAAATGAGGATGGATCTGTTTATAAAGAAGGAGTCTTTGAAGTACAAGCTGATGGTACCTTCAGCCTTCCTTTGGAGGGAATTGAAGCAGGCGATTATGCTGTTGAACTTACAGTAAAAGACCAACAGGGGCTTTCGGGTACAGCCAATACGGCACTGAAATTGGAAGCTGTGGAGACCGAACCTGAAACTCCGGCAACTAAGGCCCCAGGTACGCCTGTATTGTCTCACAATAACTGGGTAGGCAACGGCTTACCAGAGGGCGCGTATATCGTTACAATGAACCTGTGGTGGGGCGAGAACGGAACTAGCTACAAGTTATATGAGGACGGGGTTTTGGTTGATACGCAGAAGTTGACTTACAACGCGCCTTGGGCGCAGTTTGCTCAGACGAAGATCACGGGCAAAGCCAACGGCACGTATACGTATGTGGCTGAGCTGACAAACGACAAGGGAACAACGCGTAGTCAGACGTTGACTGTTCGGGTTACCAATGCAACGCCAGGCAAAGCGGTTCTCTCTCAGGATAACTGGGATGGCAACGGCCATTATAAGGTGACCATGAACCTGTGGTGGGGAACCAACGCTACAGAGTATCGTCTCTATGAAAATGATAAGTTGATCGATACGCAAGAACTCCGTTCGGCTACACCTTATGCACAAAGTGCTGTGACTACACTGTCCGGGAAAGCATCGGGCACGTATACGTATCGGGCAGAGTTAATTAACGCAGCCGGCGTTACCAGCACAGACACGATTAAGGTAAAAGTGAAGTAAGTTCATTCCTCATTGAAATTGATTAAATTAATGAAGGAATTGTCCTATGCATGAACGGCCTCCATCCTGATTTGCAGGATGGAGGCCGTTTTGTTTTTTTATAAATGAATTGTATGGCTAACCGATCATTCTATTTTTGCTGGCCTGAATCCCAGCGATTAGCAGAGCAACGGCCAGAATGACCTGTATTAGCAACGGCAGGGTCCATCCTTTTGTCCAGTCATGAAGCATGCCGAACAGTAGAGGTCCCACTGCAGCAAGCATATATCCGAAGGACTGAGCCATTCCGGACAGGCTGGCAGCTTGTCTGGCATCTTTTGTGCGAAGGACGAAGAACATGGTTACCATTCCAAATGAAGCTCCAGCACCTATTCCTGCCAACGTGACACCGATGGTAACGAGCGAAGCGATGCCACTTAACAATAAAGCATACCCGACAATTAAAGAAGAGCACGTTATCGCAGTTAGAACACGCTGATCTCGCGTTCGGCCGGCGAGGATTGGAACGATAAAGGTAGCCGGTACACTAACCATCTGCATCAGGGAGAGCATCCACCCTGCTGAGGTGGGGCTGAATCCTTGCTCAGCGAGAATCTCGGGAAGCCAGGTGATCGTTGTATAGAATATTAGAGATTGCAGACCCATAAATAAAGTAATGAACCAGGCCAGGGAAGAGGTCCGTAGACGTACAGGCGTCCCTTCACTCTGTGTGGCTATGAATAACATTCGCTGACGTCCTGCGGCGATCTGGGGGAGCCACAAGAGAAGCGCCAATATGGACAACAGGGCCCACATGCCTAACGAAGCACGCCAACCCATAGATGTGGCTCCTGCTACGGGCACACTCACACCGGAGGCGATGGCGCCAAATATATTCATGGATACAGAGTATAATCCGGTGACGATACCTACCCGTAATGGAAAATCACGTTTGATCAAACTTGGCAAAAGCACGTTGCTTAATGCAATGCCGCATCCCAAAATTGCGGTTCCTGCATATAAGGAGAGAACGGAAGGCAACAAGCGTAATGCCACCCCAATGGTTACGATCATAACAGCCAATAGCAGAGCAGATTCGAGTCCTAAACGTTTGGCAAGACGTGGTGCAAAGGGGGAGACTGCTGCAAAGGCGAGCAAAGGTAGTGAGGTCAGAAGCCCGACCATCGTATGGCCGATACCTGTATCTGAGCGGATCATCTCCACTACAGGTCCGGTTGCTGTAATCGGTGACCTCATGGTAGCGGCGATGACGATAATGCCTGCTAATAAAAGGCCGAATCTTTTGGATGTCGAAGAATGTTCTTCCTCGGTATGGATAGATGAGTGTTGCTGTATTGAAGATGACATTGATAAAATCTCCTGTTTCCTAAGAAGTTAATATGTATGGATTGTTACATTACCCACTCCGTAAGCATAACATTCCATGTCAATGTTGAGCAATGAAATGAAAAAACACCCAATGGACTTTGGGTGTCTTGACTACCCTGTGAACTTTAACGAATCCACGAGGTCTTATAATGAGTAAAACCGCTATTTTCAGATTCTAACGAACCTCAGCGACATTAATCAGGCTATGAAACGCAAATAAGTGAGTTAATACCTCGGAATGGTGAAATAAGCTCTCTAAGATTCGTTAGAATTCCACAGTGCTGAATTTAGAGCAAATAAAGTGTCCTGTGTTCGTTAGAACATCGATACTTCAACGTGTTGCTTATAGAGTGAGCAAATGCGGACGCTCCAATACAGCGACATAGAGCATGTAACGAAGCGAATGCTCCGACGAACCATTGGGGTCCCATCCCCAGAACGCAAAAAAACTTCCCGAAGGAAGCTTCTTTTTAATACGTCCCAGGGGGATACTCTCCTTGCAGTCGAGACTGCGAAGTGGTGCTAACGAAGCGGATGCTCCGACAAACCGTTGGGGTCCCATCCCCAGAACGCAAAAAAACTTCTCGAAGGAAGCTTCTTTTTAAATAGTTCCAGGGGGATACTCTCCTTGCAGTCGAGACTGCGAAGTGGTGCTAACGAAGTGAATGCTCCGACGAACCGTTGGGATTCTCATCCCCAGAACGCAAAAAAAGCTTCCCGAAGGAAGCTTCTTTTTAATACGTCCCAGGAGGGATACTCTCCTTGCAGTCGAGACTGCGAAGTGGTGCTAAAGAAGCGAATGCTCTGACGAACCATTGGGGTCCCATCCCCAGAACGCAAAAAAACTTCCCGAAGGAAGCTTCTTCTTAATACGTCCCAGGAGGAATACTCTCCTTGCAGTCGAGACTGCGAAGTGGTGCTAACGAAGCGAATGCTCCGACAAACCGTTGGGGTCCCATCCCCAGAACGCAAAAAAACTTCCCGAAGGAAGTTTTCTTTTAATACGTCCCAGGAGGGATTCGAACCCCCGACCGACGCCTTAGAAGGGCGTTGCTCTATCCAGCTGAGCTACTGAGACATGAATTTTTTCAAGCAAAATTGATTTTATCATATGCATACAGGAATATCAAGCATTTTATTTTAAACTATTTTTCGTATATGATATTTGGCGGCAGTAACGTTTTTTTCATTATATTTAAGGTTATGTTAGAATATCAGGAGAACTCAGAAAATAGATCGACAATCGTTTTAATATATACATCTATTTATGTTGATTCCGACTGGAGATTCAGGATATAGAGGAGGTGCTCCCATTAAGGAATCCACGACCCCGGAAACCGAGCATAACAACAATATTGTGCTGTTTCCTAAGACGCTGGACTATTACCAGATTCAATTGACAGTTATGCTTGAAAATGAACGGTATGGTGAAGCGATGAAATTGCTTCACTTTTTGCTGCAATGTCAGGGACAGGAAGAGCGCCACTATGATGAATGGCGGGCTCTGCTCGAATGGCTTCAGGCTGCGTTTCCTCAATATGAAGAAACCTCGCCTGCTGTTCTTGAAGAACGAGAAGAGAAAGAAGAGATTAGTGAGGAAGACATGGCACGGCAGCATGCCCGAATGAAGCTTGAACAGGATGATGGCTATGCAGATAAAATGCTTCGCACAGTAATGGAAGAGCCGCTGTCTGAACAGACGATGCTGGCTTTGGAGCAGCTGGCCTATCTTGATCTGCCGAAGATTGACGAGGCACTTACCAGTTGGTTAAAAGATAAGTCGCTTCACCCTCTGCTTCAATTTCGGGTGCTGCAAACCTTGCGTCGCCGAGGTGTTCAAGGTATGATCCTGTTTACGAGAGGCGAAGAGCAGGTTGAAGTCGAGATCGACACCGTGCCTCTTAGACCAGAGGAATTCCCGCTCCAAATCGTTCAGATTCTGGAACGAGTGGCAGATCAGACGGAGGTTCATGAACCTACGCTCTTTTATTTTGCCCAGGAACTGTGGATACAATATGTCATGGCGGTGTATGGAACCCGTGATTATGTATCGATGCTGGAAGAAAATGATTCCATGACAGATATATGGGCAGCAGCTCTACATATGACCGTTGCAGACAGTCTGGGTGGTTCGCATGATGAGGAAAATACCCGCTCAATGTATGCTGTGACAGGCGCGATGCGCTTTCGACTGGAGCAGGCTTATCGTTCCATGAAACAATTTGTATCTGCCGGTTTGGACGGTTAATCGAGGCCGGAAACGTTTTCCTTAAACCGTATCAAGGGATTCCCCTTGAAAAAGAATCTAATCTTGTTTATACTAAAATGGTTATTTTGTACGTGATTGCCTACGTGAACATGTGAATTTTGGAGGGGAAAGTATACAATGAAAGCAACTTGGGAAAAGATAGAGAAGAACCTTGGGGTTCTTGAGGTTGAAGTGGATGCAGATCGTGTAACTGCAGCACTCGACAAAGCTTTTAATAAAGTGGTTAAACAAGCAAACGTACCTGGATTCCGTAAAGGTAAAGTACCACGTTCCATCTTCGAAGCACGTTTTGGTGTAGAGAGCCTTTATCAAGAAGCAATCGACATTTTGCTTCCTGAAGCTTATACAGAAGCAATCGACCAAACGGATATTTTCCCGGTTGATCGTCCTGACGTAGATGTTGAACAATTCGCTAAAGGACAAACATTCAAGTTCAAAGCAAAAGTAACTGTGAAACCTGAAGTTACTCTTGGTGAGTACAAAGGAATCGAAGTTGCTGTAGCAAAAGGTGAAGTAACTGACGCAGAAGTGGCTGAAGAACTTGAGCGTCTTCAACAACGTCACGCTGAACTCGTTGTAATCGACGAAGGTTCCGCTGCTAACGGCGACGTTGCAGTAATCGACTTCGACGGTTCCGTTGATGGTGTACCTTTCGAAGGTGGACAAGCTGAGCGTTATTCCTTGGAACTGGGTTCCAACACATTCATCCCTGGATTTGAAGAGCAAGTTGTGGGTCTTTCCACAGGCGACTTCAAAGACGTAGAAGTGACTTTCCCAGAGAGCTACCATGCAGCAGAACTTGCTGGCAAACAAGCGGTATTCAAAGTGAAAATTCACGAAATCAAACGCAAACAACTTCCTGCATTGGATGATGAGTTTGCTAAAGATGTTAGCGAATTTGACACACTTGAAGAGTACAAAGCTGACCTGAAAACACAATTGGAATCCCGTAAAGCTGACGAAGCCAAAGCTGCACAAGAAAATGCAGTTGTAGAAAAAGTGGCTGAGAACGCTGAAGTGGACATTCCTGCTGCAATGGTTGAGAGCGAAGTACAAAACATGATGCGTGATTTCGACAACCGTCTGCGTAACCAAGGTATGAACCTTGAAATGTTCCTGAGCTTCTCTGGCCAGACTCAAGCTGACCTGAGAGGACAAATGCAAGAAGATGCTTCCAAACGTGTTCGCAACAACCTGGTGCTTGAAGCTGTAGGTAAAGCGGAAAACATTGAAGTATCTGACGAAGAAGTGAATCAAGAACTCGAGAAAATGGCTGAATCTTACAAGCGTCCTGCTGATGAGATCCGTGGCATCCTCGAAGGTAATGGTTCCCTGGACAGCCTTCGCGATGAAGTTAAACTGCGCAAAACGATTGACGTTCTTGTTGAGAACAGCACAGTTGTTGAACCAGTTGAAGCTCCAGCTGAAGAAGTTGTTGCAGAAGCTGACGAAAAATAAGACAAGCTGTTATCAACTTGTCAGTTGAATAAACGATAAGGCACGTGAATTATTGCGTGCCTTATTTTTAAATTGTGACATCCATTTTATAGAAAATGAAGTAATTATATGGATGAACACTAATTTTATTGATCCGTGTACACTTTTTACATACCTATGTACTTCATGCAAATAAAAAACGGCAAGACGGCATAGGATGGCTTCAATTTGCACATACATAGAAAACATGGTTAAATATGATCAGGCTAAAAAAGTAAACAAACGGATGTCTGACCCCTCTTGTGAAAAATGACATTGTCACAGGAAAGTGTTAGAATGAATTTGGGTTTGCTTTACAGGTGGCCTATGTCTAATTACATGTAGAAAAGAGGTTGGTCTCATGAGTCTGGTGCCAATGGTTATAGAACAAACCAATCGAGGCGAGCGGTCTTACGATATATATTCACGTTTGCTGAAAGATCGCATTATCTTTCTAACCAGTGCGATTGATGACGATGTAGCCAATCTTGTCATAGCACAGCTTTTGTTTTTGGCAGCCGACGATCCTGAGAAGGATATCAGCTTGTACATTAACTCACCTGGTGGTTCTGTCACCGCAGGGATGGGTATATACGATACGATGCAATTTATCAAGCCGGATGTATCTACCATTTGCGTAGGGATGGCAGCAAGCATGGGCTCGTTATTGCTGACAGCCGGTGCACCTGGCAAGAGATATGCGCTGACAAACAGCGAAGTAATGATTCATCAGCCGCTTGGCGGCATTCAAGGACAGGCTGCGGATATTAAGATACACGCAGAATGGATTATTAAAACACGTCAGAAACTGAATCAAATATACGTCGATCGTACGGGTCAGCCTCTTGAGAAAATTGAGCGGGATACCGACCGTGACTTCTTCATGAGCGCTGAAGAAGCTAAGACGTACGGCATTATTGACCAGGTGCTCAGTAGACCGATCAATTCCTAAAGGGGTGGTTTCATGTTTAAATTTAACGATGAGAAAGGGCAATTGAAATGCTCTTTTTGCGGTAAATCTCAGGAGCAGGTACGCAAGTTGGTCGCTGGACCAGGCGTGTACATTTGTGATGAATGTATCGAACTTTGCACCGAAATCGTTGAGGAAGAACTTGGTCATGATGAAGAAGTAGACCTGAAAGATATTCCGAAACCAAAAGAAATTCGTAATATTCTGGATCAATATGTTATTGGACAGGAACAAGCGAAAAAATCATTGTCTGTTGCCGTGTATAATCACTACAAACGGATCAACACACAAAGCAAAATTGAAGACGTTGAATTGTCAAAGAGTAACATTTTGCTGTTAGGACCAACAGGTTCTGGTAAAACGTTGCTTGCGCAAACGATGGCGAAAATTTTGAATGTTCCTTTTGCTATTGCGGATGCTACGTCATTAACAGAAGCGGGTTATGTAGGTGAGGATGTAGAGAATATCCTGCTCAAACTGATTCAAGCTGCTGATTATGATGTGGAAAAAGCAGAGCGTGGCATTATTTATATCGATGAGATTGATAAAGTAGCGCGTAAATCCGAAAACCCATCCATTACTCGTGATGTATCGGGCGAAGGTGTGCAACAGGCTCTCTTGAAAATTCTTGAAGGAACTGTGGCTTCTGTACCACCACAAGGTGGTCGCAAACACCCTCATCAAGAATTCATTCAGATCGATACAACAAACATCCTGTTCATTTGCGGCGGTGCCTTTGATGGTCTGGAGCAAATGATCAAACGCCGGATCGGTAAAAAAGTCATTGGCTTTAATACCGTTTCTGAGCAAAAAGATCTGAAACCCGGTGAATACCTGGGTATGGTATTGCCGGAAGATTTGCTGAAATTTGGTCTGATTCCGGAATTTGTAGGCCGTCTGCCAGTCATCTCCACTTTGGAGCCGCTGGATGAAGATACGCTGGTACGGATTCTTTCCGAACCAAAAAACGCGCTTACCAAACAGTACCAAAAACTGCTTGAGCTGGACAATGTGAATCTGGTCTTTGAACCAGCTGCATTGCTCGCGATTGCAAAAGAAGCAATTAAACGTAACACAGGTGCACGTGGATTACGTGCCATCATTGAAGGTATCATGCTTGAAATCATGTATGAAGTGCCTTCACGTGAAGATGTTACGAACTGTGTCATTACCGAAGAAGTTGTTGAGAAAAGAGTCGTGCCTGAACTAAGCCAATCAAAGGACGATAAGCAGGAAGAGAGCGCCTAATAAAAGGCCTGAATCCCGTTGAACTCTGAAATATAGACTTGTCAGTTCTCCACTTTGGCAGAAGGCGAATTCATGTCTCTGTCAGGGTGGAGCTTTGACGTTGTGGGGAGAGAAATCACTCATGTATTTAAGACAGGATACACGTCCCGTGAAAGTGGGAAACGTAACGATCGGTGGCAGTAACGAAGTCATTATCCAAAGTATGTGTACAACCAAAACGGCAGACGTTGAAGCTACGGTTGCAGAGATTCTGCGACTGGAAGAAGCGGGCTGTCAAGTGGTACGTGTAACGGTGAATAATGAGGAAGCTGCCGCAGCCATCAAGGAAATCAAAAAACGCATTCATATACCGCTTGTAGCGGACATTCATTTCAACTATAAGCTGGCTTTACTTGCGATTGAGAACGGCATCGATAAAGTTCGGATTAATCCAGGTAACATCGGTAAACGTGCAAAAGTGGAAGAAGTGGTTAAGGCTTGTAAAGACCGCGGCATTCCGATTCGGATTGGAGTAAATGCGGGGTCTCTGGAAAACCATCTCCTTGAGAAGTATGGATATCCTACGGCAGATGCTATGGTAGAAAGTGCATTGTATCACATTGGTATTTTGGAAGAGCTTGATTTCCATGATATCATCGTATCTCTCAAAGCATCGGATGTGCCGATGGCGATTGAGGCGTATACCAAAGCAGCTCAAATCATTCCGTATCCGTTGCATCTCGGGATTACAGAAGCGGGTACACTGTTCTCGGGTACGATCAAAAGCTCCGCAGGTATGGGAGCCTTGTTGTCGATGGGTATTGGTTCAACGATGCGGATCTCACTGAGTGCGGACCCGGTAGAAGAAATCAAGGTTGCTCGTGATCTGCTCAAAACATTTGGACTCATTACAAATGCAGCCACATTGATCTCTTGCCCAACGTGTGGACGTTTGGATATCGACCTGTTCTCCATTGCCAACGAAGTGGAAGAGTATATCTCCAAACTAAAGGTGCCGATTAAAGTATCGGTGTTGGGTTGTGCGGTTAATGGTCCAGGTGAGGCTAAAGAAGCGGATATCGGGATTGCCGGTGCTCGTGGAGAAGGTCTCTTGTTCCGTCACGGTAAGATGATCCGTAAAGTGCCTGAAGAAATCATGGTTGAGGAATTAAAAAAAGAGATCGACAAAATCGTCGAAGCCTACGAAGAGACAGGTGTTATTCCTGGTCGTTCGCACTGATTGATTCATATCTTGTTACAACAAAAGCTCGCCAGCGATGGCGGGCTTTTTATTTTCTCGCATACAAATTCCGCATCGCCCGTTTACGTCGCGTTGAAAAGGCTATACTACCAAGTATTAGCATGATCTCATATGAGAATAGCGACAAAATAGGAGGATGTGAAGACATGGAATTTGGTATGGTCATCATGTTGATTCAGTTATTTTTTGGAGTGGTGATTGGTTTGTATTTCTGGAACCTGCTACGTGGTCAGAAAACGAACCGCAGTGCCGTTGAGCGAGAATCTCGCAAGGAACTGGAGAAGCTGCGCAAGCTGCGTTCAATCTCACTCACCAAGCCTTTGTCGGAGAAGACGCGTCCAGCTACCATTAACGATATTGTTGGGCAAAAAGACGGGCTGCGTGCCCTTAAAGCTGCATTATGCAGTGCGAATCCGCAACATGTTATTATTTATGGCCCTCCCGGAGTCGGGAAGACAGCTGCCGCAAGGGTTGTGTTGGAAGAGGCCAAGAAGAATCCGTCTTCTCCTTTCAAGCCAGACGCGAAATTCACTGAGCTGGATGCAACAACAGCCCGTTTTGATGAGCGTGGAATTGCGGACCCCTTAATTGGTTCGGTCCACGATCCGATATATCAGGGAGCAGGAGCCATGGGCGTTGCTGGTATTCCCCAACCAAAACCGGGCGCTGTGACGAAAGCGCATGGGGGAATGCTTTTTATTGATGAAATTGGTGAATTACATTCGATACAGATGAATAAGCTGTTGAAAGTGTTGGAGGATCGCAAGGTGTTTTTGGAGAGTGCGTACTATAACTCGGAAGACACGCATACTCCTGCTTATATCCACGATATTTTTCAAAATGGCCTGCCGGCCGATTTCCGCCTTGTTGGAGCAACGACACGTTCGCCTCATGAATTACCACCAGCTTTGCGTTCCCGCTGCATGGAAGTTTATTTCCGTCCTTTGTTGCCTGAGGAGATTGGGCGAATTGCAGAGGATGCTGTTCAGAAAATAGGGTTCAGTCCATGTCCGGATGCCGTTGATGTGGTCAAGCGATATGCAACCAATGGACGTGAAGCGGTCAATATCATCCAGCTGGCTGCTGGACTTGCGCTGACAGAGAAGCGTGAGACGCTTCAGGCGTCTGATGTGGAGTGGGTGGCGGGTAGCAGTCAGATTCAGCCACGCCCTGATCGGAAGGTCCCTACACAGCCGCAGGTGGGGTTTGTTAACGGCTTGGCGGTATACGGACCGAATATGGGAACCATTTTGGAGATCGAAGTGTCTGCTGTTCCGGCTCTTAAAGATCAAGGCCGAATCAACATTACAGGCGTTGTGGATGAAGAAGAGATTGGAGGCGGTTCGCGTACACTCCGGCGAAAAAGTATGGCCAAAGGCTCGGTTGAAAATGTGTTAACCGTATTAAAAGCCATGGGTATTCGTCCGAATGATTACGATTTACACGTGAATTTCCCAGGTGGGACGCCTATTGATGGTCCATCCGCCGGGATTGCGATGGCGACTGCCATTACATCAGCCATTCAGGGACGCCCTGTGGATCATGAGACAGCGATGACTGGCGAGATCAGTATTCATGGTCGGGTTAAGCCTATTGGTGGCGTACTGGCCAAGGTGGAGGCTGCCTTTCAGGCAGGAGCGAAGACCGTTATTATTCCTGCGGAGAACTGGCAGTCCATTTTCGAGAATCTGGATGGCTTGCGTGTTATCCCGGTAGATACGGTACAGGACGTATTCCGTGAAGTGTTCGCCTGGGTTCCGGAATCACAACAGATGGAACAAACGAAGCTTGCAGAGGAGACAGTTGCACCTGCACCGGAGATTTTTCCACCGGCATCCGCTTCCTATTTGCGTGCGGACGTGCCTCGTCCAGGACAGGTTACAGATTCGGGAAGCTGCTAAGCGCTTCCCTTCATTGGTTTTTTATGTGAACATTTGATAGAATAATGAATGACTACAACCTGAGAGCCATTGGAGGTGCGAAAGCGATGGGACCGAGCAAAGCGAAAGGTCGTCGTTTTCCTTTACTGCCTTTAAGAGGACTTCTCGTCTACCCGAGTATGGTACTGCATCTCGATGTGGGCCGGGAGAAATCGGTCAAGGCTTTAGAAAAAGCGATGGTAGAAGAACATCTGATTCTCCTATGTTCCCAAGCCGAAGTAAATATTGAAGAACCAACACAAGAGGACATTTTCAGAATCGGAACCGTGGCCAAGGTCAGACAGATGCTGAAGCTTCCGAACGGTACGATTCGTGTACTCGTGGAAGGCTTGGAACGGGCTGAAATTATTGAATATACGGACAACGAGGAATATTATGAAGTACTGGCTAAAGAGCTGCCTGAAGAGGAGAACACCCATCCGGAGACGGATGCCTTGATGCGTACCGTTCTGAACCAGTTCGAGAATTATATTAATCTGTCCAAAAAAGTGACACCAGAGACACTCGCAGCGGTGTCTGACATCGAAGAACCAGGGCGTCTGGCCGATGTTATCACGAGTCACCTGTCCTTGAAGATCAAGGATAAACAGGAAATTCTGGAGACCATCGACGTTCGGGAACGTCTGGAGAAATTGCTGGATATCCTGAATAATGAGCGCGAAGTGCTGGAGCTTGAACGCAAGATCAGCCAACGTGTGAAGAAACAGATGGAGAAAACGCAGAAGGAATATTATTTGCGCGAGCAAATGAAAGCGATCCAGAAAGAACTGGGTGAAAAAGAAGGCCGTGCGGGTGAGGTCGAGGAACTTCGCACTCAGATGGAAGAACTCGGCTTGCCGGACAAGGTGAAAGAAAAGGTCGAGAAAGAAATTGATCGACTGGAGAAGATGCCTGCAAGTTCAGCCGAGGGCGGAGTCATTCGCAACTACGTGGATTGGCTGCTTGGCCTTCCTTGGAGTCAGATGACAGCGGATGATTTGGATATTCAAAAAGCCGAAGATGTGCTCAATGCAGATCATTACGGATTGGAAAAACCCAAAGAGCGTGTGCTTGAATATCTGGCTGTCCAGAAGCTCGTCAAGAAGCTCAAAGGGCCAATTCTCTGTCTGGTTGGACCTCCAGGGGTCGGTAAGACATCACTTGCCCGTTCGATCGCCAGATCACTGGGTCGGGAGTTTGTAAGAATATCTCTTGGCGGCGTACGTGATGAAGCTGAGATTCGTGGTCACCGACGCACTTATGTAGGCGCCATGCCTGGGCGTATCATCCAGGGGATGAAAACGGCAGGTTCACTGAATCCGGTATTCCTGCTGGACGAGATTGATAAGATGGCTTCAGACTTCCGCGGAGATCCTTCTGCAGCGTTACTTGAAGTCCTTGATCCGGAACAGAATAATACGTTTAGTGATCACTTTGTAGAATTGCCGTTTGACTTATCCAACGTTATGTTTATAACAACTGCCAACACGGTGCACAATATTCCGCGTCCATTGCTGGATCGGATGGAAATGCTCAACATCCCTGGTTACACGGAGCTGGAGAAGCTGCAAATTGCGAAAAACTATTTGTTGCCCAAACAGAAGCAGGACCATGGTCTGGAAGAAGAGCAATTGGAAATTCCGGATGACGCGTTGTTGCGTGTAATTCGTGAATATACACGGGAGTCCGGTGTGCGTAATCTGGAACAGCAGATGGCTTCGTTGTGCCGGAAAGCTGCCAAAAATATCGTATCTGGTGTGGAAGGTCAGATTAACATCTCATCAGATGAGATCAAAGACTACCTTGGACCTGGCAAGTTCCGTTATGGTATGGCCGAACTGGAAGATCAGATTGGTACTGTAACAGGTCTGGCGTGGACTGAAGTGGGTGGAGATACCCTTGTCATTGAAGTGACAGTTGTGCCTGGAACAGGTAAATTGACTCTCACAGGTAAACTGGGGGATGTCATGAAGGAATCGGCACAAGCCGCATTCAGTTACACCCGTTCCAAAGCTACACAGCTTGGGATTTCGCCTGACTTCCATGAGAAGAACGATATTCATATCCACGTTCCGGAAGGAGCAATTCCGAAGGATGGTCCATCTGCCGGGATTACGATGGCAACAGCGTTAATCTCAGCCTTGACGAACAAACATGTGTCCAAGGATATCGCGATGACTGGTGAAATAACACTGCGTGGACGTGTGCTTCCGATTGGTGGTCTAAAAGAGAAATCACTGGCAGCCCATCGTGCCGGCTATAAAAAAATATTATTGCCTAAGGATAACGAACGGGACCTGCGTGACATTCCAGACAGCATCAAGGAAGATGTGGAGTTTGTCCCTGTAGCCCATATGGATCAGGTATTGCAGCATGCACTTGTTGAGCAGGCAGGAATTCACCTGTAATCCACGTATCCGAAAGGTTCGTATGAAGAGTAGACCGTTCTGCGGAGGCTTCGGCGTCCGCTGGAACGGTTTTTTTGGTATGATAGAACAATCCATGGCATAATACCTTCAACAGGTGATGCATAGCACAGGCGTTCAAGAGAGGAAAGATACAATATGAAAGTAAATCAATCTGAATTTATTATCAGTGCCGTTCGGCCTGAACAATACCCCGAGGACGGTCTGCCAGAGATTGCTTTGGCGGGACGCTCCAATGTGGGAAAATCTTCTCTGATCAACCGTTTGATCAATCGTAAAAATCTGGCTCGGACGAGCTCAACACCGGGTAAGACACAGCAACTGAACTATTATAAAATTAATCAGGATCTCTACTTCGTCGATTTCCCGGGATATGGCTACGCTAAAGTTTCCAAGGAGCAACGCTTTGCCTGGGGCAAAATGATGGAGAAATACTTGCTCGGACGCGAAGAGTTGAAACTGGTTATGCAGATGGTGGATATGAGACATGAGCCATCCAAGGATGACAAGATGATGAATGAATGGCTTCGTCATAACGGATTGCCTTTGGTTGTCGTAGCAACCAAGATGGACAAGATTCCAAAAACACGCAGAGCCAAACATATCAAAGTTATTAAAGAATCACTGGGTCTTCGTTCAGGGGATTTGTTTGTGCCGTTTTCATCCGAAGAGGGATTGGGGAAAGAAGAGTTATGGGACATCATTACCCGCCATGCCCGCATAGATAAGTATGCACCAGTACTGGAAGCAGAGGGTGCTTCTGATGAGGAAGAAACCAACGAAATTAACGGATAACCGAGATAGTATACCGTTTTAGTGCAGGAAAGTGAGCATGCTAAGTGAATCTATGATGAGATCCAGATTAATCCGGTTTTTTATGGGATTTCGTGAGAATTCATCATCTGGGTCTGGAGAAAAATAGCGTTAGGGTAGTGTATAATGAGCATAGGTGCATATTGCCAACAGTACCAAAAATACCGGCCTTGCCGGCCTGAAGAATTTTGAGATGACTGCTACATGTGCAGGAAGACAAAACAATCGGGAAAGAATTGAGGGATTTGTATGGCTCAGCGGTTAGCCACAGAGTATGTTAAGGCCACTATGAAATTGTCAGAACCCCAGATGCATCAGTTTTTGCGCATGACAGAAGACGGCAGGCTTCATCATCGGGTTAAGGTGTTGGACAATGGTTGTCAGGAGGTTGTGCTGGGGGATGTAAGTGGAGAAGAAGTACATTTCCCTTTTGACCGCATAGAAGGGTTTTATATCTGTGAGTTATCTTGCCGCCTGGTGAATCTGCATTTAACCAACGTTGTCCGGAAGCTCTTTGTGACTTTCAAAGGTGACGGGGTCGTTCATCGGATCTATAAAGGGTTCACCATGACGTATGTTTATGCTCAAGGCACTGTCCGCAAAATTGTGGAGAAAACCGGGGAGAACACCCGAGTGATCTATGAATACAAAAATACGTTGCTTGAATTGCAACATCTGTTCCAGGCCAGAGATGTAGAACGCGAAATCAACCGTGTGTATGCCGAGATCGATTCACTGCTGGACACTAGAAAAGATGCGACTGCTGATCAGCTCCATCAGATTGATGAGACCCTTGCTCGACATCAAAAACGGTTGTTTGAGCTTGAAGCCTATTAACTTAAAATTGTATGTTTATAAACGTATATGAATGTAATGAATTCCCTTGTATCTTCCGGGCAGTGGCACTCGCCAATGTGGAGGTTTCAGGGGGATTTTTTGATGTGAGATGGAATATTCCGAATTGAAAATATTTATTTTACAATCTTCTGGAAAAGGGTTGATTTCACTCAGATTCAATGTTATTTTTAATCTCGTTGAAAACAATATAGGAACCAGGATTCACTCAGGACATTATATGTTGCGAGAGATTTTTCCCTCGGGAAGTGAATGACGTAGGTCCTAGCGGATGAAATTTTTCAAACATTTTATTCCTAGGAAGGGGGAACCGAAGGATGGAATATTCAACTTTCGGAAGACACGTTGCTGTTGATACTTGGGGTGTCGACTTTAATCTACTGAACAATGCAGAGTATCTGGAAGCCCAAATGGTTGAAGCAGCGGAGGCATGTGGCGCGACAGTGATGTCCGTACAGTCCAAGCAGTTTGATCCACAGGGAGCGACCGTACTTGTACTATTGTCTGAGAGCCATCTCTCCATTCATACGTATCCTGAGAGAGGTTTTGCAGCGATTGATTGTTACACTTGTGGGGAGACTGTAGATCCACAGCTTGCTATTGACTACCTGGTATCCGTATTAAAGCCTGAAAAAACGTATGCAAAGAAGTTGGTACGTGGTTTGGGCGAATTGCAAGTTGAAACACCAGACATGAACAACCAGACTGAACGGGTTTAAATAAAAGTATATTGCATACACAATGTTCACATATCGGGATGGACACATAACCTCCCAAACTCAAATAGTCATGGAATAATTCCATGGCTATTTGTTTTAATATGCGTATCGTTATGAATATTCATAATCGACACTTTTTAACGCATAACGGTGAACTTTGGTGAGACACTACAATAAATGACAGTGCATATGATGATGAACATGGTGATTTCATAAACATTTCATAAAAATGACCCGGTCACGGCTATGATGTGTGATATAATTAACCATGTCAATCATAAATGGATAGACATATGCAGTAAGCACTTTGATTGGAAATTTATTAGGCAGGTGAACTTGCAATGCACATCGTTGTCGTTGGTTTGAATTATCGCACGGCGCCTGTAGAGGTTAGGGAACGATTCACATTTGCAGAAAAGGACTTGTCTGAAGCGCTGCAGCAGCTCAAGCTGACCAAGAGTGTATTGGAAGGTGTAATCGTAGCCACATGTAACCGTACCGAGTTGTATGTTGTGGTGGACCGTCTTCACATGTGTGGTTATTTTATTCGAACATTCATGGAACAATGGTTTAATGTACCACGGGAAGAATTTACGCAACACTTATATATATATGAAGATGATCAAGCCATGCGCCATTTGTTCCGCGTCATCTGCGGACTAGATTCCATGGTCATTGGTGAGACTCAGATTCTTGGACAGGTGAAACAGGCTTTTCTTAAAGCGCAGGAAGAGAAATCAACAGGTACCTGGTTTAATAAGTTATTTAAGCAGGCAGTTACATTGGGCAAACGGGCACATTCGGAGACTTCCATTGGGGAAAGCGCCGTATCTGTCAGTTATGCTGCTGTTGAACTCGGTAAGAGGATTTTTGGCATGTTCACAGACAAGAAGGTGCTCATTTTGGGTGCCGGCAAGATGAGTGAACTAACCGTGAAACATCTCTATGCCAACGGGGCATCCGAGGTCATCGTGGCGAATCGCACGCTCGCAAGAGCTGAAGAATTGGCAGCCAAGTTCCGGGGGACACCTTGTACCATGGAACAGGCACTAGATCGACTTAATGAAGTTGATATTGTGATTAGTTCCACTGGAGCTGAACGTTATGTCATGGATGCAGCAGTGGTACGAGAGAGCATGAAGCGTCGTCAATCTCGTCCATTGTTCCTGATTGATATTGCGGTTCCACGCGATATTGATCCGGCGATTGGTGAATTATCCAACGTATTTCTCTATGACATTGATGATCTGGAAGGAATCGTGGAGAGCAACCTGGAGATGCGTAAGGTGGAAGCTGCCAAAATTGAGAGAATGATTGAGCTTGAGATGGAGGATTATTACCATTGGCTCAAAACGTTGGGTGTTCGTCCCGTTATTCGGGCTTTGCAGGAAAAAGGTGTCTCCATTCATGAAGAAACGATGGATAGCCTGTTTAATAAACTGCCTGAGCTGGATGAACATCAACGTAAAGTCATTCGTCGTTTGACCAAGAGTATTGTGAACCAAATGACGACAGATCCGATTAATCGGATTAAAGAAATGGCAGGCACGAAGCAAGGTGATGAAGCTCTGCGCATGTTTACTCAGATTTTCGCTCTGGAAGATGCAGTAGAGGTGGCCGCTGAAAAAGTGAGTCAGAGTGATGCCACAGCTCTGGCGAAACCAGCTGCTCACCTTAACGAAAACCGGCAAGACCCCGTGCCGGCTTATGCTCCGGCAGGCGTATAAGGCGGGTGGGCAGCTTGACCCTTGCTGAACAAGTCTATGAAGCTCTAATCTATATGTATGCCCTGAGCCTACTGTTCTATTTCTCGGACTGCATTCGACGCAATGCGGGGGCGAAGCGGACAGGCACAGGGTTTCTTGTCGTTGTTTGGGGATTGCAGGTAACACATGTCATATTGCGCATGTGGACTGAAGGCCATTTCCCCATCTATACTACCTTTGATTTTTTGTTTATATTTTCATTCAGTATTGTGCTGATGTCTCTTGTCATGACTCGCATCCAGCGTTCTGAATTTGTGATATTGTTGCTAAATGTTGTAGGTTTTTCCGTTACGGTATTAAACCGACTGTGGTTTACGGCCGGAGAGATATCACTGCATAACTGGCAAACGGTACATGGATTACTCATTATGCATATTACCTTGGCGAATCTTGGTTTTGCGGCGTTAACCGTTGCTACGGTATTTGCCATGTTATATCTGTTCCTGCACCGTAAGTTGAAGAAAAAAAAGTGGAATGATACGATGCGACGGATGCCAAGCCTGGAAGTGATCGGCAAATACATGGATGGTGCTAATTTCATAGGTACACCGCTCCTTGGCGTTTCTGTGATGCTTGCCGTATTATCCATTGTGGCGGAAAGACGCTGGATTCTACTCTTGGATCTCAAAGTTATTGCGACAGGTCTTGCTATAGCCATCTATGTGGGGTACTTCGTATCTAAGAGAAGGAAACAGTTCTCTACAATTATCATGGCAAGATGGACACTGATTGGGTACGGATTTGTCATTATAAGTTTTTTATCCAATGCGTATTCAGCGTTTCATCGTTGGACGGGAGAGTGAAGGGGATGGACCGTTACACGCCGATATTTGTGAATACTTCAGGCAAGAAGTGCTGCGTGGTTGGTGGTGGACGTGTTGCCGAACGTAAAATTAAGGGATTACTGCATGCCGAGGCACAGATTACGGTCATTAGTCCGGAGCTTACTCCCGTATTAAAACAACTGCATCATGAATCCCGAATTCAATGGATAGACCGGTCCTACCGCAATGGAGATTTGCGGGGGGCCTTTCTCGTATATGCAGCGACTGACCATTCAGAGGTCAATTCAACTGTGGTTCGGGATGCTGAGGCTGCGGGCATATTGGTGAATAACGCAATGTCTTCGGAGCACAGCAGCTTTATTACGCCAAGCGTGGTAAGGCGTGGGAGATTAAGCATAGCGATATCCACAGCAGGAGCGGGACCGGCAGCAGCTGCGGAGATACGTGCCACACTCGAACGACAATTCGGTGATGAGTATGAGACGTACCTTGAGTTTTTGCACCAGATGAGGACCGAGGTGAAGTCACGCGTATCATCTTCAAGTCTCAGAAGTGCGTTGCTTCGGCAATTAACTGAAATGCACATATTAGAAGATATTCGTACAGGCCATTTTCGGTGGTGGACCGAAGAAGAAATCGGGGACTGGATATCCCGTAATCAGGAGGAAGTGTAGATATGCGTACAATTAAAGTTGGAAGTAGACAGAGCGCGCTTGCGCTAACCCAAACAGGCCATGTCATTCAGGATTTACGTGATATTTGTGAGCGGGAAGGATTAGCTTTTGACTTTGAAGTACATAAGATTGTTACCAAGGGAGATCTCATTCTGGATGTAACGTTGTCAAAAGTCGGAGGCAAAGGTTTGTTTGTCAAAGAGATTGAACAGGCGATGCTTGATCGTACGATTGATATGGCTGTGCATAGCATGAAAGATATGCCCTCCGAGTTACCCGAAGGATTAATCAATGGTGCTATTCCCCGTCGTGCAGATCCACGGGATGCGCTGATCTCCAATGGTGGACTTACTCTGGATCAACTGCCAGAAGGAGCTAGAGTCGGAACAAGCAGTCTGCGCCGGTCGAGTCAACTAAAGGCCTATCGTCCGGATTTGCAATTGGAATCGATTCGCGGCAATATTGATTCCCGTCTGCGGAAACTGGAGACCGAAGGATTCGATGCGATTATTCTGGCAGCTGCAGGATTGTACCGTATGGGCTGGGAAGACCGGATCACAGAGTACCTGACGGAAACAGCTTGCCTTCCGGCAGTGGGTCAAGGCGCGCTTGGTATCGAATGTCGTGAAGACGATGAGGAACTATTGCACTTGCTGCAGCTGTATAACGATCCGGAGACAGCATTTCCTGTACAGGCGGAACGCCGTTTTCTCAGTGTATTGAATGGGGGCTGTCAGGTTCCAATTGGTGCTCATGCGGTATGGCTGCCTCAGGAAGATGCGGATTCCCTGAATGGTGAAAACACGTTACAATTAACAGGTATGGTCGGCACGCCGGATGGTGGACTGATTCTTAAGGAAGCTTTGATCGGCAAAGACCCGGTTCGTCTGGGTGAAGAAGTGGCTTGGAGATTGATTGAACGGGGAGCAGAGCAGATACTGGCAGAAGTTAGGGGATGAAGACATGGTGGGAAAGGTCTTTTTGGTAGGAGCAGGTCCTGGGGATGCAAAGCTGATTACGGTAAAAGGGTGGGAATCCATCGGTAAAGCCGATGCTGTAGTCTATGATCGTTTGGCAAGTCCGAGATTGTTGAAACAAATGAAACCCGGCGCAGTCAAGATTTACGTGGGCAAGCGCCCGGATCGGCATACGATGAAACAGGAAGAGATCAATCAACTGTTGGTTGATCTGGCTCTTGAAGGCAAGGTTGTGGTTCGGCTTAAGGGTGGCGATCCAACGATCTTTGGACGCGTGGGCGAAGAGGCAGGTTTGCTGTACAAAAACGGGATTCCGTTTGAGATTGTGCCTGGGGTAACCGCTGCGATAAGTGTACCTGCGTATGCCGGAATTCCTGTGACTCACCGTGACTATGCATCTTCCATCTCTATTATTACGGGGCACGAGAGTCCGGACAAGCTTGATCGCAGTATCCATTGGGATAAAGTGACGAATGCAACGGGTACACTGGTATTTATGATGGGGGTTGCCAAAATTGGATATATCAGCGAACAATTGATTCGTCATGGTCGTCCAGCGCAAACACCGGTAGCTCTGATTCGTTGGGGAACACGAGCGGAACAGGATACCCTTACAGGTACCCTTGAAGATATAGAAGCAAAAGTGATTGCGGCCAATTTCCAACCACCAGCTGTTATTGTGGTAGGAGATGTCGTCAATCAAAGGGAACAATTGAAATGGGCAGAAGCGCTGCCACTGTTTGGCAAACGAATTCTGGTGACCCGTGCTCGCAGTCAGGCGAGTGAACTGGTGAATCGCATTGAGGAACTCGGCGGGGAACCGTATGAGTTTCCGGTCATTGAGACGGTCATGCCGTCTACTGAATCTGCGCAGCAAAGTGTCAAAGACGCCTTCAGTGCTTTAAATACCTATGACTGGGTGTTTTTCACAAGTGTGAACGGCGTGGAGTTTTTCTTCCGCCATCTGGAACAGGAAGGCAAGGATATTCGCTCGATTCATCAAGCGAGAATTGCTGCCGTAGGACCTTCCACAGCAGATGCTTTGCGCAAACATGGCATCGTTGCAGAGGTTGTCAAAGGTCCTTTCCAGGCCGAAGGCATGCTTGAGGCTTTTGAAAGTGAATTGAAGGAAGGTCAGAAAGTACTGCTTCCGCACGGGGATCTGGCACGTACATGGTTACGTGATCAGTTGAGAGAACGAGGACTTCAGGTCACCGAAGCCATCACCTACGATACGATCCTCGCTGGTGAGGATGATGATGAACTGCTTAAGCTACTCGAAGAAGGTGGAATTCATGCGGTGACCTTTACAAGTTCATCGACGGTTACCAACTTCATGAGTATGTTGAAACGTATGGGGTTGCAAGATCCTCTGCCTTTATTAAAAGATGTGGAGGTTGCGTGTATCGGACCTGTTACAGCAAAGACGGCAGAAGCCGCTGGACTAAAGGTTACACTGATGGCAGAGGAAGCAACGATGGATAGCTTGATCACCGTGCTATGCGACTGGAAACGGACAGGCACCAAAGAAGGCGCTCTTCGAAATTAATACACATGGGAATCAATTTCATAATACCTTTAGCTGCTTCAATCAAGGCTAAATATAGATCAAAACGGTTCAATTTGTCTATATTTAGTTACGAAATCCATTTTTAGCGAGTTATGAAATTGATCCATGTAATCATGTCAACATATGAAGCGTGCTGAATTCGATAGGATACCAGCGCGCTTCCCTTTTTGCTCTATTTAACTTTCAGGGAGGTTTTACACGTATGAGTTTTCCAATTGTACGGCATCGCCGTTTACGCCAATCCACAGGTATTCGCAATATGGTCAGAGAAACCCATTTAACCGTGGACGACTTTATTCAACCGATCTATGTAACGTATGGAGAAAATGTAAAATCTGAAATTAAATCCATGCCTGGCGTATTCCGCTTCTCGCTTGATCGTCTTCAGGAGGAAGTAACGGAAATTGCCGAGCTGGGAATTCCAGCGGTGTTATTGTTTGGTATTCCGGAGACTAAGGATAGTGTTGGTTCATCTGGCTTTGCTGAAGATGGCATTGTGCAGGAAGCGACAAGATTGATCAAATCCTGGTACCCAGAACTGCTGGTTGTTGCAGATACTTGTCTATGCGAATTCACGGATCATGGTCACTGCGGTATGGTACACACCGTGGAGATTGACGGTCACATCTGCGGAGATGTGTTAAATGACGAATCCCTTGATCTGCTCGTGCAAACGGCAGTGTCCCAAGCCAAAGCAGGAGCGGACATTATTGCACCATCCAACATGATGGATGGATTTGTACAGGCGATCCGTGCCGGGCTGGACGAAAATGGATTCAGTCATATTCCGATCATGTCCTACTCTGTAAAATACGCGTCGGCATTCTATGGTCCATTCCGTGAAGCTGCGGATTCCACACCCCAATTCGGAGACCGCAAATCGTATCAGATGGACCCGGCCAATGCACGTGAAGCTTTGCGGGAAGCCGAAACGGATGTGCTGGAAGGAGCGGACATGTTGATGGTAAAACCATCCCTTTCCTATCTGGATGTTATGCGCACCATCAAGGATCAATTTGATCTTCCGCTTGTTGCCTATAATGTAAGTGGCGAGTATGCCATGGTTAAGGCAGCGGCGATTCAAGGCTGGATCGATGAGAAAAAAGTCGCCATGGAAATCCTGCTCAGCATGAAACGCGCAGGTGCAGATATGATCATTACCTACTACGGAAAAGACGCTTCACGCTGGCTGGCTGAGAAATAAAATAAATTACATGAAGGAGGATATTCATGACTGCACAACAAGGTAATCGTCGCAATGATGAGCGCTCACGCAGCGCGTTTGAGGAAGCGAAGCAGTACATACCCGGGGGGGTGAACAGCCCTGTGCGCGCATTCAAATCGGTGGGACTTACTCCGATCTATGCTGAGCGCGGCGAAGGGTCCAAAATCTACGATATTGATGGCAATGTTTTTATTGACTATGTGGGATCGTGGGGCCCACTCATCATGGGACATGCACACCCTGACGTTGTTGAGGCTTTGCGTGAGACAGCCCTTAAAGGAACAAGCTTTGGTGCACCTACCTTGCTGGAGACCGAGATGGCAAAACTGGTCTGTGAGCGTGTACCTTCTATCGATATCGTGCGGATGGTTAATTCCGGTACGGAAGCAACCATGAGTGCCATTCGACTGGCACGCGGGGTAACCGGACGCAGTAAAATTCTGAAGTTTGAAGGATCATATCATGGACATGCGGACAGTTTGCTGATCAAGGCGGGTTCAGGTGTTGCAACGCTGGGGTTGCCAGATAGTCCAGGCGTGCCTGAAGGCGTAGCTGTGAATACAATTACGGTACCTTATAACGATCTGGAGTCCGTGAAGCTTGCTTTTGAACGTTATGGTGAAGAACTGGCCGCTGTTATTGTGGAACCTGTGGCGGGTAACATGGGGGTTGTACCTCCGGCTTCCGGATTCCTTGAAGGCTTGCGCAGTTTGACAACGCAATATGGCAGCCTGCTTATTTTTGACGAAGTCATGACCGGTTTCCGCGTAGGATTGAACTGTGCTCAGGGACGGTATGGGGTTACACCTGACCTGACTTGTCTGGGTAAAGTGATCGGTGGCGGACTCCCGGTTGGTGCTTATGGTGGTCGCCGGGATCTGATGGAACAGATTGCCCCTACGGGACCGATCTATCAGGCGGGTACACTTAGCGGGAATCCGCTGGCTATGGCAGCAGGATATACGACGCTCAAATTGTTAACACCAGAGGTCTATGACCGTCTGGAGACACTGTCTGCACGTTTGCAAGCCGGATTCGAAAAAAATGCAGCTGAGACGGGTATTGCAATAACCATTAACCGTGTGGGTTCCATGGTTTGTCCATTCTTTAGTGCCGTTCCAGTAACCAATTATGATATTGCCAAAGAAAGCAATCTGGATCAATTCCGTCGTTATTTTGCGGCCATGATTGATCAAGGTGTGAGTGTTGCGCCTTCGCAATACGAAGGCATGTTTGTCTCTGGTGTGCACACAGAGCAGGATATTGACGATACGATCGAGGCGAATCGTAAAGCTCTTCAATCGCTATGACTATTAAAAGTTGGAAACGCCGCGGGGAATGGCTTGAGCTGATGCCAGGGAAAGCCGTAACAGGCAGTTCGGACAAACCGATGGCTGCAGAGCAATGGCTATTGTCTGAGCTTCAGTTTCCGGAGAAACTGCTCCGTCAGCTTAAAGCAAACCGAGGAATACAACTTGCAGGGGACCGGCTTCGGCTGGCCCTTTTTGCGTCCCAGCCAATCGATGTTGAGCCACGCTGGGCTGATGTGGATGTATTGTATGAGGATGATTTCTGTCTGGTTATGCACAAACCGGCAGGCATGAAACTGCATCCGGATGGAAGCCGTGCTGATCAGGCCATCACGCTGGATCATGTGGTTGCCTCTTATTATGAAATGAACGGAATACAGGCGAGCGTACGCCATGTTCATCGACTGGATGAGGATACAACCGGACCTGTCCTGTATGCCAAAAATACATTTGCCCTCGCCAAACTGGATGAAGCGATGCGTCGCAAAGAAATTGGCCGCCATTATGTAGCTATTGCAGGTGGACAAATCCCCCTTGAACTCCGCAAAATTGATGCTCCAATTGGCAAGGATAGGCATCATAAACAGCGTAGACGTGTCTCCGAAGGTGGACAGGAAGCTGTTACTCATGTGGAGATCGCCGAAGTATGGGAACGAGCAACCCTTGTACGATTAAAGCTGGATACAGGACGAACACACCAAATTCGTGTACACCTAAGTTACGCGGGACACCCGCTTATTGGTGATGCGTTGTATGGAGGTAGAGCGGATGCCATTGGTCGGCAGGCGCTTCATGGAGAGGTGCTGAAGTTTAGCCACCCGTTAACTGGAGCCATGATTGAAGTGAATGATCCTTGGCCATCCGATTTCACACAATTGGCAGAGCGAGAGAGTTAATTTATTAATACACTATTTAAGTTCGACTAACTATTTACACGAAAACGGAAAGGACAGAAATAACGTGAAGAAGCGGAGCGTTCGCCTAAAAGCTTTCTGAAAGAAAGCTGCTTCGGAAGCATAAGCTATCCCAAGATTTTCCCTTTGAAGAAGGGAATCAAAAAAATCTGGGGAAAACAGTGATCAGAGGGTTGTTCTGTCATTGGAGTGACAGTGTTAATATCCATGAGTTGAACATATATAGCAAGGTTTTTCAAAAGGTGGCATGCTCATCTCATTCAAGGCATATAGATGGGGTAACGAAGGATTTGGACCATGGATCAGTCCCATGAGAAGGATCATGGTGAACATATGCCGAAAGGAGGACGCCACCTTTGTTGAATCAACCTTATGGTTTGCGGTTCGATATTTATGAGCGCGTTCATTTGTCTGAGGGAGTCCCTGCGATTGAGGAATTGGAGGAGATTGAACTATACCCGCGCATTCAAGTCATAGGGCAGGATGATCATGCCACATTAAGAGGACATCTTTTACTTACAGGTGCGTACAGAGGAGAAAATGAGGTTTCAGAGGAGCTCAAACATTTCATTCCCGTGGAGATCACAGTGCCGCTGAACCGGGTCAGATCGATTGAGGATATTTCCATCGAGATCGAAAATTTTGACGTGGATCTGTTATCCAATCGCAGTCTGAACATTACAGGCGTGTTGTCGTTGCGAGGCATCGAGGGCTTTCCTGTTGAAGAGCCACAAGTGTGGTCAGCAGATGAGTTTACAGTTGTTCATTCACCTGATGCTCAGCAATCCAACCGTTCCGATGAAGCAGCACAGACAGGCAGCGACCCCAACACATTTGCACAAGAGTACCTGCTCCAGCGGAGTGAGGAAGAGAGACTTGCGAATGCAGCAGAACTTGCATATGGTGCTCCGGAATTCGCTGACCTGTCCACAAGGGAAGAGACATTAAGGAATAGCGAAGAATGGCAGCAAGAATATGCGAATTCGTCATCGGCCGAGCCACTTCAATCTGAGGAGCAAAGCGCGGAGTACGCTAACGAAAACAGACAACCTGATGCAAACGAAGATCCCGCATCTCTGACAGCGAATGGAGATGAATTGGCATCTCATGAGCAATACAGCGAACCTTCTCCGATCTCGTCATTTATGGCTGAGACCGCAGATCGATTAGCTTCTTACCCTGAGTCGGAACCATTGCTGCCTCTGGAAGATGAGTCTTCGGGTTGGTCCGAGCCTTCCGTGGATGCATTGCCTGCGAACTCGAGAGGTGAAGATCAAGCAGTCTCAGAGCCTGTAGCCCAATCATCTAATGAGTTGGCAGCCCCAGATGTACCGGACGCACCAGAGGTATGGCACTTCGAATCAGCGAGATCTGTACCTCAGCAGGAGAACCAGGCAGTTGCCGATGTCCCGGTCGAATCACAGGCGGAGAACTGGCAAGGTGTATTTGCTTCGTCCGAACCAGACAATGCTGAGGAAGACCGACCGTCTTTTGAAGCGACTGGGGTAGACGAGTTCGTGCAGAACGAAGCATTTGTTCCTGAACCTGTGGCTGAGACGGAAGACAAGCCGGAGCTGAAGGTTGCTTTTGGCAGCAAAAAGGAATCCGCACCACGGCAAGAAGAGGGCGTAGGTATCTCTTCCTTGTTATCCTCGGGCAGAGCGGCACGCGATGCTGAAGTGGAGCGAGGCGATGAAGTTCCTGCGGGTGTGGTACAGGAAGAAACGTATCCAGCTGATGATGTGGAATGGAAGAACCTGTTCCTGGGAACGATCGTGGACCAGACCCCATTCCGCAAGGTGAAACTGTGCATCGTTCAGCGAGAAGATACACTGGATGCCATTGCAGATCGATATCAATTGAGCACGAGGGAACTTCAGTTGTATAACCGATTATCTGAGCAGGTTGTGGAAGAAGGTCAGATATTGTACATCCCTTAATCCGTAGTTAAAGCCTTCGTTACGACCCGTGATCCCCTTGAGGATTGCGGGTTTTTGCATGATTCGTCCTAAACCTGCATTCCAGCGCTCTTTATCCACTGTTGTCAGGTTGACTATCGCGCACGAGCAAGGTATGATGTGTGTAGGTTTTTTGAAGAACAACGTGGAACGGGAGTAGTAGACAGTATGACCTTTCAGAGAGTGGAATTGCAGCGCTGTGAGATTCCGCAGGAACCAACTGATCGAAGTCGCCCGGGAGTTGCCTGTTTGAATACAAGAGATGAATGAGATCTATCGTCATTTATTTCTGAGGTAGGATGGGCCGGTAGCAGCCGTTATCTGCTTGAAGTGTCACGTCATGTACAGAGGGTGAAGTCTATCTTGCTGTAGGCGTGAAACAAAGGTGGTACCGCGAAAGCTAACCTTTCGTCCTTTGATGGATGAAAGGTTTTTTTTGTTTTTTTTGGCGAAGATGATGAAGTAACGGAGGAATGACACATGTCTGAGGAAAAAAAATCAGCTGCAACAGAAATGCCAACCACTTACGATCCTAAGGCGGCAGAGGATAAATGGTACTCCACCTGGATGGAACGTGGATATTTCAAAGCCGGTCAACGTAAAGATGCCGAGCCGTATACGATTGTAATTCCGCCCCCAAATGTGACGGGGATGCTGCACATTGGGCATGCGCTCGATTTTACACTGCAGGATATTCTGATCCGCACCAAACGGATGCAAGGTTATGACGCACTGTGGCTTCCGGGTTCCGACCATGCAGGTATTGCTACCCAAACCAAAGTGGAGCAGAAGCTGCGTGAAGAAGGTCTGACTCGTTATGATCTGGGACGCGAGAAGTTTCTGGAGAAAGTATGGGACTGGAAAGATCAATATGCCACTACAATTCGTCAGCAATGGGGCAAAATGGGATTGTCGCTTGATTACTCACGTGAACGTTTTACGCTGGATGAAGGTCTGTCCCAAGCCGTTCGCAAAGTATTTGTTCAGCTGTATGAAAAAGGCCTTATTTACCGAGGCAAACGCATCATTAACTGGGATCCGGTGAACCGGACAGCTCTGTCCGACATTGAGGTTGAATATAAAGAGGTACAGGGTCACTTGTACCATCTGCGTTACCCGCTCAAAGACGGAAGTGGCTACGTTACAGTGGCAACAACGCGTCCTGAAACGATGCTGGGTGATACAGCGGTTGCTGTTCATCCGAAGGATGAGCGTTATGCAGATATGGTTGGTAAAGTACTTGTACTGCCTATCATTGGACGCGAAATCCCAATTATCGCTGATGATTATGTGGATAAAGAGTTCGGAAGTGGTGCTGTTAAAATCACGCCTGCGCATGATCCAAATGACTTTGAAGTAGGTCTTCGTCATGATCTGCCTCAAATTACGGTAATGGATGAGAGCGGCACAATGAATGCTGAGGCTGGCAAGTATCAGGGACTGGATCGCAGTGACTGCCGCAAGCAGATTGTTGCTGACTTGAAAGAGCAGGGCGTATTGATCAATATCGAGGATCACACGCATCAGGTTGGACACAGTGAGCGTACCGGAGCTGTTGTTGAGCCGTATCTGTCTACACAGTGGTTCGTTGAGATGAAGCCACTTGCAGAGAGAGCGATTAAGAAACAACAGAGCGGCGAAGGAGTTAATTTTGTTCCAGATCGTTTTGAGAAAACCTATCTGAACTGGATCGAAAACGTTCGTGACTGGTGTATTTCCCGTCAACTGTGGTGGGGACATCGTATTCCTGCCTGGTATGATGAAGAAACGGGTGAAATCATCGTATCTGCTGAAGATCCAACAACGCTGCCAGAGTATGCTGGACGCAAGCTCAGACAGGACGAAGACGTACTCGATACTTGGTTTAGCTCTGGCTTATGGCCATTCTCCACACTAGGCTGGCCGGAAGATACGGAAGACCTGAAACGTTATTATCCGACAAGTGTACTTGTGACAGGGTATGACATCATATATTTCTGGGTTGCACGTATGATTTTCACTGCACTGGAATTCACGGATGAGATTCCGTTCAAGGATGTGCTGATGCATGGTCTTGTTCGTGATGCAGATGGACGCAAAATGTCCAAATCACTGGGCAACGGCGTAGATCCGCTGGATGTGATTGAGAAATATGGCGCAGATGCAATGCGTTACATGATCTCAACCAGCAGCACGCCAGGTCAGGATCTCCGTTTCCGTTGGGAACGGGTAGAGCAGGCTCGTAATTTTGCCAACAAGATCTGGAATGCTTCGCGCTTTGCATTGATGAATCTGGAAGGATTCACCTATGAGGAACGTGACATTAGCGGAGAGCTTGGTACAGCGGATTATTGGATTTTGCATCGTCTGAACGAAACTTCCCGCGATATTACGCGTCTAATCGAAGCGTATGAATTTGGGGAAACGGGTCGTGTGTTGTATAACTTTATCTGGGATGACCTGTGTGACTGGTACATTGAGTTTGCTAAGCTGTCCTTCTATGGGGAAGATCCGGTTGCCAAGAAGAAAACACAATCCGTGCTTGCTTATGTGCTGGATCAGACCATGCGCCTGATTCATCCGTTTATGCCATACATCTCCGAAGAGATCTGGCAGCATCTGCCGCATGAAGGTGAGACCATTACGCTGGCATCATGGCCGGTATATGATCCTGCTCTTGAGAACCCAGAGGCTGTTGCCGAGATGAACCTGCTGATGGATACCATTCGTGCAGTTCGAAACATTCGGGCAGAAGTGAACGTGCCGATGAGCAAAAAGATCGAGTTGATGGTCAAAGCAAACAGTCCTGAAACGTCCAGCATCATTGAGCGTAACAGTCACTACATCAAACGTTTCTGTAATACTTCCGAGTTCGATAGTGGGCTGGATTTAAACTCACCGGACAAGGCAATGACTGCGATCATTACTGGGGCAGAACTATACTTGCCGCTCGCAGGTCTTATTGATATCGAGCAGGAAGTGGCTCGTTTGGAGAAAGAGTTGGAGAACCTTGAGGGCGAAGTTCTCCGTGTAGAGAAAAAGCTGGCGAACGAAGGCTTTGTTGCCAAAGCTCCTGCCAAAGTTATTGAGGAAGAGCGCGCCAAGCAAGCAGATTATTCCGATAAACGGGATAAAGTGATTGCACGAATCAAGGAACTTAAAGGTTAATATATTTGGGTCGGATGGAGCCATTATGCCATCCGGCCGCTTTTTTCACTCAAACTCGGGACCGAAGGTGAATCAGATGACGGAATTAGACGGGACAGATGCAGCAACTCCTTTACTTACGTATAACGAGGCCGTGGACTGGATCAATGGCCTTATTCCTTTTGGCATCCGACCTGGATTGGAACGAATCGAGAGTCTGATGTCCATGTTAGGCAATCCACACCAACGTCTCAAATTTATTCATGTCGCGGGAACGAACGGCAAAGGTTCGACTTGCGCTTTTTTGACGTCAGTGCTTCTTCAGGCTGGATATGATGTAGGTACCTTTACGTCGCCTTATATCACCAAGTTTACAAACCGTTTTCAATACAACGGTGAGGATATTCCTGAAGAAATCCTGCTTAAGCTCTCGAACCGATTACATCCACTGGTCATGGAAATGGCCTCCACTCCGCTTGGATCACCCACGATGTTTGAGGTGTCCACGGCTCTGGCGCTTCTGTACTATGCAGAGGAGTGTTACCCTGACGTTGTGGTATGGGAGACGGGGCTAGGGGGAAGGATGGACGTAACGAATATTGTCGCACCTGTTGTGTCCGTCATCACCAACATTGGTATGGATCATACGGATGTGCTTGGAGATACGATTGAGCAGATTGCTGGAGAAAAGGCAGGTATTATCAAGCCGGGAGTACCCGTTGTGACTTGCGCGACTCAACCCGAAGCTGTGAAGGTGATTCAGGAGAAAGCACAGCAGCTTCAATCAAGCGTGTATTTGGCTGGAGATCAATTCTCTTATCATAGACTGGACAGCAATGAGAACGGACAATCTTTTCATTTTACAGGCCCGTTCCGTGATCTGGACGTTCGCATACGCATGCAGGGCTCACATCAATGTGACAATGCAGCGGCTGCACTTATGGTGCTTGAATTGCTTAGACAATACATGGCATTTATGCTGGATGACAACGATATTGCACTTGGACTGGAGAATGCTTTCTGGGCAGGAAGATTCGAAAAAGTCGTCGATGAACCCCGAATTGTGCTCGATGGAGCACATAATCCGGAAGGGGCAGAGTCACTGGCCAAGAGCATTATGGATGTCTATCCACACAACAAGTTAATTTTGATGATGGGTATGTTGGCAAATAAGCATCACGAAGCGTATTTGCAGCATATACTGCCACTAGTGGATACGCTGATCCTGACCGAGCCAGATTTCCGACGCAAAATGGATGCAGCCGAATTGCTGCAGATTGTCGAACGGGTACGTCCCGCCATTGCGAAGCAGGAACTGGAAATCATCGTCGAGCCCGAATGGGCAAAGGCACTTGATCTATTGAAGTCACGGACGGAAGCGGAAGATCTGGGGGTGGTCTCCGGCACACTGTACCTGATTGCGGATGTGCGGGCAGCCCTTTTGCATCAAACCGATTCTGAAAAAGGTTGGTGAAAGTTTTGTTAAATACATCGGAACACGTTCATTTTATAGGGATTGGCGGATATGGCATGAGTGCCATCGCAAGAGTTATGTTGGAAATGGGATACACCGTTACCGGATCGGATGTCGCTTCACAGGAGTTGACCGAGAAGTTGGCAGCCAAGGGAGCGAAAATATATATCGGACATACGGCAGAGCACGTCACTGGAGCAGACCTGGTTGTCTACTCTACGGCAGCGCCTGCTGATAATGTGGAACGGGTAGCAGCTGCAGAGCTGAACATTCCGATTCTGCATCGTTCCCAGATGCTTGCACGTTTGTTGAACGAACGTAAAGGTGTGGCTGTAGCTGGGGCTCATGGTAAAACAACCACTTCATCCATGATTGCACTTGTTATGGATAAATGTGATACAGATCCGACATACATTATTGGCGGAGAAATCATGAATGTGGGTACCAACGCGAAGGCCGGTCAAGGCGACTGGGTAGTCGCTGAAGCGGACGAGAGCGATGGTTCGTTTTTGCAGTACCATCCATGGCTCGGTATTGTAACCAATATTGAGGCAGATCATCTGGAGAATTACAACAGTGATTTTGAGGAGCTCAAAAGAGCTTATGTGCAGTTCCTGAGCCAGATTCGTCCGGAAGGAACAGCGATTGTGTGTTCTGACGACGAGAATGTTCAAGCGATTTTGCCAGAACTCAAGTCACGGATTACAACCTATGGTATTGATCGTGCAGCAGATTATACGGCAACGGATATTGTACTGGGCGATCGCCGTATCTCCTTTACGATGAATCATCAGGGTGCTGCTATGGGCACGGTGGAGCTATCAGTGCCGGGTAAGCATAACGTTTATAATGCGATGGCTACTGTGATTACCTGTCTGGAAGCAGGGATTCCATTTGAGAAGATTGTGGCAGCTATCATCCAGTTCCACGGAGCCAAACGCAGATTCCAGGTATTGGGTGAGGCGCGCGATATGCTGATCATCGATGATTATGCTCATCACCCGACTGAGATTGAAGCTACCATTAGTGCCGCCAAGGCAACGGGCAAACGCATTATTGCGGTATTCCAGCCACAGCGTTATACGCGGACGTTCTTCCTGCTGGATGCGTTCAGTCGTGCTTTCGCGGAAGCGGATGAAGTGCTTATTACGGATATCTATTCTCCTGCGGGCGAAAAACAGATCGAAGGGGTAACCTCAGCCAAACTGGTTGAACTGATCGTTCAAAACAGTAATGCTTCTGCACGTTACCTTCCTACAAAAGAAGAAGTTGTCGCTGATTTGCAGCATCGTCTGCAGCCAGGAGATCTTGTGATTACGATGGGTGCAGGTGATATTTGGAAAGTCGGCGATACACTAGCCAAAGGTTTGAAATAGATCAATTGAGAAATCGCCTGTCTTCGATACGAAGCAGGCGTTTTTTGCGTTATATGGAATGTATTCTCCAGTCTCTGCATATAGCTTATATAAATGGGACAAAGGAGAGGGTACGGGTGAGCAATGCTAGAATGACGTTTCGCTTCGGGGATCATGAGTCGGACAAGCCTGAAAACAAGAGGATATCCGCGTCCAGTCCATTGGTGACGTTAAGTGAAGAATTACCGCATAATCAATCGCTAACGCCTAAGCAGATGGATACAACCCCATCATGGACGCCTGAGGATATCCCCGGAGACTGGGGAGAGACGGTGCTGACAAGCTCTACTGTACCTGAACCTGACGAGCGGGTGACTCATGATTCGAACTTGAACTTGGATGAGGCCCATTATTTTGGGAACCGTTCCGGTTACGGTTATGTTAATCACACCGATAATCCGGAGGAAGAGCGTCGTGATCTGTCCAATACCCATGATGATCAAGGCCACGACTGGCTTGCAGATTCGGAAAACTATTCCTATAAACGCAATCGCCCTCCAAGGGGCTGGAAAATGATTGGTTCTGTCACTGGGGCACTTGTTACCGGAGCACTTTTTGGTATGGTTATTCTTTCATTTTTTAATAAAGAAGGAGCCGCGAAGCCAGGCGATCTTCTGCCAGTCAATCAGGCGGTTTCCACCGTGACGGGTCAGGAGGGGGCTGCTGGTACAGAGCAAGAGCTTCAGACAGCTACGACTGGCAGCACGTATTATGCACTTCAATACGGCGTATTCAGTTCTCCTGAACGAGCTGAGCAGGCCAAGCTTGAGCTGGCTCAGGCAGGTATAGCCGCAGGTTCTGATCCTGAAGATGGCAATCGAGTATATGCAGGCATTTCGGCTGATCGTGAAGAGGCCAAGCTACTAAGCTCCAGGCTAAAAGCCCAGGGAGTTGAACTGTACGTCAAAGAGATTGTGAACCCTGAGATCAATCCGGCTATATTCGGTGGCAAGCAAGAGGATGTGCAGCTTTTCTTCACAAACAGTTCTGCACTGGTTGAACAATTATCTACCTTGTCCATTCAACAGCTGGGACAGTCTGCTCCGGCAGCAGTCTCTACAGAAACGATGACCGCGATTCAGAATAAGCACGAGTCATGGCTGACGGGATTGAATAGTCTTACACCTGGCCTGACCGCAGATGTACAACCTATTATTGGTGGAATGGAGAAATCAATGAACAGTGCAATTACGGCTATCTCGGAGTACAACAAAAACCCGGATGATGTGCACATGTGGTCCGTGCAGTCCGATCTGATGGAATATGTACTGCAGCAGAAAAAATGGCTCGAAGCGATTAAGCAGTAACATGCTCTTTCCCATAACAACGCTTGGAAATACCTATCCGGCAAGGAACTGGAAATAGTTCCCCTTGCCGGATTTGTGTTTGTATTGACGTACAAAACCCCGTATAATAATGTGGGTGTCAAAAAATGGCGAGGGAAGATTACCGATGAAAAAAAACTTCGGCATGTTATTGCTGTTTCTGCTGCTCGGCTGGATGGCCGGAGCGTGGATCGCCAAGGCACTGCAGCCTGTAAAGGCAGTAGCCTTTCTTACGAAAGCCACGACCATACGTTGGTCGCCACAGGCTGATCTGGATATTATCAGTTATAATATTTCACTTCAATTTCAAATGAGCCTTCTGAGTCTGATCGGTATGATTGCCGCTGTGTGGCTGTATCGCAGACTGTAGGAGAATGACGAGTTATGACGAAAAAAATTAAACCAGTGACATCTATTATCGTGATCCGGACAGGATGTTGCCGTGGCATAAGGAGCCGTTCATTTTGGATAACACACAACAGCGCCCTATTATTCTGGCCTCCACATCGCCTCGGCGCAAAGAACTGATCGCATCACTCCACCTAGCGTTTGATGTAATACCAAGTCATGCCAATGAAGATACACCACCAGAGTGGACACCTGAACAGACGGTACAGGAACTTGCTTTGCGCAAGGCGCTTGCCGTGTATCGCGGGCTTGAAGGCCGCGAGCAGGAAGCCATTATTGTTGGTAGTGACACCGTTGTTGTTCTGGATGGTGAGATTCTAGGCAAACCTTTAGACGAAGCGGATGCTGAACGTATGTTATCCCGGCTGCAGGGCCGCGTACATCGGGTGTTTACGGGCGTCGCTTGTATTGATGCCGGCAATGGACAGTCGTTAGTTCATTACCGCCAGACCGATGTAACGATGAAAGAGCTGTCGGATGCGACCATCCGTGCTTATGTGCAGACAGGTGAGCCTTCAGATAAGGCAGGATCATATGCCATTCAGGGCATTGGTGCTTCACTGATCGACCGCATTGAAGGATGTTATTTTAATGTGGTTGGCTTGCCGCTATCTTTGCTAAGTGATATGTTGGACGGGTTCGGCGTACATGTGTTGCCACGAACATGAATGAAGCCAAATGTTGTGAAATGAAAAGAGGGAACATATGGAGTCGCCTCAATACATGATGCGCGACATCCCCCAGGAAGAACGCCCGAGAGAACGCATGATGGAATACGGGGCGGGCGCCTTAAGCCATGCTGAATTGCTGGCAATTTTACTTCGAACAGGCACAAGACAGGAATCCGCGGTGCATATGGCACAGCGGATTCTGGCCGAAGCGGGTGGCATTCGCTCGTTGATGGATTTGAGTCTGGAAGAACTGACCGGGATGAAAGGGATTGGCAATGCCAAGGCTGTGCAATTGAAAGCCGGCATTGAGCTGGGTCATCGGATTGCCAAAAGCAGACTTACACAGTCGACTTCAATTCGTACACCGCGTGATGCAGCTGATATCCTGATCGAACAATTGCGTTACTTGCAAAAAGAACATTTTGTGTGTCTCTTTCTGAATAGCAAAAATCATATTATTGCCCAGGAAACACTCTCCATGGGCAGCCTTAACGCTTCGATTGTACATCCACGTGAAGTGTTCCGGGCTGCCATCAAATGCAGCAGCGCATCGATTGTGTGCGCACACAACCATCCGAGTGGTGATCCTACGCCCAGTCCGGAGGATATCCAAATAACCAAGAGACTGATTGAAGCAGGCGCTATTGTTGGCATTGACGTGCTTGATCATATTATTATCGGAGATGGAACGTACGTAAGTTTGAAGGAGAAGGGCTTAGTATAATATAATGGTTGGCGTTGATGTTTTCCTATGAATGTTAACGGCGTTGTCCGTAAAAGATAGGTTCACTTTACAAATGCAAAAAAACAAATGCGAATATTAGCTCCACGTATTGCGTGGGAATAAAATTATTACGCTCTGGATCAGAATGGGGCGGCTATATGAGGCAGAAAAGGAGATTATGTTATGTTTGGTGGTTTTACGAAAGATTTGGGTATTGACTTGGGGACAGCAAATACGTTGGTTTATGTACGAGGAAAAGGAATTGTGGTGCGAGAACCTTCGGTTGTCGCTATACGGACAGATACAAATAGCATCGAGGCAGTAGGTGAAGCCGCCAAAAAAATGATTGGACGTACACCAGGTAACATTCGTGCCATTCGTCCAATGAAAGATGGCGTTATTGCCGATTTCGATACAACGGCAACAATGATCAAATATTTTATCCGTGAGGCGCAGAAACAGCGCTCCATGTTCCAACGTCATCCAAACGTGATGGTATGTGTACCGTCCGGGATCACAGCAGTAGAACAACGTGCGGTTGAAGATGCAACCAAACAGGCTGGGGCACGTGAAGCCTATACGATTGAAGAGCCTTTTGCTGCTGCAATCGGTGCAGATCTGCCTGTATGGGAACCAACGGGTAGTATGGTTGTCGATATTGGTGGCGGTACAACGGAAGTGGCTGTTATCTCTCTTGGTGGTATTGTAACGAGCCGTTCGGTTCGTGTAGCAGGTGACGAGATGGATGAATCCGTTATCCAGTACATCAAACGCCAATACAATCTCATGATCGGTGAGCGTACATCGGAGCAATTGAAGATGGACATCGGATCAGCTATGCCATTGGAACAAGTAGAAACGATGGAAATTCGTGGACGTGACCTTGTAACAGGACTGCCGAAGACAATTACGATTACTTCGGACGAGATCAGTGAAGCGCTGGCTGATACCGTGAATGCAATTGTTGAAGCGGTAAAAGTAACACTGGAAAAATGCCCGCCTGAACTTGCAGCCGATATCATGGATCGGGGTATCGTTCTTACAGGTGGTGGGGCGTTGCTTCGCAACCTGGACAAGCTTCTTGCTGGTGAGACAGGAATGCCTGTCATTGTGGCTGAGAACCCGCTGGATTGTGTAGCAATCGGAACAGGTAAAGCGCTAGAGAATATTCATTTGTTCAAAAGCAGAAGCAGTTCGGCAGTTCGTTCCAAACGTTAATTGGTATTTGCCTAACTTGGCATAGCGACCAAGTGGCAAGATATCTTTATAGAGGACCCGGTTAACCCCGGGGATGAGCTATTACCCGCTTAACAGGGGAGGATCGGCTGATATTCTCGCAGGGACTACAGGTCTGACAGTCTCCCCGCCGGGCATGGCTCGGAAGAGAATATGGATGTTAGAGGGTGTTCGAACTGTTTAAACTGCTAGGCAACAAAAGACTTTTTGTTTTGCTGGTGGGCCTTGTTACATTTATCGCGTTAATGGGCTTTACGCTCAGTCCGCGAACCACTCTATCCTGGCCGGAGAAATTCCTGAAGGATTCAGTTGGATTTGTACAATACGTATTTTACAAGCCCGCTTCCTATGTAGCGGGCTTTTTCAAAGATGTAGCGAACATGCGTACGGTATATGATGAGAATGAAGAGCTTCGCATCGCAATGGGTCACTATACCCGGGATCGGCTGAAGTACAATGATATGGAGCAAGTGAATGAGCAACTTCAGAAAGCGCTCAATTTCACAGAAGAACAGAAGAATCGCTATAATTACGGTTCACGAATTGCTCAGGTTATCAGTGCCAATTCGGATCCAAATAGCAGAACCATTAACATTGATATCGGTGAAAATGCGGGAATCAAGCCGGGGATGGCCGTTACCTCCCAGGAAGGGCTGGTCGGCGTGATCAGTCATGTCAGCTCATATACATCAACGGTTAATCTGTTAACGTCCATGGACGCCAATGATCCGACATCCAATGCCATTGCAGCAACGGCAGTAGGTAAAGAGAAAGTGTTTGGTATGATTGAGAGCTACGATCCGAAGACGGGCATGCTCAAGATGACTAAAATCTCGGAGGATTCAAATATCAAAAAGGGTGATGAGATCATCTCTTCGGGGATCATCAATAACTTTCCCAAGTATATGCGGATTGGTGAAGTGGAAAAGGTTGAAGTTGGGGAGTACGGTTTAACGCGGACTGCGATTATCAAACCATACGCAAGCTTCCTTGATTGGAAAGAGCTGATTGTCATTATCCCGCCTGAGGTAAAAGAATAATGGTAACACGTAAGCAAGTTTTGTTCCTGTTACTATTCCTTTTGTTCATTGTGGAAGGCACAATTTTGCCGCTGCTCATCCCTTCTGGCTGGCAGATGCGTATTTCTGCCAATCTGGTCTATATCGTAATTTTGTTTATCGCTGTATATCATCATCGTCATACGGCACTAGTACTCGGTATATTTTTTGGACTATTGCATGACGTTGTATTCTACGGCGAGATGATTGGACCTTATGGATTCTCGATGGGCTTATCGGCATACATGATGGGACTCATTTTTCAAGCACCACGTGCACCACTGCCGGTTATGGTATCGGTTGTCATTTTGGGAAGTCTGCTTAATGACACCATGCTATTTTTCCTGTACAAGCTCTTCCAACTTAACCACGTGACCTTTGACTGGGCGTTGATTGAATACATGATTCCTAATTTGTTCATTCATTTTGTGTTTGCCTTGATCATTTATGTCCCCCTTCGGAAACAACTGGAGCGGATCGGCAAAAGACGGAGCAAGACAGAAGAAGCTTCCTAAATACATTTATGGAGCGCAAAGCAGGAACTTGGGGCCCCGGGCACGAAATGTAATGAGATGGGAGGGACAGGCTTATGACGGTAAAATCGAATCACGTAACGATTAAAGGCATCCGAGACGGCCTGGTTTTCCTGTTGGACGATCAATGTGAATTCGAGGAATTGCTCTATGAGCTCCGCTATAAGCTGGAACACAGCCATCAAAATATTTTGACCGGACCGATTGTTCATGTGGATATCAAGTTGGGTGCCCGCGAAGTGACAGAGGACCAGAAAGAAGCAATCCTCGATATATTGAAGCAAAAAGGGAATCTGCTTATTCGATCCATCGACTCACCTGCACTCCAACCGGAGGTTAAAGGACCGCCGCCGATTGTAACCATGTGTGGTATGGTGCGTTCAGGTCAGGTGCTTCATCATGAAGGAAATCTCCTGTTTCTTGGGGATATCAATCCGGGGGGCACAGTGACGTGTACCGGAGATATATATGTGTTGGGTTCACTCAGAGGTATGGCTCATGCCGGAATTGGTGGGGACGAGGAAGCGATCATTGCCGCTTCGGTATTTGCACCGACGCAGCTACGGATTGCGGATATCATCAGTCGTCCTCCCGATGAATGGGAGAGCCGAGAGACCGGAATGGAATTTGCTTACTTACAGGACAATCAGATGCAGATAGACAAAATGAGCAATATCGTTCGGTTACGCCGAGATTTTAATGTGTTTAAAGGAGTGTAGCTCATGGGAGAGGCGATCGTGATCACTTCGGGTAAAGGCGGCGTGGGTAAAACAACCACCTCGGCAAACATCGGGACAGCGCTGGCGCTGCTCGGCAAAAAGGTTTGTCTGGTAGATACCGATATCGGCCTTCGTAATTTGGATGTCGTGATGGGACTCGAAAACCGTATTATTTACGATCTGTGCGACGTTGCGGACGGCCGCTGCCGTCTGAATCAGGCTTTGGTCAAAGACAAGCGTTTCGAAGAATTATACATGTTGCCTGCGGCGCAGACGAGAGACAAAAACTCAGTGTCGCCAGAACAGGTCAAGGATATTATCCTTGAATTAAAAAAAGATTTTGAGTACGTCATTATTGATTGCCCAGCCGGTATAGAGCAGGGTTTCAAAAATGCGGTAGCAGGAGCAGACCAAGCCATCGTGGTCACTACACCGGAAAATGCTGCAGTACGTGATGCGGATCGTGTCATCGGCCTGCTGGAGAGTTCGCACATTCAATCACCAAAGCTGGTGGTGAATCGAATTCGCAATAATATGGTTAAATCGGGTGACATGTTAGATATCGATGGTATTTTACAAGTACTTAATATTGACCTGATTGGCATCGTGCCTGATGATGAACTGGTCATCAAAGCGGCCAATTCAGGAGAACCTACGGTCATGAATCCGGATTCACTTGCGGCAATTGCGTATCGCAACATTGCACGACGCATTCTGGGAGATACGGTCCCATTGATGCAGCTGGAGCAGAAAAAGGGAGCTTTTACTCGTTTCAAAAAGTTCTTGGGAATGGGTTAACTCATTTAAATGGACTTATTCATTATCTGATTACATGACAGCCGTGGCTTATAGCCCGGCTTTTTTTGTTACCTGCTGGCAGGCTTGTTCATATTATCAACCACCTCTTCATAGGATGTAGTAAACAAGCCTCGGCGGGAGGATATTCCATGAACACGAAACTCAGAATTAAGCAGAGACGAGAAGAACGCATTCGGCGACTGATGGATGGTGCCACTGTGGAGGTCTTACAGGAGCAAAAAGTAGGTTCACTGTTGGACAAGAATGAGATCATACACCCGAAACCATTTGCGCCTAGTGAGGGGATACAGGAAAGAGATCCGGAATGGTTATGGAAAAAAGAGAATGGTCATTTCGTTCCAGGGGGGCATTCGAGATTCAACCTGTTCAAGTCACTTCTCAAACGGACGGTTATTAGCGCTATGATATTTGGCGGAGTGTGGGGGCTATTTCAGTTGGATACATCGTGGACGACATCACCCAAAACAGTAATTGCGGATGCACTCCATCGGGATATGGATTTTTCCTCAGCCGCGGCCTGGTATGAACGGCATTTTGGAGGAACACCTTCGTTTCTTCCGGTCCTCGGACATACGACGGATGCCGTGAACGGATTGAAAGTAAGGCAGTTACTGGGGAAACCGATCTCAGGCACAGTTGTTCAGCCATTCGCGCTGAGCATGAAGGGAATTGAGATCGTTCCGGATGCCGCAGGTGCAGAACTTATACAGGTCGCAAGTTCTGATGCTGGGCGTGTCATGGAGGTTATCGGCGATGCAGCAAGTGGATTCACAGTTGTCATCCAGCATACAGGCAATGTCACGGCAATATACGGTCGGTTGAACGAGAGTGAAGTGAACGTGAATGATTGGGTGGAAGCGGGGAATCCAGTGGGGAGTCTCAAGGCTACGGGTGGTGAACAACCGGCCACGCTCTATTTTGCAGTCAAAGAGGGGGAGGAGTACGTAGACCCGGCGGAAGTTGTTGCCCTTGATTAGGGTGTGGGGAGTCCATATTACGTTTCATCCGTTTTTTGTAATTATCATGATGGCCTCCCTTCTGACTGGACATTTTATTGAGCTTATTACGTTGTTTGCCATTGTATTCATTCATGAATGTGGACATGCTGCGGCTGCAGCACTTCTGGGCTATCGTGTCTTGTCGATCCAGATGCTTCCTTTTGGAGGAGTAGCGGTTATCGAAGATGGAGGTACGATCACGGCCTACCGGGAAATCATCATTGCTCTGGCAGGTCCATTACAAAACATGCTGATGGTTGGTGTGGTTTTGCTGTTGCAGTATGGCAATCTGGGCGATCCGGTTTTTCTCAACTATATCATTCAGGGGAACCTGCTCATTGCCCTATTTAATCTGCTGCCTGTACTTCCTCTGGACGGAGGTAAAATTGTTCAGGCACTTGTCAGTCTGTGGGCACCCTACTATACAACATTAATGTGGACTTACAGAATTAGCATTCTGTGTAGCGTAGGGGTTATTTTATATGCTATCAGCCGATGGTTTACTGGAGACTATGGCCTACCACTCAACATTCTGTTAATCGGCCTTTTTTTGTTCTATTCCAACGTAACGGATTACCGAAATGTGCCCTATCGCTTTATTCGTTTTCTGATGAATCGAGAGGGTGCGTTCGCTCGTCACGCGGCTACTGGCAGTTTGGCGCAGCCAATAATCTCATTTCCGGCGAAACCTTTGGACACTATTTTGCGTCTATTAAAGAGAGAAAGATACCATATGGTATACGTGATGAACAGACAGGGTCGAATTATGGCCGTCTTGCCTGAGCAACGGATTATCGGTTCCTATTTTCAACAAAATGGTGATCAATTGTAGTGTTCTGGTGGACCTGTTCTGAAATGGGTTAATATATGTACAATGAGAATTGAAAAGATACTGAAATGGATGTGGATGATTTGAATTGTCTTCTAGAGGTGAAGCCATGAAACAAATGATAGTACATAATGAACATAACCTCATGCAAATGGCGCTTCTGGAAGAAGGCAAAGCTGTGGAATTTACGGCAGAGCGTACACGCGATCGAGGACTGCTGGGTTCCTTTTTCAAGGGACGGGTCGTGAATGTGTTACCAGGTATGCAAGCTGCTTTTGTGGATATTGGTCAGAAAAAGAATGCGTTTCTTTATGTGGACGATGTGTTGCATCCCCATCTGGAGAAACAGCCCAAGGTGAAGCCTTCCATCTCGGAGTTGCTTCGTCCGGGTCAGGAAGTCATTGTTCAGGTTCTGAAAGAACCGGTAGGAGGCAAGGGAGCCCGGGTGACGACTCATTATTCACTTCCGGGCCGTTGGCTTGTCTACATGCCTGTTGCTGACTATGTAGCGGTATCCAAGAAAATTGCCCGTGAAGGGGATCGTTCCCGTCTTAAGGCACTTGGGGAGCAACTGAGGCGGGATGAAGAAGGACTTATAATTCGGACCGTATCTGGAGAAGAGCAGCATGAAGCCATTAAGTCGGACTTGGAAACATTACGCGCGCAGTGGTATCTGATTCGTGAAAAAGCGGACAGTTTGCCTTCGCCAAGCCTCTTGCATCGGGATCATAGCATGGTACAGCGAATCATCAGAGATGTGTATACGCCAGGGAGTGACGAAGTCATCACTGATAGTGAAGGACAAGCCCGTGAGGTAAAAGCATTGCTCGAAGAGATTAGTCCTGGTTATCAACCCAAAGTACAGGTGTACCGGGGAACAGAATCCATCTTTGCTGCCTATGGTGTGCAGGAACAGTTGAATAAGGATTTTGCCCGGAAAGTGTGGTTGCCCGGAGGCGGATACATTGTCATTGATCATACCGAAGCTCTGACTGTAGTGGATGTGAACACAGGCAAATATACGGGAGCTGGCGGTGACAGTCTGGAAGAGACCGTGACAGAGACCAACATACAGGCAGCAGTGGAGATTGCCCGTCTGATGCGCCTGCGAGATATCGGTGGCATGATTATTGTCGACTTCATTGATATGGAGGAAGCCTCGAATCGGCATGAAGTCGCAGCAACCTTGGAGGGTGAGCTCAAGAAGGATCGGACCAAAGCGTTTGTAATGGGTTGGACCAAGCTGGGTTTGCTCGAACTTACCCGTAAGAAAGTGCGGGAAGAAAGTACGTTACCCTATGTGGAGCCGTGTTCTTCCTGCCATGGTACGGGAAAAAGATATATTTCACCTTTGCATTGATTTTTGATATATTGCGTGATATAATCTTCAAGTATGTGTTTAGCCTAATGGTCTTGCACATGCTGTAACCGCACTGGCCGGGTATAAGAACAGTTCCGCAAGGACACTGTCACCTGAGAACGGGCGAGTCTGAGACATGAGGAGGTGCAAGGCAAATGTACGCAATTATTGAAACAGGCGGCAAACAGTACAAAGTCCAAGAGGGCGATGTTCTGTTCATCGAGAAATTGACTGCGAACGATGGCGAAAGCGTAACGTTCGACCGTGTCCTGGCTGTATCTAACGATCAAGGTTTGACAGCAGGTACACCATTGATTTCTGGAGCTACTGTAACGGCTAAAGTGGAGAAACATGGCAAAGGACAAAAGGTTATCGTATACAAATACAAACCTAAAAAGAACTACCATGTGAAGCAAGGTCACCGTCAACCGTACACTAAAGTAACTATCGAAACAATCAAAGCGTAAAGAAGGTGCGATAAGTGATTATCGTTCAAATCTTTCGTGATGAGGACGGGAACATCGAACGTTTTTCCATTGAAGGGCATGCTAATTTTGCCAAGCGGGGAGAAGACATCGTATGTGCCGGGGTATCCGCTGTTACAGTGGGTACGGTGAACTCGATTGAAACATTGACCGGTGTCGAAATGGATGCCAAGATGAAGAATGGCTTTTTAAGTGGTTCTTTACCTTTGTTAGAGAGAGGGGAAACTTGGTCCCAGGTACAATTGTTACTCGAATCCATGGTGGTTATGCTCTCTAATATTGCAGAGTCATACGGGAAGTATATTAAAATACAGCAATTCAAATAAGCAAAGAAGGAGGACAACCAATCATGTTGAAATTAAATCTTCAGTTATTCGCATCGAAAAAAGGTGTAGGTTCCACGAAGAACGGACGTGACAGTAATGCTCAACGTCTGGGTGTTAAACGTGCTGATGGTCAAACTGTAACTGGTGGTAGCATTCTCGTTCGCCAACGCGGAACGAAAATTCACCCAGGAACTAACGTTGGCATCGGTAAAGATGACACTTTGTTCGCGAAAATCGACGGCGTTGTTAAATTCGAACGTTGGGGACGCGATCGCAAAAAAGTAAGCATCTACCCTGTTAATGTTGCTCCTGTAGCAGCAGCAGTAGAAGCGTAATATCGGCATTCCGCCTAAGGAGCCTTCGGCATTTTTGCCGAAGGTTTTTTGTATTCAACGGTTATTCGATAATGAACTGGCAGAAAAGACATGTTATACTTGGTTACGGTGGGTGTAGACCAACCGAGTTTTGTAGAACGGGGAGAAGCCATGAAATCTTGGAAAAGAGTGCCGTGGATTGCGGCATGTTCACTTCTGATTCCTTTGGTTTTCGTTATGTTGTATCCGGCGATGATCTCAAGCGTCGTGTGCGCATTATGGTCCGTCGCAGTATTGCTCATTTCTGTGAATGCGATGAAGAAACAGGCGGAGGCGGAACGTAGAGCCATCATACAATCCATGGAAAAAACAGCAATCGCTTCATTAAATCATCATCGACACGACTGGATGAACGACCTTCAGGTGTTATATGGATATCTTCGGCTGGGCAAACTTGATAAATCCTTGCAATGTGTGGAAAGAATAAAAGAGCGGGTTACAGAAGAAAGCCGAATCTCCAGATTAGGTATTCCTTCCCTCGTATTTTATCTTCAGTCTTTTCGCGCCAGTGGAATTGCGCTGGACTTGCATGTGGAAATAGAAGATGAGTTGCAGCTTAGTGCTCTGGTCTCTCCCGAGGATGGCGAGTCACTTACCGGGGCGATTGCGGATGCAATCAGGGCCTATCAATATGGCGGCGGCCGGTCTTCTTGGGGAGAGGTTCGCAAACTGACCTTAAACTTCGGACAGGATCATGGAGATGTGGTTGTCCGACTGGATGGGGATCAAACACCCGATCCGGAAACACTGCGGCAGCTTACTGCCGTACTCAAAGGAAAAAAAGTCAGAACGGAGCAGTTTCCGTCTGAGGATACGTTTATACAATTCAGAATGCCGTGTGGAATATAGGAAGAAGGGGTTAACCAATGTTTGTAGATAAAGCGAAGATTTATGTAAAAGCCGGAGACGGAGGGGACGGAATTATTTCGTTCCGTCGTGAGAAATATGTACCAAACGGCGGACCTGCGGGGGGCGATGGAGGCAGAGGAGCTGACATCATTTTCCGCGTGGATGAAGGTTTGCGTACGTTGATGGATTTCCGTTACCAGCGTCACTTCAAGGCCCCACGTGGTGAGAAGGGACGTAATAAAAGTCAGCATGGTGCAAACGCGGAGAACATGATTGTACGCATTCCACCAGGAACTATCATCTTGGATGAAGATAGTGGAGAAGTACTGGCGGATATGACACGTCACGGTCAACAGGTTGTTATTGCTCGTGGTGGTCGGGGCGGACGGGGTAACATCCGATTTGCTACACCGAACAATCCTGCACCTGAACTTGCCGAGAATGGTGAAGAAGGACAGGAGCGTTACATCGTGCTCGAACTGAAAGTTATGGCAGATGTTGGTCTGGTTGGTTTCCCGAGTGTCGGGAAATCCACATTGCTTTCTGTCGTTTCGTCAGCCAAGCCAAAGATCGGGGCATACCATTTCACAACCATTACACCGAATCTGGGTGTAGTCGGTGTAGGAGAAGGCCGAAGTTTCGTGATGGCCGATTTGCCTGGACTGATTGAAGGTGCGCATGAAGGAGTCGGACTGGGACATGAGTTCCTGCGTCATGTCGAGCGTACTCGTATTATTGTTCATGTCGTAGATATGTCGGGTTCGGAAGGACGCGATCCTTTTGAAGACTGGCAGAAAATCAATGACGAATTGAAGTTGTACAATCCGCTTCTCGCCGAGAGAACGCAAATTGTAGCAGCTAACAAGATGGATATGCCAGACTCTGAAGCGAACCTGGAGCAATTTTTACAGCAAGTTCGTGAGGTTCAACCTGATATTGAAGTGATGCCAATTTCATCCTTGACCCGGAAAGGGATTCAAGAACTTCTGTATCGTGCAGCTGATCTGCTGGATCAGGTTCCAGACGAGCGAGTGGTTGAAGAGGTAGCAGATGTATCTGAACGTAAAGTATACAGTCTGGACAAAAAAGAAGACGATGGTTTCAAAATTGTGCGTGAGAATGAAATGTTCGTTGTCGAAAGTGCCAAGATTGACCGCATGATGAAACGGATGCAACTGAACTCACATGAAGCTATACTGAAACTCGCACGTACACTGCGTTATATGGGTGTGGACGCTGAGTTGCGTAAGCGCGGAGCTGTAGAAGGCACCATCGTACGTATTGGAGACTTTGAATTCGAATTCGTGGAAGGCAGCAGTTACTACTAAGTGGCCGTCTTCCGTGGAGAGACAGATCGATATAGGAACGCAGAGAAGTGGGAAGTTGACCCGCAACTCTGCGTTTTTTTTGTTTTTTCCTGACATGAGAGAGGGATAAACTTGTATACTGTGAGGAACGTATTTCAAAAAATAGGCGTGTCATGTATTGCCCTTTTGTCATAGATCCTATATAATGTCCACTATATGAATACATGAGTCTTTGAGGAGAGGACGTTCTGTGAACGAACGCTATTACTTAGTACGGGAAGATATTTTACCAGAGGCAGTGGTGAAGACCATGCAGGTAAAAGAACTACTGGCTTCTGGTGATGTTAAAACAGTGCATGAGGCGGTTGAACAGGTCGGATTAAGCCGGAGTGCCTTTTACAAGTACAAGGATGGAATTCATCTGATCAACCAGCTTGAGCGCGAGAGAATTGTAACGATCTCCATTGATCTGGAGCATCAGTCGGGTATCTTGTCTCGTGTGCTTGGACATGTAGCTGGTTATGGAGCTAATGTACTCACGATTAATCAGAGTATACCGCTTCAGGGAAGAGCCAATGTTGTCATTTCAGTTGAAACGACACATCTTCATGGCGAAATTGGTGAAATGCTGGATCGAATGCAAGATATGCCTGGAGTAAGACGCACGCGTATTGTAGGCCAAGGTTAAATAGGCTTTAACATACAGGACTGACAGACAAGAATAGACATTAGGGGGTAGATCGTTAGTGAAACCAGTAAAAGTCGGATTGTTGGGTCTGGGAACTGTCGGAACGGGAGTCGTTCGCATTGTGGAAGGGAATCAGGAGGATCTGAGCAGTCAGGTTGGATCGCCGATTGTCATCGAGAAGATCGCAGTGAAAAATACAGAGAAAGAACGTGTTATTGCTGTAGACCGTGCCAAACTTACGGAAGATCCTTGGGAAGTCATTCGTCATCCGGATATTGATGTCATCGTTGAAGTCATGGGCGGCATTGATCAGACGAAGGAGTATATTCTTGAAGCATTGGAACGTGGGAAACATATCGTAACAGCAAACAAAGATCTCATGGCATTGCACGGTACAGAGATCTTGGCGAAGGCACAGGAAAAACAATGTGACGTGTTCTATGAGGCGAGTGTTGCTGGAGGGATTCCGATCATTCGTACGCTGATTGAAGGTTTCTCTTCTGATCGGATTACCCGCATTATGGGGATAGTGAACGGAACAACGAACTTTATTCTGACCAAAATGAGTCAGGAAGGTGCATCCTATGAAGAAGTACTGGCTGAAGCACAGGCTCTGGGATATGCCGAATCGGATCCAACTTCCGATGTAGAGGGACTTGACGCAGCTCGCAAAATGGCGATCTTGAGTACACTCGGTTTCCGTACCAATGTGGAGTTGAAGGATGTAACCGTTAAAGGAATATCCTCCGTAACTCGTGAAGACATTATGTATGCCAAAAGACTGGGCTATGAGATGAAATTACTTGGTATTGCGGACCGTATTGGCGATGAGATCACGATCAGCGTTCAGCCGACTATGGTTAGACAGAATCACCCGATTGCTTCAGTCAACGGTGTGTTCAACGCAGTATATGTACACGGTGAAGCTGTAGGGGAGACGATGTTCTACGGTGCGGGTGCGGGAGAACTTCCAACGGCAACTTCGGTTGTAGCTGACATTGTGGCGGTTACCAAAAACCTTAAACTTGGCGTGAACGGTCTCAAAGCAATTGTGCCTTATAAGATTAAGCGACTACAAAGTGACGAGCAGATCGTGTCGAAAAACTTTATTTTACTACACGTAGACGACAAAGCCGGTGTATTGGCACAAATCACACAAATTTTCGCAGAATATGATGTCAGTCTGGCGTCGGTTGTTCAACAGCCGAATGAGCACAACCCGGATGCCGAGATCATTATCGTTACACATAATGCAAGTAAGGCAAGCATGGATAAAGTGTTAAAACATTTTGAATCACTCAGCGTCATTCGCCGCATTAAGAGTGTCTACCGGGTCGAAGGATAATTGTCCTTATCCCATACGGCATCTCAATTATTTCAGTTATAACGTACAAGTTAATCATATCCGGTTCAACAGGTCATCATTTCAGATTATTAAAACATAAAGGAGTTTACCCACAATGAGATATCAAGGACTTTTGCAAACGTACAGAGAGCACCTTCCAGTTAATGAAAATACACCCCTGCTTACGCTTCAGGAAGGAAATACACCGTTGATTCATGCAGAGAATCTGTCTGAGGAGCTCGGTTTGAATGTTTACTTCAAATACGAAGGTTTGAACCCTACAGGATCTTTCAAAGACCGCGGTATGGTTATGGCTGTTGCCAAAGCTATGGAAGAGGGCAGCCGTACGATCATGTGTGCATCCACAGGTAATACGTCAGCAGCTGCAGCAGCTTACGCCGCACGTGGTGGCCTCAATTGTATCGTACTGATCCCGAATAACAACATTGCACTGGGTAAACTGGCCCAAGCCATGATCTATGGAGCTAAAGTGATTGCGATTAATGGTAACTTTGACCGTGCACTGGAGATTGTGCGTGAGATCACAGCCAAACATCCGATCACGCTTGTAAACTCTGTGAATCCGTTCCGGATTGAAGGACAGAAGACAGCAGCGTTTGAAGTAATTGAACAACTGGGCGAAGCGCCTGACGTTTTGGCTATTCCAGTCGGTAATGCGGGTAATATCTCGGCTTATTGGAAAGGTTTCAAAGAATATAAAGAGGCAGGTAAATCCAACACGCTTCCACGTATGGTTGGTTTCGAAGCGGAAGGTGCGATGGCCATTGTCAAAGGTGAGCCGATCCTTGAACCTGAAACGGTAGCAACAGCAATTCGAATCGGTAATCCGGCGAGCTGGGAAACGGCAGTGGCTGCAGCTGAGGAATCTGGTGGACAGATCAACTATGTAACAGATGAACAAATCCTGACAGCGTATCGTACACTTGCTTCTCGGGAAGGAATTTTTGCTGAACCTGCTTCTGCGGCTTCCCTTGCCGGTGTATACAAACTGAAGAGTGAAGGGTACTTTAAAGGCGGAGAGACTGTAGTTTGTGTACTGACAGGTAATGGCCTGAAAGATCCTAATATTGCGATCAAAACAGTAGCGACTGAGCCACTTGTTGTTGAAGATACGGAAGAAGCAGTAATGGCGGCTATTGCACAACTGGAGCAGCAATCTGTATGAGTTTGCGTGAAAAGGTAACCGTAAAAATACCTGCAAGCACAGCCAATCTAGGTCCAGGGTTTGATACCCTGGGCATGGCATTGTCTTTGTATGCCTGGTTGGAAATGAAACCTGCCGAGCAGACGTCATTTCATCTTCACGGCAATCATTTGACAGGCCTGCCAACAGATAAATCGAATTTGATTTACGAAGTTGCACAGATGGTATTCAATGAAGCTGGGGTATCCATCCCTGAATTGGAGATTTCCATGTATTCCGATATTCCGCTTACGCGGGGACTCGGGAGCAGTGCATCAGCCATCGTTGGTGCATTGGCAGCAGCGAATGCATTGATTGGTGCTCCTTTATCCGATGCCAAGCTTCTGGATATGGCCACATCCCTCGAGAAGCATCCTGATAATGTGGGAGCATCTCTGTATGGCGGTATTATTACGGCTGCATGGAATGGTCAACAGGTAGATCATATACGTATTGAACCACACCAGGATCTGCAGGCTTTGGTTATTGTACCTGAATTCCAGCTGTCTACTTCAAAAGCAAGGAATGTGATTCCAGAGCAATTTGGCATGTCTGATGTGGTGCATAACATTAGCAGATCTTCACTGCTCGTTGCCGCTTTGGCGAGTGGACGACTGGATATGATTCAGAAGGCGATGTCAGATCGAATTCACCAACCATATCGGGCATCATTGGTGCCAGGCATGGCTGAGATATTGGAACATGCTGTTGATCATGGAGCGTTGGGAGCTGCCCTGAGCGGAGCTGGTCCGACCGTATTGACTTTGGTAGATCGTCATGACACCCGGAAAGCGGGATTGGAACAATATTTGCTGGACACCATGGAGCGGGAGGGCATATCTGCTTCTGCACTGTGGCTCGATCCGGATTTGGACGGTGTAACCGTGCTGCCTGATCAAGACGAACGTCCTTTTCTGGACAGAATCAAAGGGGAAGTTAATGCATGAAACGAATTGCAGTATTACCTGAAGGCTCAGTCTCTCATGAGGCAATTGATTTCCTTTTCAACGGGGAACCATTAGATTTGCTTCACTCCAAGCTCATTTCGGATGTTTTTCGAGCAACGGATAGCGGGATTGCACAATACAGTGTCATTCCGATTGAAAATACCATTGAAGGTTCTGTTAGTCTTCATATGGACTGGCTTGTGAATGAAGTAGACATTCCGATGCAAGCAGAGTGGGTATACCCATCCATCCAGAATGTGATTGGACATGGCTCAGAATTTAAGACAGAGAGTGGTGAGTATGACTTTGGTAGAATTACCAAGATTATGTCTCACCCTGTGGCTATTCCACAGTGTCAGAATTTTATTCGGCTACATTCGCCTGGGGCCGACCTTGAAGGTGTGAACAGTACAGCCGAAGCTGTAGAAATTGTGAAAAAAAATCCGGGTAAGGGCTGGGTAGCGATTGGTACCAAACTTGCTGCTCAGAAGCATGGATTGGACATTATGGCTGAGCGGGTTACAGATCATGACAACAACTACACTCGTTTTGTGCTCATCGGCCATGAACCTGTGAACATTCCACGTGAACCGGATCATGTAAAAACCAGCTTGCTGGTGACGTTGCCAGAAGATGCACCGGGTGCGTTGCATCAAGTATTGTCGGCTTTTGCCTGGCGGAAGCTGAACTTGACCCGTCTCGAATCTCGTCCGACGAAGAAACGATTGGGCAGTTACTATTTTTACATTGATGTTGTGGAAACGGTAGATTCGGTATTGCTTACCGCAGCCATGGCAGAGATTGAAGCATTGAATTGTCAGGTGCGCGTTCTGGGTAGCTATCCTTGTTATACATATCCTTCGAAATAATTGACCTGATGGTGTTTGGGAATGTTAGAAGGTTGTCATAAGTCGGGGTAGAATGTGCGAGTAATGGCTTGTCATTTGGTGTACAATGGACGGGTTAATAACGTTTCGGAGTACAGGGAATGGATATTTTATGGAGGTGCAGTCATCGGTGGCAGAACAATGGATCTATTTGGATGGTCAGTATGTGACCAAGGAGAACGCAACCGTTTCGGTATATGACCATGGATTTTTGTATGGAGACGGGATTTTCGAAGGTATTCGGATCTATAACGGAAATATTTTCAGATGTAAGGCCCACTTGGATCGTTTGTATGATTCGGCGAAATCCATTAGTTTGAACATTCCGCTGTCCATTGATGAGATGCTGGAAGTCATGGCTGAAACGGTGCGCCGTAATGATATGCGTAATGGTTATATTCGTCTTATTGTATCGCGTGGCCCTGGTAATCTGGGGTTGGACCCATTACGTTGCCCTAAGGCATCCGTAATCATCATCGTGGAGCAATTGGCGATCTATCCGGAGGAAGCGTATCTTACTGGATTGAAAGCCGTGTCGGTATCCCAACGCCGGAACATTCCGGACGCATTGAATCCAAAAATTAAATCGTTAAACTATCTGAATAACATCCTGGTTAAAATCCAGTCTAACTATTCAGGTGCTGGTGAAGCAATTATGCTGAACTCCCAAGGTTACGTTACTGAGGGTTCAAGTGATAACATCTTCATCATCAAAAATGGTGTAGTGTACACGCCACCTTGTTATCTCGGAGCACTTGAAGGGATTACACGTCAAGCGATTATTGATCTATGTGGCGAACTGGAGCTTGAATTAAAAGAAGTACCATTCACCCTGCATGATGTGTATATCGCAGACGAAGTCTTTTTCACCGGGACAGCTGCAGAAGTTATCGCTGCATATGAAGTCGATGGAAGAACAATCGGCACGGGAGTTGCAGGTCCGGTAACGCTGAGACTGCTGGAAGCATTCCGTCAGATTGTTGACAAAGATGGATATAAAGTGTGGGAATCTTAAGTTAGAATTGCATAACATAGGGAACAGGAATCCTCCTTGTCCGATAAAATTCTGCATACCTGGAGTATGGGGATTTTGGAGACAGGAGGATTTTTTTTGTTTAGTTGATGTCATTAGCCCGGTTTCTGCATAGGATGTAGTAACGGTATGGGCGAATGTACTGCCCAAGTATGACGTCTAGGAGGTTAGTTCCCTGTGAAAATACACATGGTGAAAAAAGGCGACACATTATATCTGCTGTCCCAAAAATACAATGTAGCGCTGGACAAATTGATCGCGGCTAATCCGCAAATCACAAATCCCGACAAGTTGGATATTGGCATGAAGGTCAAAATCCCTGCCGAGCCAGTAACACCGAAACCGGAGGGTGTGCTCCACAGTCACAAGGTGCAGCAAGGAGATTCGTTATGGAAGTTGGCACAAGCCTGGGGAGTTCCTTTAAAAGACATGGTCAATGCCAATCCACAGTTGAAAAATCCGAACGCTCTGCTGGTGGGGGAGACAGTTTATATTCCATCTATGCACGCACAAGGAAACAGCACATCTAATTCGGGTGCCGGCAACATTGCTGCTCATGAAAAGTTGTCACCTGAAGGTAAGGAATACACGGGAGTCAAAGAACCGGAACCACCGGCTCCAGTAGCGCCAACTCCCCCTGCTCCGGTAGCAGAGGTTCCTGTACCTGTACCTGTTCCTGTTCCGCTGCCTGCTCCACCACCAGTCAATACGGAGAAGCCGAATGTGAAGCCTGAACTGGAGGTACTGCCGCAGTTACCGGAGCTTCCTGAAGTGAAACCCGAAAAGGAAACGCATAAAAAAGAAGAGGTTAAACCCGAAGTTTATGTAAAACCGGTAGCAGAATCCAAGAAATACACAATGCCTAATCTATCGCCTGAAATTATGCCTTTGCCTGTAATGCCTAATACAAAGTCTCCAACTGAGGTTGCACCAGCAACCAAAAAACCTTGTGGTTGCGGTAATAAGTTGCATCATGCGCCTGCCGAGCACCCTTATGTTCAAATCCCGGTTCCTGTACAAGAGGTGTACGGTGCTCAGCAAGACATGTACACGGCAGGAGCGAGTAACAATGCGTCGTTTCCAGGGATTCCGGAAGTTAGTCCTTATAGTGGCAGTGATCTGCCTAACAGTCCGTGGACTGGCGCGGAGCAGGGTTATAACCACAATAACGTTATGCCGAATCTGTCCGCAGAAATGCAAAATAACTCATTTCCGATTGCGCCAGCTGGCGAAGTGAACACTCCATTCCCAACGTATGCAGCACCTAGTCATATGAATCATCAGCCGCCTTTCATATCTCCATACTCAATGCTTCCGTACCCTCCATGCGGATGTGGCTCACATACACATATGCCTCAGTATACTTATCCTTCTCATGGTTATCAGGATCCGGCTTGGAATATGTACGGTCCTTCGTACGGTATGCCGCCTGAAATGTCCACATCAACGATGCCAAACCAGCCTATTGAGTATGCTTATCAGAATCCGTACCCTACTCAGAACATGGTTCCGCCGTCCCCGCTTGGAGCATTTGGTGAAATGTATCCTCCTCAGGGGCAAGGGAAGGGGGGCAAAAAAGGGGGGCGTGAAGACGCTAACTTAAGTCAGGTAGCAATTGAAGAGGTTGGATCAGATTCGGAAGGGAAGTCCAAGCAAGCAGGGAGTAAGCCGGCCGCTGCAAAACGCAGAACAAACAAGGCTCCTCTGAAGAATAAATCCAAGGTATCCGTGTCCGGGAAAGCATCCAGAGAGGGTGCAGCTACTTCCAACCAACGGAAATCCGATAAAAAGCGTCGTAATCCATGGATACAAAACTAACCTGAGGATTGCGATTGATGAATAAGTGAGGTACCTGTTATATAAGCGGGAAGCCAGCTCTGCAATAGAGAGCTGGCTTCCCGCTTACCTGAGTGAACATTGAGTTGCACACAACGGAGATATAGTTGCTCAGGAAATGATATAAAGTATTTTATTAAGAAGTTATTGTAAACCCTTTCATAAATGTGTTAAAATATTTGTACCCTATGAGCATGACCTAATATGATAGGACAAGATAGGGAACGGATATGATAGCTTTAGCTAATGCAAAACTACTAAAGAAAAGAAATGAAAAAAACTGTTGCATTACATTCAGCCGTATGATATATTATTTAAGTCGCCGCTGAAACACACGGCTGACAAGGGAAACACAAGAGATGATGAAACAAGTTTGATCTTTGAAAACTGAACAACGAGTGAGTAAACATTCTGCTTGCAGAATGAACGCGAAAGTTTGAGACAAGCCTTGGCTTGAATCGACTGGAGCACAAATGAGATTTTTAATCTCGTCAGATTCAAAATGAGCTTATCGCTCTTTTCAATACTTTATTGGAGAGTTTGATCCTGGCTCAGGACGAACGCTGGCGGCATGCCTAATACATGCAAGTCGAGCGGAGTTGATAGGAAGCTTGCTTCCTTGATACTTAGCGGCGGACGGGTGAGTAACACGTAGGCAACCTGCCCTCAAGTTTGGGACAACTACCGGAAACGGTAGCTAATACCGAATAATTGTTTTCTTCGCCTGAAGAGAACTGGAAAGACGGAGCAATCTGTCACTTGGGGATGGGCCTGCGGCGCATTAGCTAGTTGGTGAGGTAACGGCTCACCAAGGCGACGATGCGTAGCCGACCTGAGAGGGTGATCGGCCACACTGGGACTGAGACACGGCCCAGACTCCTACGGGAGGCAGCAGTAGGGAATCTTCCGCAATGGGCGAAAGCCTGACGGAGCAATGCCGCGTGAGTGATGAAGGTTTTCGGATCGTAAAGCTCTGTTGCCAGGGAAGAACGCTTGGGAGAGTAACTGCTCTCAAGGTGACGGTACCTGAGAAGAAAGCCCCGGCTAACTACGTGCCAGCAGCCGCGGTAATACGTAGGGGGCAAGCGTTGTCCGGAATTATTGGGCGTAAAGCGCGCGCAGGCGGTCATTTAAGTCTGGTGTTTAATCCCGGGGCTCAACCCCGGATCGCACTGGAAACTGGGTGACTTGAGTGCAGAAGAGGAGAGTGGAATTCCACGTGTAGCGGTGAAATGCGTAGATATGTGGAGGAACACCAGTGGCGAAGGCGACTCTCTGGGCTGTAACTGACGCTGAGGCGCGAAAGCGTGGGGAGCAAACAGGATTAGATACCCTGGTAGTCCACGCCGTAAACGATGAGTGCTAGGTGTTAGGGGTTTCGATACCCTTGGTGCCGAAGTTAACACATTAAGCACTCCGCCTGGGGAGTACGGTCGCAAGACTGAAACTCAAAGGAATTGACGGGGACCCGCACAAGCAGTGGAGTATGTGGTTTAATTCGAAGCAACGCGAAGAACCTTACCAGGTCTTGACATCCCTCTGATCGATGCAGAGATGTATCTTTCCTTCGGGACAGAGGAGACAGGTGGTGCATGGTTGTCGTCAGCTCGTGTCGTGAGATGTTGGGTTAAGTCCCGCAACGAGCGCAACCCTTATATTTAGTTGCCAGCACTTCGGGTGGGCACTCTAGATAGACTGCCGGTGACAAACCGGAGGAAGGTGGGGATGACGTCAAATCATCATGCCCCTTATGACCTGGGCTACACACGTACTACAATGGCCGGTACAACGGGCTGCGAAATCGCGAGATGGAGCCAATCCCAACAAAGCCGGTCTCAGTTCGGATTGCAGGCTGCAACTCGCCTGCATGAAGTCGGAATTGCTAGTAATCGCGGATCAGCATGCCGCGGTGAATACGTTCCCGGGTCTTGTACACACCGCCCGTCACACCACGAGAGTTTATAACACCCGAAGTCGGTGGGGTAACCGCAAGGAGCCAGCCGCCGAAGGTGGGATAGATGATTGGGGTGAAGTCGTAACAAGGTAGCCGTATCGGAAGGTGCGGCTGGATCACCTCCTTTCTATGGAGAATCGTTTCCTGCAACGGAAACATTCAAATACAAAATCTAGCCAGGTCGGCTAGTTACTCACTCGTTGCTCAGTTTTGAGAGCTCAAACTCTCAAACAGCTTGCTTTTGCATGGAGCTTGTTCTTTGAAAACTAGATATCGAAACGAAACAAACGCGAATTAGAACATTCCTTTAAGCTGATCTTGTGTAAACAAGTGAAGTGTTTATAAAGGTAGTTAAATTGCTTTTGTGATGGTATCGGGTGAGAGCGACTTTTGGCTTTGCGCAAGCAAAACAAGGGAAGCGAGCGACCGAAACCGGAACAAAATGGTTAAGCTACTAAGAGCACACGGAGGATGCCTAGGCGCTAGGAGCCGATGAAGGACGTGGCGAACAACGAAACTGCCTCGGGGAGCTGTAAGCAAGCTTTGATCCGGGGGTGTCCGAATGGGGAAACCCAGCTGGGGTAATTTCCAGTTACTCACAACTGAATACATAGGTTGTGTAGAGGCATACCAGGGGAACTGAAACATCTAAGTACCCTGAGGAAGAGAAAACAATAGTGATTCCGTCAGTAGCGGCGAGCGAACGCGGAGAAGCCCAAACCAGAGAGCTTGCTCTTTGGGGTTGTGGGACGTCTCACATGGAGTTACAAAGGAACCGGTTAAGCGAAGAGGTCTGGAAAGGCCCGCCAAAGAAGGTAAAAGCCCTGTAGTTGAAAGTCTGTTCCCTCCGAGACGGATCCCGAGTAGTGCGGGGCACGTGAAACCCCGTATGAATCCGGCAGGACCATCTGCCAAGGCTAAATACTTCCTAGCGACCGATAGTGAAGCAGTACCGTGAGGGAAAGGTGAAAAGCACCCCGGAAGGGGAGTGAAATAGAACCTGAAACCGTGTGCTTACAAAAAGTCAGAGCCCGTTTTAGGGGTGATGGCGTGCCTTTTGTAGAATGAACCGGCGAGTTACGTTCCCGTGCAAGGTTAAGGTGAAGAGCCGGAGCCGCAGCGAAAGCGAGTCTGAATAGGGCGACTTAGTACGTGGACGTAGACCCGAAACCGGGTGATCTACCCCTGTCCAGGGTGAAGGTGCGGTAACACGCACTGGAGGCCCGAACCCACGCATGTTGAAAAATGCGGGGATGAGGTGGGGGTAGCGGAGAAATTCCAATCGAACTCGGAGATAGCTGGTTCTCCCCGAAATAGCTTTAGGGCTAGCCTCGGAAAACAGAGTCGTGGAGGTAGAGCACTGATTGGGTGCGGGGCCCGCAAGGGTTACCAAGCTCAGTCAAACTCCGAATGCCATAGACTTACTTCCGGGAGTCAGACAGTGAGTGCTAAGATCCATTGTCAAAAGGGAAACAGCCCAGACCATCAGCTAAGGTCCCCAAGTGTGTGTTAAGTGGGAAAGGATGTGGAGTTGCACAGACAACCAGGATGTTGGCTTAGAAGCAGCCACCATTGAAAGAGTGCGTAATAGCTCACTGGTCGAGTGACTCTGCGCCGAAAATGTAACGGGGCTAAACACACCACCGAAGCTATGGCTTGATGCTTTGCATCAGGGGTAGGGGAGCGTTGTATAAGGGTTGAAGGTGTACCGTAAGGAGCGCTGGACATTATACAAGTGAGAATGCCGGTATGAGTAACGAAAAGATCAGTGAGAATCTGATCCGCCGAAAGCCTAAGGGTTCCTGAGGAAGGCTCGTCCGCTCAGGGTAAGTCGGGACCTAAGGCGAGGCCGAAAGGCGTAGTCGAAGGACAACAGGTCGAAATTCCTGTACCACCGTAAGCCGTTATGAGCAATGGGGGGACGCAGTAGGGTAGTGACGCGGACTGATGGATGTCCGTCTAAGCAGTAAGGCTGATGTGTAGGCAAATCCGCACATTGTAAGGCTGAGCTGTGATGGGGAGCGAAAATTGTAGTAGCGAAGGTCATGATCTCACACTGCCAAGAAAAGCCTCTAGCCAGGTGAAGGTGCCCGTACCGCAAACCGACACAGGTAGGCGAGAAGAGTATTCTAAGGCGCGCGGAAGAACTCTCGTTAAGGAACTCGGCAAAATGACCCCGTAACTTCGGGAGAAGGGGTGCCCCGGTAGTGTGAATAGCACGAGGGGGCCGCAGTGAAAAGGCCCAAGCGACTGTTTAGCAAAAACACAGGTCTGTGCGAAGCCGTAAGGCGAAGTATACGGGCTGACGCCTGCCCGGTGCTGGAAGGTTAAGGGGAGTGGTTAGGAGCAATCCGAAGCTGTGAACCGAAGCCCCAGTAAACGGCGGCCGTAACTATAACGGTCCTAAGGTAGCGAAATTCCTTGTCAGGTAAATTCTGACCCGCACGAATGGCGTAACGACTTGGGCGCTGTCTCAACGAGAGATCCGGTGAAATTTTAATACCTGTGAAGATGCAGGTTACCCGCGACAAGACGGAAAGACCCCATGGAGCTTTACTGCAGCTTGATATTGAATTTGGGTACGATCTGTACAGGATAGGTGGGAGCCTTTGAAACGTGAGCGCCAGCTTGCGTGGAGGCAACGTTGGGATACCACCCTGATCGTATCTAGGTTCTAACCTGGTACCGTAATCCGGTGCGGGGACAGTGTCAGGTGGGCAGTTTGACTGGGGCGGTCGCCTCCTAAAGAGTAACGGAGGCGCCCAAAGGTTCCCTCAGAATGGTTGGAAATCATTCGAAGAGTGCAAAGGCATAAGGGAGCTTGACTGCGAGACCTACAAGTCGAGCAGGGACGAAAGTCGGGCTTAGTGATCCGGTGGTACCGCATGGAAGGGCCATCGCTCAACGGATAAAAGCTACCCTGGGGATAACAGGCTTATCTCCCCCAAGAGTCCACATCGACGGGGAGGTTTGGCACCTCGATGTCGGCTCATCGCATCCTGGGGCTGAAGTAGGTCCCAAGGGTTGGGCTGTTCGCCCATTAAAGCGGTACGCGAGCTGGGTTCAGAACGTCGTGAGACAGTTCGGTCCCTATCTGTCGTGGGCGTAGGAAATTTGAGAGGAGCTGTCCTTAGTACGAGAGGACCGGGATGGACGTACCGCTGGTGTACCAGTTGTTCCGCCAGGAGCACCGCTGGGTAGCTATGTACGGACGGGATAAACGCTGAAAGCATCTAAGCGTGAAGCCCCCCTCAAGATGAGATTTCCCAGTATGTAAGACCCCTTGAAGACGACGAGGTAGATAGGCTGGGGGTGGAAGTGCAGCAATGCATGGAGCTGACCAGTACTAATCGGTCGAGGGCTTATCCAATAGCAAGTTGTCATTCGCGTGTTTCGTTTCGAATCTAGTTTTCAGAGAACAAAACTCTGAAATGTAAGCTAAGCTATGCGTTTGGTGGCGATGGCGGAGGGGTTCCACACGTACCCATCCCGAACACGACCGTTAAGCCCTCTAGCGCCGATGGTACTTGGACCGCAGGGTCCTGGGAGAGTAGGACGCCGCCAAGCGAACTCTTTCATCATACATAGAAAACAGGCTCTGCATGTTGATGTTGTACGATGAATTGCATTTGCACTGCAAATGCATATTATTCCCTGATAGCTCAGTTGGTAGAGCACTCGACTGTTAATCGAGTTGTCACAGGTTCGAGCCCTGTTCGGGGAGCCAGTAAGGCCCGTTGGTCAAGGGGTTAAGACACCTCCCTTTCACGGAGGTAACAGGGGTTCGAATCCCCTACGGGTCATAGCAATACCTATTGCTTCAACAAGGGATGAGAATCCCAAAGGTTCGTCGGAGGATGAACTTCGTTAGCAACTGCTTCGCAGTCTCGAACGAAGTGAGAGTATCCCCTACGGGTCATAATATGGAGGCTTAGCTCAGCTGGGAGAGCATCTGCCTTACAAGCAGAGGGTCGGGGGTTCGATCCCCTCAGCCTCCACCATATAACTTTATAACGACGCGGGGTGGAGCAGCCCGGTAGCTCGTCGGGCTCATAACCCGAAGGCCGCAGGTTCAAATCCTGCCCCCGCAATTATACTTTCCTTTGAGAAAGTGATCTGGAACCGTGGTGTAGTTGGCCTAACATGCCTGCCTGTCACGCAGGAGATCGCGGGTTCGAATCCCGTCGGTTCCGCCATTTTTATATTAATAATACCGTGTGCGGAAGTGGCTCAGCGGTAGAGCATCGCCTTGCCAAGGCGAGGGTCGCGGGTTCGATTCCCGTCTTCCGCTCCAATATTTGCGCCCTTAGCTCAGCTGGATAGAGCGTTTGACTACGAATCAAAAGGCCGGGAGTTCGAATCTCTCAGGGCGCGCCATTATAACTTCAAATTTGCCGGCGTGGCGGAATGGCAGACGCGCTCGACTCAAAATCGAGTGGGAAACCGTGGAGGTTCGAGTCCTCTCGCCGGTATATATAACGGGATGTAGCTCAGCTTGGTAGAGCACCTGGTTTGGGACCAGGGGGTCGCATGTTCAAATCGTGTCATCCCGATCTCTAAAAACACTATCTATAATTAGATAGTGTTTTTTTTATATTTATCAATATAAGATTCTATAAATGCAAGTTCGATATTAACTATGACAAATTCTCTAAGCTAACACATGTCTGTTCCTTCTTCAGACCACAAGTTAGTTGTGCATAAAGCCTCGTTCTTTAGGTCACAATAGGTTTAAAAAGTGATAGAAGGGGTTCATGTGAACACGTTTAACTTCAGAAAACAATTCAAGAGACGCTGGAGACGGTGGAAACGAACAGTATGGATAACGGCGGCTTTGCTTGCAGTTACGATATTGGCTTACAGCGGGTTGTCCATCTCATCGGCGATTGAGCGTTTGCTGACAACTAATTTTAGTGAGGCAACCAGTGTGATGGGCCCTGTTACGCAGGAAACAAGATCAGAACAGGAGATTCAGGCGTTAGTAGAGCAACTTGATTCTGATCCGGATCATTTAACAAGTGTGGTTTTGGAGACAAAGTACATCTGCGGATTGGAAACAGAGCAGTTAGGCAAGATGGCTAGACCACAGTTGAAGATGCTGCTAGCTCAACATCCGGAATGGGATGCTACCGTTGGAACATCAGATGAGTTGCATTTGAAGCAACGTGTAGATGACCTTTCACCGCATTGTAAACAACAGGCTTATATCAGCATAGATGCTGTAGGGAACCTTAATTTGTACGAGGGTAAGCCTGCAGAAGAGAAGGTTATTCGTACGTTCTTTCAGTTGGATGTTGGGACGTTGGAGAGTTCTTTGCCTGAAGGCGTACTAGAGCAATTGCAGCAGGGTATTCGGATTCAGGACAAGGATGAATATGATAGCGTAATCTCTACGTTCAGTGACTATGCCGTGGATGAAGATCACCATTTAATCCGTAATGGCGGGTAATCCAAACGTCCTCGCCTACGGTATTAAAATTGTGAAGTACTGAAACGACGGTGCCAATAGCAATAACATTGGTGGTTACGTAACCAAGCGATAGACCCAAAAATATGTGGAATATGATGAAGGACATCGAAGAGATGTCCTTTTTGTCGTTTGAACTGAAATAGTTGAAAATACGAATAAACATGTAAAAAATCCACGAATAAAGACGAGTAATCAGTTAGACAAAGTTTTTCCTGCCGCAGGGTCTATCTTTTGTTATAATGAAATGAACGATACATATGTTCGCTTTTGTGAGGGAGAGATGGTTTTGCGTTTTTTGGGAATTGACCCGGGGATTGCGATTGTTGGTTTTGGTTTTGTGGATAAAATCGGCAGTAAGGTGGTACCCGTACAATATGGATGTATTCAGACGGAAGCTCATACCCCTGAAGAGGAACGGTTGCTTCACGTATATGAAGGTATGGTGCAATTGATTGATAAATACAAACCGGACGCAGTAGCGCTGGAGAAACTTTTTTTCAATCGGAACGTTACAACAGCGATGTCTGTCAGTCAGGCTAGAGGCGTCATGGTTCTTGCTGCGGCACAGAAGGGTTTGCCTATTGCAGAGTATACGCCAATGCAGATCAAGCAGGCTGTTGTGGGGTACGGTAAAGCAGAGAAGAAGCAAGTACAGGAGATGGTCAAAATGTTCTTGCGTCTTCAGGTCGTTCCTAAGCCGGATGACGTAGCGGATGCATTGGCTGTAGCCGTGTGCCACGCACACTCTTATACATTAAATTCCAAGTTGAATGAGGTATTGCGAAAATGATTGATTTTCTAAGAGGACAGTTCATTCATGTAGAGAATGATTATATTGTGCTGGATGTTCATGGTGTAGGGTATCGCGTATTCTGTCCAAATCCATTTGCGTTTGCGAAGCAAGAAGGCGAAATTACCGTATACACTCACCATCATGTGCGTGAGGATGCGATGTTGCTGTTTGGATTTGTTACACGGGATGAGCAGCGTTTGTTCCGTAAACTGATTGAAGTATCCGGTATCGGTCCAAAAGTAGCTCTGGGCATACTCGCTGGAGGTACACCAGAACATGTGGTTACGGCGATTTATCAGGAGAATCTTACGTTCTTGACCAAATTGCCAGGCATCGGCAAGAAGACTGCACAACGCATGATTCTGGATCTCAAGGATAAGCTGGATAGCTTTGGCGCGGCAGCGTATGCAACAGGTTTGTTCGCTCCTCCATCGGAAGAGTCGGGAAGTGGTTCAGCCTGGGATGAGGCACGTGAAGGTCTCAAGGCACTTGGGTATACTGACAGTGAGCTTGATAAAGTATGGCTCAAATTGAAAAAGGATGTTACTACAGCAGATTCCGTTGATGTGTTGATGAAAAAGGCGCTGCAAATGCTGTTTACGGGATAATACAAATTGCATATTATAATATAGCTGTAGCCTGCAAAAAAAGGTAGGGATGAACATGGATGATCGGATTATTTCCGCGAACCTGATGATGGAGGACCAAAATGTTGAGTTGAGTCTTCGTCCCCGGTATCTGAATGAATATATCGGGCAGAATCAGGTGAAGGAAAATTTAAAGATATATATTGAAGCTGCCAAATTTCGTAATGAGGCATTGGATCACGTTTTGTTATATGGACCACCTGGACTTGGTAAAACAACACTTGCCAACATTATTGCCAACGAATTGGGTGTTAATTTACGAACTACGTCAGGCCCGGCCATTGAACGCCCGGGTGATCTTGCAGCATTGTTAACCAATCTGCAGGAAGGCGATGTCCTGTTTATTGATGAGATTCATCGTTTGCATCGTACGGTTGAAGAAGTCATGTACCCCGCTATGGAAGATTCGGCATTGGATATTATGATTGGTAAAGGTCCAAGTGCACGTTCCGTTCGGCTGGATCTGCCACCATTCACTCTGATTGGGGCTACAACGCGTGCTGGCTTGCTGTCTGCTCCACTTCGAGATCGATTTGGTGTTATCAGTCGATTGGAATTCTACACGGTTGATGAGCTGGCTTACATCGTCTCACGATCCACAGAAATTTTGGGTGTGGAGATTGTGGGAGATGCTGCTGAAGAGATTGCATTACGCTCACGTGGGACACCAAGGATCGCCAACCGTTTGTTAAAACGAGTACGCGACTTTGCGCAGGTACGTGGTGATGGGATTATAACGCAGACACTGGCGGAAGAAGCGCTGCAACGTCTCCAGATCGATCCACGTGGCTTGGATGACATTGACCATAAGATGCTCAAATCGATGATCAACAGCTTCCGGGGAGGTCCCGTAGGATTGGATACCATTGCTGCTACAATCGGTGAAGAAAGTCAGACGATCGAGGATGTTTATGAACCGTATCTTCTTCAGATTGGTATGATTCAGCGTACACCAAGAGGCAGGATCGTAACAGATCTCGCCTATCATCATTTGGGTCTTCCTGTTCCACCAAGAGATGGGAAATAATCGAATCTGTTGAACATGCTCATTTGAACGTTCACCATAAACCTTGAAATAATCACGTGTTAACCCGATATAAAATGAAAGAAATGCATGGAGAGGAGTCTGATTGTGGGAAAAGCAATACAAACGAAGAAGTGGAGTCGTCGATTGAAGGTACTGGCGGCAGCTCTTTTGACAGTGGGTTGTCTGCAAGTGCCTGCATATGCAGCAGGAAATGATGGACAGACGATCCGGGTAGCCATGTTTGCGAATCTGGGCAGTACGTATAAATCAACTACACCACTCATTACGCTTGAATCGACAGGACAATGGAGCATCCAATCGGAGAGTGGCGCAAATGTAAGCCTTCTGGCAGGGCAGGTCCGTTTCAGCGCAGATGGATTTCGAGTGAAAGTGTTGGAAACAGCGGATTTCAAGGCAGCATCTGCAGCAGCAAAATTGTTGCAGGCAACCGCAGATAAACCGTTGCTGTTCACAACGTCTGTGAATGGAAATGCTATTTACCAGCTCTACACAGGCAACTATGCAACGGAGGCACTGGCAGGACAAGCTGTTACACGAGTACAAAAGGTAGCGGCAGCTCAATTGGCTGGTCAAAAGCCAGCTGTAACGGGAAGTAAACGCCTGTCTGCTGGAACCTATGGTTCGATTCAGGAAGCAGAGGCAGCACAAGCCAACCTTTTATCAGCAGGAGTTAGTAGTGTCTATCCAGTCCTTCAACTGAGTGGAGGAAGCCAAGCATACGCGGTATGGGTGGGTGAAGCTTCAACGGATGCGGAATTAACCGCATTGAAGAACAGTGTGGAAGCCAAAGCTCCGGGGGTAAGCCTTTCACCTGTCAACAATAGTGCAGGGCTCATCATCCGCCAGGATGCAGGATTAAGTACGGATGCACTCAAAACAGCTCCGCATTACACTATTGCAGGTACTGAATCCAAAGCATTAGTACAAGGGAATGGCAATGGTATCAAAGTAGTGGAGCGTTCCCAGCGAACGTATCGTGGAGATATGGAAATCAGCATCGTGAGCGGTGATCTGGCGTTGGTCAACGTCGTTCCACTGGAGCAATACCTGTACTCTGTCGTAGGGGCAGAGGTGTATTCCTCCTGGCCTGCTGAAGCTCTGAAAGTTCAAGCCGTAGCTGCTCGATCCTACGCGCTTCAACAGGGTGAACGTTTCAAAATTGCGAATGTCGTGGATACAACGCTCAGCCAAGCCTATAACGGGATTGGTTCGGAGAACGATAAAGTAACCAGTGCAGTGGATGCAACGGCTGGAGAAGTGGTCAAGAGCGGTGGGAAAATCATCGAAGCTGTATTCTCCTCCAATGCTGGCGGCCAGACGGCTCATCCTTCTGAGGTATGGAACGGCGGAGTAGGTGTGTTCACCAATGTGGTTAGCTCAGGGGATACATCAGCCCAGGCAGGATTACATACGTGGTACCATGTGCTGCTGGGTACAGGCGTTAGCGGGTACATTCGTGAGGACAACATCAAAGAATTAACGACCAAGACCAATGCAGGACTGGCAAAAGTGACGGTAACGGCTCAGAATACCAATGTGCGTGCCGTTCCGTTAATTCAATCCACCGTTGAACCTGTAGCCAAAATGAATCCAGGCAACGAAGCTGTTGTACTGGCAAAAGTAGCTCAATCCAACGATTATGCTTGGGTGAGAGGACCTTTCACGTCTGCCCAGTTGGTTAAATCCCTTCAGGGTAAAACAACAGCGTCTGTTCCTGCTTCAATCTCAACCTTGGAAGTGACCAAGCGTGGACCTTCCGGAAGAGCACTTGAAGTCACTGCCAACGGACAGGCTATGACGGTGAAATATGCCGATACATACCGCTCTGCGCTCGGTGGATTACCGAGCACTCTATTTGATATTGCAGGGACCGGAAGTTATACTGTATTAGGCGCTGACGGCAAAACAGCCAGTAAAACCGGCTCAAATGGTGCCTCTGTATTGTCTTCTTCTGGCGCAGGAACATCATCTAGTAATGCACTTGTGGTTATGAGTGGTGATGGTCAAGCGAGAGCGGTGACGCAGGGTCAGACCTTCATGTTCATCGGTCAGGGCAATGGCCACGGATTGGGCTTGTCCCAATGGGGAGCCAAAGGCATGGCAGATGAAGGGTATGATTACCAGGCAATATTGAAACACTATTATCAAAATGCGACTATTGTTAAGGAATGAAACTAAATGAATGTGAACTTATATGATTTTGAATTACCGGAGCAATTGATAGCACAGACGCCGTTGCTTGATCGCACGGCATCCCGTTTGCTTACCTTGAACAAAGATAGTGGTGAGATTAATCATCAAACGTTTCCTGATATTATCGATTTTCTGAATCCCGGCGATACATTGATTCTGAATGATACACGTGTTCTACCAGCCCGTCTATTCGGTACAAAAGAAGATACCGGAGCAAAAGCGGAAGTGTTATTGCTCAAAAATGTGGAAGGTGACAAGTGGGAAGCACTGGTTAAGCCGGGTAAAAAGCTGAAAGCCGGTTCGGTCATCGTATTTGGTGAGGAACTGAAGGCAATCATTGAAGAAGAGGGCGAAATGGGGGCACGTACACTTACGTTTACGTATGATGGAATCTTTCAGGAGATTCTGGACCGTCTGGGTGAGATGCCGTTGCCACCTTATATCAAAGAGACATTGGATGACCGCGAACGGTATCAGACCGTGTATGCCAAGCATGAAGGATCGGCGGCTGCACCTACAGCGGGACTGCACTTTACGGATGAATTGTTGGATCAGATTCGTGCCAAAGGTGTTAATGTCGCCTTCATTACGCTTCATGTAGGACTGGGAACGTTCAGACCGATGTCGGTCGACGTCGTAGAAGATCATGTTATGCATGAGGAGTATTACTCCTTGTCACAAGAAACGGCAGATCTGATTAACCAGACTAAAGCGAATGGACACCGTGTTTTTGCGGTTGGGACAACGAGCTGTCGGACTTTGGAAACGGTAGGCAGCAAATTTGAAAATGGAATACTGCAAGCGAGCAGCGGATGGACCAGCATTTTCATCTATCCGGGCTATTCCTTCAAAGTGATCGATGGGATGCTTACGAATTTTCATCTCCCGAAATCCACGTTGGTTATGTTGGTTAGTGCACTAGCAGGCAGGGAACATATTATGCAGGCATATGAGGAAGCCATCCAAGAGAAATACCGGTTCTTCAGCTTCGGCGATGCCATGTTGATATATTAGTATAACGGTATAACGATTAACTTTTAGAGGATGATTAAAACCAATGGCAGCAATTACGTATGAACATATCAAAACTTGCAAACAATCCGGTGCACGTCTGGGACGTGTACATACACCTCACGGTGTTATTGAGACACCAACCTTTATGCCTGTAGGTACACAGGCGACTGTCAAAACAATGAGTCCTGAAGAATTGAAAGAAATGGATGCTCAGATTATTTTGAGTAATACCTATCACCTGTTTCTGAGACCAGGACATGAAATCATCCGTGAAGCTGGCGGGTTGCACAAATTCATGAACTGGGATCGTCCAATTCTGACGGACAGCGGCGGATTCCAAGTGTTTTCTCTCAGCGAGATGCGCAAAATTACGGAAGAAGGCGTTAACTTCCGCTCCCACTTGAATGGAGACAAGAAGTTCCTTTCACCTGAAGTGGCCATGGAAATCCAGAATGCACTTGGCTCCGATATTATGATGGCGTTTGATGAATGCCCACCGTATCCGGCTGAATATGAATATGTAAAAAAATCACTCGAAAGAACGAGCCGCTGGGCAGAACGTTGTCTCGAAAGTCACGCTCGTCCGCATGATCAAGGTCTGTTTGCCATCGTACAGGGAGGCATGCATGAAGATCTTCGCCGTCAGAGCGCCGCAGATTTGACTTCCATGGATTTCCCGGGGTATGCTATTGGTGGACTGAGTGTTGGAGAACCGAAACATTTGATGTATGGTGTACTGGATTATACGTTACCTTTGTTGCCGTCCAATAAACCACGTTATTTGATGGGGGTAGGTTCGCCCGATGCGTTGATTGAGGGATCTATTCGTGGAGTGGACATGTTCGATTGTGTTCTGCCTACTCGGATTGCCCGTAACGGAACAACGATGACCAGCCAAGGACGTCTGGTAATTCGTAATGCCAAGTTTGCAAACGATTTTGGACCATTAGATCCTGAATGTGATTGCTACACTTGTCGCAACTATTCCAGAGCTTATCTGCGTCATTTGATCAAAGCAGATGAAACATTTGGCCTGCGTTTGACAACGATCCATAATCTTCATTTCCTGCAGAATTTGATGCGTAATGTACGTAAAGCCATTATGGAAGATCGTTTGCTTGATTTCCGGGATGAATTTTTCGATCAATATGGTCTTCATGACAATGACAAAGGTTTCTGATTGAGGTTTTAAGGGAACTGGCGTAACAAGCAATATCTGTATGTATAGTCGATAAGGGGGAGTTTGAATGTTTCAAGGAATGCCTCTAGCAGGAGCGCAAGGCGGTGGGATCGTATCTTTGATCGTACCTTTGGTACTCATGGTTGCAATTTTCTACTTCTTGATGATTCGTCCACAGAACAAAAAGCAAAAGCAACGGAATTCGATGCTGAGCCAATTGAAAAAGGGCGATAAAATTGTAACGATTGGTGGCCTTCACGGTACGATCGCTGAGATTACGGACGATGTGGTTGTATTGCGTGTAAACGATGTAACTAAGCTTACATTTGATCGTAATGCAATCAGCACGGCTGTAGCTCGTGATACGGCTGTTGAATAGTTACTGTAACATAGAATAACGAGGGTACGTTTGTGGCGTATTCCCTAGTAGAGAACCGGATCTCCCTGGAGACCCGGTTCTTTTTTTTTTGATTTATGAGGGAAGGTCGATGTTCTTTACCAGTCAGTTAGGAGCGATGCGTATTAACACCGAATATGCCACCGAGAGCTGAAATGAAGAACGCGCTAATCAGTTGTAAACTATCCTTCCAATTAAACGAAGCATCCAGCGCGAGAAATCCGATCAACAGCACAAGGAGTCCATATACGATTCCGGTAATCCCTCCGTAGTACCATCCTTTTTCACCAGAACGTTTGCCTGCGACAAAACCACCAACCAATAATGACAAGCCATGAACAACATAGGTATACAACGAGAGGTCCTGTTCCCGCATTCCGCTCATCCAGAGAAACAAGGAGAGAATAAATGCCCCGATAAACATCCATACAAAAGCCTGACAGAGGCCTGACAGAATCGGATTGGACACTCGAAACGAAACCAAGCGGCGGATCAATTGCATGAAGCAACCCCCTTGTACAAGTTATAAGTTAATACAGTGTATGGTCAAGCCTTCGGACTTATGAACTGTTTTCCATTAAATGAACGGATTATTTCTGCATGAGCATGTAAGGTTCAGGTCAAAATAGGGATTGCACTACCCAGCTAACTGTTAAAAACTCAGTTTCGAAGGAGGACCCCTGTTGTGAACTTCCCAGATGTCGGATCACATATCTTTCGAACCATTCTCATGTACTTTCTGGTGTATTGTGCAATGAGGGTTATGGGTAAACGTGAGATTGGTAAGCTATCCATGTTTGATCTGGTCGTGTCCATTATGCTTGCTGAAATGGCTGCTTTTGTCATTGAAGATATTGATAAACCACTCTCTTATGGGATTGCCCCCATGCTTACCTTGATCATTGTACAGATCGGAATGGCCTTTATAGGTCTTAAAAGTCGGCGTCTTCGCCTGATAATTGATGGCAAACCTACTGTTTTGATCTCCAAAGGCGTTCTTCACCGGGATGAGATGCGGAAGCAACGATATAATCTGGATGATCTATTGCAACAACTCCGTGAACAGAATGTAGACAGTATCGGTGAGGTTGATTTCGCTATTTTGGAGACCACAGGCAAGTTGACCGTTTTTCCCAAGGATGAGAATACTTCTAACGACAGCAATTCTTCCGGTTCTGACTTAGAAGATTCTTCTTCCAGTAAATCCAAAACGGGAAAAAACCAGATTGACGGATTTCCAAATATTAAATATGAAGGTCTGCCACTACCCTTAATTATGGACGGAAAGGTCCAGGATCAGAATCTGGAGATCATCCAGAAAACGAGATTTTGGCTGAAAAATCAAATTCAACATAACGGAATTCTGGATTTCAAAGATGTATTTATATGCTCCATTGACCACAATGGGAAGATATATGTCAGTCCAAAAGATGATAAAAAATGAAAATCATTTGCCTGACCGACGTTTGAACCATGAACCTATCAAAGGAGCACGAGACAGATCATGAAAGTCAATCATTTTCGTACAGCCCATAACGATGAAATACACGATAAGCCCGACTAAAGGAGCGAGAAGCATCCTCACCCAAAAAGGCAATATCATGGCAGTCTCTTCGTATACGAGTAGGGTCGCTGCTCCCATAATAAACATTCCTGCACCCGTCTTCACCCAATCCATCATCTTGAAGCGGAACTGTAGCAGGCTACGTACGCTTTGGGCATGTAACAGGGTAACTACCGTAGAGTTCACACAGATGGCGATGACTGCACCGAAGATGCCATATTCAGGCCGGGAAGCAAGTGTTAAAATCAACGTGATTTTGATAACAGCACCGATAAACGTATTCAGCAATGCTTTACCCGGACGGTCAAGAGCTTGTAATGCAGCTTGAAGAGGAGCTTGAATATAAATGAACAAAGCAAAAGGAGCCATTAGCTTCAGCATGCTTCCGATCGATGCATCATTATACAGAACAAGACACATCGGTTCGGCAAGCACATACATAAACACAGAAAACGGAGCACCTGTCACAAGTGCCAAGCGTAATGCCTGATGCATTCTTTTGTGAATCAGTGCGCGATCTCCCTGAGCAGAAGCTTCAGACAGTGAAGGCACAAGTGATGTCGCGAGCGATGAGGTTAGTGCCCCCGGCAGCAGCAGCAAGGGAATAATCATACCTTGTAATGCACCATATTGTGCTGTAGCGAGCCCTTTGGATATGCCTGCCAGAGCCAGACTCTGGGCAGTAACAATAGTTTCGGCCAAATAGGATAAGGAGCCAACCAATCGGCCTGCTGTAACAGGAATAGAGATTGCAAGCAAACGCCGGATTAATCCCGGCTGTGGAGTACCCGTTTCTTTCAGAACTGAAGGTATTGGGTTTAAAGGTTTGGCTGAAGGTTTGGCTGTGAGATTGGACATGTTCTGTTGCATAGCGAGTGGTAACTCTTTCTTCTGCCTGTTATACTTCCACAAGAGTACAAGCATACCGCCGAATTCTCCAACGAGCGCTCCCAGCATGGCACCAGCAGCAGCTTGGGCAATCCCGTGGGGGAGGAGAAGCCAGGCAAACCAAATGACACAGACGATACGAATGATGGTTTCAACAATGGATGAAATGGCAGTAGGCATCATGTTTTGCTTACCTTGGAAATACCCTCTGTAGACAGCAGATACGGCGATAATGGCAATCATGGGGCTCATACTAACGAACGTATGGTATACCCGCTCATCTGTGAGCACGTACTTGGTAACCCAGGGTGCAAATAGGATGCACAAAAACATGAATACTACACCCAAGGTCAACGTAAAGCTTAAGCTTACTTGCAGGATTCGCTGGGGGGAATAACGATTGGCACCGGTATCAGCTTCGGCTACGAGCTTGGCTACGGCGAGCGGAATACCACCCGTAATTAATGTCACCAGTACGATAAAAAAGGGATAGCTCAATTGGTAGATGCCAACACCTTCTGCACCAATGACTCGTGGCAGCGCAATGCGCGGAATGAAACCAAGTATTCGATTAATTATGCCTGCCGCGAGCAGGATCATGGCCCCCTGGATAAATGTCTGTTTCTTCAAGACTACCCCTCTTTCCCGGTTGAAAGTACAGGCTATCAACATAAACGGGACAAAGCCGTTGTTCTTCATCCTATGCCAGTCCTTTATCTTCTCATGACAACTTGGACACGATTAACAAAAAGAACCATAATCAGCAAGAAGGAATATGATCAGGCGAAGTCGAATCATGTAATATTGATGCCGCATAAAGGCTTGGATGTACGAAGGGAGGCTCCCCGTTGGAAGAAATGAATGATGTGGAGTTGGAACAGTCAATAGAGATGCTCTGCCGTAGCAAAGCGGAGGAATTAAGGCTTGTCGGTTACGAATATGTCACCAGCAAAGATGTCTGGAATTGCGTCAGTCATAAATATGAAAAACAGGGCATTCCACCGCTTCACCAGCTGGTGAACGACATTTTGTCACTGAAAGCAACAAGCTTTATGAACTTTATGACCGTGTCTGCATACCGGGGGTCCTCTTTCTAGACGAAAGGGATCTTTTTTGTTGAAAATTGACTGCTTTTTACGGCATCGCTATAATAGGAATATTGAGAACGAAAGGGGATCTAGGAACGGCATGAAAAGAATTATCAGTTTCATTCTGGTCGTGCTTGTCACCACAGGGGTAATGGTGGGAACAAGCCCGGAACTGCTCAAAAATATACGCTTGGGCCTTGATTTAAAGGGAGGCTACGAGATCTTATATGAAGCAGAGCCGCTCGAAGCAGGTCAACAAGTCACCAAAGCATCTTTGGTGCAAACGGCCAAAAGTCTTGAAAGCCGCGCCAATGCGCTCGGAACAAGCGAACCGGAGGTAACCACTGAAGGAAGCAACCGGATTCGATTGAAGTTGGCAGGGGTTACGGACGAGGCTGAAGTTAGAGCCAAAATGAAAGAGCCGGCTGTTCTGACCTTCCGTAGTAAAGCTGAGAACGACAAGGAAGGCGAATACACCAAAATTGAGCTTCGCGGAAATGAATTTGTTGAGAATGCAGCCAAAGTTGTGTTCACTCAATTGAATGAGCCGATGATTGACATTCAAGTGAAAGACAAAGCCAAATTTTCCGAGATTACCAAACGTTTGATCGGACAACCTCTCGCTATTTATTTGGATGATGAGCTGTTATCTGCTCCAACCGTTAGACAACAGTTGACAGATGGTTCCGCTCAGATTTCGGGTGCTTACACACGTGACGAAGCAAACCAGCTTCGTGACACCATTAACCTGGGTGCATTGCCACTGAAACTTACAGAGAAGTATTCACAAAGTGTTGGTGCAACACTTGGTAAGCTTTCTCTGGATCAGACCATTAAAGCGGGATTGATTGGTTCCGTTATTATTCTAGTGTTCATGATTGGGCTTTATCGCATTCCTGGTATTATCGCGAGTTTTGCCTTGATCACACATACGTGGCTGGTACTTGCAATCTTCTATTTAGGAGAATTCGTGCTTACCCTTCCAGGTATTGCGGCGTTTATCCTGGGTATAGGGATGGCGGTGGATGCCAATATCATCACGTACGAACGGATTAAAGAAGAGATGCGCAGTGGTAAGTCGATCTTGTCTTCGGTTAAAGCGGGTGGTAAACATTCCTTCCGAACAATCATTGACTCCAACATCACAACCATTATTGCTGCGGCTGTTATGTTCTTCTTGGGAACAGGTGCGGTTAAAGGTTTTGCACTCGTGCTGATTTTTGATATTGTCACCAGTATTATCACGAATATTTTCTTCTCCCGCTTCCTGTTGACCCTGCTTGTACGGGGTAACGTGTTGAAGAAGCCTAAGTACTTCGGAGTGAAGGAGAGTGAAATTCGTGCGCTTTAATTGGAATTTTGATTATGTTAAAGGTAGTAAGATTGCCTATATCTTCTCGATTATTCTGACGATTACGGGGATCATCAGCATTTTGGCTTTGGGTTTGAATTATGCAGTTGATTTCCGTGCTGGATCGAATGTGGATATCTCGGTATCCAAAGCAATCACAGCGGAGCAGATTAAACCTATCGTTAAGGACATCGGTGTTGATGAGGGTGATGTTACCATTACACCGGGGGCTGACCGTGTAAATGTTCGGTTCTCCAATGAACTGGATGAGACCCAAGAGAGCAAATTTAAACAGGAATTTACCAAACTGGATGCATCGGCTTCCTATGAAGTAAATACCGTCGATCCAGAGATGGCCAAAGAATTGGAGCGCAACGCGATCTACGCGGTACTCATTGCAAGTATCGGGATCATGATCTATGTTGCGATTCGATTTGAGTGGCGCTTTGGTTTGGCTGCGGTTATCGCACTCTTCCATGACGCATTTGTCGTAATAAGTGTGTTCTCAATCTTCCGTTTGGAAGTCGATCTGACCTTTATTACTGCAGTATTGACCATTGTCGGGTTCTCGATCAACGATACGATCGTTATCTTTGACCGGATTCGTGAGAATCTGCGTTTTGCCAAAAAGACAACCAAAGCCGACCTACGCGAAGTAGTCAATCGCAGTTTGGCTCAAACGATGACACGTTCCCTGAATACAACATTCACGGTGTTTGCAGCTTCAATCTGTTTGTTCATATTTGGTGGAGAATCCATTCGCATGTTCTCACTTGCGATGGTTATCGGAACACTGTTCGGTGCATATTCTTCAATCTATATCGCCGCTCCACTATGGCTGATGCTTAAAGGTAAACAAGTGGAAAAGCCAAAAACAGTAGCTAAAGAATCTAACTAAACATCTTATTGTGAGCCGCGTCTGCCAGGCGCGGTTTTGCAACTTTATGTACAGAATTAAGGGGGAATATTCATGACCAGAGAACATATCCCATCTGCTCAGGCTGCCACATGGAGCGGTATTGCTGGTAATATGGGACTTGCGGTGATCAAAGCGGGAGTCGGTTATATGGCAAACAGCAAATCATTGCTCGCTGACGGCTTGTATTCTGCTTCTGAAGCTGGTTCTGCCCTGGCTGGTCTCTTTCCCTCCAAGTCTGTACGCGATAAGAGCAGGGCTCACAGAGGCCGGTTTAAAGAACATTCACGTGTTGCTAGACCCGGAATCTCAGTATTGTTATCTGTCCTGATCCTCATGGGTGGATTACAACTTGCTATCTCCGCATTGGGTAGTCTCTCCGGAAGTGAACCGGAAGCACCAGGCAAGTCGGTACTTTTGGTGGCTGTTGCAGCTTTGGCTGTGAAAGAAGCGATTTTTCAATTTCAGTACAGATATTTCCGTAAACGAAACCAGTCTCAGGCGCTGGCCTATGCACAGCAACATCGCCGTGCACTCTATTGTTCGCTCACCGTGTTAATCGGCATTATAGGATCGATGGCTGGTGAAGAGACGGGTTTGAGCATGCTGCTCTACCTGGACCCCACGGCTGCGTTGATTGCTTCCTGTTTTGTGCTTCACAAGGGTTACCGAATGATTGTGGACACAGTCTATGGCTCACTCGTTCAGGAACTGGAGCAGGAAGAAGCGTCAGATTTCAAAGAGACCGTACAGCGGGTATATGGCATCATTACCATTGAACATTTGGTTGCACGTGAACAGGAACATGACGTTACGATTGAGCTGGTCATTAGTGTGAATCCAAGAATCTCAATACTGGAAGCACAGGAGATTGCTAATCGGGCCAAGACACTACTGCTCACCCGTTTCAGTCATGTGAAAGAAGTACAGATTCAAGCGATACCTTATGATCCAGGTTATCCCTATAAATCCAATCATGAACTGCCCGATCACGAAGCGACATTAATTCAGTAGTGAAGCGCGGGTCCAGTAGATCAGGAAAGGAGCGTTATCATTGCTTTATTCGCAATACCGGTGGAATACACCGAATATCGATTTGGAGGCGGCTGCGGGACTCTCGCAGGCGCTTTCCGTTTCACCCCTTGTTGGACGTTTGCTTGTGAGTCGAGGAGTGCACAATGAGAAGGAGGCCGAACGTTTTTTGCATCCTGATCTGAATCAGATGCATGATCCCTATCTTCTCCTCGGCATGAATGAAGCTGTGCCACGTATCAAGCTGGCATTGGAGCGGGAAGAACATATTTTGATCTACGGGGATTATGACGCTGATGGCGTATCGAGCACATCGCTCATGATCCATTTGATGCGTCATCTTGGGGCTTCGTACGATATATATATCCCTCATCGCTCGAATGAAGGGTATGGATTGCACAACCATGCGTTGGATTGGGCGCATCAACAAGGCGTTTCATTGATTATTACCGTAGATACCGGAATCAGTGCTGTTGAACAGATTGCCTATGCGGCAACGCTGGGCATCGAAGTTATTGTGACAGATCACCACGAGCCGCCTGAAATTTTGCCCGAAGCCTTTACACTTATTAACCCGAAACTTCCGGGCTGTCCGTATCCTTTTAAAGGTTTGGCAGGAGCGGGAGTAGCCTTGAAGCTCGCTCAGGCATTAATCGGAGAAGTGCCCGGTGAATGGATGGAGATCGCTGCCATCGGCACCGTTGCCGATCTGATGCCTTTGGAAGGGGAGAACCGGGTTATTGTCAGTTATGGAATAGAATCGATGCGTGGTTCACGTCTTCCTGGTGTAAGTGCATTGCTGGAAATCAGTGGTGTGGATCAGAGTCAGGTGACTTCGATTAATATTGCCTTTGCCATGGCGCCTCGTATTAATGCCAGTGGACGTTTGGATCATGCCGGGAGAGCGGTATCGCTTCTCACCGCCGAGAATCTGGATGAAGCTCATACGCTTGCGGGCCAGCTTGATCTTTTGAATCGGGAGCGGCAGCAAGTCGTAGAGGGCATATTACAAGAAGCAACGGCACAGTTGGAACAAAAGATACAGCTTCGTTCAGGATCCGTTCCAGATGTAATCGTATTGGCTGGTGAGGGCTGGAACGTCGGAGTGGTTGGTATTGTGGCTTCCAAATTGCTGGAGCGTTATTACCGACCTACACTTATCCTTGGGATCGATCCAGAGAGCGGTGTCTGCAAGGGCTCTGCGCGCTCTATTGATGGCTTGGATATCTATGAGGCGCTCACAGTCAATAAACACACCATGGACCATTACGGGGGACATCCTGCTGCAGCAGGTATGACCTTGCATCGGGATCAGCTGGAAGAACTTGAGGCTGGTTTGAATGAGTTTGCTGCATCTGTATTAACTGAAGAGGACTTTGTACCTCAACGTCTTGCGGATGATGAATGCAGAATCAGTGATGTTCCGCTGAAAGTGATCCAGGAGATCGACAGATTGCAGCCTTTTGGAATGAGCAATCCTTCGCCACGGTTTGTATTGAGAAGTGTGACTGTGAAGGAAACCAGAACAATGGGACGAGAGAAACGCCATCTGAAACTGGTTCTGGAACAGGATGGTCAGCAACTGGAAACCGTCGCTTTTGGCAAGGGAGCGTTAGCAGAGTTTCTTCTCCCAGGTTCCGTTATTGATGTGATGGGAGAACTGTCCATCAATGAATGGAATGGGATGAGAAAACCTCAATTGATGCTTCAGGACATTCATGTTCCTCAGGTCCAAGTGTTTGATTTGCGCGGTAATGCCGAGCCTTTAAATGCGATGAAACATTTCTTGAGCTCACTTGAGGTGCATCTGCGATATAAATCTGGTTCTGTTGGTGCTATTGTTCGGAAAGAAACAGATGTTTCCGAGGGAAATTCATTGTATGAACCTTGCCTTTGGGTATATGATAGAAAGGTCGGGTTATTTCCGTGTAATGCTGCTGCACAGCATTATGGACAGGAACAAGTCCGGACGTTATTTGTGTTTGATACGCCGGAAACCCCGGAACAACTTAATGCCATGCTGGCTTTGTTCAGTGGAGCTGAGAATATCATCCTTCTGCACGGATCAGGCAACCGCCGAGATCGCCTTCAGATGCCTTCCAGAGAACTCTTTAAGCGTATTTATATGCAGGTGTTGAAATGGAAAGCTGAACCCGTGGAGGAACAAGAGATTACTCCTGTGCTCAGTCGTCAGTGTGGTTGTTCGCCGCGCATGATTACGATGATGTTGGATGTATTCGAAGAGTTATCCTTCATTACCCGTGATAACGGCAAAATTGCGTTTGTGGATAACCCGCCTAAGCGTGAACTAACCGCTTCACGTCACTATCAGGCGCTCGAAAACATGGCCGAAATAGAACAGGTGATGCTGGATGCAGCCACACCGCAACTGACACAATGGATGATATCCCGGATGAAGGGCGTATCTTAGATGGAAGTTTGTGTATTTATTTTAGGAGGAGATTATTTTGGATTTTAAAGATTATATTCGTGTCATCCCTGACTTTCCACAACCGGGAATCAGCTTTAAGGACATTACAACATTGTTGAAAGATGGAGAAATGTACCGCAATGCGATCAATGAACTGAAAGTGATGGTTTCTGATCTCAAAATTGACGTTATTGCTGGACCTGAAGCACGTGGTTTCGTTGTGGGCGCCCCTCTGGCATACGCTCTTGGTGTCGGTTTTGCTCCGATTCGTAAAAGTGGAAAACTGCCTGGAGAGACGATTGAAGTTGGTTATGATCTCGAGTATGGCAAGGATACACTCGCGATGCACACAGATGCGATTGAAAAAGGTCAAAATGTCCTGATCGCAGATGATCTGCTCGCAACGGGTGGAACGATTGCAACTTCCATCAACTTGATTGAACAATTGGGTGGGAACGTTGTTGGTGCTGCTTTCCTGATCGAACTGTCTGATCTGAATGGTCGTGCTAAATTGCCAGAGAAAATCGATGTATTCACATTGATGAACTACTAAGTTTAAAATCTCCACTTGGAGTGTTGTGATTAAAACCTGAATCGCTTTTCCCTTTTCCCGGGAAATAATATACAGCATTAATGATTATCAAAAAGCCTGTTCTTCCAACCTAAAGGTTAGGGAGAACAGGCTTTTTGATGTGTATACGATGGAAATTAATCGGGCGTTTTTTCAGTGATAGGCTGTTTACGCGAATCATCATTCAACCAACCCAACACTTCAAACAGTTTGAACAACAAGCTCATCAGGATTCCGACGATGGTTGCCAATGCCATCCCTTTCAGATGAACGCCGTAGAAGGTAACTTCTGTACCACTCAGTCCGATGACCAATACAAGTGTAGTAAGCAGCAGATTGGTCGGTTTGGCAAAATCGACTTTCTGTTCAACCAGAATACGCAGACCAGATGCTGCAATAACCCCGAACAGGAGCAGGGATACGCCGCCCATAACGGGTACAGGAATGTTAGCCACAAGCGCCGAGAATGTTCCTGAGAAGGAGAGTACGATTGCAATGACTGCTGCACCACCAATGACATATGTGGAGTAGACACGAGTCAGTGCCATAACACCGATGTTCTCACCATAGGTTGTATTAGGAGTAGATCCTACAAACCCGGACAAAATGGTGGAGACCCCATTACCAAGCAGGGAACGATGAAGCCCAGGGTCTTTCGAAAGATCTTTGCCTACAATGCTGCTCGTTACAAGCAAATGTCCAATATGTTCAACGATAACCACAAGCGCTACAGGTAAAATGGTAAAAATAACGGACCAGTCAAATGTAGGCGTTGTTACGGTTGGCAGTGAGATGAAATCAGCGTTTGCAATAGCTTTTTTTTCAACCAGACCCATAAAATAGCCTAATACATATCCGGATACAATTCCGATTAGAATATGAATGATTTTGGGGAATCCACGGAACGTTACGGCTCCAATGACAGTGATACCAAGCGTGGCCATGGATAGAATAATGGGTTTGGCCTGCGGCACCCAGTTCGGGTTAGCAACAGGATCAGAGTTAATCAATCCTGCCATACCAGCTGCAACAGGTACAAGCTCCAGACCGATCAGAGCAACGATGGCGCCCATAACCGCTGGTGGGAAGACTACGTTAATCCATCCGGTACCCGCAAATTTAATAATGAGGGCCACGAGGCAGAACACAAGTCCTGTTATGATAAAAGCTCCAAGTGCCACGGAGTAGCCATTCTCTGGATGTTGTTTTAATACCATTGTGACAGGTGCAATAAAGGCAAAACTGGACCCGAGATATGCAGGGATCTTACCTTTACACATCAGTATGTACAACAGTGTGCCAATCCCGTTCATCAGCAGGATCATACTTGGATCAACACCGAACAGGTTTGGTACAAGCACCGTGCTGCCAAACATGGCGAACAAATGCTGAAGGCTAAGCAGTGAACCCGAGCCAAGTGGCATCTTTTGATTAACCTGAATTTCACGTTGCAATGAATTTCATCTCCTTTTCCGAAACACAAACTTTCAATAGATTACAGAGTTTCTCTTAATTAAGCAATAACATTTTTGACGTAGCAAAGCGATGGAATTTATATTTTCATGAATTTTCCTTCTATTTCAGCAAATAACGGCAATAATACATAAGAAATAAGAAATACATCCAATCCCCTGTGAGTCATAGGGAAATGGGATAGAAGTATTTCAGATCACCAATATAAAAATTGGATAAGCGCTCTTATTCGTCAGCAGTTGACGGGAAACGGGCGAAGCGTCATAATTATAGGAAATTACTTTTACGGGGAACCTGTGTTGCAGCACTGTCACGGGTTCCATTTGGTATAGAAAGGACACGGAACAGATCAGAATGGGCATAGAGCAATTACTCGAGAAGGCCGGGGCATATATCAAAGAACCCGATCTGGTGCGCATACGAGAAGCTTACGAATTTGCTGATCAGGCCCACCATGGACAGACGCGAAAATCGGGAGAACCGTATATTCTGCATCCGCTTGCGGTTGCCGACATTGTTGTGAACATGCAGATGGACACCATCTCCATAATAGCAGCGCTTCTTCATGATGTAGTAGAGGATACTACGGTCTCACTTGAAGAGATCCGCAATCATTTCGGCAATACGTGTGCCATGCTTGTTGACGGCTTGACGAAGCTGGAACGTATTCAGTTTCGCTCCAAGGAAGAACAGCAGAACGAGAACTACCGCAAAATGTTCATCGCCATGGCGCAGGACATCCGTGTCATCGTGATTAAATTGGCTGACCGTCTGCATAATATGCGGACACTCAAGTTTCAGTCGGAAGAAAGCCAGCGCCGGATTTCATATGAGACGCTGGAAATTTTTTGTCCGATTGCAAACCGTTTGGGTATCTCTGCAATCAAATGGGAAATGGAGGACATCGCCCTCCGTTATTTGAATCCGCAGCAGTATTACCGAATTGCAAACCTGATGCACAAAAAACGTGCAGAACGTGAGCAATATATTGATACGGTTATGGATGGAATTACGAACAAGCTGGATGAGATGGGAATTCAGGCAGACCTTTCGGGCCGCCCGAAACATATCTACAGCGTGTTCAAGAAAATGACCACCAAAAACAAGCAGTTTAACGAAATTTATGATCTGCTCGCCATTCGTATTATTGTGGATAATATCAAGGATTGTTATGCTACCTTGGGAATTATACACACGTTATGGAAACCGATGCCTGGACGCTTCAAAGACTACATTGCGATGCCAAAGGCGAATATGTATCAATCGCTGCATACAACGGTAGTTGGTCCCAATGGCGAACCAACAGAAGTACAGATCCGGACATGGGATATGCACCGGACTGCTGAATTTGGTATTGCTGCTCACTGGGCCTACAAAGAAGGCGCTGCGAACGGAAATCATTTTGAAGACAAGATTACGTTCTTCCGTGAAATTCTTGAACTTCAAAACGAAGCACAGGATGCATCAGAATTCGTAGAGTCACTCAAAATGGATTTCTTCTCGGATCTGGTATTTGTATTTACGCCAAAAGGAGAAGTCATCGAATTGCCAATCGGCTCTGTTCCTTTGGATTTTGCTTATCGAATCCATACGGAGGTTGGTAATCGGACCATTGGTGCCAAAGTAAACGGTCGGATTGTTCCGCTCGATTATCATCTGAAGACAGGTGATATCATCGAAATTTTGACGTCTAAACATTCTTACGGACCGAGCCAGGACTGGATGAAAATTGCGAAATCTTCTCATGCACGAGCAAAGATCAAGCAATGGTTCAAGAAGGAACGCCGTGAAGAAAACGTTGAAAAAGGTCGGGAGAGCTGTGAGCGTGAACTAAAACGTATGGGGCTTGATCCTTCTGCGTGGATGACGGATGACAAGTTGATGGAAGCTGCCAAAAAATATGCGTTTAACGATATTGATGACATGCTTGCTGCTGTTGGATTCGGTGGGATTACTGCTGCACAGATTGTAACAAAAGCAACCGAAAAACTGCGTAAAGAGCAGGAAGAGTCCAGTTTGCTGGAATTAAATTCCGAGATGCGCGAGCTGAAACCTGCACCTGAGCGCAGAAATCGACCAACCAACGGTATTCGTGTCAAAGGCATCGATAATCTGCTTGTTCGATTCGCACGATGCTGTAATCCTGTACCTGGGGATGACATTATCGGATACGTTACACGCGGACGCGGCGTTTCCGTACACCGTAGTGACTGTCCAAATATCCCGACAAGTGCAGATGGAGAAGAAGCAGCACGTGTTATTGAGGTCGAGTGGGAAGAGAATATCGAAGCAAGTTACAGTGTGGATATTGAGATTACAGGCCATGATCGGAATGGCTTGCTTAACGAGGTACTTCAGGCTGTATCCGAAAGTAAAACCAATATATCTGCCGTCACAGGACGGACAGATAAAAATAAATTAGCATTGGTGCACGTCACAATTCTGATTCGTAATACGGATCATCTGCAATCCGTTGTAGAACGGATCAAACGTGTGAAAGATGTCTATTCGGTGCATCGGATTATGCAGTAAGGAGCCTGTAAGATGAGGGTGCTTGTACAACGCTGTAAAGAGGCTCAGGTGACCGTGGGAGACGAGCTGACAGGTAAGATCGATTCCGGATTAATGCTGCTCGTAGGCATTACCCATGAGGACACCGAGAAGGATGCCCAGTATCTGGCTGACAAAGTTAGTGGGTTGCGGATATTTGAGGATGATCAGGAGAAGATGAATCTCAGTCTGCTTGACGTTGGCGGTGCTGTATTGTCTGTTTCCCAGTTCACCCTGTACGGAGATTGTCGCAAAGGAAAGCGCCCGAGCTTTGCGGCTGCGGCCCGACCTGAAGCGGCAGAACTGTTATATGAAACGTTTAATCAACTGCTACGGGATAAAGGTATTCAGGTGGAAACCGGGCGTTTCGGAGCGATGATGGATGTAACATTTACCAACTGGGGACCCGTGACTTTGATGCTTGAAAGTCCGGTTCGTCAGGAACCACGTGCATAATTTCATAGGGTTCAGGCCATAATAAGGGATAATTCGTTGATGACTATTTCATGATCAAAGGAGTATCCATCCAATTATGCGCCAATCTGAGAAAGAAACACGTACCCGTACAGAACCTTTGTTGCTCCCTGGCAACCTGTATGAATCATTGCACCTTGCCCGTTCGGCTGCTGAGTATGTTGCAACGATCTGGGCACTTCAGGATTCGGACAAAGGGAAGCAGAGTCATCTTCCGCGATCTTGAATGTTTACACAGGTATATAAACATCCGATATTTGGATTATACAGATTCTAAAAAAGTCCTGATTCCTTCCCGAATCAGGACTTTTTGTCGTGAGTAGAACTTTTTAAGTGTTCGTTTGACGACTTCGTTACAAAATGAAATTACATTGGATTGTTATAAATTACTCTGGTGAGGGTAATAACAAAATGAGGCACAACGAAGTGCCAATGTACTGCAAGACCCGATTTTATAAAGAAAGTTCGAACACGGAAAGGAGAACATACGTTATGAGTAAAGTTGCTTTTTTATTGGCGAATGACTTTGAAGATTCGGAGATGCAGGTCCCGTATGACGAAGTAAAAAAAGCTGGACATGAAGTGGAGATTATCGGATTAAAAGCCGGTGAGACCCTTAAAGGTAAAGGAGGAAAGGCCTCCTATACCACAGATAAGGCGATCGCTGATGCATCCGCTTCAGATTATGATGCGGTCGTGATTCCTGGTGGATCATCCCCTGAGAATTTGCGAACTGATGCGCACATCTTGAAGTTTGTCACCGAGATCAACAGTGCGAAGAAACCAATCGCAGCGATCTGCCATGGTCCTCAGATTTTGGCTAGTGCTGGTCTGTTGAAAGGCCGCACGATTACATCCTATCCACCGCTTAAGGATGACATGGTAAACGCAGGGGCAGAGTTCAAGGATCATGAGGCCGTTGTGGATGGAAACTATATTACATCCCGTACGCCTGAAGATGAGCCAGCGTTTGTACGTGAACTGCTAAAAGTTATATAACTTCAGCCAGTACAACTGACATACATTGATGTATCTTAACTACGTAACATCGTGACGTTTACAAACTTCACGTTGCATTTCATTCCGAAAAAGGAGGGTTTGACATGACAAAACATATTCAGGCGTATTTTCGAACCGAGGACGAGGCAGAGGGAGCAAGAACTTCACTTCAGACGTTTCGTACAGAGCATTTGGAAGTAGGTCAACTGGACAGTGCGATAGGTAGAGACACGCGTGTTATGGTGCCACTGGTGCCTTATAATACAGCAGGTGGCGTAGGTACCAATGGTGCAATGGGTGTAGGTGCAGCCCCTGGTGTTCCAGCCAGCGAAAATGTGATCCCTGTGGTAGCCAATGTGGACCGTGATGCAGAACGGGATACTCGTGACAGAGTGAATGAGGATGGAGACATGCTGAATGCTGCAGATGTGTCTTCGGCCGATTATAATGATCTGCATTATGTTCTGTCTGCCAAAGTAAGGGATGAGGATTATGACGAGATTGTTCATAAGCTTCGTTCCAACCATGCCTATGTGGAAGATTTGAATTAACGTGTAGATACTTCTTGGCCCTTGCACTGCTCGACCACATAGTCGAGTGATGTGCAAGGGCTTTTTAATCAGGAGGATATTAAAAAACTAATTTATAAAGCGCTATCATTTTTGTAATATTACTGTAATATTAGATACATAAGCCTTTAACATAGTGGGCTTATAATAACACACATGACCCCCTTTTTTTATATATCCTTTGAGCCTGCACACCGTGTGCAGGCTATTTTTTTTGAGCTGAGAATGTGTATGTTTTGGGCAGAGCTTACCCCTTTATTCAATTTTTGCTAGAATAGAGAGATGGGTTTATATATTCTACAGCGAATTGTTTTCATAGTTGGGCTACATTGGACGGTAAATCTAGCTCCAGCGATTGGGTTCAGGCGAATTCAATCCTATGACAGAGAGTATGAGGAACTCATCGCCAGAGTGATCCGTCATATTCCAGATGAACATATAATCGCTGAAATGGCCCCGCCTTTTTTATTTAAGTAAGGGGCAGCCGTTTCTACTTGATCGATGGAATTTGAAAGTTATATAGAATGCCTCTTGAGAAATGACACCTACAATGCTAAAGCAACAGAGTTCTCATGCGAATGGCTAGAGACAGATTTAAGGGGGAATTAGTTTTGAGTAAGGTTGGAAGAAATGATTTATGCCCATGCGGTAGTGGGAAAAAATATAAGAAATGTTGTCTGAACAAGGAGTCCTCTGCAGTAGAATCCATACTGGGGATAATATCAACGGAGCAACTGGTTCGGGAAGCCTCCATTCAACCTGAGAGTAAACTGACCTTGACCAAGCTGAAAAAGATGGTGGCAAGCGATTTGAAATGGGAGCACCCGGCTCACGAACAGCTGGCCCTGCAGACTATTGAGAACATGAGGAACCAATACGAGCCAGAGGTAATTTTGGAAGCTCTGGTGTTATGGAACGGCTACTCCCGTCAGACCCGCCCTACTGTGAAGAAGACAGGCTCGTTCTCTGCTGCAATTGAGTATTTGTTGTCCGAGGAATACGGCTTCAATGTCTCAAAGGCTGAGCTGGCTGATAAATATGAGGTAACGACAGGCACGATCTCCCGGAAGGTTAAGGAGATGAATAGTTACATCGAAGAATACGGCATGGGCGGTGAAACGGACGAGCTATTGATGCTGAACGGTCCAGGCACATCGAAAGACAAAGCACAGGCTCTGCTGTCTAAGGCGAGGGAAGCGAGCTCTTCCAAACGGAAAGTACATCTGGCGGAAACAGCGCTGGAGATGTATCCTGACAGCTCTGATGCATATCTTATTCTAGCTGAGGAATCGGACAATGAGAATGATGCACGATCTTACCTCAAGGAAGGAATCGCTGCTGGCAAACGTGAACTGGGCGAACTGTTCTTTGAGGAGAACAAAGGGGACTTCTGGGGGCTTCATGAGACTCGTCCCTATATCCGGATATGCAAAAGCTATGCCGAATCCTGCTGGTTTGGCGGAGATACGAAAGAAGCAGCACATATTCTGGAGCATATTCTGGAGCTTAATACGGAAGACAATACCGGAGCACGTTACCTGCTCGCTGCTGTGTATTTATACAGTAACCAATTGGATCAGGCAGAGCAATTGCTGGAGGAGTATGGAAGAGGTGACGCCGTAACGGCCTTTGCCTATGACAAGATCATTCTGGAGTATAAGAAAAACGGAATCACCTCCCAGCTCAAAATGCTGTACCGTGTGGCCCGGGGTGTGAACAAACATGTGCCTGATTACCTGTTGGGTTTGAAACGGCTGCCGCATAACCTCCCTGACTTTGTCGGAATTGGCGACTCCGACGAAGCGATTGAATATGTCATTATGCATTCCCGTTTATGGGCGAGCGCGCCGGATCTGTTGAAGTGGATGCTGCAACAATAGAGGAATAAGAAGCGAATAGAAGTTGGAATTCATATGATAAATCCAGCTTCTACTAGCCATATTTTCTGTGGACTCCACATACCATGCTGCGTGTGAGCAAAATTTTTTAGAGCTATCTTTTTGTGTTAACCCTTGACTTTAGCACTGCGGTTCATTACAATCAGAAAATAATACGTTGACTATAGTCAATACAAGTCGATTTTTGAACTATATTACTGATTTGATGACGGGACCAAGTACTCCGTGCCCACATGACCAGAGAGGAATCCCCAGGCTGTAAGGATTCTCTTGATGAGCGGACGAATGACTTCCCCGAGAACAGACGGCGAACACAGCAGAGATAATCTGTTGACCAGTAGCCGGCCTGCGCAGGACGTGCGTTACACGTAGAGCGGAATATCTGCTTGATCAGGGTGCTGTATGCAATCTTGAATCATCAGAGATCACCTGAACGGCTAAAGTGTCAGGTTTCCGGAATGTGGGTGGTACCACGGGTGAATGTATATTACACAATCTCTCGTCCCTTTGTTTGCTATACATAGCAGACAGGGCGAGGGATTTTTTTGTTATATAAGTTGATTTAAAAGAAATACACGAAAACGGAGAGTGCAGAAAAAACCTGTAAAAGCGAAGCATTCGCCTAAAAGCTTTCTGAAAGAAAGCTACTTCGGAAGCATATGCTATCACCCGATTTCCACATTATAAAATTAATTCAAAAAATCTGGGGATAACAGCGATTGTAAGGTTGTTCTGCCCGCGCAGTGATCACGTGTAGAATTTTTTAACTTTTAGAGAAAAAAATCAATGCTGGAGGGATCAAGATGGCTTTTCAAAAACCGACTGGAACGCAGGACTTACTGCCTGGAGTTGTCGAGAAATGGCAGTACGTAGAAGAAAAAGCACGAGATCTGTGTCGACGGTTTAATTACCGTGAGATTCGTACACCGATCTTCGAACAGACTTCTTTATTTGTACGCGGTGTAGGAGAGACTACCGATATCGTTGAGAAAGAAATGTATACCTTTGATGACAAAGGTAATCGCAGCATGACTCTTCGTCCGGAGGGAACAGCGGGTGTTGTCCGTGCGTATGTAGAGAATAAAATCTACGGCGAACCGGATGTGAGCAAGCTGTATTACATCGGTCCAATGTTCCGGTACGAGCGTCCGCAGGCAGGCCGTCAGCGTCAGTTTCACCAGTTTGGTGTAGAAGCCATCGGTGCGCTGGACCCGGCAATTGATGCGGAAGTAATTGCACTGGGCTACCAGTTGTGCGTAGAACTCGGCTTGAAGGATGTCAAAGTGGAAATCAACTCCGTTGGTAATTCAACCAGCCGTGCAGAATACCGCGAGACGTTACTTGGGTTCCTCAGACCGATGAAAGACAGCCTGTGTAAGGACTGTCAGTCACGCATGGAGCGTAATCCGCTGCGTGTACTCGACTGTAAAGTCGATCAGGACAAATTCGTAGGGGCACCGTCGATACTGGATAGTCTGGATGAAGAGTCTTTGAATCATTTTGCCAAGCTACAGGCATACCTGGATGATTTCGGTGTGGATTATGCTGTGAACAATCGTCTGGTTCGGGGCTTGGATTATTACACGCTAACTGCTTTTGAATTAAAAGCCCAAGGGATTGGAGCAATAGATACGGTTGGCGGCGGTGGTCGGTACAATGGTCTCGTTGGAGATATCGGCGGACCTGATCAGCCAGGCATCGGCTTCGGTATTGGTCTGGAGCGTATTCAACTGATTCTGGAGCACCAAAACATTGAGGTTACTACGCTGGCTCCACTGGATGTATACTTTGTTGCTCTGGGAGAGGCTGCTGATCGTGAAGTGAACCGACTGTTGTTCAAACTTCGTCAGTCTGGACTGTCTGGGGAACGTGATTATCTGGGCCGCAAGATGAAAGCACAGATGAAATCAGCTGACCGTTTCAAATCCCGCTACACTGCCATCCTTGGTGATGACGAGCTGGAGCGTGGTGAGATCGCCCTCAAGTCGATGGATACGGGTGAGCAACAAACCGTGAAGCTTGATGATCTGGTAACGGCAATTCGCGAAGGTAAATAAGCACGAAGTACGACATTAAGATCAAAATTTTCCTTTCGAGTAACACAATTGATCCGGCAAAAGTACTGAGGTTCACCGACGATTCCAAATTAAGCGTAAGTTGGCGAGCCAGAGGTAACATGCCTTTTCGAATACATGATCTACACGTAACCGGACTGTTGAAGAGCAGGCACTAACTGCCCATACAGAACGGAAATTCACATAATGAGGAGTTTGGTTATGAAAAGAAGTCATCATTGCGGCGCATTAACACCCGCACACATCGGTGAAACAGTAACATTGAACGGTTGGGTTCAGACCCGCCGTGACTTGGGGGGCGTACTCTTCATCGATCTGCGTGATCGCAGCGGGATTGTACAAGTTGTCTTTAACCCGGCTTATTCCGGTGAGGCTCTGCAAATCGCAGATCGCGTACGTAGCGAGTATGTTATCGCTGTAACGGGTAAAGTTGTTAAACGTGATGCAGAAACAGTTAACAAAAACCTGCCTACTGGCGAAATTGAAGTTCAAATCACAGAAATCGAAGTGCTCAATGCAGCCAAAACACCTCCATTCTTCATTGAAGATGGTGTCGAAGTTGATGAATCCCTTCGTTTGAAATATCGTTACCTGGACCTGCGTCGTCCGGAAATGTTCGAAACATTGAAACTGCGTTCCAAAGCATCCAAAGTGTTCCGTGACTACCTGGATGGAGAAGAGTTCGTTGAAGTGGAAACACCGATCCTGACTAAGAGCTCCCCGGAAGGTGCGCGTGATTATCTCGTACCGAGCCGTGTGCATGAAGGTGAATTCTTCGCCTTGCCACAATCCCCACAAATCTACAAACAATTGCTGATGGTGGGTGGCGTTGAGCGTTATTATCAGATCGCTCGCTGTTTCCGGGATGAGGATCTGCGTGCAGACCGTCAACCAGAATTCACTCAAGTCGACATCGAGACTTCTTTCTTGCAACAGGATGACCTGCTGCCAATGATGGAAGAACTGATGGCCAAATTGTTGCGTGAAACAAAAGGCATTGAGCTTGAATTGCCTTTCCAACGGATTACGTATGCAGATGCAATGGGTAAATACGGTTCAGACAAACCAGATCTGCGCTTTGGTATGGAACTGGTTGAAATGAACGATATCGTAGCAAACAGTGGTGTGAAAGTATTTGCTTCCGTCATCGAAAAAGGTGGAGAAGTGAAAGTGCTGAACGCTAAAGGCTGTGGCACATGGAGCCGTAAAGAGATCGATGATCTCGGACCATTTGCTGCACGTTACGGTGCGAAAGGTCTGGCTTGGATTCAAGTAAAAGACGGCGAGTTCAAAGGGCCAATCGTGAAGTTCTTCACGCCTGAAGAAATCGAAGCTGTCAAAGAACGTACTGGTGCTGAAGATGGCGACTTGTTGCTCTTCTCCGCAGACACTAAAAAAGTGGTTGCTGACGTTCTGGGCGCATTGCGTCTGAAAATCGGCCGTCAACTCGGACTGATCGATGACAGCAAATTCAAATTTGCTTGGGTTGTGGACTTCCCGCTCCTCGGATATGATGAAGATGCGAAACGTTATGTGGCAGAACACCATCCGTTCACTCGTCCAAAAGACGAAGATGTACATCTGTTTGACACAGATCCAGGTGCAATCCGCGCTCAAGCCTATGACCTTGTTCTCAATGGTTATGAAGTAGGTGGCGGTTCAATGCGTATCTACAAACGTGATGTTCAGGAGAAAATGTTTGCTGCCCTTGGACTCTCACCAGAAGTAGCGAATGAGAAATTCGGCTATCTGTTGGAAGCATTCGAATATGGAACTCCACCGCATGGTGGTATTGCCTTTGGTCTGGACCGTCTCGTGATGTTGCTGGCAGGCCGCACAAATCTACGTGAAACGATTGCCTTCCCGAAAACGGCAAGTGCAACGGATCTGCTCATGAATGCACCATCCGAAGTGGATGACTCTCAATTGGAACAACTTCACATCCGTGTAGCCCGTAAACCGGTAGCGGAAAAGAAATAAAGGAGGCATCGATTCTCAATGCTCCATCAATTTTCAAGAACAGAACTTGCGATCGGACCTGAAGGTCTGGATGCATTAAAGAATAGTACAGTCGCTGTGCTCGGTATTGGCGGCGTAGGTGGTATTGCTGTAGAAGCTCTTGCCCGTAGCGGCGTTGGGCGCATCATCCTGATTGATAAAGACGTCGTGGACATCACCAACATTAACCGCCAGATTCATGCTCTGACTACGACAGTGGGGCAGAAAAAAGCGGATCTGATGGTGGAACGTGTGAAACTGATCAATCCGGAATGTGATGCAATTGCATTAAATATGTTTTACACGGAAGAGACGTATGAGGAATTGTTCAAATATGAACTGGATTATGTGCTGGATGCATCCGACACGATTATTTACAAAATCCATCTCATTAAAGAGTGCCTGAAACGTAAAATTCCGATGATATCCAGCATGGGTGCGGCGAATAAAATGGATCCAACGAAATTCCAGGTTGCGGATATTTCGAAAACGACCATGGACCCGATTGCCCGTGTTGTACGTACCACACTTCGTAAAGACGGCATCAAAAAAGGTGTGAAAGTGGTCTTCTCGACTGAAAAGCCGATGAAACCGCGTGAGGACGTAACACAAAAAATCGTTCCCGAGAATGCTCCGGAAATTCGCAAGGCTAAACAGCCACCTGCGAGTAACTCATTTGTGCCTCCGGTAGCCGGACTGATTATGGTCAGTGTTGCGATTAAGGATTTGTTAGAAATTGCAGAGAACAAGCAGCAGTAACTTGCTGCCAACAGAACAGCGTGGATGCCGATAAGGCATCTGCGCTTTTTTGTGTGAACATACTTCGCAAGACCGGAGCGGATGGGACGTCAATCGTCTATGATAGCCGAACTGTATTCCTAAATAAATGTCAGAGTTACGTCATGTACTTCAAAGTCAAAACCGTGTATGATATTCACTGCTGCGCGAAATGATGATACATACATAATGAATTTACGGTCATATAGGTTCAACTTAACTTTTTACACGAGAACGGAGAGGACAGAAAAAAGCTACATCGGAAGCATACGCTATCACCGGGTTTTCCCCTTAGAGAAGGAAATGCAAAAAATCTGGGGATAACAGCGATCGAAAGGTTATTCTGTCATCGGAGTGGCAAGTGTAAACATTCTTTAGTTGAATTTATAATTAGAGAGAGGGGAATAGAACGAAATGAAACACGGATGGATGACCAGACGTCTTGGCATGGAGCCAGGAGACCAGTGGAAGAAGGAAGTTGTGGCGGGAGCCATTTCCTATTTTGCCGTGGTCTATATCGTTATGGTCAATGCTACAATTCTTTCCGATGCCGGGATGCCCTTACAGGCGGCCATGGTTGGAACCCTGCTGACGTCCATTGCAGGCTGTTTGCTCATGGCATTTGGCGGAAAATCACCCATTATCGTAGTACCCGGAATGGGGATTAATGCATTTTTTACGTATACACTTGTACATTCCATGAAATTAAGCTGGCAAGAAGCGCTGGCCGTTGTAACCGTTACAGGTATACTGTTTGCCATTGTTGCGTTTACGTCACTATACAAAATGATCAGCGAAGCAATCCCGAAAAATCTGCAACACGGGATTACGGTGGGAATAGGTTTGTTTCTGACATTTATCGGTTTACAAAAAAGTGGAATTGTCATCGCACACCAGACTACGTTTGTTGCGATTGGGCACTTCAATGATCCGAACGTCATTACAGCCTGCGTTACGCTGGTGCTTGCCTTGATTTTATTTATACGGAACGTACAGGGTGGACTTCTGATCAGTATTCTGGTCGGGACAGGTCTTGCCTATGTACTTGGTGCAGTGAACCCGGGTGAGTCCGTATCAGCGATGGATGCGCTGCGTCAATACGGTGGGTTATTTGGCGAATTGTCTTTGATGAAGCTGGCTGATGTTGCCTTCTGGATCGCGGTATTTTTGCTACTGCTCATTGTGGTGTTCGAAAATATCGGATTAATTACGGCTCAGACACAGATGATTGGTCGTCCAGAGCGGTTCAAAGGTAGTCTGCGTGCTCTATCCATTAGCACCGTGCTGGCAGGTGTATTCGGAAGTAGTCCTCCGGTTGCCGCAGCCGAGACTACAGCCGGAATTGCAGCAGGCGGTCGCACAGGTTTGACTCCGCTCGTTACAGCCGTGTTATTCGGAGCTACTTTTTTCTTCATTCCGCTACTCGGTTATATTCCAGACAGTGCAATTGCTCCCATTTTGATCATTATTGGTGGCCTGATGGTGCAAGGTGTGAAAGATATGGATTTTGGTGACTTCACAGAGGCATTCCCAGCATTTCTGATAATGGTCATGATTCCATTTACATATAGCATCGTGGACGGTATGGCGTTTGGATTCATTGCCTATCCATTAGCGAAGCTGGCAGCAGGTCAAGGTAAACAGGTGCCTGTGGTCATGTATGGCATTTCCATCCTCTTTTTAGCCAATTTTGTGTTGCATGGAGTTTTGTAATAACAAAAGGCAACGTCATGTAAGTTCATACGTATGATCTCTGGTGAGCAGATGGAGAACGGGAGGAACGGGAATGGAAGAGCAGCAACAAACAGGGCAGAATGAACCGAAGGTAGGAAAAAAGGGATTTAAGGATTTCGTCAAGCTTATCGCTTCCACGAATCCGCCAAAACTGATTTTGATTCTTGCCCTCATCTTAACCCTGATTCAAACAACAGCCGGACTGATCGTTCCATTGATGACCAAAGGTCTGATTGATGGACTTACCACTTCGGCATTGAACAAATCTGTGATTTTATTGTTGCTGGGGGCATTTGTGATTCAGGCGATTGCCTCGGGTATCAGCATTTATATGTTAAATTACGCAGGACAACGCGTGGTCGCAACACTACGCACGAAGCTGTGGAACAAGGTATTGTCGCTACGAATGCCGTATTTTGATCGTAACCGCACAGGCGATACGATGAGTCGGATTACGAATGATACAAGCCAGATCATGACGTTGATCGCGGATTATCTGGTTTCCTTTGTATCCAACATCGTTGCTGTTGTAGGTGGCGTGGCGTTACTGTTCTATTTGGACTGGGTGATGTCGCTCATTATTCTGAGTCTGGTGCCACTTACGCTGTTGATTCTGTTACCGGTCGGGAAGAAAATGTACAAGATCTCCAAGAAACAGCAGGACGAGATGGCAGGTCTTACGTCCGTGCTCAGTCAGGTTATTGGCGAGATTCGCTTGGTAAAAGCCTACGGCACGGAGAAACAGGAAGTGGAAGCAGGGGATTCCCGGATTCGTAAAATGTTTGCTTTTGGCTTGCAGGAAGCACGCATTCTTGCTCTGATCGGTCCTTTGTTTACATTTGTCATGACTGCCGTTCTAGTCGTTATTCTGGGTGTGGGGGGAATGCGCGTAGCGTCTGGACTGTTGTCGCCTGGTGAACTGGTTGCGTTCATTTTGCTGTTGTTCCAGGTTATTATGCCAATGGGACAATTCACAACGTTATACTCCCGGTTACAGAAAGTTGTAGGTGCAACAGAGCGCATACAAGCTATTCTTGCTGATGAAGAAGAGCCACATGACAGCACCAAGGTAGCGCCAAAAGGAAATGAGACGATTGCATTCCATGATGTACACTTTTCCTATGTCACAGGTGAGGAAGTGCTGCACGGAATCAATCTGACGGTTCCCACGCGCAAGGTGACTGCCATTGTCGGTCCAAGCGGTAGCGGCAAATCAACACTGTTCTCCTTGATGGAGCAGTTTTATATGCCCGACTCAGGCCATATTTCATATGGGGGACAAGCCATAACGGAATATTCGTTAGCCTCCTGGCGCAGCAAGATCGGGTATGTATCTCAGGAAAGTCCACTTATGGCGGGTACGATCAAAGACAATATCACGTACGGATTGGGCCGTGAGGTCACGATGGATGAGATAAGGCGAGCTGCTGAGATGGCCTATTCTGCCGACTTCATAGACAAGCTGCCACAGGGTTATGACACGGAAGTGGGCGAGAGAGGAATCAAGTTATCCGGGGGGCAACGTCAGCGAATTGCTATTGCTCGAGCCTTACTGCGCAGTCCGGATATTCTTATGTTGGATGAAGCAACATCCAGTTTGGATAGCACCTCGGAGTATGAAGTACAACAGGCTTTGTCCAACCTGATGGAAGGCAGAACCACGATCGTGATCGCGCACCGTTTGTCCACAGTGGTGGATTCCGATCAAATTGTTGTATTGGAGCATGGACATGTTACCGGAACAGGAACGCATACGGAATTAATTAGCAATCATCCGGTATATCGTGAATTGGCACAGAAGCAGTTTGTGGCACAGGAAGGCAACGCAGCAATAGTACAAATAGAAGAGTAATCTCCATTATTGGAGGGTCTCCGTTATACCCATGAGGTATTTCAACGGAGATCCTTTTTTCTTTTTGTTTAAATTCCTCATATTGACATTAAGACCAACATAATCTATATTGTGGATACCGACCGTTGGTATGAATAAGGAGGAACTTATGGCTAGAAATAAATACCCTGAGCAGACACTGGACCTGATTCTGGCAGTCTCAACTCAAATGTTTACCGAAAAGGGATATGAAAAGACCAGTATTCAAGACATTATAGAAAAATTAGGTATGTCCAAAGGTGCAATATATCATCATTTCAAGTCCAAGGAGGATATCCTTAGTGCAGTGATGGAGAAGGAGCTTGGGCGGGCAGAAGACATGTTTATGGAACTCATCCAGAACACGCATGCTCCAAATGCCAGACAGAAGCTCATCAGTATTTTGGAAAATGTTATCGTTGATCCTGGAATTCAGTCTAACTCAATTGATCAGGTTCTTAGCACTCAGATCAAGAATCCGCAGTTTGTTCTTGGCGGCATAAGAAAAGGTATTCTGAAGGATGCTCAAATTATTGCCGACATTATGGAGCAAGGCAAGGAAGATGGGTCCATTTCAGTCGAATATCCGCTGGAGTGTGCTGAAATCTTCATGCTGCTCGTCAACATCTGGATCAACCCTCTTCTATTTGGCAGAGATCAGGAGCAGACATTGGAAAGGCTTAAGTTTTTGCAACACATGATGAAGCTCTTGGGAGCAGATATCGTTAGCGAACAGCTCATTCAGCGAATTACGAATCGCCATGCCAGCACAGGAGGCTATGCGGAGGCGGAATAAACATATACCTGATTGTTTGAAATGGAGAGGGAGAAGATGTTGAAAAGTAGTGAGCTTGCCATATGCAAGAGCATAGACATTGATCAACCCATTCAAGATATACAGCTAAATTGGTTGTCAGGAGATATCAGAGTTCTTCCGAGTGTGGATGAACTGATTCACGTTATGCAATATGCGGATGCGTGGTTTTCCAAGCGAAGGCTGATGCAAGTTAACATACGAGGGGATACCTTAAGCATTGTGGACGGGAGAAAAAGGAGAGGACTCATCGGGTTAAATGTAGGTAGAACAGCATTGAAGATTCATGTACCAGCTCGGGTTTTTAACAGTATTTCGCTGATCTCCACAGGAGGACACCTCCGGTTGAATCGGCTTCTGGCCACTCGCTGTCAATGTAAGATCACCTCAGGTCGTGTAGATCTATCAGGGAGGATGGATGAGCTTGAACTGTGCGCATTGGCATCCGTAGTGAAAGGGCAGCACCTTAGTGCAGATAAATTCAATCTTCAATCCCATTCAGCCAAGATCGACATATCAGGGGAATTCCGTCACTTGCAGTATACAACTACAGGCAGAGGATTGAATATGGATTGTCTCAAGATGCCGGAGAGCTTGCATTCCGTATCCACAGGATCAAAAGTAGTGATTTCCATCCCAGATAACGAAGGTTTCCAAATTATACTTAAAGAAAGATCAGGAGCATTAAAAAGTGAATATGATCTGACTCCCCTTCATGGGGACAGCAATAATCTAATACACAAAAGTGGAAAAAGTGAATTCCAAGTGGATATTCGAGGAGGAGCTTTTCATCTGAAATCCAGGAAATGAGACACCGATCGTGTACTGAAAACAAAGGGGGCAGATATCATGGCTGGTTGGATCGTAGGAATCAGCTTTTCCTCCATCGTACTGCTAATTGGGATTAACGGCGCATTGAACGGCAGGCGCAGGCAGGCCAGAAACAAGTGGGCCTGGTGGTTTATTTTGTTTGGTTGTTGTGCGCTTGTCAGTGCCATCATTAATTATCAATTCAGATGAGATCATGTCTTACAAAAGTAAGCCAACAAAACGGATGTGGCTTTCAATTGCCCTATGTGATATAGTAAGTATCCTTTTGTATTTCCAGATCTAGGCGATGCAGAGCAAAACATATTCTTAGGAGGTAACTGAAACATGTCAGACAGCTTTCAAAGTGCCTATCAAGAAGAAGAGTACAGGTTAGAGCGAACGATGGAGGAAGTGGATAGTCAGCTAGAACGGCTGCAGAACATTCCGGTGTATACCGGCCACGACTTCACAGAACAAGTGCTGGAAGCTGGACGCGAAGAGCGCCGCACCGCCTTGTCCAAGAGCGCGCAGCAACCCTATTTCGGACGCTTGGATTTCGAAGAACAGGGCAGTGGTGCACGGAAACCGCTGTATATTGGCAAAATCGGCGTAGACCGCGAAGAGGTGGGAGAGCATCCGCTCGTCATCGATTGGCGTGCTCCTGTCGCCAGCCTGTTTTACTCATTTACCGGAGGCGAAGCCTCCGCTACGTATGAAGCCCCGGAAGGTCTTATTGAAGGTCTCGTATATTTGAAAAGAAACGTTGTCATTCGGCAGCGGATATTGGAACGTGTGGCGGATACATATAACCGTGACAGCGACCAGCCAGCGGTATCTGATGAATTCCTCGTTTATCGTCTGGGAGAGAACAAGGATAACAAACTGCGTGATATCGTATCTACGATTCAGGCGGAGCAGGATCTGATCATTCGTGCGGCTAGAAACACCGCATTGATCATTCAAGGTGTAGCGGGATCTGGGAAAACAACGGTTGCCCTACATCGGCTTGCCTTTTTGCTGTATCAGTACAAGGAGCAAGTATCTGCGGAGAAAATGGTTATTTTTGCACCCAACCACATGTTCCTGGATTACATCTCGGATGTGCTTCCGGAACTCGGAGTGGGGGACATCCAGCAGCGGACATTCCCGGATTGGGCGATGAACCTGCTGGGGCTGGAGATGCCTTTGGCGAATACGTCGGATACTTTGAACACCTGGTTCGAAACACCTGATGCACGGCCTGAATTGAATGATGATGTACCTGGACGTTACAAAGGATCGATCCGTTTCATGGAGCTTATTCGAGAGTGGCTCTCGGGGATGGAAGCGGATTCCGTACCGGATATGGACTTCAGTCCATGGGATGGTAAGGTGCTCAGCAAGACGGAGATCGAGAACTGGTTCGGTGAGGAATACAAACATTATCCGCTGGCCAAACGCAAAGAACGGGTCATGGCGCGGGTTCACCGCTGGATTGAGATGGAACTTAAGAAACCGATGCCAGAAGCTGTGCGCAAAGAACGCAAGAAAAAAGCGTCTACTCGTGAGAAAGCTTATGCCAAAAAATGGCCTCAATACGAGCCGCTTACATTATACAAACAGCTGTTCAAAGCTGCAAAGGGCGGCTCTGTGCCAGCCTCGCTCAGTGGGCTTATTCCAAAACTAGTCATGAAACAAACGGCAACAGATCTGAAACAGGATATCGTCCGTGAAGAGGATCTGCCTGCATTGGTATACATTCATACATTGGTCCATGATATTGAGGGTTCGGAGCGATTCGACCATATTGTGATCGATGAAGCCCAGGACTTTTCACCTTTCCATGTGGCGTTATTGGATCGTTTCGTCAAAGGGCATTCCTTCACCATACTGGGTGACTTGTCCCAAGGGATTCATGAGTACCGTGGTGTTCATGCGTGGGAAGAGATGAGTTCTCTATTTCCTGAGGAACAGAATGCATACTTTGCATTGACCCGAAGTTATCGTTCAACAATGGAAATCATCGATTATGCAAACACGATTCTGGAACGTGGTGTCAAGAGCGGGATTACGGCGATTCCTGTTTTCCGTAGTGGTGATCCGGTTCGGACATTAGCATATGGAGGCGAAGGGCGGACGGCGAGCCTTGAAGAGGCTTTGAAGGTGTTAACCGTTAAAGACTACCGAACGGTCTCCATCCTGACCCGTACACTGCATGAAGCAGAGGAACTTCACCGTGACCTACAGGCCGCAGGCTGGGATCTAAACCTGATCGATGGTGGCAAAAAGCAGTACACGGGTGGACACTCCGTTTTGCCTGTCTATCTGTCCAAAGGGTTGGAGTTTGATGCCGTTATTGTGGCAGACGTAGACCAGAAGCATTATTTGCCAAATGCGGGTGATGCAAAGCTGTTGTACGTTGGTTGTACACGGGCCTTGCACGAGTTGTGGTTGTTCCATGACGGTGTACTGCCAATCTATGCGGCTGCAACACATAATCCCGATGGCGAACCCGTAACCATTCAGGGTTGGCCAGAGCTTGGTTAAATAGAGTTTACTTATACAACAAACAACAAAAGGCATGACGTTCATGGGAAAGTCCCATAAGCGCATGCCTTTTTTGCTTTTGTGTGAGAAATGATTAATCTTCCAAGGAAGAACGATGAAGAAGTGCAAGTTTATGTTACGCTATTTCTCATTTAGATGAGCGACGGTTCACCAGGAATATGCCAACACCAATAAATAAACCGCCTGCCAATGCAAACCACTGAACGTGTTCTCCCAGCAAAATCCAACTCGATAATACACCAAAGAACGGCGCCAGAAACAGATACGAACTGGTTTGGGCTGGGTCACTATTCTGAAGCAGATAAAACCAGAGTGAGAACTGAATGATGGAGCAAACAAGCGTTAACCAGAGCAGCGCCATAACCGAGGTGGTATTGACCATAAAGTGAGGCTGTTCAGTCCATACGCTCAGCAGAAGCAACGCAGCACCTCCCGCGAGCATCTGATAGGCTGTTAAGACAAAAGTATCGTAGCCATCGCCCCAGCGTTTGATGAGCAATGTGGACACGGCAAAGGAGATCGCACCACCAAATCCAATCCAGGTTCCAGGACTAAAGCTCATCTGCCATCCAAAGGTTAACATAATCCCGATGAAACCGAGTATAACACCGATCCACTGACTGAAACGGTAGGTCACTCTATATAAGAGAGCACTGAGGATAATGACCAGTAGCGGATTGGTAAACGTAATAATGGCGGATTCACCGGATGTAATCCAGTTCATGCTGTAGTAGGCGCAGCCCATCACTCCTGCGGATTGGAACAGGCCAATAAGGATTATTTTCAACCATGACTGCCATCCAGTAGGCAGAGGACGTTTACGAAGGAACAAGGCCATCAAGCCACCTGCCAGTATATAACGTATGCCCATGAGCAGGAAAGGTGGGGCATATAACATGCCGATCTTGCCAACTGGAAATGAAGTGCCCATGATTAACGTTGTCAAAATGATCAATAGTGTATATTTCAATGGTTTGATAATCCGGGTATCTCTATCATGACTGGAGCTCATAACGTCTGTCCGCTATCTACAGTAATTAGCTGCCCGGTCATGGATTGCTGTTCCAGCGCAGCATAGATCATGTGTGCGATATCTTCAGGTGAGGCAATATGCTGTAATAACACTTCTCCGCCAAGACGATACATTCGCTCCTCGTTTCCAGCCCACCACCTTGTAGCAACTGCGCCAGGGACGATGGCATTCACCCGAATGTGTGGTGAGAGTGCGTGCGCAAGTGATAAGGTCAGCCCATGAACTGCCGCTTTGGAGACGGCGTAAGGGAGGGAGGAGCCCGAGCCTGTACTGCCTGCGATGCTGCCCAAATTCACGATAGAACCACCGGCAGCCTGTCTCATGCCTTCCGTCACGGCACGAGCGCAATGAAACATGCCTTTCACATTCACATCAAGCAGCTCATTCCAGACGTCATCTGTAACAGACTCCAGATCGTGCATGGGGATATGGTGCGTGATTCCAGCGTTATTTACAAGTGCAGTGATCGGGCCATAGGTTTCAGTTACTGTAGTGACCATCCGCCGGACATCAAGATCATTGGCAACATTAGCTTGAACGGCGAATGCCTGGCCTCCCGTATTCAGAATGTGTTGAACAGTCTCGTTTGCTGCATCTTGTGAGCGGGAATAGTTGACAGCGACTAAGGCTCCGCGTTCAGCGAGCATCTCACTTACAGCACGGCCTATACCTGTTCCACCACCTGTGATCAGAGCAACTCTATTTTTCCAGTATGTCATGCTGAACACTCCTTATCATCATCCAGTCAGATGACTGGTTTGGGATCTACATGAATTGTAGTCCGGTTTACACATGAAGTATAATGATTGGTAATGAAGTGGATATCATTTTGAATGATGTCAGAGTGGGGGGACCATGGAGAGCGGGGATCTTAGAATATTTCAGTGTGTTGCACAGGAAGGGAATCTGACCAAAGCTGCTTCTAAACTGGGGTATGTTCAATCCAACGTAACGGCACGAATCCGGCATCTGGAAGCAGAAGTGGGTACAACGTTGTTCATTCGCCATAACCGAGGCATGACGTTATCTCCAGCCGGAGAGATGCTGCTGACCTATGCAGATAAAATTATTGGTTTGCTGAATGATGCTTCCAAGGCGCTTCGGGCGACGAGCACACCAGCGGGTCCAATGCGAATAGGGTCTACACAAACTGCAGCGGCCGTGCGACTACCGGAACTTTTCGTCAGATATTATAAACAGTATCCAGATGTCTCCTTGTCACTGGTTACTGGAAATTCGCAGATGCTTATGGATCAGGTTATTGGGTATGAATTGGAGGGAGCATTTATAGGCTGTCCCTGTGATCATCCTGATATCGTTTCTATTCCCGTATTTGATGAGGAACTATTTGTTGTCTATTCTGGTATGGGTCCTACGGATGAAGATCTTAAGAGTAAACCTATTCTTGTCTACAGCATGGGGTGTTCCTATCGTCAGGTTTTGGAGGAATGGTTAGAGATGAGTGGTGTTACCCGCCCAGTAATTATGGAATTCGGAACCCTTGAAGCGATTATTAGTGGAGTTACGTCCGGTATGGGAATTTCCTTATTACCAGAGATTGTGATTAGGCATCAGATCAAAAATGGAGTATTGCGCACGCATACACTCCCCGTAGGCATGAATCGCATGATGACTCATTTTATTACTCGCAAGGATGCCTTTGTCAGCAGTGCACTTCATGCATTTATGGCTATGTTACCGCGAGAGTATGATATGATAGAGAGTGGAGAACCATCAGAAGTGTAATTGTATTCAAGGCAAGGCAATCCGTTAAGGAAGTGATGAGCAATGGATTTATTTTCGTTTCAACAGGACTCAAAACCACAAGCTAGATTGCTCGCGGACCGCTTGCGGCCTGAGCATCTGGATGAATATATTGGACAGGAACATATTATTGGACCAGGGAAATTACTCCGGCGCGCCATCGAGGCTGATCAGATTTCGTCCATCTTGTTATACGGCCCTCCGGGATGTGGCAAGACAACCTTGGCACATATTATTTCTCAGCAAACGCAAGGACAGTTCGTACGTCTGAATGCAGTGGAAGCTTCCGTTAAGGATGTGCGTGAAGTCATCGAACAGGCGCAAACGAACAAACAGCTGTATGGAACCAAAACCATTCTGTTCCTCGACGAGGTACATCGGTTTAACAGTTCACGTCAGGATGCGTTATTGCCAGCGGTAGAGAAGGGTACGATTATTTTTATCGGCGCAACAACAGAGAATCCCTTTCATTATGTCAATGGGGCCTTGATGAGCCGTTCTACTCTGTTTCAGCTAGAATCGCTAAACAAGGATCATTCCCTAATTGCGATGCGCAGAGCATTGAGCGATGCGGACAAAGGTCTGGGGTTCATGGAACTGCAGGCAGACGATGAGGCGCTTGAGCATATTGCTACGATGGCCAACGGAGATATTCGGCGTGCGCTTAATGCGCTTGAACTGGCTGCGTTGACCACGCCACCGGAGATGGATGGGTCCATTCATATTACGCTTAGTGTAGCTGAGGAGTCTATTCGACGCCCCATTGTGAAGGCAGATGAATCCACACAGTATGATGTGCTGTCTGCATTTCACAAGAGTATTCGGGGTTCCAGCGATGCGGCGTTGTTTTGGTTTCTATACGCGGTGGAGAAGCTCGGCATGGACCCGATGACCTTCATTCGGCGTCTGATTGCAGCAAGCAGTGAAGATATTGGACTTGCGAACCCGCAAGCCATGACTCAGGCGATTGGAGCACTTGATGCTTACCGAAATAACGGCTGGCCTGAAGCCAAGCTGAACATTGCACAAGCGATTCTGTTCGCGGTCGAAAGTCCAAAATCCAATGCGGTGTACACCGCCATTTCCAAAGCCATGAACGCGATTGATGAGGTGAAATCGGCAGAAGTTCCGCTTCACTTACGAGATACGCATTACTCGGGTGCTGTGAAGCTTGGACATGAGGGTTATCAATATCCACATAACTATCCGGGGCATTACGTGAAACAAGAATATTTGCCAAAGCAGCTCTCACGGAGAGTATTCTATGAGGCAACGGAGCAGGGTAACGAATCGAAGATCAGGCTGAACCAACAGCGGCGCAGAGATCTATAAGATCAGTCAGATCACTCGGGAGATGCACACAACATGAAAGAGCTTTTGTATATAGGGGCGGGTGGATTTCTCGGTACATTAACCCGATATGCCATACAGTTAGCGATACCAACTGTCCATGGGGGGTTCCCTTGGGCAGTGCTGTTAATCAATGCGATGGGCAGCCTTTTTTTGGGTTGGTTCTTTACCATAGCTGTTCCAGGCAAAATAACACCACAACTTCGACTTGCGATTGGTACAGGTTTTACTGGTGCATTTACGACATTCTCCACGTTTACACTGGATATTGTTCGTTTATCCGAAGGGGGCGAATGGATCAGTGCCGCTATTTATATGATTGTAAGTTTGTTGGCAGGGTTGTTGCTCTGTGCGCTGGGAATGAGCCTTGGACATCGTATGTTGGGAGCACAAAGACAAGAGGGTGATGCCTCATGATCCTGTGGATTGGTTTTGCAGGTGTGCTGGGTGCAGTACTGCGTTACAGTCTGGGAAAATGGGTCTCTGGCTTGCTGGGAATGGCTTTTCCATGGGGAACATGGATCATCAACATCAGTGGCTCACTGCTGCTTGGGTTGTTATACGGGTGGCACCAATCTGCAATGATCTCAGATGGAATCTGGGTGATTTGGGGAACCGGATTTTGCGGTGCGTACACGACGTTCTCTACCTTTGGTTATGAGACGTTAGGACTTATGAGTCGACAACGATATGCAAGCGGGGCGCTCTACGTCATCAGTTCGGTTGTAGTTGGGGTGTTGGCCGCCTGGGCAGGAGTCTGGTTGACTGCATAACGAACTATTTTTAATTTTTTTGCAAAAATAAGCAGGAAAAAAGCCATCCTTCATGGTATACATGAAAGACGGCTTTTTTAATAGGGATACACGGTATTGTGTATAATCTGCATTTTAATGGACAAGCTCTATTATTGCATTGCGGGTACAGGTATTTTTTGCACCTGATCGATCGTACCCCCACCCAGGCAGACCTCTCCGTCGTAGAAAACAACGGCTTGTCCTGGCGTAATGGCTTTTTGTTGCTGGTCAAATTGTACATCCACACTTCCATCTTCTTGCCAGGTCAATGTTACACCTTGATCCGGCTGACGATAGCGGAATTTGGCAGTACAACGGTATGGCACATTAGGCATGTGCTCTGCACCAGCAATCCAGTTCACACCCGTTGCGGTTAGACCTGTGGAGTATAGGCTTGCATGGGCATCGCCCTGAACAACAAGCAGTTGATTCTTCTCCAGGTTCTTGTCTGCAACAAACCAGGGTTCACCATTGCCGGAACCACCAATGCCAAGACCTTGGCGCTGTCCAAGTGTGTAGTACATCAGACCGTCGTGGCGACCTTTGACTTCACCGGTTGCGATATCAACCATGTCTCCGCCTTTGGCAGGCAGATAGTTACTCAGGAACTCTTTGAAATTACGCTCACCAATGAAGCAGACACCTGTGCTGTCTTTTTTCTTGGCAGTATACAAACCAGCCGCTTCTGCGATTTTGCGTACTTCCGGTTTGGGCAGATGACCAATCGGGAACATGGCTTTAGACAGCTGGTTCTGATTGAGTGCGTTAAGGAAATACGTTTGATCCTTATTGTTGTCCACACCACGAAGCAACTTGAGTGTGCCATCTTCTTCAATCAGGCGAGCATAGTGTCCTGTAGCTACATAATCTGCGCCGAGATCCAGAGCTTTGTTCAGGAATTCACCAAATTTGATCTCACGATTACACATGACATCCGGATTTGGCGTGCGGCCCGACTTATATTCATCAAGGAAATAGGTAAATACTTTATCAAAATACTCTTTCTCGAAGTTGACAGTGTAGTAAGGAATGCCGATCTGTTCACATACGCGGCGTACATCCTCTGAATCTTCTTCAGCGGTACAGTGGCCGAACTCGTCGGTGTCATCCCAGTTTTTCATGAAAATGCCGATGACATCGTAACCTTGCTCTTTCAGCAGCAGTGCGGTAACGGAAGAATCGACACCTCCGGACATGCCAACGACGACCCGTGTATTTTCAATTGTTTTGGACATCGTTATCACCATTTCTATATATAAATGTGTTTCGTTTCTTATTCTAGCATAACCGGACTCAAGATACGATACACCCGGCCAATTTTAGATAGTGTCCACCACAGACGCACATTTTGGAATATCGTCAATCTTTCTTTTCCATAAAGCATGCAGATATGTTAACATTAGCTGAGGGTTATGATCGGAATACGGAGGATTAGAAGGTTTATGCTAATCTCAATGCATCTCCGCTGTGGACAGATCGTGAAACATACGGTCATGGACCATAGGATTAAATATAAAGTTTCCAATCGTTTCTGAAAATTGAAAGAGGTGACTCCTTTGAAAATATCGACAAAAGGCCGTTACGGCCTCACAATCATGATGGAGCTTGCTGCCAGAACAGGCGAAGGCCCTACATCACTTAAAAGCATTGCCGAGCGCAACCAGCTTTCGGAGCATTACCTGGAGCAACTGATTGCTCCACTACGTAATGCAGGACTGGTGAAAAGTATTAGAGGTGCTTACGGCGGTTATATCCTTGCGGGTGATCCTGCAACTGTGACTGCAGGCGATGTAATCCGTGTACTGGAAGGGCCAATCTCTCCAGTAGATTTCACGGAGGAAGATGATCCAGCGAAGCGTGATCTGTGGTTGCGTATTCGTGACGGCATTGCGGAAGTGTTGGATTCCACAACACTGAAAGACCTGATTACCTTCCAGGATCAGGACAAAAAAGACAGCTACATGTTCTACATTTAAGATCATTAATTCGCATCACACAAGACACAATAAAGCCCCCAACTTGGGGGCTTTAGACATGCCAATGGGTACTCTGTTCTGTTCTTCAATTTCTACAGATCATTTTAATTGAGCAGGGCTATGTATTCAGCCGCGGGATTTACAAGATGGTCAAGTGTGAACTTAACTGGATCACTTGTAAATCAGCGACTTTTTAAGGTTTCTATATCAGCTTCCATGCGTAACTGACGGCGATTCAAAATATCAATGCTGTGCTGATGGGTATTTAATTCGGTAGTTACTTTGCGTTCAGAGGCAGAGTGGGAAGCGTCAAGACGTTTCGTAATAGTCAATGTTTCCAGAACAGCTTGTTGAAGAAGCGGAATGTTGTTAGTTTGTTCCTCTATGGTGTCCAATCTGCTTTCCATGGTATTCAGTCTGTCATCGACAGTGTCCAGTCTGCTCTCTACGGCACCGAGCCTCTCTTCCATAGCATCAAGCCGGTGGTCTATTTTTCCAAGATGTCCATCAATGCTGTCGAATCGTTTGTCCATTTGTTGAAGCTGATTCAGAATCTGCCCGAGAATGGGATCACTCATGTCTCTCTCTCCTTTTTGAAATGGATATATAACATTATACACGAAGATGTGACAATAGAGCATCCGTTTCAATTTCTAATTTTGACAGTTTGCCATGAGATAGAAATTTAACATATAACGGGGTGAAGATAAATGAAACGAATTTATTTGGATCACGCCGCATCGACACCTATGCATCCACAAGTCGCAGAAGCGATGATGAACGTCATGACAGGACAATTTGGCAATGCATCAAGTATCCATGCCTTTGGGCGTGAGGCCAAACGGACTGTCAGCGGAGCAAGGGATGTCATTGCGGCGTCTTTGGGCTGTTTCCCGGACGAATTGGTATTTACCGGAGGTGGCACGGAGAGTGATAATCTGGCCATTTTCGGAGCAGTCTCAACAAGGCAGGATAAGGGGAAACACGTCATCACGACCGCAATTGAGCACCATGCTGTTTTGCATACGTGTCAGGAATTGGAGCGGCAAGGTTATGAAGTAACCTATCTATCTGTTGATCGTTATGGACGAATTAATCTGGATGAGTTGAAAGAGGCCATTCGACCGGATACGGTATTAATCACCATGATGTATGCCAACAATGAAGTAGGCACGATTCAGCCTATTCGCGAGGTGGGTGAGCTTGCACGTAAGCATAATATTCTGTTCCATACCGATGCGGTTCAGGCTCTGGGTAGCCAGAATATTTCCTGTAAGGAACTGCCTGTGGATCTGATCAGCTTCTCAGCGCATAAAATCAATGGACCTCAGGGCGTAGGTGCACTCTATGTACGACGAGGAATTGTGCTGGAAGCAAGAGCTCACGGTGGATTGCAAGAGCGTCAGCGGCGCGCTGGTACGGAAAATATCGCAGGTATTACCGGATTTGCAGAGGCTCTCAAGATTGCATCAGCTCAAACGGAGGTGCATCGTCAGCATGATTTGGAATTGCGTAAACTTTTGTTGGAACAGCTTGAAATTCATGTGGGTACGGAGCACTTTCACGTGAATGGACATCTGGAGCATACGCTGCCAAACATTCTGAATATCAGCTTTCCGGAAGTGTCCACAGAGACAATGTTAATGAATCTGGATATGGAAGGGATTGCTGTTGCAAGCGGTTCTGCCTGCACTTCCGGGTCACTTGAAGTCTCTCATGTGCTGAAAGCGATGAAATTACCTGAAACATTTTTACACTCTGCGATTCGATTTAGCTGGGGATTGGGTAATACTACGGAAGAAATCATGATAACCGCCGAAAAAATTGGAACCATTCTTGGACGTCTGCGTAATAGACCCTAAGGGGAACTTTACACATGGAACAGAAGGAGGGAAGAAGTTCCATTTCATCGGTTGGATAGAAGCGGTTTTGATGATCGGCGTCTGATTGCCACTCATCAACTTTGGGCATACCTAGCAATAGCGCCGCGCCTATTTAATGATAAGAAGATGAGGGGGACCCAGCGATGAAGCTTCAGGAAATGATCGGACTTGCCGTTTTTGATGTTGAGGACGGGAAGCAGGTCGGTAAAATCCAGGATTTCATTGTGAATGATGATTGGGAGATCGAAGGCATTGAGCTTGAGAATAAAGGTCTGTTTACCAATCATGTCAAAATCGTGCAGTGGCAAGATATCGTTGCCTACGGCGAAGATGCCGTCATGATCCGTAATCAACAGGCTGTCCGCAAGACGGGAGCCGACGACATAAAATACACGTACCTCCTCGGTCGGTCTAAATTGAAGGAGATGTCCGTGCTCACCGAAGAAGGTTTGCTGCTCGGGCGTGTCTCCGATGTTTATTTTGACCAAGAGTTGGGAAATACAATAATAGGGATTGAAATTACGGACGGTTTTGTGTCCGATCTGATCGAGGGCCGCAAATGGCTGCCATGTACAAGCGATATGTCCATCGGGGAAAGTGCCATTATGGTGCCGTCTCTGAGTGAACAACGCTTGGAAAATGCCATTCATTCTGTTAATGGATAGGTGAATGAATATGAAATGTCCAAACTGTAGTTCCAAAGATATCGGGAAAATTGGTTCCCACCAGTTTTATTGCTGGGGATGCTTTATCGAATTAACGGTGAACGGTGAGAAAATGTCTGTATATCAGGTGGAAGAAGACGGTACGCTGAGCTCCCTGGATGATTTGTTTTTCGGGGACGAGCTGCCACAAGACTTCCCTCATCTTCACGCTTCTTCTTAATAAGCAGAATAACTTCCTCTATATGCGGTTTCATGACAATGTCTGTCATGGGAGGCTGTCGTTAATTGTTGGCAGATGTATATAGATGCGGTTACATAGTGGTTCGGCTGGTGTATGTATGATTATATGCTAACCTATACTGCAAAATGCGCTTCCTTCTCTGATGAAGGAGGCGTTTTTTGGTTTAAGAAAAAAAGTTCGGATTGCTCCTTCCACTTCTGCGCTTTGTTAATAAATATTACCTTTCCTACATATACTGACTCTCAGAGCCAGTCCAAAAGGAGAGATGCAAAGTGGAGCAATTAACCAAAAACAAGCTGTTCCGTTACGCGATCTGGCTGCTGCTCGGATTGATTATTCTATATTTTATCTGGCTGCTACGGCCATTACTGCTTCATATATATGCTTTCCTGAAAACAGTGCTGGCACCCTTTATCGTAGCCCTTATCATATCCTATGTACTTAATCCGATTGTCAGCATGCTGGGAGGGCGCAAGGTGCCGCGTACGATTGCGGTACTCCTCATATATGCCTTTTTCCTGACCTGCATTGGTGTCATTCTGATGAATGTGATTCCGGTATTGATTGAACAGCTGGGGGAACTCAACGAGCATATGCCGGAACTATCCATGCGTGCCCAGAGCCTGATGAACAATATGGATCACAAATTAATGCCGCCAAGTGTGCGAACAGGCATGAACAGCTGGTTTTTTCAGATGGAGGATCGACTAACTCAGGGAATTACTGTGCTCATGGACAATATCGGGGCGACCATTAATGTGTTATTCAATGTGTTTATCGTGCCATTTCTGATCTTTTATATGTTAAAAGACTTTGAGGTATTCGAGCGTACCATTGTGGCGTATCTTCCGCGTTCACGTCGTAAAGCGATTGTCTCGGTGATGAAAGAGATTGATACTGCACTGGGGAACTACATTCGGGGACAGTTTATTGTCTGTGTCATTGTTGGTATCTTTGCCTACATTGGTTATATCATCATTGATATGCCGTATGCCCTGCTACTTGCAAGCATTGTAGCTGTGTTTAACATTGTGCCCTACTTGGGGCCGTTCCTTGGAGCTGCTCCTGCTGTGGTCATGGCATCAACCGTATCGTTTAAAATGGTACTACTTGTTGTCATTGTGAACACACTGTGCCAGGTGTTGGAGAGTAACGTTATTTCTCCTCAGGTGGTGGGACGTACGTTGCATCTGCATCCACTGTCGATTATATTTGCACTGCTCGTCGGAGGTGAACTGGCAGGCATTGTAGGTTTAATTCTGGCAGTACCTGTTTTTGCTGTGCTGAAGGTGATTGTGCAACACTTTTTCGCCTATTACATCAAACGAAGGACCGACTAAATAACAGGGTTAAAACATCAACGAGGCCGCGTTGACACCCGCTTGTGCTACCGATATAATGAGTGTGTATGTTGAGAACATGAAATCGATGATGAAATAAAGTACGCCGAGGGTTCCTTTCCTCAGAGAATAGACTTCTTCAGATCAGGGTGAGCCTGAGCTGATGGCTGGAAGAGTCTTGAAAGATGAAGCGGCGGAAAGCTAATTTCGGAGTGCAGGACAACCCTGCCGGGCGCGACCGTTATTTCGCATGAACGAGGAGATTGTTTGTTTGTCCGTGCAGCAAGGGATGAACAGCAATAACCAGGGTGGTACCGCGATAACATCGTCCCTGATTATTCAGGGGCGTTTTTTGTGTTTATTTTTACAAAAACAATGTTGACCAACCGGAGCGAATACGCAACGGACTATTATAATTTAATGGGGGCATCCAGTATGAAAGCCAGTGAAATCCGGTCCAAATGGATAGAGTTTTTTGCAAGTAAAGGTCACAAAATCGAGCCGAGCGCATCGCTCGTACCTCACAACGATCCTTCTCTTCTGTGGATCAATGCGGGTATGGCACCGCTCAAACCATATTTTGACGGACGTGAGAAGCCGGAGAACCCGCGTCTAGCGAACTCCCAAAAATGTATCCGTACCAATGATATCGAGAATGTTGGTAAAACGCGTCGTCACCATACGTTCTTCGAAATGCTTGGCAACTTCTCTATTGGAGATTACTTCAAGGAAGAGACCGTAACATGGGCTTGGGAATTCTTGACCAGCAAAGAGTGGATCGGATTCGATCCGGAACGTCTTTCCGTAACGGTATATCCGGAAGATGAAGAAGCTTTCAAACTGTGGAACGAAAAAGTAGGACTGCCTGCTGAGCGTATCATTAAATTGGATGAAAACTTCTGGGATATCGGCGAAGGCCCATGTGGACCTTGTACCGAGATCTTCTATGACCGCGGCGAAGCTTACGGAAACGACATGAGTGATCCTGAAATGTATCCAGGTGGGGAAAACGAACGTTACCTGGAAGTATGGAACCTGGTATTCTCCCAGTTCAACCATAACAAAGATGGTAGCTACACACCGCTTCCTAACAAAAACATTGATACAGGTGCAGGTTTGGAGCGTTTTGCTTCCATTCTGCAAAATGTGGATTCCAACTTTGACACAGACCTGTTCCAACCGATGATTCAAAGAACAGCCGCTCTTGCAGGTGTGAAATATAACGACAGCGTAGAGATTGATGTTGCACTGAAAGTCATTGCCGATCATATCCGTACGGTTGCTTTTGCAGTAGGTGATGGCGTTCTGCCAAGTAATGAAGGACGTGGATATGTCATCCGTCGCTTGCTTCGCCGTGCAGTTCGTTATGGAAAAGTGCTTGGACTCGACCGTCCATTCCTGTATGAACTGACTACAACCGTTGGTGAAGTGATGGGCATGTACTACCCTGAGGTAGTAGACAAACAGGAGTTCATCGCCAAAGTAATCAAAACCGAGGAAGAGCGTTTCCACGAAACACTCACAGATGGTCTGGCTATTCTGGCTGATATCAGCGGCACAGCCAAATCCGAAGGACGCACCGTTATTAGCGGACCTGAAGCTTTCAAACTGTATGATACGTACGGTTTCCCGTTTGACCTGACAGAAGATTATGCAGCAGAGCATGGTCTGACTGTGGACCGTGAAGGTTTTGATGCTTCCATGCAGAAACAACGTGAGCTTGGACGTGCTGGACGTCAAGAGAACGAGAGCATGAAAGTCCAAGGCGGACCACTTGCTGACCTGGAGGTTAAAAGCGAGTTTGTTGGTTATACTGACCTGTTGACGGAAGCAAAAGTGGTAGCCATCGTAGCTGGTGACGCCCTTGTTGAATCTGTAGGCGAAGGACAGACGTGTCAGGTTGTTCTGGACAAGACTCCGTTCTACGCGGAAAGTGGCGGTCAAGTGAGTGATCAGGGCTTGCTGCGAGGTGCTCGTGTATCAGCAAAAGTACAAGGTTTGTTCAAAGCTCCACTTGGACAACATGTACATCTGGTGACTGTGGAGTCTGGTGAACTGCGTGTAGGTGATGTGACTAACGCCGAAGTAGACTCAGCGAAACGTGGCGACATTATCAAAAACCATACGGCTACCCACTTGCTGCACAAGGCACTCAAAGATGTGCTCGGCACACACGTAAACCAGGCAGGATCGCTCGTAGAGCCACAACGTCTGCGGTTTGACTTCTCTCACTTCGGTAGTATTACGCCGGAAGAGTTGACAGAGATTGAACGTCAGGTGAATGAACAGATCTGGAATCGTCTGAACGTGAACATTGAGCTGAAAGCTATTGATGAAGCCAAAGAAATGGGTGCGATGGCCCTGTTTGGTGAAAAATATGGAGATATTGTACGTGTCGTTCAAGTTGGAGACTACAGTTTGGAACTTTGTGGCGGCTGTCACGTAAATAATACTTCAGAGATCGGAATCTTCAAACTGGTGAGCGAGAGCGGAATTGGCTCCGGCGTACGCCGGATCGAAGCTGTAACTGGCCGCGGCGCATATCTGTATGTGGAAAGCCAGTTGGAACTGCTTAAACAATCAGCAGCACTGCTCAAAGCAAATGTGGCTGATGTACCTAAACGGATTGAAGGTCTGAACCAACAACTGAAAGAAGCAGCTAGAGAGACTGAATCCCTGCAAAGCAAGCTGAGTGCTATGGAAGCTGGCCAATTGACCGATCAAGTGGTACAAGCAGGAAATACACAATTGCTGGCAGCACGCGTAGATGCTCCGAACATGGATGCGCTGCGTACAGTGGCAGATGAGTTGAAAGTGAAATTGCCTAACGCGGTACTCGTATTGGGTGCTCCAGCGGACGGCAAAGTGAATTTTGTTGTAGCAGTACCTGCTGAACAAGTAAAACAAGGATTACACGCAGGCAAAATCGTCAAAGAAGTCGCAGCAGTATGCGGCGGCGGTGGCGGTGGACGTCCAGATATGGCGCAAGCCGGAGGTAAGGATGCGACCAAGCTGGATGAAGCGCTGAAACTGGCGGTTTCGCTGGTTAGCGGGCATAATGCATAAATCCATTGAGTGGCTTTCAATCGTCAAAAAATAAATCGAAATGGTTCTGTTCGTTTGTTTTTTGTACCCGAGAGCGTGTGGAATCGAATGATGCAATATGCTGAAGCCAGTAAAGGACAAGCAAAAAACACAATTGCCTTATCCTTTGTTTACTTGTGGCAGTCAGAATATGTTATTATATAAACAGAAATCAATTCGGCAGGACATGGTCCCCATGTTCATGCAGGAGCGAGGTGTCATCAATGGACTCCATGGATAAGACGGTTAAATTTAATGTGAAAGGTGACGAACAGGAAGCATCATCCAAAGAGATTCTTCTCACGGTATATGATGCATTGGTCGATAAGGAGTATAATCCGATCAACCAGATTGTTGGGTATCTGATTTCTGGAGACCCGGCATACATTCCTCGTCACAACAACGCACGTAGTCTGGTCCGTAAAAAGGAGCGCGATGAGCTGATTGAAGAGCTTGTACGTTCCTATCTGGCCAATCACCGGTAATGTACGCCGCTTCCGCTGTGTTGCAGCCTTGCAGGCAGCGGGAAATGAACCGACAGAAGACAGCCTGAAGCTTGAGAAGGCGATTATTTGTAATCGACCTGAGCAGGCCCCAGGATGGGAGAGCATGGATGAAAATATTAGGTTTGGACTATGGGGACCGAAGAATCGGAGTTGCCGCGAGTGACGCCTTCGGTTGGACTGCCCAGGGATTGGAAGTGCTAGAACGCCGCCGTGATGAAGGCGAGTTCGCTCGGATTGCCGAACTTGTGCGTGAGCATGAGATTAGTGAGATCGTAGTCGGACTTCCCAAAAACATGAACGGCACCGTAGGACCGCGCGGTGAGATCTGCATTGCTTTTGCCGAACGCCTGCGGGATGAACTGAATTTACCTGTTCACCTTTGGGATGAACGGCTGACAACCATGGCAGCAGAACGTACGCTGATCGAAGCGGATGTCAGTCGGAAAAAACGCAAGCAGGTTGTGGACAAAATGGCCGCAAGCTTGATTTTGCAAAATTATTTGGATGCCAATAGTAGAAGGTGAGGGGGATCAACAATGGCTGAAGATCAACTGGGTATGGAAGAAGAAGCGGAAATTATTTACATTGCGGATGACGAGGGTAATGAAGAGGAATTTGAAGTCATCATGAAGTTTGAAGTAGATGGTTCGGAGGCCAAGTACATGATGGTTGCTCCGGTTGAACCTGAAGATGGCGAAACGGATGTATATGCATTCCGTTATGAAGAAGAGGGCGACGATATTAAACTTTTCGTCATCCAAGATGATGCCGAATGGGATATCGTCGAGGAGACGTTTAATACATTTCTTGCTGAAGATGAAGAGGAAGCGAACTAAATGACGGAATATAGCCGCAAAGACCTGAAATGGACAGATTCACTGCGTCTGGCATTCGGTGCTCATGTTGAGCTCGAGGAAGAGAACGGTAAATCACAACCGTATGACTTGTTGGCTGAGTTCGAAGTGAACGGTCAACAGTACGCGGTGCTCCGCAGTTCGTTGCGACCTTATGACGAGGTTGAACTTCTGCGGGTATCACCTGGAAGTGAAGACCAGATCATACCAGAGTTAGTTACGATCGACGATGATGATGAGTGGGAGAACATCTCGGAGCTGTATGATGAGTGTACACTCCCCATTGACGAAGATTAATCAGCTTCAAATTGAAAAAACCGGGAGGGCGGAGAAGTCCGCTCTTTTTGGTTGTGTAAAGGAGTTGTTTCTTTTTTGAAAGGGAAAGCAATAGTAGTCATACTGCTTATCATTGTAGTTCTTGCCGGAGGCGCTGGCGGTTACGTATGGAGTATGATGCGTCCTGTGGAAGCTTCTACAGAACCGGTCGTATTCGAGATTAAGAGCGGATCGGGAACTTCGAAAATCGCGGATCAGCTTCAAGAAGAAGGCCTCATCCGAAGTGGGTTAACCTTCAAAGGGTATTTAAAGTGGAAGAAACTAGGTTCTAATTTCATGGCGGGTACATATTCTATGAATCCTGGCGTGACATATGATGAGATTGTTAGCAAGCTGAGTAGTGGCGAAGTTGTACCGGAAGAAATGGTGAAATTTACGATTCCGGAGGGTTATAACGTTCTGCAAATGGCGGGTAAGCTTTCTTATGAGCATGTTGTAGATCGGGATGAATTCATCAAGCTGGCCAATGATCCTTCGGCCTTCGATGTAGATATTATCAAAGATATTCCAGTGGATGAAGAACTTCGCTACGTATTGGAAGGGTATCTGTTCCCGGAGACGTATGAACTGAAAAAGGGAAGTTCCACGCATGATGTGATGCAGCGGATGCTGGAAGAATTCCAGACCAAGATCAATTCCATTCCTGATTTGGAAGCCAAGCTTCAGGAAAAGAACCTTTCCCTGCATGAACTGCTGACGATTGCTTCACTTGTGGAGAAAGAAGTTGTGGTGGACGAGGAACGTGCTCTGGTTGCAGGTGTAATCTACAATCGGATCAATCAGGATATGAAGCTGGAGATTGATGCTACCGTGCAATATCTGCTCGATAGGCCAAAGGAACGATTGTTTTACAAAGATCTTAAGGTGAAAAGTCCGTATAATACGTATCTGAATAAAGGCTTGCCACCAGGTCCAATTGCCAGTCCAAGTCTTCCGTCCATTGAAGCAGCGCTAAATCCGGAAGCTTCGGAGTATCTGTTCTATGTGACTAAAAAGGATGGCTCGTCTGGACATCTATTTGCCAAAACGTATAAGGAACACCAGCAAAATATAGCCAAAAGTAAGGCTGCGCAATAAGCGGAGGGGATTATATGAGTAAGAAACATGAACTGCTCGTTACAGCAGCGAATGTGAAAGAGGCAGAAGTGCTGCTCCAGGCGGGAGCAGATGCTCTGGTCATTGGAGATGATCGATTCGGCATGCGTCTTCCAGGCAGCTTTAGCGTGGAAGAGACAGCAGAGGTGGTTGCCATTGCAGCCAAACATCAGGCGCGTGTGTATGTATCCATGACTAATCTGATGTCCAACGAACTGTTGAAAGAATTGCCTGAATATGTTCAAGCACTTGGCAGAATCGGTATTGATGGTGTGGAGTTTAATGATCCATCCGTGCTGGCTACCATGAAGGAATACGCACCACATGTGAAGCTGCACTGGAACGCAGAGATGACTTCAACGAACTATGCGACGGCCAACTATTGGGGAACCAAGGGAGCGAGTCGCGTTGTACTTGCCCGTGAGCTGAATATGGACGAGTTGACGGAAATGGTTCCTTTTTTGAAGGTGGAAGCTCAGGTTCAGGTGCATGGCATGACGAATATTTATCATTCCAAGCGCAGTCTGGTACAAAGTTATATGGCTCATCAAGGGCGGCCGGTTGAGGGACATCTAGGCAAAGAACGGGGATTTTTCCTGATCGAGGCTGAACGCCGGGATGAGAAATTCCCGATCTATGAGGACATTAACGGTACACACATTATGAGCTCTGAGGATATATGTATCCTCGAAGACCTTCATCTGTTGATGGAGGCGGGTGTGCACAGTTTCAAAATTGAAGGTATGTTAAAATCACTTACCTACAATGAAGCTGTTGTACGTGCATATCGGACAGCGATTGACAGTTATGTAGCCGATGCTGATGCATATGCGTTCTCTGAAGAGTGGCTCGCTGAGGTGCGGAAGTTACAGGACCCTGAACGTGAATTGTCGTTTGGATTTTTCTATAAAGAACAAGTGTATTAATAGACGAGGTGAACAGAATGGAAACAGTGGCGGTACAGCGGAAGTTCTCGGGGAAACGTAACCGTCTGGACAAACCGGAGCTGCTAGCTCCGGCGGGTAATCTGGAAAAACTGAAATTTGCGATCCATTATGGTGCAGATGCCGTATATATCGGTGGACAGGCCTATGGACTGCGTTCCAACGCGGATAACTTTAGTTTTGAAGAGATGCGTGAAGGTGTGGAGTTTGCCAAAAAGTATGGAGCCAAAGTGTTCGTAGCGACGAACATCTATGCACATAATGAGGATGTTGAGGGTATCGAAACATACCTGCAAAACCTCTATAATGCGGGAATCTCTGCGATCATCGTAGCTGATCCGGCTATTATTGAAGTAGCCCTTCGTGCTGTGCCAGGCCTTGAGGTACATCTAAGTACTCAACAATCCACACTCAACTGGCAAGCCGTGAAGTTCTGGAAAGATGAAGGACTCCCACGTGTTGTTCTCGGACGTGAGACCAGCTTTGAAGAGATTGAAGAGATCAAGGCCAATGTGGATATCGAAATTGAAGCCTTTATTCACGGGGCGATGTGTTCCTCGTATTCCGGACGTTGTGTGCTCTCCAATCACTTTACGGATCGCGACTCCAACCGGGGTGGCTGTTGCCAGTCTTGTCGCTGGAAGTATGATCTGTTCGAGGATGCGAGAGAAGATACGGTGTGGGTCAGCGAAGAGGACATACAGATGAAGGCACCTGCGCCATTCAAACTGGGTGAGAATCAGCTTCCTCTGTTCCAGGAACAGGATAATTCATTCTCCATGGGATCTAAGGATCTGTGCATGATTGGCCATATTCCCGAGTTGATTGATGTGGGCGTGGACAGTTTCAAGATTGAAGGACGTATGAAATCGATCCACTATGTGGCAACTGTGGTTAACGTATACCGTCAAGCTATTGACTCCTATATGGCAGACCCGGAAAATTATGTTCTGAAACCTGAATGGGTTGAAGAAATGAACAAAGCGGCGAATCGTCCGCTAAATACCGGATTTTTCTATGACACACCAGACCATGAAGATCATATCTATGAACCGGAAGAAAAGGCCGTACCTTTTGACTTCGCTGGCTTGGTCATGGGGTATGATGCTGAAACAGGAATGGCAACCATTCAACAGCGCAATCACTTCAAACCAGGACAGGAAATCGAATTTTTCGGTCCGGGAGGTCACTTTTTCAAACAGGTGGTCGGTGAAATACAGGATGAAGAAGGCAATGTTCTAGATGCTGCTCGTCACCCGTTGCAACTGATTAAAATGAAGGTAGATCAACCGGTTTCGTACTTCGATATGATGAGAAAAAAGAAGTAGGCTCAAATACCTACAATGTGTCAATATTGTATTATGATTTAACAACATAGTGTTATGAAATTTACATGGGGACCTCCGTTTATCGGCAGATGGGGGTCTTTTTTTTATAGAAAAATAGGAATAAAGTTGTAAAATATTTCTGGAAAGTGAAAGGGGAACGAAGAAAGCTGTCGAATACTACATATTTATAGGGGAGAGAAAGAAAAATCCAACAAGTAAATAACTGGCAGGTGAATGGGAATGGTTCAAAAGAAGCAGAAAGACAGTGGGGAGCAAGTGATAAAATCCGAGCAGGTTAACCCTGAGCAGGTTCAGAAAGTGAAGAAAGAAAAAGTAGGTAAAAGTAAAATTACAGGGAATGGGAAAAAATTACTTAAGTTTGACCGTAGTAAATTGAAGCTGGGCTGGATCAAGACCGATTGGGTAAAAAAACAATTAAAAAACCGGGATTGGAAAAACCTTGGAGGGTCTTCTTTCAAACAAATTAGGAAGGCAAATCCGGTCAAATCCGTAGGGGTTAAACTGTTCTTGATCTTTTTTGCGGGGATCATGATTTTTGTAGTGAGTTTAGGTCTATTATCCTATTCAAAAGCCAAGGGTACGATAGAGAAAAATGCTTCGCGTGCCAATCAGGAGACCATTGATCAGACCAAACAAAAAATGGACATTATTTTGGAGAGATTTGTGGATACATCCACACAGATTTTCTTTGATCCGGAAATGCAGTCCTTGCTACAAAAAATGTCAGATACGAATTTGACTGCGTATGATACATTCGTGAACTCAAGTTCAATCAACAAGCAACTGTCCAATGTTGCATTTACAAATAAATCTATGGAAGCGATTTATTTGGTACCTACGGACGATACAAAGTCCATTATGGGTACCGGCAGCAACAGTTCATCCATGGGCAGCATTCGCCAGGAAGCATGGTACAGTGAGTTAATTGAGGCGGGCGGTTATCGCTGGCTTCCAACAGAGGTCAAGGAAGATGGCTCAACGCCAACGTTTAAAATTGCACGTTCCATGAAAAACTTGCAGGGGACTACTCAGTCGTATGTTCTGGTTATTGAACTGAAACTGGAAGTTTTGGAGGAACAATTGAAATCGCTTGATCTGGGGCCAGGAGCTATTCTTCAACTAATTGCTCCGGATAATAAAGTGGTTGCATCCTCCATCTCGGATCGTACAGGACAAGAAACAGAGCTTGCATTTGTCAAAGAGTTGACGGAACCAGCAGGTAGTACGAATACGGATTATACGGTAGATGGCAAATCTACGGAAATGCTGGCTGTATACAGTACGATGGATACATCCAATTGGAAACTGGTTGGTATGATACCTACCTCTGTTTTGGTTCAGGACGCAAAAGGCATTCTGACTCTGACCCTGTGGATGGCGCTGATTGATGCGGGGATTGCAGTATTGATCGGGATCTGGATGGTGCGTATGATCGCTCGTCCACTCGGCAAATTGAAAGACCTGATGCAGGAAGGTGCGAAAGGTAATCTTAAAGTTCGTACACCATATAGCTCCCAGGATGAAATTGGTCAGCTCTCGACTGCCTTCAATCTGATGATGGAGCAGATTACTAAGCTGGTTGAACAAACCAATCGTTCTGCACAGGAAGTATTGGATACGGCCTCTGAGCTGAGCAGTGCATCCAAGAAAACGGCTGTATCTGCTTCGGAGATCGCAGTAGCTACAGAAGAGATCGCAGGCGGTGCAGGCAGTTTGGCAACCGAAGCGGAACGTGGCAATGAATTAACTGACAATATCTCTCGTCAGATGCAGAGTGTAATCGCTGCTAATGAACAGATGGGTGATTCTGCTCGTCATGTAGAGAAGTCCAGTCAGACAGGAACACAACATCTGAATCAGTTGATGACCAAAACTCAGAAGACAGAAGAAATGATTGGTGCACTGGTGAATAAGGTTGATTCGCTGAAAGAGAGTACGTCTTCTGTTCTGAAAGTGCTTGAAGTGCTGCAAAACATAACGAAACAGACAAATATCCTTTCCCTGAATGCAACCATTGAAGCAGCACGTGCCGGTGCAGCCGGACGCGGATTCATGGTGGTGGCTGATGAGGTTCGTCAGCTCGCGGCTCAATCCAGACAATCCATTGAGATGGTTGGAGAGATTACAGACAAAATCATGACTGAAATGAATGAGACCGTTGATGCTTTGTCGGCAGCTTATCCGTTATTCAAGGAACAGATGGATGCGGTTAAAGATACCAACGTCATCTTTGCTTCCGTACAGGAACAGATGGGTGCCTTTGTGGAACGTCTGGGCATGGTGACAGGTTCTATTGGAGATTTGAACAAATCTCAAGGTACGTTGTCTGAAGCCATGAGCAATGTCAGCGCTGTAGCTGAAGAATCTTCTGCAACGTCCCAAGAAGTAGCTTCCTTGAGCAGTGAACAGCAAAATATCAGTAACCAGCTGGTCAATCTGTCTGGCAAACTGGAGAATGTGTCTACTGAACTGAAAGAAACCTTGTCACGCTTTACGGTGTAACAAGCCAAGATTGCAATGAGGAGAACCTGTCCCGCACATGGGACAGGTTTTCTTTTTGTTTACCGGATAATTCCAAGCCATATCAGCAATAATATGTCAAAACGACAAAAGGTGAGATTGGGATGCATCTCCTTGCGAAACGGCGAATCTATATAACTTGTATTCTTCTAACTCTTGTCTTTGGATTGCTTATATTACGATTGGGATGGGTCCAGATCGTTCAGGTGAATCAGACGATGCCTGGATTTCACCGAACGGTACGTGAAATGTCTGTATTGCAGCGTGAACGCGGGGTGATGCTTGACCCGGGGCGGGGACAATTTACGGATTACAAGGGTGAGGCGTTGACCGGTAAGCTGCAATGGGGACTGGTTCTTTTTCCACAGGCAAGTCCATTAGAGACATTACGCAAGTATGGGGCATTAGAAGGCTCCGAGATGATACAGTTGGCAGCTATATTACATACCGATCCGGATCAATTGAAGAAGGAATGGAATCAGGAAAGTATACCTCATTTCTGGACAGCAGGTACACATCAGCCTGTTCATTTGACCGCTGCCCAGGTGGAGCACCTACGTAGTTTGCACCTGCAAGGAGCTGGCATCTATCCGATGATGACAAGGTATCTTCAGGGGCATACAGGAATGCAGTGGATGGGATATCTGGCTGAACAGCCTGAGTCCTCCAAAGTTCTAACTGGGCATCAGGATGAAGTGAAACAGCCATTTGCCATGAAAGCAGGAGCAGCTGGACTGGAGAGGACACTTGAACCGCTGTTAAGGGGAATTGGCCCTACGCTGGTATCACGTATGGTCTCGGGCGGTGGAGAGATTATCCCTGAGATACAGCCGCACGTCATCGCACCAGCCAATAGTCATTATCCTTTACGTGTGGAAACCACGGTGGATGCTGACTTACAGCGTGGATTGGAGCAGCTGACAGAAGAATCTAAATTAGAAGAGGGGGCCGTTGTTGTGCTTGATGCCGCTAACGCAGATGTTCGTGCCATGATCTCCCGTCCTTTCTATCAGCCACAACATGTGGACCCTAAAGAATCGTCCTGGGGGAATCGTGCAGTACAGGGAGCTGTACCGGGTTCCATTTTCAAAATTGTCACTGCGGCTGCTGCTTTGGAGTATCATGCGGTTTCTAATGGAGAAGAATTCCATTGTGGTGGTGAGTACGGAAGATATGGGCTGTCTTGCTGGAAGGAGCACGGGCATGGAGACCTAAATCTGGAGCAAGGATTCGCTGAGTCTTGTAACATCGTATTCGCTGAAACGGCGCGCAGGCTTAGTATGGAACAACTGGAGAACACGGCTGATCGTCTGGGACTCGCGCGTCCGATTGGCTGGGAGGGGAAGCAGATGGCAGGAATGCCTGTGTTACGACACTTTGATCATGAGGATCACGGGCGTGTGAGAACAGAGGCTGTTTCTTCTGCTGATGAAGGTGCGAAAATACAGACAGCAATCGGCCAGCGCGATGTCTTGGTCACACCGCTGCAAGCTGCCAATCTGATCGTTACACTGTTACATGATGGAAAGGTTAGTGCCCCACGTCTCGTTAAGCGCATTCGATATGCGGATGGTGGCACCATGCTGGAGATGCCCTTGCATGATTCACCTTCAGCATCAGGACAGATTGCTCCCGCAACAGCGCATAAACTGTTATCCTGGATGAATAAGGTAGTCCGTGTGGGAACAGGAAAATCCCTGCAGCGTGCACGGTGGCATGTTGCAGGGAAATCAGGTACAGCTCAAGTACAGAAACATGGAGAGAAGCGCAACAATCAATGGTTCATTGGTTATGGACCGGTAGAACAACCCCAATATGCTGTAGCTGTTCTTGTTCAAAATGTCTCTCCTGACAGCCAACATCAGGCGACGGCTCTCTTCAGGAAGGTGATGGACTATTTGGCGGAGTCCTCATGATCCTTCGCAGGAATGGGACGGTGTACAGTAGACTCGGCAGAATTCGCTGAGGCCTTATTAACGGGTGGGTCCATGACCAATGGAGAGGATTCAAATTCATCTTTTGGCAGGTGAATCCACTTTTGCAGGTATCCTTGTTGTAACAGTTCTTTCAGAAGGATCAGAAGCACTGGAGATAACACTACACCAGCCAGGCCAAAGATCGAAAGGGAGATCAGCATAAACGAAAGCATCAAGTACGCCGAAGATACACCAATCGAGTTACCCGATATTTTCGGTTCCAGCAATTGTCTTGTCAGCATCGTCACTGCCAGAATCACAATCAGGCCAATCGCCAGGCTACTATTTCCAATAATGAATAAGTAGACGATCCATGGAATAAACACAACAGGGACGCCAAGCAATGGTACCAGATCAAAAACCGCACAGACTGCTGCAATGGTAAAGGCATTAGAGGTTCCCAAAATTAACAAACCTGCATAAATCAATACAAACGTAATGAGCATCATGATCATCTGTGCCTTCAGATACGAGCGGATTGTTTTGAACACGTGATTACGCATGAATTCAATAGCTAACTTTAATGTTTTGGGCGTTTTCGCACGGGCGAACTTGCGCCAGGATTCAATCTCGATACTGAGAAAAAATGCCAGAATAATCGCAATTCCGAAGTTCGTAATAAACGAAGAGAATGAACTGAGGAAACCTACGACGAATTGCGCTCCGCTAGTTACCCATTTGGACAGGAACCCGGTCAGTGTTGCAAAATAATCATTCGCTTTTTCCATAACTCCATCAGGGAGAGCGTCTGACTTGTCCTGAATGAATAACACCAGATTAGTGAATTCACGTTGTATCATTTCAATGTATACGGGAAAATTATCTTGAAGATTGGAAATTTGTGAAATGATAATCAAGCCTACCCCAAAAAAGGCAGCGACAATCAATGCAAGAAACAACAAGACGGAGATGGCGGCTCCAAGTGTCTTGGGCAATCCTTTGCGATGTAAAAATTTGGCCAGCGGTTCAATCATCCAATACACAATGAATGATAGAAAGACCGGTGCAGCCACATGGTATAATTGACTGAAACTGTACATGATCACATACACGGTTAATACGAGCAATGCGATGTCAAAGACAGTTCGCCCGTATTTTTTGTAAAGCGGTAGCATGGACATGGCTCCTTTGATGGCAATAATTAGATTGTATTTATTGTACACGATAGCTATCTTTTTGGGAAAACAGGATTCAAGAAAAGTCTGAACTATGATAAAATTAAAGGCGGTTTATTTTAGATAGTGCCCATAGTGCACCGTAATTCAGCAGGAGAAGTGGGGAGCTTGCAACATGACAACGATACTTCATAGTATTTTACTGTGGTTATTGTATCTTTCATCTTTTTACGCCTTTATTCCAAGTTTAATCAGCAGGCTTTTTGGTTTTCGTGTATTTCGACGGGGAAGAAGTGATACACAATTTGCATTAACGTTTGACGATGGGCCAGATCCACATTATACGCCAAGACTGCTCGATCTGCTTCGTCAGCATCAGGCAAAAGCCACATTTTTTGTCGTTGGAGAACATGCAGCGAGTCATCCTGAACTCATACAGCGCATACATGAGGAAGGTCATCTTATTGGCATTCATAATTATATTCACAAGACGAACTGGCTCATGCGGCCACGTACCGTTCGAGATCAGATTCAGCGAACAGGTCAGATTATTCATGAAGTAACCGGCGTGAAGACTTGTTATTATCGTCCACCGTGGGGGATTATGAATTTGTTTGATTTTTTCAGCAAGAAAGAACGAAAGATTGTACTGTGGTCCTCCATGTTTGAAGACTGGAGAAGCCGAGTAGGTGCCCAAAGATTGACCGAACGGATGCTGAAGGAACTGAGAGGTGGAGAGGTCATGCTGCTGCATGATCGAGGAACGACCCTTGGTGCTGATGCACACGCGCCGGAGCAGATGCTTCAGGCGCTGGAAGTCGTACTACAGGAAGCTGAACGGCTAGGCCTGCAAAGCGTACGCGTTGATACGTTGATGGGAGGTATCACAGTGAGCGAATCTCAGAACAAATCGCAATTACAGACACCATTGAAACTATGGAAACGAATCGTTGTTGCCCTATGGCTGGGCTGGGAGAAGTTGTTCCACTGGGTATATCATTTACGGACGGCTTCGCCAGAGGACCCGATGCTGCACTTCAGATCACGTGTATATCACGGAGCACGGGTGGAGATGAATGACGGCCATGTTATTCAAAATGGAGATCCGGTGATAGAACTGCATTTTGACAATCAGAAGTTGTTTGAACTTGGAGTGACATCACGTTCCAGTATGCATTTGGCTATTCGCATGATTCGGACCATGGAACAGCAATTGCCGGATCTGGCACGCATGGTGGCACTCGAACCTGAGTTACGCTCTGCCAAGGCGATATACGGTGTGAGCATGATTAACAGAGGCCCAGAAAAATTTGGATTTACCATACAAGAATTGCCCCCAGGACCGTTCAGTGCTGCATCCAAAGTATACCTGAAACTGCTGTTAAGTGTGATCCATCCGGCAGGAACCAAACGTTTGAAACAGCGTACAGAACAATTGGTACCCAAGATGATTGCCATGCCGCTGGATGTACTGCTGGAACGTTACGGTCAACATATGACGCAGGTGGCAGCAACGTTAGAACAATCCAGAGATGAATCGTTGTTAATTGAAAAAGAGATACTGCCAGAGCGGAACTAAACGGACTGATCACACCAACCAGCAAAAGAAAAGGGTTGCCCTTCGCCAGATTTGGCAGAAGAGCAACCCTTTATTTATTAGTGAATTAGATACTCAGTACGCCACCGTTGCTTGCATTGGTAACCAGTTTGGAGTAACGAGCCAGGTAACCGGTTTTTACTTTCGGTTCAAAGCCTTTCCAACCTGCGCGACGACGTTCAAACTCTTCGTCACTGATGTGCAATTCGATGATACGGTTGTTCAGATCCAGCTCGATGATGTCTCCTTCTTCAACAAAGGCGATTGGACCACCTTCAGCTGCTTCCGGAGAGATATGTCCGATACTGATTCCGCGGGATGCGCCGGAGAAGCGTCCATCGGTGATCAGACCAACTTTGGCACCCAATCCCATACCTACGATCTGGGAAGTAGGAGCCAGCATCTCAGGCATACCTGGTCCACCTTTTGGTCCTTCATAACGGATAACAACAACATGTCCTTCTTTTACTTTGCCGTTAGCAATACCTTCGAGCGCTTGCTCCTGGGAGTCAAAGCAGATGGCAGGACCTTTGTGGTATCCGCCAACTGAAGCATCAACTGCACCAACTTTGATGATAGCGCCTTGTGGTGCAAGGTTACCAAACAATACAGCCAGGCCGCCTTTTTCGGAATGCGGGTTATCCAGGTGGTGAATGACATTTGTATCCTGAATTTCTTTTCCTTCAACGTTCTCACGGATCGTTTTACCTGTTACTGTAATGCAGTCACCATGAATTGCGCCTGGTTTCTTGAGCAACTCGTTCAGCACTGCGCTTACGCCGCCTGCATTATGAACGTCTTCGATGTGAAGATCGGAAGCAGGTGCAAGTTTCGCCAGATGCGGAACGCGGTTAGCTACTTCATTGATACGCTCGATTGGATACTCGATGCCTGCTTCATGAGCCAGTGCCAGCGTGTGCAGTACTGTATTCGTAGATCCACCCATCGCCATATCCAGTGCAAACGCGTTATCGATCGCTTCTACAGTAACGATATCACGTGGTTTCAGATCCATTTTAATAAGTTCCATCAGTTGTTTAGCAGATTGTTTAACAAACTCACGACGCTCAGGAGCAACAGCCAGGATGGTTCCGTTACCTGGCATAGCCAGTCCCATCGCTTCAGCCAGACAGTTCATGGAGTTCGCTGTGAACATACCGGAGCATGATCCACACGTTGGACAACCGAACTGTTCAAGCTCCAGCAAACTCTTGTCATCGATTTTACCTGCTTGATAAGCGCCTACGCCTTCAAATACAGAGGTCAAGGACAGAGCCTTACCATTGCTGTCACGACCGGCTTTCATCGGTCCACCGCTGACAAACACGGTAGGGATATTACAACGGAGTGCACCCATCATCATGCCGGGTGTAATTTTATCGCAGTTCGGGATACATACCATGCCGTCGAACCAGTGTGCAGATACAACGGTTTCCACGGAATCCGCGATAATGTCACGGCTTGGCAGCGAGTAACGCATACCAATGTGTCCCATGGCAATACCATCATCTACTCCGATGGTGTTGAATTCGAATGGAACGCCACCGGCTTCACGAATAGCATCCTTTACAATTTTACCGAATTCCTGAAGGTGGACATGGCCGGGCACGATATCGATGTATGAGTTACATACGGCAATAAACGGCTTGCCGAAATCCTCTTCTTTAACGCCCGCTGCGCGGAGCAAACTCCGGTGTGGTGCGCGGTCAAAACCTTTTTTGATCATATCGGAACGCATCTTCTTGGCTGACATGGTGTATTTCCCCCCAAATATATAATATTGAGCAACATGAATGGAAAAGTAAATGGCAGTGCATCTGTCGTTTAATTTCATCCGTACTCTAAAAAAAAGGACCGGCATGCCGGTGTCGAGCTCCCCGTAGTTTGTGAAATTCTTTGCTGCTTTAAACCCGTGAACACCCGGTTTTTCTATTGAGTCTATCACAACCGTCGTCATATTTCTACAATCAATAGAAAGAAGCCTCAAACCATTTTCATGGAATTAGACTTCTTGATTTACGGGAAAGCTATGATCATGTTTCGATGTGGCAAGCGGAATTCATTAGTTGCTTCCGCCTTTGCGTCCAATCTCACGATAGAATTCCTTATTATGAGTTTCGGAGGTTGCTTCGCCGCCCTTGCGACCAATCTGCTTGTAAAAGTCAGTGTCATGGGCATCTGAAGTCGCTTCTCCACCTTTTTTTCCAATCATCTGGTAGAAGCTTCGATCATGGTTCTTGGAAGTCGCTTTGCCACCTAATCTGCCAGCTTCCTCACGACTCATCTTGTGTTCTGACGTCTGTTGACGTGCCATTACAAATCACTCCTTACAACGATAAGTTGTTTTTTGTAGCGCGTATCCCTAATTTACCACCTTATTTCCAGCCTGAAACAATTCACTAGGATAGAATCGATGGTGAAGAGATCCGTCAGAGCATTAGGCCGACCGTTTAAACACCTCATGTCGATTGAAAGAAAATCGGGATATATCCGGTTCAATTACGGGTTTGAACATGTGACGTACAGCCGGCAGAGCCAGTGTGACTGCGAAGAGTATGGCAATGACAAGTATGACTGGAATATACGCCGAGCTTCCCATATAACTGTAGACTCCGGACCAGATCGCGAGACGAACGAGAAACCCATGCAGCAGGAACACATAGAGTGTACGTCGTCCAAGGTCCGTCAGTCTGGAAGTCAAGGAAGGTACCCAGGCCAAGAACAGTGCTGCCGATGCGATCTCCAATAGGTAGATTCCAAGTCGGAAGATGCCGGCATACCATTCGTGGTGACCCAGTTCGGCGTACGTCATGCTGCCGAGTAACCATCCGGATGAAATGTTCAAACCACCATACCCGATCCATACCAACAGTGCAGCAGAGAGGATGGCTGCGGTTTTTCGCCCCCAACCGGATAATAGATGTGAACGGATGGTTGCTCCATAGTCATAACCTATGACAAAAAACGGCAGAAAAACAAACGTACGGCTGAAGCTGAGCCAGAACCCGTCGATGGGCAAATACCCGGCAATTATACCGAGCGCAATCGATCCAATCACCCGATATATCGGTTTCCAGGAAATCGCCAGACGAAGCAACAGTCGCCAACAGAAATGACTCGCGAGAAACCATAACAGCAAGTAAGGTGCAAAGAAGGATAGCCTCATATGGGGTGTGTGGAATACGGTAAAGTCCATTAGTGCGTATAAGGACTGAAACAGTACATACTGTAGTGCAATCTGCTTCAGGACATTTCGCCCAGATGCACCCTGGAGTGAGTGTGTCGCAAAATACCCGGTTACCCATACAAAGAGTGGCATGTGAAACGTATATATCCACAGGAACAGAGCTTCCGCTCCTGCAAAACGTGTGATGAGTGGTTCAAGTGCATTACCAGCAAGGACACAGACGATAAGCATAAAGCGCAGATTGTAAAAGAAAGATTCCTGATCATCCCGGATCAGTGTCTGATTTTTCATGGTGTAGCCCCCTTATAGACCCTGGTTGCAAATTCATTTGCATCTGTAATAAGGGTAATATGGATGTTCATTATCTATTGTGATTTAATTCACATTGGTAAGCGTTATCTTTTATTAAAGCTGTGACAACAAAATGAACGCAACGGGATTGACAACGGTTGCATAGAGGATGACAATAGAAAAAGAAGATGAGGGAATGTAATTATAAGGAGGGAAGAAATCATGTCAACGAGTCCCTATCCAAGCCCGGAAATTATTACGTTTGGGGAGAGTATGGGTTTGCTGACTGCCAAGGATACAAGAGGGCTGGAATATGCAGCCACACTGGACAAGTCTTTCGGGGGTGCTGAGAGCAATCTGGCTATTGGCGTATCCCGCCTGGGGCATACCAGTGGTTGGTTTGGACGCTTGGGCAATGATCCGATCGGCAGTATGATTCTGAAAGCCATTCGCGGTGAAGGCGTAGATGTATCCCGGGTAAGGTTGAGTGATCACGAGCCTACTGGTTTGATGATTCGTGAGAACGCTTCCGGGAAAGCCTCTGTGCATTATTATAGGAAGCTATCTGCTGCAAGTGCGATCACACCTGATGATCTGGATCCCGACTATATTGCCGGGGCGAAGATATTGCATGTTACGGGTATAACGGCAGCGATAAGCCCGTCCGGACTTGCAACCGTAGAGGCGGCCATACATATTGCCAAACAGGCAGGGGTGAAAGTAAGCTTTGATCCAAATCTGCGTCTCAAACTATGGTCTGCGGATGAGGCCCGTCCGATTATACTCCGTTTAGCTGAACTGGCGGACTACTTTTTACCGGGTCTGGACGAGATGAAACTTCTATATAACGAAGAAAATGATCAAAAAGTACTTGAGCGTTTATCTGCCATGAATGCTGTGTGCATTGTGAAGGGTGGCCCTGATTTGACCTACGTATTGGCGAATGGTACCCTAACTGAAGTTCCGTACTTTAAGGCGGATTATGTTCTGGATACGGTAGGTGCAGGAGATGGATTCTGCGCGGGATTTTTATCGGGTTTATTAAAAGGATACTCCCCGCAGGAAGCAACCCGTCTCGGCAATTTGACCGGTTCCATGGTTATACAGGCTGTTGGCGATTGGGAGGCGCTCCCGACGTGGGGGCAGGTCGAGGCCAAGCTGAACAACGTTGCCCATGTTGAGCGCTAGTCGCTGCTGAGATCATATATGGCTCATCTTCGTTCTTAAATGTAAGGCTTGTATACACAACCACCACATTGACAAGGGAGAGAATGAAATGAAGAAGCTTCAGCTATTGCAAAAGATTACGGACAATGGGGTTGTGGCAGTTCTGCGTGCAGATTCTGCGGATCAAGTCATTGCCATGGCCGAGCAAGCGATTGCGGGTGGCATTAAAGTTATCGAGATTACGATGACAGTACCCAGTGCACTCAAAGCCATTGAAAAATTAAGCCGTGTATACCATTGGAACACACAAGATCCAGAGAAATTCGCGATTATTGGTGCGGGAACGGTGCTAGAACCGCAAACGGCAAGAGCGGCCATCATGTCGGGTGCCGAGTTTGTCGTTGGACCTTCCCTGAATCCGGATACCGTTCAGATCTGCAACCTGTATCGAATTCCGATTCTGCCTGGTGTGATGACGATTGCTGATGTTCAACGCGCATTGGAGCTTGGTGTGGACATTGTGAAGTTGTTCCCGGGTAATCTGTATGATCCTTCGATTATCAAAACGATGAAGGGCCCTATGCCGCAGGCGAATTTTATGCCAACTGGCGGGGTATCCTTGTCTAATCTGGGAGATTGGATCAAGGGTGGAGCAGTCGCTGTAGGGATCGGCTCCGACTTGACATCGGAAGCTGTGAAGACGGGTGACCTGAGTCATGTCCGTCGCAAAGCGGAACAATATATGGATGCTTACCGCAAGGCCAAGGCTGAATAATATTTTTCAATTCGTAGAAGGGGAGCCTGATAAACAAAGGCTCCCAATTCTGTTAGCCGCGGCACCTGCGGAAGTGAAGAAAGGTGATAAACGTTGAGAAATCGGTATAATACAGGGCGCAAGAAGAGGGGCATTGGGAAATTCCTGCTCGTACTTCTGGCGCTCATTGTCATTGGATGTGGATTTGTTGCGTGGAAATTATTCACACCATACGGTCCACAGGAAACAGCCCAAACAGCTATGGAAACAGCCAATCCGGTGACGGTGAGTGAACAAGAGAACTGGATTGATTTTGTGCCCGATAAACCGTCTGGGAAAAGTGTGCTTTTCTATCCTGGTGGACTGGTAAAACCGGAAAGTTATGCACCACTTGCGCATGAGCTGGCTGCTGCGGGTCATCACACGATTATTGCCAAGATGCCAGTTAACCTGGCAGTGCTTAAGCCAAACTTGGCAGATGAGATTCTGGCCGCATATCCAGATGAACAATTTGTTATGGGTGGACATTCTCTCGGTGGATCCATGGCTGCACGTTATGTAGCCGCACATCCAGATGCACTTCACGGGATCTTCTTTCTGGCATCCTACCCGGATGAAAAAGGAAGCGTAAAGTCACTTGGAATACCTGCTTTATCTATTCTGGGTACTAAAGATGAAGTCGTGAATGCTACGAAGTATCAGAGTGGACGGATGTATCTTCCAGAAGACACGGTATATTACACCATTGAAGGTGGAAACCACGCCCAGTTCGGTGATTATGGTCATCAAAAAGGAGATGGCGAGCCGGAAGTGAGTGGAGAAGAACAGCTGAATCAGACCGTCAAGACAGTTCTGGCTTGGTTAAGTACCATCAAGTAGGTTTTGATTATTCTGCACTAAGGGCTGTATGCATTTATAGCATACTTGATGGAGGCGATACGGATGACCATGCTTCAAGTGAATGGAGCGCAGATCCCATGTAAAGGTATCCTGTTTGATAAAGATGGAACACTACTGGAATTTCTCCGGCTATGGGGACCGTGGGCAGAGACATTACTGGATCAGTTGCAATCACGTATGAATGAACTTGGAGCTTCATTTACGGTTGAACGGGAGCACGTTCTGGGCACCATCCATAATCCCCAAGGTCATATTGTTGGATATGATCCGCAAGGCCCGCTGGCCATTGCGACTGTGGATGAGTGCACGGGATTGCTTGCCGGGCAGTTATATGCGGCAGGTATGCCATGGAATGAAGCGATCACAACGATACGCAAATTTTCAAGTGTAGCCATGAGATCGGTAAGAGAGCGCAAATCCGCTGAACCCATGTCAGGATTGCTGGATTTCTTGCAGAAATGCAAGGCAGCGGACTTACCACTGGCGGTCGTCACTTCAGACAGCACAGCAGCAGCAGAAACACATCTGGATTGGATGGGGATACGTTCCTTTTTCACATCCATTGTGGGCTGTGATCGGGTGACCCAGGGCAAACCGGATAGAGAAGCAGCACTCTTGGCTTGCCGTGAATTACATATCCATCCTGCGGAGGCCGTTGTCATTGGAGACAGCAATGGGGATATGCAGATGGGGAGGCACGCAGAGGTATCCTATACGCTTGGTTACTGTCCACAGTTAGATCAAGGATCCCACCTGGTTGATGCCCATGCCATTATTCGTCATTATAATGAGATAAGCGTGATTATATAAGTCACTCTGGTTTGGTTGAACGATATAAATTGAACTCAACATTTCTACAAAATGGAGTGGCCAGTGTAAATATTCTTTAGTTCAATTTATATAGTAAAAAAAGGAGGAGAGAGGATGAACGCAACAGAACAACTGGCTGCCTGGATTCAGGAAAGCTCCCGTATTGTTTTTTTCGGAGGGGCCGGGACTTCAACGGAAAGCGGGATTCCCGACTTCCGTTCGGCTGCGGGTCTGTATCAGACGGAGCAGCATTCGCCTTATCCACCGGAAGAGTTGTTAAGCCGACATTTTTTTGATCAACATGCTGATATTTTTTATGATTTTTATCGAGGCAAAATGCTTCATCCAGATGCGGAACCTAACGGGTGCCATCGACTGTTGGCCCGTCTGGAGCATGAGGGGAAACTTCAGGCAGTGATCACGCAAAATATCGACGGACTGCATCAGAAGGCAGGCAACAGCAATGTCTTTGAGCTTCACGGCTCAATTCATCGTAATGCCTGCATGGATTGCAAGCAGTTTTATACGCTGAATGATATTATACAGTCCCAAGATACCGTGCCTCGCTGTACCACATGTGGTGGTGTGATCAAACCGGATGTGGTGCTGTACGAAGAGGAGCTGGATCAGACGACTTTGTATCGTTCCATTGATGCACTGTCTTCTGCAGATCTGTTACTCGTGGGAGGCACGTCACTGACGGTATATCCGGCGGCCCAGTTAATTACGTATTTTCAGGGAAAACATACCGTTCTGCTGAACGCTACACCTACTGCTTATGACCGCAGGGCTGATTTGCTGATTACAGATCCGATTGGCGAGGTAATGAATAATGTGGACCAGCTTCTTGGTTAAACGTATGGACTGAACAACCGCATTCTCCGGCACAGACCGGACAAAAGAGGCGGAACCTGGGGAAAGAAGGGATTCATGATGGTCTACGTAGCAAGCGATACTCGCTATGAAACGATGAAATATAACCGCGTTGGACGTTCAGGTTTGAAACTGCCAGCGATTTCACTGGGGCTGTGGCATAATTTTGGCGGTATTAATAACGCTGAGAATGGCCGTAATATGATTACCCGATCATTTGATCTGGGCATTACACACTTTGACCTTGCCAACAATTATGGTCCACCGGCAGGTTCAGCAGAGCAGTTATTTGGACAGGTACTGGCCCAAGATCTGAAACCTTATCGGGATGAACTGGTGATCTCCACCAAAGCGGGATATTATATGTGGCCCGGGCCGTATGGCGAGTGGGGTTCACGCAAAAATCTGGTGTCCAGTCTGAATCAGAGCTTGAAGCGTATGGGCCTGGATTATGTGGATATCTTCTATTCACATCGTTATGATCCCGAGACGCCTTTGGAAGAAACGATGATGGCACTGGACCATATTGTTCGATCGGGCAAAGCCCTTTATGTAGGGATCTCCAACTATCCCGCAGAGCAGACAAGACAGGCTGCCGAAATTCTGAAAGGTCTGGGTACGCCCCTGTTAATCCATCAACCGAAATACTCGCTGCTGGAGCGCTGGATTGAAGATGGTTTGCAGGACGTGCTGGATGAGTATGGAACAGGCAGTATTGCATTCTGTCCATTGGCACAAGGTGTGCTCACGAACAAATACTTGAATGGTATCCCGGAAGACTCACGTGCCAAAGGACCATCGGTATTCCTGAATGAAAACAACATCTCTCCAGAGACGCTCCGCAAAGTGCGTGCGCTGAACCAGATTGCAGCAGCCCGCGGCCAGAGTTTGGCCCAATTTGCACTCTCCTGGGTGCTGCGGAATGGCAGGGTAACTTCTGCGCTGATTGGCGCAAGCCGTCCTTCACAGATTGAAGAGAATGTGGCTGCGCTTAGTCAGCTGGATTTCTCTACAGAGGAATTGGAACGGATTGAATCCATTCTGTCTCCGCAGCCTGATGACAAATAAATAAAGTGTAAAAGGTGCATCTTAGCCATAATGGCGGAATGCACCTTTTTTTGTCGTATGTGGTTCCGGCCGTTATCTTGCTCACCGTTTGTTTTGTTGAGCGTTCTTCTGTAACCCCTGATGTAGTGGGCGGGACAGTATTTTCTCTCGATACAGGCTAGGCGCTTCACCGTGAAATCGTTTGAACTGTTTGGAGAAATACAGCGCGTCTGGCAGTCCGACCGATGCAGATACCTGTTCGATGGACAGATCCGGGCGTTCTCTTAGGAGTTGGCGCGACTTGTCGATCCGCAGTTTGAGCAGATAAGTGACTGGCGAAAGACCGGTTTCCTGTTTGAAAATACGGGATAAATACGCGCGGTTGTATCCAAGACTCGCAGACATTTGTTCAATGGAGACAGGATAGGCATATTGGGTAGACATATATTGAATCATCTGTTTCACCGTACGTCGGATGGAGGATTCACCTGGAATTAAGGTTTGGCCCTGCGAAAGGTGATTCTGTGCTTCGGCTAGAATCATATATAACGTACCCAGTGATGTGAAATGGGAGCTTTCTTTGCGCTCGGCAAAAGCATCCTGCATCACGGATAGCCAATCGGATATCCCACAGGATGGTCCAGCATGAAAAACGGACTTCTCCGGGCGGAACCCGGCTTCCTCGGTATGTTGGCCAGCCTGGCTGCCTGTGAAGGCAATCCAGCGATATTGCCATGGGTTGCGGGCGTGAGACTGGTAACTTACCAGTTGCCCAGGATGAATGAGGAAACAATCACCTGCGGATAACTCGTAGGTGTGCAGTTCGGTACGGAACGTACCCGCCCCTTTTTCTACATAATGCAGCAGATAATAATCAAACAATTTAGGTCCGATGGCGTGACCCGGAAGGGTCTGGCTTGCCCCGGCAAACAGGACATGCAGTGCGCCTTGTTCATAATAGACCGGATTGGAGGCAACCGAATAACTGAGTGCTCCGCTTTTACCGGAAGGTGATTCCTGTATTTTTTCGTTAGAAGATGCAAGGGATTCTTTCTTGGGGTTGGATTGCTCTGACATGGTCGTTTCCTTCTTTCCGGGATGCTCCGATCATTATACGCCTTAAGGTCACATTTATCCATATGAAACACACATGGTTGCATTACAAGAGGCACCGCTTTCTTATATAATAACATTAAGAAAAACACAACAACGAGGCGAGGTGCACCAGCAGTGAACGTAACTGAATTGAAACAAAAGTTTATTGAGAAGTACGGAGAGAGTGGAGCGGACATCCGTGTATTTCATGCCCCTGGGCGTGTGAATCTGATCGGTGAGCACATTGACTATAACGGTGGATACGTGCTTCCGGCAGCACTTGAATTCGGAACAACATTGATCATTCGTGAGCGTGAGGACAACAAGTTGCAACTGGCTTCCACGAACATGTCTTATGAAGGGGCACTAGACACTTCCTCCATAGGTAAGGAAAAAACCGGAGAATGGACCGACTATCCTGTTGGTGTCATGGTTGAATTGCAGGGCAAAGGCGTGAATGTAACAAAAGGCTACGACTTCTTGTACCACGGGGAGATTCCGAACGGGGCAGGACTTTCATCATCTGCATCTCTGGAGGTACTCACCGGATTTGCGATTCAGTCTCTGGAGGGTGTATCGGATATTGATACGGTTCAACTGGCGCTTTTGTCCCAGAAAGCGGAAAATGAGTTCGTAGGCGTCAACTGTGGAATCATGGATCAGTTCGCTGTCGCAAACGGTGCTCAGGATCATGCGATCCTGCTGATGTGTGACACACTGGAATACGAAAAGGTTCCTTTCCGTACAGGCTCATACAAATTGGTCATCGGTAACACAAACAAACGCCGCGGTCTGGTGGATTCGGCTTACAATGAACGTCGCTCCCAATGCGAGCAGGCACTTGCCATCTTGAAGGAACAGCTGCCTGCACTGAATTACCTGGCTCAATTGACGCCAGAGCAGTTCGTAACACTACAGGATCAGATCAAAGATGAGAAAGTAAGACAGCGTGCACAACATGTTGTGGAAGAGAACGCGCGTGTGCTCGCATCGGTGGAGGCATTGCGGATCAATGATCTGGAATCCTTCGGCAAGCTGATGAACGCTTCTCATGAATCGCTTCGCGATTTGTACGAAGTAAGCTGTGATGAGCTGGATGTTATGGTTGAAGAAGCTCAGCGGATTCCAGGCACGCTTGGTGCTCGGATGACTGGCGCAGGATTTGGCGGTTGTACCGTATCACTTGTGCATGAGAATGATGTCGAGCGTTTTGTAAGTGAAGTGGGCGCTGCATATGAAGCGCGTACCCGTCTCAAAGGTGATTTCTATGTATGCGGTGTAGGTGATGGTGTCAAAGAATTGAAGGAGGCGAAGTAAAATGGCAATTTTGGTGACAGGTGGAGCAGGGTATATTGGATCTCATACGGTAGCAGCATTGTTGGAACGTGGGGAAGAGGTTGTTGTACTGGATAACTTGCAGACAGGGCATCGTGAAGCGTTGCTCGGCGGTAAGTTGTATGAAGGGGATCTTCGTGACAAAGAAATTCTGGCGAAGCTGTTCGCTGAGAATTCAATCGATGCAGTCATTCACTTTGCAGCCAACTCACTCGTAGGCGAGAGTATGAAAGACCCGGTTAAATATTATGACAACAACGTGTTTGGTACACTCTGTCTGTTGGAAGCGATGAATGCAGCGAACGTACGCCGCATCGTCTTCTCCTCTACAGCAGCTACCTACGGTGAGCCTGAGAAAGTGCCAATCGAAGAGAGTGATCGTACAGAACCAACCAACGTATACGGCGAAACAAAGCTGATGATGGAACGCATGATGTCATGGTTCGATAAAGTTCAGGATATCAAATACGTTTCCTTACGTTACTTCAATGCAGCTGGTGCTCATGACAGCGGCAAAATTGGTGAAGATCACCAACCAGAGAGTCACTTGATTCCACTTGTACTGCAAACAGCATTGAAACAACGCCCGCACATCGCCGTGTTTGGTGACGACTATGCAACAGAAGATGGCACATGTATCCGTGACTATATCCACGTGAGCGACTTGGCTGATGCACATCTGCGTGCAGTAGATTATCTTCGTAAAGGTGAGAACAGTAATGTGTTCAATCTTGGTAACGGTACAGGATTCTCGGTAAAACAAGTGATCGAAACAGCTAAAAAAGTGACTGGCCTGGATATCCCGGTTGTACAGGAGCCACGTCGTGCAGGTGATCCGGCTGTGCTGGTAGCTTCATCTGCAAAAGCAAGATCAGTCCTGGGTTGGAATCCAAAATGGACCAATCTGGAAGATGTCATTCAAAGCGCTTGGAGCTGGCACCAATCACGTCCTGACGGCTACGGAAAAAACTAGGAGGCGAACACCTTATGTCACAGACTCATATTGCAGCAGGTGCCACAGAGCGGACACCGGAGCAGCAGGAAGCACTGCATGCCATTGAACGTCTGGTTGCATTTGCCTTGCAGAAACAATTAATCGAGGAGGCGGATTGGGATTACAGCCGCAACCTCTTGCTGGAACAATTCGGATTCTCAGAGCCTTATGCCGGTGAGTTGGACACGACTGTGCCCGATGGCCCACAGGCTATGCTGGATACGTTGATCGATTATGGATTTTCCATTGGACTCATTCCTGAAAATAGTGATACGTTCCGTGATTTGCTGGATGCCAAAATCATGGGTCATTTGATGGCTCGTCCATCCGAGGTGGTACGCGCATTCCGCCACACGGAGCAGACGGAAGGCATTGAGGCGGCCACATCTCAATTCTATGACTTGTCGATTAACTCCAACTACATCCGTATGGATCGGATCTCGAAGAACGTCTACTGGACACAGGACACGGCCTATGGAGACATGGAGATTACTATCAACCTGTCGAAGCCGGAGAAAAGTCCAAAGGAAATTGCCATGGCGAAATTGCTTCCGCCTCCGGTATATCCAAAATGCCAACTGTGTCGTGAAAATGTAGGTTATGCTGGTCGGGTGAATCACCCGGCTCGCCAGAATCTGAGAGTCATTCCGCTGGAACTTAACAGCGAACCTTGGTTGTTCCAATACTCGCCGTATGTGTACTACAACGAGCACTGCATCATTTTCCATCATGATCATGTGCCGATGAAGCTGACCAAAGATACAATGCGCAGACTGCTTGCGTTTGTCGGGGAGTACCCGCATTACTTTATCGGATCTAACGCAGATTTGCCGATTGTAGGTGGGTCGATTCTGACACATGACCATTTCCAGGGTGGACGTCATACATTCGCGATTCAAAATGCACAGCCAGAGGCGGTCTTCCGCCATGCGGATGCACCTGGACTTACGTTGAGTCTTGTGAAATGGCCAATGTCCGTAATGCGTCTGGCTTCACACGATCCTGCAGAGCTGCTTGAAGCGGGCAACGCCGTATATGAAGCGTGGAAGGTCTACAGTGATTCTGCTGTAGATATCGAAGCGTTTAGTGAAGTGGACGGGGAACAAGTACCACACAATACGGTAACACCAATCGTTCGTCGTAGTGCAGATGGTGGTTATGAGATGGATCTTGTATTGCGTAACAATCGTACAAATGATGTGCATCCAGAAGGGATTTTCCATCCGCACCGTGAAATGCACCATCTGAAGAAAGAAAACATTGGTCTGATCGAAGTGATGGGGCTTGCCATCCTGCCAGGTCGTTTGAAAGAAGAACTGGACAGTATCGCGGATATCCTCGCTGGAGATGCCAAACTTGCTGAAGCCGCCAAAGCTTCTGATCATGTGTTGAACAAACATCTGGGCTGGGCGGAAGAATTGATTGAACGGTTTGGTCCTAACCTGGACAAAGAACAAGCCGTTGCCATTGTACAGCAGGAAGTTGGCTTGAAATTTGCCGAGATTCTGGAACATGCAGGGGTCTACAAATATGATGAAGCAGGACGCCAGGCTTTCCATCGTTTTGTAAGCAGCATGGGATACACTGAATAGTAGTCTACAAACCAAGAACACCCGCTCAATCATGAGCGGGTGTTCTTGGCGTCTAGTAGTTCTTGTCTTTTGTGCGCATTGGAATGAGCCTCCGGGCCAGTTATAATGGAGTGAAGTCCTAGAGTACCATGATGAATTGAGGAAATGGGGTTAATGATTTGGAAAAGCAGACATTGAATATTCCGTTGATTACAGATGCTGAGGAACTGCAAGGCATGGTGGGTGAACCGCATGAACATGTGCGTAACAAGGCAATTTCATTTGTGGATTCACATGTTCAGAACTTTCTATCCATGTCACCATTATTTTTCCTCTCCACCTCCGATCGTGATGGAAAAAGTGATGTGTCACCTCGGGGTGATGGAGCGGGATTTGTGAAAGTCTATGATACATACCGGCTCGTTTATCCCGAACGCCCAGGCAATCGGCGGATAGACTCGTTGTTGAACATGTTGTCGAACCCTGGTATTGGCATGCTCTTTTTGATTCCGGGTATGAATGAAGTGCTGCGTATTAATGGCACAGCATCCATTACCAAGGATGAGGAATTCATCGCCAGTATGGGCTGGAGTGGTAAAACCATAGGTGCGGCTGTCATTGTAGATGTGGAAGAGTGTTTTATCCATTGTCCGCGGGCATTCATACAGGCTGGATTGTGGGCCTCAGAAACATGGGTGGATGCTGAGAATTTGCCTTCAACGAGCGAGATGTTTCGAGCCCATTTGGAGATTAACGGGTTGTTATAAAGTGAGTGACTATCGATTTGTTTTTCTATAAACAGGGTACTATAATTGGAGTTGCACTAAAAATTCTAAACTCCATTGGAGGCGACAATAGATATGAGATCTTTCCAATTCTATAATCCAACCCGGCTGATTTTCGGCAAAGGACAACTGGAAGCATTGAAAACAGAAGTGCCGAAATACGGTAAACGGGTTCTGCTTGTATATGGTGGCGGCAGTATCAAACGCAGTGGGCTGTACGATCAAGTAATTGGTTTGCTTAAGGAAGCTGGAGCAGAAGTGACTGAACTGGCTGGTGTGGAACCGAACCCGCGTCTTTCTACGGTGCATAAAGGGGTAGACCTCTGTAAAACCAATAACATCGACCTGATCCTCGCTGTAGGTGGCGGCAGTGTACTGGATTGTTCCAAAGCGATTGCTGTAGGTGCCAAATATGATGGCGATATGTGGGATTTTGCTCAGCGCAAAGCCGTTGCACAGGACGCTCTTCCACTGGGTACGGTATTGACGATGGCAGCAACGGGTTCGGAAATGAACTCAGGTTCGGTTATTACGAATCAGGATACACAAGAAAAATTGGGCTGGGGTAGCGCATACTCATTTCCTGCATTCTCCATCCTGGATCCAGTGAATACATACACTGTTCCACTGGACCAAACGGTGTACGGTATGGTGGATATGATGTCCCACGTATTGGAGCATTACTTCCATCTAGATGCCAACACACCGGTTCAACTCGGCTTCTGTGAGACGATTCTGCGTACCGTTATGGACGCAGCACCTCGTCTGGTTGAAGATCTGGAGAACTATGAACTGCGCGAAACGATTCTATATTGCGGAACAATGGCACTGAATGGCGTGCTGAATATGGGTCTCGCAGGAGACTGGGCAACACATAATATTGAACACGCGGTATCCGCAGTGTATGATATCCCACACGGCGGTGGACTGGCAATCTTGTTCCCACACTGGATGAAACATAACCTGGACGTGAATGTGGATCGATTCAAACGTCTGGCAATTAATGTATTCGAAGTGAACCCTGAAGGCAAGTCGGACAGACAGATTGCCGAAGAAGGTATCGATGCGCTCAGCAAATTCTGGACATCCATTGGTGCACCTAACCGTTTGGCTGATTACGATATCGATGATAGCCAGATCGACGTAATGGCAGACAAAGCGATGCTGTTTGGCCCATTCGGTAATTTCAAAAAACTGCAACGGGAAGATGTTGTATCCATCTACAAGGCTTCTCTGTAATTCTATAATCACTGACAAGTGAAAGGACACATCCTGTTGCCAATAACCGCAAGTCTCCTTCATGGGGGCTTGCGGTTTTTTTCATGTATTCGGGCTGTACACGTGAATGATGGAGGAACATGGAGCAAGAAGAACAGAATGTCGTGATAATACCCATTATCGGGTTCAGAATACATTTGAGGAAAGATTTTGAAACATTTTGATGTTAGCTACGTATTTATTTACATGTGGAATGCCCAGTTAGGATGAATTTGCGGCAGAGAGAGGAGGAACAGGGGATGGAGACAATTTATTGGGGGTGTCTGATCGGAGGAGCAATATTTGCGGTTGTCAGCCTTGTGCTGGGTGACTTGATTGACGGCTTGCTGGACGGAGCCTTCGAAATGCCAGGTCTTGATTTTTTCAAACCCGTTGTGTTAGCTGGTTCCATTACAACCTTTGGTGGGGCAGGTATTTTACTGACACGTTATAGTTCATTAAGTGCAATGTCCGGTCTAATACTATCCCTGCTTATAGGTATTGCTGCAGCCATGCTGGTATTCTTCGCATATATCAAACCGATGCGTAACAGCGATGTCTCGATTGCATTTTCGATGAAAGAGTTATCCGGGAAAATTGGGGAAATCACCATTCCGGTGCCGGAAAAAGGTTTTGGCGAAGTGATGATTCGTTTTGCTTCCGGTAGTACGATTCAAACGGCATCCAGTTTTGAACACCTCCCCATTGCGGCGGGAGCCCGTGTTGTCGTGGTGGATGTTGTAGATGGTGTACTGCGTGTGTCGGAATGGGATGAAAATGTACTTAAAGATTTATAAAGTATTCTTATCACCTAAGTAGTTTAAGCACTCATCATGAATGAATAAGGGGAGAGATGTGGAATGGATAATTTGAATTTGAATTGGGATGTATTGCTGATTCCTATAGTTGTAGTCGGTGTCATTCTAATTTTAGGTTTGGCTTTCTGGGCGAGATACAAAACGGTTGGACCGGATGAGGCAATGATCGTTACGGGATCATTCCTGGGTAGCAAAAATATCTCCGATGATGATTCTGGCCGAAAAATTAAGATTGTTCGTGGTGGCGGTGCATTTATCCTGCCGGTATTCCAGCAATCCGAGTTTATCTCCTTATTGTCCCACAAGCTGGATGTCTCCACACCTGAAGTATACACGGAGCAAGGGGTTCCGGTTATTGCTGACGGTGTAGCTATTATCAAGGTTGGAGGCGCTGTAGAAGACGTTGCTACGGCAGCTGAGCAATTCATCGGTAAACCTGTTGAAGCGCTGAGAAGCGAAGCACAGGAGGTACTGGAGGGGCATTTGCGGGCCATCCTCGGTACAATGACGGTGGAAGAAGTATACCGGAACCGGGATCGGTTTGCGCAAGAGGTTCAAGGTGTAGCAGCTAGAGATCTGAAGAAAATGGGCCTTCAAATTGTCTCATTTACCATCAAGGATGTTCGTGATAAACAGGGCTACTTGGATGCTCTCGGTAAACCGAGAATTGCTGCTGTGAAGCGAGATGCCGAGATAGCTGAAGCGGAAGCGATGCGTGATGCACGTATTCAGAAGGCCAATGCGGAAGAGCAGGGTCAAAAAGCAGAGTTGCTGCGTGATACCAATATCGCTGAGGCAGCCAAAGAGAAAGAACTGAAAGTAGCCACGTTTAAGCGGGATCAGGATACAGCCAAAGCGGAAGCCGACCAGGCGTACCATATCCATGAAGCTCGTGCGAGACAGACCGTGGTGGAAGAAGAAATGAAGGTTGAACTCGTTCGTAAAGAACGTGAGATTGACCTCCAGGAAAAAGAAATCGTCGTACGTGAGAAGCAATACGATGCCGAAGTGAAGAAAAAGGCAGAAGCGGATCGTTATGCGGTAGAGCAGGCTGCCGAAGCGGATAAAGCCAAAAGAATGCGTGAAGCTGATGCAGTACAGTATTCCATCGAAACACATGCCAAAGCAACAGCTGAACAGAAGCGACTTGAAGGTCAGGCCATGGCGGATGCGGAACTTGCCAAAGGTACAGCAGATGCAGAAGTTATTCGTTTGCGTGGTCTTGCAGAAGCAGAAGCAAAAGAAAAACTGGCCGAAGCGTTCCAGAAGTTTGGCGAAGCAGCTGTACTCGATATCATTGTCAAAATGCTGCCTGAACTGGCTGGTAAAATTGCAGAGCCAATTGCATCCATTGATAAACTGACGGTGGTAGATACAGGTAAAGGTGAAGGTGCAGCACGAGTGAGTAACTATGTTACTGAACTTATGGCGACCGCTCCAGAGATGCTCAAAAGTGTATCCGGCATCGATGTAGAGCAGCTGATTAAAGGCCTTACGAAGTCTAAAACACCTGCGCCAGTTGCCATTCAACAGAGCGAGGCTGTTACAACTCCTTCGATAATCGACAAGATTGTGGAAAGAGCTGGAGTTGACGAGTAAGAAGCACTTCGAATCTTGCATGGTTGCTCTATTGACCTTAAGGCGAATTTTTGTTACTTTTTAAGCGAGACGTCCGGCGCGGTTTGCCCGCTCCGGGTGTCTTTTCGTTCGTAACAGGGTGTGACTTAATCACACCTAAGATGGTGTGAAAAAGAGGTGCAAACAATGAGCAGCTTGCATGTAGATAAAGCGCTAAATAATAATGTAATCATTGCACAGCATCCAGAACACGGGGAAGTCGTTGTTATTGGTAAAGGCATTGGCTTTAACCGAAAACCGAGTGATCACATTCCATTGATGGCTGTGGAGAAAATGTTCATTTTGAAAAACCAGCAGGAGCAAGAGCAGTACAAACAGCTTCTTCCACAGGTGGATGAAGCACTGATCGAGATTATTAACGAAGTTATTACGTATATTGCAGAGCGTACGGACGTTCCTCTGAATGAACATATCCATATTGCATTAACCGATCACATTTCTTTCGCGTTAAAACGCAAGGAGCAGGGCATTATCATACAAAATCCATTTTTATATGAAACCCGCGAGATTTACCCTGAAGAATATCGAATGGGAGAATACGCTGTTCGTCTGATCAAAGAGAAAATGGGTGTAGATCTGGGGATGGACGAGATTGGTTTTGTTGCCCTCCATATCTATAGCGCAATGACCAATCAAAATATATCCCAGGTACGTGAGCATTCACAATTGATCACTGATTTGGTGAACCTGGTGTCTGATCAACTCGATTATTCGTTTGAAACGGAATCGCTGGATTACTCTCGTTTGCTGACGCATCTTCGGTTCGCCCTTGAGCGTGTTCGCCGTGGAGACAAAGTGGAAGAGCTTCATAAGTTGGATTCCCTGCTTAAGTTGGAGTATCCCGAAATGTACTCGCTTGCATGGAAACTGACCAAAGTAATGGAGAAAAGACTGAAACTGCCGGTTTATCCTGCAGAGGTAGGTTATCTGACCATTCATCTGCAAAGGCTGAATCAGCGGAAGGAAGAAGAGAATAAGTGAGATCATTCCAGTGATGGAATGCGGAATTTATTTTTTTGGTGTAAAGGCTTGCAATAGATTAGAACTGGTGCTACAATGGTTTCCGTAATCAAGCAACTGAATAAACATAAGCGACGTGTTACTGACTCGATCAGGCATGAGTTAATTAAAGTGTGATTGTTCTTTCCTTGTACAGGGTATGCTATACCCCAAGGTTGGCACAGTTTACTTTATTAATTCATGCCTTTTTTTTGTGTTCCCTTGCTTGCATCACAACATATAAATTAGACGAAAGGGAGAAACGACGCGATGTTCAAAAAGCTTTTTGGTGTATTGCAAAGAGTAGGTAAAGCTCTCATGTTGCCTGTAGCCATTCTACCTGCGGCAGGTTTGCTGCTTGGAATCGGTAACATGCTGGTTAATCCAGATTTCTTGCAGTATGTAACGGCGCTCGACACCCCTTGGGTGAACTCGATCGCAACAATTATGATGAACGCAGGTCAGATCGTATTTGATAATCTGGCATTGTTGTTCGCCGTCGGTGTAGCTGTCGGATTGGCTGGTGGCGAAGGCGTTGCAGGTCTTGCAGCGATCATCGGTTACCTGGTCATGAATGTTACATTAGGATCTGCGGTAGGTGTTACTCCGGCAATGATCGGTGAAGTACCGGGTTATGCCAGCATCTTGGGTATCCCAACATTAAGTACAGGCGTGTTCGGAGGTATTATCATAGGTATTGCCGCCGCGCTGTGTTACAATCGGTTTTTCAAAATCGAACTGCCGTCTTACCTCGGTTTCTTTGCAGGTAAACGTTTCGTTCCGATTATCACATCGGTAGTATCCCTTGTAATCGGGTTGCTTCTGGTGATTATCTGGCCTCCGATTCAAAATGGACTGAATGCTGTATCTCACTTCATGGTAGATACAAGTCCGACCTTGTCGGCATTCATCTTCGGAGTTGTGGAACGGTCATTGATTCCGTTCGGTTTGCATCACATTTTCTACTCCCCATTCTGGTTTGAGTTTGGTGAGTATGTGAATAAAGCCGGAGATGTTATTCGTGGGGATCAGAAGATTTTCTTCAGCCAGTTACGTGATGGCGTTGCTCTCACAGCAGGAACATTCCAAGTTGGTAAATTCCCGTTCATGATGTTCGGTTTGCCAGCAGCGGCACTTGCGATGTACCATGAAGCAAGACCGGAGCACAAAAAGTATGTTGCAGGGATCATGGGTTCAGCTGCGCTGACCTCGTTCCTGACAGGGATTACAGAGCCACTTGAGTTCTCGTTCCTGTTTGTAGCACCAATCCTGTTTGCAGTACACTGTATCTTTGCAGGTTTGTCTTTCATGACCATGCAAATTCTGGGTGTAAAGATCGGTATGACCTTCTCCGGTGGGTTCATTGACTTCCTGATCTTCGGGATTATTCCGAACCGTACACCTTGGTGGGACGTTATTATTGTCGGATTGGTTCTTGCGGTGATCTATTACTTCGGTTTCCGGTTTATCATTCGCAAATTCAATCTCAAAACACCAGGACGTGAAGATGCAACGCCTGAAACCGAATCTGGCGGAGGCTCTGGTTCAACGGATGACCTGCCACATAACATTCTCGAAGCTTTCGGTGGCAAGGAAAATATCAAACATCTGGACGCTTGTATTACTCGTTTGCGGATTGAAGTTAATGAGAAATCCAATGTGAAAAAAGATCGTTTGAAACAATTGGGTGCATCTGGTGTACTTGAAGTGGGTAATAATGTTCAAGCCATCTTCGGAACACGTTCCGACACGATCAAATCTCAGATGCAGGATATTATTGCAGGACGAACTCCAGCACCAACGCCAGCAGCTGCCAAACCAACTCCTGAAGAGGAGAAGGCACAAGGTGAGCAGGGCGAGCGCATCGTTGCTGAGGATATCGTCATGCCAGTCAATGGTGAATTGCTGGACATTACAAACGTACCTGATCCGGTCTTTGCTGAGAAAATGACAGGTGATGGATTCGCAATTTTGCCACATGATGGTACGATAACTTCTCCTGTGTATGGTAAAGTGTTTAATGTATTTCCAAGCAAACATGCCGTGGGCATCATGTCCGATGGTGGTAAGGAAGTGCTTGTTCATATAGGTGTTAATACGGTGAAGCTGAAAGGTCAAGGCTTTAACGTACTGGTACAGGAAGGTGATCTGGTATCGGCAGGTCAGCCGATTATGGAAGTGGATCTGGAGTATGTCAAAGCAAATGCTCCTTCGATCATTTCACCAGTTATTTTCACTAACCTGCCAGAGGGCTCCACAGTAACTCTGAAGAAGAGTGGAGTGCTGAAAGTTGGCGAACAGCCAATCATTGAGATAAAATAAGAAGTGTTACGACGATGGCAAGCAAGTGTAAATATATGCAATGCCTAAACCAAACTACTGAAAGTGAGATGATTGTAATGCAACAAACATTCAGAATTACAGATGAAGATGGTATCCACGCACGTCCGGCGACAGCCCTGGTTAATACAGCAAACAAATTCAAAGGTGCAGAATCCTTTGCAGAAGCTAACGGTAAAAAAGTAACTTTGAAATCCATCCTGGGTGTTCTTTCCCTCGGATTGGAACAAGGCGACACTATCAGCATCATCGTTGAAGGCGAAGGCGAAGCTGAAGCTCTTCAAGCTTTGACTGACGTTATGGTTAACGAAGGGTTGGGCGAAATTAATGCTTAATGTCTCCGGGATCGCGGCTTCGGCGGGTATTGCTATCGCCAAGGCGTTTATCTTGGAGCATCCTGACTACTCTGTAGAAAAACGCCAAATTAACGACGTTGACGCAGAGATCGCGAAACTCGACTCAGCTCTGGGTAAATCCCAGGCTGAGCTTGAGGCGATCAAAGAGCGTACTTTACAAGAGCTTGGCGAGAAAAAAGCAGAGATTTTTGCTTCGCATTTGCTCATTCTGAATGACCCGGAACTAATTGATCCGGTTAAAGCTAGAATTGCGGATGACATGATCAATGCAGAATTTGCTTTGAACGAAACGGCATCGCAATTTATCTCCATGTTTGAGAACATGAAGAGTGCTTACCTGCAGGAACGTGCTGCAGATATGCGTGACGTTACCAAACGTGTGCTAAATCACTTGCTTGGTATCGACTTCATGAGTCCGGCTGAGATCAATGAAGAAGTGATTGTGCTTGCGGAGGATCTAACACCTTCCGACACGGCTCAATTGAACCGCCAATTTGTTAAAGGTTTTGCAACCAACATTGGTGGACGTACTTCTCACTCGGCAATTATGGCTCGCTCTCTTGAGATTCCGGCTGTTGTTGGAACCAAGGACATCTTGGCTCAAGCGAAACAAGGCGATATGATTATTGTTGACGGTCTGGATGGTCACGTACTGGTTAACCCTACTGATGAAGTTATTGCTGAATACCGTGCCAAACAGGAACAGTATGATGCACAACGTGCAGAGTGGAGAAAACTTCGTGATGAGCCAACGGTAACGGTGGACAACGTTCATGTTGAACTTGCAGCTAACATTGGTACACCAAATGACGTAACGGGTGTTCTGGAAAACGGCGGCGAGGCTGTAGGCCTGTACCGTACCGAGTTCTTGTACATGGGCAGAGACAAGCTTCCTTCCGAAGACATTCAGTATAATGCTTACAAAGCGGTACTGGAAAAAATGGAAGGCAAACCTGTCGTTGTTCGTACACTCGACATCGGTGGAGACAAAGAGCTTCCATACCTGGATCTGCCAAAAGAAATGAATCCATTCCTCGGCTTCCGCGCAGTTCGTCTGTGTTTGGACCGTCTGGATATCTTCCGTACACAATTGCGTGCATTGCTGCGTGCAAGCGTACATGGAAACCTGCGTGTCATGTTCCCAATGATCGCAACACTCGGTGAATTCCGTGAAGCAAAAGCTGTCTTGCTCGAAGAGAAAGAGAAGCTGGTTGCTGAAGGTATTGCTGTTTCTGACAGCATTCAACTCGGAATCATGGTCGAAATTCCTTCGACTGCAGTTCTGGCGGATCAATTTGCGAAAGAAGTGGATTTCTTCAGTATCGGAACGAACGATCTGATTCAATACACGATGGCTGCTGACCGTATGAACGAACGAGTAGCTTATCTGTATCAACCTTACAACCCAGCCATTTTGCGTTTGGTTAAAATGGTTATCGATGCAGCGCATCGTGAAGGCAAATGGGTTGGTATGTGTGGTGAGATGGCAGGAGACGAAACAGCAATTCCATTGCTGCTTGGTCTTGGATTGGATGAGTTCAGCATGAGCGCAACCTCCATTCTGCCAGCTCGTAGTCAGATCACCAAGCTGTCCCGTGCGGATATGCAGGAACTGGCTGCTAAAGCTCTGGATATGCAAACGGCTGAACAAGTTGTTGAATTGGTTCAAAGCATTCAAGCGTAATTTTGCCGGGGTTTCCTCCGGATTTGAGGTTTTTCTTTTTCCGATAATGAGCTGCATTGATGCAGCGATTTTGCCGGTATCCGCTGTTACAGCGGGTACTGGCTTTTTTTGTTGCTCGAACGTATAGGAATTAGAAGGGGAGTACGAGGAGAAAGGTCCTGTAATGTCTAGCCAAAAAAATGCTCTTACTGGTGTAGTTAACATCAGCAAGAGCATGATTAGTAATACACTTAGTGCTTAACTGCAAGCACAATTCAGTACAGGTTTGCGTGCCGCGGTTGTCTCATCAAGACGAGTAACCGGTGTTCCGTAAGGTGCGTTCAGGACCAATTCAGGTGTCTCTTCCGCTTCTTTGGCAATCCGTATCATCGTATCAATGAACCCATCCAGCGTTTCTTTACTTTCGGTTTCTGTCGGCTCGATCATGATGCATTCCTCCACGTTGAGCGGGAAGTACACCGTAGGTGGGTGATATCCAAAATCAAGCAATCGTTTGGCAACGTCAAGTGTGCGTACACCATATTGCTTCAACCCCCGACCAGACATGACAAATTCATGTTTGCATACACCCGGATACGGAATCTCGTAGTAAGGTGCGAGACGGGCCATCATATAGTTAGCATTGAGTACCGCACATTCAGATACACGGCGCAATCCTTCCGGTCCATAGGTACGAATGTAGGCATAGGCACGTACCAATATACCGAAGTTACCGTAGTAGGCTTTCACCCGGCCAATGGATTGATCGCCTTCACGATCGAATGCATACATACCATCATCATTCTTGATCACCATTGGTTTAGGCAGGAATGGAATCAGGCGATTCTTCACACCAACTGGTCCGGCACCTGGTCCACCACCGCCATGAGGTGTACTCATCGTTTTGTGCAAGTTCAGATGCACCACGTCAAAGCCCATATCACCCGGACGTGTAATGCCCATAATGGCATTGGAGTTGGCTCCGTCGTAATACAACAAGCCACCAGCCTGGTGTACGATGGATGCAATCTCCTGAATGTCTTTCTCGAACAAACCAAGTGTATTCGGGTTGGTCAGCATCAATGCTGCCGTATCGGAACCAACGGCCGCACGGAGCGCGTCCAGATCGACCAGTCCGTCTGCACGGGATGGAATTGTCACAGTCTCAAATCCTGCAACGGTTGCACTTGCCGGGTTGGTACCATGAGAGGAATCAGGCACGATGACTTTGGTACGTTGTTCGCCACGACCTTCGTGGTAGGCACGAATCATCATAAGTCCAGTCCATTCTCCATGGGCACCAGCGGCTGGTTGCAAGGTCACAGCGTCCATACCTGTCAGACCTGCAAGGTCGTTTTGCAACGTATATAACAGTTCTAGTGCACCTTGAATGCTGGATTCGTGCTGGTACGGATGGATTTTGGCAAAACCGTTATAACGGGCAACATCCTCATTAATCTTTGGATTGTATTTCATCGTACAAGAGCCCAGTGGATAGAATCCGTTATCTACGCCGAAGTTGCGGCGGGACAGAGCGGTATAGTGTCGAATAACATCTACCTCAAACACTTCCGGCAGTGCCGCTGCTTCCGAACGGAGCATTTCCCGGGGAATCAACGTATGGGCAGACTGGCGAGGAACGTCACATTCTGGCAAGGAATAAGCGACACGTCCAGGGCTGCTGAGTTCAAAAATCAATGATTGTTCCGAAGCAGGAGATAAGGTCTGTGCGTTGAATTTTTCTAACACAGATTGAGCCGAAGTGGAGACAGCTGTACTCGCTTCCGATTGTCCTTGTACCGATGTTGTCGTTGTCGTCGTTTCCTGAGTCACAGCGATCCCTCCAATGCTCGTGCGAATTCGTCAATCTCTTCCTTAGTGCGCCGTTCTGTAACAGCAATCAGCATATGTCCGGCAAGCTCCGGATAATCACGTCCAAGTTCGTAGCCACCAATAAAGCCCGCATCCAGCAGTTTCAACTGAAGAGCATTCACGTCTGTTCCTTCAGGAAGTTTAATCACGAATTCATTAAATGTTGGTGCATTAAAAGTAAGGTTAACTCCAGGAATTGCAGTTAATGTATTCAGGGTGTAATGACTCTTTTGCAAATTCAGATCCGCGACATCGATCATACCCAGTTTACCCATGATGGACATATACACAGATGCGCTGAGTGCAAGCAAAGCTTGGTTGGAACAGATGTTGGATGTCGCCTTTTCGCGGCGGATATGCTGTTCACGTGCTTGCAGTGTGAGTACAAAACCACGCTTGCCGTTGCGATCCGTGGTCTGGCCTACGATTCGGCCAGGAATTCGGCGCATATGAGGCTGGGATACAGCGAAATATCCGCATGTTGGACCGCCGAGTGAAGCGGCGATGCCGAGGGGCTGCGCATCACCTACAACGATGTCGGCACCCAGCTTGCCTGGGGCTTCCAGCAGACCCAGCGATAGCGGGTTGGCACTTACAACGAGCAGGCCCTTGTGCGCATGCACGAGGTCGGCAGCCTGCTTCACATTTTCCACGGCACCAAAGAAGTTCGGACTCTGGATCATGACAGCAGCGGTATCGTCTGATATGGCGGTTTGCAGGGCATCCCAGTCAGTGACGCCATCCTTATAACCAATCTCGACAATCTCCAGACGGAGTCCGTGCGCATATGCCTGCAATACCTGACGGGCTTCCGGATGAACGGTACGGGATACGATGAGCTGTTTGCGACGAGTTGCCGCTGCGGCCAGATTACCGGCTTCCGCAAAAGCTGTTGCACCGTCATACATACTGGCATTGGCTACAGCCATACCGGTTAATTCACAGATGTAGGATTGAAATTCGAAAATGGCCTGCAGTTCACCTTGGCTGATCTCAGGCTGATAAGGTGTGTAGGCAGTGTAGAACTCGGAACGGGAAATGACATGATTGATGACGGAAGGAACATGATGATCGTATATGCCTGCGCCGAGGAAGCTGGCGTGTGTTTCGAAATTGGCGTTGGCGCCAGCTTGTTTGGACATATGACGTGTCAGCGCATATTCATCAAGTTTGGAGGATACGGGCAGCTCGCCCTGATAACGAATCTCCTGCGGAATGTCCTGAAAAAGATCCTCCAGCGTATCCACACCGATGGTTGCGAGCATCGTGCTCTGATCTTGCTCGGTCATGGGAATGTAACGGTGCTTGCTCATGCTTGATCAGCTCCTTGAGTAGGTGTCTTCGACGTACGTGTCCGTTTATGAAAAGGGGTCTTCACGACCTCCGCTTTCAGTTTCTTGCCGCGGATCTCAATCTCAAGCGGGGTTCCCAGCGCAGCGTATTTGCTGTCGATGAGGGCAAGCCCCAGATTACGCTTCAATGTAGGTGATTGCGTGCCTGTTGTCACTTCACCAATCTGTACGCCTTCGGCGTAAATCGGATAGTGGGGGCGGGGAATACCGCGCTCCAACACTTCGATGCCGACCAGTTTGCGGGCGGGCCCGTCAGTTTTTTGCTGTAACAAGGCTTCGTGTCCGATAAAAGGTCCTGCATTCAGCTTTACAAACATACCTACGCCAGCTTCGAGTGGAGAGATAGTTGCCGACAATTCCTGTCCATACAGAGGGAGCTTTGCTTCAAAGCGCAGTGTATCCCGAGCACCGAGGCCTGTCGGTACAAGTCCGTGACCTTCACCGGCTTGCATTAATCCATTCCAGACCACAGCAGCCTGGTCCGCAGGAACATATAGTTCAAAGCCATCTTCACCGGTATATCCGGTACGGGACAACAGTAATTTTACTCCACATACTTCAGCATCCTGCACAAAACGAAACGGTTCAATCGAGCTTACATCCGTATCTGTAACTTTCCCGATAATGTCTACAGCCAGTGGACCTTGCAAGGCGAGCAGCGCCGTTTGCTCCGAATCGTTGGTCATACTTACGCCGGGGATCAAGTGCTCTTGCAGCCACGCCCAATCCTTGTCGATGTTGGAGGCGTTAACCACAAGCATATAATGCTGATCTTCCAGCTTATACACGAGCAGATCATCCACCACACCGCCATTTGGATAACACATCAGGGTGTACTGGGCTTGACCGGGAACCAGCGTGGTCACATCATTGGTCATCATTTGTTGCAAAAAAACTTCAGCCTGCTCACCCTGTACTGTGAATTCGCCCATATGGGATACATCGAACAGTCCCGCGCGCTCGCGTACTGCTTCATGTTCTTTCTGGATTCCGCTAAATTGTACCGGAAGCTCCCAGCCTCCAAAATCAATGCACCGTACGCCTTCGTATTGCTGATACAGTGGGAAGAGTGGTGTTCTAAGCAAATCGGACATCAAATCACCTCGTCATAGGCCGTCAGCCGGCCGGATATACAATCGTGGATCAATGAACCAGGGTATTTTTAAATTTTCAGCTAGATATTTTCATCACATAAGTATGGTAAGGGCAGCTATGGCAGCGCCGTTCTACATCCTGTTTTTCGTTTTTTGGGAAAAAGGAAAAGGACAGGCCAAAGAATCGGCATGCCAAGTAGCACGCTGTATTCTAAGGCTCTGTCCCTTGTACCTGAGAGTTACCCCGCTACGATGTGCAGCAGGTTTCCCCTTGGGTGATCATAACGCCCGCACAGGGCGAATAGATGCTCTCCAGAGTTGCGTCCCGTAAAAGTCCTTTTGCCTGAGAGATTCACCCCCGCTTATCGGTGGTTTACTCCTTCGGCGTTACCACATGCACATCCCGAATCGGGTGTCACGGGTAATCTCTCCCTTTACATTCATCCGCGGGTATAACATAGTCCAATAAACACATTTACTCCTCTCATTAAAACGTGAATCCACTACCGATGTCAAGAACGATATCATAGATAATGATTAAAAACCGAATATTTAATTTATTTTTAATGTTATCGTTCGTGTATTTAGAAAGACTGCGCTTACTATTCTAATATTCACCAGTATATGAAGAAAGAGTGTAATCCGGTTACAGGATTTAGAGGTGTTCAGCAAATAAATTGTGAGGTATCTTGACATTTGATTCAAAAATATCATACGCTATGTTCTGGGAAAAAGGTTAAGGTCAAAGAACGCATGTACTCATTAATGAAAAGCGAGGCGGATATCGATGAGCGAATTGAAAAGTGATTTCCTGTACAGTGAAGAGCACGAATGGGTGCAAACCGTAGGGGAGGATACTGTACGTATTGGCATTACCGAGTTCGCGCAGCATCAGCTGGGTGATATTGTGTTTGTGGAATTGCCTGACCTTGAAACCAATGTAAAAGCAGAGGACAGCATTGGAACGATCGAATCGGTCAAAACGGTTTCGGACTTGTTCTCTCCCGTCACAGGTTCAATTATTGCAGTGAATGATTCGTTGCAGGACTCCCCTGAACTTGTGAACAGCTCTCCTTACGAGGAAGGCTGGATGATTGAGATCCGTGTTGAGGGAGATCTGACAGCAGCATTGTCTACATTGATGAATGCAGACGCATATCGTAAACATACGGAAGAATAGCATCAACGAACTTGTACTTATTAACATATATTTTATAACCAAATGAAATGAGCTTCATATTGTTTCGACCTGTGTGAGCCGGATGCTTGCACAGGTTTTTTGTGCTTTCCAAGAATGGTTTTGAATGTGGATTGAAGCAGATTGTGGATGTAAATCACCTGATTGGACCAAGCTATAGGTTAGAAAATGATTCTGGAAATGACAAAAGTCATAGGCAAGAAAAGCCTTGTGTACCAATGGGTTCAGCCATTATGCATCAATTAAAACGATTACATAACCTAATGTTGTCATCATTGTTCATGACGAAAGTACGCTTTCATTTGATTGAACAGGAGAGCATTCTCGCTTAGGATTACAGCAGGGGAGAAATGATACCCCTTTCATAAATCATAATCACTTGATCCAAGGAGGATAATACAATGAGTAATTTGGACCAATCGTCCAATTCCAAAGGTGGGCTACGGGTAGGTGTTCAGCGTTTTGGCCGATTCCTGAGTGGTATGGTCATGCCTAATATGGGAGCGTTCATCGCCTGGGGATTAATTACGGCTCTGTTCATTCCAACAGGCTGGTTCCCTAACGAGACGCTTGCGCAGCTAGTCGATCCGATGATCAAATATTTGCTGCCACTGTTAATTGGTTACACCGGGGGTACGATGGTGCATGGTCAGCGTGGTGGTGTCGTGGGTGCCATTATGACCATAGGGGTCATCGTGGGTAGTGATATTCCGATGTTCCTAGGTGCCATGATTGCCGGACCACTGGCCGCATGGATTATCAAAAAATTCGATAAATCGATTGAAGGTAAAGTTAAAGCCGGATTTGAAATGCTTGTTAACAACTTCTCAGCCGGTATTATTGGCGGGATCTTGGGGATTTTTGCGCTACTGGGCATCGGGCCTGCTGTAGAAGCGATTAGCAAAGTATTATCTGCCGGTGTACAGGGCTTAATGAATCTTGGTTTGCTGCCGCTGGTCAACCTAATCATTGAACCAGGTAAAGTATTGTTCCTGAACAATGCAATCAACCACGGGATTCTTACACCAATTGCAACAGATCAAGCGAGAGAATTAGGGAAATCCGTATTATACATGCTTGAATCAAACCCGGGTCCGGGACTTGGTATCTTACTTGCTTACTGTTTCTTCGGACGCGGAATGGCCAAATCTTCTGCACCGGGTGCCGTAATCATTCATTTCTTCGGGGGAATTCATGAGATCTACTTCCCTTACATTCTGATGAGACCGATTCTGATTCTTGCTGCAATTGCGGGTGGCGTCGCAGGTACATTAACATTCATGCTCACCGGAGCAGGACTTGTTTCAGCACCATCACCGGGTAGTATTATCGCGTATTTCTTCTTAACACCAAAAGGTGGATACCTGCCGATGTTCGCAGGGGTGCTTGTAGCAGCCGTCGTTTCTTTCCTGGTTGCAGCAGTGTTGCTGAAAACGGGTAAACAAAAGGACGAAGATCTGGAGTCCGCATCCAGTCGGATGAAAGACATGAAGAGTCAAGGAACCGTGCCAAACGCTGGTATTACGGCTAATCAACGTGAAGCAGACAGAGCCGCAGATATGGCTTCTTCTACAGTCAAAACAGACGTGAAGAAAATTGTCTTCTCCTGTGATGCAGGCATGGGGTCAAGTGCCATGGGTGCTTCCATTCTACGCAAGAAGATGAAGGCAGAGGGGATTGACGTTACGGTGACCAATACGGCTATCAGTGATATCCCGCCGGATGCAGACGTGGTGATCACACAACAAGTATTGACCGATCGTGCCCGCTCCGTTGCGCCGAACGCAGAACATATATCCATCGACAACTTCCTAAAAAGCCCGGAATACGATGCGCTCGTTGAACGTCTGAAGTAATTGCACGCATTTGTTTTCCCTGAGCCGGAGGCTGAGATATGAGTATTACCAAAAGACAACGTGAAATCGTGGAGTTCCTGCTGGAGCATCCACATGAAGTCACTGCCGGCGAAATCGCCGTTGAAGTAAAGGTCAGTACCCGAACGGTTCACCGGGAGCTGCAAATGATTGAACAATGGCTTGAACCTTTGGGCATGAAGCTGGAAAAAAAATCAGGAACCGGTATCCGAATCGATGCCAGTTCCGATGATCTGGCTGTATTGCGCCAGCAACTAGAGGGTAAAGAATATGTAGAGTTTACGCCAGAAGAGCGTAAGCTCTTCATGCTTTGTATCCTGCTGGATGAACCGGAGCCTGTAAAGTTACTCGCCTTGGCTTCGGATCTGAAAGTGACCGTATCAACCGTAACCACTGATCTGGACGATCTGGAGTCACGGATTCGTCAGGCGGGACTAAAGCTGGTTCGCAGACGTGGATATGGCGTCAAGATTAACGGAAGTGAGACGATTCATCGCACAGCCATAGCTGCACTTGCTCTCGAATTTTTGGATGAATCCGACCTGTTCGGAAGACAACCTGAACAAGGGGGCTCCATCGTAAACCAAAAATTGTTGGATATGATTGGACATGGTGATGTACTTACGGTCGAAAATGCGTTATGGCAACCAGATATCGAATGGCTGGAGAACATCCCGGAACGCCAATACATGAAGTTGCTGATTCAATTATCCGTAGCGGTTGTACGTATTCGTAAAGGCTTTGGCATTGGCCGTATACCTCCCCTGGAGAACAAGGGAGATGAAGTCGCAGAGCAGGATGAGATGAAGGTTCCACCTTATATGGCTTCCCGCTTGTGTGGTGTGTTATCGACCCAGCTGGGGCTGACATTCTCCCAAGATGAGCAAGCTTATTTTCACAGACTATTAGTTGAGACGGAGCAGCGGATTCATTCTTCGCGGCTGTTGCCAATAGACGACTTGATTTTACTAGACAGGGTACATTCACTGATTGATCAGATGCAAGCGAGAACGCATTATGCCTTTCATGAGGATCGTTTGCTTCGAGAAGGTCTACTTGGTCATATGCAACCTGTAATGGAGCGAATTGAAGGACAACAGATGATTCGTAATCCGCTACTGCAGCAGATTCGCAAGGATTATGATTCCCTCTTTGAAGAGGTCAAAAAATCCGTGCATCAAGCTTGGCCAGGCACAGACGTTCCGGATGAGGAAATTGGTTTCCTGGTCATGCACTTTGGAGCTTCCATTGAGAGGTTACGTGCATTGAAACGGGAGATCAGGGCAATCATCGTGTGTACAAGCGGAATTGGATCATCACGCATGCTTTCCAGCCGACTGTCCAAGGAGATTCCTGAGATTCGGATCATGGACAGCGTGTCCTGGTATGAAGCTGCCCGGATACCTACAGATCAATATGATCTGGTGTTATCCACTGTTGATCTGCCGATGGATGAGCATCAGTATTACAAAGTGAGTCCACTGCTTACGGCTGAAGAGAGCGAACGTCTGCGTCATTTTATCCGAACAACAACGTTACAACGACAGCATCACAAGCCTCGTGAAGCCGAGGTTCAGACGACAAGTCGTTACTCGGACCCGGATGGAATGGAAGCTATTTTAGTTGAAATCGTCCGAATTATTGGCAAGTTTCAGGTGTATCCGTTGGATAACCAAGATATCGGTTTCTATAAAACCGTATATGCGATGTGCAACGTACTCCATGGATCTGGTGTGCTGAAGGAACCGGGGGAGATCGCAAAACGGTTGGAGGCACGTGAAGCAGTGGGGAGTCAGAAGATTCCCGGCACAAGACTTGCATTATTTCATACACGCAGTGAGGGAATTTACAGGCCGTCCATTAGCTTGTTTCAGCTCGCGGAGCCACTCCTTCGTACGCCGGATGATCCGGCAGGAGTTACCCATATCCTCTTGATGCTTGGTCCCAGAGAATTATCCAAGGAAAGCCTGGAGGTTCTCAGTGAGATCAGCGCACTGTTATTACAGGAAGAAATGATTACATTGCTGGAAAAGGGAATCAGGGATGAACTCATTCATTACCTGTCCCAGGAACTGGTTGGATTTTATCGCAGTAAAATCGAAATTGGAGGTCAACCATTATGAGTATGTTAACAACAGATAAAGTCATCATGAATGCGACGGCTCAGGACAAATACGAAGCGATTCGTATGGCAGGACAGATTCTGAAGGATGCGGGACATATTACCGCTGATTACATTGAGAAGATGATTGAACGTGAAGAGATTGTCTCGACCTATGTAGGGAACGGCCTGGCTATTCCGCATGGTACAAAGGAATCCAAAGCTTTCATTTTATCCACAGGTATCTCTGTCATTCAGTATCCACAAGGTGTTGATTTTGGCGAAGAAAAAGCCTATATGGTCATTGGTATCGCGGCTCAAGGCGGAGAACATATGGAGATCTTGACTAGCATCGCGGTGATCTGTGCTGAGGATGAGAATATGGAGGCTCTGCGCCTGGCTAAAACTGCCGAAGAAGTTATTGCTATTCTGGAAAGTGAAATGGAGCTATGAAGGCCCTACACTTTGGCGCAGGTAACATTGGACGCGGGTTTATCGGATTGATTCTCTCCCGTGCAGGGTATGAGGTGATTTTCTCCGACGTGAATCAGACCTTGGTAACAGCTCTCCAGCAACGGGGGCAGTATACGGTGGAACTGGCTAACGAGAGCAAGGATCAGGAGACCGTTACAGGTGTAAATGCAATCGATGGAACCCAGCTGGAGACGGTTGCCCAAACCGTGGTGGAAGCTGATCTGATTACAACCGCAGTGGGCGTGGACGTACTGAAGCATATTGCACCAGGTATTGCGAAGGGACTTGAGAAAAGACTGAGTTCCGGTCCTGCTCAAAACCCTCTTCACATTATTGCTTGCGAGAACGCCATTGGAGCCAGTACACAATTGAAAGAGCATGTATATGCTCTGCTCAGTGAAGAGGTACGTTCCCTTGCGGATCAGTACGTTTATTTTCCAGATTCAGCTGTAGACCGGATCGTGCCTATTCAGCAGCATGAAGATCCGTTGCATGTACAGGTGGAGCCTTTTTACGAGTGGGTAGTGGATCGTTCCCAGATGGCTCCTGCATTCAAACCGATTGAGGGCATCGTATATGTCGATGATCTGGAGCCGTATATCGAACGGAAGCTGTTCACGGTTAACACAGGACACTGCGTTGCTGCGTACATCGGTAATGTGCATGGGTATGACACGATCCAGAAGGCTATTGCCGATGAAAAGGTGAAATCCATTGTATATGGTGCCTTGCAGGAAACCGGAGAAGTTCTGGTGAAACGATTTGGATTCAGCCCAGAAGAGCATGAGCAGTATATTGTCAAAATATTGGGACGGTTCGTCAACCCGTATCTCACCGATGAGGTTACTCGTGTTGGTCGTTCCCCGCTGCGTAAGTTGTCTCCGAATGATCGTCTGGTTCGCCCAGCCCTTCAGGCCTATGCGGATGGAACCGAAACGACTTATCTGGCTATGGGCATGGCAGCTGCCTGCAAATTCGATGTCTCCGATGATCCGGAAGCAGTTGAACTGCAGGACATGATCCGCCAGAAGGGGATTGTGGCTGCACTCCATCATTATACGTCCATGGATGAGCATCATCCGGTGCTGGAACAGGCTGTTGCCCAGTATAACCAACTGTAAGAGCAGTGTTAGCCAGCTAACAGTATAGATGATGCATAATGAAGAAGAGCCATACAGTTGTTAACTGTGTGGCTCTTCTTTTGGTTGGTGTTTATCGGTATAGTCATCCAAACAGCGTTGACATATGCACGATTTTCGGCGCTGCTCTGCCGGAATACGGTCAAATACACCTTCGGGGAAAGTAGCCCGGTTACACCAGCATTCCGAATGCGGATGTCCTGCGGCATAGGAACAGCGATTAGCTTCCCCGCATAATGGGCAGACAAGAACATCGATATTGCTGCGCTCTTGATTGTCTTGTTCTGCAGACATTGGGTTCTTCCCTCCCTGTGAATAGCTACGAGCTGAAGTTAAACATACTGGTCCCAGTATAACAGAAATATGCTGGTGATTATGGAATTCACTGTGTATATATGACTACCATTCCACTACATCTGTTTCTCCCATCGGCTATTCTTCAGGCGGTAATTCGATCTGAAGGCCTTCCACATGTTTGCGTCCCATCAATTTACGCTTCTTTCGATTTTCCTTTGTTTCTAGCACAATGTCCAAATCATAATCGTCACCTGGATAAAGCTCATTGGCAGATATATGCAGAGTCAGGCGTTTCTTATGGATTTTGACTTTGCGTCCTCTGAGCATGACCCCGATATTTCCACGGCTATCCTCGACATCACAGACGATGCCCGACTGATTAAGATAGGCCGCATACACCCGATCTCCTTTGCGAAACGTTTTGGCAGGAGCAGGAGAATCCGACTCTCTGGTTGTTGTCTTTTTGTTGAGACCGATTGAATCCTTTGACTGTTTCGACTGTTTCGACTGCTTTGACTGATTCCACTTGGATAACTCTGCTGGGCCGTCTGCTTCTGCAACGGAACGATCAGGCGTCAGGACCGGTGTTTCCAAAGGAGATGACGCGAACACGAATGTACGATCTCTTGAAATACTTTGATCTGACAGGGACTTGGATCGCTCGATAATTCGCTGTGGCATGCCCAGCTTTAATGCGATGGAATAAGCATAGCTTTCACCAGCTTCTCCGATACGCAATCGATACAGCGGCTGGAGAGAAACGGTATCAAATTCCATGCGGGCATTTTCGAATCCTGGTGTGGCAGCTGCAAAATGTTTGATTTCACCAAAATGTGTTGTCGCCACAACGGTTGCTCCGCGGCTGTGAAGTTCCTCCAGCATGGCGATAGAAAGTCCAACACCTTCACCGGGATCTGTGCCGGAGGCCATCTCATCAATGAGCACCAGAGTTGACGTATTGGCCTGTTCCAGTATGCCAATCATATTGCGAATATGTGCTGAGAATGTACTGAGCGCTTGTTCCAAACTTTGCCCGTCACCAATATCAACCGCTACTTCGTTATAAACAGCCATCTCGCCACCTTCCTCCACCGGAATAAGCAAACCGGATTGCATCATCAAGGTTAGCAAACCAAGTGTTTTGAGTGCGACCGTTTTACCCCCGGTATTCGGTCCAGTAATAATGAGCGACGAGTAAGTTCTGCCGATTGCAAAATCAAGGGGAACCATGGAAGAACCCATGAACGGATGACGTGCACGTTGAAGGCTAATGTGGCCCTGAGTATTGACTTGAACGGTACGTCCGTCCATGGTGGCCGCATATTTGGCTTTGGCAAACAGGAAGTCCAATACACCTACCGTTTCGGTGTTGAGTGCGATTTCACGGTTATACGATTCGGCCAGGGAGGTTAAATCACCGAGAATTCTCATCTCCTCTCGGGACTCCTCCGCTTGCAGAGCGGCCAATTCCATCTGTAAACTTACTAATTCAACAGGTTCGATATATACGGTTTGCCCGCTCCCGGATTCATCAAGCACACTGCCTTTCACCTGTTTACGGAACTCTTTCTTAATGGGCAGAACTGTTCTTCCTCCGCGTTGGCTGATGACATGCTCCTGCATGATGGAGCGATGTTTACTCACTAGAGAATCAAGCTTTCGTTTCATGCGTTCCGCATTCACCGTTATTTTTTTACGAATACGAATCAGTTCCTTGCTCGCCTGATCCTGAATGCGTCCACTATGGATGCAGCGCTCGATCTCACTTAGCAAAGGTTCGATCAGAATCATGGATGCTGCATAACGACTGACGGTGGGAGCGGCCCCGGATTTGCCCTCCATGTATTTCATAAGTTGGGCACAGCTCCGCAGGAACTGAGCGAGATGACTGAAGTCGCGTTCACTGAATAGATAACCGGTGCCAAGCAGATCCATAATCGTTTCCATTCCGTCGAGTGAAGGGAGGGGGATACTGGCCCCGAAGCGAATCAACGCAGCCGCTTCAGCTGTTTCTTCCAGCCGGAGCTGGATCAGGTGAGCATCTACCATCGGTTTTAGTTCTCTGGCATAACGTTTGCCCAGATAAGACAGGGCGCAGTCTGCAACGTTTTTTTGAATTTGTGGATAGCCCAAACTGTTTAATGTGTTTTCATTCATGCGTAATCTCTCCTTGAATTTGAGTTGGGATTTCAGTTGACGCGCTGAAACATATTCCTGGAAAACGCAAAAAGGGCGGAGAATGAACAAACGTCATTCTCCGCCCTAAACGTATGGGAAAGCAAAGTCCACTAAGGTCTATATTAAAAAATCCGCGCTGAACTCAGCGCGGAAATAGACCCGGACAATTACAATCCCGGAGGCGATTTATGATATCCGCTGTTCTTAACTAAGTACAGGGATCTGGCGCATCATGAAATACACGTATGCCATATGGGCACAAGCGCAATGAAAGGCCAAACTCCTGAATATGAAACTTGGTTAGTTAAGAACATTCACCGACATTAAAAATCTCTCCTTTGATTGAGGAATATGCAACCAATATAAACTGGAAATTGGTTTGAAGTCAACCTTTAGAATAAATGAGTGGACTTGAATAAGAATGGGTTTTAAAATAACAATAGTAAAATAATCCAATGAAAGCGATTTATTTTAATAAACATACGTATAAAGGAGGATGCTCTTCTTGCCGAAGTATTTACTGCGTTTGCTCTGCTTTACCCTGATCCTCGGAGCCCTTCCAGTCATTGTTATTGGTACCGTCTCGTATACAATTGCATCGCGTGACATTGAGCAGAAAGTGCGTGAGAGCAATCTTCAGATATTGCATCAGACCCAAATGAGGGTAGAACAAGTTCTGCGCAGCCTGCAATTATCATCCATCCAGTATGTTAATTCGCCCTTGGTACTACAAGCGATGAAGAAACCACTAGACAGCAGCGAGTTTCAGGAGATTCGTGATCTGACATCCGGATTTAACAACTTGCAAGCGGTTACGAACATTGACCAAGCCTATCTGGTTAATCTGGATGAAGATTGGGTCGTTTCGATGCGTTCTTTTGGCAAATTGGATGATTTTAGCATTCGAGACCGGATTGGCTCCTACCTAAGTTATACCAACAGCCTTTTTTGGGTCACTCAGAATGCCAGTTCAGCCAAAGAAAGTGTACCTGTGTCAGCAGGTATGGGTGAACTAACACCCGAACAGGCACCTACCCTTATATCATCGGATAATGTGGTCAGTATGGTATTCAAAATCCCGATGATACCAACCAATGTGAAACCAAAGGGATTTCTTGTGATTGATATCGCCGATACGGAACTGAGTACGTTTTTGAGCCGAAATACGAATTCTGGAGATATGTACGTTCTGGATCGGGAGCAAAAGTATTTTCTGAACGATATGCAGCAAGGCGGGAAATATGACGCGCTGAATAAAGAAATTCAGGAAATGGTGCAAACGACGGGCCAGCCAGAGGGTTTCTTCAGTGCGGAGGTGGAAGGTAACCAAGTGGCGGTTAGCTATAGGCAATCTCCACTCAATGGCTGGTTATACGTGTCCGTTGTATCTCTTGGACAGATTACGGCCCAGTCACAGAAAATTGCATTGGTCACCGGTATCGCTACACTGGTCATGTTATGTGTAACGGGATTGTTCGCCATATACGGCAGTCGGCGGATGTACTCCCCGATCTCCAGACTGCTGCAATTTACGAAGGGTTTGGATTCCCCAGTTGCTCCGTCAGGACGCCGTCAGGATGAATTTATCTATATTGAGGAGCAGTTGTCAACCTTGTTCAGTTCGGAGAAAACGATGCGTGAGCAGATGAAGGGGCAGCATGTGCACCTCCAGGAGTTTTTTATGACCAAACTGCTGACAGGTAAAATCTCGGAAGAAGATTTCAGATATCAGGGAGAATTGTACGATTTCCCGACAGGGTGGGCGAGTCTTGGCGTACTCATGCTCCAGATCGATACCTTGGAAGGGACACGATATGAGGAACAGGATCGCGATCTGCTGCTGTTTGCTGTCAACAATATGGTAGGTGAGCTCCTTCCTTCGGCAGTTCGGTTCACCCCAGTCATGCTGGATGATGCTCAGGTCACCGTACTTGCCTCCGAACTGACGGATGAGGTGCAGCTGAAGGAATGGATGCATACCCAGGCAGACTGGATTCGTGAACGTGTCGTGACCTACCTGAATCTGCCCGTAAGTATTGGCATCAGTCGTTCATACGCATGTATCGGAGATACGCCCAGAGCGGTTCAGGAGAGCCGCGAGGCTCTGCAAGGCCGGGTAAGTCTGGGTAGCCGTATTATTTTGCATTACGAGGATATTCAGCCACGTGGTCAGATGGAGGCCGCGTTGTATACCCAGTTACGTATGATCGAGGATCAGCTCGCGTCTGCCCTCAAGCAAGGAGATGAAGAGAAAACGGACGCCTACTTTAAGCAATATTTGGGGCTACTTGCAGACAAAAAGCTTCATTTCAGTGAATACCCCGTCATTATGGTTCAGTTATTGTCTCGTGTATATCAGCTTGTGCAGGAGCAGGGCGGGGATGTGGCCGAAGTACTGGGTGAAAAAGCATCCATGTCACATTTGCTGAAGTTGTCCACATTGGACGAAATGACCAATTGGTTCCGCAAGCGGCTGTTCCTGCCCGTCATCCGTTTCTGGCGAGAACAGGAAGAATCCCAATACATGAATATTGCGAGACGTATGATTCGTTTGATCGAGGAACGTTATGATCGTGAATTGTCGCTAGAAGCCTGTGCCGCTGAGCTTAATTTTCACCCTGTGTATCTAAGTCGGGTATTCAAGAAGGAAGCTGGAGTCAATTTTACGGAATATCTCGCAGAGTATCGTATGGAAAAAGCGAAGACCTGGCTGCAAACAACAAATCTTAAAATATCGGAGATTGCCGAGAAATTAAACTATACCAATCCAACCGCATTTATCCGTACGTTTCGCAAAATCACAGGAACAACCCCCGGCAAGTACCGGGAGCAGCAGCGATAAAACAAACCTGCTCTGCCCGCCATGGCAGGCAGGCTTTTTTATGTTCGGATGAAGGAAAAAGACCACTTTTCTCCATGAAGTTAAGACAGGAATATAGAGGTTGAAAGCAGTTCATTGCGCCTTTGAACTCTGTGATGGAAATGAGTTAAACCCTTGCTACATAAGGAAAAATAAAAGGCTAAAACGAGACGATAGCCAGTCATTCGTTTATCCTCCACAATGAAGACATGAATCAGGAAGTGATATTTTGTAATCGTTTCCAATGTGGGGAGGAAGACAATATGAAAGCCGAAACGGCGGCTCGAACACGGCCCGCTACCCGCAGTGACAAAAACCTGCTGTGGAGAGACATTATCAAAAACCGGTGGCTGTATATCATGTTAATACCGGGTGTGCTTTACTTTGTTATTTTCAAATACATACCCATGTATGGCATCACGATGGCTTTTCAGGATTACACGCCTTACAAGGGCATCTTGGGAAGTGACTGGGTAGGGTTCAAACATTTCCAGCGTTTCTTCGGAGAACCGCAGTTCTGGACATTATTTCGGAATACGTTTTTGCTTGCCATTTATAACATTGTGTTCTTTTTCCCACTGCCAATTGTACTGGCACTCATGATGAATGAAGTTCGCCGTGAACGTTTCAAACGATTTGTACAAACTCTTGTTTATGTTCCACACTTTGTTTCCTGGGTTGTTGTTGTCGGTGTGTTCTACATGCTGTTCACAACTGAGGGTGGTGCGATTAATGAATTGCTCTATAACCTGACGGGACAAAAAGTGGCGTTCCTGCTTGAACCAGGTTGGTTCCGAACGATGATTGTTGGACAATCCATCTGGAAAGAAGTCGGTTGGGGCACAATTATCTTCCTTGCAGCACTCTCTGGTGTTGATACACAGCTCTATGAAGCTGCACGGATTGATGGAGCCAATCGCTGGCGCCAAACCTGGCACATTACTCTACCGGCCATTCGCAGTACAATCGTCATTTTGCTCATTCTGCGTCTGGGCAATTTCCTGGATACAGGCTTTGAACAGATCTTCCTGATGCTAACTCCGACGAACCGGGATGTGGGCGAGGTGTTTGATACCTACGTGTACACGAAGGGGCTTACCCAGGCACAGTACAGTTATAGTGCTGCTGTCGGGTTGTTCAAATCGGTTGTCGGGCTGGCGCTTGTTCTTGGTGCCAATACGCTGGCCAAAAAATTCGGGGAGGAAGGCGTCTACTAACCCTCGGGAGCAGACGTTCTTCACCAGACAGGAGTGAACATTAAGATGCAACAGGATAAAACGTGGGGCAACCGGATCTTTGATTTTCTCAATCACGGCTTGCTGCTGTTGATTGGAATCGTGACGGTCATCCCGTTCATTTATATTTTGGCTGTCTCATTTACCAGTCCGCATGAAGTGGCTAAGGGAGGATTCATTCTTTTTCCAAAAGAGTTCTCTCTGGCCGCGTACCGTTACATTTTCTCTACAGATACCTTGATTCGCAGTCTGGGTGTATCGGTCTATATTACCGTGATCGGTACCTTCATTAACCTGCTGTTTACATCACTTATGGCGTATCCGCTCTCTAGAAGATATTTGCGTGGACGCCAGCCCATTTTGCTGGGTGTATTGTTCACAATGCTCTTCAGTGGCGGAATGATTCCAACATACTTTGTTGTGAAATCTTTGCATCTGACGGATACGTTATGGTCACTGATGCTGCCTACCGCTATTAGTGCATTTAACTTGATTGTACTCAAAAACTTCTTCCAGGCCATTCCCGACGAACTGGAGGATGCAGCCAAAATTGATGGATGTAACGATGTCAGCGTATTGTTCCGGATTGTACTGCCGTTGTCCATGCCAGCCATGGCGACATTTTCACTCTTTTACGCGGTGGCCCACTGGAACAGTTTCTTCAGCGCTGTTATCTATATCAACGATAGTGAGAAGTGGCCTGTCCAAGTCTGGCTGCGTGAGATTGTCATTCTGGCACAGAGCCGAATCGGAGACACAAGTATCGAAGAGACTGAGATCCAGCCGCTCACCATTCGCATGGCAGTTATCGTATTCTCCACAATCCCGATTATGCTGGTATACCCATTCCTGCAAAAGCACTTTGCAAAAGGAGTTATGCTGGGTTCGGTGAAAGGTTGAGTCGGCACATGGTTCGAAGTCAGTTCACTATGACTGCATAAAAAAAGGGAGGTTTTCATGTTATGAAAGCAACAAAAAAGAAAGCCGTAGCTGTCTTAAGCACACTGGCACTCGTGACAGGTTTGCTGGCAGGATGCGGATCAGACGAGGGTCAGGCTGCCGAGGGCGGCGTACAAAATGTGTCCATAGCCATTGCACAGGTGGGTGATGTGCCAAGCAAAGGCAATGAAGTTCAGCAAAAGATTGAAGCGTATACCAATACCAAACTGGATATCCAGTGGATTCCGGCTTCGGCCTATAATGACAAAATTAACGTGATGATCGCTTCAAGCGATATGCCAAAAATTGTGAAGGTGCAATATAACCCAACGGTGACCAGCGCGATGCGTAATGACGTGTTCTGGGAAGTGGGGCCTTTACTGAAAGACTACAAAAATCTGTCGGCACAGAACGAGCGTTTTTTTGACAACATCAAGGTAGAGGGCAAGATCTACGGGGTTCCTGTATTCTCGGATATTGCGCGGGCTACAGTGATTTATCGCAAGGATTGGTTCGAGAAGCTGAATCTCAAGGTGCCAGCCACACCGGATGAATGGTATGAAACGATCAAGACGCTGGCAACCTCCGATCCGGATGGAGACGGTCAGGATAATACGTTTGGGCTGATGCTTTTCAAAAAATATAATGAGGACCAATACTCCTTCACAACGCGCCTTGGCGTAAGTTTTGGTGCTCCTAACAAGTGGAAGGTCGAGGATGATGGCAGCTTCACGCCGGAATTCATGACACCGGAATATATGCAGGTGCTGGATCTGCTGAAACGTTTGTACGATGAGAAGCTGCTGAACCAAGACTTTGCCGTGTTCGACTCTACGGAAGCGGAGAAAAAGTATGATTCCGGTGTTGTCGGTATCCGTGTTGGTGTTGCTCAAAACGGAAAAAGTCAGCAAGAGCGTTTGTCCAAAAACAATCCGGATGGTGTGGTAGACATCGCTGGTTTGCTTGGAGCGAACGGAGATCGTGTTGCAGGACAGACGGGTAACTCCGGAATCCTGGCATTCCCTAAATCAACGGTGAAATCGGAAGAAGAACTCAAAAACCTGCTCTCCTTCCTGGATAAACTGATGGACCCTGAGATGGCGACCCTGTTGATGCGTGGTATGGAAGACAAACATTACACCAAAGTGGGCGAAGATCAGGTGGAGATGAGTGACTTCGATGCATTCCAGCGTGAAGTGAAGCCTTACCGTGACAACCTGCCTTATGTCGAAGGATATAACGTACCGAAGTTGAAGGATACCGAACTGGGTGAAAAAGGTACGGCACTTGCCAAGGAACTGGCGGAGCACGCTGTGCCAAACCCTGCGCTGACGTTATACTCTCCAACCTATGGTGACCGCGGGGCAGACCTGGATCAGGTAATTGCAGATGCACAAACCAAATACATTATGGGCAAGATCGATCAAAGCGGCTGGGAAAAGGAAATCGAGAATTGGGGCAATGCTGGTGGAAACAAGATACGTGAGGAATATGCCGAAGATTATAAAAAACAGGCTCAATAAAGAGCCGGAAGCGGAGGCTTGATCATGAAAGAAACACTGCAATTCACATCGGTGCGCATGGCACAGCAGTTCATGGAAAGTTATCGCAACCATGAGCTGTACTCCACTTGGCATTATGAGAATGGCTGCCTGCTGAAAGCACTAGAGGAGCTGTATACGCACACGGGGGAGCAAAAGTATTTTGATTACATCCGTGAGCTGATGGATCATTTTGTTCAGGACGATGGCTCCATTCGATCCTATACGATCGAGGAATATAATCTGGATCAGATCAATCAGGGAAAATCACTGTTCCTGCTGCATGAAAAAACGGGTGAAGAGAAGTATCGCAAAGCTGCGGATTTGCTTATGACTCAGCTTAAGGGACAGCCACATACAAGTGAAGGCGGATTCTGGCACAAAAAGATTTACCCTTTCCAGATGTGGCTGGATGGATTGTACATGGCTACTCCGTATCTGACCCAGTATGGCGCAGTGACGGGAGAAGAGAAGTGGTTTGACAAGGCGGCTCTGCAGCTCCTGCTGGTGGAGCAACGTACACGTGATCCGCGTAGCGGTCTCTTGTACCATGCCTGGGATGAGAGCAAAGAGCAGCGCTGGAGTTCGGGAGAGACCGGATGTTCTCCACATGTCTGGAGCCGGGCGATGGGCTGGTATGTGATGGCGGTTGTGGATACATTGGATTATCTGCCGGTAGATCATCCGCAGCGCGGGCAGATTGTGGGTATCTTCGAACGGGTAGCAAACGCACTAGTGCATGTACAGGATCAACAGACCGGACTATGGCCACATTTGTTGGATCAACCGGGACGTGAGCGGAACTATCTGGAGGCTTCCGGGACCTCAATGTTTGTCTATGCATTGGCCAAAGGTGTGCGTAAAGGATATCTGAGTGGCAAGTTCAAAGCGGTTGCGGAAAAAGGATATCAGGGTCTGCTTCAGCAGCTGCTGCAAACGGACCATGAAGGCGTGCTGTCCTTGACGCAGTGTAATGGCGGAGCCGGTCTCGGAGGAAGCCCGTATCGTGACGGGTCATACGAGTATTATGTGACCGAGTCCATTCGGATCAATGATCCGAAGTCGGTCGCTCCGTTCATTTTGGCGGGAGTGGAGATTGAACTGGCGTAATGCTGGTTCTTCTTTTTAGAACATTTATGATAGCGCATACATGTTTGGTTTGAGTGAAGTGAGGCAAGATTGCTGAACAATTTGGCTATCAAAAAGGAGAGATGGTTCATGAGTCCAAAAGGTCCAATGTCCCGTTTAGGCGGAATCGTTGTAATTGGTGCAATGTCCGCTGGATTGCTTGCAGGTTGCGGGGGAGAAAAAGCGCCTGCTGCAGGGGAAGGTAAACTTCCTATTTCCATCTCTTTAATGCAGGTAGGTGATATTCCGGCCAAGGAGAACGGGATTGAAAAGAAGATTGAGGAATATACAAATACGGATGTCAATGTACAGTGGATTCCGCAGTCTGCTTTTGATGATAAGGTGAATGTTATGGTTGCTTCAGGCGAGATGCCGACCATTATGCGTGTGAATTATGTACCGACAACATTTAATGCCGCCAAAACGGGACTGTTCTGGGAACTTGGGCCTTACTTGAAGGATTATAAAAACCTGACTGCCCAATCCGAGGCTTATTTTAACAATATCAAAATTGAAGGCAAGGTCTACGGTATTCCGAACTTCCGGGATATTGGACGGACTGCGATCGTATATCGCAAGGACTGGTTTGATACGTTGAAGCTGGATATACCCAAAACGCTGGATGACTGGTATGAAGTGATGCGCTCTATTCGTAAGGATGACCCTGACGGGAATGGTAAGGAAGATACGTACGGTGCACTGCTCTTCAAAAAGTATAATGAGGGTGTTTCGTCGCCACTGACGCGGATCGCTGTAAGTATTGGCGGCGTTAACAAATGGGGTGTGGATGATGCCGGGAAACTGACCCCGGAGTTCTTGACCCCGGAATATGTGGATACGATGAAACTCTTCAAGCGACTGTTCAGCGAGGGACTGATTAATAGTGATTTCCCTGCCCTGGACCCTTCTGATGCGGACAAAAAAATGGATTCCGGCCTGGTTGGCATGAAGCTTAACGGTGTGGCCCAGAACGGAAAGTCCTCTCAGCAACGGCTTACGCCTAATGCTCCGGACGGAGAGATTGATGTGGCTCCGTTCCAGGGAACCGACGGCATTCGTATCGCCGGGGAGCCAGGAAACTACGGAATGCTAGTCATCCCGAAGGCATCCGTTACGGATGAGGAGCAATTGAAGAAGGTTCTTACGTTCCTGGATCAGTTGATGGATGAGGAATTAAGCACGTTGCAGCTCCGTGGATTGCTTGATGTGCACTACAGCAAGACTGCTGATGGGAAAACCGAACTTAAGGATTTTGACGCTTATCAGCGTGAAGTGAAGCCATACCGGGATAATCTGTTAAGTATTGAAGGTTATAATGTACCTGAACTGGTCGATGTTCCAATTGGTATGAAAGGTACAAAGATGGCGCGTGAGAATGAGCAGTACGCCATTGCTAATCCGGCACTCACCTTGTCTTCGGCGATCTATACCGAGCGTGGTCAGGAGTTGGATCAGATGATCTGGGATGCGCAGACCAAGTACATTATGGGGAAAATCGATGATGCTGGTTGGGAGCAGGAAATCGCAAGCTGGAGAAAAGCCGGTGGTGATCAATTGATCACGGAACTCGAAGCATCCTATAAGGAGTTAAACGGAAAATAAAGCTGGATGGAATAAAAAAAGGGTTGATCAAATGGAATGATATGGTTTATTCTATGAGTGAGTTCATTTTCCAATATCATAAGAAAGACCACACCCTTAAAGCATAAGGCTATGAATCTGCGGATTCATGGCCTTTTTTTGTGTTTTAGGCGAATGAAGTGGGTCTATGGAAGGAGGCACGCACGCCTTGACGTGATGGGGATGGACGAAAAATAATACCAATAGCCTAGTACAACATGGTAGAATATTGATTATTATGTCAAATTTAGGTTTTGGTTATGAAGAGAAGTGACTAGGTTGACTAAGCAAAGACCCCCCATACTAAGGTACATAGGAGCGTGAGTAGATTGAAGAAGCAGATCGAAGGACATGAGAAGAAGAAAAAACGGAATGTTTGGATCGTAGGGTTGTTAACGACAGTTGTATTGGCAGGAACACTATTGCCCGTTGGACCCGTACATCTGACCTCAACAGCGAATGCTGCATCGGGAACGAGTGACAGTGCCCTTAGCAAGTTCAAAGATATCAAGGGCCACTGGGCTCAAGCAACAATTGCCAAAGCTTATGAAAAAAATCTGATCTCTGGTTACCAGGACGGAACGTTTCGTCCCAATGGTAAAATCACGCGTGGGGAATATGCGACAATACTCGCCCGCGCGACTGGACTGGAGAAGGTAGAGGGGCAGAATTCCTTTGCTGATCTCAAGGGCCATTGGTCTGAAGCGGCGGTTAGCCAACTTGTCGGACAAGGATTCATTAACACTGATGATTATGCCAAAGGGTTCAATCCAAATGCGGAACTGACACGTTACGAGATGATGAAATGGATTGCCAATGGACTGATCAAGTCCGGGAGCAGCTTCCAGGATGCTTTTAATGATACAAAAAATACGCTGCTTCCCACACCGGAAGTGAACCGTGGCACCATTGGTGCCGAGCAGATTCCGTATCTTGCCCTAGTTCGTGGGACCGGCATTGTCGGTGGATTTCAGGATGGCACATTAAAACCTGCGGATTCCACCACACGTGCAGAAGTGTCAGCCATTTTGCTGCGTTATATGGACGTAGAGGGCACGGATGCCGGGAAGTATAGTGACCTGAATGAAATGAGAGAGGTCGGCACGACGGGGACGAATTTAACGACGATTAGTAATTATAGGTATAGTAATAACTCCGCTAAAGTAAGTGATTTAGCAAGAGAAGAAATTAAATTATCCAATAATTCCGGTGTAGTTACACTGCATAGATATATTGTTGTAGATGTTACTCAAGGTAAAGCAAAAGGTCTCTATGCAACATTATTCATTGGTCCAGAGACACATCTTTTCAAAGGCAACTATATGGCTTTTGCAGATATATCTTTCACATCAAAAATTGAGAGATCCGATCCAATCACTTTTAATGGAGGGCTATATAGTGGTTTTTTACAATTTAATCGTTTGGATCTTAAGCAAGCATTCAAGAATGGCCTAGTGACTATCCCTGAGAGATCGAGTGATTTGATTAAGAAAGATATAAAGAAGAGATTTTGGGTGACATCTGTTTTAGAAGGTAAAAATGGAGCATATTCCTTTAATCAAAAAAGTGGAAATATACTAAAAATTCAGAATATGTAAGTCAAACTTAATGGTGGTGGAATATTTTTGTGTGCTCATGTTGAGAAGAAATCCTTAATTTTTATCTCAATGGTTCTTATTACTATACTATGTTTGAATTTAACATCCTCAATAGAAGCTGCAAGTTCAGATCCATATGGACCTAAGAAACAAAAAATATCTAATACGGTACAGTCTGAAAAAAGGATAGCAAATCCAGGTGTTTACTGGTATCAACTTGATGATGGTAATTTCAAAGCAGATCACACTACTGGACCAACTTTTTCGAATAACCTCAATCCTAATTCATGTTCTATTCCATATCCAGATGAGAAGGAAATTCCTAATGAGGTCGATTTTTCTGAATGGCCTGCAATATCTTGGCCAGATTTTCAATCACAGACTGTTACACAGAGAATGCTAGATAAAATCCGTATTAAAAGCGTAGATTACCAATCAACTACACTACAGTCGTCTTATACTGGTGTGGGTAATACGATTATAAGAGAAGGAAATACAATCGTAAAAATTATTACCAAAACAGGAGGCTCACACACAGTTACTAATCGAAGGGACTATGAAAATGGTGGTAAAACAATTCGAAACTGTGTGAAGCAAATCGTTGCCTACCATACACCAATGGACATCATCTGGGAAGGTGATCTGGTTGAAGAAAAAGAAATCGATGTAACACCAGATTCGGTTTTGACTATTGGACAAACAAAGCAGATGAAAGCCGAAGTTAGCACAAGACATTATGGTGAAACAGATTTTAATGAGGGCATCGACGTATCGCGAAGAGAGGCAGAGATCAAATGGTTTTCTTCTGACGAGACGATTGCGAGTATAGAGTTGAAAACAGGGATGTTAACAGCTGAAAGTCCAGGCACGGTCACTGTGCGTGCGATCTGGAACAATGGTACATATCTGATCTCGGATACCGCCACCATAACAGTCGCGTCTGAGCCAGGACTCGTTGTGAATCTGCCGAATGCTTGTAAAGCCAATACGACACCTCTACAGGCAGAAGCAGTTCTAACCAAACCGGATCGCACTGTTCATAAACTGACGGCTCATCCCAAATTGACGTGGCAGAGCTCGAATCCGACTATAGCCACGATTGGTGCTGATGGCAAAATTACGACAAAAGGGATCGTGGGTAGCACTACTATCAAAGCCCATTTTCTTGATTCAGCCCAGCAACTGGATGAACAAGGAACTCAGGTGCTTGAGGTGAAGGACTGCACGGATAATGGAGAAGGTGGTAATGATGGCGATCCGGGGGGCGACCCTGCGAACGCTTGCCCTGTGACCATCAGCCCACCGAGTAGAGGCACAGTTATTGAAGCATCGGTTATGGACCCGTCTGTTCGAGGTGTGTTGAAGGCAGACGATCGGGGATCTGAGAAGTTCGATGTTACCCGTGGTATTCCAACTTCGGAAGATCTCTATGCCAATGTCTTGGCTAAGGAATATCTGTTTCAGCACCGTTGGGTTAATATGACAGGGACGGTGACTTACACCGTTAAAGTGAAAAGGGTTTATCATAAAACCTGGACGATCCCGGGAAGAGCATCTAGTGGTGAGGGGGATCCAGGAACACCTCCTCAGCCGAGAGAACGTGATGTGCCTGGGGATAAAACGATGCAAGTAACAAGGACATATAGCTATTGGCAGATCGATAACCTGGAGGTATACAAGTTAAATGAGGCTAAGGTCTCTAACTATGCATTAGGCGGTTATGGTGACACAGTGACCCTTATGCCCAATGCATATACACCACCGACTTTGCAATCGGCTATGGATACTGCGGTTACCAGTCATGTGAAACCTGCACCATGTCGAGAAATTGATCTTGGCATCAAAGGGGTTCCGGGTGGTTCTACTGAACCCTCTACGCCAGATGAAACGTCATTGTTTCAATCTGAAGCTGAAGCTGAGGTTAGAGAGAACACCGTTAATAACGACAAGGTAACCTTTAATGGAGCAACGATTGTTGATCCTGCCCCAGTGGAGAAAACTGCTCCAAGACCTGTGGAGATCCCACAGCCTGGCGTGATTGGAGATGATGTTCTGTACGAGAACCGTCTGACGATCAAGAATACGTTGATGAACAAAGCTAACCAGCCGACCACGGGTGAGATTACGTATGGACTGCTCCCTGGCAATGTTAACGGAGGGCAGGATCAGAAATTCCCCATTTTGGGCATCAACTCGGTGACAGTACATACTCCAGTTGTGAACTACGCCTGGGTGTCAGATGATCAGCCGCATAATCAGAAGACTACGCCTGATCCGACCAGAGCTGCACTTATTTTAGAGCGTCCGTTTATTGTACGGATCCCAACTTCAGGGCAGCATCTGAATGTAGCGAATTACCCTGGTTATGGAAACCATGATTATGCGAAATATTTCCGGATCAAACAGGTTCGTTTCCCATTCGATGTTTATAACGCTGCCAAAAGCCAATTTATCCCGGCCCTGACATGGGTGGATATTCCGGTAAATCAGTTGGACACCCCTTTTTATCTTCCTGTATGGGTAGATGAAGGGAATTACCAAGTTGAGTTTCGTAATATCGCCGAAAATGCACCTGTAAACTTCACAGAACAACAGGATGCCAACACGAATCTGACCCATCATGCCGCAGCAGATACCGTTGCTGTAGAGGTTATCGGACGATTATATGATTTTCACATCACCGATATTTCAGATTACAACTGGGAGAATGTGTTCCGCAAGCGGATGGGCAGCCCGGAACCAACAGGTGTGAGCTATTGGACCGGAGAAAACAGTATCGACGGAGATCCCCGAGGTAACTTGGCTCCCTATGTACTGCCTATTCGTCCCGGCAGTCATCCGGTACAGGGTTTCCGAAATGCTGCAGTGAAGACAGGTTACCATTTCAAGTTTGATCTGAAAACCAAGGGCAATATGTTTGGGAAACAGGATGGTATCCGAATTACGCCAACGTTCTCTTTTGTGAGTAAAAATGGCACCACCCGGCAAGAAGTGGATTTATACTACCATCGAGGACAGGAACGACTCATTCGTATCGGATCTGCACAAGATTTAGAAAAACGTTTTGTTGTCCTGAACTCACGGTTGCGGAATGTCCCCGGTACGGAGTTAGGTGATACAGCGCGTTATCAGTATACCTATGAGCTGTCGGCGGAGGAACGCAATCAGGGTACAATGGCGGAACATATGGTTCGTTTCGTGGATCAGACCTCTCATCATAAAACGTGGGTAGGTCGTTATGACTGGATGATTCTTCCTTCACAGATCCGCACACTCATTGGCCCAAAAACAGATATTCCCTCCAGTGTTAATGTGGATCGGGCAAATGCAGCGATTCAGCGCTGGTATGGGGAATATAGCTTGCCAGCAGATGTATATGCAGTACCCAAAGGAACCGATCTCGAGTCGCTTGCCAGACAAAACCGGTTGGATGAGAAGGCAACGGTATTTCTGAGGGGCGGTTACATTGTGGTTAACTTCAATATCGAAACATTGCGCAGTGGTAATACGAGTGCACCACATCTGCAATATATTCATGCACCGTTGATGAATCAATGGCAAATGGAAGGTTTTGATAACAGCCCGGTAGATGGTCAGGGGAGAAGTTGGCCGATGCAAGATGGGGACGTGGTTTTGTACCACGCTGATCAATCCAGCCGAAATGATTTCCAATCCCAGGTACCACATTAGAGAGGTATCGTTTTACCCATAAAGAAGGCAGGCGTAATGTGAATCTACATGACGTTTGTCTTCTTTTATGTGTAATTCGGATTATGGTTGGGCAGCAGAACGGGTATAAAGGGTAAGGAGCACTCGTACCATCCATATTCATCAATTTTCTCAACGAGAGGGGAACAACACACATGATTGAAGAGGATAAGCAGGAACTATTGATTTCAGAAGATACATACAAAGGAAGAGATTTAGGTGTCACATTAGAAGCACAGTCCTGTCGCTTCAAAGTCTGGTCACCGTTCGCCGTTCAGATGGAACTACTTCTGTACCCACCTTTGACAGGGGGGAGCCCGGAGGAAGAGCCCAATCAACGGAAACAGCAGGCGTTACCTATGCAAAAGAAAGAACAAGGCATCTGGGTTCTGGAACTGGAGGGTGATTTAAACAGCTACCGTTACATGTACAAGCCTACTTTTGAAGATGGACATTCAACCCATGCTGTAGATCCATACGCCCGAGCAGTGACCATGAATGGAGAAATGGGTGTAATTGTCAGACTGGAGCAGTCACATCCGAAGGGATGGAGTGATGATATTCGCCCGGAATTGACCATTCCTCTAGATGCAGTCCTGTACGAACTGCATGTACGTGATTTTTCCATTCATCCATCATCTGGTATAACGAATAAAGGCAAATACTTGGCTTTTACCGAGACGGGTCTGCGTGATTCGGAGGGCAACACACTGGGGATCGATCATTTGGTTGAACTCGGGATTACCCATGTGCATCTGCTACCTGTATTTGATTTTGCGACGGTGGATGAATCCAGAGTAGATGGTGATACGTCTGATGCCTCCAACTATAACTGGGGATATGATCCGCTCCATTACAATGTCCCGGAAGGTTCCTATGCATCACGTGCAGATGATCCGGAGACACGAATTCTTGAGTTCAAATCAATGGTGCTGGCCCTTCATAACAAGGGAATAGGTGTCATTATGGATGTGGTATATAATCATACGTTTGATACGACAGGCAGCTCTTTTGAAAAACTTGTACCAGGGTACTACTATCGTCAAAACGCCGATGGGACCTACAGCAATGGTTCAGGTACGGGCAATGAGGTGGCTACTGAACGCACCATGGTTCGCAAGTTTATCATCGACTCGGTCCGTTACTGGGCAGAGGAGTATCATGTGGATGGTTTTCGATTTGACCTGATGGGCCTGATCGACACCACTACGATGAAACAGCTTGCAGCGGAGTTACACGCAGAAGTATCCCCATCCATATTGTTATATGGTGAACCATGGGGCGCACTGGATTCGCCGCTTGGTGATGATATGACCCTAAAAGGAACGCAACGCGGGGCGGGTTTTGCTGTGTTTAACGATAATTTTCGCGGAGTGATCAAGGGAGACAGCGATGGCATGGGTACGGGATTTGCGACGGGTGCGGACGGGAAAGAAGACGAATTGTGGACTGGCGTCCGGGGAGCCATACAGGATTTTACGGATGGTCCATCCGAGACGATTAACTATGTAACGGTACATGATAATCTCAACCTGTGGGACAAAGTCGCACGTACACAAGGACTCCACGATACCTTGAATTTCCTCACCTATGACGAGGATGGAAGTATTCGTGGATGCCAGAGTGTGGAGGAGGCCGTAGAGAAGGCTAAACCTTACCTGCAGATCGATCCGGAACACATTCTGGAGAATGAGACCGTTAGGCGTTGTCTGCTTGCTAATGGTATTGTTCTAACCTCTCAGGGTGTTCCCCTGATCGCGGCTGGAGATGAGCTGCTTCGCAGCAAATATGGGGACGCCAACAGCCACCAGAGTGGAGACGTGGTCAATGCGATACATTGGGAACAGAAGCAGCTGTTCAAGCCGGTATTTGATTATTATCGTGGGCTGATCCGTCTTCGGCGAGAACATCCAGCCTTTCGGCTTCGTACCCGGGAAGAGATCGAGAAGCATGTTCGTCTAATCGAAAAAGGTAATGGGCTGCTAGCCTATGAACTGAACGGTACAGCAACCAGCGATTCATGGGAACGTATTGTTGTCATATACAACGCGGCAAAAGAAAACCGTGACATCGCTGTTCCCACAGGGACATGGAATGTGATTGTAGAAAAAGGACAAGCAGACGTTAATACGATACGCACCATACAGGATGGTCAGGTACATGTGAATGCGATATCCCTTACGGTGATGTATTCCAATTCCTAATGAACGCAATGCTTGCCAAGAATTGAAGGGTACCAACAAACCATTAGTAAAATCGTTAACAAGGACACGTTCAAGATATCCAATCAATCGAATTTAATCAAATAAATTGAGATAAAACAAATCCCCCTTTCCCGTAAGAAAGGGGGATTTGTTGATGCGTCAGAAACCATTGCCTTGGTCACAGGACTATATATCGTCATATGTCCACCTTTTTTATGTTGTGCACCTGTTGGTGCATTTTAATCTCAACCCAATGACATCCTGCAATTTATTCTTGTATATTCCAAACTTTTTTTGTCAGGACAGGTACAAATGCTGTCAATCTATGGCGCTTGTTTTCATATCCTATATTTTGAAAGCGATTGCTAATTGAATATGCAAATTGGACCGATATGATGAGTACAGACAACCCCGGGTTGACAAATCACGTCCCGCTCCGTAACATCGGGACAACACGAAAACAATGGATATAAAGGCGGTGGGAACGATGCCGGAATGGACTTCTTTTTGTTACGAAGGCAACGATCTTGGCTTAACATATACTCGTGCAGCAAGTACTTTTAAATTGTGGGCACCTACGGCACAACAGGTTTATATATTGGTTTTTGACGATGAAGGGCATTACAACGATAGTGGTAAAGTACAAGATCATGAAAATGGGCAGGAACATACTCTGACGCGCGATGCGGACGGAATATGGAGCCTGAAGCTCAGCGGCGATTGGGCAGGACATTATTATATGTACCGAATTATCCATGATGATCAGCGGATTGAAGTGGTTGTTGATCCTTATGCCAGAGCGGTAACGGCTAATGGACAACGAACGGCTATTATAGATCCGGAGACCACCAATCCGGTTGATTGGGACCTGGATGTCAAACCTGCTTTTCTGCGTCCTGTCGATGCCGTGTTATATGAGTTGCATGTTCGTGATTTCTCCTCGGACCCACATGCAGACATTCCGTATAAGGGAAAATATCTGGCATTCACGGCATCCGGTCTGACGGATAGAGCAGGCAATAGTATTGGCGTAGACCATCTTGCCGAACTGGGAGTCACTCATGTACATCTTCTGCCTGTGGCGGATTATCAGACGGTGAATGAACTCGCTACAGCAGATGTGGGTTCAAATGTCAGAGCACCATACAACTGGGGGTATGATCCCCAGCATTATAACGTTCCCGAAGGTTCGTATGCGACAGATCCTCGTGATCCTGCAGTTCGAATTCGGGAGCTCAAATCACTCGTTCAATCGTTACACAGACAAGGCATTCGCGTTGTACTTGATGTTGTCTATAATCACACGTATAGCGTGGAAGAGGGACCTTTTGAACGGATTGTACCAGGCTATTATTACCGTTATCGGGAGGACGGCACCCTCAGTAATGGTTCTGGTGTAGGCAATGAATTGGCGACAGAACGTCCAATGGTGCGAAAATATATTTTGGATTCTCTCCGATATTGGGCAGAAGAATATCATGTGGACGGATTTAGATTTGACCTCATGGCCCTGATTGATACGGAAACGATGAATGAATTGACACGCGAATTGAGGGAGCAGATCGATCCGGCGTTTCTGATCTATGGGGAACCCTGGATGGGTGGAGATTCACCTTTGGACCGTAAAACCTTAAAAGGAACCCAGCGAGGTCAGGGGTTTGCAGTATTTAATGATCATTTTCGCAGTGCAATCAAGGGCGATAGTGATGGCAGTGGCAGAGGGTTTGTCACGGGTGCTGGAGGACAGGAATATGAGGTTCTCAGAGGATTAGCCGGAGCACTGGATGATTTCACATCTTCACCTGTGGAAGTTGTCAATTATGTAACTGCCCATGACAATCTCAATCTGTGGGATAAAATTGCGACAACAATGAACCTTAGACATGAATTAGGATTTCCCGTATGGAAGGACGGACAGCCCGTGGGTGGCGGAAGTGCTGAGTCGGCGGTAAAAGCAGCAGATCCATATCGGTATGTGGATGCAGATGATGTTTTGAATCATGAGATGGTTCGTCGCTCGTTACTGTCCTCCGGCATTCTGCTTACTTCTCAGGGAATTCCGTTTCTGCATTCAGGGGATGAGATGCTCAGATCCAAAGCCGGTGATCATAACAGTTATCGGAGCGGGGATGCGGTGAACGCTATCACATGGGCCAACAAATCACGGTTCAGACCAGTGTTCGACTACTATCGTGGTCTTATTCATTTGCGGCGCACACATCCCGCTTTTCGTATGATTGATGCTGAACAGGTTCGAAATCACCTTCGTGTTATTCGTGCGGATGGCAATGTAGTTGCCTTTATACTTCATGATGGTGCGAATCAGGACACCTGGAATCAGATTATGGTCATCTATAACGGAACGGAGCACCAACAGCATGTCGACCTGGGTGAAGGGGACTGGCATGTTGTAGTCAATGATCATCAGGCAGGCACAGACTTGATCGAGACTGTTCGTGGTACTGTTCAGGTAGAACGATGGTCCTTAATGGTACTGTATGACACAGAGCATGCTGGAGGCGCTGAACCATCAACAGTGGAGATTAGTTTTCCTCGTCAGGTATATAGTCCACAGGAGACCACTCAACTGCGAGCGATCGCACGGGACAGCATTGGTAATGTGGTAGAAAAAGCTCCAGTTACCTGGACTTCTTCTGATCCTGCTATTATTCAGATCCAGCCTGATGGAACAATCCATGCACTGGAACGAGGGGAAGCTTCGATTACAGTCCACTGTGGGGACATAACGGCAAGCTGTATGTTACAAGTGGATTATCGTCATGCTGAACGAATCGAAATTGTGGGCGAACCAGTCATGTACATGACTCGAATCAGTCGCTTCCGTGCCTTGGTTCTGGATCAATTTGGTCAGCCGCTTCAGGATTCGAATATACGCTGGAGCTCTTCTCATCCAGAACTTGCAGTGGTGAGTGCAGCAGGGATCGTACGTGCGATGACACCTGGAGTAACCCATATTATTGCTGAAGCTGGAGGAATCCGGGCAACGCTTGCCGTGACGATTCATAAACAGATTTCGCGAACCGTCACGCTTCGATACGAACGGGAAGACCAGCATTATGAAGGTTGGGATGTCTGGGTATGGGGCACAGGTATGGAGGACGGAGCAGTACGGCTGGAACAAGTCGGAAATGCCGCCGAAGCCCGCTTCCGCGTTGCTCCGGGTCTGCATCACCTGGGATTGATCATTCGATTGAACGAATGGGAAGCTAAAGATACGTGCGGAGACCGTTACGTGGACATTGTACCTGAAGATGGGGATGTACACATTATTGTCCGTAGCGGATCAGACGAGATGCAGATCATTCGTGAAAGCGAAAAAACAGAGGATCGTGATAGCGCATAGTTTCTTAATTTATAACGTCGAACGTAGTTCGTCAAAACCTTGTTAAATCAGCAGTTGGAAGAGATTCCGACTGCTTTTTTGGTCTGATTATAAGCCGCATAACTTGCCAAAAAATAATTAATTGTCCTGTTTCGTGTTTGAGATCCTCTATCATTGGGGTAAATATAGATATGGCCCACGATTCGGCCAAAGGAAAAAAGACCATTATGGTCTATGTGATAAGCCTCAGCGCTTTCCAACAAATATAATGTAGTGATCCCTTGAAGGAGGATGTTCAATCATGAAATCCAACGGAAAAATGGCTCAACTTACAGCAACGCCAAGAACGGAAAAGAAAGGTGCAGCACTGCGCCTGTTAAGACAAGGCGGACGAGTTCCCGCAGTCGTTTACGGCCCGGGACTTGAAGGTGCTTCAATACATGTAGATGAAAAAGAAATGCTGAAAGTGGCACGCACAGGCCGCTCCGAAATGTTCAACCTGAATGTGGAGGGCGGTAAAACGGTTCCGGTGCTGATCAAGGATCAGCAAGAGCGTAACGGACGTTTGCTGCATGTAGACTTCCTGCAAATTTCCAAGAACAAGCCGATCAGCGTAAGTGTATCGATCGACTTCCAGGGTACAGCGGCCGGCTCGAAAGCTGGCGGTGTATTCCAGACACAGGAGACACAGCTGGAAGTAGAAGGATTGCCTGCAGATCTGCCAACGTCCATTGAGGTGGATGTCAGCGGATTGGATATTGGCGATCGCTTGACTGCTGCGGATATCAAACTGGACAAAGGTTTGACACTCATAACATCACCTGAGTCCATCATCGCTTCCGTCATGCCGCCACAAGCCGCTGAGGAAGAGCCAACGGCTTCTGCTGAGGAAGCTGAACCGGCAGCTGAAGAAAAAGCTACAGAAGAATAAGCGAAGCTCAGGGATCTTGCCAGATCTCATGCTTAACCAAAGCCCAGTCCTAGTGACTGGGCTTTTTAAATTTCCAGGACAAACATCTGGAAGTGAAAAACATGTGAAAAATATTGTAACACCCCAGTCACCAATCCACGAACTAACTGATTGGAAGCGTAATGTCAATTAGCGTTCCCCAGCCGGGCTTGCTCTTGATGTGAAGCTCACTTTTATGACCGTAAGCAAGCTGAATTCTTCTCTGTGTATTAATAAGGCCGATGTGGTTTGCATCCGTCGAATCACTAAACAACCTCGTGCGAAGCTCGACCATTCGCTCCTCCGATATACCGTTGCCGTTGTCAATGATGGCCAAGCGGAGGGAATTGCCACAACGCTGAATCTTGATCTTGACTGCCAGCTTCTGATCCGAACGACTCAAGCCATGCTGTAGGCTGTTCTCGATCAGTGGCTGGAAGATCAGCTTGGGCACATGGTACTTCTCTAGCTCCGCGTCATACTCCCACCAAATGTAAAATCGCTCCCCATATCTTGTTTTCTGTATCGCTGTGTAGCTCTTCGTATTGGCGATCTCCACGTTAAGCGGCACAAGTCCATTTTGCCCGTCCAGGGAGTACCGCAGAATATCGGACAAATGCTCCACGATGCTCGTTAGCTCATTCGGCCCTTCTGTATAACCTGCTGCCTTCCAATGTATCGTCTCCAGCGTATTATAGAGAAAATGAGGGTTGAGCTGCGATTGTAGGGCGGCGAACTGGGCGGCTTGCGTTTTATACTGGCTCTCTGAAAGTTGAACGCGCATATAGTTGTGCTCGATAAAATTTTGAAGCAAACTGCGGATGATTTGGCTGTGAACGCTGTTACCCTTTGTGCGGTGTAAAGGGAGCGGCTTTCCTTGTTCTGCTGCGCCGAGAATGGACATGATGATCTTAAGGTCCAAATAATTCTTCTTCGTCAAATGAAAGGCTAGCAGAAGCGCTGCGAGCAACGCCATGATCATCAGCACAGCCCCGATGCGAAGCAGGCGATTAAGCGCGGTGTACAGGGTTTGCTTTGGAGTGACGGAGATGAATACCCAGTCATAGGTCTTGGAGTAAATCATATTGATCAAGGCCTCGTCATTCGGAGTGTGTGTCGTAATAAAGTTGCTTTTACTTGAAATGACCTGTTCCAATTCCTCGGGACTTAGCTCGTACCGGGCGTTATTGCGGAATATAACAGAGCCCTGTTGATCGACAACGGCGAGCAGTTGCCCTTTTGCTGTAGAGAGATCGTTCAATCTGCGTTCAATATACTCCCGTTTGATATTAAGGACAATAACACCGCGAGTGTCATCTGACACCTTGAAATTGCGGTACATGGTAATGACATCTGCATATTCAATCTCTTCGTTCAGATTATAGCGCGGAACCGCCCGGCTTTCCGTCCAGATTGCTTCGTAATGCTCATGCTTTAGATAGCTGTCGTACCATAAGTGGTCTGGATCCTCTCCAAGCTCGATGAAGCCTCCGGTAACGGATGAAATGTAGCGCTGGTTGTCGTTATTTAGAAAAATATAGATGGAATCAATATAGGGGCTGGCAATGGAGGGTGAATCGATAAAATTTTTTAAGACCGCCAGTTGTTGGTAATCCTCTGCCGATGGCAGGGGCTTGTTCAGCATACCCTTGAGGTTCATGAACTGGGTCGTGCTGGCGATGATATGCAGGTTCAGGGAGTTCTGTTCATTGAACAGAAGTTCAATGTTCTCCTTGGTCTGCTTAAGCATGTTCATGTTGTTGTTGTTAATTCCGTGAACGACGTACTGCTGGATCAGGAAGGCGGACAGAGCACCGAGAACGAGGAGAGGGATCAGCATGGGCAATAGGAAGGTCAACAGGTTCTTGATGAAAAAGCGGACGGTGGTCGTGATCATAAGTTATTCCTCGTTCCGATATTCTCTGGGAGTCATGCCGAAAAAGCTCCGGAACATTCGCGTGAAATTCTTTGCGTTACTGTACCCGACGATTTCGCTGATTTCGTACGTCTTGCAGTAGGTAGTCTTCAGAAGTACGGCCGCATGTTGCATGCGAAGCTTCGTCACATAATCCGAGAAGTTCTCGCCGGTCTTGGTCTTGAAGTATTTGCTTAAATAGAAGGGGTTAAGAAAAACATGCTTTGCGGCGTTCTCCAGGGTGGCGGCGGACAAGTTATCCTGCAAGTAAATCTTAACCTTCTCGATGGTCTGGTCCGCCAGGACGCTCTCTGCGGTTGATGCAGAGAGGGGAGGGGCAGGCATTTTTGCATTGTCCATTTCGCTTCGGAGATGTCCGAACACTTCGGCGATTTCCGTGTATTTAGTAGGTTTTGTCAAATATCTCTTGACTCCATACTGTACGGCCAACTGCGCGTATTCGAATTCCTTAAAGCCGCTTAGAAGAACAACCTTGACCTCCGAGCCTTGTCGATATAGCCGTTCTGCTACATCAATGCCCGATAAGGAGGGCATGCGGATGTCACAGAGAAGCACATCCACAGGCTGCTCCTGGATAAAGGCGAGTGCAGCCTCACCGTCGCACGCTTGCCCGACAACTTGATAACCGAATTCATGCCATGGGAAATAGTTACTTAGACCGTTGCGAATTTCGCTCTCGTCATCGGTGATAAGAAGATTGTACACGGCCCACACTCCCTTCTTTTTTATTAATTCTTAAAATTTGATACCTTTCTGGTCTTACGGAGGCATGGATGCCAAGAAATGATTCCAAAAGCTAATGTAAAGTGTCTTTAATTAATCGTCATATTGACGTTAAATAAAGTTACAAGAAGAGATACATGATTGAAATATTAGGGGGCGTTCGCAAGAAAATAAATCTTATATTTGAAATATAGCATAAGTGTCCTATGAAAAATATGTAGTTTTTCCCAAGAAAAAAGAGAAAAAAGTGTGGGATTTCACAGGTGCCTTCATAATAGGGTTTTAGGATGTTCTTTTAAATGTTAACAAACATAACATAAAACTGCTTAGCGGCATACCAAATATTGAGGCAAAGGAGGGGCTGCGCATGCTACTAGAGCTTAAGGACGTAAGGACCGTTTTCAAAACGGAAAAAGGGGAAGTCACTTCGGTGGACCGGGTCAGCCTTAAGCTGGAGAAGGGGGAAACCATCGGTATCGTCGGCGAATCGGGCTGCGGTAAGAGTGTCACTTCTCTCTCGATCATGAGGCTGCTCGGCAAGAACGGCAGCATCAGGGAGGGGGAAATACGGTTCATGGACAAGGATCTCGCGAAGCTGCCTGAGGCCGAGTTGCGCCTGATTCGCGGCGGAGATATTGCGATGATCTTTCAGGAACCGATGACCTCACTCAATCCAGTGTTCACTATTGGGAATCAATTGACGGAAGCCATCCGGCTACATACCGAATTGAGAGGCAAGGCTGCTGAAAGATACGCAGTCGAAATGCTTGAAAAGGTCGGCATCCCCCGTCCTGAAGCGATTATGAAGAGCTACCCACACTCTCTATCCGGGGGAATGAGACAGCGGGTGATGATCGCAATGGCACTTTCCTGTAAGCCGAAGCTACTCATCGCCGATGAGCCTACGACCGCACTGGACGTGACGATTCAGGCACAGATTCTGAATCTGATGAAGGAGCTCCGCGAAGAGATGGGTGCCTCGATCATGCTCATCACCCATGATCTCGGCGTTGTTGCGGAGATGGCGGACAAGGTTGTGGTCATGTACGCCGGTCAGGTGGTCGAGGAAACGGACGTGTTTACCCTGTTTGAGAAGCCGCTTCATCCTTACACGCAAGGATTGATGAGATCCATTCCCCACATTGAAACTGATGCCGATGAGATGCTGACCTCCATCCCGGGTGCGGTGCCTCCACTTACCAACATGCCGAAGGGCTGCCGATTCCATACTCGCTGCGAGTTTGCCGCAGGGAAATGTCTTTCCGAAGCGCCGAAGCTGCTTCCGGTTCAGGAGGGACATCAAGTGCGCTGCTGGATGTCACAGGATCCCGGTGCCTGGAAGACGCGAGAGGAGGGGGTCATATGACGCTTGCGGAACGCAGAGTGGCCCAAGAACCTCTGCTTAAAATCGAAGGCTTAAAGACGTACTACCCCATCAAACGAGGATTGTTATCCCGTACAGTCGGGAATGTCAAAGCAGTGGACGACATTTCGCTGGAGCTGTACCAAGGAGAGACGCTAGGACTTGTTGGGGAGTCGGGTTGTGGCAAGTCGACCATCGGCCGGAGCATCATTCGACTCGAGAATCCAACGGCCGGCCGAATCTGGTTTGAAGGGCAAGAAATTACGACAAGCAAAATGTCGGACCTCCGCGGGGAACGAACGAAAATGCAGATGATTTTTCAGGACCCCTACTCCTCTCTTAATCCCCGGATGCGGGTGCAGGAGCTGCTGGCCGAGCCGATGCGGGTGCATGGTCTGGCCAGTGGAGCAGAGCTAGAGGCAAGAATAGATACCCTTCTGGATACGGTTGGCATTCCCCGCAGTTACAAGCAGAGATTCCCTCATGAATTCTCAGGCGGCCAGCGGCAACGCATCGGCATCGCCCGCGCACTCTCCATGAACCCGAAACTCATTGTGTGCGATGAGCCAGTATCCGCGCTCGACGTCTCCATTCAGGCACAGATCTTGAACCTGTTGAAGGAGCTGCAGCGGGAGCTCGGACTCACCTATTTGTTCATCGCTCATGGTCTAGGGGCGGTTAAGTACATCAGTACCCGCATCGCTGTTATGTACCTTGGCAAGGTGGTTGAGATCGGAACGAAGGAACGGATCTTTGCGAGTCCGCGCCATCCGTATACCCAAGCTTTGCTCAATGCTTATCCGGTACCGGATCCCCGCAAGCGTGGACAGGAGCGAATCGTTCTTCAGGGAGATGTGCCAAGTCCCGCTAGTCCGCCGTCAGGCTGCCGGTTTCATACCCGTTGTCCGTTCGTTCAAGCAAAGTGCAAGGAGGAGGAGCCTCTTCTGCAAGGAGGAGAACACGCAGCGGCTTGTCATTATCCATTGACTACAGGATAAATCGCAAGAGAGGAGAGAGAGCATGTTTACTTACGTCATTCGCCGCATTCTGATTGCGATTCCCGTCTTGTTTGGCATTACAATTATCAATTTTGTCATCATCAACCTTGCGCCGGGTAACCCGATCGACATGTACATGACACCGGACACACCTCCGGAGCTGCTTGAGCTGCGTAAGGAGCAGCTTGGATTGAACGATCCGATCATCATTCAATATTTCAAATGGCTAGGGCAACTGCTGTCCGGCAATCTCGGATACTCTTTCAGCACAAGCGAATCCGTAATTTCGCTCATCGGTGAGCGTCTGGGGCAGACGGTGCTGCTCGGCATCTGTGCTCTGCTTATTGGCCTTTTGATCGCGCTGCCGATCGGTATTATGAGCGCTGTCCGGCAAAACTCGAAATTTGACTATCTCATGACTGGACTATCGTTTGTCGGAACCTCGATTCCCCAGTTTTTCCTTGGTCTCGTGTGCATTTATATTTTCGCTGTTCAACTGGGCTGGCTTCCCGTCGGCGGAACGGAGGATCTTGGTGGAGGAGGAGGGTTAGGCGACCGAATCAGTCATTTAGTGCTTCCTTCCATAGCACTAGCCGTCGGTATTGCGGGACGCAAAGTGCGTTATATCCGGGCCAGCATGCTGGATGTACTGAAGCAGGATTACCTGCGAACAGCGCGAGCCAAGGGGCTCAAAGAGTTTTATGTCACCAACAAGCATGCGCTACGCAACGCTCTGATTCCGATCATTACCGTCGTCGGAATGGAAATCCCGATGCTCTTCGGGGGAGCCGTCATTGTTGAGCAGTTGTTTCAATGGCCGGGCATCGGTCAGTTGACCATCCAATCGATCATGTCCCGCGACTATTCCACCATCATGGGCCTTAATCTGGTCGCTGCCATCATTGTGCTGGCCGCCAATCTGCTCACGGATATTTTCTACTCGGTAGCCGATCCTCGCATCCAATATCATTAAATTAAGGCTTATTGCTGTGAAACGAACACGAATGAGAGGAGGCGGACTCGATGTCTGCTGTACAAACCCCAGTCGCCGGAGGAGTCATTCTTCCCATTCAACAAGAAGAGCCCGAGGGTGTCTTCCGGCAAATGGCCCGGCGTTTCCTGAAACATCGGCTGGCCGTCGCCGGTCTTGTCGTTACCTTGCTGCTTATCCTCATCGCCATCTTTGCCCCGTGGCTCTCCCCGCATAGCCCTTATGCGGTAACCGCCGAATTTTCTGCCGCGCCTTCATCTTCCCATTGGCTTGGAACCGACCAGGTGGGAAGGGACGTGCTGTCCCGTCTGCTATACGCGACGAGAGTCGCTGTCACGGTTGGGTTCGGAACGGTCGCTCTGTATGTGGCGTTTGGAACGATCATCGGTCTTTGGTCTGCTTATGTTGGTGGCTGGGTCGACATGATGGTCATGAGAATTACCGATATGTTTATGGCATTCCCCTACATGATGGTTATTCTCGTTGTCGTCAGTGTGCTTGGCCCAACGCTTTGGACGCTCGTACTTGTTCTTGCTCTGTTTTCCTGGCCGTCCATCGCTCGACTTGTCCGGGGGAGTGTATTGACGCTCAAGCAAATGGATTACATTAAAGCTGGAGTCGCCCTGGGGCTCAGCACGCCGCGCATTGTCTTCCGGCACATCCTGCCGAACGCGCTGGCACCGATCATCGTAAATGCGACCTTTGGTGTTGCGGCGGCAATCATGGCGGAGTCAGGGCTGAGTTTCCTAGGCATGGGCGTACAGCCGCCGACCGCCAGTTGGGGCAATATGCTGACGGACGCTCAATCCATTAGCGTCATGACCGACCAGCCCTGGCTTTGGCTGCCTCCCGGAATCATGATTCTGGTGACGGTGCTCGCCATCAACTTCGTAGGTGACGGGCTGCGCGACGCACTCGACCCTAAACAATAAACCACAATGCATCTCTCAAATATGGCATTCAAAAAGATAATCAGGTGGAGGAGATCAGATGAAAAGGGTGCGTAAAGTTTGGATTTGCGGAGTACTGACATTATTAATGGTATTGGTCGCGGCCTGCGGTTCGAATTCTAGCAGCAATAAAACAACGTCTCCGGGATCGGATGGCGAGAGCGCTTCTGCTTCCGGAGGCTCCGGTCAGCCTCTTTATATCGGTCTTGTGAATCCGGTGACAACATTCGATGTCTTCAATCTGGACAATGCAGGTGTTTTCGTTAACTCGTTGATGAGCGATACGCTTGTTGCGATGAACAGCGAATATGGATTCGATCCGAAGCTTGCTGAATCAATCGAAACGACGGACAACCGGAACTTCACCATCAAGCTGAACAAGAATGCTAAGTGGAGTGACGGGGAATCGTTCACGGCGGACGACGTTGAGTTCACATTCCGGATGTTCACGGACGTTAACGTGAAGACGCTCCTCAACATGACGTTTGTCACTGGACTGAACGAAGCCGGTAAGAGAGAGGAGGGGCAAACGGAGCTGGGATTTTATGAGAAGGTTGATGATTACACTTTTGTTATCAAAACGAAAAACCCGATGGAGACGAATCAATTCAAGAGTCAATTCGGCACATACTTCCGCTTTTTGCCAGAGCATATGTTGAAAGATGTAGCCCCGGTGGACCTGAACAAAAATGAATTTATGATGAATCCTACGGTCACCAACGGGGCCTACAAGTTCGTCAAATTCGCCAAGGACCAGTACGTTCAGCTGACCGCGAACGAGCAATATTACGAAGGTGCGCCAAATATCAAGAATATTTACATCAAGATGATGCCGGCGACAAATCTGGCAGCGCAGCTCCAGACAGGGGACATACAGTTGACTTCTCCGGGTGTAGGTCTTATTCCGGTGCAGGATTTTGACAAGGTAGCCAATATGGCGAATGTGACTACGGGCTACGGCGATGCGAACAATCCGAACATTATGTTCATCAATTCGAAGAAGTTCCCGGATTCAAAAGTGCGGCAAGCAATCGCTTATGCCATGAACCGCCAGCTTATTGTAGATCAATTGCTCAAAGGGCAAGGCGAACTCGTGGATGGCATGCTCGGCCAAAACCACCCTTACTACAATAAGGAAATACCACTGTATGGCTACGATCCGGAGAAAGCGAAAGCACTGTTGGAGGAAGCGGGCTGGGACTTCAATCAGACGATTGAATTCGTCGTTCCGACAGGTAACAAGATCCGTGAACAAGCTTCTGACATCATTGCGGAGAATCTGAAAGCAGTCGGTCTGAAGGTACAAGTGACAAAGCTTGATTTTCCGACAACCTATCAAAGAGCACTTAAGCACGATTACGACTTGACGATAATTAATCTCGGATTCATTCTCGATCCGAACTCCGTGCTAGGGCTGTTCAAGACAGGAGTCAGCTTCAATATCGCAGACTATTCAAGCGCCGAAGTCGACGAGCTGCTGGTCCAAGGAGCGGAGGAGCTGGAGCCATCCAAGCGTTTCGAGATTTATAAGCAGGTTCAGCAAATCCTGCACGACGATGTTCCGGTTATCGCTCTGTTCGCTGACAAGCAAATGTATGCTGCGGCCAAAAATCTAGACCTTGGCAAAGGCCTTGAGACCAGTACAGTCGGCCTGACGAACAATGTCGCCAAGTGGACGTTCAATCCATGATCGAATAACGACTAGCTTCGGTTCAGGGAGGAGCTGTAGATGCCAGGTTTGAAAAAGGAGAGACCACCTTTGCTGAGCGTAGAAAGTCTCAAGACATATTATCCGATCCGGCAGGGCATTTTCTCTCAGGTCACAGAATACGTCAAGGCGGTCGACGGAGTCAGCTTCTCGATTCGCGAAGGAGAAACGCTCGGTCTCGTCGGAGAATCGGGCTGTGGTAAGTCGAGTGTCGGTCGCACGTTGCTTCAACTAGAGACTCCTTATGAAGGAAGGGTTCTCTATGCGGGCCGGGAATTGGCAGAACTCGGCAAGAGGGAACTTCGCCGAACCCGGGCGAGCATAGGGGTGATTTTCCAAGACCCATACTCCTCGCTTAACCCCCAGATGAGGATCAGTGATATTCTGGCAGAGCCTCTGCTAGCGCACCGACTCGAGAGCCGTTCGTCTGTTCGGGATCGGGTGGATATGCTGCTTGAAACAGTCGGAATTTCGAAAGAAGACAAAAGTCGTTATCCTTATGAATTTTCAGGAGGACAGCGACAGCGAATTGGCATTGCGAGAGCTTTGTCCCTAAACCCCAGGCTGATCGTGTGTGACGAGCCTGTTTCCGCTCTTGACGTCTCTCTCCAGGCACAGATTCTGAATCTCCTGAAAAAGCTCCAGAAGGAGGAGGGGCTCGCTTATCTATTCATCGGACACGGTCTCGGCGCCGTCCGCTATATCAGTGATCGAATAGCGGTTATGTATCTGGGAAAGATCGTGGAGATTGCGAGCCGGGAGAAACTGTTCAGGGTGCCGAAGCATCCCTATACGAACGCCTTGCTAAGTGCAAATCCGGTAACAGATCCCAGGCTTCGTTCGCAGAAGCGGATTATCATCCAAGGGGATGTGCCAAATCCGGTTCGCCCGCCAGGTGGCTGTCGTTTCCATACGCGCTGTCCGATCGCCAAAGCAATCTGTCGCGAATTTGAGCCGGAGCTCAAAGGTCACGATCATGCCGTTGCCTGCTTCGCATTTGATTGACCGATAGCCGGTACTCGAAGTATTTACTGCATCTGTTGCATCCTTTGCCTGTGAATAATGAAGATTAGCCAAAATGAAGGAGAGAGGTGTTTAACATGAATGAGAAGATCATTGAAGAGGTTACTGCGTATATCGAAGGGAAGAGAGATTTATTTATTGATGTAAGTGACTCGATCTGGGGTTTCGCTGAGACGCGATTCGAAGAGTTTGAGTCAGCAGATTTGCTCTGCAAGGCACTGGAACGTGAAGGGTTTTCCGTTGAGAGAGGCGTTGCCGGACTCGCCACTGGCTTTATAGGCAGTTTCGGGAACGGTTCCCCGATCATTGCAATTCTTGGTGAGTTTGACGCCTTGGCCAGCCTTAGCCAGCAAGCGGGGGCAGCGGTATTCAATCCTGTTGTGCCAGGGACAAATGGACATGGATGCGGGCATAATTTGCTCGGAGCAGGATCTCTTGCGGCTGCCTTTGCGGTCAAGAATTATTTGCAGGAGCATCAAATCTCCGGCACGGTTCGCTACTATGGCTGTCCGGCTGAAGAGAGTGGATCCGGTAAAGCCTACATGGCCAGATCAGGCTTGTTTCAGGATGTCGACGTCGCTTTTTGCTGGCATCCTGCCACGATGAACGTTGTCATGCATATGTCCTCTCTTGCCAATCTACATGTGCACTTCAAATTCGCAGGCCGCAGTGCCCACGCGGCAGCCACGCCCCATCTCGGACGAAGCGCGCTGGACGCGGTCGAACTGATGAACGTGGGAGTGAACTACTTGCGTGAGCATATGATTTCGGATGCCCGAATCCACTATGCCGTGACGAATACAGGCGGCTTCGCACCCAATGTTGTTCAGGCGGAAGCAGAAGTGAATTATTTGGTTAGGGCGCCGAAGTCCTCCCAGGTGGCTGACCTGTTCGAACGGGTTCTCGATGTTGCTCGTGGAGCGGCTCTGATGACGGGAACCAAGATGTCATACCACTATGAAGGTGGAGCGTCCAATCTCATTCCGAATGCGACCCTGGAAGGCAAAATGCACGAGTTCCTTAGTGGGCTGGAGCTTCCCGTGTATACGGAGGATGAATTGGCCTTTGCCCAAGAGATCTTTGCTGTGATCCCGGATGAGGATAAGACGAGTGCATCGCGGCAAAATGGCAAGGGGGTTCATGACATGCTTTCGGCTCGCCCTCTTGCGAGCTTCGTTGCTCCACTTATGGAGACAATGCGCGTTATGCCGGCGTCGACGGACGTTGGAGACGTCAGTTGGAATGTGCCAACTGCGCAATGCGGCACGGCGACCTGGGCTTACGCGACGCCAATCCATGCCTGGCAGACCGTTGCGCAGGGCAAAAGCGGCTATGCCCACAAAGGCATGCTGCTCGCGGGGAAGGCGATGGCGTGCACTGCCATTGCAGCGCTGCTCGATCCTGTGCTCATCGAGATGGCAAAGGCTGAACTGAAGGAAAGGCTGGACGGAGAGTCATACGTTAGTCCGTTCCCCGATGAGGTGATGCCTCCGAATCTTTCATTTTCTCAAAGTACTGGCGGAGCAGCAACTGAACAAACAACGATTAATGTGTAATTCCCACCCAAAAGAATATAGAGAATGACAATGGCAGAGAAAGACCATTGAAGCAAAATAAAGCTTAGGGCACCAAAGGAGCAAGTCAGCGGCTGGCCAGCCGTCGGTTAAACCGAAGCTAAACGTACTGCCATCCGACGCAACTCTGGAGAGAGCGAATAATCCACCAGAGGGGTAACAACGGTTGGAGCTGCTGGACGCTGCGGAAAAAGTGCATGGAAAGTGAGAATATACTACAATAAACCTGAACATAGGCTTGATCAAGTGATGAGAACCAGTGCAGATGAAGTCAAAGGAAAAGAAAGTGGGTTTATTTCAATGTTTGACCCAACGGTGTATGACAATCTGAAAGTCGGGTTTGAGAATTATCTCTATGATATGGATAACCTGGACGAACGTATTCAGATTACAGGGCGTAAAGATCGGCTGGAGATGGCAGTGATGTCCAGAGAGTTCACATTACAGTTCTGTCTTAGGGATCGCCCGGAAGTAACAGGGGAAGTTGTATTAAGCAGTTCCCTTGAGGAGCTTGCAGCGGAGATCCTGGAGACGCCTGGTGCAAATCCGGGTTGCCGCTTGGAACTACGTTTTAGTATGGTTGTGAAGGACCCTGAGAAGCAGTGCCCGGTTATTCGTCCGATCTTACAGAAGAGCTGGCCTGAGCAGAGGATGTGCCAGAACATCCGATATATCTTTGATGAACAGCCAATCATGTATAACGTCACGGCTCACGTTTATTTTGACCGCAGTGTGAATGAAGACCAGATGGGGGACATTGCTGAACTCTGTGAGCATATGGCGAATGTGATGAATCAATTATTACAGTTGCATAACTAGTAATTCCGAGAAAAGCCTTGTCTCTTTGTAGAGATCAGGGCTTTTTTTGTATTATTTTTAGAAAATTGTATAGGCTTTCAGGCTTAGGTTTAAGGCCATTTAGGTTAATGTTTTACGCAAGCAAGTAAGAGAATGTATATTAAAAGGGGGTAAGAGTGCAATTGGACTATACAAAAATGGTGAAATTGCGAAAATAATATTGGGACTAAAGATTTAGTTCTGTACTAAAGGAACTAGTTTTCCTTGCCGATAAAATATCGAAGGGGAGAAACTACATGACAGAGAAATTAATTCGTCTGCTGCGTATACTTCAGGCTATACAAGCAAATCCTGGAATTTCGGCCAAGGAGTTGGCGCTGAAATGCGGTACGACTGTACGCACGATTTATCGTGATCTCCGGATTTTGGATAGGGTCGCCCCGATTATGAATGAAGGATACGGCAAGGGTTACCGATTTATTGGTGAGTTTGCGATGTATCCATTAGATTTTACTGAACAAGAAGCAATGGTCTTCTCCATGCTTCCGTCCGTAGTTGATACCTCCAAGTTACCTGCTGAGTTCGATTCAGCTTTTGACAAGGTCATGTCGGCTCATACCAAATTAAAATCAAGAAACAGTGACATTGTAGAGAATATTGCGGGAATTATTCGGATGGGCACGCCAGCTTATCGTGAGGAAGGAAAAGATCCTAATTTGCTGATTCCCATCATCGAAGCTATTCTAAGCCAGCAAACCATTCGTACTCAATATCATACGCTGACAAGAAATGAGATCACAGTCCGGGATATCGATCCCTATTATCTCATTCCACGTGATCAACGTTTTTATTTGATTGGATACTGCCATTTGCTGCAAAAAGTTCGATTGTTTCGGATCAGCCGTTTTTTGGATGTGACACGAACAAATACCGGTTTCGACAAGGGTGATTTCAACATAACGCAGTACATGAAGAACACATGGTCTATTGACCGTGGCGACGAAAATATCCATTTCAAGGTAAGATTCTCTGAGAAAGTGGCCCCCTACATAAAAGAAGAAGAAATGTTTGTTCGCCCGCGAATGACGAATATGTCGGATGGGGGATTGTTATTTGAAGTGACACTGAATAGCAGCAGAGAATTTTTGAAATGGTTGTACCAATTTGGGCCCGAGGCAGAGGTACTTGAACCTCGTGAGTTTCGTAGAGAGATACGCAGGCAACTTGTCGAGTGGTTGGAACATTATGAAACCGATGTATCATTGTGAAAATTTTAATCATGGAGAAATACAGGAAAAGGAGCAGGTAATATGAGCACCAAATTATTCGCAGCTATGTATGGGATGGACCACTACCATGGAGTACAGGCTTTACATGTGGGGGATACCGTGTATCTCGTCAAAGATCCAGATAATCGTTTGGATCATCAAGCAATTAAGGTTGTTATTCCCCCGATTGGAGCCGTAGGTTATATCGTTAATGATCCACTGGTCGTACCTCATGGATGTTGGACCGGGACGGCATTCTATGATGTATTTCATCAACTAACGTGTGCCAAAGTACGATTCATGATGAGAGATATGGTTATTATGGAGTTAATTGAGATGAGTCATGTTCCTGTTCCGCAGATGGATTCTTTGATTAAGGGATGGCAATTTCGTGAAAAAGCTTGATCATCTTAGCAGAAGAAGGCTCATTTACGGATGAGCCTGGTATAGGTCGCTTCCAGATGCATGGCTGTTCTTGCCCAACTGAAATATGCCCTTGCGCTGTCTCGGCCAGCCTTCCCTAACTTCTCGGCAAAAGTGTGATTGCTTGCAAGTTTGTACAGGTAAGAGGCGAAACGTTGGGGACGCTTATAAGCGGTGACAAGGTATCCATTGATACCTGATTCAATAATCTCACGAATACCTCCGTTATCCGAAGCAATGACGGGTAATCCTGAAGCCATCGCCTCAACATTAACCAGGCCAAAAGCTTCATGTTCTTGAGACGGACAGACCAGACAATCGACTGCCCGATACAACTGATCAATATGCTCATGGTTTATCTGACCACGGAAGGAAACATGGACTTTTTGTTTTTGGGCAAGTTCGCGAAGTTTACGCATGTAATACGGAGGTCCTTTGCCTGCAACAACCAGTTGAACAGGCATCTGTTGCTGAAGGAGGGCAGTTGCACGAATTAATACATCTACACCTTTTCCAGGGATAAGCCTGCCGACATACAGAATGGAGAATGGTTTAGTTACTCCAAATTTTGTACGCAGATGAATCTGTTCTTCGCTGGATTCAACAGGCCTGAAGCGGCTTAAATCTGCACCCAAGGGGACAACACTCATCCGGTGTTTTACCAACGGAAATCTGCGGCCTAACCTTTGTCTCAGGGATTGACTATTGACGGCAATCCAATCGGCTTTTTTCATTAATGTGAGTTTGGAAGGTCCGGGCTGGGCAAACGTTAACGAGTGAAGATAGAGTACAACAGGTGTGCGTGGAAAAGCTCGTTTGATGGTCGCCATACTGCTTGGCCTGTTATCCACTTGAATTACATCAAAGGGTTGTTTGGATAACAAACGTATGACTGCTTTGGTGTACATGACAGGACTCGACGCAGGGACACGTTGAATGGTGATCCCGTCGATCTGTTCTGTGGCGGCGAGGCCTTCCATTTGACGACTTACAATGGTCACCTGATGGCGATGGGCTAGTTCACGAGCGATGCCCAGGATACAGATTTCCACGGAACCATTACCGGGCAAAGGCAATTTCTCGGGTGCAACCATAGCTATTTTCATGATCCGGCTCCTTCTTGTCCGACATCTGTAACAATCTTCGTCATATATCTTATGAGAAGTTGAAGCATTTGGCTCCTGCGAAATGGTAGGTGAGCCAACCATATAAGCGTGCAGGAATAATCTGCTACATGGCATTAAGCGAGATATTCAGCTTTTGTGATATACTGTACGGGAACAATTGAATTCGTTACATGTATAAAAGCAGGAGGAAAATAATGTTACATTCTACGCTGGGGCGCTTCCGGCTAATGTTGTGGTTGCAGGGCATTTCGTACGTGTTGTTACTGTTTGTTGCTTTTCCGTTGAGAGATGCCGGGGTTATGCCGCAGGCTGTCACATGGTTTGGGAATCTGTACGGTTTTTTGTTTTTAATGTATTTGTTATTTATGGTGACTATGTACACCTCACAGAAATGGCGTCTGCGCCGTCCAATTGCTCTGTTCTTTGTTTCTTTCATTCCACTGGGGAATATGATCTACGATGTTGTCGTATTCCGTAAGTTGTATCGTCAGCTAAATAAAGCTTGACTTTATTTAACGTTATGAAATATGATGAGTACAGGTTAAACAACCCGTTCCAACTAAAACTACATATTCCTGTTAAAGGGGAGTAGCTTTTACAGTAAAGTCGTCAATTCGGGATCATATCCCCGGCTTTATTGGCAGCAATTTTGTTGTTAGCGAGACCTTTACCAAGTTTTCATGCTCGGTAAAGGTCTCTTTTTGTGGATATAAAAGGACCTTACCAGTGATGGTAAAGGTCCTTTTTTTTGTACATCATAAGAATATTAAGGAGGAGTCAATTTTGGATGTTTCATTATTATTAGAATATGGGTGGGTGCTTGCTGTCTTAGTGGTCCTTGAAGGATTACTCGCAGCAGATAATGCATTGGTACTCGCAATCATGGTTAAACACTTGCCTGAAGATAAGCGCAAAAAAGCGTTGTTCTATGGTCTGATGGGTGCATTTGTTTTCCGTTTAGGTTCGTTGTTCCTGATCTCTTTCCTCGTCGATGTATGGCAGGTGCAAGCGATCGGTGCCCTGTATCTCCTGTACATTTCGATTAACCATATCGTTAAAAAGATACTGGGTAGTCGCAATAAGACAGATGAAGCAGCTGATTCAACGCCTAAGAAACCGAAAAAACAATCCGGTTTCTGGATGACCGTTTTCAAGGTCGAAGTAGCGGATATCGCATTTGCAGTTGATTCCATTCTGGCTGCTGTTGCTTTGGCCGTGGCGTTGCCACCAAGTGGATTGCCTCCAATTGGCGGACTCGACGGTGGACAGTTTATCGTTATCTTCCTCGGTGGATTCATCGGGCTTGTGATCATGCGTTTTGCAGCCTCATACTTTGTGAAATTGCTTCATTCCCGTCCAGGACTTGAAGTTGCGGCATTTGTAATCGTAGGTTGGGTAGGGGTTAAGCTGGCAGTTATTACACTCGCACACCCTTCATTGGGTGTTCTGGATGAGCATTTCCCGGAAAATAAAATTTGGAAATTCGGATTCTATATTGTACTGATCACCATTGCGGTATGTGGTTGGTTCCTGTCTTCCAAAGTTCCTGAAAAAGAAGACGAAAATCCGGTTGAAGAGTTGGAAAAACAAGCAGGACTGTAATAATCATGTTACGCTAACAACATCATTATTATTTGGAAAACAGGAGATTGTCCTAGGACAATCTCCTGTTTTTGTTTACATATGCAATCTACACCATGGACCAATTTCCAAGAAAAGGGTTGACACATGAATTCTATTCCCCTTAATATAAGACTAACATTAACGAAGGGAGGCCGAGAGACATGATGCTTGGTTATGATTTGATTCAAACAGGGCGCAACGTAGACACAATAGCATATCCGGCTCATCGTTTCATTGGCCTCATACGGTCGACATAGGGTATAGGCATATCGTTTAGCGGTTTTTATAATCGATATGCGTTCTTCGCTTATATTTTAGCGATGGATGACAGACACACAGCATGTTTATGCTGCTCTGTTCTCCGTTATTGTCATTCAGTAGAAGTCATGGGCGATTAGCCTATGGCTTTTTTTAGTTATGGCTTTAGCCAGTTGAGTGCGTGTAACGCGCGAAACAAAAAACCACCCGCTATGCGGGTGGAGGAATCGAGGGTTTGACCACTAAGACCATTCCGATAAAATTGAGATGTTCAGGCTCAAAGAAAGGAATGGTCTTAGATGGCAAACAAGAGCTATAGCCTAGCTCACACAAAGTGGATGTGCAAATACCACATTGTATTCACCCCGAAGTATAGACGGAAAGAAATCTATAATCAAGTGAGAAAAGACTTAATCGAAATTTTTAGACGTCTATGTAAGTACAAGGGAGTAGAAATTATAGAAGGTCATATGATGCCCGATCATGTTCATATGTTGGTAGCGATTCCACCGAAAATAGCTGTCTCCACGTTCATGGGATATCTAAAGGGAAAAAGTTCGCTAATGATATTCGAGAAGCATGCCCAGCTCAAGTATAAATACGGCAATCGAAAGTTTTGGGCAGAAGGGTACTATGTGAGTACAGTGGGTCTAAATGAAGCAACGGTAAGAAAATATATTCGTGAACAAGAAGCACATGATCAAGCGTTAGATAAGCTGAGTGTAAAAGAATACGAAGATCCATTCAGCAGTAATCGGAGCAAAAAGAAGTAAAACCAGTTTAACTGGTGAGTGAAAGTGACAAACAACACTGAGCCTGAACAGCCCTGCTGTCAGGCTAGCGTCTTTAGGCGCAGTTTGGCAACAGGGGGTTATACCCCCAGAGCAAACCACCCGTTGGACGGGTGGTCCTGATTTTATTTTACAGATGAATCAGCAAACCGAATTTGCTGAATGTACAGGAAGGAATAATACACTTTTATGAATACAGAATTTAATTTATTTACTAATCCAAATGAAATCGCAGGTGGCTACCGGCATGAAGTAAAATTGCCTGCAGGCGACCTAACCGTATATGCGGCGCAACAGCTCTTCTCCTCGCTCGATTACAAGGTATTCGAGATGGCAAACAATAATCTGCAAATTCCGGGAATTTCTTATATGAGTTACACACCGGACGTGCATGTCGGTGTAGGTACCTGCATTGGAACGACAGCCGTGTGGGATGCGCAGAGCGGCTACGTATCTCCCTCCATCGTGGGCAGTGACATCGGCTGTGGCATGCGAGTGCATATGACAAACTTGCATAAGGACGAATTGAAAGACATCAAGCTTCGCCGCAAACTCGTCAAGGCCATTGAGAAAGTATTGCCGATGGAGGCGAACCAGCGAGGTCATTACTCGGATATCAGACTGGAGCATATCGTTCGTAAAGGACTGCATGGTTTACCCAAAAAGTATATTCCGGACAGCTATACACCGAAAAAATCAACCTCGATGACACATGTGGAAAGCAGTAAATTCAGTTACGATGAGGATGTGTTAAATCACGTTCCTGATATGACATGGCATCGTTCGCATCGTCAGCTTGGGACACTGGGTGGAGGGAATCATTTTGCCGAGATCCAGGCGATTGAGATCGCTGAAGAGAATCGTGAAATCGCCGAAGCTTGGGGGTTATACGATGGACAGGTCGTGGTCATGATTCATTCCGGCTCTCGTGCATGGGGTGGTTATGTAAGCCAGACAAGTACGTCAGCGATTGCCAAAGTCATGCAGCGGCTTAACCTGGGTACATCCGATCCCAGACTGGTATTTGCTCCACTTGAGCATGCGGAAGGTCGTCATTATGTGAACATGATGTATTCTGCATTGAATTACGCTGTTGTCAATCGGCACCTGATTGCGTATGCTATTCGCGAAGCATTCCGGGATGTGTTTGGCTCCAAATGTGAATTTCGTACCTTATACGATCTGATGCATAACTATGCCTGGGAAGAATCTCACGCAGACCAAGGTTCCGTTTTTGTGCATCGCAAAGGGGCGACACGTGCGTTGCCGGCAGGTCATCCGGACAATCCAAAGCCTTATCTGGCAACAGGGCATCCGGCGCTTATTCCCGGTTCCATGGGAACTGCTTCATATATCATGGTAGGTCAGCCGCAGGGTGCTGATAATTATTATTCAATATGTCATGGTGCGGGTCGAATCCGTTCACGGACGGCAACAAAACGATTGATTAGCGTGGAAGATTTTGCTACGGCACTGGGTGTGGGTACAGAAGATGAGGTCGTGGTAAATCAACGCTCACTTGAATCCATTATTGATGAATCACCTCAGGCTTATAAAAATGTAGATGAAATTATAGACAGTGTTACCGGCGCAGGCCTGGCTCAAGTTGTAGCCAAATGTAAACCGCTTGTAGCGGTAAAGGGAGCGAAATAATGACAATAAACGAACAAAAAACAGATCCAACTCAAGCGATCTATACCTATGACGAACAACATGATACTCGGATTCGAGTGGAAGGGTACGCTATCTATTCAAGGCTGATTCGTGGAATCAGTGAGGCACTTCATCAGCGCTATGGAGTTGAGTACAAGCTTTATGCCAGTTCCGACCCGAACAATGAATACTGGGAGTTACTCCGGGAAGACCTGCAAAATGGCAGTGACGAAGTGGAATTGGTAGCCCGTATATTCGAAGATCTGGAGCTTCAGACCTTGCATTACGACGATGATGGAGATGTGCCTACTTATGGTGTGCATTACTCCATTCGCAATAACGTATTTGCTTATCCGAAATGGGGCGTAGCACTTGTGCGGGTTCCGTTTTTCCGAGAGAACGGGATCTACAGTGAAGACTTTGTCTTTGCCGTCGGTGATGAGGAGATGAAGCAATTTCTGGGAAGTGTCCGGGAACGGGAACGTCAGCAAAATATGAAAAAAGTAACGGTCTACACCGATGCCCGCAATGGCAGCGATCGTCATGTGGAATCCATCACTCGCTCCGTGGGAAGAGAGGATGTTGTTCTTTCGGCACAGATCAAGCAGGATATCTTCCGCTCGCTGGATCAGTTTTTCGAAGCGGATCGTTCTTTTTACAGAGATTATGATATCCCGTACAAACGGGGCATTTTATTGTATGGGCATCCGGGGAATGGTAAGACCACGTTGGTGAAATCCATTGCCGGAAGTATCCCGGGCCCTGCTGCGTATTGGCAGATTACGGAGTATACCAACAGTGAATCGGTGCGTGAAGTGTTCGAGGCTGCCAAGCGGCTCGCACCGATGGTACTGATCATTGAGGACATCGATTCGATGCCGGATGAAGTCCGTTCCTTTTTCCTGAATACATTGGATGGAGCTACGTCGAAGGAAGGCATTTTCTTGATCGGGACAACGAATTATCCGGAGAAAATAGATCCTGGCCTCATGAACCGTGCTGGACGGTTTGACCGGGCTTATGAAATTCCGTTGCCAGATGAAGCGCTGCGCTTGCAATACTTGCGCCAACGAGGCTTCACCGTATTCGCGGGTGAAGAAGGCACGATAGAAGCAGCTCGTTTGACCGACACGTTTTCTCTTGCACAACTAGGTGAGTTGTATGTGAGCGCTGCGCTGGAATGGCATCAGAATGGACAGACAGACATTGTAAAAGTCATTCAGTCGATGCGTGGCGAGCTGGACAAGAGCCACAAACATACTTGGCTGGCGCAGCCAGGTAAGGGCCGTGCAGGCTTTTATTGATCAGACCTAACCCATCCATCCTATAATATGACGCAAATTTATAAATAATCCTACCTCAATTGGTGATACTAACCTTGTCTGCTCTAACATACAATGACTTTCGGGAGGTACATAACGCAGCCCTGAGCTGGTGAGATGCCGGAAAGTAACGCGATCTGTTTCCATACCTGACTAAGGCTTGTTTTGCAGAGAAAGATGCATGGGGACAAAAGGTAATATGCAAAAATTTTTATGCCAATTGTTTAAATGCTTCTGTAGCGGTTAATAGTAGACAGACAACAACAAAAACTTTAATTAGAGGTGAATGATATGGGTTGGTTATGGTCATTAATTATCGGTGGTATCATTGGATGGTTGGCAGGTTTGATCGTTGGTCGTGACATTCCAGGTGGTGTTATCGGTAACATCATTGCTGGTTTTATCGGTGGATGGTTAGGTGGAGTAATCTTGGGCGATATGGGTCCTGAGATGGGCGGATTCTACATTGTACCTGCATTGATTGGTGCGATCGTTCTTGTAGCCATCGTAAGCTTAATCTTCCGTTCGATGGGACGTAGTCGCGGGTAACTTAATCAAGATAATTTCTTGAATTAGTTGTCAGCTAAATGTTTTACCAATGAAGAGGTTGATTGAGAGCCATAACCATGGCTTTCAATCAACCTCTTGTTGTTTTAGAATATATGAAGATATGCGTTAAGCTATCTATATAAATTGGACTAAACATTTACACGAGAACGTAGAGGACAGAAATAACCTGAAGAAGCGGAGCTAAAAGCTTTCTGCAAGAAAGCTGCTTCGAAAGCATACACTCGCCTTTATCACCAGATTTTCTCCTTGTAAAGCCAAATATAAAAAATCTGGGGATAACAGCGATCGGAAGGTTGTGCTGTCATCGGAGTGGTAAGTGTAAAAGGGAGTTTAGATAAGAGGGGATGAACGGAATGGAAAAAGCTACTTTCGCCGGCGGATGTTTCTGGTGCATGGTTACACCGTTTGAAGAACAACCGGGCATTCATGGTATTATATCAGGTTATGCTGGCGGTCACGTCGACAATCCAACATATGAGCAGGTCAAAACCGGGGAGACCGGTCATGTCGAAGTGGTTGAAATTACATTTGATCCAGATGTATTCCCTTATGAACGACTACTGGAGCTGTACTGGCCACAGATTGATCCGACGGATGACGGAGGCCAGTTCCAGGATCGGGGGACACAGTATCGTACGGCGATCTTTGTGCATAATGAACGTCAACGTGAGCTTGCTGAACAGTCCAAACAGGAACTGGCAGCCAGCGGACGATTCAGTCAACCGATTGTTACGGAAATACGTGAGGCAGCTATATTCTATCCGGCTGAAGATTATCATCAGGATTACCACAAGAAAAACGAGAAACATTATGAGGAAGACCGTGCGTTATCCGGACGGGACGAATTTATAGACGAGAATTGGAAATAGGATGATTCTATCCTGCCAATGAATAAGCCGGGAGAGCTCCTTATGGAACTCTCCCGGCTTATTATTAGATCGAGTATTTATTTTGCAGAATTGGACTTCAGTACATATTTGGACAATGTCTCATCGTTCAAGGAATAGATGACATCATCCACATAAGTAGAGACACCTTCTAATGAAGGAACCGAGGCACTGGTCGTGTAGATATGCACGTCTTCCAGCGTCTGTGGATCAAGAATGTATCCTGTTTTGGCAAAATCAAGCTGATACTGACCATCCTGTGTCTGGTCGACATGCATCAATGCAGGCTGTGCGTCCTTGAATGTACGCTCAGTCACTTTGCCTTTCATCGTGTACAGTTCCAGCTTCTGCCCTGTAAAGACTGTATAACCGTTGCCAGCCGTCTGAATGTAGGCATCACCAGCAATGGCACGTCCCCAAGCAAGCTTGCCATCGGTGCCAAAGCCCATCAGTCGGTTCCCGGTGTTCTCAAAATTGGCGCGCATAATGATGGAACCATCGTCGAGAATGGCCAGCGATTCACCGCCGCCATCTCCTAATGTATTTGCATTGGCAGGGAATTGGTAGAAGGACAGACGATTCAACGTACGATCATAGATCTCTACTTTGGGATTCGCAGCTTGCTGCCAGAAGTTGCCTACCTTGGTTTGTTTACTGGCATCCACTACAATTCGACCATGGTCAGACTTAAGCACGTTGCCGTTGATGGTTTTTTCGGTAATCAGCTTGCCCTTTTTGTCATATAACGAGATGGCTGAGCGAACGGAACCATTTGATTGCACGCCCTGACTTGAAGCAACCATCAGCGTATCGTTATCCAATAGAGATATGCTTGCAGGTGAATTCACCGTTTTGACCCAGTTGGTTTTACCGGATGTATTAAATGAGTACAATTTTTTGGTTTTGTCCGAATATTCCATATACACATAAGCTGTACCGTTGCTGGCATATACCGAATCAGAGTAGGTGGTATAAGGACCACTTTTCTCATGGAATATCGTATTCCACTTCAATTGTCCAGTTGTAACATCGAATGCTTGGAGAGAGTCCAGTTGCCAGTCGAGTGTTGTTTTGCTGCTTGTTTTGGTCACGGGCTGGGAGGCATGTACATATACAAGATTTTTGGATGGCACGGCATGAATTCCCTTGATCAGGACATCTTTCTCTGTATTGGCCTCAGATAACATCAGGGAAGATGACGTCCACGCCGGTTTGGGCATGGATTCGGTTGAAGCAGCGGCGTAACCTGTTGTATTCATGGTGAAGAGGAGCATGCCGCTGAGAATGAGGGCAGCCCATGTTTTGGACTTGTGTTTGGTCAATGTATGCAAGTGATAAACCACCTTTCTTCTTCGGTTCAAAATAGAACCGATTGTTGAATTTTACCATTAAAGTCAAGCTGAATTCAACCGAACGCACTGTAACCTTTTATCATTGGTTCATCGAACTTACTTTGTTTGGTGAAGTATAAGGGTTACAGGGAATTCATCTTCTTTCGATGAAGGTGGAAGTCTGATATATTTAGTGCGGTGACAAGCCATAGTAGCGTAAGACGTTGGATAGAACATAGGAAATGAAACAAGGAGAATAGCTATGAACTGGAGTGAAAATGTGACCCTATGGGTCATTGGATGTATCATCATATTGTTGCTGCTGGCCTGGATTATTCGGCGGGTTATCGGGCGCGGGCAGCGGATCCGAAGTGAAGCCAATCCTCGTAAGATCACAATAAAGGACATCGACAAGATGGAGGATGGTTCGGAATTTGAATTATATCTCTATCATTTATTCGAAGAGCTCGGGTACGATGAGGTGCATAAGACAACAAGCAGCCGGGATTTTGGGGCAGATCTGGTGTTTGTTGATAAACTTGGCAGACGAAGTGTGATACAAGCGAAGCGATATGGTGCGAACCATCCCGTAGGGTTGAGTGCTGTGCAGGAGATATATACATCGATGCGTTATTATGAAGCCGACCGGTCGATTGTATTAACGTCCGCTCGTTACACCGAAGCCTGCCGGACGCTTGCAGCGGTTAATGGAGTGAAGCTGCTGGACCGGGAAGACCTGATGGAATTAATTCTGTTATTCAAAGCCAGAAGAGTGGAAGAAGCATTGGAACTGATCGAAGAAGATGACCACGAACCAATCGAGACGTGGCAGTCCCGGCGAAAGCGGCAATCCCGCTAGATAGCATTGTGTTACTGTGCTTTAACGTAGATTTATTTAAAATAATCGAAAGTAGTAATGTAGTCAGGATTAACGTTATAACCGTGGAGGTTCCCTCAAAAAAAACGGATGGCTGGGACAGATGCAGATTTTAAAACAATTATAACCAATCGCTAGGTAATATAGGCAATTGGTTATTTTTCTGGATAGATATTTTGAGCTCCGTTTGTTCATCTGTTGGTTGTAGCATTCCGAATATTTGATTCACCTCCCCGGGTATCGACAATGTTCACCTCAAGGCCGTGACATTTAAAATTGTGGTTAGGATTTTTCCTAACCTCATCTTTTTGAAGTTCATACATAGCTAATTTATAATTTATTTCTTCCATATGTTTCAAACTTTCTTCGATTTTCTGTTGTAATTCAATTTTATGTTTCTTTAACATTTCCTCTCTTTCTAAATAGGTGGAGTTCCCCATCTCATAAGATTCCTTGTAGTCTTTAATTTTAGAAAGTGGCATTCCTGTTTCTTTGAGACAAAGAATAAAAGAAATCCAATCGATTTGTTGTTCGGTATATACTCTATTTCCTTTTTCGTCGCGTGAAATATTCGGTAATATCCCTTGCTCTTCATAAAATCGAAGTGTCTTTGCAGTTATATTATAATTCTCCACCACATATTTCATTGAAAAAAACATCTGATCGCCTCCATAGTTACAGTTACTGTAACTATTATTTTATCACAACAGAAAATTATTAAAAGTAAATCGTCCAAAATTACGTGTCAAATTCCTGCTTCACTTCCCCTTAGGTTAACCTGATATTCTTGAGTAGAACTTGTGGTTGGGATGAATGAGCGTAGGTTACCTTCATCTGTTCCATAAATAAGCACTTAGAAATCAAAATACAAAGGAGAACGTACAATGAGTAAATTTAATAACTTGTTTGAACCTTTTACATTCAATAAAGGGATTACCTTAAAGAATAGAGTGGTTATGTCTCCGATGACGACATGGTCAAGTAATGATGATTACACGATTTCCGATGAGGAAGTTGCATATTATAAAAAAAGAGTGAATGGTGTAGGTTTAGTTATCACGGGCTGTACTCATGTCCTACCCAATGGGATTGGATTTACACATGAATTCGCCGCATATAATGATTCATTTATCCCTAGTCTAAAAAAATTGGCAGATGCTGCTAAGAGTGGAGGAGCTCCAGCAATTCTTCAATTGTTCCATGCTGGAGATAAAGCGATTGCTGAATTAGTTCCTAATGGTGACGTGGTAAGTCCGAGCGGTGTTGCTCTGACTGAAGCAGTATCCCCTAGAGAGCTTACTCATGAAGAAATTCTGGAAATTATTCATGCGTTCGGTGAAACTACAAGACGTGCAATTGAAGCTGGTTTTGACGGTGTTGAACTCCATGGAGCCCACGGTTTTTTACTTCAAAGCTTTTTATCTCCATTCTTCAACAAACGTCAAGACCAATGGGGGGGATCACTGGAAAAACGTCTGAGTTTTCCAATAGCTGTTATTCGAGAGGTGAAAAAAGCTATTGAGAGATATTCGACTAAACCATTTATTTTAGGTTACCGCATTTCCCCAGAGGAACATCAACAAGATGCCCTTAGAATGAAAGATACTTACGCACTGATTGATAAACTGATTGAAGAAAATGTTGATTATGTTCATGGTTCCTTGGTACAAGCCCTTACGTCAAAACCAAAATATAACCAAGATAACAAAAAAACTTATCTTGAGCTGATTGTTGAACATGCCAACAATCGGATTTTTGTAATTGCAGCGGGTTCCTTGGAAAGCCCAGAAGATGTCTCTCAAAGCATGGAGAAAGGACTTTCGTTAGCGGTAATTGGGCGTGTATTAATCTCTGATCCAGAGTGGATTGAAAAAGTTCAACAAGGAAGGGAGGCGGAAATTCAAAACGTGATTAAATCATCTAACGTTAGAGATCTTGTATTGCCAGCGAAACTATGGGGTGTCATACAAAATGCAGGTCCATGGTTTAAAGTTGAACAATAAAGAAGATGAAAGATCAAAAAAGGCCGCTAATAATAGCGGCCTTTTTTGATTTCAAGAACTTTTGTACTAATTTATCCGCTTCAACAAAAAAGCTTCACCTTCACTTGCGTAGCTGCACATGATATATTGAGTGTATATCAACCAAAGGAGTGTGTGATCCATTATGGCACGTACACAAACACAAAAAGCATTACGCAAAGCAGAGCGGTCAGGTCAATGGTGCTCGGAACAGAGCCGAAGAGTTAACGGAGATTATGGTGCGTTATCCCAGCATGTGCGGCTCATGCCTACGAAGCAGGAAAAATTGCAAAAGGTCAAACACAAGAAGCAGATCATCCAGGATGGTGGTGCTTCTTTTTATTTTTTCTATGAGGTGCCGATTGCTGGATAAGTAAGACGATAGAATTTTGTATACTAAATGAAGGGAAGAACCTATACATATGACAACAACGCTGCACATGAATAAAAAAATCGTTCGGCGTTTTTTGCTACAAACGCAAGATTTACTGGGACGTTGGCCCGCAGTTTCCTTACCTTCGGAACCCGAACAGGTTATGAGTCTGATCCGCTCCCTTGGTTGCGTGCAGATCGATCCTGTGGCTGCTGTAACTGGAAACCAGCATTTGGTGCTGGGGGCTCGTGACCCTGGTTATAATGCTGACAGCTTAAATACACTGCTGAGTGATCACAAGGTGTTTGAATATTTTGCAAATGCTGCCTGTGTCATTCCAATGGAAGACTATACTCTCTTTGAACCTGTGCGTGCCCGATTAAGGGAGCGTCTGGCTCCGTCCTTACAAGGTCTGGAGAAGACAGTGCAGCATGTGTTACAACGTTTGAAGGAAGAAGGACCTTTACCTTCCAGAGCCTTTCGTGCTGTTGAACGGGTAAGTGGTTATTGGGACAGTGCAGATGTGCCAAAGACCAAGGATACCACACTTGCTCTGAATCTACTGTTGGACTCCGCTGTGATTCGTGTGGTGGCGCGGCAGGGGAATGAACGTTATTTTCATATTACCGAATCCGGATTGCAACAACAGGGACTTACGATGAAAGAAGACATCGATTTGTTGGCCCAGAGACAGGCTCTGCTGGATAAATACATTCATGCGTATCGTGTCGTAGATGCCCGTGATCCCCGTCTGGGTTGGTTAAAATCTACAGCGGCTGAACGACGCGCCGATATTGCTGCCCGTGTGTCAGATGGGCGAATGATCCCACTTAAGGTGGAGGACGTGGCCACGCCTTATTATATTCGTGCTGAAGATGAGGATTTGCTGCTACACATGGAAAGGGAAGAGCCGCACTATGATCCGTCTGGCCCGGTACGTTTCCTGCCGCCGCTGGACAACCTGTTATGGAGAAGAGAACGTATTGTTGATTTATTTGATTTTCATTATAAATGGGAGATTTATACGCCAGAGGTGAAAAGAACTTACGGTTATTATGCCATGCCTATTCTTCACGGTGATCGGTTGATTGGACGTATGGATCCACGACTTGATCGCAAAACGGGAGTACTTACCGTTCGTTTGTTATCAATGGAAGAGACTGCTCCACCTGTGGAGGAATGGATTACGGATTTTCGGGAGGGGCTTCAATTCTTTGCGTCCATGCATGGAGCACGTTCCATTACTATCGAGAAGACCGTACCGAAAGAGCTGAAAAAGCAGCTTAAATTGATTTGATTAGAGGATACACGAAAGAATGTATGGATACGGGGAATTGGAATTGTTAAGAGGGGGGAGGATCTAAAAAGGATAAAAAAGGAGGAGCCAGAGGGGCCCCTCCTTCTTCATTTGATTTTAATATCATATCTCTAGCATTACATCAGAAGTGCTAACGAAAACAAAAACCTAAGCTCACGTTCACACAAAAACTTCTTTAGTTCACCAGATGAGGCATTTCAACGTTGGGATCAACATCTGCTTCATAATCCACACCATCGGTTTCAAAACCAAACAGCTGGAAGAATTCGCGACGGTAACCTTCCAGATCGGACAGATCGTAGATGTTCTCTGTGGTCAACTCATTCCAGAGCTTCGCCACTTCTTCCTGAACGTCAGCTCTCATCTCCCAATCGTCAATGCGAATGCGACCTTCAGCGTCGGTTGGAACTTCTCCCCCCGCATACAAGCGATCAGCGAACAGACGTTGCAATTGCTCGATGCATCCTTCATGCAAGCCTTTTTCTTTCATGACTTTGTACAATGCTGAGATGTACAGCGGCACGACTGGAATCGCAGAACTGGATTGAGTCACCAGCGCCTTGGCTACAGTTAAGTACGCACGTCCACCTTTGGCACTCAAACGATCATTCAGCTTGTGTGCAGTCGCTTCCAGATGATTCTTGGCTTGACCGATGGAACCATCACGATAAATGGCATGCGTAAGTTCAGGACCGATATAAGAGAAAGCGATAGTTGTTGCATCGTCAGCAAGCACGCCGCCTTGTTGCAGGGCATCCATCCATAGTTCCCAATCGTCTCCACCCATAACAGTTACCGTCTGACGAATTTCCTCTTCGTTTGCCGGTTCAAGGGTAACGGAGCTAATTTCTCCTGTGTGGAAGTTTACCGTTTTGTTCGTGTAGGATTGTCCGATAGGCTTCAGCACAGAGTTAAATACTTCACCCGTGTTCGGATCGGTACGGCGTGCCGAGGCGACGCTATATACGACCAGATCGACTTGACCGAGTTCACTGCGAATCAGTTCAACGGCTTTGTCTCGTGTTTCGTTTGCGAATGCATCACCTGTAACGCTGTACGATTTCAGGCCTGCTTCCTCCGCGGCTTTTTCGAATGCAGCGGAGTTGTACCAGCCTGCAGAAGCTGTACGTTTCTCTGTGGAACTGCTTGGACGATAAATGCCGACTGTATTCGCTCCAGCTCCAAAAGCAGAGACTACGCGTGACGCCAGACCGTATCCAGTGGAAGCACCGATCACGAGCACATTACGCGGTCCTTTCAGCTGAGGCTGGGATTTCACATAATCAATCTGTTCCTGCACTTGCGCAGCGCAGCCTACAGGATGGGAAGTGGTACAAATAAAACCACGTGTTCTTGGTTTAATAATCATTTATTTGCATCCTTTCATATTCAGCTCATGTTTCAGCATTTCGATAAAATGCTCTTACACATACTTTCTTATTGTAAAACAATTACCTCGGAAACGGAAACCGTTTCGTTTGATTTCGCCGGAAGGGTGGCGTTATATCTTTAATTTTGCGATGATGTGAATAGAATGTACTCGCTAGTTAGGATAGAAAGGACAGGGATACCATGCTGAAGGAACGCATTGAACTGCTAAGCAAAAGAAAACAAATCTCCCGTAAAGACCTTGTGGAAGGTCTGGTCACGCAGGCCCACTTTGCCAATATCCTGGCGGATCGTTATCCTCTCCCTGAGGACTTGGCAGAAGCCATCGCCGGGCGTCTTGGGGTATCCCCTTCCTATATTCTAAAGGCTGCGGCTCAGGACGAGGAGACACTCGAACGGGCAGAGGTTATTTTCGAACAAATGTCAGTTCCAGCGTCGGCGATATCCGAAGATATGGTGCATGCACTGGCAGATCGGGATGACACGTTGACAGTAGAGTTGACAACGGCCTTGATGAAGGCGGTCTATTATCAGCAATTAAACGATGCAACGGCTCATGAATATATACATACGTCTTACCTCAATTTTTACCTGGAGAAATACGGTCGTCCAGACGATATTGATCTGCCGCGTCCGTTAGTCAAGGCACTTTTATTCTATAAAATACAATATTATCGCTCCAAAATGGCCTTTGTGGATGTATTAACTCATGCAACCAGGCTCAGTGAGCTGGCGCTTCCCGGCAGTGAATTCTGGCTGTCTGTGCAAAATATCAAGATGGAAGCCTACATCCAGGTCAAACAGTATGAAGAGGCAAAACAGGTATTCGAGCTTACGATGCGTCATGTCTATGATCAGCGGATGTTCCATCGGTTGTCCGGGTTATATGTAGCATATAGTGGGTATTGCTTCGCAATGGGGCTGGTTCAGGAGGCACTCTCGGCATTAACCATGGCGGAGGCAAACCTCGTGTATGCTGGCAACCAGGGAGATCTGGTAACGGCGATTGCCAACAATCGCATTGTCATGTTAACAATGACAGGTGAACTGGATCAGGCACAGACGGAGATTGAACGATTTGAATCGTTATTGCAGCAGGAAACAGAAGAAACACAGCAGGCCATGCAGCCGCTCGTCAGTGTGTATCGATGCGAAGTGGCTCTGGCACGGAAGAACTGGGGCGTGCTCGCGCAGAGTGTAGATCAACTCTTGAAATGTGCAACAACACAGGACCAGCAGATGAGCGCAACCTTCTACCAGAGCCATCTGGCTCTTGCGCATGGAGATCGGGAGGTTTTCATGGAGCGGGCACTTGCGTGTCTGCCTTATTTTGAATCCGCGCAGCATGTCATGCGGCTTGAACCGTTATATGAGGGGATGGCCGTGGTGTCTGAGGATCAGCGTAAATACAAAGAAGCGGCGATGTATTATCGGAAGCTGGTATATTTGTTACGCAAAAAATAGAGTGGAAATCGGCTTAGAAGAGCCTCACTATGGCATGATTTGGTGCATTACCAAAACTCTTGGCACAAAATATGGCCGCCAATCGTGAAATGAAGATCGGATTAGCAGATCTTTTTTTGCGGAATTAGCATCATTCCTTACCAAAGAAACGATAATCCCGTAATTCAATTGCCGGATTTTTCGTTTTTTTTGTATGCCGCCAGAAGGGTATTCAAGGACAAGTCACGGTGTTTATAATTTAACTATAATCATAAATAAAAATAAAACAAATGAGGTGCTTGATATGGGATGGTTCGGTAAAAAGAATAAACAGGAAGATGCGATTGCCAAAGCGGATAAAATGATGAATAAAGGACTCACTGGCATGATGATGAAAGGTTTTGTATCAAAGGAACATCGGGAGGCCATCAACCAAAGTCTGGATTCCGCAAAGCAGGCACAGTTGGCGGCGAGTGGTTCGCTTCCATTAACGGCAACAGCAACGGTGGTGACAATCACCGATACGGGGAAACTGATCAACTTTGATCCGATTGTTGTGCTTGTATTGGATGTGACAGAAACGAATGGCAACCAGTATCAGCGAACATTAGAGACACTGGTGTCCAAAATGCAGATTCCACGAGTAGGCGATCGGGTGGGATTAGGTCAGAATCCAGCGAATCCGTCCGAGCTGATCTACATGGGGCTATTGTCCCTCTAGAAGGTATTTGGTTATAAGACAGTCATAATCTATTTATATAATGCTTATAACAACGGTAATTAGAGATATTAAGAGAAGGATTAAGAGAGGGTGGATCATATGGTAGGTTTCCTGAGATTCATTGGTGTATTAACGGTGCTCGGAGTGGGGTTCTCCCCATTTCTGGCACAGCAGCTGTGGGATGATCCGTTTATGATTATGCAGGCATGGTGGTATACTCCGGCGATCTTTGCCGGGTTTGCACTGATCTTTGTTCCTGCGATTTTGAGCAATATTTTTGGCGTAGGTCGAGTGAAGACAGGTTTACCAGCAGTTGGGGTCATTAAGACTATACAACAGACGGGGACGTATATAAATGAACAGCCTGAGGTTCGATTGGGTCTGACGGTGTCGCGTAAGGGGCGCGAGAAATACGATACCGAGATGAAAGCCGTCATTCCGCTGACCTCCATGGCACAGTTTCAGCCGGGCAGTTTCATTCCGTTAGTGGTCTCCGTAAAGGATGAGCGCAAGGTAGGACTTGATCTGAAGGGGCAATTATCACAGGAGGATATGCAGCAATTGTTGGATGAAAAGATGGTACAGCAAGGGGTATCACCTGAAATGATGGATATTGCAAGAACAGGGGAAAAAGCGATGGCCAAGATCCTTGATGTCACTCCACTTGGGAGTGGAGGCAGTAATAAGATCAAGCTTCAGCTCAAACTCAGCATAACGAAAACGAACGGTGAAACCTTCAATGTGACAACGCAAAAAGAAATTTTGTCATCTGCGCTGCCCCAGGTGCAGCAAGGTCATATCATTAATGTCATCTATTCAAGACAAGACCCAACAAAATTGGTGTTGGCATTGAATGTACAGGAGCGACAATTAAGTGACTTATTCTCTTCTTGAGGATGTAGACAAAAGGAGGTCCTACAGATCATGTTTATGACGTGTAGGACCTACTTTTTCATTTTGGTATGTATGAGAGATACAAGCAACGGACGATTTTCAAACAATACCAAGGCGCATGCGATAAGAAAAGAGTACTTCTCTGGATTCTCCGTCAAATACACGATTAGCCAGCGCTCTGAACTCGTCAGCAGCTGTTAATAGATCATCCGCTCCGAGCTTCAACGCCGTTTGCAGGCCGCCTTGGCTCAGGGCGAGATTGACATATCGATCGGCAGTGAATGTCTCGTGGTGATGAAATACGATTTCCCGGACATATCGGAACAGCCCGGACTGCTGAATCTGCTGCAAATGCCCATCCTTGCTCCATTTGTGTGCCTGACTATCTTGGGGAGCCAGACGGGCTGCTCGTTGATCTGCTTCCTTATTCAGCTGCAGATAGGCTTGTTCTAACTGCCAGTCTAACATTGGCGGCCAGTCGCAATCGTAGGCTGCAAATATGCCCCCTGTACGAAGTACACGTGCAAACTCGCGTAGTGTGGGTTGCGGCTCCATCCAGTGAAACGATTGCGAGCAGGTCAGCACATCCACACTGCCATCTGGTAGTCCGAGGTCGTGAGACAAGCCGGATACAAATCGCAGGTTATCCGGCTTCCCGGCAGCTTCCCACTTGGATTCTGCTACAGACCTCATGTCATCGCTGGGTTCAAAGCCGATGATACGTTCAGCTTCATTAAGCCAGATCCAGGAGGATAAGCCGGTGCCACAGCCAATATCTGCGACCATACGCGGTGTGCTGCCAAGATATGTCGTTAGAATATCCACCACTTCTGTGGGAGCAGCTGGTCGGTTCTGATCGTATAACGTACCAAAACCTTTGAAACGTTCCACATTGTTGCGTCTAATATCTTGCATGGTTAAACCTCCTTCGGTCAGATGGATGACGGAGAGTCAGCTGTGATCAAAAGTTGTATAGGTCTATATTATATCATTCATTGTTGGGAAGTTTGTTCATGACGTTCTGCAAATGTTCAACGGCTTTGATATGACGTCTGAGCAATTCCTGTCCAACATGAACAGGCTCGATTACGGTCAGCTCGGAACCAAATGACAGCAGGAAGGAGTAGAGCCATTCCCCTACATTCAGTTTGAGAGAAACACGGAGCCTGCCATCAGGCTCTTTTTTAATGAGGGAGGGTTCGAAAAAATCATACACTCGGTATGCAATGTTGCTGGAGAACGAGAGTGTAAGAGGAGTCAGGACAGGAGCTGCCTCTGATTCAGGGTCGTTTGATCCGGCAGTAGGGTGATCGTGTTTTCTCGCCAGAAAAGTCAGCTGGGTAATCCGTTTCATCTTAAATGTCTCGAATTCTCTCCGATCAGGATCATTATGGATATATCCTTTGAAGTACCACGTACTGTTTTTGAATATAAGTTTCTGTGGCTCCACGGTTGGAATGCTCTTCTCACCATCCGAATTAATGTAGTGAAACGTAATTAGTTGATTCGTTAATATAGCCTGTTTCACCTGATTGAACAGTTCTCTCTCTTGCAGGGGGATGCTGCCCCATGGTGAGAAATTGAATTCGATCCAATCCAGCTTGTGATCAAACAGAGCGGTTAACCGTTGCAGCATATGGGCACTGTTAAGATGGGGAATCGCACTGACGCTATAGAGTCCCATCAAAATTTCGTTCTGGTCTTCTTCCGACAACAGGGACTTGTCCATGACATAGTTGTCCATCAGATGGATACCGCCATGCTTGCCGGTCGTCGTATAGACGGGAATGCCCGCAGCGCTCAGCCGGTCGATATCGCGGTACACCGTACGTACAGAAATCTCGAACATACGGGCGAGATCTGGTGCAGTGGCTTTCTTTTTCTCCAATAACAAAAGCAACATTCGAAATAGTCGGTTATTTTCCATGCTCTGATTATACCATGACAATAGGTGTCAGGGTATGGATGGTACACTGGTTACATAGTCTTGTTGAGATATGAAGGAGGAACTGGTCATGACAATGAAAGAAGGATTTTACTGGGGTGGCGCAACGGCTGCCAATCAATTCGAGGGTGGATGGAATCAAGGTGGCAAGGGGCCAAGCACGTCTGACATGATGACAGGGGGAACCCACACGATTCCACGCCGGATTACGCCTGTACTGGAAGAGGGCACGTATTATCCGAGCCATGAAGCGGTTGATTTTTACGGACATTACAAAGAAGATATTGCCATGATGGCAGAGATGGGCTTCAAAATGTTCCGCATGTCCATCAACTGGTCCCGGATCTATCCGAACGGTTACGATCTGGAGCCGAACGAAGAGGGATTGCAGTTCTACGACAATGTTTTTGCCGAGTTGAAAAAATACAATATTGAGCCGCTCGTAACGATCTCCCATTATGAAACGCCATTCGGTCTGACACAGAAGTATAACGGCTGGGCTTCCCGTGAAGTTATCGACTGTTATATCCGTTATTGTACAACTCTCTTCAACCGCTACAAAGATCAAGTGAAATACTGGCTTACGTTCAACGAAATCAACTGTCTGACGATGCCGATGGGTGCTTATATGGCTGCAGGTATTCTGTTTGAAGGCAAAGAAACACTTGTCGACGGAGTGGATGATCCACAGACTCGTTTCCAAGCATTACATCATCAATTCATTGCCAGTGCCAAAGCGGTGAAGCTGGGACATGAGATTAACCCTGATTTCCAGATTGGTTGTATGGTCGCTTTCATGACAACCTATCCAAACACATGTAACCCGGACGACATGTTGCTTGCACAGAAGAAAGACCAAATCTCCAACATGATCTGTGGTGATGTTCAGGTTCGTGGAGCGTATCCTGGATTCGCCAAACGTTTCTTCGCCGAAGAAGGTATCCAGATCGAGATGCAACCGGGAGACGAGCAGACTTTGCGTGAAGGCTGCGTAGACTTCTATTCCTTCAGTTATTATATGTCTTTGGTTGAAAGTGCGGATGAGTCCCTCGAGAGAGCAGAAGGTAATCTGCTGGGTGGTATCAAAAATCCATATCTCGAAGCTTCCGACTGGGGCTGGCAGATCGATCCAAAAGGACTGCGTTACACGCTGAATCATCTGTATGATCGTTATCAGATTCCATTGATGGTGGTTGAGAACGGTCTGGGCGCTGTCGATGTGGTAGAGGAAGACGGCTCCATTCAGGATGACTATCGCATTGATTATCTGAAAGGTCACATTGAACAAATGAAAGAAGCGGTAGCTGACGGCGTAGATCTGATTGCCTACACCATGTGGGGATGTATCGACCTGGTTAGTGCATCCACTGGAGAGATGAAGAAGCGTTATGGCTTCATTCATGTCAACAAGGACAACGACGGTAACGGAGACTTGAGCAGAACACCGAAGAAGAGTTTCCACTGGTACAAAAAAGTCATTGAATCCAATGGTGAAGAGTTATAAATTGGCTTAAAAATAACCAGACCCGCCTGTTCCCTTAAATGGGACAAGCGGTCCATGTAGTCCTGAACGAGTTCAGGACTACTATATATGAATATAAAAAAATACCCGGCTATCCTTCAGTTAAGGAAAGCCGGGTATTTCTTTGTGTAGTTCCATAGCGGGCCGCCTAGGCCAGCCTCCTGCTTTGCAGATGGGACATGCGCTCCAAATGCCGCCGATAAAACCATATGCATGTGGAGAGCCAGCAACCACTCAAGAAGTATCCGCCTACGATATCACTTGGATAATGCACTCCCAAGTAGATACGACTTATACCAATGGTCAGTATAAATACGGCGCTGGCAACAATCATCAGCATACGTCCGGTGACGGTGGGTACATGTTTCCAGATTAGAAAGGCCAGTCCACCGTACAGGCTAAATGCTGCCATGGAATGCCCACTGGGGAAGCTATAGCCGCTCACTTCAATGATCCGGTTAATGGTAGGTCTGGCACGCTGGAATACCAGCTTGAGCAATGCATTTAACAGGGTTGAACCTGCGATCACACAAGCCAGGAAGAGCAGTTCGCGTTTGTGTCGCAGGAAAATGTATAACACAATCATGGCGATGATGGTAATGAAGACCACTGGCATTTCGCTGCCGATCCAGGTAAAAAGGTGCATGAATTGTGTCATACCAGGAGATTCCAATCCCTGAATCCACCCAATCAGCGTATCATCAAATCGATGAATCTGGTTGTCGCTGATGGACAGGGCGATGCTTATAAAAGCGATCATGCATAACGCTGCAACGAGCAGCGGGAAGGAGATATTCTTTTTCCAGTTGTGCATCAAATGTTGAGTTCCTCCGTGATGGTTGATTTCGTATGTTGTGTCCTTGCGTATGTCGGACATAACGATATTTGTATTGTGCTATAATTTTACAATAAATATAGCAGCAATAAAAATATGTAACCTTAACAACGCTTATTCAAGCAGAGAATGTAGGAGGGGAGCGGTCGGAATGAAACGACGTTTGGTGATGTACATGTTGATCTTACTGTTGATTACGTCTGGGTTAGCTCTATTTCCCGGAGAGAAAGTGTATGCTTGCAGTTGTGTCGAGAGTGATGTTCAAGAGAGAATGAAGACCTACGCAGCGGTATTTACGGGAGAAGTGGTGAAGAAGGGACGTTCTCAACAGTCGAAGCATGATGGCTTATTAAGAGAGTATACCTTTGATGTAGATACTGCATGGAAGGGGGTTAATGCCAAAAAGATGAAAATCCTCGTGAGTGACGGTGGGTCTGACTCCTGTGGCATTCAATTTGAAAAGAATCAATCCTACCTGATCTATGCTTATCAATATGAAGTGGATCATAAGCTTCATACGAATCTGTGCAGTCGCAATGTTCCAATTGAACAAGCCGGAGAAGAATTGAAATTGCTGGGTGCGGGCAAGGTTGTAAGTAAAGAAGATTTTGGAGTAGCCAATGATGGTGGTGGGCGAAGTGGGCCTTTCTATCTCATCTTATATGGTGGAGTCATTTTATTGGCAGCGTTGGCAATCGTGTGGATATGGAAACGAAAGAAAAGAATCTGATCAGGTCTAATGTAAATTGAAAGTTGGATTGTATAACATAAGGTTTGTATGATGGAAAAAGAAGCTAATCCCCGTACAGAACGTTAAGAAACATTGACGTTCTATACGGGGATTTTCAGGAGTGGGGTCAAAATTTTATCCATTTGGAGTCGAAATTATCGATCCGGTGGAACTATATAAATTAAATTAAACATTTACACAAAACGGAGAGGACAGAAAGAACCTGAAGAAGCGTAGCATTCGCCTTTATCCCCGGATTTTCCCTTTATAAAAAGGGATCAAAAAAATCTGGGGATAACAGCGAGCAGAAGGTTATTCTGTCATTCAATTTTTATAGTTCAGCTGCAACATGTATTCATAAGCTGTGACACCAAATACCCGTTTGAAATGTCGATTCAGATGGGTCAGATCAACAAATCCGCAATCGGCAACAGCAGTATATACGTCCTTGTGTATTTCGATGGATTGACGGGCACGCTCCACCTTGCAGTTTAAGAAAAACTGGTAGGGGGATATGCCTGCATGTGCCTTGAATTCACGGATAAATTGAAACTTGGACATGCCAAATTCGGAACTTAGGTTGTCCAGCTTGAGCACATCTTCGGTGCTGCAAAACATGATTTCCTTGGCTTTGCGGACCAGGTTGTCCTGAGGTAACCAGAGCTTGGTGTCCATTTCCTTCTGAGCCAGAAGGTGAACCAGATCGAAGACCCGTTCGCTGCACTCGGCTTCGTCCTGTCTGAGTTGAACGGCGTCGTTCAGCATCAGGATCTTACGTGCAAGCTCGGGATCATAGACGATGGGACTTCCAAAACGCAATTCCTTTTTGCCTATAATCTCCTCTACCAATTCCGGCTTCAAATACAGCATCACATAGTCAATGCCAGCCTTATCATAGGAGCTTCCATCATGGGACTGTTCACGGTTAAACAACATGACACCATTTTGGTGAGACGCCTGATATTGTCCGTCCAGGTTGTATTGTTGAATGCCACGCAGGGTTACGCCGACCGCATACTCTTCGTGGCAATGTTTTTTGTATGCAAAATCAGTAAAGCTGGCGGATAGTGCCAGCACGTCTTGCGACTTTTTATAGTTAAACCGTTCCATGCAGCACACCTCCCAAGCTTTAGATTAATCCGGATACTATAATGGCTGAGTATAACAAAAAAAGTGCCATGAGAATACTCAGTAATTTTTGGTGGCGATTCAGCAACGTTCTGAAAACCGTGCCAAAAACAACCCAACTGGAATAGGCCAGAAATCCAATGAAGGTAATTAGCACCACGAACAGAAACGATGAAAATGAACTTTGATAAAAAGGCAATACATAACTTGGAATGACAGTGAAAGTAAACAAGACCACCTTTGGGTTCACAAATTGCATGATGAAACCGTTCCAAAATCCGGTAACTTGTTTCGGTGCATCCTCGGTGGTACCCATCTTGTAGATCTGGTACGCCAGATACACCATGTACAGGCCGCCGACAATCTGCATCACCTTCAGAATTCCGGGTAACACTCCGGCAAGAAGCTGATTAAGAAAAGCTGAAGCGGTAAGCAGCAGACCAAATGCCAACGTAGCTCCCCAGACATAGCGCATTGTTTTTCGTGCGCCAACGATCTGTGTAGAAGAAAGAATTACGATGTTACTGGGGCCTGGGGTAAACGTAACGACGATGCAGTAGATTAAAAAAGATGCAAGATTCATGATGATGCTCTCCTCTGGTTGTAGTCTAGTTCCATGATCATACGTCCAGAGGGAGAAACCATATAGTACATTATTGCAGCAGGAGCTTATTGTTAAAAGATAAGGGGTGGTTTTCTTTTTGAATGATTGCGTTTACAATTTAGACGATGTACATGGTGATCAGACCACTTGAGGAAGTGAACGGAATGAAAAAAATGCTGCTGGTATACATTTTACTAATCTCAGCCTTTGCATTGTATGTGTTGAGATTCGAATACACCAGTCAGGTAAACAGTTCGTGGGAAGACCGGGGGCTGCACGGCGATATCGGAGAGACGTATATCATGATTACATTCCAGTCCGGGCTGGAATATTGGAAAAGCCCGCTCAAAGGTTTCGAGGATGCCGCGGATGCGCTTGGCGTGACCGTAGAATATCGCGGTGCTACCCGGTATGATGCGAAGGAGCAGACCATGGTGATCGAGCAGGCTATCGCTCGTAAACCCGCAGGCATTGCCATATCTGCAATCGATCCGCAATCGTTAGTTCCAGCGATTAACAAGGCAATCGACGCAGATATCCCTGTTGTATTATTTGACGCGGATGCACCTGATAGCCAGGCCTATTCTTTTCTTGGGACAGATAATTACAAGTCGGGTGTAATGGCTGCCGATAAAATGGCTGAATTGCTGGGTCGTGAGGGAGAGGTCGCGGTATTAACTTTACCTGGGCAACAAAATCATGAAGAGAGGACGAAGGGTTTCCGCGATACGATCAAGGAGAGATACCCTTCCATGCAGATCGTTGAAGTTGCAGACGGACACGGTGATGCGATGGTATCCAGAGACGAAACACAGAGAATGATGAAGGAACATCCCGAGCTGGCGGGTATTTTTGTGACTGAAGCCACCGGAGGGGCAGGAGCGGGGGAAGCCGTTCAAACTGCCGGTGACAGACACCCTTTGCAGATTATTTCGTTTGATACAAATAAGGCCACATTGGATATGATCAAAAACGGTACGATCTCGGCTACGATTGCACAGGGAACCTGGAATATGGGATATTGGTCACTCCAATATTTGTTCCATCTGCATCACCAGTTAACGGTTCCGGCCCCATCTTCATCCGGTGAAAATGCACCGCTTCCCGTGATGGTGGACACAGGGATCTCTGTGGTGACGCGCTCAGATGTGGATGATTACTATGCCAAATAACAAGGGAGATTTCAAGAGTCCAAGGCCTTGGAGCAGGAGAGCAATTCTCTCCACTTTCAGGAACGGGATTCGGCGTTTACGCTTGCGTAATATGCCCCTTCGCTACCAGCTGATGCTGCTTTTTCTGTTATTCGCCATTGTACCTTCCGTAGGGCTTGGGTTGCTTGTGAACTGGACGGTGGAACGGGTAGTTGAGCGACAGGTTGAAGGGCATACCATGCAACTGATTGGCAAAGTGAATGAAGCTCTTAACAGCAAGATGGAGAATTTGCAAAACATGACCTATCTGATTGCATTTGACCCGGATATTGATGCTTTTATGAACGACAAAATGCCACCGAATGATGATGCAGGCATCGAACCGATGAACATGGACACCAATGCCGCAACGGAGCAAAATCGGTTATATGGCATCAAACAAACCTTGCAGGGGTTCACAACGTTGTATCCTGAAATCGCCGGGATTGTTCTCGTCAATGAAAGTGGTGACTATATTAGCAACGAGATGTATCCCCGGGCGGAACAGAGCCTGATCCAGGAAAATTGGTACCAAAAAGCTTCGGCCAATCCGGGCATCTTCATGGTATTGGGTCAGCCGAAAGAGCGTAATCTCACGACACATGTACGGTACAAGGATGATGAGATTGTATCGGTTGCACGTTCCATAACGGACGAAGCGTCAGGGCGTGTGCGAGGCGTTATTATGATTGATCTTAAACTAAGGTCCGTCTCTCAGGCTGCCCGTAATGTAACCTTGGGGAAATCCGGTTATGTGATGGTGACGGATGCAGAGGGTCAAAGTGTATACAAGCCGGAGCATCCGCTAATAGAACACATTCCCACAGCCTGGTTCCCCTCCGGTGAGAGTGGAACATTTACCGCCGATACAGAAGGTGGAACGTTATTATTCATGTATCAGTCGTCTACCTTTACGGGTTGGAGAACGGTAGGGGTATTTCCCACAAGAGATTCGATATCCGAAGTACGCCAAATCCAGTTTTACGTGGTTAGCTTTGTATTTGTGGTGTGTTTGTTTGGCCTGAGCGCCTCTTTATGGTTCTCCCGTTCCATCGCTCAGCCGATTTTCCGGCTCATGTCCTACATGCGCAGGGCGGAGACCGGCAATCTCAGACCAGGCCGCTGGAGCGATCGCGCTGACGAGATTGGCATGCTTGGCAACAGTTACAACCGAATGCTGGCACAGATTCGACAACTGATATCACTAAATGAATTGCGGGAGCGGCAGAAGCGCGACGCTGAAATGCGAAGTTTGCAGGAGCATATCAAACCACACTTTTTGTACAATACCTTGGATACGATTCATTGGATGGCACGCAAAGAGGGGGCAGAAGATGTGTCCGGCATGGTTGGTGCGTTATCTCGATTATTTCGCATAGGGCTTAGTAAAGGACAGGATTACATTCCGCTGCACTCCGAGATTGAGCATATGACCAGCTATATGCAAATTCAGCAGACACGATACCGCGATCGTCTTCAATATACATTGAATATTCCAGAGGAACTGCGGGATCTTTTTGTGTTAAAGCTGCTGCTTCAGCCCCTAATAGAGAATGCAATCTATCATGGAATCAAGGGCAGGCGTGGGCCGGGACACATTCGGGTGGAGGCCAGATTGGAGCATAACAGACTGCTGCTGACCGTTCAGGATAATGGAGCAGGAATGTCCAACGAACGGCTTGCCGAGATGCAGCAACTGCTCGAAGCACCTTTGGCAAGTTTGGAAGCGTCTTCGCCTGAGATAACAGGCAAAAGTTATGGAATGTTGAACGTGCAGGCCCGTCTCCGGCTGTCCTTTGGCCATGAGTACGGTATTGTGCTGGAGAGCCAGGAAGGGGAAGGAACTCGTGTGACCATTATTCATCCGTTGATGCGAGAGCTCCCACCAATCCAGCAAATCAATAACGAAGAGAGGCAGGAGAATGAATGGGAAAATTCATGAAATCGGCCGTGACAACTTCCATTGAAACAGATGAGACATCCGCATCGACCACAGTAATGGAGATTACGCCGGATAGCCATGTGGCGAAGAAATACCGCGTGCTCATCGCGGATGATGAACCGATCATTCGTGAGGGGATTCGGGATGCCATTGACTGGACAACTCTCGGGATGGAGGTTGTTGGTGAAGCGGAAGATGGCGAGGAAGCGCTGGAACGGGCGGCTGATTTGGGTGTGGATATTGTTCTTGTTGATATGAATATGCCATTCCTGAACGGAATCGAACTAATCCGTGCCCTTCAGCAGAAGTGCCCGGGCTGTCGTTACCTGATCATCTCGGGACATGATGAATTTGCATATGCGCAGGAGGCGGTTCGTCTTGGCGTAGAGGATTACATCTTAAAACCTGTGCAAGCAGAACAATTATATGCTGCACTTGAGCGATTGCATCAGCGACTTACTGAAGAGCACCAGAGGACGGCATATGTACAACAGGCAGCTCATCAGATTGAACGTAATATCCCGTTGCTTCGCCAGCGATTTATGCTGGAGTGGCTGGAGGGGCAGGCTGAAAGTAGGGATCTGACGGAGCAGCTTTTGTTTTTGCGGCTGCCCCCCGTCCCACCTGTGCAGATTGGGGTCGTACGCTGGCCTGCCGCTGAAGCTCGTCAGACGATACTGAGAGAAAATGATCGTCAGTTGTTTCTGTATGCAGTGGAAAATATAATTAGTGAACTGCTGGGGGACGTGCCACATGTCCTGTTTCGGGACGTAAGCGGGTTGATCGGCATATGTCTGTGGCAGGAAGTCCCTGAAGAAATAGAGTCCCTTCTGGAACAGCAGATCAGTTCTTGCCTGAATATTGCCATTCATGCTCATATGGAGACACATGCAGGGACACTGGAAGAAACGCCAGATACGTACCGTCATTGCCGGGAACGGGTATACGGGGAAGTGCAGTTGTCGCCTCTGGTTCGCCGGGCAAGACAACTTATTCACGAAGAATATGCCGAGCGGGAACTGACCCTGGAATCGCTCGCTTCCCGTCTACAAGTATCTGCCGTATATCTTAGCCGTGTGCTGAAGAAAGAGCTGAATGATTCCTTTGTCACGCTTGTCACGCATGCTCGCATTCGCAAGGCTATACAGTTATTAGACTCAACAACACTGCCGATCCACACCATAGCTGAGCGTGTAGGTTATGATACCCAGCATTATTTCAGCACTGCATTTAAGAAAACAATGGGCATTTCGCCAGTGCAGTATCGAAAGAACGGGGGGACGGCTTATCATCCTTCTGCGAATTAAATATCGTATTACAGTGGTTCATTCAGACGTGTGATAAATGAGATGGATGTGTTCTACTTCGTGTGAAGCGAAGTGGAGCATGTCCTTTTTTTTTTGACTCTGGAATGGTATCTCATGGATCACACTTGTACTTTAAGCGTTTCCATCAAAAGTTAAATTTTTATAAAAAAGGTTCAAAACGTGCAAAGACCTTGCGGCATCTCGAATGCTACCATTAGTCTCAGACAGGAACAGCAAGCAACAGGATGCACTACATGTATTGTAAGCGTTATCTTATAACTCATTCAGAACCGTATGACGTGAGGAAAGGGGAACTTCATATGAAAAAAGGAGCAATGCTCATCTGGCTTCTGGTGATGACCTTGATGCTCTCGGCCTGCAATCTGGCAGAGAGTGGCCCAGGCAGCAAAGAAAAGGGATATGTCGGTATATCGATGCCAACCAAATCATCAGAACGATGGGTGGGAGACGGGGAGAACATGGTCCGTCTGTTTCAGGAGCAGGGGTACAAAACCGATCTTCAGTACGCTGAAGATGTGGTCGAGAATCAGATTTCACAGATTGAAAACATGATCACCAAAGGTGTGGATGTGATGGTGATTGCGTCCGTGGATGGCAACACGCTGACGGATGTGATCAAGAAAGCGCATGACGAAGGGATACAAGTGATCTCGTATGATCGGCTCATTCGCAATACGCCATATCTAACCTATTACGCCACGTTCGACAATTTTAAGGTGGGTGTGCTTCAAGCCTCCTACATCGAACAAAAACTTGGACTCAAGGATGGAAAAGGACCGTATAACATTGAGCTGTTTGGTGGCTCTCCTGATGATAATAACGCCTATTTCTTCTTCGACGGTGCGATGTCTGTGCTGAAGCCGTACATCGATTCCGGCAAACTGGTGGTACGCAGCAAGCAGATGACGATGTCCCAGATTGCAACCTTGCGCTGGGACGGAGCACTGGCCCAGTCACGGATGGATAACCTGCTGAGTGCCTATTACTCGGGTGATCATCTGGATGCAGTATTATCTCCTTATGATGGAATCAGTATTGGTATCATCTCATCCTTGAAAGGGATTGGTTACGGTACTTCGAACAAGCCGCTGCCCGTTATTACAGGACAGGATGCAGAACTTGCCTCAATCAAGTCCATTGTGGCCGGGGAACAGACGCAGACGGTGTTCAAGGATACACGGAAGCTAGCGGAGAAGACGGTAGAGATGGCCAATAGTATTTTGCAAGGAAAACAGGCGGAAGTTAATGATAAAACATCATATAACAACGGAATTGAGGTTGTTCCGGCGTATCTCTTGGATCCCATCTCGGTGGACCGTACAAATGTGGAGCAGGATATCGTTGGTACACAGTATTACACAAAGGAAGAAATCGGACTGAAATAATAAATGAAAGGAGCACATCCCATGGCCGGAATCATTCTGGAAATGAAAAACATCACCAAAACCTTTCCTGGCGTCAAAGCGCTGGAAGATGTCAATCTGAAAGTCCGTGAAGGCGAAATTCATTCCATATGTGGTGAAAATGGCGCAGGTAAATCTACGTTGATGAAGGTACTGAGTGGTGTATATCCACATGGCACGTATGAAGGCGACATTTTATTTCAGGGCAAAAATTGTGAATTCAAGGATATTAAGCAGAGCGAGGATCTGGGGATCGTCATTATCCATCAGGAGTTGGCCCTGATTCCCTACCTTTCAATCGCGGAAAATATATATCTGGGCAATGAGCGTGCCAGCAGAGGAATTGTTAACTGGAAGGAAACTTTTGTAGGTACACGGGAACTGCTCTCGAAGGTGGGACTGAGCGAAAATCCAAACACGCTGGTATCCAGCATCGGGGTAGGCAAGCAGCAACTGGTCGAAATTGCGAAAGCGCTCTCCAAAAAGGTGCGGCTGCTTATTCTGGATGAGCCAACCGCTGCGCTGAACGAGGACGACAGTGAAAATCTGCTGCAATTGATGCTGGAATTCAAGAAACAGGGCATCGCCTGTATTCTGATCTCACACAAGCTGAATGAGGTATCCAAGGTATCCGATTCGGTGACCATTTTACGAGATGGCAAGACAATTGAGACGTTGGATATGAAGAAGGAAAAAGTGTCGGAGGATCGGATTATTAGCGGAATGGTAGGACGTGATCTCACCAGTCGTTATCCGGAGCGTCATGCCACCATAGGTGAAGTTATCCTTGAGGTGAAGGACTGGACGGTATATCACGAACATCATGCCGAGCGGAAAGTACTGGATCAGATCCATATGAATATCAGACGTGGGGAGATTGTAGGCATTGCCGGGCTGATGGGCGCTGGGCGTACCGAGCTTGCGATGAGTATCTTTGGCAAATCCTATGGCCGAAATATTTCGGGGCAACTCATCAAGAATGGTAAACCGATCCACAACAATACCGTCACCGAGGCCATTCAGAATGGGTTTGCTTATGTGACAGAAGACCGCAAGGAATACGGACTCATTCTGATGGATGACATCAAGCGTAATATTTCCTTAACGGGTCTGAGCAAGCTGACGCGAAACGCGGTAGTGAATGAGCGTGAAGAAGTACTGGTGGCGGAAAAGATGAAGAAAAGCATGAACATCAAAGCACCAAGTATTTTGCAGAAGACCGGTAATCTGAGTGGAGGCAACCAGCAAAAAGTGGTGCTCAGCAAATGGATTTTTGCCGGACCGGATATTCTTATCCTGGATGAACCTACCCGCGGTATTGATGTGGGAGCGAAATTCGAAATCTATACGATTATTCATCGGCTTGCTGCTGAAGGCAAGGGTGTACTGGTAATCTCATCCGAGCTTCCGGAGGTTCTTGGCCTGTGTGACCGGATCTATGTGATGAATGCCGGGCGAATCACCGGTGAAGTCAGCCGGGAGCAAGCATCGCAGGAAACGTTGATGAGATATATGACCAAGTCTGGAGGCGGCAAGCATGGAAACGATAACAAAGCTGTTCAAAAATAATATCCGTCAATACGGCATGATTATTGCCTTGGTAGTGATTATGCTTTTATTCGAGGTACTTACAGGCGGGCTGTTGCTCAAGCCGATTAATATTACAAATTTGATTTTGCAGAACAGTTACATTTTGGTGCTGGCGATCGGAATGGTGCTGGTCATCATTACAGGGCATATTGACCTGTCTGTTGGTTCCATTGCAGCCTTTGTTGGTGCCGTTGCTGCGATTATGATGGTTGATTGGCAGCTTCCAGCTTGGCTTGCGGTCATCGCTTCCTTGCTGGTTGGGGCTTTGATCGGTGCATGGCAAGGCTTCTGGATCGCCTATGTACGAATTCCGGCATTTATCGTGACGCTGGCAGGTATGCTGCTGTTCCGCGGCTTAACGATGATTGTCCTGGAGGGGCAATCAATTTCTCCTTTCCCGGGTGGATTCCAGAAAATAAGCTCTGGCTTCCTGGCGGACATTCAATTCTCAGGTTTCGGTCTGGTATCTATCATTGTGGGTCTTGTGCTCACCATCTGGTACATTGTCAATGAACTGCGGGAACGCCGTTCCCAGCGAAAATATGGATTTGAGGTCGTGTCACAGGGACTGTTTTTGCTCAAGTTGATTGTGGTGGCTGTTGTGACAAATCTGTTTACGTTTGTACTCGCAAGTTATGCAGGTATTCCGAATATCCTGGTTCTGCTGTTTGTCCTGATCGTTGTGTACTCCTTCGTAATGAATCGTACTGTCATGGGACGGCATGTGTATGCGCTTGGAGGTAATGAGAAGGCCGCAGGTCTGTCTGGGGTCAAAACAAAAAAGGTAACCTTCTGGGTTTTCGTGAACATGGGTACACTTGCTGCGGTATCCGGGTTGATCTTCGCCGCACGTCTGAATGCAGCTACGCCAAGAGCGGGTACCAACTTCGAGCTGGATGCCATCGCGGCCTGCTTCATCGGTGGTGCTTCCGCTTCAGGGGGCATAGGTACGGTATTTGGTGCCATCATCGGTGGTTTGGTTATGGGTGTGTTGAATAACGGGATGTCCCTGATTGGTCTCGGTATTGACTGGCAACAGGGAATTAAGGGATTGGTACTGCTGCTCGCTGTAGCGTTTGATATCTATAATAAAAATAAAAGATCAGCGTAACACTTGGTAAAATGAAAAAACAGACCTTGATCTCAGGATCAGGTCTGTTTTGCTGTATGCCCAACTTATTTACATCAAGGCATCGAGGAAACGTGTGGCGATTCCAAAATAGATAAACAGGGACAAGATATCATTCAATGTGGTGATTAACGGGCCAGAGGCAACAGCCGGGTCGACTTTGAAACGACTAAGTAAAAGCGGGATGCATGTACCGGTCAGTGTACCAATGACCAGAGTGAGGAACAGAGATACCCCAATAATGGCGCCGAGTAACCAGTCCCCTTGCCAGAAATAAGCGATGACAGTGATCAGCAATCCACATACCAAGCCAATCATTATTCCTACCTTGATCTCTCGAACAATCAGTGCGAGTACGGTGGCTTTGTCGAGTTTGCGTCCGATCAGTCCGCGTACCACAACAGCCAGAGACTGCGTTCCTGTGTTACCGGTCATACCTGCAATCATCGGCATGAAAAATGCCAATGCCACAACCTGATTGAGTGTATCCTCAAAGAAATCCACAATACTTCCTGAGATTAGACCAATCAGCAGCAATAGAATGAGCCAGGGAAGTCTGCGTCTGACGGCAACAAGTGGTTTGGTATCAAAGTCGATATCCTTGCTGCCGCCCCCCATCTTGGCCAAATCTTCACTGGCTTCATCCATAATAATATCGATGACATCATCCATCTGAATAATACCGCATAACCTGTGATTTTCATCCACCACCGGAAGTGCAATAAACTCATAACGCTGCAGAAGCTGTGCTGCTTCTTCCTGGTCCATATCTACCGTTGCATGGATCACCCGCCGGGTCATCAGTTCTTCAACCTGGGTCTTATCGTCAGCCAAGGCAAGGGATCGATAACTCACGACACCGACCAGTTTGCCTTCATTATCGGTTACATAGAGATAACTGGAGGCTGAGATATGCATGGTACCTTGCGATTGTCGTAAGGCTTCCTTGGCTGTCTCATGAGCGAGCAGGGTCCGATATTGATCTGTCATGATGCGTCCTGCCGTTTCCGGCGGGTAATTAAGCACGGATCGGATAATGGCAGAGTGATCCAGATTCATATTGGAGAGCAATTCTTCTCTGCGTTTGGCAGGCAAATCGTGCATGAACCGAATCAGATCACTTTTGTCCATCTGCTGCATGACTTCAAGTGTTCGTTCCGGCCCAAGTCGTTCAAACAGTTGAATCTGTTCGTGCAGCTTTAAGGTCTCGGCGAGATCCGCCAGAGCATCGGGTTTGAACAGGAGCAGAAACCGATTGGTTTCTTCTTCAGGGAACTTTTTATATACAAGTGAGAGGTCGTAGGGATGCAGTTCTTTCACCAATTTATAGAAATCGGGAAGGTTCCGAGATTGTACATGTTGCACGAGTTGTTCGGTGATCTCCTCCACGGAGAAATCTTTTTTGGTATGAGGTCCGTTCATATCGACACTCCTTTCTATTCGGTCAGCTTCATATTTTTAAACGAAATGGGTTGGCGGTTAAACAAATGGAGAAAAATGAGATTACCCAAAATGATATTGTAATCTTGCTCAAACATTCGATATGGGCTTACAAACAGCCGCTGCAAGGATATACTTGTTGTACAGCAACAAACGAGGAGGACATGCGCTAGTGGAAGCAGATATCAGAACACAATTGCTCAGCATGGTTGAACCGGAGTATCAGAAATTCTCGGCTGCACTTATTCCCAACATCACGAATGTACTAGGTGTAAGGTTGCCAGCCTTACGAAAAATTGCCAAGCACCTTGCCGCCGGGGACTGGCGCACGTATCTGGAAACGGCAGAGGATGAATATTTTGAAGAAGTGATGTTGCAAGCGATGGTCATTGGACATGTACAGGCTGATCTGGACGAACTGTTAAAGGCTATTGAAACATTTGTACCGAAGATTGACAACTGGTCGGTGTGTGACAGCTTCTGTGCGGGACTGAAATATACGAAGGTCCATTCGGAGCCTATGTGGGCGTTCTTGCAGCCGTATCTGAGATCAGATCAGGAATATGAAATCCGGTTTGGTGTGGTAATGCTGTTGAATTTTTATCTGAATGAGCGATATATCGATCAGGTTCTATCTGCATTGGATCAGATTAGGTACGAGGCGTATTATGTGAAAATGGCAGTGGCTTGGGCCATCTCAATGGCTTATGTGAAACAACCTGAGGTGACCATGCGTTATCTAAAGCATAATACCTTGGACGATTTTACGTATAATAAGGCACTTCAGAAAATCACGGAATCTTATCGCGTGGATCCGGAGAGCAAGCAGATGATCCGTAGTATGAAACGTAAGGTGAAGAAGCAGGTTACCACCTAGTCCTAGCATTAAGCATTCCACCGGGGAGAGGGCGATAAACGAATGAGAAAAAAGTTGATGTACACCACGATGCAGTTGGACGGTCGTCCATGGGTTCTGCTCGCTACGGAACAGGGATTGTGCCGAGTGGTTATGCCCAACGAAACACTGGAAGATTGGAACGGCTGGATACAGAAAGTTGCACCTGGCGTGGAACTGGAAGAGAACGAGCATGCTCTGAAACAAACAGGCATGATGGACTGGCTGCAGTCCTATTTTGCAGGAGAACCGATGGCTTATACTGATGCAATCCCACTGGACTTGATGGGAACGAACTTTCAACAGGAGGTATGGAGAGAGCTAGGGCGTGTGCCTTACGGTGAAATTCGGACCTATGGTGACATTGCCGCTGCGATTGGAAGACCATCGGCTGTGCGAGCAGTTGGTGCTGCAAATGGGGCCAATCCAATTCCGGTTCTGCTACCATGCCACCGCATTATTGGGGCTAATCGCAAGCTGACTGGGTTCCGTGGAGGCCTGGAGATGAAGCGCAGACTGCTGGATATCGAACAGATTGAAGGCGTGACCGATGGAGGGCATGAGCGGTTTAATTTCTAATGGAAGAGGGAACATAGAAGATTAAGATGATTGCACAGGGCAGGCACGTATTGTGTCTGTTTTTTTGTATGTATTAAGGTAGCGTAATACAAACGTTCCGCATATGGAACACCAACGTTTTACGTATTTTTGCCCTGTGAAACCGTATGGTACCATGGATCATAGATCAATCGGAATCCGGAAGACGTAATGCCGGGTAAGAAAAGAGGGATGACATGATGAAACAGGCTTATTGGTTAACAAACGTGATTGTGGAGCGGGGGTATGTTCGGGAGGGGGAACAGGTGACGGGGACACGGACAAGCCCCGCTCATCTGCGGATTAAAGATGGAGTGATCGCGGAGATTGTGGAAGGAAACAACCCTCTGTCTAGCGATCTACCACAAGTAGATAGCAAGGGACTTCTGCTGTTGCCTTCGTTCGAGGAGGCACATATTCATCTGGATAAAACCTACTACGATGGGCCGTGGACAGCTGTTAAGCGTATCTCCAGTATTTTCGAACGTATTGAAGAAGAAAAGGTTTTGTTGCCCAAGCTGCTACCAGATGCCCAGCGTCAAGCGGAGAGTATTCTGACCTTGATTCAGGGGTACGGCTCCACTCATGTACGTAGTCATTGCAATATTGAACCCGTCAGTGGTTTGAAAAGACTGGAAGCGACGCGGCAGGCTCTGGAATCATTTTCGGGTAAAATCTCTTCGGAGATCGTGGCTTTCCCGCAGCATGGACTGCTTCGCTCCCATTCAGTGGAGCTTATGGGCCAAGCGATGAAGGAAGGTGCAACGCATGTGGGCGGACTTGATCCTCATACGGTGGACGAACAGATCGAGAAATCACTGAACGCCATGGTTGAACTGGCTGTTCAGCACCAGGCGGGCATTGATATACATCTGCATGATGGCGGGCAGGCTGGCAAACAAACGCTGCTGGAACTCGCAAATCTGACAGAAGCAGCAGGGCTTCAGGGTAAAGTTACGGTAAGTCATGCGTTCTGGTTCGCCCGCGCAGAGCAGCAGGAAGCAGAAGACATGGCGCAGCGAATGGTCTCGCTTGGGATGAGCATTGCTTCCACGGTGCCTATTGGCAGAACGATGATGCCTCTTCCCATGCTCCACCGTATGGGTGTGAACGTGAAGCTGGCCACAGACAGCCTGACGGATCATTGGTCTCCTTTTGGCAATGGGGATATGCTTGAGAAAGCGGGACGATTCGCAGAACTGTACGGATATAGTGACGAACTGTCCTTGTCTCAATCTTTGGCATGGGTAACAGGCGGGATTACACCGCTGGATTCACAAGGGGAACAAGTCTGGCCGAAGGTAGGCGACACCGCGAGTTTTGTATTGGTGCATGCGAGTTGTTCGGCGGAAGCCGTTGCGCGGCGATCTGGGCGGCAGGCCGTATGGTACAAGGGGCAATTGGTCAGCGGATCGACAACAGATTGAGGAAAATAGAGCGGGTGCAGCCACGGGAAACCGTGGTTTTTTGGCATGGGAGAAAAAGAGGAAAGAACTGTTCGCATATACCACATTTTGGGTTATGATGGACGTAGTTAATGAAGGGAGTATTACAAATGAAGATTGAATACGCAACGGAAGCTGACTACGACTACATCATTGAAAGAGATCGACATATCCATCAGCCACTTGTGAAAACGAAGATTAGTGAGAAAGAAATATTCATCCTATGGGACGAGGACGAGGGATCAAGAGTTGGATGGATGAGGTACGGTTACTTTTGGGACAATCTTCCCTTCATGAATATGATCTGGATTGATGAACCCTATCGAAACGGCGGATATGGCAAAAAAGTGGTGCATCACTGGGAAAATTTAATGAAGCAACAAGGCTTCGATATGGTGATGACTTCAACGCAATCAGACGAACATGCCCAACATTTCTATCGAAAGCTGGGGTATGTTGATGCAGGGGCTCTGTTGCTGGATACACAACCTTTGGAGATTATATTAATCAAGAAAATTTAGTAAGTAAGCTGCAAGGAGAGAGGATTGTGGGTATGGAGCAAGTGACGTTACAACCTATAACCAAAGAAAATGAACTTGAGTGCATCCACCTTAAACCACGGGAAGATCAGCTGGATTTGGTAGCTAGCAATGCGGATTCATTGATTCATGCGACGAAGGAGATTACGTCCAAACCATACGGCATTTTGGCAGAGGATCAGATGGTTGGTTTTATTTTATTTGATAACGAGATATACAATGACGGGTATTACTGGATTCTGCGCTTCATGATTGACGAGAAGTACCAGGGGAAGGGTTACGGCAAACTTGCCATTCAAGAAGTGGTTTGTATGTTGCAAGAGAGAAGTGACTGCCAGCAGATCAGGGTATCCCATGTTCCACATAACATTGCGGCAAATGCGCTGTACAAACGTTGCGGATTTCAGGACACGGGTGAATTCGAGGACAACGGTGATATCATTTTAAGTTATCAAGTGAGGTAACAGGGGGGGAAGCTTGATGATAAGAGAGGCAGAAGCTAGAGATGCAGCGGTTATTGAAAGGCTGTATACAGAATTATTGCCAAACAACTTAAACACGAAGGTACTGGCAGAACGGATTGAAGAGGTTCGGAATAATCCAAACAGTTTCTTGTTTGTGTATGAAATGGGTGATCAGGTAATTGGCACGGCTCATTTACATATTTGTCTGGATGCTTTGGTGGAAAATAGACCATTTGGCGTAGTTGAACGGGTTATCATTACGGAACATGTGCAGAGCAAGGGATATGGGTCTGAATTGATGAAACATATAGAGCATGTATGTGTGCAGAAAAATTGTATGAAGGTGTTTCTAACCAGCGGATCCTCCAGAAACGAAGCACATCACTTTTATACGAAATTGGGGTACAACGGAGAATCCAGCAAGGCATTTAAAAAGTATTTATAACTTATAACATTCATCAAGGAAAAGGAAGTAGAAGCAAAGAAATGAAAGATAACAAACATCCAGTTCAAGATCTCCGACTCATCGTTACCTTGCTCGTGGCTACTTTATGTTGTCTAGGTATTGTGATGTATTTACGTGCCCAATCAGATACAAATATGTATCGATTTTTAAGTTGGGATATGTTCCTGGCATGGGTACCATTTATCATCTCATCCTGCATTAGATACATATTCAATAAGAAATTAACCACAACGAGCATGATATGTATGGGGCTGATGTGTGGAGTCTGGCTCTTTTTTCTGCCCAATGCGGCCTACCTTTTTACGGAGATTCTGCATTCATTCAGATATTTTGATGCTCAAGGGGAAGTTAGATTTTGGGTTAATATTGATTTTTGGTATGGACTCACCCTGACGTTTGCCGTAGCGATCATCGGATTGCTGCTCTCGACTTGTTCAATCATTCAAATCCATGGCATGTTAAGCAAATTAATAAATAAGTACATTAGCATGATGGTTGTCGGTGTTATTTTGCTATTGAGCAGTATAGGGGTTTACATTGGGAGATTTAATCGGTGGAATTCGTGGGATGTATTATCCCGACCTGGGAAGATCTTCGTGGATCTTGTGAATGATTTTAATGCAGCGAACAGCATAATGGTTGAGTTTGTTGCCATTGTATTTACGGTTCAACTTTTTGGCTACGTTATCGTATCTTTGCTAACCGCAAGGTCGGGTAACTAATTATTCCATTTGAAAGGGTGAAGGAGGCAATATCACACGATGGGTAATCTTAATTTTATCGATAAACTTCCTCACATTAGTGAATGCAAACAGATTCTAAAGGCAGCAGCTATGCTGGATGCCATTTTGATGCCGGAATGGGAGTACAGGTATTACTCGTATAATTCCCAGTGGGACACGAATGAGCAAATGGCATCGATGAGAGATGGGCAAGGAGATCATTATTTTGCAATATTCAGTCCGAATGGGCTGATTATTAAAGGCTTTGATAAAGAGTATACACTTCAGCATAAGGTTGATAGGAGTGAGGTGGTAAAAAGCGTTCCAGAAGCATTTAATACTTTTGTGGTAGAGCCGGCATTTGTAATGGATCAGACGACGTTCTGTATCTGTAGTGTGGCGGATCAGGAAGGGTGGTCTGCGGGCACGGAGCTTGGGGATCATGAATACGAACTGTTAGAGATTTTGGTAGGCGGCGCGAAATATTATCATGCTTGGGCACAGGATTACTACGAGATAGCGTTGGATATCAAACTGGTTGAACAGGTATTTGATATGAAGCCGATCGATGAGGTCTTACTACAGCAATTAAATGATGAACTGAAATTAAGTGATATCGAAGGTGAAATTGCAGAAATTGGATACCCGGATAAGGATATGAAGGTATGAAATCAATAACACAGGAAATTACGGAAGAATTGTTGGCTGTGATGGATATGTACCAGAGAATCGCGGGGCAATTAATCGACCAATTGATATTGGAAACCGATCAGCCTGATCGGACGGCAATTCTCGAAGGGGCGTACCATTTGCTGTCCAATGCGGATGTAATCCATGGAGAAGAAGAATTAACGGGAAACTGGTATTTTGATGTTCACGGCGAGCATTGTATGTTCAAGAATACAGAAACAGGGCAGACATTAGAGGTTTTCCTTGGTAGTCTTCGTATTTCGAGAATCCGTTTAAGGACATGTTAGATTTCTTCGAACGTATGGAGGCACAACATGTGTTAATTCATGTTCACGGGGTGGCGTATAGAAAGGTTCTTTAATTGCTGTACATGTAATTAGAATTGAGGAGGAATGACGTATGAGTTTAACGGAATGGTCTACAGATATTCTTCAATATGATCTGTCGGATGAATATTCGATTCGCAAAGCTGACTTTGCCGATTGGGGATTATATTGCACGGTTTATTATGATATGCGTTATGTCGGATTTTTCAGGGAAGAAGAGTTCAGTTCTTCCAAGATCAGTGCGTACTGGATTTACAAAGGGGAAAGCAAAATAGGTGGCGTGAGAATGGAGCCTAACCAGATGTATCATTTGTTTTTTATCCCGCCATTCCAGCAGTGCTTTGAGGTATTGAAGCTCCTGAAGCATAAATTATTACAGTGGTCGGATCGCACCAAACGTATTCTGACCTTTGAGATTCTTCCAGACCAAGTCGATCTATATGCAAGAGCTGGATTCTGGCCAGTGGAGTTCAGGTGTCGCTGGATGCAACGACCTACAGATCATTTTGAGATCGAATGGGACAGCAGGGTAACCGTGAAGAGTCCAGAGATTATTGAAAGTGAAACCGGCACCAAAAAATATGTGAATGAAGATGAAATTGCTCAATGTGACCTGGAGAGTTTTGCAGGAAGTCTTGAAGCTACACGAAGAAAACATACCACGCTTGCAGATTTTATACCAAGTGATGATCCTAATTATACCAATGAGATTCTAACTCAAGCTTCCACCCTAGTATACGACAAGGAAACGGGACAGCTTATTGCAAATTGTCGCTTGTGCTTGCAAGATAATCAGGCTGCTGTGTATAGCATAGGTGTTCGTCCGGCATATAGAGGAAGAGGGCTTGCTACACTGATGTTACAGAGAGCATTAAATGAACTTAAAGGTAAGTATCCCGTTCTACGATTGTATGTGATGCAAGGAAATGATGCGGAGTCCGTGTATCTGAATCTGGGCTTTATTCCGGGTGTGCAGGAGATTCAGACAATGTATATTCCTGAGGAGGAATCACAATGAAGGTTGCCATCTTAACCGATATTCATGGGAATTTTCCTGCGCTGCAAGCGGTATTGGCTGATATCGATTCCAGAGGGGGAGTTGAGCATACATTTTGTTTGGGGGATATGATTGGCATTGGCCCTTACTCCAATGAAGTGATTGAGATGCTGTACAATCGTGAAAATATGATAGCGATTTCAGGGAATCACGAAGAGGCCGTATTGAGTTTGCTCCAAAATAAGGGGCCATTAGAAGGGCATAAAGGCATAGCCGAGCACCACGAATGGATTGGTCAACATCTAAGTGCAGAATCGATCAAGAAAATACAAGCTCTGCCGAAATTCGTTGAAAAAGAGGTAGAAGGACATCGGTTTCTTTTGACTCACTATCATATGAGCAACGACAAGTTGGATGTCATCGACAAAGAAACATCCGGAACCAAATTAGACGCGAAGTATCAGGGGACGGCCCATGATTTGGTTTGTTTTGGTCATCATCATATTCTTCATTATTATAGGACAGATCAAAGAGTATATATGAATCCGGGAGCTTTAGGCTGTAACGATCTTGCCATTGCCAGATACGGCATCGTGGATCTCCTAGAGGGCAAAGTGGACGTGAAATTCATTGGAGTACCATATGACAACAGGCAGTATCTGAAATCGTATGAACGGTTGAACGTTCCGGATCGGGCTTTTCTTTTGAAGGCATTCCATGGCAATCAGTTGGAGAGAGAGGATATAGACGATAGTAAACGTTCGTAGCAATTGCTACTTTGGAAAGGAGAGATGTACATGGGAATGATCATTATGTTGGTGGTGTATCTGTTCCTCGGTATTTATGTTGTGAAAGTTGGAATAGATAACTCAAAAAATAGCCAGCACACCAAAGAAATATTATCAGAGTTAAGGGAGATTAAGGAACTGTTAAAAGAACGAGGCTAAAGAGGAGGGATGTACTTGTGTCTCGAGCACCATTTCAAATATTAGTTTTTCCTTATATCAGGTTGAAAGATCCAAATGATTATGCATACGCTATCTTTCGAAGATCAAGAGAAGGTTACTGGCAGGGCATAGCTGGGGGAGGGGAAGATGAAGAAAAACCATTAGAAGCAGCTATGAGAGAAGCATTTGAAGAGGCGGGAATCCCCTTAAATAGTAAATACAGGAGTCTTAATTCAAGATCGACTCACTCCGTGGTAGATGTGGTTGGTTATTTTATGTGGGGATCTGATACATTTGTTATTCCTGAGTATTGCTTTGGAGTAGAACTAGATGAAATGGATCTGTCTTTATCCAATGAGCACTCAGAATATAAATGGGTGGCTTATGAAGAAGCTCGTGAAATACTTAAATGGGATAGTAATAGAGTAGCAATCTGGGAATTGAATCAAAGACTGATCAGAGAGTAATTGAAATAGACATGTACTCAAGCGAGGTGGATGACTTTGATTTACGATTTACAAGGTGAAGCCAATATGGAGCCTATTGTTGGAATGTTATTTTCCGCAGTAACAGAGAATAGTCAGCGACTTAAATCGATTACTGAGGGGATGTCGCAAGAAGAGGTAGATTACAAAGGGGAACAGAACCAGTTTAATAGTACAGCTCAATTAATACGACATATTACGTTTGTTGATATGAATTGGGTTTATAGAATAAAGGGATCTGTCCTTCCGCAGTCATTAATAGAGCAATATGGTCCCATGATTAATGAAAATAATAGACTTCCGCTGGTTCAAGATGTGTCACGTGACACACTTATCTCTCAATATGAGGGTGTATTAACCCTTCTGAATGAAACATGCACACAAGTAGCAGATGCTGACCTAGATCGATTAGTTACTTTTGGACATCAGAACGAAAAGCAAGCTACGGTACGTTGGGGATTATGGCATATGGCTGACCATAACCGTTATCATCAAGCTCATATTAATCAGCTAAGAAAGTGGTTCCGAACAAAGAATGATTGCTAACACATAGACAGGTAATTTTTCTAATGCCAGATCTGATGATATCACCACCTCCCCTCAGCGGTTACTTCAGATCTGAAGTACACGAATAACAATATCCTGATCATGGTTACCAAAACCGGCACCATAGATTGTTAATCCACCTACGTTGGGGCTTTCTTCGTCAACCGTAAAACGAAGCGTCCAGAACGGTTCGCTAAGCTTAATATCCGCAAGAGTAATATCCGACATCCGCTCACCATCCATATACGTACCGGAACCATCAATACGGATGGTCTTCAATAATCCATACTGATTCACATTGCGATGCCACCATTCTGGCGTATATTTGCCGCGTGCTGCTCTGCCAAAGTCGGCAGGGCTTGTCCACGTTCCAAGAGAAACGCCGTTGAAGGTGAAACGAATATCGGAAGGCCAATGATCTCGCAATCCCGGAGCTTCAGACGCCAGTTCCATCGAAATTTCAATAGCATCAGTTGTCTGATCCGGTAGTACAAAGTTAGGTGTTTTATATTCAACATAGCCCTTCCCAAACCACAAGATAGCAGCGTGTACACGCTCAGGATCAAGGAAGTAACGTGGATCATCCCATACGCCGATTTCTTTTTCAAGTGTTCCTAGCCCACAGGTAGGGTGAATATCAAAAGCAGTGTAGTGTCCAACGGCTATCGTCTGTTCTCTGGTTCGTGAAGTTTGGCTTGGGGATGGCAGCTCGATCTCAATATGATTTTGCTTGAGGTAACATAATTTGTGCGTCCCTCCGTTGATCCGAACTCGTCTGCTGCCAATTAGACCCGCATCCTCCAGTTTGCGAATATGCATCGTGACAATGGAGGGGCTAAGCTCTAATACTGCGGCAATATCCTTCACATTCATTTCGTGATCTGCAATCATATCCATGATTCTCCATCTGACTTCGCTTGCCAGCGCCTCATATAAAGGAAGGAACTGGGGCTCCCCATTTGCTTTGATCATCTGTACAACTCCCTACCCTCATCTTCTAAAATCACATATATATTAATTTAATAAAATTAACTCCAAGATGCAATCCAGATTCATTGCAAGTTTATACCCAATGGTGTTTAATTTTTGTAGTTGTTACAAAGTTGAATTCTTATATTTGTGAATTTTATGATAAGAGATGGAGTGGAGTAATGAAATACAATAACCCTGTTGTAAAAGGTTTTTATCCAGACCCTAGTGTGATTAAGGTGCACGATACCTACTATATGGTGTGTAGTTCTTTTCAATATTTTCCGGGCGTCCCGCTCTTTGAAAGCAAGGATTTGCTGAATTGGAAGCAGATTGGTCACTGCCTGACTCGTAAAAGCCAGATTCAGCTCGAGACGGTGAACAGCTCCGGGGGTGTATTTGCACCAACGATCAGGCATAATGACGGGCGTTTTTATATGGTCACAACCAACGATACAACGCATCAGAATTTCTATGTCTGGACGGACGATATCTACGGAGAATGGTCTGAGCCTATCGAGGTGGATCAAGGCGGGATTGATCCGGATTTGTATTTTGAAGATGGAAAAACCTTGTTTATGAGTAATGGCGTGGATGATGAAGGCGTTGGCGGAATTGTCCAGTGTGAAATTGAGATTGAAACTGGGCGCAAACTGACCCCAAGTCGGTCGATATGGAACGGAACAGGTGGACGATATCTGGAAAGTCCGCATCTCTATAAAATGAACGGTTATTATTACCTGCTTGCAGCTGAGGGCGGTACGGAGTATGGTCACATGGTTACGTATGCTCGGGGAACTTCTTCTTCAGGTCCATTTGAAGCTTATGCGCACAATCCGGTTCTAACCAACCGCAATCTGGGAGGTTATGAGTTGCAAGGTGTGGGTCATGGTGACCTGGTTCAGGATGATTTGGGAAACTGGTGGCTCTTTCACCTGGGATTCCGACAGATCGGCAGATGGGCTACGTACCATCATCTGGGCCGTGAAGTATTTCTGACTCCAATTACGTTTGGTGAAAGCGGATGGTTTACAGCCGGGCATGAAGGAACAACGCTGACGAGTTTTGAGACTAATCGTATTCCCGATACGGTGATCCAGCAGGATAAGAAGAATTATACGTTTGCAAATACAGACTGGAACCTCGACTGGTGTTACCTTCGTCATCCAAATACAGAGCATTATCAGCTTGAATCAGATAAGCTTACGCTAACAGGAACCGATGTAACACTGGACGTTCCGGCATCCCCGACGTTCATCGGGCTACGTCAAAAAGACTTTAATGCAACAATTTCAGTCGATGTCAGTCTGACGAGTGGAGAAGCCGGGATCACGATCTACATGGATGAGAATCATCATTATGAAGTGGCTATTTGTGGGCAGCAGGGCGGTTATAAGGTAATCGAGCGCCTGAATATCGGTGTTATCAAATCGATAGAACAAGAGGTAGATCTGGGAAATAAACAGCATGCAACGCTGGTGATCCGCTCAAGTCAGGAACGTTACAGTTTCCTGTTCCAAGCAGATGGTGAAGAGATTCTGCTGGGCACGGCACAGACGAGATACCTATCATCGGAGGTGGCAGGAGGTTTTACAGGCGTACTTATTGGGTTATACGCGAGTGGGCAAAATGCTTCGGCTGAGTTTACAAATTTCAAGTGTGACTATCATTGAGAAGTTAAGGGGAGGGCCTAAGGGTCCTTCTCTTTTTTTTAATTTGTGTCAAAATATAGATATATTAATAAATGCCAATAGAGATTTAACTTGGAAAAAGCTCCTGTTATCTATATGGCATCACTAAATAATCTACATGTAACAAAAGGGTAAAAGAACGTGTTATTTAATTATAAAGCTTGATTGGATAACCAAGGAGGAGTTGTATGGAGGATCAATGGAGAATCGCAAAGTATGACCCGGCATGGCGTGATTTGTTTCTCGAAACCGGTTCGAAATTAAGAGAAGCGTTAGGAAAAAAGGCCGTGCGGATTGACCATGTTGGGTCCACTTCAATTGTTGGAATAGATGCCAAACCCATCATAGATATACAAATATCTGTTTCCCAGTATGAGAATCTGTTGGACTACAAACATGAGATCGAAACAGTCGGATTTGTATTCAGAGCAGAAAATCCAGATAAGACTAAACGTTACTTTCGTGAAGAACCCGGAAACAGAAGGATACATATACACGTTAGACAGGCAGGCAGTTTCTCCGAGCAGATGACCTTGCTGTTCAGAGACTATTTAAGGGAGCACCCAGAAGATTGTTTGAGATATGCAGAAGAAAAGCACAGACTCATGTCACTGTATAAAGATGAGCGTCCCAAATATGTTGAAGGAAAAGGGCCAACGGTGTGGAGGATATTACAGAGAGCACATAGTTGGTCTCAAGAAATCGGATGGCAACCGGCAAAATCTGATGTATGAGCACATCCAATGAATAGAGATAACTTACTTGGAGTGATGAGATGAACATGGGAAGAAAGCTAATGACAACGCTTCTAACCATCATTTGTTTTACTTTGGCTGCAAGTCTCATATCGATGAATGAATCGTACAGTTTTGATTTTTACATTCTTATTTATCTGGTATACGCGACTCCCTTAATCCTGTTGATCGGGCTACCTTTATCGATATTGCTAGACTATCTGCTCAGCCGAATACAATTCCCTAATCAAGTGTTGTATCTAAGTACGAGGATATTAGGCTATGCATGTGCTGGAGTTTTAGGCATGTATATTTATTATATGGTCATGGGCGCAGGAGAAGCAATCTTGGATTTCAAAGAGACATTAGTTCTGACCTTATTTGGCGTTCTTGCCGCTATCCTATTTGTACTGATTGATATGGGGTTGGAAGTTTTGTTAAAGGTACGAAGAAGAAAGAGTTGAATTAAATTGATTTGTCAGGAGGAAAGCAAAATGACAACGCATTGTGCACTTCTAATCATTGACGTACAGGTAGCGATGTTTGATGAAGCAGATCCCGTATATCAGGGGGAACGATTGCTTCAGAAGATCCAGGTGTTAATTGCCAGGGCCCGTGAAGCAGGGCATTCCATCATATATATCCAACACTGCGAAGGGGCAGGCAGTCCACTGGAACGAGGAACACCGGGGGGGGACATCCATCCGTCCATTGCACCTATAGCTGGTGACTTCGTTATCGAAAAAGAGACACCGGATTCGTTTCACAAAACCGATCTGCATCTGAAATTGCAAGAAGATGGCGTGACGGAGTTGATTCTCGCGGGTATGCAGACTGAGGTATGTGTAGACACGACTTGCCGCAGAGCGTACAGTCTGGGTTACACGGTCAATCTGGTTCAAGATGCGCACAGCACATGGAATTCAAAGACGCTTCAAGCAGAGCAGATTATTGCACATCACAATACGGTACTGAGACTGTTTGCCAACGTGGTGGATACGGAGAATGCGCTGTAATGCTAGGAAAACGTAGGCGATTCTGGTTTTTCATAGGTGCGGCAATCATGTTTCTGTATTTTCTAATCACGAGTAACCCTGATCCAAATAAGCCGATTTCAAGAAATCAAGTGATAAGCACAGAGATGAACATAGTTGTGTACACCAGGACAGGCGACGGTGGAGCACACGTTAGCATTGACAATGTTACGTTAAGTAAAGAAGACATTAGCCGTATAGTCGGCTGGCTGAATGCAGCCCCGAAATCAGCCAAAATACCAGTAGATGATGTCACAGGAAGCATTAGTGCGGGAATTGTCCTAAGATTAAAGCATAACGCTGAAATTACAATTCAATACAATCGGAAACAGATTATTGTATCCACAAAAAGCAGATTTAATAGAGATTCGAAATATATACTTGATCAAAAGGACTTAAGAGACTTTATGGATCAAAAGTTGGAAGGGACATATTTTGGTGAAGATACCGTTAGTGTTGAATAAGGGGGAGATGTATTGACGATTAACAAAAGAATAATGAATCTATCAGCCTGGCTTGCTGTATTAGCCATCCTATGTATACCTGGAACTTTACATACTGAAGATGGACCGCTCCGAACAGAGTATGGTTTCCCGCTCCGATTCTTTACGGATTATCATTATGCTAATTCTGAGGGAACAATCTGGTTTATATCTGGCATCTATTTAAATGTACTTCTATATTTGTTCAATGTCCTGTTTATTTATGCAGGAATTCATGTGATCTTATATATAAAAAAGAAATTAACTAAATAAATTGAACTGAATATTTACACGAAACGGAGAGGACACAAAGGACCTGAAGAAGCGAAGTGTCCGTCTTTATCCCCGGAGTTTTTCATTATAAAATGAATCAAAAAAATCTGGGGATAACAGCGATCGGAAGGTTGTTCTGTCATCGGAGTGGTAAGTGTAAATATTCAATAGTTTAATTTATATAGATATAAAGGTGGAGTGATTACGATGAAACAACTTCCAGTAGAATGGAAGTCAGACCGACTTATTGTCTCGAATGTGAAAGAATCCGATATTCCTGAACTTGAGTCCATATATGAGACCAGTCGGTACTTGCATCAATGGGATGGACAAGAGCATGATCGGAATTATGTGAAAGAATGTTTTGAAGAAGGCCACCTTCCGCCGGGAGGCAGGCTGGAGAATTATCGAATTCAATCCATTCGCACGAATGAGGATGACCGCTATATTGGTTTGTTAAGTGTATACCATGGGTATCCCTCCGAGGATTCGATCTATCTGGAATTTCTATATATCCAGAGCGAGATCCAGAAGCAGGGATATGGACAAGAATTAATTCAGGCGCTAACTCTGCATTGTTCCGAACTTGGTTACAAGGAAATTCGAATCAACGTGTCACTCAAAAATTGGCCTGCATTACGCTTCTGGATCAAATCCGAATTTAATCAAATTAGTAGTATTTATGGTGATCTTGAACATTCGGATGATACCTTTGCCAATACAGAATTGATCAAATCTCTCTAAAAAACATAGTCGATAAAGGGGAATATACCAATGGAAACATTCTTTCGTTATAACTGGATGGTGCGTGAGCAATGGTATGTATGGTGTGAAGATGTGCCGCTTGAAGAATTGCTTTGGCCTCGCACGGGCGGAGTAGGCAACATATTACAAACGTTATTTCATATCATTGATGTAGAGTGGAGCTGGCTTCAGTTGCTTCAGGGCAAACCGGATGATGCAGAAGATTTTGCAAACTACCAGAATCTTGAGGCAGTAAGGCGACTCGATCGCAAGTTACGTCCTGATGTGGAGGCATTGGTTACAGCATGGGATTCGAGTATGGAAAAAAGAGCTTTTATTGATCATCGCTCAGCTGGCAAGGCCAGTACATATTCATGGGGAGAAGTTATGCGACATGTGATCGCCCATGAGATTCACCATATGGGACAGCTGTCGGTATGGGCCAGAGAATTGGACAAACAGCCAGTATCCGCCAATGTCATTGGCAAAGGCCTGATTATACCTGAATAATCGGAGAGGCGGTCATATCATGAAAGAAGGAGGAGAACGATGACGATTCAACTTAGCCAGGTGAATTGGGTAGAACTGGATGAACGTATTCAGCAGGTGATGGAACAGGAGTATCAGATCATTCCCTTGCCACCCGGACTGGAAGCAACTGTGATGAGAATCGAAATGGAAGATCAGCGGTACGTATTGAAAGTTTGGGACAAGGATTCTAAACCGGATATCGCCAAACAATATCGACTATTGTCCAAGCTTTATCAAAGTGGAATTTGTGTTTCCAAACCCTACGGTTGGGGATTAGACGAGCAAGAGAATCAAGTGCTGTTAACGAGTTATGATGGAGAGCGGATTACCCAATTAACACAAACCAAACTGGCACATTTGGCTGAGCGATTAAAGGAGGTCCATCGTTATCCGGTGAATGAAGTGGGTACTGGAGAAGATGAAGAATACATATTCAGGTACGATTTTGTTCAATACTTTTTTCCTCAAATTGAGTTACATGACGATATAAATGATCTTCTGGCAAACTTGATCCAGCAGGTCCAGATCAGACAGGACCGCTTGATTCATGGCGATTATAATCTGGGAAACATTCTTGAGATGGACGACCATTACACCATCATCGATTGGACTAATGGGCAGTATGGTGATCCAAGGTACGATATGGCATGGTCTGTTTTTCTGATCACAATCTATAATGGGGAAAGTTATGGCGAGATGTATCACGCTCAATTTGCACGCTCTGCAAGTTATACGTACACGCTGGAAGAGGAGCAGGTTTTTGAAGCTGTAGCTTGTCTTCGCTGGATTCTGTTAAAGCGCGTTGGGAATGTACCCATGGGGCCAAATGTAATGGAACGGGTTCACAGCATGGCTGTCCATAATCCATATTTGAATGAAAATCTGCTGTAATCGTAATACGGGGACAATGACGACAGTATACGATTAAGTAATAGAAAGACCACTTTTTCCAAATAAAATAAACAGCCAGTCCTAAACTAGCGATCCTCGCATACCTATGATAGTAGAGGAGCGTGATCGATATGGAGCAGAAAGTGCAAATCTACTTTGACCTGAAGCAGCAGCAAAAAGATATTGAGCAGCAGTTGTATGTACTACGAGATGAGATTGTTGCGTATTGTGCGGAACAAGGGGTGTATCAGACGCAGGTTGGTGGTTACAACGTGAAAACAGTGCTTCAGAACCGGAAGGAATACGATGATCAGAAACTGTATGCTTCTCTTCCAGACCCGGACATCTGGCGATTGTTATCCAAGGTAGACAGCCATAAGCTGAAAAGCCTGATTAAGCTGAACATTCTGTCCGAGGAGCAAATTAACCCGGCATGCACTGTGAAACAGGTGACTTTGTTACAGGTAGACAAGCTGTAACGCTTCATACCCTCTTTGTACATGAGTTGAATTTAACTGAACAGCCCGATCACAAAACACCTTCCGAGAAATGTTCTGTTTAGATGAGCAGTGGAACAAACATGGAGGTGTTTTTGTTGTGCAAACAGGGCCGAGGATCATAAATAGTTAAATATGAGGGGGAAGAAGTATAATTTGTTCATTGTAAGCGTATTCAACAAACGATATGATGAGTAAAAATGGGCAGGGAGGAATTGTAAATGCCAACCGAAATTCCATCACTACATGCTGCGTACGCTAATACGTTCAAAATAGGTGCTGCTGTACATACCAGAATGTTGCAGTCCGAAGCGGATTTCATCGCCAAACACTTCAATAGTATCACGGCTGAAAACCAGATGAAATTTGAAGAAATTCACCCGGAAGAGGATCGTTATACATTTGAGGCGGCGGATAAAATTGTTGATTTTGCTGTTGCCCAAGGGATTGGGGTTCGCGGACATACCTTGGTCTGGCATAATCAAACATCGAAATGGGTCTTCGAGGATACCTCAGGTGCTCCCGCTTCCAGAGAGCTGCTATTATCTCGCTTGAAGCAACATATTGATACGGTAGTAGGTCGGTATAAGGGGCAAATATATGCGTGGGATGTCGTCAATGAAGCTGTTGAAGATAAGACCGACCTGTTCATGCGGGACACGAAGTGGTTAGAGCTGGTGGGGGAAGATTATTTGCTGCAAGCGTTCAGTATGGCTCATGAAGCTGATCCAAATGCCCTTCTTTTCTATAATGACTACAATGAGACGGATCCGGTCAAACGGGAGAAGATCTACAATCTGGTTCGGTCTTTGCTGGACAAGGGGGCGCCTGTACACGGGATTGGTTTGCAGGGGCATTGGAATATTCATGGTCCTTCGATTGAGGAGATCCGAATGGCTATTGAGCGTTATGCTTCACTGGATGTGCAGTTGCATGTTACGGAGCTGGATATGTCCGTGTTTCGTTATGAGGATCGTCGAACGGACCTCACCGCGCCAACTTCAGAGATGGCTGAGCTACAGGAGCGTCGATATGAGGAAATCTTCAATTTGTTCCGTGAGTATAAATCATCCATTACCTCTGTGACGTTCTGGGGAGTAGCGGACAATTATACCTGGCTCGACCATTTCCCGGTTCGTGGGCGCAAAAATTGGCCCTTTGTTTTTGATCAGCAGTTGCAGCCAAAGGAATCATTTTGGCGTATCATTAACCCTATGTCCTGAACATCAGATAAGTGGAGAGAATCGGTCACGATGTGGCCGATTTTTTGCTGTACTCAATATAGATTGTACAGTACGACCATCTCGTGCATGATTGAGGCGTTGATTTGTGTGGATGATAAGTATATGGTTTTTTATGGAAGTTTATGATAGGGTAAAAGAAAGGCAATCTCGAACAATATTCTTTTCCGAAATGAGTTGAGAAGATGGATCGCACCCGCAATTATCTGTTAATATTTGCAGGAAACTTGGTCGCTGCGTATTATATCTTTGAAGAAGGTACTTTTGCCAAACCGCTGATGTTTGCAACATTCATGCTGTTACTGATCATGACAATCGATTACATGAAAAGTAGAAACAAATATACATTGGAATAGGGTATGTCCATGTTTTTAAACGATTCTGGAGCATAGGGTCGTTTTTTTTATTGTATATAGAACAGCTTCCATTTACATCATGACCATTGTTCATTACACTTGATGAGTAGCAACTCATTAACTCAGTTTTCGTTAACTCAATTCAGATCATCAGGAGGATATCATTATGCATCAATCCGCACATATTCAGGAAGCAAGAGATTACATATTAAACCGAATCCATACCAAACCTGCCGTAGGCATGATTCTGGGTTCTGGACTGGGAGCGCTCGCGGACGAGATTGAAAATGCGACCGTTATCCCGTATACAGATATTCCGTATTTCGCCCAATCGGAGGCTATCGGTCATGCCAATGAATTGGTTATTGGTGAACTGATGGGCAAAACGGTTGTAGCGATGAAAGGCCGCCTTCATTATTATGAAGGTTTTACATTGGACGAAGTGACTTTCCCCGTTCGTATCATGAAGGCGCTGGGTGTCGAGCAATTGCTTATCACCAATGCATGCGGAGCCATCAACACAAGCTTTGAACCGGGTCAACTAATGCTCATTACAGATCATATTAACCTGGTAGGCAATAACCCGTTGATGGGACCGAATAATGCTGAACTGGGTGTTCGTTTTCCAGACGTATCACAGGTATACAACCGCGAACTGCGCAGTATTGCCCTTAAGGTTGCAGAAGAGCAGAATGTTGGCCTGCAGCAAGGTGTCTATGCATGGTGGAGTGGCCCGGCATATGAGACACCAGCGGAGATTCGCATGATTCGTACGATGGGTGCGGATGCAGTGGGTATGTCCACGGTACCTGAAGCCATTGTTGCCATTCATGGCGGTATGAAGGTACTAGGCATTTCCTGTTTGACCAACATGGCATGTGGTATTCTGGATCAGCCGTTAAGTCATGATGAAGTTATTGAAGTGGCTGCGCAAGTGAAAACAACCTTTATCGGACTTGTGAAAGGCATTTTGAAAGAGATCTAATCGCGAGATGATTTTTTATCTAGGCCACGATGGATAGGATAGAGTTTTCATCCAGCCAAATCGAAACCACAAAAAAACGTATGTTTCACGAGTTGTTACTCGTGAGACATACGTTTTTTTTATTTTGCAGAACTATGAACCATCTGAGAATGATCGTCCATGATTGCTGGTGTGGACTCCCTGATGATGGGTTTGGTCACAATGTGGGAGACCTGATACGGCTGTGTCGGGCTATTAATCCGGGATAACAGCATCTCCGCAGTCTTAATGCCCATCTCATTGCTATAAATATGAACCGTTGTTAATGCTGGCTCAATAATTCGAGATTGGGGTGCATTATCGAATCCGCATATCGCAATATCCTGTGGCACAGCGACATTTCTGTCTTTTAACGCCCTGATCAGATCAACTGCTATAAAGTCATTAGCGCATACGTAAGCGGAAGGTAGGGAGGCCAGCTCTGCCACTCGCTGGTTCAACCATCCTGGCTTGGAGAAACACAGGCGATCATTATCTACGATGCAATGGGACAGGTCGACCTGCAACCCCGCCTCCAGCATAGCACGCTGATATCCAACCCATCGTTCATTAAAGCTCTTGCAGTGATTGTAATCTCCGACGAATCCAATACTTGTGTAGCCGCTCTCAATTAATTTTGTGGTTAACTGATAGATGCTATGTTCATTCTCCATGAGTAGCAGATCTGCTTGGAATTCGGGATAACATATGTTGGAAGCGCAATCGATAAAGATGGTGGGAATGCCCAGATCGGTAATCAGCTGTGTATATTCCAGATCAAATAATTCAATGCAAATGATGCCGTCTACTTTGGCTATATCAAAATTGTTGGGAAGTGTAAGTGCATCTTGATCGTCTTCACGCACGATGTGAATCGAGAGATTATATCCCTCCGCACTGATTCTTTTCTCCAAACCGCTGATTAACAACGAACCAAAGTGAGATGTATTAGGCAGGTTTTCAGTTAACAGGGCGATATTGCCCGGAGCCTTGGTTAGAACATGCTCATTTTCCATATAGGCAAACTGTTTATATTTAAGTTCAATTGCTTTTTTAATTACACGATTTCGGGTCTCATCCGGGATGTTTCCGCTATCATTTAATGCTTTGGAAGCCGTATTCCTGGAAATCCCCAAAGCATCAGCAATGTCTTGTATCGTGACTTTTTCCTTTGCCATCTAATGCTTCACCTCTAATCATCAATAGTTATCCATATTCTTCTCTAAGTCAAATGTATAATAGAACGGGACAAATAGCAATCTCTGTTTTACAAATGCACAATTGCATTTACATTTAGATAGTCGAATTCTATTTTCATAATTGTTCCAGAAGTTTTGTTAATTAGTGTAACAATGATAATCTATTACAGTAATGATATAGAAATATCTATGCGGGTATTAACGATTCAGTGCTGTATATATGCAAATTTAATCCTCTTTAGTTACATTAATGCAAAGATAAAATGATCAAATGCACAAATATTTTTTTACAAAACGTATTGACTAAATCTGTTGAAACCTGATAAATTGTAAATTATCAAATAGGCAATTGTAAATATTGAAAGCCCTTACTGAAAACAATTGTCAACTTCTAGAATGAACGGGGGTATCGTGTTGGATAACATAGCCGACAGCAAAAAGGGCGGAGGAAGGGTACTGAAAGTGAGGACGACAAGCGGTCATAGGTTACAGCAGCTCAAAAAAAATTACTTTTTATATATGTTGCTTGCACCGGCCTTAATTTTGACTCTTATCTTCAAGTACATTCCGATGTACGGAGCCATCATTGCGTTTAAGGATTTCAGTCCGATCAAAGGCATCATGGGAAGTGATTGGGTAGGACTGAAGCATTTCGAGAAATTTATAGCTTCACCCAATTTCGATATCATATTAATGAATACGCTTAAACTCAGCTTTTTGGGATTGATATTCAGTTTCCCGGTGCCCATTTTACTGGCACTCATGCTGAATCAGGTACGCAAAGCTGGCATCAAGAAAAATATTCAATTGTTTCTGTACGCACCCAATTTCATCTCGGTTGTTGTGGTTGTGGGTATGCTGTTCATCTTCCTCTCACCGACAGGGCCAATTAATCAATTAGCCACATGGATTACAGGTCAGCCGATCATGTTCATGTCTGAACCGGAATATTTCCGCTGGATCTACATTTTGTCCGATATCTGGACCGGAGCCGGCTGGGCTTCCATCATATACGTCGCGGCTTTGGCCAATGTTGATCCGGAGCTTCACAATGCGGCTAATCTGGATGGAGCTAATCTCCTTCAGCGTATTCGCCACATTGACCTTCCAACGATTCGTCCGATTATGGCCATCGTCTTTATCCTTGCAGCTGGCGGGATTATGTCCATTGGATTTGAGAAGGCCTATCTGATGCAGACGTCCATGAACCTGCCTTCCTCCGAGATTATTGCCACGTATGTCTACAAGGTGGGACTACAGTCTGGAGATTACGCTTATTCTGCGGCAGTTGGATTGTTCAACTCGGTTATCAATGTGATTCTGCTAGTAACGGTGAATCTGATCGTGAAGAAATTGAATGAAGGCGAAGGCCTCTATTAGGAAAGGAGTATTATCCATGGTTGTTAAACACACGGGAATGGATCGATTGATCCTCACACTCAATGCCATTTTTCTCACCTGTGCTGTACTGGTTGTGGTTGTTCCCCTGATTTATATTGTTATCGCCTCATTCATGGACCCCACGGTGTTACTGAATCGTGGACTGTCCTTTAATGTATCGGACTGGAGCCTGGACGGATATCAGATGATTTTGTCCAATCCAGCCATGATTCGGGGGTTTGCAAATGCGGTATTGTACTCGGTTTCCTTTGCACTGATCACCGTGACCGTATCCATATTTGCAGGTTATGCATTGTCGGATGATAGGCTCGCGGGACGTGGATTTTTCATGATTATCTTTATCATTACCATGTTCTTCGGCGGGGGATTAATCCCTACGTATCTACTCATACGTAATCTCGGCATGCTGGATACGGTGTGGGCGATCATCATCCCTGGAGCCGTTAACGTCTGGAACATCATTCTCTCCAGAACCTTTTTCAAAGGAGTCCCTCGAGAACTGAAAGAAGCTGCAAACGTGGATGGCGCTTCTGAGATGAAGATTTTCTTCCAGATCGTCATTCCGTTGTCGAAACCGATCATTTTTGTACTTGCGCTCTATGCGTTCGTTGGGCAATGGAATTCCTATTTTGATGCAATGATCTATCTCGATAATCCGAACCTGCATCCGTTACAGCTCGTTCTACGTTCCATTTTGATTCAGAATCAGGCTGCACCTGGCATGATCAGTGATCAACTCGCGATGGCAGAACTGAAACGGCTCTCCGAGATGATTAAATACTCAGCAATTGTCATTTCGAGTCTGCCACTCATCATCATGTATCCGTTCTTCCAGAAGTATTTCGAAAAAGGTGTCATGGTCGGTTCCCTCAAATAGTGAACAGCCTGCGATACAGTAAGTTGATCCAATCCAACTCATGGAGGTCATTATTATGAAAAAAGTGAACAAGTCCAGAAAAGCCGTTACAACGGCGTCCATTTCCATGTTATCTGCAATGCTCTTTCTAACCGCCTGTGGCGGGGGTGGAGGCGGCGCGGCTAGTGAGGCGCAATCCCCTGATGGCAAGGTGACATTGAATTTTATAACACAGAGCTCTCCACTGGCTCCCGCTGATCCAAACGACAAGTTGATTAACAAGCGACTCGAAGAGAAAACCAATGTGCATATCAACTGGAAGAACTATACGAGTGATGTCTTTGCAGAAAAAAGAAACCTAGCGGTTGCCAGCGGTGATTTGCCGGATGCCATTTTTGATGCAGGTTACGGGGACTATGATCTCCTGAAACTGGCGAAGGACGGGGCGATCATTCCACTTGAGGACATGATTGAACAACACATGCCCAATCTGAAAAAGGTGCTGGAGGAAGCTCCCGAATACAAGAGCATGATCACGGCTCCAGACGGACATATCTATTCATTCCCATGGATTGAAGAACTCGGAAGTGGCAAACAACGGATTCAGGCAGTGGATAACTTGCCCTGGATTAATGTGGAATGGCTGAACAAGCTTGGACTGAAGATGCCAACGACAACCGAAGAACTGAAAGAAGTATTGATCGCGTTCAAAACCCAAGATCCAAACGGTAACGGCAAGGCCGACGAAATTCCGTTGTCTTTCATTAATAAACCGGGCGGAGAAGATCTGACATTTCTCTTTGCGGCATTTGGACTCGGAGAGAACTGGGATCATACCGTGGTAACCAATGATGGGAAAGTGGTCTTCACGGCAGCTGAGGAAGGCTACAAGGAAGCGGTTAAATACATTCATGAACTGGTTCAGGAAGGACTCGTGGATGTGGAAGCGTATCAGCAGGATTGGAACACGTACCTGGCGAAAGGCAAGGATAATAAGTACGGCATGTACTTCACATGGGATAAGGCTAACATAACAGGCATGAATGATACGTATGATGTTCTGCCTCCGGTTGCCGGGCCTAACGGAGAGGTCAATGTCACAAGAACAAACGGGATTGGGCTTGATCGTGGTCGCATGGTTATTACCAGCAGCAATAAAAACCTGGAATCCACAGCCAAGTGGGTAGACCAATTGTACGATCCGCTCCAATCCGTACAGAACAACTGGGGTACCTATGGAGACGAGAGTCAGCAAAATATTTTTGAATTCGATGAAGCCAAAGGCATGCTGAAGCATCTTCCATTGGAAGGATCTGCACCTGTGGAACTCAGACAAAAAACCAGTATCGCAGGACCATTGGCCATTCTCGACAGTTATTATGACAAATACACAACCAAACCGGAAGATGCGGCTTGGCGGATGGAACTTCTCGACAAGGTTATGGTTCCGCATATGAAAGCGGAGAACGTATATCCAAGTGTGTTTTTCTCCATTGATGAACTGGATCGATTGTCCACGATTGAGACCGATCTCTTCGCCTACGTACTGCGTCTGCGTACAGAATGGTATCAAAACGGGAAAATAGATCAGGAATGGGATGCTTACTTGAAAGAGCTGGATCGCCTTGGATTGCAAGAATGGCTACAGATTAAACAAGCGGGATATGACCGTAATAACAAATAAAGAAAAGTACGGAGGAGAAACCATAATGTCGACAATTCTTAAACAAGATTACAGAAATGAATACCATTTTTCACCGAAAGAGAAGTGGATGAACGACCCGAACGGCATGGTGTTTTTCAATGGGGAGTATCACTTGTTCTATCAGTATCATCCGTTTGGTACCACATGGGGGCCGATGCATTGGGGTCACGCGGTAACCCGAGATCTCGTCACTTGGGAGGAACTTCCTGTAGCTCTGGCACCGGATCAACATGGCATGATCTTCTCCGGCAGTGCGGTGGTGGACTGGAACAATACTTCTGGATTTTTCGAAGATGAGCCGGGGTTGGTAGCCATTTTTACACATCATCTGGAAGTACCAAATGATCATCCTGTACAGCGTCAGAGTCTGGCGTATAGCAAAGACAACGGCAGAACCTGGACCAAATATGAGGGGAATCCGGTATTAACGCATGAGTCCTTTGTTGATTTCCGTGATCCCAAAGTGTTCTGGCATGAGCAGACCAAGGAATGGATTATGATTATCGCTTGTGGTCAAACGGTATGTCTGTACCGATCTCCCAATCTGAAGGATTGGACGCTAGGAAGTGAATTTGGCGAAGGGATAGGTTCACACGATGGCGTGTGGGAATGCCCGGACCTGTTCCCACTTGCAGTGGATGGAGATTCAGGGCAGGTGAAATGGGTGATGCTCGTTAGCATCGGTGCAGATCCTGCATTCATAGAAGGGTCCAGAACGCAATATTTTACCGGAGATTTTGATGGAAGTACATTTGTTCCAGATGAGGCATCCCATACGATTCGCTGGATTGATCATGGCCGGGATAACTATGCGGGAGTTAGTTGGTCTGACATTCCGGCTGAAGACGGAAGACGCCTGTTTATGGGGTGGATGAGCAACTGGATGTATGCCAATCAGACGCCAACCAATGATTATCGTGGAGCAATGACCATTGCCCGGGAGCTGTCACTGGAGACAAGATCCGGAGAAGTCATACTGATTCAACGTCCTGCACGTGAACTTGAGCAAGCACGTACGCCAGTATTGTCCCTACAGGATGCTTCGATTCAGCAAGTGAGTGAGCAGTTGAACGCTTTGCAACTAGTGAACTATGAGATCCATGCAGAGTGGGCTCAGGATCAGTCGTTCCATTTTGCCTTAAGAAGCGGAGCTGACAACGAAACGCTCGTTGGCGTAGACGCCAACCGAGGGGAAGTATATATCGATCGTAGTGGATCGGGTATCGGCGATTTTCATGAACATTTCCTGAGCCGCCATACAGCTGAGTTAAAAGATGTAAATGGGAATCAAAGTTTGCGTATCTTTGTAGATCATTCATCTGTGGAGGTATTTGCAAATGATGGTCAGGCCGTTATTACGGATCTGATCTATCCGGATGGGGATTCCAAGGGCATCTCTGCTCATTCCGAAAATACTGATCTGGTCTTCTCTTCACTTCATATCTATGAGATATCACCAACCAAGGCTACAGGTTAATTGTAATGAAGGAAAGGAGCCCAGAACGATGCGTATTGGAGCTATAGAAGCGGGCGGAACGAAGTTTGTATGTGGTGTAGGGAATGAGCATGGACAGATTGAAGATCGGATTAGCTTTCCAACAGAACATCCGGAGACCACTCTTGCCAAGGTGATCGACTATTTCAGGGATAAAGACGTGGAAGCCATAGGGATCGGCTCCTTTGGTCCGATTGATCTGCAACCGGATAGTCCCACCTATGGTTATATTACGACCACACCTAAGCCTGGGTGGGGAAACTGTAATGTGATTGGAACCTTGAAGCATGAATTTCCGGTTCCTTTTGGATGGGATACGGATGTGAATGCTGCCGCGCTCGGTGAAGTGACGTGGGGAGCAGCGCAAGGGCTGGATAACTGTGTATATTACACGATTGGCACAGGCGTTGGTGTCGGACTTGTGGCAGGGGGCCAACGAGTACACGGATTGTTACATCCCGAGGGTGGGCATATTCGCACAAGACGCCATCCAGACGATCACTTTGCCGGATTATGCCCGTATCATGGCGATTGCCTGGAGGGAATGGCTGCAGGACCAGCCATTGAAGCACGCTGGCAGATCCCTGGCAGTGAACTGCCGGCAGATCATCCGGCGTGGGAGATCGAATCCTTTTACATTGCGGAGTCGATTACTACGGCCATCTTGCTTCATTCACCGCAGAAGATCATCTTGGGTGGTGGTGTGATGCAGCAAGATCATCTGTTTCCTATGATCCGGGAGCAGGTAGTGCGGAATCTCAATGGTTATGTAAATGCTGCCCCAATCACGCAACATATCGACCAATACATTGTGCAGCCCGGATTGGGCCAGCATGCAGGCTTGTGTGGTGCGCTAGCATTGGGTCTGGAAGCATTACAACTTGCAGCACAAGCTTCACATGTTTCATAGTTTTCTATAGTAATCTACATCCCAGAAGGGATGGCTGCGGGTTCGCTTATTTCTATAAGCAAGACTGCACCGCCCTTTTTGGGCTTTTTTATTTTTTGCGGAGTTAAATAGTTTGAAAAAAATATTGCGTTCTAAAATCCGATGTTGCTCAAGTGCGCTGCCAAAGGTATGATTTTTAGTGTTCTATAGTGCGATAAGACATTCGGAAATTAACGTGTCTCTAATGGAAAGGAATTCAACCAATGAACCCAATAACAATGCGTCAAGCTGTACAGGCAGACCAAGAACAACTCGCTGATTTGCGAGCCTTGGTATTATACGATGATCTAACCAGACTGGGAAGGTACGATGATGTGAAGGTGCGTGAACGTTTCCGGAATACATTCGACCCTGCCCATACGCGGATTATTGAAGTGGAGGGTTCAATGGTAGGTTGTGTAGCGTTGAAGCCCAAGTCTGAGGCATATCTATTGGAACATTTCTATATACATCCCGATTATCAAGGCCAGAGAATAGGAACTCAGGTACTGAACATGCTGCTGGAACAGGATGAAGTTCAGGGGAAACGGATTATTTTAAATGTTTTGCAAGGAAGCCCTGCTCGGCGATTGTATGAACGGTTTGGATTTATATTGGACAGTGAAGATGAGGTCGATGTGTTTATGTCAAAGCACCTTTGAGAGAATGAATCCTTGTCGCAAGATAGGGATATCATCTCGAAGGTGGAAACCTATTAAATATTTGTGAATACATGGCAATAGTGATTGCTTGACTCAGGAAGATTATGATAGTATCGAAGTCAGAGAATATATGGAATATTTACAAAATGTAGGACTTTTTTTATTCCGATTCCTATACTCTTAGGCAAACGTTCGACCAGATTCTGATCACAGAAATGGTGTCACAAAAATGGATTTTCAAAGATTACATGTCTCATATGGAGGAGGAATCTTTTTTGCAAGAATATCCTGTGGCTTATGATCAGTTTGATATTCACTTCTATCAGGTCGTGGAAATGTTTTCTGAACAAAAGCTGGATGTAAGTGCGTTGGATGAGGATTTAAGAGTTCTTGGATTAAACTCCATTTCATTTATCAAACTGATCATTGCCTTGGAGAACGAATTCAATATTGAGATGGACGATGAGTATCTTGAATTGGAGAACTTCACAACATTGCAACATCTGAAAGACAGTTTGCGTAAGTGCATCAATTATGAGATTCCCAATGAGTCATAAAGGGAAAATGACGAAACAAGCTCATATCAGACAATCACAGCATCGAGTTCCGTTTATTGGACTTATAACCTCAAAATCAGGAGTGATATGTGATGAAAGTTGAACTGAATGCGGAGCAATTGATGTGGCAGGAACAATTCAAGGATTTTGTAGACAGCGAGATTATTCCATACGCTAGTTTAAACGACAGCGAAGAACGAATTCATCCGGAACTCCTTGCGAAAATAACTGAGGCTGGTTATCTGGGCTCCATGTTGCCAAAAGAATATGGCGGGATGGAACTGGACAATATCACTATCGGGATTCTTAACGAAGAGGTTGGACGTGGTTGCTCCTCTGTTAGAAGTTTGTTAACCGTTCAGGGGATGGTGGGTTTAGCGATCTTGCGTTGGGGAACGGAGCAACAAAGACAATACTGGTTGCCAGCATTAGCTACGGGAACAACTTTGGGTTCATTCGGATTGACAGAACCGAGTGTTGGAAGCGATGCCAAAAGCATTGAAACAACGGCCGTATTAGACGGAGACGAATACATACTTAACGGTCATAAAAAATGGATTACTATGGGGCAGCTTGCAGACGTATTTTTGATTCTTGCCCAATGTGAGAACAAGCCGACAGCGTTTATCGTGGAGAGAGATTCCATTGGGTTCAGCGTTGAACCTATGAGCGGGTTGCTTGGAGCGAGAGCATCAATGATTGCTGAACTGAAAATGGATTCTTGTCGTATTCCGAAGGAAAACCTCCTGGGTCAAGTTGGTACAGGGTTATCACATGTAGCTTTACCTTGTCTGGATTATGGAAGATACACGATCGCTTGTGGCTGTGTCGGTTTAGCCAAGGCATGTCTGGATGCATCAGTACATTATGCCAATTCCAGAATCCAATTCGGAAGAGCTATACGCGAGAATCAAATGATACAAAAAATGATCACTGAAATGTCAGTGAATATGAAAGCGGCACGGATGCTGTGTTACAGAGCAGGATATTTAAGAGATGTGGGTGATCCAGAGAGCATTATGGAAACTTGGACTGCCAAATATTTTGCTTCAACCATGGTGAATAAAGTTGCCAGTGATGCGGTGCAGATTCATGGTGCCAATGGTTGCCATCGAGACTATCCCGTAGAGAGATATTATCGGGATGCCCGAATCAATGAGATTATCGAAGGCACGACTCAAATGCATGAGATTTTAATCGCAACACAGGAGGTTGTAACACACCGCCGTGAAATGAGACGTTCAAATAAAGCGGAAAAAGTTAAGGATAGCGCGAATCGAAACGTTTAGATTTTGCATTGCAGGACCTAAGGAAGAGCCCTTTTTTTGCATTAGGCAGGATCATTCATTATGCTATGAAAAAAGGGCTTGATCATTAGGTTCTTTGATGTTTTACCATAATTGATTTAGGAAAGATACGGAGCTGATTAGGATTGAAACGGATTGGGCAGGGACAGACAGCGGAAATATTCAGACATGGTGAAACTTCAATTTTGAAACTTTTCAGAGAAGATTTCTCTGCGGAAGCGATTCAGCATGAGTTTGATAATACTCGAATCGTTTTGGAACTTGGAGTTAAATGCCCACAAACAATTGATATGGTGACGATCAATAATCGTAAAGGTATCATATTTGAGTTGGCCAGTGGAAGGACACTTTTGGAAGAGATGATTATTAAACCATGGTCCATTGAGCGCAGAGCAAGGCAGATGGCAGCACTTCATCATCAAATACACCAGCAATCGGGTGAACGGATTCAACAAAAGCATAAGACTGTATTAGAGAAGAATATATCAAACGCAAGTGATCTATCGGACATTGAGAAGCAACAGATTATGGACTATGTACATAGTTTGCCGGAAGGCAGATCTCTATGTCATGGGGATTTCCATCCCAATAATGTGATTACAGGCAAAGAATCCTGGATCATAGACTGGATGACAGGCGCATCGGGCTGTCCAGCAGCAGATGTGGCAAGGACGCTAGTGTTATTGAAATACGGAAATTTGCCCAAAGGCGCTCCATTGATGATGAAAGTTCTGCTGAAGATAATCAAAAGCAGGATGAGTAAAGCGTATATTGAGTATTACTTGTCTCTCTCGGGCATGGACATTCGCGAGATACATCGCTGGGTTCTTCCCATTGCTGCAGCCAGACTAACGGAGTGGATACCACCTGAGGAAAAAAAAGATTTATTGGATTACATTCGTAATCAGCTTAAAAAATTCAACACAACTTAGATCAAGATTAGGGATGAATGTATAGCACCGTACTTGTCAAAACCGTCCGAAAAACAATCAGGAGGTTAACGATAATGGATTTCCAACTACGTTCTGTTGTTTCTTATGATATGGTCGTCCGTGAAAAAAAACATCTATTTGACTTGTCTCTCAGAAGACAGATTGCCATATTTGAGGTTATGGATGCATTGGAAATCAGTGTGTTTAGCAAAACGGTGCAGGTTAAGGCAGGGGCTGTGTTGCTGGCAAATAAAATAAGACTGCAAAATTACGATAAACCTGTTCTGAAAATGAGAGGTATTATTTTTGGATCGGATTTGCTTGAGCGACTGCCAAGCTGTCACATATTAAGTGAGAATGGTAGTAAACACTATGATCTTGCTGTAAGCCTGTTGAACCGAACGGTAGAGAGTAGAGAAGACATCGAAATAGCTGAAAGAGATTTTCTTGAAGTATACTCCAGTTACTATCAAACGAATCTGGCTAATTTGATGCGACCGGAAACGGATCGGGAGGACTCGGTCAAACGCAACTTGGTTATGATATGCAAGTATATCCAAAACAATTATGAACAGCCAATTACTCTGCAATTTCTGGCGGATATGGTTGGTTATAATCCAGTGTATCTGTGTAATCTGTTTTCTAAGGTTTTCAATGTTTCGCCACTGAAGTACCTACAGCAGATTCGGGTGGATAAGGCACAGGAATACGTAACCAAGACGGATCTTCCAATCTCTGAAATTACAACGAAGCTAGGGTACAGTTCTAGTACACAATTTAGTGCAATGTACAAGAAAAAAGTAGGCAAAAGTCCGACCGAACATCGCAATCAATTCAGAAGTAACAAGGGAGATTTGTCCCTATCTATTCAATCTACATAATGTATTCAATAACACAGAAAATATTGTATTTTTTTACGTAAAATGATAAATTACGATAAAAATAAGAATACGAGGAATGATAGGGCTAATGAAGAAAATTCAACTTTTTTGTTTGCCTCATGCAGGTGGATCAGCCATGATTTTTCATCGCTGGAAATCATCTTTAAGCCCTTTTATTGACGTAATACCGATCGAATTAAAAGGAAGAGGCGCTCGAGTGGGAGAACCGTTCTATGAAAGCTTTGAAGAAGCGATTGAGGATATCTACCCCACGGTTTCCTCGCTAATTCATGGGCCTTATGCTATTTTCGGACATAGCATGGGAAGCTGGATGGCGCTCGAACTATATTACCGACTTGCACAGTCAACGAAACAATTGCCTGAACATATGATGCTTTCAGGCAATCGTGCACCACATATTTTCAAGGATGAGAATATTCACACATTGCCAGACGAAGAGTTCAGAGAGACGATTCAGAACATGGGTGGAACGTCGGATGAGGTCTTTACCAATAAAGAGCTCTTTTCGTTATTTGCACCTGTACTTAGAGCCGATTTCAGGATTGTCGAACTCTATCGTTTTCAGCCTAAACCTTTCAAGGTTCAGAGTGATATTACCGTGTTAACTGGCAGAAGCGATACCCGAGTGAAATCTAGCGATCTGATCGGATGGAAAAAGTACGCTGGTTCACAATGTGACATTGTCAAATTGGATGGAGGACACTTCTATATCCAGGAAAATATTCAGGAAACAACGAGAATTATAAATGAAAAGCTGCAACCTTACGTAATCTAGTTGACAAGGAGTGTGTTCCAGTTATGAGCATGGATAACTTGGCTCAATTATTTAACTCCCTTGGTTCAGTCACAGACAGAGGTATTACTTTTCTGAATGGCAGCAAAGAAGAAAAGGTTGTATCGTACCAATCCCTTCTGCAATCAGCCAAAATCCGATTAGGAGAACTTCAAGCATTCGGCATGCAGCCGGGTAATGAATTGATCTTCCAACTGAACTCGGAAGAAGAGTTTATTGTCACCTTTTGGGCTTGCACGCTTGGAAAAATCATACCGGTTCCGATAACCGTAGGCGGAAATCAGGAGCAAAGAATGAAGCTTTACAATGTGTGGAAAACGTTGAACCATCCGTATATTGCTGCTGATCAGGATCTCACGGAAAGTTTGGACAAGTTTGCCCGGAAGAATGGACTGGAAGAGGTTGTCCGCGAAATGCATGCCCGAATCTTTATAGTACAGGGCATCTCGAACGTACGAGAAGAACCTATTGTTCAGGGAATTGAAGCTAGCATCCAGCCGGATGACATAGCCTTTATCCAATTTTCTTCAGGTTCTACGGGACAAACCAAGGGAGTAGTAATTACACACCGCAATGTCATGATAAATATACAAGCTATGAATATAGCAACCCAAATCTCCTCTAATGACCGTTCTTTGAGTTGGTTACCCCTGACCCATGATATGGGTCTGATTGCGTTTCATCTTACAAGTACCTTCCAAGGCCTGCAACAGTTTATTATGCCGACTTCCTTATTCATCCGTCACCCTACATTATGGTTAACCAAAACTTCTGAACACCGTGTCACCCAACTATATGCTCCAAATTTTGCTTATAAATATTTTCTGGATTCATATAATCCACTAACCTTTTCATCAACCGATTTGTCTTCGGTACGTTTTATTATGAACGGTGCTGAGCCGATATCTCCGGCACTTTGTTTCAATTTTTTGGAGGCGATGAGTCCTTATGGGCTGGCCTCCAATACAATGCTGACGGCGTACGGCTTGGCCGAAGCAACTGTTGGTGTTTCCTTTGGTAACGTCGGTGATTTGACTTGTTATGTACTGGACAGAAGATATTTGGAGACCGGGAAACCATTCATAGAAGTTGAACCGGGCTCAGAACATGCTGTTTCTTTTGTGGAAGTAGGCAAGCCGGTTCAATATTGTGATGTACGAATATGTGATGATTATGATAAGCCGGTCAAGGAATTGGTGCTGGGCAGTATTCAAATTAAAGGATTGAGTGTAACAAGCGGGTATTACAACAATGCGGCAGCTACGGAAAAAGCAAGTACAGCCGATGGATGGATTCGTACTGGAGATATTGGATTTATGAATGATGGCGCAATAGTCATTACGGGCAGAACCAAGGACATTATCTTCATCAATGGTCAAAACGTATATCCGCATGATATTGAACGTGTAACGGAGGAACTGGAGCAGTTTGATCTGGGGAAAGTCGCTGTATGTGGTGTCTCCAATCCACTTACAGGATCGGAAAGCGTTGTAATGTTTGTACTGTATAAAAAGGACTTGCCATCTTTTATTCCAAGAGTTGGAGAAGCCAAAGCACATATTCAGCAGCGGATGGGGATTGAACTCAAGTCCGTGCTGCCCATTAAGCAAATTCCTAAAACGACGAGTGGAAAATTTCAACGTTACAGGCTTCAGGAGCGGTACGAAACAGGAGAATTTAGTGAAATCGAACAATCTATTCAGAGCATGTTAAGCCATATGCAGGAGATCAAAGAAGTACAACCAGCTCGTGATCATATCGAACAAAAGCTGATTGAAATTGTTGAGTCCGTAACGGGACTTAGGAATGTCGGAGTAACGGACAACCTGGCTGAAGCTGGATTCGATTCGCTAAAAGTAACGCAGATTCATCAGGCAATCGATGATGCATTTCCAAACAAAATGGCAATTTCCAGCTTGTATTCACATACCTCTATTGTCTCATGGGCGAATCTGATCAGACAAGATAGAGTGGAACTGGAGTCTGTACAGATGGATCGGAGCTTTTTCCATACGGATCGAGGTTACGAAGCCTTGTCGTATCAATTCACTCTCCCAGCTTCATTGGTACAGGATATGCGACTGATTGCACAATCTGAAGCGATCAGTATTCATGTATTGGCATCAGCTATGTATGCTTACTTGTTACACACTTTGTCAGAACAACCCTCTATTGATATGCACGTATCCTATGGTACAGCGAGAATGATTACACCTGTACGATTGAATTTCGATCAATACAAGACAATGAAAGAGCTCTTTCAAAATGTTCATCAACAGATCATAACCATGCCTTCAGATCGAGCGTTTCCCGTCGAGCAGATGGGCCAGATCAGAACAAGCAGCACGGAGTGGGCAATTAATCCTTTATATGGTGAACAGCATCTGTTCAAGGCATCGGACGATGTATTGGACTATTACGATCTGATTATCCTGGTGTCGGACGAAGGTGATACTCTGCAGTGCAATTGTCGTTTTAATGGACGCAAATTAAAACAGAGCCGTGTGAAGCGTCTTATTGCCAATTATGTGAGAGGACTTCAACTATTGGTACAACCGGAATTGAAATGAAATTTCATAGGGGGACGGCCATGCTTGATCAGTTGTTCGACAGAGAGCAATGGGAAGAAGATGACCAGGACACTACTATTGAACTGGATATAACAACGGATAATAGACATGATATAGCTGTTATAGGTATCGGTGCGAAGTTGCCGACCGGAGAGTCGCTGGATGAATTTTGGAAGATGCTTGATTATGGAATTGATTGCATACGTGAATTGCCCAATCATCGAAAGGGCCAGTTGGATCAATACTTGCTTCACAAGCAAGGTTCATTGGAGCATGTGCGTTATTTGAACGGAGCTTATCTGGACGAAATCGATGAATTTGATTATTCCTTCTTCCGTATGAGTGCACAGGAAGCCAAGCTGATGAGTCCGGTCCAACGATTGTTTTTGCAAACGGTATGGCGTGCGGTTGAGGATGCAGGTTATGGTGGTGACCGTTTGGCTGGAAGTTCAACTGGGGTGTACGTGGGTGTAATCGGAGATCAAGAAGGTTACAAGTACAAACAGATGGTCGAGGAATTAAGTCCGGACATGTTACCAATCGCCACCGTAGGTAATCTTTCGTCCATCATTCCTGCAAGAATTGCTTATCTACTTAATCTGACGGGGCCGGCTATGGTTGTAGACACAGCATGTTCCTCTTCGCTGGTTGCTCTGGATATGGCAGTACGTGCATTACGTGAAGGAAGTTGTGATATGGCTATCGCTGGAGGGATCAGGCTGAATATGATTCCACTGGATAAAGAGTATTACAAAATCGGTATTGAATCCAGTGATGGAGCAACAAGAACCTTTGATGAAGATGCGGATGGATCAGGAATGGGTGAGGGTGTAGTAAGTGTTGTACTAAAACCTGTGGAACAGGCATTGCGGGATCATGATCATGTGTATGCAGTCATAAAAGGCACAGCTGTGAATCAGAATGGGTATTCGGCAGGGATTACAACGCCCAATGCGGTAGCTCATGAAAAAGTACTGACGCATGCTTGGCGTGATGCTGGAATTCATCCAGAGAGTCTTTCCTATCTGGAAGCACATGGAACAGGTACGCTCATTGGGGACCCGATTGAACTGGAAGGTATCCAATCGGCTTTTCGCAGATTTACGGACAAAAAACAATTCTGTGCGATAGGATCGGTTAAGTCCAATGTGGGCCATTTGTACGACAGTGCAGGATTGGCGGGTCTGCTGAAGGCGATTATGGCACTCAGATCCAAACGTATTCCCTCTACACTTCATTTTAATAAGCCAAACCCAAAATTCGAATTTGATAAATCACCAGTCTATGTCAATGTCATTTCAAGGGAGTGGGAAGCGGCCACTCCTCGAAGATGTGGAGTCAGTTCATTTGGGTTAAGCGGCACCAATTGTCATGTCGTACTGGAAGAAGCTCCGAACATATCAGTGGAATTGGGGCGCGATGACCAATATCCCTTTTTGATCTCCAGCGTATCATCCGGAAATCTCTCCCGTCAGGTGCAATCATATGTGAAGTGGATCAATGAGAACCCGAAGGCCGATGTGAGGGATGTATGCTGCACAGCAGCTACTGGAAGACAGCATCATGCACACCGAGCGGTGTGGGTGGTCAATTCGTTGGATCAATTGCTGCAGCATTTAAACGACTTTCTTGCAGAACCCAAGACCGGTAGATATGAACAAGATACATTCAGAAAAAGTAATCAGATATTCACTACGGAAGAACTTATCTCGAAATGGCATATCGAAGTATGCGATAGAGCAAACGTGCTAGAGGAGTTGTGCACACATTACCAAGGCGGAGCTCAGATTAATTGGTCAAGAATCTATCCAGATGTGACCTATAACAAGTTGAGCTTGCCCACATATTCATTTGAGGAGAGTAAGTGCTGGATTGATACTAACCCCGATAATTCGGTACAGACTGAGGAAGAAGCGATGTATTATTCATTGTCATGGAAGCCTTGGAGCGAGATCGGCAAGACTAACTCATCCATCATCCATAATGTTGAACGTGTTTTAATAATACGAAATGATACACAGCTACATGCAACCCAGTTGGTGAACCAAATTCGTGAAGCTGGAGTAGCAGTTATCGAAGTGATATTGGGAACATCTTACCTTCAACAGGATGCACAGACATATGTAATTCGAAATAACGAGAGTGATTATATCAAACTTTTGCAGGAAGTGTCCTTTGGAGGTCCCTATCGGATCGTGCATATAGCATCACTTGACCATACAGAAATTAAGGAGAACAGGCTGGACAAAGGTCTTATGTCTGTATGGAGACTTACCAAGGCATGCTCACACGTCTTTGCAGAGCAGGTTGAGATGATTTTGGTGACAAGCTTTGCTAATGAAGTGACGGGTGACGAGAAAGTTCTGTATCCGGAGAATTCAGCGATGCTGGCTTTCGGACATACGGTACAGCGTGAGATTCAGAATCTCGAATGCTTCTGTATAGATGTTGACCAAGATTGGGATACCTCTCAGTATATGCGTTACATTTTGGGGCCGTTGGAGAAGAAGTCTTTGGCGATTAGAAATGGACAAGCATATCAAGCTGAATTCGCACCTGCTGATGTGGGTTCCATGCCTGATGCTGAGATGAACTGGAAAGAAGACGGCGTATACATTATTACAGGTGGACTTGGTGGTCTGGGGATGGAGATCGCTGAACGCTTGCTATCATTTGGACGTATGAATCTGGCTTTGATTGCAAGAACGCCACTGCCCAAACGTCACAATTGGGACATCATTCTAAATGCAAAAAATACTTCACCAGATCTAAAAAGTAAGCTTCTTCGGTTACTTGATATGGAGAAACGGGCCGGACAGATGATGTATCTTGGAGCTGATGTTGCCGATGCAAATCAGTTAAGTCAAGCCATTGAACAATTAAGAAGTCGATTTGGTTGTATACGTGGCATCATCCATGCAGCAGGCGTTGGGAGTACACAACAAGCTGACCAGATGACTGAGGAAGAGTTTACAGCAATGCTGGCTCCGAAAGTGAAGGGGACTCATCTACTGGATCAGCTAACAGCCGAAGATCAGCCGGATTTTCTAGTCATGTTCTCGTCCGTCGCTACGTTATTTGGTTCTACTGGACAGGCTGCTTATGCCGCCGCGAATGCATATCAGGATGCCTATGCCCCAATGAGGAACCGCAAAGGGATGCGTACGATAACGCTGAATTGGACTACCTGGAAAGAGGTAGGCATGGCTTCCAGAGCCGGGTTTGATTTTGACACCTTATTCAAAGCGATGCCCAAAGAGTGGGCATTGGATCGATTGTTCGAAATAATGGAAAAACAGACCGACCGTCTGCTGGTGGGGGAAATGAACTGGAATTCACCCTATTTAAACATTTTGAATAACTACCACTTTCATCTTGATGCCAACATCGGACAAAGGTTACAAAAATGGATGAGAATGCCGGAGAGAGCAAAGCAAATATCAATGAGTAAGGAATCCGCTTCTACTGTTCAGATCCCAACGGAAGAGTATGAACTTGAATTGGAATCATCCGTGGAGATGGACCGGACTATTGCGAATATAGTTGGACAATATTTAGGCATTAAAGAGATGAATGTACATGACAGCTTTTTCGAACTCGGTGCAGACTCTATTATGATTAAACAGATTTTCTTGAAATTGGACAAAACTTACCCTGGAAAACTCATACTGACCGATCTGTTTGAATATCCAAGTATCTCCAGACTAACTACTTATATGAGCACCACAGAAAAGCAGAAGCCTCACCAGTCTCCTCAAAAGGAAACTTTCGAAGAGGAACGGGATACAGATCTTGAGAATCTGTTCGATGAGATCGAACGTGGAGCAATGGATCTGGATGAAGCAATCATCAACCTTCAAAAGATGTAGGGGGACGTGAAGCGTGGAGAAAATTCTGAAGCTCCTGGTAGAGAGTGTCAAGGACCAGAAGATGAACAAAACAACGGCGGCTCAGATCGTGAAAATGCTAAAAGAAGGGGAAAAGAAACCCGTTAAGGATATCGCCATTATCGGTATTTCAGCCAAGTTGCCCAATATGGAAACACTGGATGACTACTGGGATAATATCCAGAGTGGTGTAGATTGCATACGTCCCATTCCCAAGACACGAAAATCGGATATGGACGCTATTCTCTCTTATATGGATATACCTGAGGGAGATATTCAATATTACGAGGCGGCGTACCTGGACAATATTGACCAATTCGACCATGAATTCTTTCGTTTGCCTCCCAAAGAAGCCAGTTTAACGGATGTTAATCAGCGTTTGTTTATGGAGACGGCTTGGGATGCCATGGAGGATGCAGGATACGGTAACGATAAATTATCGGGCACCAATACAGGTGTCTATGTAGGCTTTTCCAACAATATCAAAGATATGTATATGCGATATATTACCGAAACGATGCAGACAAGTGCACTGTCCATCGTTGGGAATTTGGCTTCCATATTATCCAATCGAATCTCGTATCTTCTGAATCTGAAGGGACCCAGTATTGTTGTTGATACAGCGTGTTCCTCTTCGCTCGTAGCTGTCGCCATGGCATGCCAGGCTATCCGGAACAAGGAATGTGATATGGCAATCGCGGGCGGTGTGAAACTGCATCTCATGACACGCGAGAATCAGAATGAGAAGATCGGGATGGAATCTCCAGACTACCGGACCAAAACATTTGATGATTCTGCAAATGGGGCGGGAATGGGTGAAGGGGTCACTGCTTTGTTGCTGAAACCATTAGACGCTGCAATGCGTGATGGTGATCAGATCTACGCGGTAATTAAAGGTTTGGCCGTCAATCAGGATGGAAGTTCTGGCGGATTGACTGTACCAAATCCGTCCACTCAGGCTGAGTTGATTGTAAAAGCGTGGGAGGACGGTAACATTGATCCCGAAACGATATCGTACTTCGAACCGCATGGTACGGGGACAGAATTGGGAGATCCCATCGAGATTAAGGGAATTCAGAACGCGTTTAAGAAATATACTTCCAAGAAACAATTTTGTGCGATCGGTTCGGTTAAAACCAATATCGGTCATCTGTACGAAGCAGCTGGAACTGCTGGCTTAATTAAGGCAATTCTGGCGTTGAAAAATAAAAAACTCCCTCCAACCTTGAACTTTGAAAAGCCAAATAGAGCGATTGACTTCAGTGGATCACCCGTTTACGTGAATACTACACTGCGAGAGTGGACCACGGATGGAACAACTCCAAGACGGTGTGGTATCAGCTCTTTTGGCATTGGGGGAACCAACTGTCATCTCGTGCTTGAGGAAGCACCTGATCGGGCAACTGCAGCGCATCAAGCGAACACTTCTGTAACAGGTCCATCCATTCTGACGTTGTCCGCCAAGTCTGAGGAATCGCTACGTCAGATGATCAGTAAGTATATCTATTTTCTTGAAAAAAATGAACTGCCAACATTACAAGATATATGTTATACCGCCAACACGGGAAGAGGGAAGTTTCCATATCGGGTAGCAATCATAATGAACAGCAACATCGATTTGCATCAGAAACTTACCCAGTTGGAGCGTTCAAAACAGCTATTTGGTACTTCACATGGTTCGCACATCTATACAGGCTTTCACAAGCTGGTTCAAGATGAGGAGGCAGCGGATCAGGAATTCAGAATGTCGCTCACATCCAGGCATGAGATGAGCGTATCGCTGGGACAAGCTCTTGGAGAATTCATGAACAGTGGGCAGCAAGACATCAATGCGTTACATCAGGCTGCTTCATTCTATGTCTCTGGGGGCGATGCTGACTGGGAAGCGCTTTATGCGAACCAGAGTGTATTCAAGGTCAGTTTGCCATCTTACGCATTCCAGACGCACAGATGTTGGATCGACATTCCAAAACGGAACAGAAGATTGGAAAAGGTACAGGCAGAGGGCATGTTTTATCAAGCTGTATGGCAACGATACACGCCCGTATCTCGCGATTCTGTCGTCACAAAAATGAAAGGCACCGTACTTCTCTTCCGCGGAAACGATCAAGTCAGTGCTGCCTTGACGGTCCAATTGGAGCGTGAGCCCGAAGCACGAGTCATTCAGGTAGCCTGGGGGGATCGTTACGAGAAGTATGATGATTCGCACTATGTGATTCGTGGTGATGAAAGTGATTACATTCAGTTATTGGATGATATGAAGGGTCGGGGGCTAATCCGTATTATTCACGGGTTTACTCTGGCAGAGAATGATTCAGATGATTATTTACAAAGCGAGGAACAATTGAAGTTAAGCCAGGACCGTGGAATTCAGAGTGCATTCTACTTGACCCGTGCGATTCTACATCATCATATGACAGAGGGACTTCAGCTTCAATTCATATCCTCTCTAGCGAATGCAGTTACGGGTTATGAAAGTCAGGTACGACCGGAAAATGCAACGCTTAACGGATTCGCAAAAGTCATTGAACAGGAGTATCCGGAAATATCCTGCCGATTCATTGATGTGGATTCAGATACCGATGCGGATACGATCTATGCAGAATTGAATAGCTCCCATGACCGTTTCCAAGTGGCGTATCGCCATAATCAGTCATACGTTGAAGAATTGGATATTGCCAACATTCTGGAAGCCAGTCATGAGGAAGTGACTATTCGTGAGAACGGTTTATATCTTATTGCTGGTGGAACAGGCGGAATTGGCTTGCAGTTCGCGAAGCATCTGGCTGATGAACGCTGCATTCGTCTGGCACTAATCAGTCGTACGGTGATGCCTGATCGCACTGTGTGGGACAAGCTTATTCAAGAAGAAGATCCAAAGATAATATCCATGGAAATGATTGAACGAATGAAAACCATTATGGAGCTTGAAGCCGGAGGATCAAGTGTTGAATTAATCAGTGCAGACATCTCCGATCTGAAGCAGATGACTCAGGTTGTGCAGAGGTTGAGAACAAAATATGGGCAAATCTATGGGGTAATTAATAGCGCTGGTGTTGCCAATGATGGCTTGATTATCCGTAAGGAAGAGACTGCATTCCAAGAGGTTCTGAGACCGAAGGTTCAGGGAACCTGGGTTCTGAATCAAGTAACAGCGCAGGAACCACTCGATTTCTTCGTTATGTTTTCTTCTGGCATATCCATGTTAGGAGAACCGGGGCAGAGCGATTATGTTGCTGCAAACTGTTTTCTGGATAGCTTTGCGTCTTACCGTGCAAATGGGTCGGGCCGAACGCTAACCATTAACTGGCCTGCCTGGAAGGAAACCGGGATGGCTGCCAGATTTGGTCTGAATGTGGATACAGCATTCAAGACATTAGCAACTCATCAAGCGATCAGTGCTTTTGACATGGTATTGAGCCGTCGTATACGCCGAGTGTTGATCGGTGAGCCCAATTATGCGAGTGAACTCCTACCGTTGTTAGAGTCGTCAAGGGTTATCCAATTTTCGGAAGCCATGACAGCTCGAATTCAACAGGAACGTAATCATTTGAATTATCATAACAACCAGCTGACGATAACTGAATATGAACAAAAGGTTGAACTGCACGGACGAGATAACGGTATATATACAACTACGGAGAAGGAACTTGCCCAACTGGTTGGACACGTTCTCGGGTTTACCGGGTTAGATGTATACGACAACTTATTTGAACTCGGCGTTGATTCAATATCAATGATGCGCATTATTACTGAAATACGGGTACGCTACCATGTTCACCTAAACTACCACACGTTCTTTGAAGGTATGAATCTGGCAAAGCTTGCAATTCATCTGATTGGTGCACTCAAGGAAACTGGAGCGATATCCGAGTATCCCCAGCAAGAGCCGGAACCGGCGACCCAGTATGAGGACTTCCCTTTGACAGAAGTACAGATGGCTTATCTGTTAGGTCGAGACGAGCGGTTTGAAATGGGGGGAACATCGACTCACTATTATCTGGAATTGGAAACCAAATTGAACATGACGCATTTCCGGACTGCATTGCAAAAAGTGATTCAGCGTCATCCAATGCTGCGAGCGGTCATATTGCCGGAGGGCATACAACGAATATTGCCACAGGTACCAGACTATCAACTGGAAATCGTTGATGTGTGCCATCTGAATGAGCAGGAAAAGTGGAAACACATTGAGGTGGAACGGGATCGAATGTCCCATCATGTGTTTGAGCCGAGCCAATGGCCGCTGTTTGAATTCAAAGCTTTTAAAATAGATGATACACGGCATTACCTGTTATTCGGTTATGATCTGCTGATCTGTGATAGTGCGAGTATCCAGATCCTTGGAGAGGACCTGGTGCATTATTGCCGTGATCCGGAAAAGGAACTTCCTGCACTCAAGTTTTCGTTCAAGGATTATATGATGGCATACGGACAACTGAAAAAAGGTGAGATGTACGCACGTGACAAGAAGTACTGGATGGATCAGCTGGACACATTCCCTTCCGCTCCAGCACTTCCGCTGAAGCAGGAGCCCAGACATATCAAGAAACCACAATTTTCACGGCTAAGCTGGATATTGGAACAAGATCCGTGGGAGCAATTAAAGCATAAGGCGCAGCAAAAAAATGTAACACCTTCCGCGCTTCTATGTACTGCCTTTGCTCGAGTTTTGGCCCGTTGGAGCAATCAGGATCGACTTGCCATCAATCTGGCGGCGTTCAACCGTTTCCCATTTCATGAAGAAACCAATCAAATTATCGGTGATTTTACATCCATCATGTTGCTCGAAATTAACGAACAAAAAAACAAGCCTTTTTGGGAACAAGCAAGAGACGTGCAGAGTGGCATGCTCAATATGTTGGAACATCGACATTATGACGGCGTGGAGTTCATTCGAGAACTGGCCCGTCATCGAGAAGCGGGTACTTCCGCCATTATGCCGATTGTATATACCAGCACATTATTTGTGGATGCCATCGGAAGCTGGCAGCATATCGGAGATCTGAAAATGGGTATCAGTCAGACCTCCCAAGTCTACCTTGATAATCAGGTAATGGAGACTGACGGGAGACTGACCATTAACTGGGACTATATTCAGGATCTTTTTCATTACGATACACTTTCCGCCATGTTCGATGATTATACAGCGATGATTACTCATCTGTGTGAGCAAGAGGATATCGAGTTTTTACCAGGTTTGCCTGAACAGGATAAGGCCATCTGGAATGCATTTAATGCAACAGCACAATCATTTCCTATATCTACACTGCATGGGTCTTTTATGGAGCAGGCGACCAAGACTCCTTATCAGACAGCATTGATTTACGGTAATCAGCAATTGACTTATCAACAGCTGGATGAACGTTCCAATCAGCTCGCTCATTACTTGGCGCAACAAGGAATAACACGGGGAGACAGAGTGGGGTTGTTAGCCAAACGTGGTATGGAGACAATTGTGAATACCATCGGTATTCTCAAAGCAGGAGCGGTATACGTGCCTGTTGATCCCGATTATCCTGAAGATCGTCAGCAATACATTTTACAAAATAGTAACTGCAAAATGCTGTTATTACCCGAACTTTATACGTTTGAGGGACTGGCTGAATTGCCGGTGGAGCCACTGGAAAATAACGCAGCACCTGACGATCTTGCCTACATTATTTATACGTCTGGCAGCACGGGAACTCCAAAAGGGGTAGCTACTGCCCATGGCCCGGCAATGAATACCATTCGGGATATCAATATGAAGTTTGAAGTGACGGATCAAGATCGGATGCTTGGTATATCTTCAATGTGCTTTGATCTGTCAGTCTATGATATTTTCGGTGCACTTGCGACGGGTGCAGCACTTGTGATCATTGCTGATCAGCGTGATATTCATGACATGTACGACGCGATACAACAGCATAAAGTAACCATCTGGAATTCAGTTCCAGCCATTATGCAACTGATGGCAGATTACGTAACCGATCAAACCAATGAACAATTAAGGCTCATCCTGCTCAGTGGAGACTGGATACCAAAGAAATTGCCAGAGCAAGTACATGGGCGTTTTCCTTCGGCACAGGTTATCAGCTTGGGAGGTGCGACAGAGGCATCCATTTGGTCTATCTATTATCCCATTGATACTGTCAAGTCGGATTGGAGGAGCATTCCTTATGGAAGACCACTTGCGAATCAGACATTCTATACGCTTGACTACACGGGTTGCCTGAGTCCAGTCGATGTCATTGGTGAGCTCTGTATCGGTGGAGTAGGATTGGCTCAAGGATACTTTAATGATCCGGTGAGGACCGACAATGCATTTTTTAATCATCCGGAATTGGGACGTTTATACCGCACAGGTGATTTTGGAGTCTTGCGAAGAGAAGGGTACATTGAATTCCTTGGCAGACGGGATTCCCAAGTGAAAATCAGGGGTTATCGGGTTGAACTTGGAGAAATTGAAAGCCGACTATCTACAATTCCTAGCGTGAAGCAGGCTGTCGTTATAGATAAAGTGGACATGCAAGGAACAAAGGTACTGGTGGCCTATTACTCAGCGGAGCGCAGCTATGACGAATTGGAGATGAAGCGTCTTTTGGCAAAAGCACTTCCGGATTACATGGTTCCTCAGCATTTAATCCAGTTGTCTGAATTTCCACTTACACCCAATGGAAAGATTGATCGGAAAGCGTTACCGGAACCAACTTTTGGACAACAGTCCAGTGCACTTGCAGGAACAGAAAGCCAAACGGAGCAAAAGCTGATTGAACTCTGTGAATCGGTATTTGGTATGAATGGAATAGGAACTCACGACAGCTTTTTCCAGATGGGGATCAATTCAATTCTAATGGTGCAGCTGGTAAATCGAATTGGGCAGGAATTCAATCAGCGTCTCAGCTTCAAGGAATTTATGGCCCTGAGAGATATTTATGAACTGGCGGCTCTGCTTGAGAGCTCTGTGGAAAATGAAGAGTCAGTGGGAACAATTCATTATCCGCAGCATGATCCATGCCCTGATCCTGAAGGACGACCATTCCCGCTGACCGAGGTACAGATGGCTTATGTCGCAGGAAGAAGTCAGGCTTTTGAAATGGGGGGCACTTCGACACACGGGTACCTCGAATTCGAAACTCAACTGGAGATGACGCGCTTCAATGAAGCACTAATCAAGCTGATTGAACATCATCCTATGTTGCGGGCAATTATCCTGCCTACCGGAGAGCAAAGAATCCTGCCACATGTACCGGTATACCGGATGGATATTGAAGATATCAGTGGTTTGAGTCCTGACGAGATGGAACGGGTGATCATAGCCGAAAGAGAACGCATGTCTCATCATATTTTTGAATTGGAGCAATGGCCATTATTTGAAATACGTGCGAAAAAAATATCTAAGGATACACATTTGCTATTGTTTGGATATGATCTCCTCATTGCTGATGGGGCAAGCATACAGATCTTCAATAATGATCTATTGAAATTCTATCATCATCCCGAGATTAATCCGGAGCCTAATCCATTTACATTCCGCGATTATATTCTTGCTTACAATGAATTCCGTAAATCGAATACGTACCTGGCTGACAAACAATACTGGCTTGCCCGAGTAGAGGAGTTCCCAGCAGCACCTGCACTCCCATTGAAAACAGATCCTGCACAGATCAGCGAACCAAAATTCAAGCGACTTAATGAAGTGTTTGAACCACAGCGTTGGGAGATATTGAAAAAGGTTGCTAATGGACACGGGCTAACACCTTCAGCGCTTCTCTGTGCAGCCTATGCCCAGATCTTATCGTACTGGAGCAATCAACAGAAGATTGCACTGAACCTGACAGTCTTCAATCGTTATCCATTCCACCCAAGCATACAGGATATCATTGGGGACTTTACTTCCATGATTTTAATAGATGTGGACATGGCTTCGGGGCATGATTTTATGGGGCATGTGCGTCATGTTCAGGACAGTATACTGGAGGCGCTGGAGCACAGGCATTATGAAGGAATCGAATTCATACGTGATCTCTCCAAGCATCATCAAATGGGGAACAAGACCGTAATGCCAATTGTCTTCACAAGTATGATCTTTAATGAACGTGAGACATCTGAAGCAACTCAGGGACTGATTGGAAAGGTTCGAACTGGGGTCAGCCAAACATCGCAGGTATATCTGGATCATCAGGCCTCGGATGCGGGAGGGCAGCTAACGCTAACCTGGGATTACGTGGATGACTTGTTTGATCAACAGGTGATCGAAACGATGTTTGCGCAATATATTGCACTGCTGGATGGCCTAATTGTAGGAGAAACGATTACGGGGCCTGACATTCCTTCAGTCGATCGCAGCATTTTGGAAAGGTATAACCAATCAGAAGAAAATATCATGCCAACAACATTGCAACATTTGTTTAGCCGCATGGCTAAACATTATCCAGATCAGGACGCATTGTTGTTTGAGGATGAACGGATGACGTATTCGGAGCTCGACCGAAGATCTGGTCAACTGGCAGGATATTTACTTGAACAGGAGATCGGGCGAGGGGATCGAGTTGGCGTTGTAGCAAGGCGCCGTATGGAGACCATTGTAAATGTAATGGCTATACTTCGCACTGGTGCGGCATATGTACCACTTGATCCGGATTATCCTGAAGATCGGCAAGCTTACATGCTTAAAAATAGTGATTGTCAAATTGTATTGGACGTGGACGCCTATGATCAGGTCTCGGCTTCTGGTTATCCTCTACTCGAAGGTGAGCCATCTGGAACACCTGATGATATTGCATATGTAATCTATACCTCGGGAAGTACGGGTAGACCGAAGGGTGTTGCCATTACTCATGGGGCTGTAACGAATACGATTCAGGATATGAACAGAAAGTTCGGTGTTCATGAGAAGGATCGCATGCTTGGCGTATCTTCCATGTGTTTCGATTTATCCGTATATGACGTGTTCGGTGCACTTTCCTCGGGTGCAGCTCTCGTAATTGTATCCGACCAAAGAGATATCCGAATGATGAAAGAGGCCGTTGATCGCCATCAGGTTACAATCTGGAATTCGGTTCCAGCGATTATGGATATGTTCATGGATCGACTGGAATCCGATGCTGGACGAAGCTACCGCTGGGCAAGTGATGAAGAGATTCAGGCGTCAACCCAACTGGCTGTGGAGAAAGAGTCAGTAGAATCGGTGTACCATTGGTCATTCTCCACGCTGTGGCGAATGGATGGAAAGCATATCTACGTGGATGAGTTCAAATGCCCTGCATATGCAACAGGTATGTTCCCCGAATTGTATTTCCTGGCACAAAAGGGGATCCGGCAATCCGAGATTGCTTCTTTCTTCCCGAATGTACCTGTTAGTGAAGTGAATTCCCTTATGGAACTGCTCATTCGTAAACGTGCTTTGGTCAGCGGACTTATGGAGCCAGCGGAAATCTTTAAGAAGCAGACGCAGTTATTCCGCAATCCGTATGACGAAAAGGTGGCATACGATGCACAGGCATACGAGGAATTTAAAAAAATACAGTTGCATCGTAATTTCGGTGAGAACACCACACTTGAGGTCTCACTGGAGCGTGGTGTTGAATATCCTGATTTCATCTCCAACCGACGTTCTCATCGTTCCTTTAAGGAGGATCAGCCTGTCACCATGAAACAGTTCTCTGATCTGATGGGAGTACTCGCTCAGTATGATCAAGGACAGGAAATTCGTTATTACTATCCTTCTGCGGGAGGACTATACCCGATAGATGTGTTTGTGTATGTGAAGGAAGGAAGAGTTGCGGGAATGGAGGCGGGCTTGTACTACTTTAGTCCAGTGGATTACACGGTACGCCTTATTCATGGGAATCAGTCATTCACTGATGAAATGCACTATTACACGAACAGGTCCATTTATCAGTCTTCAGCGTTTACTGTTTTCTTCATTTACAACGCGGAAGCAACCATGCCGAAATATGGCGCGCAAGGTTATTTATACTCCCTTATCGATACCGGAATTATGGTATCCACACTAAACAGTGTTGGAGAGATGTTGGGCATTGGGATGTGTTCGATCGGAGATATGCCTTTTGAGAAAGTAAAACCGTTATTCAATTTAAATGAAAATCAGATCTGGCTTCACACGGTGGAAGCAGGATTGAAGCCAGACGATGAAATGGCTTCTCCGGAAGAATGGAGCAGCAGAAATTATATCAGACAAAGTCCAAGCGTATCGGTAACCTATGGCGAAAACCCAATGGCTGCTGACCGATCCCTATTATCGGAACGTTCCGTAGCAGTCCTGGGTGCACAGACCGCTCCGCTGGCTAAGTTAAATATCCAAAGTTCTGATATAGAAAGAGCAGTAAACATCACAAACGAGGGTAACCATCAAAGCAGTCTTCGTCTTATACTGCTCAGCGGTGACTGGATACCTCTATCGTTACCGGGCAAAGTCAGAAATCTGTGTCCTGATGCAAGCATTGTGAGTCTCGGTGGTGCAACAGAGGCTAGTATTTGGTCCATTTATTACCCTATTAATTCAATATCTGATGCGTGGAACAGTATCCCTTACGGGTATCCGTTGGCGAATCAAACATTCCATGTGCTTGATTATAAACTGCGTCCATGTCCGGTTGATGTTCCAGGTGAGATGTTTATCGGCGGATTAGGTCTTGCAAATCAATATGTGAATGACTTGGATAAAACGGAGAAAGCATTCATTCAGCATCCGCTCCTTGGTCGATTGTATAGAACGGGAGACCATGGCGTCATGCGCAAAGAGGGATACATTGAATTTTTGGGCAGAAAGGACAACCAGATCAAAATCAGGGGGCATCGCGTGGAACTCGGTGAAATTGAAGCCATCTTCATTCAGCACCACGCCTTGAAGCGTGTGTATGTAATGGACAGGCAGAGCGAGCAAAAGAAAAAATATCTGTGTGCCTATTATGTCTCTGATCAAGAAGTTTCCATTGCTGAATTGCGAGAGTTTCTGATATCCAGATTGCCAGAGTACATGGTGCCTTCATTCTTTATCCGGTTGGAAGCCATCCCTCTAACAGCAAATGGAAAAATCAATCGTAATGCATTACCTGAACCAACAGCTCTACACACAGCTCAGGTCCAGTACAAGGCTCCCGTCAATGATATTGAAAAACAATTGGTACAGATATGGAGCGAAGTACTTGGCAATGCTCACATTGGTGTGAATCAGCATTTCTTTGAGATCGGCGGCGATTCTGTACTGATGATCAAAGCACATGCCAGACTTGATGACCAATATCCAGGAATTGTGAAAATAACCGACATGTTTAATTTGCCAACTATTTCGGATATTACCGCATTTATCGAGAATCAGTTGGACGAGATGGATGTAACCCATGTATCCCGCTCCCACATTCCCTTGTCCATGGATTATTTCGTGGAAGGAGATTCAACATCAAACGAAACAGAAGAGTTGCAGTTTGCCTTATCAGCAGAACTCTATGATCGTGTGGTGAATGCTGCCAGCAGGTGGGACGTGGAGGTAGATGATATTTTATTTGCCGGCTTTGCGTACCTTCTCGCACAGACCTCCAACAGTGATCGGATAAGTGTGCATGCAGCCATTGGGCAGTCCGACTATATTCAAGTATTTGATCTGGATTTCGGCTCGTTGGAACAATTTAATGAATTATTCCAGCTTATCCATCAATCCAAGGGTCAAGATGGCAGAGAGACCTTCCACACCAAGCATGTTAGTACACTCTTGCAGGAGCCCGGTACAGGAACATTACCTTTGTTCTATAACGCTGGTGCAGTTGCTTCGGGAGTGCCGGTGTCTGAACTGTACGACTTAACGTTACAAGTGGTTCATCAGGAGCACAGCCTGCACTTTGTATGTGGATTCCGTTCAATGAAATGGCGGAAGAGCAAGGTCGAGTCACTCTTGCAACTCTACTTTAAACTACTGAACCCGATACTCGAATGATCTCAAGCCGACTGTAAAGGAGAGCAAAATGAGAAAAGGATTAATGGGAAGTATTAAACTGGATGATCTCCTGGAATCCGGGGCAGAATCGGTCGATATCGAAAGTGTTTCGACTAAGGACATTGCCATTATTGGAATGTCCGGCAGATTCCCGGGTGCAGAGGAACTCGAGGCATATTGGAGCAATCTGGTTAACGGTGTGGACAGTATCAGCGATTTTCCCGCAGAACGACAATCTTTCACAGATTATTATATGAAGACACGGGGAGAGTCGGTCGCGTATACCAAAGCTGGGTTTTTGAATCATATTGACCGATTCGATTATCGTTTCTTCAACCTGTCTCCCCGTGAAGCTTCTCTCATGGACCCCAATCAGCGGTTGTTTCTTGAGACGGCTTGGCATGCCATTGAGAATTCGGGATATGGGGGCGGGAAACTTAAAGGAAGCAACACAGGTGTGTACGTTGGGTTTCGAAACGATGAAGTATATGACTACAAAAGATTAATCACTGACTTGGAACCTCAGGCAGATCCCAGTGCAGTTCCAGGTAATCTGGCCTCCATTCTGGCTAGCCGGATTTCTTACTTGCTGGATCTGAAGGGGCCGAGCCTTTGTCTTGATACAGCATGTTCATCTTCTCTCGTAGCCATTCATCTCGCGTCCCAGGCCATTCGAAACGGGGATTGTGATCTGGCTGTCGCTGGTGGCGTAAAGATACGTTTGTTTCCCCTAGATGAAGGGAACAAGCTTGGTGTGGAAGCGCCAGATGGCAAAGTGAAGGCGTTCGATGCAGATTCGGATGGGACGGTGTGGGGTGAAGGCGCTGCCGCTATTATCCTCAAACCTTTGAACAAAGCACTCAGGGATCGAGATCATATATACGCAGTCATTAAAGGGAGTGCTGTGAATCAGGATGGAACTTCCGTAGGCATCACAGCGCCGAATACCGCTTCACAGACAGAATTGCTGGTGAAAGCATGGAAAAATGCGGGGATTAACCCGGAGACGCTAAATTATATTGAAACACATGGTACAGGGACAGATATGGGAGATCCCATTGAGTTTGAGGCCATTCGCAGAGCGTTCCAAAAGTTTACGAACAAGAAACAATTCTGTGCTATCGGTTCAGTGAAGACAAATGTGGGCCACTTGGATTGTGTAGCTGGCATGGCTTCGCTTTTCAAGGTCATTATGGGAATGCGTGAAGGCATGATGCCACCCACACTTCATTTTCAGCGTCAAAACTCAAAAATCAACTTTGAAGATTCTCCAGTCTATCTCAACACACGTCCTAGAATATGGCATGCCGAAGGGGCTCCACGCAGATGTGGTGTCAGCGCGTTTGGTCTAAGTGGAACCAATAGTCACATTGTAGTTGAAGAGCCGCCACGTTATCACAGGGCAGATACCGCAGTGACCCCGGATATGCAAATTTTAACGATCTCTGCCAAAAGTGCTGCCAGCTTAACAAAGCTGGTGCAAGCGTATCAGGCCTTGCTCGTTTCAAATCCTGAACTTTCGCTGGCAGATCTATCATTCTCGGCTAATACCGGAAGAGGGCACTACACTCAAAGGCTTGCGATCACTTACAGTGATCGCAAGGATTTGGAAAGAAAATTGAAGATTGTATCAGACGCAAATTGTGGTCCTGATCTCGAGATAAACGGAGTACACACAGGCATACATCGGATAATAACAGCCGGTGCAGGGGAGTCCACACGAAGTACAGGGGAAATCACGGAGCAGGAGGTCAGACTACTTGGACAGAAGGCCCAAGCATGGCTTTCTGAACCTCATGTTCATCCGAGACAAGTGCTGTTGGAGGCCATTTGTGATTTGTATGTTCAGGGAGCCGATGTGAGTTGGGAAGATCTGTACAGAGAAAAGTCTGTGCGCAGGATTCCACTTCCGTCATACCAGTTTGAACCGAACATATGCTGGCTGGACTGGAAATCGGATATGGATCAACGGCAGACAGATGACATGTATCGGAGCATGTATAGAACACGCTGGATCGTGGATTCTTTGGAACCATCCATACCCGATGAGGCGAAGCAGCCAATTGATGATGGGATAACCTTGATATTGCGAAAAGATAAAGACCTTGAAGGCGAAAGGCTTGAAACCACCTTGCGGAATCTGGGAAGAAAGCTGGTATCCGTGACATTTGACGGAGATGTTGCCGTTATGGAAGGACTCTCAGGTCTAGTGCAACTTTCTTCAGAAGATGTTTATGATCACCTGCTTGGTGCACTGCCTTTCAAGGATATAACCCGGATTATTCATCTACTGAGTTCAATGCCCAGAATGCAGGTGCATAATCTGGCGGATCTTTCTCAGGCGGAAATAGAGGGTCCTCTGAGTCTGTTCAGACTGGTCAAATCCCTTGTGCAGAGAGCGGTGTCTGGCCCTGTAGACATATCAATTGCTACGACAACTGCTTATCAAGTGACGGGGGACGAAGTGGAACTGTATCCTGAGCACGCTGCCTTGATCGGCTGGGCTAAGGTTATAGGAAAGGAATATCCGCATATCCGGTGTCAGTGCATTGACAGAGATGAACATAGTTCACTTGAATCTATTCCGGAGTTGGTTAGTGGCGCAGGCATCTCCAACGAGAATTTTGCCTATCGGAATGGGATTCGTTATGTTGAACAGCTGGATGAATGGAACACAGAGACTCAGGAAAATAGTGGCTGGCAACTGGTTGAAGATGGAGTATACATCATAACGGGTGGAGCAGGGGGGATAGGTTCAGAGATTGGGAAATGGATGGCTGGTCAGGCAAAGGTACGAATTGTCCTACTGGGACGGACTGAATTACCCAACAGAGAGCAATGGCCAATGCTTCGTAAGAATGGGAAAGACCAAACGGCTGTTCAGCAGATTATTCGTGAAATAGATGCCATGGAAAGTCTCGGAGCGATGGTAACTTATTTTAGCGTAGATGTATCCGATGAAATGCGTCTCACCCATACGTTGGATGTTATTAGACAAACGTTTGGTTCTATACGTGGAATTGTGCATTGTGCAGGAACGGGCAGTGATCTGTCTACCGATCAGAAGAGTGAAGATGACGTCAAGCGCACGTTGGCTCCCAAGATCAGGGGGACATGGCTGCTTGATCAACTTACCCGACAAGATCAGCCTGATTTTATGCTGTTATGTTCTTCTATCGCTACAACATTCAGCACGTTGACTATGGGAGATTACGTCGCAGCCAATGCCTACCTGGATACGTTCGCTGCACAACGAACCAAGCAGGGACTTCACACACTCGCCATTAACTGGGTGACCTGGAGGGAGCGGGGAATGGCAGCACGTTCGGGTTTTACGGCGGATACTATATTTAAGGCCATTTTACCTGAACAGGCGATCCATAGTCTCGCAGACGTTGTTACTCAAAAAGTAGACCGCGTTATTATCGGGGAATTAAACATAGATGGTGGGGGCATTCCTTTACTCGAACGTTCAGGGATTCGGGTTGCTCCACATTTGCTCGAACGATTGAAGAGAATGAAGTCTACGACCAGGTCTATAGCAGATATGGCTTCTACCCGATCACTTTCACAACATGGCACGGGTCAGGTGATCCTCACGGGAAAAGAAAAAGAGGATTACACCGAAGCAGAACGACGTGTCGCTGATGTCTGCAGACAGGTATTGGGTTTCGATGAAATTAACATCCATGAAAATTTCTTTGAACTGGGAGCCGATTCCCTCTTGTTAAAAACGATGCATGCCAGATTGGAACTGCTTGATCCAGGTTCACTTATGATTACGGATTTGTTTGAGCACGCAACAGTTTATAAACTGGCCCGTTTTCTGGTAGATAAACGCCAGGGAAGCAACAACATGACACATCATGCAACGATGAAAGGAACGGAACAGGACATAGCCATTATTGGCATTTCTGTCAAACTGCCTAACGCCAACAACACTGATGAATTCTGGGACAATATTCGTAACGGGTTGGATTGCAGGACCGCATTGTCTGCAGAACGAAAGGATGCCATTGATCGCTATATTCGATATAAACAGTTTCCTGAGGGCAGCGTTGCTCTTGTGGAAGGGTCCTATATTGATGAGATTGATAAGTTCGATAGTACCTTTTTCCGTTTGTCTCCCAAGGAAGCAAGCCTGATGGACCCACATCAGCGTCTCTTCCTGCAGGCATGCTGGGAAGCAGTTGAAGATGCCGGTTGTGTAGAAGACATTAGTGGAAGTTATACCGGGGTGTTTGTTGGATACTCGCCGAATATTCGCGATATGTATTCACGTCTTATTTATGAAACCAATCCGACTCTGCTATCCAGCGCTATGGTGGGCAACACAGCAGCAGTTACCTCTGGAAGAGTATCTTATATGCTGGACTTGAAGGGGCCATCGATTATCGTAGACACAGCCTGTTCATCTTCCCTCGTTGCTGTAGATGCTGCATGTCAATCGATTCGTAGCGGCAAATGTGAAATGGCCATAGCTGGTGGGATTAAAATCCATACCATGCCAATTCATCACACGAATACACGCATGGGAATAGGCATGGAATCTATGGATGGAATCACGCGTGCATTTGATGAGGAATCCGAAGGAACGGGTTTTGGCGAAGGCATCGGTGTAATCATGCTCAAACCACTCGAAAAAGCTAAACAGGATGGCGACCAAATCTATGCGGTCATTAAGGGATCAGCATCCAATCAGGATGGCAGTTCTGCCGGGATGACAGCACCAAATCCGGCAGCTCAGGAAGACGTGATTCGCAAGGCATGGGATGATGCTGGCATTGATCCTGCGACCATTGGTTATGTGGAAGCCCACGGGACGGGTACACCTTTAGGGGATCCGATTGAAGTAAACAGTTTGACGAATGCATTCCGTATGTTCACCGACAAACGAAATTTCTGTGCGATTGGATCTGTCAAAGCCAATATGGGGCATCTGCTTGAAGCAGCGGGAATCGTCGGGTTGATCAAAACTGCGTTGGCACTTAAAAACAAGGAATTGCCTGCAACGATTCACTTTAATCGACCCAATGAAAATATCCCGTTTTACGATTCTGCCATATATGTCAACACCGTTACTCGTAAGTGGGAGGTTGAAGGCCATCCGCGGCGAGCTGGCGTCAGTGCGTTTGGCATGAGCGGAACCAATGCCCATATTGTGCTGGAAGAGCCACCGGCGGACTATACCCATAAAGAACTGCCTGACCATGTTCCTCACGTTGGGCCACAGTTGTTCATGCTTTCGGCCAAATCACGTGAGAGTTTGCAGCAACTTGTTACGAGGTACGTTGCATATGGTCCGCAATTATTACAAATGGATTTGCAGGATATTTGTTACACAGTCCAGGCTGGGCGCAGTCATTATCCGCATCGATTAATTTTTGCAGTGAATACGACAATGGAACTTGTTTCCCGTTTGAATGAATTGAACCGGCTCTACTTTTGGGAGTCTGAACTGGGCGAAACAGGCAAGATTTTCTATCGTTATGGAGAACACCGATTGGTATCAGGTACGGATGGGATTAGACGTCCGGATGATCTTACTCTGGTTCAGAAGGAAAGTTTGAACACCGAAATTCAAGAAGTGGCATTAGCGTGGAGGGACGGCCTGTACAGGGACGGATCCATGCAGGTCAAAATTAGTGAGTTGTATTCGGCGGGTGCAGATTTGCCACCATTATTATGGAATGACGGACAGGCACCTCGTAAAGTGCGGCTCCCGGTGTATGCTTTCGAGCGTAAGACACACTGGCTGGACATACCCGAAGTCGCCCCGGTAAAAGTGGAACGTATGGAACAACCATTTCATGTTATTCGTTGGGTTAACACGCCATCCAACGATGGGACATCATGGATGTCCTCCGAATCTGGAGATGTGTTATTGTTCACAGGAAAAACCGCTCTTTCGGCATCGATCTATGAGAGATTACTAGCTGCGGGTCGGAAGGTTGTAAGAGTAGAGATTGGACTTCAAAAGGATTCTACTCCAGGCGATGGATGGTATGGCGTTGATTCAAATAAACAGGCGTATGAGGACTTGTTAACAGATCTTCAATCCGAGTATCAATTCACACATATTATCCATATGTCAACGACTGAGCAAGCAGTATTTCCTGAGAGTATCGAACAATTAGAGGTGACCCAGCAACGTGGGGCTCGCAGCCTGATGTATCTTACACAGGCGCTGGCACATGTGGGTTATGAACGCGGGCTGAGCCTTACGCTGGTATCTGATTATGTGAACGAAGTGACAGGTAATGAACGTGTCCTTCAGCCACAACAAGCTCCTTTCATGGGAATGGGACGAGTTGTAGGTCAGGAATTGATGGGCATATCCTGCAAGTTCCTGGACGTTGATGATGTTGTCTCTGCTGAAGATGTGTTACAAGAGATCGGCCGAAAGTCTGATTTGTATCTTGTTGCTTACCGGGAAGGTACCCGTTATGAGGAGCAGTTCGAGACTTTGAACGATACGACGGTGATCGGCCATTCGCCAGCAATTCAAAATGACGGTGTATACGTGATTACTGGCGGCACAAAAGGCATTGGACTGGAAGTTGCCCAGTACTTGGCTGACAAGGGAGCAGGACATGTTGCTTTGCTGGCCCGTTCACCTTTTCCGCCGCGTGACCAGTGGACTGAATGGCTTGATCAGAACAGAGACAGGGAAGTTTGCGAGACGATAAACCGGGTGATGGATCTGGAGAAGAAGGGAACTTCATGTTCATTTTATCAAGTGGATATCGGGCATCTGGATAGGCTACGTGAGGTATTTGATGAACTTCGACAAAACTACGGACCCATTCGTGGCGTAGTCCACAGTGCCGGTGTACCTGGTGAAGGCATGCTGATGCGTAAGACGGAGGAACAGTTCTCAGCGGTGTTTGGTCCCAAAGTCCAAGGAACATGGGCGCTTGATCAGGTCACACTTGAGGATAGTCTTGACTTCTTCCTGCTTTTCTCCACGATCTCTTCGGTGTTTGCTGCTCCGGGCCAGGGGGACTATGCTGCTGCCAATGCATACCTGGATGCATTTGCTGCATATCGAAGCAAGCTCGGGAAACGAACACTAACTATGAATTGGAACACATGGAGAGATACGGGGATGGGCGTTCGTTACGGCATCAATGTGGATGGCGTATTCTCCGCCATTCCTACGGAGCAGGGCATTGCATGGCTGGATCGTGCGATGGGAATGACCTTGAATCGGGTAATCGTCGGCGAGATCAATCGTGAAAGCAAATTGCTTGGCATGATGTCAAGTGTTGCTGTGAGACTATCGGATGACCTGAGATCCCTGGCTACTGATGAGAAAACTGTGTTTCCTGAAACTCAGAACCAGACCGGTTATGCGGAAGTTACTCTGGACGGCAGGACAGGAGAAGGAGCATATAGCGATGCTGAGGATCTGATTGCCAAAATCTTCGGTTCGGTACTAGGGTTCAGTGAAATCAATATTTATGACAGTTTCTTCGAATTAGGGGGAGATTCGATCATGTTGGGCCAGATGCATGAGTTATTGGATCGGCATTTCCCCAATAAGATCAAACTGGTAGATCTGTTCGAATATACAACCGTAGACAAACTCAGCAATTACATTGCAGGCAATGAGCAACATATCCTGCAAGCTGCACCGATAACATCCGCATCAGAAGAGCAGGACGGAGATTGGAATGACTCATTAAGCCATATGCTGGACAAGTTGCAGGACGGGGAAGTATCTGTCGAAGACATTCTTCATCGTTTGGATGAAATACGGCCAGGGGAGTGAGCTTGTGGAGAAAGTCTACAAACATGTTGTTGAAAACATAGCCTCCGGCAAAATTGACAAAGTGACGGGGATTCAGGTCATCAATCTGCTGAAGCAGGAAGAAGCAAATCATCAAGAGGATATAGCAGTCATAGGCATGAGCCTTAAATTTCCCCATGCGAATCGTCCGGAGGAATACTGGCACATTGTTGAGCAGGGGATTGATTGCATAGGTGATTATCCATCTGATCGAAGATCTGTAACGGATGAGTACCTCAAACTAAGCGGATATTCAGACGAATTCCTTCAATATCTGGATGGAGCTTTTCTGGATGAAGTGGATCAATTCGATTATAAGTTCTTCCGTCTCTCGCCAAAAGAGGCCAGTCTGATGGACCCTTGTCATCGTTTGTTTTTGCAAACGGCATGGCATGCCATCGAAGATGCCGGTTACGGCGGGCAAAGGCTTGCAGGAAGCAATACCGGCGTCTTTACCGGATTTGCCAATAGCAACAACTATAAGGAAATGATCAAGGATACCAATCCGGAAGAGTTGTCTATTGCGATGACTGGAAATATCGCGTCAATGCTTCCAACCCGCATCTCGTATCTGCTTAATCTAAAAGGACCGACCATGGTAGTGGATACGGCTTGTTCGTCCTCGTTGGTATCCGTTTATCTGGCTTGTAAATCGCTGATGAACGGGGATTGCAACATGGCGATTGCCGGAGGAGTTAAGCTGGATATTTTGCCAGTGGATAATGATTTTCTGAAGATAGGGATTGAATCCACCGACTACCGGACAAGAGCTTTTGATAAAGAAGCAGATGGGTCCGGTATGGGCGAAGGTGTGGCTGCAGTAATTTTGAAGCCGCTTCGTCAGTCTCAGAAGGATGGAGACCACATCTATGGTGTAATCAAAGGCATCGCCTTGAATCAGGATGGAACGTCCATGGGCATCACGGCCCCCAATCCGGTTGCTCAATCCGAAGTAATCGAGGAGGCGTGGAAGCGAGCAGGCATCCACCCGGAGTCCCTGGCCTATATTGAAACCCATGGAACAGGAACCAATCTGGGTGACCCTATCGAGATTCAGGGGCTGGAGCGTGCTTTCCGAAAATATACGAATAAAAAGCAATTTTGTGCAATTGGTTCGGTCAAAACCAATGTCGGTCATCTGTATGAAACAGCAGGTATGGCCAGTCTGATTAAAGGACTTTTATCGTTGTATCATCGGAAACTCCCGCCTTCCCTTCATTTTAATTATCCAAACCTGAATATTGATTTCGGGAATTCACCCGTCTATGTCAATACAAGGTTAAGAGAGTGGGAGCGAGGTGCTGATCCGCGTAGATGCGGGATAAGTACATTTGGTTTGAGCGGAACGAATTGTCATATAGTGCTGGAAGAAGCTCCTGTACAGGCCACTTTGAACGTTACGCATGATGGGCATAAGGGTGTTCATCCATTCACGTTGTCTGCGGGATCAGATAATGGAATTCAAGTTCTGATGAAACAGTATCTGGACGGAGTATCTACCTTCCCCGACAGGTATTCATTACTGGATGTGTGTCGAACAGCCAATGCATGTCGCGGACATTATGCTCACCGAGTGATCATTTTGGCTGAACACTTGGAGGATTTGCGCATTAAGCTGACCCAGGTTATATCTGGAGACATTCATACGTTCACAGCATCTTGGTTTCATTATGGGGAACACCGACTGATCAGCGACAATCGGGAAGTTTCAGGGGTACATGATATTACTCAGAAAAACGTTCGTGCGTTAAGTGAAGAGGTCCGGCAAGAATTGAACCAGATGAATGAGGCTACATTCGACTGGGGGCGCCTGTGTACTCTTTACGTGCAAGGGGCATCCGTGGACTGGTGGCGTCTGTATGAGGGCAAGTCTACGAAGACCGTACCTCTGGCGGGTTATCCTTTTGATTCGCAGAAGTGCTGGATTGACATGGGAAGCAGACCAGCAGAAGAGAGTGTCCACCATGTCAACGGATTGTTTTCTCTTACGTGGCATGAGCTTGAGGGAGATTACGAGGATAACGAAGTTCATTCAAGCGAGAGAGTTGTACTCTTTACAGCCGATGACAAAGGTGGGGCTGACCTTGCATTGCTTTTGCAACAATCGGGTAAGGACGTCATTATGGTTTGCCCGGGAGATTACTTTGAACAGCGGAACGATACTGATTTTCGAATTGGTTCCAGTGAGGTCGATTTTGATTCTTTAGTCAATGCTTTGGATTCAAAAGCATGGTCACAGGTCATCTATGCACCTACCTTTGCTTCGGACACTTCTGTTCAGAATCTGGTGGAGTTGAATGAATCACAGGAACGCGGCGTTTACAGCCTGCTGTATCTGGTTCGTTCTTTGACCAGACATGGTATTGATTATGATATGGATATGGTGATTTTGACCCAATGTGTCCATCATGTCACAGGCAAAGAACAGGTTCTTAGACCCGAGCTCGCACCCCTAGAAGGTCTTGCCAAGGTCATACGCAAGGAGCATCTGAACATACAATGTCGAGTTATCGACCTGGAAGATATGCTATGGAGCAAAGGGAGTGCAGAGTCTGTTTTCAGAAAAACAGATCACTTCCTTACCGCCATTCGAGAGGGCAAACGGTATATTCAGTCATTCGGTACACTCCAGCCTGTTGCAGAGTCGGACAGTAACAATGGACAATTTCCGGCTCTTCATTCAGAAGGGATATATCTTGTCTCTGGTGGAGCCGGAGGTATCGGGATTGAAGTATCCAAATATTTGGCCGGCAGGGACAAGGTACATCTGGCCTGGATTAATCGTACTGCCTTTCCACCTCGGAGAACATGGGAAGCAATTTTGGAAGCACAGCAGGATCAGTCGTTATGCCGAAAGATTCAGGGAGTGCTTGATATTGAAAATATGGGAGCTACCGTTGAAATATACAGCGCTGACATTTCCAAAAAAGAAGAGGTAGTTCCAATTGTAGAAGAGCTGCGTCAACGTCATGGGAAGATCCGGGGGGTTATCCATGGCGCGGGAATCGGAAGATCCGACTTATTGATGAATCGTACGGATGACCAGTTTAAAAGCATCTTCAATCCGAAGGTAATGGGTACACGCATTTTGGATGAAGTTACCCATTCGGATGATCTGGACTTCTTTATTCTGTTTTCTTCAGTAGCAACGATGTTTAGCGGAGCTGTTCAAGGAGATTATACCGCAGCCAATGCTTATCTGGATGCCTACGGGGAATATCGGAACAAGCTTGGCAGAAGGACACATGTGGTGAACTGGACGACCTGGAAAGAAACCGGTATGGCTCTTGAAGGTGGTTTCACAATCGATACCATTTTTAAGACGTTGCCAACGGGTAAGGCTCTTGATGGGTTTGAGCAGGTGTTATCCCATAATGTACCGAGAGCACTTGTAGGTTATCTCAATTATGAGAACGGTGGAGTCTTCCTACTCGAAAAATCAGGGGTGATGCTCTCTCCTGTGCTGACTGCGCAAATTGAACTATTTAAGGAAAAAAAGAAGCAGGAAAAAGCGAACAAAGCAAAGAGTGTAACAACAAATCCAGCAGGAGAAGTAAGTCTGACAGGAAGTCTCAACGAAGAGTTTAGTGATACGGAAAAACGTGTGGCCGAATGTTGCAGAAAAATATTAGGTTTTGATCAAATTGATATTCACGACAACTTCTTTGAACTAGGTGCGGACTCTATTCTGCTAATGAAAATTCAGAGTGAGATTGAGCGAATTTTTCCAGGAGCCATTAATGTTACGGACCTGTTCGAATACTCGAATGTACATCATCTCGCAAAATTTATCAGTGGAAAAAACAAGAAGGAGGAACAGCGTCCTTCTCCTGCAATGCATCTCAAGAAGCGTACTGTGGCAGAACGAGATGGAGATATTGCGATTATCGGCATGGCTGTGAATGTGCCGCTTGCTTCCACACCTGAGGAGTTATGGGAACATCTCGTCAACGGCACGGATCTGGTTCGGTCGTTTCCGGAATCGAGAAAAGTGGATATTGACAAGCATTTTGCGTTCACAGGTCATGACCAGGCACAGATGAAATACAACGAGAACGCGTATCTGGAAGACATAGACAAGTTTGATGCAGGTTTCTTTCGGTTATCGCCTAAGGAAGCAAGTCTAATGGATCCCAATCAGCGATTATTTCTTGAAGCTGCGTGGACTGCAATTGAGGATGCAGGGTATGGCGGCACCAGATTGAGCGGTAGTAAAACAGGCGTATATCTGGGATATGCGGCAACCTTGCGAGATCTGTATGCACGTCTCTTATATGAAGTTGATCCTGGGAGCGGATCAAGCTCCATGGTGGGTAATCTGACAGCAATGATGTCTGCCCGGATCTCATATTTATTGGATCTAAAGGGTCCAAGCATGGTTATTGATACGGCCTGTTCATCTTCATTGGTGTCTGTAGACATGGCTTGCAAAGCTATTCGTAGCGGACAATGTGATTATGCACTGGCTGGTGGAATCAAGATTAACCTGTGCCCGGTGGATGATGAAAATATGAAACTTGGTATCGAGTCTACAGATCATCGCTCCAAAGCTTTTGATGATGAAGCAGATGGAGCAGGTATTGGAGAAGGGGTTGCAGTGGTACTGCTGAAATCACTTCAGCAGGCATTGGATGACCATGATTCGATCCATGCTGTAATTAAAGGCGGGGCTGTGAATCAGGATGGCAGTTCAATAGGCATCACGGCACCTAATCCGGCATCTCAAACAGAGGTAATTATATCTGCTTTGGAGGATGCAGGAGTTGAACCGGAGACAATCACCTACATTGAAACTCATGGCACGGGCACGACATTGGGAGATCCGATTGAAATTAAGGGCATATCCGATGCACTGTCGAGCTACACAGATCGCAAGCAATTCTGTGCGGTGAGTTCCATCAAGACCAACTTGGGGCATTCTTCGGAGGCTGCTGGAGTGATTAGTTTGGTGAAGGCGGTCATGGCGCTGCGTGAGAAAAAGCTTCCTCCGACACTGTACTTTAATCGACCTAATCGAATTATTGAATTTTCCAATTCACCGGTCTTTGTGAATACCCGTCTTCGTACTTGGCATTCCGAGGAAGGACCGCGACGTTGTGGGATCAGCGCGTTTGGGATTAGTGGAACCAATTGTCACGTTATCCTGGAAGAGGCCCCGGTACAGACATTTGTCCAAGCAGAGGAACGCAGACCTTATATTTTGCCTCTTTCCGCCAAAAGTAAAGACTCTCTGTCCAGATTGATTGCAGCTTATCATGATTATCTCGATAGTTACGATGAACTGGATTTGTTAAGCCTGTGTGGAACAGCCGCTCAGGGAAGAGGACACTACAAGTTGCGTATCGCCATTGCTTTTAAAGACAAAGAAGAGCTGGTGGCCCGATTGGACAAGCTGCGTGGATGCCCGTTTAGCGAGATTAAACCGCCCGTTGCTTATGCATCTGAACATCGAATGGTTCCTGAGACGAAGGAGCCGGGTGTTGGTGAATTGACGGAACAAAAACTTCGTGAATTAAACGAGCAGTCAGACAGGGTACTGAGGCTCATTAACGAGCACGGATGGGAAGATCAGCACTTGGAGGAAATATCGATTCTTTATACACAGGGAGCCGATATTGACTGGTCCAGATTGTACGCAGAAGAGGAAACCTTCCGGCTCCATCTTCCAACGTATCCTTACGAGCGCAATCGTTGCTGGATTGATATTCCCGAACGAGTTGCGGTTCAACCATCCGTTGTGCAGAAGGAAGAACCAACGATGCATTACACCATTGGCTGGGTGGAAGCGAGTAATCCTGAGCGGCTCATTCCGAATCCGCAAACTGTCTTGCTTTTGAAGGGGACAATTCCGTTATGTGACAGTCTCTCCCGGGAACTTACTGAACGTGGAGCACATGTAATTGAAGTTACGCTTGGTGCAACATATGCGAAGATCTCTCCGGTTCATTATCAGATTGATGGCTCGGAGGAGCAGTATCTGCAATTATTGAAGGCTACGAAGAACCACAGAATAGATCAGATTATTCACACCTTTACCATAAACGGTTATACAGCACCCGAGAGTCCGAAGGAACTGGAGGATGCCTTATGCCGAGGGGTGCATAGCTTGTTTTACCTCACAAAAGCCATTGCAGGTGCAGGATTGCGAAATCGAATGCACATTGTGCTGTTATCCCAGTACGTTCACGAAGTTAGCGGCCACGAATCACATCTTGCTCCTGAATACGCAACGATGTTTGGCTTGGGCAAAGCCATTGGACAAGAGCATCCTCAGCTGGAATGCAAGGTCATGGATATAGATGATGACACCGCTATTCCTATTTTGCTCAATGCAATGAATGCAGATGATGTTTTCTACTCCACTGCTTATCGGAAGGGTCAACGATATGTGGAAGAGTTTAGGAAGACAGATCTGTTGGGAGCTGAGCTCTCTGATGTAACCATTAAGGAGCAAGGGGTCTATCTCATCACTGGCGGAATGGGCGGCATTGGCCGAGCATTCGCAGAACATTTTGCCAACAGACACAACGTTACCTTGATTCTTGCAGGCAGATCGGATTTCCCTGATCGGGAAACATGGCCAGCCATTTTGGAGGATAACAAGGATCTGGAGCAATGCAACAAAATTAAATGGATACATTCGATTGAGACCAGAGGTTCCACAGTAGGTCTCTACAGCGTGGATACAGGTGATCTTCAACAAGTATCAAGACTCATGGAGGACATCAGAGAGCAGTACGGCAAAGTGGATGGCATTGTTCATGGTGCAGGAGTAGCCGGTGAAGGATTCCTTGCATCCAAGGATGCGGAGACCTTTAACCGTGTGTTGCTTCCGAAAGTCCAGGGAACCTGGAATATTGATCAGGCAACAGCCCAAGACTCTCTGGATTTTCTTGTTCTGTTCTCAACCACTTCAACATTATTCAGCTCTCCGGGTCAAGGAGATTATTCAGCAGCGAATAGTTATCTGGATGCTTATGCAGCGTATCGCAATCGCAGGGGCGGACGAACGTTAACGATCAATTGGGTGGCCTGGAAAGAGACCGGGATGGCCAAAGATTTTGGCGTAAATGATGACATGGTGTTCAAGTCTGTTTTAACAAAGTCTGCATTAAAGGCCTTTGACCAGGCTTTTCAGCGTAAAGTGCATCGATCTATCATCGGCGAACTGAATTATGACTCGGAATATATGGCCTACGTAGGTGATATGCCAATGATGATGTCGGAGGACGTATACAACACGATTCAAGATCAAAGTGCCAGCGTGATTGCTGAAGTGGAGATGAGAAAGGCAACGCTGAACAAAGAAGTCTCATTACACGGCCGCAATGATGGTCAATATACAGCCATGGAACAGATGTTATCCCGGATTTGGTCACTTCATTTGGGACTGACAGAAATGGATCTGTATGATGATTTTTACGAATATGGTGGAGATTCCATTATTGGGCTCAAGATGGCATCGGATATATACAGGGAAACGGGGATACAGGTTAATCCTTCAGATGTGCTGCAATATCCGACGATCTGGGGACTGGGAGTTCACCTGCAATCTCTGGTCGATGTGGAGAATGCAACAGTCGGACAACAGTCTATCCCTCATGCAGAAGTCAAAGAAAAATATCCACTTTCATCAGCTCAAAAAAGGATATTCTACCTTTGCACTCAGGACCCGGACAACATCAGCTATAACCTGAACAAAGCGTTGATTATGGAGGGGAATTTTGACCCATTCACGTTGAACGGTTATATGAACACTCTGATTCAGCGCCATGAATCGTTCCGTACATCATTTCACTGGGAACAAGGAGAGCCGATTCAGAGAATTCACGAGAACGTGGATTTTTCGATCGAAACGTTGCCAGATGTTATTCGTGGAACGGAAGCAGTGGAAGATGTAGTGAAGCGGTTTGTCCGACCGTTTGATCTGGAAGCAGCACCGTTGATCCGCATGATTGTTGGTTCGTTGGATGACGGTCGCCATCTGTTGATGTTCGATGTGCATCACTTGGTTACAGATGGAATGTCGATGGACAATATGATGCACGAAATCACGTCAATGTACAGTGGTTCACCTCTACCGAATATTCCTTATCAGTATAGGGATTACTCGGAGTGGAGCAACCAGTATCAGCAATCGGATTCGATTAAATCACAGGAAGCCTTCTGGCTGGAAACGCTGAAAGGGCCGTTGCCCACACTGCAACTTCCAACAGACTTTTCACGGCCTGATCGAAAAACCTATGATGGAGCCAAAATGACTTTTTATGCCGACGGAGTACTCACTGCTCGTATAGGCAAGCTCGGAGCACGTACAGGAACCACGCTATATATGTTGCTCTTATCCGCCTTAAATGTCCTATTGCATAAATATACGAACCAGAGTGATATACTCATCGGTTCACCAGTAACGGGTCGCCAACAGGGTAACTTTGATGCCACCATTGGCATGTTTGTGAATACAATCGTCCTGAGAAACGAACCTGTGCCTGATGACTCATTCAGGGAGTTACTTCTGGACGTGAAGCAGCGTACGTTATCGGCTTTTGCACATCAGGACTGTCAATTCGACCGAATTGTACAGCTTGTGAATAGTACACGTGATCCGAGCAGAAATCCGCTGTTTGATGTGTATTTTGCACTGCAAAATGTAGGGATGTACACCGGAGAGATTGAGGCTTTCAAAGGCACATTAATCGATTATGACAGTGGAGTTTCAAGGTTTGATTTGGCACTGGATGCGATTGAGCGGGAGGGTACGATCGAGTTTATTCTGGAATATAATACAAGCTTGTTCTTGCCTAGCACAGCTGAATATATCGCCAAAGATTTTGTGAAAATTCTTGAGATAGTTTCAGAGCAGCCGGATACATTGATCTATGATATTGAAGTTGATCGTGTCACGGATATCACGGATGAAGCTGTAGATGAAGAAGTGAATTTCAATTTCTAGCCAGATCACAGAGGGGCGTTGATAGGAATGAAGGTTGGTGTAATCGGAGCAGGCGTCATGGGAAAAGGGGTTGCGCAGAGCCTTGCCCAGTCCCGGCACAACGTGGTTTTGATCGATGTGAGTGATGAAGTTTTGGATCAGGCGAGAACAGCCTTGTTTACCAATATCCGATTTTCGGGATTCTACAACAAGGATACCGAGGCCGAAGACCCGGAAACGGTGCTCTCGCGTGTGGAGTTTACGACACATTATGACTCGCTCAGCGATGCTGATTTTATTATTGAGAACGTGCCTGAGCAATGGGATGTGAAAAAAGAGGTCTATGCACAGCTTGAAAACTATTGCCCCGATTCTTGCATTTATTTGGTCAATACATCATGCATTTCGATTACAAAAGTTGGTTCCATCACCAGACGACCTGACAAGGTCATCGGTGTACATTTTATGAATCCGGTCCCGTTAAAGCCCGTAGTCGAAGCTATCCAGGGTTATCACACATCGGATACAACGATTGAAGCGACCAGATCCCTGCTCCATACCATGGGCAAAGAAGCCATACTGGTACAAGATCTTCCCGGTTTTGTATCTAACCGAATATCCCATCTACTAATGAATGAAGCTGCCTTTGTCGTTCAGGATCAGGTAGCTTCACCGGAAGAGGTGGATGACATATTCGTCAAATGTTTCGGACATAAGATGGGTCCACTTCACACAGCGGATTTGATTGGTTTGGATACTGTAGTTCATTCATTGGATGTACTCTATGAGAGTTATCAGGACCCGAAATACAGAGTATGTCCCTTGCTTCGCAAGATGGTGGATGCCGGATTGTTAGGCGCAAAAAGCGGTCAAGGCTTCTTTGAGCACGTGATTCTGTAAGTGTATCGACTATAAATTATACGAGGTGACTGTGCATGGAGTCCAAAGTCAAAGTGAAAACATTTCTGAGTCGTTTCTATCGCAAACGTGAAATTCAGGATGATGAGGATATTTTTGAATTGGGTTTTGCCAATTCCCTGTTTGCGATGCAGATGGTGATGTTTCTGGAGAAAGAATTCAACATTCGGATTGAGACCCAGGATATGGATCTGAGCAACTTCCGTACGTTGAACAAGATTAATGAACTGATTGAACGAAAGACAGCATAGACTGCTTGATGGTCTTGAAGCAATAGTTTGGAACAATATGCCAAGGAGGGGTTCAGGTATGGGTGATCCATCGGTAAGTTCGGTAATGGACAAGCAAAAGCAAGAGAAGGTGAAGCTGGTCGTCTGGGATCTGGATAATACAATCTGGGAAGGTGTCCTTCTGGAAGATGAGAATGTTGTCTTGAGAGAGGGAATTATGGATGTGATTCGGACACTGGACGAGCGTGGAGTTCTACAATCCATCGCCAGTAAAAATGACCATCAGACAGCCATGGAGAAGCTTGAGGAATTCGGAATTCATGAATATTTCCTATACCCCCAGATTCACTGGAATTCCAAGTCGAGCTCCATTCAATCCATCATAACTTCCATTAATATCGGAGCGAATACGGTTGCTTTTGTGGATGATCAGATGTTTGAGCTGGAAGAGGTACAGTTTGAGCATGCTGAAGTTCGATGCATAGATGCTGCCCAGTACCTGGACATTCCCGACATGGAGATGATGAATCCCCGATTTATTACGGAGGACTCCAAACTTCGCCGTTTAATGTACAAAAGCGATGAGATCCGTAATAAGGCGGAAGATGAATTCACAGGTCCCAAAGATGACTTTCTGGCTTCACTTGGCATGACATTCACGATTTCACCCCTCAAGGGAGATGATCTGCAGCGTGCAGAAGAGTTGACGGTGCGGACTCATCAGCTGAACACCACAGGGTATACCTATTCCTATGAAGATCTGGAACAACTCAGTCAATCTCCTAATCACAAACTTCTCATTACAGGATTGGAAGACAAGTATGGAGCATATGGAAAAATTGGACTCGCTTTGCTTGAGATGGAAGAGGAGTACTGGACCGTGAAGCTGCTGCTGATGTCTTGCCGTGTAATGTCACGAGGGGTAGGCACGATTCTCATGAATTATATCCTGGAACAGGCGAAAGAAGCCGGGGTCAAGATACGGGCTGAATTCAAAATGACCGATCGTAATCGGATGATGTATCTGACCTATAAATTTGGCGGATTCAAAGAAATCCATCAGGAAGAGGACCTTGTCATTTTTGAACACGACATGAGCTATATTCAGAAAATTCCTTCATATGTGGAACTGAACATTATTAATAATTAATACACCAACCCTATTAATGGAGGTTACGACATGGAAAAAATAGCACTGCTGTTTCCGGGACAAGGTTCTCAGTATGTAGGTATGGGAAAGAGTTTCTATGATCAATATAGCATTGCCAAGCAAACGTACGAGGAAGCGAGTGACGTTGCAGGTGTGGATCTGGCAAAACTATGTTTTGAAGGAAGTCTATCTGAACTGAATCAGAATGAGAACATGCAACCTGCTCTTCTGGCAACGAATGTAGCGGCTTTCAGAGTGTATATGGAAGAAGTGGGGATTCGACCACAATTCTGTGCAGGTCACAGTATGGGTGAATATTCGGCGTTGGTATGTTCAGGCGCCATGACATTTTCCGATGCTGTTCGAATCACCAAATTGCGTGGTGCGATGATGCAGATTCATATTGATCGGGGCACAGGATCAATGACCATTATGGACGGTATTGACGCATCCATCGTGGAGCAACTCTGTGAACAATACAGCGGCGAGCAAGGTGTAGCTGTGGTCTCCTGTTATAATTCGCCAACACAAGCTGCCGTATCCGGTCATCAATACGTACTGGAGGAGATCGAAGCAGCCGTATTGGATGCCGATGGTCAGGTTACTCCCCTAATGTCCAGTGCACCCATTCATAGTTCGCTGATGGCGGAAGATGCAGAGCGGCTCGGCCAAGAACTGGCAAAGTATTCGTACAATATGTTCAAATGGCCGGTACTATCCAATGTTACAGGTCAACCTTATGGTGATGTGGAGCGAATTCCGGGATTGCTGACAGATCAGATGGTCAAACCTGTGCAATGGACACGGATTCTTCAATACCTTGAGCGTTTTGGTGTAACACTTGCCATCGAAATGGGACCCAAAAATGTACTGAATAAATTGACCAAAACGAACTGTCCTGATATCAATTCGCTCTGCTTTGGCGAAAAAGCGGAACGTCAAAAATTGATCAGCATGTTTCAATCGGATGGCAAGAAGAAAAAAGGAGTACCCACAGTCATAACTAAATGTTTAGCAATTGCAGTGGCAACGCCGAACCAGAATTGGGATGAAGCAGAGTATCAACAAGGTGTTGTTCAGCGTTACAAACGAATCCAGGCAATTCAGGAGCAGGTTGAAAATGCAGGGGACAAACCTTCAAAAGAGCAAATGATAGAAGCGTTGGAACTGCTCAAGGGCATCTTTGAAACCAAAAAGTTACCTGTTAAAGAAAGAAATCAGTGGATGAATCATATCATTGATGATACTGGACATTACTACGAACTGGCGGAGTATCTGGTACACGAAGCTGTCGGCGTAAAGTGATTACATTAGGGGCGAAATGCGCTGCAATAGCGTATTCGCCCTCCCATGTATTCAGCAATACAGGCAATACATAAAGGGGGAGAACAAGTGAGAGTGCTATCCGCTGAGAACGTCACTAAGTCCTATGGTAAACACCTAGCGTTAGATAACATGTCCTTTGAGCTTCGCAAGGGTGAGATCCACACAATTCTGGGGACCAACGGTTCAGGTAAAACAACTTTTATTAAAGTCTTGGCGACTCTGTTGACCAAGGACTCCGGAATTGTCAATATCGGCGGCTACGATTTGGATACCGATGCGAACATCATCAGGAGACTAATCGGATACGTGGGTCAAGATACTGAACGCTCTGCTTATGCGAGATTAACTGTTCGAGAGAACTTGATATTCTTTGGAAGACTTACCGGACTTAGCAAACAAGAGATTTCAAACCAGATCGACAAATTAAGTACGTATCTGGATTTCTCGGAACATCTGAACAAGCAATTTATGCAATTATCGGGAGGCCAAAAGCAAACCGTTGTCATTATGCGAGCCCTGCTGCATGATCCTGAAGTGATATATCTGGATGAACCGACCAAGGGACTGGACCCCGTGATCTCCAGACGTGTACGCGAGTTCATTAAAAGTTATGTGCGGGATGAGGGGAAATCCATTATTCTGACCTCTCACATTCTGACTGAGGTAGAGGACATGACGGACCGGGTGTCCCTGATGCGCAAAGGAACGCTCCTTAAAACAGGTACAATTGCCGAACTAAAATCCAATCTGGGCGCAGTCGAATTCATCGACATTCCCAGAGCAGACTTGCCCCCTTCCATTCAGGAGCGAATCACTGCTCTGCCGGAGGTAACTTCCACTATTATTCGTGAGGAGGAAGACACTGTTTCCTTCGGAATCACGAACCTGTACGACGGGATGGGCGCGGTTATTAGTGAATTAAAAGAAGGCAATATCCATACGACCATTCAGCATAGACAACTAACACTTGAAGATTTGTTTGTTCAGCTCTATGTGAAGTCTGATGAGAATTTAGAGTACACATTGGCAGGAGGCAGAGAACAGTGAGTATCGAATACGCTAAAACCGGGACAGGTCAGGAAACGCTAAAGCTACAAGCCATAGGTAAACCTACCGGATTTTTCACCGTCGTGTGGGCAACAACCGTGAAGGAATTGCAGATTGCTGTAAGGTATCTGCCAAACTTCTTCGGTAACTTCCTACAGTTGGGTCTACGAGTACTCTTTTTCCTGCTGATGTCCACGTTTGTTGTATACGAGGGAGAGAATGTACTTCAAGGAGATAACCTGTTTATCTTTTACCTGGGTGCAATACTTGTATGGCTGTTCTACGGAGTAGCGTTAAACGCACCGCTCGGTGCCGTGACGAATGATCTCCATAACGGCACTTTGGAGTATCTGTACTGCAATCCAATCTCTCGTTACGCGTATTATGTAGGGACGGTTGTAGCCAGTGCATTAATGAATGTCATTGTGTTCATACCGATGTATATCCTGCTTGTTCTGTACGCAGGTCTCAACTTTGCTGAATCCATGATGATTCTAGTCACCTGTCTTGTGGTCATCGTTGCATTAATGGCGCTTGGCGTCATGATTGCACTACTGGGGATTCTGTACCGCCAGGTGTCATCCATTGTGGGTATTTTGTTTATCATGTTTGAATTTGTAGCAGGTGCTTATTTCCCAGTGGACCAGTTTCCGGCAGTCGTTCGTTGGATCGCATATCTCCTGCCTTATACCTGGGGGTATGATATGGTGCGTTATTACAGTTTCAAAACAGATTGGGTACCCCTTGCACCGATCTGGATGGAATGGTGCATCCTCATCTTTTTTGCCATTTCGTATACAATCATCTCAATCGTTATGCTGCGCAAGGTAGAAAAGATGGCAAAGAAAAAAGGTCTCAACCTAATCTGATTATTTTTGATCCCAAAGAGAATGGGAGGCGTGCTAATTGTCAGCAGAGCCAGGTGCATTCATGCAAAATTTGCTATTATCGAGCCGAAAGTTCGAAGAGGAGAAGCAATATTGGCTAAACCATCTCTCGGGGGACCTTCAATTTAGCATGTTCCCTAGTGAAAAAACGAGGGGAACATGGGGTGAGCAAGTGTTTGAGGAGATGCAACTTGCATTTCCTCAACCTGTTTCAGAACAAATCTTTCGTATCTCCGGGAATACCGAAGCTGGGGCATTTATTCTTCTTCTCGCAGGTGTCACATACGTGTTACACCGTTATCTGGACAATGACGATATAACAGTAGGTATTCCCGCTTCGTCTGGTGCAGCAAATTCAAGTCAACTACGTGCTATTCGCATCAATTTTGGTGAAGAGTGTTCTTTTAAGGAACTCGTTCTTCAGCTCAGGACCCTTGTGGGTGCAGCCAGAAAGTTTAACCATCTTTCGCTGGAGAAAATTCTTGAATTGCTTGGTCATGAAGGGACAGACTTGCCAAGGGTGGCCACTGTAGTTCGAATGGACAATTTGCAGGAGAATCTACAAGAAACAGGCTCCCTAGCAGATATGGTGTTTTCACTTCAAATGTCTAAAGTAGGGCTGGCGTTACGCATGAATTACAATGCCGGATTATATTCTCGAGAAAGCATTGAACAGATTGTAGACCATGTGATGCGTGTGCTCTCGATGTGTACAGCCCATCCAGATGAGGGATTACATCATATAAAGATGCTCTCGCGCAAGGAAGACCTGGTTATTCAACATCTGAATGATACGGAGATACGTTTTCCTGAAGCTCGTTCAATCATCCAGATGATTCAGTCTTGGTCTGCACAACAGCCGGATATTCCCGCAGTGATCTGCGGAGATAATATCCTTACCTATCAAAGCTTGGATTGCAAATCAGATCAGCTTGCGAAATACCTGTTAGCTCAGGGAGTAAGATCAGGTGCCGTTGTAGGAATTCTGTTAACCCGATCGGAAGACATGCTCTTGGCTATGCTGGGTGTACTTAAGGCGGGGGCTGCTTACATGCCAATGGACCCAGCATATGCAAATAATCGGTTGCAGTTCATGCTGGAGGATAGCCAGGCTGCGATTGTGCTAACGAAGCCCGATCTGATCGGCTCACTCATATACACAGGCCAAATAATCGATATTTCTCGCATGGAAGAATGGGATGAACAACATATCTCTCTGCCGGTTGTTTCGTCGGAGCAGTTGGCTTATTTGATATATACTTCCGGATCTACAGGCAGGCCAAAAGGGGTCATGATTGAACATCTGGCACTAAGAAACTTTGTGGAAGGTGTATCCCGCAGCATTCCTTTTGAACCTGGCAAACGAATTCTCGCCCTCACAACATTCTCCTTTGATATCTTTGTACTGGAAACGCTTGGGGCACTCGCTAATGGGTTAACACTGATAATGGCGGTAGAGGAGGATCAGTTAAGTCCAAGCCGTATTGCGCATCTAATTGTTACTCACAACATTGAATTAATACAAATAACTCCTTCTCGTCTGCGAATGCTTCAGATTGGGCTTACAGTCAATTCACCGGTGTGGAGCGTAATTCAAACATTGATGATTGGAGGGGAAGCTCTACCGTATGCCTTGTATGAGGAGGTCGCGGGGATGACCTCTGCCCGAATCTACAATATGTATGGTCCCACAGAAACAACAATATGGTCGAGCATTAAGGAACTTTCGCCTACCACGACAATTTTGATTGGTCATCCAATTGCCAATACCCGTATTTATATTCTGGATAAGCGGCATCGGCATATGCCAATCGGAGCAACGGGAGAGTTATGCATCGCAGGAGATGGAGTAGCCAGAGGTTATTGGAACAGACCTGAGCTTACGGCCGAGAGGTTTGTAAAAGATCCTTTTCATGAAGGCGCTTATATGTATAAAACGGGAGATCTCGCACGTCTCAATGCTAATGGAGATCTGGAGTATCTGGGTCGTTCCGATTTTCAAGTGAAAATACGTGGTTATCGGATCGAACTCGGGGAGATCGAGAACAGGTTGCTCCAGTACCCGGCTATCACGGCTGCTGCGGTCACAGTTCAGTCCGATCAGGATGGGCAGTCCCTGTTATGTGCCTATTACACAGTAACGGAGAGCCAAAGTATCAATCAGGAGCAATTGCGATCTTTTTTGCTGACAGAGTTGCCTGAATATATGCTGCCCTCCAGATACACCATGTTGGATCATATGCCATATACGGCCAATGGGAAGTTGGACCGAAAAGCTCTTCCAGACCCCTTGCTCTTACAGGGAGAAGGGACAGATATTACACTTCCACGCAATGCATTAGAGCAGGTGCTCGCCGAATTGTGGTCGGATCTATTGCAATTGAAAGAGATTGACGTTCATGCCCGCTTCTTCGAAATTGGGGGGCATTCACTGAATGTCATCAAACTTGAGGCCGATATGGAGAGGCAGAGTATTCCGCTTACTGCTGATGAAGTGATGCGGTATGAGACTATTGCATCACTGGCTGAAGTGCTTCGAAACAAGGGGTATGAAGCGGATGAGCATAACTCTGAAAAAGAGATACTTCTTGAAGAGCAGGATATGCCAGAGACAGATGGTGCAATGGAGCAATTTACCGAAGAAGTCGGGGCAACAGCGGAAGCGGATCATCTTATGTTACATCATTCCCATAGGCCAATAGTTATCATCGCAGGAATAGAGCCGTTTAATGATGTTTTCTACAAAAACTGTTTCTATAATTCACTCTTTCCCGTATTGAAATTCTATTCGATTGGTGTACTGCCTGTGATGATCAACGACCGAATGCACTATAGATTCGATGAACATCAGGGCATACTCCGATTAGAGTATCAAGCTGTATTATCAGATGCCCAGCTAATTGAACGTATGGGGCTAACTTATGAAACGAAGACCTACAGCGAGGATGTACGAAAAGATATTATGGAGGCGGTTAAAGTGAACCGCCCAGTAATTATCCGAGTGGACTGTTATTACGAGTCCTTGCGCAAAGACATGTATTTACGTACCCACTGGCCTCATTCCTTATTAATCTATGGGTATGATCTCCAGCGGCAAGTGTTCCATGTAATAGAACATGATCACCGGGACAATCTCACGTATCAACCGATGGAGATGCCTATGAATGACATTGTACAAGCTTATGAAGGATTCGTGCGGCTTTTTATGGAGGAAGAAGAAGTACCCACGTTCTACGCATTTTCAGCTTGTGAAACGGTCTCACACAAAAGAAACAACATCATGCTGGGAGAACTGCGTGACATGTTTATTGATCATGTGCGCGTTACACCAGAGGAGATTAATCAGGAAATGAGTCATCTTCTGTCCTTCATACAGAAGACGTATCAGTTCAATGAAGAAGATTCACCTGATATGGTCTATGCTGAACTTGTTCTACAATCCATTGTAGACATTGTGAATGCCAAAAAGGTCGAAACCTATCGTATGCAACGGTTATACGAACAACATACCGATCTTGTTTCTGCTGCTCAGGCAATACAGGATCATTGGAGTGAGTTACGTAACGTGCTGGCGAAGGCGGTATATCGGGAGAATATGACACATAATCAGTGGAGAAAATTCACAAGCAAGCTGGAAGCCATTCATGAACTGGAGAAGCATAACTTAATAAATTGCTCAGGATTGGAGATCAGTCATGATTAAAAAATTGCAAATGAACGAGCCGTTAATGACTACCTACCCACATCATGCGAGTCTCTTTTCCATGCTAGATTTGGACAAGCGTTCACGTAGCTGGATTTATCATAATTTTCTATTGGTCATCCTGAGTCACAATGATGAAGGGGGCTATGGATTGGACGTCTGTTCACAATATTATCCTTGGCACAAATTCAAAATGTCGACATGCCCTATGTTGATTACAAGGGTGTACGATAGAGATATGATTTTAAAACAGTGGGAACTGCAAGATTTTATAGTGGAACTAATTCAAAAGAATAATTATATTTATTTCCTGAGAAATATTCCTGGCGGGGGTAAACATGAGGTATTCATCTCTGGATTTGATTCGGATCGTAAAGAGTTTTTGTGCCATGATTTTTGGGATGGATTCTACGGTGAGAAATGGCTTCCCTATGATGAGAACACTGTTATTCAAGATTCGAATTTCGATGCTGAATGGTCTACGGATTACCTGAACGGAATATGGGCCATTGAAAAGACAGATGAGTATAAGGAACCCAGTGAATATTATTATGAAACGGTTCTACAGTTTTCCAAAGAGGATCTAATGAATATTTTGAAAGAATACGTAGGAGAGACTAATCAAGTTCGCAGTATTCTGAGAAAGGATCACCGTTATCTTGGAAGTGAAATATACGATAAGATGATTGATATGCTGGGTATGCAGAAGGAAGGGATGCAAAATCAACCGTTTGCTATACATCCTTTTCACCTGCTCTACGAACATAAACAACTGCTTGCCCAAGCCATACTTGACTTTCTCCCCGATCCTTCGATAAAAATAAGGTTAGAAGAGCTGGTTAGCGAAGCTTTAAAACTCCGTAATCTGGTCATGTATATGAATCAATTCATCATGGAGCAGGGTGTATACAAAAAGTATGATGTCATGCTTGATAAAATCATTGAATTGAAAAATATGGAATTGGCTATTATGAAACATGTATTCGAACACGAGTATCAATCACAGTTAGGACAATAACTAATACGATGTATCGCCGATAAGATAGACCCATTCATTTAATTCTTGAATGGGTCTATTGAACTTTTCTATTATACTTTCCGATGACGTTACCCTAATATGGATAATAACCTACTTTTTATATAGGAATTATATAGTATGGAGAATGCCAAGATGCCACAATGGAAGAGAAATCTGTATATTCTGTGGTTCGGCCTGTTTTTCAATCATATGGCGTACTCGCTGTCCGTTCCGTTCTTTCCTATATTCCTGCAAAATGATCTTGGTATCCAGAGCGGTCTGGAAGCTTGGTCCGGTATTTCGATCTCCATCAGCTTTCTGATCAGTGGATTATGCGCACCCTTCTGGGGATCACTGGCTGATAAATATGGCAGCAAACTGATGCTCGTCCGTTCAGGAGTGGGGCTAGGTATTGCGCATCTCGCTAACTTCTTTGTGTACGATCCATATACGTTTATCGCGGTGAGAGTCTTTCAGGGACTCATGGCTGGTTTTCATCCCGCCTCGATTACACTGATCGGTACCAATACTCCGGAGAAACAGGTGGGTTATGCACTTGGCGTAATCTCCACGGCCAGCGCTGCGGGCGGGATTCTTGGTCCTCTTGCCGGTGGTGTGTTGAGTCATTGGATCGGACTGCGGGGATGCTTTATTGCATCAGCTGTCATTACGTTCCTCGCGGTTCTAATGGTCCTCGGTGTTAAGGAGTCACGACAAGCTCGTACGATCGTTCCAACGAGGATCATAGGGGATTTGAAAAGAGCGGCTTCCACGCCCGGCTTGATGCGAATCTACGGTTTGATTCTGCTAGTTTCGACCTCTGTACTTATCATCGAACCGGTGCTGACGCTCTATGTGGTCCAGATTGGTGGAGATGTTGGCAGTGCAACACTTAGTGCAGGGATTGTCTTCTCGGCGATTGGTGTGGCAACGGTCATTATGGGGCCGCGCTGGGGGAAGATTGGTGGAAGGATCGGATACGAGAAAACACTGTTTATTGGTCTGATTGGCGGCGGAATTGGCAGTCTGCTGCAAATGACAGCAAATAATCTGATTTATTTTGGCAGCCTGCGATTTGTTTATGGTTTATTCTTTGCCGCAGTATATCCGGCGCTTAATGCGTTGATCATCAAGTATGCTGATCACGATTTTCGTGGGAGGGCTGTCAGTCTGAGTCAGACGGCGAGTCAGTTCGGTATTGTGCTTGGACCGTTAATCGGTGGTTTTCTCGGTGGATGGATCGGCATTCCGTATATTTTTCTCTTCACAGGGATTGTATTGCTTGGAGCGGCTTGGGCAGTCAGAGTTAGTGATGTGAAACAGGCGGATAAACGGGGATTAGGCATGGCAGCAGCAGAAGCTGGCGGAAACAGCATAAAGAAATGACGAAACGACTCTCAGAGATAAAAGGATACTCGAACTGAATGGTCATCACTACAATCTAGGGAGGAATATATATGTCGCAACGACAATTGAAATTGGGAGCTAATCTAAACGGAGTGGGTAACAGCATTTCCTTTTGGCGTCACCCGGATATTCCCATTAACGCGAGCGTTAGTCTGGAGTTCTACAAGAAGCAGGTGCGTATCGCGGAAAAAGGGAAGTTTGATCTGCTCTTTATTGCAGATGGTCTCTTTATCAACGAGAAGTCCAATCCTCATTTTCTCAATCGCTTCGAACCATTGACGCTTCTGTCCGCACTCGCCGGGGCAACTTCCCACATCGGGCTGGTTGCTACATTATCTACTTCCTATAGTGAACCCTTCACGGTTGCGCGGCAATTTGCCTCATTGGATCAATTAAGCGGTGGGAGAGCCGGGTGGAATGTGGTTACTTCACCTCTGGAAGGTTCGGCCCTTAACTTTGGCAAAGGCGAACATCCGAACCATGCGCTACGCTACGAAATTGCGGAAGAACATCTGAATGTGGTCAAAGGCCTTTGGGATTCCTGGGAGGACGATGCCTTTATCGGAGACAAAGAGCAGGGCGTATTTTTCGATCCTGCCAAGCTACATACGCTAAATCACAAGGGAGAGCACTTCTCGGTACAGGGTCCACTTAATGTGGGGCGTTCGAAGCAGGGGCATCCGGTCATTTTCCAAGCGGGCTCATCTGAATCTGGTAAAGATCTGGCCGCCCGATCGGCGGATGCCGTCTACACAGGACATGAGACGCTGCAAGAAGCAAGGGAGTTCTACCGTGATGTGAAGGCAAGAGCGGTTGCATATGGACGTCAGGCAGAGGATATCCTGATCTTCCCTGGCATTGGTCCCATTGTGGGCAGAACGGAGGAAGAGGCGGAGCAGAAGTATCAGGAAATTGCCGAACTGGTGAGTATTGATCAGGCGTTGAATTATCTGGGCCGGTACTTCGATCATTATGACTTCTCCCAGCACGCGCTGGACGAACCTTTCCCCGAGATTGGGGAGATTGGGAGCAACAGCTTCCGCAGTACAACAGACAAGATCAAGCAGCAGGCACGAGAACAAGGGCTAACCCTGCGCCAAGTGGCATTGCTGGCATCCACTCCACGTACATCGTTCATTGGTACACCGGATCAGATCGCAGATCGGATTCAGGAATGGTTTGAAGGCGAAGCGGCAGACGGATTCAATGTACGTACCGTGGTACCCAATGGCTTGGAAGATTTCGTGGAGCTAGTTGTCCCGGTTCTGCAAGAACGAGGGCTGTTCCGTACGGAGTATGAACATGAGACGCTACGGGAGAATCTGGGTCTTAAGATCCCGCGTAACCGGTATACGTTAGAGAGTGTAAGATAGAAAAGATAGAGCGGTAATGACGTTAATATAACGTTGTTGCGGCTCTTTTTTAATGGTTTCTTTTTCGGAGAGTACTGCTATTATAAAATGATAAAGAAAATGATATACAAGCCGTAATTCCAGACGAGTCACAGGAGGAGATTGGGATGATTAGAGGGTTAACAAATGCGGGACTGGGCAACATCGAGTCTGATGAACAATATATCATAGATGCGGTCAAACACGGATTCGGATCTGTAGATTTGAATCCGCTCTCATTGATTGAAACGTATGGCAAAGAACAGGCAAAACATCTGCTGGAAAGTAATCAGGTGATCATCGGTTCATCGGGCCTGACGGTAGAGTGGCGGACGACAGATGAGCAGTTTCGTGAGGGATTGCAATCGTTGGTCGCTATGGCAGAAGCTTCTGCTTCGCTGGACTGTTACAGCTGTTGCACGTATATTTTACCCTCAACGGATCAACCGGCAGCACAATTTATGGCGGCGGCTACGAAACGCTTGAGACTCTGCGCAGATATCTTGGACGCTTACGGGATTAAGTTGGGGCTGGAGTTTGTGGGATGCCATCATTTGCGGACGCAATGGAAGAATCCGTTTATTTGGCGTGTGGAAGATACGCTAGACTGGATCGAGACGATCCATGCGCCTAACGTAGGTTTACTGGTAGATTCCTATCACTGGCATACAAATGGTTTACCGATGGAAGATCTGTTGAAGTTGAAGAAAGAGCAGATTGTTCATGTGCATATCAACGATGCTTATGATTTGCCGATCGAGGAATTGCTGGATTATGAGCGTTTGTACCCCGGCGAAGGGGTCATTAATCTGGGTGGGTTTCTGAGAAACCTGCAGGCGATTGGTTACAATGGCGTGGTGGCTCAGGAAGTACTGGCACCGGCATCGAATCTAAGTTTGAGTGAAATATTGGCTAAGTCGAAAGCAGGTTTTGACAAGGTGTTTGCCGCAATCTAAGTTACTGAAAAAAAGGATGGGGTGTTCCTAGCTATGTTTGTGGCTTATGGAACACCCCTGTTCTTGTACAATTAATCCAGTACGCCGTGATCTTTCATCAGTTGTGTCGTAACGATCCACAGTCTGTTTTGCATGGCCTCATCTCCGCCAGGATGGATAGGAACAATAGATGCTCCAGTTCCCACATTGAAATATCCTCCCGAAACCTCGCCATACTTCGAATCCACAGCCAACTGACTAATGATATCCGCACCCCGGCGCGGGTCGCCAATGTGCAAAAAGGTTAACATGCGTTCAAGCACACTTGCAAACCATAGCTCTCGTCCTAGACCCGTAACATTAAAGCCAGGATTCAAGGCATTTACGCGAATTCCGGTTCCACGCCATTGTCTGGCTAGTTCACCAGTAAACATAATATTGAGGAGTTTGGTTTTGCCATAGATTGGAGAGGAACCGCGTGCAGTAAAAGGAGTGATATCCGTTAAGTCATCTGGCAACACCAGGGTGCCGTGATTCCGCGAAGCTTCAGATGCAACATTGACGACACGGGCATGGCCCGACTGAATCAGGGAAGATTGCAATGTGTGCGTTAACAGCCAAGGTGCCAAATAGTTGACGGCAATCATCTCGGCATATCCTTCGGACGTGACTCTCTGTTCAAAAGCATGAAGTCCGGCATTATTCAAAAGTACGTCTATACGCGGATAAGCGGCTGCAATCTCTAACCCAATACGTTTTACATCACTCAGTAAGGACAAGTCTCCATAGAAAAATTCGATTTTAGCAGAAGGTATGATTTCCTTGATTTTGTACCTGGTAGCCTCTGCGCGTTCCTTGCTTCGAGCTGTAAGTATAAGATGTGCCCCGCGTTTGGCGAGTTCCGTGGCAGCAAGCTGCCCTAAACCGCTTGTTGCTCCGGTAATTACAATAATGGGATGTTTAGTTTTCATGAGAAGATCTCCTTTTGACACAAATAGATTCGAAATTATATAATGGACATAAATCAACTATAAATATTAATTGATATTTGTCAACTACATTTCGAGAAGTCTACTTTCATGTATCTGGGAGAGGGAGTTAACAATAATGAGTGAAAATCTAGTCAAAACCAAAGATAGAGCAACCCTCGAGCTAGCGCTGGGTGAGCAGATTCATGCACTGATCAGTGCTTCGCATGCGCTTAACGTTCGATCTGCCGAGCGTTTTGATGCGAACCTGCAACCTGCCGCTTTTCAACTGGTTCGGTGGCTCTACTCCTATGGCCCAACAAGCGCCGCGGCTTTGGCAGAAGCGAATGCAATGGACCGCAGCTCGGTCAGCCGATTAATCAAACAACTCGAAAAGTCAGGATATGTTAGCAAAGAGCAAGACCCCAACGATCGCCGCGGGGTGTTACTGTCTCTTACGGAACTTGGCCAACAATCAACGGTTGGTGCACTCAAAGAGAAAGAGTCAGCTTTTTATGACCGTATATCCAGATGGAATGATAGGGAACTGGAGCGTTTCACCGCCATGCTCAGGCAGTTTAATGGATTGGAAGAAAAGTGAGAGGAACAATAATGTGGATTGTATTTGATACCTGAACCATAGGACATGTCACCATTGAGCGAGGTAGACTACAAATTCATAGCAAAAGCGAACATCTGGTGATGTCCGCTCGAGAAGTTCCCAGATCATTTTATAGTTTCCAGGGAAGCTGCGGGATTTTATATCGGAAACCCTCATTCTTTTCTTTTCTCACATATATCCAAGGTGGTGGGACAGGGGTGCCTAGTGCTTTATACAAGACATTCCCTTCATCGCTTACGGAATATTCTTCGATACTATTTTGCATATCCTCCCAATGAACCTTACCTTGGTAAGACAGTGTCTGCCCTTGAACGATAACATGAGGTGCACCTGAAATAACTCTCTGCGTTATGTTGAGAACTCCAACCTTTCCTGAGGACAACATCATCAATTCGCTCATGAAAAGTATAATAATCAAAATGACTATGCTCACAATCCATCGCTTTTTTCTCATTTTGTGACCTCCACTACCTAGGGATCATTCCCTCATAGTTAATGTCTTTTAATGACATAATCTCGTCAGAGATGGTATTGATTTTGACTGAATAGGGCTTAATAGCTTGAAGGAATTCATTAATGGTTTTCTTGCGATCTTTATCAAAGACGACAGATGTTATGTGATGCTCCTTTAATACGTTATCGTTCATTATGACTTGTTTAGAATAACTTACTGAATTACTATAATCGATTAGATGCGTAACCCCCGTGAATTTGCCACTAGTTAATGTGCCTTTGGAGAATTCGGATGGTTTAATCCCGATATATTTTTCTGAAGAACCGTGTTTCTTGTTATAATTGATAATCGTGTCAAAAAAGTCCTTATCCCCGGTTAACTTTTCGTTGAAATAATCATTTTTGAGAGCAATCGTAGTCGTATGATCGGTATATCCTAGTGAGACAGTATCTGAAGAGTGGATTGCGTAATATCCCTGAGACATCTTGCCCTGATTGAATGTTCCATCGTTAATGGTGTTGTTGTAACGGTCATGTACAGGGTAAACCTTGCCATCAGAAGTAAGATACTGTACTTCTAACCATTGCGTAATTTCTTTTCCTTTACCATGATATGTATCATTAATCCATGATCCGGTGTAGGCTTTTGTAGTGAATTCACCTGTTCCATGGCCCATATTAGATTCATTGTAATCCTCAAAGGGGACACCTCCACCTTCAACTAATGTATATGTATACTTGCCTTTTCCTTGCCGCTTACCACTCACCCAATCTCCAGAGTAAACTTCGGTTTCTCCCCATCTCGCGGTTCCTTTACCATGAGGTTTCCCGTTTAAAACTTCACCATAGTACGTCGCTCCATCTGACAATTTTAAGTTTACTTTCTTCGATGCTGCTTCTGTTGGAGTAGAGCTTGATAATAGTACAATGATGACGATAATCGTTAATCCAAAACCTAGATAGAATCTTTTCAAAAGTGTGCAACTCCTTCAATGAATAATGATCTTTGCGTTATTTTGCCATCTTCAACATTATCGGTTTATGTATCGTATTTTTCCAGTTTAAATATAAAGTGGAGATAGGTCGGATTTCACAAACAACTCGCCCCCATTTCACAAAAGTAAAGATGTAAAGGCTGATACAAAATCCCGCTCAACCCAAAGTACCTGCGGCTTCATGGCATATTATGCCTGTAGTGCGTGGGTACTTTTTTTCTATACTCAGCGTATACGTAACCCTGATCTTTTTACACAACCCACTATTTTCTCCTTATCATCATTCCTCCTACGCCAGTTCTCCTCCTAATGATCCACAGCAGTGGTGGAACTTTCCTGAATCGTGAACAATCTCTGAATTTTGCATCACCTCCTAATTGCTGCGTTATCCCTAGATTCACTCCCCCAATATGGAGCAGTATAGAGTATAACTTCGTTAGGATAAGTTAGAAAAACCTTTAACGGAATATGAAAGAATGCAGGTATATGTAAAATTTTAAATACATGCTTCCAGGCCGTTGACCCTGCCCCCAAAAGTTTCTTATATTTACTCCCGACACAACAACTCAGAACGGGTGGTGGGATGATTTTGTTCATTAATACAGGCAAGAAAATGCTCGCTATACTTACACTTATACCCTTGGCTACAGGGATGGTCATGGGAGCTTTCCCTGCTGAGATAACGTATGCAGATGCGGGAGATAGCTCGCCAGTCAACAGCTCGGCAACAGGTTCTTGGCAAACGGGAGATTTGCATGTACATACGTTTGAGTCTGATGATGCACAGGTTTCACTGGAGAACGTGCTCGATGCGGGTTTAACCAAATATGGGCTGGACTGGATCGCACTTACGGATCATTTGCGGTTATCCAAGCGAGATCACAACGGCGTAGACATTCCAAGTGGGTCAATCCCCATGTCTCAAGGAATGAATGAATATCAGGTACCACAGATCAAGGCACTTCAGGATGCAGGCAAATACACAGGTAAAACGATCTTTTCCGGTTTCGAATGGGACATGCCAACACATGAACACGTTGGGGTGGGGATTCTTACGGATGAGCCGAACTCAACCGAAGCGCTTAACGCTGCCAAGGAATTCGAGTACCGCTTCACGAATCGCGCAGCGAACCTGTTTAATGCGGCGGACGTAGCGAAATGGGATCAGAACGGAGGGCGTGCTTACACGTCTCATCAGGATGCGTTGGCTGCCATCAACTGGCTTGCAACGAACTATCCAATGACAAGTTATGCGATGATCAACCACCCTTCACGCGGCAAAAACAAATATACGATCGCGGACTTCCGTGAGTTCAACGATCTGGCTCCACAAGTGGTATTCGGTATCGAAGGCATGCTGGGTAACCAGATGGAACCGGATCGTGGAGGGTACAACACAATCTACAATGTGGCTAATCCGACCGCAGATGATGGATACAAATACCGTACATACGGCGGTGTAGACTATATGGTCGCCAAGGTTGGCGGACTATGGGATGCATTGCTGGGAGAAGGACGTCACTTCTGGAACTATGGCAATTCGGATTATCATTTCAAGACGATTGGCACGAATTCCAGTGGTTATTTTCCGGGCGAATATGCCAAGACGTATTCCTGGGTTGAGGGCACAGGCATGCAGGCAGTACTGGATGGACTGCGTTCGGGGAAATCATTTTCCGTATTCGGTGATCTGATCAACGCATTGGACTTCACTGCTTCCGGAGCGGGTGCTCAGGTTGAGATGGGCGGAGACCTGAATGTGACCCAAGGCGATGAAGTTGAGCTGAAGATCCGCTTCAAGAGTCCAACGACAAGCAACAACTATGAAAATCCAATCAACAGCGGCACGTCCGCTGGACAAGTACCCGTGGTGGATCATGTCGATCTCATCGCTGGGGATGTGACAGCCAAGGCACAGAAGGGCACAGCCGCATATAACAAAGACACCAACGACTCTACCAAAGTACTGGCTACCTTCACATCCAACGATTGGACGACAGATGCCGAAGGCTATAATGTCATCACGTACAAGATCAAAGCCACAGATCAGGACAAGTATTTCCGCCTGCGCGGTACCAATCTGGGCATGAACGTGACAGGTGAGACTGTAGACGGTGAACCACAACTCGATCAAAAGAATACGACAGCTGATGCAACGACCCGTTTTAATCAAATTAACGATAGCAACTATCGCGATCTGTGGTTCTACTCCAACCCAATCTTCGTGAGTGCCACACCGTACAGTGACACACAGGCGGTAACCGATACGCTTGAAGCAATCGATCTGGGCGATCTGAACGCGGTCCATTCCGATCTTACCCTTCCTGTTGAAGGGAAGCATGGTGCAACCATTAGCTGGTCCAGCTCCAAGCCGGAACTAATGAATAACGAGGGCAAGCTGCTATTGCAACCGGACAATAATGAGCGATTGGAACTGACGGCAACCGTGCAACGTGGCACGGAATCTCAACCCAAAACGTTCACTGTCATTGTGGAAGGCACGAATAATCAGGCGCTGGTGTTAAAAAGCAACATGACAACCGCTGACGGCCAGCCGTATCACACGGATACATGGACGAACCAGTCTGTAACCGTTAGTGTAACCAGCGCAGTATACGCGCCTGCTACTTCTGCGATCATCGAGTTGTCTCGTGATGGAGAGCAGACGTACGAAGCATATGCAGAGAATACACCTTTGGAGATAACGGAGCCGGGAGAGCACAACCTTTTATTCCGAGCAACAGATGATCTGGAACAAACGTATACTTTACCTCTGGTCATTGAAATAGACCGTGAGATTCCCGTCATCACCCTGCAAGGTAGCAGCCAGATGACGCTGAATGTGGGAGACACATACAACGAGCCTGGAACACAGGCTTCCGATAATGTCGGCATCCGTGGTTCCGTGCAGGTGGATGGCACGGTGAACACACAAGCGGCAGGAATCTACACCCTTCGGTATAACGTGAAGGATATCGCTGGTAATGCTGCACAGGAAGTTATCCGTACCGTAACTGTACAAGCCCGCTCAGGCAATGGCGGCGGGGGTTCAGGTGGAGGTAATGGAGGCAACTCTGGTGGGAATTCTGGAGGAAGTACACCAAGTGTACCAACAACGCCAACCGTTCCAACCACACCAACGAACCCGGAAACGGGGTCAGATTCATCCACTGAAGTGAAGGTAGAGGTGGAAGTGAATCAGCCGGTCCAAACGGGTTTGAAAGACATCGTGCAATTCAATGTTCCATCGGGAGCCATTGGTTCCAAGGATACGCTGCAAGTGTCTGTGGTTACCAAGGACAAGTTGCAGAATACAGCTTCCCTGAATGTACTTGGACAAGCTGTACAGATCAGCCGCAGTGGCGGAAGAACGTTGAATGAGCAGGCGGCATTGAGCCTGAATGTGGATTCGGCAGTGTTGCCTAATGGCACCCAACCTGCAATCTATTACTATAATGAAGCTCGTCAGAGCTGGGTATTTATCGGTGGCAAGATGAATGCAGCAGGAAGCATAACGGCCAATGTTAATCATCTGGGTACATTCGTTGTGTCCAGTTACACACCGGTGAATCTGTCTGACCTGAATGGACACTGGGCTTCCGACTACGCAGATCGTTTGTTGGGCATGAACGTGATTCAAGGTTACACAGATGGTACATTCCAACCATCGAAGAAGATCACACGGGCAGAGTTTGTTACGTTGCTCAGTAAGGCGCTGGTATTGAAGTCCGTGGAGTCGGATCTGACATTTGCAGATCAGGGCAGTCTGCCAGACTGGGCAAAAGGTGATATTGCCGCAGCCGTACAAGTCGGAATCGTGAAAGGCTACGGTGACAACACATTCAAGCCTGATCGGACGATTACCCGTGCCGAGATGGCTGTCATGATGGCGAATGCGCTGAAAGTAAGTTCAGATGCACAAGCCGGAATGTCCGGTAATACCTCCGTTAAACCAAGTTTCACCGATGCATCGCAGACGCCATCTTGGGCACAAGAAGCACTGGATGCAGCGGTGCAGGCCAAGATTGTGAGTGGATATACGGACCATACGGTTCGGGCAGGAAGTGAAACGACCCGAGCGGAAGCTGCGACGATGATCTATAACTTGTTGCTGGCCATGTATGTGTAAGGAGTAACGAATAGAATTAACCGTATATAAAGCAGATAAAAAAAACTGATATCCTTTTGGGGTATCAGTTTTTTTGGGATTAAGACTATCTCATCTTGGATGATATTTGAGACGTGCCATTGCTTTAATTCACGAAACGAAAAGACAAGTTACTGTGTTAGAATAAGTTAGGTTTGGATGATGAAACGGTGGGGGCTAGAAAATGAACAAAACGGAGCGGCAACTTGCGATTACGCTTGAATTGCAGCGAAGGAAGATGCTACGAGCAGAAGATTTAGCTGCTCAATTGGAGATAAGTGTACGTACGATATATCGAGATATACAGGCATTAAGTGAGGCTGGTGTTCCGATCATGGGAGCTCCGGGTCATGGGTATTCCCTCATGGAAGGATATTTTCTGCCCCCAGTAAGCTTCACCGCAGAAGAAGCCGTATCCCTGCTCATGGGAGCTGATTTTATCGAACAGAGATTGGATACAGAATACGCGATGGAGGCTAAGTCGGCTCAACGAAAAATTGAAGCGATTTTACCAGAATCCGTTCGTGACGAATCCACACGTGTTCGGGAAACGATGCGACTGCTTCATACGGTTGAACCTTTAACCCGAGCGCGGGTGAAGACATACCTTAACCAGATACGTAATGCTATTCTGGAGCAACGTAAAATCAGTTTTATGTACCTGAAAAAAATGCCAGGAACGGATGGCAATCGGTATAATATGCGTGAGGTTTCACCCTACGGACTCTCACTGGTTCAGGAGAATTGGATGTTAATTGCACGTTGTGATATGCGACAAGACATCCGTCATTTTCGTTTGTCACGGATGACTGAACTTTCCGTGCTGGAGGATCAATTCCTTTTGCCACCGGATTTTGATCTAAACAGTTATCGACCTCCTGACGACCGTAACGAACAAGTATTAATCAGAGCAAAACCTGAAATTGCTGACAAAGTTATGGAGGCCCTACATTTTTATATGGATGCATTTGAGGAGCTAGAGGAAGGTTTCATTTTTCATTTTCGTGTCCGCTACCCGGAAGAAATATTGCATTATTTACTTGGCTGGGGTGGAGATATCGAGGTCTTGGAGCCGGAGTCTTTGCGCTTCCGAATGCAGGAAGTAGCCAAAAACATCTTAAAACACTACTGACATACACCTGTCAGTAGTGTTTTTTTATACTTTGGTATATCACAGATCAAGAGGAGTGGGTTGAAGGATGAGAAGTACAACGGAAGTATTGAAATCATTTGAAACGGCAGTAGAACGATATTTGGCAGAACTGAACAAATTGGATATGGGTAGCTTACTTAAAAAACAAAGTGAAGAGGAATGGTCCATTGGACAGATGTATGTACATTTGATTCAATCAGCGCTTTTCTTGCATCTGCATAATATTGAGCAGTGTTTGAGTAGTGAGGATTCGACTTTAAACTTGGGGGAGGAAAAAACAGAACTGGGTAGGCAAGTGTTTGAATTAGGACAATTCCCTCCCATTCCCGTAAAGGTTCCTGCTTCCCCTCAGTACACCCCGCAACCACCCGAGAGCATGGAGTCCTTGATCGATGGGCTTCACATGGTCGTGGAACGGATGAGGAGTACGGCATCTGTTCTACCCCAAGCGTCCGTAAACAACAAAATACGTCATCCAAGGCTTGGCGCTCTAAATGCTCAGGAGTGGTTTTTGTTGATAGAGATGCACTACAGACATCATTTTTTACAATTGGATCGATTGAAATCGAATCTGGAAAGGTAAACAAGAGAAGGGGATGGGATGTATTCATGAAACCAAATCAGGACAGCAGATATTGGATTGGCGTTGTATCTGCTTCTCATGTAAATGTAGCCGTAGAGGGAGGGTTTGCGCAGTTGTGCCATGGCAAGTCAGCGCTGTTGCGACAGATGTCCCCGGGTGATTGGCTGATATACTATTCTCCACGCACAGACATATCAACTGGCAAGCCACTTCAGGCTTTTACCGCTATTGGTCAAATTACCGATGACAGGATATACCAATATCAGATGTCTGAATCCTTTATACCCTTTCGCCGAGATCTCCGTTATCTTCCGTGTCAAGAAGTAAAGATCGCAACGTTGTTAGACCAACTTAGTTTTACACGCGGAAATCGCAATTGGGGGTTTCCATTTCGTAAAGGTCAATTTGAAATTGGAGCTGAAGACTTCATGATGATAGCATCCTCCATGTTGGAAGATGAGACACAGTCACTACTGGATATTAGCTTAAGCCAGGGATGTTAACCAAACCAAAAGGCCCATAGATTGTCTATGGACCTTTTTGCTTTATGGATAATCATATCCTCCACCGTTGATATTACATTTACGAAGACGATGGATTCCCAAGGAAAGACCTTTAATCGCCCCGTATTTCTCAATAGCTTGAATCATATACACAGAACAGCTTGGTTCAAAACGACATTTGTTCCTCACCTCAATGGGGGCAAAACGTTGATAAATTCTAATACTCCATATCAGGATCACTCTAACACGTCGTAGAACTATGAAGAACATACTTGCTATGAAAACAATCTGTGCACTTAGCAAAGCATATACTGGAATGAATGGATTCAAGAGATAAAAACATATCATAGAGATGATTAGCCCTGCGAATAATGCAAGTGAAACGTTAAGCAAAGACTTCAACCAATCGATTTCTGGAATAACATGAGTTCTTATATAGAAACTGCTTCGAGGATCGTTTTCTTCATGATGTGTATGTAAGAGTCTAATAAGTTCTTCTTCGGATGGCATGTTATTAAATATCAGTTCCTCAGATTCTGAGTTTCTCATGATTGTTGTACTATTATTAAATCTCTCTGTAGAAAATAAGCATATAATGATGCGTTGTAACAGGTTGCTGGAGACAACCGGGCTTCTCAGTGATGGATAGCGACTCCATCGATTGATAGGTCCATCCAGATTGTGCTTTGTGATTAATGATATCCGCAAATAAATTAACAGCAGCCTGAGTATCACCTCGGTTTACTTGAACATTTTTCGGACCTGGAACAACTGTGTACTCTCTCATTTAAATCTTCCTTTCGTATGTTGGAATTATGGCAATAGACATTCCATTATTTTACTATGGGGATGGTAAACTGTCGATTGAAACTTATTAGATGGGATTGGATTAAATGATAGGCCATCTAACAGGATGGTCTTTGTTGTTATTAAGGTTTAAATTCAAGTAGAAAAGTCAATAAAAGCTCTGTAAGCAACGCTGTACAATCCCTTGAAAACCAGTACAATTGAACCTATAAAACCATGAGATAAAGAGAGGTATTTCTCCATGACGGATACAAGTGGGAATCGTAAAGTTGACGGCTATCTAAAGAAACTCAAAACGTGGAAGGAAGAGTCCACGAAGCTGAGAGAGATTATTCGGGATTTTGAACTGACAGAGGATATGAAATGGATGCATCCTTGTTACATGCTGGATGGGAAAAACATCGTCTTAATCCATGGATTCAAAGAATACGTGGCTATTCTGTTTTTCAAAGGTGCTCTACTGAAGGATACACACGGCATTTTGGTCCAGCAAACGGAGAATGTACAGGCAGAACGCCAGCTTCGCTTCACCAGTCTGGAGCAGATTGTGGAGCAGGAGGCTATGATCAAAGCCTATATCCAGCAAGCGATTGAAGTGGAACAAGCCGGACTGCAAGTGGAAATGAAAAAGACTGCCGAATATAGCGTTCCCGAGGAACTTCAGCAGCAATTCGATGAGAATCCTGCTTTCCGAGATGCATTTGAAGCACTGACACCCGGACGTCAGCGGGCATATCTCTATTATTTCTCACAACCGAAGCAATCCAAAACAAAAGTGTCACGAATAGAGAAGTACATGCAGCCGATCCTGGAGGGCAAAGGATTGAATGATTAATCTTATAACAATATATTTGAGGGAAATTAAGAGTTAAAACGAGTTGAAAGCCTTTCAGATATAATTCGAAAGGCTTTTGCTGTTTTTGCTAAAAGTAAAGATAACAGGAGAGTGTCCCATATGATTCGAACTTACCAATACTACGCAATTTTTAATTTTGCTGAAGATGGAATTAATGTTACATTTCCTGATCTGCCCGGATGTATCACCTGTGGCGAATCAATTGATGAAGCATTAGTGATGGCGAAAGAAGCACTAGAATTATTTTTGGATGGAGAACCTGTTGAAGATATTCTGCCACCTCAAAGCATAATGTCTGAATTATTGAACTCTAAAGATAAAGCGTATTTAATTGAAGCCAATATTACGTATTACTGATCGACACTATGTTTATATATCTGAATTCACCAAACTGAGTTTAGGACATCGTCGACTTCTTTGATTCTTGTGACAGATGGTGTTTGAATTAGATTTCCTTTGAACATGACCATAGAGATGTCTGACAAGGCCTCGATATGTTCGAGCGGATTTTGCTCCATAATAATCAGATCAGCATGTTTCCCGATATCCACCGTTCCTGTTACATCGTCAACACCGAGGATCTTCGCATTGGTTCGGGTCACCATGTCGATGACCTGTTTGTTGTTCAGGTTGGCCTGTCTCATGTAGTGGTCCATCTCTCTCCACATATCATAGTGAGTCACGTAAGGCATAGCGGCATCGGTGCCGATTCCGATGGTGATGTCGTTTTCGATCGCTTGTTTTACGCCTTTGAGCATGGAATCGTAGACGAGTCTTGAATTCTCTTTTACCGTTGCACTTACCTTCGTTACGTTGGTATCCAGTGAAGCGGATGGATAAGCAGCTTGCAGGGTTGGGATGAGTGCGGTGTAGCCATTCAGGGCATTGGGATTATTTTTGTATAAACGAATGATTCCGTCATCCATCTCCGAACCGTGCTCGATGGTATCGACACCACCTTGTAAAGCAACTCTTACGCCTTCCGTGCTTTCCACATGTGCTGCCACCCGCAGGCCAATCTTATGCGCTTCATCGCAGATCGCCGAAACTTCGTCCACCGTCATCTGTAAACGACCAGCTTCGCCCACCATTTTCGCATCCGTCACGCCACCCGTCACACAGATTTTGATCAGATCTACGCCGTGTTTCACATTCAGCCGTACATTTTTCCGTGCTTCCCACGGGGAATCGCCCACCAGAGCGAGGAATGGAGCACCATGTCCGCCTGTGACACTTAGGAAAAACCCAGAGACAAGCAGATTAGGACCGACAAAGTCGCCGTTATTAATCTCATCCCGCAGCTGGACGTCCGTGTAAAAGAATTCCCCCACGCTGCGCATCGTGGTTACACCTGCATGGAGTGCGGTCAGCGCATTGCGTTTCATTCGTTTTTTCAAAACGTTTCTGCCGAATTTCGTGTTCAATATCCGATCATATGCGAACTGCAACAATTCTTTACTGACCGAGAGACTGAACGGTTTACCATCTGCAAAGAGGTGTACGTGGGCATTAATTAATCCAGGCATCACGTATTTCCCTGAGAGGTCGATTATTGTGTAGTGACTAGGGATATTCAGCTCGTGATCTCGGACGATATCCTGAATGAGACCTTGCTCATTGATGAGAATGGTCATGTTTTTTTGCAGATTGCGGCTTGAGTCGCCGTGGATCAGATGGACGTTTTTCAATGCGTAAGCGGTGTTCATGTTGTGTTCCTCCTTAGAATATGGATGGGATTATATAAGTTGAAAGAGGGTATGTACACTTGCCACTCCGATGACAGAACAACTTTCGGATCGCTGTTATCCCCAGATTTTTTTGATTCCCTCTTAATAGGGAAAATCCGGTGATAAAAGCGAACGCTTCGCTTCCTCTGGTTATTTCTGTCCTCTCCGTTATCGTGTAAATATGGGTTCAACTTAAATAGTTTGGTAAATGGTAAATATCCGTCTTAAAAATGAATTATAAATTCATTTTTGGGCCAAAAAAATAGAGTGACTTAATGTTAGTGTTTTTTTGCGTGCAAACCAAGTGAGTTGATCTGATCTGCAAGCTTTGTCTGCACGGCATAAGTGATGAGATGGAGCGTTATTCGTTGAGACTCTTCATACCGTACAGTCTGTATACATACAACGCTTCGAAAATTTGCTTCCGGCTGTCCTCACTCATATCCCGCTTCAATAATTCCAGGTTCATGTCGATCACGTTGTGTGCGAGGATGTTCAGCAAGATCAAGTTCTCCTCGGTGCCAATCTCATACCGTTTATATTGGTTCTTGAGGTAGGCCTTCTTGGTTTCGATCATCAGCTCGACAAGTTCGTTCTTGGCGTTGGTGTAGATGGTGCCTTTATTCTTTTCGAAGATGATCACAATCTGATTCCGGTATTTACGTAATACATCCACCTGTTCCTGCAACAGTGCCGATTTTCGCTCGCTATCCGTTTCCTCGAACAGGGTCTGATTATCAAAGTGAATCGTCTCGACCAGCACATTTTTCAGATAATCCACCAGATCCGGCGGCACGACGGCGTAGAAGAGTTCTTTCTTGTTTTTGAAATAAGTATAGATATTGCCCACGGAAATATTGATCTCATCCGCGATATCGCTCATTTTGGCATCCACATAGCCTTTTTCAAAAAAGACTTTGAGTGCCGCGTATTCAATCTCTTTCCTGACTTCGTCTTTCTTGGCTTGCACCATCGGGAACGACTCCTTAATAGTGAATGAATGATTCGTTATTAGGATAGACCTTTTTGTAGGGGTTGTCAATTAAAACAGAGAACGAGAATTACATGTAAAAAATGAGGAGTGCTTTGAAATAATAATTTATAAAAAATAAACTTGAATGTGCTTAGTTTTCTTTGTAAAATTGAAAAAGTTACCAATACATATTGTACATTTTGGAAACTTAATGGAAGCTATTTATATGATGATAAGAAAATTGGGGGAAGATCACTTGATCACAAAATTTTATATAAGAAAACTGTTTGGAAGTAGAAATATAGAAGTTGATTTTAATAGAGATTTGACTTTAATAGTTGGTCCGAATGGTTCTGGTAAAACTACGGTATTAAATATAATTTCATTTATTGCAACAGGTAACATTAGTAGTCTCTTTGAATATGAGTTTAGAGATTTAGAGATTCATTACATTTATAAAGAAAGAGCACAAAAATTGAAGATTATAAAGAAAGAATACAACATAAAGGTTGAATGGAAAGGTAGATCAAAAAATATAGATTATGAAGAAATTAGGTTTCTGTCTCATAAGAGAAAGTTATCATCTAATTTATTTACATCCAGTGATGTTCTAAATATTCAAGATGATGTATCTGGTTTCTTCGAAGAGATATCGAGTGAGTTAAATTTGCTATATTTACCACTATCGCGTGACAATAGACCATTCGACATTAAAAAAGAGCATGATATTTATTTTTCTAAAAATTACATACATAATGAAATGGAGAATGAGAACAATTCATTGAGTTATCTAGATGAATCATTACTTCAGGTTAATTATTTGATCAAAGAGAAACACAGAAAAATTATGCATGAGTATGAAAAGTTAAATGAGGATATGCCAAAAAAAATGATTCAGGCATCTCTAGGATATCTTAGCAATCCGGTAAATGATTTTGGAAGTATTATGAATGTTATAAGTAATTTGACAATAGAATACTCTAGAGTTGCTGACTTAAAGAGAGCATTTTACGACATGAATTTACTTCAAGTAGAATACGAAGGAGCTCTAGATAGTTTTTTTGATAATTTAAGAATTGCCCAAAAAGAATTGTCAAAAAAAGAGGATGACTCAGAAAGAATAAAATATGTTCTCACCGAGAGGCCTAATTGGCTGTCTTTTTTTACCAATGCACCTTTAATTGATAACTATCTAAAGTGGCTTGATATAGTTCAACAGACAAATGAAATGAAAAGCCATCAATATAAGCCTATTGATATGTTTTTGAATATTGTTAATGATTTTTTAAGAGGGAGCTTCGGAGGAAAAGAGATAGATTACAATGATATTGAAGGAAAATTATTTTTCATAAATCATAATGATCCTCAGATTAAGTTACCTCTAAATAAATTGTCTTCAGGGGAAAAACAAATTATTGTTTTTTTTGCCTATTTAATATTTAAAATAAATCCTGAAAAAGGTGGGGTTTTTATAATTGATGAACCGGAGCTTTCACTTCATTTATCTTGGCAAAAAAAATTATGTAGAGCAATTATGGAGGCAGCTCCAAATTTACAATTTATTTTTGCCACTCATTCCCCAGAAATCATAGGGCCTTATAGAGATAAATGTAAAAATGTAAGAGGTGATTTATCATATGCATAGGTCAAATGAACTGCAAGGTAGTATTATTGATATTCCAGAATATTCATCTGATGCATATCTAAATTTTGATATTATCTACGATTATTATGTTGATATATTAATTTATATTGAGGATACTTCTAAACTATTTATTTATGAGGTGATTTTCAGAAGAATGCTGGGCAATAGAATTAAATATGAAAACATAATTCCAACTGGAGGAAAACCTAAGTTATTAGAATTACACCAACTATCACAGAAGCAAACAACAAAACCATGTTTGTTTATTGCAGATATGGATTTTGATTTTATCTTATTTGAGAATAGTCTAGTAAGATCAAATAATTTTTTGTATTTAAAGAGATACTCAATTGAAAATTATTTAGTTGATCATTTAAGCGGTGCTTCCTTTGTAAACGGTAGGACTGATATTGGATTAGAAAATTGTAAATCCAGAATTGATTTTAACCAATGGATAAAAGCTCTGCAATACGATTATCGACAATTATTAATTATGTTTATGTTGGTCCAAAAACTGGGATTAGGTATCCCAAACACTGTACAAAAGGCAGAGTTCTTTATTAAAGATAATTCATGGCAGATGGATCGTAAGAAGATATTAAAATACTATCAGTTGATTAAGGATTTCACCAAGGCAAAAAACACACTCAAAATCAAAGAAGCAATTAAAATAATAAAAAGAGATTTGGATCATCTATATAAGGAAGATTCATGGAGGTTACTACCTGGTAAACAATTGTTGAGAATATTTCAGAGATATTTATTAGAACACTCGGACAGAGGCACTATTTCCGATAGAGATTTTATTAATATATTAGTTGCGAATTGTGATTTGTCAGAACTCGATTATATTAAAAGTAAAGTAGAAGAACTTGTTTCAGTGGTTGACTCTGATGCTAACAATGCAACAGCAGGTTAGCCCTTGATCTGGAATGTGCTACGTAATGACGTACCACATTCCTATCTTTGTTATGTTAATCTCTTCTTAACAAAGGAGTGGTGACATGACAAGTACCAACAGCGAAGACCTCGCTTCGGAGTACGCACAACTCATTGAACGCGAAGACGATTATGTCGACCAACTGGTCACATGTAACAAACTCATCCTGGACGCCATGGACATCATCGCCAAGCGAGCAGGGGTGCTGCATATGGACACGGTGAAACAGGCTGCGTATCACCTACATGCCATGGAACAGGATCTAAACCGAAAGTTATTTGAAGTCCGACTGGAGAAGAGCATCTTAGCGAATCAAATGAGCCAGTCTACATAAAACCACCTCAACTAAAGGACAGTGTAGGATCACACAAGATGATCTTGAACTGTCTTTTTGTCTTTCCATCCAAACGTTTTTCGCTTCCAATTAAGCATTGACTTTCCTCCCAAATCCCCCTACACTTCAATTATTAAAATACTTTTAAAAACATTCGTTGAATGGTTCGAAATGAACGAAAGGAGGCATACATCTTAACCATGTTACCTACATCACACAACACCCAACAGGTGAAGCGAATCAACGTTGAACTTGTGAAGAACACGCTCCGATCCATGGGCATAGGCACGAAAGCTTCCATTGCGAACCTGACTAAACTCAGTGTGGCGACATGCGGCACAATCCTGAACGAATTACTCCAAACGGGTGAAATTATCGATCTGGGCCCGGATGAATCGAGCGGGGGGAGACCGGCGAGTCGGTATCAATTCAATGCGGACTACGCCAGCGTACTGTGCCTGATTATTCGAACAGAGGGCGGCGTTCACTCGATCACACATACATATGCCAATCTGAACGGAGAGATGGCGGACGAACAGACGCTCATTTTGGAAGAGATTAATGTAACGGTGGTAGAGGATCTAATTGCAAACCTGATTGAACAACATCACAATGTGCAGGCGATTGGTATCGGCATACCTGGGGTGGCACACAACGGCGTTATTGGAATTTGCGACGTACCGGAGCTGATGTATCAGCCGCTCGGCCCAAGGCTCAAGGAACAATATGAAGACGTGGAAGTGGTCATTGGTAACGACATGAACCTGACGGTCTACGGACTTTACAACCAGCAGCAGTTTGAGGAAGAGAAGAACTTTGCGGTGGTGACTTTCCCAGAGAACCATTTTCCGGGTGCAGGCTTTATCATTGATGGTCGTCCGCTGACTGGGAACACGCAATTTGGGGGCGAGGTGTCCTTCTTACCTTTTGGTGTGTCACGGGAAGAGCAGTTGCGAATGTTGAAAACGACGGAAGGGTTGCAGGAACTCGTCACAAAGACGCTGATTTCCATCATTGCGATTATCAACCCGGCAGCGATTGTCGTTACGGGCGATACTATGGACACGGCTATGCGGAATGACCTGTTACAAGGCTGTCTGGATCACCTGATCCCACAGGAGCATATGCCAGAGTTGATCATCCAAAGAGACACTCGGCGCGAATATGTGACTGGACTAGTCGCTGTTACACTGGAGAGCCTGACCTACCGCATTCAGGTGGTTGAGAAGCAGTGGTAAAGGAAAAAGGAGCTTTTACGAGTATTCTATTTTTAGGAATAAAGCTTAACCATGTTTCCTGCCTCAAATGTACAAATTATTGACACGATAACGTAGAGGGCAGAACCAATCTGAAGAACGCCTTTATCACTGTATTTTCACCTTTAGGAACAATTCAAAAAAATACAGGGATAACAGTGGTCGGAAGATGGTACTGCAATCGTAGTTATAACGTGCAATCATTTTCCTGAACACACTGGAGGAACTTATTTTGAATCAGCAAGCAGGTACACAAGGCAACAAACGAAAATTCAACAAGTTGTACGCCATGCAACTGGCGACGATCTTTCTGGGATTTATCGTATTCGGCATATCGGAAAATATTAAGGGGCCGGCCATTCCGCGCATTCAATTCGACTTCAATCTGGATGAGAAACAGCTCGGGACGTTATTGTCCCTGAATGCACTGGGGTATCTCATCGCCTGCTCCTTCACCGCCATCCTGGTACGCAAATGGGGCATCAAGGCGGTTAGCATCATTTCATTTGCATCGATGATCCTTTCGGGTGTGTTCATTTACATGTCTCATAACTATCCGCTCTTTGCTTCTTCATACTTCTTCATGTATATCGGAAACGGCATGCTGGAGATTGCCTTGGCGATTCTGGGTGCGCGGATCTTTGTGAAAAACACAGGTACGATGATGAACCTGTCCCATTTCTTCTATGGGCTTAGTTCAACAGTGGCGCCTTTACTGGCGACAGGGGTGATGTCGTTGAGCGTGTTCGGGCACGTACTGGACTGGCGCGGCATGTATCTGGTGATGTTGTCGCTCTGTCTGCTTCCGATCATTGCGGCACTGCGCAGCAAATTTCCGGGGGATGATCTTCCTCATGAGGATCGGACTTCACTCAGGACGTTAACACGTGATCCTGCCATCTGGCTGATGGTGCTCATTCTTTCTTTTGGCGTGGTATCGGAACTGGCGGTTGGGGGTTGGCTCGTTAACTTCCTGGAGAAAGCCTACACGTGGGACACGGTGAAAGCTTCGGGTTTACTGTCAGCATTCTTCCTCACGTTCTCGCTTGGACGTTTGCTGCTGGGCCCTCTAACAGACCGGATCGGATTTGTACTGTCGCTGATAATCTTCTCTGCGTTCTCGGCCATTTGTACGTTTATTGCGCTTGCCGGAGGAGAGGGTCTCGCCATCTTCTTTGCCATCTCGGGTGCGGGTATAGCGATGATCTATCCAACCGTTATGGCGTTTATCGCACGCAGATATCCGAACGGCAGTGACACGGCGATTACGTTCACGGTTACCCTGATGGGGGTTGGTAGTGTCATCGGTAACTATGTGATTGGCTGGGTTATTGAAGGTGTGAAGAATATGTACGGTTCAACGACTCAGTTGGGGTTACTACGCGGACTTCAGGCGGGATATGGATTCATCGGTTTATGTGCGGTGATCTGTGCGGCATCTGGAGTAGTGCTGTATGTGTATTTGAAGAGAAGGCAGGAATTGATTTAGATATTATCTAGGTTATCTTTTTTCAATGAGATAACCTATTTTGAATTGAAAATATAGAATGTGCTAATAGGGAAGGGGGGAATAATTTATATTTTTAGTACTTTTCAGTGTTGTATAATAAATATGTTCAACTGGGTTGAATTTATTTAAAATGATTAAGTAGCATTCTGAGAAACATGTCAATATTTTAAGAAAGGTATGATATTAATGAGTAATAGCGATTTGGTTTATCATTATTGCAGTGTAGATACGTTCTTCAGTATTTTGCACAATTCAACACTGAGACTCTCTGATATAAATAAAGTTAATGACTTCAAAGAGCGAAGATGGATACTTGAAAAAATTCTTTTAGAAATAAGAAAGCAATTATTACCTCAACAAAACAATAAATCCACCAATTTTTTTGAGGAGTTTTGGGATACAGTTGTTTCTTATGATTCTAATACATATATAGCCTGTTTTTCTAGCGAAGCAGACTTATTAAGTCAATGGAGAGGATATTCACAGGATGGAGAAGGTTTAGCGATAGGATTTTCTAAAAAAGTGTTAAATTCACTAGTAGTAGAACACTTCACTGCATTCAAGAAAGTAGTATATGGTAAATCTGAACAGAATGAGTATATAGAAACAATACTTTCAAGTCTTCATAATAATTCTATAGTTTCTGCCATCCCTAACTTTTATGCTAATGAAAGATTTAACATTCCTTACTATAAGAATCCTGCCTTTAAAGAAGAAAAGGAATGGCGGCTTGTTTATTATCAAAACTCGAGTTCGTTTCTTGATTATAACACTATTGGAGAGCCTAGAATAAAAGCTAATTTTTCAAAAATTAAAATGAGAAGTGATGGTACACGTTTAATTTCGTATATGGAATTAGACTTTTCAAAGATTAAGAAGGAGCTTATTAAGAGTGTTGTAATTGGACCGAAGTCTAAAGTGAGTGAAGCAGACATAAAGCTAGTTCTTTACTCTGAGGGGTACGATCCCAACAATATTAAAATAAAAGTATCATCCTGTTCTTATAAATGAGCTAATTTTAAGTTGTCTGAATTCTCAAAGCCCCACTGATCGCCATGATCGGTGGGGCTTTGCATATGAATATACGAGTAGATTAGTGCGGTATATCATCTTTCACTTGTATTTTAATAAATCATAACCACAAGCCATGTAGAGTAAGGATTTTTTCATCATATACCAGCCACTCTACTAGACAGCCCCCATTACCTCACCAAAGCTATGACTTGTTCAAAGCCGCTCTTCTTTTCCAACGTTTCAACAGCACATACAATCCAAAAGCACCTAAGAAAACCACCGCTGCCGGAACGATATAAGGTTTAACAATCTCATCCACGTGCTCCCATTGAGAGCCTAATTTGAAGCCTAAGTAGATGTACAATGAGGTGATCGGAAGCATGGCCAAGAATGTAAAGATACTGAACTTAAACACATTCATCTTCGCCATACCACAAGGGATCGAGATCACGGTCCGAATGCCGGGTACAAAACGTCCAATGAAAGCTACCCCGCTGCCATATTTCTCGAAGAACTTATCGGAAGCATCCAGATGGTGGGGGCGGATCAAGAAATACTTGCCGTATTTCTCGACCATCGGTCTGCCGCCGTATCGTCCCAGGGCATACAACGTCAGAGGTCCAAACGTTCCGCCTACGGTACCCGCCAGAATCGCCAGCCAAAGCTTCATATCCCCAAGATACACCCAATATCCCGCCATGGGCAGTACAAGTTCAGCAGGTACGAATTCAAACGACAAGGCAATGACCAGACCTGCGTATGACAAATCTTTAAAAAAGAGTATAAATTGCGTGATCCATTCTGTCATGCTTTCCCTCCATGAATCTATCTTTTTTATATATAAAAGAAACACTCCTGTACAAAGAGTAACAATAGCGAATAGAGCTTGTCAAAGTTCACATGAAAGGCCATTTCAGGACACACTGCGGCAATATGTTTACCCGTACATAAGGCATGGATTCATTGACACTTAATACAGAAGTGGATACCAGGCAATGATATAATCATATGAAAACGCTTCTAATTATAGCGTGTTAAAACTAACACTAGCTTCTTCACCATCCTGTACATAAAGAGAAGGAGATCAGAACATGACCGAAACTTCGATTATCGACCAGATCCATATTATGGTTGAATACAATGTATCCTTTGATTGTTTCATGTATATCATATAGATATACAACTGTAGGGAGGTGAGGTATAATTGGAGCATCAATCAAACGAAAGGCGTGGGATTGCCATGACTACAGCCACACTTAGCAAATGGGGAAATAGCAGTGCAATTCGCATTCCTAACCAATTGCTTAAGCGTCTTAATCTGGAAGAAGGCTCGGAAATTGAGATTTTGGTGACAGAAGATAATGAATTGTTGTTGCGTCCAAAAACCAAGCCTGTAGAGTCCAATGAGGAACTACGTAACCATCTAAAGACTTTGCTCTCTAAAGTGAAACAGGATACAAGACATGAAGAAATAGACTTTGGCACTGAAGGGAACGAGTTACTTTGATTATTCCCAAGCGAGGCGATCTGATATGGCTTGACTTTGATCCTCAAGCGGGTCACGAGCAAGCCGGGAGACGATCGGCTATTGTTCTATCGGAACTTGAATTCAATGAAATAACGGGTTTTGCCGTTGTATGTCCCATAACGAGCCAAGCCAAGGATTATCCTTTTGAAGTTACACTACCAGAAGAGCTGCCATTTTCAGGTGTTGTTTTGACGGATCAGTTGAAGAGTCTTGATGTGCGGCAACGACGTATCCAAATTGCGGGGCATGCCGAACCAACCTCTGAATTTATGAAATCAGTTCTACGCAATGTCCGTTCTATATTGGCATAATTGAAAATTAGTAGCTGATCATATTCCTAAATCCACGTCTAACTAAAAGACGTGGATTTTTTCTTTCATGCCTAAATAGATTCGTCCATCCTTGACGCTTCTAACAAGAGCTTCCGAAAGGCACATATAAGTTGGAAAGAAAGATTTTTAATTCTCTGAAAATGCTTCCATTTATAGTATGATAAGACTATCACTAGCTTCTTCACCATCCTGTACATAAAGAGAAGGAGATCAGAACATGACCGTAACTTCGATTATCGACCAGATCCATATTATTGAATACAATCCCTCTTACGCTGCCGCACTCGCGGATATGTGGAACCGTAGTAATGAAAGCTGGGGAGGTGGCACCAACCTTAGAACAGAGGAAACAGTTCGCCGGGAGATGGAGAGTTCGTCCAATCTTTATGCGTTTCTAGCTGTTCATGAGAAAGAGGTTGTTGGCTTCTGCAGTTTTGCCCACTACCGCTATGACGAGAGAGCGCTATATGTACCGCTGCTTAACGTACGCCCCGACTATCACGGTTACAAGGTTGGACGTAATCTGATCCTGAATGCTGTGCGCAAGACCGTAGAGGCCGGATGGCCTCGCCTGGATCTGTTCACATGGGCAGGGAATACGAAGGCTGTACCGATGTACAAGAAATGTGGATTCTTCTGGGAGAAAAAAGATGATAATGTGCATCTGATGAATTTCATACCCACCATCTTGCAGACCGAAGCACTCGCTCCTTATTTCGAGGAGTTGGATTGGTATGCAGACAGCACGCGTGAACTCGTCATCGAGCCGGATGGCCGACGGGAGCGCGGTTTTGATTTCTTTGACTACACGTGGAAAAAGGGAGATATCTCCCTGCGGGCTGAATTTGAAAAGTCGGGTCGCGGGCTGACTGCCCTCGAAACACCGGATTACGAGATCTCAACAGAGGTCGACGATCATGATCTGGTTTTCGGTTCCAGCTATAAGGTTCGCTATCGCATTAAAAACACTTCTGCGTCCGAACTGGCAGTCGAGATTAAGGGTGAGGATAACAAAAACATTCGATTTGCGCTGGACGTTGCACGAGCAGTGGCTCCGGGAGAAACCATCATCGAAGAAGGTGAGTTTCACCTTGATCCAATTACAGAGGAACAGAATAACAATAAGACTCATCCCGTTATTGCCAGCACCTGGTTGATCGGCGGTAAGAAAGCGGAGTTCAGGTTGGGTATCGCCCCGAAATTCCCGGCCAAGATCAAGACCATCCTGCCTGTGAAGGAGCTTTATCCAGGCGTCTCGGCTGAGTTGGTTCTGAACGTGGAAAATAATGTGGATGCAGAAACGGAGTTCAGCTTGGACCTGCCAGAGGATGAATTCCTTGAATGGGCGGAGCGTGCGGTGCGCTTTACGGTGCCAGCCAAAGGTAAAATGTCTGTGCCAGTACCTTTCACCTTGCGTTCATATGGTCTCTATTCCCAAGAAGTAGAAGTGACGGCTGTCCCAGTGGGGAACCATGCGATCTCTTTTACAAGCAAAATTTCTGTACTGATGAAGGGAATCGAAGGAAAATATGGTGGGCAGATTGAGGATCAATGGGTGGCTGTTAATGGCGCATTCTCTCTTCATATGAGCAAGCAAGATAATAACATGTGGATTGAATATCCCGGTTCCCGTCATTCGTTCTGGTGGACTTATCCGAAGCTGGGTAAGCCGTTTGCCGAAGAGTTATCCAAGAAACAAGCAAAAGAAGTGAATATTTATGCCGAAGGGGAACGTCAGGTTCTTGAAGCACTGTATGACTCGGAGGATTTCCCAGGCTTGCAGATTAAGTCCGTGGTCAAGCTGTCTGCGAATGGAATCGTCGAATTCCACCACGAGGTTGAAAATACACGAGACACCGCCTGGGAAGAGGACCTGTACCTAATGAATAACTTCGGTTTCTACGGAAACCGGTTAATCCTCCCGTACCAAGATCGTTTTGTGGATATGGGGGATTCTTACGCTGGCGATCCGAGCCATTGGAATAGCTCACAGATTACGGAGAACTGGCTGTTCTGCAAAGAAGAGTATGGTGCCAGCGGTATCTATTGGGACCCTTCTCTGAAGCTGCTTCGCCCGGAATACACGCTGGGGTTGCAGCATGAGCTTGGCCGTATTGCCGCAGGAGCCGTTGTGCGGACCAAAGCAACTGTATATGCTTTGAACACGTTTGCCAAATGGCATGATTTCCGTGCGTTTGCACGGAAGCAGCGTAACCCGGTCATTCCGTTGCTGGACAGTCATTTGGATCTGACACTGAGTGAGGGGAATCCATTTGCCCCGGATGTGCTACAAGCAACGTTGACTGAACACAAACTGGTTCCGCTTGCGGGCAAGCTGGAGCTGTATGTGCAACAGGGTGGTGAACAGGAGGTTATGGCAAACGCTAAGGAATTCAATTCGGAGCAGAACCTAAACTCCGCCAAGCTGACATTTTCACCAGACGAAGCGGACCGCCACCAGCACGTAAGTGGTTGGAAAGTTCGTGGGCTATACCGGGGCGAAGATCGCATTCAGGAGCGAACGGCCCTGTGGTTCCCGCAGAGTGGAACAGAGGTTAAGCAGAAGATTGAAGAAGGTTCATCTGGACCACTGTACACCGTAGATAATGGAGTATTGTCAATCGCCGTTGCTCCTGAATTCGGGAGTGTAGTACACTCTCTGAAAGTTGCAGGAGAAGAATGGCTGGACAGCTCGTACCCTGAACCGGCTCCACGCTCGTGGTGGAATCCGTGGTATGGCGGGTTGGGTGTGGGGATTCCGGGCATGAATGGTTTCAGCCGTCAGTTGGAACAGAGAGCCGCTTCCTGGACAGAGCACAAGGATCAATACGGCAACGTCTGGAAGGGTATAAAGCTGACTACCCGGATTGAAAAGCATGAAGCGAATCGGGGAATCGCGATCAATCAGCATTATCTGATGCTGCCGGGTGTCCCTGTACTTTGCACGCTACTTGCCGTGACAAACGAAAGCGGCCTGACGCTGACGGATTACTCGCTTGCGGAGGAACGTTTCCTCCAGCCTTCATCTGTATTTGCGGAAGGTTGGATAGAGCAACCGGGTAAAGATCGATTCCCGCTGGGCAAGGTGGATTTGGGCCTGCCACTTGAAGACCTTTTGCGAGTAGGATCGGTTTCGCGTGAAAACATGCTGCATGCGGTACATCGTTACCCGAATCAGAGTGCATGGGGTTTTGCTAATAATCAGGTGACGGGTCTGAACGTACATCATCATCTGACACTCCAGCAGGGGGAGACGGTCTGGACGGAGCCGACATATCTTGTCCTGGGGCCAATCCCGCTAAGTTCACCGGATGTGCAGGACCTTCTCAAACTGAATTTTGCAACTTCTACCAATGAAAAGGAGGCTTCACATGCCGATTATTGATATTCATATTCACCTGTCGGACATCGACAGCTTTCACCAAACAGCGATTGATCTGTCCAAAGTGGATTACTCTGCCGCTGGTCTTAAAGCGGAGTTTGATAAGAACGACGTTATTATGGGTATCGGAATGGGGGTTACGGAGCAGACGAAGGGAGCGTTCCCGGATTCCAGTTCCCCTAACCCGATGGGGCTTGATCTGGAAGAGAAGGTCCCATCATTCCTCATGGAATGCGTGGGCATCAATCCCAATGCGCTAGATGGTAAAAACGCTCAGGACGAGCTTGACCGGATTGAAGCAAGACTGCAATCCCCTGAAGTAGCCGGAATCAAACTCTATGCCGGATACTATCATCACTATGTGTATGACAAAATCTATGCCCCGGTCTATGAACTCGCAGCCAAGTACAACTTGCCTGTCGTGATTCATACAGGAGACACGTACTCCATGAACGGGTTGCTCAAGTATTCGCATCCACTGACGGTGGATGAATTAGCCTTGCAACAGCGCGGTGTGAACTTTATGATCTGTCATTTGGGTGATCCTTGGGTGATGGACGCAGCTGAAGTGGTGGCGAAGAATCCTAACGTGTATGCGGATTTGTCTGGTCTTGTGGTGGGGGATCGGCCTCATTTTGAACGGTTCATGAACGAACCTTTATTCATGGATCATTTCCGCCGGGCTTTGGTCTATTCGGATCATTATGAGAAAATGCTGTTTGGCACCGACTGGCCGCTTGCGCCCATCGATCTGTATGCCGAATTTGTCCGCCGACTTGTACCGGAGCAGCATCATGATAAGGTGTTCTATGAGAATGCCTTTGGGCTGTTTCCACGTATTGGACAGCGGATTGCCGATCTGGGTTAGAACCTAAGTACCGAATTCTTAATATCTGAGGGGACGTAGACCATGCATGTTATGGAAGCATGCGATGGTTATATTAAATCCCTGTGATGTAAGCTCCTGCCACTTTGCTGGCAGGAGCTTTTTTGTCCAGGAAAACAGTGTTTAGCCGTGACAGACTCCATACTCATCTGTTATCTCCTTCTTGCCTGTATTTGTTTTTACGAATAAAGAGAACTATAATGATGGATGCACAAAATTTCAGACTTCTTTGGAGGAACATACGTTATGAGATCTTTTCAGTTTTATAATCCGACCCGGCTGATTTTTGGCAAAGGGCAACTTCAAGCACTACAAACCGAAGTTCCAAAATACGGAAAACGTATTTTGCTTGTATATGGTAGTGGAAGCATCAAACGTAGCGGGCTGTACGATCAGGTAATCAGCCAATTGAATGAGATCGGAGCAGAGGTTACGGAACTGGCCGGTGTGGAACCTAACCCGCGTCTGTCTACGGTTCATAAGGGTGTAGAACTATGCAGAACACATAACATTGATCTGGTTCTTGCGGTTGGCGGCGGCAGTGTACTTGACTGCGCTAAAGCCATCGCAGTAGGAGCCAAATACGATGGAGACATGTGGGATGTTGTTGTGCGCGAAGCAACCCCGGAAGGTGGACTTCCGCTGGGTACAATTCTGACCATGGCAGCGACAGGCTCCGAGATGAACAACGGTTCAGTAATAACCAATCAGGATACACAGGAAAAATGGGCATGGTTCAGCGAGTATTCTTTCCCGGCGTTCTCCATTCTCGATCCGGAGTACACATACACGGTACCTCTGGATCAGACGGTATACGGCATGGTGGACATGATGTCTCATGTGTTTGAACATTATTTCCATCTGGATACCAATACACCGGTTCAGCTTGGATTCTGTGAGACGATTCTTCGTACCGTTATTGATACGGCCCCTCGTCTGATTAAAGATCCGGAAAACTATGAACTGCGCGAAACCATTCTCTACTGTGGAACAATGGCGCTTAACGATGTCCTGAATATGGGTCTTGCCGGAGATTGGGCTTCTCACAATATTGAACATGCCGTGTCGGCTGTGTATGACATTCCCCATGGGGGAGGCCTTGCGATCCTTTTCCCACACTGGATGAAACATAATCTGGATGTGGATGTAGCTCGATTCAAACGTATGGCTGTTAATGTATTAGATATCAACCCTGCTGGAAAGTCGGACAAACAAGTGGCTGAAGAAGGCATTGAAGCATTGCGCCATTTCTGGAATTCAATTGGTGCTCCTAGCCGTCTGGCTGACTATGACATCGACGACAGTCAGATTGATGCGATGGCTGATAAAGCAATGCGATTCGGTCCGTTCGGATTCTTCAAAAAATTGCAGCGTGAAGATGTAGTACAAATTTATCAAGCTGCACTGTAATTGTGAATTTCACATTCGCTTTTATAGTGAGACACATTAAACAAGGACCTTCCTGTATTACTTAGGAACGTCCTTGTTTTTATTATGACATCATATCTTGTGCGCTCCACCGTTTATCTGGACTTCAATGTCATGTGATCCCCTTTTCGAATTAATCCTTCGGTTCAACTACGGTTTCATTGACAGGGGTATCCTTTCGTTTCAGATACAACTTGCTTGGACGATGCAAGAGTACGATAAGCAGGGCGAAGAGATGAATCAGGGTAAACAGGTTACTCTCATTCGGAATGGCAACGAATAGTGCCAGACTCAGAAACGTCACAGTGAGCTTGAACTTTCTCTTCGTGATGAATATAACAGCGAGCAGGCTGGGACCGATGATAAACAACATTCTGGCTAAGATTACGCCAGAGGCGTAAGCCAGATCATCTCCTTTGCGTAAGAAACCCAGATAGGCCTCCATGTTCTGGTTGAAGTCAATGAGGAACACGATAAAGGACACAATCACGTAGATCAGTTTCACACTCAATAAAATGCGCACGACATTTAATAGCGTAGGTAATGCTGTTTTTGCCATATCACTTCTCCTATTCGGCATTTAATAAAGTAGGCATTTCCGGATTCAATGCGTTGTCCCTCTTCCTGCACGATATGTATTTCATATATTATACGATGTTGATGTCATATTTTGTATTAACCCAAAGTCTACATTTTCCAATCGTGTGCAGTGGCCTTTGACCTAGTATAACTAGGGAAACAGCTTACAGATTATTTGATATCGACCGATATAAAGTAGATACATAGAATTTGGACTTCATAATGATGAAAATGAAAATGGATGGTGAATGTAATCATGGTATTTAGCAAGGCAAGAGAACGCATGCGCAACATGTCGTTCAGAGTCAAATTACCACTTATGATCAGTCTGCTGGTGTGTATCGTACTGGCGGTAACTGCGGTAGTGTGTTACAGCGTAGCGGCAGTTATTACACTCGACAAAAGCAAGGATGAAATTAAGGCAACCTCGGACCGAGTGGGAGCAGGTTTATATGCTTCGCTAAGTTTGGAAGAACAATCTACTTTTTTGATCACAACACATCGGACCTTTCAGGATCTGCTAGAGATTCGGAATACGGATGGGCAGGAAGGTGAGAACTTTTTCTCGGAAAACAATGAGCTGCTGGATAAGGCGAGTGGTATTCTCGCGGACAGTCTGGCAGGTATGGAAGGTAACAACAGTCTGATTTTGTTGGATCGGAAGGGCATTATTATTGCAGCGAATGATCCCGCAGTTATCAAGGCAGAACGTGGAGATCGGGCATATTTCCAAGAAGCGATTCAGGGTAAAAACGTGATTAGTGAAGGGATTGTAGCCAAGTCCTCAGGACAACTTGGTACGGCTTTTGCTATGCCAATCTACAATGAGAATCAAGAAGTACAGGGAGTGCTCGTATCTGCGGCATCCACCTCGTTCTTCGTTAATCAGCTACAAAATATCAATATTAATGATGAGGGAAAAGTGATCATTCTGGACCGTGTAGGTACGGTCATCTACGATTCAGCGGATGAGAAGTTGGCAGGCCAGAAGATGGAGTCCGGCGAATACCAATCATTGATAGATCTTGCTCCTGGCGCTGAACTACAGCAAGGTGATATTAGTACAGATGAGAAAGTGGCGTATTACTCCAAAATCCCAAGATCCGACTGGACCGTCGTTGTAGAAGATAAAATGAGCGATGTGCAGAAGCCTTTGCGTGCGATGGCAAAACAGATGTATATTGTTTTGTTTAGTGCTATTGCGGTTTCCGTCGTAGCGGGTATTCTGATCTCTTTGCTGGTAACCAGACCAATTACAAGACTAACTGTGTTGTTCAGACAGCTTGCGGGCGGCGACCTGACGGTGCAGGCTCAAGGTAAATATAGCGGAGAATTCAAACAATTGGTGGACAGCTTCAATACCATGGCAGCAGGCAATAAACAGCTGATCTCCAGCATGAACCATTCCATCGGCATCCTGAAAACAAGTACATCCGAGCTGGAACAGTCCACTCAGCAAACTTCGACCACGATTGCTGAAACAACGACAACAGCATTTGAGATTTCACGAGCGATGGAATCCCAGGCGAACGATACGGAAGCCATTGTGGATAAATTCATGAATGTGGGTAACAAGATTGCCAACGTGAATGGAATGTCGCAGGCAGTGAAGTTCAAGGCAGATGAAATTACGGATGCATTCAAAAATAATCATGAAGTTATTGATGCACTCATTGCGGTGAACGGGCAGAATGAGATTGAAGTGGGCAATATCTCCAAAATTACAGTGCAACTCGCCGAAAGCTCCTCGGGCATTCATCAGATCACGGGTACGATTGCTGAAATCGCAAATCAGACGAAATTACTTGCGTTGAATGCTTCGATTGAGGCCGCAAGAGCAGGTGATCAGGGGCGTGGCTTCGCAGTCGTTGCTTCTGAGATCCGCAAGCTGGCAGAGCAGACGACAGCTCAATCGGAGGATATCAACCGAATTGTGATGCAGACCATTGATCATGTGGAGCAGAATAACCGAAGTGTTCAGGCTATTGAAGCGATTGCGGAACAGCATAAGAGCAGCGTTAGCCAGACGAAGGAGACATTCAATTTTGTCACCGAGAATATGAATGAGATGATGAGCCAGGTTCAGGCTATCGCCACGGAGATCGAATCCATTGAACGTGATAAGGATGACGTCATTGGAGCTGCACAGAACTTGTCTGCTTCCGGTGAAGAGGTGTCGGCTTCTGTTGAGGAAGTCACAGCAACAATGCAGGAACAGTCCGGCATGACGGAACATTTGACAGATATGGTGCAGAGAATTGATGAACTGACCAAACAACTTGCCGAGGAATCATCTCGCTTCAAAACAAAATAGGAATACGAAAAGAAACCCGTTTCTCAAAAGAGAACCGGGTTTCTAGACAAAAAGAGCACCTGTGCCCATCTATGGCTACAGGTGCTCTTTGGTGGTGTGTTACTCTCCTCGAATGGAAGGCGCATACGCCAGCACTTCCATTTCAATTAAATAAGGGCCTAACCCGCTGAATACGGTAATACGGGCGGGATAGGGCTGCTTAATCATTCGCGCATACACTTCGTTGTATTCGGGCTGATCCTCGACTCGGGCCAGATGAGTGGTTACCTTCACAATATGATCGAGTGTAAGTCCGGCTTCTTGAAGGATCACCTCAATATTACGAATGCACTGCTCAGTCTGCTCCTTAATGCCGCCAATGGGCTCAAGCGTCTGTGGATCAACGCCTACCTGACCTGCAACGTAGACCAAATCTCCTGCGCGGACAGCATGGGAGAAAGGAAGCGGGAACTTGGGTGCTGCACTTGCATGTATGATGGTAGACATCGTAGCTGTCATTCCTTTCCTAATGAGTGTGTATATTTGGTGTTAACTGATGCCAATTCGTAGCCTGCTGATAATGATGAGTGATGGACAACAAGCGGTCTTCTCTCATGTGTGGACCGGCAAGCTGCATGCCGATAGGTAATGGCTTCCCTGAGGTGGTATCGAACCCGATGGGTACGGTGATGGACGGTAGACCTGTATTGGTAAACGGTCCGTTGAAAATCGGGCTGCCTGTCTTGTATCCATGTGGAGCTACATATGGTGTTGATGGAGTCAATAACACATCCACTTCATCGAAAAGCATCATCATCTCGCTCCGGAATATCGTTCGAATGCGTTGTGCCTGCAAATAATCGACGGCACTCGTCTGGTAACCGAGTTCAAGCTGCTCCCGCATCGTGTGACCGTAACGATCAGAGGCTTCCGCGAAGCGTTCCTGATGGAAGGCGGCAGCTTCTGCCCGCATTACCGTACGATGAGCAGCAACGGTCTCTTCCATATAAGAAGGCAGGTCAACTTTCTTCCATTGCATACCCAGCTTCTCAAGTATAGCGATTGCCGACTCCACTGCTAACAAGATCGCCGGTTCATCAGTCTGGAAGAAGTTGCTCGGCAGACCGATCACCATTCCTGAAATAGGATGCTCAAGAGCACTTGTTAAGTCTGGCTTGCCATAAGGAAGCGTGAAGGAGTCCAGCTCATCTTGCCCGGCCATTGCTTCCAGAACGATTGCGTTATCTTGTGCAGATCGAGTGAAGGCGCCAATATGATCCAGGCTCCAACTGGCTGTGATGACACCATTACGGCTAACCCTGCCGTAAGTGGGTTTCATACAGGTTAATCCGTTGTAAGCTGCGGGTCTAAGCAGAGATCCAAAGGTCTGTGTTCCGAGTGTGAAGGAAGCCATGCCAGCCGCTACAGCAGCGGCAGAGCCGGAGCTGGAACCGCCCGGGGTATGTTCTAGATTCCACGGGTTGCGGGTTGGCGGTTCTCCTCCTTGGAAGGCGTATTCCGTCGTTGTTGTCTTGCCGAGCAGGATAGCGCCTGCAGCTTGCAACTTATTAATGACAGTTGCATTCGTTCCGGGTACGAAGTCTGGAAAAGTACTTGATCCAGCCGAGGTGCGTATGCCAGCGGTATGGATAATGTCTTTGGCTCCATAGGGAATGCCGTGCAGAGGACCGAGATATTCGCCATTCATCAGCTTGCGCTCAGACTCTCTTGCGGCCTGCAAAGCCTGTTCGGCGGTGACTGTAACGAAGGCTTGCACAGCAGGCTCTATTTTCTCAATGCGATTCAAATAGGATTTCGTAAGCTCTACAGGAGATATCAACTTGTTTTTAATCAATTTTGCGGCTTCAGCAATGGTCAGCTCGTTCAGTGGTTTCGTAATCATCGCAGAGGCACTCTCCTATGCGGGGGATTGGGACCTACTTCTTCTGGCAACTTGAAGCTTCGAATCAGCTCCAAGTCCGCTGTAAATAGGGCAAGTTCCTCGCTTGTAATAACTCCGTCCGCATATTTGGCGCTTTCTGTACGGCGGTGTGTGAGATAGTCGTCCTGGTTCAGAGTAATCACCCTTTCTCTCTCTATTTGGTGGTGAAGCTTGAATCGATAATGTCCTCGTAAGCGAGGTCTTCCTTCAGATTGCCGATGAAGCGCTGCATATCGATTGCGGTCTCGAATGCTGATTCATTGATGAGTCCCACCGCAGGGTATACCTTGCTATCGATCATGCGTTGTACCGCTTGCTCCACGACGTTTTTGTCCAGATTCGGGAATTCCTTCACGGCAACTGCTTTTGCGCCTTCAGGATTCGATTGAATGTAATCCAGGGCTTGCTCAATAGAGGTGACAAAGCGCTGAGTGAGATCAGGATTCTTTTCAATGAAGCTTGCAGTTGTATTCATCGTTGCAAAAGCGAAGTCAGGATAATCCTTCGTGAAATCATGGACAATATGCAGCCCTTCTGCAATGCCTTGATCCAGCTGCGGCTCGTAAACGATAGCAATGTCGGCTTTGCCGGCTAATACAGCACCAAGCTCGGAGCCATTTTGGACCTCAGTGATCGTCACATCCTTGTCAATATCGATGTTATTGTCAGCGAACAGTTTCCTCAGTAAGCTGTTCGAGCTTGTAGGTGCCAAGCCCACAACGATGGTTTTACCTTTGAAATCCGCTGTCGAATTCACGGTTACTCCTTCTCGTGCAACTGCCCATACTGGAGCACTGCCGGATAGAAGGACCAGTGAGCGAGCATCTCCGCCCTTTGCATTAGCAAATGCGACATGCTCAGGACCGTGGAAGGAGAACGCGGACTCACCTGAGATCACCGAAGACAATGCTGTTGGACCGCTTCCGGCAGCACGGATGGAAGATAGCTCAATACGATTCTCCTCTAGGAATCCTTGGTTATTCGCTACATACAAGGGAAGGTAGAGCAGGTTGTGATACACCTCGGACACCATAATTTTGTCCACCTGTGTATTTGCTTGCCCCTCGCTATTAGATGCACCTGCGCCGTTAGCAGGTGTTGTGGCATTGCTGCCACACCCGCTGAGCAGTGTAGTCAATAGAAGTGTCATCGCTGCTAGAATAGCTATCTTTTTGAATGTACGCATTAGTCATCAGTCCCCTTTAATCGTTGTAGGTCAGCTATACAGATGTGGATTTGCTGCTGGTCTTGTTGTCATTCCATGGTAGGAGACGGGATTCGAGATACCCGACACAGGTGTAGAGGAGCATTGCGACCAGCATAAGCATGAATACGCCGACCCATACGGCCGGAAGGTTGAACAGGTTACCTTCGACGAATACCATATGTCCGAGTCCTTTATCTGAAGAGATGAATTCTCCACCTACAACAGACACCAGTGCCAACCCGATATTGATGCGGAAGGCGGAGATGATCCATGGTAGGGAGGACGGAACGATAATTTTGCGGAAAATTTGTGATTTCTTTGCACCGAAGGATTTCATCAGATTAATCTGGGATTCGTCGATTTGATGAGTCGCTTGGTAGGCGGATAACAGCGCTACAATAAATGTGGCGACGGAGGCCAGAGCAATCTTGGAGAAGATGCCTGAGCCAAACCAGATGATAATCATGGGAGCGAGTGCAATCTTCGGAATACCGTTCATAGCTACGATGAATGGATCAAGCACACGGGCGACGGACTTGGAATACCACATGAGCAGTCCTGCCAATGAGCCGATTAAGCTACCGGCTACGAAGCCGATAACGGTGGCATTCACCGTTGCAAATGCGTCTGTAAGCAGCTGCCCTGAGCTGGCCATCGTGATGGCGGCATCAAGAATGGCGCTTGGTGATCCCATGAGGAAACCGTTAACCAGTTTCAGACGAACGGCGGATTCCCAGATCACCAGGATGACCGCTACAATAATGAACCGCCACAGCATCGTCATCAGCCATTCTTTGGAGAAGGTAGATTGTCTGCGTTTGCTCTTCGCAACTCCAGCAGGTTTTCCGGCAAGGGTAATTTCAGGTGATGTGCTCTTCATTAGCTGATCCTCCCCATTTGGATATCAAGCTCTGACCAGATCGATTCAAAATACTGCTTGAACTTCTGGTCGGAGCGGGCTTTCAGTGCTGAGCCATACTGCGAAGCGAGACCAATATCGTAGACCTGTTTCACGGTTGTTGGCCTTTTACTCATAACGGCAATGCGGTCGGAGATGGCGATGGCTTCCTCAATGTCATGCGTTATCAGGACGCCTGTCTTGCCCTCGGATTTTAGGATAGACAAGATTTCATCTTCCAGAATGAGTCTGGTCTGATAATCAAGTGCGGAGAAGGGTTCGTCCAGTAATATAATATCGGGCTGGGTAACGAGGGTACGAATGAGGGCTACACGTTGGCGCATACCGCCTGATAGGGTGGAGGGATAGGCTTCTGCGAATGAAGCCAGGCCATAACGATCCAGATAATCCATGGCAATATCGCTGCGATCCTTTTTGGACATCCCCTTCACTTCCAAGCCTAACGTGACATTGTCCAGGATGCTTCTCCAAGGAAGTAAGAGGTCCTTCTGCATCATATAACCGACATGCCCGGTGGTCTGATCGATCTCTTCGCCACAGACGATAACCTTGCCATTTGTTGGCTTAAGCAGACCTGCGATAATGTTGAAAATCGTGCTCTTGCCGCAACCGCTCGGTCCCACGATACTGAAGAATTCCTGTTTCTTGATTTGCATCGAAACCTCAGCCAGGACCTGAATATCTTCTCCGGTTGCACTGACAAATGATTTGGATACGCCTTGTATCTGTATAGCCATGATAGGTAGCCCCTTTCCTACAGCCTGATGGTAGTTCGTTTCTTGATGTGAATTGATGTTAATTAACATGACATTAATGAATATATTCCTAATCATATAGACTGTTTGCATAATTGTCATTAGTTACTCTGAACATAAAAATAGAATTAAATCAGTTAAAATGCACAAATGAAGATTGAACATGAATTGAATATGAGAAGAAAACAAAAGAACGTGTCATTATACATGACACATTCTCGGTTTAAGACGTATGATTAGCTTCACTAGGAGCTGGATTAACATTCAAAAGGGACTCAAGCGCGAAGGCAAGTCGGAAGCGCAGGCTCTCCATCGGGTCCTTAATGTTCCTGCCGGTCAGTTTCTCGCATTTTTCCAATCTGTAGATCACTGTATTGCGATGTACGAACAGCTCTTTCGCTGTATCGACGATCTGGCAATGATTCTCATAGAAGGAGGACAAGGTTTTCATAAGCTCGTTACGCTCGTTTGCATCTCGGTCGTTGAAGGGCTTAAAGGTTTCTTGATGGAACTGCATCATCTCATCGTGGGGGATCATGCGCAGCAGACGGCTTATATCCATGGTTTGATAGGAATGAGCGAAGCGTGTCTTACGCATCTGATAACCGGATTGGAGCGCCTTGACTGCCTCCTTATAGGAGAGTCCAATATCCAATACATTGGTGTAGGGATTACCTATTCCGAAGGATAGGCTGAGCTGCGACTCTGTATACAGATTGCTCGCCATCCGTTCAAGCTGCTGAACAACGGTGTGTTCGTCCCAAGACGTTTCGGCCAAAAAGACAAGTATGCCGAACTGGTCGTTCTTAGTGAACATGACAAAGGAAAGATCCAATCTGGCGAATTCCTGTTTAATCAACTCGTAATTAGCGTCTCGTTCCGAGATGAACCGCTCTTCCCCGGAGGGAGTAGAGTTCTGCTTAGGTATGCCCGCTAAGGATTCATCCTTTTTGGCGATGATCAGAACAGAACTTCCTTTGGCTTGCAGCCCATATTTCTTGCCGCGATGCAGCGCTTCTTGTTCCGAACGAATGAAGCCCTGAATGAGATCGGAGAAATATTCATTTTTGTAACGGCGGGAGCGCTCCTTGACGGCTTGCTTCTTGGTTAACTCCAGACCGATCACATTGACCGCTTGTTCCAGTGCTAGAGTGGAGAGCTTAGAGCTTGTGGAACTGTCGTATAGTGCGATCAAATAACCCTCGTGCCGATCCGTGAAGATGGGATGAAGCTCGGCATGTCGATATTTATCAGCAGTAAGCAGGCAGATCGAGATTGCGGTATGGAAGGAAGGGTGCTCATCTATAAAAGTCAGTAAGGGCGCGGCGAGAGACTGGTGATCCATCTGTTGTGCATAATGGGAGCTTGCCGTAATCTGCTTCTTCGAACCAAGCAGAAGTACAGGTGAGGATAGCAACTGAGACAACGTATCTACGATGGATGGTATGCCTTTTCCCTGCATCACCATCGTGGAAAATTGCTTGTGAATAGATAAGGCGTAGTGGAGCTCATGGGTTTTGTTCTGAAGGATGGCACTGATTGAATGTTGAAATATTTCACCAAGTGTATTGTCTATCTCAGACAGCTCGATGATTGGGAAGCCCAGCTTGTCGGCCGTCTCAAGCAGTTGCGGAGATAACTCAAGAGAGAAACGCTGTGTCTTGACAGCAAGCGCTGCACAACCAATGGCATGCATGTCTGTAATGAATCCAAGATGAGCATCTGGGCGGTCTTTGAGGATATAACCGTTGGTCAGCAGCATATCTCCCGGCTTCAGGAATTGGACAATATCTGGTGCGTCCATAATATTAATCGATTGCACCAAGCGATCTAGTCCGCGATGCCCGGCAATAACCTTTGCTTTGTAGAGAATGGGGATAGTCAATAACTGTTGCAGATCCATCTTCAACCCACTCGCTTTCATAATGATATGTTATAAAATCTAACATTAAGTTAGGTGGGCGTAAAGAAGAGTTTGGATAAAGAGGCTAAAAGATAGATGTAAACAAATTTCTCATAAATATAAAAACTTTCCAATAATTCAATGCGTTATACTAAGTAGATCTAAAGAAAATTTGATCACTATTACCAACTCTATCACTAAAAAGGAGTTCTCAATCAATGAAAGGAAAAAGAATAGTATCGCTTTTACTTGCTGGTGTTGTTGCTGGTTCTATTTTAGTAGCATCGACTACTACTGCAGAAAGAGTTGTAGCCCAAACTCCGATGGAAGCAGCAACGGAGTACTTTCAGGCTTACATTGCTAAGGATGTAGAGGGAATGATGTTCTATTCTGAAGATACCAATTATTTGGATGAGAAAAGTCGTGAAGAAGGATATGTAAAGGATCTTAAAACTAATCCAACTACAGGGTATGAAATTGTGGAAAGCAGACAAACCAACAAGGATGAAGTTCAACTTTATGTGGTTCAAAAGTATGCAGGACAAGACTACGAACAGTCACCACCACTCCCGTATAAAATTTTTAAAAGCGAAAATGGATGGAAGGTTTTAGTTGAGCCACTAGAAATCAATACAGTGACAGGTGAAGTCACTAAAGGTACACCGATTCACGCTTGGCAGTATACAGATCATTAGTTGTGATTGTGAAAAGTGATTCCGAGGAATAAATTTATCAGACAATTAAGCTCGGAAAGGTGGTGTAGCAATGCCAGCGACCTGGACATGTAATGCAAACAAGAAGAGACGTTCTCCCTAATAAGAAAATAATCTTATACTAGGAGATGTTCAGAAAATGAAAATTTCAGACCGACTATTAAGACAATATTTAGATCACGTTTATTGGATATGCGGAGGCCCTTGCGGTGGAAAGAGCACGATGACAAAGTTACTTTCTTCAAAATGGGATATTAATTATTATTCCTCAGATGACCACACTTTCGATTATCAAAAAAAGGCTAATCCGCAGGATCATCCAGCAATTTTGCGACACTTCATTGATTGGGAATGGTTCTTTTTAGGGCGTGGGAACGATAGAAGTCACTGGTTGAATTCAGTGTTTGATGAAAGCGTTGAGTTTGTTATTTTGGATTTGTTACAGATGGGGAAAGAGAAGCCAATCGTAGTAGATACTTTTATGGAACCTGCTTATCTAAGGGAGATTGTTGACCCCAACCGAATTGTTTATATGTTTGCAGAAGATGACCTAATTCGAGCGGAGTATCTGGATCGAGATCATCTGAGAGGCATGGAGGATGTGTTCCCTAGTTTATCAGATCCGCAACGTGCACGGGACGAAACATTAAACACGGTGGTTAGAGCATCGAATCATTACCTGCAACAAGCAGAGCAGTATCAATTAAAATGGTTTATGAGAACATCTCAGTCCAATAAAGATCAGATGTTATTGGAAGTTGAAAAGCATTTCGGTTTTCGATGACTGAAGTGTCAAATTATATCAGTCGTCAGTTGTTACGTTAAAGAAATACGATAGCTCAATAAACCTCAGAAAGTAGCCGATCAACCTGATCGGCTGCTTTTGTTCAGCTAAAGGCAGGTTAACTCAATGCCATCTTACGAATTAAAGGTGTAACTTTTATTGATTGATAGCGTTGTTAATAACGAGGAAATTCTATAGGTTTTAGCATAACTAATAAAAGAATACGAGGAATGAAGTAATGAAGAAAAAGAGACTATTTTTTACTGTTGTAGCATTAGCTTTAACAACAGCGACCATAACTGCCTGTGATTCAACAAGTCAAACTCAAGAGAATATGTTTAATCCAAAAACTGGTGTATTATCAAGCAAGTCCGAAAGTACAACCCTTTCTAAGTCTTTAAGCGAACAAGAGAGCAAACCCTCCCACTTTATTGCTTCTGGAGGCGCAACGGTACAGCAACCCTTTTCCGTAAATCCGGAATTTGTACATATAAAACTGCTTATGAAAAACAATAGTAGCCATGAAGTCAATGTTAGTTTGACGCACTTAGATACTAGTAAAGTGTATTTCGCTAGAACGATTGCTGCCGGGGAATCTTTTGATTGGATAAATAGTAAAGAAGGTTTCACCCAAGATATGAATACTGGAGGCTACTTGCTTCAATGGAGTGGTGGCGGTTATCGCGTTGAAGGGGGAGTATGGGGATCAGCTGGTTCAGACCCGGACGATACTGTTGATCTAACTTATTGAACTAACGGGCAGGTTAGTGTAAGGACAATGGAATAACATACTATCTCATATAGAATACTTTATCTTTAAAAGGGAGGGGAACACATTGCATAATATGATGAATAAGAGAGAATTTATTGAGATGACAGTTAGAGAACAACATTCTGTAGTATTCAAAGTGAATAATCGAGATGAATTTTTCCGTGGTGTTGCTAAAGGATTAAAGGAAGGCTACCTAGTTGTTGAAACAGAAGAAGGTAAAAACTTTAAATTTAATATGGATGACATCATTGAGATTTATGCTATCAAGTCTTCATCTCCAAAGCATAGTGCTATCCAATCCCACAGTTTGATGAAAGATAGCAAGGATGACCTTGAAAACCTTGTACTCCAGTTTGAAAGTTTAAATGACGATGTAAAGAAACAAATTACCTCTTCTTTATCAAAAGTGCTTAGTAAGCAAGTTATCATTTCGAAAATGGATATAACTTCATACAATGTATCTGAAATTGAAATGATTACTAACACGATAAATGGATATCTACTCACTATTAAAACCCGGGATATTCATTCCGAATTTTTCGAATCATACAACCAAAAGACTTGTTTTGGGAAAGGGCTAGATAACAATCGAGAATAGCCTAAGGGAGGAAAAATTATAAACGCTAAAATAGCAGGCCGGAACTGTCAAAAATCCCTGGGAGGTGAGTATGTGAAAGAAGGAATTAAAAATGTTCTGTTAGGTACTGTAGTTTTTGTTGTTGGCTTTTCCATTATTCTGCTTCTTACAAGCTCCGATATTGAAGCTGAACTTACATATTATGCTGCCATAGCATATGCTCTTTTATACTTAGCCAGTGTTATATCTGTTTGCACCGCGGTACTCCTTAAAAAGATGACTCAATTAAAAAAGTGAAATTACTTTTAAGCTAGCGGGAAACGTTAGCTCAATAAAACAAAGAAAGCAGCCGAAAAATTTGATGGGCTGCTTTCATTCAACTAACGGGCAGGTTAGTTCAAAAAGTGCCATTAATTCCCCATAGGCCTACAAGAAGCAAATTATCCTAATGTCCGTATTACAATAAACACTTTATGGCTCTGTTTAAAGCAGTATTCCAAGGTCTTGATTCAATCAATTCAATTCCATTTCTCTTACAGGTATCTGCTATCCATTCTCCATACGAAATACTTACTTCAGCTCTATCATGTTGTAATTCGCCACCTTCTCTTGCTAGATAATTCTGCACTATTTGATTTTTATCTGATTCATGTACAAATATTGATTTCACCTGTTTTTTATCAAAAGATAATGTTAACTCGGGATAGATAAAATCGCCTTCAATAATGATAGGTAATTTATCTTCAATATGCCGGTTTGCAAGCTCTTTTAATACTGGAACCATTTCTTTGCTGACATCAATCAGCCAGTTTACCGTGCCGTCAACTCCAAAGTATTTCCCATCTATATCAGAATCCGAATAATGAATTACAGGAAAATGCTCCTTAGTTGTAACTGTTTTTACAGATAGGTGAACATCATCTACTTCCAAGACATTCACACCAAAATATCGAGCAATCTCATAAGCAATACTTGATTTACCTATTCCTGATGCTCCACCAATAAATAAAACTGTCCAGTTGCTATCATTATTCATTTTGCCAACCTCATTTATATGTTCATCAATTATTCTAATGATTATGTAGTTGTTCAATATTATTCTACTTATTCCCTTCTTCTCTCACATCAAATTTCAAAACGGCGCACAGAGAGACCATGAATCAAAGTTCAATACTTTATCAGACGAAAGTTGGTAAAGCTTTGAAGCTTGATAAGCTAATTGGAAACGATAGCTCAATAATCCAAAGAAAGCAGCTGATCAATGTGATTGGCTGCTTTTGTTCAACTAATGGCAAGGTTACGTTATTGGTAAATGAGCGAAATTATATACTTGACTCTAAAGTACTACAGTGGGTATTATTTCCATATATTGATGATTAGGAGAATGGCCGATGTTAATTCAAGAATTAAAACAATCTCACCATCATGAAAAGCGTTAATCCATTCCTAAAAAAATTGGGATGGGTTAACGCTATTCGCGCTTCCCATCCTGTGATATATGACGCGCAGGACTTAGGTCTAGCGCGTTTTTTATTTTGGTTACAAAAGAAATGGAGGAGTAAAAATGGCAATCATGACAGATTCAAGAGGTAACATTTTTTTGGAATTTATTCGTATCGAGTACGATAAGGTCATTACAAGCACACTGGATGCTCCACTAACACATGCTCTAATTGTGGTGAAGTACCAAGGAAAGTATCTATTCATGCATAATAAGTGGAGAAACAACTGGGAACTTCCAGGTGGTATTATTGAAGCTGGAGAGAATGCGGAGCAATGTGTAATTAGAGAATTGTTTGAGGAAACCAATCAAAATATGGATTCGGCTGAATTCAAAGGGCTAATGAAGTTTAGACTCCAGCCAAGTTTTCATGGAACCGAGCGGACGGAGTATGGAGCTCTGTTCATGGGTGAATTGTGCCAACTTGATGATTTTGTTGAAAACGATGAAGCTTCTTCAATTATCCTTTGGGATGGTACATCGGAGATTGGTGATATCGCGGAAATAGATAGGAAGTTAATTGAATTCGTGTGATACATGATTGAACTAACAGTAAACAATATTTAAGGGAAATTAAGGAACAATTTGAGCAACCCTTTCTATACATCATTCGTTAGAGTATGAGAGAGGTGAGATGAAATTATTAAAATGAGTAATAACATCTTAATGTTGGTATTAGTGATATCCACAATATTTGTGGGGTGTTCACCAAAAGAAAAAAATAAAGATACAATTACTGAACGTGTAGTAGCATCTGATTTCGTTCTTGAAGTAACAACACCAACTGTTATAAGTACGGGTGAGGCACTGAAAGTAAAAGGAACATTAAAATATACAGGTATTAAACCTGTTGAAATAACCCATGGAAAACCTATCATTCGTTTTTTCTTTTCCGGTAGTGACGAGGAGCGTAATTATACGGATGTGGGATATGTAACTGAATTTAAATCAGGTCAAGTGGTTGAGGTTAAAGATGAATTTAGGGTAACCAAAAAAGGGAAACAAAATCTCTTTGTGGATGTGACCGGGGATATCTCATTAAACATGAATCCAATTGAAATTCTTGTGAAGTAATTTTAGTTACATTGAGTTGTCGGGTAGATAATTACGCTTAATGGATTTGTTTGTGAAAAACCAAAACAAAGAGAGCCTGACGTTTAAGTCAGGCTCTTCTTGGCGATATATTGTGTCTCTGTGTCATTTGAATCCTGGCGCTTTAAAAATATCTTACTTGGTCGATGTAAGAGCACAACTAACAAGGCGAATAGTTGAATAAGTCCAGTTAATAGTCCTTCATTCAGTAGTCCGATAAATAAAGCGATACTCAGGAACGTAACAGTCGATCTGAATTGTCGTTTGGTGATGCAAATGATAGCAAGCAAACTAGGAATGATCAAAAATATGATTCTCCCAGTAATTTCATTAGAGAAATTAATCAGATCATTGCCGTTCACTTGATAACCGGCGAAGGCTTCAGGATTTTGACTGAAAATATAGAGAAATACACTGAAAGAAACAATAAGGTATATAACTTTAATACTCAACAAGATGCGGACTACGTTCAGGATTGTGGGTAACTTCATAAGTTTCAATTTTCCTCCTAGACACTTCTAAACGGATACAATGTTCTAACCGTGTTTTTGGTATAACTAGACTTATATCTTTAAATTAGGTATTCCGTTTTGTGTATCTCCCAAATTCATATGTAGTTATCTAAGTATACGGTTTGCTTGTAATTATTTGTATTAAACTAAAGTCTATATTAATTAATCAAACTTTCACGTCTTTTGTCCCGAAAAATATTCGGAAATAGAGCAGCAGAGGTACAGAGGCACTGCACGAATATGAAATGTTTACGAACATAATGCCTAATGAACTCATTAAAATTGATAAAAAACCTCCCGTCCCGCATGACATCTGGGCTTGGGAGGTTTTGATTATAGTGCATATTAAACGTTTATCGTACAAACCATCCAGTGGGCTGTGGGGCTACGTCTGCGGTATCTCGTAAATCATGGACTTTGACGTTACTGCCATAGATCATGGAATCGCTACTCAATCGAAACGAAGGGAAACTGTGCTCGGATTGCAGACGCAGAGAGGGTTCAAAGTAAATCTGCTGCTGTTTGTTGATTACAAAGGGAAGCGACCCCGCTTCTACGGTAACATCATCGCTATCCGGTTCGTTCAAGATCAGAAGTACCGCAATTCCGTCACAACCGCATCCATCGGTATCATAAAACAATTTGAAATAGCCTGGTCGATCTCCCAGCTTTTCAGTAAGTCTTGCTTCTGCCAGCGGACTGACTTGAATGATCATGACGTTGTTCACACTCCTCTAATCTCCAATGAATTCGCTTACAATTTAATATATGGACCATAAACGCAGATTAGAAGGTGAAATAAAGAAAAGCAAACATGTCCTGTATATATTGACGCTAATACGTAATGCAACGACCAATTTACGTATGAATGTTATACCCGGAATTTCTATGGGTTCAGTGTGAAATCATTCGCCCGTCAATGAAACCCATTTCATCGCCATTCCTTATCTGGTATGATAAGCAGGGAAAATAGGGAAAATTAGAGAAAAAGGAAGGTTCCGCTATGACACCGATCACCATATACGACATCGCCAAAGAAGCAAATGTATCTGTAGCGACGGTCTCCCGGGTACTGAATGATACGGCACCTGTGCGTGCAAGCACCCGAGAGAAGATTATGTCCATCATCGAAAAACACCAGTTTCAGCCCAATGCGCAGGCGCGCAGTCTGATCAAGAAAGAGACGGGCACCATTGCCATCATCCTGCCTGACATTACGAATCCTTTCTTCCCGGAAGTGTTCTGGGGCGCGGAGAATGAGGCTCGCGGATTGGGATATACCTTCTTTCTGTGTAATACCGCAGGCGACTACAGCAGGGAATCTGAATATTTGTCCATCCTGCGAGAGAAGCGGGTAGACGGGATTATTTTTCTCGGCGGGCGAATCAACATGCAGGTCTGTCCAGATGACATGGCTCAGGAATTGATTGATATGGGCAAACGTATGCCAATCGTGCTGGTCAATGGCAATATTGCCAAAGGCGGGTTCCACCGGGTGTACACGGATGAGGGTGCAGGGGCAGCCCTTGCAGCTGAGCATTTGCTTGAACTGGGGCATCGCGATATCGCCTTTGTTGGCGGTCTGAAAGAGTTGTCCACCACCATGGTCAAGGTCAGAGCTGTGCAGAAGAAACTTCGGGAACATGGGCTCGAAATACCAAAAGAACGGCAACTGCTCGGTAGCTTCTCCATCGACGACGGCAAACGGGAGATGTCCAAACTGCTGGATCGTGACAATCCGCCAACCGCAGTCATCTGCGTCAATGACAATACAGCGATTGGTGCCATTAAGTCAACGATTGAGCATGGGCTCTCGATTCCGAGGGACATATCCATTGTGGGTTATGATGATACACCGCTCGCCAGTGCCGTTATACCGGAACTGACAACCGTATCCCAGAACACGTATCAGCTTGGCAAACAGGCTGTGGATGTGCTTCATGAGCTGATTAACCAAGGCAAACCGAAGAAGCAGATCATTCTGCAACCGGAGCTGATTGTGCGTCAAAGTACAGGACCTGCTGCAAGATAAAGGGCCTGTAATTGGAAAAGAAAGCGTTGACATTTCCTCGAAGGGTGAAATATAATGAGTGCGTGAATGAAACCCCTTTCATAAAGTGGAACGGGTTTTATGTTTCAGCTTAATGAAACCCATTTCATGAAACGGGTTTCAGTGTAGTCATCCATTCATTATATCAAGGGGGCGTAACGTATGAGAAGAAGTCTAAAGGTCATTTCGTTATTGATGCTGGTCATGGTAATGGGTCTGACAGCCTGTAGCAGCGGGAGTAAAAACGGTTCTTCCGGCGAGTCCGGTGGCAAGGTTGATTTGAGCATGACGATCTGGGGCTCGGAGGATGAGAAGAAGATTTATCAGGAACGACTCGACATTGTGAAACAGACGTATCCCGATATTAACGTGAAGCTGAACGTGGTTGCAGGGGATTATGACCAGAAAGTACAGACCATGATCGCCGGGGGAACGGCACCGGACATCATGATGATTGCCGAGAACTATCAGGCTTACGCCTCCAAGAATCAGATTATACCGCTGGATGACATGATTCAGGCGAACAATGTGAACATGTCTGAGCGTTATTCCGATGATATCGCAAACCTGATGAAGTATGATGGCAAACAATTTGGTTTGCCGGATCGGGCAGGCGCAATGGTCCTCTTTTATAACAAAGATCTGTTTGACAAGGCTGGGGTGGAATACCCAACCAAAGATTGGACGCAGGACGATCTGATGGCAGCAGCTCAGAAGCTGACGGTGAAGGAGAACGGCAAAACGGTTCAATGGGGTTACTACCCGGGTAGCTGGTGGCCGCAATGGATGCAGCTGATCTACCAGAACGGTGGCTCACTGTTCGATGAGAGCGGCAAACCAACCTTCAATACAGAGCCTGTGCGTAAAGCATTACAATTCATGAATGACCTGACCTTCACACACGGTGCGGGACCAACGCCAACCGAGATTGCCGACATGGGGAATATCGGAGCCGATCCGTTGTTCGCTCAAGGCAAGATCGCTATGGAAACGACAGGGTTCTGGAACATCGGTTCACTTGCCAAGGTGGAAGGCATTAATTGGGATATCTCTCCGGTATGGGGCGAAACGAACGCATTCTTTAACGGGTTAACGATTACCAACGCTTCCAAACACAAGGAAGAAGCTTTCAAAGTCATCGAAGCACTGACCACACCGGAAGCACAGATGCCAATGGTCAAAGCCGGTCAGGATGCTCCTGCAACCAAAGCGGGTCTGTCCAGTGATGAATTCCTCAATGCTGAATATGGCGGCAAAAAAATCAACATGGCTGCGTTCAGTGAATCGACGATCTATGCAGAACCGTTCAATCCGCAATGGAACGAAATGATGAAGCTCATTAACGATAAGCTGGGTGTGTACTTCAACAACAAAGCCTCGCTTGATGATACCGTAACCGAAATTCAGAGTGGACTGGAAAGACTCTACAAATAGAGGTTTTTTCTGAACATGCACAAATAGCAGCGACAGCAGGACAGGTGGAATCGGCGTGAATGCGGGTTTCATCTGCTCTCTGCGTCATGGGAGGGCTTAACGTGAGAAAAAAGGACGGGAAATGGTTCTACATCTTCATCTCGCCTTGGCTGATCGGGTTTCTGGGGCTGACCCTGGGTCCGATCCTGTTTTCCATCTATATGAGCTTCACGAATTGGGATCTGTTCCAGTCCCCTGAATTCATCGGTATCGACAATTACAAAACACTACTGACCGATGATCCGATCTTCTGGAAATCCGTCGGCAATACATTCTTCTATGCGCTAATATCCATTCCGCTGGGCATGTCGATCTCGCTCTGGATTGCATATTACCTCAACAAGAAAATCAAAGGGATCACCTTCTTCCGTATTCTGTTCTATCTGCCTTCCGTTGTTCCAGTGGTTGCGAGTTCATTGCTCTTCATCCACTTGCTTGCGCCGACTGAAGGATTGATTAACCAGGCACTTGCGATCTTCGGTATTCAGGGTCCCGCCTGGCTTCTTGATCCGAACTGGGTTAAGCCTGCATTGATTCTCATGTCTTTATGGGGCGTGGGTGGTGGCGTGGTATTGCTGCTTGCAGGGATGAAAGGCATTCCACAGGAGCTGTACGAGGCTGCTGCCATCGATGGGGCGAAAAGTACACAATCGTTCTTCCATATTACATTCCCAATGCTGACTCCCGTCATTTTCTTCAATCTCGTGACTGGCATGATTGGAGCGCTCCAGACCTTCGCGCAGGTATTCATCGTCACTGCCGGCGGACCTGACAATTCAAGTCAGATGGTTGTTCCGTATTTGTTCCAGAATGCGTTCCAATTCTACAAAATGGGATATGCATCGGCGATTGCCTGGGTACTATTCATCATCATCATGGCGTTGACACTCGTTGTATTCCGTTCATCGGCGCTATGGGTGCACTACGAGGAGGGAAAAGCCAATGAGTAATCCATCGACTGTGGAGAAGACGATATCCTATATTTTTCTGATTCTGGTCGGGGTGTTGCTTGCTTCGCCTTTCCTGTACATGATCTCCATTGCACTGGCAAGTGACGCAACAACCGTCAAATCAGCCTTTACCTTCGTACCAATGGAGTTCCAATGGTCGAACTTTTATACCATCTTCACGAATAACAATCTTGGCACGTATCTCAAAAACTCGGTCATCATTACCGTCTTTACGATTGTCGGATCGGTATTATCAGCTTCGATCGTATCCTACGGCTTTGCCCGAATCAAGGCAAAAGGCAGCCGTTTCCTGTTTATTGTGTTGCTCAGTACGATGATGATTCCGGGTGAGGTGACGATGGTACCGCAGTTTATCATCTTCCGTCACTTGGACTGGATTAATACATTTTACCCACTGATCGTACCGAGCTTCTTCGCCGGAGCGTTCAACGTATTCCTGATTCGGCAGTTCGTTATGAGTATTCCAAAATCACTGGATGAAGCCGCCATGATCGACGGTATGGGGCACCCGGGAATCTACTGGAAGATCATCATGCCACTGACTTATCCGATACTTGCGGCTATTGCGATCTTCTCATTCTCCTATAACTGGGGGAACTTCATGGGGCCGCTCATCTATATCAATGATCCGGAGAAAATGCCGCTGGCACTTGGGGTGCAGCTGTTGACTACGGTAGGTGGTGGGCAGATGCCACCATGGAACCTTGTGATGATCGCTTCCCTGTTCCTCACCATTCCGATGGTGTTGGTATATCTGTTCGGACAACGTTATGTCTATGAAGCCAACATTAGCGGCGGAAGCAGCGGAATCAAGTAACAGAAGGTATCTGTAGTTAGTGTATGTACTGAACCTGACGTTCAAGGTCAACGGAATAATCAACGTACATGGAGAAAGGATTGTATAGCCCATGGCGCATAAAGAACAACGCAGCAGGGGCAAACGGAGCTATATCCTCATGGGTGTAGCCCTGATTGCCCTGCTGGCAGGAGGAGGAATTGTTATCAATCATTTTGCCAATGAATCATCCAAAACGCTTGTATTTCAAGAGGAACCGGTACGTCTGAAGCTGGATCAGTCCTATGATCATTTTGAAGGCTGGGGCACGTCACTTGCCTGGTGGGCCAACGATCTGGGCGGATGGAAGGATCAGGCGAAGGTGAGTGAAGTGATGGATCTGGTCTTTGATCCGGAGAAAGGATTAGGTCTGAACATCGTTCGTTACAATATTGGCGGTGAGGAAAATCCGGAGATGAAAGCCCTTCGTCCCGGCGGGGATGTACCTGGCTTCCAGCCTGAACCTGGAGAGTGGGATTGGGAGGCTGATGCAGGTCAGCGGGCTGTATTACAAGGCTCGATGGAGCGAGGTGTGAACATTGCTGAAGCATTCTCCAATTCACCACCTTACTGGATGACGATCAGTGGATCGGTGACCGGAGCCGTGGATGGCAGCAATAATCTGCGTGATGATCAGTATGATGCATTTGCCGACTATCTGACCGAAGTTGTGAAGCATTATCGGGACGAGTGGGGGATCACTTTCCGCACACTGAATCCGCTCAATGAACCTTCCTCTGATTGGTGGAAGAAGGGCAATATGCAGGAAGGCAGTCATTTTACGAATGAGAAACAGGCCGAGATTATCAAAAAAGTTGCTGCATCGTTGAAGAGCAAAGGACTGGATGGAACCGTCATTAGTGCAGCGGACGATAACAGCATTGATGAGACGGTGTTTAATTTCAACCTTTATGATCAGGACACGCTGGACGTAATCCAGCAGATTAATACCCACTCCTATAATGGTAGCAAAATGGAAGAGCTGCGCACGCTGGCAGAACGCCATGGCAAGAAGCTGTGGATGTCCGAGTACGGAACCGGCGGCAGCGAGCCGCATAGTCATGAGGATATGGCCTCGGTGCAAGAGTTGGCGGAGCGAATCATGTTTGATCTAAAAATCATGCAGCCATCCGCCTGGGTATACTGGCAGGCCGTTGAAGATGAAGGCGCCAATAATAACTGGGGCTTCATTCATGCCAACTTTAACGGAGAAGAGCAGTATGAAATGACCAAACAGTATTATGGTATGGCCCAGTTCACAAAGTTCATTCGTCCCGGCGCGACGATTATTCCAACGGATGGTGGACGCACACTGGCTGCCTATGACGCGGAACGTCAGAGACTGGTGCTGGTGATTCGTAATGAACTGTCAGCGGGAACAACGGCTTTTGAACTGGAAGGGTATACGTATGGAAAATCAGCCACTGCGCAGGTCTATCAGACTTCACCGGATCGGAACATGGAACAGCTTGAAGACATTCCGGTGTATGCCAACGGACTTGAAGTGCCTACGGCCGACAATTCCATCACAACGGTTGTACTGGAAGGCGTGACGTTGCAGGGGAACTGATAGCAGCACTCGGAAGGATTTTGTCATCGTAGTGCTGGTGTAGATTGTCTTTTAGTTCAACGGATTTTTCGCCTTATATTTTAAAAGAGTTACAGGACATATGAACCTATATAAATTGAACTAAACATTTACACCGAACGGAGAGGACAGAAAAAACCTGAAGAAGCGGAGCGGTCGCCTACAAGCTTTCTGCAAGAAAGCTACATCGGAAGCATACACTATCCCCGGATTTTCCCCTTTGAGAAAAGGAAATCAAAAAATCTGGGGATAACAGCGATCGGAAGATTGTTCTGTCATCGAAGTGTGCAGTGTAAATAATCTTTAGTTCAATTTATATAAATAAAGAGAAGGAGGGGATAACTTTGACAGAGAAAGCATCCCTTTTGCTACAGGAACAGGAGAAGAACATCGCCAGGGCTGAGAACGGTGTTCTATCTGAATTGACATATGATGCACGCAGCTTTTTCCTAAACGGAGAGCGTGTATTTCTGAACAGTGCCACGATCCATTATTTCCGTATGCCAAAGGAGGAATGGCGTGAGGTTCTGCTGAAGGCGAAGCTGGCAGGTATGAACTGCATCGACACCTACTTTGCATGGAATGTGCATGAACCGGAAGAAGGACAGTGGTCCTTTGAAGGGGACAACGATTGCGGAGAATTTCTAGATTTGTGTGCAGAACTGGGCATGTGGGTCATTGCGCGTCCAGGTCCGTTTATCTGTGCGGAATGGGATTTTGGCGGTTTTCCATACTGGCTTAGTACGAAGGACGGCGTGAAATTCCGGGAAAATAATGAGACGTATCTGCACTATGTGAACCTGTACTTTGACCGGATTGTGCCGATTATTCGGGAGCGCCAGTTATCCGCCGGGGGTACGGTCATTCTCGTGCAGGTGGAGAATGAATACGGGTATCTGATGGATGACGCTGCTGCAAGTGACCATATGAATACGCTGAGGGATGGATTGTTGCAACGTGGCATTGACGCTACGCTGATCACTTGCGTTGGCGGGGCGGAAGGCACGATTGAAGGGGCTAATTTCTGGTCAGGTGCTGACGGGCATTATGAGAAACTTCGAGTCAAACAGCCGGACACCCCGAAGATGGTCACGGAATTCTGGACCGGATGGTTCGAGAATTGGGGAGGGCCTTCGGCTATTCAGAAGACAGCACCTTTGCTGGAGAGACGTATTATGGAGATTCTGCGTGCCGGGTATACCGGAATCAGTCACTACATGTTCTATGGTGGCACGAACTTTGGTGGATATGGCGGCAGAACGATGGGTAGCAGTGACATCTTTATGATTACGTCCTATGACTATGATGCACCCCTGAACGAATATGGACGGGTGACACCAAAATATGCAGTAACCAAGAATTTGTCCTATTTCGTCCATGCTTTCGGGGCCCTTCTGATGGAAACAGAGGAAATTCCAGAAGAACAGATCGTTGTACGTCATCCTGAGGGCATATCTGTACGAGGCAGACAGGCTGACAACCAGAAGATTTGGTTCTTGGAGAGTCACAAGGATGAACGGGAGACGATGCACATTACGCTGGAGGAAGGCCGTACTCTTCCCGTATCGGTGAATCCGTGTCAGATTGTTCCGTTGCTGGATCGAGTACAGATTGCTGAACACGTATACCTGACTGCGGGTACGATGATTACGGGCAATGAAATGATAAACGGAGAATTGAACCTGTTCATCGTGGCCGCTGCCGGGCAGCGTTCTGTTCTTGAACTGGAAGCAGGGGCATTGAACGTCACGGGCAGCACAGTGCAAGTGCTGGTCGAACATGATTCAGCCAGGAACGTATACCGCTTCGATTTGTTCCATTTCCAAGAGCCGGGAACGATCCAGCTGGAAGCAAACGGCACACCGATCCGATTCATCATTTTGGATCAAGAAACGATGAATCGAACATGGCGATTGGAAGCAACAGACCAGAAGGGACTTCGTTATGCGATCGGCTTCGATGACGTAGACGTATTACCATCCGGTCAGGTCAAGGGCATGATTACTGACCCAGATCGCACAATTACGTTGCTTGGTGACTGGACCGATGGAGAACGGACGTTAACAGGTCACGAGTTCTATGCCAGCGAGAAGCCTATTGCAGGCAAACAGCAGCAGCTTCCATGGACATCGCCAATTGCACCGACGTTATCTGATTCTCCTGAGCTGTCACGTATTACGTTAACTGCAAAGCAACGCTCGGCGAGTGGACAACCGGAAGACTTCTCCCGGTATGGACAAGATTTTGGTTATCTATTGTACGAATGCGATTTCGAAAGTCCAACCGAAGGAATTACGAGTCTCATTTTGCCGGATATCCAGGATACCGCCAGAATCATCGTTAATGGTGTTCAGCAGGCATTAGTGCGTCAGGTAGGTGCCGCTGGAGTGCAGTTGCAGGTGGCCAAAGGGAAGAATACACTTCAGATTCTGGTGCAGCATATGGGCAGATTGAACTTCTCCCCGTATCTGGGTGAGAGCAAAGGTCTGGCTGGTGCTGTGTATCTGAATGGCCAAGTTCAGGATATTCGTCGGGATTGGCATATGGAGAGTGGACTTGTGCATCTCGATGAGGTGAACGCTATACATGGGGCGCCACGTATCAGCAGGAGCTTTAAGCTGGATGGCATGGATCGCGCGATTCTTGTGGGTGCCTTGAGCAAAGGTCTTCGTATCAATGGTATCGAAGTTCCGATGGAAGGATATCAGGATTGGTTTGCCTTCCAGACGTTAGACATCTCCTTGTATATCAAGCCCGGAGAGACAAATACACTGGAAATGCCGTATAGTTGCTCTTCGCTGAATCGACTGGAACTAATCACATATCCGAGTCAGGGAGAACTGAAGGATTGGCGTATGGCAGGGACGGATGCATTGCTTCCGCAACAATGGGAGAGATACGAGGTAGGACCGGAATCGATCCATCCTGGAGCACAGGGGTCAATCCAGCCTGCAGGACAGCCTGGTATCGCCGCAGGTGGCAATTGTACTGCCAATCTGGTGCCCGACACCACGAATGAATCGGTCAATAGTGCTACATTGAGTGAGAAGTCTCACCCTGTATCCAATCATACTCCAGTCCGAGGATCGTATGGTCAGCCGGTCTGGTACCGCTGGGGTTTCGCGAAGCCTGCGGTTTCGGAGCATCATAAAGTGAATCTGATGCTTCGCCTGACCGGGATGAGCAAAGGAACGATTCACCTGAACGGACATCATCTGGGCCGTTACTGGCAGATTGGTCCGCAAGAGGATTACAAAATTCCAGTAGCATGGCTACAGGAAGAGAATGAATTACTTTTGTTCGATGAAGAAGGCAGAACGCCAGAACGTGTACGATTCCTGTTGGATGCGTTATCCCGTTATCCGTGGGTTGTGGTTGAATAGTTCATGTATGGATCGTTAGCTGTCTTACCGATTCAACTATGGTTGAGAACAAGAACTGGATCGAGATAGTTCGAGTCGCACGCAACATTTCACCTTTTAACACAGTCACACTACCTCATTTTCTTAGTCAAATAACCCAAGCTTGTGAATCTTCGGATTCAGTCTTGTGCGTAAATTGGGCTAAGGGAATGGGTGAACTGTGGTGATCAGGTCTGTAGAATGGGCAACTGTAACACTTGTAGCATCATTATTTGTAACCGTTTACATAAATAAAAAGTGTTCATCCATGATCTGTGAAGGGAGTGATGCTTCATGTAATTGGAATTTGAACAGGTAGTCGTGAGGTGTTGATCTTCAGAGGCAGTCCCAGGTACGCTTTTTCTTTGGTAATACAGTAAGGTATTCCTCTGTTCATCACTTATGGATAAGGAGATGACCCAATGTTGACGAAGAAGGAAGAGGGAATAGGAGTAGGAGTAGGAAAGTCCAAAGGTTTCAAGGCCGGAATGATTCTGCTGCTCGGAACATTACTTCTATTAACGATGTTATTCCCCAATACAGCCAGAGCAGCGACAAGTGTATATACGATATCCGCTTTTACGAACACAAGTGAGTCCAATATGTACATCTATGAATCGTATAATGCAACCCACTATGGTTTGCTAAAAGGGCCAGCCTATACACCTCCGGCCAATCTGATCCGCGATCCCAGCATCATGAAGCACACAGATGGTCTATATTACGTCGTCTACACCACGAACTGGTCGGGTAACACCATCGGCATCGCCTCCAGTCCGGATAAGGTAAACTGGACATTTGTCCGTAACATTACATTATCCACACCTACCACAATTGCACACACCTGGGCACCAGAATGGTTCAAAGACAGCAACGGCAGTCTGAACATTATCGTGTCCCTCTCACCAGGCAACTATCAGAATTTCAAACCTTATGTACTCACAGCTTCAGGTAGCAATCTAACATCTACCTCATGGTCTGCACCTACTGAACTGGCAGGCATTGCTCCCAATTATATCGACACTTTTATCGTGAAGACAGGCTCAACCTATTATGCTTTTACCAAAAACGAGACCACCAAATACATTGAATATGCGACATCCACTTCGCTAACGGGTCCTTATACCTTTAAAGGCACAGGGGATTGGGCAGGTTGGGGTTCTTGGGTGGAAGGTCCGGCGCTTGTTCAGCTGGATAATGGTTCATGGCGAATCTACTTTGACGGCTATGCGACACAAAAATATTATTACAGCGACTCTGCTGACAACTTCCAGACTTGGGGTGCCAAACAAGAGATTGCGGGTCTTACCGGCCTCGTCCGGCATATGACCGTAATGAAAGAGTCCGGACAACCGGGGGATATCCGCAAGCTGGAGTCCTTCAATGTGCCTGGTAGCTTCATTCGCCATTACAACTATCAGGCACGGATTGATGCGAGTGTCAGTCCAGCGGATGATGCACAATTCCGTATCGTTCCTGGGCTGTCGAATGTAACAGGCATTTCGTTTGAGTCCATGAATTATCCGGGTTATTTCCTGCGCAATAATAATGGCAGCATCACACTTGTGAAAAATGACGGCAGTACTACATTCCGAAATGACGCCACGTTCAAACGTGTAAATGGACTTGCTAACGCTAGTTGGACATCGTATACCTCGTTTAGTAACCCGAACCTGTATCTGAGACATTACAATAATGTGCTGAAATTGGAAGCTGTTGTTACTGCACTCGATAAGTCAGACGCGACTTTCCGAGAGGTTGCACAATAATAGGTGTTTGTTTTCTAAAAATACAAACAATTTAAACTATACGTTTACACGATAACAGAGAGGTCAGAAATAACTTGAAGAAGCGAAGCGTGCGCCTAAAAGCTTTCTGAAAGAAAGCTGCATCGGAAGCATATGCTATCCCCGGATTTTCCCCTTTTTAAGAATAATTAAAAAAATCTGGGGATAACAGCGATCGGAAAGTTGTTCTGACATCGGAGTGCAAGTGTAAATTCATAAGGAGTGAAGCGGATGAAGTGGTTAAAACGAATGAGCTCGCTGCTGCTGGCAGGAAGTCTGCTAACAAGCAGTTTAGGTCTGGGCACAGAGGTATCTGCTGCGGGAGCGTATACGGCTGTTGCCGATCCATCGAAGCAATATCAGACGATGGAAGGATGGGGAACATCTCTCGCGTGGTGGGGCAAAGTGGTTGGAGAATATTCCAATCGGGATGAGTATGTGGAGAAAATGTTCAACGCGAATACCGGACTGGGGCTGAACATCCTGCGGTACAATATTGGAGGCGGGGATAATCCATCGTCCAATATCCTTGAATATCGTAAAGCCGTTCCTGGTTACCAGCCTTCTCCCGGCGTGTATGACTGGAATGCAGATGCAAACCAACGATATATGCTGCAAGCTGCCAAAGCTCAAGGCGTGAATATCATCGAAGCTTTTGCGAATTCCGCACCTTACTGGATGACGATCAGTGGCAATGTGTCCGGTTCGGCCAATGGTGGTAACAACCTCAAGCCCGATTACTACGATGATTTTGCCGATTACTTAACTGAGGTTGTGAAGCATTTTCGGGATAACTGGGGGATCACATTTGATAGCGTAACTCCGCTGAATGAACCGATCTCAACGTGGTGGAAGCAGGGCAATGACCAAGAGGGCATGCACTTTGACCGGGCGGATCAGAACACGATTCTGAGTCAGGTACAAGCTTCGTTGAATGCAAAGGGCCTGTCCACAAAGCTGAGCGCACCGGAAGAATACAGTATCGATGATACGAATGTGTCGTTCAACAGCTACAGCAATGCGGTTAAATCAGCAATCACTCAGATCAACACCCATACGTATGGCGGAAGCAATCGTACTGCTTTGCGTAACACAGCGACGTCTGCGGGCAAACATCTGTGGACCTCTGAATATGGAGATGGAGATGCAAGTGGACTTACGATGTCACGGACCATCCTCAAGGATATTCGCAATATGGGCGCAAGTGGATGGGTGTATTGGCAAGCCGTGGATAGTGCAGAAGGATGGGGATTCTTCAAGAACGTGTTGAACAATACGCAAACGACCAGTTACACCGTGAACCAAAAATATTATGTCATGGGCAATTACAGTAAATTTATTCGTCCTGGATACAAGATTATCGGCATGAGTGATGCCAATACCCTTGCAGCTTATGATGCAGCTTCCGGCAAAGTAGTGCTGGTTACAACCAATTCGGAATCGACGGATACAACGGTAACCTATGATCTCAGTCGGTTTACTAACACAGGCACGTCTGCTCAAGTATATCGGACCTCTTCAACGGAGAAGTTGCAGCAACTGACCAATATTTCGGTGCAAAACAAAACCTTTACCGCTACGGCCAAGGCCAATTCGGTCACAACCTACGTCATTTCCGGTGCAACTTATAATGGCGGTACAGGATATGAATCCGGGGCCATCTACAAATTAATCAACCGCAACAGTGGACTTGCACTCGATGTTAACGGTGCTTCTTCTACGGGTGGGGCAACAATCATTCAGTGGAATGATAATGGAGCAGCTAATCAGCAATGGAAGCTGGAGTCGGCAGGTAACGGATATTACAACATTCGCAATGTAGGCAGTGGGCTTTTGCTGGATGTGAATTCGGGTTCCACACAAGGCGGAGCCGCTCTGATTCAGTGGCAGGATAACGGGGGCAACAATCAGCAATGGCTGCCAATTGATGTGGGAGGATATGTGGTACTTGCGAATCGAAATAGTGGCCTGACGGTTGACATCAATCAAGGTTCTCTAACCGCAGGTGCCTCCACGATTCAGTGGGCCGACAATGGCGGAGCCAATCAGCAATGGAGCCTAGTCAAAGTTAATTAGTATGAGTACGCATGAATTAAACGTTATTACGTGTCCTTTTTTCTTGGAGGTGCAGTGCTCTAAGCAACAACACTGCACCCTCTAAGAAAGTAGCTATTTTAGAAATACATATGTTCATCCACCCGACTGGCACTTAACGAAAACGGGATAGGGCGAACCTGCTAATATCCTGATCCGTGTGCCCCGTTTGCACCAAGTCGGATAGAATCTGCCCAATTGCACTTGCAAACTTGAAGCCATGACCGGAGAAACCGCCTGCGAGCCACACACGTTCATGGGCAGGGTGTCGGTCGATAATAAAATCTTCATCCGAAGTGAATTCATACTTGCATACACTACCACGCTTCAATTCTCCTGCTGCCTGAGGCATATGAAGTTCGAGCAGCCTGCGCAGATCCCCCTCGTCCGTTTCTTCCGTACCAAAAGGAGCCATTGTACTTCCTGGTGTCCACACCTGACCCGTATCATGACGACCCATCTTCAGACCTGATCCGCCAATGCTTGGAAATCCATAATATGTACCTTCTTTTCCCGCCAGTGTAAAACCAGGGAAGTTTGCCTCGCCGTATAAGGCTTCTGGTGCATCAAACCATCCAACCGTTTTACGCACTGCCTGAATGGGGAGATCCACGAAAGGTTTTAATGTCTGAAACCAGGCGCCAGCGCTCAGGATGATTTTATTCGCGTGGTATGTCTCGCCACCTGAAGTCTGAACTGCCACGGAATGTGGTTCGTATTCGATATGCTTCACCCGTGTGTGTGTTAACAAGGTGGCACCATGAGCCTCGGCTGCCTTGCGAAAGGCACGAATACAGGGTTCACTGTACAAATAACCCGCATCAGGCTCATACATGCCCTCGTAATGTTCAGGTACTGTAATACCTGGCCAGCGTTTCATTACCTCGGCTGCGTGCAACGTTTCATACCGAATGCCTGCATCATCTGCATGGCTCAATCGGTTGTGGAAGGAGTGAATCTCCGGATCGACTACATTCAATACACCGGATGGAACAAAAAGTTGGTCTCCAGTCGTTTCCTCCAGCTCGTGCCATAACTTCTGTGCAAGTAATGCCATGGCAATATAGTCAGGCCCACCACTGTACACATGGCGCATCAGTCTGGTATCCCCATGATGACTTCCTTCCGTATGCGGAGGATCAAAGGCATCAATTAATAAAGTTTTGCATCCACTGCGCGATAGATAATAACCTGCACTCATGCCCATGGAGCCGGCTCCAACGATAATAACGTCATATGATTGTGTGATAATAGCACGTCCTCTCCTATGTATCTTTTCTACAGTAATGCCTTAATAGAACATATTAATAGTAAAAGCTTGATGAAGGCAAGTGTAGTAAAATGGACTTCTACAATGAATGTTGCAAAGGAGACCTCGTATGAGTGAGCAATTTACGTTTGATCTATTTCCATTAATTCAGACAGAACGATTCATTCTCCGGTCAGCAGAGGCTGGGGACAGCCATGATCTGCTCGCGTTATATTCCGATGAAGCTGTGGTTCAATATATGCCATTCACTCCCTTTGAATCCGTGGAGGATGCACAGGGTGAGATGAACTGGTATACGAAGATTTTCAAGGAACACACGGGTTTACGCTGGATGATTGAAGACCGTGAAACTCGTAAAGTGATCGGAACCTGTGGGTTCCTGAACTATGAAGATGTACATAACCGTGCAGAGATTGGATACGACTTGCGTTCCTCTTTCTGGGGCCGCGGTGTTATGACTGAAGTGGCCCGTGCTGTGTTACATTTTGGATTCACAAGCATGCAGCTCAACAAGATCGAAGCAAAGGTTGAACCGGAGAACGAGGCGTCGATTCGCCTGTTAAATAAGCTTGATTTTCAACAGGAAGGTGTACTGCGGCAGCATGAGTTTGAGAAAGGCAGATATATTGACCTTGCGATGTTCTCTAAGTTACGAAGCGAAATATAGGCAAACTCGCCCCATAAGGATTCCAATGACTCCATCTCATTCCAGAGCCTTAAGGCTTGTCCCTCTGAATGAGCCCATGCTATATTGGAGAGATGTGAGGAGATGAGGATATGAAGCTGGTGTCCTGGAATGTGAATGGCTTAAGGGCATGTGTGACCAAAGGATTCATGGATTATTATCAGGAGAGTCAGGCGGACATTTTCTGCCTTCAGGAGACCAAATTGCAAGCCGGACAGATTGAGATGGACCTGGGGGAAGATGTTTATCAATATTGGAATTATGCGATCAAAAAAGGATATTCCGGTACGGCTGTATTTAGCCGAATCAAGCCTATATCCGTTCGTTACGGGATGGAGGAGGACAGCGAGCCGGAAGGACGGATGATTACACTGGAGTATGATGAGTTTTATCTGGTGAACGTCTATACCCCTAACGCGAAGCGGGATCTGACCCGGCTGCCTTATCGTCTGGAATGGGAGGATCGATTCCGGGGGTACATTCTGCAATTGGAGCAGACTAAGCCGGTTATCGTCTGTGGTGACCTGAATGTGGCTCATCAGGAGATTGACCTGAAGAATCCGAAGCCCAATCTGGGCAATTCCGGATTTACCCTTGAAGAGCGTGGCAAGATGACTGATTTGCTTGCTTCCGGGTATGTAGACAGCTTCCGTCATCTGTATCCGGATCGTACGGATGTATACAGCTGGTGGTCTTATATGCCGAAGGTTAGAGAACGGAACGTGGGCTGGCGCATTGATTATTTTCTAGTATCCAATCAATTGGCACCTAAGGTGGCAGATGCGCATATCGACTGCCACGTGATGGGCAGTGATCATTGCCCGGTGGGTCTTACGTTGCAACTATAGGTAAGGATCATCGTGAGATAGATTGAGGTAAGAGTTTTAGAAAACAAGTATAGATGAACTGCAAGTTTCCTGAATGGGAGATTTGCAGTTTTTTTTGCGTTACAGGTAGGGGAGGGACACTGGACTTTGGTTGGGGAAAGAACTGGACTCGGGATTGTTTCAATCGCGCTATTTCTTGGGTACGATTGAAGCATACATATATAGATGAACCTTTGGGGTAAGGGGTAGAGAAGATGAAGAAGGGGTTACGGAGAGGGTTAAAAGTGCTGGGAGGCATCATGCTTGCCACAGGACTTTTGCTGCTGGCAGGTACAGCGTATGAAGCGTATCAATCCACGCAGGATATGAAGTCCTATCCCCCGCCAGGCAAGTATTATGAAGTGAGTGGTCGCAACATGCACCTCTACACCGCTGGCAAAGGAGAGGTAACCGTGGTGTTTGCCTCAGGCTGGGGTACACCCAATCCGTATGTGGATTTCAGTCCGCTATATGACAAATTGAAATCACAGGTGAAAATTGCGGTATATGACCGGTTCGGGTATGGATATAGCGACTATACGGATGAACCCCGTGATGTCGATACCATCTCGGAAGAGATTCACCAATTGCTGCGAACATCCGGTCAACGTCCACCTTACATCATGGTCGGTCACTCCCTGGGTGCGCTGGAGACACTGCGGTTTGCGCAAAGGTATCCTGATGAGGTGGCTGGCATGGTCATGATCGATGGCGGAAGCCCGGAGTATTACAGTCGTGCGGAGCTGGATACACCGGAATGGATGATGGATTGGTCCCGTTTTCTCGTGAAAACAGGCATCGCACGAACGTTGTTGCAATCGGATCGCATGATGGCATCTCTGGTCATTGACCCAAATCTGGTAACGGAACCGATGAAAAAAGCCGTCACGATATCCACGCTGAGACATGCGTACAATGACAATGTCATGGAAGAGGTTCGGAATTCCAGAACAAATGCAGCGTGTGTGCTTGAGAACAAAACGAAGTTTGGCTTTCCCCTGACGATCCTGACAGCCGGTTCGGAGGAGTCGGATGAGGACAGTCATGCATGGCAGGCCGACCAAGTGAATTTTGCTTCATGGTCAAGACACGGAACACAGCTGACGGTTCCACAAGCGACACACAGTATCCACAACAGTCAACCGGATATTGTCGCTGCCGAGATCATGAAATTAGTGACACCGTCCAGTGACCTATGAGTAACATGATCCCACAAACACATGATGAACAGGATGAGGAGGAGGGATGGATGAAAAAGTTTAGAGTGATCACCCGCTTCTTGTCCATTCTCGTAGCCAGTTGTCTATTGTCTTTAAGTGTATTATCTGTATCTGTGATATGGGTTAAGAATAACGTTCATGCCGTGCCTGTAATCCAGTCGTTTGAACGTGATTAGCACATAAAACGAAGAGGAAGGAGTGGTAATGGATGGTGAAGAGAAGGAAATATGTATTAGCCTGTGCGGCACTGGCGATGATGGTGGCCTTGAGTGCTTGCAGCAGCGCGGCAGATGAACCGAGTGATACTGAGAAGGTGGATACTGAAGTTTCCTCTGGAACTGGTGAACAAGCGACTGATGAAGGTGCAAGCGAAGCAACAACAAGTGCAGTGACCGAAACGGAGGGTACGACTGCACCAACCGACTCGGACTCGGATAATAGTGAGGAAGCCGCTGCTGGAACCAATGAGTTGCCAGAGAACTTGCCAAGTGATTTCCCATTACCGGAAGATGCAACGATTCGTTTAGCCAATTCTGGTGAGAACGAAGGCAAGCAATCGGCCATGGTGATTTTCTCCACTGAACAAGATATGAAAACCGTATCCCAGCTGTATAAAGATTACTTCAACGCCAAAAAGTTGACGGATGCAGGTCAGACGATCGATGACAAAAATATTATTATTCAGGGAACTGACCCGGATACGCAGGATGTCTGGTCCTTGATTGGAGGAACATTGGCAGGGCAGGAAGGCGTCATTGAACTGACGTTGACCTGGACAGAAGCAGAAGCATAAGATATTGGCTATTGTTCTTTTCTGCTTTCTTTCTTCCTGAAATAACGAATGAACGCCATAATACCTTGCATACGGAGCCGCATTATTGCTGCACCGCTGCAAGGTATTTTTATTTCGAACTGGAAACCTGACAGGTTACATGGTATGTTATATCATTATAAACAGAGTAATAGACAACTATAGAAGAAGACAGGAGAGGATTGAACATGATTAGAGTGGGTATTGTTGGTTACGGTAACTTGGGTAAAGGTGTAGAGAAAGCCATTTCCCAGAACGAGGATCTGGAACTGATTGCTGTGTTTACACGTCGTAATCCGGAGCAGATGGTCGCTGAAAGCACAGAAGTACGTTTTGAGCATATCTCTGCAGCGGAGCAATACATAGGCAAGATTGATGTTATGATCCTCTGTGGTGGTTCTGCAACCGACCTTCCAGAGCAGACACCAGCCATCGCCAAGTTGTTCAATACGGTAGATAGCTTCGATACACATGCGAAGATTCCTGAATTCTACAAAGAAGTTAATGCTGCGGCAGAGCAAGGCGGTCACGTAAGTGTCATTTCCACAGGTTGGGACCCAGGCTTGTTCTCCATGAACCGTCTGCTTGCACAGTCCATCCTGCCAGAAGGAAAAGAGTACACGTTCTGGGGCAAAGGTGTGAGCCAAGGCCACTCGGATGCTATTCGTCGTGTTCCAGGCGTTAAGGCGGGTGTACAGTATACTGTACCTGTTGAAGAGGTAATCAACCGTATTCGTGCAGGGGAGACACCAGAGCTGTCTACACGCGAGAAACATCTGCGTCAATGTTATGTGGTAGCAGAAGATGGTGCTAATCAGGATGAGATTCGTGAAACGATTGTGTCGATGCCTAACTACTTTGCAGATTACGATACAACTGTAACGTTCATTACCGAAGAAGAATTGAAATCCGAGCATGAAGGTATGCCTCATGGTGGATTTGTAATTCGCAGTGGGGTTACAGGTGCCGGTCAAAAGCAAATTATTGAATTTGGTCTGAAACTCGACAGCAATCCTGAATTTACAGCGAGCGTACTTGTAGCGTATGCCAGAGCCGCACAACGCTTGAGCGTGGAAGGACATAAGGGCGCGAAGACGGTATTTGATATTCCGCTCGGTCACTTGTCTCCGAAATCGGCTGAAGATCTTCGTCGCGACTTGTTATAATTCTGATTCGTTCCAGTGATTACTATAACAAACAGCTCGTCCTTGGATGTATAGGACGAGCTGTTTTTTTTGGCTGTTGCTGTATACGATTCATAGATTCATATGAATTGGCAGGTACTATATTGCCTGTATCCCTGCTTATGCTCTTGCGGAAATGGCACCCTACACCCAGTGTGAGGGAATGTTAAGATGATCCGGCAACTTGGTATTCACATTACCTTTGGCTGCATTAATCTGGGATTGCGTCAGGAAGATGCCACCTCTCAGGTCTGCATCGCCCAGATCCGTATCCCGCAAGTCCGCGCCAATCCAATCCGCATTTCGTGTATCTGCATTTCGGAGATCGGCTGCAATCATTAAAGCCCCTCGGAAGCTTGCGCCCCGCAGGTCAGCTCCTTTTAAATTGGCACCAAAAAAGTCACTTCCGGTACGTTTTTTACTCTTCTTCGACTTCCCTTGTCCATGAGCGGTGGGTGGCACATTCGCGCGTACCATCTCACTTGCCTGGACCAAGAGTTGATTCACACTGGACCGATAATTGGCGATGTCGAGACGGAGAAGTGCCGCAGGCTCCAGATTGCTCAAGCGCTCAATCTCCTCATATAACTCACCAAATGCCGAGTGAAGGGATGACGTCTCCGGTCTCATCATCATTTCCTTCATATAACTGAGCAACTCGTGAAGTTGTCGCAAGGCAGGCAGACAATCGAACATCTCGTTTGCAGACTCTGGATGATCACGCCAATCTTTGCCCGCGTAGGTCACTTGGGACAGCTTCTGTCCAGCTCCGAAACAGTCGTATACCGTGCAACCTTTGAACCCTTTCTGCCGAAGCTGGGTATGGATACCGCAGCGATTGTCCGTGCGCAGATTGGGACAGGGTGTGCCGCTGGCTTTATCAAAAGCAAAGTCAGATGACTTGCCATAGGGCAAGGCAACACAGCACAGGCCAAAACATTGCTCACAGTCTGCGCTAAGATGAGGACTCGCAGTGCTGGCAAATGGTTGGTTAGACAATGTAAACACTTCCTTATAATAGTACAAATAGATGGAATTACGTCAGTACCACTTTACCATTGCCTTGCGATTAGAGCAATTGACAAGGAAAAAAGGGCAGTTACCCAAAAAGATGGGAACGCCCTTTGATCGTGGAGAATCACGTATTTAAATTAAACTACACCTTGAGCAATCATGGAATCCGCTACCTTGAGGAAACCGGCGATATTCGCTCCGGCTACGAGGTTGCCTTCACAGCCATACTCTTCTGCAGCTTCTACACAGCTGGTGTAGATGTTCTTCATGATGTCATGCAGCTTGGCGTCTACTTCTTCAAATGACCAGGACAACCGCATGCTGTTCTGTGACATTTCAAGAGCAGACACGGCTACACCTCCGGCATTAGCCGCTTTGGCTGGACCGAACAGCACGCCTGCACCGTGGAAGACGTCAATGGCAGCCAGGGTGGAAGGCATATTCGCGCCTTCGCCAATGGCCTTCACGCCACCTTTAACCAGCAGGGCCGCAGCTTCTTCATCGATCTCATTTTGCGTTGCACATGGAAGAGCAATATCACAAGGGATAGACCAGATGCCTTCACAGCCTTCGGTATATGTAGCATGCGGGTGTTCTTTGATGTATTCGCTGATGCGAAGACGATCAACCTCTTTCAGACGTTTCACGGTATCCAGGTTGATGCCTTGTGGATCGTGTATGTAGCCACCTGAGTCACTACACGCCACGACTGTAGCTCCAAGCTCCTGTGCCTTCTGAATGGCATAGATGGACACATTACCAGAGCCAGAGACAACGACTGTGCTGTCTTGGAAGCTCAGCCCCTTGGATTGCAGCATCTCCTTCACGAAGTACACACAGCCGAAGCCAGTCGCTTCCTTACGTGCCAAGCTTCCTCCGTACAGCAGTCCTTTACCTGTCAACACGCCTGCTTCATGCCCGCCATGGATACGTTTGTATTGGCCGAACATGTAACCGATTTCCCTTGCGCCTACACCAATGTCACCTGCCGGTACATCCGTATCGGAACCGATATATTTGTACAGCTCTGTCATGAAGCTTTGTGTGAAACGCATGACTTCCAGATCCGATTTTCCTTTGGGATCGAAGTCAGAACCGCCTTTACCACCGCCAATAGGCAGACCGGTCAAAGCATTTTTGAAGATCTGTTCGAAGCCAAGGAACTTGATGATGCCCGAGTATACAGAAGGATGGAAGCGAAGTCCGCCTTTGTAAGGGCCAATGGCACTGTTGAATTGCACCCGGAATCCACGGTTAACCTGAACTTTGCCCTGATCATCTACCCATGGGACACGGAATGTGATTACACGTTCGGGTTCAACAAGCTGTTCCAACAGACTATGGTTCTTATACTTGGGATGTGCTTCAATAACAGGAATAAGGGAATCCAGAATTTCTTTGACAGCCTGATGGAACTCATCTTCGTGCGGATTTCTGGCGACAACCGACTCATAAACGGAATGAACATATTCTGCGGCAGTAACTTGAACGGACTCTGTAGTTTCTTTTGTTATCGTGGACACTTTTTCGATGCACTCCTTTATTGTGTTAAAGTCTGTAGAGGCTTATTTGCATAAATTGAATAAAAGTTTGTAGTTAAATATACAGGAAAGCAAATAAAAATACGAGATGAAAATTCATAAAATGTTTTTTATGCAGTAATTAAAATGTTCTATGGATCTATCATATGATGTGAAGAATTAAGTTATTAAATGGAAGATATGACCACAAATGATAATAAAAAAGCAAGTTAGACGAATATACTGGATTAAAATATTAGTTTTGGTAAGATGGTAAGAAGGTCTCGTATCCCGGGGTCTTTTTATAATAAAGAAGGAGGAAAACAAGATGATGAAGAGAAACATGCCAATCAACATGGAGAACAAGGCTTGTATAGGGGGTGAAATCTATTATGAACCATAGGACTTCCCGCCATAATTGCAGAGAGAAGCTGGTGAGCCAGCTATTTACATTCGGTGAAGAGAAAAGAACATTTCTCGACGCCTATTTCGACGTGCGCGATCCAGAGCGGATACAATTGGAAAAACAATTGTCGGCATATAAGGAGTTTGTGGAGAAACTGCTCCTGGGCCCGGATGAAGATCTGGACTCGGCGGTACTGATCGGTAGTCATATTGATTTTGAATATATCGATTTTCATACGTCTGATTCGTTCATGATTGTCATGCCAGAAGATACGGATCCGGATGAGGGCCGTATTTCCTTCCTCTCTCCCGTAGGAAGTCAATTACTGCTTGGCAGTGTAGGGGAAATTAGGTCTGTTCATACACCATCAGGTTCCATGAGAATACGCATTACGGGGATTGAGCTGAGGAGCGAAACCTTGAACGAGCCGGCCCTAGGGGGTGCAGATCATGCACTTTAAAGAGACAGACTTACCAGGGATTGGACGTAAATACTGGCTGCATACCCGTAGTGGTGAGCACTTGGTCATTGTGATTCATAACGACGAGCGACGTGACTTGTTCCATATGGAGTCAGGGGATACGCCTGAAGAGGTGGGTGATATGGTATCTCTTGTCACCCTGGACGATGATGAAGCCCGGGCGGTAGCCGCCATCGTTGGTGGTATGACCTATAAACCGAAGTTTCAGGATGAGCGTGAAGTGATGCTTGAAGGGCTGTTAATTGAATGGCTGCGAATTGAGCCTCACGCCGCAAGCGTAGGCATGACGATTGGTGAACTGGATATCCGTCAGGCTACGGGCGCCGTAATTCTCGCTGTTGTGACCAAGGATAAGGAGAAGCATTTTAATCCAGGCCCGGATTATGCTTTTACCGCTGGAGCTACAATTGTAGTTGCCGGTGAACGGAATCAGATCAAACATCTCAAACAATTGTTGACTGATGGACGGACTTAGCCTATGGATATGCTCATATTCGAAGTGGGAATTGCCGTTGCGCTGATTACACTTACTGGGCTGATATCTTCACGATTACGATTTTCGGTCATTCCTTTCTATATCCTGATTGGTATGGCTGTTGGACCACATGCACCACAGATCGGCATAGTGGATTTACGTTTTATCGAAAGTTCGACCTTTATTGAATTTATGGGCAGGCTTGGCATTTTGTTTTTGTTATTTTATTTGGGTCTGGAGTTTTCGGTCTCCCGTTTATTAAAGTCTGGTAAAGCCATTCTGACCGGGGGCATGTTCTATGTTGGTCTGAATTTTGTCTCTGGATTGCTGTTGGGGTGGTTCATGGATCTGCCCCTTCAGGAGACACTTGTTGTCTGCGGGATCATGACTAGCTCTTCTACAGCGATTGTAGCCAAAGTGCTCGTTGATCTGAAACGCACGGCAAACCCTGAAACAGAGATTATTATGGGCATGATCATGTTTGATGACTTGTTCATCGCGATTCATATCTCTATCCTGACTGGGCTTGTGCTCAGCGGGGCAACTTCATTCTTAAGTGTTCTGCTAGTATCGCTGTCTGCCCTGCTGTTTATTGTGCTGTTCCTGATTATTGGCAGGAAAAGCATCAAATATATTGATAAGGCACTGAATATCAAGTCATCAGAGTTGTTTCTGCTTACCGTCATGACACTGCTCTTCCTGGTGGCTGGTTTCTCAGAGACACTGCATGTAGCAGAAGCCATTGGAGCATTGATGATGGGGCTTGTGTTGGGCGAATCAAGACATGTGAGTCGGATTGAACATCAGATCATGCCTTTCAAAGATTTTTTTGGTGCAATTTTCTTCTTCAGTTTTGGCCTGACCATCGAGCCGGCTTCACTTGGCGGAGCTGTTGGGATGACGATTATTGCCGTTATTCTGACGATTGCTAGTAACTATGGTGCAGGTATGATCGCTGGCAGACTGGCTGGAATGAGCCCTAAAGCATCATTGAATGTGGGCTTTACCCTGGTCTCGCGGGGCGAATTCTCGATTATCATGGCGAACATCGGCAAGGCCGGAGGGCTGATGGCATCCATCCAATCGTTTGCCGTGTTGTATGTGTTAATTCTGGCTGTGCTGGGGCCTATCCTGACAAAAGAATCTCCGCGGATTTACGCATCGTATGAGCGACTAAGGAAGCGGATGAAACGAAGGGAAACGGGTTGAGTCAAACGCTGGCTGTCCTTGGACAGACCGGGTATTCTGATCGGAGTGTTTAATAGGCGTCACACCATTTGGAGAGCGAATTACTCCGGGGTGTGGCGTTTTTTTATTACTGGGAATCGTCCCAATGTCGGCTTGTAATTATGCTCATTCCACCAAATTATGGTATGTATCCATATCTTGTGCGTGGTCGTGAATGTGGAAGTCCAGAGGCAGGACTATAGATGTGATTTGATAGAGAGGGATTGAAAATAAAAAGTTATTATGTAAAATAATGTTATATTCAAATCTAGCAGTTGAAAGGATCATTTACACGAGAACGGACGAGGAGGAATAGCTCATGAACAAGAAAAGTAGATTTCAACGGTTAAAATGGGCCGGTACAGGGATGTTGCTCAGTCTCGTATTATTTGCTCTGCCTGCATCTGCTGCATGGAACGATACATATCAGGGTTACGCGACGTATACAGGCTCAGGTTACTCGGGAGGTGCAGTGTTGCTTGATCCCATCCCGGCGGACATGAAGATTACTGCACTTAATCCGTTCCAACTCAATTATAACGGTGTCAAAGCCGCTTTAGCGGGAGCCTATCTCGAGGTGCAGGGTCCTAAAGGCAAAACAACCGTCTATGTAACAGACCTCTATCCAGAAGGCGCCAGCGGAGCGCTGGATCTCTCACCGAATGCCTTTAACCTGATCGGTGACCCAAAGGCAGGTAAAATCGATATCAGCTGGAAAGTGGTCAAAGCTCCAATTCAAGGCAACGTCTCTTATCGGATCAAGGAAGGCAGCAGTCAGTGGTGGGCAGCCATTCAGGTTCGTAATCACAAATATCCGGTGCTGAAGTTCGAAGTGAAACAGAAGGATGGTACGTGGCTCAATCTTGAAAAGCAAGACTATAATCATTTCCTCGGAACTGGACTGGGCAAAGAAAAACTAAACGTTCGTATTACCGATATTCGCGGTCAGGTATTAAATGACACGATCCCGGCTCTGCCTAATGATGGGTCAGGTGGTGCATATATCGTACCGGGCAATGTACAGTTCCCCGATTGACAGATATACGAAGGTGTTATAAAAAGAAGTATGGTCATAGACGTATTCTTAACGAAAAGTCGTACACTGTACGGCTTTTTTTGTATACGAAAAGAGGAGAAAGTAACGTATGAAAAAAAGTTTGCCTTCATATCAGACAACACATCCCTATTGGAAACAGTATCAGGCCTTTTTCCCGGAAGAAGTGAGGTTAGGGGAGCATACAGTTCCTGAGGAAGAATGGTGGGAGTCAAGTGGGGTTCATCTGCATATCGATCGTTTACCTGCGCCGGAGTCTTCAATCAAAATTCTGTTCATTCATGGTGCGGGGGGCAATGGCAGGTTGCTCGCTCCGTATGCCCGCATGTTGCAGCGACATGGATACGAGGTGGTATCGCCAGATCTTCCGCCGTATGGGCTAAGTTACGCAATGTCTGGTACACGTATTAAATACGAACTTTGGATAGAGCTACTTGTTTCACTCATCGAACGGGAATACAAAAATGACGGCAAGCCAATCGTTGTATTGGGAAGTAGCATCGGAGGTATGCTTGCCTATCACACCAGTGCACGCAGCAAGCGTGTTAAGGGTTTGATCGCAACTACATTTGTAGACACGAGTAATCAGGAAATGCGAGACCAGCTTGCGCCGAATCGTCTGGTGAGCCGGGCGGGAAAACGGATGATGGATCTGTTCCCTGGTCTGCTGGATCATGCACATATTTCGGTCAAACAGGTATCCCGAATGCAACTGATTACCAATAACAAGGACTTAACCCGGCTTATTATGGATGATCCGCAAGCGGCAGCTACACGTATTCCGTTGGAATTATTAAGAACATTTCTTAATAAAAAACCGGAGGTAAGCCCGGAACAGTTCAATCAGTGTCCGGTCCTGTTGGTTCACCCTGAACTGGACCCCATGACACCGATCAGGTTCAGCCAATCTTTTTTTGATCGTCTGATGGTGGACAAGGAATGTGTGATCTTGGAAGGGGCAGGCCATTTTCCTATAGAGCAGCCAGGACTGAACCAGTTGGAGGTAGCAGTACTACGATTTTTACAACAAATTCAATGATTTAAGGTCATGATATTGCTTCAAGTACATAATTCTCATATTCGTAGTACGGACAACACCTCCCATTAAGGGAGGTGTATTTTAATGTTCTCGATATGAACTGCGCTACCGCCAACCTGAATCTGTGTGATTTCATTGGAATTGTCCAAAGTTAATCTGGCTCGGATCTCAGAGGGGCAGTTCATGGTATACCCTTGTCTGATCGTGTACGTGTGATGATGAGGATCTGTGAGTTGGTTGTACTTGTATAAATAACAGAGCATGGCACCATTGGATGTGCCTGTCGCGCTCTCTTCCGGTATATCATAAAGCGGTGCAAAATTACGGCATTCTGCCAGAACGTCCATAACATCTGATTCGAGTGTAAACACGTGATAACCTATGGCAGAATGAGTCTTGCTTATTTCAGCGATACGCTGGAAGTCAGGGTCGATTTTGGTCAGAACATCAACATCTCTAACAGCTATCATGATATCGGGTAACCCGGTAGACACAATCTGTACAGGTAGTTCGGAATGTAAATCCTCCATAGAAATGCGTAATGAGTCAGCAATCTGCTGACGGTCCACGATCTCCCCAAACTCCGGCAACGTCTGTGACAGATAGACTTCTCCATTGACTTCGATAACGACTTTAAGAATTCCGGCCAGTGTCTCCAGTGTATATGTACCAACATCAACGAGATGTTGTGTCTTCATTAGATAAAATAAAGCAATTGTGGCATGTCCACATAGATCGACTTCATCACTTGGGGTGAAATAACGCACTTTGAAATCAGCCTGATCCGACGGCATGACAAACGCAGTCTCTGAAAAACCGACTTGTCTGGCAATCTCCTGCATCTGGGTTTCAGACAAATGCGCTGCTTGTAAAACAACACCTGCGGGGTTTCCGCCATGAGCCTTGTCCGAAAATGCATGTAATGTACTTACTTCTACTTCCATCGTGTTACCTCGCTTGTTCAGTTATTGGGTTAAGATTTAACGTAATCGATAATCGAATTATATCACGATTGTTGAACGGGCTTGTGAATCCCAGATTGCTGTCAATTTTGAATGAATAGGTCAAGTGATCGCTGGGAAAGGGTAATGAAGGTAGAGAGAGTATAACGATAATCAATGGAAAGGCTGGGATTTCTAATGAAAGCAATTGTGATTGAGGAATTTGGTGGAGCGGAACAATTGAAGGAACAGGAAGTAGCCAAGCCAACATGTGGAGTGAATCAGGTATTAATCCAAACGTATGCCACGTCGGTGAATCCGGTAGACTTCAAAATCAGACAAGGTGATATGAAAGAAGCAGCGGAGAATTTTCCGTTGATTCTGGGCGGCGATGTTGCCGGTATTGTGGCTGAAGCAGGTTCAAATGTCACGAGGTTCAGAGAAGGTGATCGGGTATTTGCGCGTCCGCGTCAATTCGGAACCTATGCAGAATATGTTGCTGTTGATGCGGATATTATTGCCCGTATACCGGAGCAACTGAGTTTCGAGGAAGCAGCAGCGATCCCGCTAGCGGCGATGACGGCATGGCAGGCACTTGTGGATCACGGACGTTTAGGCAAAGGACACAAAGGACAGAAGGTACTTATTCATGCGGGTGCAGGTGGTGTGGGAACGTATGCCATTCAGATTGCCAAGTCCCTCGGCGCTGAAGTGGCTTCCACGGCAAGTGAATCAAACGAAGCGTTGCTTCGTTCGTTGGGTGTGGATCATTTTATCAATTATAAAAAAGAAGATTTCTCGGAGATTCTCTCCGATTATGATGTTGTGCTGGACACCATGGGCGGTGATATTCAACGCGATAGCTTCAAGGTGTTAAAGTCTGGCGGGCATCTGGTATCCTTGGTGGAACAACCGGATGAGAAGCTTGCCAGGGAAGCCGGAGTAACGGCCAACGTCTTCATGATGGAGCCCAAAGGGGATCAACTGGATCAGCTGGCTGAACTGGCTGCGGAAGGCAAGCTAAAATCGATTATTGAAGGAACGTACCCGCTAACTCAACAGGGAGTAAGGGAAGCACATGAGAAGAGTGAAACCCATCATACCCGCGGGAAACTGGTTATTCAGGTGCAATAGAATTCATTAACTCGTAGAAGTATTTGGACTCATGAGTCTGATATAGATTGTACCAGGCTTGTAAGGTTTCTGGTGCAAAGACATTCAACAGCTTCAACACATGCATCGTAAATTCTAACGGAGCTATTCCAGATGCAGTAACTAGATTTCCATCGGTTACTGCAGGCTCCGTTACATAATAGGTTTCTCCAGTATAATCTGGGCATATCATCTTCAGGTATTCTAAATCATTGCTTGTATGCTGTCTGGAATCCAGTATTCCTATTTTTGCAAGTGCAACTGTCGCACCGCAAATCGCCGCAATAACCGTACCCTCTTCTATAGAGGCAGCAACTTTTTTCAATAGGGGATCATGGATGGTGTCCATCCAGGTGTTTCCTCCTGGAAGAATGATGAGATCGTCACCTTTCAATGTACATTCATCAATAGAAATATGAGGAAGGATGTTCAATCCGCCCATGGTAGTTACCGGATGTTTATCCACGCCTACGGTTACGACCTGTAAAGGCTGGATCTCTTTCCTGAAATACCTTCCCGAGTTCAATTCAGCAGTTAGATATCCTACCTCCCAATCTGCCATCGTATCAAATACATATAGATATACGTTCTTCGTTTGCATCATACATGCTCCTTTTGTTTTCATGATTGAATGGATTACTCTTGTATTATAAATTAACTTCACTGACATCTACGGTCAGTGAAGTTTTTAAATTTGAAAATTAACAGCCTTAAGAACCAATATAGGGACTGCTCCCCAATTGTAGTGGAATAAGATATAATAGGAGAAATTTATTCCATTTTGTGCATGAGGTGATTAGGATGTCCAACGAACTCATTCAAGCCATTCAATTGTTAAAAGAAAAGAAATGGGTGGATCTGACCCATACGTTTGGTCCAGGCTCTCCACATTTTTCAGCTTTTGAGGCAGCACAATTCGATACCCTGTTTGATCACGATCAAGGTTTCTTTGCCCAGAGCTTCAAGTTCCCGGGTCAATACGGGACACATCTTGATGCGCCGATCCACTTCGTTCGGGATACCCGGTATCTGGATGAGCTGGGCTTGAAAGAGCTTGTGCTCCCGCTTGTGGTCATTGACCAGTCCGCCGAAGTAGAGAACAATCCGGATTTCACACTGGATGTGGAGCATATTCTTGCATTTGAAAGAGAGCATGGCGTGATTGAAGCGGGAAGTTTCGTAGCCTTACGTACCGATTGGAGCAAACGCTGGCCTAACCATGAAGCATTTGATAACAAGGATGCGGAGGGCAACAGTCATGCGCCTGGATGGTCCGTTAGTGCGCTAATGTTTTTATTTGAGGAAAGAAAGGTACAAGCCATAGGGCATGAAACCTTTGACACGGATTCGGCCGTGGATTATCAGAAGAATGGAGCACTTCTGGCAGAATATTATGTACTTGCCCAGGATACATATCAAGTTGAGCTGTTAACAAACCTGGATCAGGTGCCAGCCAAGGGCGCTGTTATTTTCAATATTGTACCCAAAGCGGAGAAAGCTTCTGGTTTTCCAGTCCGGTCTTTTGCCATTTTGCCGTAAAACGGGGTAGATCAAAAGCTGAAATAGATAAATCAGGCACAGAACTCAGAATGATACTCAAGTAGACAGCGGCTAAATAGCCGGCTGTTTTCAGTTAAGCTAACGGGCAGGATAGTGGCAAGGTAGCTCTTTGATACGGCTCATCGTAAATCATTCTATAACTTTTTGAAATTGCTTGCAGATTTAATATTGATGGTAATTGCAATTTAGCCTCACGTAATGTAAAATTACTTAACGGAAAAACATGGAAGGGGTGGGGGTATGAGGTGGAAAAGTAAGACTTATATTCAGTCGGCTTGTGTAATTTCATATTTCCATTCCATTAGGACACTAAAGCATTTATTGCTTTAGTGTTTTTATTTTATGGGGGTGTATTAATTGTCAAGGTATAAAAGAGTTCTCGTTAAGCTAAGTGGCGGAGCAGTAGCCGGAAACTCTGAATTTGGTTTTGAGCCGGAAAGATTGGACCAAATCTCTGATGAAATTATGTCAATAGTAAACTTAGGAGTTGAAGTATCATTAGTTATTGGTGGGGGTAATATTTTTCGAGGTAATATGGCGGAAAGCTGGGGGATAGAGAGGGCAGAAGCTGACAACATTGGAACACTTGCGACTGTAGTAAATAGTTTAATGCTTCGTGGAGTTCTTAAAGCCAAGACCAAAAAGGAAGTACGGGTAATGACCGCTATACCTATTACTTCAGTTGCAGAACCATACATCCGTCTAAAAGCAATTCACCACCTAGAAAAAGGTTATGTTGTAATTTTTGCAGGAGGGAACGGTCAACCTTACGTTACAACAGACTATCCTTCAGTACAAAGAGCCATCGAGGTTAATTGTGACGCTTTATTAGTTGCAAAGCAAGGTGTTGATGGTATTCTTAATGCAGACCCTAAATTTGATAAAAATGCAAAGAAATTTCGTTCGCTTCATTACAACGACGTTTTAGAACACAACTTAAAGGTAATGGACCAATCAGCTTTCATTTTGGCAAGAGACTACAATTTGCCAATGCATGTGTTTAACTTCGATAAACCAGGTTCGATGAAAGAAATCTGTGAGGGTAAGAATAATGGTACGATAATTAGTGGCGAATCAATCTTAGAGTTGGAATGAAGTATATTACAAATACTACTCTTCCTTGATTTAGCGGAACGATAGTTCCACAAAAGAGAAGTTCTATTCAAGATCCCACTCGGCCATGGAGTGGGATTTTGTTTATGTTGATATGTATATCTTGTGATCAAAAGATACTTTATGTTTTGATTCATTACGGTGATCCGTATCATAGGTAGAAGTACAGAACATTACGCTAACGGGAAACGATAGCTCAATAAATCCAACAAAGCAGCTGACCAACGTGATCGGCTACTTTAGTTCAACTAACAGGCAGGATAGTTCTATTATGGTATTATGTAGGAGTTATATTATCGGCGAGAGTCTGAAGTATTGGGGAGGTAGGTGGGTATGGAGTACAGCATACGCTTGGCAGAAAAAGAAGATATCAGAGTTTTACTTGATGTGAGAAATAACAAGGATTTATTTACAACGTATTTGAATCAACAAGAAAAAAAGGAAGTGTATCTCCTTGTTGCTGAAATGGATAGATCAACAATTTTGGGGTTCGGTCTTCTGAAACTTAATAGTTACTTATCACCCAAATTGAGTGACTTATATGTAAATGAAAATTATCGTGGCAATGGTATTGGTTCGGGTTTAATTAGACATCGTGAAAAACTTGCAAGGAAACTCGGCTATTCTGAAATATTCGTTAGTGTTGATCCAATTGGGAATCCGAAAATGATAAAGCTTATAACCAAGCTTGGATATAAAAGAATTACTGAACCATACTCAAGAACAGCTCTATTCCACAATGAAGACGGGACAACATATGAGAAAACTTATACAAGGGTTGATTTGAAGAGTCATTGAACTAACGGGAAACGTTAGTTCATAAAGCACGGGGCCGACTACAGGTTGGCAGGCTGCTCTTTTTTCATTTAGCTAACTGGCAAGAGGCAAGTAAGCTTATCAGGAACCAAGTCCAGCTAGGATTTGACCTATTGGAAGCATTAATGTGTAATTTAGCAAACTTATGGGTTAAGTCACAACTAACAAAGTCTAAATAATTCATATATGTAAATAGCAAGGGAGGCGTATTCCGCCTCCTTTTTATGTTGTTACTTTTGATCCGAGTGAGGATCTTGATTAAATCTTTGAGAGATTTTTTTCTCTGTTTTCTTACGCCGTATCCAGCGCTTGAGTATGCCTTCTTCTTTGCGTTCTTGCAGTGTTTCCTTCAAACCTTGAATCATAAATTCCGATCTTCGTCTGTCATCCCGACTAATCTCGCGTAATTCCTTAATAAATTTGTCGTCCATATCTGCCTCTCGCTTATTCAGGATAATTCCATTATACCGAACGTACGTTCTTTTATCAAGTTTTTCCATTACGAATGATTTTCGAGATCTATATAGTGAAAAGAAGCACAGGAACAATGCGCGGCATATGTGAGAATGGTACTAGAGGGTTTGAGCATAGTCCTCCATATATGAAGTTGAGAAACGAGAGAACGGAAGGAGCCATTCATGATGAAGCAGCGTATAGGCAGATCGTGGTTACTCATGTTGATGCATGGGATTCTGGGGATTGGGGCGATCGTTGGAGGCGGCATTTTAATCATCGACCCATCCGGAAGTATGGTGAATTTGCCCGCATCTTTATTGGAGAATTCTCCGTTTTCCAGTTTTTTGTTCCCGGGGATCATCCTAGTGCTGGTTCTTGGCGTGATGCCTACAATGATTGCTATTTCGCTCATCCGCTACGTTCATTGGGGGCTGGGTGAGAGACTGAATCTCTATCCTGACCGCTATTGGGCTTGGACTTTTTCCTTGTACACGGGGTTTGCTCTCATCATCTGGATTATGGCGCAGGTGTACTGGATTCAGGATGTCTCTATCATTCACTTGGTCTATTTTGCATGGGGAGTGGGTATTCAAGTTGTGACCTTATTGCCCGGGGTACAGCGAATCTATTCGAAATAAACTGCTTGTATATTGAACAAACGGCTGCCGAAAGAATCGTTGAATGATTCTTTCGGCAGTTATTTTTTATAAGCATCGAGATAATACGTGTTGTTGTAGTCATGTTGTCTACATGTTCCTTGGACTGAAAAGGGCTCGGATAAATCTAAATCATATTGACAAAGAACCATTATTCTCGCATACTTACGTAATACACTTTATAAAGTTTATTTATTAACTAGAGAAATAGTCACATGTGGTAAGTATCGCAAAATCATAATCCGCATGAAACAGGGAGGTAAGTATGGATGGTCTACGTTATTATGGCAGTTATAATTTGGGCAGGTACCTATGCAAGTATGGCCTTGTCAAATCAGCCGATGGAAGTGAAACCTGTGAAATCGATGGATGATTTGTTTGAGTGAACAAAGTAGCTCTGCCGATTTCGATCCATTGCCAGCACGATGGAACTCATGTGTTCGGGTAAGGCATTATGTTATGATATGGTGTGAAATGCATCCATACCATTGCTTTGGCTCAATTGAACCAGAGTAGAAACGAGAGGGTTATGAAAAAAGCCAATGCTACAATGATGAAATACATCAATCTGAATAATGTGCGTGAAGTCATGCAGCAGCTCGAGACGGCGACCAAACCGCAATTAGCATCACTCACCAATCTTAGTGTTGTGACCATTAATGCCCTGATCCAGGAATTATGTGATGGCGGAGAGTTGTTCCAGGATAAAGTGGTTCCCTCTAACGGCGGTCGTCCTGCTCAGGCATATCGATATAATTATAACTTCAAGCTTGCTTTGGTTCTTTACATCAAAGAGATGAAAGGCCAGGAGTTGATTTCGGCAACGGTCATGAATCTGGAGAATAAGGTTGTGTTGAAGGAAGAGAGCATTCTGCCTGCTTTCGATAAACAGCATGTGCTGCAACTTATCGCGCGTTTCGTTACGGAGTACCCCGCCATTGATATGATCGGCATCGGTATTCCGGGGCAAGCCGTAGATGGGGACATCACGGTGAGCAGTCATGAAGAGCTTATCCATTCACATCTGATACGGGAGATCGAGAGCGAGTTCCAACTGAACGTTCTCGTGGAGAATGATGTTAATGCAGCGATTAGCGGATACTGTACACAGCATGCGGATATGAAGGAACAGAGTGTAGCGGGAATTTATTTTCCGAACCGATACCCGCCGGGTATGGGCATGATGTTGAATGGACAGATGATCCGTGGGAAAAACGGGATGTTTGGTGAGATCAAGTATCTTCCATATTCACCTGATTGGAAACGCGACATGAGCAAAGATGATTTTGTAGTACAGGTATGTCATATCTTGCAAACGATTAATGCCGTTGTTGCCCCGCACCAGATTGTCATTTATCAGGAACGTGTGGAGAGAGAAGAACTTGATTTGGCGTGGAAACAGTACGGGAAGGATCACCCCATGCCGTCGTTGCCCGAGATTGTACATCAGGATTCGTTCCAACATGATTTTGATGCTGGGTTACGAGGAATGGTGCTTCAGGCGTTGAAGTCAGGCATTCTATCAGAAGCCTTATAACCCACAGTTCATGTCTGTGGCTTTTATTTTATAAGCTAACTCTTGTAAAGGAGGATTCATAATGCGTGAAGAAGAGAGAATCATGAAGGGCGTATTGTTTAGTCCAAGTGATCCGGAATTAAAGGCCATCAAAAGGCGAGCCCATAATCTCAGTCAGCGTTACAGTCAGACCTTTGAAGAACAGACTGAGGAAAGGAATCAGATATTACAACAGTTACTGGGGCAGATCGGTGAAGGTGGATTCATGCAAGGTCCCATCTTTTTTCATTATGGTGTGCATACCCGGATAGGCGAGCATTTCTTCGGTAATTACAATCTGACGATACAAGATGACGCGCAAGTGACAATCGGGGACTATACCAGTTTTGGACCCAACGTTACGATTGTTACCCCCATTCACCCCATGATTGCCAGCGAGCGGAGACAGATGGTGGACCAGAACGGTGATGTGAAGTCGCTATGTTATGCCAAACCGGTCACGATTGGTAACGATGTATGGATCTCGGCAAACGTCACAGTGTGCGGGGGCGTAACGATTGGAGACGGCTGTGTGATTGGAGCAGGTAGCGTGGTGACTCGTGATATTCCACCGCATTCTTTTGCAGCAGGCGTACCGTGCAAAGTTATTCGCAAAATTACTGATGCGGACAGCATGCGAAATTATCCCGATGTTCTGGCAGATTGCCGTGTGCTGGAAGAATAAAAAAGGCTGCCATCAGGATCAAATAGATGATCCTGATGACAACCTTTTTTTGTTATGCGTTTACTTGGAGGCGTTATATTTACTCAAGAATTCTTTTACTTTTGCAGGATCAGCTTTTAATTCATTCCCGGTCTGAACGAGCGGGCTTACTGTGGAGTATGCTTTAAGTTTGTTGTTCTTGTAGAAGCTCAAAATCTCATCCTGATTAATGGAGTACAGCACGGCTTTTCTCAGATCACTGCTCTTGGCAACTTCACGATTGGCCGTATTGAACAACAGATAGGAGACAGCGTTACTCGGCAGACTTTGCAGTTTCAGTTTGCTGTCATTTTCGATGATGTCATACTTGGTTTCAGGTACACCGTAGTATAAGTGAATTTCACTGCTGCGAAGAGCAGAGAGGGCGCTGTCTGCATCCGCGATGAATCGGACGTTAACCTGAGCAATTTTGGGCTCATCTTCCGTGCCTTTACGGTAAGCCGGATTTTTTAAGAATACACCTTCATAGTCATTTTTATAAGACAAAATGTAAGGTCCGCTAGTATAAAGGGTGTTACTGTATGCTGCGCCTTCAGTCACCGTGTTCTGGTCACCGTAAGGAATATCTTTGTTGACGTCAAAGGAAGCTACATCATATGTGTTGATGCTCTCCACTTGTTTTTTGGACACGATACCCGCAGATTGGTGAGCCAGGTAGTTCAGTACTTGTGGGAAAGGTTCAGTTGTTGTCAGTTTAACGACCTGATATTTACCTGCGCTATTATCTGCTTTGGTTTTGTCCGTCACGAGTTCTGTAATTTTGCTGCCCAATCCTTGTTCCAATGCTTCGAGGATTGTGCCGTTACCGCTGGATTGTTTGATGGATTGTAATGCACTCAGATCCGTTACAACCTCAGCTTCTTTGATGTGTTCATGCAGACTGTACGTCCGGTGATCCGGAACGGAATCTTTATTTTTAGCACGATCCAGGGAGAAGATCACATCATCTGCACCGACACGTTCTCCTGTATCTACAGCTTTTTTGTTATCAATCTTCGCAAAGTTGATATCGTCTCTGAGAATGAAGTAGTAGTCCGAATTACCTTCAGCAATACTGAAGTTATGGGACAGTGATCCATCTGCTGTCAGCTGATCGTCATCTGTCAAGTTAACGAGACGTACATACATATTGGTGTTCAACTGGTTGATGGAGCCGTCGTTTCCTTTGATTGGATCAAGGGAAGTCAGTACGGATGCACTTTGCGTCAGAATCAACGGGTCTGTGGCATTTTTGGAGCTGTCCTTGAACTCAATCGGTTCCCAAGCCATGGCGCGGGATTTGGAGAGACGAACGGTGTCGACATTCAGAATGTCTTTGTTCACAGCCTGACTTTTCAGGGAAATGTACAAAGGAGCGATATACGCCTGATCCGTTACCAAGCGATCTTCCAATTGTTTGTACGTGTCTTTGTACTCATCTGGAGTTTGAGTAGCTGCCTGATCGATGAGTTTATCAAGTTCCCCATCTGCAAGGATACTGTAATCTCCACCTGTTTTGAAAAGGGAACGCACTGCATAATCGGGATTTCCCGTTACCGTTGTCCAGCTGGACAAGGCAATGTCATAATTCCCTGCATCCTGCTGGGATTTGAAGCTACCGTAATCCGGCTGCAGGTTCAGCTTCACATTGAAGCCGTTTTTAGTCAGCTGGTCGCGGACAATGTTTACATCATTTTCGGAAGAACTCATGGCGAGCAGTTCAATGTCTGCCGGTTTTTGTGCAGTTTCTGTTGTGTCCGCTGGTGCGGTCTCCGCCTGGGATTCGGTTTTCGTTTTTACACTGCAGCCGGAAATCACAATGACGAGAATTAATAGCAATGAGATCAGTGTACGTTTTTTCATGGGATTACCCTCCATATCTTGAATGTGTGATGTGTGAATTCTTTTTTCTATATCATTCATTTCAACAACTCATTTAGGCCTTCTCCAGCTTGGGATCAAGCGCATCACGCAGACCGTCACCGAGAAAGTTAAACGAAAGAACCAGCAGAATAATAGCCAAGCCTGGATAAATCGCCAGATAAGAGTGGGTCTCCAGGTATGTACTGCCGAGCTTCAGAATGTTACCCCATTCCGGAATATGCGGCTCCACGCCGAGTCCCAGATAACTCAAACTGCTGGTAGCGATAACAGCTCCACCAATCGTGAGTGTGGACTTGATAATCATGGGCGCAAGGGAGTTGGGAATAATGTGTTTGAAAATAATCGTACGATTGTTGTACCCCAGTGCACGTGCAGCTTCCACAAATTCAAAAGTAGATACATAGAGCACACTGGCTCTCATGGTACGGGCATACGTTGGAATCGAACCCAGACTCAGCGCCAGAATGAGATTGACCGTATTGGCTCCAAACGCCGCAATAATGGCAATGGCGAGCAGAATCCCTGGAATCGCATAGAGAATATCGAGCAGCCGCATGATGATGTTATCCGTATGCCTTCCGTAGAAACCGGAGAATGCTCCGAGGACTCCACCGATCAACACAGGAATGATGGTCGACATGCAACCTACGATCAAGGAGATTCGGGCACCAAATACAATCCGGGAAAATAAACATCGTCCGAAGTCGTCCGTTCCCAACGGATACGCAAGGGAAGGGGGTTGAAGCAGAGCGGAGTAGTTATTTTCCACAGCCATGCTGTAATCAAAGGTAAAGAAGCTGCAAATCGATATCGAGAACAGAAAAATGATAAAAAACAAACCGGACATGGCAGTCATATTTGGAGCAAGTCGCTCCCACAGATCATTCCAGAAGTTTGATTTTTGTTTCCCCTGTCTGCGAATGCGTCCAATAATGGAAATGCCGAGCAATAGGGCAAATACATTACCTGTGATTGAGGTCAGAATCAGTATTACACTGACACCGATCATCCAGCGAGGGAGGATAGAGGTCGCGTTATATCGGGATACGATAATCAGTACGACCAGGTCGATGACCAGCATAAATATGAGCACCGCCATGGCTGGCAGAAAGTTATCAGCCACATAGGGTTTGAAAACATTTAACGCAGATACACCGATGACGAACAGCTGAGTTAACAGCATATACACCGCAAAGGTATACTCCACATTCCTCGCTTTTCGAATCAGATGAAAGGCTGCCGTTACGATAAATATATTGCCTGAAATGATAGCAAGTAGCTGAACCCAGGCTAACCTGCGAGTCAGAGCAGAGACCGTACCGGTACGGATCAAGTCTTTTCGAATCCGAAGGGTGATGACACTTTGGACCAGTGTGAAGAATACATAGATCCCAAGTATCGTTAGCAGAAATGGTTTGAACGTCTGCCCGCTCCAGTCATAACTGTTGAATAGCAGCAAGGCAGTCAAGAGAAGGGACGTGATCCAGGCGAAGCTGGCCTGACTGTATTCTCGAGAAGACTTAAGCCGGAAACGCATTTCTTGTGTTAAGGACGAGTTTGTCATAATACACCTGCTTTAAGAGGTAGTTCAACACACACTTTAATATTGTTTCATCTTGGAGCGCACTCTTGGATCAATAAAAGCGTACAGCAGATCAACCGCTACATTGATAATGGAGATCGTAATGGCTGTGTAGATTACTCCGCCCATGATACTCGGAATATCGGGGATGAATTGTTTATCCACAATATAGCTACCGAGACCGCTGATATTAAACACTTTCTCCGTCACTGCTGCCCCGCCAAGCATGGCTCCGAATTGAAGTCCAACCACCGTTACGATTGGAATCAATGCATTACGTACAGCGTGTTTCAGCATGACCTGACGTTCGCTTAACCCCTTGGCGCGGGCGGTCATCACATAATCCTCATGAATGACTTCCAGTGTAGAAGACCGGGTCATCCGTGCCACCGCAGCCGTTAGTCCCGTGCCCAGCACAATGGTTGGCATAATGATCGACAGCCAGTTCTGCGGGTTGAAGGTGGCGGGAAGCCACTGCAATTTGATCGAAAAGTTCAGAATGAAAATAAGTCCTTGCCAGAAATTTGGGATCGATAATCCAATCAGAGCGATGAACATAAACGTATAATCGAACCATGAATTAGGCTTAATCGCTGAGATGATACCGATGGGTAATGCAATGACGAGTGCTAACAGCAGGGAGATGACCGCCAGCGTCAATGTAATTGGAAACTTTCTTGCAATCGTTGCTGTGACATCTTCATTTCCTGCAAAAGACTTGCCAAGATCGAAGAGAGCAACTCCCTTAATATTGTTCCAAAGCTGTGTAAGATAAGGCTGATCCAAGCCATACACCTGATTGAATGCTGCAATCTGTTCCTGCGTTGCTGTCTCTCCGAGAATGTTAGCTGCCGGGTTGAACGGAGACAGATACAAAATCGTAAATACGAGTGTGGCTACGCCCAGAATGACAAATACCGTCATCAGTATTCTTTCAAATATGTACTTTAGATAAGGATTTCCATACAAAAACAGGATGCTATACATCAGACAGCCTGGAATAATGGATATCGCGAAAAACCATGGTTTTTCGATAAGGGTATGGAATGTATCGGCCATCGTAAGACGTTGACTTCCCTGTTCCTGAAGTATGCGAGACGTCCGCTCCTTCAACTCTTTCTGAACCGTTTCTTCCAACCATTCCTCTGTCTGACGTCTGAATTCTTCCTCACTGACCTGTTGCTGGAAAAAACGGTGTTTGCGACGCAGCTGTTCTTCCACTTCCAACTTCAGCTTGTTCCGGTAGGAAGAAGCAAGCAGTTCTTGCTCAGCCGTCTGCCTGGCAGCTACCCAGCCGTCATTTTTTCGATTCGAACGCCATATTAGAAACACGACCAGATTGATCGGTAATCCAAGAATGAACAGAACATATCGGTAGGAAGGATGAAGCAGCATTTTGCCATAAATAAAACTTAAATTGTGCACCAACCGCGAGAGTCTGCTGCCTTCTGCAAGATTCAAACCAAGCGTGCCTCCTTTCATTCAGGTTTAAATTGCATTATTCCGATTGATATAGTATATATTATTTAGGGTCTAAACAATTGTCAAGGAATTAAATGGTATACATATGAGATGAGTGAATGTGAAAAAACGGATGAGAGCTGGTGATGACATGGAACCTTTACTGAAAGTTAATGATCTATCTGTCTCTTTTCACTCAGGAGAGAGTGAGTTTCAGGCAGTGCGAGAAGTGAGTTTTGAAGTGCGAAAAGGCGAGACGCTGGGCATTGTAGGCGAATCGGGCAGCGGAAAAAGTGTAACCGCACGTTCCATTATGAGGCTGCTTGCATCGCCGCCTTCACAGATGAAAAATGGAGAGATTCTATTTAAAGGGGTCGACCTGGCCAATAAAACGCAGAAAGAGATGGAGAGCATACGTGGGCGTGATATTGGTATGATCTTTCAGGACCCGATGAGTTCTCTTAATCCGACTATTAAAGTGGGTAAACAGATCTCCGAAAGTCTAATCAAACACCAGAAGGTGTCCAAAAGGGAAGCCAAGAAACAGGCGATTGCCATGATGGAGCGGGTGGGGATAACTCGTAGTGAAATACGCTACAACCAATATCCACACGAATTCTCCGGAGGCATGCGCCAGCGGGTCATGATTGGTATTGCACTTGCTTGTCGTCCTGAATTGCTCATTGCCGATGAGCCGACAACCGCACTGGACGTTACCATTCAGGCACAGATTCTTAATTTGATGAAAGATATGCAGGACCAACTGGGCACATCGATTATCCTGATCACGCATGATTTGGGCGTAGTAGCAGGCATGTGTGATCGGGTTGTTGTTATGAAAGAAGGACAGATTGTGGAAACCGGGACTACAACAGAGATTTTTGCTAATCCCAAACACCCGTATACGATCAGACTTCTGAATGCATTACCACGTCTGGATCAGAAGAAAAAGCCAAAACCGGTATCGTTGGTCCCGAGAGATCTGGAAGACGATCAGCCGTTGCTTGAGGTGAAATCACTCAGACAACATTTTAATCTGGGCAAAGGTAACACCTTAAAGGCTGTTAATGATATCAGTTTTCATATTCGTCAAGGAGAGACGCTTGGCGTTGTAGGGGAATCCGGTAGCGGAAAATCAACCACGGGCCGTGCCATTCTGCGGTTGCATGAGCCAACAGGTGGAGATGTACTGTTTAAAGGAGTCCCGCTCAATCGCTTGTCAGCTTCTGAGATGAAAACGATGCGCAGACATATGCAGATCATCTTCCAAGACCCCTATGCATCTCTGAATCCCAAAATGAGGATTATGGATATCATTGGAGAAGCCCTTGATATTCATCAACTTGCAGGTACAGCATCTCAGCGGGAGAAGAGGGTGGAGGAACTACTGGAGATGGTGGGTCTTGACCCTACCCATGCTCAGCGTTATCCACATGAATTCTCGGGTGGACAGAGACAGCGGATCGGTATTGCACGAGCTCTGGCTGTGGAACCTGAATTCATCGTATGTGATGAGCCATTGTCAGCACTGGATGTATCGATACAGGCTCAGATCGTACAGCTACTTGAAGAGTTGCAGCAACGATTAGGTTTGACGTATCTCTTCATCGCGCATGACTTGTCCATGGTCAAACATATCAGTGACCGAGTGGCTGTCATGTATAACGGGAAAATTGTGGAGTTGGCTGAGAGTGAAGAACTCTATTCCAACCCGCAACATGCCTATACCAAGGCATTACTGTCTGCTATTCCTGTGCCTGATCCGGCGGTAGAAGCGAAGAAAAAGAGACATGTTGTCAAAGAAACAGCTAGAGAAAATGTTGAAGTAGAGGACCGTTATAATCTGGAACATTCCAAGTGGGTAGAAGTCACGGAAGGGCACTGGGTAGCCATATCTAGTTAGATAGTGCAACATATAGTTTTTTTCAACGACAAAAGAACCCCGACGATGATCTCCTTAGATCGTTATCGGGGTTGAGTTATATGTTCTTCGTATAATGGTAGTAATCAAAAGCGATTATTTGAATTGAACCGATTTTTTGATGGTATCAATCTCGGCTTTGGTCTTATCATCCATGTAAGTGAAGATGAAGTTGAAAGCATATCCTTCAATAATTGTACTATAGTAATCTTGAGTAACGGTTGAACCGTCACCTGGATCCATCGTGATTTGCATCAGATCCATCTCTTTACCACCGATGGTTTCCGTTGTCATTTCCTTATAATCGTAAGGGAACTGGCTATCCACCATGAATTTTTTGGTTGCTTCCAGGTAGTCTTTACCTGTACGGATGCCTTGTAACAAGCTCACTTTCTCAGCAATAGCCATAGCGGAAGGGCCAACTTGACCGCCGTCCAATGGGTACTTTGAAGCCATAAGCAGATTCAATGTTTTGGTCTGAGACAGTTCAATTTGTTTTTTCTTCGTTTCATCATCACCAGCAATCGCTTCGGACGAAGCACTTGTCAGCTCATTCATGCCTGCAGCATCCTGGAACTCCCATGCTTCCGGGAACTTCAGAGATACGCCAAAGTAGTCATTGGTATAAGAACCTTTTTCCGTAGTCCCCAGCTCAACGTCTTGGGAATTATCCGTTTCCTTGGACTCTTCGCTTGCTGGTTCTGTGTTATCTGTCTCTTCCGTATTTGCTGTTTCGGAATCAGTGCCAGTCGTTGTTTCTGTCGCGGCAGGTTCTTCTGTTGCAGTTGTGTTATCTGCCTTGTCACCACAAGCGGCGGCAACCAGCATAATCATAATGAGCATGGCGAATAAAGAAGCTTTTTTTGGAATTGTCATATTACCCTCCTGAAATGTGTGTGTGTTTGTTTTTCTCTCTCTACATGTTGCCTGCTTCCTAAATTGTAGCACAAACGTTCCCATATACTACCTATAGGAATCTATAGGGGTCTTCTATACATAAGACATTCGGCTGGCAATTGAAACAGCTTCTGTGCTGGATTGCACACCTAATTTGTTAAAAATCACTTTTTTGTGATGATTCACGGTGCATTCCTTGATCTTTAATTTCAAAGCAATGGCTTTTACCGTGAGGCCTCCGGCTATCATCTCCAGAATGGTTAACTGACGCTCGGTGAACTCTACCGTTGGTTTGTCGCACAGTTCAGCTGTCTGTTGACTCTGATAACAGTTCTGCATGTACGCTGGAATTAGCTTGGCAATGGCAATTAGTTCACCTTGCATATCTGCATTAATGGTGGACACATCCAGATAACCTACATGTTGCGATCCCATGAACAGAGGTGCGGCGTAACAATGCCAGCTTTGAAAATAAGGACTTTCATGCTGCTCGGGCAGCAGCACTACAGGCTCGTTGCTGTCCATCGTTACAGATATGGCGTTAACTCCACAGCTCTGTGCAGTGAAGAACATGCCCGGACGAATGGGGGAATGTTCTACTACAGTTTTAAGATCTGAACTGTAATTCATAGAGAGGAGCACACCGTTGGTATCGGCGAGTAGAAAAAGATAAGTGCCCGTTAAATTCTCTTGGATAACCGAGATACTGTTCTGGAATGCATGAATCAGGAAATGATTGATTTTATGAAGCCTGTCCAGACTGGATTTTGGTAAATAGTCGAACGGAGCCGTTCCTGCTGCATGCGAGCAAGTTGGAGACTCTTCGTGTCGTGAGGCAAATGTGATGGCAGGCATGTTGTTTCCTCCTTGCTGCACAGTTCTCATCCAATCGTTTGAATGACGTGTCCTTCCTGGTCCTTGATTTCTGTTCTAACAATCTGAACGAGAATATGATTCAATGAAGTTATCTCGAATGTCCCTTCAACCGGACGAAGGTTCTCTGCCAGCTCATTAACAATTTGTTTGTTCACCGTCAGGGTAACTTGTCTGTCCGATTCCAATACGGCTGGCTGTTCACCTGCTTCGAACAGAATATTAGTCTCCGGTCCGATCAAGGATAGAGAGGCACCTTTCGAAATTCGGCTACGAAGGATGGTACCAACTAATACGGCTTGTTTGGCTCCAAGCTGGAGTTTGGCCGGAACCGATTTTTGCAGCAATTTTTTGCGAGGAGACTCCCAAGCCAGTTGTTGTATGAATAAAAACGCTGTGCTGGACCCGTCCTGTTCTATTCCATGCTCAACCGCTTGTATAACCGAAGGGATATCTGCGTACGAATTTCTCATCAGATCCGTCACATATTTGGGCATGAACATGGAGGAGGCAGACAGGAAACCACGAGCATTCCAGCTTTGAATCATTTCCAGTTCCCGACCTGTAATGCCAACCATCTGAATAAATTGCACTGAACCATTAGGCGTAGAGATCGCGTGTAGATCCGGGTCTTCAATAAACGAGAGAGCTGTCAGCAAAGTATCGGATTCCAGACAGATGGGGCCATTGGCGTCCATGTAATCTCCTGGCTGAAAGATATTTCCGCTGTTAAACACGTATCGTCCTACATTCTGTAACAGATTCAGCGCCCAGGCTGGCGGTTCAGTCTCTGCTTCAGTACGTGTAAGACGAAATGTGATTTCAAATCCATACCCGCTTTTGGATGCATCCTGCATCTCTTTTTCATATAATTCAGAGAAACCGTAGGTAACAAAATGCCAGTGAGGCATAGGTGTGTTCACCTCATAAACGCTAATGCCATCGAGTGGATCGGGACCTCCGAGCATATATGGAAGGGCAGTGCCGTAGTGTTTTGGCTCTTGTTCCCCATACAATTCACGCATGGATTGATCAATCGCATCCCAACCGGATATGTTTTCTTCCTGAGTCATTATTTAATCCTCCTTGACTGTTCTTTCCCCCGAAAAACATTTAAAATTAAGTCTACCTGTTACAGAAACGGATTCAAGCGGCTTAAGGATGAATTGTGTCAGATAGGACCACAGGGTTACAAATGGCGATATGGGGAGTGAAATTACATGAGTATGAAAGGTATCTATTTAAAGGAGTTTAATCAGGCAAGCTGGGACTCATTTTCCAAATTGTTCGAAGAACTTGGACAAAAGATGGACCCCGCGTGGGTAGAACGAGCGCGATTACAAGGGATTCCGGCGGATATAAGTCGGGTGCTTTTGTGTGAAATGGGGGAGTACGCTTTTGAATGGATGGCGAAAGATATCCCGGCTTTAGGGGACCAAAGTCCCGCTGTTTACCTGGAAACGGAGGAGGGAGCTCAGGCATTAAGGGCAGCGATTATGCGTATGCCACGTTAATTTTTTCGATGGTGAGAGTGTGCGAGCGATCACATGATCCAGTGAAGTTGATTTTGCAAAATAGATATGTTACGCTTACATTACAAGAGCAAACACAACAGAATATGCAATAACATCTTTTGATGGATTGTAACTGTGAAGACAGGCAAAACCTAAACTGATGGTGAAATGAAAGCTCCTTTTTTTGGTGCTATTTTACCTTGAGTTTAGGTTTTTCTTGTTTTCTGCTCTAAATTACAGTTTTTTACCTGGAAAAACCAAAATAAATTTCGAAAAGAGGTTGTTATTCATGACCACGGCAAAAAAAGGATTCCCCGAAAACTTCCTATGGGGTGGCGCTACAGCTGCCAATCAATTGGAGGGTGCATTCGATAAGGACGGCAAAGGCCTCTCCACAGCGGACATGATCGCTCATGTTCCTAAAGAGAAGCGTACAGGCGGACATGCCATGGAAATCTCCTCTTCCCGAATTGAAGAGATCCTCTCCGGCAAAATCGAAGAACGTTTCCCGAAACGTTTTGGTATCGATTTCTACCATCACTTTAGAGAAGATATTGCATTGTTCGCTGAAATGGGCTTCAAAGTATTCCGTTTGTCCATTCACTGGGCACGTATTTTCCCGAACGGTTATGATCAAGAGCCAAATGAAGCAGGCTTGAAATTCTATGATGAAGTATTCGACGAATTGTTGAAATATGGCATCGAGCCGCTCGTTACATTGTCTCACTATGAGACACCGCTTGGCTTGACGCAAAAATATAACGGCTGGGCTGGCCGTGAAGTAATCCAGCACTATGTTCGGTATGCAGAAACGGTGTTCAACCGTTATAAAAATAAAGTGAAATACTGGCTGACGTTTAATGAAATTAACGTCATGCTGTTCAGCCCGTACACTGGCGGCGGCATTCTGATCGATAAAGTGGACAACAAGCTGCAAACCACTTATCAAGCGCTGCATCACCAATTTGTAGCAAGTGCATTGGTAACGAAGCTTGCACACGAAATTATCCCTGGTTCCCAAGTGGGTTGTATGCTTGCTCGTATGGAAACTTATGCAGCAACATGTAATCCGGTAGATGTTCGTCTGGCTCAACACGAGAATCAGATCAACCTCTTCTTCACGGACATGCATGCTCGTGGTAAGTACCCGAACTACATGGCTCGTTATTTTGAAGAAAACGACATCGTGATCCAAAAAGAAGCAGGCGATGACGAGATCTTGCTGAACAATACCGTTGATTTCATCTCCTTCAGCTACTACATGTCCGTAACCAAATCTGCATCCGCAGACAAGGAAGAAACATCGGGTAACCTGACTGGCGGCGTGAAAAACCCTTATCTGGAAGCATCCGACTGGGGCTGGGAGATCGATCCGATCGGTCTGCGCGTAACCTTGAACAACTTCTGGGACCGTTATCAGAAACCATTGTTCATCGTAGAAAATGGTCTGGGTGCATATGACCGTGTTGAAGAAGATGGTTCGATCCATGACTCCTATCGTGTGGATTACCTGAAAAAACACATTGAACAAATGAAAGAAGCCATCAAAGATGGCGTCGATCTGATTGGATTTACAGCATGGGGCCCGATTGACCTTGTGAGCATGTCCACTTCCGAAATGTCCAAACGTTATGGTTTCATCTACGTGGATCTGGATGACGAAGGTAACGGAACACTCAAACGTTCCAAAAAGGATTCATTTGACTGGTACAAAAACGTAATCTCCAGCAATGGTGAGCAACTGTAGTTCTCTCGTTCCCAGGATTGTTACCGCATAAAAAGCGGGCAAAACCTAACACGAAAGTTGGCATCAAGGAACCTAATGTTCCCGGTGGCCCTTTTAGTTGGAGATTGTCCGCTTTTTCCTGTTGGCAAAGGATAGAGTATTGCATTTATACAAAGAATGAAAACACCGTTAATTAGAGAGGAATGATTGACATGACAACACCATTTCCGAAAGACTTCCTATGGGGCGGCGCTGTAGCAGCCAACCAACTTGAAGGAGCTTATAATACAGATGGCAAAGGTCTGTCTGTTCAAGATGTAATGCCACACGGGATTACAACGCCTAGAACGGAAGCACCTACAGAAGATAACCTGAAACTGATCGGTATCGATTTCTACAACCGCTACAAAGAGGATGTTAAATTGTTTGCTGAAATGGGCTTCAAAGTATTCCGTACATCTATCGCTTGGTCCCGTATCTTCCCAAAAGGTGATGAACTGGAGCCAAACGAGAAAGGTCTGCAATTCTATGATGACCTGTTCGATGAGTGCCACAAATATGGCATTGAACCACTCGTAACGATCTCTCACTATGAGACACCGCTGCATTTGTCCAAAACGTATGATGGCTGGGTTAACCGTAAAATGATCGAGTTCTACGAGCGTTATGTAACAGTGCTGTTTAACCGTTTCAAAGGCAAAGTAAAATATTGGCTGACATTCAATGAGATTAACTCCATCCTGGAGGAACCATTCATGAGCGGCGGCATCTATACGCCAAAAGCAGAACTGTCCAAACAGGATCTGTACCAAGCGATCCATCATGAATTGGTAGCCAGTGCGTTAGCTGTAAAACTGGGTCATGAAATTATGCCTGAAGCCAAAATCGGCTGTATGGTACTGAGCATGCCTACCTATCCGTTGACTCCGAACCCGGATGATGTGGTTGCAGCGATGCATGCGGAACAGCGCAATGATATCTTTGCTGATATCCATGCACGTGGTTATTATCCGAAATACATTAATCGTTATTTCAAAGCAAATAATATCAATATCAAGTTTGAAGATGGCGATGCTGAAATTCTGAAGCATACCGTAGACTTTATCTCGTTCAGTTATTATGTAAGTATCTGTGAGACTGGTGATCCCGAGAAACGTATCGAAGGCAAAGGAAACCTGTTCGCAGGTGTGCAAAACCCTTATCTGAAAGCGAGTGAGTGGGGCTGGCAGATCGATCCGCAAGGACTGCGCGTAACCTTGAACAAATACTGGGACCGTTATCAAAAACCATTGTTTATTGTCGAAAATGGTCTGGGTGCAGTTGATGAGCTGATTACCGACGAAAATGGCAATAAAACGGTGAACGATGATTACCGTATTCAATACTTGAATGACCATCTGGTACAGGTTGGCGAAGCTCTTGAGGATGGCGTAGAAGTGATGGGTTATACGTCATGGGGCTGTATTGACCTGGTAAGTGCTTCAACAGCAGAGATGAAGAAACGTTATGGTTTCATCTATGTAGACCGCAACAATGACGGATCAGGAACATTGGATCGTTACAAGAAAAAATCATTCCATTGGTACAAGGAAGTTATTGGTACAAATGGCGCAAGTCTTAAGAACAACAACGAGTAAATACTAGTTCTATAAGCATAGTTGTGCAAGCACCTTCTGATGTCACATTAACGCACATTAACCGCTTTCACAAAAACATTGTCATATGGATAATTATATGGTAAGATGGGCCTAAGGCTAATGAATACTGGATTGTTACTGTTCAATCAGGCAAAACCAGAAGCGGGGCATATTTCGTGACCTGCTTTGGTTTTGCCTTTTACTACTTTGACGGTGCAAGGTGATGTGAAGAAATGAAAATTGAGAAGGTGCTGAACAACAACGTAGTTACCGTAATTGATCCGGGAGGAAACGAACTGGTCGTTATGGGACGTGGAATTGCCTTCAAAAAGCATACTGGTGAATCGATTGACGAGAGTCTCGTCGAAAAAATATTCTCGCTTGAAAGTAAGGAAGTATCACAGAAACTTAAAACACTTCTGTCTGATATCCCGGTTGAATATGTCGAGTGCTCGGATGAGATTATCCGTTATGCCGAGACGGTGTTAGGTGAGAAGCTGCATGAGAGCATCTACATTTCACTGACGGATCATATTCATTTTGCCATTGATCGACATCGTCAAGGATTGCAGATCCGTAACGCATTGTTCTGGGAGATCAAGCGCATGTACCGGAAGGAATATGCCATTGGACTCAAGGCGCTACAGATTATTGAGGAAACATTAGGTGTCCTGCTACCCGAAGACGAATGCGCATTCATTGCAATGCATCTGGTTAATGCCCAGATGAACGGTGAGATGAGGGAAACGATCAGTATTACGAACATCGTTAAGGACATACTTAACATCGTAAGACGTAGCTTTGTGATTGAACTTGATGAAGATTCATTGAGTTATTATCGATTTTTAACTCATCTGAAGTTCTTTGCCCAACGTGTGTTGCAAGGAACGGCGATTGAAGATAAAGAAGTAGATAATCCGCTTCATGACTTGGTGAGCAAGCAGTATCCGGAGGCACATGCATGTGCAGTAAGGATCAGTGACTATACGCGTAAGATCTATAATCGGGTGTTGTCCAAGGAAGAAATACTGTATCTGACCATTCATATTGAACGAATTGTCAGAAATGAACAAACAATTGAATAAAGTTGGGATTGTTACTGCTAAAAAGGCAAAACCTAAACGTTGAATAATGATAAGCTTTTCTGCTTTGTCATTATTCAGTGTTTAGGTTTTTTTTTAACCTTCATTACACATAAAAGGAGCAAAACACAATGGATAAACAACAATTGTCCAAGGATATTTTGAAGCTTGTTGGTGGCGAAGAGAATATCGATCAAGTCACACACTGTATGACAAGACTCAGATTTAACCTGAATGACAACCAAAAAGCGGACAAAGCGACGCTGAAAAATACACCAGGCGTTATGGGCGTTATGGAGAATGGTGGACAGTTCCAGGTTATCATCGGTAACGATGTGCCTATCGTGTATAACGCACTTGTTGGCAACATGTCCAAATCACCAAACGCAGATAATGCAACCTCAAGCGCTTCAACTGGGGAGAAGAAAAAGAGAAATCCGGTAAGTGCGTTATTCGATTTCATTTCAGGTATATTTACGCCGATTCTGCCAGCGATTACAGGTGCTGGTATGATCAAAGGGATCGTGGCTATCCTGGTAGCACTGGGATGGTTGTCCGATACCAGCTCGACCTACATTATTTTGTCAGCAATCGGTGACGGTGCATTCTACTTCCTGCCAATCATTCTGGCGATCAGTGCTGCACGTAAACTGGGTAGCAATATGTACATTGGGGCAGCACTCGCCGCGGGTATTATGCATCCAACGATTACCGCGTTACTTGCGGAAGGGGATTCGACATTCGCAGGCATTAAAGTCATTGCCGCAACGTATTCCTCCACAGTAATTCCGATCATTCTCGCCATCTGGATTGCTTCTTATGTAGAGAAAGCCGTTGATCGTGTAACACATGCTTCACTTAAACTCTTGGTTGTTCCAACAGTAACACTGTTAATTATGGTTCCACTGACATTGATGACAGTAGGTCCATTGGGTACAGTTCTTGGTAATGGTTTGTCCGGTGGTATTTCATGGTTGTTCGATAACATGTCCATCTTCGCAAGTATTCTGATTGGTGGTACGATGTCACTGCTAATCATTACAGGTATGCACTATGCGTTGCTGCCAATCGTTGTTGGTTCAATGACAACACTGGGTTACGACTTTATCATTCCATTGATGTTTGCAGCTAACTTGGCTCAAGGTGGCGCGGCATTTGGTGTAGGTCTTAGATCGAGAAATGGCAAAACTAAATCCCTTGCTTATTCCACAGGTCTTACAGCTATCATGGGGATTACAGAACCAGCGATGTACGGTATCAACATGAAGTTCAAAAAACCGTTTATTGCAGCCCTTATCGGGGGAGCGGTTGCCGGTGGGTTCATGGGTATCTTCAATGTTAAATCGTACGTTATTACAGGACTTGCAGGTCTGCCGAGTGTGGCAGCATTTATCAGTCCGGCAATTAGCACATTGCTCTATGCGTTGGCCGGCGGTTTGATTGCCATCGTAGTTGCGGCAATCATTACGTATATCTTGGGCTTCCAGGAAGAAAGTGAATCCCAACCGGTAGCACCAGCAGCAGAGCCTGCACCAGCAGCAACAACAACTTCTGCTGTTGTAACTGAAGAAGCAAAAGCACAAGATGAGCAAATCTTCAGCCCAATCACAGGTGAAGTTAAACCGCTGAGCGAAGTGCCGGACCCTGCGTTCTCTGAAGAGATTATGGGTAAAGGATTTGCGATTCAACCATCTGAAGGACGTGTGGTTTCTCCAATTAACGGTACTGTGTTCTCGTTATCGAAGAGCGGACATGCTATTGGTCTGGTAAGTGATACAGGCGCAGAGATGTTGATTCATATCGGAATTGATACCGTGAAGCTGAAAGGTCAATTCTTCTCTCCTAAAGTTCAAGCAGGTGCGAAGGTTGCCGTAGGTGATGTACTGATGGAGTTCGACCGGGAACAGATCGAAAAAGCCGGTTACACAACGATTACACCAGTCATTATTACAAACATGCATCAGTATGAGTCCATCGAGTCTGCTGGTCGCACTACGATCAAAGAAAAAGACTTGTTGTTCACAGCTAAAGCTTAACCATAAAAATGAAGCAGCAGCTTTACCGGATTACATTCCGGTAAAGCTGCTGCTTTTTTTCTTATCAAGTTCTACACCACAGGAATCATATCCTGAACCAATTTTATAAAGTGTTGTGCAGGCTTGGACAAATAACGGTTCTGTAGCCAGACCAGCGCCGAGCCAACCGTTGAATGCTGATCCTGGATGCGATATACGTGGAATGGGTGCTCGTGATATAGCTGTAGTACCGTGTGAGGCACGATGGAACTGGCGAAGCCGAGTCGGACCAGTTCCAGCAACATATTAATGTCTGAGCACTCACCCATGATGGAGGGGGTAACCTGATGCTCCCGGAACTTGTCCAAAATTAGCTCGAACATACCAAGTCCTTCTGTACTTGGAAGCAGTAGAGGGATTCCTGTAAGCTGCTCAAAATAAGTCCCCATCTCCGCTCCTGGTCCCATCTCCGTTGGGCTATCCAGCGGTGTTGAAGAAATATAGAAAAGGGGCTCCTGTGGCAGATGCAGCACCTCATAACGTTCAGTCTGGACAGGCATGCGTACACAAGCGAGTTCGATTTTGCCATCTTCCAGCAATCGGCATAATTGCGCAGATTCATTTTGTTGAATTTTATAGGTAACCTTTGGGTGGGTGGTGCGAAACTGTTGCAGTGCTTGCGGGATCAGGCGATCCGATATGGTATTGATGCCGATGGCGAGTTTGCCCCTTATGCCGTGACGGAAACTTTGCATCTCCATTACAGCTTCCTCCATATATTTGGTCAAGGTAACCGCATAATCATAGAAGCTGCGACCCGCTTGCGTTAGTTCCATCATACGCCCTTTGCGTTCAAACAAGACTACGCCAAGTTCTTCCTCCATTAACTTAAGCTGCTGACTTAAGGGTGGCTGAGCCATGTGAAGTCTTCGGGCTGCGGCTGTAATCTGTTTCTCCTCAGCAATGGCAATGAAATAGCGACATTGTTTGATATCCAAGTGGTTGTTCTCCTTCGCCTGCAATGTATATGTAATTCGTATGGAAAGGCAACAAAACATGTATTTTTAATATACTACGATCTTATGTTACCATACATTAGATTTGCATACCTGACTAACAGGGTTTGGTTTCTATATGAATATTACTGTATGAGAAAGACCTTGAATTGGAGGATAAAACAACGTGGTTAGAACAATACATGATGCTGCTCAAGCGGGCCATACCGATGAGGTCATTCGATTTATTACACAACAGGGTAGCCGGTTGAACGAACGTGATGCATTGGGGCGGACACCTCTGCTGGCTGCGGTGCACGGTAACAAGATAGACACGGCAAGGATGTTAGTGGACGCCGGAGCCGACATTAATCTTCGGGATGCACGATTGGACAACCTGCTGTTATACGCGAGTGCTGAGGGTATGTATGACATGGTTGAATTGGCGATTACAGCAGGTGCAGATACGAGGTTAACAAATCGTTTTGGCGGCACAGCCCTTATCCCAGCAGCGGATCGGGGCCATGTGGACATTGTGGAGCTTCTGCTGACACGCAGTGATGTGGATGTGAACCATATCAACAACCTGGGGTGGACAGCCTTGCTGGAAGCGGTCATTTTGGGAGATGGTGGGCCGCGTCACCAACAGATTGTTGCCTTGCTTTTGCAATATGGTGCAGATCCAAAGATCGCGGATCGGGACGGGATTACACCGCTTGCACATGCGCGCAAGAATCAATATACCGAAATGGAACGATTATTAACCCAAGTCTGAAGCGACTTATACATTTATGATACAGAACAGTGAAAGGATATTCCTAACGAATGAACAGACATCTAGAGCAGTTTTCACAAAAGAATATGAAGGACGTATCTTCACTGATTTTGGCGGGCATACAGTGGTTTTTCTTCCTGTTTACCAATACCGTTGTTGTTCCGTTATCGATTGGACATAATTTTCATCTGTCCCCGGATGCGATCGCTGCCTCCATGCAGCACGCATTTATCCTTACCGGAGCAGTGTGTATTCTTCAAGCCGTATTTGGTCATCGATATGCGATTATGGATGGTCCGTCAGGGTTATGGTGGGGATTGACCCTAAGTTTGACGGTATCTGCTTCATCGGCCGGTATGAGTCTGGAGCGTATTGGCGGTGGGTTGGCTGCAGGTTTTCTATTAGCGGGACTAACGATGGTGATTCTGGGTTGGCTGGGAGCAGCGCAAGTGCTGCAAAAGCTGTTCACACCTATGGTGAAGAGTGCCATGTTGTTCCTAATGACGATTCAATTAACCATGAATTTTTTCAAAGGTATGATTGGATATACGGAGTTTGGCCGCTTTGATCTGCCTGTTGCCGCATTGTCCGTTGTCATTGCATTTTTGGTGGCATGGATTCAATTGAAGGGCAGGGGGAAACTGGGGAACTACGCAATCTTGATTGGGATTGTGGCAGGCTGGATCGCGTATAGTCTATTGTTCCCTGGACAGCATAGCGGACAGCCGAATCAGACAACAACAGGCCTAACGCTGTTTCCATGGGGAGCACCCAGATGGGAACCGGGCATTGTCATTACTGCTTTCTTCGTAGGGCTGGTGAACATGACGAATTCGATCACCACATTAAGCACAGTTGAGAAACTATACCGGACAGAAACAACAAGCCGTCAGTATAGGCATTCCTATGCACTAACGGGTCTGTTCACGATGTTGTCAGCCTGTGTAGGTGTGCTGCCCTTTGGTTTATTTGCATCATCGATCGGGTTCCTGGAGAGTACTCGCATTCTGCGTCGTGCTGCCTTGATTATTGGAGCGGGGATATTATGTGTGATAGGTCTTACACCTTCAGTAACAGCATTTTTTGCACAAATACCACCAAGCGTCGGCAGTGCTGTTCTGTTCGTGGCTTATCTTCAGATGTTCGGCACGGCACTTAGAACGCTTGAAGGTACGACGTTTAATTCTAAAACGATCTATCGTGTAGCGCTGCCGGTCCTCACGGGAGTTGCGGTCATGAATATTCCTGCTGAGGCCTTTCAAACCTTGCCCATGTATCTTATTCCAATCATAAGCAACGGTCTAGTCATTGGGGTATTGGTCTCACTCGTTCTCGAAAAAACCGTGAACTGGTCCAAAATGGAACAACCAGTGACAGTTAGTAAAGCAGCTTAAAGAGTTTCATCTTGCGACAGTCCAATTTGATTGGGCTGTTTTTTTGTTGTTCTTTTTGTTATCAGGTTATATGGCTAGTTCACTATTTCACGATGATTTTACCTTGTCCTGCAAGCATTCGCATCTCTCGGGAAAGACGGTCCTGGTTCCCATCCTGCATTTCGAGTTGAACACCATAATGCCATGAGGTATTTTTTTCTCGACCCCAGCGGAGAGTGCCTTCCATATATAGAGGGTCTTCAAAGAGCAGCATATTCATTCCAATCCGAATATCGTTATTCTCTACAGGAAGGGACAGCGGAAATGACAGCTGACAGCCGGATCGACTGATATCGCAGAGTTCGGCCTGAATGGGTTTGGCTGGTGCGTTAACCCCGTTGATGCTGAGAATATAGATCTCAAAGTGGATCGGTTCCTTCAATGTGTAGCGAAAGGGTTCTTTTCTATTGTTAATTGACATGGCTTGGCTTCCTCCATCAGGTTCAAAAAAAGTCAGTTATGCTTATATCGACCATTTGGAGCGAGAAATGAAGAGTTGCGCAAGCAGAGATGGTCCATGGGTTCCTTTTACACGTGTATCAGGCTTGATATAATGATGGAATATATTTCTGAGGTCAGACCTGGATCAGGCAGAAGGGACGGGTGAATATGAGAGGAACATTTCAAATGGTTACAGATACGGCAACATTGTGCCTGTATGATCTGGCAGCGTTAAAACATCGGCTTGAGGATACTTCGGACTGGTGGTCCATTCCAGTGGATGAGCTGGCTGAGGTGAATGCAGGTCATTGTCTGTTCTTGAATCTGGGTGCGGATGGAGTGTATGAGGTGGAATGGAGCTTGGAGGATGTAGAGGAGGATTCAGATCCAGATCACGGAGCGGAACGGGAAAAGGTGTATCATCTGCAAGTTCCGTCTGGGCACGTCTATCTGGGAGCGGCTGATGATGTCACTGGGGGTGAATTGGAGCCGGATGAGACGTGTGAAGGGGTTCTGTTTCAGTTAAAGCCGGGAAATTATGCGTGTATCGTCTCCAGAGAAGCCAGTCGGATCACCATTGTCATGACACCAAGTATTCAGGGAAATAACACGCTGGATGAATTAATCCGGATATAGTGTACATATACGAACAGGAGGGATTGATATGCAGGATTGGAACGAGATAACGATGATGAATGCAGATGCACTGCGTAAACGAATGAGAATACTCGCTGCTTTGGATATCATCTTTTCGGAGGAAGAATGGCTACGCGTTCATCATTATGAAGATAAACTTCAGCCAGGTGTGGCATGGGGAAACATCAATAACGGCGCAGGTGATCATCTGCATGTCTTGTTTACGAACTCAGGCACGTTGATCAAAGGATTTGATCATGAGTCACCTTTAAGCCCGCATGCTCGTGAGGATGGTGAGATCTACCCGGGCATGTACGATGAAGTACCAGATGCCTTGATGACTGTTCTGCGAGATCATGAGGAAACATTGGATATGGAAGATGTGACCTTTTGCCTATGGCAGGAAGGGAACGACTTGTCATGGAAGGTTGGTAACTGGATTCAGCTGGCGATGACCGAGGAAGACGAAGTGGATGCCAGAGGTGGCGCAGAATTTTTACTGGGATATTTGGAGAAGAACATGGAAGATTACGTTGACTGGGCCAAAGGGTACTATGACTTGCAGGATCTTCCGTTGGAAGCCGTAGCTGAAATATATGAAGAAAAACCAGTGACCGCCAGCCTGATTAAGCAGTTGTGTCCTGAGCGAGATGTTGCAGCAGCACTGGATGAGTTACAGCAACGCGGGTACGCCGTGGAACAAACGTAATAGAGTAGCGAAGGGAGGAAAGGTAGATTATGTACACTGTACAACTGGAGCGGATGCGTGAAAAGTTGATCACTCTCCGAAGTCTGGACCCGGATCTGGACCTGTTTGGCGCAGAAAACCATGAATATGAAATGGAGCCTGTGTGGACGCAGGAGGATATCACGCAATTTGAACAGAAATGGCGAATTGAGTTGCCGGAGGAGTATAAGGCATGGCTTCTTCATATGGGAACGGGTGGTGCAGGACCTTATTATGGTCTGGAAAACCCGGATGACGGCGTATACGCTGTGCTTGGTTATGATGATGAGCTGAATGCAATCTCGGACCCTTTTCAATTCACAGAATCATGGAACTGGAACTATGACTGGTTCGAAGACAGCAAGGAAGAAGAGGAATGGGAAGCGTTGGAACATGAATATCTTGATCCAAAATGGTCGGCAGGCATGCTGCGCATCAGTGATTTTGGTTGTGGCATATCCATGAATCTGATTGTTAAGGGAGCCTGCTACGGAGAAATATGGGTTGATGACCGGGCCAACCGCAATGGAATATATCCTGATCAGTATTGGGGCAATACGAATCGACTACATTTTCTGGACTGGTACGAATTATGGTTGGATCATTCAATCTATCAAATCCACGAACAAAAGCAACAATCTGGAGCGAACGAAGTCTGAAGGAGGAGGTTGTACATATGGGCTGGGAATATGGGATCAGAACAACGGAGCCTGCGATTTTACCTGAAGTTGTGAAGCGTTTGGCAAGTTCATTAAAATTTACCGAAGTGTATAGTTTGGAACAGCAAGCCAACGGCTTTGTATTGAAACGTGAAGATCCTTCCTGGCCTAGAGCCCTTGAAGTGTGGATAGAAGAGGCTTCCGGGTTAGAAGAGATTGTGGATGGGGATTCGTATATCTACTGTTTGTTTCATATCTGGGGTGAAGAGGTACGGAGCTGGATGGATCAGATGGAGCGAGAAACCAGCCAGGCTGATGGTGGTTTAATCTGGTTTGAACTCTGATCGGTAGAAGATTTGCCTGAAACAGGAGGAACATATATGGCTAAAAAATCAAAGAGAACAATTCCTGCGCTCATATATCAGTATCAAGGTCCACAGCGGAATGTGGGTTTTGTTTTATCCGCTTTATACATAGAAGAATCGGTTGAAGTAGAGATGGAAGACATGCTGTTCATATATAATGAAGACTTTGACTATATTCGTCCTGCATTGGATCGCACATTTCCCTTAATTGACCCGCGAACTGGAGAAGAGATGAAGGCTCTTGATTCCTGCTGGGAGAATCCGATTACGAAGGATGTGTGGGTGGGGATTTTATCAGAGCTGGATCAACAGGTGGTTGCAGAGCCTGAATTACGGAACTTTTTGAATCAGTTTACAGCTTGGGTGAAAAACCATCTGCAATTGGCCGACGGGATCGAAGTCACCGGCAATTTGTAAGTTAGTTGATCTTGGATTGTTCATTCGTGTACGTAATTCAGTATACCGGCGGCCGAATTGTTATGTAATCAAGCTCCCTCATAATGATGGCGGAGCTTTTTTGATGAACAAATATTAAAAACCGTTTGCTTCACTCACCCGTCTTATACCACAGAAAGAGAGAGAAGGAGGGATGCGGGGTGGAAACAAAAGCAGAGATGAACCAGAGGATATATGTACAGACCGAAGACGAGACGGCATTTGTGCAATCCATTATGGAACATCAAGATACGCTCATTTCCATCGCCTACAGTTACCTGCGTAATCGGCAAGATGCGCTGGAAGCTGTGCAGGAGATGACGTGCCGGGCTTGGATCAAACGTCGTACGCTGAATAATGAGAAGGCGTTCAAGTCGTGGATCATTCGGATTCTGATCTATATCTGCATCGATGAACAGAGGCGCCGCAAGCGGGCGACACCTCTGGCCAAGGAGAATCTGGAGGACAGCATTCCGGCATCTTGGATGATTAGCGTTGATGATAATCGAATCGCTATGGAATCTCTTTTGCAAAAGGTGAAACCAAAATATCGCCATGTAATAGTGCTGAAATATTATAACGACATGACACTGACGGATATTGCCTCGATCCTTGGCAAACCAGAAGGTACGATCAAGACCTGGCAGCACAAGGGACTCCAGCAGTTGCGCAAGTTGATGAAGAACAGGAGGGATTGGCATGACCACTAACCCGGAGGAGAAAGCACTTCTTGCAGATGCATATCAGGTGAAAAGAGAGAAACAGCACTGGAATCCGGCGGACACGACTGCGGCAATTCAACGCGGTCTCGCGATGGCTAGAACAAGACAATCAGGTAGGACCGTTCGTATCAAATGGATCACGGCAATGCTGGTCACAGCCCTGGCTACGGGTTGGTTTCTTATGGGCCCGCTTGGAAACTATGGGCGACAACCGGCAACATATTCTGAGCCTGTAATCCATTGGGGAGTACTTGAGCCCTTCCGTGACCTGTTAACTTCGGATATGGACCGTGCCACGATTACTTCAACGCTCAATAATGGTTATGTGCAACTCGTGGATCGGACGGTTACATCAGGAATATATCAGTTTACCGTGAACGCGGTTATGGCTGATGAGAACAGGATAACCGTATTGTATACCGCCAGAACGGATGCTTCGCAAGAGATTTATTCGATAGTCAATACCAAGATGACGGATGCAAGAACAGGTTATGTCCTTGATAACGGAAATATAGGAGGGGGGCATTTCTCGAATGATAAACATACCATTTATGGCCGGAAAACAATTGAGCGTAATCGAAATAAACCGCTGCCTGAGCAAGTGAATCTTCAGTTCCAGCTTTCTTCCGTTGTTCCAGATGTGGTGGAATATTCAGAAAACGGGGAAGAGGAACGGAAGTATCAATATTCCAAAAAAATGAATCTTTCTTTTGCGCTGAATCCTAAATTCTCTATCCCCAAAACGGAAATCCTCAACGTTAATCGTACGTTTACCGTTGGGCGTTATGAAGTTATGTTGTCAGAAGTGGAATTATCACCGCTTGTTACTCGGGTCAGGCTTGTTTATGAGCCGGATCAAGAGATCGATTACAAAACGAAGTTGTTGATCAGTGAGGTCGTTCAGCCTATCGAGATTGTAACTACCTCTAAAGGCGGGAAGCAGACCAACTTATCTACGATATTTGGGAGTGGAACGGAAGACGGAATGATGTATACTTTCAGCAGCAATCTGCTGGACAATCCGGAATCGATGGTATTAAAACTTCGTGGTAAACCAGATAAGGTCTATGATGATTTACAAGAAGCCAAGAAGGATGAACTGGAAATCAAAATCAAATAAGATGAAAGCAGAGAAGGGATGTCCCTCAAGGTCGTAAGCCTTGTGAGATATCCCTTCTTAAATAAGAAAAGCTGCTGATCTTATACAGTTAAAATATCTACTCCCAGAGCTGGAAGAATCAACTTTTGATCCAACCTCTCGTTGGTCAACAAGCTGCGATAAGGAACGTCCAGCGTAATCTCTCGTTGCTCATTCGTCAAATTGATCAGAAACAGGAAGTTTTGCTCCCCCTTCGTTCGAATCGACAGCTCGACACCTTCCGGCAACTGGATTTTGGGCGCCAAATCCTTTTCCTTCAATATGCCTTCAAACAACTTATAGAAATACGATGGCTCCGGCCAAGTGCCGACATAATACACTTCACCTTCACCAAACTTATTGACAGTAACCGCCGGTACACCCTCGTAAAAGTCGTTGTCATACCAGGCGATCGGCTCTGCACCTCGCAGTTCCAGTAGATCACACCATTGCTTCGCAGCGAAAGTCTTGCCCTCCGCGTTCCGTATCCGATGCTCACTGTTGCCGATGGCATCATATTCACTTACGACAACACCCGCCGCTTCACCCAGTAGCCCCGGCAGAGGCAGCATCTCACATACATTCCTCATGTTCTTCACGCCAGTCCGATTTGTGAGGACAACCGTACCACCCTTGGTTGCGAATCGCTCCAGCCGCTGTGCTACTTCTTCGCTTAACAGGAAGAGGGAAGGGACAATGACCAGCTTGTACCCATCGAGCTCCTCAGTCCAGTTGATAACGTCTGTACCGATGCCCATTTTCAGAAATGCATTATGCATAGAGGACAAGTTGTCTATATAGTGCATTCCCCCTTCCGCCTGCGGCTGAAGGGAAAGCGCCGTGTGCTGATCATGCGAATGCAGAATCGCAACTTGGGTAACAATGGTCGAGTCGGCCAGCATTTCTCCTAACTGGTTCACCTCGCGAGTAAGCTCCGCGAACTCCCTGAACCTGCGTCCAGGAACATTGCTGTGGTCGATCAGTCCATGCCAGAACTGTTCCGCTCCCACGGTAGCACTCCGCCAGCGGAAATGCACGACCATATCCGCACCGCGGGCGATTGTCTGCCAGGAGCGAGCTCGGATCAGTCCAGGATACGGGGTGCGCTGAATCGGCATCCAGGCGCCCTGCGCTCCGCTGAGCTGTTCCATTACCCAGAAATTCCGGCGTTTGATGCCACGAACCAAGTCCAGCGTAAGCGCTCCGTTTCTCGGAAACCGATCGCCATAATCGCGATACAGCTCATTCGGATAATAATCGACAGAGACGAAGTCCAATTCGTTGTGCATATCATAATAGTCCAGGCTATTCGGATATTGCCACATGTTATGCGTCACAAATTGGCCTGGACAGTTACGGCGTAAAATCTCAAGCTGCCATCCCAGCAGATAGCCTACGCTGTCAGAACAAAATCGCTTGTACTCCAGAAGATAGGAAGGATTCATCGGTTTGCTGGGTCCGAGTGGTGTTGTTACCTCAGCCCAGCTACTGTACTCACCACTCCAGACGACCGTACCCCACTCCCGGTTCAACTCCTCCAGATTGGAATAACGCTTTTGCAGCCAAGCAACAAACGAACGATTACATGTATCACAATGGCATTCCTGGTAGTGCATCTCGTTATCTATTTGCCAGCCTATGACGGCGGGATGCTTACCATAGCGCTGTGATATCGCTTCCACAAATTTGGAGCCCAGCATTCTCAAGGAAGGGCTGTTGTTGCAGCGATGTCCACGCACACCTGGCCGAATGATGTGGCGTTGTTCATCCATGGGCAGCACATCCGGATAACGGGTTGTCATCCAGTTTGGCGGGGTATTGGTGGGAGTGCATAACACAATTTCCATACCACGCGAAGCGAATACTTCTATAGCCGCATCCAGCCATTCAAACTGATAATTACCCTCAGTCGGTTCGATTCGGCTCCAGGCGAACTCCGCCATTCGCACAACTGCAACCCCTGTCTGTTGCATAAGTATGGCATCTTTCTCCCATAACTCCGGGGTCCATTGCTCTGGATAATAATCAATTCCGATCTTAATTGTCATCCTGTGATCTCCTTTATTTATCAATATATTGCGATTATATGTTATATTAATTCGAGTGAATATCTTAAATAATTAATATGATATAACAATATTAAGATCAGGAGAGTTAGTCGTATGCCTCATCCCAATCGTAATTTTCCGGTGTTATCTGCCCGAGACAAGCTGCTCCCTTTTTATTTACTTGGCATCGGCCTGCATCATGAACAGGAGCATATCCGCCGAGACCAAGGCATTGAGGATTATCAGTGGATACAATGTCGCAGCGGTGTGGGTATGCTCAAGCTCAGTGAAACGGAACATATCGTCAAGCCAGGTATGGGCATGCTGTTATTCCCTGGACAGAAGCACGAATACTATGCGCTATCCGACAGTTGGGAAGTCGACTGGATCATTTTCGATGGCAACGGGTCAGCAAACTTATTTGAAACCGTGGGCATTGTCGATACATGCGTATACACGCTTGCACAACCTGAATACCTTCTATCCCGAATGCGGGAGTTGCTGCAAGCTGCCTTAACGCCACAAGAGCAGACATTAAGCAATTACGCCTGCTCCGCCATTCTCTATACCTTATTGACAGAGATTATTCAACGCGTATCTGTTGAGGGCAGCGATACGGTCGGGCAGCAGTATGAGCGATTAAAACCGGTTCTGGACTATATTGAACAGCATTATGCTGAAGAGATCACTTTGCCAACGCTGGCTGGATTGATCTGTGTCACACCAGAATATTTCTGTCATTTGTTTAAGAAAACGACAGGTATTCGTCCCATCAGTTATGTTAATCAGGTAAGAGTCAACAAGAGTAAGGAACTGCTGCTCGATAATGTGCAACGGGGTATGGAGGATATTGCTCGTCAAGTCGGTTTCGAATCGACCAGCTATTATGGAGCCATCTTCAAGAAGCTGGAACGACTTACACCTGGCGCGTTCCGCCGCAGCTATCAGAAGTCGTGACATATTATTATTCGCAAGCGAATGGTTTTTCGTCAGAGGCTTTAGGATCTGATCCGAGGGCGGATCGGTTCCTAGTTGTATCACATAGTATTCGTTAATAGAGCCGCTAATTAGCGGCTCTATTTTGTGTGAACGAATGGCTGGTTTTACGTTTTTTCACTATATCTGATCTGCTGTTGCGAAAAAGATAATATTGTTGTCTTTTTGCAATTTTTGTGTTGTCACAGCCAGAGTTACACGATATAATCGAGTTGTCTTTGAGGATAATATTATAAAGGATGGTGAAATTTTGAAGAAATTTTCGATGCTTTTACTCGCTGTAACTCTATTGTTGCTAACTGTCTCCACAGCCCCGTCTACATATGGTGCGGCTAGTTATCCAAACACAGGTACGAATGGGTTGACTGGTTTTGCAGGCAGTGCCAAGAATGAAAATGGTGTATCCAAGGCAGCTACGACAGGTGGCAAGAACGGTCAGGTAGTTTACGTTAGTAATCTCAATGACCTGAGAACACATATGGCGGGCTCTACAGCCAAAATTGTCGTCGTTGAACAGAATATTTCTTCCTCCACGCTGCAAAAGGTTGAATTCGGAGCGAACAAGACACTTGTAGGTTCCTTTGGCAAACATACATTAACGAATATTCATTTCAGATCCACAAGCAGTTCAAGCAATGTGATTTTTCAGAATCTGACTTTTGAACACGCTTCCAATATTAATGCCAATGATGATATCCAGATGTATATCACTTCAGGCTCCAATTACTGGATTGATCATGTGACGTTTGCTGGTCACAGCTACAGCTCTGGCGGTAGTGATCTGGACAAACTTCTGTATATTGGTGATCGCGCCGACTATATTACGATTAGCAATTCCAAATTTGCGAACCATAAGTATGGCGTCATCCTCGGTCATCCGAATGATGGTAACAGCAGTTACAATGGCGTACCTCATGTGACGATGTCCAATAATTACTTCGAAAATTTATATGTACGTGGTCCTGGGCTTTTAAGATATGGTTACTTCCATCTCAAAAACAACTATGCAAACAACTTTAATCAGGCCATCACAATTGGTGAAAAAGCACGGATTTATTCCGAAAACAACTACTTTGGTGCTGGCGCTGAAAAGGGTGGCATCCTGGATGACAAAGGAAAAGGGGAGTTCACGGATAGCGGTAGTACACCAGCGCTGAATAGTCCGACTTCTCCTAAAACGAATTGGAGACCAAGCTCCAATTACAGTTATCAGGTAGAGAGTGCCAGCTACGCGCGTGAGTTCGTCACCAAGTATGCAGGTTCCTCCAATACGACACTTGTATTCGGAAAATAAGACCTTGTACTCATGTTTATTGGCGTAACCAAGAAGCCTTTCTTGTACGTAACAGCGTATAAGACGGGCTTTTTTTGTTTTATTTGATATGGGAGTATATTAATTGAAAGTTAATATTTAATTTTGTATCCGGAATACCGATATACATAATGTAGCGCTGCTTTCATGTTTGTGAAGTAACATTGTACTATGGCGGTGGCCTGAGCGTTGCGTTGAAATATGCACGAGAGCAAACCTTAAAGAGGCCGATGTGAGTGCGAGTATGCCCTACAATCGTAAGTTATTTTATCTAAAGGACGGGGTATGCATGAATCGTATTGACGAAATTATATGGAAACGAAACAAGATCATCAGCATCATTCTATGGGTTGTATTAATTGTAGGATTTTCTGTAGCTTTAATTGAGCCCAAGTTATTTATTTCCAATGGTGTTGTGGTCTTGTATGGAATCTGGCTCGCTTATGCAAACGCCAAAAAGAAGCACATTCATCTCATTCCTTGGGTGAACACCGTGCTGATCTCGTTGTGTGGGGTATTCGCCGGATGGGGAAGTGTTGAACCGCTGCTGGCCATTCTCATCTCTTCGATCTTGCTTATTTATCCAAACAAAAAATTGTTTGTCATCGGATTTTCGGTTATGCTCGCAAACAACATTCTTCAACTTGTGATTATTCCTACAACAACTCAGGATCAGTTTGTGACTAATGCAATCAATTTAGGAATGTTCGCCGTTACGGGCGGAATCTTGTTCATGGTGTCCTATCTGAACCAAAAGCTCTTTCATGAAAGTGAAAAAAGATGGAGCGAGGTCGAAGCGTCGCGGACCCGCGTGGAAACGATGCTGGAACGGGTCAAGGAGTCTGTTGGCGGACTATCTCGTTATACGGATCAATTGAAGCAAAAGGTGGATTCAACAGGTTCCATTACCAATGAAGTGACCCTGGGATTCAGTGAAGTTGCCAAAGGCGTGGAGTTCCAGGCAACCAGTGTCGCCGACATTTCGGAATCCTTAGCTGTATCGGATCAGCATATTAAGGACGTTGCGTTGTATTCCCAACAGATGAAAGAGTTGTCTGCAAGTATGGCAACGAGCACGCAAACAGGAAGCGAACATATGGACCAACTGAATATTCAGATGCAAGATCTATATGAAACGATCAATACAACTGCAAATGATATGCGAAAGTTCAATGAGGAAAGTGAATCCATGACGCTTATGCTGAACAGCATAGCGGATATTGCAACTCAGACCAACCTGCTCGCACTTAATGCAGCCATTGAAGCGGCTCGTGCAGGCGAGCATGGACGCGGGTTTGCCGTTGTATCAGAGGAAGTACGCAAGCTGGCCGAGAGCTCGGGTAAGTCTGCGAACGATATTTCAACCATTCTGTCTCGATTAAAAGGACAAACGCAGGCACTGACAGATCGATTCGAACGTATTCGTCTATCATTACAGCACGGAAGAGACAGTGTGCAAACGGCAGATGAAGTGTTCCGTACGATCAACAGCAACTCTCAGCATGTGTTGAATCAAGCGACAGATATTGAGATTAGTTCGGCTACAATGAAGGAATCTTCCACCAGAGTAGTGAATGAGGTTTCCGAGATTTCAAGTGTAACGGAGCAATCCAGTGCAGCGACAGAAGAGATTCTGGCGAGCATGGAAGAACAACGTAACCTGACACAGAAGATGGTAGAGAGCTTTGGAGAATTGGAGCAACTGATTGTGAACCTGAATGAGTTAGTCTCGGATCATCAGGCTTCTTCCGTTGCGAACAAAAATTAATAATTAATAGTTGGGAGCCTGTCGGTGCGTATTTATCGTGCTAGACGGGCTTTTTTTCGTCTAGAGTACAGCTTGATACCGGCATTTTTTTCCTATACAGTGTTGTGTAGAGTATGAAGAGCGTAGAACTAAAAATGTAAATGGTAGTTAAAAGAAGATGTTACCTCATGGGGGAGTAAAAGCTTGAAGAATAAAGGAATGGAAGATAGATTGGACTGTGATGACCGTACATATGAGGTTAGGAATGATAATTGCGCTGAACGCGTGCGTCTTTATGATCAGCATTCGTTCAAAGACATGGACTGGCCCGATACAGAGGATGGCAGATATGCCAGGGCTTATCTGGAACCTATGATGCTGGACGGGACCCAAAGCTTTGTGTCCAACGTGGAAACGACATTGCTGCTCGCCCGGATTGATGATCTCGTTATTCCGCTGACCGTGAACGATAAAGAGTATGATAATGCTTACGTTTGTTCGCCATATACGCATTATGTGAGTTACGCCAAGCAAGAATTAACCATGTTGCAGAAGCCTATGTTAGAAAAGGGGCTTTCTGTGCTGCTCAGTCTAATAGGTTGGGGAATGAAGCAATCACAGATCAACAAAGTTGTGCATGTGAACAACTGGTTGTTGTCTACGAATCTGTACCCAGCCATGTCCAGTGAACAGGCAGAACGCTTGCTTGAAACGGTACAAGAGCGATACCCTGAACATGTCATTGTGTTTCGCTCCTTGTGTCCGGGACTTCATCCCGATCTGACAGCGAGGCTAACGGAAGCGGGGTGTATACTAATTCCGAGCCGACAAATCTATTTGTATCATGCGCATGATACGAATTTTGGGAACTCGAAATCGCGCTGGCTGTTGAAGCGGGATTTCGAATTATTGGCAAAGCACGACTACGAATTCGTTTCCGAGTCAGATATGACGGATGCAGATATTCCGCGAATCGTTGAGCTGTACAAGCTGTTGTACCTTGAAAAATACTCCTGTCACAATCCGCAATTTACCGAGCGGTTCATTGCTGCTGCGATGGCATCAGGAACACTCAGACTCTATGGACTGCGAAAGGAGGGGCGCCTGGACGCGGTGATGGGTTATTTCTGCCGAAATGGAATCATGACAACGCCGCTGTTTGGTTACGATACAGCGGTGCCCCAGTCCGTTGGACTATACCGCATGTTATCGGCTTGTCTGATCGGACAGGCCCGCGAGAACGGCCATCTGTTGCATGAGAGCGCAGGGGCTGCGCAGTTCAAACGCAATCGTGGTGCTGTGGCTGATTTCGAGTATTCCGCTGTCTATGAGCATCATCTTCCGTGGGGCAGACGCTGGTGCTGGCTGCTGCTTGATCGGTTGTTGAATCGCGTAGGTGTGCCTCTGATGCGCCGCATGAAGCTGTAAACAGACATAAAAACGTGCTTACGCTGCCCGATGCAGATGTGAGCTTGCATCTGGTTTGACTGCACACTTGCACACCCAACCGGTCATCGTGATACGCACATTTGTGCGCAGTCGCCTAATTAGAAATGCTCTGCGAGTTGCACCTCGAAGCCATCTGGATCTGTAATGTAAATAAACCGCAGATGCGGATTGGGCTGGATAGGGCCGCGCACAATCGGAATATTCAGCTCTGCCAGTCGTTCCATGGCTTCATCCAGCGAGTTCACCTCATAGCCGATTGACACGCCGGCCTCTGGTTTAAGAATGGACTCACTGCCCTCAATTAGTTCCAGCTTAGCTTCATTCTCCTTGCCCAGCATGGCAATCTGCCGTCCACGGCTTTCGAATCTGCGCTGAATGGGAAGTCCAAGCATGTCGTGGTAGAACCCGAGTGAAGCTTCCAAATTACTGACCCTCAGCGTGATCCAGTTTAATTTGATCAACATGGGTGAATCTCTCCTTTTTCTTACATGATATGCATTTTTGTTACGTTCATTATACGATAGGTGTCAGAAGGAGCCTACTCCTTATCAGTAAACAATAAAATAGCTGCCGAAATATTCGGCAGCCAAATGGTGTAATCTCTTGCAGTTCCGGTAGTGCTAACGAATTATTGAATCAGATCAATGGCCGTCTGTGGTACAAATGCCTCTACACCGTTATAAACAATGACGCCCTCCAAAGTTGTCTTTTTGCCGTTTACCAGTGCAATATTTTTGTAGATTTGCAGTTCCAGCTTGGTGTTGCCTTTTGTTACGAGGATCTTCGGATTTTTAGCGTCAGTCAGGTCCAGTTTGTACGTCGCACCTTTGGCTGTAAATGCCTGTTTGGCAGGTACAAACAATTGTTTGCTCACGCTGTCGAGATCCAGATCCAGTACTCGTGCCATATATTTGGCGACATCCGTGTTATCAATTACACCGAATGGACGGTCATTGTTCGGAGCATATGTGTACAAGACGACATCTCCACCTGTATGACCACCGGTTGTCCAGCCGATCCCTGCACGTTTGCTGATCATTGGACCGATTGCATAGTTAAGACTGCCCGGCTCAGCCGCTTTAATGGTGGCAACCTCCTCGGAAGTCAGATCGGTAATGCCATAGTATTGTTTCATCACTGCTTTGATGTTTGTACGCTTGGCATTCAGCTTCGCTTCAACGCCCTCGCCTGTCAGCTTGGCCTTTTTCAAAGGTCCGATAAATGTGGACAACGGCTCTTTGTCATAAGTGCCAGTTGTGGAGGCATTACCGATCGTGAGTCCACCGTTCTGATGGTCAGTTACAGCCACAACGGCAGTTTCTCCATCTGCTTTGGCAAAATCCATGGCTACTTTTACGGCATCATCAAAAGCCAGTACGTCACTGATAATACCAATCGGATCATTGGCGTGAGCTGCCCAGTCCACTTTACTGCCTTCGACCATCAGGAAGAAGCCGTCTTTGTCTTTGGACAGAACTTCAATGGCTTTGGATGTCATCTCGGCAAGGCTTGGCTGCTTCGCAGGATCACGGTCCATATTATAAGCCATACCTGCGGGTGCAAACATACCCCACAGTTTGTTCGAATCGGATGCTTTCATTCCATCTGGTGTAGTGACGTAATCGTAACCCAGTGCCTTGATGGACGAAATCAGATTCTCGCCGTCTTTACGTCCGGCTGGCTCAAGATATTTGCTACCTCCACCCAACACAACATCCATGCCATTGTAGACTTGTTGTTTGCTGAGTGCATCATAGTTTTTGCGGTCCGGATAGTGAGAGGAGAAGTCCGCTGGTGTGGCGTGCATAATTTCGGATGTAGCGATAATGCCAGTTGCTTTACCCGCCAGTTTGGATGCTTCCAGCACGGAAGCAACAGGTTTTCTTTCGTCTCCAGGCGCAATAGCCTTCTGTCCAGGCATAGTAGCTTTGTCCGGCAGTACACCGACAAATCCGGTATGAGATTTATAACCTGTAGCAAAAGCGGTTCCGGCAGGGGCCGAGTCGGCAATCGGCGCATCGGCGGAGTGTGTTCGAACCATGCCGCTTGCCATGGAGTCCAGTGTCAGGGACGAGCCCTTATACCAACGAGCCAGAGCGGTAGCATCGTTAGCCATACCGTCAGGAATCAGAATAATCACATTTTTAATCGGTGATGCAGATGTCGTTGAAGTGGTGTCTTCCACAGCCCACGCTGCACTGCTACCTCCGAGTGTAGCCGTAACAATTGTTGTCACCGCGAGCATCATTTTGGCTGCACGGACATTAAACCGGTTTAACATGAATGCATCCTCCTAGAATATATGTATAGTTTGGTATCCCAAACCAAGTGTATACAACAATTGCTAAACTAACGTATGAAATGGGTTAACTATATGTAAAATTTACGATTAGTGAAGGGTGCTGGAATTCAGGTGAACTGGACAAAATGAGGACCACTCTTGTATGTTAAGGAGAAAATCGGGCTAGGGAATGCCCCTCGTCTAATGATCGGCATTGAGGTGGTTTGTAATGAAAGAATGGTCAGAAGCCATTCAGTGGTGGAATAAAAATCAGGTGAAGCTCATGGACATTCGTCATCTGGTCTTGAAGCCGGGACAGGCAATTAAGCCGTATGTTTTGCCAGCCCATGCTTTTTTGCTGATGGTCAGAGGAGAAGCCATTGTTCATTTGGGCAAAGAAAAGCTCAGGTCCAACCAGACGCAGGTTCTGCATGGTGGCAAAGGCACAACTATACATATCCATTGTCTGGATCTCCCCTTGGAATATTATCTTATTTTATATAAACCCCAGCCAAGCTCCACTGGTACCGACCCGTCGAGAGTAGAAAACGTACAACAAGAGTATGAATTTTCCCCGCAGCAGTATTATTTTGTAGCAACATATCCGTTGTTGCTAATTCCTATAATGGAGAGAATGCATGAATGCTGGGTAAGCTGCGAAGAATTGGACAGGTTGCAGGTTACAGGACTGTTGTATCAGTTTGTATACGAACAGTTTCGCCAATGGAAGCAGGCGAGTGATCAGGTAGCTGATCCTCCAGAATTAGCCGAGCAGATTGCAGCATACATTCAGGAGCACTACGCACATTCCGTGTCCATGGAGGAGATGGCGGCCCAATTTCATTACAGCAGTCATTATCTGGCACGGGTATTCAAGCGCAAATTCGGTTGCAGTCCGATGGATTACGTCATCCAAACCCGGATGAACCAAGCCAAAGTATTGCTAACAGAGACAGAGGCTCAGATTCGTGATGTGGCTGAGAGCGTTGGATATAAAGATTTGTACTACTTTAGCCGAATCTTCAAACGAATGATGGGAGAAACTCCCGCTCAATATAAAATGCACAGTCATCTGCTTAAAGGTTCAAATCGTACCAATAAGAAGTCGGAATCGTTCATTGCTGGAGAACTCACACAACGCTATATTGATAATAACGATAATCATTATCAATACAACACTTGGAGCGTGAATGACTTGAATGTTCGTTTTAAGCCTACTTTGGCGGTCAGTTTATTATTTAGTTTATCCCTGCTGTTAGCAGCTTGCGGGGGAGGAGCTGATCCACAGTCAACAGCAATTGAAGATGCTTCACTGCCTGCAACCAAAATGTATACCGACGCATCGGGGAGAACGGTTGAGATTCCAGCTCAATCTGCCAAACCGGTTGTGATCACATATGGTGGGTATTTGCTGCCACTCGGAATGAAGCCGGCGGGTGCCAACAAGGAAACACTGGATCTGTACCCGGAAGAGATGGCTAATGTGCCGGATATCGGATCAGGAACGGGGAACGTAGAAGTGGTCTCGGATCTAGAGCCAGATCTGATCATCGTACCTGATTATACAAGCACGGAAGTGCTCGGTACCTATGAGAAAATTGCGCCCACGATTACGGTAGCTTGGGGCGGTGACCCGGATGTCATCAACACCCTGAGAACGATGGGTGAGATTATGGATCGGAAAGAGGAAGCAGAGCGATGGATTGCTACTTTTGAAGATAAATTGAAGGGGATTCGGGATGAACTGAACATCAATATTGAACCGGGAACCACGGCCATGTCCTTCGTCATCTATAACAAGGAGGTATTACTTGGGGGAGAAGGTGGCACATTGGGCAAGCTGATATACCAGGATTTCGGATTTGACATGCCTGAACAGTACAAAGCCTATGCAGATGGTGGAACCGTGCTCTCATTGGAGAAGCTGGCGGATAAACCTGCAGACTACTTCTTCACCCAGATGGATGATGAAGAGATGGAGCAGATGATGGAGCTATTCAATGAGCCGGTGTATCAGAGTATTCCTGCGATCAAAAATAATCGGATTATTAATGTATCTCGCAACTATTGGAATTATGGACCGTATCTGGTCGACAAGGGGCTAGATAGCCTGATTGAGCAAGTGAGCAAGCTACAGGAATAAAAAAACATTTCATTCTACAAATTTGACGCAAATCACGTCATATCAGAGCAGGTTCATAGGTGGATGCGCCTATGGCCTGTTTTGTTATATCGTCGGTTCTGATTCGATGTGGTATGGAACTTGCAGAGCTTATTTTTAATGTTACCTCTGTCAGGAGTTCTATGATGACGTTCTAAAAAAAGATATTGCGAACGCTTACATTATGTGCTAACATCACCATAACAACAGGATTGTAACCGTGTTTAGGGCAATACCTGTGTCAGTTCATTCGTTGGTTTTTTAGTTATCAAACGATTGATTGCGTTTACATTTTCATATGGAATGAGCCTCATTCCTCAGGGTTGTTACTGATTGCAGGCAAAACCTGAATTGAGGGCAGTAGACCACGCTAAAGCGATGTCTGTTTGCCTTCGGTTCAGGTTTTTTTATATAAAAAAATGCCTGATGGCATGACCGCAAGCTCCGTAGCAGATATTTCGAGCAGAAAGGAGCGCAGCAGATTTAATTTTTCATAAAAAGAGATATAGAGTCATCCAGACATTGGAATACTGAAAAGATGCGCATTTCCAATGAACTTATCCCATCACACACTATTCGACAGCGAGGAGATTTATGACATGAAAACCATTAAACGTTCGATTGCAGTGGCAACAATTCTGGGGTTATGTGTATCCGCTCTACCAGCTTATGCAGCAGGCAATACAGCAACCTCTTCTTCAGCAGCGATGGACAAGCTGATCCAATCCGAGCTTATTCGCGGCAGCGGTCAAGGTGTTAATGCAGCTTATCTGAACAAAAAGGCTACACGCATTCAGGCCGCAGTACTTTACTTGCGTTTGTCCGGATTGGAGAAAGAAGCACTCGCTTATCAGGGATCGGAAACGTATGACGATGATGCTCAGGCAGGCAAAGTATTACAACCGGTCGTTGGTTACTTGAAGCAGCATCCATATGTGTCTGAGATCGTAACAGGAACGGAGAAGTTTGAACCTAATGCACCACTTACAGCGGAAGGATATGCCGAAATGCTGCTGAAGGTGCTTGGATATGAAGCAGGTACAGATTATGAGCAGGGAGCGGCTTCCACCTATGCGGCTGGGAAAGGAATCAAGGCACTTCAAGGGAAGGGCGCGAGTCAACTTACCAACCGCCTGATGGCAGAGGCAACCGCACAGGCTTTGCAGATACAGCTCAAGAATGGCAGTGGAACTTTGGAGCAGAACTGGTTAAAACATAAAGAAGCTGGGGCGTTCAAACCTCAAACGGTGCAACAGACCAAGTATGGCACAATTGATGGCAAAACCTATGAGCAATATGGCACGCTCGGCTGGCTCGGTGTTCCTTATGCGGCACCTCCGGTAGGGGAACTGCGCTGGAAAGCTCCGCAAGAACCGGATTCATGGACAGGAACGAGATCGGCTAAGGAATTTGCAGCGAACAGCTTGCAGATCTCCGGTAAAAATACTGTAGGCAGCGAGGATTCATTGTATCTCAATATCTGGCGTCCCGACACAACCAGTTCGAAACTTCCGGTTATGGTGTTCCTGCACGGCGGCGGGAATATGACCGGATCAGGCAAAGATTTTCAGGGTGAACAGCTTGCACGGAGCACCAACAGCATCATCATCTCAGTGAATTACCGTTTGGGAGCCCTTGGATTCTTCAAAAATGCAGCGCTGAAAACTGGCAATGCCCTGGATGACTCAGGTAACTATGGTCTGCTTGACGCATTCCGCGCATTGGAGTGGGTGCAGGATAATATCGAAGGTTTTGGCGGAGATACAGGCAATGTTACATTAGCCGGACAATCTGCTGGTGCACGTGATGTGCTGGCAACTCTGATCTCTCCACTTAGCAAAGGGTTGTATCAAAAAGCAGTTGCTTTCAGCGGAGGATTGACGACAGCATCACCGGAAGAAGGCGAGCAAAAATCCGAGGATGTACTTGTGAAGCTACTCGTGCAAGAGGGGAAAGCGGCTAATGCAGAAGAAGCCAAAACATGGATTGGCAAGCAATCTCAGGCACAGCTGGAGAGTTACCTGCGTGCACTGCCTGCGGACAAGTTGGTCACAGCATTTGGTGCAACCGCAATCCGTATGGAACCATTCCCGCATCTGTTCCGGGATGGTACAGTGATTCCAAAAGAAGGATTTGACGCCATCAATAATGGCAATTACACAAAAGTTCCTTTATTGCTCGGCAGCCTGGAAACGGAGTTCTCCGGATTTGCTTTCGGTGATCCAAACTTCTCTCCATCGATTACGGATGGAACCCTGTTTACTGACAAAACCAAGGCGGAGCAATATGCTGCTGCGTTGAAATACGGTAGCGAAGCTTATGCAGGCTTTAATGCAGAGCGTGTAGCAGAACAATTGACAAGGGAAGCAGGTCAGCCGCCGGTATATGCGTATCGTTTTGCATGGGGCACACAACCTGGGGTCATCTCTGAGCGTTTGCTCACGTTACTGGGTGCACCACATGGTGCGGATATGGACTTCTATACAGGACACGCAGACGGAATTGCTGCTTATTTCCCTGATGGGTACTTTAGCGATACAAACAAACCAGGACGTGATCAGTTGTCCGCCGCGATGGCAGCATATCTGAAGCAGTTCCTGTACACAGGCAATCCAGGTACGGGTGGATCACCTGATCTGGCGGCATGGACACCTTGGACGAAAGATGCTCAAGCCCCAATCATGCGTCTGGATGCAAGCAATACAACGGCAGAGATCGGTATGTCCACACAATATAATCAAGGCAAAGAAGCCGTTATGGCAAAGATGAAAAAAGAATTGCCTGAAGAAACGTATAAACTGTTGACGGAAAAAGTGTTCGCAGGTCGTTTTTTCTGGGAATAAGGATCACCGGATAGGAAGGTATATATAGATAAATTGAAAGCTAAGGGAGCGTGCTCTCTTGGCTTTTTGTACTGTTCTCGTTATGCTTAATTATGGTATTGTTGTAAATATAAATTAATAGAATGTCGGAAAGGGGAAACGTACATTATGGATGGAGTTAGTAATTTTGGTATTGCAGGTATTATAACGCTATTAATTTTCTTTATTATGATTGGTCTTGTATTATATCTGGTTTTCTATCTTGGGATGAAGAGGTCTGGCGTCAAAGAGGAAGTATCCGCATTAAGGATGGAAGTACGAGTGTTACAAGAGGAAGTAGAGCGGAACAGGCGGGAATTGGAAAATACGAAGCGTCGATAACCTTTGCAGCATTATATGTGGATACGTGGATAGCGTGTACAACAGTAGGATAGGACAGGGGCTCTACGCCCCCACCTACTCAATACAACTTGACACCGCTCATTTCAGCCTTTACATACCAAGGATACTCGATCTATTTCTTGGCAAAAAAACTAAGTGTTCCGGTGCTTTCATCTGCACTCACAAACAGGCTGCGTCCGTTAACACGATGAATTCCCTCTGGTGATTCTCCGGCTGTAGGAATCAGACCCAGGTAGTCCGGATTGATTGGATCAGCAAGATCAAAGAACAAAATGGCATCTGCACGTTCGGAAGCTACCGTGGCATATGTTGTGCCGTCTACAGTAGCAACGGTCAGGTTCTCAACTTCGCTGCCCTTGTTGGGACTGCGATCATCGGGATACAAGCCGACCATAGCTGTTGCCTCGTCAATGAGGTTCTGGCTATCGTACATCCGCTGACCTTGCAAATCCCAGACAGCAATATTACGTCCGCCTGCTTTTACACCATCCTCAAATTCATTCTTGCCCAAATCCCCTTCGTTAGCTGTCAGCAGGTATTTGCCATCTGCCGAGAAAGCAATTCCATCCGGTTCATAACGAGCGGTCAACGTCTCTTTAAACTGAACAATACCATCATCTTTCAGATCCGCTTGATGTGAAGTAGTACCCAAAGCGAAGATGGAACTGATTTTTTTTGTCTCCAGATCTACAATGGCAACGACATTGTTTTCCTGTAGCGTGACGGCTGCTGTTTTACTATCTGGACTAATGGCGACATACTCCGGTTGTGGATCATGCGGATAGATGGCACCTTTTACATTGTCCAGAGATACTGGCAAGTTGGTGATCTCACCCTCCAATACGTTCCCGCCAGCAAAAGATACAACCATAATGCTACCCGGACGTTTGGTGTTGGCATAGTCAATTTCATCCGCAGCTTTATTCAGCTCTTCATCCTCTATGGCGATCACTGCATGCTGACCGTCTGGTGACAGTGCAATCGAGTCAGGACCAATGCCCAGTTCATACGTTTTGACGGTTTTGTAGGTTGTCAGATCCACAATGGCAAGCAACCCTTTGTTTGCTTCACTGTCTGTATCCCCTGTACGAATAACAGCAAGACCGTATTTACCATCTTTGGACACGGTTACGCTTGTAACTTCAGCTTTGGCGGAAAGGTCATGGAAGCTGACCGTCTTCAATACGTTGATGTTTTTCAAGTCAGCAATGTCCAGTACGGAAATGCTGCCATTGTCTGCTTCGGTTACGAGCAGGCGCTGTCCATCTGGCGTAGAGGCTGATATTTCTGATTTTCCTCCAGGCATCTGAAACGATGCGGTCTGTTCAAAACCGGTTTTATTTTGTTTCAGGATCAGTTGATCCGTAATTAATTTTAGCGTTTGTGGAGATACATACGTTGTACCTTTGGTGATGTAGCTTTTACTGTCCAAAGGAGTTTTCACACCGTTGATGGTGGCTGATGACGTTCCTATAGGAAGTTGTACTTTAGTATCTGCGATCTGGATATCAACACTGCGACTGCTTCCGTTCCATGTGACCGTACCCTGCATATTTTGGATGGCTGTGCGCAGTACGACATGATCGTTGGCGGGTTTAGTTGCGTCAGCGGCATGGACCATTGATGTGTAGCTGGTTGCTCCTGCGCTAAGAATGGCTGTCATCGACAGAACGGCAAGCCATTGATTTCTCTTTTTCAATGTTCCAGATCCCCTTTATCGTTTCGTGTGTGTGAGTTGTACAATTGTTTTAGTATAGGGAGCTTATGTTAAGGAGAGGTAAGAGAAGTCTGCGATTTGTGTAAAAGGTTAGATAAGAGATATTTTTCCAAATTGGATATGTAAGTTAGTGTATAAAATGATGTTGCCACATGAAGAAAAAAGCAGACGTGAACCTTCATATATATAGGACTGGTGGAAGGGACGAAAATACGCTAGAATTATAATTGAGAATCATTATCAATTAATTCGGACTTTCTTTACTGACAAGTCTGATCAAGATATAGGCGAGGTGAATACCATGCGCACGGATGATGCATTAGGCGTAGTATATCAGCATTACCTGACCCAGGAACCTTACAGTCAGCAAGATGAACACACGTATCTGCTCTCTCCCAAGGCGGGTAGCGGTAAGGTCAAAAGAGTGACAACTTACAGTGGCATTGAGATTTTATATTCCCAGGTTGAATATCATCAGCCTTATCCTACGTATTTTGCGTCCGATACACCCATTGTGGAATTGCAATTTGCCTTATCAGGAGAACGACATGTGGATATATCCGGTCAGGATTATTCATTATCGATAGGACAAGGGGCCCTTATTTTTATGCATGATTTCGAAGCGTGGTTTCATCCTCCGGCAAGGGAGCTGTATACGTCCTTTTCGCTGGGGATTCCGGTTTCTCTGTTCAATTATGCTGCGGCACAACTGGGCGGTTTCAAGTCAATTGCGTTTAATCAGGTGTTAGGGCGAAAAGTGTTCAAGCCGATTGTATTTCAATTGGATAACCGGATACGAACGATGATCGACAGTTTGATTGTGGAATTAAACAATAGTTATCGATCATCCTTAATGATGGAAGCGACAGCGTTGGAAATCTTGAATCGATTTATGATCCAATTGTTTGATTTGGCGCCAATCCCCGCGGGATTCTCCAGAGAGGACATCCGGAAGTTACATACGGCACGGGAGATTATGGAGGCTTGTATGGTAGATCCTCCATCTTTGCTAGCATTGTCCAGACAAGTAGGTCTTAACGATTTTAAATTAAAAAAAGGATTCAAGGCCCTTTACGGAAGCACGGTGTTCGAATATTTGCGTCAGGTTCGTCTCGACAACGCCATGAAGTTGCTGCGCAATCAGAATAACAACGTCACCGAGGCCGCCATTGCGGTCGGTTACAGCAATGTCAGTGCCTTTTCACAGCAATTTTATCGCAAATTCGGCGTGAAGCCCTCTGAAATGAAAAAGATTTATTAAATAAGATGAACTGAAACATTACACAAGAACGAAGAGTGCAGAACCAGTCTGGAGAAGCGGAGCGTTCGCCTTTATCAACGGATTTTTTTCATCATAGAAGGGAATCACGGAAATCCGTTGATAACAGCGATCGGAAGATGATACTGCAATCGTAGTGGTCTGGTGTAAAGTTTTAAGGGTTGATCTTATTTAAAATAAGATTATAATCCGTCTTGCCGTGAATTGTTCCGTATAGAGGCAGTCGGGATTCATTCCGCCTTGTATACTCCAGGTACAGTGGGTACTGTACTGAAATATAGAGGAGTGTACAAATATGAACAGAATCAGAGGAAGTATTTTTTTTAGCGTATTTGCAGCCATGTTGGGTCTGATGCTAATTGCACCCATTATGCCACCACTTATTCGCGAGTTGGGCATGAAAGAAAGCCATTCCGGTCTTATTATCTCACTTGGGTCCATTATGATGGCTGTCATGGCTCCGGTATGGGGCAGATGGAGTGATATAAGAGGAAGAAAACCTATCATATTGATTGGATTTATAGGTATGTCTGTGAGCTGTGCATTATTTGCACTGGCATTGTACGGTGGATTGAATGCATGGATCGGAGGGGGGCTCCTGTTAACCCTTCTGATTGTGACGCGCAGTCTGATCGGCATGTTCATTCCGGCGGTGCTGTCTTCTGCCCAAGCCTATATGGGTGATGTGACAGAAGGGGAAGAGCGGGGAAGCGGGATGGCGATTATCAGCGCTGCGAATGGACTTGGCCTTGTATTTGGACCTGCGATTGCAGGAGCTTTTACCCTTATCGGTCTGCTCTGGCCGCTTTATTTTGGCATTTTTATAGCGATCGCTGCGTTTATTATTGCCTTGCTGTTAATCCCGTCAGCCAAACCGGTCATTCAGGCAAAACCGCCTAAAGTCAACCCGTTCCAACGCGGTTTACGAATGTACCTTGCTGCAGGCCTGGTCACGATGATGGGTATCATGACACTACAGGTTGTCGGGGGATTTTATTTTCAGGATCAACTGGCTCTATCCTCAGCGGCGACGGCCCGAATGGTTTCGTTTGGACTCATGTTCTCTGGAGCAGCGATGTTGATCATGCAGGTCATTCAGATGAAATGGTTGAAATGGCAGCCACGCCCAATGATTTTGCTCGGGTCCCTTTTCCTGATCGCAAGCATGATCCTGTTTCTGGTCTTCAATGTGTTATCCATGTATTATTTCTCGTTTTTCCTGTTTGGCATGGGTTCGGGTCTGATGATGCCGGGGTTCATGGCAGGTGCTTCGCTGGCAGTTAGCAAAGAACAGCAGGGAGGGGCAGCGGGATTGGTAGCAGCGATTCAGGGGATATCCGCCGTCATTACGCCTTTACTTACAACGACACTTTATCAGGTGGACAAACATGTTCCATTTATGCTCGTAGCTGTTCTGGTTGTCTTGCTGGCAATCATGATGATGGGAATGCGGAAAAATGAATCCAATACTGTAACGGACCCCATTCATTCGTTATAGTCAGACAAAGTCAGAAGGTCAAATAAGGTCAAAATAAAAGAAAAAAGGATCTATTTTAAAATAGTGAACCATGATGAAAGAAAATCGGTTTTTTTGGTCTTTTACGGACTTTGAGCCTTATTTGCACGGGTATTATAATAATCAATGTAAGCAACACCAATAAACCAACCACACAAAAGGAGCTGATTTTCATGTTTGATCTGATTCCGTTTCGTAAACGAAATGAAGACCCGTTCGGACACATGTTGAAATCCTTCAATGACATGGTTGAGAACTCATTCCTCTCCCCTTTTGGAACTGGCTCCCAGCCATTCCGGACCGACATTCGTGAGGAAGAAGACAAATATTCGGTAGAAGCCGAGCTTCCGGGCATTGCCAAAGAGGATATAGACATTCAGGTTCAAGGTAATGAATTGATTATTCGTGCCAAACGCAATGATATAGTGGAGCAGAAGGATGACTCCAATCGAATCATACGGCAGGAACGCCGTTCCGGCGAATTTATCCGGCGATTCTATGTTGATCATATTGATGAGGAGCACATTAAGGCCAGATTGGAAAACGGTGTGCTGAAGCTCGAGATTCCGAAACGTCCTGGTGATGATCAATCTCGCAGACGCATTCAAATTGACTAAACCAGATGCAAAATATGTAGCTGAAGAAATTGAGCTATCCCTTTGTGGTAATAGGCATGGAAAAACATCTGTAAAGATGTTCTTCCATGTTGTCCCATGAAGGGATTTTTTACATAACCGGGTTAATGGAATTGAATATGAATTGTGCTGCATAGGAATGTAGCGGCGAAGCCGTATACGGCATCCAAGTTAACACGAATCTGATCGGCTGTATAAGTGAAACTTAGCTGTAAACAAACGTTAGATGCCTCCACAGGGGAGAACATCTCTTGCTGAATATGTTCAAAATGGAAGTGCACCTGCTGTTCCCATTCCTGATCAGCATTATGCGTTAGCACAAGAGAGAGGGATTGTATATTTTGGACTGTTTCCAGCTGCACATCCGTAATTTCGTCATAATGGAAGGGAGGGAAATAGCCCAGAGTTTCGATTACATGTTGCGCTCCGAGAATGGAAGCCAAGGGAGAAAATTCGCGTTCCAACCTCCGGATATCCATTAACTGTGCCTCGTACTGAGGACTTGTATAGAGCAGGAGAGAGTCTGGTTCGCATTCCACGACTGTTCCGATAAAAGCAGCCCAGTTCGCGGTACCTTCCTCACCAACGGTAACAAGCAGTCGATCTTGAGCAAGTAAGTCGATTGCCCTATTGGTATGGAATTTCACTCGAAAACCTTGTCCCTGTATCTGCCAGGGAGTCTGGGGTGCATACAAGAATGGTTCCCGCTCTACGGATCGGACGCTGACGTTTAATGTCAATGCTCTGTTCATTAGACTACCCCCAATTGCCACAAGCTGCGTGGCATCATCTCTACCTGTCTGTATTATTTCTCTGCTGCTTGCATCAGGGCATAGATCTTACGTGTGGTATTCACATTTCTAACCGTCATATAGGCATATACTTTGGATCCCACAAGCTTGTTCATGCCACTTTTGGATGCATCCTCTCTGCTGACTGAGTATAAAATCGCTCCGGGAACATAGATTAGTGTGCCGATTCCCGGTTTGATGGGCAGTTGGTCCAGCACGGAGGGCTCATTGATCTCATCCCAGAGGAACATTACATCACTTTTGGCCGTGTCATCATTAACCCATTCTTCTGGCAGCGCATGAATAACGCTATAGATTTCATCCATATTCCGCACCATTACCCTGATCTGTAAGCCAAAATCGGCGGCGATGGCCTGTTCTAACACATGGGATATCTCCCTATTCGCATCGGCACGTTCCTGATGATCGGCAAAAATAATATTGCCAGAGTTGATATAGGTAACGACGTCCAGCATGCCTGCTTGTTCAAACGTTTCTTTCAGCTGCTTCATATTGATTTTATTATTCCCGCCTACATTAATGCCTCGTAGCAAAGCCACATAGATCATATGGGCGCCCCTCCAATTCCTTCAATTCACCGTTTTAACAAAAGGACAGATACTCGAAAAGATGAGCGGTATACTCTTCTCCCAACAGATCTTGCAATAAAGGTTCCACATGCTCCAGATACTCTGGCTTGGTTTCATAGGTTTCTTCATCTTTCACTTCCCCGGCATAGGTGCGCGCTGCCTCAATCAGGATGGCTAGTGCACTGAAAAAGTCTGACAGCGAATCAGCAACACGGTTTGGTTCTCCACCTGTAAAAGCGGCATATACGGGAGAGTTTGGTGCTTCCACATCTACAATTAACGGATCATCGTTAAAGTTTGCGATGACGACGTGATTTTTTGGCCAAGTGGAGGACTCCTCATAAGGTTCATTCATGCCAATCCAGCGGAACCCCAGTTGCTGACGAAGCAGATGTTCAGGTGCGACAAAGGAAATCAGCGCTGCATCACTGATTTCGACGGCGGCATTTTTCATTTTAAGTGTACCTTCAGCACTGGCATCTATCATTTCATAATGACTGTACAGATACTGAAGTTCTGGAGAAAGAGCTATTCGTGTATCCACTTCCGGCCGGTGATGTTGTTCGCGTGGACGCAGATCATGATTTTTGAAAAGTCCATAAGCTTCATTGTATAAATCCTGCTGTTCCACAAAACGGCTCAAGGCCGCATCCAGCTGTTGCATGATGTCTGAGTCCTCCTAATAACATGATATAATAACAGGCCGATTCGTTTGATTCTTGGCTATAAGCATTATACTATATCAAAGATAAATTCAAAAAAAATTTGAATACGTTTACATTCATGAGTGGACATGATATACTTTCACTCAAATAAGGATTGTTACTGCTTCGGGCAGGCAAAACCTGAACATCACTATGCGTGGACTTTGTGCCATTCGTATTGTTGTTCGGGTTTTTTTGCATTCTACGGTCCATATTAAGGATAGAAAAACAGAGGACGTACTTATCCCGACACCAACATCACGCTGTACACAAGAAAGGGGAGCATTATGAACAAGAGAAAATGGTTAAACGGTTTTGCCGCAGGTTGTCTCAGTATAATTCTGGTGATTAGTGGATGCGCATCCAAAGCACCACAAACCGCGAGTGACACACCGAATCAGGCAACAGAGCAGACGGAAAATGAAACCCAGGAACCTGCAAACAACCAAGCTGCCAAAGGCAGAACGGTGATTACAACCGATGGTGAAGTGGATGATATGAACTCGGTCATTCGTTTCCTCTTGTATTCGAATGAGATGGATCTCGCCGGCATTGTACTGACCAGCTCCGTGTATCATTATGCTGGAGACGAGGAAGCAGGGATCCAACCATTCCGCTGGACAGGCACACAATGGGTGTATGACATGATCGATGCCTATGGCGAGATCTATCCGAACTTGTCCAAACATGCGGAGGGCTACCCGGAGCCGGAACAGCTTCGAGCGATGACCAAGATCGGGAATATTTCCGATAAAGGGGAGATGGAGAAGGAAACGGAAGGTTCCGAATTCCTTGAAACTCTTTTCCTCGACGATGATTCCCGAGATCTGATTGTTCAGACATGGGGTGGCACCAATACTACGGCCAGAGCGCTAAAATCGATTGAGGAACAGTATAAAGACACGGCCGAGTGGGATACGATTCGCAAAAAAGTCAGTGACAAACTGGTCCTGTACATCATCCTCGATCAGGATGACAGCTACAACGAATACATTGCGAAGAATTGGCCGGATATCCGCATTCTCAATGACCAATCGAACTTCTGGCATTTTGCCTATGCATGGAAGATGCATGCTGAAGAAGTGAACAGTAAGCTTCATGGCGACTGGATGGTCAAGAACATTCTGGATGGACATGGCAAGCTGATGGATATGTATGCGTCGATGGGTGACGGCAAGATGATCGAAGGCGAACTGGCCGAAGAACAGCGCGGAAGTGCCGAATATCTCAAGAACAATCCTCAATATGACAAATACGATTTTATATCTGAGGGAGATTCTCCATCCTTCTTCTATCTGATCGATAATGGGCTGCGCAGTATGGAAGACCCTTCTTACGGCGGTTGGGGTGGACGCTTTGGCGTTGTGAACGACAAGCTGTTTAGAAACAATGTGCTTGATTACGATCCCTACACCAAACGCTATGAAGCCGAATACTCTCTGATGAGATGGTTTGACGATGTGCAGGATGATTTTGCAGCACGTGCAGACTGGGCAGTTGCAGACACTTACGAAGGTGCCAACCATAATCCGTCTTTAACGATTAAGGAAGGGGTGGATCTAAGTGTTAGTCCCGGGGAGGAAGTTACTCTTCACGCGGAGGGTAAAGACCCGGATGGAGATCAACTGACGTATACGTGGTGGAGATATTTCGAAGCGGACACGTATGAGGATTCCAAAGTAACACCGAATAAAGTTCAGCCTGAAATGGCGGGTGATCTGCAGCTTGGATTACATCGTGAACTTGCCAAGGATGAGCAGGTGGATACGATAAAATTGCAGGGCAGTGACACCGAAGCGGTGACATTTACCGTTCCTGACGATGCCAAATCGGGTGATACTCTTCATATCGTTGCCGAAGTACAGGATGATGGAGAGCATCAGTTGAAGCATTATCAACGTGTGATCCTAACCGTGAAATAAAGAAATAGAGGGGCAGTCCCAAAAGTCATCAACATGGCTGGCGGGACACCCCTCTTATTTGTGTAGTCTGATCGTAATTGATCCGTTAACGCTGGATGCCTGACCAGAAGACATTCCAGGTGATTGCCAAAGCTTGTTCATAGGATTGCCGTGTCTCATACACGAGCTGTACATCCAATCCATCCATCACGGTGACAAAAGCTACGGTGGCTTCTTCCGGACTCAGGCGTATATCGGAATGTCTGGTAAATACGGCTGCCAGCTCTTCCTTCAGTGTCCCGAGGTACGTTCGATATTGGGCCAGCACAAAATCATGCACCTCCAGCGGTGTGATAAAGGACAGGATATACATAAAAGCAACGTTTGGATGAGTCAGAAAGCGATTTTTGTGTTCATGCAAAAAGGCATATAACTGCTGATCCAGAGTTTGGGTAACAGACTCGCTGAAAAATTGGCGTACAAACTGTTGTTCCTCCTGCACAACTTCCTCATATAACTCCAGCAATAACGCTTTTTTGGATGAATAATGATAAGCCAGGGATTGCTTGCGAATGCCTGCCTCTTCGGCAATCTGCGCCATCTTGGTCCCCTCGTAACCCAGACGATTAAAATGTTGAATGGCAATTTCCTTGATTCGTTTTTTACTCAATGTCTACCTCCAGTTGGCGAGCTGTATACCTGCTGTTTTTGGGAGTATACCAAATATAACAAGATATATACCACAAAAATGCCTATAGAGATAGCATACACCACCGTATAGGAAAATGCAGAAGCCACCACGCCCAGAATCAACGAACCCCCACCAATTCCGAGGTCAAAAAAATTAAAGAAGGAAGCCATCGCATTTTCATGCTCATGTTCTTCTACAAGATTCACACACCAGGTCTGAATCGCCGGGAATATGGCACCAAAACCAAAGCCGTATAACGCACCGGCGATCAGGAATTGCACATCACTCTGGGCGATAATCAGAACCAGTAGCCCCGCGATTGCAAACACGGCAGAAGGTAACAACACGGAACCTGGTCCCCATCGATCAAACATTCTCCCCGAGAACAGTCGAACGGCGAAGCTTGCGATGGCGACGATGAAGAAAAACCAGGCTATATTCTCGAACCCTCTTTCGGCGGCGAATAAAGCCACAAAGGACATGATTGAACCCGCTGCAATACCAACGAGCATAATGAGAAGGGAAGGGAAGAGTACCTTCTTTTCAATCAGTTTCACCGAAGGGACATGAGTTTGCATAGACTCCCTACTACCTCCTGTTTTCGGCTTTCTGGATACAAACACTGTCATCAGGAGAGCTAACAGCAAAATACACATACCTCCCATAAACAGGCTCTGGTAGTCGTACCTAAACAACAGGCTTGTTCCAATCAATGGACCGATGGATATAGCGACCGTCTCCCCTACGCCGAAATACCCCATACCTTCTCCCCGGCGATCTCTTGGTATGTTTTCAGTGGCAATCGTTGCAAAATATGTCGTAGCCAAACCAAATCCGAAACCGTGGATCACTCGAAATACAAGAATCATCCAAATACCTGACGATAGGTAGTATGCGCCTGTCATTAATGCACAGATAGTGATGCCGATAATCAATAGATATCTTTTGTCTATTCGAGCTGCCAAAACAGATGTGAAGGGTCGAATCAAGATGGCAGAAAACATAAATACGCCGGTAACAAGCCCAATCTGGGAGGCTTCGCCACCAAGACTTGAGACAAACAAAGGCAAGGTGGGAAGCAACATTTCAAATGCCATAAACAATAATGCGTTGGCTAACATGATAAATAGGAATGATCTTCCCCAGAGTTGCTGAGGTGTAGAGCTATGTGTTGAAGTACTCATGGTTTTCCTCCGTAATGTTGATCTCTGTCGCGCGACATGTTGAACTGATTTTACCTGACGATAGTCAGATTGTAAAGCGCGCATTCAGAGCAGGGGGTCATGATTTTTTGGTGGATGAGAGAAATTATTAAACATTTTTAATTCATATCCCAACATTTTCCGGTATAATAATCAGATAAAATGATTCAAGCGAATACTACCTCGGAGAGGTGATATGCTATGACGGTTGATATACTTGTAAGAAATAATGTTAAGGTACTTGGCTCGGGTAGCCAAACGATTGTATTTGCTCATGGTTTTGGATGCGATCAGGATATGTGGCGTTACATTATTCCAGGTTTTATGGAGAACTACCGTGTGGTGTTGTTTGATTATGTTGGATCTGGCGAATCTCAAATTAACTATTATGATGCTGTCAAATATAGCAACCTTCAAGGATACGCCCAGGATGTGCTGGAAGTTATGGAAGCGCTCGAGCTAAAGGACACCATATTTGTCGGGCATTCCGTCAGCAGTATGATTGGTATGCTGGCATCGATTCAGAACCCCAAATATTTCAAAAAAATTATAATGTTAGGGCCCTCCCCACGTTACGTGAATGATCTGCCGAATTATTATGGAGGTTTCGATCGGAATGATATCGATGAATTACTTGAGATGATGCAGATGAATTTTATTGGGTGGGCGAGTTATCTGGCACCCATTGTGATGAACAATCCGGAACGGAAAGAGCTGACGGAAGAGTTGGAGAAAAGCTTCTGCTCCAGAGATCCGCATATTGCGAGACAATTTGCCGAAGTGACGTTTTTATCTGACTGTCGTATTGATCTGGAGCAGGCAACTGTGCCAACATTAATTCTTCAGTGCTCGGATGACAGCATTGCCCCGGTAGAAGTAGGGGATTATTTACACGCTCATCTGAAGAATAGCAGGTTGCAACAGATGACGGCCAAGGGACATTATCCACATCTAAGTCAACCGGAAGAAACCATCCGAATGATTAAGGATTATTTAACGAGCGCATAAAACGCGGAAGAAAGGCAGTTATTCCATGGATATACAATTAGATCTGGCTCCCTGTGGATACTTCTCTATCTCTGATTCGGGCGTCGTACAGTCGGTTAATCAAACTTTGCTTACGATGCTTGGATATGAACGCGATGAGCTCATAGGGCAACATATTGAATCGACCATGTCGGTAAGCAACAAGGTGTTTTTCCATACGTATTTCTATCCCTACATCCAGTTATATGGACATGTGGACGAGATGTACTTCACGTTCCGTACCCGTGATCAGCAGGCTGTTCCTGTTCTGCTTAACGGTGTTCGCCAGACCCGTAATGGGGAAAACGTGGTAGATTGTGTCGTTGTAGTCATGCGTAAGCGAATCGAACATGAGAAGGATATTTTGCATACCAAAACCAAACTACAGGAGCTGTATCAAGCGACGCAAGAAGCGAACAAGGAGCTTGAACGACTGCATGAGGAATATAAAATTAAAGAGCAGGCGTTAATCAAAGTGAATGATCAGTTGGAGACACTGGCCTCCACCGACTTGTTGACAGGATTGAAGAACCGCAGGTTTTTCCAGGAAAAAATGGTTGAAAGCTTGATGGTGTTCCAGCAGAAACAACGTAATTTCTCCCTTCTTGTTGTGGACATTGATCATTTCAAAAGCATTAATGATACGTACGGACATCCGATCGGAGATCTGGTACTCGGCAATCTGGCAGGACTGCTGCAATCGTTGTCGCGAAGTACGGATGTGGTTGCACGTTACGGTGGAGAGGAATTTGTTGTCATTCTTCCAGAGTGTGAAGAGGAGCAGGCGATTGGTATTGCAGAACGATATCGTTCACAGGTTGCTTCAGCCGACTGGGGTGAATATAACATTACGGTGAGTATCGGTGCGGCCACTGTAGTAGAGGAAGATACGGAAAAGTCCTTGTTCCAAAGAGCGGACAACGCCCTGTATGCCTCCAAAACCGGAGGACGAAACCGGGTGACACATGCAGCTCAGATGGTAAAAAGTTAAGAATTGGATTGCATCAAAAGAAAGCAATAAGGAGCCTGTGCATGATGTAGGGAGATGATCCCACATGCACAGGCTCCTTTTATTTGCGTGAAAAAGATTGACTAAGTTGAGATGGCAGACTCAGGGTTAATTTATCGCGGAGCAAGGTAACCATACTCCTTAGCCGGAGAGTTCGCTTGAGGACGAAAATCTTCGCTCGGTTCATCCATAAATGCCGGGTTCACATATATGGAGTGTGCATCATTGCCAGATCCCTTGATGTAGGCAGCGATGCCGGAGTAGGCTTTATTTTTCCAAACCCACAGGGCATCTTCCTGCTCACCTGGTGAGTAATAGACATTATGGTCAAACACATTGCCGGTATTGCTGGTATATTCGTTGTATATCAGTACTTCCGAGCTGCCCGATACGAGAATGTTACGCATGAACGTATTGTTCTTTGTCCGTGACTGCATGAATAACTGTCCATTGCCTGCATTCAGGGTATCATTCCCCACAAGCGTATTGTACATAATCTTGCTATCCTCGGTAGCTCCTCGCTCCTCGTCATAACCTCCCATGGCAATACCCGTCAATCTGTTGGAATAAATCAGGTTATCACGCACGGTAATGTTGCTGGTTGAACGTCCGGCATGCTCTGAGGCAATCTCAATTCCGATGTCGCTCCGGTATACCCGGTTCTGGTCGATGATATGATCTTTCCCGCCATCTACATAGATGCCGCCGGCCGAGTTGGTATCATTGGGCAGGTCTTTACCGTAGGAAGGGTTGTTATTGGACGTAATATCGTATACTTTGTTGCCTCGTACAATGCCGTTTCGGGCCTGATCGTACGTGTCGTCCTCGGACGTACCTTCGTACCCGATCAGATCAATACCAATATTGTCGGAATCATGGATGATATTGTCCTGTATGGCAAAGGTATCAACATTACCGTTGACTGCGAGTGATTCGCTTGAACCAAGTGTAAGATCATACAATTCATTATCCTTGATAATGATATCGCGTAATGCTTGGGGGTGCTCTGTGCCATAAATGGCAATACCGTGGGCATCCCTGCCCCGCAAATCGGGACCTTCAGGAGGTGCATAACTAGCAATCGCGTGTATGGTATTGCCTAACAGCTGAATATGCTCACCTGCTCCGTGGACATAGATCCCGGTTGGAACTTGGCCCCCAAGTGTGGTCGTGAAGTTACGAATTTCGAGATTCTGAATCGTGATATAACTGGCATTTTCAATTTCAATCAACCCTTCAATCCCCCGGACAGATAAACCTTTACCATCAATGATAACCTGCTCCTGAGGATAACTTGAAAATAGGGTTGGATTAGCGGAAGAATTACCGCTCCTGGTGATTTTGACTTTCTGATGATACACACCTTCCCGCAAATAGATCGTGCTTCCCGGCGAAGCATGGTCTGCTGCGTGCTGCAACGTTTTCCAAGGAGATTGAATGCTTCCTTTATTCGAGTCGTTTCCTTGGGGTGATATGTAATGGATGACCTGGGGATCAGACTTTTGAACCGAAACGGGTTCCTTCATGGCAGATGTATGATTCTGACAACCGGATACGAGCAGCATCAGAATCGGAATTATAAGTATAACTATGCGAATCAAATCGTTTCCCCCTTGAATTTAGCTTTGAAGATAGATTATAGCAGATTTGAACGGGTTAATAAGCCATGATATGCTCTTATAAAATCAGCGAGGAGACTGCTCATGAATACATTAACGATAGCTGAATTAGTAGATCGGGAGAATCACGCATGGGAAGAACTCAAGGAACTCCTGGATAGCGGGCAAAATACATATGTGTATGTTCCAGCAAAACAAGAGCCTGGAGAGGATACCCTCTATCGTCTGCAAATAAGCACCAAATCCTATTTGGGGGCTGTTGCTTATGAGACAGAAGGTATTGTACTGGACCATGGCTGGATCACGCTGCTTGGTGCTGGTGGTGACAGTACATCGGGGAGTCTCACCAGTTGGAATGGTGTGAGTGAGCAACCTTGGGTAGATGTACTGGAAGGCATGATGGTCGTTGCATATGATGCGGCAGGCGGTTTCTTCGGACTGGATACAGGCAAGTATGGCCGCACGGGACACATTTATTATTTTGCACCGGATACACTCGAATGGGAATCGACAGAACTGGCATATTCAGGTTTTATCAACTGGCTGGCGAATGGCGATCTGGAGCAGTTCTATCAGACCTTTCGCTGGAAAGGCTGGCAAGAGGATATGTCTCAGCTACAGACAGGTCAAGTATTCGCGTATTACCCACCACTTTGGACGCAGGATGGTGGCGGCGAGAGCAGCAGTAAAGCCCCAATTAGCATAATGGAGGCCTGGAAGTTCGCACTGGACGGAAATTAGTTGGCATGCTGCTGTAGGATGAAATCAGGAAAGTAACCGGTAAGTTCAAGTTCATTGAGTGATCCACTTTTTAAAAAAACGGCATTTCTGTTCCAAACTAAAAAAGGCTCGCGCTTGGCGCGGGCCTTTTTGGTTCTGAACTTTAAACATCAATTATCAATTGTCCAATGTAACAGGTTTAATGCTTGAGCGTGAAGCTCTGCTATGCCAGATGGTCAGCCCGAGTGAAACAACACAGATGATTAACAGACAAGCATACACTACATGATAAGCTTCCTCGACCGAGACTCCCGGAATGCTGTGTAGCAGCAGCCCACACACGGCTACAGACACCGAACCACCGAAGAATTGGATCAATTGTAACATGCCCATACCTGAACCAATCTGGGCTTTGGGAAGCACACGTGACGCTTCATTATTCAAGGAAGCCATAGATGCTGAGAGTGCCGGTGAGAAAAAGAGATAACCACTGGTAATGATCAAGGCGGACTGATCAAGTCCGAGCATGAATAGGGCAAGTACAGCTGCGAGCAGAATGTGTCCGATGATCATAAATCGCATATTGCCATAACGGTCGATCCACCGTCCAACGAAACGGGTGCAAAATGCTGCAACAATAGCTCCAGGAGCAATCAGCAAACCAATGGCGAGCGAAGAGCGTCCATATAAATCAGCGAGCACAAGCGGCATCAAAAACAGATTGCCCAGATTCACCACCAGTACGCAGAATCCGATAAGGATTAACCGGGTGTATCCTGGCGTTTGGAACACTTGTGGATTCACAAACGGCAGATTCGCTTTCCGAATATACAGGAGATGTGCAATAAGCGAGATAACGCCTATGGCGAACCACAACCAGGACTGCTGGGTGATCGCGACCAGAAGTGTAGTGGCGTTAATGACGGTTAATATGGCACCAATAACATCGAACGGCTGATCTGTTTTGACGGATTCACGGGGGAGAAAATAGAGCAATACAGGCAGAGCGAGCAGGACAAGCACGGTTATGGCAAAAAGTCCGTTCCAGCCCCAGTACTCGCTAATGAGTCCGCCGACAATGGGGCCAAGTCCAAAAGCCATGGCGCTACCTGATGAGATCAGCGCGATAGCAGCTCCACGTCGTTCCACCGGGATGTAACGACTTGCAATGACGAGACCCAGCCCGGCCATAACTCCTGCACCCGCAGATTGCAGAATACGTGTCAGTAACAGGACCGCAAAGTTATGCGCGAACAACCCCAGCAATGAAGATAACCCCAGGATCAGAAGCCCAACTGTTAACAGTTTGCGTACCGGGATACGGTCTGACAATCGACTGTAAATCACCGTCGACAGGGCATAACCAATTGAATAACTTGAGATGACCCAAGACCCCAAGTCTGAGGTGATCTGTAGATCTTGAATAATGACTGGCAAAGAAACATTGAACATGGTGGTATTCATCACAACGATGAACAAACAGCATGTCCAGAGTGGCATGACAATTTTATCTTTCACGGTACCATTCCTGTCTTATCTATGAATGTGAATTCGGATGGAGCTTTGATGAAAATGTGATGAAAAGCAATATATCATTTTACACTTCATTTTAATATATGGCAATAATGTCATACTGTATATTGCGCAGTATAAGTAAAATTAAGTGATGTAGAGTCGGAATTTATAGACTAGTTCCCTGAAATTGGGTAAGATGATGGTTGGATTACATAATCATGTTTTGAAGAGATTTTGAAGGAGACTACAGTATGACTCACTTATTATTAATGTCCCACAGCGTATTTCCGACTCTGGATATGAAGCGAACCGCGCAGTTTTATGAAGAAAAGATGGGCTTCCGGGTGGTCGAATATCTTGATGCCGCGGAACCCCATATCTGCCTGTATCGTGATCTTACCGAGATTATTTTAACCCAAAGCAATGGACAGAAGGTCATTCCCAACAGAGAATTATATGGGTATGGATATGATGCATATTTTATTACCAAGAACCAGGAAGAGCTTCAACAGGAATTGATCAACGCCGATGTGAACATCGTACGTGTCCTTAATCACACAGACTATAATAACAAGGAGTTTGTGATCGAGGATGTTGATGGACGATGGATCGCTTTTGGCATCAAACAGGGATAATTAGATACAGAAACAGGCGCTCCGATAACGGGCGCCTGTTTGTGCATGTTATAACTGCAGATCTTACACCGCAGTAACTTGTTTGCCGCGATTGCGAATCCACTTGATGACATCCATCAGAATGACGGCAGCAAGAGCAAGTCCGCCTGCAATCAGGAACTCATTCCAGCCGAATGTATCCGGGATTGCGAATACACCGCGAATACCTGGAATCAGTGTGATTGCATAGAGACAGAGACATACCAGAATGGAGCCAAGCACGAATTTATTGGTCATAAAGCCCACCTGGAAGATCGTCTGTGTGTTGGAACGTGCTGCAAATGTTTGCAGACTGCGTGCGAGAATCAAGGTTGTAAAGGCCATAGCCACACTGATTTCCTCCGAAATACCAAGTCCGATATATTGGGACACGATAACAGCCGCACCAATCAGGACACCACGCGTAATCACAGCCTGCAGAGTTCCACCTGCGAAGATGCCTTCGTTAATATCACGCGGCTTGCGTCGCATGACATCTGGCTCAGGCTTTTCGGTACCCAAGGCAATGGCAGGTAGGGAGTCGTTCACCAGATTGATGAACAGCAGCTGAAGGGCCGTAAATGGATTAACCCAGCCGACGATCAAGGCAAACAAAATGGCGATAATCGCGCCGAGGTTACCGGCGAACAGGTATGCGATGGCTTTTTTGATGTTATCAAATACCATCCGTCCAACACTGACCGCATTTACAATGGAGACAAAGTTATCATCCGTCAGAATCATGGCAGCCGCATCCTTGGCGACATCTGTTCCGCTACCCATCGCTACACCAATATCGGCCTGTTTCAGCGCTGGTGCGTCATTAACTCCATCTCCGGTCATAGCTGCAACTTTGCCTTTACGCTGCCATGCACGCACGATTCGGATTTTGTTCTCAGGTGATACTCTGGCGTATACCGAGATATGTTCAAGTTGTTGATCCAGCTCTTCATCGGACATTTTGTCCAGTTCAGCACCGGTAATGGCGAGGTCATCCGGTTCGGCAAGGCCGATATCCACACCGATGGCCTGAGCCGTCGTTTTGTGATCTCCAGTGATCATGATGGTGCGAATGCCCGCTTTTTTGGACTCTTCAATAGAACCGTATACCGCTTCACGCGGTGGGTCAATCATCGCTGTCAAACCAACCAGTGTCAGATCATGCTCGTCATCAATGGTGACCTGGTTTTTATCATCGAATTTTTTGTACGCGTAGGCCAGCACACGGAAGGCACGTTTGGAGAAGGCCTCATTTTTTTCTTCAAATTGTGTGCGAATCTCGGGTGTGAGGGGCTGAACCTCACCGTTGATAAATACATGACTACAGCGGCTGAACAGCACATCCGGTCCACCTTTGGTCAGCAAAGCCGTCTGTCCCTCGAAGGTATGCACCGTACTCATGAGTTTTCGATCCGAGTCAAAAGGAAGCTCAGCTTCACGCGGGAACTGGTCACGGATTTCATTGTAATCCTTGTTCACCCGGTTGCTGAAGGCAATGAGGGCCACTTCGGTTGGATCACCCAGTTCCTTGCCTTCCTGGTTAATATTCGAGTCATTGCAGAGCACTGCAATATGTAACAAACGTCGTTCCTCTTCCGACCACTGATCGGGATCATCCGGGAATTCGTCCTTGGTGCCATGGGGAATGTAATAATCCACGACAGTCATCTTGTTCTGAGTTAGTGTTCCTGTTTTATCGGTACAGATGATACTGGCAGAACCGAGAGCTTCCACGGCAGGCAGTCTGCGAATGATCGCATGTTGTTTGGCCATCTTATTTGTTCCGAGTGACAATACGATAGTCACAATGGAGGATAACGCCTCAGGAATGGCAGCAACCGCAACAGCCACAGCAAACATCAGTGCATTTACGATGGAAGGCCCGATATTCTCCGTACCTTCGGTCAACCATACACGGCCGGCTTCAATGCCAAAGATGAGAATCGACAAGCCCAGGATGAAAAAGCCCAGTTTTTTGCTGAATGATTCCAACTTGCGCTGTAATGGCGTGTTTTTGGCTTCGGCATTTTCAATCAGTTCGGCAATTTTGCCGATTTCGGTTTTGAGAGCCGTACCTGTAATGACAAGCATGCCCCGTCCATATACGACCAGTGAGCCACTGAAGGCCATATTGCGACGATCTCCAATAGGCGCTTCATCCGGAATGGCATCGGCGTGTTTCTCCGCAGCTTCGGATTCTCCGGTCAGCATGCCTTCGTTGATTTTCAGACTTCCTGATTCCAGGATACGCCCGTCTGCCGGGACATAATCACCTGCATCCAGCATAACAATATCACCAGGAACAAGTTCCCTTGCTGGAATGGTTTTTTTCTGCCCGTCACGAATGACCTTGGCTTCGGGTGCAGACATTTGTTTCAGCGCGTCAAGAGAACTCTCGGCTTTTTTGGTCTGAACTACACTGATCACCGCGTTGAGCAAAATAACCAGGAATATGATCAATGATTCAATAAGGTGTCCAAGTACAACTTGTACCGCGGCTGCAATCAGCAGCACGATGACCATCGGATCTTTGAAATTTTCGAGGAACAGTTTCCAGACGGGTGTTGCATCTTTACCTTTTAACTCGTTATATCCTTCCGTTTCAAGTCTCTTGGCAGCTTCGGAGGTCGTGAGTCCCTTGGAGGAACTCTGAACATCCTGAAGGGTTTCCTCCACACTGTGTCTGTAATGTTGCAATTGACCAGCTCCTTGAATATTAGATTTCTCTGTGTATTACCCTTACGGGCAAAATCTAGAATCGTTTCATTTTCGTATTTTTTTAAGATTATGGATTTATACGTTTTTAGCTGTACACAGTATTTTTCATAATGATCCGAGATATGCCTTTTTTTGAATGTTATTATTTCCAGTTTGGATGATAGTCTGGAGAACCAAATATAGATGTTGGATCAGAAACTGTGTGCACCATCACACTAGCTCATATCAGGGTCTGTTACGCTATTACATAACGAACTGCGTTTAATCTAAGTTTGGAGGGGAAACCATATGTTTTGTTATCAGTGCGAACAGACGCCGAGTGGCGGGTGTACCGTAGTAGGGGTATGCGGCAAAAACGAAACAATCGCAAGTTTGCAGGATACGATGATTTTTGCGTTAAAAGGCATCGCTGCTTATGCGACACATGCACGTCAGTTGGGATATTCTGATCCTGAGGTGGATCGGATTACACATGAGGCATTATATATGACATTAACGAACTCGAATTTTAATGTACAGGAACATCTGGAGATGGCGATGAAGGTAGGAAATGCAGCAATCCGCATTATGGATGTGTTGGATCGTGCACATACGGACCGCTTTGGTGTACCGCAACCGATTACGGTTAGCCAGAACCAGATTGAAGGACAGTGCATTGTGGTGACGGGACATAATCTGTATGCATTGGAGGAGTTGCTTCGTCAAACTGAAGGCAAAGGAATTAACATCTATACGCACTCGGAAATGTTGCCTGCGCACGGTTATCCGGCGTTGAAGAAATACGCCCATCTCAAGGGTAATATCGGCAAAGCCTGGTACGATCAAAGAAGACTTTTCGAACAATTCCCGGGTGCTATTCTTGCAACAACCAACTGTGTCATGCCGATCAAAGGCACATATGCAGACCGCTTTTTCTCCTACGAAGTGGCGGGTCTGGAGGGTGTGGCCAAGATCATGGATGATGACTTCTCACCGCTGATTGAACGTGCATTGTCTCTGCCTGCGGCTAATGTACAATCGGAGCAAGTCTTAACGACAGGATATCATCATGAGACCGTGATTGGGCTTGCGCCCGAGATTATTCAAGCGGTAAAAGACGGTCATATCCGTCGATTCTTCGTTATTGCAGGTTGTGACGCGCCAGGCAAAGGTGGTAACTACTATCGTGAACTCGCGACATCCTTACCGAATGATACTGTAATTCTGACAACCTCCTGTGGCAAGTTCCGCTTCAACGATGTGGATTATGGTACGGTTGGAGATACGGGCATACCGCGTTATATCGACCTGGGTCAATGCAATAATTCCGGTTCTACGGTGAAAATTGCAATGGCTTTTGCGGATGCTTTTGGCTGTACCGTGAACGAGTTACCTGTCAGCATTGTGCTGTCCTGGTTTGAGCAAAAAGCAGTTGCGATCCTGCTTGGCCTGTTCAGCCTTGGCATTCAGGACATTCGCATTGGACCAAAACCGCCTGAGTTCATATCGGAAGGTGTCTTGGATGTACTCGTGGATATGTTTGGTCTAAAGTTAATTACAACGGCAGAAGAAGATATGAACGCGATGTTGGCACTGTCTTAGGATGAGGATGTATAATTACGTGCAACACCATCTGATGACTGCGAATGTCGGTTGTGAGTATGAAGAATATGACTCATAAGTACAGATGGATAAGAGCCTACATAAGAGTAGGCTTTTTTGCTCTTTCGACTTTCATAGGTCCATATACCTTGTATAAATGAACATGCAATGTCAGGGAAATTAGTTTTTTTATCCTATTGAAGTTTTTTCATGGAAATGTGTATATAGATAGAGGCATATTAGATCATAACACATCACAAAACACGGGTTTACCGTAACATGAGGAGATTGTACATAATGCATGACACACAGATTGAAGATTGGTTGAAACTCGCAGGTGGCAAGGAGAACATCAAGCTCGTAGAACACGATAAGGGCACAACGACGCTGGTACTGAAGGACAGTACACAATTGAACATGTCGGTTCTTGCCTCCGCAGATGTTGTAGCAGATATTCGGGTAACAGGTGAGCAGTGTCATCTGGTAATAAGAGATGAATCTTCACTAATCTACAATACGTTACTGGGTATGGATGCTTGGGATTCGACAGGGACAGCGTTGCAGGAAGAAGGACACACGAAGAAGAACAGATTCTCGATCTTACATTTTGTATCCGATGTGTTCAGGCCCTTGATGCCTGCTATTCTCGGAGCCGCTGTTATTAAAATTATAGTCGCCATTATTGCATTAATGGATACGTACAGTTCTGCGGACTCTTCTGCGTTGATGGACAGCCAGACCTTTACGATCTTCAGGATCATTGGAGACAGTGTATTTTATGTATTACCTGTATTGGTAGCAATCAGCACAGCTTATCGGTTGAAGAGCAATATCTATGTTGCAGCATCTATTGGCGGACTCATGTTTTATCCGGAGATGACCATGCTGATGTCAGGGGAAAAAGAGGTGCATTTCCTGGGTTTGCCACTTGTGTCCCAGCCTGCTTTTTACTCTACGCCCATCTGGGTCATTCTCACAATCTGTGCAGCGGCCTACCTGGAAAGAGTCGTTGAACGATGGAGTCCAAAATTCTCCAAAGGGATGTTAGCTCCATTCCTGACGTTACTGATTCTTGTTCCGCTAGTATTGATGATACTTGGTCCTATCGGTACCTGGATTGATGAATATCTGCCGGAGGCATTGGATTCACTAGTAGCTAATGCTCCAGTGTTGTCGGTGATGTTACTGGGAGCAGTCTTCTCACTGATGTTAGTTATGGGATTACACTACTGGCTGATTGCCCTCATCATTAATGAAATGGTTATGAATGGTGGTTCTGTGGTGATTGCTGCCATGTTAGTGGCGATTGTTGGACAAGCAGGGGCTGCGCTTGCAAACGGAATCCACTCGAAAGAGCCAACATCCAGAAGACTGGCTTTCTGGGCTACTGGAACAGCACTCTTGGGAGTCGTAGAGCCTGCATTGTATGCGGTCAACATGAGAAAAAGATCCTCTTTCTATGCGGCATTGCTGGGTGGAGCAGCGGGTGGACTATATTTCGGATTGTTATCTGTCAAGGCATTTGCTATGGTGGGGAATCCGAACTTGATCAGCCTCCCGCTCTTCAACGAAGAGGGTAGCTTGAATCTGTTACACACATGCATTGGTGTGGTTATTGCTTTCGGTGTGTCAGGTGGACTGACGTATTGGATGGCAGGAAAAGGACAGAAATCGGGACAGGCAGCACCGAAAGCTAGCATTGAGTAATACGTAGAACGTACTTTTGAAAAAGTAGTGTTAAAGTTGTAAGAAAGAGCTTGTACCTGATGGTACGGGCTTTTTTGATTTGTATCTGAATAATACAAGTATGAAATGCTCAGTAGCTGTCCTTCATTTTATTCAAGCCATAGCTTGTTGGTTATGGCGTTGTCATGTATTTTGATATAGTGAAACCTATAAATCTGGATTACTAATCCCTTTGAAAGGATAACCTATGTCTGACAACATGGAATGGATTGCTCAATGGAAGTCAACGAATACACTAAGCAACGCTTGGATAACAAAAGGCGAGCTGCATCACTTTTTCAGTCACACCTTGATATTTATCATTGATGGAAAAGCGATCTGGAATATAAATGGACACCGAGTTCACGTCTCCTATGGAGAATTAATTGCGCTTGAAGAGAATTCCGTAATGGAGGTCATTGAAGGTGGCAACCTGGATCTGGCAGGCTGGCATGTTCAGTTCGATACATATTCGGTGCTGCATGATCGACGGGAAGCTGAGAAGTTCGAATGGCAGTTACCGTCAGGAGAGGCATATCAGAAAGTGCAACTGTCCGGTGGAGGCTTGGCAAGTATCATTCAGCATTGGAGTGAAGTGCATACACAGGATCAGAGTGCAGAAAGGGTTGGCAATCAGCATTTGTTATATGAGTTGTTAAGTAATCTATATCGGAAACAGCCGGATAACGAGTTGAAGCCAGAACACGGTATACTTCGCTCTATTGACTATATGCAGCAGCATTATGATCAGGTCATTACACGTACACAGTTAGCTCAGATCGCTGGTATTAGTCCATGGCATTACTCACGCAAATTTAGCGAGCGATATGGTAAGCCACCTCTGGATTATCTGGCCCACTACCGGATCTATCGCGCGCAGGAGGAACTGTTATTAACCTCTGCAACCTCTCAGGATATTGCCAAAAAGACTGGATTTGAAGATGCTCATTATTTTAGCCGACGATTCAAACAGTTGACTGGCGTATCACCAAAGATATATAGGCAGACGATGACGCAGCGCAAGATCGTATCACTTTCTCCAATCTGTGCAGAAATTATAATTCATCTGGGTGTCATTCCCCATGCCGTAGTGGTAACTCCGATCCTGTTGTCTCCACATCACCGTGAACAATTTACAGCTCATGGAGTGAAGATGCTGGAGGTGACACAGTATGAGGTGGAGATAGAACTTGTTCGACAAGTTCAACCGGAGATGTTGATTGGAAACGTATTGTCGGAAGAGGTCAAAAGGGAGCTGCGCACAATTGCACCGATTCTTACCGGACTTCATCAAGATGTAGAACCAATGCTCGATCAATTGGCAGTCTGGTTTCTTAAAGAAGATGAGGCTTATAGACTGCATCAGCAGATGAAACATGAAGTCAGCGTAGCTAAGCGACAGTTGCAACCCATCATCCAATCCGCGTCCACAGTCATGTTGCTGAGGGTAGAAGCGTTTGGTTATCGATATCTGGGTGGGCATTCACACGGGGTATCACACTTGTTATATGAACAGCTTGGATTAACACTGCCGCACGCACTCGATTCAGGTACAGCCTGGTTTAATCCTTGTTCGCTTGACCTGCTGACGCAAGCCAATCCCGATTATCTGTTTGTGGAGAAGCGGATCATGCAGCACTTCAGTGCTGAAGAGAATATGAGGAAACTATGGGAGAGTCCGCAATGGAATGACCTCAAGGCTGTGAAAAATAATCGGGTATTTTACGTAGATACTCATCTGTGGGTAGACGGTCACGGAATAACGGGACACACTCTGATTCTAAATCAGATCGTTCGCAATCTTACGGGACCTCTTCATGAGAGAGCACAATAATCCAACTGAATACGCACGATATGCTATGGAAGCAATACTTCTTATTTGATACTATTTGATAATAATTATCATTATCAATATACATAAGGGGCGAAGTATATCATGTCACGAAGATTTAAAGGGTTGGGCATCATGCTGTTGGTGATTAGTGTAATGCTGGCGGCATGTTCCGGTGGAACCAAGGAAGAGAATGCTACAGCTGGAACAGCAGGTGCTCCAACTGAAGGAGTAGCGAGTACTGCAAAAGAAACAGCGACTGAAAGTGGGACTAAGGTGGTGAAGGATCAGTTTGGAGAAGTAACGATTCCAACTCATCCTCAAAACCTGGTTGTGTTTGATTCGATTTATGCCGAGTATCTGATTGAAATGGGTGTTACACCCCAAATCGTTTTGTTAACTCCAGAAGTTGAAGCGGAATACCGCCCTGATTATTTGAAAGAACACGGGGTCCAAATCATTGAAGTCGAGCAATATCAATATAATTATGAGCAGTTGCTTGCGCTGTCACCGGATATGATCCTTGCAGCTGGCGAAGGTATGGAACAGGGCGTATATGATGAATTGTCCAAAATCGCTCCTACGGTGGCACTGGATGCCAACAGTGAAATGAAACGTGCTATGCCAAAGCTGGCTGCCATATTCGACAAGACCGAAGAATCTGCCAAAGTACTGGCTGAATTCGACGAGAAAGCCTCACAAGCGAAAGAGAAAATTGCGACAGCCCTGGGAGACAAGACCGTATTGGTTCTCCGGGTAGAGCACAATCGTTACCGTTTCATGGGTCCCAAAGGAGGAAGTAGCAGTGTTTTCTTCTATGATATCCTGGGTCTGAATAGTCCTGAAGCGATCAAAGACTCTACAGATTGGTTTAGCCAGTTCTCTCTGGAATTCTTGCCTGAGATGAATCCGGATTATATTTTCCTGGAAGACAGAACCCTCGTAGGTTATGACACGAAGAAATCTATGGAAGATCTGAAAGCAAGCCAAGTGTGGTCGAATCTGGAGGCTGTGAAGAATGATCATGTCTTCCCGTTGAAGACAAGCCAATTCGTATCGGGTGTGGGTCCGATTGGCTCTGTAAAATTGATGGACTATGTTGTTGAAAAGTTGGTGCCATAGATGACGATGGAGACACAATTGGATATCTACGATATTACCATCGTTGGTGGGGGACCTGCTGGAATGTACGCCTCCTTTTATAGTGGCATGAGAGCCATGCGTACCAAAATCATTGAAGCCAAACAAGAACTGGGTGGATTCATGCGTACATACCCGGAGAAGCTGATCTGGGATGTGGGCGGGATTGATCCGATTCGCTGTGAGAAGCTGATTGAATCGCTGGAGAGACAGGCGAGAACGTTCGATCCAACGATTGTATTTGGTCAGGAAATAGCCGAGCTTGAACGACGTGAGGATGGTGTATTTGTACTCATTTCCAAAACAGGCGAACGTCACTACACACGTACCATCCTGTTATGTGCGGGTAGAGGCATGACTCAGGTGCAAAAGCTGGATGTCGAGGGTGCCAATCGATATGAGCTGACGAACCTACACTATACCGTAACCGACTTGTCCCGATTTGCCGGGAAGCGTGTTCTGATCTCGGGTGGTGGCGATTCCGCAGTCGACTGGGCGAATGAAATGGGCAAGATAGCAAGTGAAGTCACGGTAGCACACAGACGTCATGAATTTACCGGACACGAGTCGCCAGTTGCTCAGATGAAAGCTCAATCCAAAGTCATGACACCATATACTATCTCTCGCTTATACGGTACAGGTGATAAAATCGACCGTGTCGAGTTGGCCCATGTAGAAACTGGTGAGATCATACATGTTGAAGTGGATGAAGTTGTAGTAAGCCATGGGTATGATCGTGATTTTGGTAACCTTGTGCAATGGGGACTCGCGCGGGAAGATTACGGCGTATCCGTTGATCAGCGCATGCGTACCAACATTCCAGGCATATTCGGAGCGGGTGATTTCATCACTTATGGAAGCAAAGTCAGGCTGATAGCAGGTGCTTTTAACGATGCGGTGCTCGCAGTCAACAGTGCCAAGACGTATCTGGAACCTGCTGCTTCCGACATGGCGGGTGTATCTTCTCACAATGCCCGGTTTTATGAGAAAAACAAAGCGCTCTCCAATACGTAAGTAGGTTTGCACGGATGGAAGGCAATCTGAAGAGCCCGACAGAATTTCGAGATCTCCTCGAAATTCTGTCGGGCTTTTTTAAATTGAATGATGAAGTAAGGAAATGAAATACAAGTTGAAGAAGTGATATAATCATAACAAAGAAATATGAAAGATCACTATGGGAGGTAGCAGATGAAAAAAATAAACAAATTTATATCTTCTCCTCTTGAGTTTGAGGTCTTGGAGCATGACCAGGTGATAGCAAAAGTGAAATTGGATTATAGTAATCAAACGGTTGATGTATGGCAAGATAAAAGTGTATCTCCTGTTTTTCTCCCTTTTCCAAGCAAGTCTAAGGTAACCGTTGGGGATGTACTGGATTACTTTGAATCCAGGTGTTTCCCTCGCACCAGACATCATGCCGATAAAATTTTGCAATCATTGGGTCTGAATGATTACGTAGCTTCGGAGATCGTAAAACAAACACATGGTGTGTTATACGATGATTATGTCTGGATTCGATTTTCTAATGAGGAGTTGTCTTGTGCTGATGTCCATCCCCGTTTTGCAGATGAGCAAGGATTCTCGTAAGACTCTTGTCAGTAGCAGCAAGATTTTGAGATATGAACCCTTATTTGTGTGATTAGATAAAATATGTTGTGTCCTGATTGAAAATAGTGACATATTCAAACCAATAAAACAGCGCTACCTGAATCGTTCTGGTGGGCGCTGTTTGTGTAACCTTTTTTGAGATGGATAAAGAGTCTTAAATCCCCAGACTGCCGATCTTGACGAATGGATAGATGATTTTCTGAGGAACTCAGGACATCTTATTTGGCCTTCAGCTCCTCTTTTTAAATTGTAAGGAACATCAGACACGTTATCTACCAAAATCCCCTTATAAAAACACTGAAAACGGCTTGTTAATCGGATATAGAGTGTCTCAAGTTCCTTAGATTTCTGCACGCGCTTCAAATCGTTGAATAAGACGCCTCAGATTCGTTAGCGCTTGCTCTCACTTGAAGGGTACGTTCTCATACATTCAGGATTCAGTGCGCTTGCCTACGCTGAACACGTTCAGGTTCGGTTTCGGGTCTCACTAGATTTGAAAACTCGCGCTAATTCAGCTCAGTCTGTCCACTTGCGAGTCGATCTGCGATCTCTTCGGCTTGTAGAATGGAGGTATAGGGATCAGCAGTGAAATATTTATGAATATCCAGTTTGTAGATATGGTCGTTCTGCACCGCAGGCAGATTGTCCCAGACGTTAGGCAACAGGGAGTGATCTTTCGTGCCTTCTGTAACCATCATCAGCAGGTAATCACCTACATACTCTCCAAAGACCTCCGCGCTAGCTTCCAGATTTTCTTTGCCTTGGTCCAGAAGATCTGATTTTACCTTGGGTGCCGGAGTTAGTCCAAGCAATTCATAGGCTGCTCTTCCACCACGATTGGCGCTGTTGCCGATAATGGCTGGGTTCTTCAAAAAGTTAAAATCGGCAACGGTGAATGTGGCACCATCCGGAATCACATCTTTGATTTTGGCCTGAGCAGCTACGATCCGCTGTTTAAACGATTCGTTCCACGCTATGGCTTCTGCTTTGCGATTCAGAATCTCGCCCATGGCTGTCACTTCGGCTTCCATGGAATCATACTGATCGGGTACGAATACGACAGTCGGAGCGATTTTGGAATAGGTCTGAAATTTCTCCTGGTCCCATGTGATAATCAGGTCCGGTTCCAACTCTACCATTTTCTCAAGTGAAACCTCACTGTGGTTACCCAAATCCGCGCTATCCACAAGTTTGTCACGCAGGAATACTCCATAATCCAGCAGGCTACTCGGCACACCAACGGGTGTTACGCCGACAGCCAGAACATGTCCTATATTCCAATCAACGACAACCCGCTCCGGGTTGAGGGGGACTGTAACGTCTCCCATCATCGTGGAGAGTGTTCTTGTTTGCGGTGCGGTGTTTCCTGTTTCTGTCGCCCCAGGTTTCACGGTCTCTTTCTGGGTACAACCACTAATGAATACGGCCATGATCAGCAAAACAGGCAGGGTGATACGATACCAAGCTTTCTTAAACAACATGACGAACCCTCTTTCTAATTGATAATGATTTTCATTTAATATAACTCTAGAGGCAATCTGACGATTGCACAATAACCGATTCGGAAGCGAAAGCATAACCATTTCAGAACAGATGTACAGGTTGAATTGAGAATGATTATCATATATGATGAGGCGAAGCTTTGGATGTAGTAACGAGGAAACACAAAGAAAGGTCCATTACGATGAACATAGAAGAATACGGGGCATTATGGGAGCATATAACAATCCGATTACTGGATATTCGAATCATTACCGTTAACATCAGTGAAGATCCTAATACGTGGACGCTTCCCTCGAATGCTTTTTTATTAATAACGGATGGCAAGGGGCAGATCTGGCTTGGTCAGGCGATGCATCACATTAAAGGGACATATATTCTGCACGCCTCCAAAGGAACGCGCCTGGATTGTCTGGCTAAGAAGCCGATGGAAATACATATGTTGTCTTATTCGTCACCAGAGTCAGAGAAGCCAAATGCTGAAAGATCCCAAACATATACTGTGGTGGAGTCTCTGCAATTCAGTTTTGGTTTTGAACCAGCGTGTCCATTGCCATTAATTGAAATCATGCAGTTGATATACAGACAATGGAATGAACTACAGTCAGCAGGCCGAATTCAAACCAAGGCGTTGTTCTACCAATGGCTCGCCGAGATGCTGAAACAAATGCAGGAGCAAAGGTTTAACGATGCTAAGCTGGATCGGGTAGATCAAGCGGTGCATTATATGAAACGTCACTACGGGGAACCACTCAAGATAGAACAGGTAGCTGAAATGCTGAATTGTAGTCCAAGGTATCTGAACCAATTGTTTCAGCTTCAATTAAATACGAGTCCCAGCCGTGTGCTGTCACAGATTCGGATGGAACAGGCATTAAAACTACTGGTGAGCACGAATGGGACCTTACAAGAAATCGCGGAGAGAGTAGGCTATGAGAACGGCTACACGCTAAGTCGTTATTTCAAGAAACATTATGGTGTATCTCCTGAGTTTTACAGAAAGCGTCGAGAGTGCAGTGCTCCAGATGTAGCCCTGCAAACATTCCAACCACTTGCCGCTCTGGAAAGTCATTATTCGGGATGGAGCGAACGAACGGTACCTATAGTTGAAGCTGACAAAAACCAGCCAAAACAGAAGATTATAGATCTACAAGGAGTCCATGTGAGGAAACCCCTAGCGCCCGCGTTGCCAAGAGCCAGAACTCGAAAACTTGCCACAAGCATGGGCGAGATTACGGTACCTAACAAGCCTAGCCGTGTTGTCGTCGACTGGAATTTGGGAGAAGTACTGGCATTGGGAGTGACGCCTCTCGGAGCGCCGCATTCACTCATTGAAAGTAACCAAATGCTGGAGCCTTATATCTATGATCAAGTACAGGATATCGGCAATCATAATTTTATCTCGCTCGAAAAAGTGCTTGAACTGGAGCCCGATTTGATTATCACCTGGAATCCTGCTGCCTACGCTTCCTATGCCAGAATTGCACCTACGGTAGTCTATGGAGGGACTGGTTACGGCTCTGTCGCGGAGGAGATTCGAGAGATGGGACGTATTCTGAATCGCCAGACAGAAGCCGAAACATGGATTAAGGAATACGGGCGGAGAGTACATACTTTGCAGCAAACGATCCCGGGCAAGGTCTCCGCAGAGAAGACATTTACCGTCATTGATCCGAACTGGGGAGAACATATTACCCTTGTGGGAAATACGGGAACTCGTGGAGGTAAGGCAGCCTACGGGTTACTGAACTTGAAGCCAGCATGCAAGGTTCGCCAGGAACTATTGGAGCCGGGCCTGGAATACCTGGATATTGCGCGGAGTGCGGTTGGTGGGTACGTGGAGGATTACCTGTTGGTGTTGGACAATGGTTCAAGACACGGACTTGATCAAGCTTCAGGCAAACCATGGCAGAAGTCCATCGAGACAGATCACTGCCGGATTATTAGCCTTGACTGGAATAGATATTTCCTCTCCGACCCGTTGTCTGCGGTACTTCAAGCCGAGGAAATGGCAGACCGGATTATGGCACGTTGAGATGGAATACAGTATGAGAGTGAAAACAACAGATTGGTTTAGATTTGTGGATTAACTTTGACATAACAGACAAAAGGAGGCACACATTATCGGTTATCCCACAAAAGCCTGTCTATTTGCTGATTGAAAGAGCTTTCATTTCATCCGTATACTAAAGATGTTAGCAGGTTGGGTGTCATCATGAGGCATTCATCGTAATAGGAAAGGATGATATGAAATGGGCAGATTAACTGGAAAAGTTGCAATTATAACCGGTGCCGCAAGTGGCATGGGATTGGCAGGTATTCAATTATTTGCAAAAGAAGGAGCCAAGGTTGTGGCTACCGATGTGGCAGTCGAAGCTTTGGAGGAACAGGTTAAACTGATCGTAGCTGATGGCGGGGAAGCCATTGCGTTGAAGCTGGATGTGTCCAGCCCAGAGTCCTGGAAAGCTGTTGTGGAAGAAACCGTATCGAAATACGGCAAAATAGATATTCTGGTCAACAATGCCGGAATTCATATGGCCAAAGGTATTTTGGAAGCTGAGCTAGAGGACTGGGACAAGGTTATGTCCATTAATGGTACAGGTGTATGGCTCGGCATGAAGGCAGTCATTCCTTATATGCAGAAGAATGGACAAGGTTCCATCGTTAATACCTCTTCCATTGCAGCAATCATTGGTGGAATAGCGGATGCTCAGGGCGCGGCTTATAGTGCTTCCAAGGGATCTGTACGTTCATTGACCAAACACGGGGCACAGTGGTTTGCCAAAGACAATATTCGTGTGAACTCCGTACATCCGGGTGCTGTGTTTACGGGTATGGTGGAGAAAGCAGGCATCAAATCCCAGGTGGAGATGGGGGAGAATTACAAAAATCTTGCTCCATTGCCTCCACATGCTGGTGAATCTATGGATATTGCTTACGCCTACCTGTTCTTGGCATCTGATGAATCCAAATTCATTACAGGTGTTGAGTTGCCTGTAGATGGTGGCTGGATCAGCAACTAATTAAAATAAATTCGACATACTAAAGAGGTACTGTATCTCAAGCTTCAGGGGAGACAGTACCTCTTTTTTTGAGCAGATCCCACTACAGAGTTATGGCGTAACTTTATCTTGATGGACTCGTTGCAGAATGGAGATTAGACCGATAAATCTCTTGGGATCGGTTCATGCGTGTGAATTCCAACAGTTGTTCAGCCATATAGGAGGCGCTGTATTTGAAGTTGCTTTGCACCCAACCCGTAACTAAACCAAGAACGGCATTAGCCTGATAACAGGCGAGAAGTTCCTTATCCAACCGTGGATCAGGCGACAGATCGGTTACATCCTCCAGATACAAGTTCTTAAGTGTTATATAGAGTGTATCCCTGAAATCCAGTAGCACGTTAGAATGAACCAGCAATGTATAGAAGGAGGCATGAGCCAGCACATGGTCAAAAATTTGAATTGCTGAGGCGTTAAGGTCCTTAATATCGAAATCTCGGAAATGCTTGTAGGGTGCTCGATAGGCTAATTTTAGATCGTCAATCACGTCATTTAACAATTCATCAAACAGGTCTTCTTTGTATACATAATGCTTGTAAAATGTGCTGCGGTTCAAATCGGCGGATTTGACAATATCGGTGATGGTTATACTGGCCAATGGCTTACGGGACATCCATTCCAGAAGGGCTGTCTTCAGAGCCAGTTTGGATTTGTGTACTCTTCGATCGGTGTCAGATACAGATGGAGACTTAAACATATACACAACCTCCCTTACTTATCAATGATACAGTGCACAGGCAGCAGATTACGCTTGCTACAATACAAAAATGTGAATATATGGTGACTTTGGTATCGTAAACTGTCCGTATCACTGTGTTCTCCCTTATAATAAACCAAAACGGACGAGGAGATGGACTCCAGATGAAAAAACAAATGTGGATCATTGCAAGTGTTGCAGTTGTAATTGTAATCGGAACCTATCTGTTTGCAAACAATACGGGTAAGGATGAGGCGGGTACAGCCAATGCGCCCAACATCCGAAAATTGGTGGAAGATATCAGCACAGGAAAAGAAACACCAGAATCTGCTTCCATCAATGCCAAACAGTTAATCGTCACCGATCAGGATGAAAAAACCATTACATATGATTTGCCTGAAAATGAATTTTTCCTTTCCATTGCACCCTATGTGGACCAGACCCATCCCTGTGCAATTCATAGCTTGACCGGTTGTCAGGGGGAAATGAGCAATAAGGAATTCAGTGTTACCATTCACGATTCTCAAGGCAACACTTTTATGAAAGATGAAGTGATGAAGTCTGGTGCAAACGGATTTATGGATTTTTGGGTGCCTAGAGACAGAACCTATCTGATTCGTATTGTTGGAGATGGAAAGGTTGCAGAAACGCAATTGTCTACATATGAAAATGATAATACATGCATCACTACAATGCAGTTGAGTTAATGCAAACAGCAATCAATAGAAGGGAAGGATGGCCGTTAAGCTATCCCTTTCCTTTTTTTATTTCATAAAAGAATGGGAATAAGGTACTTTCCATTGACAAAAATCCATTCCTACGGCATAATCCAATAGTGATAATGATAATTGTTATCATATAAATACATATTAACAGGGGAGAAAAGAGATATGAAAAAAGGGTTGAATGGACTGTTGATTATGCTGGCCTTTGTGCTGGTTTTGGCGGGTTGTGGTAAAACCACGACTACAACAGATACAAGTCAAGGTAGTGACTCCGGTAGTGCTCCGGCTGAAGAGACAGCAGGTCCTGTTACCGTGAAGCATAAACGTGGAGAGCTTAAGCTGGACAAGCCAGCAGAACGTGTCGTTACGCTTGAATGGACATATACGGAAGATGTCGTTGCTCTGGGTGTTCAACCAGTAGGTAACGCAGATAACGCTAACTATAAAGTGTGGGTAACATCCGAAGCAGCACTGGATGACAGTGTAACGGATATCGGAACACGCAGTGAACCAAATCTGGAAGCTATTGCTGCATTGAAGCCAGATCTCATCATTGCTAATGCAGATAATAACACAGCGGTCTACGATCAGCTTAACGCGATTGCTCCAACGATTGAATATGATCCGTATGATGGTGACGGCTATGATTATGACAAGATGACAGAGATCTTTAATAACATTGCAACTGCTCTCGGTAAAGAAGACAAAGCAAAAGAAGTTCTGAGTAATCTCGATCAGCATTATGTAGAAGCCAAAGAAAAACTGGCTGCTGCGGGTAAAGAAAACTTCAACTTTGCACTGACACAAGCGTTCACATATCAAAATGCAGTCAGCCTGCGTATGTTTACCGATAACTCGGTTGTGATTGGTACTTTGGACAAAATCGGACTGGTTAACGACTGGAAGCCGGACAAAGTTGAAAACTATGGCTTCTCTACAGTAGGCATTGAGTCCTTAACCGATGTGAAGGACAGTAACTTCATTTACATTACACAACCAGACGATGACGTCTTTGGCACAGCCATGAAAGATAACTCGGTATGGAACGGACTGAACTTTGTGAAGGAAAAACGCACATATCAACTCGATAGTACAACATGGACATTTGGTGGACCGATCTCCTCCAAAGTATTGGTTGATGGGGTAGTTGAGGCGATTACCAAATGAGTTCGGTTCAAGGATCTAAGCCAGCTATGAATTGGCGCACAATAAGCATATATGGGGGCGGTCTAACCGCTCTCATCGTGCTTTTTTTTGTAAGTCTGTGTTATGGAGAAGCTTCCATTCCTTTGCATGTCGTTTGGGACGCTCTTACAGGCAGACAGGATTCATTAGAGCACAATATGGTCTGGGACTTGCGCATGCCGCGTACAGTGATTGGTATTCTGGCGGGTGGCGCACTGGCTGTTGCGGGCGCTTTGCTGCAAACGATTACCCGTAATCCACTGGCTGCTTCAGATACGCTGGGCATTAATGCAGGAGCATACTTTGTGGTGGTGCTGGGAGCTATCGCTTTTCCAGGTCTATTAAGTCAGTCGCCTTTTCTTTTCGCAGCACTAGGTGGTTTGCTGGCAGCATTTGCGGCTTATTTCATGGGCGGCGGACGAACATCAAGCCCGGTTCGACTTGCGTTGTCCGGTATGATTGTATCGATGGTGCTTGGTTCATTTACGAGTGCATTACATATTTTTTTCTCCATGGAGACACAAGGGTTGTTCCTTTGGGGTTCCGGAACACTTGTCCAGAATGACTGGAGTGGTGTGTTTTATGCTTTGCCTTGGGTGGTTGGCATTACCCTTCTTGCGTTAATCCTGTCCAGACAGTGGGATATGCTGGAGTTGGATGAATCAACGGCTTCTTCCTTGGGACAAAAGGTTACATTGGCTCGTGCAGTAGGGTTAATTCTCGCTGTATTGCTGGCTGCTGTGATTGTCAGTGTAATCGGACCGATTGGCTTCGTGGGACTGGTCGCACCACATCTGGTTCGATTGAGTGGTGTACGTTCTAACCGATTACTATTACCCGGTGTGTTCATATGGGGCGCAGCGCTCCTGGTTGGAGCAGATGTCCTCGCCAAGATGGTGCATAACTCCAGCATGGAACTGCCAACGGGTGCCGTTATGGCGATCATTGGTGCACCGTGGCTCATCTGGCTTGTTCTTACTCGCATGAAGGCTGCAAACGGATCAGGCATGTCTACTTCAATGAGCACAGGAGGAGCTGCGCGTCGCTTTGCATTTGGCCCGATGGCTGTATTATTCTCAGTCATAACGGTCGTGCTTATCTTGCTCAGTACGATGTTTGGCGGTATGCGAATTCCGCTGGCCGATTGGTTACCGAGTCTGTTCCAATCGGATGGATTGTTCTCCGCGCTGATTCAGCTTCGGATTCCGCGTACACTTGTTGCCGCAGGTTCAGGAGCTGCACTGGCAATCAGTGGTGTGCTCATTCAGATGGCGGTGCGTAACCCGCTGGCAGATGCTTCAATTGTTGGTGTGTCCTCAGGTGCAGGGCTTGGAGCGATGATGGTCATCATCTTATGGCCGGGTCTTCCGATATACTTGCTGCCAATTGCGGCAATCATCGGAGCAGCCATTGCTGCAGTGGTGGTGTTCTCCCTCGCCTGGAAGAAAGGACTGAACCCTTCGGCGGTTGTGTTGCTGGGGATCGCAATGTCTGCCATTGCTGGAGCAGGTATTCAGATTCTGATTGTCCGTGGTGCGGTATACGGTAGCAGCGGATATATCTGGCTGACAGGAAGCACCTATGCTCGTACCTGGGAACAGGTGAGGGTTATCGGATTATTTTTAGTTATTCTGGTACCGGTGGCTTGGTGGCTGGCACGCAGATTCGAACTGCTGGTATTTGACGACAATAGTGCATCCGGGCTTGGTCTCGGAGTACGTCGTACACGATTATTAGCAATGACAGTGGGTGTATTACTTGCAGCAGGTGCGGTTGCTTGTGTAGGAACCGTCGGTTTTATCGGCCTGATTGCACCACATATGGTACGGTTACTGACGGGGAATAAGTTAAGACGATCCATGTTCCTATCCGCATTAGCGGGTGCAGTCATGCTGGTGCTCGCCGATACAATCGGCAGAACCGTCATGGCACCGACAGAGATTCCATCAGGTATACTCATTGCGATCATCGGAACGCCGTACTTCCTGTATCTGATGTATCGTTCCAACTGGCGCAAGTCTGTATAAAAAGTTCAAACAAAAAAGCCTGCTCTCCGAGCAGGCTTTTTGCTGTCACGGTATGCCCTCCAGCCATGATCTTATGTTCCTGTTTAACCCGGTTGCATAGATATTGGATCATTGGACCTGACGTGGTACCCACAGATAACCTTACGCAATGAATGGCTAGTTCATCTGCAAATGACAAAATCCCTCACATCTACAAGAAGTAGAGATCACGTTATCAAACGTGAAACTCTTACTCCCTGTGGACCTTGAGGGGATATTTGCTTGAGCACATTCGAATCGTACTCCGGTTAGCTGGATTTCAGAATCCCGCTGTCATCGACGGATTGTACCGCTTGTTGCAGTATTTCATTATCCTGAACGAGGGCGAAGCGCACATATCCTTCACCTGAAGGACCAAAGGCACTGCCTGGGGTTGCGATGACTCCTGCATGTGTAACCAGATCCATGGCAAATTGCTCTGAGCTGTCGTAGTGCGCCGGAATCCGGCTCCAGACGAACATCGTTGCTTCAGGTTTGGCAATCGGCCAGCCCAGACTGCTGAAGCCCTCACAGAGGATGTCTCTGCGCTGTTCATAAATAGCTCTGACCCGTTCAACCTCGGATTGATCACCGGTAATGGCGGCAATTGCTGCTTTTTGGACCGGTAGGAACATCCCGTAATCCATATTGGATTTCAGCTTTTTCAGCATGGAGACCATGGTTGCATTGCCCACACAGAAGCCGATTCGAGCTCCTGCCAGTCCGTACGTTTTGGACAGGGAATTGAATTCCACACCGACGTCCATGGCGCCAGGAAACGCAAGAAAGCTTCCACATGATTTTCCGTCAAATACGAGTTCACTGTACGCATTATCGTGAAGCACGATAATATCATACTTCTTGGCAAAGGCAATCAGGTCAAGATAGAACTGATCCGGTGCCATCGCGGTTGTCGGATTGTTGGGATAGGAGACGAGCATGAATTTTGCTCGATGAGCGATATCTTCCGGTATATCCTGAAGCTGAATAACATACCCGTTTTCTTCTTTTTGTGGCATATAATACAGTTCTGCACCTGCCAGTAACGGTCCATCCGCAAAGACGGGATAGCAGGGGTCAGGGACTAACACCAGATCACCTTCATCGACAATGGAGAGGGAAATATGTGCCAGCCCTTCCTGTGAACCGAGCAAGGAACAGATCTGTGTTGCCGGGTCTAACTCGACCTGATAGCGTTGCTTATACCAATCGCTTGTAGCTTGCAGCAACTCACTCTGATCATTCACAGCATATATATAATTAGCCGGATCAGCAGCGGCCTCGCATAGTGCAGTTATAATATGCTGCGCAGGTGGGATATTCGGCGTACCCACACTGAGATCAATAACGGGCTGCCCGTTCTCCAGTCTGCGGCGTTTGATCTCCAGCAACCGGGTGAAAATTCCTTCGTTGAAATGATCCATTCGTTTGGCAAAGTTCATGATGATGATTCAGCCTCCAATCCTCTTCGTACGCATATTCATTAATAATAAATGGACAGCGACTAAAAGAGAAGAGCAGGGGAAAGCTTGCGGATCATGACTTTACTTTAAACTGGCTTAGTTCGTCTTGCAGTTTGCCAGATAGCTGGTTCAACTGTTTTGACAGATCCGCTACCTGTTCGATACTATCCAGCTGATCCTGCGTGCTGGCGCTTACTTCTTCCGTTGATGCCGAGTTCTCCTCTGTGGTGGAGGAGATAATCTCCAGTGCCTGGAATATCTCATCTTTGTGTTTGTGTACATTGGCGGTATTAGTAGTAATCTGCATCATACGTTGCTGCAGATCTTTCAGGTCTTGGTTAATACTGAAGAATACATGTTTGGTATCTTCTACGGATTTGGCATTCTCCTCCGCAATCTTCATACCGCGCATGGTATGTTCAACCGACAGGGTTGTTTTCTCTTCAATAACATTCACCTTTTTGTTGATTTCCTCTGTTGCCTGAGCCGTCTGTTCTGCAAGTTTGCGGACCTCTTCGGCAACGACGGCAAATCCTCTTCCATGTTCGCCAGCACGTGCAGCCTCAATGGAGGCATTCAGGGCGAGCAGGTTCGTTTGAGAGGCAATCTGTTTGACTGTATCCACAAAACTAGATATTTCATTCCGACTCAGGTCAATCTCCTGGATAATAGTGGACATTGCTTGGGTGGACTGATGGTTTTCCTCGGACCATTTCGATAATTGTTCCACGACCGCAAGTCCTTGGCTACTCTGATCAGCAGATGTCTGCACGACCGTTCCCATAGCCTGCGCATCGGTTGCAATTTCGTCAATTTGGCTGGATAACGAGCCTGTTTTGCGTAAGATATTTTCCGTTTCGATGGACTGATAATTCGTTGCATTGGCAATCTCGTTGATGGCTGTTGATGTGTCATTCATGGTCACAGCCGTTCGTGAGGAGATGGCTTGCAGATCATTCGACGACTGGTTCAGGATTTGCGCCGAGCTGCCGACCATTTGCAGCATGCTCTGAATTTTCTGCACCATGGAATTCAAGCCTGTGGCGATCTGTCCAATTTCATTATTAGATTTGATATCCAGTTGGACAGTCAGGTCACCTTGTTCAATCTGTTTAATTTTAGCCAGCAGCTGTGGTATGGAGCGTAACAGACGGCGAAGGGTAATGTAACAGATAATTACAAGCAGAAGGGTAGCTGCAGCAAAGCCGCCAAGCGTAATCCACGTGAACGTTTTTAATTCCGCGAGAACTTCTTCTTCGGATATGGTCAGACCAACGGACCATCCCGTATCCTTGCTGGTAGCGTAGCCGATATAACGACGTTCCCCATTATCGTTCATAAGTTGTACGCCGTTTTCACCCGCAAGCATTTTCTTGCCGATGTCCCCCATGTCCCCCGTACTGTTCAGGATGTTCTCCTTCAATACCTTTTCTTGATCTGGATGGTACAGAATTTCCCCGCTCTTGGACAGCAACATGGAATAGCCCGTGCTTCCAAGGGAATAACTCTCCATAATCGCTGGAATATCCTTGAATGCAATATCCGCTGCGGCAAAGCCGATCGTGTTGTTGTTTTCGTCTTTGATCGGATAAAAGATACCCATGAGTACATCGCCTGCTGCAATATCAATGTACGGATCGGAGAAATAAAGTCCGTCTGCGTCGGTGACCGGCTTGTAGTATGGACGCGACTGGATATCAAAGTCTGGTGCAGATACCACACCATCATTTTGAATCCAAAAGCCTTTTCCATCCAGACCCGCGACCCAGGCATCGGCAAACGAAGGCTCTGCTTTAACGATAGCGGCCAGTGTCGCCTGTGTTTGCGCAGCATAGGTTGAACTTGCCGCATCCGCAGCAGATGCTGTTGTTTCTATGTATTGCTGAAATAATGTGTTGGTGGACATTTGCTTGACGAGTGCGCCCTTTTCCTTGAATAGTGCATCAAATTCACTAACAATGGCTTGTGTCTTGGTCTGGAGCATGGATTCCTGCTGCTTCACCAGAATGCTTCGCGTACTTGCAAACATAAATGTTCCCAGCACGGCAAAGACAACTACGATAATGACCAGCAGCACAATGGACAACGTATTTGCCATACTGGATGTCCGTGCTCCCGTTTTCCCCCACTTGTTCAACATGTTCGACATATTCCATCTCCCCAGATGATTAATAAAAAGCTCAAAACGTCTAAGTTATATGTCGGCATGATCTATAGTTTTATGTAGATTTCTGTCGAATAATCCTGAGAGCAACGGAAAGGAAAGACATGAGTATGAGAAGGATGAAAGGGGAGGGATGAAAAAGAAGAAAGGAATGAAAAACGGGAATAGGTGGTGGTTCATCCAGGCGATCTTGTTTATAATGGAATGAATTGGAACTATGGGTGGAAAAGGGGGATTATCTGTGAGTGAGTTATGGCATGCTTCAATACAGGGGGTTCCATGGAATGCCGAAAAGATGCACCAGGCGGTGCATCTGTTGCGTCGCAGAGCAACGGTTCATTTTCGCGTTGACGCGGATACATACGAGGACCTTGCCGAGCTCGATGCCAAAGTATTCTTTGCCCGGCCGGATCTGATTCTACACATATCACATATGGACCCTAAAGGGGTATATTCATCCGGATTTTTGGGGCGACTGGCACAGTTGAAACATGTGTCTGCCTTGCAGCTTGATCTTTCACAGGCACAGGATTTGACGATTCTGGGTGCGATGGAGCAACTGCAGTTTCTAAGATTGAATTCACCTGCAAAGGCGACCGTGCTCGATTTTATTAAACACTACAAACGATTGACCTTTCTTGAACTGCGTGGCAAATTCAACGGATTTGCTTCCATTGCGGCATGTCTCCAACTGCATACGCTCATTCTGAACTGCACGGTCGAAAGTGTTGATGTGTTAGCGGAATTGCCCATGCTTCAGTATCTGTCACTGGATCACTGTGAGTTAAAAGGGGGACTGGATGTATTGACACAGTCAACCATCTCGATGTTGAAGCTCAGCTCTGTTCGCAAACTAACGAGTATTCAGGGACTCGAACAGATGCGCGGGCTGGAATATCTGCATCTGTCCTTGCCCAAGCTGGAGCATTTATGCGACTTTTCCCATATGACCTCTCTCAGACAGCTCGAACTGGACTATATGAAATCGTTACGGGATACCACACATCTATGGACAGCCCGTGCTTTGGAGTCTATTGAACTGAAAGAGATGAATACGGCGCTCAAGGCGGATTCGTTTGCTGGACTGACCGGGCTGGAGCATTTGCGCCAAATCGATTTTCGTTTTATTGATGTTAACAAAGGACGAATTGCAGCTATGCGTGATCACCTGGCCAAGGCTGGAAAATCCCATTTGTTATATGAAAATATCCCTGAGCATGAACGCCTGAATTCCGCAGGTATTGCGCACTTGTCGCATGTATTAATGTAAACGGGCGTCTGGTCCAGCGTGTGTATACAGAGCGCACTCCGGTGAACGGATTGATTGAGGCGTGTAGATGTCATTGCTATCTAGGTGTTCGTATCCGTTAAGGCGGGCATGTTGATCTCTTTCACGCAGGCCGCTTTGGACAAGCTGATGATACATCGAACGATGGCGACCATATCCTGTAGGGGAATGCGGGTCCCATCATACTCGGCCAGTGCACGTTCCATCCCGTCTTCATACGGAATTTCTGCCGCCAGTTCTCCCGGGTTGATGCATGTCACCGCGATGCGGTCATTCCTCGTATGTTCTCTTAGAGCTTCCGTAATACCCCGTATGGCAAATTTGGAGGCGACAAAAGAAACCTGGCTGCTGCCTGCATTGCTCAAACCGGCTGTTGAACCGATCAGGATAATCTTCCCTGCTTCAGACTGGCGGAGCTGAGGCAGTAAAGCCTGTATACATACAATCGTAGAAGTCACATTCACATGGATCAGCTGACTGATATCTGCGGGTTCATCCCGATCAAACGTGTAGTGCTCTTCAAATCCTTCCTTTTCCCAGATCCCCACGTTATAAATAAGCACATCCAACGTCTCGCCTTGAAGTTGACTGGCAACTTGCTCTGCGGCCTGAAGCTCGGAAAGATCAGCCTGAATCCATATTCGCTGGACACCATCCTCCACGGACAGACTTTCCGGCTTGCTGCGGGAGACTACCCAGACCTTATCACCGGATTGCGGCACACCTCTGACAAATGCATCGCCTAAACCTTTGCTTGCACCAAAGACAATTATATTTTTCAAATAAAGCCCTCCTTATCGATTAGAAATTAATAATTTTTACATTAATCTATATCTTACTATAGAGGTGATACATGGAACATGAAGTTTGAATGAGGTATGCTTCATCCTTGTCAATGAAAAACCACCCCTGCCCCGGAAGGACGGGAGAGAGATGGTTGGAGAGATCATGATGACATTAATGGTAAAGTTTTAACTCGGCAATGGACCACCACCACTCGGGAGTGTCCGCGGTCAAAACAATTTTGATGTATCGCGCCGTTTGTTTGGAGAACGTTTCTGAGATGGCTGTTCCTGTTCCCAGTGCTTCCGTAACCCTATTCCAATGCTCGCCATCATCAGAAGTGAAGAACTGGAAGCTGCGAGCATAATCGTTACTGCTGCTGCCCGAGTCCATTGTCAAGCGGCTGAAGCTCTGCATGCTTCCCAGATCAATCTGGACCCATTGATTGGCATGTTGACCAGATGAAGAGGTCCAGCGTGAATTCAGATCGTCGTCCAGCATCGCCGCAACATCTTCAGAGGTGGAGGCAGTCGCTGTCCATGATGTTCGATCCAGTTCAGCAGGTAGCAGATGATCCTGTTCCCCGGATATCCAAGGTGTATGATCAGCAGTATAGACCTCTAATTCAGCCACGGACCACCAATGAGAATCGGTACCCGTCTGTACGACCTTAATATAACGTGCCTCTTGCGGTGCAAAGGCGATAGAAAGTAGCGCATCAGATCCTTCACCGGAAGCCAAGGCTTCTCCCCAATGCTCTCCATCCAGGGAAGTATATACTTCATAACCGCGAGCAAAGTCTTCCCGGCTGTACGCGCTGTCCAGCACAATCCGATTCACTGGCTGCGAGGCTCCCAGATCAAGCTGAATCCATTCGCCGCCTGTTTGAGTCTGACCGGAGGTCCAGCGTGTTTGGTCCGAGCCGTCGAGTATAGCCGCTGCATCGTCTCCGGAGGAAGCGGTCACGGACCAGCCGTCAGGCAGCAGCCTCTTTTGTTTACCCGTTCCATTATGATGAATAGACAACTCGGAGATCGACCACCATTGATCGGAATCCCCGAACTGTACCATTTTCACATAACGTGCCTGCTGTTCAGGGAAGGTGATGGACATGCGTCCAGGCGTGCCTTCGCCGCCCGCAATGGATGTGCCCCAGTGTTCACCGTCATCCGAGACATAAATCCGATACTGTCTCGGATAGTCTTCTTTCGCATGGCCCGGGTCCAATTCTATGGCATCGAAAAAACTCTTTTGGCCGAGGTCAATGGTAATCCATTGTCCTTTGGTTTGCTTCCTACCGTTTGTCCATAGTGTATCTGAACTTCCGTCCAGCATATTGGCTGTAACATCTGCTCCTTGAGTAGAAGAGGCGGTTACGATCCATGAAGAGCGGTCTGGAGGCGGTACGGGCTGTGGGAGCTCTGGCGTTGCTTCAAGTTTGCCAAATCGGGCAAGCTTGAGTTCAGAGATCGACCACCAGCTGTCTGCAGAGGAAGTCAATACAATTTTGACATAACGAGCGGTTTGCATGCCCAAATCAACGGACAGACTTGGAGATGTTCCTGCTCCCTCTGCGATAGGCTCGCTCCAGTTCTCGTTATCTTTGGATACGTAGATTTCGTACCCGTGAGCATAATCACCGCCGTTGTTGCCGGAGTTCATGAATATCGTATCCATAAACTGTTCGCCACCCAGATCGATATGCAGCCAATCGCCGGGCTTCTGAATCTGTCCGGATGACCAGCGTGTAGTCAGATCGCCGTCCACCATGCGCTCTACCGGCTCCGAACTGGAGGATGCCGTAATGGTCCATTGGCTCCGATCGAGATAGACTACACCCTGAGAGGCATCCGGCTGTTTAACGACGGAATGTTCCAGCGGGTTAACCTTTACTTGCGCTTTGGCATAAACGGTAGCCGAACCCAAAGCGCCATTGGCATTGTAGAAATGAACGGTTTTGACAGTATCGGACGGATTCCAGATTTGCGCTGTATAGACGCCGTCTTTTTCATACACGGTTGCTGCCGGATCATCTGCCCATATATCCATCGTGCGTGTTCCCGTAGAAGCCATGCTGTGCATGAACCAGTACGCGTTAAAGACTTCATTTTGCTGCATCTCGCTCGTATTCCATTTGGCTAGAGCACCTTGCGGGTCTCCAATGGACTGAAATGGCCAGATAATATGCTGCCATGTGCGCTCCTGCTGACCACCCAGGTCCTTAATGAGACCATTGTAGAGAGCCTTAGTATTCTGCGGATCACGTCCATAATAGGTCATCCATTCCGCTGGCGGCAGCCAGTGAATACCGTAAATATGCTCCGCCTCATTAGAGAAGTACGTTCCATACAGGTAGGCGCTGCCGTACACATGACCTACCGTAGCGTGTTGGTAATCCTCCAGCCAGTTATCCCCGTCATAGTTAAACCAGTATTGCTCGGCAGCTTTCTCTTCGGTCATGAAGCCCCAGATCCCGGTGTCGCGATAGGCTTTGTTGCCTGTCACCTCACCCCACATATATTGGCCGACCCAACTAAAGAGCGCTTCTCCTGCGGCTTCCTGGTTATTCCCGCTGCGATTATCGGCGTAACCACCTGCCCAGGAGTGACCTGCGTACGGATCAAAATTGCGAAGCCATGGAAACTGATCATCTGTCCGTGAAGGATTGGCATAGTCCCGAATCAGAAGCTCAACCATATCGCCGTAATCTTGCAAGAATGTTTTGTCATATGTGGCCAGTACAGCCGATGCAAAAACGTAATAACCGTAGGTAAAATGATGATCTGTCAATCCGGTATTAACACCGAATCCGCTACCGTAAGGGAAGATGGTTCCCCATTCATCCGAATAATAAAAATAATACGAGTGCAAAGGTTCATCCGGCGAATAGGTATACCAATCTGTCAAAATGGTTCGAAGCAGGGACAGATAGTTATCTCGTCGTACCGTATCTCCTATCTGGTCGCTGATGAGTACACCCAGCGCAAGCGGATGAAGCTTTTTCCCTTGCCAGTAAGGATCCTCGCTCATCAGATTGCCTGCCGTATCCGCGTCAAGCTGATCCAGATAGCTGATTAATTGTGCACGCGAGTAAGTTGGATCATCTGGCTCCACAAATTGCGGAATAATGCCATAGAATCGATCCTGTGTTGTAAACGTATTGCCTTCACTTACTTTCATCATGCCGCGAATGGAAGGGTAAGCAAGCTCCGTTACCGAAGTAGTCGCCAGTTTCCATTGGTGCGGCAACAAGGCCATCAGTGTCTCGGAGGAAAAGCCTACCCGCTTCGTCCGGGTTACCGAGTTGAAGGTAGTCGTTACCAGTGAAGTGCTCTCATTATAATTGTAGTCCACGGTTGTGTCGGTTACAAAGGCGTAGGCATGCCGGTAATAATAAGGCAGTTCTGCCGCGGACGGGAGGGTAGCCAGTGACAGATAGTTTTCGCTCTGGCCCAGTTTGATCTTGAGCGTATTGCCAAGTTTCATAAATACAGTTCCTTCAGGTGCAAAGATCCCGTAGTTTCTTGTAAAGGTCTGAGGCGTGGGCGCTCTGTCCTGATTGGTTACTTCAACACCGATATGATCGGCCGTCAGCGATTCTCCATCATTCAGAACAATTTCACGGTTCTGATCATCGAAGAGACGTGTGATGTTGGGAGAACGAACAATAATGGTATCCGGGTTATCGAAGGTGTTGTACAGGAAAGGGGAACCTTTCACAAACGTGGTATTCATTTTGGCTGTGTCATCATCGCTCATGATGATCGTTGCGGAATAATCCCCATATCCCGCCACCTTGGTATTTACCTCCGCCGGGTTCATATTGCTGGTGCTCATGATCAGATCCGGTTCACCGTCAGCGTCCATAGAACCGCCATCAGCCGAAACGTAACCAGCTCCGGGATTCAGAAGTTGAAGTCCTTGTTTGGTATATCTGCTTTTAAGCGGGAGTGTGACCAGACTGTTGCCATCCCCCAGATCGGATACAAGAATAGACTGCCACCAGTCATTGGAAGGGAGGGGCGCCGTGATGTCAGCCGTACGATTTTTCGGGTTTTTCGGCTGCAGCATGGTGATGTCATTTACAGCGTAACTGCCGGAACCCACCTTTACCGAGGACGGTTCAGGGATATCCGGAATTGTATGCACAGGTTTGGCATCGCCTTCGATGTACTCGTAGACGTCGAAGGCGTACAGCGAGTATCCGTTAGTTGTTCCTCTGCCAAGTCCGGCCAATTTCACATACCGTGCTTCGGCGTATACCGGAATCTCATCCCGTCCACCGTCGCTGTGCAGTTCCCGGTATAATGTAGTCCACTGGTCTGCATCATTTGATACTTGAATATCGTATGCACGTCCAAAAGCGTTTTCCCATTGTAGGGATACGTTCCCGATTTCCCGGATTAGTCCAAGGTCTACAACAATCCATTCCTGATCCTTGTAGATGGAAGACCAGCGTGTATCCGGACGGCCATCCGTTACATTCCGGGCTTCGTAATTCCCTTTTTCCATTTTGGCTTTATCCTCGGCTGAACGGCTGGGCTCATCAATTTCTTCCGAAGACGCTGTAACCGGTTGTCCTAGTGCAAGGTTCATTGCTAATGGTTTGGGAGGTGGATTTGCTCCGCCCGTCCCATATACATTGAATTCGTATACAGAGACGCCATAGGCTGGCTGTGCTCTTTGATAACTGAACAAGCGCACATATCGTGCCTCCGCTGTGACCTCAATTTCTGTCAGGCCGCCTTGCCCCTTCGTTGTCGAGTAAACAGACTGCCAGTTGACCTCGTCGTTGGATACTTCCAGATCAAAGGCGGAAGCATACGCATTTTCCCACTGGATGGAGATGCCCGAGATGGAGGCCACCGTGCCTAAGTCAACATAGATCCACTGCGGATCTTGCTGCCATATGCTTTCCCAGCGGCTGTTTTTGTTGCCGTCAACCACAAGATCTGCCGTATTACCGCCCAGAGATGAGGAACTGTACACAGGCCGGTTCAGGGATAACAGATAATGTTCCTCATCTGCGGCGTTCACTTTTGAGACCGGCCACAGCGGGATGCTGCTAATCAACAACAGAACAGATAACAGCAAGTTCATGTAGATGTTGCGTGTTTTTCCTCTTTGACTCGTTCGTACCTTCATATGACTACTCCTTTGTTAGCCCTTGCCATCTCACCAGGCAGAGCTTCTCTTCTTCTCTTACTCGCTACCGTATGTATCATTTTGTTTCCCGTGTTGCTTTTGTGAGATGTGAATCCAATGCTCAACACGGGATATTCAGGTGCCCCATTTTGTATATCGATCATTTTGTCTGGAATATAAAGGTTTTTTAGTCGTTTTCGTGGAAAAAGAGACATATGTCCTACATAATGTATGGGGAATGTGCAACTATGAAATCAAGATTCGGAATCGTTGTTCTCCAACAATACGATATCTTCGCCCCGTTGTTGCCTGAGAGCAATATTGTCCCTCCCCCAAGCACACATGACATCCACGATGGTGTTGGCGGTAACGCCATATTCTGTAAGTCCATATTCTACTTTGTGAGGCATCTGTTGGTAGACATGTCTGGTCACAAGGCCGTCACGTTCCAGCTCGCGTAATTGTTGAATTAACACTTGTTCCGGGATTTTTAAAATTTAAAAGCTGAAACTCTTCATAAGAAATGTGCTGAAAAAGACCTGGCTCCACACATGGTGAAGTCCAGGTCCTGATCAATAAGTGAAAAATTAATAACCGAATAAAACTACATTTATTCTACGCGGAAATAATCGAAATCTGCATATCCTCCGGTAGACTTCGTTGCATAATTGAATAGTGCAAAGCGATATCCCATAAAGTGTGGCAGGGTGTAAGACATTTGAAGTGTATTGCCAATGGTTGTCCAGTTGCTGCCGTTCAGGCTATAAGCGAAGTAGGCTTTGTCGGTCTGGTTCGTAAAATCACAGATGACGCGTAGATAGATTCTGTTCTGGTTTAATGGCACAGTTGCTACTTCAGTCATGGTGCCGGAACTGGCATTAGCCATAACGATGGATTTGGTACCGCCCGTCATTTTTACGCCGACAAAACCATATTTGGCCTGAAAAGCCGCGAGTCCAGCATAATCACCATCCTTCATGCCGGCTGTATCCAAAGCGGCCATCCCTGTGCTTTTTGGACCAAAGGTTCGTTGTGTCAGCGTGTTGCGGGCTTCTAACAGGTTTTTGCTGATTTTGCCTGCGGTTAACCGCATGAAACCGGGTCGCTGGAGCAGGGACCAGTTGGCAGCATCAGGGTTATGATTCCACTGCCAGAAAGTAGCGAGACTGGATGTACCGGAAGATGAATTGCTCGTCAGGGAGACGTCATCTACATAAAACGCCATCAAATCATTGGTCGGGTCCGGATTCGAGTTATACGGTGTTTCCACAAAAATAAAGCTTTGGGACAGGTCTGTATTCGACGGAACGGTATACGTACCTTGAATGGTACCCCACTGTCCACGGGTTAACGTCGCACTGCCCATAATGGTAATTCCGGTATAACTTGCACCGTTCTGGATGCTAAGATTGAACGTTTTGGTTGCAGGACCAGTAGTGTATTTGATCTTTGCCGAAAAAGAGTATGTTCCTCCAGGTACCAGCTTGCCTGTAACCATCTGTTTGGCTCCCCCTGCTGTCTGCTGTCTGCCGCTGACGAGCAAGCTTTTTGTACCGCTGAACGCTTCGGCATTTGTTACAGTGATGTTCGCCGTATTGTTGCTGGTCCAGGGCTGAATGCTACTTTCCTCAAAGCCGCCGTTCACTAACAGCTGCGTTACTGAGGGTGTGCCTGATGTGGTTGCGTTGAACTCATCGGACCCGTAGATTTTGGCAGCAGGCTGACCTTCAACAGGCATATTCATGTTAAGGGGAACCTTGCCGTTCACTCCAAACACAGGCCAGTTATCCGACCACGTCACTGGAACGAGATAGGGGATGCGCCCAATGGCTCCGCTATCACGAAACAGCAAGCCGTACCAAGCGCCGGATGCGGTATCCACGATGCCTCCTTGGGCGATTCCCGAGTCTCTGAGTACAACTTTACCTGTATATGGACCTGTCAATGTGTTTGCACGATAGGCAAGCTGAATGCGACCATCACCCGAAGGCCAGGCGATCAGGAATACATAGTACATACCATTGATCTTCTGAATGTGTGCTCCTTCTGCCTTTACAATCATGTTGGAGCCGGCAACACTGCTTGCGTTTGGAATCAGGACCTGATTGAGCCCGCCGGATTTAACGGCCTTGGCATCAGGTGTCAGCTCAACGATACTGATGTTATCACTGCCATGAACAAGAAAGGTTCGATTCCCGTCAAACAAAAGGGAGGGGTCATGGTAATAACTGTTCAATGTGTAAGGTGTCCATGGCCCTGTTTCAATATTGCTGGTTTGGTAAATATACGTCTTGCCCGTGGAAAGCGAGCCAAAGGCCACATAATATATACCGTTGTTGTACCGCAAACTGCTCGCCCAGGAACCACGCCCATACTCGTTTTGTCCATTGTTCAGGTTCTGTATATCCCCGTTTCCAAGCGTATCGTATACATAGTTTACGATGCTCCAGTTGACCAGATCATAAGACTTCATGACCGGGACTCCCGGATTCATATGCATCGTTGTGCTTGTCATATAAAATGCATTGCCCACCTGAATGACGTCACTGTCAGGAACATCCGCGTAAATAACCGGATTGCTGAACGTTGCGGCTGAAGCAGCGGGACTTGTCCAAGGGAATGATGTTATAAGCAAAGGAAGAGCGAGTAGAAGAGTACTGATTTTTTTCCACATATTCTATCCTCCCAATCGATCATGTCCTATGAATTAAAGCGAGTACTCCAGATAATCAATGTAAGCATCCCAAGTGCCATTATCCGTTGTTACGACCAGCTTGATTTCCTGATTGCCTGTAGCGTGAGTGATGCCGGTGAGGGTTTGAACGGTCGGCTCCGTTCCCGTGAAGTAGAAAGAACCAGCGGTTACACCCCCGATGACCAGATCAACACGGGCTGTATTATTGTTGTTGGAAGCGCCGCGGACAGAGAATTGATGGGTTGGGAATGCAAAATATTGATTGTATGCTGCATAATCATTGTTCCCGTAAAGAGCGACTCCATTAAAAGGGGAACTGACTACGCCAGCGTATTGACCGCCAAGCGTCATATTCTCGGCTTCGTAACGGGTAACATTTGGATTGGGATTAGGATTTGGGTTAGGGTTGCCGCCCGAACCGGATGTGAACTGCCAGTAGTCCAATTTGAACAGGTTTCCATTGCCTGAGCCTGTAAACACCAGATACAAACGATGTACACCCGTTGCGTTGGTTACATTCGTCTCCATCTCGCGCCAAGTTTGCGAACCGCCGGTTGAGCTTACATTAAGTGTTCCAGCCAGAGGACCTGTCGGACTGTCCAGTCGTACCTCGATGTTGCCATTTCCGGTAGAAGCGACATTAGCCTTGAACTTGGAGGCTCCAGCTGAGCCAAAATCAACATTGCCGACCGCGATCCAATCCCCGTTATGAATATTAGTGACATTCTGATTGGCTACAGGTCCACCGCTTGCTTGACTCGGTTCAGTGTTAATTCCTGCTTGCCAGCCAATGGTTTCGGCTTCCACCCGGACATACGGGTTGAGGTTAGTGATCTGAGGTACACCTGTCATATTTCCTTGAACCTCCTGGATTGTTCCATCCGCATTATGTGTCAGTTTGTTGATATGTGTGGAACGGTACCCTTTACCTTCACCGAGGAATGCCTTGCTTACCGTTTGCGCATGGTACGCCACATACCAATCGTTGTTGAATTGGAACACGGCATGGTGGTTATTGCCGCCTACGCCGAAGAATGTGCCAGGATTTTTCAGAAAGTGTCCTTTATACGTGAAAGGCCCCATCGGACTGTCGCTGACCATGTATCCGATCTCACCTTTTGGATATGCAGTGGGATGTGTTCCCGCGAAGTTGATGCAGTAGGAGTAATAATATTTGCCGTTATACTTGTGGATGCCAGAATCTTCGAACATATAAGGAGAATCAATAGTCACAGCACTGCCCACCACGCTGGTCATGTCGGCACCGAGACGAATGACCCGAGCTGTTTTGGGATTGGCAATGGAAGCAGCATTGGTATCGTTCGGAATACCGCCTCCAGCATACAGGTATGCAGAGCCATCATCATCGACAAGTACAGCCGGATCAAAGAGCCAGGTTACGCCGGACATACCCGGTGTTCCGTGTGTCAGGAGGGCACGTCCAATTGGGTCGGACCAAGGACCGATGGGAGAATCAGCCGTGAGTACGCCAATACCTCCACCCGAGTTGGCAAAGTACAGGAAAAACTTTTCTTTGCCAGCAATGGTTTTCTTCGCCATGGCAGGAGCCCAGGACTGGGTAGCCCATTTGGCAATTCCTTGTCCATTATTGGCATTATTCGCACCCGCTACCGGGATGGAACCATGGTCTGTCCAGTTCACCATGTCAGCTGAGGAGATGACGTTAATTTTCCCAATCGTGCTGTACTGGTTCTCTCGGACAGAGCCGTCACTGTTGTACAGATATGCATCACCTGTCATGTAGACATAGACCCGATTGTTATGGACGAGCACATAAGGATCGGCTCCCAGTTTATGATCGATGAGGGGATTAGAATTTCCAGGAAGTTTGGCAACGGCTGCATTGGCTGCATGGCTCGATTCAACGGGCAGGGTGACAAAGATTAGCAGACAAGACAACAACAAAACTAGCGGTTTACGAATCATACGTTTCGCCTCCATGAGATTGGATTAGTTGGTGAACTGAAATTCAGAATAGCTGAGATGATGATGAAATGCCGAAAAAAAAGAAGAGATTTCCCTCATGTCACCCCCTTCTTGAAATAATGGTTAGGTTGGCTGTTAGGATAAGTCTTCATGTTGTCATATATGGTTTAAGCCAGACAACCTGTGCACCGGGTACGTGGTCACGGCAGCAAGGGGAGTGGCTATAACCCGAAGTAAGCCTGGATCTGTGGGTGCGATTAGAAAAGCTATAATCTGTCAGGTTTCTTTTTGTAATCGCTTTCAATAAAATGAGTTAGAACACTGAAATTTGGCGAAGAAAGAAGTTTGGTCACATTTAAATGTAATTATTTTTCATATTTTCTTTTAAATGTTTATTAACTTGACGATATCATATCACAATTTTAAGATAATACAATCTTTTTCTATTTTTTAGTAGAGGATGAAGAAGATCATTATTCTATGTGTTTAACATTGGGCTTGATGGTAAAATACGATCTCGTATTCTATCAAACTACACTTTCAAGCATAGCTTTACCCGGCCAACAATTAGATACGAGAAAAAGACGTCTTAAGCTGCGACCGTTTCCCTGGAATCTACCGGGGGAACGGTCATTTCGTTTTTTTCTGGAATCGATCCTGGTTACATAACAAAATCTACTCTTACTTGTTGTTCAACTTGCACTAGCATAAATTTCATGCCCATGTTGTACATATTCCAGTTTTTGTATACCTAAAGCCCTGAGCGTAGAAGGTTGTTAAGTGATAATGGTGGAGTGCCCCCTGTGTTTTGTCCACACCGTTGGTTGAGTGTTTGAATATTACTATCGAGTGAGCTTATGCCAAATACTGCTAGAGTCAGAGGTTCATAAAGGTGGGATGGGAAAATGGCTATTTTGTCAACTGGGCCGATTGAAAACAATCCGGTTTCCGGGGTTAGACCGACCCAACAGGTAACGATTAGATTGGTAAGTCGGGCTGAGGTGGATTCTGTAACAGTGTCCATTCAGGGTTATGTGTTAAGCACAACAAGAACGCTGTATGTGAGTGAAGTAATCAGTATTGCCCCTAATGAAGCAGTGACCAGAAATTATTTTGCAGATTTAGATGCTTTTGAGTTTGTTTTTGGAACAGATGTGGAAGGCGTGGAGGAAGTAGAGATTTCAGTGTGGGGCAAACAAGCCTCTGGACAATTGGTTGATGCACACCGAGTGGTCGAGCACGAAAAAACAGTTAATAACATCTAGCAGATCAGAAATCCCAAAAAGAGGAGATGTAGCGATGAGCTTTTTATCAACAGGGCCAATAGAAAATAATGCTGTTAGCGGTGTAAGGCCGACTCAGACAGTTACAGTCAAAATTGATAACCGCAGTGATGTGAGTACCTCAACCATACAAATACAAGGGTATTACATGAGTGGTGGAATGAGGATTCTGTATGTCAGTGAGTCTTTTGAGATCGCACCTAATCAAATAGTAACCAATAACTACTTTGCCAATTTAGATGCCTTCGAGTTTACTTTTACAACAACAGCGACGGTTAATGATCCTGTTCAAGTATCCGTATGGGGTAAGAGCAGCACAGGCGCTTTGGTAACAGCCCATCGTTTGGTTTCTTCCGAATTGCTGGGTGACATCCCAAGCATCACTGGAGTCACAGGTGCAACCGGAGCAACAGGAGCGACAGGCACAGCAGGTACAACAGGTGTAACTGGAGCAACAGGCACAGCAGGTACAACAGGTGTAACCGGAGCAACGGGAGCGACAGGCACAACAGGTGTAACCGGAGCAACGGGAGCGACAGGCACGGCAGGTACAACGGGTGCAACCGGAGCAACGGGCACGGCAGGTACAACAGGTGTAACCGGAGTAACGGGAGCAACAGGCACAGCAGGGACAACGGGAGTAACGGGAGCAACAGGTACAGCAGGGACAACGGGAGTAACAGGCGCAGCAGGTACGACCGGAGTAACGGGAGCAACAGGCGCAGCAGGTACAACCGGAGTAACGGGAGCAACAGGCACAGCAGGGACAACCGGAGTAACGGGAGCAACAGGCGCAGCAGGTACAACGGGAGTAACGGGAGCAACAGGTACAGCAGGGACAACGGGAGTAACAGGCGCAGCAGGTACAACCGGAGTAACGGGAGCAACAGGCGCAGCAGGTACAACTGGAGTAACGGGAGCAACAGGTACAGTAGGGACAACGGGAGTAACGGGAGCAACAGGCACAGCAGGTACAACTGGAGTAACGGGAGCAACAGGTACAGCAGGGACAACCGGAGTAACAGGGGCGACAGGCGTAGCAGGTACAACTGGAGTAACGGGAGCGACAGGCGCATCAGGTACAACGGGTGTAACAGGGGCGACAGGCGCATCAGGGACAACGGGTGTAACAGGGGCGACAGGCACAACCGGGGCTACGGGTGCAACAGGTTCTGGAACAATTGTTCCTTATGCATCAGGACTTCCCGTTGTGTTGACTACAGTTTTGGGTGGACTTTTGAATACTTCCAGTTTAGTTGGTTTTGGCAACAGTGCTACCGGAGTAAGTGTTAACGGAGGAATTATTGATCTCACAGGCGCTGCAGGCACATTGCTTAACTTTGCTTTCTCAGCATCGCGTGCAGGAACGATTACTTCACTGGCCGCTTATTTCAGCACAACAGCCGGACTTAGTTTGGTTGGATCTACAGTAACCTTAACTGCACAATTATTCCGATCCACTACACCTAATAACTCCTTTACAGCTGTACCGGGTGCATTGGTAACCTTAGCTCCTCCACTGACCGGCATTTTGGCACTGGGCACAATATCCAGCGGGGTGACTACAGGACTGAGTATTCCGGTATCTGCCGGTGACCGCCTGCTTATGGTGTTCTCAGCATCAGTAACAGCCGGAATTGATGTGGCTACAACGGTAGCCGGATATGCAAGTGGGGGCCTTACCATCACTTAACGGAAAATGGGCTATATAACAAGTTTAAAGACAGGGACTCTTGCCAACATGGTGAGAGGTCCCTGTTTATGTGTGTGCTTTTGTTTTCAAACTCTTTTCAAATGAAAGATAAGGACTATACAAAAACATAAAAAGACGAGGATTGCTCCTCGCCTCATACCGTGGCCTACTCAATTTCACTCTGTTTTGGTTAGGCTGTCTACGACAAATTTAAGTTGGGCTTCCAACGAAATTGGGTCACTAAACACGAAGCCACGGCTTTCCTCGCGATAAACGTGATTATTCTGGACAGCAGGGAGGTTATCCCAGATAGGACCTTCAAAAACGGAATCCCCACTCTCATCACCTGTCCATCCACTTATAAAGATATAATCTCCTGCATATTGTGGTAACAATTCAAGTGATAACTTGGCCCAACCTTTGCCGCTATCGATGGCTTCCTTCTGAATGATCGGCGGTGCCTTCAGGCCAAACTCTCCATAAATAATATCTCCACCTCTACCAAAGCTCCCGTAGGCATAAAATTCTTTGGCACTTCCCGTATCAAAAATCGAAACCGTGCGATCACCTACCGCTTGCTCCACGAGTGGTTTATATTCAGCGATCTTAGCATCCCACTCTGCGATCCAGGCCTTCGCTTGCTCTTCTCTACCAGTCATCTTGCCAAAATCCATCAATTGCTCCCGTAGAGGTATTCCATATTCAACAGCGACGGTCGGCGCAATTTTGGACAGCTTTTCGATCGTTTCAGGGTCATTCCAAACGACAATTAAATCCGGCTGCAACTCCATGATTTTCTCGTAGGGTACATCGTTACCGATGTTGACAACGTCATCGAGCTTTCCTTCTGTATAACTGTTAAAGGACTCATCACCAGTTCCAACAGGCTTAAGGCCAAGAGCTAGCAAATGACCGGTAAAGGCTCCTGCAACCATTACTACCCTTTGAGGTTTTTTGGGGATTTGTACTTCACCGTTAACCGCAGAATAGGTTACCATCTCCGAGCTTCCGTTTGTGGTGTTACTGATATTACTCTCTGCACCTACAGTTGGACTTTGCGTACTGCCAGTGCTTCCATTCGTGTTTGCTGGCCTGGAACATGCGCTAACCAATAGAGTTAGGCACAACAGTAGGGTAATTCCTACAGGTAGTTTGCTTCTATACATCCGTAAATCTCCTTTTTCGCTATGTTGATAATGATTATCATCTCTGATATCAATATAACGACGGAGTTTACGCGGAGCAATGGATGATCGAAGCCTAAGGATAGGACGATAAGAACCTTTTGTCACTTGTCCGGACTCATCCTTGAATTGCTTTGGTGTGACTCCCGTATGTTTTTTGAACATTCTTATAAAATAGGATACATCAGCATATCCGACGCTTGCAGCGACTTCTTGCAGAGATAACTCGGTCTTTTGCAACAGCGTTACTGCTTTGTTCATCCTAATACCGATTAAGTAATCGATTAGACTTGCGCCAGTTTCACGTCGGAAGTACTTGGACAGATAAGGGACGCTGTAATGGAATGTATGAGCGAGGGTTTCCCGCGTCAGCGGCTTGGCGTAGTGCTCCTGCATATAGCGAATAAGCTGAGAAGCAAGGTTAGGCCTAACAATGCTTACCTGCTGTTGATCCATTTGTCTGAGCAATTCATATACAAATTGATAGAATAGTGTTTTGGTATGGAGTCGCTCCAAGCGTCCCGGTTTATTCCACTCGCCCAGCATTCGCTCAGTGATTTCGTAGAAGATGGCAGGATGATATGGAATAAAACCGTACTGGAGATGGAATGGCAATGGTTGATCCGGTTGTTGAAGTGTATGCTGCTTGCCAGATAGCGGTAAGGAGGCTTTGTAGAAAATTAGGTAATAATGAAAGGATTCGTCCGTTGGGATGATGTCCAGACGGGTGTTTTTGCCCCCATGAAGCATATAAAATGGTTTGGTAGCATGCTCATTTCCGTCTAAGATCACGGTTGCATTGCCATTCGTTACGTACAAAAAGGCGCTGGCAGGGAACAGGTAAGGACGTACGCACTCGTCGGCCTGTATGACAATATGTCGTACATCCATGATTTTGAGCGATGCACAATTCCAGATGAGTATGTGTTCTTGTACATTCAAGGTTGCTTTCAATAGAGAGTTGTCTTCCTTCCATGAGCTGTTGAAGCCAGCCTTTTATGTGGTGAGGTTATTATATAATAATATTAGTGACTTTTTGTCACTTTCCAAAACGTTCCCCGGTAGTGCCAGATTCTTCTCATAATTTTTGAGTAAAAAAAGGGGGAAAATGTTTGATGTCATGAACTTTCCATAATCTAAAGAAAATCGCCGATTTCTCCATGTGCATGATCTTTATTATGGCGGGATGTGGCAAACAGGCTGATAGTGGTTCGTTCACCCGAAACCAGGCAACCGAAACATGGGGTTCGTATTGCACAGCGCATTGGATCGGTGTCCCGTTTCCTTTATAGTCTTCCAAAGGCTATGATCAATGCCAGAACTATAAAAAAGATATTTACGCCGAGCTCCCGGTACTCTTTACGCCGAATATGAAACAGCATTCCAAGCAGTGTGACAACAGCCAAAGCGATTGCGGCGATGGGTGTAAGCACCGGAGTGATGTTCAGCACCCAAGGCAAAACTAGGCCAAGCGCTCCTAGTAGCTCCGCGATACCGATCAGAACAACTAGACTTTTTGGCACATCATTAACCCAGGCCCAGGTCTTTTTTGACGACTCGATACGAATAGTTTTCATCCATCCTGAATATACGAAACCTAGCGCCAATATAAGTTGTACGATCCATAACGTTACATTCATCTTTTCTTATCCCCTCACTTGCTCGATTTCAATATCTGCCTCTATACTAAAATGAGAAGGCCCAATCTGGAAGTAGGCACTTAATCCTAACCAGGTAACCAAAAGTATACCCGGGTATGGTCAGAAAGTGAGGAATAAGAATGACGGTATATTGTAAATTCGGAACGGCCTTGGATATCCTTACGGGTAAATGGAAATCTTTGATTCTTCTACGACTGCTGAGCAACGGTACAATGCGGTTCAGCGAATTACAAAAAGCCATTCCAGATATTTCAAAAAAAATGCTGACCCAGCAGTTAAAAGAACTGGAGTATCACGATATTGTGCATCGCGAAGTATATGCCCAGATCCCGCCTAAGGTAGAATACTCGATTACGGAGTACGGACAACTGATGAAACCTGTGCTCCAGACAATGAGCGACTGGGGAGCCGGCCATGTGCAGCATATGGAGATGCTGTACGGCGAAGAAGACGAAAAAAGAGCAAACCCATCCGAACTTCGGAAAATAAATTCCTTGGAGTGATAGGGTGACAAGGGAGAGTTAGTTTTGAATAAACAAAAAATTGTGGTCATTGGTGCAGGGATTGTTGGGGCGTGTATTGCCTATCATCTAGCCAAACGAAATCAAGATGTAACTGTTATTGAGCGGCACTCAGCCGCGGCGCGTGAAGTCACAGAAAAATCATTTGCCTGGATACATACGACGCATAGAGTGGCTCCTGAATACTGGCATTTGTACGATGCAGCTGTGGAAGAATATCACACACTTCAGCAAGAGTTGTCCGAACTGAAAATTCATTGGCATGGCGCGCTAACTTGGGACACTCCGCCTCTAAGGGAGCAACACTTTCAAAAATTAAACCGGGAGCAGCTTGAGGCATTGGAGCCCAATCTGAAGGAATATCCGGATGAAGCCATGTTTGTCAGCGAAGAAGGTGCGGTGGACCCTATAGCGGTAACGGAGCTGTTGTTGAGCAAAGCGCAAGAGTACGGAGCAAAGATTCAGTTCGACACCAACGTTACACAGCTGAAGCAAGAGGGTTCCCGTCTGGTTGGTGTTCATACATCCAAGGGTTTTGTGGAGTCGGATGTTGTGGTATTGGCTACAGGAACAGGTACACCCGAACTTTGTAACCCGTTAGGTTGTCACGTGCCGGTAACTTCGTCACCTTCGATTCTGATTCGGATGAAAACTGCTAATAAACTGATACACACATTAATCTCCAATGCGCAATTTGAAGCGCGTCAACTGACAGATTATACGCTACTGGCTGCGGAAGATTATATCGACGAGTCGGAGGCAAATGGACCACAGGCGGTCGGTAAGCGAGCTTACGACACATTGCGTCGCAGTCTCAAGCACCGAAATCAACTGGAACTGGAAAGCATAAAGGTTGGATGGAGACCCATGCCTGAAGACGGTTATCCGATTGTGGGCTTCCATGATCACATGAATGGACTTTATCTGACGCTAATGCATTCTGCAATTACGCTGGCGCCGCTGATTGCGAATCTGGCTGCAAGTGAAATTATTGATGGCAAATCAAGAAATGAATTAGACCCTTGCCGCCTCTCACGGTTTTAGATTCACCACACAACGAAAAGGACATCGCTCAAGTGGCGATGCCCTTTTCGTTGTGTATATTTGTTGGAGTCTTCTACACTTCCCCAGTAGCCACCGGATTCTCCTCATAACTGTATTCGCAGCCACTGGCGATTGGCAATTCCTTGCTAGCTTCATCTACCTGTGAATCTCGCTAGCGGATTTGGCACCTTGACTTTCAAGCCACGGGATCAGTTCAGCTGAAAAATTGCGTTTTGCTGTGTCTAGTGGAGTCATTCCATCCCAGCTGGCTATCCAGTTCAGTTCTGCGCCTTGGTTAAGAAGGTACTCGGCTGCTTCTCTTTGTCCTCCATGGCAAGCACACCAGAAGGCAACGGTTACTGCATTGGGAGGAGAAGGGGAGGTGCTTGTTCCCCAAGGATAACGTCCCGGGAGTTTGGCTCCTTTAAAATGTTCTTGTAGGGCGTGAATATCTCCAAGGGCGGCTGCATGCCAAAGGGCAAAGATCGCGCCGCGCTCAACCAAGCGTCGTGCTGTATCCCATTGTGCAAAAGCAATAGCATCGTCCAGCGGCGTGCCACCGGCGATCACCGCGCCAGGCGTTTCAATGTCTGAGCCAGCATCAAGAAGGGCATCGAGCACTTGAACGTCATTGGAGCTTGCAGCCCAATGCAAAGGTGTCTCGATGTTTGGACCGACAAAAGGAGCGTTCACTTCCGCACCGAACTTGGTCAATACTCGCACGGCATCCGCTCCATTAGGGAAGTGCCCCGGCCAATCCGTCACCACGTGCAGCAGCGTTCGAGAGATACTGGAGTCTGCATCTACGTTGTCAGGCTTTCTTTCCAATATTCTTATGTTTGCCAATCCCGGATTCTCTGCCAGCAGTTGCTCTAATGTTGGAATATCTCCAGTGTGAATGGCTTGAATAACGCTCACTGCAAGTTTTTCATCTTCGTAAATAAATTCCATGCGCCAATCTCCTTCCAGGCTTATATCCATATTCATGTAAGCATCTGAACTGCACATCTGGCATGATACTCCGCGAGGCCTCTTGCGAATTGCTGATCGGGGAATTGTCTGTGAAGCAGTTTCAGTCCTCCTGATATCAAGGACAAGTGATGGCAAAATCGATAAAATGTCATCCGCTCCGGGTCGAGATCGTTATTTTTTAAGTAATGATAGAAGTCTCCAAATCGAAACTCCAGAAAGCTATGCTCATGTTCGAGATCGAAGAATCCTGCGCCCTCAATATCAATAAGGCATGGTTGCATAGCATGATCTATCCATATATGATCCGGACCTAACTCTCCATGAATGAAACTATAGAGATCTCTAGATTGAATTGCTGCTTCCAATTCGTAAAGTTTCTCAAGCAACCTTTGTTCATTTTTCCTTATATCTGTCATGTGCTTGGATGCATAGGATAAGGCTGTTTCGGCATCTAACCGCTGAACTTGGTAGCTAGGCCCAGCCTTTTTGCTGTTATCGTTGGCGTTTCCATAAACGTATCTTTGGATTCCATGCATATTAGACAACATATCCCTGATCCGTTGAAACAACTCATCCCGATCTTTGTGACTTTTATGCTGGAAATAGGCTTCGGCTTTCTGTCCATCCACATACTCAACAAGAGCAAAATCATAAGAGCGTTGGTCTCTATCGTTATTTAGATCATACAAGATTGGTGTTCGGATTCCATGTTGATTGAGAAAGCGAGTATTCAAAGAGAAAAGTTCGCTGCCATAGGAACTGTGGAAAGTGGGTTCATTCAAGATCTCTTCCTGAAAATAGTTGCTGGAAATATCCCAAACGTACAGCATACAAGTGAAACCATTCGTGCAGTCAATTTTGTAAATGACTTTTTGTGCGCCTCCATGTATTCTTGCGCTCTGCGTTATGAGGTAACTGGCACCAAATACATGTTGCACATAATCCTGTAATTCTTCACGAGTAAGATGGTTGTTGGACATCATCGACTTATGCTCCGTTTCAACTGTATTTTGCCGGCCAGCAACCTAAATATATAGAATAATTTCCCAAAAATATAGACTGTTTCTTTTTTATCTGTTAAAGTGTTGATTAAGGTCTGTATATTCATATGTATATCAAAGCAAGGGGTCGGGTACTCACGTTAGTGGGTGATCCGGCCCCTATTTTGCATGCAAGTTGACTCTCTGTTGACTATATATGACCAAAGATTTTAAGGAGCTGGGAAGCCATCTTACATTTCAATGAACATCTTTTATTATGGAACAAGGCATCTATTAAAATAATGGATATTCGCCATATAACTATGCAAAGGAAGGAGGGACTTCACTCCTATCGATTCCCTGCGAGCTGTTTCTTATACACGGTGCGTGGCAATGCTGTTATCCAGTTGGATAGAAAAGATCATCAGGTCTCGCGATTCCATGTTTTGCATGGTGGGAAGGGCTGTTGTCTGAACATTTTGCCTGTTGAAGAGGTCCTTGAATATTATATGATTTATTACAAAGCCATCATCCCGCTACCTGAGCGTCAGGATATCCTGGCTTTGATGGAGCACCGTAATCCCTTCAAGCTTCAATACGGCTTTGTACCTGATCATCCTGTTTCCTTGTTGGGTAAAGTACAGTACATGATGACAGCTTGGGAAGAGCATGAGGCACTGGAACAGTTCCATGTTAAGTCATTATTTTATCAATTTGTATACGAGTTGTTATGGCAAATCCACAATGGGCGCGTGCCAACCATAAAGCCAGACCTGGTAGCACAAATGAAATACTATATGCAGGAACACTATGCTGAACCCATTTCAATGGACTTGTTAGCAGAGCTTATGGACAGCAGTCCACGTCATTTATCAAGGCTATTCAAACGCCAGACTGGTTATAGTCCGATTGATTTTGTCATTCAAATCCGAATGAACAAAGCGAAGGAACTGCTGCTTGCTACAGATGCTACTTTACAGGAAATTGCCAAGGCTGTTGGTTATCCGGATGGTTATTATCTTGCTAAAATATTTAAAAAATATATGGGGATTGCACCTATTCGTTATCGTAAGCAGCATGAAAGTCCTAATGTACCATCGACTGTGGCACGATTAGGCATTGTACAGGATCTAACTTCCTTATATATTGATAATGATTATCATAATCACCATATATTTGAGGAGGAATTATTGATGTACAGAAGTAGAAAGACACCCTTAGCTATCACATTATTACTTTGTTTAACCCTATTGCTTAGTGCTTGTTCAACTGGTGGGGCAGGAAGTCCTGCAGCCAATGAAGGTTCTCAGAAGCCAACGAATCAGGTATCGGCCAACAACGCTAACAATACAGATACACCATCTCAAATGAAGACCGTAACCACCATAAAAGGTGATATTGAAGTACCGGTTAATCCACAACGAGTGGTTGTCCTGTATCTAATGGGTGATTTGCTTGCTTTAGGCGTAAATCCTGTGGGGATTTCTTCTATAGAAGAAGGAGCGGCTTTTGCGAGCGAACTGGAAGGTGCCACCTCATTAGGAGCATTTAAGCCGGACCCGGAAGCAGTAACTGCGCTTAATCCTGATCTCATTATTGTTACCAATGAAGAAATATATGAAGGACTTAAAATGATTGCCCCTACAGTATATATTCCTTATGACCTGCCAGTAGAAGAACGTATGAATTTGCTTGGAGAAATTCTGGGTAAAGAGGGACAAGCCCAGGAGATGTTAGATAACCTTCACAAAAAGGTTGAGCAAAGCAAGGAAAAACTTGAACAAGCAGGTATCTTGGATAAAACCGTCACAATTATGGAAAGCAACAAAGGTTCCATGGCTGTAATGACAGGCTTGGGTTATGGCCGGGGGTCGCAGATTATTTATCAGTATTTAGGGATGAAAGCACCTGAAGTCTTGCAACGTGAAATTGAAAATGCAAGAAACGATGCAACAAGCAAGGACGTTTCTTATGAAGTATTACCTGAATATGTGGGTGATTATATATTCCGTTCTTCCTTTGAAGGAATGGTTGATCTATCAGACAATTCAATTTGGAATAACATACCCGCAGTCAAAGAAGGACGTCTGATTGATATGAGCTTTGGTTTATTTTTCTACAATGATATTTATTCGTTAGACAAACAGCTTGATTTTATTGTGGATAACTTGCTTAAAACCGCGGAGTAATTGGAGGGGCCGCTTAACCTGTATAATTGATTGAAAGGCACTTTATTTGGAAAGGAGACATCATTCTTTTGAACTATTATTTTCTGGAATCTCAATATCCACGTAGAGGGTTTATTAGTGGAGGAACAACCTTCACTCCCCAATTGGATATGAATTATTTGGCGATAGAGAATCCGTTGCCAGAGGGGACAACAGCAGAGGTTGAGCTACTGCCTACGGTGCGCAACTTGAACGTAGATTATTTTGAGACGATTACAGGAACGAGACACGTATCAGATCGTTTTAAAATGCTGTTGGAGGAAACGAAAACAAACACACAGTTTATTCCGACAACGGTGTATTACCACGATGGTCGTTCGGTTGAAAAAACCTATTGGACTGCACATCAGCTTGATCGTCTGGATGTTTTCGATTATGAACGTTCGGAATATGGGCGCAAAGCGGTCATTGCTGCATCTGTACAACAGCCTCCACGTAAGATCGTCAAAGTTGTATCTCAAATCTGCCTTCATGAAGAGCGAATTGGCGAGCATGAATTTTTTATGCTGGATTACATTAATATCTTCAAACCCATTGTTTCAAAAGATTTTTACGAAGTATGCCGAAAACACAGGCTGAATCTGAGCGTTACAGAGGTCGGAAATGTAAGCATTTAAAATGCTACATGGATATAATGGAAGCACAAAGAAGCCCACGCAAAACGTGGGCTCTTTAGTCTTTATTTTTCCCCGATAGCCACCGGATTTTCCTCATAACTAATCCAGTCACTCCAGCTTCCGGAATAAACTTCACATTCTAGAATCCGCTTTCTTCCAGTGCAATCACGTGCGGACAGGTGATTAAGCCTGAACCGGAGTGCAGTAGTATTCCTGCGGCGGGTTCAGAAACATGAAAGACATACATAATTTCCATGTAACTTAATTTCGTTTGTGCAAATCTCTGAAGGAGAATCCTCAAGTTACTAGAAGTATTTTAGTTTTACATGTCTTTCGTATGACAAGTATGTTGACGTATTATTTGTGTTTATAAGTTTATTCTTGATATTCATCTCTATAGTGTCATGTTTGTTAACAAAAATATATTGTTGTAAATGTATTTATATGTTAGTGTATATCTATGTTAGGTAATATTACATACATAGTATAGAGGGGGAGCGCAATGTTTATTAACCGAACGATTAGGAAGTTTGGGGTTTCAGTAGGGATTATAGGTATGTTTACATTTGCTCTACCTTCAGTGAGCTATAGTATGCCACTGCAACCAACAACCCTTGATAAGGTAGAAGGTGATTATTATGTAACGTCTGCGATTGAGAACATTCGATGGGGATCCCTGCCTAATCGAGATAGCTCCCCAATTCTTACTGTACCCTCAGGAAGTGCTATAACATTTGATACGGTATCGCATGAGGGACTGATCGAGGATCAAGGGAGAAATCCAGTGGAGTACTTCGGCAAATTCGGTATCTCACCCGATGGGGTGTTGGATGATGCGAAGGTGATTGCGGCTTCTACGATTAAGCATGATTATGTAAAAGACGGACCTCATATTATCACTGGGCCAGTAGCGGTTGAGGGAGCGCAGCCAGGAGATGTTCTTAAAGTAGAAGTGCTTTCGTTGCAAACTCGAGTTCCATATGGTGTCATTTCTAACCGCCATGGTAAAGGTGCCCTTCCTAACGAATTTCCAGAAAATACAGGCCCACAAGAGGGAGCTAGCGCAACAAAACCGGAATTATATAATAATGTATCTATATTTACGCCTATTGAAGAAATCAACGGCAATTGGTATGGAGTATTACCAACAAAAGCTGGCAAAAATGTACGTTTCCCAATTAACCCGTTTCTAGGTGTTATGGGGGTTGCACCAAATACCAGCGAAGTTGTGAGTTCGATCCCGCCTATTGAAACAGGAGGGAATATGGATATTAATGAGCTGGGTGTTGGTGCAACTATTTATTATCCGATTCAAGTTAAAGGCGGGCTATTCTATACTGGAGATCCGCACTTTGCTCAAGGAGATGGAGAAGTAGCGTTAACTGCATTGGAAGCTTCCTTAAGGGGGACAGTTCGGTTAACGGTGTTAAAGAAAGGTGATCCATCACTACCGCATAGTGGAGAATTCACGCAACCCTTTGCTGAAACAGAGGATTATTGGATTCCAATTGGATTGGACCCTGATTTGGATGAAGCAATGAAAGAATCCGTACGTGAATCGATTCAATTCTTATCCGATAAGCTTGATATGGATAGAAGTGTAGCTTATGCGTACCTGTCGGCCGCAACGGATTACGAAGTATCTCAGGTCGTGGACCGAACAAAAGGCGTTCATGGACTCATTCGAAAGACCGATTTCCTTGAATATGTTGACGTTGCCATGAATGTAGGTGGTACGTTAATCAAACCGGTTGTTCATAACGATGAGTTCTACGTACCGATTCGAACCATTTCCGAGCTATTGGGCGGTAAAGTAGTATGGGATCATAAGATGCGTACAACGCAAATCAAATTAGGCACAAAAAATATAAGTGCTCAAATTGGTTCAGATGTGTATTCAATTAACGATAAACTAGTATTCAATAGTAACGTACCAAAGCTTTTAAATGGCGAAACCGTAGTTCCGGTTTCTGTTATTAATGAAATACTAGGTGCTTATGTCAACTGGACGACGATCGACAAGACGTTAACAGCTAATGTATCGTTGAGTAAAAAGCAATAATGGATTTCATTATTCAACCGTGGTGGACAGATGTCCATCACGGTTTTTTTCGTTATCATGAATCAAAAAAAGCTGCCACTTGATGTCTACTTCTGTGTGCTTTTAAATACTTAAAGGGTTGTATTGTTGACTCGATGTTGACCAAAAATAGAAAAATACATCGCCGGGGCAGATAAGCCACCTAGCGATGTATTCAACATCTATACACTGTTATACGTCTTTGTGCGATTCCGCGTCGCCTATAGCCACCGGATTTTCTTCATAACTAATCCAGTCGCTCCAGCTTCCGGAATACAATTTCACATTCGTATATCCCGCTTCTTCCAGCGCAATCACGTTGGGGCAAGCGGAGACGCCGGAGCCGCAATACACGATAATCGCACCATCCTTGTCCAGCTTACTAAAACGTTCTTCTAACACCCCATTATCTGTCCAACGTCCATCCCAATCCAACACGTCTTTCCAAAAGTAGTTCAACGCACCCGGTATATGTCCGGCTTTGGCATCAATGGGTTCCTCCAGACCCGCATAACGGCGGGCATCGCGGGAGTCGATCAACACAGCGCTGCCAGTTACCGAGGCTTGTTGCACATCTTGCACACTTGCCAGCATCTGCGACTGTAGGTTCACCTCAAAGGAAGACGGGATCTGCACGGGCACATCCTGAGTCACCGGGAACTTGGCGTTTTTCCAAGCGGAGAAACCTTCGTCCATGATATACACCTGTTCATGACCGATGTAGCGAAGCAGCCACCATAACCGTGAAGCATTCATACCGCCTTGGTCATCGTAGGCAATAATGCGTGCATTGGAGCCAATCCCTGCTTTGGCAAGGCGATTAGCCAGTTCAGCCGGATCAGGAAGCGGGTGACGTCCTCCGTGCGCAGAGACAGGAGAGGATAGATCTTTTTCCAAATCGAGATAGACAGCGCCTGGAATATGTCCAGCTTCATAGGCTTGTCTTCCAGCCTCTGGCTGACCGAGCAAGAATCGGCAATCTGCAATGACCACATCTGGTTCATACATTCTGGCGAGCAGCCAACACATGGATACAATATTTTTCATCAAAAATACACCGCCTTATGAGAGTGGTAGAGTCGTTTATAACTATGAATTACGAAAAAATACGTTATACCGTGGTAGGTTCAACAGGCCCTTTGCCAGCGATAGGAGCATCGGCGGGAATGGGTTGAGGTTTGGTTTTGCCATATCGAATGAAGATCCATACCCCGAATATAATGACAACCCCGGCAGACATCTGTAATGCACTGAGGGATTCGCCGAGCAGCATCCAGGCCAGCAATGAAGAAAATACGGGTTCCCCCAGTACGCCCATGGATACCGTCGTGGCATTCATATATTGAAGCAGCCAGTTGAAGAGATAATGTCCAAAGATCGTTGGCACAATGGCGAGCAGCAGGAAGATTCCCCACTCTGACGCAGCGTAACCTCCGAACGGGTGGCCCATGATCAGATTATATACCGCCAGCGTGCAAGCGGCTACGAAGAACACCCAGAAGTTATACGAAAATGCACTAAGTCCCGCACGCAAAAATTGACCCAGTAACATATGAACGGCGACTGCGATTGTGCCAAGCAAAGACAGGACATCACCTTGCAGAGCAGTACCTGCCAACTGGAAATCTCCTGCGCCAATGACGATTGATCCAAGCAGGGCGATGCCCATGCCGATGATCATCATGCGGTTAATTTTGGCTTTGAACAGCCATACCGAACCGGCAAGAATCAGTATAGGCTCCAGCGCGAGAATAACTGTGGAACTGGCAACACTGGTGAGCCGCAGCGAACCCATCCAGAGCAGAAAATGAAGGGCCAGCATCACACCGGATGCAAGCAGCAAGCCCCACTGCCGTAAGCTCAGACGCATCATCTCATGTCTGTATTTCCAGACAAACGGGAGCATTAGCAGATTGGTCAAAAATAGACGGTACATGGCAATGACCGCAACATCTGCGGTAGACCAGCGTACAAAGATCGAAGAAAAAGAAATGGCGATAATGCCGACAAAGAATAACAGATAGATGGATCTGCCGGCACGGTTCAAGCTTGTCATGGGTGTAGCTCCTTCTTGAAGTCTGATAGCGTAAATCACTTCATTATACAGGAGAAGACAACCGCAGGAAAGATAAAGAGAACGAAGAGATAAGTAGATTGTAACCGGGCTTGTAACTATTCTGTCATTCTCCCGATCCATTTTTCTATTAATCTTCTATATAGAGACATGAAACGAGATAATATACCAATAATCGGGAAAAAATGAAAGTAAGGAAGTGGCATGACAGTGAGAGTTCAACAAGAGAGAGCGGGAGAACGTGGCAGTATTCCGCCTAGCACAAGTCGCACGAAAACACATAAACGAAGAAAAATCCGGTATGGAAGGGTAATCATAGCTCTAATGCTCCTGGTACTGTTCGTTACCGGTATTACATATGTATTCTTTGGCATGACGCATTGGATCAAAAGCGTTGTGGCGCCGCCTCCGATTACTGTAATCGAACAGCCGGCCAAGCTTGGCATGATACAAGTTACTCCTGATGCGAAGGAGGAGCCGGCACGGTTCCAGGGCCAGGTTCGCAAATTGGCTTACATAACGTTTGATGATGGGCCAACTGAATATACAGAACAACTGCTGGATATATTGAAGCAGCATGAGGCGAAAGCTACCTTTTTTATGATCGGACGTCAGTTGAATCAGCATCCGGAAGCAGTGAAACGGCTGTTGAAGGAAGGCAGTTATCCTGGGCTTCACAGCATGACGCATAACTATAAAAAGCTGTATAAGAGTGGCAGCTCTGCGAACTTTGTGAAAGAGTTCAAGAAAGAGCAGAAGATGGTGCAAGATCTGATTGGTTTTACGCCTCATCTGATTCGTGCACCTTATGGCAGCAGTCCACAGATCGGTGAAAAGTTCAGAGGTGACATTGCAGCGGCCGGATTCAAGATGTGGGACTGGACGACAGATTCACTCGATTGGAATCTTCCCGGTCAGCCGGACAAGATTGTGGCCCGGGTGAGCAAAAGTGTACATCGGGATAAGGAAGTGATTCTGATGCATGAGCGGGAGCAGACGGTTCAGGCTTTACCACGCATTCTGAAGTTACTCGAAGATCGGGGTTACGAGTTCGAAGTATACGATCCGGATGCACACTGGGTAGCCAATTTTAGCGGAGATACCCGCTTGTAATATAACAACAAGATGATGCAAGAGAGGAAGGACTTTGGTGCTAACGAGTAAAAAAGTGGCGCTTGCGGCGGTCAGTGTATTGCTAATTCTGCTGGTGAGTGGTTGTGGAGATCCGCAGGAGCCTGCGGCAAATCAGATAAACCAATTGGTGCTCAGCGGTCAGGAGATCGATCAGAGTTTGAAGACGTTGACCAGTCATGAGCAGGAAGATATGAAGTTATACAAGTCTATTTTAGACAAAGGCAAGAACAAAAACAGTGATCTCGAAGCACTGCTGGATCAGGCAGCAGGTCATATTCATGAACGAAGAACGTTGTTGAAACAGGCGGAAGAGGCCATGAAACAGACCAACGAGAAGACAGTGGCCCTGCGCAGTTCATTGAAAGAACTATCATTTGAAAAAGAAGAAACGTTGGCACAGGCTGAAAAGGTGCTGGATCAATATGAAGCAAGAGCACGTGCATTGGAAAATTTTGTTGCTTCGTATCAGTTGAGTCTGAGTGCCGATGAGCAGTTGTATGATCTGATGAGAGAACGTGCAGAACCTAATCTGGTTAAGATTAAACGAGCCATTCGGGTACGGAATAGCGAATATGCGAAGCTTGCTGAATTCCGAAAGCAATTTAACCTCCAGACCAAAGCATTTAACGGAGCCAATGCCAAACTGGTACAGATGGATCAGGCCAGCTGAGCAGAGGACTACAATAATCGTTCAGACATTTTGCATGATTGAGCTGCCTGTCTCCCGTGTAAGTACTAGTATACAGCCAAGCCAATGGATAAGAAGCAACATGGACAAGCATCATTGCGTATAAGCTAACGGAGGTGTTCATATGCGAAAAGGAAATACAATGAAAGTTAGTGCATCACTCCTGGTTTTACTTATGGGATTCTCGCTTGTGGCTTGTGGGAACAGTAATCCTGCTGCACAGCCAACAGTGAATAATACGGAAGAACAGTCACCAGCACCGGAGCAACAACCAAATGAAAGTGCTGCAATAGAAGCAGAAGGTATTCTGACTGGATGGGCTGATCCGCATACCGTTGAGATTCGAGTGAATGAGAAGCCGATGTCATTCCAGGTGAGCGAAGATCTGCAGAAGTCTCTGGATGATATCGATGATGAAGATTCCGTTCGTTTCAAATATGTAGAGAAAACCATTGATGCAACAACGAAACAGTTGGTACTTACAGAGATTGCAAAGATTGAATCGAGTGATGACAATAACGGTTCCAATGCAGGTGGTACAGTAACGTCCGATCGTCCGAAGACATCAGAGTTGGAAGTGACGGTAGAAGGAATGACCGAGAAACGTCCAGTGACATTGGCACAAGCGAAAGGTTATTCACTTTATGTGTTTGAACCGATGGCTTTTGACGCGGAAGACCATGAATTAACAATGAAGATTGATCCGGATTATGAGGTAGAGATTGAGAAGCTGCCGGCGAATTACAATCTGGATGCACTGAAGATGGATGCCAAGGAAGAGTTGTCCGAGACCGGAGAAGTGAAGCAGTTAACGGCTGAACAACTCAGCAACGGCCCGATGAAGGATGCAAGATTATACATGATGTCCCAGAATGATAAGAAAACAGAGTATTTTATCGTGAAAGAACTGGACGGCAATGGTTTCATTTTCCACATCCAAGCACCTATTGGTGAACCTTCGGAAGGTTTTATGCCCATGGCATATGCATCCCTCAATTCCATTATGAATGAGTAGAAAAGGGATGAGCTACTCGGCTAAGCCGAACGATGTAGTAAATTAAAAAGATTCCCTAAACAGCGTGTTTCCTTGAGAGAGGAGATGCGCTGTTTCATTAGCGTTACTACAATATAGATAGATGTACCGTGCCGTGCATAGACAAATAGCCGGAAGGAGCGATGCAGCTGCATAGGTTCCTCCCGGCTTCTTGGCCGTGCTTCTATTCAGTTTGCAGGATCGAACCCGTGTCCTGATCCGTTACTCAGGTTATTATAGTCGATTCCTTGCGCCCTCTGAGTTCTTGATAACAGGCGATTACATTCTGATGAACGGGATGTTCGTCGGGAATTCCCATGCGTTCACGGATGAAGGCGGAGACGCCATCTTCGCGAATCATGTGTTGTAGCTTCATGGCTTCCTCGTCGCGTTTGTCATTAAACAGCATTGCGGCCGCCATAGCAGAAGTTAAATGAGGAATTTCAATTCCGAATTCACTGGCCTGCATCGCTGGGCGAACAAGCCGATCATGAGGCGAAAGCTTGCGAAGGGGGGAACGTCCAACCCGGGTGACCTGATCCGTCAGGTTGGGATTGGCGAAGCGTTCCAGTATGGTGTCGATATATTTGTTATGCTTCTGAGCGTTGAATCCGTGCTTCTGGATGAGCATCTGACCGGTCTCTTCCATAACATGGCGCACTTTGGCCCGCAGGGTAGAGTTACTCATCACCTGGCGGATCGTCTTGAATCCTTCGAGATAGCCGAAGTAAGCGGCGACACAGTGGCCTGTATTGACCGTAAACATTTTACGCTCAATATAAGGTTCAAGCGAATCCACATAATGGACGCCATCTATTTTCTTAAATCCATCCAGAAGTGCTGGACGATGAACGACCCATTCGTAAAAAGGTTCAACAGTGACCTGCAGCGGGTCTTTGTGGTTTTGAGCCGGAACAATCCGGTCCACAGCTGCATTGGGGAAAGAAACATAACGTTCGGCTTTTTTGCGAGTTTGTTCATCCAAAAATGGATAGATGCGTTTCTTCAGCCTGGTGCTACCACCGATGGCATTTTCGCAAGCGATAATATGCAGTGGAGCCTGATTATTATTTTTCATGCGAAGTTGAATGCCTTTGGCGATAGGTTCGGCGATATCTCCGAGTGCAGATACACCCACCGCGGTTGTGATCACATCGGCTGAAGCGATCTCTTCAGCAACGAGATTCTGCTCACTCACATTGATAGCCGTCACGTTGTTGACAATCGTAGTGTCCTGATCTCTATTGGCAAGTGTAATCGGATATTCCTGTCTCTCTTGAAGCATGGAGATTTTCTTCGGGTTACGTGCGACAAAGCAGACTTCGTAGTCGGAAGCGGACAACATATGACCGATAAAACCGCGGCCTATATTGCCCGCACCAAAATGTACAGCTTTCATGTGTGAACTCCCCCTTTAAGGATTAAATCGCGAAATTCGTGCAGACCTTAGACGGTAGTGACGAGTGGCTTCGAAATCAAATCATTAAATGTAAGGTCGGTCAAGCAAGATAGCCGTTGGTGAGGCATATCGAATTCCAGTGTTCCTGTGATGGTATTCGAGATGACTACGCAGTGCATACCAGCCGCAGCAGCTGCACGCGCGCCGTTAGGTGAATCCTCAATCGCTACGGCTTCGTCTGCAGTTACTCCAAGGGCTTCAAGTGCTTGATTGTAGAGTTCTGGATCAGGCTTCACATTTGCAACATCATCTGCCGTACGAATGACTTCAAAATAATCTTTCAGTTTCAGTTGTTCCAGATGTTGTTCAACCCACTCCCGTTTGGAGCTGGATGCTACAGCCAGTTTTAGTCCGGCTTCACGTGCTTGTTCAAGATATTCCTCAATACCAGGACGCACCTTTTCTTTGTTCATCAATGCAGCGTGCTGCAACTGAACGGATTCCCTGAACGCTTCCCGATCGATCGGAAGATTCAAATCTGTGATGAGGTACTCATACGGATTAAATGTTTTCAGACTGGTACCGATGCATTGTGAATACATCTCCAGGGTTAAATCTACGCCGTGTTCCTTGTAGGCATCACGAAAAGCAATATACCATGCTGTCTCTGTATCAATAATCGTTCCGTCGAAATCAAACACCAGTGCCTTAATCATAAATTTGTTCCTCCTGTTTCAGAATTAGTTTGGGGATAAAATTAAAATGAAAATTTTCTGCAAATTCATTCCCTGTATTCATTAACCTGCGGGATATTAGTTGACGCAATAAAACGAAAATGAATATTAATTTGGGAAAAAATATGCGTTTGAAGCTAATAAAACCGTAACATAGGACAAACCGAAGGGTCAAGCGCGTCATGATTGTTTACATTGAAAATTTTCACATGTATGATTTATTTTCAGAAAATGATGAACGTTGCAAACCGTTAACCCTTTTGCATGTAAGCGGTGTACTGAATAAACTGTTTTTACAGCTCAAAAAAATAAAACTTTTTTTATGAAAATTTGCTATTCTGGCCGTTCAACAGCTTTCGACACTTTTATAATAGAAGAAATGGAGCTGAATTTATTGGATTTTATTAGCTTTACGCCAGATCAGGCCCTGTGGGAGAATGGAAGAAAGATTGTGAAAGTATATGGAGTAAGGGAGGAAGACAAGCATGTTGCAAAAGGACCGTTTCAATGGTTGTTTCATCGGGCTTGCAGCGGGTGATGCGCTCGGAACTACCGTGGAATTCAGCAGCCCGGGCACATTTGAACCCGTAACGGATATCGTGGGTGGCGGTGTATTCGGGCTGGAGGCAGGGCAGTGGACAGATGATACATCCATGGCTCTGTGTCTGGCAGAAAGTTTGGTACGTAAAGCAGACTTTGATCCTGCGGATCAGATGCGAAGATACACCAATTGGTACAAGGTCGGGTATATGAGCAGCACAGGCGATTGCTTTGATATCGGCGGGGCCACAAGAAGTGCCTTGGAGAGGTTTGAGATAACTGGAGAAGCCTACAGCGGATCAACTGACCCGATGACGGCGGGCAATGGCTCTATCATGAGGCTTGCACCTGTCGCAATGGCTTATGCTAATCAACCAAACGAGGCGGTTCGTTATGCCGGGCTGAGCTCCCGGACAACACATGCTGCAACGGAAAGCGTGGAAGCATGTGAAGTGCTGGCCGCCATAATTGTTGCCGGTCTGCGCGGAGCGGACAAAAACGTCATGCTGATGCCGGAGACATGCAGACAGTGGAGGGAAGAACCTGCTTTTTCGCCCGCTATTGAAGAGGTTATTATGGGTTCCTATCAGAGCAAAGAACCGCCGGAAATTAAGGGCAGTGGTTATGTGGTTCGTTCACTTGAAGCAGCATTATGGGCGTTCTATAAGTCCTCAAGTTTTGAGGAAGGCGCGTTGTTAGCTGTTAATTTGGGTGATGATGCGGACACTACGGGAGCGGTGTACGGACAGATCGCAGGTGCTTATTATGGACTGAGTGGTATTCCGGCACACTGGCGGGACAAGCTGGCCATGCGTGGAACGTTCGAACAACTAACAGATGCCTTGTGGTTGAAGGCGACAGAAAATCGTTGATTAAGAGACAGGAGAAGAGAACATCTATGAGCACGACTGGACACACATTACAACCACAGGTTTCACCGTCAGGTAAACGAGGGGTGTTTCCATTATCCCTGTTATGCCTGACGATAGGAGCTTTTGCGATTGGTATGACCGAGTTTATTATTATGGGCCTGCTGCCCAATGTGGCAACAGACCTGAATGTAAGTATTCCGCAGGCAGGACAACTCATTACGGGATATGCGCTTGGTGTAGCGGTAGGTGCGCCGATTTTGACCGTATTTACACACAAGATTCCGCAGAAAAAACTGCTGGTACTGCTGATGTGCATTTTCATTATCGGGAACGCATTGTCCGTTATTGCTCCCACCTATGGGTTGTTAATCTCAGCCCGGATATTAACGGCATTTGCTCATGGTACGTTCCTTGGTGTAGGTTCAATCATGGCGACGCGGCTTGTTGCGCCCGAGAGAAGGGCAGGAGCGGTATCGGTTGTTCTCGCGGGGCTAACGATTGCTAACATTATTGGCGTTCCGTTTGGTACGTTTATCGGGCAACAGCTTGGATGGCGGTCATCTTTCGGGGCCATTACAATTCTGGGCATTATCTCATTAATGGGAATTATTCGTTTTATTCCGGTTATTGCGCAAGGACCGCCTGCAAACCTCGGTCAGCAATTCCGAAATCTGGTACGTCCACAAGTGTTGCTGGTTCTGCTTATTGGGGCGTTGGGGTGCGGAAGTTTGTTTACAGTCTTCACCTATATTACGCCGATGCTTGTGGATATTAGCGGCTTTGCGGAGCAAAGTGTGACCTGGATTCTGGTGTTGTTTGGCTTCGGTGTAACCTTGGGCAATTTGGTTGGCGGCCGTCTGGCAGACTGGAAGCTGATGCCTTCCCTGATCGTTAATTTCGGGATACTGGCGGTTCTTCTTGCTGCACTTACGATTACACTAGAGAATCCTTATCTCGCAGTAATCACCATATTCTTCTGGGGTGTAGCGGCTTTTGGTATTATGCCAGGATTGCAGATTCGAATCATGAATATGACCCGCGAAGCACCGCTACTTGCGACAACCTCAAGTCATTCGGCATTTAACCTGGGAAATGCCGCTGGTGCCTATATGGGTGGGTATGCAATTACGCATACGGGACTTATATCTGTACCTTTGTATGCCGCAGTTATTGCCGGATTAGGTTTGCTAGGACTGCTCTTCAGTCTGTTCATGAAGCGTAAACATCATGGGCCGGAGGTTGTTGAGGTTGCAGAGGCAAGTTGAAAATGAAATCGGTTTGCCTCAATTCTTCCGTTGAAACGGAGAATTGAGGCTTTTTTATATCATGATGAGATCCGGAGTTGGGGAGCGAATAGACGATCTGGTGGTGTGAAGAAGTATACTTTTCAAACTATAAGATATAGTTATTTAAGTTTTTTGATGATGTACAGGCCTTGTGAGGTGATATAATAAAGATGTAATTGGAATTGATTGTAAATTATGGATCGCGGATGTTGCTTTCGTATTGGGAAAGGTGAAGGATAGCGGTCCGTATTCATGCGTGGAAAGGAGGAACTTCTTTTTAAAATGTAAGGGCTTTCAATGGGAGTTTGTGTGTATCTGAAAGACCTGTTATGAGGTTCGTACACGGTTTAAAATCATATTCCAAAGGAGATTGATATTAATGAAAAAACGTCTGTCCAAGATTTTGAGTCTCTCCATCACAGCAGCACTTCTTGTACCAACGATGGCGTCTGCAGCCGATATGCAGGAAACTGCGGCTCCAACCCCCATTCAGGCGGTTGTAGATCAGGGAGCGACCGGCACCATGGATAATACCGGGCAAAATGCGCTGGCTAATACTCCGGTGGTGCCGGCACCACCGGGTTTTGATGGCTATCGAAACAATATTCCGCACGGAAACACCAATCTGATATCCTATTACTCCACAACGGTGGGCAATACACGGAAAGCGACCGTGTATACACCGCCAGGATATTCTCCGAATAAAAAGTATAACGTCCTGTATCTCCTGCACGGCATCGGCGGAGATGAGCATGAGTGGGTTAATGCAATGAAACCAAAGAACATTCTGGACAACCTGTATTCTGAAGGTAAGTTGTCCCAGATGATCGTTGTTATGCCAAATGGCCGTGCCATGAAGGACGATCGTCCAGTCGGTGACATTTTTGCTCCGGACAAAGTGGCTGCGTTTGAACGGTTTGAGCAAGATCTGCTCAAGGATCTGATTCCTCATATCGAGGCCAACTATCCGGTGTACAAAGACAAGAATAGTCGTGCGCTAGCCGGACTGTCTATGGGTGGTGGGCAGTCGCTTAACTTCGGATTGAAAAATCTGAATACCTTCGCTTGGGTAGGGGCCTTCTCGGCTGCACCGAATACACAATCTGTATCGCAGCTGGTTTCCAACCCGGGACAAGTCGCTAGCCAACTCAAATTGCTCTGGATCTCCTGTGGATCGAGTGATGGTCTGTTATGGGTCAGCCAGAATTTCAAAAATGGCTTGAGCAGCATGAACATTCCACATACCTTTTATCTGGATGTAGGTGGACACGAACCATCTGTCTGGAACAGCGGCCTGTATCAGTTCTCACAACGAATCTTCAAGTGATTAACCGGTATTCCTAGGGATTCTCAGATATTTAATGGGATTCATATTGGATATGCCGTAGCCTCAGTTCTGTTTCGTACAGAGCTGGGGTTTTTGTTGTGAATCAAGTCATCTGAAAGGAGCATATGGGTATTTTTAATTTTGGGGATGAGGTTAATGAGAGTATAAGTAATGGTTTAATTTATTACACAGGTAGTTTTATGAAGGAGATGGATATAATGTTTTATTATAAAGGTGCGTTCCGTGAAACGGACAATGTGATCTATTTTAAAAGCGATGTTTCATTAGCCCAGAATGATGTTGTCCTATTTGGTGAAAAGAAGTATTTTATCGAAAGTGTGGAAAAAGAATTTCTCCTGCTTCAGCGGGTGGGCTCCATTGTTTCTGTGAGTTTGTGAAATCTTCGCAAGATCTTATGAAAATTTATTTAGTGTGAGATGGCCCTAGGGTGTCGTTTTTTTTAAGTTTTCTTGAAAATAGACATTTAGATTGAAGGGGGATAGAGATGAAAAATAAATTTATTCACGAAAACAACAAGTCTTATTTATGTAACCAAAAGAGTAGATAAAAGTATAATCCCAAAAGAAGTATAATCAGATGTGACTTAAGGAATCTAACACCACTTATAATGGTGTACTGGGATCTAGCCACTTGACAATAGTGCTGATGAAATAAATATAAGCCCAGTGAGGGCTTAGTTCATTAAAAGCATCGCAAGTAATGTAGCTATTATTAATAGAAGCATAAGAGCCAGTGGGATTGCGCTTATAGTAATCGCCGCAATAGCCAACCCTCTTCCCGATGTTGAGCGTCTAGCACTCATGCCAAGAAAAAAACTAGTTGCGTTAATTAATAAAACCAATGCCATTGTGATCATTATTCCGTTTCCATTTGTATTGTAGCTTTTATTTGCTTCCATTGCCATATGGAATAAAGCTAGGGAGGCTAATCCAATAAAACTAAATATAAAGGATACTACTGCTCTGCCAAGTCTGTCTACTTTCTTGATTTCCTTTTTCGCTTTCTGTTGTGATACGGTTCCCATAACAACCTCCTGAGTCTTATGTACTATTTTTTACTAGTCAAAAAGTAGTGCTTTATTATGTTAGCATGTTTACATCTTTAATGGAATAAATTTCTTTTATCGTATCTTAATAAAATTGATAATTCATTAAGAAAGGAGAATGACAATATTAAAAGGTTGGATATGCGCTGATGTAGAGGATAGAGATGAACTTGGGCGATTTGGAATTAAGTTGGGACAGTACAACTACGAAGATGGTGACTTTTCAGAATGTATGGTGAGCGAAGAGGTGTTTTCTTTACTTGAACCTCAGTGGGGAAAGTACATATGGGGACTCCATTAGATAAGTACAGAAAGAAGCTGATCGGTTGAACAAAATTGTAGTCCGAGAGTACTACTATAGCTGCTCAGATGGTTGTTGTGGTGAATGGGGAACAGAGTTAATTGTTAATGAAAAGTTGGTACATATACAGATGTTGACATGGATGTTGTAAGGAATTTATTAGAGGCATTAGGTTTGGAATTTGAACTCGAATACATATATGACCAGGATCAGATGAAATCGATCTTTCTTTGAAAAAAGGAGAGTGAACCGAAAACAAGAAGAGTGTGAAGAATGCAAATAAACACTAAAACACTACGCAAGAGAATAGCGCAGTGCCCTAGTGATATTATGTGACAATTATGGATCAGAAATTTATTCAAATGCTGCTTTTAACGAGGATATCATAATATGTATATACTCCATTACTGTATACTCTAAGTTTGGCTTGTCCCGGCTTGATTCCTCTAATAGTCGTTGGATATGTCACGGCTATCACATTCTGTATATTATCAACCATGGAGATTGTGCCGTTAAAATTATGGATTTCACCGACGCGTAAGACTAAACTTTGGTTGGCAAATGGAGATACAGAGTTTGTATCAACAGGTGCAGCACTAGCACTCACACTTCCAAGTAACATAGATACCCCTAACAGAGCACATATTGTCAAAGATTTGAATTTCATAATTTAATTCCTCCTTAAATTTGGTATAATTCAAAATTAACATATTATGGAATATATCTCTTGAGGATTAGGACTCATTTTATTATTGAATTTCTTGCTTAATCTAAGGGATTATGTCGTTTTGTATCTTTAGAGGGGAAGGAGGGGGATAGTGTTTAATATAGATATTAGTTTAAAAAATGGAAGCATTCTGCGTAATTGCTCAATTTTCGAGGAAGTAGTAGAAGAGCTCAGAGTAAAGATGGTTCATATCGCAGACAAAGAGAAGATTGAGCAATAGTTTTCAAAAATGCCTCAAGGGCAATGAGCACCGATTTATATATTTTCAGAATGAAGACATGAACGGAAAAGTAAATGTGATGAATGTAGAATGGTATAGCTAAAATAAGGAAAGAGGCAGATATTATGAATGGTGCATTTGCAATATTATGTAATGAAGGCTGAATTGAGAAAAACGAGAGCAGAAGTGAAGCAACTAGAGGATACCGAAGACAGTTCCGTTGCTAGAACTATCACAAAGGTAAAGCATCAGATTTATGATTTGAATTATGCAATCGAAATTTTAGAGGAATATAACGATCAAGACTGGTAAATTTAACTTTCTTGGGAAAGGTGATTTAGATATTGAATGACAAATGCATTAAATGTGATGGAGGAATTTATGAGTCAGAATTTTTAAGTAGATGTTTGAGATGCAGAAAAGTAACAACGAAAGAGATTTCTGGAGAAGAATATTTTAAGAATAAGCAAGAGAGATGTAAACTGACTTACACAGCAGAAGAAGGAGAAACAGTATGTACTTCAAATGATGAAACTAAACTTTGGGACGTATTCACCTTACAACAAACTGTAATTACAAAACTACGCAAAGCAGGAGCGAACTATACAAGGTTGATTCCGATGGGATTGAGAGGGAATTGAAAACAATGGAGTGGATATGCTACACACTCCATTTACATAAAACAATATTTTTTAAAGCTTTATAGCCCGTACCTATTTCCCCGTACATGCACTTCTGGGCCTCTGCCTACATACAATAGATCGACCCTGTTCCCACATGTGCTCAGGCCAGATCGTTGTAAAACTGCAGGAGGTGTCATCTGTGCCCGGATTGTTTACCGCAATTGCTCTATTCATTAAAGAGTTAACGTTACTCGTCTCGTATGTCAAAAATAATGCGTTCCCCCAGCCACTGGCTGAGGGTGATGAAGCCAAACATTTACGCCTTATGGCTGAAGGCAATGCCCACTCTCGCAATCTGCTCATTGAACACAATCTGCGCCTCGTCGCGCATATCGTCAAAAAGTTCGACAATACGGGTGAAGATCAGGAAGACCTGATTTCCATCGGAACCATTGGTTTGATCAAAGCGATCGAAAGTTTTCAACAAGGCAAAGGTACAAAGCTTGCCACATTTGCGGCTAGATGTATTGAAAACGAGATACTTATGCATCTGCGTTCCCTGAAGAAAACACGCAAAGATGTATCCCTGCACGACCCTATCGGTACGGACAAAGAAGGCAATGAAATTACATTAATCGATATCCTTGGCACAGAAGCTGATGATGTTGTAGATCGGGTACAGCTCAAGATTGAAAAAAGCAAAATTTATCGCAATCTAGACATCCTGGATGATCGGGAGAAGGAAGTTGTAATCGGTCGATTTGGCCTGGAAGCAGGCGGGGAGGAACGAACTCAACGCGAAATTGCGAAGGAACTGGGCATCTCACGTTCTTATGTATCACGGATTGAGAAACGAGCGTTAATGAAGCTGTACCACGAGTTTTATAAGCAAAAGTAGTTGCTGGTTAGATAGCACTTTTCGTTAAAAAGATGGTGCTTTCTGAACCTTCCATATTTGTAGCGAGATGCATTAAGATCGAAAATTTGATACACCGCGCTCTCTAAAAATGGTACGGACAAAGAGGGCAATGAAATTACACTAATTGATATCCTCAGAACAGATTGGATAAGCAAAAGGAATAGCTGAACAACCAGAGGGCACCTTTATCGGGAGCCCTTTTTACTGTGAAGATGCTTAAAATTGGTCTATATAGTATTAATTTTTTGGGGTTATGACCTAAATAAAGGAATTTCCATTCCTGTTGAAGAATATCTTGTAAATAAACCAATCTAATATATAAGGAGTAAATCATAATGAAGCAGCTTTTTCAGAAAACTCCACTGTGGTTTTTGTTAATCTGGATCGTAGGATTTATGATGATTGTTTTTAACATGTTTCAATCAAACTCGGGTAATATTAACTTGCTTGCGCTATTGATGATTAATGTTGCTAATGCTATTCGAGTTTGGAAAACCGAACGTTCATTAGCAATTACCTTTTTAGTTGTTGCCGCTCTATGCTTGGCTTATATTTTTAAATACTTCTATAGATATGTATAATCAGCATGACATGGCATGAGAATAACAAAGGAATGTACATAGGCTGATGATAGTATGGACCGGATGCAACTCAAGATTATAAAAGCAAAGGGCATGAAATAGGAGCATATGAAGTGGTCACCTCTTACAAAGGTGGCCTCTTTGCTGTGCAAAAAAAATATATAAGAGAGGGATATGTATTCTGGGCAGATTATTATATGATGAGTAATAATATTTTGCATCGTAGAGAGCATGTACAGAAAGAGAGTGGTGGTTGATCATGCAGCAAGAAACGTTAACAAGGGGATTAAAGAACAGGCATGTGCAGTTGATGGCGATCGGAGGTGCGATCGGTACAGGTCTGTTTCTCGGAGCAGGCAAAACGATTCAGCTGACAGGGCCATCCATCTTGCTGGCCTACATTATTACGGGTGTTGTGTTGTTCCTGATCATGCGTGCATTGGGGGAGCTGCTGTTAAGCAACTTGCAGTATCATTCCTTTGTCGATTTTGTGCGTGATTACCTGGGAAATATGGCGGCATTTATTACAGGCTGGACCTATTGGTTCTGCTGGATCTCCATTGCCATGGCTGATATTACGGCCGTTGGTTTGTATACGCAGTTTTGGTTTCCAAATGTACCTCAGTGGATGCCAGGGTTAATTGCGTTAGTCATTTTACTAATCATGAACTTGGCAACGGTCAAGTTGTTTGGGGAGATGGAATTCTGGTTTGCCCTGATTAAAGTCGTGGCTATTCTGGCACTCATTGTTGTTGGTTTATATATGATTTTCAAAGGTTTTACAACGGATCAGGGTCCAGCCAGTTTCACCAATCTGTGGAGTCATGGGGGATGGTTTCCGAATGGACTGCATGGGTTCATCATATCGTTCCAGATGGTGGTATTCGCCTTTGTAGGCATGGAACTGGTGGGACTGACAGCGGGGGAGACGGAGAACCCAGAGAAGGTTATTCCGAGAGCAATTAACCAGATTCCGATCCGGGTACTGCTCTTCTATGTTGGCGCACTGCTGATTATTATGAGTATTTACCCGTGGAACGCCATTGTGGCTACTGAAAGTCCGTTTGTACAAGTGTTTGCCGCTGTGGGTATTGCGGCTGCTGCAGGCATTGTGAATTTCGTGGTACTGACGTCCGCAGCGTCAGCGTGTAACAGTGCCATTTTCAGTACAAGCCGTATGGTGTTCTCCATGGCAAAGGATCACAACGCACCTGAATCATTTGCAAGACTGAACAAGAGGAAGGTCCCTTCCAATGCGCTGTTTTTCTCCACGATTGTTATTCTGATCGCGATTGTGCTGAACTATATCATGCCAGAAGGCGTATTTACGCTGATCACGAGCGTGTCGACTGTGTGTTTCATCTTTGTATGGGGCATCATGGTGATCTGTCATCTCAGATATCGTCGTACTCAGCCGGAACTGGCGAGTCGCAGCCGCTTCAAACTGCCACTTTATCCGTTCTCGAACTACTTGATCCTAGCGTTTTTGGCATTTGTGCTGGTGGTACTGGCATTGGCCGAGGATACGCGTGTGGCACTGTTTGTCACGCCAGTGTGGTTTATCCTTGTTGCGGGGATCTACCTTCTCAAAAAGAAAAATTTGAGTAATAACAGACAGTAGTCTTACCATCGTTTCCAAATAAAGCCGCCCAATGATATTGGGCGGTTATTCGTATTTAAATTCTTACAGCCTCTTTGCCTTCACGAATGCCTGCGTAGATGGCACCACAGATATCGGTGGTATACTGGCCCGACATCCCTTCAAGTGCCGTGTTGGTGAATGCTGCAACACTAAGTTCTTCTTTTGGATCAACAAACCAGGAATGGCCGTAAGTTCCACCCATTCGCCACGTACCCGCTGATTCCGGTGTACCGGCTGCGACAGGATCTTTAAGTACGGTAAAACCAAGGCTAAACCCTCTGCCTGGCCAGTATGGCATCACGAGATTACCGATTTGATTCGTAGACATCTCAGTCGCAACGGCTTCTGTAAGGAGAGGCTGTCCTCCTTGTCGCAATGCTTCAAGTAAAGTAAGAAAATCTCCGGTACTTCCAACCATACCCGCTCCGCCCGATAAGTAAGCAGAAGTACGATTCGCACGATTGGGTGACAGTCTGAAGCCAGCAGTACCCTCCATAAAAGGAATCTGCTCCAACTCCTTATGAAGGAGACGCGGTTCTTCAGAACCGTTAGCGTATGCGGCTGTTAATCGATCCAAATCCACCGCAACAAAGTCAGTGTCGGTCATGTGGAGTGGATGAGTAACCAGCGTTTGAACAGCTTCTCGTAGTGACATCCCAGTTACCTTTTCGATAACGGCACCAAGTACATCTGTCGCAATGGAATATCTCCACATGTTGCCTGGCTCATACAAAAGAGGAGCAGAAGCCAGCCTTTGCAGATTCTCCTCCAGACTCATTTCAGACCAATCCATTCCGTCCGATACTCCTGCAAGCTCATAGGTTCCCTGATCTTCTTGGAAGAAACGGTATGTCAAGCCTGCGGTGTGCGTCATCAACTGATGTACTGATATTAAAGCGTCTTGACCATTGGCAAGTTTGGGCCGGAATGCAGGAAGCCAGCGTGTCACCGGATCATGCAGACTCAGCTTTCCTTGTGAGATTAATGCCAGAGCTGCTGTCGAGACAATAGGTTTGGTTACGGAAGCAAGTCGAAACAGAGCGTTTTCCGACATGGTGCGTTTTTGCTCCCTGTCTGCGAAACCAGCAGCCCGGCTATATACCAGTTCCCCTCCTAATGCAACCTGTACAACTGTTCCTACGATTCTTTTTTCGCTTAGAGCGCGGTCAATGGCTTCATCCACATAATTATGCAATGCCGTCATGTCTTCTTTTCTCATGCTTATCTTCCTCTCACCAACTGATGTATTTGATTTCTCGTGATAACTGTGTTTATTATATAAATGATTGATCTTGTATTACATGGTTTGTTAAAGGCATTATAACGAATTAGCGAATATACTTAAGGTAATTTCTGAATATATCTTATGTATTTAAAGGAGTGAATCACATGGACGAAATAGATCAGCATATTCTGTATCACTTGGAGAATCAGGCGAGATTATCCATGACCGAACTAGGCAAATTGGTCGGGTTATCTCAGCCCGCCGTTACTGAACGAGTCAAACGAATGGAAGAAAAGGGAATCATCGAGGAATATCGAACCGTAATTTCCCCCTCCAAATTGGGCAAGCAGAGCACGGCCTATGTTCTTTTTCGTACGCGAGATTGTTATCCTTTCCTGGATTTCTGTCGTGCGTCACCTGAAGTTGTGGAATGTTATCGGATAAGCGGGGAGTACAATTACTTGCTGAAAATCCTCACAGACACCATTCAGGGACTCGAAGAGTTTGAGAACAAGTGTGATCCGTACGGTACTTACATGACTTTAATCACCATGTCTTCTCCAATTGCGCATAAGAATCTCGTGGAAGGACCAAATCTGTTGGCGCAGGCAGAATAAGATTCTGGGCTTTAAAATGAAAAACAGAAGAGGAGTCCACATCAAGTGAACTCCTCTTTCCTCCTGCGTGTAACTCATGCAAAATGTCTTCCTGTTAATTTGCTCTGGTAAATCCATGTCTATAAGCACGCATAGCTACAAGCAACGCAGGAATGAGCAAGATAAACAGCGCCCCAGAAAGGTATCCTGCTCCAAATACTTCAAGAAGGATGCCCCCGATGATGCCTCCTCCACCAATCGCCAGATTCCATGCTGTAACCAGCATCGATTGGGCGACATCTGTGTTTTTGCCTCCGGCTTGAGCGATGGCAGTCTGTAACAGTGTCGCGGCTCCGCCAAACGTAAGTCCCCAGATCATGACGCCAAGGATAATAATCACAGGTTGATGAGTAGCGATTCCCATCACGACAGAGGCCAGAGCGAATGATGCCAAGCTAATGATAACTAATCTCCTCAAAAATCGGTCAATGAGCATTCCGGTTAACCAAATTCCAACAATGGAAGTAAAACCGAAAATGAGCAAAATCAAGTCGACTCTGTTAGCAAATACGGTCTGGGCAAGGTAGGGAGAAATATAGGTATATAGGATGTTATGGGCAAGCATCCAGGCCAGAACAACAAACAGAATAGGCCTAACTCCCGGAATTAAAAACACCTTATGCAGCGGAAGACGCTCACCAGCTGGCTCTCCGGCAAAATCCGGCATTTTCCAGAGAACCCATACGATTAAAGCTACGGTTAGAAGAGATACCATCCCGAAGATGAGGCGCCAGCCGACATAAGAACTGAGAAAACTACCGATTGGAACACCCAGGGCTAATGCTACAGGTGTGCCGACCATAGCCACGGCCATGGCTTTACCTTTTAGTGAATCCGGGACCATTCGACGAGCATAACCAGCTGTCATGCCCCATAACACACCCGCAGAGACTCCAGCCATGAAACGAGCAGCAAGTGTCAGGATATAATCCGAAGATAAGGCGGTAACGGTATTAAAGACAAGAAAACCACTAATGCATACTAACAGTAGAGGTCGGCGTCTCCATCCGCGTGTAGCAGCAGTCAAGGGAATGGCAGCAACAAGTGATCCAATGGCATAAAGAGTCACCAACTGTCCTGTGAGGGCTTCTGTGATCCCCAAGTCTTTTGCGATTTGTGGCAGCAGTCCCGCAGGCAGGCTTTCAGTGAGGATGCAAATAAATCCCGCCATGGCTAATGCAAGAAGCCCATGCCACGGAAGGCGTTTTGAAGATATGGAAGGAATCTCCCTTTGGTTTGGGAGGGATGTGTGAGCGGTCATGAATAAAACCTCATTTCTTATATTTTAATCCTATCCAGAACTATGCATATAAGCTTATCTGAAAAAATCAAACTTTTGCATACAGGATTAAAGGTAAGAAGGAGGTTTTAACATGATTTTTAATTTAATTTGTAAGTTTATCCGTTAATTTAATATGTTCCAAAGTGGACTAAAAAAAGAGCAGTGAGAATGTCTTCTCCTGCTCATTGGCTCAAGTCATTACTTCATCGGATTAGCTTTCATTTCCTGTCCCATTTTCTCAATACCGTCTAGTATTTGATATCCATAGCCCCAGAATTGGCTGAAATCTGTCACATAGATCTGTTTGTTTTTGATTGCGTTCATACTTTGCAGGGCAGGGTTCGCATACAGATTTTGAATCAGTTTATCGATATCCGGTGAACCGGCATACGCGGACAAGAGCAGGTAGTCCGGGTTCGCTGTGATCAATTGCTCAACACTTACCTCGCCTTGCACACCATCAAACGTATTTTTCAGCTTCAACAGGCCAAGTGCATCAAGCTGATACGTATCGTTCTGCATGCTGCTTACCGTAATGGTGTCTTCTGTAGCGGGTACGATATAAGCAAAACTATGCTCAGGCTGATCGGCTACACTTGCCTTAATGGCTGCAACACGAGTCTTCAGACTTTCCGTGAATGTTGCGGCATTATCTTGAACATCGAAGATCTGCCCAAGTTGTGCAATATCGATATAGAGGCTATCGAGTGAGCCTTTGTGATTCGTCGTTTGCAAGAATGTGCGGATATTCATGTCATTCAATCCATCGACGGTACCCACACCCCAGTCTGCATCAGCGAATAGGTCGCCCCGTCCGAGTACCAGATCTGGGCTTGCACCTACTACCAGCTCTTTACCTACATAATCCTTGGACAATACCGGAATTTGGGCGAAATCATCAGCCACATCCGGTGTAACGGAACCGTATAGAGCAGCAACACCGACCATTTTATCGGTCAGACCTAATTTGATGAGCATCTCAGCCGCAGATTGGGTATTCGCAACAACACGTTCAGGTGCTTTATCGAATACTTGCACTTTGGGTTTCCACTCGCCGCCTTCACCCGAAATCGTGAAGTTCTCAATGGTGAGCGGGTATGTCGTTTTATTAGTATTCTCAGCAGAAGCTGAAGGTTCTGTCGTGTTAGTAGTTGAAGTTGTTTCTTCGGCAGGGGAAGAAGTTGAAGCGTTCGAACAGGCTGCAAGCAGCAGTAACAGGAGACTTAGAGCAGCGATGCCAATGGTTCTGGATGTGAATTTCATTAAATGATGAACCCCTTTTCTATGTGTTTTAAATTGACAAAGATAATCATTCTCAATTATAATCCGAGAAAACACATTGTAAATAGCTAAATTTAATTTGTTCTACATTTTACGCGAATTGATGGGGGAAGAGATGGCACAGACGGTTCAGGTTCAGACACAGCGTATGGGGAAAAGAGAGTCTCTGATTCATAGTAAATCCGGGTTTGCTTTACTGATTGCAGCTTTAATCATGATTACGCTTATATCCGTAGGTATTGCAGTTTCCATTGGACAGGTTCGTATTCCACTGGCGGAGTCATATCGTATTCTTTTATACAAATTAACGGGATTTCAGTGGGGGACAACACCCATTGAGGCAGGTTCTTTTACCGATATTATCTGGCAGATTCGTTTCCCGCGTGTGCTGATGGCGATGTTTATCGGTGCAGGCTTGGCCTTGTGCGGTGCTGTTATGCAGGCTGCTGTGCAGAATCCGCTGGCTGATCCTTACATACTAGGTATATCCTCAGGCGCTTCGCTTGGAGCAACCTTTGCAATTCTTATTGGATTCGGTGCGATTGGGTGGCTAGGTCAGACGGGGGTGGCTTTCTGGGCCTTTGCCGGTGCGATGGGTGCGTCCTTACTGGTCCTGACTTTGGCAGGGATTCGGGGGAAAATGACGTCGGTCAAGCTGGTGCTTGCCGGAATGGTGATTAACGCGTTATGTAGCGCTTTTTCGAACTTTATTATTTATTTTGCCAACAATGCTGAAGGCATCAAAACGGTGACGTTCTGGACCATGGGTAGCCTCGCGGCATCCGGATGGAACAAGCTTCCGCTGGTGGGTATCGTTGTGCTGGTGGCGATTCTCTTCTTCCTGTTGCAGTCCAGAGTTCTCAATACGATGTTATTGGGGGATGAAGCAGCCGTTACACTGGGTATTAACCTGAGTGTGTACCGCAGGGTGTTCATGCTGTTAACCGCTTTGGTGACAGGCGTCATGGTGGCGAGCTGTGGCATGATTGGTTTCGTGGGACTCATTATTCCGCATATTGTGAGAGGTCTGGTGGGTTCAGACCATCGTAAGGTGATGCCTGTATCCGTGTTGTTTGGAGCCATTTTCCTCATCTGGACGGATGTTATCGCACGATCCCTCATATCCAGCGTGGAGTTACCGATCGGGATTATTACGGCCATGATTGGTGCGCCGATGTTTATGTATATGCTGGTCAAAAAAGGCTACGGTTTTGGAGGAAATTAAACATGAAACTGAACGTAGAAAATGTATCCATCTCTGTACAGAACACGGACATCATCAAGGATATTTCATTACAGGTGAACGGTAAACAGTTCGTTGGACTGATCGGACCCAATGGTTGTGGCAAGTCAACGCTGCTCAAGAGCATCTATAAAGTAATCAAACCGCAACAAGGTAAGGTTTTTCTGGACAATACCGATATTCTCAAATCCAGTCCAAAGCTTGTTTCCAGACACATGGGCGTTGTTGGTCAGTTTAATGAATTGAGTTTTGATTTTACGGTGCGTGAGATGGTCATGATGGGCCGTACCCCGCACAAAAAAATGCTGGAGACGGATAATGAACGGGATCACGAAATCGTCGAGCAGGCTTTGGAAAAAGTACATCTGACTGGACATGCAGACCGCAATTACGTGTCTCTGTCTGGTGGAGAGAAACAGCGTGTCGTATTGGCGCGTGTCCTGGCACAGCAACCTCAATTCCTGATCCTGGACGAGCCGACGAACCATTTGGACATCAAATACCAGCTTCAGATTCTAAATATTGTCCGTGGACTCGGTATTGGCATATTAGCAGCGCTGCATGATCTCGAACTCGCCGCAGAATATTGCGATTATCTCTATGTGGTGAAAAAGGGCCAGATTGTGGTCCATGGCAAACCGGCTGATATTCTGACTCGCGAGATGATTGGTGAGGTATTTGATGTCGATTGTGAAATTTATACAAATCCAGTAACGGGCGGCCTGGGCATCGCTTATCTGAGTACACGTTGATTGGGACTATATCTTTGTTGGGATGACGTGGAGAAATCTTCGAAATAATCAATTGAAGTGAACATAGACCGTACCTGTTGAAGCGATGTTGTTGGTGCTCACAGGGCCGGTCTTTTGTTTTTTAGGTGGGGGTAGGAATCAACTATTGAAGTTTAGGATCAACGGGATGAGCATGAGCACCTTTACTGACTTCTTGGAAAATATCGGAGGAGTTATCTCTATGCGTTGAAGACTTGCTGCTGTTATCTTGTTGGGAGTGTTCTCCCGTTGCTGGGCTACTACCTGTAATTGCATAACTTCGTAGGATCTCTTCCAGATCTCCAATCGTCACGGGACGAGCATGTCGTTTCAGGACATAACCAAGTTGACCATTGGGTTCCACCGTCGCCGTCTCCAGATCGTCTACACTTGTAATTCCGTGCTGTCGCATATGCATCTCAAGCTGATCCATCGTATAACGCATACGTTTCAGATTCGGGATAATGACCTTTCCGTCCTCTACCACAATTTTGGAACTGCCACTCATTAACCGTTCAAAAATATTAAATTTCAATTGCAGTTGTTCCACTACAAGCAATGTCAAAATGAAGACCGATGCTGATCCAATCGCTTTGCCAAGCTCATGATTTGCGATGGGTTGTACAATCGTTGTTCCGATGGAGATCATGATGACCGTTGTGGCGACACTCATCTGAGAGATCGACTTGCGTCCTGCAATTCGCAGCAGAATCATGCCGATAAGTACAAGTAAAACAGACTTCCATATCCAGTCCATACGTATATTCCTTTCTATTTCAGTATGCGCTTTGCTTCTTAGGCTGTTCTGGAGTTGGAGGAATTATGCAGTTGGCCAAATCCATAGCTTTCATTCCGCCCACCAGATCGTTTACAATAGGGTATTGATGAAGTGAACAAAGGAGCGGGTTACAGTGGCAAAACAGAAATACTATGTTGTCTGGGAAGGCAAGAAGCCTGGTGTGTATAACACATGGGCGGAATGCAAAGCGCAGACAGATCATTATACTGGAGCAAAATATAAATCCTATGAGTCCAAAGCAGCCGCAGAAGAAGCGTATCGTGCTGGATGGAAAGGGAACTGGGGTTCAAGTGCAGGCGGAGCGTCGAAGACGAAGTCGGCTAGTAGCGGAAGAAGTGCAGGCATGGAAACGTCGGAGGAAGTGGATTACGACAGCATCTCTGTTGATGTGGGCACACGTGGTAACCCCGGACCTGTAGAATACAAAGGGGTAGACACCCGTACAGGTGAGATTATTTTCTCCGTCGGACCGATCTCCAAAGGCACGAACAATCTGGGCGAATTTTTGGCCATTGTACATGCCCTCGCACATCTGAAGAAAGAAGGCAGTACCAAAACGGTCTATACCGACTCGGTCAATGCCATGAAATGGCTAAAGCAGAAAAAAGTAGCCACAACGTTACCAAGAGACAACTCCACGGAAGAGATCTGGTTGATGATTGATCGTGCGGAGCAGTGGCTCCAGACGAATACGTACAGCAATAAAGTGCTAAAATGGCAGACCAAGCAGTGGGGCGAAATCAAGGCAGATTACGGCCGGAAGTAGGTATTTATCCGTATCAATTTCATAATACCTTTCGCTGCTTTAATCAAGGCTAGATATAGATCAAAGCGGTTTAATTTGTCTATATCTAGTTACAAAAATCCATTTTCAGTGAGTTATGAAATTGATTTTTCCAAAGGATGCCTCCTTTATTTCTGGTCTATTAGAATCGTTATTTACAATTTCCAGTTTCCGCTCTATAATCATCTGAATATGATTAGTTAAACATATGGAGGAGCCTGTCATCTGCAGGCCCTCTTTATCTTTTTGGTCCACTGATTAGCAAGTCCATTCAATAGAATGGGGTATTTGAGTATATATTGCAGGAGGCAGACATGAGTTCCATTTATAGAAGTGAAGAAGGCAAGAGCAGCATACTTGAAGAGTATGAGATTTATTTGAACGAGTTGGGTGAGAAATTTACTCGGGAGTATGTAGAGACGCGTTTTGGCAAGACGCATGTTTTACTGACGGGTCCTCTAGATGGCAAGCCGTTATTTATTCTCCAAGGCGGTAATTGTGTGAATCCGATGACGTTGTCATGGTTCTCTTCTTTATTTAAAGAATACCGGATTATTGCTCCTGATACGATTGGTCATCCTGGTTATAGTGAGGAAGCGAGTATCTCGACACGGTTTGATAGCTTGGCATTATGGGTATCGGATCTGTTAGATCACTATGATATTGAAAAGAGTGCATTTATCGGTCCATCGTTTGGAGGAGGCATTATCCTCAGACTGGCTACCTATATTCCAGAACGCATCTCGTGTGCCGTATTGGTTGCTCCTGCGGGTCTTGCGGTCAATTCCAAAATTAAAACAGCTCAGGATATCACGCTGCCACTCGTCAAGTATCGTATGACGTCTTCACCATCTTCTTTGCAAAAAATTACGGACAACATGTCGTGCAACTGCATGAAAGAAATGGATAAAAACATTATCGGCAAACTTTTTAAATACGTCAGCATAGATCAGGATCTGCCCAAGCTTACGGAGCGGGAAGAACTGGTGAATTATACGTCACCAACCTTGTTATTGGTAGGGGAGAAGGATGTCTTTTTCCCAGCGGATAAGTGTATTGAGCGAGCTCAAAAGATTATTACGAATGTAGAAGCCATCAAGTATGATACAGGACATTTTCCTTCACAGGACGTATTGGTTCAGATGAACGAGGAAATCGGGCGATTTTTACAGAAGAATTATTAATAAAAGCTGTAAATGAAGGATGAGAAATGTTTTTCTCCAGTTTAATAAAGTAATTACACCCATCTGTCGATACTCTATATAAGAGAATGCTTTTCTTCTATAGAATAGTGTGGATAGGGATTAGCAGTAGATCGTGGAAGGCCTGATATCATTAATATTTAAATATTTCGCGTTAAGGTGTTTCAAGTTGCATCATTTGGTTTATATGTATAGTTGGCGATGAATTGCTGACTGGTTGAACCAAATGATGCATTTACGCGGAAAGTCTTCCGATCGACAAGGTTGAAAAGAGGTCTGTTATGAGAAAAGACAATTGTAAAATGGCATTGCAGCGCAATGTGATTATAAATGATACATATCAGGTAAGACAGGTATTAGCCTGCAGTGAGTTGGCTATTGTATATGCAGGGCGAGATCGTAACACAGGTGCCAAAGTAGCCATTAAGGAATTTTACCCACAGAGAATGGCTGAACGGCAGGCAGACAAGCGAGGGGTGTTCTGCTCTTCACGAGGATACGGTGGGCAATATCAGGAGTTACTGGCTGCATTTCTGCTCGAAGGTGAACTGTTATCGAAGCTGGATCATCCTCATATTGTTTCGTATTTGGATCATTTTGAAGCGAATGGTACGGGGTATCTGGTTATGGAATACTGCACGGGAATCACATTGACCGAGTATTTGAATGAACATAATCATGCTCTCGATGCTGCCTTCATAACGGAGACGCTGCTTCCACTGGTGGATACATTGGATTACATACATAAGCAAGGCATTCTTCACCGGGATGTGAAACCTTCCAACATTATGGTTATGGAGGATGGTACACCCAAACTTCTGGACTTTGGCTCAGCTACCCGTTGGCCTATGCAATCCGGAGAGAAACAGGTGATATTTACATCGGCAGGTTATTCTCCGCTAGAGTTTTATTCAGAGAAATCCAGTCAGGGACCGATGTCGGATATCTATAGTTTGGCAGCTCTGCTCCATTATTGGACATGTGGGCAACCCCCTATGGACGTGAAACAACGGTTGTTCCAGGATGAATTGCCATCTGTTCGCTCACATAATGAGTATGTGAATCCTTGGCTTGCTCGTGTTATTCATTGGGGGTTGACGGTTCGTTCTGAGAAACGCTGTGCTTCCTTAGCTTGGGTCAGAAGCTCGCTGCGAGTTCAAGCCTGGGTATGGAAAGTGCGCAAGCCAGGTACAGTGGAATGGTCTTTGGCCGAGAATGAGCATACGCAGGTCTATGAAGTGGAGTCGAAAAAGCAACATGAGACGGCGTAAGCAGTTATGACCTATGTTAAAGTAGATACGCTTAAATGAAAGCATAACCGTTAAATAGGTGTAAAATATAAACAAGCCAGTTCTTACCCTTACATATGGGGCGAACTGGCTTGTTTCTTTTATAGCTTATAGAATACCTTATCGTTTACCAATCGGTTCGAGATATACGTTAAAAAAGCTCACATGTTTCGTTCATTTTAGAACAATGGTGTGAGCTTTTTTGCGTTTTTTATAAAGATTTTAAATTGAATCCAATCAAAAAATAACAAAAAAAGTAATTTATTTTTGAAAAAACTCTTCATTTTCGAAAGTGATTTTAGGTCTAAAGAAACTTGTTTATCAAATTCAGTTGTGAATAAAAGAATAGAATCCTGAATTCGTTAAATAAAGCCACTAAATTAGATAATTCGGTCTATTTATATGTAAATTTTTCTGAAGGGTAACAGAGTGATTCATCTATTTACATACTCAATTACCCCAATTTACATCCCCTACGCTGCGGAATACGATAAGCCTAATCTGATCGTAAATCGCAGGAGGTATAAAATGAAACGAAAATCAACCCGATGGTTATCCGGTTTAGTAGCAGCAGGAGTCATGTTGTCTTCCATGTTCTCCTTACATGCTTACGCAGCACCTTCTTATGGTCCCCTACAGCAGAGTGAAAGCGCTAAGTCTATTCTTCAATCACTGACGCCAGAAGAAAGACAAGCTTTGAACCAGCTTCAAGTCATGGATGGTGAAGTGATCGACTCCAAGGTGAATACCAAAAGTAATGATTTGGTCCAAGTGATCATCCAATTCAAAAGCGAACCGGCTGCCGTTGCATTGAAACGGGCTAGACTAGTCAATGAGAAGTTGTCAGAGCTTACGGCCGCAAGCAGAGTAAAACAAAATCATCAGCAATTCAAGCAGCACATTAAGTCATTGCAGCAGAAGAGAGGGCTATCTTATGATGCAGCCTCGATCCAAATCACTCAGGAGTATGAAACCGCACTAAATGGTGTTGCGTTAACAGTCCCTGGCGTAGCCGTAGAAGATTTGATGAAATCCGGAGTTGTGAAGAAAGTATGGGCTGACCAGGAAGTGGTACTTGATCTGCCAGAGACAGACACATCAAGTGAATTTGCATCTGCATCCGGAATGCAACCTCGAATGGCTGATAGTGTGCCATATCTTGGCATAGACAACCTTCATGAAGAGGGCATCACTGGTAAGGGAATCAAAGTGGGTGTACTGGACACCGGAATTGATTATAATCATCCAGATTTAACAGGGGCGTATAAAGGGTATCGCGCTCATGCGGGTGAGGATCCAAAGCAAGTAGATCCAACGACAGTTAAAGGATGGGACTTTGTTGATAACGATGCTGACCCGATGGAGACGACCTATAAAGATTGGGAAAACTCGGGCTATAAGGAGCAAGGTGTATTAGCAGAAGATTATTATACTTCCCATGGAACACACGTATCGGGAACCATCGCTGGGCAGGCCAAAAATGACGTGGGGTATGCTGTAAAAGGTGTTGCTCCAGACGTAGACTTATATGTGTACCGTGTACTTGGCCCTGGTGGAAGTGGTGAGATGAGCGGCATTATTGCCGGAATTGACAAGGCCATTGAAGATGAACTTGATGTTATCAATCTATCCTTAGGGGCCGCCACGAATGATCCGCTGGATCCTTCTTCAATTGCACTGAATAATGCCATGCTGCAAGGCGTGGTGAGTATGGTTGCGGCAGGTAATGATGGACCCAATGAAGGAACTTTAGGTACACCGGGAGCGAGCGCGCTGGCCATTACGATTGGTGCTTCCGATGTTCCGTTAACTATACCTACGGCTACCGTGACTCTGGATGTGTATAACAATCCAGATGGGGGAGAGGCAGAGGAAACACCTGTAATGGATGAAGGAACATCCGCAGAGGAAGAAGCACCTGCTGAGGGTGAGGAAACATCTGTAGTAGAAGAGGAAGCGCCAGAGGAAGAAGAAGTGCCACCAACAGCAGATGTAGAAACTCCACTATCAGTAGAAGATTCACCTGATGCAGAAGTAGAAGCACCACCAGCAGCAGAAGAAACACCTGTAGTAGAAGAGGAAGCGCCAGCAGAAGAAGATGAAACACCTGTAGCAGGAGAAGAAGCGCCAACGCAAGAAACACCTGCTGCAACTTATACTGAGGTGTTACCTTTGTTTGGTAAAGATTTTACTGACGATCTGACCACACTTGAAGGCAAAACCTACGAACTTGTGTATGCAGGGCTTGGTAATGCTTTTGATTTTGAAGGTATTGATGTACAAGGCAAAGTGGCCCTAATCGCTCGGGGAGATATTGCACTCGATGCCAAGATTGTCAACGCAAGAAAAGCAGGGGCGGCAGCAGCAATTATATATAATAATGTTGAAGGAGCAATCCCTAATTATTTGGGTGAAATGAACGGATATATTCCTACATTCCAAATGATGAGAGAGCTTGGAGAAAAATTAAAAGAGTTAAACGGTGTGACAGTCACCTTTGGCGCAGCAGGCAAAACCGTTACGGAAGGGAATAAACTGGCCGATTTCAGTTCCCGAGGTCCAGCCGCCGTGAATGATGATATTAAACCCGATATCGTAGCTCCGGGCGTAGCTGTTTTTTCAACCTATCCTGTATTTGTGAATGATCATACGGGTGAGAATTATAATATTGCCTATGCACGAATTTCGGGTACTTCCATGGCAACCCCGCATATGGCAGGTATTGCTGCACTTATGCTTCAGGCACATGAAGAATATACACCTTTTGATGTGAAGACTGCTCTTATGAATACAGCTGTCGATCTGGAAGGGAATTATTCCGTGTATGAAGTAGGTGCAGGCCGAGTAGATCCTTACCGGGCAGTCCACACATCCGTATTTGCCAAAGTTCAGGATAAAACGATTCACTTCTCGAATGACGAATCCATCCTGATTGATGAAATTACAGGTTCCATCGTATTTGATAGTGCATATTTGGAAGAAAACGACCAGGGAATCGTATCTGACAGCCGAACAGTTAAGATCGAGAATAAAGGGGACGGTGCCAAAACGTATAACACTTCCATGAAGCTGTTAAACGATATGAACTTAAATGTTCATCTGCCAGAATCCATTACTGTAAGTGGCGGAAGTACGGAAGAGATGACTGTTTCAGTGGATATACCACAGGACACGCCGAGCGGCCGTTATGAAGGATATGTATATCTGGATACGGAAAATGCGGCGGATCATATTCAGATCCCATTCTCCATCCGTATTAGCGAAAAGGGGATTACTACGGTGGAGATGATTCCACCATCCGTTACAAACGATACCCCATTCCATCAGTTCCTGAACCGGATGACACTGAGTGCCATTCAATTGGGCAGTCCCATTGATTCTGTGGATGTATTGCTGAAGGATCGCGAAACTGGCGAGGAAATTGGGTTTGTAGGTACCTTGAATTCGCAGTCCATGCTTCCGGGAGTGGAATATCTGATCCTGAATGTGTTTAGAGGTTATGCATTTCCGATTGAAAACGGGGAGATTTCCAACGTTGCACGATTTGTCCCTGAGGGCAGTTACACACTTGAATTCATCGGGACTGACTCGGACTCTCAGCAGTATTCATACGAAAGATTGGTAGTTGTGGATAATACAGCCCCAGAGATTGATTTGGGAATAGAGCCTGGGGTATACGAGCTCAATGATAGTATGCTCACGGAAAGGGAGGGTGGACAAGGCGTTTGGTATGATGGCACAGCTATCGATTCAACAGTCCAAACCTTTGTTGATAATGGGATTACGGCTTATGATCAATCCTCCAATCGTGTCATTTTCTACGAGAATGGCAGTCCCTTCTATTCCGGTGATTTGCCTGTTTCCAAAGAAGGAAACATATCATTTGGTATTACCAAAGAAGAATATGACAATGGTTACGAACTTCGACTCTTTGGAATGGATGTGGGTACAGCGGCAAATGCCGTTAAGGACCATCGCTATGGGTTTATTTCCGAAGGCAAACCTTATCTGACCAGCACATATGACAAAGACGAAGTGCGTAAAGGAGATACGATTACCCAGACCATTCAATTGAACAATGTGGAGAAGTTAAACGGTATTTCGTTTACCCTGGAATCGATGTATGACTACAAACAATTTAACCGGATTGAACCAACGCCTGAGCTGAAGGCATTACTGGATGACACAGGTGCTGAAGTGAAATTCAGTGAACCTGTAGTGGACCAAAGAGAAATCAGCTTTGAGGCATCCATCTCAGGGGGGGCCTTTGAAGGAATCACAGGGGATCTTGATTTGTTCCAGGTTGTCTTTGATGTACCCAAGGATGAATTCTATTTTAAGAAAAGCGACGTACCATTTCTTGAAGTGAAATACACGACGGTTGGCATGAAAGAGAACGAAGAGAAATTGGCATTAGCCGCGTTTAACACAGACAGCTATGAAGTAATCTCCAAATCTTCAAGAACATATGGTTTTGTACGTCCGGAAGCTTTTATGGTCGATGGAGAGTATCTGGATTTTGAAAATGACTATTCGGCAATGGGCATTGAAGTTTATGCCGAGACGGCTTCCGGTGAGAAATATGAGGGGACTGTGCAAAATTATGGTGAGTTCCTGATCGATGGGATTCCGGCAACAGGAGAAATGACGACCATCTACACACGAGTTCCGGGTCATTTACCTTCCAAGCTGGCAGTGGTTCTGAGCAAGACGATTGATGGCGAATATTATGGCATCAATCAACTGAATTCGTCCGACTTTACGTATGCAGGAGATATTAATGGGGATGGAGTCATCGATATCTATGACATGGAGCTTGTAACGAAACATTATCATACTACGGATGAGATCGCCGATATTGACCAGGATGGCTCTGTAGGAGACGCCGAAGTGAGTTATATTACGAATAACTTTGGAATGACTGCTAACTATTCTACCAAGAAGCCTGTTTTGCAAATTGGGGACAAAGACTTAGGGTACTTCCTCAATAAAATTCAGGAAATGAACAATGGTGGTTCTGGTAATAATGGGGGTGGTTCGGGAAATAGCGGTGGCGGCGGATCTTCTACGACCCCTGCACCTGTCCCAACACCTGCACCAACCACAGACCCAGATCCAAGCCAAAATCAGGTTATTACAGAAAAAGAATTGAAAGCTGTGACAAACGGTACCGCAAATGTGGATATTACAGTTGGTAAGAAAATTGAGTTTCCTGTTAATGCGGGGGATTTGTTGGGGGCGAATTCACTCACAATTTCTCAGCAAGGTGTATTATCGCTCACCATTCCATCTAGCGTATTGAAAGAACTGCAAACCAAAGGAGGTTCTGGTGCTGCTGGTGGCAAGATCATTTTGGATATAATGAAACAAGATGTGAAAGCACCAGAAACAAAACAAGGTCTCACATGGACAACCGCAGGTGCTGCTTATGACGTTGAACTGTATCTCCAGGTTTCCAGTGAGAAATTATCTCTGTCCTCGCTTCCTGAAGATGTTACGCTGACACTCTTTTACGACAGAAGGTTAAACAGTGATCTGATTGGAATGTATCATGAACATTCATCTGCGGATCAATGGGATTACGTAGGTGGGATCGTTAATGAAGAGAAGGGTACCGTTACTTCCCAATTGTCTGATATGAGCACGTATGCACCGTTCGTTTACGATAAATCCTTCGAAGACGTGGCACCAACGCATTGGGCAAGTGAAGCAATCAAGTCTCTTTCGGCGAAACATGTGCTGACAGGCAAAACAGAGACTGCGTTTAATCCACAAGGTCAAACGACTCGTGCCGAATTTGCCGCTTTAATCGTGAGAACCCTTGGTTTAGAGGTGAAAGGTAACGAATTGCCATTTGGTGATGTGAGTAAGAATGCCTGGTATGCAGACAGTGTGGCTGCGGCATATCAAGCAGGTTTGGTTCAGGGAATAGCGAATGATAAGTTTGCTCCGACCCAAACCATTTCACGTGAAGAAATGGCAGTGCTCATGATGAGAGCATACGAATATCAATCCCAATCAAACGATACCCAGTCGGCTGTTGCCGGTTATACGGATGAAGCAAACATTGCATCTTGGGCAAAAGAAGCTGTGGCGAAAGCTTCCGAGCTTGGTGTAATGAACGGTTCTACTGGTGGGCAATTCAAACCGAAAAATAGTGCTACACGTGCCGAAACAGCCCAAACGGTTCACAATTTACTTTCGTTGCTGAAATAAGAAGTACAAGGATAAGAGGTTCCTCTAACATTAGAGGGGCCTCTTATTTTTTTGTTATTTTACCTAGTTAAGCTCCTGAAATTCTCTTCCCAAGTATGTCAGACTCCAATATATAACTGGCAGAGTCCATATTCGAACCCTATAATTAGGAATAAAATGATGGATTAAAACGAGGTGTAGTGATGATTGAAGGGAAGATTATTAAATTTTACCGGGAGAAGAATAGACGAACTCAAGGCGAACTGGTGAAGGGAATCTGTTCGGTCACACATCTGAGCAAAATTGAACGGGGAATGACAGAGTATTCACAGGAGATTATGGACATGCTCTGTGATCGACTATGTATTGATATGGCAAGGGAAGTAGCGAGATATCATCAAATGAACGATCTGCTGGATTCATGGCAAGAGGCCATTATTATGCAGAGAACCGCTGAAGCTATTCGTCTCAAAGACAAGTTGGAAGTGGAACCGTTAAAAGGTATACCTGATTTGCGTTTATCCTATGACTTGCTGCGGATCCGATTTTACTTGTTTATGAATAATATCGTTGAAGCCGAGAGACTTATAGCCGAAGTTGAGATTCCGGATGAATCGGAGCATTCATATGAACATTATTTTTATCACCATGTGATGGGGATTTATTATTTCCTTACAGGACATTATAGCAAGTCCATCCAGACGTTAACTTCAATTAATCAGTCCAAATATACGAATCATGAGTACTTCTATCATTTGTCTCTGGCATATCACTCGATATATTCGAATATCACGTCGTACTATTACGCCGAGAAAGCTATTCAGCATTTTCGGAAAACGCTCAATATGGTGCGGATCATTGACACTGAAACCATTATGCTGGTTCAGCTCAATTCCCGTGAGTATCATGATTTTCCTGAGACGAAACGCAGATATGAGAATCTGATTCGGATTAGTGATGATTGTGGGCTCCCTGACCGAAAAGCAAAGCTGTTGAACAATCTGGGTTATGAATATAACCGGCGGAAGCAATATGAGGATGCTGCTTACTGGTACAGACAAGCGCTTGATATCATTCCGGAGAAACAACCGTTATATCTGATGGTACTCAATAATTACATAGAATCGAATAGGCTAGGGAACCTCATTCCTGCAAACAAACTGTTGGACATGTCTCTGGAAGCCTTGCACAATTCTAAACTTTTTTCAGACGCAAGTTATATGGAATTGGAACTCCAGTCTGTCATTTTACAAGGGCAGGAGCAAGCGTATTATGAAATGATAGAGGAGCGAATTCTTCCTTATTATCGTGAACTTGGTTCCCAGTATCTTGCTGAACGTTATGAAGGGATATTGTTTCAATACTATATGGATCATGGTAAAAAGGACAAGGCGCTCAGGCTCGCCAAAAATCGTTTCGAATCACAATTGACTTCACTTATATAAGATTTGAAACGAACACCCCAACTCCGATACAATGTTCTCATAGAGTCTGAGAGAATGGATCAAATACGGTGCAGAAATGGAGAAAACCAATATGACTGATTTTATCAACGCTGACGATATTAATGACGTAATTCTGGCTGCGGCAGCAAACGAGCTGGAGCAGATGGTGGACAAAATGTGTGAGCTGATTGGCACGCCATTGGAACAGACGACAGAACTGGAGCGTCAGGTCATGGCTGCTTTTGGTTTTGGCGCGGTGTATGGCATCACTCATCGGGATCAGCTAGCGGAGCCGCAGGCCCATGCCTTGAGCATTCGGATGCTGATTAAACCTTTTAATTACAGTGAACAGCAGGCGGTTGATTTTGCCGATGATCTGATTCGGGTGGCTTCCGATCGTGAGGTTCATCCGGTGATGAATACGATTATTCATCGCGGGATTGATGGACACCGCCAATTCAATCAGGAAGACGAAGAAGGATTGGAACGTAACATTCAGGAGATTTTAACAGCGGTTCAATCGCAAAAATAGACGGTTTTAGTAGATGTGGGAGATGATTGCATTGGATCTGATGAAATTAAGCAAGGAACTCTCGTACGCTCTGCGACATGCACCATGGGAGTATGAACTGGAACTGGACGAAGAGGGTTGGGTGGAAATCTCGCAATTGCTGGTGGCTTTACATGAAAGTCCGCAGTGGAAGGAAGTCACGCAAGCCGATCTGGAGCAGATGATTCAAACCTCGGAGAAAAAAAGACATGAAATCCGTTCAGGCCGCATCCGGGCATTGTATGGACATTCGACACCCCATAAGATATCAAAGATATCTGCTAAGCCACCGGAAACCCTGTACCATGGGACCCCGGCACGCGCAGTGCATTCTATTATGGAACATGGCTTACAGCCGCGGCAAAGGCAATATGTACATCTGTCCGCAGATATCAATACGGCCAATCAGGTGGGACGAAGACGGGATGATCAGCCTGTCATTTTGAGAATCAATGCTGCTCAAGCGGCCACAGACGGAATCCTCTTTTATCATGGAAACGAAAATATCTGGCTGGCCGATCACATTCCTTCACGTTATATTCTTGAGCAGTGAGCAGTGACTGGTGAGCAATGAGTGAGGAACTGTTGTGGACAGCATAAATGCCCATTTCCAATTGCAGCAGTCGCAATCAACGGGTGAGTGTACGGTCATCCGTTCAACGGGTATATCGTTGTATTGATCGTTAGCTACACCAAAAAAAGGGACGCATCCAACATTTGTTGGTGTGTCCCTTTCTCATATCCAAAACTTACTTGCCTACAATCGCTTTAATCCCTTCGCTAAGTGGCTGAGCCGGACGGCCAAGCAATTTCTCTAATGTATCACTCTCGACAGCCAATGCACCTTCACGAATAGCACTTTGCATATCAACGAGCATCGATACGACAAAGTCCGGTAGACCTGCCCCTTTCATGATGTCAGCGTATGCGGCATCGTCCACGTTTTGCACGTTGATTTCCTGTCCAAGCACTTCACCAACAATGGCAGCCAGTTCAGCTTGCGTGCGTAGTTTGCCGGACAATTCATATACGGTATTCTCATGTCCTTCACCTGCGAGTACAGCTGCAGCAGCATGGGCGTAGTCACTGCGGGTAGCCCAGCCTACTTGGCTGTCATTGGTGGCATGAACCCAAGGTGCGCCTTGCGTAGCTGCTTGTACACTGCCTGCTTCATTTTCCAGGTACCAGTTGTTGCGCAGGAAGGAATACGGAATGCCGGATTCACGAATAGCTTTTTCTGTAGCGCGGTGAACTTCCGCCAGGGAAAGGGTATTTTTCTCTGCATTCACAACGCTTGTATAAGCGATGAAACCCACGCCTGCGTTCTTGGCAGCGTCAATGGCAGCCTGATGTTGGCGAATACGCGTCTCATTGTCACCATCGGTGGAGATGAGCAACAGACGGTCTACACCGGCAAAAGCTTTCTCTAAAGTCTCCGGTTGATCGAAATCACCGTGACGCACGTCAACGCCTTGAGTGCGGAGTGCTTCCGCTTTCTCTGGATTACGTACACTTACTGCCACATCCTTGGCAGAATCTGTTTTTAACAATGCCTCTACAACCAGTGAACCCAAATGACCTGTTGCGCCAGTAACCAAAATTTTCATTTTCTTTTCCTCCTAGGATATGTGTTGTTGGTTGCATATGGATGTAATCAAAAATGTTATAACAGGTGTGATTACAACGAAAGGGTTAAAAAAAGCTCATTATGAGCTTTTTTATTCAGAGACATGAATCTGATCCATCATCTGCTGTATGGTTACACAATTCAAGCGCTGTTCCATGGCTGTCTGAGCCTCAATGAGTTCGGCACGCAAGGTGTGTTCAATCATGTTGCCGACCGGACATTTCGGATTCGGATGTTTGTGAAAGTTAAACAATTCCCCATCCTCCACGACCTCAAGCGCTCGATATACATCAAGAAGGGTAATGTTGGCCGGATCTTTCAACAAGGAAGCACCACCCACACCGGGTCTGACGTCAATCAGACCAGCCTGTTTCAGCTTGGACATAATCCGCCGAATAATCACGGGATTTGTATTCACACTCTGCGCGATCATATCTCCGGTGCATTCATTGGGCATAACAGCGATCAGGGACAGGGTATGAACCGCAATGGAAAAGCGACTGCTGATTTGTCTCATGGGATAATCACCACCGTTGTAACTATAATAGTTACAAAGCGATCGGATGTCAATTCCTTTATATTATATTTTAATGGATAGTTGCTGTTATCCTGTAATCGTAGATGATCAAACAGATGATAATTGAACTATCACCTATGTCAAATAAATGAGTTGTGGTTCTTTTGAAGCGTTAAGAAAGAAGTAGGTTTCAAACCTTTTAATGTAATAATAGGGCTAAATTCCTATTATTTTCAAGTTAAATGGAACTATATGGTTTTCTTGTTTGCGTACAGAAGAAGAAAAATGACAAAAGCTTCGACAAACTAGAAAATTATGTATGAATTGACAAATGTAAAAGCGATTATATAATGTGTTTAACTACAAGATTGTACATTTAGTTACAAATGATTCCAAATAACAAACGGCGGGAGTGGGACAGGCATGTGGTTTTTGGTTCTATGGTTGTTAGGTCTAATTTCAGGGGGAGTACACCTATATGTGTTAGGTTTTCCCGGGGAAATGAGCGAGATTAGCAGAGTGTTACTGCTTCATCAGTTTGTGGTTACGTTTGGATTGGTTGGAGTGATTGGTTATGTTGTCAACATTGCCAGAGCGGATCAGACAGCCAAAATGTTAGGATGGCCTGGTGGACCATTTCAGGTTAAATACGGTTTTTCCCAGGTAGGGCTTGGAGTTATGGGAATTATGGCCATCTGGTTCCAAGGGAACTTTTGGGTTGGTGTATTGGTAACGATGTACATATACGGATTAAGTGGTCTTTGGTCACATACTTATGTCATGATTAAAAATCGCAAGGCAGATGGAGACAGTATCGGGAATCTCATTATGGATGTGGTGTATCAAACGTTTATCACGGTTCTCTCCGTATTGGCTGGTGGAATCTGGGTAATGCACTAAGCTGTAACTGATTTTTTGCCTTACACAGCTTGAATCTCAATTAAACGATGAGGTGTGGTCGTGATGGTACAAAAAACCGTTGAACTTTCCGAAACACAAAAGGGAATCTATTTTGATTGTCAGGTGAATGATCCCACTTCGTATAACATCTCAGCTTCAATACAATTTGATCATCTTCAAATGGAGATATTTCGCCAGGCCATCGAATTGCTTATGTATGAGCAAGTGGTGCTGCGTACTCGGATTGAGATTCAAAATGATGTACCCGTGTTATCCGTTCATGAAGATATGGATTACTCACTTGCCTTGTGGGACCTAAGTAGCGAGAATCAGGAGAATCCAAAGGAACAACAGTTAGAAGCATTGGTGGATGAATGCATCGGGACACCTTTTGAGCTGGAGAAAGGTCCTCTGTTCCGTATAATGATTGTTCAGATGGATAAAAGCCGATATATTCTGACCTTATGTATTCATCATTTAATATGTGATGGCTTGTCGCTTGAACTGATGAAAAACAAACTTATCCAGTCATATACATGTCTTCTTGAAGATCAGCCTGTGGATGTCAAGCTGGATGAAGGGTTCATCTCTTATGTTGAGGCAGAGAACAAGAAACTGCACGAAAACAAGTACTCCAAAGAGCGGGAATACTGGTTAAACAAAATGAAGGGAGCGGAACCTCTTTCTCTAAAGCACGACTTTCCAGCAGGTTCTGTACAAGAAGGTATTGGTCATGAACTGCGATTTGATATTTCGGAATCGTTAATGGCTGATATTACACAGATGTCCAAAGATAATGAAGTAACCGTTTTTATGTTCTTTATGGGTGCCTTTGGCATTCTTATGAGTAAATATGTCGGTACAGACGATATCACCTTTGCCTCCCCATATTCTCATCGTCCCGGTATGGACTTGGAAGAAACGATTGGATGTTTTGTCCATATGTTGCCCATGCGATTCCATATTGACCTCGAATCAACTCTAAAACCTCTGCTGCAACAAGTAGCCACAACCTGGATGGATACGTACAGGAACATCGGATATCCCAATAACCTCATTGTCAGAGACAGCATGTTACAGGCTCAACCCGGATCACCATCGTTGTTTGATATCTCCTTTGTGTATGATTCCTATGAGGAAGATATGCTCGGAACTCGTATTCTGGATCAGGATAAGGTTACGTTTCCAGGAGATCTAATGGTGGTGTTGAGTCGTTTACCGCAAGGTGCTCAGTTGAAGCTGCAATATAAACCGAGCTTGTTCCGTGAAGATTCAATGGAGCGAATGGGCCAACGATTTCTATACTTGCTGAATCAACTAGTAACCAATTCTGATCAAAAAATCAGTGAGTTCAGCCTCCTGATGCAGGATGAGAAAGAAAACCTACTGTACCGATTCAATCAAACTTCTTATTTTCCCTACACCCCACAACATATTATGGATATATTTCACGATAAAGTAGCACGTTTCCCGGAGCGGGTAGCTCTAATGGAAGGGAATCAGCATCAGACCTATGCGCAAGTCAACGCAAAAGCGAACCAATTGGCTAGGCAGATTGTTGCGAGTAAAAAAAGTGATAACGCGGCAGTTGGCGTGCAAATGTCACGTTCCTCGGATATGGTCATTGCCCTATTGGCTGTATTAAAAGCCGGATGTGCTTTTGTGCCTGTAGACCCTTCCTATCCTTTGTCCAGAAAGGACTATATTATATCGGATGCAGACATATCCATAGTGCTGGCTATGCAACCCGAAAAAGATGACGAGACTCTGGATGTCCAGTACATCTACGTTGAGGGCGATCGGGCTTATACGGGGGATGTCTCAAATCTCGAAGAGGCGCTGAATCCGCATAGCCTTGCCTATATCATGTACACGTCCGGATCAACAGGCAAGCCCAAAGGAGTCATGGTTGAAAATCATAGCGTAGTTAATACACTGCTTGATCTGGAGCGTCGTTTTCCAATGCAGGCGCAGGATGTTTACTTGCTGAAAACGGCATATACCTTTGATGTGTCCGCCACGGAACTTTTCGGCTGGTTCATGGGTGAAGGCGCACTAAGTATTCTTGAGCCTGCAGCAGAAAAAGACCCTGCTCGTATTGTGTCTACGGTGGCATCACATAAAGTGACCCACATCAACTTTGTTCCAACGTTATTCCGTCTTTTTCTGGAAACGATGGAGCTTCGCTCCGATCTGTCAGCATTGGAAACGCTGAAATGGATGTTTGTTGGCGGAGAGGCAGTTACGCCAGACATCATTGAGAAATTTAACAGGTTAGGCATTAGAGCAAGTCTTGAAAATGTTTATGGTCCAACCGAATGCACCATATGGGTTTCTCATTATCCATTAAGCCATTACGAAGGCTTGGGCAATGTACCGATTGGCTACCCGCTCAATGAGTCCAGATGGTATGTCGTCGGAAATCATGATGAGCTTCAGCCGTTAGGTATTCCAGGGGAGCTTTGTCTTAGCGGTGTTGGGCTTGCACGTGGATATCTGAATCTGGAACAGATGACCCGAGAGAAGTTTGTCCCTAATCCTTTCTTTCAAGAAGGACAGGACGCCGAGCATTTCAGGTACATGTACCGCACAGGGGATCTGGTACGTTCACTCCCAAGCGGTACGATCGAATATCTGGGGCGCATTGATTTTCAGGTTAAAATTCAAGGAGCCAGACTGGAGACAGGCGAAATTGAGAATACCCTGTCATCCTATCCGGGTGTCATCCAGACCGTGGTAGTCATGAAATCATTTGAAGGTAGGTCCGGCTTGCTGTATGCCTACTATCTGTCAGAGCAGGAGCTGCCTTCTGTCGAATTGAGAGAGCACCTGTCTCGTTTGTTACCGGCATATATGATACCATCCGTTTTTGTACATAAATCCGAATTTCCATTGAATAGCAGTGGGAAGATTGACCGGAAGGCACTCATGGCAGATATCACGCATGCTCACACTTCCAGTACGTTCTATACCGCTCCGTCTTCTGAGCTTGAGAAGGTTATAGCCGAAGTGTGGGCCGAAGTGCTCGGTGTTGAGAGAGTAGGGCGCGATGACCATTTCTTTGAATTGGGCGGAAATTCATTTTCTGTCATTCAGGCTCACAATAAACTAAAGCATTATACCGATGTGGAGTTCCCTGTTCCTCGTTTTTTCGAATGCCCGACATTGCGTCAATTTGCCGCGCTGGGACCGAAAGATGAGGGAGTTCAGATATCGACTGAAAGGGAACAATTGTTTCAACGAAAAGACGGCATTATGCGTGAGGACATTGCAATTGTGGGCATGGCGGTGAATGTGCCGGGCGCTGAGGATATAAGAGGGTTCTGGAGTAACCTTGTTGAACGGCGGGAAAGCATTCACTTTTATAGTGATGATGAATTGAGGGAGCTTGGCGTGGAGGAAGCGCTGCTGCGTTCACCTCGTTATGTCAAGGCAAAAGGACGTGCCAACGGCATCGATGAGTTTGACGCAGGGTTCTTTGACTATACTCCCGGTGAAGCCAAAATGATGTCTCCCCAATTCAGACTTTTGTATCAGGGAATATGGGAAGCGCTGGAGGATGCAGGCTGCAGACCGGATGAAGCGGGTAAGGTGGGTGTGTTCCTTGGCGGGTCCGATGACTTCGAATGGTACCGTCAAGTGCTTTTTAACGATGCTAACTATAGCAGTAAATACGAAGCATTTACCCTCAGCACCAATCATTTTCTCGCTACCCGAATGGCTTATAAGCTTAACTTAAAAGGGCCGGCCTATACCGCTCTGACGGGATGTTCTACTTCATTGGTTACACCTCATCTGGCATGTCAATCTTTGATCGTTGGAGAATGTGATGTGGCCGTGGCTGGTGGGATCACCGTGGAGTTGCCCAATGAAGGGGGTTACATATTTGAGGATGGCATGATGTTCTCCACAGATGGACACTGTCGTCCATTTGATGCGGCAGCCAGTGGAACCGTCTTCTCCAATGGTATGGGAATTGTGGTGCTGAAGCGGGTAACCGATGCTCTGCGGGATGGAGATCATATCTACGGGGTCATCAAAGGCTCAGCAATTAACAATGACGGACAAGAGAAACTCAGTTTTCTTGCTCCAAGCGTAAGCGGACAGGCTGAAGTCATTCAGGATGCTTATAAGGTAGCCGGAGTAGACCCGGAAACGGTGAGTTATATCGAAGCACATGGTACGGGAACGTTGCTTGGTGATCCAATTGAAGTAAACTCGTTAACTCGGGCCTTTGCTTCCGACCAAAAGCAATTTTGCTATCTGGGTTCGGTCAAAGGCAATGTGGGACATATGGATACAGCCGCAGGTGTGGTTGGTTTAATCAAGGTAGCGCTCAGTCTTGGACAAGGTTATATCCCTGGAACAGCGAATTATGAGCAGCCTAATCCCAAGATTGATTTTTTGAATACGCCTTTTAAAGTTAATGCACAAGGGGTGGACTGGAAACAGGGCCATGTTGGAGTCATGCGCGCAGGAATCAATTCATTTGGTGTGGGGGGCACGAATGCTCACATGGTATTGGAGGAGGCTCCCGAGATGGAGAAGTGCAGTCCTGATGATGACGTAAATATATTGCTTTTTTCCGCCAAAACGGAGTACTCGCTGAACCGCACCGCTGAACGGATTATGGAACATCTGACTCAGCAGCCGAATCAATCTGTATCGAACGCAGCGTGGACCTTGCAATCAGGTAGATCTGTTTTTGCGTATCGTAAGGCACTCATTCTGGATAAGACATGGAAGGATAATCCGGACAAGCTGATACAGCAGCTGGGGAAAGCACGCGTATACCATACGGCTCAAGGCACTCGTCCCGTATACTTTATGTTCCCCGGACAGGGCAGTCAGTATCAGGGAATGGGTGCAGAACTATACAGATCTACGGAGCAAGCAGGCCTAGCTCCAATCTTTAGAAGTTATATTCAGGAAATATTGGACCTTCTGCCTGCGGAAGAACGAGAAGATATGCTGTCCGTTGTATACGGGGATCAGCAGCCTGAGCGAATAAACCAGACGGAGTACAGCCAATTCGCACTGTTCATGACAAGTTATGCGCTGGCCAAGTCGCTGCTGGATCTGGGCATCCAGCCAGATGGCATGATCGGGCATAGCATTGGTGAATTGGCTGCCGCAGCGGTAGCGGGTGTATTCGAACTCGGAGATGCTGTCAAGTTAGTTCGACTTCGCGGACGTCTGATGCAGCAACAACAACCCGGGGTCATGCTTGCCATTATGGCGGATGCACAGCAGGTGAAGTCACAACTGGAGGAAGACATGTGGCTTGCCTTGGTGAATACTACAGGTTCCAGTGTAATTGGTGGGACAGCTGAAGCCATTTCACGGATGGAAGCCAAGGCTGAGGGACTGGGGTGGAAGTGCATTCGTGTGAAGACTTCCCATGCATTCCATACGCCAATGATGAATCAGGCCGCCGAGGAATTTAGACGTTATTTAGCAGAGCATTCACTTCATACGCCACAGATCCCTTTACTGTCCAACACCAGTGGAACATGGGCGCTTGGAGATGAAATCACACAACCTGACTATTGGTCCCGTCATATTTTACAGCCGGTGTTGTTTGAATCAAACTTGGCTGAAGTGTTAATGGATGAGCGGGCTGTATTAATTGAAGTAGGTGCAGGAAGAACGCTAAGCTCCTTTGCCAGACAGCACAGTCTATCAAGAGATTCCCAGAAGGTACTGAATATGCTACGTCACGTAAGGGAGACGGAGCAGGACAGTATCTATGTGAACCGCAGACTTGCGGAGTTATGGTGCGAAGGCATTGAACCGGACTGGAAGGTGCTCAAAGGGCAGACGGTACGACGCAAATGCTCTCTGCCTACTTATGTTTTCAACAAACAATCCTATCCTGTCAGTGTTTCTCTTTCTGGCTCATCAGCAGCGGAAGGAATGGGTACCGGGGATGATAGGCAGCATGCAGAGCAGGGTAAGGGAAGTGGCTCTACTCTAATAAAAGGGACAGTTTATACTGGTGGTTCAGACCAACTGAAACAGATTGTCCTGGACGCATATCGAACGATTTTTGGCATCGATGATCTAGATGAAGAGGTTAATTTCTTTGCGGTTGGAGGAGATTCTCTTAAAGCAGTCAGCTTGTCTGCATGGATCCGGTCTCATTTAGGAATTCAGCCTGAGGTAGCAGATATTTTCAATCATTCAACGCCTATTCAACTGGCGGAGCATCTCTATGTCATAGCGAAACCAAAAGTAGACCAACAGACCATTCAATCTGCACCCCCTATGGATGCTTATCCAATCTCTTCTGCACAGATGCGTATGTTCACACAAGCGATGCTTGATCCAGGCAATACGGCCTACAACTTACCGTCTGCAACCATTATTGAAGGTGAATTGGACCGTATAAGAGTTGAGGCTGCTTTGCAGAAGTTGATGCAGCATCATGAGGCGCTCAAAACATCGTTTGAGATACGGGGTGGTCAGATCGTTCAGATCATCCAACCTTCGGTTCGCTTAAGTATGGGCTATGCAGAGCAGCATGTGGCAGATGACCAAGAGTTGCCTGCGATGATCGAGACATTGATTCGTCCTTTTGATCTGGGGAGTGCTCCGCTTATGCGGGTTGAACTGATTAAAATAGGCGAGCGCAAGCACCTGTTATTCTTTGATATTCACCATATTATAGCGGATGGTACATCTGTCGAAATCATTACTCGTGACTTCAATGATTTATATTTTGGCAAAGAGCATGCAGTCCGATTGCAGTACAAAGATTACGCGGTATGGCAGCAGCAACGTCTCGCTTCACAGGAATACATTTCACATCAAACGTACTGGCTGGACCATCTTGGCCCTTCTTTACCTGTGCTGGAGCTTCCACTTGACCAGGAGCGTCCATCACAGCGATCCATGCAAGGGGGACGTCTCCATTTCACGTTGAATCGTTCGTTAACACAACACTTGCACGAGCTGGCTTCCTCATCGGAAGCTTCAATGTACATGGTAATGCTAAGTGTGTGGAATCTTCTTCTCGCACACCGCTCAGGTCAGCAGGACATTGTGGTAGGAACGCCTGTTGCAGGAAGGATGCAAGAGGAGTGGAAAGAGACGGTAGGCATGTTTGTCAATATGATTGCGATGCGGAATTTTCCAACGTTTGATCGTACGTACACTGATTTTTTACGCGAACTTAAACAACATACACTCGATGCTTTTGCGTATCAGGAGTATCCGTTTAATGAGCTTGTGGCACAACTGGGCGTTACACGTGAGTTGAACCGAAATCCGGTATTTGATGTTTGTTTTGATTATCAGAACATGGATTTGCATGGACTTGAACTTCATGGGTTGCAATTCAGTTCTTTTCCGGTGGAGACGGGTACGTCTACTTATGATCTGTTAATGACCTGTCAAGAAAACAGGGAGAAGCAGGTCATTGAAGGATATATCGAATACTCGCTGGATCTGTTCCGCCAGGACACAGTTGAAGGTATGATGCAGGAGTTTATCGGACTCTGCCAAGAGGTTGTACAACAGCCTGACCTGTCTCTGAGCGAACTGTTTGAGAGAAACGAACGTTCTCATGAGCACCCAGTCCATCGTCTTGCTGGTCCACGTCTGGATTACAATTCTGCGGGGGGTCTGCATCGGCTATTCGAGCTGCAGGCAGAACACACACCAGACAAGAAAGCTCTCCTTGTATCATCCGGAGCCTCTTTTACCTACAGGGAGCTTAATGAAAAAGCTAATACGCTGGCTTGGAAGCTGATTGATCAAGGTGTGCGCCGGGATGAACCTGTAGGCATATTATCCAGACGAGATGAATCGTTGATCATTATGCTATTGGCGGTGCTGAAAGCTGGGGCGGCTTATGTGCCTCTGGACCCTGCTTTTCCGCCGCAGCGCATCGTGAATATGATCGAAGATAGCCGAATGAACGTATTGCTGTGTACGCCTGATGAAGAAGGCACAGTGACTTTTAGCGGAGAGCAATTCGTGTATGATCCAATTGCCCAGGATGTGCGCTCATCCGTTAACCCGGACGTAAACTTCCTGTCTTCGGACCTATCCTGTGTGATTTTCACCTCAGGATCGACGGGTCGTCCCAAAGGGGTCATGATTACTCATGAGGCGATGGTCAATTTTGTTGAGGACATCAGGCACCGACATATTTTTGCACATGAGACAGATCGCATCATCAGTGTAACGACCATATCTTTTGATATTTTCGGATTTGAAGTGTGGGCACCATTGTGCACCGGATATTCGCTGTATCTGGCCAATGAGCAGGAGCAGCTTGACCCGGCTCTTGCTTCACGTCGAATACGTGAACATGGTGTTACGCACATTCTTAGCACGGTCTCACGCATTAAGGCATTTGTCGAAAATCCGGAATTCGCTCAGGCGCTGGGCAATCTGCGGTGTGTTCTTACCGGAGGGGAAAATGTCCCTGTGGGACTCCTCACCGATCTGAAGCGGCTTACGCCCGCTCGAGTCTTTAACATGTATGGACCAACGGAAACTACGATCTGGTCAACGACCAAAGAATTGAATGACACAGCCGCGATTACCATTGGCAAACCCATTACCAATACAGAGATTTATATTCTGAATGATGAAGGTGAAATACTGCCACCTGGCAGTTATGGAGAGCTGTGCATTGCAGGAAAAGGATTATCCCGCGGTTATCTGCACAATGCTGCTGAGACCGATGCCCGATTCATTGCAAACCCCAATGTTTTGGGAGGCCGTTTGTACCGAACTGGCGATCTGGCCCGTATACTGCCGGATGGGGACGTTGAGTTGATGGGACGGTTAGATCAGCAGGTGAAGATTCGTGGCTACCGGATTGAACTGAACGAGATTGAGCAAGCAGCGATGAATTATGAACGTGTAAGAGAAGCTGTCGTTAAGGTAGAAGGGGCCGAGCAACATTCATTGCAATTAATCCTTTTCTACAGTCTGAAGCCTGGGATTGGGCCTTCCGTTATGGGAGATGAAGACGTACAGCTTCGGACCTGGTTAAAGCAGCGGCTTCCACAGTACATGATGCCTTCTCGCTTGATTCATCTGGAAAATCTGCCTGTGCTGCCTAATGGCAAACTGAATCGCAATGCCCTTCGTCTGGCTGATTTTGAAACGGGAGAGAATGCTAATCCGGCTCTGGTTTATGGCTCATCTATTCAAGGAATCGAGCGGGTAAAAGTTGATCTGGAGCAGATGCTCATTGCAGCGTGGAAGGAAATATTGAATCTGGATACGATTAATATCCATGATCACTTTTTTGACATCGGAGGCAACTCGCTGGGGCTTATTCTGATCAATAATCGCCTGAATGCCTATCTGGATAAAAGCGTTCCGCTGGTGCAATTGTTCGAGCATTCCTCCATTGCATCACTGGTTAATCATCTGGTGGCTGAGCAGATGCTGCCGACAGTTACACAACAGGTTCAAGAGGAGAGCGGGCATATTGCTTCAGCTGGATATCCTGTTACGAACCCGGAGCCGACAACAGCTCCAAAAGAGTATGTAATGAGCACAGTTGAACACAGCAAAGTGGAGCAGGGCAGACCGGAACAGAGTATCCCGTTTGCTTCAGAACACAGTAGCAGAATTTCTACTTCGACGGATATCGCAGTCATTGGCATGGCAGGGCATTTTCCCGGCTCAAGAAATATTGATGAGTTCTGGGATAACCTAATGGCAGGTAAGGATGGTATCACCCGTCTGAATGAGGAGGATCTAACCGCTGCGGGTGTACGACCGGAAGACTTCAAACATCCTGATTATGTACGGGCCAAAGGTGTACTGCAAGATACTGAGTATTTTGACTCCGGATTTTTCGAATATCCGCATCAGGAATCCAACATGATGGATCCGCAAATACGGCTGCTGCATCAGTGCTCATGGGAGGCGCTTGAGCATGCCGGGTGTGATCCTTACAGTTATGAGGGATCTATAGGATTGTTTGCGGGAAGTGGACTGAGCTTACCATGGATGGTGCAATTTCTGGGTCGTTCCGGTAATTTGTTACAGGCTTTTGAAGCCATGACTTTAAATGAAAAGGACTATATTACAACCCGGGTATCTCACAAATTAAATCTGAGAGGGCCGAGTATGGCCGTACAGACCGCATGTTCGACTTCTTTGGTCGCTATCCACCAAGCTGCTGAATCGCTGATTCGGGGGGAGTGTGATGTGGCACTTGCGGGAGGTGTCTCTATCTCCTATCCGCTCAAAGAAGGTTATCACTGGCATGAAGGCATGATTTATTCAAAGGATGGTCATTGCAGACCGTTCGATGAGCAGGCATCTGGTACTGTGTCTGGTAATGGATGCGGAATGGTTGTGCTCAAGTCACTCCGCGACGCGCAGAGAGATGGAGATCATATCTATGCAGTCATTAAAGGTTCAGCGATTAATAATGATGGCATGGACAAAATTGGATATACGGCACCGAGTGTGGCCGGGCAGGTCAAGGTTATTCAATCAGCCCTGCATCGTTCGGGAGTGTCTCCAAAAGAGATCTCCTATCTGGAGGCGCATGGAACAGGAACCAAACTGGGGGACCCGATTGAAATTGAAGCGCTCAGGCAGTCATGGGGAACAGATCGTAGAAATTATTGTGCTCTAGGTTCTGTGAAGGCCAATATTGGTCATCTTGATGCGGCAGCAGGTGTCGCCGGTTTTATTAAAACCGTACTGACGCTATATCACCGGGTGGTTCCGCCACAGATTCACATGAATCGGACAAATCCGATGTTGGAGCTGGAGCATAGTCCCTTCTATATCAACAGGGAGCCACAGCCATTAGAAGACGCGAAGCGTATCCTGCGAGCAGGTGTCAGTTCGTTTGGGATCGGGGGTACCAATGCTCACGTAATTCTGGAGCAGCCGCCCGTCCAAGAGAGCCAAGCCAATTATGAATCATTGCTTCTGCTGCCCTTCTCGGCCAAAAGTGAATCTGCGCTGGAACGCACGTATGATTCGGTTCTACAGGCAATCCATGCATTGCCGGAGCAGTTGCCCAATGCTGCGTGGACGCTACAGAAGGGAAGAAGCAGATTCGTTCATCGTAAAGCGCTAATCGTTGTAGACGGTTATATTCCGCCAAGCGAGCAGTCTGTAGAGTTTGAGACACAGGCAAGTGTGATGAATGGGAAGCCTAAGGTCATGTTTTATCTCAGCGGAAATGCAAGTTGGGAAGCGCGCAAGATTCGGGAACTATATGCTTCTGTGTATCGCAGCCAGGTCTCAGAGATATTCAAACAGCACTTTGAAGAGATACTGAACCTCTTTGAGTCCAAGGAACAGTATGCCATCCGCCAAGGCATAGGGCGATCGTTAATCGATTCAAGGCTTGAGCGCATGCAGTGCTTTGTTGTGCAATATGCTCTTTATAAAACCGTGATGCAGCTTGGTGTCAAGCCAGATGCTGTCTGTGGGCAAGGCGTTGGCGAACTCGTGGGGTTGGTTATTAGTGATGCACTTGATCCAGTACATGCCGTGGGGCTTCTATACAATCTGGAGCATTGGTCACTAGAAGAAGGAGCATTGTCAGATGCTTTGACAGGAAGGATGACAGATGCAACTGTAACAGACCTTGCGTCGAGTATTGCACCACTGTTATCTCCAAATTTCCTGTTTACGCTGCTAAATCGCAAGACGCTTTCTGAATCTGCTGGGCATACGCTGTGGATCGTTTCGAATCAGCTGCAGGATACAGAACAAATAACCCCGGATTCATTTTCAGAGCCAAACATCATTGCTCTTACTGGAGATCGTCAGAGCTTGCTTGAGGCAGACGTGTATTTAATGAAAGTACTTGCTTTTTGCTGGTGCTCTGGCATGGAGTTGGATTGGGAACAGTTAAACGGAACGGGGCGTAGGCAAAAAATCTCCCTGCCGACGTATTCCTTTGATCCCATTGTTCATCAACATGATGTTGCGTTGTATCAGCTTGCAGGTATGTCGCAGGTTGCAGCGGGTTCTATCGCAGCATTGGACCAATCTCCATCTGGGAAAGTCAGGGTTCAACGGACTGATGATGAGATAAGGCATGTATTATCGCAATTGTGGCAGGAGTTGCTTGGTAATGGAGAAGTCGGCCTTGAAGATGATTTCTTTGAGCTTGGAGGTCATTCATTAAAAGCGATTTCCTTGGCGTCGAGGATTAAAGAAATGTTTGGATTAAATTTGGGGCTGGAAGAGGTTTTTGATCATTCAGTGTTTGAACACATGGTTCAATGGATTGCTGAACATCAGGCTACAAGTGACTCTGACTCAGTGAACCCAATCTTGCCTGTTACTAAGAAAGAGAAATACAAGACCACTTCTGCACAGCGAAGAATGTATGTGGTGCATGAGTGGATGAAAGGTGAGAGTACGGCGTACAATCTCGCCAGCTCTTATAGGGTAAGGGGAAAACTTGACCCTACGCAATTCAGAGTAATAATGGATGCACTGGTAGAGAGACATGAAGCATTCCGTACCAGATTTGAAATGATTGACGGTGAGCTTTTCCAAATTGTGAAGGATCAGGTTCCAAGCGTGGTGGAGTTGCTGGAATTAGAAACGGCAGGGTTAGAACAGGTCATGGAATGGATCAAGCCTTTTGATCTGACCAGCGCACCATTGGTTCGTGTTAAGCTCATTCGCCTTTCTGAAGAGGAACACATCTTATTCATCGACATGCATCATATCATTTCGGATCAGAGTTCCATTGCTATCCTGATGCAGGATTTTGCTCGCATGTACAGAGGAGAAATATTGCAATCTCTTGATATTCAGTATAAGGATTATGCGGAATGGCTTGATGAAGCTGCGTCACATGGACAATCTGTTGAAGACGCCGAGTTTTGGATACGGGAATTCGAGGACATGCCTGCACCGGTTGAATTGCTTACAGACTTCCCAAGACATGGCGCGTCATCCTACAGCGGAGACAGACGTTCCATTGAACTTGGTGAGTCGTTAAGCACACAGGTCAATGACTTCTGTACTCAACAAGGGCTTACACCTTATATGTTGTTCATGGCAACTTTGAATCTATTAATCTGGAAGTATACGGGTCAAGACGACTTGGTCGTTGGTACAGCGGTTGCGGGGCGTGAGAAGCCAGAACTCAATAACGTTATGGGGATGTTCGTGAACATGCTTGCCATTCGCACCAGCATGGACAGAGAATGCTCCACAGAGGCGTATTTGAATGAGATGCGAGGCAAGCTGTTATCCTGTTATGAGCATCAACAATATCCTTATGAAGCACTGGTGGAACAACTTGGTCTATTCGGTGATTTAAGCCGCAACCCCCTATTTGATGTGGTGCTAAATTACATTAATATGGGAACCGATGATCCTGAAGCCGGGGAACTGATGCTTGAACCATGGGTCGAAGGTAAGGTGGATGCCAAATTTGATCTGACTTGGACACTGGTCGAACATAAACAATGTTACACGGTTGAACTTGCCTATCGCTCAGATTTGTTTAAAGCCGAGTCCATGGAACTGATGCTGGATAAATTCTGGTATATCCTGTCTCAGATCACAACAGGGGATAATGAACGAATTGGTCAGATTAAGCTCACTACACCGGAGGAAGAGGAATGGCTGCTGTACGGAGTCAACGATAATGCCGCCCAGTATCCGCGAGATGCGACCATTTCCCAATTATTCGAGGAACAAGTTCATGTGCATGCACAGAAGACAGCATTGGTCTGGGAAGACGGTGAATGGAGCTATGCGGATCTGTATGAACGTGTTCAGTGGCTGGCGTTCAGATTGCTTGGACAAGGGGTAAAATCAGGCTCCAGTATTGCTCTCATTCTGGAGCGTGGACCGATCCAGATGATCAGTATTCTTGCTACACTCCAAGTGGGTTCCAGTTATGTTCCGATCGACCCGGCTTCGCCGCCATCGAGAATTGAATTTATTTTGCAAGATTGCGATGCGGCTGTGTTATTGACTGAAACGGCGTATGCCTCCACATGGCAATCTGTAGTTCCTTGTATCGTGCCCGCAGATGAACTGGCAGCATTTGATTCAGGAGACATGCAGGAGCCCGTTGAACATATGAACAAGACTGCTCTTGACCCGGCTTATATCATTTATACATCAGGGTCAACAGGAACCCCGAAAGGGACTGTGATGAGTCATCGCAATGTGACCAAAGTCATGAAAAATAGTAATTTTGTTACCGTCGTGCCAGAGGATCGTATCCTGCAAATTTCTAACTATGCGTTTGACGGTTCCATTTTCGATATTTTTGCTTCATTAATAAATGGCGCTACTCTTGTATTAATCTCAAAAGAGACCATTTTGGATATGGCTCGTTTGGCGGATGTCATCCAACAGCAACGGATTTCAGTATTTTATATTCCGACATCCTTGTTTAATATGCTGGTGGATTGGGATGCTGATTGCTTGAAGAATGTGCGTAGAGTGATGTTTGGTGGTGAAGCTGCATCGGTGAGTCATGCCAACAAAGCGCTTGCATGTGTGGGGCCGGGTAGGCTGTTAAATGGATATGGGCCAACGGAAGCAACCTTTTTTGCCTCCTACCACTTATTACAGCAAACAGAGCCTTATACTGGCTCATTGCCTATAGGTTACCCCCTGTCTAATACTGCCTTGTATGTTCTGGATGATGAGCTGAAGCCTGTGCCACCCAACGTTCCAGGTGAACTGTATATCAGTGGGGATGCGGTGGGTATTGGATATCTTAACCGTGAGGATCTTACCCGAAAACACTTTCTTGATGATCCCTTCCGCAAGGGAGAACGAATGTATCGGACAGGTGACATCGTCAAACGTCTGGCTGACGGCAGTCTGATTTTTATTGAACGTTCGGATTTCCAGGTCAAGATTAGAGGTTTTCGCATTGAGTTGTCGGAGATTGGCAATTGCATGGAGCGTCTTTCGGGAGTACGTGATGCCTTTGTCATGACAGCTACAGAATCATTAGGAAGCCTATACATTGCCGCTTTTTATACAACTGATACTGGAGCAGATGGTGAGTATATTCGAAGAGAACTTCACCAGCAGCTGCCAGAGTATATGGTGCCTGCACGAATTATTCGAATGGATCATCTTCCGATTAATGCCAATGGCAAAGTGGACCGAAGAGCATTGTCCGAGCATTTGGTTGAGGAGCAGCAGAGGTCTCTGGAGGTGAGTTCACCTCGGACAAAAACAGAGCGTGTCATTCTTGCCGCCATGCGACAGATTCTGGGGAATCCAGGCATTGGTGTGGAAGATCACTTCTTTCAAAATGGGGGGCATTCGCTCAAAGCGATTGCATTCACTCAAATTTTGGCAAAAGAAGGAATTGCCATCAATGTGAACGAATTATTCCAATATCCGACAGTTAGAGGACTTGCCAAATTGGTAGACATTAATCCTCCGGCGTCAGTTTGGTCCGAAGATAGCCTGCATATTCAGTCCCCGATAGTCATACCACAGGACATAACACTTCATGAGAAACAACTGGACAGCCTGGTCCTGCATGTCTTAAACAGCTGCAATCAGGTTTCATCTTTTATGGCGGGCATGACCCCTATGGGTCAATTCCCACTATCTCCAATTCAACAAGCACATGCTTCTACGATTTCACGAGCAAGCGGATTTACAACAACGCTGGAAGGCGAATTGAATGAACAAGCTGTAAAACACCTGATTCTTGGGGTTATATCCCGGCATCAGTTGCTGCACAGCATGATATATGAGGAAGAACAATTGTATTGGCATCCATGTGATATGTCGTTAGCGGCGGACATGCTGCAACAGCTTATCCCGTATCTTGATATTCGTCATTATGCTTCGGCTACGATTGAGCAGTTGGAGTACAAACTGGTTCAGTCTCTGTTACACAAAACGTATACGTTGAAGGAACTACCTTGGCGTCTGTGTATTTTGCGTACAGGAGCCACAGAGCATAAGCTGATTTGGAGTTTTGATCACCTTGCGTTTGATGGTATGAGTGCCCAAATCATCAAGCAGCAACTTGAGTCGAAGGCATTATATAGACCGCAAGGTGTAGGGACAGAGAGTGATCTTCTGTACCAAGTACGAAATTATGAGGATTATGTAAGTTTTCTGTCTCAAGGCCCCATAGGGGTATCAGAAGATGCAATAGAGAAACAATTTTCGCTTCAGGCATGGCATAGTTGTAACACCATCGTCATGAACAAGCTGAAGGAAACAGAAACATTGTCGCCTTCAGCCATGACTGCCGAGTTGTCCCTTGCAGGGAAGGAGCCTGCAGATGTTTGGTGGACATGCTTTGAAACTTTTTCCAACATCATTGCGGCTTATCTGAACATAAGCCAATTGCCAATAGCCCTGGTGCATTACGGAAGGGAGTATGGCGAAGAATCCTACTACGATTTTGTGGGAGAATTCCTTGATCTGATTCCAGTGCTGGTAGACAGTGAATTCACACAGGAAGATCTGTTGGAACGTCTTGAATTTACGAAGCAACACAGCATTAACTTTATGGCACTTACACATGATTCTTCCCTCTCGGCACAATATGATGGCATACAGGAACAATTGGGAACTGCCTACAGGCAAGCAGAACAGGAGCCGCGTCAGATGATTCTGTTTAATTATCAAGGCTTCATCTCCAGCAGCGAAGCGATCCCAATGTCGTCTCAGTCGTCGGATGACCAAGATTCGAATTCGGGACTCGCCCAATTCGAATGGGTTATTCGTTACGACGAAGAGTTTCTGTACGTACATCTGGCCTGTCAGGCTGGTCTGGACATCAAACGTATGAAACAGCTGATCGATGACAAGCTTGGTAGCGATGTGAAAGTGGTAGTTCACAATGAGGCAATGGAGGTGCAACATGTCCAGTAAATCCATACAGCGAGGACCCGAGCTGATTGTGCCAGAACATTATTCAACAGTGGCTGAGATGCTAATCTACATTGCAGATACTCATCCAGAAAAGGGAATGACCTATATCAGCTCTTCAGGTGACGAACAGTTTGAATCATATCCTGAATTACTGATGCAGGCGCGCAAGTACCTGCAGTCTCTTCAGGAGCAAGGCATTCAACAAGGACAGGTCGTTATTTTGGAAATTGACCAGTCACAGGAATTTTACCGTACCTTTTGGGCTTGTATGCTGGGGGGCATTATTGTCGCCCCGGTTAGTCCTCCGGCTGCCTGGGAACCAGGCTCAGCCGGTCTGGAGAAATTCACGAAAGTGTGGGAGGTACTCGGGCGTCCGGTCGTTATCGTCGAGGAAGCCTACATGTCCAAGTATAAGCAGCTTGCGGAAAGTCCGGTATTCAAAGGTCTTATGTTGATTAGCGTGAGCCAGCTTCAAGCAGGCCAGCAGATGGCTGATCTATGCCCAACCTCTCCTGATGACATTGTGTTCCTGCAATTCTCATCAGGAAGCACGGGAATTCCCAAAGGTGTGCAGTTAACAAATCACAATATTATCGCCAACAGTATTGCATGCAAGACTTTTCTTGGAGCTGAAGAAGGAGATAATGTGTTTACCTGGTTGCCGCATACGCATGATATGGGGATATTTGGACAGCATCTGACACCCGTCCTGAGTGGAGCCAACATTATGGTGATGTCACCTTATACCTTCGTACGGTCCCCTTATCTGTTTTTGCGCAAGATTACGGAGCATCAGGGAAAATGGTTTTGCTGTACCAATTTCGGATTCGAATGGATGGTTCAGAAGATCCCGGATTCCAAGCTCTCAACGCTTGATCTGTCTTCACTGCGTATGACCTTGAATGGTGCAGAGCCTATATCAACGTCTGTAATCGAGCGATTTGTCAAAAAATTTAGCTCTTGTGGCTATCGTCCCAATATGATGTTTCCTGCGTATGGCATGGCAGAAGCGACAGTAGGTGTATGTACCTCCAGACTGGGGGAAGAACCGCGAATTGAACGTATTTCGCGTTCACGGCTGGTGCAGGAAGGACTGGCTGTGCCAGTCCAGCTGCCTAGCAGTGATAGCCATACTTCGGATGTGATCGAATTTGTCCATGAAGGATATCCCATGACAGGGATTCAAATCCGGATTGCGGATGAACAGGGTGAAGTGCTGGATGAGCGGGTTGTTGGCGAAATCCAGATTCGTGGGGAATCGGTAACCTCCGGATATTACAGTCTTCCGGAGATCAATCGTGAAATGTATGTGGATGGGTGGCTTCGCACTGGAGACTTGGGGTATATGGCTGATGGCTCCCTGGTTGTAAGCGGACGAATCAAGGACATTGTGTTTATTCGGGGACAGAACCATTATGCGCATGATCTTGAAGAAATTTTGTACCAGAATAGCAGCATTTCGAGAGGGAATCTGACGGTAGTCGGGCACTTTAACAGCCTCAAACAAGTAGAGGAGCTGCTTGTATTTGTTAAATACAAATCGGGCACTACACAGTTTCTGGAGGTACGACAGGATCTGATCCAACGTATGAGGGCTGGATTGGGGATTGAGATCACCCATGTTCTCCCAATCAAGGTTATTCCCAAAACGACGAGTGGCAAGGTCCAGCGCTTCATGCTGAGAAACGAATATGAGCGTGGAGTATTTACCAAGGACATCGAGGCCATTGAAGAGCTGATTCGCGAAAACACACAACAGCAAGAACACGAGACGGTTTCCGCATCGTCTTTGGAGTATACCGTACGTAAAGCCTGGGCCGAAATTCTTCAATTGCCCGCAGGAAAGATTGAGATGGATACTTCTTTTCTCGCACTTGGAGGCAATTCCATTCTCTCTTATCAATTACTTGACAAGCTGTCTGCACATATGGGACGTGAATTAGGACAAGAACTACTTGTTTTTTGCAGTACAGTACGTGAGATGGTGGAATATCTGCAGGAACTTCCAGCAGAAACGAAGGACTTTGAACAAGCTGAAACAACAGATAATCACCTGAATGTACATCGTGCTATTGCTATTACCGGACTGTCTCTGCGTCTGCCTGATGCCGACACCCAAGAGCAGTTCTGGAGCAATCTGGTTAACGGGTTAGATAGTGTTGACCGGGTTAGCTTAGAGCGTGCAACACGTTCCAAGCAACCCGGTTGGGATGACTGGATTGGGGAACTGAAGCAACCGGATACGTTTGATCATGAGTTCTTTGAAATCCCGTCTGAACAAGCTGCATTTATGGATCCGCAACATCGGAAGCTGCTGGAAGTTGCTCATGAGGCGCTGGAGGATGCGGGTATGCTCGTGGATCATGAGGATAAGCGTGATGTGGGTGTGTATGTAGGGATTAACCCCAGCACATACTTCGATCTGGTTGTTGAATATATGAACCGGAGTCTTGGAAAGGCTGTTCATTCTCACGCTATGGTAGGCAATATGTCTAATATAGCAGCGGCCTCCATTTCACACATGTACAATTTCACAGGGCCGGCACTGTCGATAGATACAGCATGTTCTTCTTTTCTGGTAGCACTGACACAAGCTGTGGCGGCCATTCAGGACAAGCGTATCTCTGGGGCAGTTGTAGGTGGAGCGAACATTTTGGCTACACCGCATGTTCATCAACTATCACGCAATGCTGGAATCTGTTCTTCCACTCAACATACGAAGGTATTTGACCGGGAAGCAGATGGTTCAGTCTTGGGAGAAGGTGCTGTTGTTGTATATCTGGAGCTGCTAACAGAGGCAATTCGCAACAATAAGCATGTTTATGGTGTGATTCGCGGGACAGCGGTGAATAACGACGGATATTCCCTTGGCATTATGGCACCCAATCCTCAGGGGCAATATGAGGTACTCCGTGCCGCTTATCGCGATGCCAACCTAAACCCGAGCGAGATTTCTTATATTGAAGCACATGGATCGGGGACAAGGATTGGAGATCCAATTGAGGTGAATGCCTTGCTCCGACTGTTCCGGGAAAAGGGATATACAAGCGATAATTCGATTGGATTAGGTTCAGTCAAAACCAATATTGGTCATTTATTTGCAGCCTCCAGTGGAGCCAGTCTTGCCAAGGTTCTGCTCAGTATGCAGCATGGGGAACTGGCACCAAGTCTGCATATGGATAATCCGAATCCGGCCCTCCGACTGGAGCAATCGCCGTTCCATATCGTTAGCGAGCATAGAACGTGGGATGTACCTGAAGGAAAAACACGGAAGGCAGGCATTAGTTCATTTGGCCTGGGAGGTACGAACGCCCACATTGTGCTGGAAGAATGGAAAGCCCCTGTCCGTGCAGATGCCCCGGCACGCGGCCAGTTGTTAACGTTCTCTGCCAAATCAGAGCAGGCTTTAAAAAAGCTGATTGATAACACGGAGCAGTATGTGAAGAAACATGCGGACCTGGCACTAGAGGATCTTTGTTTTACCCGGAACAGATATAGAAAACATTATCGGTATCGTGCAGCAGTAACTGTCAGCTCAACCGGAGAGTGGAACATCGAAGAGATGGAATTTGGCTTCAAGCCTAGAAACCGAGCTGCTCGTGTCAATATTGTGGTTGGGGGGCATGAGATTTGCGGAGAAGATGAGGCTCAAGCTCGTAAGGTAATCAGGCCAGACGATTCTAATGAAAATACGGTATCAACCTTGAACTACTGGGTGACCTTGCTTGAGACACTTGTACGTCTGGTCCCTTCCATTCAGGAGATTCGTGGAATAGCTGCAGGAGAGAAACTTGTATCCAGTTTACATCTGGATGGCGAGGAACATCACAGCGCTCATACAAGCCAATCCATTCCAGTGAACAACAGAGTGACGTTAGAGAGTCTGCAAGACACACCTGGCAAGATGGCAAACGCCGACATTGTAATTATAATTGCTGCAGATCAGACAGTGCAGCAGCTTGATTACAGTGGCAAGGAGAGCTTCATCCGCCTGTCTGCCGAGCCGACACTTACCATGGAGGATCAGCTTGCTTTATTGCTGGGACAGCTTTATGTACGTGGTGCTGCGCTGGATTGGGAACAGTTGCATCCGAATGGCTCTGGCCAGATCGTACATCTGCCAGCACACCCATTCGAGCCGTATGTACATTGGATAGATGTGAATCAGGGAACGGAGGTCATGATATGACAAAAGAAGAAATTGAGCTTTTTCTCAAAAGCGAGATTGCTGCAGCGTTGAATCAGGAGCCAGAGGACATCGATGAAGAGATGAATTTTTTGAAAATTGGCGTCTCATCTGTGCAGGCGCTCAAGATCATTAACCGTGCGCGTAAGCATCTTCAAGTTGACATCAGTCCGGTTGCTTTGTTTGAATACAAAACAATTGCCGAGTTCGCCGCCTATCTCAATGAATCTCTTCTTCAAGAGGGGGTTGCCGAATGATTGAAGTGGATGTAGAGCAAGAGATCATTCATGAAGCTGAATTGTTTGCTGCCCGTGAAATTCGTCCTTATGCTCAACAGATTCAAGAGCAGCAAGCCATTCCCAAAACATTGATCCGTGCCATGGCTGAAAAAGGTTACTTGGCTGCCTCGATCCCGGCTGAATATGGCGGCATGGGTCTCGGTCCCAAGGCGTACGGGCTGTTGACTGAAGTATTTGGAAAGGCTCTTCCAGCCGTTCGCAGCTTGTTAACGGTACATACCTCACTTGTAAGTGAAACTTTGGTACGTTTCGGAACGCCTGAGCAAAAATCGTCCTGGCTGCCCAAGTTGGTGAAGGGAGAGTGGATTGCTGCCTTTGGCTTGACTGAACCGGAAGTTGGTTCGGATGCGAAAAGTGTAAAGACCGAGTGGAGAGAAGAATCGGACTGTTATGTTTTGAATGGAAAAAAGAAGTGGATTACGTTTGGACATTTGGCAGATGTATTTATCATTATTGCCTCGAATCAGGGACGAAGCACTGCTTTTTGGGTCGAACGCCAGTTTGAGGGTGTACAGACCAAACCTATTGAAGGTGTCATGGTTGCGGGAGAGACAGGTATAGCTGAGATTGATCTCCATGAGGTGCGTGTACCAAAGAATCACATTATTGGACGTCTGAATGAAGGTTTTGAGTACATCGTAACCGGGGCGCTGGACCAGGGCAGATATAGCATAGCCTGGGCAGGGCTGGCGATTGCGCAGGAAGCGCTGGATGCCATGGTGACTTACTCAAGGAAGCGGAAGCAATTTGATCAGAAGCTGAGTCATTTTCAGCTGATTCGCGGCATGATTGGAGATGCGGTGACAAAAGTCCATGCAGCACGAGCATTATGTTTACGGGCAGCCGAGCTGAGAGAAGCCAAGGACCCGCAGGCCGCCATGGAGACAACGATCGCCAAATATTTTACGTCCAAAGTTGCTGTTGAAGTTGCAAGCGATGCGCTACAGGTTCATGGTGCGAACGGAATTAGTAACCAATATCCTGTTGCCAGGCTGTATAAGGAAGCCAAAATTCTGGAGATTATTGAAGGTTCTTCTCAGATGCAGCAGGAGATGATCTCGCATTACGGATTAAAAGCCTATTACAAGCGTGGCGGTAGCGTATGACGTTCTGTGCGCTATTTCCCGGCCAGGGAAGCCAGTATATCGGAATGTGCAGCGAGTTGTTGGACAGTGAGCCGGAGGCGAATCAGATCTTTGCGGAAGCGAGCGAGGTGATCGGATTTGATCTGAAGGCACTGGTTATGGAAGGGACCCTGGATCAATTGACGGTCTCAGAATATGCTCAGCCTGCTGTACTGACGGCAAGCTACGTTTTATTTGACTCATTTGTTCGGCGGACTGGAATGACTCCAGATTATGCAGTAGGTCACAGTTTGGGGGAGATTTCGGCTTTAGTAGCGGCGGGAGCATTGCGATTTGCTGATGGGATCCGTTTTACAGCTCAGCGTGGTGCATTGATGCATCGCTCCATTCAGGAGCAAAAAGGAAGAGCGGGTATTGTCGTTGATGTAACCCAAGAAGCGCTTGAAGAATTAGTCGGGAATATTCGTCAGAACGAGTATGTGACGATCTCCGGTTATAATTCACCGGGACAGTTTGTCGTCGCAGGTACTGCAAAGGGTCTTCAACTGCTGGATGATCAGGTGGATGGCTACGGTGGGGAATTCATTCCTTTTCGCATGATGCCAATGAAGGCAGATGCACCTTATCATAGCGAGTTGATGCAGTTCATTCAGCCTGAGCTTGAAGAGATGCTTGCAGGGATTTCCTTCTCTGCACCGGTGTTTCCCATCTGCTCTACAGTACATGGGGAGTTCATTCGCGGAGCCGAGGACATTCCTAAGCTGCTGAGCAGCCAGCTTTTGCAACCCATTCGCTGGAATCAGGCATTGGCACGTGTTCAAAATCTGGGAGCAACGGTATGGATCGATATCGGTCCAGGCCAGAGTGTAAGAAATATGCTGGCTGAGAATAAGACCTTGCCTGCAGCCTATTCGCTGGATGATCCGCAAGATCGGTCCAGGTTACTGGAGCGATATGAAGCAGTAAACCAGACAAGTGGGGGAGGCGATAAGGGATGATCACGGAGATGATGCAGTACAATCAGCGGGTGAAACAATGGCTGCCTGGCGGTGTGCACTATAATTTTCACCTTCCTTGGGAAGAGACACCGCTCCATTTCAAGCATGCTTCCCGAAGCAGAGTGACGGACATGAACGGCAACGAGTATTTGGATCTATATGCCCGTTTTGGTGCCCTCATTGTTGGCCACGGCAACGAGGAGTATAACGAGTGTCTGAAGGATACCATTGACCGTGTTCTTTCCGTAAGTCATTGCGATCTGGATGCAGAGGCTCTGGAACTGATCCATCAATATGTACCTTCAGCAGAGATGATTCGTTTTGGGTTATCAGGCACGGAGATTGTCCAGAATGCACTTCGTCTTGCCCGGGCGTGGACAGGTAAAAATCGCTTTGTACGTTTTGAAGGCCATTATCATGGCAATGCAGACAATATTATGGGTGGCAAGACTGCACGTACAGGTCTGCCTGTACCTTCAGACTATCCTGGTGACATGAAAGGAACAAAGGGGAGGGCAAGGGATGCCATGGAATCTCAATCCTACCTCCTGCCATGGAATGACGCACCCCGTCTGGAGGAACTATTTCGCCAGCATGGAGACGACATTGCAGCAGTAATCATGGAGCCGGTTTGTGTAAATGGAGGCGGAGTCATGCCTGCTCCGGGTTATCTGCAAAAAGTCAGACAGTTATGTGATCAGTACCAGGTCGTGCTCATTTTTGATGAGATTATAACAGGATTCCGTATGGGTCTCGGTGGTGCCCAACAGTTATTCGGTGTAACGCCCGATCTGACCACACTTGGGAAGGCAATCGCGGGTGGCGGAGTTCCGGTGTCAGCCCTGGTTGGCCGAGCGGATATCATGAAGTTGCTTGTAGACAAAAAAGTAATTCATGCGGGTACGTTTAATGGCTATCCATTAGGTACAGCTGCTGTAAAAGCTACGTTGGAAATGTTGGGACGCAATGGAGGACAGGCGATGCACAGCATGAACCGCCACGCTGAGATGATGCATGACATACTCTGCCAGGAAGCAGTGAAGGTAGGTCTGCCTTTAATTGTTCAAGGGCCGTCTGGCTGTGCTTCTTATCACTGCTGCACGGAGCCGCTTACGGATACGGCTGATTATACGTTTGAATTGATGTCTTTTGATATTTTGTTAAATAGCAAGCTTGCTGAGCACGGTGTTCTGGTATCTACGCTCTCGCGGATGTATCCGAATATCCTGCTTGATATGCAAGATGTTGCCTGGTTCGGTGAGCGTGTCCCTGCAGCACTTGCAGAAATGAAAGAGATCTACGACGAGCTGATCTAATGGTAGCTCAATAAGGAGGTGATTAGGTATGCATAATCGACTCATTGCAATCATTGGCGCAGGGGTGATGGGATGCGCCACAGCACTGGATGTCGCGAGGGCTGGTTATCGTGTAATTTTGCAGGATATTTCGGCGTCGGTCATCGAACATGCCCCTGATGTTATACGTCGTGAATATCGTTCAGCTTGCTTTCTGAAGCAAGGGTACGGTCAGGTGCCCCTGGATCAGATCATGGAACGAATCTCGTTCCAGACACAAGATGAAGGTGTGGAAGAGGCAAGTATCATTATTGAAAATGTAACCGAGAACCTGGAGTTGAAAAAGGAAGTTTACGCACGACTATCCCACAGGGCTCGCCCGGATGCTTTATTTGCGCTAAATACAAGCTGTATCTCTGTGACAAAGCTCGCTTCATTTTTGCCTGACCCAGGTCGAGTCATTGGGGTGCATCTGATGAATCCGGTTCCTGTTAAATCCATGGTGGAGGTGATCAAAGGACATCATACAACACAGGGTACGGAACATGAGATGGTAGCGTTTTTGGAAACTCTTGATAAAAGTCCGGTTGTCATAGAGGATCTGCCCGGGTTTGTCTCTAATCGCCTCTCGCACTTGTTAATGAATGAAGCGGCGTACATTGTACAGGATGGAATCGCTACACCCGAGCAGGTGGACGCCATTATGAAAAAGGGCTTCAATTATCAGATGGGGCCGCTGGAGACGGCGGATCTGATTGGTCTGGATACGGTCGTGCATTCATTGAAAGTATTGTACGACAGCTATCAGGACCCCAAATTCCGATGCTGTCCGATGTTGCAGAAAATGGTTGATGCAGGACAGTGGGGGCGGAAGACGGGTCAAGGATTCTATGCCTACTAAGATGAAGGGTGGCGTGACCATGGAAAAGCTCAAGGATATCAAGTGTATCGTTTGGGATCTGGACCACACCATATGGGATGGAGTTTTGCTTGAATCTGCAGATGTGCAACTGAAGCCGGGCTTAAAGGAGGTGATTGAAAAACTGGACCAGCGAGGTATTTTGCATTCTGTTGCCAGTAAAAATGATGCAGAGTTGGCTTGGGCGAAACTAAACGAACTGGGCATCGCCGAATATTTTCTATATCCCGAAATCCATTGGGATGCAAAGTCCGTCTCTGTTCAGCGGATTCAGCAGAACATTAATATCGGCATGGATGCCATTTTGTTTGTGGATGATCAACCTTTTGAACTGGAAGAAGTACAAAGTGTACATGCTGACATTCAGGTACTTCATGCGGATCAATATGAAACCATGCTTGATGACCCAAGGCTGATGCCACGATTCATTACAGCCGACTCTGCGTGCAGAAGGCAGATGTATCAGGCGGATACACTCCGTAAACAGGCTGAGGAACAGTATGAAGGACCTTCAGAACAATTTCTGGCTACGCTCGGCATGAAATTTTCCATCTACGAGGCTACTGAGGATGATCTTCAACGTGCAGAGGAACTTACCGTTCGTACCAATCAGCTAAATGCAACGGGAATTACCTACAGTTACGAGGAGCTGCATCAACTGATGACCTCGCAGGACCATATGTTATTGGTGTGTGAACTCGAAGACAAATACGGAACGTATGGCAAAATTGGGCTCGCACTAATTCACATGCAGCAGAAAGTATGGCGGTTAAACATGCTTCTGATGTCTTGCAGAGTGATGTCCAGGGGAGCAGGGAGTGTGCTGCTAACGTATATCATGCGTGAAGCTCAGAAGCAGGGCAAACAGATGCTTGCGGACTTCAGGGATACCGGAAGGAACCGAATGATGAATATCAGCTATCGCTTTGCCGGTTTCAAGCAGCAATCCGCAGATCAGGAAGGAAGAGTACTGTTTTATCATGATTTGCAGCAGGCTGTAGAGTTTCCAGATTACATTGAGGTTTTAGTGCCCGAGGGGCAACATCAATAACAAGGGGGAAGGGCAGTGGATTATCGTCAGGAAATTCGGGAGTTTATCGGGAACAACCTCACCATGGATCATGAGGACACTCAAATTAATGATAATGACAATTATTTTGAGCAGCGGTTCGTCAATTCGCTCTTTGCGATGCGTTTGGTGGACTTTGTAGAGCGTAGATTCCAGATTGAGATAGCAAATGAAGATCTGGATTTGGCTAATTTCTGCACGATTAACCGTTTGCATGATCTTATTGAGAGAAAGTTGACTGAGAAGGAGGCGGCACTATGATTACAGCTAATCAGGCATCCATTCGTCCAGTCACAAGTCCGGCAACCAGCCCGTCCAACAAATATATGTATTTGTTTTTGGGAATTTCCTTTGGCACATGTTATGGAATCGCAAGTTTGTTCATGTTCTTTGCGGATTTTATTGTACCCATAACAGGTGAGTTAACCTTGATGCATCCACTTGCGATCGTTGCTCTGTATTCACCTTCTATTGCCGGATTAATTACATGTTATGTAATGGGCGGAAAGGAAGCATTAAAAGGAATATTTATGAAGCTGGTTCCGCGCAGACAGGACCTGTTCTGGATACCGCTCATTATTGGAATTTCCATCATCTTTGCATCAACAATGCACTTTGGTTCCTTGTTATTCGGCATACCGGTCCCTGAGTTGACATATAGTGTACCTGAAATGATCTGGTTGGGGATTGTGAATCTGATCAAAGAGACGGGGCTGATTGGTGGGCTGTTTGGTTGGATCGGATTTTTGCTTCCATTCTTGCAAGGGAAGTTAAAAAATAATATAACAAGTGGTCTGATTACCGGCCTGTTGTTCGGATTATGGGTGCTTCCGGGATACTTGATTTCCTCTTTTGGCACCTCAACCACTTACATATACTACGTTGTTCAGCTTATGGCATTTATCGTGTTCCAAAGTTATATCTTCAATGCAACCAAAGGTACACTTCTGTTTTATCTGCTTGCATTCTGGCTTGTAGCCACAGGAAGTCAAATTGATTTGTACTACTTTAATCCGCAAGTTCAGATTATGCAATTCTTCTTTTTTGCAATATCAGCTATTGTCATACATGTCATCTTCAAGCGTAAAAATGTGGATACTTCACTTCAGACATTCCCTGCATATGTTCTGGAAAGAAAGTAAGCCTGGTTATGGTGGTGGATAAGTGATGGAACCGATCTATTTGGAGCAGCTACAAAAGGGGGAGGGAAACAGACAAGTGGTCTGTTTTCCTTATCTCGGTGGCAACTCCAACAGTTTTCAGCCCCTAGTGCCGTACCTTCCTGACACGGAAATTTGGGCGTTTACGCCCCCGGGTCATGGTCTGAACACCGAAACTCCCCTGGAGCATATGCAGCAACTCGTAGAACTGTATACCAGCAAGCTGCTGGATGTTATACAGCCTGGCAGTCTGTTATTTGGACATAGTCTGGGAGGGATTACAGCCTACTTCGTTGCGCAACGCTTATGTCAGGAACGTCCAGATGTAGCTAAAACGCTACGGCTTGTGTTATCTGCCTGCAACACGCCTGACGAATGCGGGATGCAGAATTATGATCAGATGTCAGACGAAAATCTGATTGATCATCTGTTTTCCTATGAAGCTCTTCCGCAAGAACTGATACATGAAAAAGAATTGTTGAATTATTTTCTGCCCGTCATCCGGGCGGATTTCAGGATGCTGGAATCTGCAGCAACGCTTGAATATGAGCCGCTCTCTTTGCCGGTATTGTATCTGTGGGGAGAACGGGATCGTACCGTTACCCTTCAATCAGCGTTGAGATGGGGCCGATATTTTGGCACATCCATGAAGCTTCAAACCATCAAAGAGGGTGCTCACATGTTCATGATGCATCAACCTTCAACGGTGGCGCATTGTCTGACAAGCTTTATGACTCCAGATAAATAGGAACAACTTGTAGATGAGAGGAGCCATGTTCGTTTATGCTGCTACGAATGCTGAGAAACGATATAACGAGAAAAAAAGGGATTACCGCTGCGTTATTTATTTTTGTACTGCTGGCCGCCTTGCTGGTATCTTCGGGGTCACGAATGATTATGGAACTGACGAGTTCCATCCAATATCTATTTTCTGAATCCAAAACACCACACTTTGTGCAAATGCATGCCGGAGAACTTGATCAGGTCAAAGTGAACACATGGGCTGAAGAAAATGCCATGGTCCAGCAGCATCAGATTGTGGAAATGGTTAACATTGACGGCTCTAATCTGTTTCTCGGAACAGAGTCCGAAAAGAACAGCGTTATGGACATTGACTTTGTTACACAGAATCAGGGTTTCGACTATTTGTTGAATCTGGACAGTGAGATTATTCAGGTTAACGATGGCGAGATCGCGGTTCCGGTATATTACATGCAGCAAAAAAAATTGAGCGTGGGCGACCAGGTTCGGATCGATAATGGTCAATTTGAGCGTTCTTACACCATCGTTGATTTTGTCCGTGATGCTCAGATGAATCCATCGGTTGTGCACTCCAAACGTTTTATCGTGAGTGAAGGGAATTTGCAGGAACTGAAGCAGAGCGTGGGAGAGATGGAGTATCTCATTGAATTCCGGTTGACGGATCCCGGACTGACGAGTGAATTTACCCAGGCTTACCAAAATGCCGGACTTCCCAACGCGGGTCCAGTCGTAACCTATGGGCTGTTCCAGGTATTGAATGCGATGACCGACGGAGTTATTGCAGCCGTTATTATTTTGGTCAGTCTTGTGCTGATTCTGATTGCCATGCTCTGCATCCGATTCACGATGCTTGCGACCATCGAAGAGGATTACCGTGAGATTAGTGTCATGAAAGCGATTGGAATCGCAGAGAAGGATATTAAGAGACTGTATCTGATGAAGTATGTATTTATGGCCGGATTTGCATCCGTGCTTGGTTACATTGCATCACTTGGCGTTAACAGATTATTTGTTTCCAACATCATGTTGTATATGGGAAAAGCACCTGCAACCCTGTTGCATTTCGCGATTCCGTTATTAGCCGCTGGAATCATATTTGCGATGGTTGTTCTGTTCTGTCGAACGGTACTGCGGCGTTTTCGTTCCATCTCCGCGGTGGATGCTCTCCGTACCGGGAGCCTGGGAGATACACAGATCATTCGAAACCGGCTTAGTTTGTCCCGCAATCGCTGGTCTTCCGTACCTGTCTTTCTTGGTCTGAAGGAAGTGATACAGCGAATCAAGATGTTCCGATTATTGTTATTTGTCTTTGTAGTCAGTTCATTTATCATGATTGTGCCGGTCAACTTCCTGAACACTTTGCAGGCGCCAAGTTTTATCTCTTATATGGGTGTTGGACAAAGTGATATTCGCATTGACTTGAGGCACACAGATGATGTGGAGCAGCGTTATGACAATCTGGTTGCCCAGATCCAAAATGATAAAGACATCAAAACGTATTCCCCATTGGTAACAAGCCAGTTCAAGATTAAAAATGCGGAAGGAAGTTACGACAATCTGAGTGTAGAAACTGGGGATTTCAGTATTTTCCCATTGTCTTATGTTAGCGGTAATGCGCCAACAACCGAGAATGAAATTGCGTTATCTGATGCCAACAGTAGCGAGCTGCGCCTGAAGACTGGTGAGCAACTTACCTTGCTGGTTAATGGCAAGGACCAGATGATGACGGTCAGCGGAATATACCAGGACGTTACGAATGGTGGGAAAACGGCGAAGGCCTTATTGCCTTACAACAAGGATAGTGTGTTGTGGTATGTGGTCAGTTTGGATCTGAATAATCGCGGGGACATGGCTACCAAAATTGCTGAATATGAGGCGGCTTTCTCGCCAGCCAAAGTAACCGATCTTCAAGGTTATCTGGATCAGACGTTAGGCGGAACCATCCAACAATTGAAATTGGTGACGATGCTAGCCTTGGTCATCGGTGTCTTCATATCTATTTTAATTACAGCACTGTTCCTTCAGATGTTAGTAGCCAAGGACAACAACGACATTGCTGTACTAAGAAGCCTTGGGTTTGCCTTGTCTAAAATCAAGTTCAAGTATGTCGTGATGTCACTTGTCATATTAATCTTAGGGGTTGTTACTGGAACGATATTGTCCAATACGTTGGGTCCGTTGCTGGTTAGTGCCATTATGTCGACGTTCGGAGCTTCCAATATTGTTTTTGTTGTTAACCCGTTACAGGCATATATTTTGTGTCCATTGTTACTTGCGGGCACGATTGTACTGACAGCATGGATTAGTATCCAATCGATCAAGGAAACGAGCATATCCAAAATGATTGTCGAATAGGGAGGATCAACGATGACAACTATACTTGAGGCTAAAGACGTGAATAAATCGGTAGCGATCGGCGAGAATGAAGAACATAACATCTTGAAAGATATCAACCTTCAATTAAAAAAGGGAGAATTTGTTTCCATCATGGGGCCATCTGGCTCAGGCAAGTCTACCTTACTGTACAACATAAGTGGTATGGATCAGATTAGTGCTGGAAGTGTCTATTTTAATGGCAAAAAAATATCGGCATTTGAGGAGAGGGATCTGGCAAGTCTACGTTTGACCAAGATGGGATTCATCTTTCAAAATATTCATCTGCTCAAGAATCTGAATCTATTAGACAATATCGTACTTTCCGCGTATCTGGCCAAGAATAGCAGCAGAGAAACGATTAATACACGGGCAATGTCATTAATGAAAAAAATGGGGATTGATGAGCTTGCTGGGCATAACATCACCCAAGCCTCAGGCGGACAGCTTCAACGGATTGCCATCTGCCGTGCGCTGATTAATAATCCAGATATTTTATTCGGCGATGAACCAACGGGGGCGCTGAATTCCAAATCAACGTATGAAATCATGGATATTCTGGGAGATATTAATGCAACGGGTACAACCATTCTGCTGGTGACCCATGATGTGAAAGTCGCTGCCAGATCGGAGCGTGTACTGTTTATGATGGACGGTAAGCTGGTTGCAGACAGAAATATTGGAAAATATGCAAGAGAGCGTCAGGATCTGAAAACAAGGGAAAGCCATTTGGCGCAATGGTTGACTGAAATGGGGTTCTAAAACAAGAACTCCATGACTACAATAGACCGACAGTCGGTCGAACGTATCGGAGGCCAGGATATGAGACTGATAAAAAACCCGGAAGAACGCAGGAACGAGATTTTGGATGCCGCCGAGATTCTGTTCATAACAAAGGGGTACACCAAAGCTACGGTCATGGATATCCTTCAGGCGTGCAACATTGCCAAGGGTACATTTTATTATTATTTTCAGTCCAAGGAAGAGGTTATGAACGCCATTGTTATGCGTTTTATTCTGAGTGGGGAGGCATCGGCCAGGCACGTGGTGTCCGATCCCAAACTGAACGCCCATGACAAAATTTTTCGCATCATGATGGCGCAGAATCAGCCTGACGGCAGAAAACATGATCTCATCGAGCAATTGCACAGTGTTCATAATGTGGAGATGCACCAAAAGAGTCTTGTAGAGACGGTAATTCGATTAAGTCCCATCTTGGCCGAGGTGGTAGAGCAGGGCATTCAGGAGGGGGTATTTCATACACCTAACCCAAAGGAATCCATCGAATTCCTGCTCGTATCGTCACAATTTTTGCTGGATCGAGGCATCTTTCAATGGGAGGAGGAAGAACTCCAAAAAAAGGTTGAAGCATTCACACATATTATGGAACGTGTGCTGGGAGCAGAACAAGGAAGCTTCGCCTACGTCACTCGTCTTTATTTTCCGAATCAAGGTTAGCCGAGAAAGGAGTATCATCCATGGAACATACCGTTCAAAAATCATTTAAAAAGTTTCTGGTAGTATGGTTCGGTCAGCTCATCTCCATGATTGGGATTGGACTTACAGCCTTCTCCCTGGGGGTGTATGCCTTCGAAAAAACGAATACAGCAACAAGTGTTGCATTGATTACCTTATTCACGTTTCTGCCGAATATCCTGCTTCGACCTATTGGAGGGGTACTGGCAGACCGATTCGACCGTCGAACGATGATGATTATCGGCGACCTGGGGTCGGCAGCCGGATTGATTTTCATTCTGTCCATTATGCTCACAGGAGATATCCAATTATGGCATATCTATGTGGGAGTGGCCTTTAGTTCCGTGTTTTCCGCGTTGCAGAGCCCGGCGTATAAGGCCTCTGCTACGGACCTGCTGGATAAGGATCAATTCTCGAAAGGAAGCGGTCTTGTACAACTGGCTGAGTCCTCGAAGTTTCTGTTTTCACCCATCATTGCGGGCATTCTGCTTAGTATAACAACCATTGAAGTCATTCTGGTCATTAATATTCTGACATTCCTGGTTGCCATTCTGGCTGTGCTGGTTATTCGGAAGAGCATGAAGGTGGAGCGAGAGGATCGAGAAGGCAAAAACTGGATCACCGATATTCAAGAGGGCTGGAGAGAAGTTGTAACCAACAAGGGAGTACTGTTGCTGGTGGTGATTATTTCACTTGTCACCTTTTATCTGGGATTCCTGGAGACACTCATTGGTCCGATGCTTCTGTCATTCACGGATGCAAAGACACTTGGAACGTTTCAGTCTGTTAGTGCCATCGGCATGCTGATTAGCAGCTTGTGCATCGGCATATTTACAATAACAAAGAGATACGCAAGTGTGCTTGTGATGGGTCTGATTTTGTGCGGTTTGTCCTTCTCGCTTCTGGGGATATCCACCAACATTTATTTTATTATCTTCGCAGGTTTTCTGTTCCTGTCATCGCTGCCGTTTGTTAATATGAGCGCAGATGTACTGGTAAGAAACAATATCGCCAACGAAAAGCAGGGCAGGGTATGGGGAATCATTGGTATTCTGTCACAACTCGGGTTTATTATCGCGTACAGTTTGGCTGGATTTCTGGCCGACCATGTGTTTAATCCGTTGCTGATGGAGGGGGGAGCACTGGCTTCGTCTGTTGGTCAAATTATTGGAACTGGGCCAGGGAGAGGTATTGCCTTTCTGTTTATCATCGCGGGTCTGTTTGTTATTCTGATCGCAATAATCACATCCCGTTTGAAAATGATCAAATCTCTGGAGCAGAGCCCAGATATAGCGGCTCCATCCGATGTTGGCGGGTTGGCGCACGATTAATTCGAATCCAACAACGTAAGCCCTTGTCCGCAGCAGCGTGTGATACTTCTTCTGTACGAAGAAGTTGTTCACACGATGAGCAGACAAGGGCTTTTTTGTGCTGAGGAGTCAGAAGATGTACTTAGACAAGAAGGTTTGTGTATTTGGATTGTCGGTGGAGCTTACCCTTTAACCGCCCCTGAAGTTAGTCCTCCTACAATATACTTTTGCCCAATGAGGAACACAATCAACACAGGCAATGACGTAAGCACGATATCGGCACTAACCAGATTCCACTGGGCACTGAATTGCCCGAAGAAGTTATATACAGCCAGCGTCATCGGCCACATCTCCACTGTATTCAGCATATAGAGTGGGGCAGTAAACTCATTCCAGACACTCAGGAAATTAAGAACAAATACCGTTACCAGCACCGAGGTTAACAAAGGTACAATGATTCGCAGGAACAGCTTGATCCCATTACATCCGTCCATGATTGCGGCTTCATCCAGTTCCTTCGGGATGTTAGACACAAACGCATACGTAATGAACAGCGAGATTGGAATACCCATAGCCGTATAGAGCAGAATCATGCCGACATGTGAATTGATCATGCTCATGGACTTCATGACTTCCATCAGCGGAATGTAGTTGAGCGGTAGGGTGATGCCAAGAATCAGGAAGAAGTACAGAAACTTGCTGAGCCTCGAATGGTTGCGTGATAACGTGAAGGCCGAGAAGGCCACAACAAACACCAGTAGCAGGGAAGAAGCCCCGGAATGCAGCAGACTGTTGAAAAAGGAACCGCCTAAATGTCCCTGTTCATAGACGATTTTGTAATTTTCGAAAATAAACTTCTCGGGCAGCGTCAGTTTTAGCACTTTGGCCTCGGCGTCCGACTTGAATGAATTCAGTACAATGACCACAAAAGGAATCAGGACCACCAGGCTAAGCAGCCAGGCGAGTGCATTTAACCCGATCGAAGCCAATCTTTTTCTCAATCGCATGTCAGTATTCCACCTTTCGGTTCATCAAACGAATGATGAAAAAGGAGATGATCGCCATGATGACAAACAGAATGGTAGATAGCGCACTCCCTAGCCCCCAATACCCTTTGGCAAAAGAGGAATAGACCGCCGTGTTAATCACATCTGTCGCGTTACCGGGGCCACCATTGGTTAACACGTATACGGCATCGAATACTCTCAGCCCGTACGTAATATTAAGCACCGTGGCGATGGTAATGGTAGGCATCAGCATCGGAATCGTGATCCGGAACAGCTTCTGCCCGAACCCGGCGCCATCAATGGATGCTGCCTCGTAATAATCGCGGGGGATGGCGAGCAGTCCGGCGATGAACAGCACCATGATGTACCCCATGCCCTTCCACGTGTCCACTGCCATGATGGATGGCATGGCCCAGGTCAGGGAACCCAGCCAATTCTGTGCGAGAACGTCCAGTCCCATGGAACGCAGGGTCACGTTAACGAACCCGTTGTTGGGGTCAAGCAGACTTTTGAACACAAGCCCAACAATCAGAAACGACAGCACCTGCGGGGAGAAAATGATCATCCGGTGCAGATTCGCGGCCTTTACACCGCTGACCAGCAGCAGGGCCAGAAACAAGCCGAGAACCGTCTTGGCGATGGATGTAACGAGGGTGAACAGGACTGTATTTTTGATAAAAAGCAGATAGGTCGGATCACCCGCCAGAATGGTGCGGAAATGCTCCAGACCGATAAAGTTCTTCTCCGAACTATAACTGTTCCAGTCGGTGAAGGAGTAATAGATGCCCAGCAGGGCGGGAGCAACGATGAACAGCAGATATAATACAATCGCTCCAGATGAGAAATACCAGGGATAGATTTTGTTTGTATTCATAATCCGTAACACCTTTCCTTCCTGCCAAAATACACAAGCGGGCAAATGCCCGCTGCATGTAAGGTTGTTCAGCGTTTATATTTACTTGAAATACGCGCTTTTACTGCCACTTCTCATCTTTCAGCACTTTGGCTTGTTCAGCACGACGTTTATCAATATTTTGCAAAATCTGATCCGGTGTCATTGCGCCAGCGAACATGCCTGACAAGTCTTTGCCAATATCCATCCATTGTGGATCAATATATTTCACAGCGGCCTGCATGACCGTACCTTTTTCATGATTTTTCTCATAATCAATATAGTCCTGTGTCAGCTTTGGTTCGATTTCCGGCCAGCAGATCGTTAGATTACCTTCACCTTCATCGAACACACGTTGCAGATGATCATGCTCTGTAATCCAGCGGAAGAATTTCAGCACTTCTTCAGGATGTTTACTGTTTTTGTTACCAAACATCGCAGCCGATCCGCCCGGATTCACACCAATCGTTTGATTATCTCCCCACGGCATGACGAAGAATCCCATATTGTCTTCCATTTCCGGATACGCTTCGGAAACTTCCTTTTCCGTCCCTGGAACCCGCAGCAACATCGCGGCTTTCTCCTGACCAAACGCTTCAATGCCCGCTTCAACGGTATTGGACAAGAAGTCTTTGCCGAAATAACCGAGATCCGCAAATTCCTTCAATTGTTCAATGACCGTCTTAAGCTGTGTCATATCTGCGACTTTCATCTCATTATTGTTCAGCTTCTCGTAGGTTCCTGCTGTTGTTTGCTCATAGTTGGGCCCCGTTTCGAACAAAGGCAGAACCTGATACCACCCGCTGGCAGGTGCTTGATAGAACGGAATAATGTCTTTATCCTTAATTTTCTGGCTGATTGCCTTGAATTCGGCATAGGATGTAGGAGGTTCTATGCCGAGCTCTTGGAAGATACGTTTGTTATAGTACACATACCAGATTTTCGTTGGCGCAAAAGAAACCCCGTACACCTTGTCATTGTGACTAACGGTTGGCAAAATCTCTTCAGACATCCGACCTGTGAATTCCTCATTGGTCAAGTCAATCGCATTTTCCTCCGGTCTTACGTTAGCCGGCATGCTCAGTGGGTCCACATCGACATTGAAAATGTCAGGTGCTTCGCCAGAGGCCAGCTTCACCTTGATCAGGTCACGCCACTGTGCGTCAGGGACGACCTGGAAGTCAATTTTGACACCCGTCTCCTGCTCATATTCCTTGGCCATCGTCTGCATGATGCCTGTACGCGGAATACCGGATTGGCTTGTTCCAAACGTGAGAGTCACCTTACCCGAACCTTCCGTACTTGTACCTGAGTTGCACCCGGCAAGCAGCAGGGTGGAGAGCAGGAGCACACTTGCAAGCGAAAATAGAAATCGTTTTCTCATCATTGAACCTCCCGGAATATAAAGAAAATTGTCACTTGCCGAAACGCTTAATGTAAGCGTATTCTTATGTGGATAACTTTACTGTGAACAGAGGATGTGCTCAATAGACAAAAGCGTTCTGTTGGGTGGACATTTTCGAATGGTGTGACAGATATCATCATAGGACGAGGTGTGTGGGGATTGCGATATCGATTTGGAACGCTTCAGCAAAGTCTGTTTGCCTATTACTCTGCGGTATTTATTATCTTTTCGCTGATTGTGGCGGGGCTTCTGTATGTTTTTCTTGCAAGTGACATTCGTCATCGAAGTGAAGAACAGCAGAGACAACTGGGGGTATCCATCGTCAGTAACCTGGATCAGGAAGTGGTGAAAATGAACAACTTCTCCATGAATATCGTGTACTCCAATCTGGTCAAAGAACACTTCAGTCACTACTTGGCACCAGCGGAGGATAGCGAGCAGACAATGACGAGTGATCCGGCATTGTATAAGGATACAACCACACTAATTGATGTTATTCTCGCGATCATCAGCAGCTCCAATACAGCCAAGCAGGCCAATATCTATGATGTGAATGGCAAGATGCTGGGAGCGGGTGCATTCAACGGTCAACTGTCGGTAGACCTGACTCAGCGACCGTGGTACAAGGAAACCTGGGAGCGGAGTGGATGGCGGGTGATCCAATTGTTAGAGGGGGGAGCTTTGCCCATGCCGACCGGTGAGGGGAAATCGGATCAACCCTACATTTCGCTTACCCGGGTATACAAAGATGGCAATTATGTCAGTCAGGGCGTCGTTGAGATTTTGCAGGATGCCGGAACCCTGTTTCAGCATTTGAATGAATTGCAGACCAATAACAACGATCTTCGGATCTATGTAGTGGATGAACAAAATACACGGTTGTACCCACTTTCTTCGGATGCCGATGCTTCCCAAGCAGGCCATTTTGATGATGTGGACTTGATTCAAAATCTTTCATTTCCGCCTGATACGATGCAGGAGATTACCGATCCTTTGAGTCAGTCCAAACAAATGATGACGTACATGACGTCACAGGAGACGGGATGGACCGTTATTGTCATGCAGTCCAAACAGTCCCTTTTTGCGAGTCTCAACCGGATGGCGGTGATGTTTATCGGTGCCACATTAGCTACTCTCATGCTGATCCTGGTTCTCTCGTATCTGATCTCCAAACGGGTTACTTTGCCGCTGCATCGCTTGCAGCGCATTATTCAGAAAACGGGTGAGAATGATCTGGTATCGGGTCAGGATTCCGGTCAGTTGTTCAAGCTGGAGCATCCCGGTTCTATTCGGGAGATGGATGAGCTGAATGATACGTTTATCCGGCTGAATCAACAGCTTGTGCAATCGTTTCAGGACAGGCTGGCGATGAAATCTCAGGAGACAGAAGCGAGATTACTGGCGTTACAATCCCAGATGAACCCGCATTTTCTCTACAACAACATCACGAATATTAGCATCATGGCGGAAGAAGGCATGAATGAGCAGATTGTCGCGTTTTGTGGTCATATTGCATCCATGCTCCGTTATATTTCTACTCCGGGTAAGAACGGGGTTCCACTGTCTCAGGAACTGGATTATTGCGAGCGGTATCTGGAGTGTATGAAGATCCGGTTTGAAGATGATCTGCACTACGAGTTTCATATTCCGGATGAAATGCAACATATCCAGGTTCCGATGCTGATGGTACAACCACTACTCGAAAATGCCATGAAATATGGACTAGGTGATACCCCTCCATGGAAACTAAATATCACTGGAGATATGGATGCAGTACAGCAAACCTGGCAGATCCACGTGGAAGACAACGGACCTGGCATGGAACCCGAGGCACTTGCCAAGATCATGCATTACATTGAACAGTCACAGGAGTGGGAGCGGATGCCTGACCTCGAAATTAACGGTATGGGACTCAAGAATATATGGGTCCGATTGAAATTATGGTATGGCACGGCAGCCCACATGCAGATTACGAACAAGCCTTCCGGCGGTGTCCAGATTACCATAGGTGGTTCCATTCGAAAGGAGCATGACTGAACCCATGACAATCAAATATAGAACGATTATTGTGGAAGATGAAGCCCTGATTCGCCGGAATGTCTCACGCAAATTCAGAGAGTTGGGCACCCGGTTCGAGGTGATCGGTGAGGCGAGGAACGGTCAGGAAGCGTTACAGCTGATCGAACATTCCGTTCCTGATCTGGTTGTAACCGATATTCAGATGCCGGTGATGAACGGATTGGAACTCGCCAAACATCTGTATTTTGCCTATCCGCATGTGAAAATTGTCATTCTGAGTGGTTATCATGAATTCGAATATGCACGACAGGCGATCAGTTACAAGGTGGAGGATTATCTGCTCAAACCATTATCGGAAGAACAGCTTCGTACACTGCTGGATGCGATGGAATTGAAGCTTGGGAGCGCTGTGGATTCGCTTGCCCATGTCAGTGCCGTGCTGGATGAACAGGTGAAGCCGGAGGATATCGCAGAGGCCGTTAAGTTGTATTTGAAGCAGAATTACATGCATGAGATTACACTCCAGGACATGGCGGGACAGATGCATTTTAGTGTGGACTATCTGGGGAAGTGTTTTAAGAAAGTAACGGGTGAGACCCCGTTGAAATATATGACAGGTCTTCGGATTAATGAAGCAAAACGCATGCTCGTTACTCATGAGAATATGGATATCAAGACCATTGGTGGAGCGGTAGGGTATAGTGATTCCCACTATTTCAGCCGGATTTTCAAAAACAAAACGGGCATGTACCCCAGCGAGTACCGACTGCAACTGCAGGAACGAAAAAAAGCCCTGTCCATGGATGATGAGAACCATGTTGACTTGAGCTGATTACTGGGCCAGAGCTTCTTCGGTTATTTTGCGAATATCAAACGGGGAGCGGATGCCTTCTTCGATCATGTCGGGGAGAATCTGTTCCAGGAAATACTGCACACAGTGGAGGTCGATATTTTTGATTTTGACCAAGGCATAACGGTACATAACGATAAATTCTTTCTCCGTATTGCCACGTTGGAGCTCAGCAAAGGCTTCATATACCTGATCCATCTTGTCTGCGACTTCGAGAATCAGTCCTTCAACCGATTGGTCTTTGCCCTCACGCAGCTGTCTGCGGAAGATAGGCTGGAACTCTTCAGGAATATTTTCATTAATAAAATGTTCAACCATGCCTTCTTCCACCTTTTGCAGCATCGAACGCAGCTCCAGTGAAAAATGTTTCACGGGTGTTTTGATATCACCGATGAAGATTTCGCCATAATCATGACTGCTCGTAATTTCGTATAACTTCTTCCAATCAATGGTGACTCCATGTTGCTCCTCAATATCTGCGAGCGTTTTGGCGTACTGTACCACTTTCCAGGAATGAGCGGATACGCTGTGTTCTTCGAATTTGAATTTGCCAGGTGTACGAATAATACGTTCAAGATCATTCAGTGACCTGAAGTACGTGTGAATTCCCATATAAGCGTTCATCCTTTGCTGATTGAGTATAAGTGTGAGTATCCATCGACTATACGCCAGTTATGTCAACTGTGGATTAACGCGGATAGCGCCGAAGGTAAAATGAAGTTTTAATTCTCTATAGAAGGACGAGAGGATGAAAGGGAGACGTAGGAGAAAGTACGTAGCTTATCGACAAACAATAAAAAGCCACGATGTGTGACTGAACGTGAGTTCGGCATCCATCGTGGCTTCAGTGTGTAGATGTTGTGCTCTAGCGCTACATAAGTACAGTTGAATCAAGCATTATGACTTTTTACGTACCGGAGAAGTATACCAGTACGCCATTCCAACAAAGAGGGCACCGCCGATGATATTACCAAGCGTCACCGGGATCATGTTATGAAACCAGCCTGCCAGAGTAATGGTATCCGGGTGGTTTGGCAGCAGCCAGGATAAAGACAGCAAAGTCATATTGGCAACACTGTGCTCATACCCACTTGCAATAAAGGCGTACAGACACCACCAGATGAGCGCAATTTTGGCGATATCTTCTTTGGTGCGAGCAGCCATCCAGATCGCCAGACAGACAAGCCAGTTACAGAGAATGCCGCGGAAGAACAACTCCGATACGGGAGCGGCCATCTTTTTGGCAGAAGCGACAAATAGAAGATGTTCGGGCGCAGCCGTTTTGAACAGGCCGCTGCCTACAATAAGCAGGCTGAGCAGGATCGCACCTAACAGATTGCCGAGGAAAACGAGTCCCCAGTTTTTCAGTGTATCTTTAACTGTGGTCCGGCCTGCGAGCGTGCTCATGGTGAAAAACATGTTGTTGCCTGTAAACAGTTCCGATCCGGCAAAAATGACCAGCGTGAGGGCGAGTCCGAAGGACATGCCCATCAACATGGTTTGCAGTGGTGACTGTGCCGCTAGGAGCGGGGCACCAATACTGAAGATCAGTACGATGCCAAGCCCTACATAGGCACCCGCCATTAAGGCGGCAACCATGTAGCGTGAAAGATTTGAGTTCATCTGATCCCGTTTTTTAACCGCAGCTTCAATAATTCCCTCAACACTTGGTGTATACATCACGGTTTCCCCCATTATTTTGCATCAATCTTTGAACGTTTCGATGGAGCTATATTTCAATCCAGACTTGGCCGTTCTCTACCTTCACCGGATACATTTGCACTTGCCCATTGTCGGGTGCTTGCACAACACCGGTAGTCAGGTCAATTTTCCAATCATACAGCGGATCGTACAGATAATGCCCGGACACGATGCCTTCAGCCAGCGGCCCACCCTTGGGGTGGGGGTTGTGATTATCAGCGGCGAAGATGGTGCCATCCGATGCACGAAAGACAGCAAGCTGATGGTCCCGAATCTCAACTACTCTTCCGATTCGTGGCAGGAATTCTTCAACTACTCCGGCGGGGAAGTAGATGCCTGATTGTTTTGTCGTCATCTTAAACCACTCCTTATCTATTTAACATTCTCCAGTATTAATCCTGCAAGCTTGCTTATGGACGAGCCGATACTTCGATACCATGGAACATTTTGCTTTGGCCTTCCTCATTGCGAATCGCTTTTTGCCAAGGTTCTTCAACATGCTCAAGTGCAAATTCAATCCGCTGCATCAACGCTTTACGTTCCTCAAGGTTATCCACGACAACCGAACGAATATGCTCCAGACCCATGCGTTCCACCCACTCGGAAGTCCGTTCCAGATAGTTACCTGTCTCGCGGTAATATTGCATGATGGCTCCGCACAGTTCAATCAACTCTTCATCTGTTTTCACTTTGCATAAGGAATCAGCCAGTCTAGCTTTAATACCGCCGTTACCACCGATGAAGATTTCCCAGCCTCCGTCGTTACCAACGATACCGATATCTTTGGTACACGCCTCTGCACAGTTTCGCGGACAACCGTTGACGGCATATTTAAACTTGGCTGGCAGATCAAGACGTTCGAATTTACGTTCAATGCGAGCACCCATGGCCATGGAATCCTGTGTACCGAATCGGCAGAATTGGGAGCCGACACATGTTTTGACCGTACGCAGCGATTTGGCGTATGCATACCCTGAAGGCATATCCAGTTCAGCCCAGACTTTAGTCAGATCTTCTTTTTTAACACCAATCAAGTCGAGACGCTGACCACCGGTAACTTTGACTGCTTTCACATCATATTTGACTGAAACGTCAGCGATACGTTTGAGGTCCGCTGGTGTAGTCACCCCGCCATACATTCGAGGTACAACCGTATACGTTCCATCCTTTTGAATATTCGCGTTCATACGTTCGTTAACAAAACGGGATTCTTTCTCATCTTCGTGAGTATCTGGTGCAATCATGCCAAGGTAATAGTTGATCGCCGGACGACATTTGGAACAACCTTCAGGTTGACTCCAACCCAGTACATTCATGACCTCTTTGGTTGTTTGTAATCCTTTTGCACGAATCTCGGCTACAATCTCATCCCGTCCCATGGAAGTACATCCGCAGATGCCCTGTTTGGCCCCAGTACTGAAACTGTCTCCAAGTACATATTGCAGAATCTGTTCCACAACCGGTTTACACCCACCACAAGAGCGTGTTGCACCGGTACAGGCTTTGATTTCATCAACAGTAGTAAGGCCCTGGTTTGTAATGACATCAACAATGGCTCCTTTGGTTACCCCGTTACATCCACAGACGATCTCGTCCTCGGGCATCGTTTCAACAGAGGTTGCTTTCTTATGACCGCCGCAGCCTGTACCCATGAGTGAACCATACAATTCTTCGGTCATTTCGGTTTGATTTTTAATCAGTTTTTGCAATTCGGCAGAATCCGTAATGTCACCGAAGAGAACGGCGCCGACCATTTTATTATCACGAAGCAGAATTTTTTTGTAAGTCCGTTTCCAGTCATCTTTGTGTGAAATGACGGTGTGCTCTGGACTGTCAATGAATTCACCGGTTGAAAAGACGTCTACACCCGAAATTTTCAATTTTGTGGATACAACAGAACCCTCATATGGAGCGGTCTCCACACCGCAGATATGTTTCGCCAGAATCATACCTTGCTCGAACAATGGGGCAACGAGGCCGTAACATACCCCGCGGTGCTCTGTACATTCCCCGACCGAATACACATTCTCCAGGGAAGTCTGCATATAGTCATCCACGACAATACCCCGGTTCACTTCCATACCGCTTTCGCGGGCTACAGCCGTATTGGGTTTAATGCCTACAGCCATGACCACAAAATCAACATTCAGAACCGTATCATCTGCAAAACGAATCCCTTCAACGCGTTCGCCGCCCAGCAGTTCGGAAGTCTGCGCACCCATCTTGAACCGGATACCCTGACGTTCCAATTCAGCTTTCAACATGGCTGAAGCTTGCGGATCAAGCTGACGCTCCATCAAATCCTGCATCAAGTGCACTACGGTAACTTCCATGCCGAGTTGTACCAAACCTTTGGCAGCTTCAAGCCCCAGCAGTCCGCCCCCGATGACGGCCGCTCTTTTGTACTGTTTAGCAGCGTCGAGCATCACATTACAATCAGCGATATCGCGGAAACCGACAACACTCTCTTTGTCGTGTCCCGGTACGGGGAGAATGAAGGAGTTGGAGCCTGTTGCAATGATAATTTTGTCATAAGAAACGCGAGTTCCATCTTCAGTCACAACTTCGTGTGTCTCGGCATCGATTCGTGTAACCGTTGTGTCTGTGTGCAGCGTAATGCCGTAATCTTCATACCAGTGAAGGTCGTTCAGCACGATGTCATCCAGTGTTTTGCTTCCTTCCAATACATAGGACAACATAATGCGGTTGTAGTTAGGGTAGGGCTCTGCGCCAAAAACGGTAATATCAAATCGCGATGTTAATTTCAAAATTTGTTCTACGGTACTGATTCCTGCCATTCCGTTACCTATGATAACGAGTTTCTCTTTTTTTCCGTTCATGTGTGTATGCCTCCTTGGATAGACGCTGTACATTACCAACAATTTTAGTGGTTTATATTTGAAATTATACAAGTAGTTGACGACAGTTTATGTGATTTAATTCACTAATAAAGATAGAAGAGTCATTAATATAATAGTGTGAGCCCTATCACAGAAAGTCATATTTATTTTCATACAAATAAGAAATGCGAACTATTGTTCTTATTTTGTTTTCGTTGTAAAATCGGAACTGGGCCGTATTGTTCCCGATTTCTTCGAAAGGACGTTTTTGCATCATGATGGGAAGATCCCACCTTATTATCGGGACAGGCGTGTCGCTTTCTGTTCTGCAGTTGGCCGGTATGCCGGTGACTGCACCGGCAGTTACGGTTGCTCTGATTGGTTCGTTATTGCCTGACATTGATGAGCCAAATTCGCTGCTGGTATCCAGAGCCTTGCCCAACAGTCTGATCAGGTTGTTACAGACGATTCTGTTGCCCACAGCTGTATTTGTGTACTTCTATGTTCATGCCAAACCATGGAACCTGTTGCTTGCGATCCTCATTGCGCTCGTGTCATTCCTGCCTTCACGTTCGCTTCGCAAAGTGTTGATGTTTGCGATTGGACTTGGGCTGGTCTTCTATGGTCACGCGTTCGCACCGTGGAACTTGATTGCAGGCAGTTTGTTAATGCTCTGCACCACACTGACTCATAGGGGACTGACACATACCCTATACGGAACCGCAATATGGGCGGGCTTGTTGTACAGCACGACCCAGCAGCAGGGACCGGAGATTTGGGTAGCGGGAGGCACGGCATATGCGATGCATCTGTTGGCCGATTCACTAACCAATCGGGGTATTCGTCCGTTACCACCGCTCAAGTGGCGCATACGGGTGAATCTGATGAGTACAGGGACCAAGCGTGGGGCCGTTGTAGAGAATGTCTGCATTGTGCTTACTCTTATTTTGGCCTGGATTGCATTCTCACCGCTATTTCTATAGCCATCCAAAAACGCCAGCCCGCATATTGTGGGCTGGCGTTTACAGGTATGCATTTCATAATGAATAAATCGTAATAACCTAGCCAGTTCAGGATTGAGAAGGAGAATCAGTCAGGTCATCAATATCGGAAGAACCGAATACAAATAAAACAACAAGAATGACAATGATCAGTAGTTCAGCGAACCCATTTCCGTCAAAGTCAGACATCACTTCAACCTCATTTCTTGGCGTTTAGGAATTGATTCTCTGTTGGAAAGCCCGTATAACGTCATTCAACGTCATATCGCCACCGATCTCATCGAGGAATTGCACCAGTTTATCTTGATTCGAGGGTGTAATATTTTGTAGCGATTTATACTGCCCGACCAGTTCAACGACCAGTGTAGCTTCTCGAAACAACGTGACCGCATCCACTCTTAACTTCCCACTTACCAGTAATGCTGCAACGATAAGTTCCAGATTTCTTCCTTTAAGGTTGCCATTGAGAAGGGTGTTTGCGGCATTTGTTTTTTTGGAACCTTTATTCGATTTTCCATTCCTTCTCACTGCCATAACAGGTCCCCCGCTGTTTGGTGTTTAATTCATCTTCCGTTATTGTATCTTATGTGTAATCCCATATAATGTTCGGCCTATTAATCTACGTACGTTGAACTAAAAAATATTTTCACTTTCCACTCCGAATGACAGAATAACCTTTCTCGTGTAAATGTGTCCAACTGAATAGTTGTGGATATAAAAAAGAGACCTCCCGATATAGTTAGGAGGTCTCTTGTCAACTGTTACGCGTTATTAATTATGGTATTCATCGTTGTCCGATCCAGACCTTTGACCAGCTTCACAATCAGCTCTTTGGCCGCATCGTAGTCATCCGTATGAATGATGGAAGAAGACGTGTGGATATAACGTGCGCAGATACCAATAACTGTTGATGGTACACCAATGCCACTCAGGTGAACTTGACCTGCATCGGTACCACCTGGTGAGATGAAATATTGCATTTTGATCTGATTGGATGAAGCCGTATCTTGAACATATTCCACCATTCCGCGATGGGTGAACATGCCCGGGTCAAAAATACGAAGCAATGCGCCTTCTCCGATATGTCCAAATGACTGTTTGTCACCTGTCATATCATTCGCCGCGCTACAGTCAAGTGCAAAGAAGATATCAGGCTGAATCAGATTGGCCGCCGTACGTGCACCGCGAAGCCCCAGTTCTTCCTGAACCGTTGCACCAGCGTAAAGTGTGTTAGGTAGTGTTTCCTTGTGCAGCGCTTCAACCAGTTCAAGTGCAAGTCCTACGCCGTAACGATTATCCCACGCTTTAGCCATAATTTTCTTCGGGTTCGCCATCGGCGTGAATTCACAGATTGGTACGATCTGCATCCCTGGATGAATGCCCCAAGATTCTGCTTCTTCACGGTTGTCTGCTCCAATATCGAGATACATGGAATTCAGATCAACAGGTTTGTTCCGCTGGGACTCGTCCAGCAAGTGTGTAGGAGTAGAACCTACAACTCCGGTAATCCGACGATCAGGTGTGATGATTTCCAGTCGCTGAGACAGTACAGCCTGACTCCACCATCCACCTAGAGGACGGAATTTGACCATACCCGTTTCCGTAATGCCTGTAGTCATGAAACCAACTTCGTCAAAGTGTCCGGCTACCATAACTTTAGGACCGGATTCCTCACCGCGTAATACACCAAATAGACTCCCCAGGCGATCCTGGACGAACTCATCGGTATAAGCGGAAAGCTTATCTTTCATCCAGCCGCGAAGCTCACGTTCAAAACCGGATGCGGAAGGAAATTCCGTCAACGTACGGAACATATCCATCGTTTTTTCATTCATGTGTCAACAACTCCTCTGTTGGTATGTATTTCAGGTCACAGTAGAACGGCTACCCGCCTGTTGTCCTTTTAAGATGTAGTTCAAAAAGTCTTTTATCTTTTTGAACATGCACTTTAATATGCTGAGGACTTGTTATTTAACCACTGGTCACATTACAGTATGAACCTTGCGCAAGTGATTGTCCATGTTTATGTCACGTATTTAAGGCATATTTTGGGCGCTTACCGTGTCCAAGTTTCATGACTCTATCCGCTGTAGTCGCAGTCCTGATGCCACTTCAATGAATATGAATATATGGAGGAGATGTCATCACTTTGTGAAGTTCTTTATTTCAATATTTGTTTGTCTGTTTACAGGAAGGAGCTAAATATCCAATGAAGCCTCCAGAAGAGGGCACGGAAAAAGTACTGTTTATCGTTCTTTTTATCTTGCTCGTGATTGTTCTTCTTTATTTATAGACGTATCTAAAAGTCCTCAAATCCGGCGTATTCCCATCTTGCTTTCACAACATGATCTTGTTGGAAACATATGCTGTCTGTCGCCGGATACATAACCTTCCGATTATTAACAAACAATGAATATAGAATTACACACATTGGCATTCAGCCGTAGCTTTGAACCATTTTCACATAGAGGAGGTCTTGTATCTTGCCAGCTCAATCTGCATCCGGAAGCGAAAAAAAATCATCGTCCCTGTCCATGGATGAAAAGGAGTACAAAAAAGTCGCAAAAAAACATGAGCCGCCTCGTCCAATCCTGAAAAATTGCCTCAAAGCTTTTCTGGTTGGGGGTACCGTCTGTTTGATTGGACAGGCCATTCAAGAGGCTTTTATGGCCGGTTTCGACATGACATCGAAGGAAGCTTCCAGTCCTACGGTGGCGGTCATGATTCTCATATCGGTTATTCTAACGTGTCTCGGCGTTTACGATAAAATGGCTCAATGGGCAGGAGCAGGAACTGCTGTGCCGGTTACCGGCTTTGCCAATTCCATGTGTTCCGCTGCACTGGAACATCGTGCTGAAGGATTGGTGCTCGGTGTAGGGGCCAACATGTTTAAACTTGCTGGTTCCGTTATTGTGTTTGGTGTCGTGGCAGCATTTGTCGTAGGGATTGTTTACGCCTTTTTAGGATTTGGAGGTGGGCACCTATGAAGCGATTGGGTCGCCAGACATGGCAGTTTGAAAATCGTCCGCGGATCATCGGTAAAGCCGCAGTTGTAGGACCAGAAGAAGGCGAGGGTCCACTGTCATCTGATTTCGATTATGTCTACGACAACCTCGAGATCGGCGAGAAAACGTGGGAAAAGGGAGAACGCAAACTGCTCGAACAGGCCTCCCAACTGGCTTTGGTTAATGCAAATATCACCAAGGAAGAGCTTCAATATTTTGTTGGTGGAGATCTGATGAATCAGATTATCAGCAGTTCCTTTTCAGCACGAAAACTGGGTGTACCTTACCTGGGTGTCTTTGGTGCTTGCTCCACATCCATGGAAACATTAGCTCTGGCCTCCATGATTGTTGACTCCGGAGCTGGAGATTATGTCCTTGCAGGAACGGTGAGCCACAACTGTACGGTGGAAAAACAATTTCGTTATCCGACGGAGTATGGCTCCCAAAAGCCGCCTTATGCGCAATATACCGTCACAGGAGCAGGGTGTGGTGTGGTCTCCCGTACTGGTGATGGTCCCGTTGTTACCAAAGCGACCATTGGACGCATTATGGACTTGGGCATCAAGGATCCCTTTAATATGGGTTCAGCCATGGCGCCAGCAGCAGCCGACACTATAATCTCTCATTTCAGGGATACGGGATTGGAACCCGGCTATTATGATCTCATTGTGACTGGGGATCTGGCTTCCGTCGGTCTGCCTATTACAAAAGAGCTTTTGCAAAAAGAAGGCATTCCCATGGAACAGACGGTATTTAATGACTGCGGCCTGATGATCTATGATCGGGAGAAACAGCCTTATGTGGTTGCCGGGGGAAGTGGCTGCGGATGTTCTGCCACCGTCACCTATGGTCACATTTTGAACCGGATGCAGAAGGGTGATCTTAAACGGGTGCTCGTTGTTGCTACCGGGGCGCTGTTATCTCCGATTTCGTACCAGCAGGGTGAAAGTATTCCTTGTATTGCACATGCCGTAGCCATAGAAATGGAGGGATAAAGGTAATGCAGTTCTTGTGGGCATTTATTGTTGGCGGTTTAATCTGTGTTATCGGACAGCTTCTAATGGATGGGGTTAAACTGACGCCAGCTCATACCATGAGTACACTTGTTGTAACAGGTGCGCTTGCGGATGCATTTGGCGTGTATGACCCCTTGGTTAAATTTGCAGGTGCGGGTGCTACCATCCCCATCACAAGTTTCGGTAATTCCTTGGTGCACGGGGCATTGACGGAGCTGGAAAAAGAGGGATGGCTGGGTGTGATTACAGGGATTTTTGACCTGACTGCGGCGGGAATATCGTCAGCGATCATCTTTTCTTTTCTCGCGGCATTGGTCGTTAGACCAAAAGGCTAACATAGAATGAGAAATCTACTCGAACATATTGCGATTCAGCAGAGGCTTCGGATAACTTTTATCCGGGGCTTTTTTGTCGTATTCATGCGAGAACTGCGGTGAATCTGACGGGCTGGAAACAAATTGTGAGTTCCTTCGAGTGTACTCGTGACTCTGGATCATGTACAATAAAAGGAAATCTGTATGCTTTTTTAGGAGGTTAGACCACATGCCTGTGCGCAAAGAGTCGATCCAAATCATATCCGCAGTTCGTTCTAATCTGGAATCCTGTATTATGGGGAAATCCTTTGAAATTCAACTTTTACTTACAGCTTTGCTTGCAGGCGGGCACGTTCTGATTGAAGACGTACCGGGAACTGGAAAAACGCAGTTAATCAAGGCATTATCGAAATCTATGCGTGGTGAGTACCGGCGTATTCAATGTAATCCTGATATTTTACCTAGTGATATTACGGGCGTATCTGTGTTCCATCCGAAGGATGAGCGTTTTTATTTCCGGCCAGGTCCTGTGATGACCAACATTTTGCTAGCTGATGAGATTAACCGGGCCACAACAAAAACCCAATCGGCTCTGCTCGAAGTGATGGAGGAGCGCAGCGTAACCGTTGATGGCGATACGTATGATCTGCCACATCCATTCATGCTCTGTGCAACTCAGAATCCGATTGATTTTGAAGGTACGTATACTTTGCCGGAAGCCCAACTCGACCGGTTTATGTTGAAAATAAGTCTAGGTTATCCCGATAAAGAAATTGAGAAAATCCTATTGAAACAGCATCAGCTCGGTCAGCCTGTAGATCGCCTTGAATCCGTGACTCATATGGACCAGATCTCGGCAATCCAGCAGGAGATTAAAGAGGTCTTTATCGGTGATCCGGTTATGGACTATTTGCTGGATGTTGTTCGTCAAACTCGCTCCCACCCATCTGTATTGCTGGGTGCCAGCCCACGGGCAGCCATATCGTTCATGATGGCCGTAAAAGCCTTTGCTTTCTTGCAGGAACGTGATTATGTGCTTCCGGATGATGTGAAAACGATGGCCCCTTATGTGATCTCTCATCGTATTGTGCTTCGTCCCGAATCGAGACTGGACAGTATGAGTTCCGAGGCCGTTTTGAATGCCGTACTCCAGCAAGTACGCGTGCCCGTCTCCATGGGGCAATAGTTCATGAAGCCGCTTTTGAGAACAGTCAATAGAGGGTTACGCCACCCACGCGTATGGAGCATCGCTATGGTGTGGATGTGCTGTCTGGCTTATGTTTTGTTTCAGGGCGGGAAGACATCCCTTATGTTGCTGTCGATGGTGACCCTGCTCTGTGTGTACCTTGCCATTGCTGGATTTAGCGGGGTAAGACGTGCTCAAGGAGTTCGTAGGTTATCTTCTGGTCCAGACCACGAAGAATTGCTGCATGCGGGTGACCAGGTTCAAGTACAGCTGAGTCTGACGATTCCGGGATTCCTCCCGCTTCCCTATGTTGTTGTACGTGAAATGCTGCATCGGCATAACGGAGAATCGTGGTCGTTCAAGGAAAGTTTGATTCCCAATATGCGAGGTAATGGGGAGCTGTCATTCCAGACGCCGCCACTTGAGCGGGGGAAGTATGTTTTTTCAGAAACGGAATGTGCCAGCGAGGACATATTTGGACTGATTGAATATCGAGGAAAGTTTAAGGCCAAAGGTGAGTTTCGCGTACTGCCAAGAACGGTATTTATTCCATATTGGCAGCTCTACGACCGCAAATCACGGTTATCCGGTCCTCAGACGGCGTTAACCCGTTCACGGAGAGAGACCACTCAGATCAATGGTGTACGTGACTACGTATACGGAGATCGACTTTCCCGCATTCACTGGAATGCAACGGCAAAGACAGGGAACTGGAAGTCCAAGGAGTTTGAACATGAGTCTGTGCCCAAAACCGTTCTGGTTTTGGATGCGCTGGCATCAAGTTATGAACATGGGGATGCATTCGAAATTGCCGTTTCCACGGCTGCCTCTCTGCTGGAGTATGGTGTAAGGGAACGAATGGGGATGGGGTTGTTGACATTGTCAGACCAGACATCCTTCATGGCCCCCAGTGAAAGTCTGATGGAACGACAGAAGATGATGCATCATCTGGTGGATATTCAATATAACGGTCAGGATACCCATCTGTTGCCCGGCGTAGAAAGAATTGCACGTCAACTGCCTCAGGGAGCTTACTTTGTCGTGATTTCTCCCCAGAAGGATGAAAAAATAATGGAACTGTTGCGCTGGGCCGATACGCGGGGCATGACTCCATGTCATATTCTGATCGATACCAGTGAATCCCGCCGGAGTGCCGAGTGGAATGCCATGTTGCGTGGAAGAGGCACGAGGTCATTCACTGTTTCTCACTTGCAGGAGCTTCCAACGGTGATGGGGGGAGGTTCTGTATGAGTACAAAAGGAATTGAAAGTGTTACAGGCAAACGATCCTGGTATCATGCAGCGTCATTGCTCTGGATTTTCCTGATTGGAATGCAGTGGATTTCATTTACGCAGGAATCGTGGTACACGGAGACCACTTCTCTGGTGTTATGGACACTTGCAGCAGTCAGTGTGCTGGAGGTCATTCTGCCCTTCAAAACGATATATCGCGCGATTATCAAGGCGGTCGTTGTTGGTTACATTTTGCATAAAACGCTGATCGATTATACGGTGTACATCCCTTATGGCTCTTTAACAGACCGAGCGGAGCAATTCATATTACACATGACGCCGTACATCTGGTTCTCCTTGTGTGCATGGGTGATGCTTGAAGCTGCGCTTCGACTCGTGACCACAACACGTCGCATTCTTGTTTTTCTGGGTGTTAACATCATTTCGATGGGGATTCTCGATTCTTTCACCCAGATTCCACTCTGGATTGAAATCGCGTGGGTGATGTTTGCGGGGATGGGATGGCTCGTATGTCAGCATTTCCGTAACTATCAGCTACAGTATCCTCAAGGTTGGAAACGGATCATCCGGTATCCTTATAAAGTCCTGGCCAATATTGCTATTATCTTTTCTTTGATTATTGTAGCCAGCGTTAATATGCCGGAGATTCCACCCACCTTGACGGACCCATACACGGCGTGGCGTAACTATACCGGAACTTCCACAAGTCAGGCTGGTAACGGAAACCTTGATATTCCCGCGGCTACCGAATCGGGATACAGCAGGGAAGACAATCAGCTGGGTGGAGGTTTTAACTTCGACTATACCCCTGTCATGTCTGTCACGACCAATGAGCGCAGTTACTGGCGTGGTGAGACACGTGCAGAGTATACAGGCACAGGCTGGGATGACCGTGGACGGGGTGCGACAGAGAATGTTGAAGCCGGACAGCCTCTGGAGAACCAAGAATCCGGTAATGTGAATACCAAACAAGTGACTCAGAACGTAACGATGCTGAATGATAATGTCTATCCGATTCTCTTTGGTGCTTATTCGATCTCGGAAGTGAGCTCCATTAATGGTGAGGACAGAACGGAACGGATGTTGTGGAATGCCGAACAGGCTGAACTGCATGTGGTGACAGACCGTCAGCAACCACAGTATCCCAAGACGTATACTATCGTATCGGAAGCCCCTGTGATTGTGGAAGATGAGCTTCGTACAAAGTCATTTGAAGATCTGTATAACAGTAATCCGGCAGATGATATGTACTTGCAGTTACCATCCCGTTTCCCTGACCGGGTTTCGGATCTGGCAGCCGAGATAACGGCATCTGCGAATACTCCGTATGAAAAAGTGGCATTACTGCAAAACTATTTACAAACTAATTTTGAATACACGAACAATCCGGATTTATCTCGAAAAGTAAGCGGCGACTTTGTGGAAGGTTTCCTGTTCGATATTATGGAAGGCTACTGTGATTACTTCTCGACTGCGCTGGTGATGATGGCGCGCTCGGAGGGCATTCCTGCAAGGTGGGTTAAAGGTTATGCGCCTGGACAACTGTCCCTGAATTCGGACATGCAGGCTCCACGTCAACCTGGCGCGGAGATTGAGACGACCTACACCGTTACCAATGCAGATGCACACTCCTGGGCAGAGGTTTACTTTGGTGAGTATGGATGGATTCCTGTTGAAGCAACGCCGGGCTTTGATATGCCGCTGCTAACAGAACAGCCTGATGTACAGCCTGTAGATGAGCCAGAAGAAGAGCCAGAAGAGGAGCCGGTACAAGAGGAAGAGCAGACCCCTGCACCTGAGCAGACATCGTCTGCCATCCCGACTTTTGTTATCTGGGCTGCAGGAGCCATTATTGTATTGTGGGTAGCCTATATGTTCTGGCGTAATCGTTTCTCCATGCGATTCTTCCTGCTTCGTCTACGGACAGGTGGACCGCTCACCCCTGAACAGAAGGTAGTGGCAGAGACCGAGCGTTGGATTCAGTATGTGAAACGCAAAGGGTTGACCCGGAGCGGAGACGAGACACTTCGTGAATCGGTAGCCCGCTGGAGCCAGTCAAAACCTGCTGCAGAAGCTACATTGCATGAGCTTCTCACGAAGTTTGAACAGACTCGTTACAGTCCGGCGTCCGTAAAAGCCGACGACTGGAAGGCCGTCTATCAGACTGCCTTGAAGCTGCGGAAGGAACTGAAAGCGGAACGGGCATAGTTGTTGCCCGTCCCGTTTTTCCTTTTTTCCTATGCCATCAGGCACTGTATGCATTTTCAGGAAAGACGGATTTGTGATATAGTGTGTCGTATGAAACTGAGGTGACTTCTTTGTTTAAAATGTTAATGCCCAAGCTGCGTGTAGACACGGTTTTTGACATTAATCTGGAAGAGCTGTACGCTCAAGGCTACCGTGGAATTATAACTGATCTGGATAACACACTCGTTGGAGCCAAAGCCCCTGACGCTACGCCCGAACTGATTGAATGGTTTGCACGTGTGAAAGAGGCAGGTTTCAAGCTGATGATTGTGTCCAATAACAATTTGAATCGTGTATCCCTGTTTGCGACCCCGCTGGATATCCAGTTTGTGCATAGTGCACGCAAACCATCGAATGTACCGTTTCGTAGAGCAATGAAAATGATGGAGTTATCTCCTGAAAACACGATTGTAGTAGGCGATCAGATGCTTACGGACGTTTATGGAGGGAACCGAATGGGGTTATATACCGTTCTGGTACTGCCAATCTCCATTGGGGACGAAGGTTTTATGACCCGCTTCAATCGACGCGTGGAACGGATTGCTCTAACGAGTTTACGCAGGAAAGGCTTATGGCTTGAGGAGGAAAAGAAGAAATGACAGAACCGCATAACGGCAATCTTGCCGTAAGGTGCAGCGGATGCGGCGTGCATCTGCAAACAGAAAATTCGGAATTACCAGGGTTTATCCCCGAGAAGGCGTTGGATCGTGAACCGGTTATATGCCAGCGCTGTTTCCGCATCAAAAACTACAATGAGTCATCATCCGTTACGGTGGATCAGGACGAATTCCTGGCGCTGCTTAGCAAAATCGGGGATAAGGATGCACTTGTCATCCATATCGTTGATTTGTTTGACTTTGATGGCAGTATTATCTCCGGTCTGCAACGTTTTGTAGGCAACAACCCAGTATTGCTTGCTGTGAACAAAACGGATTTGCTTCCGAAGGTAACCAACTGGAACAAGGTTCGCAATTGGGTACAAAAGCAAGCCAAAGAACAAGGTTTGCGCACAGTGGATGTAGTCTTGTGCAGTGCGAAGCAAAATCAGGGCTTCGACCGACTGCTTGAGCTCGTGGGAACGTATCGCGAAGATCGTGACGTGTACGTGGTTGGCGGTACCAATGTGGGTAAATCCACACTGATTAACCGTCTGATCCGTGATTACAGCGATCTGGAGCAGGAACTGACCACGTCCCGTTATCCGGGAACGACGCTGGATATGGTAAACATTCCGCTGGATGATGGAAAATATATCATTGATACGCCTGGAATCGTGTATCCATGGCGTTTCAGCGAGATTGTTTCACGTAAGGATCTCGCTGCCATTATGCCGGAAAAACCGCTTAAACCGGCTGTTTATCAGTTGAACTCCGGTCAGACGCTGTTCTTTGGCGGCATGGCTCGATTCGACTTTGTTGAAGGTGATCGCCAGTCGTTCACTTGTTTTATCAGCACTGCGCTTGATATCCACCGGACGAAGCTGGAGCGTGCAGATGATCTGTACCGCGACCATCTGGGAGAATTGTTGTCTCCGCCAACCCGTGAGGATGCAGCAGAGATGGCTGAATGGACCAGACATGAATTCCGCATCAAACGCGGCAGTCAATCGGATGTATTCATCTCGGGTCTGGGCTGGATTAAGGTTAATGGCGATATTGGAGCGCTTGTTGCTGTTCATGCTCCAAAAGGCATTCGTGTACAGATCCGCCCATCCTTGATCTAGTAATCTCAGAAGCTGTACATCAGATGGATCGGAGGCGGACCTATGTCTGAGCAGAACAAATTCAACTCTTCACTTCCCGTGTTGCTTGGCGTTATGGGTGATCCTATTTCTCATTCCAAGTCTCCGGCAATGCACAATGCGGCTCTGCTGGCTGCAGGAGTGAATGGAATGTATATGCCACTGCATGTTCATCCGGATCAACTGGAAGCGGCAGTTCGGGGAATTGTGGCACTGGGCTATCGTGGTGTCAATGTCACCATCCCGCACAAAGAGCAGGTGATGCAGTATCTGGATGTGATCGATGAAAGTGCTCGCCTGATTGGTGCGGTGAATACCATCGTCAATGAAGGTGGAACACTGACAGGGTACAATACGGATGGTATTGGTTATGTCCGATCGCTGAAGGAAGAGGCTGTGCCTGAGCTTGCTGGTAAACGTATTGCTGTACTCGGAGCAGGAGGAGCAGCGAGAGGTGTCATATATGCACTTGCACTGGAGAAGCCTGAGCGGATCCATATCCTAAACCGTACAGCGGACAGGGCTATTGCACTTGCTTCGGATTTGCGGGGGCATGGCTTGGGAGAAATCTCGGGCAGTGGCATGGAAGACGTTGCGACGGTACTGGCTACGGCTGATATCGTGATTAACACAACCGCTGCAGGAATGCACCCGTATGTTGATGACGTACCGGTTGATCCCACACTGATCCGTGAAGGAGCAGCGGTGAGTGATCTGATCTACAATCCGCTGGAGACCCGTCTGCTTCGAGAGTCGCGGATGCGAGGATGCACGGTGCACGGTGGTCTGGGTATGTTTGTATACCAAGGCGCAGTGGCCTTTGAATATTGGCTTGGCATCCCGGCTCCTGTGGAAACGATGAGACGTGCTGTACTAAACAGTTTTGAAGTGTGAAAATGATATCAAGAGTGCAATCGGAGTCACCTTGTGTACTCAGTGATCATTTTCACCATTGAAAAATAATAATTGAATGGTCAGGTCCGGACAGTTTTTGCGCTGTCGATCAGGGCCTGCTCAACATAAGGAGTATGGAGTATTCATGTTAAACGGTAAACAAAAGCGCTTTTTGCGGTCACAGGCACATCACCTGACCCCTGTATTTCAGATTGGTAAAGGTGGAACCAACGAGCACCTGTTCCGTCACATCGAAGATGCGATTGAGAAGCGCGAATTGATGAAAGTGCAAGTGTTGAACAACAATGATGAGGACAGAAAAGAGATGGCAGAAGAAGTTGCCCGTGAAACGGGAAGTGAGCTTGTACAACTCATCGGTAACACAATCATCCTGTACAAAGAATCTCGCGATAACAAACAAATCGAACTACCTAGATAAGGGAGCGTGACGCAGGTGAAGATCGGTATCATGGGTGGTACGTTTGATCCGATCCACATGGGACACCTCCTGGCAGCTGAAGCGGCAAGGGACTCACATGCACTGGATGAGATCTGGTTCATGCCTTCCCATGTTCCACCTCACAAACGCGGAGCCGGAGCTTCGGGACAGCAACGTCTTGATATGACGGAAGCGGCTGTGAAGGGTGTGCAGCAATATGAGGTGCTGGGTATCGAGATGGAATTGGGCGGAGTGTCTTATACCATCGATACGATGAAGGAGCTGTGGCGTCGCCATCCTGAACATGAATTTTATTTCATTATCGGGGCGGATATGGTGAACTATCTTCCCAAATGGGAGCAGATTGAAGAGCTTGCAGAACGCTTAACCTTTATCGGAGTTGGTCGGCCGGGCTTCCAGTTACATCTGGATGATTTACCAGACGAGTTACAGGATCGGGTCCTGCTGGCCGAGATGCCCTTGGTCGATATTTCATCGACAGCCGTACGCAGACGTCTGGCCAAAGGACATTCGGTACGCTTCATGATTCCTGATGAAGTGCACCAATACATTGTAAGGAGCGGTTTATATGGCACTAAGCCGTGATGAACTGATTCAAGCCGTATCCGGACAAATGCCGGAGAAACGCTGGAAGCATACACTGGGTGTGATGGAATCGGCAGTGAAGTTGGCTGAAAAATATGGGGCTGATCCTGTGAAAGCAGATTTGGCAGCGATATTGCATGATGTGGCGAAGTACTGGCCCGTAGCCGAGATGGAAGCGGTCATCCGTGATAACGGATTAAACCAGGAACTTCTGCAGCATGACAAACAACTCTGGCATTCCGAAGTCGGTGCTTTTGTAGCCAAGCGTGATTACGGTGTGGAAGATTCCGAAGTTATTAATGCCATCCGGTGGCACACCTCGGGTCGGGTAGGCATGAGCTTGCTGGACAAAGTGGTATGTCTTGCCGATTACATTGAACCGGGACGAGATTTCCCGGGAGTGGATCACATTCGCGAACAGGCTGAACGTAGTCTGGAGGAAGGTTTAATTGCCGGATTCGATTCGACGATCAGCTTGCTGATCTCGCAACGACGTGTCATTTATCCTTTGACTATGCTGTCGCGGAATGACTTAATTGCACAATTATAGAGGTTGTTCAAAAAGCCCACTTTTGATTACGAAGGATGCCTAGCGGCATCATCAGCATCGAAGATGAAATTCAGCTGAAATGTCCGTTGCTCACGTAGTTTGCCTACGCTCCGCTACTCCATTTCTAGCTTTATTCCATCTTCTCGGTACTGAAAACTGATCTTTTTGAACACACAATTATAGATTATGGAGGTTGGTTCATGACAGTATCATCGAAAGAACTTATGAATATGGCGGTTTCTGCCGCTGACGACAAAAAGGCATCCAATATTGTAGCGTTGGATCTGATTAATGTTTCTCTGGTGGCAGATTATTTTGTTATTTGTCACGGGAATTCCGATACACAGGTACAAGCCATTGCCACTGAAATTCGCAAACAGGCTCATGCAGCCGGAGCGACGATCAAAGGTATCGAAGGTATGGATTCCGCACGTTGGGTACTGATGGACATGGGCGATGTTGTTGTTCATATCTTCCACCGTGACGAGCGTGAATACTACAACATTGAACGACTATGGTCTGATGCCAAAGTGGTGGAAACTGTATGAGTTTGATTGCTGGAACAGTCGTCTCTTTGCCGGTTTCACGTGAAGTGTCTCCGTTTGGCTTCTTTTTGACGACAGGATCGGAAGATGTACTGCTTCACTACACCGAGTTAACGCGGGATATTAAGATTGGTGAGACGCTTGAGGTATTTGTATTCTTTGATACCGAAGATCGTCTGGCGGTAACGATGAAAAAGCCTTATCTCATGCTCGGCGAAATGGCACGACTGGTTGTGGCTGATGTTCACCCACGACTGGGCTGTTTCCTGGAAATGGGACTTGGACGGCAATTGCTGCTTCCTATTCGTGAACTGCCTGAATTGGAAGAACTGCGTCCTCAAGTAGGGGATGAAGTCTTTGTAATCATGGAACATGACAAGCAGGGACGTCTGCGTGCCAAATTGGCCGGGGAACGTGAGCTTTCACCATTGTCTTTCCATGCGCCAACTTCATGGTTAAACGAGTGGGTTGAAGCGACGGTATACAAACCACTGCAGATGGGTACTTTTGTACTTGTAGAGGGCGGTGTGCTGGGCTTTGGCGCGATTGGTATGATTCATTCATCCGAACGCAGTCATATGCTGCGTCTTGGTGAGAAAGTGAAATGTCGGGTTACACTGGTACGTGAAGACGGACGTGTGAATCTGGCCATGACTCAACTCAAACAAGTTGGACGTAACGAAGATGCAGACAAACTGCTCGCCTTTATGAAAGAGCGTCCTATGGGCGGAATGCCATACTCGGATGCAACTCCGCCGGATATCATCAAGCAACGCTTTGGCATCAGTAAGTCTGCTTTCAAGCGTGCCTTGGGCAAATTGATGAAAGACGGATTGGTGGTCCAAAAGGAAAGCTGGACGTATCTGTCCGAATCTGCTCCTGCGGATCAAAGTGAAAACAAGTAATCTTCTTGATTGAATATTTCGTAATATGAAACTCGGAGAAGGCAGGGCTAGGCTGGGTAAATACCGGATACCCCTGCTTTTTCTATTGTTATATAAATTGAACTAAACATTTACACGAAACGGAGAGGACAGAAAGAACCTGAAGAAGTGTAGCGTTCGCCTTTATCCCCGGATTTAATCCTTTATAAAAGGAATCAAAAAAATCTGGGGATAACAGCGATCGGAAGGTTGTTCTGTCATTGGAGTGTCCAGTGTAAATATTCTTTAGTTCAATTTATATAGATTAATTCGAAAATGAAATTGAAAGTGCGGTGCCTGACATGTCTTACCGGAAATTTGCCTATGTGTATGATGAATTAATGGAAGATATGCCTTATCCGGACTGGATAAGGTTTGCAAGAACAGCATGGGAAAAGCATGGAATGCCCAAAAGTGTCGCTGAACTTGGCTGTGGAACGGGCTCCATTACGATCCCGCTCGTGAACTCCGGTTTCGAAGTTACAGGCATTGACCTCTCATCAGATATGCTGTCGGTTGCACGCAGCAAGATGGAGGCTACGCCTCAGGGTCATCGCTTGTATCGCGAGGGCAGTGTCCGTTGGGTGCAGCAGGATATGCGGGAATGGCGAGTTCCAGAACCTGTGGATTCGGTGATATCTTTCTGTGATTGTGTCAATTATTTGCTTGAACAAGAAGATGTCATTCGAACATTCCAGCGGACATACGAGATGCTGAAGCCTGGTGGTACGTTCCTGTTTGATGTGCATCATCCCAATACCCTTATTCGTTATGATGAGGAGCAGCCTTTTGTACTGGATGAGCGCTCCGTATCTTATATTTGGACTTGTGATCTGGACCAGGATCGCTGTGAGATTGAGCATCATCTCAGTATTTTTTCGCGTGTGGATGATGGTAGCAAGGATATGTACCAGCGGTTTGAAGAAGTTCATGTCCAGCGTGCATATAATCCGGACTGGATGAAGCTGGAGTTATCCAAGGCAGGTTTTAGAGACGTGAAGGTATATGCGGATTTTGAATGGAAAGAGGCCGGAGACAGCGCGCAGCGCTTGTTCTACGTGGCTGTGAAGTAAGAGCGAATAATGAGAACTGTCCTTATGGTGCATAAGGGCAGTTTTTTTTGATTTTTTTATGGAGAATGAATAGCAATATTCTTAAATAGGGTAAAGGAATGCAAGAAAAGACATAATCACGTGACAAAAAGTATTGCCAGTTAAAGTAAAGGAGGCGATAATAGTCGGATAGAAAGCGTTTTCTGAGAAAATAAATCAATTGTCAATGTGAGGTGTAGAAATGGAAAGTACATATAAAACAAGACTTACGTCAGAACAGTTGAATGCCATAATAGAGCAGCATTTCTCTGCAAGTATACAGGACTACAAGGAATTGGTGGATGGCTGGGCCAATCATGCATATCTCATTACACTGAGTGACGCACAGCGAGTGGTACTCAAAATTGCACCGTCAGCTTCGACAAATCTGATGCGCTGTGAACAGGATCTCATGATTGCCGAAGTTGAGGCACTACGCCTCATCACGGAGCTACAGGATGTTCCCGTACCCCAAGTGCTGGCTTATGATGACTCGTTAACTATGGCTTCAGCGCGTTATTTTATCATGGAGTACATGTCTGGAACACCCTATAATCAGGTCAAGGATCAATATTCTGCGGAAGAGCAGGAAGCCATTGAACACCAGCTCGGTCGGTACAATCGTCGAATTAATGAAATCAAGGGCAAGAAGTTTGGATATTTCTCGGAGCAAAAACAGCGATATTCCACATGGAAAGAAGCATTTATGAATCTGATGGAGGATATTCTTACCGACGGGGAAGAAGCCGGGGTTACATTTTCAATAGATTATCCTGAATTGAGACGCTTGATTGGAGAAAAATCGAATGTGCTGGACGATGTAAAAGAACCTGTGCTTGTGAGTTGGGATCTGTGGGACGGCAATGTGTTAGTAGACGCAGGTCGCATCACAGCAATTATTGATTTTGAACGTTCACTGTGGGCAGATCCTCTGATGGAGCATTATTTCAGTCATTTTAACTATACGCCCGGTTTTGTGAAAGGGTATGGGCATGCGATTACGACTGAAAGTGAGCTGAAAAGAAGAAGTCTCTATGACTTGTACTTTGATCTGGTGCTGCGCATTGAGTGCGCTTATCGTCAATATGATAATCAGGAACATGTGAATTGGACCATTCATAATCTGGAGGAAGGCATTGAGCGTTTTCGGTTATCTTGAAAAGAAACCAGCGTTATGAACGGTACGAAGCGTAGACTTCAAGATAGCGATTATAACGTGTAATATTGACTTTGGGCTTGCTTTTTTATATAATGGTCCCGATATTGTATACATATTTCGATGATAAGGATCAGTAGTAATTCCTGTACATAACAGAGAGCCGGCGGTTGGTGCAAGCCGGTTGACAGTGATTTGCGAACTCGCCTTGGAGAAATGCGGTGATTACACCATTCTGTTTAACCTGCTTGTATAAAGCTTGGGTTCAGGAATGGAAATCCGCATCGGTTAACCGCCGTTACAGGTCCAAAGGGAGTGGATGACGAAGCACGTTCGTCCGCTAACTAGGGTGGTACCACGGGAATTCAACCTCTCGTCCCTAGCGCTGCAAACGCTACGGGATGCTGAGGTTTTTTTGTTGCAATTAAAGCTAAAGCGAATAACCTGAAGGAGGAATAATAGATGAGTGAGAATAACCAGCCGAAACACGGCTATCAGCCACAAGTCATGGAAAAAAGTTGGCAGCAATACTGGGATGCAAATAAAACGTTTAAAACGGGTGAGGACCCTGCTAAACCAAAATTTTATGCACTGGATATGTTCCCTTATCCATCCGGTTCAGGTCTGCACGTAGGCCATCCAGAAGGATATACGGCAACGGATATCGTTTCCCGTTACAAACGTATGCGCGGTTACAATGTATTGCACCCAATGGGTTGGGACGCTTTCGGTCTGCCTGCTGAGCAGCATGCACTGGATACAGGTGAACATCCACGAGATATTACATTCCGTAATATTGACAATTTCCGTCGCCAGATCAAATCGCTCGGTTTCTCTTATGACTGGGATCGTGAGATCAGCACAACGGACCCTGAATACTATAAATGGACACAATGGATCTTTATCCAGCTGTACAATAAGGGCCTGGCTTATGTGGATGAAGTTGCAGTTAACTGGTGTGAAGCCCTTGGAACGGTACTTGCTAATGAAGAGGTTATTGATGGCAAGAGTGAACGTGGAGGACATCCAGTTGTACGCAAACCGATGCGTCAATGGGTTCTGAGAATTACCGAGTATGCAGAGCGTCTGTTGGAAGACCTGGAAGAGCTGGATTGGTCTGAAAGCATCAAGGATATGCAGCGCAACTGGATCGGTAAATCGACAGGTGCGGAAGTTGTATTTGCCATTGAGGGTCGCGAGGAAGTCATCAAGGTGTTCACTACCCGTGCGGACACATTGTTCGGTGCGAGCTTTGCAGTACTTGCTCCGGAACATGAATTGGTAGAAGCAATTACAACCGATGACCAACGTGAAGCTATTCAGGCTTATCAGGAGCAGGCTTCTCGTAAGAGTGATCTGGAACGTACAGATTTGGCCAAAGACAAAACAGGTGTATTCACTGGCGCTTATGCAATCAATCCCGTTAATGGTGCAAAACTGCCGATCTGGATTGCTGATTACGTTCTTGCAGGTTACGGTACAGGTGCGGTTATGGCTGTTCCGGGTCATGATGCACGTGACTGGGAATTTGCGAAGCAGTTCGGTCTGGATATCATCGAAGTTATTCAAGGTGGAGACGTTACACAAGAGGCGTATTCGGGTGATGGCGCGCATGTGAATTCGGATTTCTTGAACGGACTGAATAATGAAGAAGCGGTTGCCAAGATGATTGCTTGGTTGGAAGAGAACGGTAAAGGACAAGGTAAAGTAACCTATCGTCTGCGCGATTGGCTGTTCAGCCGTCAGCGTTACTGGGGTGAGCCAATCCCGATTCTGCATCTGGAAGACGGAACGATGAAGACAGTACCGGAGGATCAACTTCCACTGCTGCTGCCTGATATCGACCAGATCAAACCTTCGGGTACAGGAGAATCACCACTGGCGAATGTTACGGAGTGGGTGAATACGGTAGATCCGGAAACGGGAATGAAGGCACGTCGTGAGACCAACACCATGCCACAATGGGCGGGTAGCTGCTGGTATTACCTGCGCTTTATCGATCCGCACAATGACAAGGAACTGATCTCCAAGGAGAAACAGCAGCAGTGGTTGCCGGTTGATCTGTACATTGGCGGAGCAGAGCACGCGGTACTTCACTTGCTGTACGCTCGTTTCTGGCACAAAGTGCTGTATGATCTGGGTGTTGTGGAGACCAAAGAACCTTTCCACAAACTGGTGAACCAAGGTATGATCCTGGGTACCAATAATGAGAAAATGAGTAAATCCCGTGGTAATGTCATTAACCCGGATGAAATCGTCAATGAATTCGGTGCAGATACATTGCGTCTGTACGAGATGTTCATGGGACCATTGGAAGCGACAAAACCGTGGAATGCAAACGGGGTTGAAGGCATGCACCGCTTCCTGTCACGTGTATGGCGTCTCTTCATTAACGAAGATACAGGAGCCATCAATGACAAGATTACGGTGGACGGTGGAACGGATGAGTTCAAACGGACTGCTCACAAAACGATCAAAAAAGTTACGGAAGATCTGGAACATCTGCGCTTCAACACATCCATCAGCCAGCTGATGATTTTCATCAACGATGCATACAAAGCGGACACACTGCCTCGTGAAGCGATGGAGAAATTTGTGCAGCTGTTGTCACCACTGGCACCACATATGGCAGAGGAACTGTGGAGCCGTTTGGGTCATGAAGGTGGAATCTCTTACGTGGCTTGGCCTGAATATGATGAGTCCATGACAGTGGATGCGGAAGTAGAAATCGTTGTTCAGGTAAACGGTAAAATTGTAACTCGTGCTACGATCGCGAAGGATCTGGATGCACAGGGTATGCAGGACTTTACGATGGAGCTGGCACCTGTTAAGCAGGCGCTGGAAGGCAAGACCATTCGCAAGGTCATTGCCGTTCCAGGCAAACTCGTTAATATTGTTGCCGGTTAATCTCACCGGCTCGGAATAGTTCATCCAGCTTTAACAAATCTTCATCATATTTGTCATGTGTCGTGTGGATCAGGCTGTCGAAAACGCCGTCAAGACTAACCTTCAGCAGTGCAAGTGCCTGAGCGGTAATACCGCCAGGTACAGCGACACGAGCCTGAAGCTCTTGCGGGGTGTATCCTCCTTCGGTGAGCAGCTTGCCTGTTCCCAGGAGCATTTCGCCAGCCAGAGCGCAGGCATCTGCCCTTTTGATGCCTGTCAGCTTCACTGCACTTTCGATCCACTGTTCCAAAAAGAACGATATGAATGCAGGTCCGCAGCTGGAGAAGTCGGATGTGATTCGTGTACAGGCTTCATCCACTTGGTACGGCCTGCCGATATGACTGAGCAGACTTTCCAACACAGCGCGGTCTTCACTGGTCATTCGTTCGCCATGTATGCAGAGGGATGCTCCACTGCCGACTTGGTGTGTGACGCTGGGAATTACCTTGGAGACTTTGCAAGGAAGTGAAGATTCCAGATGTCGCAGCTGCACGGGACTGGTGATCGAGACAATTATATGATTGGGATTCACGACAGGCAGGATGTCGTCAATAACATGTTTGAATTCAAGCGGCTTCACGCACAGGAAGATGATATTACTTCGGATCACCGTTTCCCGATTGCTCTGGGATTCATGCAGACCGGGGTAACGGAGGGATAACTGACGTACTTTGGACGGGGTTCGATTGCTGGCCGCGATCTGCCGGGGCTCAAGTGCACCCGATTGGATCAGGGCATAGATTAGCAGGCTGCCCATGCTGCCGGTTCCGATAAATCCAACCTTCATTGTTTCAGGCCTCCTTTCATGCTTTACGGTACTGGCGCAGTTCATTCCCTCTATTCTATGCGTGAGGACCTGTTTCACATGACATGAAAAATGCACAACTTGTTTCATCAGGAAAGTTCAACGGTTCGGAAGCACCGCCCGTGTTCGAAATGAATGATTTTGAATTCAGGGAGAGGTGTGGAAGAATGAGATGGAACAAAGGGATGACCATTGCTGCTGCGGTGGTTGGAAGTATACTTATATTATGGTCGGGCAAAAGTGAACAACCACCTAGTGGCTGGGAACCCTTGCAGCTCGGCACCGAGAAGCCGACGATAGAGCAGGAACTCCCTGCTGTACAGTCGGCTACTTCGGTTCAGGGCAATACAGGAGCATCTTCGGGAGCGGATGCAAGTGGGATGCAGACTGGGAATGAGGCAAAGGCAGAAGAGTCTAAAGAGCTTGCGAGCGTTGGGGTTGAAGGTGATTCAGTTGTTCAAACTACAAGTCAGACGAATGATAATCCACCGGCCACCTCAAATTCGACTGAACCAGTTGTGCAGGGTACGAATTCGAATCCTTCGGTTACTTCCGAGACGGGCTCGAACAGTAATCCACCTGTAGTTCGTGAGGAAGCCAGCGACAATGGCAAGATTGATGTGAATACTGCGCCTGTCTCCAAGCTTACGGAGCTTCCCGGAATCGGAGAGAAGAAAGCTCAGGCTATTGTGGATTATCGGAATGTACATGGTCCTTTTGCAAAAGTCAGTGATCTGACAAAGGTCAAAGGGATCGGCATGAAGATGCTGGAGAAGATGGCACCTTATGTGCAGATCCGGTAATATTAGAATAAAAAATGTGTTGAGCGGGAGGAAAGCAGCATGAGTACAGTAGAGGTACGCAAGGACTGGGATACGTATTTTATGGACATCGCGTATATGGTTTCTACCCGTTCCCGCTGTTCGCGTCGTCATGTGGGTGCCGTTCTTGTTCAGGGAAAGAAACTGCTGGGAACAGCCTATAATGGTGCACCCACCGGCGTCCCGGATTGTTCTGAGGCAGGTTGCATGATATCGGAAGAGTATGAGTTGGTCGTGACCGATGGGCAAGAAGAAATGGTGAAAAAGCAAAGATGCATTCGCACAATTCATGCGGAGCAAAATTTACTTTTATTCACAGATCGAATCGACCGCGAAGGCTCGTCCGTGTATGTGACCGACGAACCGTGCTGGACATGTGCCAATATGTTGGCGAATAGCGGGATTACAGAAATCGTGTTTCATCGTTCTTATCCTAAAGATACCGGCAAGGTTACCAATATGATGGAACAGAAGGGCATAACGTTCCGCAGGCTGGAGAATTACCAGCCCCCGCGGGAAACGATGATGACCGTGAGCAATTAATGTAAATATGATCGAATACGTGAGGGAGAACCTCCGGCAGCCTGAATTGGCTTTCCGGGGGTTTTTCTGCGTTCAACGGGTGAAATGAAGGAGGGGTAGAAATGAAAGGCAGACCATTATTAAGTTTTACGATTTGTTGGTTGTGCGGGAGCGGGATAGCATGCGCGTTAACAGGCTGGACGTTAATCTGGGGGTTAATTGGAGCTCTGGCATGTCTTCCACTTTTGCTTCGTTTTATGGATGTGCGTGGATGGTCTGTTTTATTTTTACTCGCTGCCTTTATTGGAGGTGCCGCACATTGGGAGTGGAATGACGCACGCAATCATAGCAGTCTGCCGGAGACCATGCATATCGCTGCTCATGAGTTGGACGGATGGTCAGCTGAAATTCAGGGTGAGCTGGTGTCAGATGTACGTATTGATGGAGATCGGGCTGACTTTAAGATACAGATGTCTTCAATATTGCCAACCTTGGATTCGTTAGCAGATACAGATCTGGCAACAGCATCATCTGCATTCAACATAGATGAACAATTGATGGTACAAGTCAGACTGTTGGAGGAAGAAGAACAACAGATAGCAGCGGGCTGGAAGAGGGGCGATTTGATTACGCTTAATGGTTCTTTTGTCCTTCCTGGTGAAGCCAGGAACTTTGGTGGGTTTGATTATCGCAGTTACTTGCGCACCCTGCATATCCACTGGTTGTTCAAAGTGAAGGGAGCCAGTTCGGTCACAGCAGTTGCTCCTGAGGGACTTGGACAATATAACGTACTACGGTGGACGGATTGGACTAGGGATAAGTTGGGCTCGGCGGTTGATCAGTTATTTCCAGAGCCTCATGCAGGATATATGAAGGGGCTTATTATCGGGATGGCTACTGATATCGATCCTGGCACCTATGGCCAGTTTTCACAACTGGGTCTAACGCATATCCTGGCAATCTCCGGGACCCATGTCGCTGTATATGTAGCTTCTCTTCTCCTTATTCTATCCTGGTTAAGGCTTACCAGAGAGACGGCACTCACGATTGTTCTGATCCTGGTGCCAGCTTATGTACTTTTATCCGGTGGATCACCTTCAGTGATTCGGGCAGGAATTATGTCCATGATTGGGTTGTACATGGCACGCCGTGGCCTCGCGAGAGACGGTCTTCAGATGATTAGTGCAGCAGCGTTGCTGATGATGTGGTGGGACCCGTACTTTTTGCTGAGCGTGAGCTTCCAGTTATCCTTTCTCGTGACCGCAGGTTTGATGATCTACATGCCATTGATTAACCGGCTGTTCAGCGGCTGGCCGAAATCTCTGGCAGCAACGGCATCCGTTACCGTGACCGCTCAGCTGATTTCGTTCCCAGTAACCATTTTGTATTTCAACCAGTTCTCACTACTCTCATTTGTAGCTAACTTTCTGCTGGTTTCTTTGATCAGTGCCATTGTATTACCTCTGGGGACGGTCGCCATGTTATTGTCATTCATATGGGTTCCCTTGGCGCAACCTCTCGCATGGATTGCGATGCAACTGAATCAACTGACATTTGTAAGCGTGGAGTGGATGAACAGTTTGCCAGGTTTTGTATTGATCTGGGCAACACCGCCCTTGTTATGGATCGCCGCATATTATGCTGTGTTGTATGCCTTACTCTACCTGTTGCATCGTGGCAATGGTGAGCAGCGAGAAACAACGTTTATTGAGGAGGATACGGCACCTCTTGTGAGGCGACAGCCTTCAGTTTCAATGGGGAATATGGGCATTCGTTCTTCGATGTCTACCGTGGCACAGTATCAAGGTAAGAACCATGTAGGTGGAAAAGAAACTTCATTAACGACATTAGGAGCCAGTATTGCCTGGCCGGAGTATACAAGTGCATTTACCGCACGAGGTGCAGGATATTATGCACATGAACGAATGAGCAAAGCTCAGCAATGGTTGTGCGGGTTGCTCGCGCTCAGCTTTGTTGCTGGATTATGGTGGGCATATCAGACTCCCAAGCCTGCTGGAACCGGCATCGTGCAGTTTTTGGATATTGGCCAAGGGGACAGCACATTGATTACAACCCCGGAAGGCAAACACATTCTGGTGGATGGCGGGGGAACAGTTAGTTTTGGGAACAACGAACAATCTTGGAAAACAAGACGTGATCCGTATGAGGTGGGAGCCAAGGTCGTTGTTCCTCTATTGAAAAAAAGAGGTATCCATCAACTGGATGCTGTAATTGTAACGCATGCTGACCAGGATCATGCCGGAGGACTACAGGCTGTGCTGGAACAGATTCCGGTTAAACGTTTCATGTTTAATGGAACGACCAGCGGTAAGGATAACTTTGATAAGTTACTGGACACGGCCATGGAACGGAAAATTCCTCTGTACGCCATTCAGCAGGGCATGTCCTATAAGGCTGATAAGGAGACAATTTTACATTTTATAGCTCCGGATCTGGCACATATGGATGTAAATGAATCAGGCAATTTGCCTGTATCTGAACATCAGAATCATGATTCGGTTGTCTTTTTGCTGGAAATGGCTGGAACTTCCATGTTGTTCACCGGGGATATGGATGCTGCGGCCGAGCAGGACCTGCTCTATATGATTCAAGATGGCTCATTGGCTGCTCAGTTTGAACAGAAAGGTTCAGATATTGGAGTTACAGAGGGAGTTGTACAAAGGGTACTTACACGACCGTTGCAGGTTAGTTCAAATGATGTTTCAGCATCTGTATCCATTGACGTGTTGAAGGTCGCTCATCATGGTAGTAAAACGTCGTCCACCGAAGCCTGGCTCCAATACTGGAACGCCAAAACCGCTGTGATATCTGCAGGAGTTAACAATACATATGGGCATCCCAATCCGGGAGTGATGGAACGTCTGGAGGCTACCGGGTCAGAGATTTATCGGACAGATCAGATGGGTGAGGTACAGATGAGGGTCAAAGATGGGGAGATTGATGTTCGATACAAGCTGGTCGGGGTTGAGTGAAGGCACACAATCTATTTATCTGTGTGAAGATGAGTGAAGAAAACTCCGATTTAATACCAACTGGAAGGTTAAAAAGACAAGAGAACATACAACAATGTGGATAGTTTGAGCAGAAAAAGTAGTAAAGTTAAGTATAAATATCGAGTAGATGATCCCACCTATGAAGCCTAATAGACCATATGCGGCAATAGCAACGAGCAATCTCATATACGTATTATCTTTTTTTCTGTATAAAAGTAATCCATCCACTAATATAGAGAGTGGCGTAATTAAGAAAAGTAAAATAGCGAGGTTAATCAATAATCCAACCGCAAATTTATACCAGAATGAATAATAGTAAGTATTCTCTAATCTTTCATCTATAGGGACATAGTGATATATCCCCATTGCAAGTGAAATGAGAACTGCAGTTAATACAGCTGCAAGTATTTTTCCGCGCGGCCTATTGATTCTATGGGTTTTTGTCATTTAAATATTAACCTCCATCTTAAATAACTATATTCAACAAGAGGATAGGCTAAGGGAGTTACTATATTTTAACATACAGAGGTTGAGGAAAAGTGGGAATTAGAGAAAGAAAGTACTTAGTTGACCTATAAAAGAAAGAAGTCGTTTCGCTGCGAACGACTTTTTTATTTCATGGTGGTGACATATATTTTTTTGGTAGTGGCATGGTAGGAAATGAGGGATGGGATGCCCATTTATTATTGCATTTGGACGGTTCAAGTTACTGTGTATCATTTGATAACTAACAAAATTCAAGAACTTATTGAAGCTGTCATAATTGAACACGTCGCAACTTTTGAAATGGATATTCCTTCTATTGAAATTCGCGGCCAGCGCGAAGCAAATTAATTCAATGCGCGTGGTTCCACCGGCACAGATCAGAAGGAGACGGATTAAAAATATGAAATATCGTTAATATAGAAAGGCTACAACGACAAAGGCGCAACAGACTACCAAATGACTTTCGGTTCCGAGTGATACATTGTTTTTTCGGAAAGAAACCTTCAAAAGTTTCAAATGAATTCGGTCATCGGTAGTAGACTGGTATTCGGCAAGTGAAGGAAGGGAAGATTATTTTTAAAAGGACGAGGTGCATTTAATAGAGGCGTCGAGGTTTACGCTGAGCTGTTTGTGAGGGCCTTGAACGATTTGCAGAAGTAAAAAAAAATTTATGGATGCGAAAACTTTTTGGGAACCCGTATACGTCTTACTTCTTGTTACGACAAAAGATTTATATAGAAAAGGGATAATCGACCATGTTTAATAGGAAAACTGAAAAAATTCTTACACACTGTATTACCGAGCATAAGGAGAACGTATACCGACTTGCTTATAGCTATGTCAAAAATAAGGATGATGCCCTGGATATCGTACAAGACTCCATATACAAAGCGATGACGCATCTCGAACGTTTGAAGAACCCAGATGCGGTAAAAAGCTGGTTTTACCGGATTGTGGTGAATACCGCCCTGGATTTTCTGCGTAGTAACAAAAAGGTTCAGGCGATGGATCATGAAATGATCGAAACCTACAGCCCCGGGACAGAAGATACGTATACGGACATTGATTTGAAGCAAACGCTCGAATCCTTGCCGGATAAATACAAGAGCGTCATTATACTGAGATATTTTGAAGATATGAAGATCGAAGAAGTTGCTGCTGTACTGGATGAAAATGTGAATACGATTAAAACAAGGCTGTATCAGGCGCATCAGCTATTGCGAATCAAAATGAATGATGAAACAACCAAAGGAGTCGAGTAAGATGAACAATAACATGGAACAGCTGCGAAAAGAATATCAAGAAATACCCATTCCAGATGAATTGGATAGCATTGTAAACCAATCGATTCATAAATTCTCTAAGGAGGGAAGGAGGGGCCGCGGCTCAAAGTACAGATGGTTAGCCGTTTCCAGTGCGGCTGCGTTCATGTTCCTTGTTGCGATCAATGTCAGTCCTCCTGTAGCGAAAGCCTTGTCATCCATACCGGGTGTGGACCGGGTTATTCAGGTACTCACGTTCAAGGAATACGTGGTTGACGAGTCTAATTACAATGCGAATATTAAAGTGCCTTCCATTACCGATATGGAGAATGAGCAGTTGCAAAGCGGGTTGAACGAGAAATATATGAAGGAGAACAAAGCGCTTTACGAAAAGTTCCAGGCGGAAATCAGCGAATTGAAGAAGCAAGGCGGAGGCCATCTGGGACTTGATGTCGGATATGAAGTAAAGACGGACAACGACGAGATTTTATCTATACAAAGATACGTGGTCAAGACCGCCGCTTCATCCTCGGAGGAGTTTCAGTTTGATACGATCGATAAGAGAAACCAAATCCTCATAACTCTGCCGATGCTGTTCAAGGACGATCGTTATGTGCGGCTCATCAGCGACAACGTTAAAGAGCAGATGCAGGTGCAAATGAGAGCGGACCCTAATAAGATTTACTGGACTCGGGGAGCTACCGACGTGCCGATCACCAGTGAGTTCCAGAGCATCGCGAAGGATCAAGGCTTCTATATCAACAACGACGGCAAGCTGGTGATTGCTTTCAACGAATATGACGTCGCGCCAGGCTATATGGGTTCTGTGGAATTCGTCATTCCCACGGATGTGTTGAAAGACGTTCTGATTAACAACAAATACATTAAATAATGGAAGAGACCGGTGATCGGGTACCCCGCGCCGGTTTTTTTTGTTAGTACTTTGGTCGAAGAGACATTGTTCTATTGTTGATTTTCCAAAACTTTCTGTACCATCTCATGCGTCTAGCCAATGAGTGTGCGTGATTAGACACTCATACAAAGAGACGGAGGATGAAAGCTATGAAAAAGAAAACGATAAAATACATGAAGATGGGGGCCATGGGCTGTGTAGCCATGCTCGGCGTCGGCGCAGCGAGCTTATCTGCAAATGCGCTGGCCTCGGCACCTGTTTCAGCAAACGTAACTGTCAGCTCTAAGGTACATGCAACCGTCCCTTCGGCTACAGGAGTAAAAATCGTGGAGAAGGTACTGAGCACAACAAGCAAGAACCTTATTGTGAACATCAAGGTACCGCAGCTGGATGGCATGCTGGACACCAGATACCAGAATGAACTGAACGGCATCCTTTTATCCAGTGCGCAAAAGGATCTTGCTCAGTGGGAGAAGGATGCCGCAGAAACGGCCAAAAAGGCAAAAGTAAATCACCAGAAGTTCCACCCCTATGAATTTTACGTCAGCTATAAGCTAAAGTCGGACGGAACTGGAAAGCCGGCAGAAGTAGTTTCGCTTGAAGTAACCACGGAAGGTTACAGGGGTGGAACGAGCATGCCCCGGATCGATACCTACAACTTGAAAAATGCCTCTGCGGCTCAGCGCGTGACACTGGAGGATATCCTCGGTTCTAACTATAAAGAAAAGCTTGATGCAGATATTCTTGCGCAAATAAGAAAGGATCCCGATCAGTACTTCCTGGAAGAATTCAAAGGGACGTTCACGGAACAGTCGTTTTATATTGAAAAAGGCGAACTGGTTATCGTCTTCCCGAAATACAGTATCGCGCCGGGATATGTGGGTTCACCGGAGTTCCGTTTCAATTTGAAGAATGCCAGCCTCTGAGGCAAAGCCGAATGATATGAAGCCAGAAGTCGCAGTAAAGTTGGATCTGAAAAAGGTGGCAGCTTGCTTCTTCTCGAGAATGGCTCCCAAAGCGCTCGGCGTAGCCACTTCGATTCATAAAAATCAGTTTTACGTGCAATCCAATTTGTGTCCGACATTCTAAATGTACAAGTACAACATTAATTCAAGTCTTATGCTGGAAACATGACGATTATTCTGAATGTGGCATCCCGAAGACTCTCTTCTTACGGGATGCTTTTTTTAGTTCTAAAGGTAGAAGTTCCATGAAAATGTTTTGTTCTCTTCATTGATTACATTAATTGGAGAAAACTTTTTTCATAAGCTCGGCGTCCTGCCTATGAGCGACAAATCAAAAAGGATAGGGACGAAAGCGAAATGCACGACAACACGAATCATTTCGGAAGTTTAATCCGGAACTTTGCACCGGTACGAGGCGATGGTAAACGTTATATACCAGGACTTGATGGCTTAAGGGCATTATCCGTCATGGCTGTCATCGCCTACCATCTTAATATCAAATGGGCTCAGGGGGATTTGCGTGGCTCCTCATTATCGATCTGTCGAGAGTGAAGGTACTCAGTGGTGCTTTTCTGTCATCGATGTTTTATGTGAATAACGGAAGAAATGATAGACAATGACTTGCAGTTTTATGATTAGAATAAAGATAAGGATGATTTGAAATGAACAAAAGGAAGAAAACACGGTGGCCCGTTTGGTTGGTTGGATTTATTGTATTAGCAGGCGGGATTCTAGGAATCAATTTAATGGTGCAAAATGTTCTAGCTGGAAACCACAGCGTTACAGAGAACGTTGAAGTGTCGCCCAGTGCATACCCAGGCTTAAATATCGAAACAAGGACGAAGAATACGAAGCATTATATATTGTCGATTAGCAACGTTCTCACAAACAGCAAGGAGCTTAATACTCCTATTCAGACGTGGGTCAATGATCAGGAAAAGAAATTCTTAACCCAGGTTAAAACCGGTGCTAAAACGCTTCAAGGCGATTATCGTGCTGAATTGAATATTACAGTAGATACGAATAAAATTAGTGACCATTTATATAGTTTAGTGTTCACTTCCTATCAAATCACCGCAGGCAGTGCTAATGGACAATCGATAATAAAATCTTTTAATATCGACACAGCTGAAAATAAAATTTTGAATTTATCCGATATCATGACTTATGACAAAGCAGCTGTTGACCATATTATGTCCATCGTGAAGGAAGAATTGAAGAAACAGAAAAACGTCCACTCTTATGTATTCGAAGCAGAACTTCAAAAATCTATGAAAAATACATCTGAATGGAAATGGTCCATAGGTAACGGAGTCTTTACTCTATACTTTAATAAATACGAGATTGCTGCTGGTGTAGCCGGAACGGTCCAAGTGAACATTCCACTGAAATCCTTGCATTCCTACTTGAAAAAGGACCTCACCAAAAAGTGGAATATCACTTATGAAAATAACGATGAGCCAAAAGGGAAGAGGCCAACTCAGCCTCCGCTTGATCCTAAAGGGAAATATGTGGCTCTTACCTTTGATGACGGGCCTCACCCAAGGGTGACACCTAGAGTTCTAAAGACTTTGAAGGAGTACAACGCGAAGGCTACTTTCTTCATGCTGGGCGTACAAGTAGAGTATTATCCTGATATGGCTAAAAAGGTTGCTGAGGCCGGCCACGAGATCGGCAATCACTCCAAGAGTCATCCGAATCTTGCTAATATGAGCCTGAGTGAGGTGCGCAAACAAATCATAGAATCATACCACCAAATCAAAGATGCGACTGGAGAAAAACCAACCCTATTCCGTCCGCCTTATGGTGCTATGAATGAATCAGTCAAAAAAGTCACCAAAGAACAGAAAACACCCATTATTTTATGGTCTGTGGATTCGCTGGATTGGAAAAGCCGGAACGCCCAAGCTGTAAATAAAGAGGTTGCTAAAAACATCAGATCAGGTTCTATTGTACTTATGCATGATATTCACGCTTCTACAGCTGATGCACTGCCCCAAATGCTTAAATCACTAAAAAAGCAAGGCTACCAATTCGTAACGGTTTCTCAGTTGTTGTCCTTGAATGAATCCACAGGAAATGGCCCTTATTATAATCAATAAGTTCATCACACCAAAAGAGGTACAAACCTTTGTTTTTCTAAGGTTTGTACTCTTCTATAAGAATGGATTTGTACTATCCTATATAAACCGACCTTCATTTATTTGGATTTAAAAATCATTCCTTGCTGTTTCATTTGATTACAAGTCACAGCACAAAAAAAGCCCGCTTTCCGTTACACCCCAGGAGGGAGAATATCGGAAAACGGGCCATTTTTTCAAAATGTAGAAGAAATATAAGAGCTACTCTACGCCATCCTTAAAGTGTTTGCTCCAGTGTTTGTCGCCCTTGTGCAACAGATCTTCTACCGTTTTCTCAAGAGTCATCAATAGCTGTGCTCTGACATCCAGCACGGTTTCTCTGTACAAGCGTTCTTCCGATCCAACGATTTTATCGCCGTATAATGCCTGTGCAGCTACGTACTTCCGATGTTCCTCGACCAGAGTATCAATGGACTCCAATGCATGTTCAACAAAGTGGGAAATACTTTGATATTCTTTGGGCATTTGTTCTTTTAAAGCTTGAATTTTCGCAAGAGCTGGCATGCTCATCACCTCGTGTTTATGAATGTAAATTTACAATACACTATTTTCATGAAAATTGCATTAAAATCAGCTTAAATTTGGACAAATTTCGACTTTTTTTATTTTAGGAACCAAAAAAGTGCTTATCTATAATGTATGCCATTGCATTTGAATTGAGTCGTGTAAGTAATGGAATCCCTTTTGGATACGTTTGGTGACTCGTTATGCAATTTCTGTTATTCTAAGAGAAGATTTCAGCGGCCCTAATACATACGCCGTTATTTTGTTATGGCAAATTAAAAAAATACTTAACTTTGCAACAATTTTATTGATGATCACGTCTGTAAGGTTGCAGGGAGAGGGGGATCCTTTGTGGTAGAGCCGGAACTCATCAGAGCCGCTCAATCGGGCGATCGCGACGCTCTAATTACCCTATTGCGGGAGATTGAACAACATGTCTATCGGACCGCATATTACATTCTAAATAATGAACAGGACGCTTTGGATGCTGCGCAGGAAGCGTTGATCCGAATTTACACCAAAATCAATTCATACGAAGAAAAGGCCCAATTCAAAACATGGGTACAACGCATCGTCACGAACATCTGTATTGATAAATTCAGAAGAACCAAGCCGTCCGTCTCCATTGACGAACATGACATGGTTTTTCAGGATAATCAGGATGTGGAGTACGAGGTCATGTCTACATATGTGGCCCAGGACATTCAGGATGCGATCAACAAGCTTCCCGAGCATCATCGTACCGTTATTGTTCTAAGATATTTGCAGGACTTATCCTACAATGAAATTGCGGATTGTCTCGATCTTCCGTTGAATACGGTGAAATCTTATTTATTTAGAGCCAGGCAGCAATTACAGAATCTACTACAGGAATATCAGAAAGGTGGTGTGACAGGATGAAATGCGAAGAGGTGGTGGAATGGATGCACCGCTATCTGGATCATGATCTGGGCGAGGCGGAAACCGCGCAGATGCTACAGCATGTGGCGAAGTGTCCGGAGTGCGCCGAGAATTTTAGTTTACTCAGAGCTCTTTCCAGAGAACTGGAAGAATTACCGCAAGTAAGCCCGAAATTTAGTCTGGTTGATGCGATTATGCCACAGCTTGATGCCATTGACGAAGCGCGGAGGGAACAAAGTAGCACCATACAGGAAATGAATCCTGTCCCCGCTGCATTTGAGAATTTACAACGTTCAAGTGAGCGGAAAACGAAGCAAAAATGGCTTAACTCGATGGCAGGACGTATGTCCATGGGTGCAGCGGCTGCGGCAGTTATATTGGGATTTGCCATCTGGGGAAATCCGCCTGAACAGATTGAGAATGCCGATTCCATGCTGATGAGCTCTGGAGCTTCTCAAGAGAGCGGCAATGTGGACGAGAATCCATTAAGCAAGAATATTGAAAATTATGATCCTGCCACTTCGTCCCAACCAAGTAGCAACGATGTGTTTGTGGATCAATCGAATGTTTCACCAACTAAACCAGATAACCAAGACGTAGAAACAATGCCTGAAGAGAACGGGGGAGATGAGGTACAGGAGCCTGAAGTTCAGTCAGATCCGACACCTCAACAACCGGCTACTGAATCAACGCCTGCTCCGAATAAAGGACCGCAGGATAATTCGTCCAGAACTCCTTCGACCGATAATCAGAAGAATCCGGCTCAAAACCAAGATTCTGAGCAGAGAATTCAGGGATCAGGAGATTCTCCTAAATCTTCTGCAGATGGGGAAGAGAGTGGAGTAACAGAAACAGAAAATGGAGATGCGCAATCCTTCACTTCTCAGGATACAACACCTAATATGACTGAAGATGCTCCGGTTGAAGGTAACACTGTACCTGATTCCAGTGCAGGTGCAGACGCTTCTGGAGGAAACAAAGGATTCGCAGCAGGACCGGATCAGGGAATGGCTACAACAGCAGCACCAAAAGAATGGAAGTCACCTGACGGCTCCTATGTAGTTATGCTTATTGGTGATCAAATCAGCATATACTCCAAACCTGTGAGCGAACCGGATGTTCTAAATTTGGTTGAACAACGCAGTATAGAGGGGACACTGAAGTCAGCGAGTTGGTCAAAGGATGGTACCCTATTTAATTACGAAACGGACAAGGACGGAACAACGGCGAAGAACTCGTTTAATGTACCTGCTGTTTCAGGTGGAGCTCCTGCGAAATAATTAAAAATGGGGAGTGCGCTCCTCTAAAACGAAAGAACATTTTCAGTATGACAAGCATATAGTAGAAGTAACAAAACGTCCTATCTCAGTTCAAGCAACTGACGTCGTATGACCGCGCACCGGCTTTTTCTAGAACTGCTGGTGTCAGCGTTTATATAGATGTAGGACAGGGGACCTTCATCCATAACTGGATGTAAGGTCCCTTTGTTGTCTTGCGTTTTTTCTGGTAGGATAAGAGGGATAAGGAGGCGCCGTGAATGGATGTAAAAAGTGCAACAAAGGCAATACGTAATGGAGAAACGGCACCGATCTATGTGCTGTACGGAACGGAGAAGTACCAGATACAGCAATTTACGGATATGTTAAAAGAACAGGTTATTGAAGAAGAACATCGTGATTTTGCGATTATTCCATATGATTTGTCTGAAACGGCTGTGGAGGTTGTTATTGAAGAAGCAGAGACTGTACCTTTTCTGGTTCCACGCAAATTAATTATCGTAAGGGATGCGAGCCTGTTCACCGCAGGTAAAGAATCCAAGATTGAACATCAGGTTGATCGTCTGCTTACATATATGGAAAATCCGGCAGATTACAGTACGATTGTTTTCCTGGCCCAAGGGGATAAGCTGGATGAGCGTAAGAAACTGGTGAAAGCTGTCAAGAAACAGGCAGTAGTTCTTGCTTTTGCTCCACTCAGTGGAGAAGAGTTATTGAATTGGATAGTGAAACTTGCGAAGCAGCGGGATGTTTCCTTGGAGACGGGAGCGGCGGAAACGTTGATCAGCTATGCAGGAACAGGTCTTCAGACCCTGTCTGCTGAAGTAGATAAGTTATGTTTGTTTGCGGGTAATGGGGGGACAATCAAACGTGCTGATATCGAGTCACTGGTTGCCCGTAGTACAGAGCAGAATGTATTTTCACTAGTGGAGGAACTCGCTAATTTGCGACTGGAGAAAGCGTTGGCTCTTTTCTATGAGTTGCTGAAGCAGCGGGAAGAACCGATTAAAATTGCGGCTCTAATCGCACGCCAGTTTCGGATCATGATCCAGGTGAAAGAGTTGGGGCAACAAAGTTACTCCCAGCAGCAGATTGCCAGTCAGCTTGGTCTGCATCCGTATGCTGTTAAGATTGCAGGTGAGCAAGCCCGTAAATTTCAGCCGGAACGTCTGAGAATGATTTTGAGTCACCTCAGCGAACTGGATTACCAGATGAAAACAGGAGCGGTGGATAAAGTACTTGGTCTGGAGCTGTTCTTATTGAGACTTGGTGCATGAATGGACAAGTAAACGTAATAGATTACTAGTGTGAATAACAAACAAAGCGACCTTTGCTCCATGATAGTTAATCATCGGAATAAAGGTCGCTTTATGTTTGTCTTATACTTATCGAATCAGATACTAAAAAATCCTGAAAGCCTATGCTGTTCAGGATTTTTCCATTGGATCGTATAAGTAACGCTTCTTACGCTTGTGCGGAAAGAGCGTTCAGTTTTTTCGCCAAGCGAGACTTTTTGCGTGCTGCAGCATTTTTATGAACCAGACCTTTAGTTACAGCCTTGTCCAGCTTTTTGGAAGCAGCTTGAATCGCAGCTTTTGCAGTATCAACTTCGTTACTTACCAGAGCAGCATCAGCAGCTTTAACAGCTGTACGGAGTGCAGACTTCTGAGAAGCGTTGAGTGCGCGGCGCTTGTCGCTCGTTTTTACGCGTTTAACAGCGGATTTGATGTTTGGCATTACATTCACCTCCTGTAAGGCATTTGCATGAATACAAACGTTTCACAACTTAAAATATTCTATCACGCTAGCATGTAAAATGCAACAGATATTCCTACGATGTTCGACATGCTGTATAAAGAAACCCTTTTTCCCACACAATATGCTCAAATGCGGTAAGGGAGGCAGGGACAGAATGACACTGGATTTGCAAAACTATACAGTTCGTACCGATTTGGCGATCGACTCCAAGGAAATGGCGCAAGGTGGACAGAAACAGACGATTCCCGGACTACAGGAAGATGTAGAGAAAAAAGAGGGCATTACGATTACACGTATTGATGTCCTGACTGAAGAAGCAGCCACGGCCATTGGTCGGGTAAAAGGCCACTATGTCACCTTGGAAGTACCTTCACTACGGAATGGTGATACCGAGTTACAGGAGCGAGTTGCTGCCGAGTTCACACGTGAAATGGAAGATTTTATGGTTAAGGCAGGAATCAACAAAACCTCCAAGGTCTTGATTGTTGGCTTGGGCAACTTAAATGTCACCCCGGATTCACTCGGTCCACTTGTTGTGGAAAATCTGATGGTGACGCGTCAGTATTTCGAATTGGTGCCAGATCAGGTTGCGCCAGGGTATCGGGAAGTCAGCGCGATTGCTCCCGGCGTGTTAGGTACAACGGGCATTGAATCCAGTGACATCGTACAGGGGATTGTAGACCGGACCAAGCCGGATGCCATTATTGCGATTGATGCGCTAGCCTCCCGTTCCTTGGAACGTGTAAATACAACGATTCAGGTAGCAGACATTGGTATTCATCCTGGTTCCGGTATTGGAAACAAACGGCGTGGCCTGACCCGTGAGATATTAGGTGTGCCTTGCATCGCCATCGGAGTACCAACCGTATGTTATGCGTCCACCATTGTGAACAATGTGATTGAGATGATGCGCTCACACTTCCGCCAGGAAACGGATCAGACCAAACAGATCATGGGTATGCTGGACGACATTGGTGAGCAAGATCGCTTGAGTCTGGTGAAAGAGGTACTGGAGCCACTAGGTCATGACCTCATTGTTACCCCAAAGGAAATCGATGAGTTTATTGAGGGAATTGCCAATGTTATTGCTACAGGACTTAACGCGGCACTCCATGATGCCGTGAATCCGGATAACGTAGCCGCCTATACACATTAAAACTTAAAACTGCTGAGAAGAAGGTCCGAATCTATCGGACTTTCTTTTTTTTGTTTTTGGAATCTTTCATTTTCCTGTTCTATCAAATTGGGCGGGCTCATAGAGTTGAAGTATAAGAGTTGTCCAGCAGGGAAGGAGACAGCAGAATGAACAAGATATTGGCCTGGAATATTGGGAAGTGGAAAAAAAGATGTCTGCACGTGCTGGCCATGGGCCGTACGTTGTTGTTGCTTATGATCATATCTGCCTTGTTTTTTGTCGTACTGGGTCTGGGGGGGATGGCAGAGAAACGATTGAATAATTCACCCGTTTCTTCCATGAAAGGATTTGCGAGTGCCGTATCAAGCCGCTTTTTCGTCGATATGCTCGGTATGGAGATGCCCCATCTCACCCAGAAGGAACAGACTTCTGCTATATCCGGTGAAAATCTCACCTCATTTGTTTTCCAATTACTAACGAATGTAAATCCTCAAGATCCGAAGAGCCTGATTGCGAGAGAAATGCCGGGCATGGGTTCCAACCAACCTGTTCTGCTCCGTCCTGGATCTGGTAACGAAAAAGCCGAGGCTCCCGAAGATTATCAGCCCGGTCCTGGTCTTACGGATACGGCTTCCGCAGGTGGAGGAAAACCCGGTAGTGAGCTGCATGTTCCACCAGGTCAGGACAATACTGATCCACCTGAGTCGAGTGAGCCTGGAGATGGAGAAGGTAAAGAAGATCCCCCAGCGAAGAATGGTGAGAAAGACAATTCAGGCTCACCGACAACAGGCAAAAAGTCAATTCTTATCTATCATTCCCATCCACGGGAAGGCTACAATCCACTGTTAGGTACGAAAAGTGATAATCCATCATCAGGCAAATCAACAGGCAATGTGTTTCAAGTGGGAACCTACCTCTCAGATAGTCTGGAGAAGCTGGGAATCGGCGTAGAACACGCCAAGGATGATTACCCCACTAAAGTAAAGGACTACAACTGGAACTATTCTTATAAATACTCCCGTCAAACGGTAAAAGCGGCACTCTCCCAAAATGATGATCTGACGTATCTCATAGACATTCATCGCGATTCACAACGTCATGGCAAAACAACAACCACTATTAATGACTTGGGCTACGCCAAAGTGTATTTCATTATTGGACATGAAAATCCAAATTGGCGGCAGAATGAAGCCTTTGCAGCGAAAATTCATAAGAAACTGGAAGCCAAGTATCCTGGGGTATCCCGTGGTGTGTGGGGCAAGGACGGCGGAGGAGCCAACAACGGAGAGTATAACCAAACCCTTTCACCCAACAGCATTTTGATTGAGATTGGCGGCATCGACAACACAGGAGCTGAGCTCCAACGGACATCGAAGATTCTAGCAGACATGATTGCCCAAGTGTATTGGGAAGATCAGAAGGTGGACAAAGCCAGTGCCAAAACCTCGTCGCAGGGTGGATAGGAACCATATATGTAAGAAGGAAAAATAGTAGAGAGTGACAGGAGGCAATCCACATGTCCAGATTCGGTAAAAGAATGTTATCCATCGCTGTATTAATGTTGCTGGGTGTGCTGTTTGGAATGCAGCTGGCTGGCAGCAACTTTCATATGGGCAATCCATCAGGAGGCACGTCAACCGTTGTGACAACTGAGCCAACTTCATCGGTGACCGAATCTGTTCCGACTGCACCTGTCCAAAAGGAAATTAAAGAACCACCATTTGTACCTGTTCAGTCACCAAGTCAAGTGCTTGGGGCAGATCAAGATAAGGCTCCGGTTGATGTGTTGGCAGACAAAACGGCTGGATTATTGCAAAATCTCTCACACAGTGGGATCAAGTGGGTTGTCTCTCTTTTTAGCGGCGTTGCTGAATAAAATACTATAATTTTAAGGTACAATATAACCTCTGGGAGTGCATGATTACACTTTATTATAAAGTTGAGAAATCACGGGATTGATGCACTGTGCTTCAACTGTTATAATGAAGTGATTGACACTAGGCTGTTTCTGGGGGTAAGGAATGACTGACATTCGGGCAAGACAACGTAAAATTCGTAACTTTTCTATTATTGCACATATAGATCACGGCAAATCAACACTTGCGGACCGGATCTTGGAGCACACAGGTGCGCTCACTTCACGTGAAATGCAGGAACAAGTTCTGGATAAAATGGACCTTGAACGTGAACGTGGAATAACGATCAAGCTACAAGCAGTAGCCTTGACTTACAAAGCGGATGATGGTGAAGAGTATTTATTGAATCTGATTGATACACCGGGACACGTAGACTTCACGTATGAAGTATCACGCAGTCTTGCTGCATGTGAAGGTGCTCTGCTGGTTGTGGATGCGGCTCAGGGAATTGAAGCTCAAACACTTGCCAACGTGTATCTGGCATTGGATAACAATCTTGAAATTTTACCGGTTATCAACAAAATTGACCTTCCGAGCGCTGATCCTGAACGGGTGAAGCAGGAAGTGGAAGATGTTATTGGTTTGGACACAAGTAATGCGGTTTTGGCTTCGGCCAAATCAGGAATCGGAATCAAAGAAATTTTGGAGCAAGTGGTGAAAAGTGTTCCGGCACCAACTGGTGATCCTGACCAGCCTTTGAAAGCGCTGATTTTTGACTCGCACTACGACCCGTACAAAGGTGTAATCGTATATGTGCGTGTTGTTGACGGCAAAATCAAATCCGGTTCCAAAATCAAAATGATGGCAACAGGAAAATCATTTGAAGTCATTGAAGTTGGAGCGTTCAAACCTCGTATGACCATCGTGGACGAGCTGAACGTCGGGGATGTTGGATTTATCGTTGCAGGTATCCGGCATGTTGGCGATACACAAGTCGGGGATACGGTAACGGATGCCAAAAATCCAACACCGGAACCTTTGCCGGGTTATCGTAAAATTAACCCAATGGTGTATTGTGGTCTCTATCCGATCGAAACATCGGACTATGTTGATCTGCGTGAAGCGTTGGAGAAATTGCAGTTGAACGATGCGTCTCTGAGCTTTGAACCGGAAACATCCAGTGCACTCGGTTTTGGATTCCGTTGCGGATTCCTTGGACTGCTTCACATGGACGTTATCCAGGAGCGGATCGAGCGGGAGTTTAACATTCCGTTGATCACAACGGCACCAAGTGTAATCTATCACGTCACCTTAACGAATGGTGAAGTGATGAAAATCGATAACCCATCCAACTATCCTGAGGTGGGACGGATTGATTACGTCGAGGAACCATACGTCAAGGCAGATATTATCGTACCGAATGATTATGTAGGTACCATTATGGAGCTGTGTCAGACTAAACGCGGTGAATATGTAAATATGGAATATCTGGACACAACCCGGGTTACCATTACCTATGAGATTCCGTTGTCCGAGATTGTATATGACTTCTTCGACCAGTTGAAATCCGGTACCAAAGGATATGCATCCCTGGATTATGAGTTGTCCGGTTACCGTCAGTCCAATCTGGCAAAAATGGATATTGTACTCAATGGCGAACAGGTGGATGCTCTGTCCTTCATCGTTCACCGTGACCGTGCCTATAACCGCGGACGCATTGTCTGTGAGAAACTGCGCGAGCTGATTCCACGGCAAATGTTCGAGGTGCCAATTCAGGCATCTGTAGGTACCAAGGTTGTTGCTCGTGAAACGGTAAAAGCAATGCGTAAAAACGTACTTGCCAAGTGTTATGGTGGTGACATCTCGCGGAAACGGAAACTGCTTGAGAAGCAGAAGGAAGGTAAGAAGCGGATGAAGCAGGTTGGTAACGTTGAGGTGCCACAAGAGGCATTCATGGCGGTACTGAAAATTGATGACTAGGACGTTTGCTTGCTAACGTCACGTGAATCCTTTTGGTACATCAATAATTTGTGTATGAAAGGATAAACGATATTTTGTCTCGGGTACATCACATAATGTGTGTATCGAAATTGAATTGTAGGACGTTTGCTTGCAAACATGGGTACAACACAGAATATTAAATAACTAAGCTGAAAGGGAAGCCGGATGGCTTTCCTTTTTTCAAATAGAGGGGGACTTGCCATGACATTGGCAGCACACAGCCGGAAGACAGGTGCGCCCCAAGCGGTGTATCTTCACATTCCCTTTTGCACGAATAAATGTTTTTATTGCGACTTTAACTCTTACGTTCTGAAAGATCAGCCCGTGATGCAATATCTCGAAGCGCTGGAACGTGAGATGGAACATACAGTTAAGGCCAATCCACCGGGTGAGATCAAGACCATATTTGTAGGTGGGGGTACGCCAACAGCTCTGAAACCGGATGAGATGGCCGTATTTCTTCGTTCCGTGAAGACGTATTTCCCAAATTGGGCAGACGATATTGAATTTTCGATGGAAGCCAACCCGGGAACAACGGATGCGGAGAAACTCGCTGCGATGAAAGAAGGCGGCGTCAACCGTGTCAGCTTTGGCGTGCAGGCTTTTCAGAATGATCTGCTGACAGGCATTGGCCGTATTCATAATACGGATGATGTATATCGCAGTTTGGAAAATGCTCGAAAAGCAGGCTTGAATAACCTGTCCATTGACCTGATGTTTGGTTTGCCAAACCAGACTGTTGAAATGTTGAATGAGAGTATCGACAAAGCGCTGGAACTGGATCTGCCGCATTACTCCATCTACAGCCTGAAAGTGGAAGAGAATACACTTTTCCATACCCTGTATCAGAAGAACCAGTTACCACTTCCTCATGAAGATGATGAGCTGGAGATGTATCTTCTATTAATGAGACGTATGAAAGAAGCGGGCTATGGACAATACGAGATTAGTAACTTTGCCAAGCCGGGCTTTGAGAGTCGTCACAATATTACCTACTGGCGTAATGAGGACTACTATGGTCTGGGTGCAGGTGCACATGGATATGTGGGCCGCGAACGGCATATGAATATTAAAGGTATAAATCCTTATGTTGAAGCTTCACGAACAGGACTGCCTCGTCTGGATCATTTTGAGATTGCTCGCCCGGAAGCTATGGAAGATTATCTGATGGTTGGACTGAGAATGTTGGAGGGAGCTTCGGCCTCACGCTTTAGCGAACAGTTCGGAGAGTCCATGGAAGAAGTGTTTGCGAAGCCTTTGGGCAAAATGTTGAACGCAGGGTTGCTTGAGCGGACGGCAGACGGCTTCCGACTGAGCGAGAAGGGTATCCTGTTCGGAAATGACGTTTTTGCGGAGTTTATCGGGTCCATATCGCTGAATTCATAGCTTGAAATTCTATACGCTCTGTTGTATATTTATTCATATTGATTTTACAGAGCGTGTTAATTTAACAACTACGAAGTCAGCTTTCCTCTGGAAAGCTTGGTAATAGGAGGAGAGCAGGATGTCGGTAATATGCAGAAAAGCCGTGCCGGAAGATGTTGAACCACTGTATGAAATGATTAAGGGCTATGCAGAGCGTGGGATCATGCTTCCGCGATCACGGGAGATACTGCACCGACAGCTGGAGCACTTTGTTGTAGCCGAAGTTGATGGTGAAGTGGTGGGTTGCGGATCGCTTTGTCGTCTGGGGAATGATTTGGTGGAAGTCAGATCACTCGGTATCTCGGAAGGACACAAAGGGCTCGGTATTGGCTCCCGATTGCTGGACCGACTGGTAGAAGAAGCGGAGAAACAACAGATTCCTAAGGTTATGGCGTTGACATATGAAGTATCCTTCTTCCTCAAAAACGGTTTTGCCGTAGTGGAAAAAGAGATTTTCCCTGAGAAAGTATGGACCGACTGTGTTCATTGCAGCAAGCAGGATTGTTGCGATGAGATCGCGGTATTAAAAGAGCTTAACGTTTCAGCTTAACAACTGAATGGACTGCATGGATCGAGCCGAGTCTGCCTCTGCCCTACATGCAGTCCTTTTTTACTTCAAAGTATGTTCAATAAAGTTGTTAGGACTCGTCGACATTGGTCTATACTATAAATAGATGAGCCCACTCATCAAACTCACTTGACAATGTTCACGTCAGTTTGGTATTTTTGTATTACCGCTTAGCACTCATCTAACCGGAGTGCTAACGACATGGGACAGTACAGTCAGAAGGAGGGATACTCACCATGTTAACAGAGCGTCAACGAATGATTCTGAACGCTATAGTGGATGACTATATCCGTTCAGCTGAGCCCGTAGGGTCCCGGAGCATTTCCAAAAGGGGAGATGTTGGATACAGTCCGGCGACGATCCGTAATGAAATGGCGGACCTTGAAGATATGGGTTTCCTGGAACAGCCGCATACATCGGCAGGACGAATTCCATCCCATAAAGGCTATCGATATTATGTCGATCATTTGGTCCCTTGGAATCAGGTGGAGCCTCAGGAATTGGATGATCTCAAGTCGTTCTTCGCTGAAAAATTGAACGTCATGGAACAAGTTATTCAGCATGCATCCAATATTTTGTCACATATGACGAATTATACTTCGATCCTGCTTGGACCGGAAGTATTCCATACGTCCTTACGTCACTTCCAATTGCTTCCGTTGAACGAGAGTGAAGCTGTGGCAATTATCGTGACCAATACAGGTCAAGTGGAGAACAAGACGGTTCAGATTCCACCAGAAATCTCGGTAGCTGAGATGGAAAATGTGGTTCGCTTGTTAAATACCAAACTTGTGGGCGTACCAATCTACAAATTGAAATCCCGTCTTTATACCGAACTTGGGCAAGAGATGGAACGGCATATTACACGTTATGAGGAAGTTATGCAGGTGCTCAACAGTGCCTTTGACAATGAACATGATAATCGTCTGTTCCTCAGTGGTGCCACTAATATGTTGACTCAACCGGAGTTTAAAGATATCGAAAAGGTAAAAGATATTCTTGACCTGCTGGAAGAGACACCAACACTCATGAAATTGATGATGCCCGTGCCGGGTGGATCTGGTATTCAAGTGCGAATCGGCACTGAGAATGATCATGAAGCCTTTGCCAACTGCAGCCTTATTACAGCCTCCTATTCATTGGACGGTGAGGCTTTGGGTTCGATCGGTATTCTAGGACCCACGCGGATGGATTATGCACGTGTCATTCATATTCTAAATACACTATCCCGTGACTTGACGGCGATGCTAACACATCGTTTCAAATAAGATTCGGGAATGAACCATTTCATTCGTATAAGGAGGTGAACATCTTGAAAGAGGAGCAATCATTTACAGAAGAACAAGAGGTAACAGCAACTGAGCAGGAGCCTATTAATGAAGCTGGCGCTGCAGAAGCACAAGCTGAAGAGATGGCTGGTCAGGAGCAGGATGAGCTTGCACGTCTGAAGGCAGAAGCTGAGGAGCAACAACAGCGTTATGTCCGTGCACAGGCTGATTTTGATAACTTCCGTCGTCGTACGCAGAAGGAAAAAGAAGAATTGGCTAAATACGCTTCGATGAAGCTGGTCACCGAACTGGTACCGGTTATTGATAACTTCGAGCGCGCCATGGCTACTGTACCGGAAGGAGCAGAGGTCGAATCTTTCTCCAAGGGCATCCAAATGATTTTCCGTCAATTGGAAACCGTGATGAATAATGAAGGTCTGACGGCTATGGAATCGGTAGGACAACCGTTCAATCCTGAATTCCACCAAGCAATTATGCAAGTGGAGAGCGACGAGTACGAAGAAGGTATCGTTGTTGAGGAAGTCCAAAAAGGCTACATGCTGAAAGATAAAGTGCTTCGTCCAGCTATGGTTAAAGTCAGCTCATAATTTCCTTATAGGAAGGAATGAGTCGGCTCCATGATTGAACAATGTGGGCGAAGTTTAATATAAAGGTTTGTACACATAGAGCACGATTAGCAACATGAACATCTAAATAAGGGTCAGATCAGACCCATTCATTTTAAATTGTTGAGGGAGGAAATTTTCGGATGAGCAAAGTAATTGGTATTGACTTAGGAACAACAAACTCATGCGTAGCAGTAATGGAAGGCGGCGAGGCTGTCGTAATTCCAAATCCGGAGGGCGCACGTACAACTCCATCCGTAGTTGGTTTCAAAAAAGATGGAGAGCGCGTTGTGGGTGAAACAGCAAAACGTCAAGCCATCACCAATCCGGATCGTACCATCATGTCGATCAAACGTCACATGGGTACTTCCCACAAGGAAACAATCGATAGCAAAGACTACTCCGCACAAGAGATCTCTGCAATCATTCTGCAAAAATTGAAATCCGATGCTGAAGCTTATCTGGGTCAAACGGTAACTCAAGCAGTTATCACTGTACCAGCTTACTTCAATGACAGTCAGCGCCAAGCGACTAAAGATGCGGGTAAAATTGCAGGTTTGGAAGTTCTGCGTATCGTCAACGAGCCAACAGCAGCAGCTTTGGCATACGGTATGGAGAAATCCGAAGACCAAACGATCCTCGTATATGACCTGGGTGGCGGTACGTTCGACGTATCCATTCTTGAACTGGGTGATGGCTTCTTCGAAGTTAAAGCAACTAGCGGGGACAACAAACTAGGCGGGGATGACTTTGACCAAGTGATCATTGATTACCTCGTAAGTGAATTCAAAAAAGATCAAGGCATTGACTTGAGTAAAGATAAGGCAGCGGTTCAACGTTTGAAAGATGCAGCGGAAAAAGCGAAAAAAGAACTTTCCGGCGTATTAACTACAACGATCTCCTTGCCGTTCATCACAGTTGCTGATGGCGTTCCTCAGCATTTGGAGTTGAACCTGAGCCGTGCGAAATTTGAAGAAATCTCTGAAGGTCTGGTTGAGCGTACGCTTGAACCAACTCGTCGTGCATTGAGTGATGCGGGTATGACGCCTAACGATATCGACAAGATCGTATTGGTTGGTGGTTCGACACGTATTCCAGCAGTACAAGAAGCAATCAAAAAATTGACGGGTAAAGAGCCACACAAAGGCGTTAACCCGGATGAAGTTGTAGCTTTGGGTGCTGCTGTACAAGCGGGCGTACTGACAGGTGACGTGAAAGACGTTGTATTGCTCGACGTAACGCCATTGTCCCTGGGTATCGAAACAGCGGGTGGCGTATTCACTAAAATGATCGAGCGTAACACTACGATCCCTACAAGCAAATCTCAAGTGTTCTCCACGTATGCAGACAATCAACCAAGCGTTGAGATTCATGTTCTGCAAGGTGAGCGTGAGATGGCAGCGGGTAACAAATCGCTTGGACGTTTCATGTTGGGTGATATTCCACCAGCTCCACGTGGCGTTCCACAGATCGAAGTTAGCTTCGATATTGATGCCAACGGTATCGTTAACGTATCTGCAACAGATAAAGGTACGAACAAAACTCAAAAAATCACAATCACTTCTTCCAGCGGTTTGAGCGATGCGGAAGTTGAGCAAATGATGAAAGATGCTGAGTTGCACGCTGAAGAAGATAAAAAACGCAGAGAACTCGTTGAAGCGAAAAACAGTGCAGATCAATTGATCTACTCTGTTGACAAAACGATCAAAGATCTTGGCGAAAAAGCAGATGCTGGCGAAGTTGAAAAAGCGAATGCTGCCAAAGAAAAACTGCAAGGCGTTCTGGCTTCCGACAATCTGGAAGATATCAAAGCTGCTACAGAAGAACTGACAGAGATCGTTCAACAACTGTCCGTGAAACTGTATGAGCAAGCTCAGGCGCAAGAGCAAGAAGCACAAGGTACTGAAGAGCAACAAGGTTCTGCTAAACGTGACAACGTCGTAGACGCTGATTACGAAGTTGTGGATGAAGATAAAAAACAAAACTAATTCGTAGTTCTACGCGAATTAAACATCGGTGACGTTCGAATTAGAGGGAAAGTCATAGCCGGGGCTCCCGCGCTTTGGCTTTCCTTTTGTCACGATGTGCGATATGGTGAATGATATGGGGGTGGAAGAGTGGCTGAAAAGCGTGATTATTATGAGGTGCTTGGCGTTAGTAAAACGGCTAACGACGATGAAATTAAAAAGGCTTACCGTAAGCTTGCCCGTCAGTATCACCCTGACGTAAACAAGGCTGCTGATGCGGAAGCTAAATTTAAAGAAGTTAAAGAAGCTTACGACGTAGTGAGTGACGGTCAGAAGCGTGCACAATATGATCAATATGGTCATGTCGATCCGAATCAAGGTGGATTCGGTGGTGGCGGTGATTTTGGCGGCGGCGGATTTGGCGACATCTTCGACATGTTCTTTGGCGGCGGTGGCGGTGGACGACGTGATCCAAATGCTCCGCAACGTGGGAATGATCTGCAGTACACGATGACAATTGAGTTCAAGGAAGCTGTATTCGGTAAAGAAACCGATATTACGATTCCGCGTACCGAAGGCTGTGATACCTGTCATGGCTCAGGTGCCAAACCTGGAACGAAACCGGAAACCTGCTCGGTCTGCCAAGGTAGCGGTCAGCAGGAAGTCGTGCAAAATACACCGTTTGGTCGTATGGTTAATCGTCGTGCATGTTCAAACTGTAGCGGTTCGGGCCAAATTATCAAAGAAAAATGTACAACGTGCAGTGGCAGCGGTAAAGTCCGCAAGCAACGCAAAATCCATGTTCGCATTCCAGCGGGTGTAGATGATGGCGCGCAACTGCGTATGACAGGTGAAGGCGAGGGAGGCCTGCGTGGCGGACCAGCGGGAGATCTGTATATTGTCATTCGCGTGAAATCACATGATTTCTTCGAGCGTGAAGGCGACGATATTTATTGCGAAATTCCACTTACCTTTGCTCAGGCAGCTCTGGGAGATGAAGTTGAGATCCCAACGTTGACCGAAAAAGTGAAGTTGAAAGTACCAGCTGGTACACAAACGGGAACGTATTTCAGACTCAAAGGCAAAGGTGTACCACGCCTGCGCGGTATGGGGCAAGGGGATCAACATGTGAAAGTGGTTGTGGTTACACCTAGTAAGCTGAATGACGAGCAGAAAGATCTGCTTCGCCAAATTGCTTCGCTGGATGGAGAGCAAACACATGAGCATGAACAATCTTTCTTTGATAGAGTGAAACGCGCCTTCCGCGGCGACTAAGAATAAAATAAAGCAAGCCCAACAGGACACCATAGCGGTTTTTACCGCGGGGTGTCCTTTTTTGTGCGCCTTTTTTTGTGGTTCAGTGGTTTTTGTGAAATCCATGGATTTATGCTACGAAGAACGACAGCAATTTGTGGGAGCATTTCGGTATATTCTGAGCGAACTTGCGGAAAGATAGCATGGCGAGAATGATATGCATAGCTGATATGCGAGAAATTAGGGAAGCAGGTGAAGCGGATGACCGAGAAAAATATTTTGGCGTACTTTCACAGCCCGGAACAGGCTCAAGGGGCAGCCAAAAAACTGGAGGCATTGCGAGTGGAGGACCTGTCAATTAATCGATTCAGCCGATATGCGGGTGTAGGACCAAGCGGGGCTTCCTACAAGCCGGGCGTTTCCGGTAGTTTTTCATCATGGGTGCCCGATTCGATGCAAACGAATGCCAGTGCTGGAATCATGGCTGCGGCGGACCCTTCTGCAAGCGGCATGAGTGATGGTGGGCAAGGTGGACCTACAGGAAGGGATGTATTACTCACTGTCATCGTAGATGAATCGGTACATCACCGCGCGATGTCTATAATCGAACAAGCCGGTGGAATGATCTAGTTTCCCAATTTGAAGGAGGAGCATTACAATGGCAGAACATGAACGTCCAGGCAAGATTTTAACAAAAACGGAAAAGATGAAACGTATGCAATCCGCGAAAAATGAGGACGTGGAATTCAGCGCTGAAGCTGCGGATCATGAAGATATCGAAGCACTACGCCGCAGTGAAGCGGCTGATCGACGTCAAGGACGGGAGCTTCATGACTGAAGATCGCTCGGCAGTGACCCTCGAAGCTGTTTTTACAAGCTGGACTGAGGCGGAGTCTGCACGCAGAGCCCTGGAATTGTTGCACCCAAACCAATTGAGTATAGAGAGCCTTGGCAATGAAGCGTCTGCATTGGATTCAAACGATGTTACGGGCTCCGATAATTCTCCTACGGCCGTCGTCGGAGGATTTAGTGGCGAACTGAATGTACTTGCCTTGATTAGTGATGAAACGGAAATGTTGTCCAATGGTCAGGTGTATGATACACCCAAAGAGGACTCGGCCAACAGGCTAAAACAAGAAATTTTGCTGACCGTGTCCGTATCCAACGATTCGCTCCCGCAAGCCGCAGAGATGATCACGCAGAATGGTGGGCGTTTTTGCTAACTGAGATTCGAATTATGCAAAATGCTGAAGTAAATGAAACAGATATGTATGAATAGATGACAGGATATTCGAGCAGTCAGGCTGCGGATATCCTGTTTTGTTTTTCTTTTACTGGTGCGGCTTTGTGCTCCGGCTAGCTTGTGTAGTACAATAGTTGGGATGTTTGAATAATGAGGAGGAAAAACCAAGTATGTTATGGCATGAACTAACAATACATACCACAGAAGAAGCTGTGGAGATGATTTCGAATTTTTTACATGAAGCGGGTGCTGGAGGGGTTTCGATTGAAGAGTCCGGTACTTTAAATAAAAAACGGGACACGACATATGGTGAGTTATATGACGTTCCGTTGAATGATATTCCGGAAGGCTTTGCGGTCATCAAAGGGTACTTCTCCGAAGGTACGGATATGGTTGCATTACAGTCAGAAGTTAATCCGAGAGTTGAGGAACTCTCCGAATTTGGAATTGATACAGGTGAGGTTCGTTATGAGACGCGTACAGTGGATGAAGATGACTGGGCAACAGCCTGGAAACAATATTTCAAGCCGGTACGTGTATCGGAACGTTTGACGATCAAGCCAACTTGGGAAGAGTATACGCCTGAAAGTCCGGATGAGAAAATTATTGAGCTTGATCCAGGCATGGCCTTTGGTACAGGAACACATCCAACGACCTCCCTCTGCTTGCGCACACTGGAAACGGTTATTCAGGGCGGCGAGGAAGTCATTGACGTAGGTACAGGTTCTGGTATTTTGGCTATTGGAGCGATAAAACTTGGGGCAAAACATGTACTGGCGCTTGATCTTGATCCAGTTGCGGTAATCAGTGCCAGGGAGAATGTGGAACTGAATGGGCTGGAACAACAAATTACGGTTAAAGAGAGTGATCTGTTGTCCGTCCTTGGGAGTCAGGACCCTGCACTTGGTGTACAACTGCCGGTTAAGGTTGTCGTGGCGAACATTCTGGCTGAGATCATTTTATTGTTCGTAGACGATGTCTATAATGCGCTTGAATCTGGTGGGACCTATATTGTATCCGGCATTTGGAAGAACAAAGAGCAGGTTGTGCATGATGCACTGGTAGCCTCGGGGTTTGAAGTGAGTGCGATCCACCGTGATGAGGACTGGCTGGCGTTTGTAGCCAGAAAGGGGTAAAGTATGGACTTTTGGAATTCGTTCTTTCGTTATCCGATCGATCAGCTTCCGTTTTTCTTACTGACCATTCTGATCGCATTTACGGTGCATGAATTCTCGCATGCATATTTTGCCAACAAATTTGGTGATCCAACAGCGAAGCTGTTGGGTCGGGTCACGCTGAATCCGGTTGTACACTTTGACTTGTTTGGTGTGCTGCTGCTCATTATTGCCGGCTTTGGTTGGGCACGTCCAGTTCCCGTTAATCGGGCTAACTTCGACAAACCTAGATTGATGGGCATCATCGTATCTGCAGCAGGGCCTCTGAGCAATCTTTTGCTCGCGATCATCGGTACAATCATCTATGCTTCACTGGTTGGTTCGGGAGCTCTCGGTGGGATTGATAATGAGCGGCTGCTGACAGCAATCACGACGTTTTTCGCTATCTTTAACTTAACCAACTTTTTCCTGTTCCTGTTTAACTTGATTCCGTTGCCCCCACTGGATGGTTATCGGATTCTGGAAGATGTAGTTCCACCTTCAATCAGCCGCAAGCTGCAAGGGGTGGAGCAATGGTCTATTTTTATCTTCCTATTGATTCTTGTTATACCTCCGTTGCAAAATGTGACGATTCAACCTTTGTATGAGTTTGCGCAAACGATGTATGTGGATCTGGCAAAGGTGATTATCGAATTATATCGCTAAAAGCGCATTGTTTATGGACTGGAATACTGGTCAGAAACACGTAAAAGTTGTATGATCATCTGTGGCGATTGGATTCACGCCTGCCATGAGGCGGGGTGAATTCCAGTCATAACAGGACAAGATGGGTGGATTGACTAATGCAGCGATATTTTGTATCTGCAGAACAGTTTAATGAACACGCTGTGATTATCACAGGTGATGATGCACGCCATATTGGCAAGGTCATGCGTGGTAAACCTGGAGATAAACTGATTGTCAGTGACGGAAACTCCAGAGAAGCACTCGTGGAAATTGAGAGTATTGAAGTGGGCCAAGTGACAGCCAATATTGTGGAACCTCTCGAGATGGACCATGAAGCACGGATTCGTGTAACCGTGGCACAGAGTTTGCCCAAGGGTGACAAGATGGAAACAGTCATCCAGAGATGTACTGAGATTGGGGCGGTATCATTTGTACCCTTCCTATCAGAGCGTACGATTGTGCAATATGATGCCAAGAAAGAAGGCAAACGGTTGGAGCGGTGGCGGAAAATTGCCAAGGAAGCTGCCGAACAGAGTCACCGGAATCGTATTCCATCCGTCGAACAGCCGCTTTCCTGGAAAGGGCTGTTATCTTCTTTTGAGGGCTATAGTCTGGTATGTTATTGTTATGAGAAAGAAAACGGTAAACAGCTGAGAGATGCACTGAAGCCGTTTATAGAGCAGCTTGCACCTGATGCAAGTGCAGAAGTTTTGATCGTGGTTGGACCGGAAGGTGGATTTTCTGAGAAGGAGACGGCAGAGGCTGATCAGGCAGGTGCTGTATCTGTTGGACTGGGCAAACGCATTTTGCGTGCTGAGACAGCTGGAATGGCAGCACTAACTTGCGTGCTATATGAATCCGGAGAAATGGGAGGAATGTAATTATGCCATCCGTGGCGTTTTACACCTTAGGCTGCAAAGTTAATTTCTATGATACAGAGGCGATTTGGCAATTGTTCAAAAACGAAGGTTACGATCAAGTGGACTTTGATGAACAGACAGCGGATGTATACTTGATTAATACTTGTACAGTAACCAATACCGGCGACAAAAAGAGCCGTCAAATTATTCGTCGTGCCATTCGGCGCAACCCGGAGGCGATTGTGGCCGTTACAGGCTGCTATGCGCAGACTTCTCCGGCAGAGATTCTGGACATCCCAGGGGTGGATCTGGTTATCGGTACACAGGACCGTGACAAGATTTTACCATACGTTAATGAAATTCAGGAGTCCCGTCAACCGGTTAATGCGGTGCGTAATATTATGAAAACCCGTGTGTTTGAAGAAATGGACGTACCGGATTTTGCTGACCGCACCCGCGCATTCCTGAAGATTCAGGATGGTTGCAATAACTTCTGTACATTCTGCATTATTCCATGGTCTCGTGGTCTCTCACGTAGTCGGGAAGCAAACAGCATTATTCAACAGGCGCATCAACTCGTACACGCCGGATACAAAGAGATTGTTCTCACCGGTATTCATACAGGTGGGTATGGCGATGACATGGAGAACTATGATCTGACCGATCTGCTGTGGGATTTGGATAAGGTAGAGGGTTTGGAGCGTATTCGAATCAGCTCGATTGAAGCCAGTCAGATCGATGACCGCATGCTCGACGTGATCAAACGTTCGGATAAACTCGTTCGTCACTTCCATATTCCGCTGCAAGCGGGTGATGATACGGTGTTGAAACGCATGCGCCGTAAATATACGACAGAAGAGTTTTACAACAAAATGCTTCGCATTCGGGAAGCAATGCCTGATGTAGCGATTACAACAGACATCATTGTTGGATTTCCAGGTGAGACGGATGAGATGTACCGTAATGGCTATGAGTTGATGCGGAAGATCGGTTTTTCCGAAATGCACGTATTCCCTTATTCCAAGCGTACGGGTACACCAGCAGCACGAATGGAAGATCAGGTGGACGAAGAAGTCAAAAATGCACGTGTGCATGAACTGATTGACTTGTCTGAACAGATGCAGCTGGAGTACGCTGAGCAGTTTGTTGGACAGGTACTGGATGTTATTCCCGAAGGGGAAGCCAAAGGCCGCGAGGGAAGTGGCAAGCTGCACGGTTATAGCGACAACTACATTCAACTGGTCTTTGACGGAACGATGGATATGGTCGGTAAAGTGTGCCGAGTCAAAGTGGTTAAAGCCGGCGTCAACGAGAGTCAGGCTACGCTGGTACGTGTGTTGGAAGAGAATCTTAAGTCCGCCGCGATGTGATCGAGGCGGCAGAAACAAGGATTTCATTTCCTTGGGGAGCTTACCCGGGGAGATGAGGTCCTTCTTTTGCAAAAAATAAGATAAAGATATCGAAGTTGATGGGGGAGAGCACGATGAACAAAAAAGAAATTTCAGCAGGCGGAGTTGTTTATAGAACAGGGGAAGACGGACGTCTTCAAATTCAGCTTATCGTAGATCGTTATGGTAAAACAACTCTCGCCAAGGGCAAAATGGAAGATGGAGAAACAATTGAACAGACGGCACTGCGCGAGATTTTGGAAGAGACAGGTATGGTGGGTCGCATTGTAGAGCCGGTTGATATCATTGCTTACACGTACCAACATGCAGATTTTGGCCCGGTGGACAAGGAAGTTCATTATTATCTCGTTGAAGCCGAGAGTGGTGATCTACAGCCTCAGATTGAAGAAATCAAGGGTGTGGATTGGTATGCTCCGGAAGAAGCATGGTCCTTACAGCAGCAGAGCGGATATGATAATAACGATGATATCTTGCGTGTAGCCCTGAACAAGTTAGGCATTAACGTATAACGGCTTTATTGTTCGAGTCAGTTAGCCGCGCGCTCTGTGGGTCTGGACAGGCAGATCATCAAGCCACGGGTGACTTCGCCGCGGGGGCGTGGACCGGTGGTTTTTTGTGCCAGATTGGCAAGTAACAGAATGGCAAAGCAAGCAGTGAACTGGTGATGTTAAAAAGGGTCTGGGCATGCGCAATCTGTGCCCCGTTGTCCGCTGACAGCCAGGCCGAAGCTGCATGCAGCTGGCCGATCAGCGGCATAAACAGCAGCGCTCCCGCAATGTTTAATACAACATGGGAGGCTGCGACAAATTTGCCTGCGGATGCTCCGCCCGCGGCAGCAATCACAGCGGTGATGCAGGTCCCCACATTGGACCCGATCACAATGGCGATGCCGATCTCCACAGGCAATACCCCTGTGGCTGCCAGCGTAATCGCCATGCTAATGACAGCTGCGCTGCTGTGAATGAGCGCTGTCAGACAGGCACCTGCCAGGAAGCCCCACCACAAGCTGTCGGCCGAGCGGTCGAGAAACCATTGAAATACGCCCATGCTCCGCAAGGGTAAGGCAATGGATTGCATCACCTGAATGCCTGTCATAACAAGTGCAAATCCGGCAGCTGCGAGGAAACTGTACTGGATGTTAAACAGAGTCTGACGCGTGCGTTCAGGAGCGGCCAGATTGCGTTCACCAAGAACAACAAACATGGCCCAGCCCGTTAGCGACAGGACGAGTAGCGGCAGGGAAGCACGTCCGATCTGCAGTCCCACCAGCTCCGTCGTCAGGCATGTGCCGATGTTGGTGCCGAGGATGATGCCAAGTGTGCGTCCATAGGTAATTAATCTGGCATTAGCCAGTCCAATGGTGAGTACGGTGACCGCAGTACTGCTCTGTAACAGGGCCGTTGCACCTGCACTGAAGGCCATGCCTTTCCATGGAGCAGAGGTGGCACGATTGAGCCAATCTGCCAACATGGGCCCTGCCATGCGCTGCAAGGCCGTTTCCATCAGCTTCATGCCACCAAAAAAGATAATAAGCCCATAGAGTAAGGGCAATATAACATCTCTAAACATAGAAACATCATTCCTTCCGTCCGGTTCCTTAACTCATCCTATGAGTAAGAAAAGACAACCATGACAAGCCTAAAGGAATTCAGAGGGAAGCGACCTAAATTACCCCACCCCAATTCGAAAGATACGGTGATTCGTGCAAGCGTAGTGGAGGGGACGAAATCGAATCTGAAGAAGCGAAGCGTGCGCCTTTGTCTCCGGATTTTCCCTTTAAAAAAGGGAATCAAAAAAATCTGGAGACAACAGCGATCAGAAGATCGATTCGAACCCGGAACGTCACCTAATTGCCGCACCCCAATTCGAAAGATACGGTGATTCGTGCAAACGTAGCGAAGAAGACGAAATTGTTACCGAAGAAGCGAAGCGCTCGCCTTTATCCCCGGATTTTCCCTTTAAGAAAGGGAATCAAAAAAAATCTGGGGATAACAGCGATCAGAGGAACAATTCGTCGCCGTAGCGCCACCTAATTGTGCCACCCCAATTCAAAAGATACGGTGATTCGTGCAAGCGTAGTGGAGGGGACGAAATCGAATCTGAAGAAGCGAAGCGTGCGCCTTTGTCCCCGGATTTCCCCTTTAAAAAGGGAATCAAAAAAATCTGGAGACAACAGCGATCGGAAGATCGATTCGTAACCGAAACGCCACCTACGCGCCGCACCAAACCTATCTTTTCAACTAACTATGAAAGAAGTGGATCTACCTTGCCATCAGTTACACTCGAACGCAGTCGCAAAAAGCGGCTTGAACATGCACATCCATGGATATTTAACAATGAAATTGCCTCTGTTGACGGAAACCCGGAACCGGGAGATCTGGTCAATGTATTGAATCATCAAGGTCGCTATCTGGCGACAGGATATTACAATCCCGCATCTCAAATCACTGTAAGAGTTGTAGCGTATCAACCTCTGGAGTCCGAACAGATGGACACCGCGTTTTTTGCATCTCGCTTCCGCGATTGTTTGCGTCATCGGGAACGTTTTATCCAGGATGGCGAGGCATATCGTCTCGTTTACGGCGAAGCTGATTTTCTGCCAGGATTAATCGTTGATCGATTCGGCAGCATCCTCGTTGTACAGTTGCTTACACTTGGCATGGATCGTTGCCGTGAAGCCATCGTACAGGCACTCATTGAAGTAATGCAGCCGGAAGGCATATATGAGCGCAGTGATGTCTCAATTCGTGAACTGGAAGGTTTGGAGCAGACCAAAGGTCCGCTGTATGGAGAGTGCCCACGGCATGTCACAGTTACAGAGAATGGACTACTCATTAAAGTGGATATCGTGGAAGGTCAGAAGACAGGTTACTTCTTCGACCAACGCGAGAATCGTGCAGCCATTGAACCGCTTATGAAGGGTTGGGGCTACAAGAGTGGAATCACACTACAAACGACCGAGCAGGATGGCATAGAGCAGCTTTTGCCTGTGAATAAAAGCGGTAAAGTAGTTACATTCCCATATTGGGATGGTGCCACTGTACTTGAGTGTTTCTCACACACGGGAAGCTTTACGTTGAATGCTTGCAAGTATGGAGCCAAAAAAGTGACTTGTCTTGATATTTCGGAGCATGCCATTGAGAGTGCACGAACAAATGTGGAGCTGAACGGATTCACCGACCGGGTCGAATTCGTAGTTGCCGATGCATTCCAGTACTTGCGTGAACAAGTGAAAGGGCTGGATGAACGTACTGCACGTGCGCGTGCTGCCGAACAGAAAGTAGATACGTCCAAAGCGCTTGCAGCTGGCGGTAAAACATTTGATGTGGTCATCCTCGATCCTCCTGCGTTTGCCAAAACGAAATCAGCAGTTAAAGGTGCGTGCCGTGGATATAAGGATATCAACCTGCAAGGAATGAAACTGGTTAATGAGGGTGGATATTTGGTAACAGCCAGCTGTTCGTATCACATGCGTCCTGATCTTTTCTTGGACACGATTGCTGATGCAGCGGAAGATGCAGGCAAAGTGCTTCGTTTGATCGACTGGAAAGCAGCCGGTAAGGATCACCCACAAATTTTGGGCGTGGATGAAGGGCATTACCTGAAATTTGCTATTTTCGAAGTGCGCAGTAAAAAGAATTAATTGTATGATTTCCGTTCCAATCAAGTATAGATCAAGTCAAAAGTCCACAGTGTGATAGCTGCGGGCTTTTTTCTGTTTTGCTGTGTTTACGGAGATGATCTCCGGTTTTACCGGATAGTGGCAAACGTATGTTCCGAACCAAGTCAGATATGTTATACTGGGAATTAAAATCTTGTACGTGTGGTTTGGAGGATTAGACATGTCCGTTCGTTTTGTTATTGGCCGGGCAGGCAGCGGCAAAAGCTCGCTGATTACCCGGGAAATTACATCCCTGCTTCAACAAGAACCGCAAGGCACACCTTTGATTTTGCTCGTTCCCGAACAGAGTTCTTTTCGAACAGAGCAGGCATTGGTGTCTTCTGGAGCAATTAAAGGTACCATGCGTGCAGAAGTGCTCGGCTTTCGCCGTTTAGCCTATCGTGTAATGCTGGAAGCAGGTGGTTCTGCTCGTATTCCGATCGGAGCCGAAGGCAAAAAAATGCTGCTCTATAAAGTAATTCAGCGCCGTAAGGAAGAATTGAAGCTGTTTGGTGCATCCGGCAGCCAGCTGGGTTTTATAGGCGAATTAAATGACTTATATAGTGAATTTAAACGTTATGAAGTTGATCCATCATTGCTGGAAGAAGGGATGTCTGGAGGGAATACCTCATCCACTTCGCCGATTCTGGAGGACAAGTTGCATGACTTGAATCTGATATATCGTGACTATGAACAGGAATTGACCAATTTATATATTGATGATGAAGACACGTTGACCGAGCTGACAGATCGTTTGTCGGAAAGTGCATTGCTGCAGGATGCCCAAATCTGGATTGATGGTTTTCAGGGATTCACACCACAGGAGATGAGTGTGATCGGTCGGCTGATGTTGCAGTCCTCTTCCGTGACCATTGCACTGACATTGGATCGTCCTTATGATCACGGCGCACTGCCTGGAGAACTGGAACTATTTTATCCCACGGCAAGTGCCTATGCGCGTCTCAAAGGGATGGCTGACGAACTGGGTGTACCGAGCGATATAACCGTGCTAGATTCGGAGATTCCACCGAGATACAAGGATCGTCCGGGACTTGCTCATCTGGAGGCTGGTTTCGACCGGCGAATTCGTTGGAAAAGTGAAGGCCTTGATTCCGGAATCCGACTGGTTGCAGCGGAGAACCGACGAGCTGAGATGGAGGGGGCACTGCGTGAGATGCGGCGTCTGGCGCAAAACGAAGGTGCGCGTTATCGGGACATGGCGGTACTTGTTCGTCAGTTGGATACCTACGCTGATATAGCTGAACCTCTATTCAGGGATTATGGCGTACCCGTCTTTCTGGACCGCAGAAGAAATGAACTTCATCATCCATTATCCGAGTTTATCCGTTCCGCACTGGATATTGTTCGGCGCCACTGGCGTTACGAGGATGTATTTCGTTGTGTCAAAACGGATCTGCTGCTTCCGCGTGATGGTTCCATCACTCGTGAAGATATGGACCAGCTTGAGAATTATGTACTGGCTTGTGGTATTCACGGGTATCGCTGGACTGACGGCAAACCGTGGAAGTATGTACCAAGCCTGTCGCTCGAAGACAACGGTCAGGATGGCCGTAGTCGAGGACGGGACCAGATGCTTTCTTTAATGGAGAGCTGCCGAACGGTCATTACAGATTCCTTGGGTGTTTTTGAGAAACGAATGAAAAAGGCAAAGACAGCTAAAGCCCAGTGCGAGGCACTATACAGATTGCTGGAAGATGCTGAAATCCCATGGAAGCTGGATAACATGTCTGCTGAAGCTAAGGCACAAGGTGACCCCGAACGGTCGAGAGAACATCGGCAGATGTGGGGAGCTGTGCTGGATTTATTGGATCAGATGGTCGATATGATGGGGAATGAACGGCTGGATATCACGCTGTTTGCCGGGATGATTGAGACCGGATTGACGGAACTGAAGCTGGGTCTGGTACCACCAGCACTTGATCAGGTATTGGTTGGTTCTATGGACCGTACACGACTTCAGGACATCAAATACGTATTTATCCTTGGCGCGATTGATGGTGAATTACCTGCCGTACCTCAGGATGATGGCGTATTAACGGAACTGGAGAGATCGTTACTGACGGAAAGAGGCGTGGCGCTTGGACCAGGTGCAACAAGGCAGATGCTGGATGAACGTTTCCTGATCTATACGGCACTTACAGCGGCAAGCAGCCAGTTGTGGCTGAGTTACCCGGTTGCTGATGATGAGGGGAAAGCACTGCTTCCTTCCGAGATTGTCCGTCATGTACGGAAGATGTTTGGTTTACAAGAACAGCCATTGCTCGCTCAACCGCCGGTTGCGAACTCGGAAGAAGCGCATTGGTCCTATGTCACCCATCCGGGTCAGAGTCTGTCAACGCTCATTGGACAATTGCGCAAATGGCGCCACGGAGAAGACATCCCTGAAATGTGGTGGGCGGTCTACAATTGGCATGTATCTCGAGAGACAAGCAGACCTCAGCTGGAACGGTTGATGGGATCAATCTTTTATCGTAATCGGGCATTACCACTACGTACAGTTACCAGTCGCAGACTGTATGGTACAGAGGTGAGGACGAGTGTCTCGCGAATGGAGCGGTTCGTCGCTTGTCCGTTCTCCCATTTTGCTTCGCATGGGCTGCGTCTCAAAGAACGGCAATTGTACCGCCTTCAGGCTCCTGATATCGGACAGCTGTTTCATGCTGCACTAAGCCAGTTGGCTATGCGATTGCGCGAAGAAAATCGTAGTTGGGGCAGTTTGACTCCAGACCAATGTCGTCATGAAGCCGAGCAAACGGTGGAGCAGATTGCACCACAGCTGCAAGGGGAGATTTTGCTAAGCACCAAGCGATACGGTTATATTTTCCGCAAATTGAAGGACATTGTTAGCCGGGCATCGGTTATTCTTGGTGAACAGTCCAGACGTGGAAGTTTTGAACCGATTGGATTGGAGCTTGATTTTGGACCCGATAAAACACTGCCGCCACTACGTTTTGAACTGGAGAACGGCTGTGTGATGGAGATCGTGGGTCGGATTGACCGTGTGGATGTCGCAGAAGGAGAGAATGGTCTGCTCTTGCGTGTCATTGACTATAAATCAAGCCAGACGGACCTCAAGTTACATGAAGTGTACTATGGTCTGTCATTGCAAATGCTCACCTATCTGGAGGTGCTGCTTAGTGCTGCCGAAGAATGGCTTGGGGAAACGGCGATGCCGGGAGGAACGTTGTATTTCCATGTGCATAACCCGCTGTTGCAATCCGCAAACGGCATGACATCAGAGCAGGCAGGACAAGAACTGCTGAAACGGTTCAAAATGAAAGGTTTGCTACTGGCGGATCGGGACGCAATTGCTCAAATGGACAACACCCTGGATAAGGGGTATTCAGCTATTATTCCAGTTGCTCTTAAGGCGGACGGAAGCTTTTATAGCAGCGCCGCTGTAGCTACGCCAGAGCAATGGGATACGCTGCTTGCTTCAGTCCGCAGTAATATCCGTGAGATTGGTACCCGGATTACGGATGGGGATGTGGCCATTGAGCCTTATCGTATTCAGCAGGAAGTGGCGTGCACGTTCTGTCCATATAAGCCTGTTTGTCAGTTTGATGAGAATATAGAAGGAAATGAATACAACCTGTTGTCCAAACCGGGCAAACAGCAAATCTGGGATATGTTATCTCACACCAAAGGAGGGGAAACATCATGACGAATATGCCAAAACCGGAAGGAAGCTTCTGGAGTGATGACCAGTGGAGTGCGATTTCCGAAAGCGGAGAAGACATACTGGTTGCCGCAGCGGCGGGATCAGGCAAGACAGCCGTACTGGTTGAACGAATTATTCGCAAGATCGCAGATCCCTCCCAAGGATACAGTGTGGATCGTTTACTTGTAGCTACGTTTACCAAAGCGGCCGCCGCCGAGATGAAACAACGGATTCGGGAAGCGTTGGAACGTGCGCTGGAAGAACAGCCTGGAGAAGAGCATCTGCGTAAGCAGCTGTCGCTGCTTGGACGGGCATCTATTACAACGCTGCATTCATTCTGTATGGAAGTCATTCGCCGTTATTATCAGCAAATTCCGTTGAACCCGGCTTTCCGTATCCTGAATGAAAATGAAGCGGAAATCATGCGGCAGGAACTGCTTGAAGAACTATTTGAGGAAAAGTATGGCGAAGAAGATGAAGGGAGTACATTCCGCGAATTAGTGGACTGGTTCAGTGGAGAACGAAACGATGATGCGATGCATCGACTGGTGCAACGTTTGTATGATTTCTCCCGCAGTCATTCCTGGCCGGATCATTGGCTCTCAGAGATGGCGTCTGCTTTTCAGGTGGAAAGTGTAGAGGCACTTGGACATTCAGCATGGGTTCAGAGTATTTTGCGTGATGCGGCTCTTGCTTTAAGTGGTGCAGCAGGATTGCTCCGTCAAGGCATTCATATTTCCATGCAGCCTGAAGGTCCGGCACCTTATGCAGATACGTTAAAAGAAGACCTGGTGATGGTAGAAGAACTGTTGTCTGCAGCCCAGGTTATGCCATGGGAAAGGTTGCCTGAAGTGTTTCAACCCGCTACATTTGGCAAACTGAAACCCTGCAAAAAAGATCAGACGGACCCGGGTTTACAGGATCAGGTGAAGGAACTCCGTGAGGCCGCGAAAAAGGCAGTTACCGACCTGAAAGGTTCATTGTTCGGAAGAAGTGCGTTTGCGTTCTGGCAGGAGTTGGAGCAAGCGGCACCACTCATGCAGGAGTTGTCGAGGTTGGTTAGTACATTTGGAGAACGTTATCGACAGGCCAAACAGGAACGTGGGCAAGTTGACTTCAGTGATCTGGAGCATTACTGTCTTCACATTTTGCGACATGAGGATTCAACGCCTGAACAGTCGATGCCTTCCGATGCGGCTATGGAGTACCGTTCGCGATTCGATGAAGTGTTGCTTGATGAATATCAGGATACCAATACGGTTCAGGAAGATATCGTGAAACTGATCTCCAGAGAAAACCCGGGTAACCGATTCATGGTCGGTGATGTCAAACAGAGTATCTACCGTTTCCGGTTGGCTGAGCCAGGTCTGTTTATGAACAAGTATCGCCAGTATGGAGCGAGCACAAATGAGGACGGAATGGTGGAAGAACGTCTGCATCGTACTGGTCAACGTATTGATCTTGCGCGGAATTTTCGTAGTCGAGCAGAAGTCGTGCATTCGGTCAATATGATATTCCGACAACTCATGAACGAAGGTGTGGCAGAGATTGCTTACGATGAACGAGCTCAACTGGCATATGGGGCTACCTTCCCGTCAGAAACACTTGGTGATGAGGCGTATACACCTGAACTCATGCTGATCGATCGTCAGGGTGGTGGTCCTGATCTGACAGAGAGTACGGATGAGAATGGGGATGCATCGGTCTCCGCAGAACTGGAGAGTGCCGAACTTGAAACAGCCCAGTTGGAAGCGAGGGCAATCGCAAGGCGTATTCGGGAGATGGTTGGAGACACGGACAAACCTGCCCTTCATGTATATGACAAAGCCCTGCAAACGATGCGCCCGGCACGTTACGGTGACATGGTCATCTTGCTGCGTTCGACCTTGATGTGGGCTCCGCTCATGATTGAGGAATTCAGACAGCAGGGAATTCCTGCTGGAGGAGAACAGAGTAAGGGCTATTTTCAGGCTACAGAAGTGGAAATCATGATGTCTCTGCTTCAGCTTGTTGATAATCCAAGGCAGGATATTCCGCTTGCTTCCGTGCTTCGTTCCCCGATTGTTGGACTGGATGAAGAGGAACTGGCACAGATTCGGCTTGGTGACAAAAGACAGTCATTCTATGATGCGGTTATATCGGCTGCGGGAGATTGGAGCGATTCCTCCACTAATGCTGTACAACAATCCCGGCAGGATAATCATCCTGATTCCAATATGGTCCAGTTGCAGTGGCCGGAAGCCGGGGCAGAGATGGAACTGGGACAGCGGGAGACAGCAGCTTCAGTCGAGGCAGAGATCCTGGATGATGTCTATGAATCCGATGTGCATACATTGCATACAGATGGAATGCAAGATGCTGGTGTTGCGGGACATGCAAGTGAGGATTTGGGTATAACGGAGATCTCAGGCTCGGAGTTGCAGCAGAAGTTAATTCGTTTTATGCGTCAATTGCAGCAGTGGAGACTTGAGGCAAGACAAGGTAGTCTAAGTGAACTGATCTGGCGTATGTATCGGGAAACCGGTTATTTGGACTGGGTTGGTGGTCTTCCAGGAGGACTGCAACGTCAAAGTAATCTTAAGGCATTGTACGATCGCGCACGACAATATGAAGAATCAACTGCGAATCGCGGCTTGTTCCGTTTCCTGACCTATGTTTCCAGACTGCGGGAAAACGGGGGAGACCTCGGAACTGTAGCAAGTAGCTCTGGTGAGCAGGACAACGCCGTACGTATCATGACGATTCACCGGAGTAAGGGTTTGGAGTTTCCAATTGTCTTTGTCGGTGGCATATCCAAGATGTTTAATCAGCAGGACTTGAACGCACCGTTTCTAATGCATAAGGAACTGGGATTTGGTCCGAGGTTTGTGGATCGTGAGAACCGGGTTGCCTATCCTACATTAGCCAATCTGGCGATTCGTCGTCGTGCGCAATTTGAACTGCTGGCTGAAGAGATGCGTGTGCTGTATGTTGCGTTGACCCGTCCAAAAGAGAAAATGATTCTGCTAGGTACTGTAAAAGATGCCGCGAAAAAAGCGCTGGCGTGGTCTCAGGTCAAAGACAGCCCTGAACTGGCATTGCCAGATTATCTGCTTGCTGCTGGACGGAGTTACCTGGACTGGATTGGGCCATCCCTGATGAGACATCCAGATGCGGGTGTGCTGCGTGAACTTGCTGGAAGCAATGATTCGTTCTCAGCTTGTCTTGCAGATGATCAATCACGATGGGCGATCTCTATTATTTCCGCCGATCAGGTATCCCGTGACCATGTGGTAGATCTGATACTCGGAGAAGAAGACGGGATAAATGAGGTACGGAAAGAACGAATTGCTGCACTAAAAGCCGTCCAACCCGTGAAGTTGGTTACATCTTCAACGGTAGAAGAGCTGACGAAGAGTGCACAAGATACGGCTAACCAAAACATTGGAGATGAAGGTGCAGACACAGTAGCTCTTCAACAAGAGGAGACACGGCTGATCAACGAGGTTGATCAACGACTTTCATGGACGTACCCCTATGAAGCAGCAACTCAAGTAGCAGCCAGTACATCTGTCACGGAGTTGAAAACGTTACTTGCGATGCAGGATATCCAGTCCGTAGAGGTGATGGAGGAACTGGGAGAACAGTCCGAGAAATTATTGGCTCACAACAACCCAGGAATCAATTACACCAAAGATGAAGCAGGCCATGTACTACGTGGCGTATCCGATGAATCTAACGAGCGTGAGACTGGATCATGGACAGATTCAAACGGTACGGTGAACCTTCCGGATGCGGGATCTGCAGGTACGTCTTTCAAACTGCACCTGCGTCGTCCCAAATTCATGGAGGCAACGCAGCTGACAGGGGCAGAACGGGGAAACGTGTATCATACGTTGATGCAGCATCTTCCTATAGATGGATCATCTGTTGATTCACAGCTTATTGAACAGACGATTGAGCGGTTGATTAAGCTTCAGATTTTGCTGCCCCATCATGCTGCGGCTATCGAACCTGAAGAACTGGCCGGATTTTTCAATACAGAACCAGGGAAAGAATTATTGCGTGCAGCGTGGGTGAAACGGGAAATTCCGTTTGTGTATGGACTTCCGGCACATCAGTCTCCTGTGGAATGGCTACATGAACGGGCGGCGAACTCAGATATGCAGACAATAAATGAAGATAGCAAAATGCAGGCAACGATTGAAAATGAAACCGTGCTTGTACAGGGGATTATCGATTGTCTGTATGAGGTGGACGGCGAGCTTGTCTTGCTTGATTACAAGACGGATCGGGTATTGGAGCATCGTGGTGGTTTGGATGAACTTACCAAAAATTATCGCTTCCAGCTAGATCTGTATGGACGGGCTATTGAAGATATATTAGGTCGGAAAGTTGACCGGAAATGGCTGTACTTTTTTGATGGTGGACATGCAGTGAAATTGTAAAAAGATCGGAATTCAAAACCATGTATCTCACATGGGAGAGGGGTGGAACGGACGATGCGTATTTTGCATACAGGGGACTGGCATTTGGGAAAAACGCTGGAAGGACGAAGCCGACTGCGTGAACAGGAAGATTTCGTTGATGAACTCGTCAGGGTCGCTGATGAGCAGCAGGCGGATGCCATATTGATGGCCGGAGATGTGTATGATTCGGTGAATCCTCCCGCAGCGGCGGAACAACTTTTTTATGAAGCGGCAGCACGTCTGACGGAGCATGGAAGACCCCTCGTGGTGATTGCTGGAAATCATGATCAGCCAGAACGTGTAGCTTCTGTAACTCCACTTGTGAACAGACAGGGCATTACACTCGTAGGGATGCCTACTTCAGAAGCGGTAACCATCCATGCAAAGCGAACCGGAGAAATTGCACAGATTGCCGCATTACCTTATCCTTCTGAAGCCAGATTGAATGAATTGCTGACCACGGATGGGGATGAAAATGTGCTTCGTCAGGCATACAGTCACCGGGTGGGTATGTTAATGCAGCGTCTGGCAGCTTCTTTTCGCCCGGATACCGTGAACTTGGCCATGAGCCATATTTATGTGCTCGGCGGACTTGAGAGTGATTCGGAACGTCCGATTCAAATCGGTGGGGCCTACACGGTGGATCCATCATCTTTATCGACTGGTGCGCAATACACGGCGCTTGGGCATCTCCATCGTGCACAGGCTGTCAAAGGAGACGGTGTGATTCGATATAGCGGTTCTCCTCTCGCCTACAGCTTCTCGGAAGCAGGGCAGAGCAAGTCTGTCACGATGGTTGATCTGGCGCCGGGTGGAGCAGCACAGGTAGAAGAAGTTTTGTTAACGTCCGGGCGTCCGCTTGTACGTTGGCAGGCCCGTGGTGGTCTGGCAGAAGTATATCGCTGGCTGGATGAGGGACGTGATCCGCAGGCTTTTATCGACATGGAAGTGTGGCTGGACGAGGCGATGTCCCTGAAGGAGATTCAGCAGTTGCGAAAATCACATGAAGGTATCATCCATATTCGCCCGGTGTATCCCGAGATGGCTGCAGCAGGACTTTTGGAGCAACGATCCGAGCTACCTGTGCATGAACTGTTCCGTAAATTTTATCAGCGTCAGACCGGTGGTGCACAACCGGAAGACAGCCTGGTACAGCTTTTCCTGGAACTTGTGGATGAAGACGAGCCGGGTGCGCGTGAGGAGGTCGAGGAAAGATGAAGCCGATTTTATTAAAAGTTGCCGGACTGCAAAGTTATCGGGAGATGCAGGAGATTGATTTTACCGTGCTGACGGAGACGGGACTATTCGGTATTTTCGGTCCAACGGGTAGTGGTAAATCTTCTTTGCTCGATGCCATCACACTCGCCATGTACGGAAAAGTGGAACGCGCGGTGAACGGGACACAAGGCATTATGAATCATGCAGAGGATTCGTTGTCGGTTGCTTTTACATTTGAACTGATGTCGGCGGAAGGCACTCGAAGGTTCCGGGTAGAGCGACGTTTCAAACGAAATAATGAAGTTTCGGTGAGTAATACGATCAGTAAATTCATAGAGACGGTTAATGGCGAAGAACAGGTACTTGCCGACAAATTGGCAGATGTGAATCGCTGCGTTGAAGATGTGATCGGTTTGAAGATGGATGATTTTACACGGGCAGTGGTGCTTCCGCAAGGGAAGTTTGCCGAGTTTTTGTCACTCAAAGGCAGTGAACGCCGCCAGATGCTGCAACGATTGTTCCATCTGGAGAAGTATGGGGACCAGTTGGCCATCAAATTAAGTCGGCGGGTCAAGGATAATGATATGGTTCACCAATCTCTTGCTGCGGAGCAACAGGGACTGGGCAATGCCAGCAAGGAGACGCTGGAAGAAACGAAACGTCTACTTCAAACCGCTGTTCAGCAGTCTGAATTGTCCCGCAAAGCGCTGGATGAAGCTGCGAAGGAAGCTGAACAACTGGGCAAAATTCGTGAGTTAAGTAACGAACGGCAGGCTCGGACGGATGAACAGCAGAAGCTGAAAGCACTGGAACCACAGATAGAGGTAGGCGAACAACGGCTGAAACAATCCGTTGCGGCAGATGCAATACTGCCTGCATTGCAGACGGTTCGAGATGCCATGACTACAGAGAAGCAGCGGCAGGATACTGCCGAGACAGCTCATCAGCAAGCACTGGAACATGAGCGTCTGGCTGTTCAGGAAGCGGAGAAGGCTGAGACGGCACGCAAGCAAATGACTGAGGAAGAACCGAAACTTCTGCTGCGCCTGGAGCAACTCGAACAAGCAAAAGAGCTGCAACGTGAACGGGACGGACTTCAAGCCGATTGCTCGCGCCTCGCGCAGTTGCTGGAACAGGGGCAGAGCGAACAAACTACGCTGGGACAGCAGCTTGAGAAAGAAAAGGAACTGCAACAGCGCGGACGCAAACGGCGAGAGGAACTACAGGAGAGCCTCAAGCCAAATGAAGTGAAGTCAGAGGAACGCAGGCAACTTCAAGCTGCGCTAGAACTGAAACATCGTGTGGATACTGCTGCGGAGCAGTTGCAGCAAAACAAGGCTGACATGCAAGCTTATAAGCAGTCGGCAGAACAGGGAGCCGACAAGCTGAAGGCGGCGGCTGAGGAAGAAACACGCCTGAGTGATCAGCGTCAGCATCTGGTAGAACAGGCGTCAGAAGGTCTTGAGGCCTTGCTTGCCTGTGAGCAGGACATTAGCCGCGAACAGAGCCTGCTGGCTCTTGCGGAGGAACAGCTGCGTGGCACGATGCGCGAGCAGGAGCTGCACCGGCTGTCCTCCGCTTTGCGCGCCGAACTGCACGACGGCGAGCCATGCCCGGTGTGCGGCTCGCCGCATCACCCGCTCCCGGCTGCGCCGCCGGGAGAAGGTCCGCACGCAGGCGACGCGGACCTGGAACTGCTGCGCAGCCTGCACGCGGAGCTGCAGGAGCTGCGCTTTGGGCTGCGCCAGCAGCTGCACGAACGTCGCAGCCTGCTGACGCAGCTTGGCGCTGCGGCCGGCGAAGCTCCTGCCGCAGCCGAGGCCGCGCCTGCGGCAGCGGAGCCCGAGCCCGCCGGGTCGCCCGAACACGGGCGCTCCCCGGCAGGCTGGGCATCGCGTGCCGCTGCGCTGCGCGAAGCCGCGCAGGCGCTGGCTACCGCAGCAGCGCCGCTCCAAGCCGAAGCCACCGCGTTGCAGCAGGCGGCTGTGGGCGCGCAGCAGCGCCGCATGGAAGCGGCAGCTGCGCAAGAGGCCGGCCGTGCCGGGCTCGCCCAGGCGGAGCGCAAGCTGGCCGAGAGCGAGGCCGCAGCGGCTGCCTTGCAGGGCCGCTGGGCCACGGAACTGCCGGGCATCGCTCAGGAGGAGGCCAAGGCCCTCTATCAGGCGATGCAGGAGCGCGATGCGCGCGCCGAAGACATCAAGGAACGTCTGAACAAAAGCGTGACGTTCCTTGAGGAAAAAGACCAAATCATTCAATCTCTCCAGCAGAAGCTGGTGGAATTGGACAAACAACTGATTCAGTGGCAAACGGAGTGGCAGGGCAATAGCAAACAGCTGGCCGAGAAGGAAGAACGCTTGCGCCAATGGGTCGGAGAGCAGCGGGTAGAAGATCTGATTGTTGCGGCTCAGGCTCGTCTGGATGGACTGCGGAAAACAGCTTCGGACTCGGCACAACGCTTCAAAGAAGCGGATACGCTGAAGCAGGAATCAGCCAAGAAAGACGTCATGGCTCATCAGGCAGCCGCCTCGGCCACAGAACATTTGCAACAGGCACAGGAACGGTGGAAGCAATTGCTGGAACAATCCCCGTTTGACTCGGATGATGCTGTTGTGTCTGCGGCAATTCCTTCCCACGAAGCCGAGCGACTGGCAGGAGAGATCCAGCAACACCGTGAACGTGAGCGTGAACTGGCATCCCAGTTGCGTGAATTGGAACAAAAGCTGGGTGGTGCTGTCGTATCAGAGGAACAGTGGTTAGCCTGCACCGAACGTTTGCAGCAGGTCCGAATTGAGGACGAGGCTGCCCTTCGTGCTAAAGCACGTGCAGAACGTGATCTGGAGGATGTGGAGCAGCGACATGTTCGCTGGACCGAACTGGAGAACAAGCGGGTGGAGGTAAGCCGTCAAGGCGAACTGCTCAGCAAGCTGCAATCCGCGTTTAGAGGCAATGCTTTTGTCGAGTATATTGCCGAAGAACAACTGATGCAGGTTAGTCATGCGGCATCTCAGCGTCTACGCTTCCTGACCAAACAGCGTTATTCACTGGAGGTGGATTCCGGCGGTGGTTTTGTAATCTGTGATGATGCCAACGGGGGAGTCAAACGACCGGTATCAACGTTGTCAGGTGGCGAGACGTTTTTGACTTCGTTGTCACTGGCCTTGGCACTGTCGGCCCAGATTCAGCTGCGAGGTCAGTACCCACTTCAATTCTTCTTCCTGGATGAAGGATTTGGTACACTTGACCCTGAACTGTTGGATACCGTCATTACGTCTCTGGAAAAATTGCATGACGATCGATTGGCTGTTGGTGTCATCAGTCACGTGCCTGAACTGCGTGCACGCTTGCCGCGCAAACTTGTGGTGATTCCGGCAGGTGAGGCCGGAAACGGCTCACGTGTGGTCTTGGAGACTCTGTAGAGGGCAATGTGTAAGCAATATAGATCATAGAAGCGCCTCTAATAGTCCAAGCAAAATGAATATTAGAGGTTGTTCAAAAAGTCCGCTTTTGATTACGAATGGTGCCTATTAAACACGCACTATTACGGAATATTATTTTGTAAAAATATTTCTTTTCTTGCTTTTATAACTTAGCGGAGTGAGTTACATCACAGATACAGGTTCATCCCGCTGTTATACTACAGTTAAGCCGACAAACTTTATTTAAGTACCCCGGCGGACATCTGATCAGGACGTTTCCTGAATAGATGTCCGCGCAGCAGACTTCCAAGGAAGCCGCTCACGGGGTGCTTCTTTTTTTGTGTTTTTTCGTCAGTAGTGTCAATTCGCCCAGTTCTGAATACCATGAAAAGGTGATCAAGAGCAGAATCAGGGAGGCGTTGGCAAGTGGAAAAAGTGGAAGCAAAGAAAATATGTAAGGAACACATGCACCGTTATGTATGTGTACAGATGAATGACGGTATGCACTACGATGGCATTATGGAAAATGTGGATGACGAAATGATCTACCTGGCTGTACCCGTTGGACCGGAAGCCATGGTGAATCATGCGAACTGGGCTCCAAATGCAATGCCTGGAGCAAACTATCCGATAGGTCATACTCGCGGATTTTATCCAGGTTACGGCTACCCTACGCCTTATCCGTACTATGGTTATGGCCGTAGACGTTTTAACCGACTGGTGCTCCCGTTATTTGCGCTTACAGCGTTAACCCTTTTACCGTACTATTGAAATTAGAAAAAACAGGCATAACTGCAAGTGACACACTCTTATGTACCCTATGGGCATCCTATGAAAATCTTGAAAATAACAAGCTGAGGATGGGTGTTTCATTCATGGTACCGTACAGCATGAAATAGAGAGGTCTTATCACATATGTAGTCTCAGCCTGATGTATCGCAACAGTCATTGCAATACAACTGGCAACATACGAACATCCAAAAGGTCATGCCTGTGCAGAAGCGAACTTCTGTAAGGTATGACCTTTTTTTGAATCTAATTAGTGTAAGGTCGATGATGAACGGATGGCACATAACGTGTATTTAAACCTACTGAAAGCAGACCTGGCCTGAACGTCCGCAGCAGCAATCGGCGTACCGCATCCTGAGTATGCGAGAACGTGCCTATGTGCAAGCTTACGATCAAGACACCGATAAGCTTTAATTCTCTATCCCGATAAAAAGCTTCGCTTCGGGTGGAATCCATGCTGTTCTCTTGCCACGATTGGAGGAGCAAAGCATGATGTGAATGCTGACGAATCTGAGGCATCTTATTCAAGGCTTTGAAGAGCACTCAGAATTTTAAGGAATCTGATACACGTTATAACCGAATAAAGAGCCGCTATGAGCATTTTTTTGAGCTTATTTTGGGAAATAACGTGCCTGCTGTTCCTTATAATTTCAAATAAGTGCTTGAACATCAAATAAGACGTCCTGTGTTCCTTAGAAAATCGTCGACTACCCATTCGCGAGTATCAGCCAGCATGGACTTCAAAATGCCCTTAACTTAATGCAGATTTCAAATCCTCAAGTAAATCTTCAACATCCTCGATCCCAACGGAGATCCGAATCAAACCATCCGTGATCCCCAATTCTTGCCGACGTTCATAAGGAATGGAGGCATGCGTCATTCGGGCAGGTACAGAGATTAAACTTTCCACCGCGCCCAGACTTTCAGCCAATGTGAAATAACGGACTTTGCTTAACACGTCATCTACTTTTTCAGCACTGCCTACATCAAAGGAAACCATACCGCCATATCCTCTCGCTTGCATGGAAGCAAGCTTGTGCTGCGGATGGTCGGGCAGTCCGGGATAATAAACTTTATTCACTGTTGGATGCTGATTCAGAAATGTCACAAGCTGCTCTGTATTGCGCTCTTGCGCTTCCATCCGCAATCCTAATGTTTTAAGACCTCGCATTAACAGCCAGGAATCCATAGGTCCCAGAACTGCGCCAATTGCATTTTGAATAAAATGCAGATCTTCACCAAGTTGCTCGCTGTTGACAACCGCAAGTCCTGCCACGACATCACTATGACCGCCGATATATTTCGTTGCAGAATGTAATACAATATCTGCCCCCAGAGCCAGCGGGGTTTGCCAATAAGGCGTACTAAACGTGTTATCCACGATGAACAACAATTCATGTTGTTTTGACCATTTCGCTACAGCAGCAATATCGGTGACCTTGAGTAACGGATTGGTAGGTGTTTCTACATAAATGGCCTTTGTATTGGATTGCAAAGCCTCCTCCAGTGCTTGTAGTGAGGTGGTATCTACAAAGGTAGACTCGATCCCTAGACGATTCAGCACCTTGGTGAAAATGCGGTAAGTCCCGCCGTATACGTCATCCGTCAGAATGACGTGATCTCCTGTTTTTAACAGAGACAGTACAGCGTGAATTGCAGCCATGCCCGAACTAAAAGCAAAACCTCGAACGCCATCCTCCAGCTCTTTAATGACTTCTTCCAACGCATGACGGGTAGGGTTGCCTGTACGTGAATACTCGTATCCTTTGTGTACGCCAACCGATTCTTGCTCATACGTGCTTACTTGATAGATGGGTACACTCACTGCTCCAGTGTGTGGATCACCAACAATACCTGCATGAATCAGCTTGGTTTTTGGTCTCATTTCATTGTCCTCCATTATAGATATTTTGGCTTAAATACCGTTCGCTGCTATCCGGGAAAATAACGACGATGTTACTTCCGGGAGCTGCGTGAACAGCTTCGTTTAATGCGGCTTGCATAGCTGCACCTGAGGAACTTCCTACCAGTAAGCCTTCCAACAAGGCCAGATCCTTTACCCGCTCAAAGGCATCTTCATCTGAGATCGTATGAATGGCATCAAAGTAACTCACATCCATAAAAGAAGATAACGTTTCGACCCCTATTCCTTCTGTACGATGTGGTCCCGATGGACCTCCTGCGAGTATCGAACCTTCGGGTTCTACGATACATGTTTTAATTAACGGTTTTTGCTCCTTCAAAAAACGAGATACTCCCATGAAAGTTCCGCCAGACCCGGCTCCGGCGACATATACATCCACCTGCCCGTTCAGATCACGCCAAATCTCAGGACCCAGATGTTCATAATGTGCGAGTGGGTTATCTGCATTGGAGAACTGACCTGGAATATACGAACCCGGTATTTCTTTCGCCAGCGATTCCGCCTTGCGTATGGCACCAGTGATTCCTTCGGATGTGGGTGTGTTGACGACCGTAGCACCAAGGGCTTTCATCAACTGCTGCTTCTCAACACTGAACTTCTGAGGTACCGTGAAAATGACCTTTAAATTCAGGCCTACAGCCGCCATTGCAAGACCAATTCCTGTGTTGCCTGCTGTAGCTTCGATCACCGTTCCACCTGGCTTAACATCTCCTCGTGCCAAGGCCTTCTCCAATAAATACTTGCCGATTCTGTCTTTCACACTTCCTCCGGGATTCATGAATTCCAGTTTGGCGAACAGGCGGATTCCTTCCGGTAATGGATAACGAGTTAATTCAAGCAGAGGTGTATTACCTATAAGTTCCTGTACATGTTGATAAACGGTCAAATTAACCAATCTCCTTTTGTGTGTCATTAACCATACATATTTGTTTAATTGGGAAAAGTGCGTGACAAAACCATATTTCGATAAAAGAGCTTGGTATACATCCAATGTCGTATAGTGTTCGGCTCGATGATAGATGGAGAGTTACCTAGATTAACCTGGTTGTGTGTCTAGAGATTGGACGTGGGTTTTTACTTCTAGTATGATAGAAGGGAATACATACACTGGAATACAAAGGAGGGTATGAACTATGGATTGCTTATTTTGCAAAATTGTAGAGGGCAGCATTCCCTCCAATAAAGTACTGGAGAATGACCATGTTATCGTTTTTCATGACATCCAGCCCGCTGCACCGACACATGTTCTTGTCATTCCGAAGAAACATATTGCTTCCATGAATGAAGTTACTGCAGAAGATCTGCCGTTGATCGGCGAGATTCATCTGGCTGTTCAAGAAGCTGCGAAGCGTCTTGGCGTGGAGGAAACAGGATATCGATTAATCAACAATTGTGGTAAGGATGGAGAACAAACCGTTCATCATCTGCATTACCATTTGTTGGGTGGTACCAGACTTGGCGTGTTGACAAGTCTTTCCGATTCTCACAAATAAACGAGCTAATGGGTACTACTATTGAGGATTTAGTCATATGCATTAAATCCACGAATGTGTGACCAAATGCTTATATAATGAATCCATTTCATAATACCTTTGAGTTATAAAATGGATTCAAATAAGTGATCATTACATTGAGGTTGACACCTTTATTATCTTTCGCCTATAATGTAAGATGATGAACCGTGTTATTGCTCTTGGACGGTCTGGTCGGAGGGAGGGAAAACTGGTGTCTGAAACTAAAGTTCGCAAAAACGAGACTATTGATGCTGCACTTCGTCGTTTTAAACGCTCCATCGCTAAAGATGGCGTATTGGCTGAGGTGAAGAAACGTAAGCATTATGAGAAGCCAAGCGTAAAGCGCAAGAAAAAGTCCGAGGCTGCTCGTAAGAGAAAGTTTTAGGAGGATTTTAATTACATGAATCTTAGCGAACGATTGAACGAAGATATGAAGCAAGCGATGAAGAGTAAGGACAAGTTCAGACTCTCCAACATTCGGTTGATTCGTTCGACGATCAAGAATCTTGAAATAGATTTGAAAAGAGATTTGGATGACAACGAAGTGCTTGATATCCTGAGTCGTGAAATCAAACAGCGCAAAGATGCCCTCCAAGAATTTGACAAAGCGGGCCGTGAAGATCTCGCGGCAAATGCAAAAGCGGAAATTGAAGTACTCATCCAGTACCTTCCCACACAGCTTACCGAAGAAGAAATTAAAGTTATTGTACAGCAGACCATCCAGGAAACCGGTGCTTCTTCGAAAGCCGAGATGGGGAAAGTCATGGCGGCCCTTATGCCGAAAGTTAAAGGCAAAGCGGACGGCAAACTGGTAAATCAAGCAGTTCAACAATTTCTGCAATAAAGCAAATCAATAAACACCTTCTGACTTGTCAGGAGGTGTTTTTTCCATTTATCAGAAGACATGATGTCCTTGGGATGACGAAATTTCTTTTTAATGGTTAATATATATTATTATGGATTTTTATTCTTGCAATTGATCGAGTTTTCAAATATAATTTTAAGATTTTGAAACGAAATGTTGCATTGCACGTAATAAATACCATAAGCTGGACAGTATAACATTAATGGAAAAGGGGGGACTATTGTGAAGGGAAAGCGCCGGAAGAAGCTTACGGGGCCATTGATGCTCTTAATGCTGCTGACGCTGTTGCTTCCTGTCTGGATTGGATCACCGTCAGCGCATGCAGCTGAGAAGAGTGGTGCCGTATATATTATTCCGGTTGATAAACCAATCGAGCAGGGACTTGGCAAGTTCATGGAACGCGGGTTCAAGCAAGCAGAAGAGATGAATGCTGGCCTGATCGTTCTTGATATCAATACGCCGGGAGGCCGTGTCGACACTGCAGAAGCATTGGGTACCCTAATTAAGGACAGTCCGATTGAGACTGTTGCATTTGTTCGTGGAGATGCTGCTTCAGCCGGGAGTTTTCTGGCTCTGAATGCAGATAAGATCGTAATGTCACCAGGCAGTATGATTGGTGCGGCAGCAATGGTGGACAGTACGGGTAAACATGTTGATGATCCAAAGCTTGTTGCATTCTGGAAAAGCAAAATGCAGGGAGCGGCTGAAATCAGTGGTCGTGATGGCAAGATTGCAGCTGGAATGACGGATGTTAACATCGTTGTTGAAATGCCAGAGATCAATAAAACCAAGCAAAAAGGTGAAATTATTGCTCTCTCGGCTGAAGAAGCGCTGAAAGTTGGTTATGCCGACCACATCAGCAACACACCGGAAGAAGCGGCAGCTTGGCTCGGTTACAGTCAGGATGACGTATTTAAGGTAGAACGAACAACAGCGGAGAATATCTCCTCTTTTCTTACCAATCCGGTTGTTATGACTGTGTTATTGTTCCTCGGAATCGCGGGTGTGATCATTGAATTGATTGTTCCTGGTTTTGGAGTCCCTGGTATTGTAGGTATCGTGTGTTTCGTGTTGTATTTCTCGGGTAATTACATTGCGGGATTTGCCGGAGCAGAGACATGGGTGCTATTTACCGTTGGACTCATCATGATGATTCTGGAGATGTTTATTCCGAGCTTTGGTATTCTGGGGATTTTGGGATCAATTGCGCTTGTGGCCGGTGTTGTAAGGGCTGCTTATGATACGAGTGATGCATTTGTATCTCTGGGTATCGCTTTTGGAGCAGCACTGGTAGTCATTGCGATCATCTCAATTATCTTTAAGGATCGAGGGATATGGAATCGCTTCATACTGAGTGATAGCATGTCTGCGGATCGGGGTTATTCATCAGCCACAGAACGCAAAGAGCTGGTTGGTCTGCAAGGAATCAGTCTGACACCACTTCGTCCTTCTGGAACAGCGATGTTTGAAGGGGAACGAATTGACGTTGTGACCGACGGAGATTTTATTCCCATTGATACACCGATTATTGTGATTAAAGCGGAAGGTACCCGGATTGTGGTTCAGCAAGCTTTGCCGGTGTAACTCGCTCTGTTGTCGAAGCGGATCAACGCTTCGGCAATGTACATAACCACGTGCTGAAGCTGCCAGCGAGGTGGTGCATTCTTTCATTTAGCAGCGGACTCATGAGTGTCTTCTAAAACATTTTCATCAAATTCAAATTGCAAATGGAGGAAATTAAACAATGGACACATCTATGATTACGATTTTGCTCATTGCGGTAGTAGGTATTATCGTATTGAGCGTATTCTTCAGCTTTTTCCCGGTTATGCTCTGGGTTTCGGCGATTGCATCCGGCGTACGCGTAAGTATTATTACACTGGTAGCGATGAGACTGAGACGTGTAACGCCTAGCCGTATTGTTAATCCAATGATTAAAGCAACTAAAGCCGGTCTTAAACTTTCAATGAACCAACTGGAAAGTCACTTCTTGGCCGGTGGTAACGTTGACCGTGTTGTAAACGCTCTGATTGCTGCACAACGTGCCAACATTCCACTCGAATTTGAACGTGCTGCTGCGATTGACCTCGCAGGTCGTGACGTATTACAAGCTGTACAAATGAGCGTTAACCCACGAGTTATCGAAACACCGATTGTCTCTGCGGTAGCCAAAGATGGTATTGAAGTTAAAGTTAGAGCGCGGGTTACGGTTCGTGCCAACATTGACCGTCTCGTCGGTGGTGCTGGTGAAGAAACGATCATCGCCCGTGTTGGTGAAGGTATCGTAAGTACGAACGGTTCCTCCAATTCTCACAAAGACGTTCTGGAAAATCCGGACCTGATTTCACGTACCGTATTGTCCAAAGGTCTGGACGCAGGTACTGCATTTGAAATCCTGTCCATTGATATTGCGGACGTTGATGTAGGTAAAAACATTGGTGCCTTCTTGCAAACAGAGCAAGCAGAAGCTGACAAACGTATCGCTCAAGCAAAAGCGGAAGAGCGTCGTGCAATGGCCGTAGCCCAAGAGCAAGAGATGAAAGCACGCGTAGTGGAAATGAGAGCACGCGTTGTTGAATCCGAATCCCAAGTACCTTTGGCAATGGCTGAGGCACTTCGTAACGGTAAAATCGGTGTGATGGATTATATGAACCTGAAGAACATTGAAGCGGATACTCAAATGCGTAACACATTGGGAAAACCTGGTGAAGGTTCGAATTCCAACGATCAGGGTGATTCCAAAAACGGAAGATAGGCGGTGAGTGCATATGGGCCTATTTGAATGGATTTTTGATAATCTGTATATTGTGGCCGTCATCGGTTTTGCACTCTTCTCCTTCTTGGGGAAAGCTGCCAAATCGGCTGATCCGAACAAAAAGCGTTCTGCCAACGGGATGCCTACATTTGGAGGCAGTGGTGATTCAGGCCGGGATGAACGTTCAAGAGACAATTCATCTCCGCAGCAGTCTTCCGGACCTACAGACCCCCGCTATGATGAACAGTATGACGATCGGTATGATGACGTGCAATATGAGAATCAGTATGATCAGCCGTATTCGGAGCCTGCTGCATCTTCTCGCCCCGCAACTGACTACAGAAGTGAGGGCACGATGAGTGCCATGGAAAATTCACTTGAGGAACAGATGAGAGGTATGGAAGAACAGCAGCGCTTGATTGAAGAACGCTTGAATCGCATCTCTTCTGCGAATCGGCCAGTTGTGTCTGATTCCAGTTGGGATGAGACCAGCACCGATGAATCGGGAGCGTCCCCACTTCGTCCTGCTGATATTCGTACAGGTGTCCTGTGGGCAGAAGTACTGGGTTCCCCTCGTTCCAAACAGCCGTTTGGCACAAGAGGGAAACTGTAAATAATTAAATTGCAGGACGGAAATAAAGCCGTCTCTGGTGAGCATAAAGCCGCCGGAGACGGCTTTTTCTGTGTTCTATCCTTTTTTCTCAACATTCGTCCCTAACACGCCCCGGAATTTTCATAATTTCATGAATCTGCGCATAAGTTGAACTGTAGAGGAAGGGGGAAGACCTTCGAATGACCCGGATCAGCCGCAAGCTGCGCAGATGGACCAGTGAAGTGTTGGATCTGCCGCAGGATGTGCTTTATGATATGCCACGGTTAACCCTGATCGGCAGTAAGCAACTGTATATAGAGAATCATCGCGGTGTCATCCATTTCACGCCGGATCGTATCGTGTTGGCTCTTTCCCAAGGCCAGTTAGAGATCAAAGGAACTGCCTTGGTGATACGTAACATTTTGCCGGATGAAGTAGCTGTTGAAGGAACGATTCTGGATATTCATATGAATGGAGTGGAGGGGAACGGATGAAGCAGCCCAGTCTGTACAAACTGCGGGGAGCAGTCCGAATCACGGTCACTGGGGGAGACATTGAAACATTAATCAACACGGTGGCAGAGCAGGGACTGGAAGTTTGGAACCTGCGTGCTCACGATGGACGCGTGGCAGAGATGAACATTCTGCTGCCGCATTTTTTCAGGTTGCGTCCTGTGTTGAAACGGACAGGCTGCAGGGTGAAAGTAACCCATCGCAGCGGTTTCCCTTTTTTTGCAGCCCGATTATTGCGGAGGAAGTTCTTTCTTGGGGGTATGCTGTTTTTTGTGGCAGCTTTGTTTGCGTTGTCGTCCATGGTATGGAGTGTGGAGGTCAAGGGTAACGTCACCATTCCCACCGACGAGGTGCTTGCAGCAGCGAAGAAAGAGGGCATATATCCTTTGCAATGGGGGTTCCGTCTGCAAAGCCAAGACAAGCTCTCCAGGCAGCTTGCACTCGCTCTGCCGGATGTAACCTGGATTGGCGTGAGCAAAGAAGGGACAACCATTACCATTCAGGTCGTAGAATCGGCGCAACCAAAGCGCGAACCATTGCTGAATCCCAGACATCTGATCAGCAAGTCAGATGCTGTTGTCACTCAAATCTATGCGGAGCAGGGACGCCCTGTTGTTCAGAAGGACATGCGTGTCAAAAAGGGTCAGGTATTGATCTCGGGGATTCTCGGAGATGAGGAGAACACCAAAACCATCGTTGCCAAAGGCGAAGTTCGTGGTCTGGTATGGCGTGAGTATCAGGTAGAGGTTCCGCTGGTGCAAAAACATAATACAATGACAGGTGAGAGCAAAGAACGTTTTTACATGGTGCTGGGGAATTGGGCGATCCAGCTGTGGGGGTACGGAAGTACACCATTCGCTTCATTTGATACCGAGAGTAATCATAAACCATTGACGTGGCGATCCTTTACACTTCCTATGGGTTGGCTGACAGAGAAAGATCTGGAGACCCAAGAGCATGAGCAACAACAGACGATAGAATGGGCCAGAACGAAAGGATTGGAAGGAGCAAGGAACGATATTATCGCCAAAAACGGCAAAGGAACAAAAATTATAAGTGAAAAAATTTTGCATGAGAAGAAAGAGAATGGTAAAGTTTATATGAAAGTCTTATTTGAAGTAGAAGAAAGCATTGCGGAAGAACTTCCGCTAGTCCATAGTCAAGGAGAATGAGGATATTTGTCAGAGCAAACACGCAGCATACAAATCTCCCTCCAGAGTGCGGGAGAGGGCCAATCTCTTTTTGGACCCCAAGATACTTTTCTTAAACTGATTGAATCCGAGATTCCCGCCCAGATTGCATCCCGTGAAGCGGAGATTGTGATTTTTGGCAACGCACAGCAGGTGGAATCGCTTGAACAATTATTTGATGTGTTACTGCAATTGATACGCAATGGATATGTGTTAACCGAGAGAGATGTGAAGTATGCGATTGAACTTGCCAAGGATATGCGGGCAGACCAGCTATTGGATCTGTTCAAGGGCGAGATTACAACGACATACCGAGGTAAACCAATCCGTGTTAAAACCATTGGACAGAAGCACTATGTAACTACAATTAAAAAACGTGATATTGTATTTGGCATTGGTCCTGCCGGTACGGGTAAAACCTACCTTGCTGTTGTACTGGCTGTTGCCGCAATTAAAGAAGGCAGCGTCAAACGCATTGTGCTCACACGGCCTGCTGTTGAAGCAGGAGAGAGTCTTGGGTTTTTGCCAGGTGATCTTCAAGAGAAGGTAGACCCGTATCTGAGACCGCTGTACGATGCCCTATATGACGTTATGGGACAGGAACAGACCGCTAAGGCACTGGAGCGTGGGTTAATCGAAATTGCACCACTTGCCTACATGCGGGGGCGTACCTTGGATGACTCGTTCATCATTCTCGATGAAGCACAGAACACAACGCCGGAACAGATGAAGATGTTTCTGACCCGTCTTGGTTTTGGCTCCAAAATGGTCATCACCGGAGACGTGACACAGATTGATTTACCGCGTGGTAAGAAATCCGGGCTTGTGGAAGCGAATACGATCTTGAATGAAGTTAACGAGATTGGATTTGTCTATTTTGCCGAGCAAGATGTTGTACGGCATTCCCTTGTCCAGAAAATTATCGTGGCTTACAACCACGCCGCAGAAAATCAAGCATAGAAAGGGATTGTCTAAAGTGACCTCGAAGGAACCGTCAAAAGGCAAATCTTTTCAGAATAAGGCTACAGGATGGAAGTATAGCGTGTGGGCACGCTATCTTCTGTTTTTGTTTCTGGTGATTCTTTTCTACGTGAGTCTGGCTTCTAAGCTGCTCCCTGAGCGGTATGATATTCAGGAAGGTACACGGAGTGAAGTGGATATTGCTGCGCCCATGCAGATTCCGAATAACAAGGCCACACTCAAAGCACAGGAAGAGGCTGCTGAACGGGTACAGCCGATATTTCAGATTGTCCAGTTGCGAAACGAAAATTTGATGACTACCCTGCTTGATCGTGTAGATCGATTGAATCAGGATGATCAGATTTCAAGTCAGGACAAGATTGATATATATCGGGATGAAATTCCGCAGCGCCAGAAGGACTTTGTGACCAACTATATCAATAATAATCGGAAAGCAGGTACATACTCCGAGACTCTTTTGGAAGAGATCAGAAATGTGGTACAGGAGCAAAGCTACCGTATTCCCGAAGAAACTTACATCAAAATCTCACGTCTGACATCGGATGATATTCAGGAGATGAAACCGGTTGCGAGGGATATTGTTGCTCGGTTAATGACGGATCAGATCAGCGATGCAACCACTGCCCGTGCCAAAGTAGCCGAGATGGTGAGTGTCAGCTCTCTTGGTAAGCGAACGCAACGTGAGGTCGTGCAAGAGCTTGCTCGCCTCGTGGTGACCGCTAATCGTTTCTACGATGAAGAGGGAACCAAGGAAGCGAAAGTTCAGGCGCGTGAGAACACGCAAACCGTCTTTATCAAGCAAGGGGACACATTAGTTGCCAAGGGTGAGATGATCACCCCGGAGATGTATACTTTGCTGGATGAGAATGATCTGCTGAAAAATGAAGTGAACTACTGGCCGCAGCTTGGACTTCTTATGTTTTCCTGCCTGTTGTCGGCAGCCATTCTGATGTATATTCAGCAAGGCAGCGGTACGCATTTCAAATATAATAATGCGCAGCTGTTGATGCTTGTTCTCATTTTTATTATTACGATTGTAGTTATGCATGTGACGGCGATTATCCAAACCAATGAGCGGTCTTATGTGGGCTTCCTTGCACCTGTTGCGGTAGGAGCGATGTTAATTGCCTTGTTACTGGATACGTCGCTTGCCTTTGTATGTTCGATATTGATCGGTATGTTGTCCAGCATTATTTTGAATACGCATCAGGGTCAACTTTTTGACTTCGAACTAGGTTTCTTTGCTGTATTGGTTTCATTTGTTGCGATATTCGCAACTCATAAGGCTAGCCAGCGATCCACGATCCTGAAAGGAGCCATTATGGTCTGTCTGTTCGGGTCCATAGCCGTCTTCACCTTGGCTTTGATTGACTCGGGCGATTGGAATCGAACAACGACACTGTATGGCGTTGGGTTTGCATTCGCTGGTGGCGTACTGACTGCGATTCTGGTTATTGGGCTGATGCCATTTTTTGAAACTTCATTTGGCATTTTGTCAGCGCTCAAACTGGTAGAACTATCTAATCCGAACCATCCGCTTCTACGCAAGTTGCTGACGGAGACACCGGGTACCTATCATCATAGTGTTATGGTAGGGAATCTGTCTGAAGCAGCAGCAGAAGCCATAGGAGCTAACGGATTGCTCTGCCGAGTGGGTTCGTATTATCATGATATTGGCAAGACGAAGCGGCCCATCTATTTTATTGAGAATCAGAATAATATGGAGAATCCGCATGATTCAATTGATCCGAAACTGAGCAAATCCATTATCGTTGCCCATGCGCGCGATGGGGTAGAAATGCAGAAGGATTATAAGCTGCCCAGACCTATTCGGGATATTGCGGAACAGCATCACGGCACGACATTTCTCCACTATTTCTATCACAAAGCACTGCGCCAGGCGGAAGAAGCAGGCGTTGAGCCTGATTTCACGGAAGAAGATTTCCGTTACCCTGGGCCGAAGGCTCAGTCCAAGGAATCGGCTATTGTTGGCATTGCTGATAGTGTAGAGGCTGCTGTGAGATCTTTGCGCAAACCGACAGTGGAACAAGTGGAGTCCATGATTGAGAAGATTATTAAAGGACGATTGGACGATCATCAATTCAATGATTGTGACCTTACGATGCGTGAACTGGATATCGTCGCCAGAACATTGAAGGAAACGGTGATGGGTATCTTCCACTCCAGGATAGAATATCCGGAGGAGATCAAGAAACCAAAGCCAACTTCACCCGAAGCGGGCTAATTCAATAATAGTTCGTGTTCAAAAAGGTTGGTTTTCAGTACCGAGAAGATGGGATGAAGTTAGAAATGGAGTAGCGGAGCGTAGGGAAAACTACGTGAGCAACGGACATTTCGGCTGAATTCCATATTCGATGCTGATGATGCCCTTAGGTATCATTCGTAATCAAAAGCGGGCTTTTTGAACAACCTCTAATATTAGTAGACAGGAGTTATGAAAGAATGAGTCTTAATCTGGCATGGAATAATGAACAACAGGACAAAGAAATTACAGAACCGATGATTGCAATGCTGGAACAGTTGCTGAATCTTGCCGGAGAAGCGGAAGGTGTTGCAGACGGGGAAGTGGCTCTGACTTTTGTGAATGATGAGCAGATTCATGAGTTGAACCGTGATTATCGCGGCATTGACCGTCCTACGGATGTACTGTCTTTTGCGATGAACGAGACGGTGGATGAAGAGCTCGATATTATCTATGAGCTTGACGAAGATGAAGAAATGGAAGAAATGCCGGATGTTCTTGGAGACATCATCATTTCCGTACCACGGACCACCCTGCAAAGTGAAGAGTATGGACACTCATTTGAACGTGAACTTGGTTTTCTGTTTGTCCATGGTTTCTTGCATCTGCTTGGATACGACCATCAGGATGAAGCCAGCGAGGCTGAAATGATGGGTAAACAAGAAGCGGTATTGGCCCAGGCCGGGTTGACACGATAATGAAAAGACGCTCCTGGGGTCTGGTATTCCGCAATGCTGCGGAAGGAATCGCATATGGGTTGCGGACTCAGCGTAATGTGAGAGTTCACACGGGAGTGGCTATTTTGATGTGTGTAGCCGGCTTTTTTTTCAGAATCTCAAGAACGGATTGGATGTTTGTGCTGACCGCTGTCTTTTTGGTCCTGGTGACTGAATTAATGAACACGGCTGTAGAGGCGGCAGTTGATTTGGCACACCCCCATATCCATCCGCTGGCAAAAGCGGCAAAGGATACCGCGGCCGGTGCAGTTTTGCTGGCTGCGGTATTCGCCGTCATCATCGGTTGCATCGTCTTCACTAAGCCGGTGATGAACTGGCTGGGTTTGTACTGATTTTGTTTTGTTTTGATTCGTTTTGATTCGTTTTGATTTGGTTTTAATACTACACACTAATATAAATTTACTTGATGCAAACACGATAACGGAGAGGTCAGAAAAAACCTGAAGAAACGGAGTGTGCGCCTTTATCCCCGGATTTTACCTTATTAAAAGGGATCAAAAAAATCTGGGGATAACAGCGCTCGGAAGGTTGTTCTGACAGCGAAGTGTCCAGTGTAAATGCACTAGTTTGATTTTATATTGCACCCTAAGGGAGAGAATATGAATGGATAACAGTTTGTTAATGCAAGAAGCAATTAAGGCACGTACGAAGGCGTATACGCCTTACTCCCATTTTGGTGTAGGCGCGGCTTTGCTTGACAGCGAAGGTCATGTGCATCATGGTTGTAATATTGAGAATGCTGCGTATACACCAGGTAATTGTGCTGAGCGTACGGCGATGTTCAGTGCCATTGCAGGTGGGCAGAAGCCTCGCAGCTTCACAGCGATTGCCATTGTGGGAGACACGGATGGTCCGATTGCTCCGTGTGGCGTATGTCGTCAGGTCATGTACGAACTGTGTGAACCTGATATGAAAGTCATCTTGGGGAACTTGAAAGGTGATCTGCAAGAGACCACCGTTGCTGAACTGTTACCTTGGGCATTTGGGCCTTCTGATCTGAATTCTGCCAAAAAATAAACCAATATTCCAGGCCTAGGCGCCTGAGGAGGAACATATGAAAAAACAAGCATTTAAATCCGGTTTTGTAGCCATTATTGGACGTCCAAACGTAGGTAAATCCACACTGATGAACCAAGTGATCGGACAGAAGATTGCGATTATGTCGGACAAGCCACAAACCACACGTAATAAAATTCATGGGGTGTATACATCCGAACATCAGCAAATCGTATTCCTGGACACACCGGGTATTCACAAACGTCAATCCAAACTTGGCGATTACATGAATCAGACTGCTCTGAATACGCTCGGAGAAGTAGAAGCAGCACTGTTCCTGATCGACGCTTCGGAAGGCTTGGGTGGCGGTGACCGTTATATTGCGGAACAGTTGAAAAATATCCGTACACCTGTCATTCTTGTCATGAATAAAATTGACAAAATTGAGCCGGAAGCACTGCTGCCACTCATTGAGACGTATCGCAAGCTTCACGATTTCGCTGAAATCGTTCCTGTCTCTGCCATGCTTGGCAGCAATGTCAGCACGTTGCTGGAACAGCTCGGCAAGTATTTGCCAGAAGGTCCACAGTACTATCCTGATGACCAGGTTACTGACCATCCGGAGCAGTTTGTATGTGCCGAGTTGATTCGTGAGAAAATTCTGCAAATGACTCGTGAAGAAGTGCCTCACTCCATTGCTGTAACGATCGAAGATATGAAAGTGCAGGATAATGGTGTCGTTTATATCTCAGCTGTCATTTTTGTGGAACGGGATTCCCAAAAAGGGATCATTATCGGGAAGCAAGGTGCCCTTCTGAAAGAAGTAGGTAAACGAGCTCGACACGACATTCAGAACTTGCTCGGCTCCAAAATTTTCATGGACCTGTGGGTTAAAGTGAAAAAAGATTGGAGAAATCAGGATAGAGTTCTGCGTGACCTTGGCTTTGGCCGTGACTGATCGTCGGAATTGTATCCAGTAATTGCAACACATAGTTTACCTTGCAAGACTCCATCCTATTTGGTAGATGCAGACGTCATTTCCGAAGAGAGGATGAAATTCCGATGCGAGATTTTTCGTGGAAGGTTTTTGCGATGACGGGGGATGTGGAGTCCTATTTGTTATATACCGAGGCGTGTAACTCGTTAGGACAGGAGTCGGATAATGCAAGGGAAGTGATTGAAGATGAAGAAGCCGAAGGATAACTGGCTGATTCGGGAATGGTTAGGTGACGAGGCATGCTATACAGGGTGGAAGGGATTGTCATCCGCAGCATGGACTACGGCGAAGGGAACAAAATCATTACGCTTTGCACCGAAAGCGGCGGGAAAGTAGGGGTACTCGTCCGCGGTGCCAAAAAGCCCAAGAGCCGACATGCTGCACTGGTGCAGCCGTTTACGTATGGTCAATATGTATATTTTCGCAATACAGGTCTAGGCACACTGAACGCTGGAGAAATTGTTGAATCCTATCATGAGTTGCGTGAAGATCTGATCAAGGCCTCTTATGCCTCTTATGCGTGTGAGCTATTGGATCGGGTGCTTCAGGATGAAGAGACAGGTACATTTTGGTTCAAACAGTTAAAGGCGTGTTTGCAGGCGCTGAAGGAAGAGAAAGATCCGGTTGTTATTACAAGTCTGTACGAAATGAAAATATTACAGGCATCCGGATATGGTCCACAGTTCGATGAGTGTATCTCCTGCAATCAGGAGCGACCAGATGAGCAGTTGTTTATAAGTCCCAGACTTGGTGGCGTCTTGTGTCGAGCATGCAAACATTTTGATCCTCCAGCGATGTCAGTTAGTCCAAAGGCTCTGAAGTTGTTGCGTTTGTTCGCACAGTTGGATCTGCAGCGCTTGGGGAATATATCAGTGAGTGAGTCTACCCGTGATGAGATCAAAAAGTTGATGCGTGCTTTCATGGATCATCAGCTCGGTCTGAATCTTAAATCCCGTTCTTTCCTCGATCAGATGGAGAAGTACGGGATTTGAGGCGTTTTGGTGGAAGTGAAACTATATCTTGACTTCATACTAGATTTTATATATTATGAAATATAATTTCTCTTTATGAGACATGCATTGAACGAGAAAGTAAAAGACTGGATTTATTGCATTTATGGAGACAAGTCGTTGTATAACACTTGCGAATCATGAATGAGCGAGCCGGGGATGGTGGGAGCCTGGCTGAATCGGTTTTTGAAACGGCACTCGGGAGCATGAATGGACACGGAAAAGTGGGCTGGAACGAACAGGATCATCTTGTTTGATCTAAGCCAAGTAGGGTGGAACCGCGGGAATAGCTCTCGTCCCTACGTCTGTACAACAGGCGTAGGACGGGGGCTATTTATTGTTGTCTTCACCGTCCTAAGCTTGCTAACAAACCATTGAAAAGGAGCATGATTATGAATTTTCAGCAGATGATTCTAACGCTGCAACAATTCTGGGCCGAGCATAACTGTATTATTGTCCAGCCATACGATACGGAAAAAGGGGCAGGTACGATGAACCCGATGACCTTTTTACGCTCGCTTGGACCCGAACCTTGGAAAGTGGCCTATGTGGAGCCTTCCCGTCGTCCTTCGGACGGACGTTATGGTGAGAACCCTAACCGGCTGTACCAGCATCATCAGTTCCAGGTAATCATCAAACCTTCTCCGGACAATATTCAGGAAATTTACCTGGAAAGTCTAAAGCGTCTGGGCATTGATCCGCTCAAACATGATATTCGGTTTGTTGAAGATAACTGGGAGAATCCTTCCCTTGGTTGTGCAGGTCTTGGTTGGGAAGTATGGTTGGACGGGATGGAAATTACGCAATTTACGTATTTCCAACAGGTTGGTGGAATCGAGACAAATCCGGTAGCTGTTGAAATTACGTACGGTATGGAGCGTTTGGCTTCTTACATTCAGGATAAAGAGAATGTGTTTGATCTGGAATGGGTGGAAGGTATCACTTATGGTGATGTATTCCGTCAGCCAGAATTCGAACACTCTAAATATACGTTTGAAGTATCTGATGTCAAAATGCTGTTTACACTCTTCAACATGCATGAAGAAGAAGCAAACAAGGCCATGGCGCAGCATCTGGTATTCCCGGCATATGACTATGTGCTGAAATGTTCCCACACGTTCAATCTGTTGGATGCACGTGGAGCCATCAGTGTAACGGAACGTACGGGTTACATCACACGTGTTCGTAATCTGGCTCGCCAAGTCGCTGCTACATATATGGAAGAGCGTGAGAAGCTAGGCTTCCCGCTGATCAAGAAAGGGGGAGCCGAGCATGTCTAAGGATCTGTTGTTTGAAATCGGGCTGGAAGAAGTACCTGCACGCTTTATGCGCGCAGCAATCGCACAGCTGCAAGAGCGTGTCGTGAAATGGCTTGACGCATCCCGCATTGCTTATGGTGAAGTGAATGCATATGCTACACCGCGCCGTCTGGCTGTTTTGATTCAGAATGTGGCTGAAAAGCAGGAAGATATCGAGGAAGAAGTGAAAGGTCCTTCACGCAAAATTGCCCTGGACGACAGTGGCAATTGGAGCAAGGCTGCACTCGGATTCGCCCGCAGTCAAGGTGTTGAACCGGACCAGTTCACGTTCAAGGAACTGAACGGTGTCGAATATATCTATGCAACGAAGAGCAGCAAAGGTGTGGAGACGGCTTCTGTAGTTGGCGAAGGATTACTTTCTGTATTACATGCCATGACGTTCCCAAAATTCATGCGTTGGGCTTCCTATGATTTCAAATTTGTACGTCCAATCCGCTGGATTGTGGCTATGCTCGGCAGTGATGTTATCGATCTGGAAGTGACAGGTGTTAAGTCGGGTAATGTAACTCGCGGACATCGTTTCCTCGGTAAGGAAGCTGTGATCTCCACTCCGTCTTCATACGTGGAAGTGTTGCGTTCCGAACATGTCATTGCTGATATCCAAGAACGTGAACAGATGATTGTATCCCAGATTCAGGCACTGGCTGCGGAGAAAAAATGGGATATTGCGATTAAGGAAGACTTGCTGGAGGAAGTTCTGTTCCTGGTGGAAACACCTACCGTATTGTTCGGGACATTTGACTCCTCATTCTTGAATATTCCACAAGAAGTATTGATTACTTCCATGCGTGAGCATCAGCGTTATTTCCCTGTACTGGACAGTGAAGGACAATTGTTGCCATTCTTCGTGACGGTACGTAACGGTGGAAGTGATTCACTGGACGTTATTGCCAGAGGGAATGAAAAAGTTCTGCGTGCACGTCTGTCTGATGCCAAGTTCTTCTATGAGGAAGATCAGAAGCTACAGATTAAGGATGCATTGTCGAAGCTGGAAAGTATCGTCTTCCAGGAAGAATTAGGAACGGTTGGAGATAAAGTGCGTCGTATTCGCAAGATTGCCGATGGACTTGCTGCCAAACTACAAGTATCCGGTGATGTTGCTGAATCCGTTAGCCGTTCAGCAGATATCTGCAAATTCGATCTGGTGACACTGATGGTGGGAGAATTCCCGGAACTGCAAGGTGTGATGGGTGAGGATTACGCTCGTAAAGCTGGCGAAAAAGAAGAGGTGTCCAAAGCGGTATTTGAACACTATCAGCCACGTTTCGCTGGAGATCAATCCCCTGCTTCTCTTGTCGGTGCCATTGTGAGTGCTGCGGACAAAATGGATACAATCGTGGGTTGTTTCTCCATCAACATTATTCCAACGGGTTCTCAGGATCCGTATGCGCTGCGCCGTCAGGCTGCAGGTATTGTACAGATTTTGCTGGATCACAAGCTTCCGCTGACATTGTCTGACGTGTTTGGAGTAGCACTTCAAGTACATGCCCAGATGAACCTGTTGAAACGTGCAGATGAAGAGGTTCGTAAAGATCTGCAAGACTTCTTTGGTCTTCGTGTGAAAAAATTGTTGTCCGAAACAGTTCGCTACGACGTAGTGGATGCCGTAATTTCTTCCGGATTCGATGATATCAGCGCTGTGGTTCCAAAAGGTGAAGCGTTGATGGCGGCTGTTCTGACAGGAGACGCATTCAAAACAACGGTTGAATCATTCAACCGTGTGGGCAATCTGGCTGCCAAAGCATCCAATGCTTCCGTACATCCAGAACTGTTCACAGAAGATGGAGAACGTCAGCTCCATGAGGCATGGAGCAAAACGAATGCAGAATATCGTCAGGCGTTGACTCAGCATCATGCTGCTGAAGCACTGGCTATTGCATCTGCCTGGAAGGATGGTATTACCTCGTTCTTCGATTCGGTCATGGTTATGGCCGAAGATGAGGCTGTTCGGGCGAATCGACTTGCCTTGCTCGCGGCTATTGATCGTGACTTGAAAGGATTTGCTGATTTTTCCAAGTTGGTTTGGTAATTGGGCGGATTTCATGAGTCGTTTTTCACAGACTTGGCGCAAAGCTAAAATTCAGTATTAAAGAAGGATATATGAGGGTATAAATATACGGAACGGGTTGTGAAATGTATTTTTGACAACCGCTCCGTATTTTAGCCTTTGATTTCCCTCGTTCCGGCAGAAGGATTTTGCCTGGCCGGGGTCGTATATAACAATATGCAGCTATTTTATGAAACCGGGTGGTCTGGGTTTGAGTGAGTTAAATATACGCCACATTGTTGTGGATGGTGATGCTTGCCCGGTCAAAACCGAGATTGCGCAAACCGCTCGCCTTTTCAACATCCCCGTATTGTTAGTCTCTTCATTTGATCATTTGCTTCAAGGAGGAGAAGGGGTACGAACCGTGCAAGTGGATCGCAGTGATCAGAGCGCAGACCTGTATATTGCTAATCATATTAAGCCATATGATGTGGTTATCACTCAGGACTATGGACTTGCGGCACTTGCGCTTGGCAAACGTTGTTATGTTTTGTCCTTTCGTGGTCGTGAGTTTAACGATCGTGACATTGATTTCATGTTGGATTCTCGTCATACTGCGGCCAAAGCACGAAAAAGAGGCCATTACGGGAAAGGCCCAAAGCCTTTCACAGAGCAGGATCGAGAAATGTTTCAACATAAACTGACAAAACTTTTAAAAGATTTGCAGGAGAATGTGTAAGTTTATCGAATTATATTTACGTGTTGAAGAGATGAAGGTGGCCAGAGATGAGTACCGGACAAGGCGGTATACCCGAAAGTATTATTGAATCGGTGTTACAGCAGAATGATATTGTCGATACGGTGAGCCGATTTGTGCATCTGACCAAACAGGGGAAGTATATGAAAGGCCTCTGTCCTTTTCATTCCGAGAAGACGCCTTCGTTCACCGTTACACCTGAGAAACAAATTTTCTACTGCTACGGTTGCGGCACGGGTGGAAATGCCATCAAATTCAGGATGGAAATCGAAGGGTTATCCTTTCCCGAGGCTGTCAAAACGATGGCGGAAGAAAGTCACATCTCTATGGGGGACTGGCAAGGGCGTGAATCTGCTCATGTGAATCCGGAGACGGAACGTCTGTTGGAGGCTTATGAGCTTACCGCGAAGCTGTATCATTTTTTGTTGAAAAATACAGAGCACGGCAAGTCAGCCATGGAGTATTTACGCTCAAGAGGTTTTGGCGACAAGTTAATCGACCAGTTCCAGATTGGTTTTGCACCAAATCGTTGGGACACACTGGTACAATTTCTTGAGAAACGTAACTATCCGCTCGAAGAGATGGAAAAGGGTGGACTTCTGTCACCGCGAAATGAAGGTCAGGGATATGTGGATCGATTCCGAGACCGGATTATGTTCCCGATTAATGGCAGGAGCGGTAAGCCGATTGCATTTGCAGGACGCATATTGGGAGATGGGCAACCGAAGTATCTAAATTCACCGGAAACCCGGTTATTTAACAAAAGCCGTGTTCTCTATAATCTGCATCATGCCAAAAATGCAATTCGCAAACAAAGACAAGCCATTTTGTTCGAGGGATATGGTGATGTCATCTCCGCATGGGATCAGGATATCCAGAATGGTGTAGCAGCAATGGGTACTGCGTTAACCGAGAATCAGGCACTAATGCTCAAAGGGATGTGCGACGAAGTCATCATATGTTATGACGGCGACAAAGCAGGTCAGGCTGCTGCACTCAAAAACTTCCCTATTCTTGAGGAAGCTGGATTGCAGGTCAAAGTGGCTCTCATTCCTGAGGGACTTGACCCGGATGATTTTATCCGGAAGCATGGTGGTGAACGGTTCCGAAACCAGATTGTGGACGGCGCCGTGACAACTACAAAATTTAAACTTATAAACTTAAAAAAAAGCCATATACTGCTAGAGGGTGGCGGACAAATCGCCTATTCGAAAGAAGCAGTAAAGTTGATTGCACCCTTACCTTCTCCAACAGAAAGGGAAGTGTATCTTCGTGAACTGGCTGCAGAAGTGGACGTATCCTTCGAAACATTGAAGCAGGAGTGTAATGAAGAACGGGAGGCGATGAAAAATAACCTCCAGTTTGGGGATAATAACCCGAAAAGGTGGAATAATGGTAGGCAACAAAATAGGCAGGTGCCTACACCCAATCTGTTGCCGGCTTACCACGCAGCTGAACGCAAACTGATCGCCTGGATGTTGCAGGATGATGAGGCTGCCCAGTACGTGAATGAGCATCTTGGTGAAGCTTTTAACTTGGATGATCATGCAGCTATTGCTGCTTATCTATATGCCTACTATGCGCAAGGCAAACCGTCGGATACAAGCCGTTTTATGTCTTCACTGCATGACGATCGCCTGGAAAAAACGGTCAGTTCAATCTCGATGATGGATGGTCCAGGTGAATGGAGTATTCAAATGCTCGATGATTGCATCAGGGAAGTGCTGAAGCATCCGCGTAAGAAAGAGTACGATTTGAAAAAAGAAGAAATGATTGCTGCAGAGCGGGCAGGTGATTCTGTACGCGCGGCACAGATTGCAATTGAAATGATTGCCCTAGAGAGACAGTGAACGTCTGATGATTAGATGTTTCTAGGGAGGAGGGAGTCGAATTATGGCGAATGATCAGCATACTGAACTAGAAACAGAATTGACACTGGATCAGGTTAAAGATCAATTGATTGAATCAGGTAAAAAAAGAGCTTCGCTGAATTACAAGGAAATTATAGAGAAACTCTCTCCTTTTGAGCAGGATGCAGAGCAAATGGATGAGTTCTATGAGCAACTGAGCGATCTGGGTATCGATGTAGTGAATGAAAACAATGAAGAGGTTACACTTCGTCCTAGTGAAGATTCCGAGAACAACACCAGAGAGGGAGAGGACGAATTCCACTTTGATGATGATCTGAGCTTGCCGCCAGGTATCAAAATCAATGACCCTGTCCGTATGTACCTCAAGGAAATTGGTCGTGTGCCACTGTTGTCCGCAGATGATGAAGTACAACTGGCTAAACGGATTGAGAACGGGGATGAAGAAGCCAAGCGTCGTCTGGCTGAAGCTAACTTACGGCTCGTTGTCAGTATCGCCAAGCGTTACGTTGGACGTGGAATGTTGTTCCTTGATTTGATTCAGGAAGGTAATATGGGTCTGATCAAAGCGGTTGAGAAGTTCGACCACAAAAAAGGATACAAGTTCAGTACGTATGCAACATGGTGGATCCGCCAAGCGATCACTCGTGCTATTGCTGACCAGGCGCGTACAATTCGTATCCCTGTGCACATGGTGGAGACGATTAATAAGCTGATCCGGGTATCCCGTCAGCTGTTGCAGGAACTTGGGCGTGAACCGACACCAGAAGAAATCGCTGCTGAGATGGATCTGAGTGTAGAGAAAGTTCGTGAAATTACGAAGATTGCACAGGAACCGGTTTCTCTGGAAACACCAATTGGTGAGGAAGATGATTCCCATCTGGGTGACTTCATTGAGGATCAGGAAGCACTTGCTCCGGCGGATGCTGCTGCGTATGAGTTGCTGAAAGAACAGCTCGAAGATGTATTGGATACATTGACTGAACGTGAAGAGAACGTGCTTCGTCTACGTTTTGGTCTGGACGATGGACGGACGAGAACGCTGGAGGAAGTCGGCAAGGTATTTGGTGTTACGCGTGAGCGTATTCGTCAGATCGAAGCCAAGGCTCTTCGTAAGTTGCGTCACCCGAGTCGTAGTAAACGGCTCAAGGATTTCCTCGAATAATCGAACTATGGGAGACTTTCCGCAAGACGCTTTAGCGGCGGCGGGGTCTCCTTTATTTTTAATTTAAACGTCTTGATTTCTTGGTTTTGGAAATTCATCCTTGAAATGTTGAAATGTTTTATTGGATTTTATTTTATCGCTTTTCCTTGTTCAATGCAAATCAATAAATTAAATGAATGGTGTAGGTGCTTCATGAAACTTTCGAATCGATTACAGCGAATACATGATCAAATTCCCGATGGCAGCCGCATGGCTGATATCGGTTCAGACCACGCGTTGCTGCCAGTAGCCGCAATCCGCAGTGGGAAAGCTGCAAATGCAGTAGCCGGGGAAGTCAATCCTGGCCCTTATGATGCTGCATGCAAACAAGTCAGCGATGCTGGCCTGAAAGAAAAAATCACGGTGCGTCGTGGAGACGGTCTTGATGTGATCTCTGCGGGTGAAGTGGATGTCATCACCATCGCAGGCATGGGCGGTGCCTTGATTGCTTCTATTTTGGACAGAGGTTTATCCAAACTGGAAGGAGTCCAGTTACTTATTTTGCAACCAAATGTGGGTGAGGATATCCTCAGACGCTGGTTACTGGAGCATCACTGGGTAGTTGTAGCAGAACAGTTGCTCGAAGAAGATGGAAAGATTTATGAGATTATAACGGCGATGCCACAATCTGTAAGCCCGATCGCCAATGTAGAGGTGTATCGTGCACGTCCGCTTCAAGGCGGGACAGAATTGACGGAAGATTTGCTGCTAAGGATGGGGCCTTATTTGGTTGATCGACCGACGGATGTATTTTTTGCCAAATGGGAAAGTGAGATCATCAAACTGCAAGGGGTTGTTAACTCCATCTCCAAATCCGATCAGGATTCTTCCCGGGACAAGGCGGCTGAGGTAGAGCGCCTTATCGCAAACTTGAAGGAGGTTTTGGCATGTTTGCCAAAGGTCAAACTGTAATTCAACTGATGGAGCAACTCGCTCCCAAACATCTGGCTGTACCGGATGACCGCATTGGTCTCCAGCTCGGCAGTTTGCAAAAAGAAATCCGTCACGTGTTAATTGCTTTGGATGTGACGGATGAAGTGGTGGACGAAGCGATTCGTATTGGTGCCAACCTGATTATCGCTCATCACGCTATCATTTTCCGTCCAGTTAAATCACTGAGTACAGATACACCTATGGGTAGATTGTATGAAAAGCTGATTAAACATGATATCGCTGTCTATATCAGTCATACAAACCTGGATGTGGCCGAGGGTGGTATGAATGACTGGATGGCCGAGGCACTTGGCATCGAGAGTAAAGAATCGCTGGAAGATGTACACACAGATCATCTGTACAAGCTGGCTGTGTTTGTGCCTCGTACCCATCATGAACAGGTTCTTCAGGCCATTTTGGAAGCCGGAGCGGGGAGTATCGGTCAATACAATAAGTGCAGCTTTAACACGGAAGGTACAGGAACGTTTGTGCCTGGTGAAGGGACTCAACCGTTTATCGGTACCCAAGGGCAGATGGAACGTGTGGAAGAAATGCGGATTGAGACCATCGTACCCCAAAGTCTGAGAAGTAAGGTCGTTCAGGCGATGCTTAAGGCTCATCCGTATGAGGAAGTGGCCTATGACCTCTATGCAATGGATTTAAAGGGCCGTACGCTCGGTCTGGGACGCTTGGGACCCCTTAGGGAGCCTAAGACATTAGGTGAGCTTGTGGAGGTTGTGAAGACCCAATTCAATGTGCCTCATGTACGTGTGGTAGGAGATCTGAACAAGCAGATCAAAAAAGCAGCGGTTCTTGGCGGCTCTGGCAGCCGTTACGCGCTCACTGCCCGCTTCAAAGGTGCGGATGTTATTGTGACCGGAGATATTGATTATCACACGGCTCATGATGCGTTAATGGCAGGTATGTGTATCATCGACCCGGGACATAATTCCGAGAAGATTATGAAACCAAAAACAGCGGATTGGCTTCGTTCCCGTTTGGAAGAGAAACGATATGATACGCAAGTTACAGCTTCAGAGGTTGATACGGAGGTATTCCAATTTATCTAAAAAGACCGTTGCTGTGTAGTTCCCAGTAATATTAAGCTTGTCTGGGAACCTAAATGCCTGTATACTATGTAATGTTGTTCGGAAAGCTTGACAGACAATCGCTGGTGGCCTTTGTTGCCACGAGAGGAAAGTCCGGGCTCCACAGGGCAGGATGCTGGATAACGTCCAGTCAGCGCGAGTTGAAGGATAGTGCCACAGAAATGGACCGCCGATGGCCGGATTTTCCGGCACAGGCAAGGATGGAACCGAGGTGTAAGAGACCCCGAGGAACGCTGGTGACTTCGTTCCTGGTAAACCCCATCTGGAGCAAGACCTAATGGGACACAGCCGCCTCTTCTGAGGAGGCAACCTTAGCCCGAGGTGTGTCTAGGTTGGTCGCTTGAGCTGTGCAGCAATGTATGGCCTAGATAGATGATTGTCGCTTCTGGTGGGAGGGTAGTTCCCGTATGAACCACGAAGAGCACAGAACCCGGCTTACGGTAAGCTTTCCTAACTGCAACAACAACACTATTGCAACACAATGTAGTCCACCTATCAGTCGAGGACAACTCGTATGAATCATCCGATGGCCTGACTGATCAGAAGGACCCATGAACATCTAAAAAAACATAATTCCTGTTGATAACAGGTTCTATAAAAATAAGGCGGCAGTTCCGAGATTCTCGGGCCTGCCGCCTTATTTTTGTTTCTCATATCAATTTATTAATCTTCATACGCTAATGGAATAGCGAAACTTTTATGACAGTTCATTACAGTGTAACAACACTGTCGGATGTTAAGGAAGCATGCCAACGTTGGATGGCGCGATCCATTCTTTCCACGGCTTCCGGAAGGAGCTCAGGGTCCGTATGAGTAAAGTTGATCCGCATGCGGTTTAACTCTGGTGTACCTGCATAGAAGGAATCACCAGGGACAATGCACACTTTCTCCTGGATACCATAAGTGAACAGATTGCTTGCAAGCATGCCTTCAGGCAATTGCAGCCACAAGAACATGCCACCTTGTGGTGAATTCCACGAGATGCCTTTCCATGCTTTGGCTGCCATAAGAGTAGTCAATGTTTTCATGCGTTTTTCGTAATCCTCTGAAATATGGCGGATATGTGCATCCAGATCGAAAGATTCAAGCAGTGCATGAAGCGCTCTTTGGTCAATGCTGCTGGAGTGCAAGTCGGCACCTTGTTTGGCTCGTGCTGCCATTTTGACAATATCGGGAGCAGCCAGTATCCAGCCCGTACGAAGGCCAGGTGCTACCGTTTTGGAGAATGTACTGGTGTAGATAACGTTGGAAGGGCCGTCATAGGATACTGCATCCAGTTCTGCGAGAGCAGGGACATCCAATTGCTCCGGATTGAACCGAATTTCACCATAGGGGTCATCTTCCAGAATGAGTACACCATATTTGCGGCACAGATCCACAGCCTGCTGTCTTCTTTCTCGTGACCACACTTTTCCCGTAGGATTGGAGAACGTTGGATTAATATAGACAAGTTTTGGACGATGCAACTGGAGCTGTTCCTCGAGAGATTCAGGCAACATGCCGTGATCATCACAGGCTACGCCGTGAGATTCAGCCTGATAGGAATGAATGACTTGCAGAGCAGCGAGGTAGGTTGGTGATTCAACCAATACGCGGTCACCCGGGTCAAGAAGGATGCGGCAAACCAAGTCAATGGATTGCTGTGAACCCGTAGTGAGAAGCATGTGATCGGGTGAAGCGGGAATGCCCTTGGATTCAAGACGTTCGGCGATTTTGGCGCGAAGAGGACGGTAACCCTCAGTCTCCGCATATTGAAGAGCGGCTGCTCCGCTCATAAATACTTTTTCATATGCAACGCGGATGGCTTCCAGCGGGAATGAAGTCTGGGCTGGTAATCCACCGGCTAGTGAGATCATTCCAGGTGCCTGAGCGGCCTGGAGCATGTCGCGAACGACAGAGGACGGGGTTTTTTGTGCCATTTTGGACCAAGGGATACTCATGTTATTCTCATCTCCTGTTATTCACTGTTATACTGATATTATAAACTATAATAGACGGACTACACTATAACAGTAAAATGAAGATCATAACAGTTGGGGGAGCACATATGCATATTGAATTAAAACGGGGAAGCAGTACCAAATTGTACGTGCAGATTGCGCTAACGATTGCCGATCGCATCAGATCAGGACTCATTGAACCCGGAACCCGGCTTCCTTCTGTGCGTAAAATGACTGCGGATTTGGGTGTCAGCCTGGTCACTGTATCCAAAGCGTATGCTGAACTTGAAGCGATTCAATTGATCACCTGCTCCCAGGGGAAAGGTTGTTATGTGAGAGGTACATTGAACGTGGATCAGACGGAGGATATGGACCGAACGCAGCGAAACCATGCCAACAGTGAATCCAGTACGTCATGGAATTGGCAGATGGCACTGGTGGATTATTTACCGAGAGCGCAGCTCTGGAGACATTTTGATACGTCACCTCAAGTGCGGTATGAACTTCATATGTCAGCAATTCAGCCTGAACTGTTGCCTACACGCGAGATTATCGACAGCGCCTACCGACTCTCCTCCGATCATACAGAGCGTATGGCGGCGTATGGATCTTTTCAGGGAGATCGGGAACTTAGACAGATCTTTGCCGAACACTTTGCTGAGCGTGGACTACAGGCTGCACCTGAACGCATGTTAATTACAAGTGGTGCTCAGCAGGGGATCGATCTTGTGGCACGAACTTTTGTCGGACCTGGGGATGTTGTATACATGGAGGCACCAAGCTATACCGGAGCCATTGATGTATTTACGAGTAGAGGCGCGAAGATCATTACGGTCCCGATGGATGACGAAGGCATGCGTATTGATCTGTTGACACGATTATGTGATACCTATCCGCCCAAGCTGATCTATACGATCCCGACCTATCACAATCCAACAGGTATCACGATGAGTGCAAGAAGACGAGCACAGCTTCTTAATCTCGCTCAAAGCTACCACTGCCTCATTCTGGAGGATGATCCGTTTGCAGATCTTTATTTTCGGGACCCTCCCCCGGCTTCCATTAAATCGATGGATGGGACAGGTCATGTCGTATATATCAAAAGCTTCAGCAAGGTGTTGTCTCCAGGTTGCCGTATAGCCTGCGCCATCGCAGACGGAAGTGTATTGACCCGGCTTGTGGCCGCAAAATCTACGGCGGACTTGGGGAGTCCGCTGCTTACACAAAAGGCATTGCAATCTTTCATTCAGAATCAGTACGGTGCCTATGTATCCCGATTGAGGGATGAATTGTATTCTCGCTTGTGCGCAGCATCTGAAGTGCTGGAAGAACATGCTACTATGGGTATGCAATGGCGCTTGCCAGAGGGAGGACTCAATCTGTGGCTCCAACTTCCGAGTAACTTGGATATGCGTGAGTTGCATCATCAGTCACTTGCTGCAGGGGTCTCTTTCCTCCCGGGTTCCGCCTGTTATGTAGGGGAGATGGATACACCAAGTCTGCGTATTTGCTTCACTGTAACAAACGTTGAGCTTTTGTGTGAAGGACTTCGTGTACTATGCCAAGTCATTGACAGAGTAACACCTGGGCAGGGTGGGACAGTGGCGGACAGGCTACCGCTCATTTAATTTTTCGGACTATGGACATACATCCAATCCACTTTCGATCTGTTGCAATAGGTTATAGTATCACCAGAAAGGGAGTTGGTTTTGAAATGAACCATTACTGTCCACCGCTTTGCCCGATTGTCTGTGACCCGATCCAGGTTGTTGAGGATTATTACATCCCACAAATCGTGCCTGTAATTCACCCGATTGAAGTGATCAAAAAACATCACTGTGTTCCGATTCATCACCACATGTATCCTGTTGTTGTCAAAGAAGAAGACCCTTGTTATGTATCCAGCCATAATCCGAAGAAAAAATCCGTGAAAAAATCAAGCAAAGCCCGCACAACTTCTCGCAAACGCTAATCGCAGCGGGTGCCCCGGGGAATTGGAGATAAACCAAAAAGAGCAGCGTACGCCCCGGGGCGCAGCTGCTTTTGTATTTTTTGCAGATTATCCTCATTACGCTTACTGCGTATACTTTTTCATCGTATTATCCATTTGTTGTCTGACATGTTGCGGCCAGAACTGCAAAGGAGCGCTGTTGCCTGATGCGGCTTGCAGTGCCTTATAGACATCGATTTGCCCATAGCCGAAATACTTATCGTGACCCGGATCACCGAGGTCAATAACACTTTGGCGCATCAAATCCATCACTTCTGTGTTGGTCAAGTCCGGGTTCAATGAACGAATCAAACCTGCAAGTGCGGCTACATGAGGGCTAGCCATGGACGTTCCAGACAAGGCCGCATACTGATTGTTTGGATAGGTACTGGCGATACTGGACCCCGGAGCCATCACATCCACATAGTCCCCGTAGTTGGAATAGGAAGCTTTGCTCATATCCGGGTCCGTAGCAGATACGGCAAATACTTCCGGATAAGCAGCAGGGTATCCTGGACGCTCGGTATTATCGTTCCCCGTGGCTGCAATCAGGACGATATCCCGGTCAAAAGCGTATTTAATGGCATCATGAAGAAATTGCGCATCAGCATAATTGCCGAGACTCATGTTGATAACCTTGGCTCCATGATCGGCTGCCCAGATGATGCCTTCGGCAACGGCATACGTGGTACCAGAACCCGAGTTGTCGAGTACTTTAACTGGTAGTACCTTGTTATACCAGCTCATACCTGCCACGCCTTCATTATTGTTGACAGTAGCGCCGATAATGCCTGCGACGTGTGTCCCATGTCCCACATCATCCATCGGTTGGCTTCCCGGCTCGACCACATTATAACCCTCAAGGAGCTTGCCCTTCAGGTCAGGATGATTCATATCAACCCCCGTGTCGACCACCGCAACGATGACATCTTTGTTTCCCTTGGTAATATTCCAACCTCTGTTTGTCTCAATTGCAGGCAGGTTCCACTGATAATCGGAGAACAAAATGTCATTGGGTATCGTTACATCTGTTTGTTCAGTTACAGTATCATTGGTTAAATACATATAGTGGGGCTCCATATAGAGTGGATTCCATTTGCTTTCGAAATAACTATGCAATTGTTTGTAACTCATGTGTTCTGATCGAAAAACATATGTGTATCCCAGCTTGCGCGCAGATTGCGCTCTTAGATCGGATTTAATGATACGCATATCCCGTTCACCGGGATCTTGGCGAAAACGGATGACGATTTCATTTTCATAAAAATGACTGGCATTGGCATTATCATGTCCGGTCTTCACTGTGATTTCGTTAAGCGTATCCGGGTGAACAGACTCAATTTTGAATTTACCCTCACGCGGATAAGGGATCATGCGCAGATTTTTGCGCTGATGTTGTTCAACAGCATTTAATACGTTCTGACTGAACAAGGCAATTACAGCTCTTTTGCCATCTTTGGAGGGTTGCCCCATAACAAAGTATTTTTCTTTTCCCAAAGGAAAAGATGAGGATTCAAAACTTTGATGTTTGTTTACCGCTTTTTTGGCAAGGTTGAGCGAATGTTGAAGCTTCTGTTGTTCCAACTTGCTTCCTTGTGTGGAGGCGTGATCAAAGGGCTTGTTAAAAGAGCCATTGGTATTCATGAGATGAATGGATCTGATATGTTCATGTGAACTTTGGAGATCATTCACATATCGGCTAACCTGCGCAGCATTCATTGTGGCGGTTTTCTCCAGCATGATACTGAGATGTTGCTTGGCATCCATACGGGTCAGAAGATCGGTTGCTTTGACATCCTGCACTTTTAGACGCTGCTTACTCGTGTGTTCCTCATGAGCAGAGTCAGACAGGGCACCTGGCTTAGGTTCGGGACGATTGGATGTTGGAAGCAGGAGCGTCAGAGCGAGTGCTCCTGCACCAGCTGCAAGGGCCCAGTTAATCCATTTCGGTCTGGACATGGTGGATGGAACCTCCTTCGTTCATTTTGGACAATCATTAACAGTGCTTCGTCGTTGTCACTGGTTATATCTATCGTTAGAAAAAGCGGATATTTTTATGCAGGCGGGTTCGAGTCTAACTGCGTATAATAGGCATGTTTAACGGCAGAAGCGGAAAGCATGATTAAGGGATACCGCTCGTCATCTTTTTATGGTAGGATTATAGCTGAGAATTCAAAGGTCAGGGGAAAACCACCGTTGGCCGACCTATATGTAAGGACTTATTTAAGGGGGAGCTACCTTTATGTCAGCAGCCAATGTACAGAAAACATGTGAGTCAACTAGGGAAAAGTTAAAACCGGCTATCGATCGGATTGAAAAATTTTTGAATGAGAATGCTTTGCCTGAACTGGATCAGAATCAGACGGAAGAATCAACAGCCTTCTACAAAGGATTTCTTTCAGATCTCCGTCATTTGCTCGTTTTTTCTGAAGTTTCTTACGAAAAACTTGGCGTTGTGCTGCGTCGTGCCAACTTTGATGTCGATTTTGCCGAAAAGGCTCTTTATAATACGTATCACCAATGCGTAAACAGCTTTTTCTATCCCAAAAATGAATGTTATTCCGAAGACGGAAGATACGCTTACACAGGACAAGATGCCATTCGTTTCCGTGACAAGCCAATCCGTGCAGTACGGGATGTCATTCTTGAGGTTTCCAAAACGTACGAAGAATTGCGCGATGATCTGGCATATTATGAAAGTGATTACCTGACTCAGCGCCGTATGCAAAATCAACGGAATCACGCCTAATTAACGTTTAAACCTGAATATGAAATTGGACGAAACCGCCCTTGTGGCGGTTTTTTTGTGTTTTTAGTGAGAATCAGACGAAGTGTGATCATGTCATCATCTGGCATTTTGACGGGGAATATCAGGTTTGTGGCGGGGAGACAATAGTAGTCGAGGTGATAAAAAATGAGCCAAGACAAACCAATTGTCAAATGCAGCGTCTCCAACTGCAACTTTTGGGGAGAGAACAACTTCTGCCACGCTGATGCCATCATGATTGACATTGACCAACATGCCACCCGTCGTCTGCATGAGGAATTTGCCGGTGAGACATTTGACTCCGATCATCATGATCATGCACGCACATCCTCTGCAACATGCTGTCACACGTTCAAACCCAAGTGAGCAGTCATCCCTATTCATAACGGAGGTGCTTCCCAATGAAAAATGACGATAATAAGTTTAATTTTCAGGATCGCCCTAAAATCAATGTTGACGGTGAAAAACAGCGTATGCGCGTCGATTATCCCAGAAAAGCACATCGGGAAGAATACGGGGCAGAGGTCGCTCCTCCGACTGTCGTAAGAACTGGAGGTACCGAACGGGCAGAGCCTGTACCTGAGAAGCATGAGGCAGACCGGGTCATGGAATCAACAGGCAAGGTTGCGGGTTACATGGGACTTGCCTTCGGGATCGCGTCTTTGTTCATGTGGTCAATCGTACTTGGACCGGCCGCAGCTGTACTGGGTTACTATGCATATGTGAATGGTCGGAAGACAGCGGGAGCCTGGTCCATTGGACTGGGTGTTGTAGCTACGCTGAGTTATTTTTTCATGATTCCATTCGCTCGTTAACGTGTAAAATGATTCATTCAAAAGCCTTCTGTTCTCACCCAAATACGGTGAATTACAGAAGGTTTTTTTCGTATATGCGCAGGCTAGGTGGGAAGATTCATATATTTTTATGAAAACAATGGAACCTTGCTGTAAAACGATGTAGAATAAGGTCATAATACGCTTAATTATACGGGAGTGGGTATAACTCATGCAGATTGATCCAAGCGGATCGCGGCAGTTGTTGGAACTGCAATTGTCCAATGTGAATAACCAAACCAGTGGATCACCATCGGATGCTGGTTCAACAGTGGATTTCGCCAATGTGATGGACGGGCTGTTAGGTACGGGTGCCAATTCGACGAGCAATACAGATTCCACCGCGACGGTCTCCAAAAGATCCAGTGATGGTTTGTTGTGGCTGCAACTCGGAAGCACGTACAATCCGGATATAAATACGGCAGGATCGTCCTCTGTCTCCAATAACATCGTTGAGTCTTTATTATCTTCATCCAATACAGGAATCGTGGATTCCGGTGCATCTGTACCTACGGATTATGAATCTTTGATTGCTGAGGCAAGTGCGAAGTACGGTGTTCCTGAATCATTGATCAAGGCCGTCATTGACACAGAGTCCAATTTCAACCCAAATGTCGTGTCCTCTGCTGGTGCCAAAGGGCTCATGCAATTAATGGATGGCACGGCTGCAGGGCTTGGTGTGAGTAATTCATTTGATCCTGCCCAGAACATTGATGCGGGTACGAAGTATCTTTCCCTTCAGCTCCAGCGTTTTGGTGGAGAAGTGAAGATGGCACTTGCTGCATATAATGCAGGACCAGGTCGTGTTTCACGTCTTGGCGTGTCGAGTGATAGCGAACTGATGAGTGTACTTAACCGTCTGCCTTCAGAAACACAGAATTATATCTCCAAGGTGGAGAAGGCACAGTCGAAATATGTGATCTAAACTCACAGATAGACATTTGTGAAAACACATGGTAGGCAGGATGAGATCAAATTTGGGAGCAGAAGCGCTTGAAACGCCTGTTCCCGGTTGGTCTTTTTGTGTTGTATGGGTATCGTGTTACAATGCTCACTGTAGGTTCATGAACGAAGAGATAAGGGAGGTCTAACCTCATTTGAAATATTTTGATTATGCTGCAACCACACCTCCCCATCCTGATGTGATTCGTACGATGGCCGAAATTATGGAGACACAATTCGGTAATCCGTCCTCCATCCATGGGTATGGAGAGCGTGCCGATCAGTTGCTGCGTCGTGCTCGATCTGGATGTGCTGCGGCAATCGGCGTTAAGCCTGAAGAGATTGTATTTACTTCCGGTGCGACCGAGAGCAATAATCTTGCGATAAAAGGTGTGGCATTACGTTATCAGTCACGAGGCAGACACATCATCACAACAGCTACGGAGCATGCCTCTGTGTACGAAAGTGTTATGCAATTGCAGCAGTGGGGATGGAATGTGACATTAGTTCCTGTGAATTCCGATGGAGTAGTGAACGCTCAGAAGGTTGTAGACGCGATCAGGCCCGACACGGTGCTTGTGAGTCTGATGCATGTAAATAATGAAACAGGAGCCATCCATCCGATTGCAGAGATTGGCAAACAACTCAAAAAGAAAGCACCACGGGTGCTTTTCCATGTAGATGGTGTTCAGGGTTTTGGGAAAATGGAGGCGAGACCTGCCGATTGGGGTGCAGATCTGTACAGTCTGTCTGCTCACAAGATTCGTGGACCGAAGGGAGCAGGTCTCCTGTATGTGCGAAGTGGAGTGGAGCTTACGCCACTATTGTCAGGAGGATCACAGGAGCAGGGCCTTAGAGCAGGCACAGAGAACGTGGCTTTGCTGGTAGGTATGGCAAAGGCCATGCGGATGGCAGCAGAAGATCAGGTTGATTTTGCCCGGCGTACAACGGTGCTCCGTAATCGATTGATGGAAACGATACGTTCCATTCCTGAATTTGAATTGAACAGTCGCACAGAGGGTGCACCTCATATTGTACACTTCTCCTATCCCGGGATGAAGGCAGAAGTGGCGCTGCACACCTTGGAGCAACTTGGCGTAACCATATCGACCCAATCTGCCTGTTCTTCACGTTCGGCTGAACCGAGTCGGGCTTTACTTGCAATGGGCAGAGATGCAGCTTGTGCTGCTGGTGGATTGCGTATTAGTCTTGGAGATGAACATACAGAAGAAGATGTAGCCTTGCTTGAGCAGGCTTTACATCAGATGGTGGCGCAGTTGCGACCCCTTGAAAGGCGGATGTGAATGGATATGAAATATGATATGCTACTTCTCCGTTTCGGAGAGTTTATGTTAAAAGGCAAGAATCGCGCCCGATTTGAGAAAACGATCATTACACAGGTGAAAGCTTTGCTTAAACCTTATCCAGGAGCGAGCCTTCGCAAAGAATATGGCCGTGTCTATGTGGATCTTGGCGGTGAATCACATACTGAACTGATTAAGGTGCTGAAGCGGGTATTCGGTGTGATGTCGATTAGTCCGGTTAAAGTTACTCCATCCGAGCTTGATGAGATTGTGAAAACTGCAGTTGCGTTTATGGACGAAAGGGAGGACGAATTCAAAGAAGGCACCACATTTAAGGTAAATGTAAGACGGGTATGGAAAGAGTTCCCAAACTCTTCCCATGAAATGAATCATCTGGTTGGTTCCCCGATCCTTCGGAAGTTTCAGCAATTGAGTGTTGATGTTCGCCAACCTGATATTGAACTGCGAGTGGAAATTCGGGATCAGGGCACCTATATTTTCAACGAAACCATTCCGGCAGTAGGCGGGTTTCCGCTGGGCACGAATGGCAAAGCAATGGTACTGCTATCAGGTGGTATAGACAGCCCGGTTGCAGCCTGGTCTTCCATGCGCCGTGGACTTGAAGTGGAATGTGTACATTTTTACAGTTACCCGTTCACAAGCGAGCGCGCCAAAGAGAAAGTCATTGATTTGGCACGTGCCCTTGCTGATCATGCAGGAACAATCAAGCTGCATCTGGTTCCGTTTACGGAGATCCAAACGGCATTTACCCAGCTGGGTCAGGATAACCTGATTATTACGCTGATGCGACGTTCAATGCTGCGAATTGCCTCCAAACTTGCTGAGCGTGAGCGGGCATTAGCACTGATCACCGGGGATAGCCTGGGCCAAGTAGCGAGTCAGACTCTTCCAAGTATGAATGTCATTGGTCGTGCGACGGATCTGCCACTTTTGCGACCACTGGTTATGATGGATAAACAGGAGATCATTACCTTGTCCAAACAGATCGGAACGTATGACATATCTATTTTGCCATATGAGGATTGCTGTACTCTCTTTGTGCCAAAGTCACCTTCAACCAATCCAAATCTTCGAATTGTGGATAAAATTGAATCAACAATGAGCCATCTGTCAGAATGGGTGGATCAAGCGGTGGAACAAACTGAAACGATCACGCTGCACGCCGGTGAAACTTCTGTGGTAACGAATCCAACAGGAGACAATGGCATGAAGGATGACTGGTTCTAAACTCAATAAAAATTAGCATGGCTGACATAATAAGGGCTATGTTAACTGCAAAAAAGGACTGTCCGATGAAATATCGTTCAGTCCTTTGCTGTATTCAGATGAAATTTTTAGTTTAAATTAGCCTACGAATAGGAGCGCTGCTGTTCCCCACCAGATCCCTTGTGGCTGGAACTGCTGGAGCGTTTGCGATAACCTGCAAAGACTACACCTGCAATAACTACAACGATAAAGAGAATGCGCAATGCCGGATGTTCAGTAAAGTAAGGCAAGAATCGCTGTTCCTCAGTGATCATATTGGAAGCCGTATACCCGAGAACAATGGCTCCGACATAGATGATCCAAGGAAAATGATTAATTAGCTTGATAAACAGGGTACTTCCCCAGACGATAATAGGTACACTAATCAGGAGTCCAAGGATGACAAGCACGAGATGCTGCTGCGCTGCTCCAGCAACTGCAATCACGTTATCTAATCCCATGGCTGCATCCGCAATCACGATGGTACGAATAGCGGTCCACAAGGAAGTTCCCGCCTGGACATCATTGTGTTCATCTCCCTGATCCGCCAATAATTTATAGGCAATCCAGATCAGAAGTATGCCTCCCACAAGCAAGAGCCACGGAACTTTAAGCAACCATAAAACAACAACTGTTGCTAAAATTCGAATCAAAAGTGCGCCGCCAGTTCCATATAGAATCGCCTTTTTCTGCACGGAAGGGTGCAAGTTTCGAGCTGCGAGACCAATGACGATGGCATTATCCCCAGCCAGAATTAGATCAATAAAGACAACGTTCAGCAAAGCCAGCCAGAATGTGGGACTAAATAGCTCCATGAGATATGTCACTCCTTATATACGGTTCAATCATTAAGAATAGCATGGACAACTCCGACATACAAGTTAATGTGGGGGGATGAGGACATGGATACACTATGGCTGTTAACTGAAATTTTAATGATCAATCTGGTATTAAGTGGAGATAATGCGGTTGTTATTGCACTTGCCAGCAAGGATCTGCCACCAATACAACGCAAAAAAGCGGTATGGTGGGGAGCTTTTGGTGCGGTGCTGCTGCGTTGTGTGTTAACCTTTGTAGCGGTATTATTGCTGGGAATTCCCTTTATCCAAGCGGCAGGTGGGCTGCTGTTACTCTGGATTGCAGTAAAGCTGCTGCTTCAAAATGAGGATGAAGTACATATTCGAGAAGCTTCTACGACCTGGAAAGCCATTCAAACCATTCTGATTGCCGATTTTGTAATGAGCTTGGATAATGTTTTGGCCATAGCTGCTTTGGCAGATGGAGATTTGGCTCTGATCGTCATCGGGATTGCAATCAGTATCCCCATCGTCGTATGGGGGAGTGGGTTGATTGTTGGTTTGTTGAAGCGATTTCCGATTCTTGTATTCGTTGGATCAGGCATCCTGGCCTTCACAGCAGGTGAGATGGTAATGAAAGACCCCAAGTTAGGAGAATGGCTGGGAGGTATGACATCAGAGGTGCATACGCTGCTACCCGTAGCCATGGCTTGTCTTGTGGTTGCGATTGGAGGCGCACATAAATTTGTGCGGAAGAACGCATAGTTTAATTTTGGATAAAAGCTTGAACATATGACCGTCTGAACCGTCCGGTTTAGGCGGTTTTGTGGTGAGATAATCCGCTTGTCAATACAACAACCATTGGGCTGGTCATAAGTTGCACATTTTAGGGTAATACAGGTAAAGGACGCACGCAAAGTGCGACATAAAGTATAGTTTTTTGCCGAAACATCGGATACACTAGAAGCATGATTAAAGGTTGGATTATCAACAGTCAGCATGGAATGTCTATCGTTTATGAAGAAATAAAGTACATAGCCATAGTATAAGAGGTGATTTTAGATGAGGATGAGAAATGAAAAAGCGATTGGACTATTTATTGCAGCTGCGGGAATTTTTATTCTGCTTGGCAAGTTTGGCGTGTTTGGATTTATTGGTCGTAATTTCTGGCCTTTGCTGATCCTGCTGCCAGGCATCGCCCTTCATGCGTTATATTATGCGCGTATTTCACCATCGTGGTCACTCGTTCCTGCCGGCATACTAACGGTGTATGGTGTTTTATTCAGTATAACGAATACATGGGGCGCTGGACTTATGAGCAGGCTGTGGCCAGCAATCTTGCTTGGGATCGCCATAGGGTTACTCGAATATGGAATGGCTGAACGACGAAGACCGGAATATGTGTTACCTGCAGCTTTGATCCTTGGTGCGGTGTCCATCATATTATTCGGATTTACCTTGCTGCAAACGGGAATAATCTATGTACTTGCTGTCCTTTTGATCTTGGGTGGAGTCTGGTTATTACTCGGACGAGGACGTCAAGGGAGAGGCTGGTAACATTCCCAGTGGTCTTTTCGTGCGAAATATCTTGATTTTTACCTATAATAAACTATAATATAAGGGATATAGACATGCGTCGGGATATCACCGACGCTTATTTTGTGAGTAACCTGTGAAATTGCGGGAAGTTTAAGTAGATATGATTTGAAATTGGAAAGGATATGGATACAAAACATGCATTCAAGAGAACACATTCGCAATATTGCGATTATTGCCCACGTCGACCACGGAAAAACAACACTCGTTGACAAGTTGCTCCAGCAATCCGGTACTTACCGAGATCACGAAACGGTACAGGAGCGCGTAATGGACTCCAACGATTTGGAGCGTGAACGCGGTATTACGATTTTGGCCAAAAACACGGCTATAACTTATAAAGATTACCTGATTAATATTGTGGATACACCAGGACACGCCGACTTCGGTGGTGAAGTTGAACGTATCATGAAAATGGTTGACGGTGTATTGCTCGTTGTTGATGCTTATGAAGGCTGTATGCCACAAACGAAGTTTGTACTTCGTAAAGCACTTGAGCATAACCTGACACCAATCGTTGTTGTAAACAAAATTGACCGTCCAGCGGCTCGTCCGACTGAGGTTATTGATGAAGTATTGGACCTGTTCATTGAACTGGGTGCCAACGACCAACAACTCGAATTCCCTGTTGTATATGCTTCCGCATTGAACGGAACATCCAGCATGGATAATGATCCTGCCAAACAAGATGACAACATGATGGCGATCTACAACACCATCGTTAGTCATATCCCACACCCTACCGAAAATGTTGAAGAACCGCTTCAATTCCTCGTTACTTTGATGGACTACAATGAATACCTTGGCCGTATTGCCATTGGTCGTGTTAACCGCGGTGTGATCCGTCAAGGACAATCGGTAACGGTTATTATGCGTGATGGTAAGAGCAAAACTGCACGTATCGAGAAACTGTTTGGTTTCCAAGGTCTCAAACGTATTGAGACGGAAGAAGCAGGAGCAGGCGACATCGTTGCCATTGCAGGGATCAAGGACATCAACATTGGTGAAACCATTGCCGACCCTAACAACCCGGAAGCTTTGCCAGTTCTGAAAATTGATGAGCCAACACTGCAAATGACGTTCCTCGTGAACAACAGTCCATTCGCAGGTCGTGAAGGTAAATGGGTAACTTCCCGTAAACTTCGTGAGCGTTTGTTAAAAGAGTTGGAAACAGACGTTTCCCTACGTGTTGACGAAACGGATAGCCCTGATGCATTTATCGTTTCCGGACGTGGTGAGCTTCACTTGGGTATCCTGATTGAAAATATGCGTCGTGAAGGATATGAGCTTCAAGTATCCAAACCAGAAGTTATCGTAAGAGAAGTTGACGGTAAGAAAATGGAACCTGTTGAGCGCTTGTTGATTGATATCCCTGAAGAGAGCATGGGTTCCGTAATGGAGAGCCTGGGCGCACGTAAAGCAGAGATGGTTAACATGGTTAACACAGGTAGTGGTCAAGTTCGTCTGGAGTTCCTGATTCCAGCACGTGGTTTGATCGGATATAGCACAAACTTCCTGACATTGACTCGTGGTTACGGTGTAATGAACCATGCATTTGACAGCTACGCTCCAGTAGTATCCGGTCAAGTGGGTGGACGTCACCAAGGCGTGCTGATCTCAACTGAAACGGGTACATCTACGTTCTATGGCATGATGGGCGTTGAAGATCGCGGTACGCTCTTCTTGGAGCCGGGTACTGAAATCTACGAAGGTATGATTGTTGGTGAACATACACGTGACAATGATATCGTTGTTAACATCTGCAAAGAAAAACAACTGACTAACGTTCGTTCTTCTGGTAAAGATGATACGGTTAAAATTAAAACTCCGATTATCTTCTCGTTGGAACAGGCGCTTGAATATCTGAATGAAGATGAATTTTGTGAGATTACACCAAAATCCATTCGTCTTCGTAAGAAGATCCTGAACAAATCCGAGCGTGAGCGTGCAGAAAAACAACGCAAAATGGCTTCTAAAGCCTAATAACAACAAAATAAGCTATATAAGTTAGCATTTGATGGGCCCGGCAAGTAACGAGAGGGTTGTACAGCTAAAGTAGTGTAGGGATCAGAATCGATTCTGAAGAAGCGAAGCGCTCGCCTTTATCCCCGGATTTTACCATTAAGAAAAGGATCAAAAAAATCTGGGGATAACAGCGATCAGAAGAACGAGCTGAGACCGAAACGGTCACGATGTACGTACTGGCTCTCTAAGTTGCTAAAGGGAACTCCATCAACCAGTTAACTTATACTCTAGCATGAACACGAAAGGAGCTGGCTGTGCATGCAAGCATGGTTCGCATCACACCCGATCGTAGCCTACATCGTCATCTTTGTATTGATTACTTACGTATATAACAAGGTGTTTCGGGTACGTCAGAAATTGCCACTTGGTAAGGAAATCGTTCTCTATATTTTGATGGCGATGGGCACATTCATGCTTCTTATTTTTCAAATCGACAAGCTTCCCATCATTCAATGTTTGCTGGTGGCGGTTGGTTTGATGTTATTAGTGAGAGTGCGTTATTTTATTGAAGGTCGTCAAAAGAAAAAAGCGGAAGCTGCCGCTCGAAATTCATAAATCCTGTCTTGTACAGACCATCCGTTTTCCTTAGGGAAAGCGGTTGTCTTTTATTTAGACAAAAACAGATGTGATAAAGGTGTTGAAGATATGAACTCAAATTCGAACGGACTGCCTCCACGGAGACAGGCACCGACGCAATCCGGTGCTTCTGGATCGAAGAATGGCAAGGGCAAGCAGCCTAAGAAGAAAAAGAGAATGAATGCTTTTGGCAGAATCCTTTTAAGTCTATTGGTTATTGCCATTGTGGTAGGCGGTGGATATGCGTACTGGGTATACAATCAAGTCGTGGATACAGGCATCGATAAACCGGTACCTCCCGGGATGTCAGCCACAACCAAACCGATCACGATGCTGTTATTAGGCACAGATAACCGTCCTGAAACTGGCACATATCTCTCGGATGTTGTTATGGTGGCTTCGTTGAATCCGGAGACCAAGACGGCAACCATTGTATCTTTGCCTCGAGACACGCGTATTCAATTGGATGGGTACAAATCCAACAAGCTGAATTCCTATTATCCAAGATTCAAAGCACAGGAAAAAACCACTGGCAAAAATGCAGAGGATCAGATGAAAGAAATGATGGGCAAGTATTTGGATGTAGATATTAATTATACAACCGTCCTGAATTTCCAGGCATTCCGTGATGCTGTCAATGCCGTAGGTGGCGTGGATGTGACTGTGGATAAAAATATGTGTTATAGAGATACAGCCGATGGTACAGATATCAATCTGGTCGCAGGCGCACAACATCTCGATGGTAAAGCAGCACTAGATTTTGTTCGTTACCGCAAATCCAATTGTAATCCAAAGACTGATGAATCCAATGACTTTGATCGTAACAAACGTCAAAACCAAGTGCTGAACTCCATGCTGGATCAGATGAAATCTCTTGGGGGCATTACAAAGATCAGCAAAGTGATTGGTGCAGTTGACAAGAATATGACGACAGATGTGGAATCGGAACAAATGAAAAACTTTATCTCGACGTATTGGAACATTTCCACTTCGGATGTGCATTATACTCCGGTTACTGGAGAGTGGAGAAGTCCATATGTGTATATTAATGAAACGGAACTCGCCAATGCCAAGCAGGCTTTACAAGATACACTTTCAGGTAAAGTAACGGCTTCGCCTTCAGGCGAATAACCTTCATTCTTTTGGGATTGGAAGCACGTTAATCGGTATGCTATAATAACATAAACCAAGTATAAGAATTGCATAAAGAAGGTTAGGGGGCTGGTTGAATGTCCGAAGCCGTCACACAATTAACTGAATCTCTTTTACAGCAATTCAAGAATGAGACCTTTGTGCTTCTGAGCACAGTGGATGTAGAATCCGGAGGTCCGACTTCAACAGCCATCTCCTGGATTTATGCGGAGAATGCTTCTACTTTTCGTGTAGCAATTGATCATCGTTCACGTTTAGTG